>NZ_OAML01000003.1 GCF_900199435.1 Pygmaiobacter massiliensis
TAGGCTCGTTTCTTTACTTCGTTTTTCCTCCAGGCCCGCTCGCCTTTCGTGTCAGCCGCTCACCGGAGCAGCTCATATATAATACCATGCCACCATCTTAAAGTCAACACCTTTTTTCAAGTTTTTTGAAGTTTTTTTGATTTCTTTTCTGACAGCGTTTCAAGTGCCTTTTTTCTGGGTTTATATAATGTAATATATATAATAAATACTATATTAAGCATACAGAATCTCTTCCATTTCCTTGCATGTTTCACCCTTGCGCTTTTCTCTTACCTGGTGTATCATATGACTTGCCCGCCCTGATGGGGGAGAGAAAGGTGGTTTTTGCAATGCTGCTTACCGTTAATATCGGTAACTTTAATATGTTGCTCGCTGTATACCAAAACAATAAAATGCTGTTTCGCTCTCAGCTACGCACCGACCCTATGAAGACCGCAGATGAATATGCGATTCAGTTAAAGAACGTTCTTTCTCTCTACGGAGTCTCTTGTGAGGATTTGACCGGCGCTATTATCAGCTGTGTTGCTCCTGCACTTACCAGCAGTTTAAAAGATGCCATTTTACTTTTACACAAGGTGCGCATCCTCACTGTCGGCCCGGGACTGAAAACCGGCCTGAATATTAAAATAGATAATCCTGCCCAACTTGGAGCAGATCTTGTAGCTTGTGCCGCTGCAGTGCGCGCAAAATTCCCGGCACCGAATGTGGTGATTAATTTTGACACTGCCATCTCTGCTATGGGCATCGATAAAGACGGCGCCGTCATCGGCTGCTGCATTTCTCCGGGTATTCGGCTTTCTCTGGAAGCA
Source organism: Pygmaiobacter massiliensis (assembly GCF_900199435.1). Taxonomy (GTDB): domain Bacteria; phylum Bacillota; class Clostridia; order Oscillospirales; family Ruminococcaceae; genus Pygmaiobacter; species Pygmaiobacter massiliensis. The sequence continues at coordinate 810 of NZ_OAML01000003.1, forward strand.
CTCACGACCCATGCAGCACAGCTTCCGCAGATAGATCTCGAACACATCCCCACCACCATCGCAGGCACCAACACGGTGGCCAGTATGGAGGCCGGGCTTATCCTCGGCAACGCCTGCATGCTGGACGGGCTGATTGAGCGCTTTGCCGTATTGCTGGGCGCAAAGCCTACTGTGGTCGCGACAGGGGACTTCTCTCGCCAGATTGCCAGCCAATGCCATCATGAGATTATTTGCGAGCCAAACCTTATCTGCGACGGGCTTGCCGCGCTCTACCGCCGCAATACCAAATCGGTGTAACCTCTGTTTTGCCAGAGGCCTGCATACCACGGGGCATTTCACCCCGGCGGGCATTGCCCGTAAATCATGTTTGCGCTGTATCTGTTGGGGCAACCTATTGTCTGAGGGCAGAACAGCAGCAAGGAGGAATTTGAAATGAAAAAAAGCACGAAAACCCTTCGCCTGGTGCAGCTTGGCCTGCTGATTGCAGTAGAGCTAATCTTCGCCTACACCCCGCTTGGCTACATGAAGCCTGCCGGTCTTGAGATTACTTTCTTAATGGTTCCGGTGACCATTGGCGCTATTTTGCTGGGACCTGCCGCAGGCGCCATTCTGGGCGGTGTATTCGGCCTGACGAGCTTCTCCACCTGTTTCGGAACCAGCCCATTTGGCGCAGCATTGCTGTCAATTAACCCATTCTTTACTTTTCTTGTCTGCGTTGGGCCGCGCATCCTTGCCGGCTGGCTCGGCGGCGTCGTGTTCCAGGCCAGCAACCTGGGCGCAAAAGAAAAACCGCGTGAGTTTTCGTTCGCTCTGACCTCTTTGGTCACCCCGCTTTTCAATACGCTGTTCTTTATGACCAGTCTGGTGCTTTGTTTTTACCAGACCGATTACATCCAGAACATCGTAAATGTGCTCGGCGCGACCAACCCGTTTTCCTTTGTGGCGCTGTTTGTCGGCCTGCAAGGCCTGGTAGAAGCCGCTGTCTGCTGGCTCATCTCCGGCATTTTGTGCCGCGCCCTTTACCCGGTGCTCTATCGCAACACGGCAGCAAAGCCTGTGGCTGAATCCGCTTCGGAAAACACTGTGGCACCCGAGCAGAAACCTGAACTCTAATATCCTGCAAAAAGCAGAAACTGCTCATGGTGCAACTTGTGCACCGCGTGCCTGCTTGCTTATTATTTAGAGAGCTGCCCTGCGGGGCGGCTCTCTTTTCTTGTTTGGCAAGAGATTGCAGTTGTTTTGTCGAGTTTTTGGGCTTATAATAAATAAGATAAAACAAACTACCACCGGAGGATTTGCTTATGGACGTAATGGTGATTGGCATAGCAGGAGGTACCGGAAGCGGCAAAACCACTTTAACCAACCGCTTGAAAGAGCATTTTGGCGATGACGTAAGCGTGATTTACCACGACAACTACTACAAACGCCACGATGAGATGCCCTATGAAGAGCGCTGCCTGCTCAACTACGACCATCCAGATGCTTTTGACACCGATCTGATGACCGAGCATCTGCTTGCCCTCAAAGCCGGGAAGGCGATTCATTGTCCGGTGTATGATTACACAATCCATAACCGTTCTGCCGAAACCATAGAGGTACGCCCCGCCAAAGTCATTATCGTGGAGGGGATTCTGATTTTCCAAAACTGCGAACTGCGCAGTTTGATGGACATTAAGATTTTTGTAGATACCGACGCGGATGTTAGAATTTTACGCCGGATTATGCGCGACGTCAAAAAGCGTGGCCGCAGCCTTGATTCGGTCGTCGAGCAGTATCTTACCACCGTTAAGCCAATGCATGAGCAGTTTGTCGAGCCGAGCAAGCGCGCTGCCGATATCATTGTGCTGGAAGGCGGCAGAAACCTCGTAGCGCTGGATATGATTATTCAGCGGGTAACTAGCCATATTGATGGTAAACCTTCTCAGGAGCCCCTTAAAATCGACGCGGAGTTATAAAACAGCAAAAGCCTTGAACTGACAAAACGTCGATTCAAGGCTTTTTTATTTTCATCAATCCCTTTTATTCATCACAGCATTGATGCTTTTGTTTCCTTTTTAAAATAAATTTTGCAATCACTGCCACCAGCAAAATGAACGCGCACACTGCGCCATAAAGTAATATGGCAGTATACCATGGGGCAGACTGAATCTCGTAAATCATCGGATGCGATTTGTAATCCCAAAAGTCATAGGTACTCTTCCCAATAAAAACACCAAGAGTACTACCAATTAAAAGGTTTAACATACTGTCTATTCTCTTCCGCATCGTCAGGCCCTCCAAAATTCATCTTCTTTCTGCTGCATTAAAAACGGGGATAACTTCTTTCGCCAGTATATCACTTGCCTTTTCTCATGGCAAACTTACAGTAAAAACAAAGCAGCGGTAGATTTCGTCTGCCGCTGCTTTTTATTTGTTTTTTCGCCGGGTGCTTCCGTGCCCACAGGCTAAGCATTTTCGGGGAAATAATACGCACAGAGCAGGTCGATACAGGCCCCATAACTCTTGCGGCCTAGCGGCTGGTCATAGCTTTTTAAAAAGCCGTCATAGACATTCTGCGCTGTTTCTGAAACAGGCGTGCTGTATTTTGCCCAATAGGTGTTATTCGCTATCAAGTCGGCATTTGCCTCGGCACAGATGGTCGGCATCAGCTGTTGCCAACCATCCGGGTCTGCTTGCAGCAATGCATTGGCAAGGTAAATATATCCCTGTAAATAGCCGGAATAGGCGTAGATAGGATTTCCACTGGTAATTGCCGCTTGTATGCCAACAAAGTTGGCCTCCTGCTCCGGGGCAATGGCACGCTGATGTGCCATCTCGTGCGCAATGACCGCCGGGCGCAGCGCATCGGGAAAATCTGTATTAATATTGGCTTCTCCGGTAAAGGGAAAGAAAAAGCCGGTAAAGTGAAATGCACTCAACGCACGAGAGACAAATACCGGCTTGGGCCGACGCACGGGCGCTGCGAGAAACGGATATTCCTCCGTCAGCTTTTCATAAATGCTATCGCTCGCCGTAAGCAACCCCGCTGTATCAAAATCAGCACATCCATTGGCATCGCGGGGAACAGCCTGTGCCGTGCGATTCATCCCATCGATAAAGTACGCCGTAGCATTATAAAGCTGCTGTGCCGAAACTGGCTGTGCCTTTAAGCCGCTTTTTTCCTCAAACGAGGTACTGTAGTAATAAACGCCCCAAAGCAGGCAAAAGCCCGCATAGATTGCGAGTATCATCGCAGCCGCAGCTGCAAAGGCGCGGTAGCAGAGCAACCAGCGGTCCTGCGCACGAAACAGACCTACGCCAAACCAAACCAGCCCTGCAAAAACAGCAACTGCTAGCAGTACCCAGGTCAGCTCTGCCACCGAAAAGGGCAGATGAGCGCAGAAACCTGAAATGCCACGCTGCAGGGGAGTTACGAAATGCTGCAACAACCATTCCACCATCTTAGGGTGGCGGCGCACTATCCAAAAAGCACAGAGCACCCCCAGCGACACGGCGCTTACCGTGTGTAGCGCTGGGCAAAATCTCCACCAGTGCAAAACAGGGGAGAGGATACGTTTTTTCAAGTCCCAAGTGTCCTTTCCGGCAACCGCCAGTTTAGTCGAGTGTCACCTTGCGTACCCATTTGCCACTGTGAATACGCAGCGCACAGCAAATCGCTTTTGCAGGCGACTCCATTCTCATGCACAGATATACGAGATGTGCAGGCCATCCCATCACAAAACCCGCAAAAAGTGCCAGCGGAATGCCAATCAGCCACTGGCAGCCGCAATCGATGATGAACGAAGTGCGCGTATCCCCACCACCGCGCAGCACGCCCACCACGCAGGTGATTTCATACCCGGCGCAAAGCTGTACCAGCGCCACCACGGTGAGGATATGCCAGGCCGCGTCGTAAGCCTGCTGGCTGACCTTGTAAAGCGAAAGAAACGGTGCCCGGCCCAGTAGCAAGAGCACACAGCTGATGCATCCAATGCACACCGCCATAAAAAGCAGTGTATTTGCAACCTTGCGGGTGCGTTCGCGGTTGCCTTCGCCGATGGTTTTACCGGTAAGTACCGCTGCGGCGTTTGCAACCCCGGCAACAAACACCAATGCCAGCTGGTTTGCGACAGAAGCAATGCTGTTCGCCGTCACATACACGCTGCCGAGATGCCCTAAAATAGCACTGATTACCGTAACGCCAAAACTCCAAAGCAGCTCGTTGCCAACCACAGGTAAGCTGTGGCGAATATAATCGGGCAACAGTTCTTTGTCAAATTCCATTACGTGCCGTAGCCGGAAGTGCACGCGCTTTTCGCCGAAATACATATACAAAAGGGCAAGCAGCAGCTCGGTGCAACGGGCAAGTACTGTGCCCACCGCAGCACCGCGCACACCCAGCGCGGGGAAGCCAAATTTGCCAAAGATAAACCCATAGTTGAAAAATACGTTTACAAAAAAGCTGACACCATAAATCGCAGCCGAGATCTTCACCTGCTCTACGGCGCGCAGGCTCATAATATAGTTGTTCGAGATGCTATAAGGCAAATATGCCAGTGCCGCAAGCTGTAGATAAGAAGCAGCCGCTGTAACAATCTCGAGGTCGGGCGTAAACAGTCTCATTACCGCTGATGGCATCAGTGTGCATACCAGCGTAAACAACACTGCCATCACAAACACAAATTTCATCGAAAGGCTCATGACCTTACGAATACGCGCCATGTCTTTTTTGCCCCAATACTGTGCAATCAACACGCTGCCGCCCGAAGAAAGCCCAAAGCCAAACCCCATTAACAGAAAAAACGGCTGCCCGCCTAAGTTTGCCGCAGAAATAGCAACGTCGCCAAGGCTGCCCAGCATCACGCTGTCCATCACGTTAACACCAAAGCTGATTACATTTTGTGCTGCAATGGGCAGCACAATAGCAAACACCGTTTTAAAAAAATTCTTCTCCAGTAAAAAATTGTTTTTGATCCGCTCCACAAAATCCTCCCGTTTGTGAGTATGCCGCCTTTGCTGCATACTCGCTTGCTTGGTTTACGCCACCGCGGGGCGTTATGTCATAATACTTTATTGTAGCACAACACTACTGTGCCGAAAAGCGATACTGCATTATTTTTTTCTTTTTCCTGCGCAGCAGCTATAGATAGAAAAAAGCGAGAGCGGCTTGCTCTCGCTTTTGCGCTGTAAAGCTTTGTTAGAAATCCAAAGAGATGTCAAAATCAGCATCCTTGAATGCGGTTTCCGCCTGCTCAAGTTTGGTAATGTGCAGCTCGCCCTGTACGCGCGCGCCGTTCTCCATCTTAATGGTGCCCGAGTAAATATTGCCCACCACAACTGCGCTGGCATTCAGCCGCGTGTTTCCGGTAGCATTCAAATCGCCCCGTACACGGCCGCTCAGGTCAATATCCATTGCGCGGACATTGCCCAAAATTAAGGCATCCTCATCCACTGTCAGCTGGCCTCTGCTCTGCACATCGCCTTTAATCGCACTGCCCAAAAGCACAAGGTTGCTTGCCTGTACATTGCCGACAACGCGCCCAGAAACCTCTGCATCGCCCGCAACCGACACACTGCCCTTAACGTTGCCGAGCAGGTTGGCATCGCCGCGAGTATGCAAGTCGCCTACAATCACAGCATCCTCCGCAATGGTGGTCATTGTAGTACGCAGGCTTACCGGGCTTTGCACCGGCCGCGGGGATTCCGGCAGCGGCATGCTTTCCCGTACCGGGCGTTCCACTACGGGCGCCTGTACTGCCTCTTTTTCGTTCTCGATTGTTTCGGGTTCTCCCATCGGGTTCAGTAGTTCTTTCATTGCCTGAGAAAAATTATCCTTTGCACCCATAAGCCCTTTTTCCTCCTCAAAATCTATGCCACGTCAATAGCCGTAAGCAAAAGTAACAGGTCGAATATCGTTTCTTAGTCGGCTAAAGCGGTATCCACTTGCCGAAATAGAATCTATCATTTCCGCCAAAACGCTGCTGGTCAGTGTATTGTCTTCGCGGTCGTGCATCAGCACAATGGCACTGTCGTGGCGCTCGATATGGTCAATTACATTGTGCAAAATCTGAGGAGCAGTGCTACTTTTTGAAGCATCGCCGCTGCTGACATTCCAATCATAATAGGTAAACCCGCGGCGCAGCATTTCTGCTACAATGTCTTGGTAAATGCCGCGGTTATAGGTATTAATACTGCCCCCTGCAAAGCGAAATACCGTCGGCTTCTCTCCCGTGGTTTCATAAACATAGTTCCAAATTTTATAAAAGTCCTCAAGGTATGCTTCTACCGAAGCATAGATGTCATCATACTTGTGTGAATAAGTATGTACCCCAAGCGTATGCCCCTCTGCAACAATACGGCAGAGAATATCGGGGTTCGCTTCACTGTTTGCCCCGGTTACGAAAAAGGTGGCCGGCACCTGTTTTTCTTTTAAAACATCAAGGTTTTTCTCTGTCACCGAAGAAGGCCCATCGTCAAAAGAAAGATAAACCGTTTTGGGCATATCGCGGTACAGCACGGGCGCTTCTACACACATATCGGGGTAAAGGCTTTGGTAAGTGGGGCTGTCCTGGCGCAGGCCCTGTGCAATTTTCTCATTGGTCGCGAGTATTTTTTCATTCGAAAGCTGTGTTTCCAGCAGCTCGTTCGAAACAGTCTCCAGCTCTCCTGAAAGACGGCCAATTTCCTGGCCGCGCTGGTGCACTTCTACCCCCAGACCAATACTGATAGAAACAGGGATAAGAATCATCAGTGCAACCACTGTAAGGATCAATCTTTTAAAGAATTTTACTGAGCCAATCCTCATATTCGATTACTCGCTTCCTGGCTTTTCTTCCATTATTAGGATAATTATAATTAAAATCGACATTTTTTTCAATATTTTGACTAAATATTTAAAATATATTGAAAAATTTGTGTTTTATAAATTCATTTTTTGTTCACAACAATTCATTTTTTATTCACAAGCTATTAACACCAACGCCGTATGTAAACGATATAATAAAGTCACAGAAACGGAAGCCGCAACCGAATTTCTGTACATGATTCCTCCTCACACCAAAACACACCCCGTGAAGCCCTGCAGCCTACGCTGCGGGGCTTTACAATTTTTATGGGCAAGGCAGGGTACAGCGTATTGCGTTTGGTTTTCCCCATACTTTGCTGCTTCGCGTAACCATTCCCGGTTAGAGTTCTTAACGCCTCTTGGCTGTTTTTGCAAACGGAACAACAAGCCCTGTGGGGCAATCTTGCATTTTGCTTCTGTCGCCCGCAGCCGCGACGCAAGCATCTGCGCCAGACAAAACATAATATAAAAAGAAAACCCGAAAAGGGAGCCGTTGCTTCCTTTTCGGGTTTTTACTTTTTTATTTGCAGGGTTCACTGCATTGCGGCTTTCAGCGCTTCCACCACTGCGGTTTTATCCACACCGTTGTCGGCCAGGTATTTCTCTTTGCCCAGCAGGCTTGTCAGGTCCTTGCTGCGCAGCACTGCCATGCTCTTAGGTACAGCCAGCGAAGCCTCTTTTGAGGTGAAAACAGTCAGGCACTCAATTTTAACAGTGCGCTGTTTTGCATTGGCAAGCACGTCACGCAGTACACGTACATCGGCGGCACGCTGGTCAAACGGGTTTGTAAACTCGGTACGCTGTTCGCCTGCAACACGCAGCCAGGTTGCATCGCCGGGGTTTGCATAAATCTGGCCGTTGTAGCCGATACATTTAATACCGACAACGCCTGCATAGGTTACCAGCAGCGCATCCAGATCGGTGGATTTTTCGCCGCTTTGGACTTTCGCGGGGGTAATCAGGGTGAAATCGTGCAGTGATGCATAGCGCGCAAGGGCGGCAAGCATTTTGCTTACGCCGTCATCTTCGCGCTGTTTTTTCACGTTTTCGTTGTTGCTGTTGTCCTCTGTCTGAGCCTTAAAGAACCACATGATAAGCGCAAAGACAATGGCCAGCACTACGCCACCCATAATGACATTTTCCATATTGGTCATACCTCGCCTTTTGTATTTATAGATAATGTAGAATATTATAACAAAGTTTAATGCGAAACACAAATACCGCGCCGCGAAAAAATTCTGATTTTTTTGCAAAAAACATTTGACATTTGTCCAAGACTATGATATTATAATACTCGCATCTTCGAGATGCTTATGCGCTGGTAGCTCAGCTGGATAGAGTGACTGGCTACGAACCAGTAGGTCAGGGGTTCGAGTCCCTTCCAGCGCACCAAAAGGCAAACAACTTCGGTTGTTTGCCTTTTTTCTTTGTTTCAGCTTTCGCTTTCACCAGCATTTTATAACAGTGTGGAAAGTTTTGTCTGCCGCGGCGCTCAGTTGACTTTTGGCCTCAAAGGCACTATACTTTGAACTATCAGGTAAAACCGCTGATTGAGAAGAGTAACCGTGATGTACGATGCAAAAGCGAGCCGCTGAGAGTGTAAGGGCGGTGCAGCGCCGCACGGCGAATGGCCTCAAGAGGGCAGCCCGAACCCCCGCAGGGGCAGTAGGCGCTGACGGCAGCTCCCGACCGTTACCCCGGGGCGCATATCCCGTGTATGCGTAATACCACTTATGGGTGGCAAACCAGAGCTTACAGCATCTGTCCCGCAGGGATGGGTGCTTTTTTTATTTTTTCGGTGACCGGCGGGCGGCCACAACCAAACTGGAGGAGATTTATAGTATGGAACAGAAAAAACGCATTCTCACCGGTGACCGCACCACCGGACGGCTGCATCTGGGGCATTACGTGGGCAGCCTGCAAAGCCGTGTTGCACTGCAAAACGATTACGACACCTTTATTCTGCTTGCGGATATTCAGGCACTTACAACCCACTTTGAAAAGCCCGAGCTGATTCACGACAGCATCTATCAGGTCGCAATCGATAACCTTTCGGTCGGCCTTGATCCTGAAAAAGTCACCATCTTGCAGCAGAGCCAGATTACCGCCATCGCAGAGCTGACCGAGTTCTACTCCTTGCTGGTTTCGGTCAACACCCTGCGCCACAACCCCACCATTAAAACGGAAGCAAAAGCCTACGGCTATGACGATCTGTCTTTCGGCTTTCTCGGCTACCCGGTCAGCCAGTCGGCAGACATCACTTTCTGCAAGGCAGACCTTGTGCCGGTGGGCGAGGACCAGCTGCCCCATATGGAGCTGACCCGCAAAATTGTGCGCCGGTTCAATGAGCTGTACGGTGCCTCTTTGCCCGAACCGCAGGCGATGCTCAGCAAATGCAGCCGCCTTGTAGGTTTGGACGGCAATGCCAAAATGGGCAAAAGCCTGGGCAACGCACTCTATCTTTCGGACGATGCCGCCACCGTTGAAGCAAAGGTGAAGCGCGCGCTGACCGATACCACCCGCATCTCGGTCAAAGATCCCGGCCACCCCGACGTTTGCGTGGTCAGCAAATACCATGAAATCTTTAACCCCACCGAGCACGCCAACATCTGCGAGATGTGCAAAAGCGCCAGCATCGGCTGTGTCGCCTGCAAAAAGCAGCTTGCTGCCGTACTCAACGGCCTGCTGGACCCGTTCCGTGAAAAACGTGCTTATTATGAAAGCCACCTCGGCGAAGTGCGTGATATTATCATGGCGGGCAGCGCAAAAGCGAATCTCATCGGCAACGAAACCATGCGCGAAGTCAAAGAGGCAATGCACATCGCACTGTAATACAGCGCATCCGCTTTTGAGCCAAACTCCACGCTCCTATGTTTTAAAACAAAATAAAAACTCCGCAACCCAATGGGCTTTGCGGAGTTTTCTTTTTTCACCTGTTTCAGCAGCCTTGCGTGATCCTATTTTCATGGGTGGGCTTAGGACAAATAAAAAATCGCTTTTGCCTGCCGCCTCTCGCTTTTATGCCTATATCGCGTACACCGCCGTCAAGGCCTGTGTGTCGCACTCGTCGTGCCAGGGCCTCTCTTCCTCTGTGCTTCTCCTTAATCGCCGGTATCCGGGCTATAGGGGCCTTCTGCAGGCGTGTGCGGCAACAACGCCTGCGCCTCTGTTAAACACGCCGCTGCTTCGGGGTTCGTTTTAAACTGCTCCTGTGCCGCTGCAAGAAGCGTCTCTGCCGCTTTCGCGTCCCCAAGCTGCACCTGTTCCCAAACCAGCACCAGCGCAATAGACGGCCCCAGCAGTTCGGTTTTTTGCAGTTTTAAAAATTCTGTCTGGTTTTGCTCTAAAAGCGCGAGCGCACTTTCTGTTTCCTGCTGCGCCAGCAGTGTCTGTATGAGTTGCAGCTGATATGCCACACGCACCAGCCCGTGCAGTTTTTGCGGCTGCACCTTTGCCAAACACTCTCGTGCTTGCTCAAATTCTCGCTTTTGTGAGTAAGCACCGGCTATTTTCATTTGCAGCAACGCAATTGTTTGTGCTGATTTTTTTCCCTTCAGCCGTTTGGTTATCTCTGCAATATAGCGGTCAGGATCGTTTTGCTCTTTTAAAATTGGTGCAAGGTTATCTACTTCTTTTAAAAATGCGCGGTACCAAAGCCAGTTAACCACACAAGCGGCAAATACCACCCCGCACATTGCAGGTATGGTTAGTCCTATAGCGGCGCCTGCGCTGGTATCAGAAGCGCTAAGTACGCGGCCGAACAGTGCGCCTGTAAGTATCGCACAAAGAAAAAATCCTAACCTTACTTTTTTTCGATTCTTTTCTAAAAACACGGTAAGTCCTCCTGTATTTGGCTGTCGCCGCAACACGTAAGCCGTATTTTCCCACCTTCATTGTAGCAGATGCTCTCGGTTTACAAAAGCTTTTGCCAACAAAAAACGCACGCTCTGAAAGGGCGTGCGTTTTTTGTTTGATTAGATAAGGTTAGTTTTCTTCGTTCGGTGAGCTTACCATGCTGGAAAGCACCGATGCTTTGGTGACGATGCCTTTTAACGCACCATCTTCCCCGATAACGCTGATGGGGAATTTTGCTTCTGCTGCAATCGGCAGCACATCGCCAATCAGGGTGTCGGGGGAGGTGGTCGGCAATTCGGTAATCATCATGTCCTGTATCGTCCGCTCCTGCTTAATGGCCTCGACAGCACTGTCGATGGTAAGCAGGCCAGCAAGGTTCATCTTGTCGCCAACAACATAAGCAGAAGAAACACCTGCACGGCGCATCTCGTGGATGGCGTGATTCGGGCCTTCGCCAAGACGCACCACGCAGCTGGGGGTTACCATGATATGACGTACGCTGAGCACCTTGGTGCGGTCCGCGCTGCCGATAAACTGCCGCACATAGTCGTCCGCTGGGTGGGCGCTCATCTGCTCGGGCGTGTCTACCTGAATGACGCGGCCGTCCCGCATGATGGCAACGTGGTCGCCCAGCTTAAACGCTTCGTTAATGTCGTGGGTAATAAAGACAATCGTCTTACCCAGCTTGCGCTGAATCCCCATCAGCTCGAACTGCATGTCTGCGCGCACCAGTGGATCCAGCGCAGAAAACGGTTCATCCATCAGCAAAATTTCGGGGTCATTGGCGAGTGCGCGGGCAATGCCGACGCGCTGCCGCATACCGCCGGAAAGCGCCGACACCGGCTGATGCTCCCAGCCGGAAAGCCCAACCATGTCGATCATTTCCATCGCTTTTTTCTCACGCTCAATGGTTGAGATGCCTTTGACCTCGAGCCCATAGGCAACGTTGCCCAGCACATCGCGGTGGCTCATCAGGCCAAAGTTCTGGAATACCATCGAGATTTTATCCCGCCGGTAGTCCATCAGCTCTTTTTTGTTCAGCTTGCCAATATCACTGTTTTCAAACCGAATAGTGCCACTGGTAGGGCGGTTGAGCATATTCAGGCAGCGTACAAAGGTAGATTTACCGCTGCCCGAAAGCCCGATGATGACAAAGATTTCGCCGCGCTGCACCTCAAAGTTTACATCCCAAATAGCGGCTGTAACGCCGGTTTTTTGTTTTACGGTATTGCGGTCGCCGCCTTCTTCCATCAGCCTTGCGGCCTCATTTTTATTGGCGCCATATAATTTGCAGACATGCTCTGCCCGCAGAATGATATTATTTTTAGTTTCCATCGTTCAGACCCTTCCTTTCTGGAAATCGTGCCGGCATTTGCCGGTAAGGGGATCAGCGGCTAAGCTGCCGCTGCCGCTGCGCTAGTTGCTGTTGTTCTTTTCCTCACTGCGCTTTGCAAGCCCCTGGGTGATGCGGTCCATCACGATGGCAACAATTACTACCGCTGTGCCTGCGATGATACCGCGGCCGATTTCGATACGGTTAACGCTGACGAGCACTTCCATGCCAAGACCAGATGCGCCAATCATCGAGCAGGTCACGACCATTGCCATTGCCATCATCAGTGTCTGGTTTACGCCTGTCATAATGGTAGGCAATGCCTGCGGAATCTGTACTTTATAAAGGGTCTGCCAACGGGTCGAGCCAAAGCTGCGCGCCGCTTCTACCACCTCTGCATCCACTTGCTGGATGCCGTGGCTGGTAAGACGGATAACCGGCACGATAGCATAAATAGTGGTGGCGATAACTGCCGGTGCTTTGCCAAGACCAAAGAAAAGGATCGCCGGAATCAGATAAACAAAGACAGGCATCGTCTGCATCGTGTCAAGAATTGGACGCATGATATTGTTCGCGCGCCGACTGGAGGAAATCAGAATGCCAATCGGCAGACCGAGCAATAGCGAAATCACTACGCTGGCAAGCACAATGGCAAGCGTTTCGTTCATTAGGCTCCATAGACCAAACAAGCCTACCACAAATAGGAGCACTGCATATACAATGCCAGTGCGAACACTGCCGCAAAGTTTCCATCCGCCGAGGAATACCAGCGCAAGCAGCAGCCACCAGGGCAGCAGGTTGAGCAGCGACTCGATGCCGCCAATCAGCGCAGTAAGTCCGGCTTTGATGCTGCCGAAGAAGCCACTGGTGCGCACAGAGAAATCACGCACAGCATTGTCGATAGCCTCCAGGTCAATATTCAGCGTAAACGGGAAGTTGAGGAACCAGTTGTTTTTATCTGCCACAGCGTTGCCATTAATGGCCGCCTGCACCTTTTCTACATCGTCAGGTGCAAGCCATTGCTCCAGCAGCTCCGGGTGTTCACCCAAGAACCACTTTGCGGTATCTACATAGTTGGCACCGGTGTCCTGCATATAAGCCAGTGCTTCACTCGTCAGCGCGCTGCTGGTGCGGTATTTCGAGAGAAACTGGCAGAACTCCGGGTTCTTTTCAGCAAAAGCATTGCTGGTGGAAATTGTGACGTTAACTGCGGGGCATGCCGTTTTACCCTCTGCAAAGCCAACAGGGTCATATGGGGCATCCTGCAGCAATACAAAATCATATTTGCCCATCAGCCAGGTCGGCTCCCAATAATAAGCAACGATAGGCTCGCCTTTTTCATAGGCGCTCGTAATCGCAGCCGACAGTGATGCGTCCGAACCGGGGCGGAAGTAGACAAAGTTTTTATCCAGACCGTAATGTTGGTATTTCTTATACATTACGTTATCTATCTCCCAGCCCGGGATGGCCCCATAAATGCGGCCTTTGCTCGGCTGCTCTTCATCTTTAAACAGCGAGGCGTAGTTTGCAAGGTCTGCAACGTTGCGCAGCTCAGGAGCCATCGGCTCTATGCCGCGCTCGGGGTCTCCTTCAATAACATAGCGGGGCACATAAAAGCCCTGCATGTTATCGTCAAAGTTTGTGCCCATCTCTTGGATGCGGCCGTTTGCAATATCTTCATCGTAAGAAGCGATATTGTCGGTCCACATCTCCATGAACACATCAATTTCGCCTTTTTTCATACCCTCCAGCAGTACGGTACTACTGCCAGTGGTCTCACTCCAGGTGTAGCCATATACGGATTCTGCGATCAGACCCGCTACCGCGTTGTGGAACTTGCTGGAATCCCAGCCTGCATCCGCAAACACGATGGTATCCTGCTTTTTGCTGCCACAGCCTGCAAACAGCCCAAGGCAAAGCAGCAGGCAAAGCAGTAATGCAATCCATCTTTTCATGGTCAGTATCCTTTCTTTTTCTTGATTTCTCTTCTTTTTAAATGACAACTTAAATTATAATACAAGTTGTCACTATCGTCAACCGTTCTCCCCTATTCTTCACAAAAAAATTTTTTATAACTTATTATACTCGCCTAATTTCGCAAAAAAACGCGATTGACAACGGCACAGTCCCCGTGGCATAATCGAAATAGTTCAGCCCGCAACAGCATCCGTGCCCTTGCGTCGGCCGCGATGAGTTTGATAAAGAAAGGTTTGTTATATATATGGAGATTACCTTGACGAAAGGCTGCGTTACCGCGCGGGCAGACAGCCACGGCGCAGAGCTTTTTTCTTACATTGCAGAAGATGGCCGGCAGGTGCTTTGGGGCGGCAGCGAGACCAGCTGGCCCGGCCGCAGCCCCGTGCTTTTTCCCATTGTGGGCGCTGTCGCCAACAACAGCACCCGCATCGGCGGTACGCCCTACCCATTAAGCCAGCACGGCTTTGCCCGCCATTTAGATTATGAAATTGCAGAGCAAAGCGAAGACAATGTCACTTTTGTGGCTCGCGCCAACGAAGAAACACGCGCAGCTTATCCGTTTGAGTTTGCGCTTTTTATCACTCATAAACTCACCACACATGGCTTTATTACAAGTTATCGTGTAGAAAATATCGGCAATGTACCGATGCACTACTGCATCGGCGGCCATACCGGTTTTTGCTGCCCTATGGCAGACGGCAATTTTGAGGATTTTGAAATCTCCTGGCCGGACAAAGAATGCGTGCTGCTGATGCCTTACAGCTGTTCTGCCACCCCGCAGCCCATCAAGGCAGAGCTGTTGTTCGATTCCTCGAGCGAATTTGCGGTAGAGCACTCGTTGTTTGACCTTGGCACTCTGTTTTTGATGCAGCCGCAGAACAGCATCATCACCCTGCAAAATCCGAAAACCGGCATTGGCGTACGGATGGAATACGAAGGATTCCCCGTGCTTGCAATGTGGAGCAAAGAATTTGCAAACGCCCCCTTTATTTGTCTGGAACCGTGGCACGGCATGCCGGATATGGATGGCGAAAACGGCGTATTTGAAGAAAAGCATTTCAGTATTGCACTGGCGCCGGGCGAAAGCCGCACCCACAGCTATGAAGTAACTGTCCTCGGTAAATTTGCAGAAGAGGAGTAATCCTTCTTTTCTACCTTTTATGCCACACAGTCAGCCGCGCCGGTTTGGCGCGGCTTTTCACTGCAACCGCAGCAGAGCGAACATAAAGCGAAAATACAGCAAGTTTTGAGAAAAGATAAAATAAAAACCCGTGCCTTATAGGGCACGGGTTTTTTGATGATAGCAAACTAAAAATTATTTGCTGAGGTCGACAACGACAACCTCGGTTTTGCCAGCTTTAGCTGCCTCGAGTACGGCTGCATAAAGTTTTTTAGCGTTTGCGGAAGAGTTGGTAGCGCCTGCAACAGCAGCAACCTTATCCGGGGAAGAGGTAGCTTTGATGTTTGCCTCAAGCTGAGGAATCCACTCAGAAGCTGCCGGGGTCATCGGATACTCTTCAGCGCTCTTCTCGCTTTTACGAGCACCGGTCTCGTCGAAGCCATCAAAATCGACATCGGCGATTTTGCCGTCTTTATAGGTTACGGTAAGTTTCTCGGTCCAGCCGTGGGATGCTTCTGCTGCTTCAGCAGTGTAGGTGCCGTCAGCAATTTTGCTGCCGCCGCAAGCTACGAGGCTCAGAGCCAGGACCAATACCAACGCAAGTGC
Source organism: Pygmaiobacter massiliensis (assembly GCF_900199435.1). Classification (GTDB taxonomy): domain Bacteria; phylum Bacillota; class Clostridia; order Oscillospirales; family Ruminococcaceae; genus Pygmaiobacter; species Pygmaiobacter massiliensis. The sequence goes on from NZ_OAML01000003.1 coordinate 16,524, forward strand.
AAATACTTTTTTCATGTGTGTTGTTTCTCCTTACTTTATCTTTGTTGTTGGGCCGCCCCAAGTTGGGCGATTGTTTATATCATACTATATTGCTAGGTTTTGCGTCAACCGCCCATGGTTATGAAACTTTTAGGTGTATTATGTGGAACTTAGCTAAAAATATACGATTTTGAGTTTTTGCAACTCGAAACATGGATTATTATTTCTTCTCTTTTCTCTTTTATGCCTTTTTGTTTCATTGCAAATTCGCTTATTTTATAATTTTTTCCTTCTTTTTCCTATTCTTTGTTATTTTTTTATTTTTATCGGTTTATTTCCTATTCAATTAAATAAAGCAAATCAAATCCATGATATTACTATCTAATTCTTTCATCTGAATTATACGGTTTTCTGCGCTTACTCAAAAATTTTTTCCGCTGATTGCGCAATATATCACAAAAATGCCTGCCGCTGTGTTACCAGTTGGCAGGCATTTTCAGGTTGTATAATATAGTCTTTGGGTTTAGTTTTTGCCAAACTCCGCAAGGCGCAGGCCCTCATTGTGGTCAAGTGCCCAATGCACGCTCCAACTGTTGGTGAAAAGCAGCAGTTTGTTTCCGTGCATATCCTGTATCTTTTTCGTGTCTGAGTTAAGGGTGAGATGGTTAGGGTTGATGTCCTCATTTTCAATCCAGCGAATGTGCTGGTGAGGCATATGCTCCATACGAATATCTACGTTGTACTCGTTTTTCAGTCGGTATTCGAAAACCTCAAACTGCAGCTGGCCAACAACACCAACCACAACCTCTTCCATGCCGCCACCGAGGTCACGGAACACCTGAATCGCACCTTCGTTTGCAATCTGCTCGGTGCCTTTGATGAACTGTTTGCGCTTCATCGTATCAATCTGGCGTACCAGCGCAAAATGCTCTGGCGCAAAGGTGGGGATGCCCTCAAACCGGAACTTTTCGTTCGGCATGCAAAGGGTGTCGCCAATCGCAAAAATGCCCGGGTCAAATACGCCGATAATATCACCGGCATAGGCTTCCTCAATCATTTCGCGCTCTGACGCCATAATCTGCTGCGGCTGCGAAAGGCGAACTTTACGGCCAGCCTGCTGGTGCAGCACTTCCATATTTTTTTCAAACCGGCCGCTGCAAATACGCATAAACGCAATACGGTCACGGTGTGCCTTGTTCATGTTGGCCTGAATTTTAAAGACGAACGCCGAGAAATTATCACTCATTGGGTCAATTTCACCCTCGTCCGAATGGCGGGCAAGGGGCGGGGTGGTCATCTTCAAAAATTCCTGCAAAAACGGCTCTACACCAAAGTTGGTCAGCGCACTGCCGAAAAATACGGGCGAAAGTTTCGCATGGCGAATCTCGTTCATGTCGAAATCATAGCTTGCACCGTCCAGCAGCTCAATATCCTCTGCCAGCTGTGCGTGGTGGTCTGCACCAATCAGCCCGTCCAGCTTCTCGTCGCCCAGCGTTGCTTTGGTAATTGCCAGTTTGTGCTGGCCGCCCAGGGCACTACCGGTTTCGGTATAGGAGAGAATCTCACGATCGTGGCGGTTGTAAACACCTTTAAACTCTTTGCCACAGCCGATAGGCCAGTTCATCGGGTAGGTGCGAATGCCCAGTTTCTGCTCGATATCTTCCAGCAAATCAAACGGGTTCATTGCCTCACGGTCCATCTTATTGACGAAGGTGAAGATGGGGATATCGCGCATCAAGCAAACCTTAAACAGCTTTTCGGTCTGACGTTCTACGCCCTTTGCAGCATCGATGACCATAACGGCTGAGTCTGCCGCCATCAGCGTGCGATAGGTATCTTCCGAGAAATCCTGATGGCCCGGGGTATCGAGGATATTGATGCAAAAGCCGTCATAGTTAAACTGCATGACCGAGCTGGTGACCGAAATGCCACGCTGCTTTTCGATTTCCATCCAGTCCGACACGGCGGCGCGCTGTGTTTTTTTGCCCTTAACGGTACCGGCCAGCTGAATGGCTCCGCCGTACAGCAAGAACTTTTCCGTCAGGGTCGTTTTACCGGCGTCCGGGTGACTGATGATCGCGAACGTGCGGCGCTTTTTGATTTCTTGTTCGTATTTAGACACTTCGGGTATTCCTCCAAACCAAAATAATGGTCGCTTATAGAACCACCAATAAAAGCAGGCGCACCCACTGCAGCAAAAAATCTGCAAACAAGCTACGCGTTCTGGCGCGCACCCGTGGTTTTATCTGCGGTTTCTTCTTTGTATTATAAAACAGAATTGACACTTTATTGTATCGCGCGGGCAGAAAATAATCAAGTAGAACCGCCGTTTTACGCATTTTGGAAGAGGTTTTTGAGAGAATTCTTGTAAAATAAAAAAAAATCCCTTATGATAAATGCAAAACCGCTAGCTGTTTCTGCTTTATCCTTGCACATCAAGGTACATCCTAATCAGAAGCACGGCTTAAAACAACGCACATAAAGCCATACGGCTTTTATAAACTAAAACCGGCACGGCGGACAGGCTTCGTTTTCGCCGTACAAGGAGGGTACTATGAGCAAAAAATTAATCGGTGTAGATATCGGCGGCACCAAATGTGCCGTTTGCCTCGGCGAAGCCGACGGGCAGGGGGTGCAGGTGCTGCAAAAGTGCACGCCGCGCGCCACTGCCGAATATACACCCAATGCAATGATAGAAGGCCTTATTGCAGATATTCTGGAACTCACCGCCACGCTTTCGGCGCCGGCGGCCGGTATTGGTATCTCCTGCGGCGGGCCGCTGTCGAGCAGGCGGGGACTCATCCTCTCGCCGCCCAATTTGCCCGGTTGGGATGAAATTGCAATCGTAGAAAAGTTGCAGCAGGCCACCGGTCTGCCCGCATGGCTCTGTAACGATGCGAACGCTTGTGCCCTGGCTGAATGGAAGATGGGCGCAGGGCAGGGTGCAGATTCGATGATTTTCATGACCTTTGGCACCGGCCTTGGCGGCGGCCTTATTTTAAACGGTCGGCTTTATGAGGGTGCCTGCGATATGGCAGGCGAGCTGGGACATATCCGCCTGGCAGAGGACGGCCCTATCGGTTATGGCAAGCGTGGCTCGTTTGAGGGCTTTTGCAGCGGCGGCGGCATTGCCCGGCTGGGGCAAGAGTACGCCCGCAGTGCGCTGCGCCGCGGGCTGGCACCCGCTTTTTGCAAAACCGTAGATGAGTTAAACCGAATTACTGCGGCATCGGTTGGGGCTGCGGCTGCCGTGGGGGACGCAACCGCACTTTCGGTGCTGCGCCATTCCGGCGAGCGGTTGGGGCAGGGTCTTGCGGTGCTTATCGACCTTTTAAACCCTGAAAAAATTGTCATCGGCAGCATTTTTGCCCGCTGCCATCCGTACCTCTGGCCCGCGGCTAAGTCGGTGCTGGAGAAGGAATGTCTGCCAGAGGCGTTGGCCGCGTGCCAGGTGTTGCCCGCTGCACTCGGCGACAGCGTAGGCGATATTGCAGCGCTGATGATTGCTCAATATCACACCGAAAGCGAGGGGACCGCGCAATGATCAAGGTGCTGATCGCAGATGATGAAGAGAAAGTCTGCCAGCTCATCTGCAATTTGGTGGATTGGGCTTCTTTTGATATGCAGATTGTTGGCACGGCAGCCAACGGCATCGAAGCACTTGAAAAAGTGCGCAGCCTTGGGCCAGATTTGATGATTACCGACATCCGTATGCCCGGTTGTGACGGTCTGGAACTGATTGCCCGTGCCAAAGCAGAAAACGAAGCGCTTGAATTCGTTATCATCAGCGGCTACCGTCATTTTGAATATGCGCAAACTGCGATTAAATCCGGTGTGGGGGACTACCTGCTCAAGCCAATCAAAAAGGCCGAGCTTTCTGCCACGCTTGAGAAGATGCGCGCCCGCCACCTGCGCCGTACCGAGCAGATTTCTACCGAAGAACGTCTGCGGCTGCGGTTGCAGAGTGACATTGATAAACTGCGCAGCGGCCTGTTTGCAGACCTGCTTGCCGAAACCCCGGTACCCCATACGCTCGGCGAGCTTAATCAAGACTACCATTATGCCATGCAGCCCGGGCTTTTTGCCGCATTTATCATCAAGCTGGACTGCGAGTTCTCGGCTTTTTCTTCTGGCGCACTAAGCTTGCTGGAAGAAAAGACGTCTGCTCTTTTCCGTGAAGCGGCGGGTCCGTTTTGCTATGATACCGAAATCTGCTTTCAGGGTTCTCGTGCTTACGGGGTGCTCAACTTTGCTCCAGACCAGCGTGAAGAACTGCGCCGTGCATTAAAAAACGCGCTGGGCGAACTGACAATGCAGAACAGCTTTCTAGCAGGGGCAACGATTACCATCGGGCTGGGCGATGCGGTAGAAACGCCGGATAAAATCGCCGATTCGTTTGAATCTGCCGGGCGCGCTGTCGCACAGAGGCTGGTTTCCGGCTGCGGTCAGCTGCTGATTGCACCCCCGCGTGATGAAAATGCTCATCCGCTGCGCGCACGCCTTGGTGAGCTGGAACGTGGCCTTGACGCCGGGCTGGAAATTCTTGACCAACAAGCAGTCTTGGATGCACTCGCACAATTTTCAGATAATCTGCTCGCAGACGGATTTTCCGGCGAAGCGGTGCTGCAAGGCGCCAGGCAAGCCTATGCACTTTATCTGCGCCGGCTCGACCGGCTGGATTTTCACCTGCCGGAGATTTTGACCGAAGAGCAGTTTTCTGCCCGTGCAGACCTTTGCGGCTCTGCAACGGGACTGTTCCGCTTGCTGCGAGAAACTGCCGCCGCTTCTCTGGATGCAGTCGCCGCTGAGCGCCGTGCTGCTGATACCCGCCCGATTCGTACCGCAAAGCAATATATCCAGGAACATTTCGCGCAGCCTCTGACGCTGGAGGAAGTGTCTGGGATTGCCGGGTTCAACCCGTCTTATTTCAGCTCTCTGTTTAAAAAAGAGTGCGGTCAGAACTTTACAGAATACCTTGCAGAAGTACGCATTGCCAAAGCGAAAGAATTATTGCGCGAAAGCAAGCTTTCGGTTGCTGAAATCTGCGAGGCCGTAGGCTATCTGGATTTAAAATACTTCACCAAAACCTTTAAAAAATCGACTGGCATTAAGCCGGGCGAGTTCCGCAAACTTTACTCTTAACCGCAAAAGCTGCCCACATATTGTGTTTTGCCGCGCGATTACCTTGCGGGAAAGGAGCGCCTTACATGAAGCCTCAAAAAAAGAATTATCTTTCCACCCGGGCTTTTCGGGTGGTTTTTCTGCTGGAGCTGTTTTCTGTTTTGCTGCTCTATGTCATTTGGTTGCTGTTTTCAGCTATGCAGCTTTCGGTCCTGCTGCCGGTGCTTTTTACCTGCCTGTTTGTACTGTTACAGCTCTATCTGTATTTCGGTCTGATTGCCCCGTTTTATGAAACCGAGCGCATGCTGCAATTATTCTCGGCAGAATACACCGTTGAGGGTGTTTTTGACCTGCGTTACCCGGTCAGCCCCGAAATGGACAAGGCCATCGCCCGGCTGGGCAAGTTTTTAAACAATTCGGAATTTTTAAGCGCTACCAAAAAGCAGGCGCAATATCTGGCACTGCAAAACCAAATCAACCCCCATTTTCTATATAACACGCTTGAGGGTATTCGCGGCGAAGCCCTTTGCGCGGGGCTTGAAAATGTTGCCGATATGACCGAAGCACTCTCGACCTTTTTCCGCTATACCATCTCTAACCTTGAGCACCTTGTTACGCTGGAGGATGAGCTTGAAAATATCGAAAACTATTTCTTCATTCAAAAATACCGCTTTGGCGACCGGCTCGATTTGGTTGTCGAGATGGAAGAAGAGGACAAGCCGGAACTGCTTTGCTGCCAGCTGCCCAAACTGACGCTGCAGCCTATCGTTGAAAATGCGATTATCCACGGCATTGAGTGCAAAGTGGGCAAGGGGCGTGTGCGCATTAAGGTGGAAGGCACCGAAAAACGCCTGCTCATTACTGTTTCTGACGATGGCGTGGGAATGGACAACACTTCGCTTGCGGCCCTGAACAAAAAGCTGGGCGGCGGTTCGCTAGACTACATGGCAGACAGCCATCAGCGCAAGGGCGGCATTGCACTGCCCAATGTTAACAACCGTATTAAGCTGCTGTTTGGCGAAGAGTACGGCCTTTGCATTTACAGCGCAGAGAGCATTGGTACCGACGCGGTGCTCACCCTGCCCCGGCTGCGGGCCGGCGCAAAAGACGGGAGCCGTGTATGAAACAGGAAATTTTGCGCATGAGCCATGTCACCCTAATTGATGACGGCATGACCAAGCTGGACGATTTTAACCTGAATGTTTACGCGGGCGAAATTATGGGCCTGCTTTGCCAAAACGCGCATGGGCGCGATACATTGCTGCGTGTCATCACCCAAAACGCGCCGATTCATTACGGTTATATCTACTTTCGTGAAACACTGGTAAACAACTACCGGCACAGTGCGGGCGGGCGCAACGCGGTGGCAATTATTGAACCGCGCAGCCACCTTGTGCAGGACCTCACCGTTGCTGATAATATTTTTGTGCTGCGACGGGGCTTTAAAAAATATTTCATCAATCCGCACACGCTTGAAATGCAGCTACGACAATTTACCGAAGAGCTGCATCTTTCTTTTCATGCAAGCGATCCCGTGTCGCGGCTTTCGCGGTACGAAAGCTGCGTGGTAGAACTGCTGCGCGCCGTAGTTACCGGCGTAAAACTGATTGTCGTGCGCGATATCAGCACCGCCATCAGTGCAATGGAACTGCAAAAATTCCACCGGTTAATGCGCCATTATGCCCGCACCGCAGGCATCGCATTCCTTTACATTTGCAACCATCACGAAGAGGCGTTTACCGTTTGCGAGCGCATCTCGCTGATGCGCAGCGGCCATATTCTGCGGGTGCTGGACCGGCGCGATTTTTCCAACGAGTTGCTGTGGCGGTACTCGCTGGATTTCACTCGCGAATTGCCCCCACCAGGGGACGCCACCGACGAAGCCGAAGTATTGCGGCTCTCCGGCGTCTGTTTTGGTGCGTTGCAAGGGCTTTCGCTCTCGGTGCGGCATGGCGAATGCCTGGCGCTGCTCGATATGGATAACCGCATTTTTGATGACTTGATTACGGTAATGAACAGCGAAAAATCGCCTGCCGCTGGAGAAATTCTGCTGGACGGCACCTCACTGGCTGCTCATAAAACTTGCCCTCCGGTTTCGTTTATTACCGAATATCCTGCAAAAACCATGCTGTTTCATGAGATGAGTTACCTCGATAACCTCTGTTTTGCCGCAGCGCGCAAAAGCCCCGACCTTTGGCGACGGCATACGCTGCGCGAAAATGTAGCGCAGGAGTATCGTCAGTTTGTCGGGGATTTTGTCTACCTCGAAAATATCGACCTGCTGCATACCCGCGACCTCATCGACCTCGTCTATTACAGCGTCCATCTGTATAACCCCCGCATTGTGTTTTGTGTGCAACCGTTTTCGGGCGCCGATATGTACCTGCGGCGACATATTATTGATTTAATTCATCTGTTGCAAAAAAAGGGCATCGCCGTGGTGCTGCTCGCAGTTAACCTTTCAGACTGTCTGCTGGTGGCTGACCGGCTGTTGCTGGTGGAAAACGGCAGGCTGTGCCGCGAATATTCGCAAAAAGATTTTGCGGAGCTAGCCGATCTGCCGCCTCACTAAAAAACGCACAGCAACCTTTTCTCCTGTTGCCCTCTTTGGCTTTTCGCATCTTTCTCCGGCTGCGCAGGCAGCCGGTTTTTTTATGCTCAAAAAGCAAAACGCACAATGCGCAAATCATTTTGTTGTGCAACCAGACGATGGGTAAGCGCAACTTCAAAAATTTGTCCCCCCTTAACCAAATTCTGACCCCTGTGCACACCCCTGCCCAGAATGATATACTGAACCTGCAAAACAAGAAAGGTCGGTGAATCTGATGCAGCAAACGATTGTAGAGCTGCGGCATATCAGCAAAAGCTTCCCGGGCGTTAAGGCGCTGGACGATGTATCTTTTGAGCTGAAATCCGGAGAAGTCATGGCGTTACTCGGCGAAAATGGTGCCGGTAAATCCACCCTTATGAAAATCCTCAGCGGCGTTTACACCCGCGATGAGGGCGAAATGCTGATTTTTGGAGAAGCCGTAAGTGATATGGACCCGAAGAAAGCACAGGCCTTGGGTGTCGCAATTATCCATCAGGAGCTCAATATGTGCCAGCATCTCTCGGTAGCCGAAAACATTTTCCTCGGCCGAGAGATTACCCACGGCGGGCGACTTGCCACCAAAGAGATGAACGCGGCGGCGAAAGCAGCGCTCGACCGCTTAAACATTGACATTGACCCCAACACCATCGTGGGCGACCTTGCGGTTTCAAAACAGCAGATGGTCGAAATTGCAAAAGCAATCTCCACCGATGCCAAAGTTCTGATTATGGACGAACCCACCTCAGCGCTGACCAGCAAAGAGATTGACGATTTGTTCGTGATTATCCGCAAGCTAAAAAGCGAGGGCTGCGGCATTGTTTATATCTCACATCGTCTGGAAGAGTTGCAGCACATCATCGACCGCGTCACCATCATGCGGGACGGTAAATACATCACCAGCGGCGATTTTAAAGATTTCACGATGAGCGAAATCATCTCAAATATGGTCGGCCGCGAAATCAAAGAAAAATTTCCCCGGGTAGAAGCAACACTGGGAGACACCATCCTTGAAGTTAAAAACCTCAATGCCGGGCGCATGGTGCGCAACGTGTCTTTCAATGTACGAGCGGGCGAAATCGTCGGCATTGCAGGGCTGATGGGCGCAGGCCGCACCGAAACCACCCGCGCACTCTTCGGCATTGACGCCAAAGATTCGGGCGAAGTGCTGCTGGACGGCAAAGCCATCCACATTCGCTGCCCCGAAGATGCGATTAAGGCAGGCATCGTGCTTGCCCCGGAAGACCGCAAAAAAGACGGCCTTTGCACCAAGCTTTCGATTCGCGATAATATCGCACTGCCAAACCTTGATATTCTTTGCAACCCGCTGGGCGTTGTAGATAAAAAGAAAGAAGCAGTCATGACCGCGAAAGCCATTGAAGACCTGCGCATCAAACTGCCTACCGCAGAGGTAGATGCCGGCAGCCTTTCGGGCGGCAACCAGCAAAAAGTAGTTGTGGCAAAATGGCTTGCACGCAACTCTCGTCTGGTTATTTTTGATGAGCCGACCCGCGGTATCGACGTTGCTGCAAAGGTTGAGATTTACAACCTGATGAATGAGCTCAAGCAGCAGGGCATTGGCGTGCTTTTCGTTTCTTCCGAAATGCCGGAGGTCATGGGCATCGCAGACCGCATTATTGTTATGTGTGACGGGCGCATCACCGGCGAAGTCGATGCGCAGCAGACAACCCAGAACGAAATTCTGGAATATGCCACCCAGTTTGAAGCCAAAGTCGGCGTCACTCAGTCCTGAGTGTTAGCGCAGTCCCAGAAAGGAAAGGTCAGTATCATGGAAAAAACTGCAAAACAGAGCCCCATCAAAAAAATGATGTCGGTGCGCGGCATGGGCCAGGTAGTCACTGTCACCTGCGGCCTTATCGTGCTTTGTGTGGTGTTCGGCATCTTGAACCCCACCTTCTTCTCCAGCCGTAACGTCGGCAACCTGCTGCGGCAGATTGTCCCCATTCTTATCATCGGCATCGGCCAGTCTTATGTTCTCATCACCGGCAATATCGACTTGTCGATTGGTTCGGTCATCGGCATGAGCTGTATGATTTCTGCCACCTTGATGACCAAAGGAGTTAACCCGTGGGTCGCAGTACTGATCACAATGGTCTGCTGCCTGGTCATCGGTGTCATCAACGGCGAGCTGGTTGCTCGCTGTAAACTCCCGCCTTTCATCGCAACGCTCGGCACCATGACAATTGCCCGCGGCATTGCACAGATTTCCAATAACAACTACAACACCAACTTCATCGGCGCAGAAGCAAAGGGTTTCCAGAAGTTCTTCTATGCCGGTAAAGTGTTCCAGGCAGGCGATTTCACGCTGTATTCCGGCGTGCTGATTGCCATTGTACTGTGGCTGTTTTTCAACTTCTTGCTCTCTAAAACCCGTACGGGCCGTCACATCTACGCCATTGGCAGCAATATCGACGCTGCAAAGCTTTCCGGTGTAAATGTCATCGCTACCACCACCAAAGCTTACATCGTCAGCGCTTTCTGTGCCTGCGTCGTTGGCCTTATCACCTGCGCAACCACCGGCACCGGCACCATGGACGCCGGCAACGCTTACGAGATGTATGCGGTTGCTGCCTCGGTTATCGGCGGTGTATCCACTCTCGGCGGTCAGGGCATTCTGCTCGGCACCGTCATCGGCGCTTCGATTTGGCAGGTATTGCAGAATGGTCTGCAGTTTGCGGGCGCACAGGTTGCTATCCGTAACATCGTCATCGGCGTTATCGTTGTTGTTTCGGTACTCATGGACGTTATCGTCCGTACCGGCAAACCCCGCAAGAAGAAACTGGATTCCCCTGCGGCTGCCACCAAGGCATAAACGCCGCCCCAAGCTTGTAATTAAAGCAATTTGCTTTGATTGATGAAGAACGGTTTTCCCACCGTTCGAAAAAGGAAAAAACGGAGGTTATTGAACAATGAAAAAGACACTTGCACTCGTTCTTGCTTGCGCGATGGCCCTTGGTCTCGTCGCTTGCGGCGGCAGCGCATCTTCTGCACCCGCTGCTTCCAAACCGGCTTCTTCTGCAGCTGCTGCAGGCGAAAGCTACAAAGTTTATCTAATCACCATGGACCAGATGGATCAGCACTGGGTTAATGTTAACGCAGGCTGCCAGGCAGCTGTAAAAGAGCTGGCTGACAAAGGCGTGAAAATTGACTACACCTGGTCTGCACCCGACGTGAAAGACGATGCAAAACAGATTGAGCTCATCAACAATGCTGTTGCTGACGGCGCACAGGCTCTGCTGCTTGCAGCAAACGGCCCCGACGCTGTTACCTCTGCCCTGCAGGAAGCTGCTGACGCTGGCGTAAAAATCATTTACGTTGACTCTCCCGCTAACTTTGACGCAGAGCAGACCCTTGCTACCGACAACAAGGCAGCAGGCAGCACCGCTGGCACCGAGCTGATTAAAGCACTCAAAGATGCTGGCACCACCTCTGGCAAAATCGGCATCGTTTCTGTTAACACCGCTACCGCTTCCACCGTTGCTCGCGAAGAGGGCTTCCGCGCTGCTTTCGAAGGCACTGATTTCGAGCTGCTCGAGACCCAGTACTGCGACGGCGATGCTTCCCGCTCTCAGGACGCTGCAACCAACTTCATCGCTCAGGGCTGCGTTGGCCTGTTCGGCGCAAATGAAGGCTCTACCGTTGGTGTTGGCAATGCCATCAAAGAAGACGGTTCCGGCAAAATCATCGGCGCTGGCTTCGATAAATCCGACGCAATCCTCACCCTCATCAAAGACGGCTATCTGCTGTGCACCATGGCTCAGAACCCCGACGTTATGGGCCACGACGGCATGATGACCGCTGCTGAAGTTTTGGCTGGCACCTTTAAAGGCGAAGCAAATGTTGACACCGGCGTTACCGTTGTTACCAAAGAGCTTGCTTAATTGTTTCTCATAAGTCCACATTAAAGCCAAATAGAAACCGGCATTGCCTACCACGGGCAATGCCGGTTTTGTCTTTTATAAAATACTTGACGCAGCAAAAGCAACAGCATATAATTAGATAGACTTCTAAATGATATGCTGATAATCTGTGAGGAGAATTTATATGGATACAAAAAAGAAAAAACTTTTGCTTTTTATCACAGTGCTGGTGCTATCTATCCTTTGGCTCATCGTGCAGTGGGCTGTATTACCGCCTCAGGTGGCGATGCAAATCGGCTCTGGCGGCGCGCGCCAAAACTTTATGCCCAAAGCTTTTGCTGTCGCCATTCCGTTTCTCATTTCGATGGGCGGGATGTGCTTTTATCTCAAAGACTCGGAAAACAAAAGCTACGCTTTCGTCAGCTTAGTTGGGCTTGCCGTACCACTGATGACCCTGTGGATGAACTAGCTTGCAGCGCGTCACTGGCAAGGCCTTATCTGTGTGGCTTGCTCTTGCAGAGATTTGCGGGTGTGCATACCCACAATGGAGCATATACTGCACGGCCTGTGCTGCGGTTACATACTTTTCTACAAAATCAAAAGGCGCCACCGACTGTTTTCTCGATGGTGCCTTTTATTTTTTCGCACACTGATGCATCAGTAGCTACTTCATAAACATACTTTTTCGGTTCCGGTTCAGTGTTGGCTCTTTTAAGGTAAGAATCAACTCCTCCACAGCAGAAGCAAATGCCAGTGCTCCGACGAGCAGCCCCGTAGCTGTCATCCCGAACAGCATATAGGCTACTGGAAACAAAAAAATCAGCAGCCCGGTGGCTTTGTTCAAATAGGTATGAAGCGAAGAAAAGGTGCCATATTTATAATATCCTGCGCCATAAGCAAAAACGCGCAACACAAAGATAATGGCCGCAAACATCCAAATCCACCGGGGCAGCACTTTGCTTTTTACTGCGAAAATAAAAAGCGCAAATCCAAAAGCGATATCTGCAAAACTATCCAGCTTTGCGCCAAGCTCGGTTTGCTGGTTCAGCCGCCGCGCAACAACTCCATCTAAGATATCGCTCAATCCTCCACTTGCGTATGCTGCCCAGAACAGCCCCGAAAAAGGCTCTGCGCACACCATAATCACTGCAAAGAAAAAACGGGTAGAGGTGATTACATTTGCAAGTTGGTTCATCATAAAACTCTTCCATTACTCATTTTTTGTATGATTGAAAAAAGCGAAACACGCAGCTGGGCGGTTTCGCTTTTTATGTATTCTTTTACTCTTTCCAGGGTCGCGCGTTGCCCAACCATCCGGCCTGCTGCCAATGCGTCTTGTCGGTCGGGTTCCATTGGTTGCCTTTTTGACTCATACGCATAGCAGAAAAAACTACTCTCGTGCGTAGTCCCACCCGGGGGCCGCGCATCAGCTCGCGGTGCAGTTTTGCTGCACAGGCTGCCGCTTGGCGATCAATCTCGGCACGTTTTTTGGGGGAAACCTCTTCCCAACTTGCAGCATTGACACTAAGTCCGATACGATATACCTTTGGTACACCCCAATAAAAAAGCTGCTGGGCCAAATCTTTGGTTACCTTGCCGGCGCCGGCACCCGCAGCAGTAGAAACCACCAGACCCACTTTATGGAACATCGTTTTGTCTGGGCGATGCACCATCCAACGCCAGGCCATATGGTCCAGAAAAATCTTGAGCTGCCCGCTGATCCCCATACAATAGCAGGGCGATTCCAAAACAATCAAATCCGCCTCGTGCAATGCTGCAAGGACAGGCTGGTTTTCTTCAAAATGCGGGCAGGCTTCTTCTCCGTGCAAAATACATCCAAAACATCCAACGCAAGCTTTATTTTCTACAAAATAAAAGTGCTCTATTTCGTCTGCAGGGCCTGCCACCAACCCAACCACCTGCTCTGCAATATGGCGGGTACTGCCGTTATGCCTCTGGCCGTGCAAAATGACAATCTTCATACGCTCCTCCTTTGTTACAGCTCGTGATGAGTGAAAACAGGCTCTTTGCCTTCTTCCAGCATCAGTGTGCCGTAGGTGCATCGGCCGGACTGCGACATCGAAAGTGCACCGGGATTGAACAGGTAAACACCGTCGGTATAAGCGTAATAGGGCAGATGCGTATGCCCAAACAGCGCAATGTCTGCACCGCGCTGCTTTGCGGTAGAGAGCAATGCGCCGGTTGTCATCTTCACCTCGTAGCCGTTGCCATGCGTGAAGAAAATCAGCTTGCCGCCAAAGCCGCAAAGCCGTTCAGATGGCATCGTGCGGTCAAAGTCGCAGTTGCCGCGCACGGGGTAGGCCTGAGGGCAGCGCATGGTGTGCCGCACCGCTTCAAGGTCGTACAATCCATCGCCGAGATGCAGCACAAATTCTGCGTCCTGCTCCCGCTTGACGGCCTCTTCCAGCGCAAGCAGATTGCCATGAGTATCTGAGACGATTAAAAGTTTCATCGCGTTTTATCCCTCTTTTAGCCGCAGCTGTGCGCTTCGGCTTTTATGGAAATTTTCAGCTTTCGCGGCGCTGGGTTAGCGCGCGGTAAATCTCGCTTTTGGGAAAGCCCGTTTTTGCAGCGGCCTCTTTACAAGCTGCCGAAACCGCAAGCCCACCGGCAGCCAGCGCTTCGGCGAGATCAATGGCATCATCGAGGGTTTGTTCTTCCGGCTCTTCTGGTTCCGCACCCGCCAGCACCAGCACAAACTCGCCGCGCGGTGCGTTCTCCTGATAAAATACCTGCGCTTCGCCCAGTGTGGTTTTCCAAATCTGCTCGTGCAGCTTGGTCAGCTCACGGCAGATGGTTACGCTGCGATCACCGTAAGCGGCCAGCATATCGGTGAGGGTAGAGGGCAGCTTGTGCGGCGCTTCGTAAAAAATCATCGTGCGCTGCTCGGTGCGAGTTTCTTCTAACCGCTCTCGCCGCTGACGCTTGTTCATCGGCAAAAAACCTTCAAAGCACCAGCGCCCTGTCGGCTGGCCAGAAACAGCAAGTGCCGTAACCGCAGCCGAAGCTGCCGGCACCGGCACCACCGTTATGCCGCGGGCCAGTGCATCGTGCACCAGCAGCTCGCCCGGGTCGCTTACGGCAGGCATGCCCGCATCCGAGCACATCGCACAGGACTCGCCAGCCTCGACCCGGCGAAGAATCATCTCGCCCCGCTCTTTGAGGTTGTGCTCATAATAGCTCACCATCGGCTTTTTCAGCCCGAGATGGTTCAGCAATTTTAAGGTAACGCGAGTATCCTCGGCGGCAATAAAATCGGCTTTGGCAAAGGTGTCTGCCGCGCGCGGCGTCATATCGCTGAGGTTACCGATTGGGGTTGCCACAATATATAAAGTACCGGCCATTACAAGGCCTCCTTTTTTCCGTAAATTTGAAGAATCTCTGCCGAAAATCCACCTGTTTCATCTTCTACTACAAGGTCTGGCAGCAGGTGAAGCCCCGGCTTGCCCGCCTTGCGGCAATCCAACAAAAACAGCCAAGGTGTTTCAGTCAGGTCAGCCCGCTGGCGCACAAAACGCAGGCGTTTGGGTTCCAGCCCTGCCAGCCTTGCTGCTGCCATACAATCACACAGGCGCTCAGGTCGGTTGCAAAGGCAAAGCCTGCCGCCATCTTTCAATAGCCGTGCAGCCGTGTTTGCTACGTCTGCAACCGTGCAGGTAACTTCGTGTCGGGCCTCGCTGCGCCCCGGCTTTTGGGAACGAAATCCTCCCGTAAAGTAGGGCGGGTTACAGGATACAACATCAAAATTGCCCTCCAGCTGTAGCGTGCGCAGGTCAGCACAAACCGAGGTGATATGCCCCAGCTCTTCTGCGGCCTCGCGTAGCAGCTGTGCACCCTCAGGCGAAAGCTCTACGCCAACGGCGCGCCCACGGTGGCCCATATCGTGCCAGCGCAGCGGAATAATGCCGCAGCCACTACCAAGGTCGCAGGCGGACCAGTCCCTGTGCACGCCGCAAAATGCGCTTAGCAGCATAGCATCGGTACCAAACCGGTGTTTTTGTGTAACCCGCACGGCGGTTCCGTTTGCGAGATATTCGGTTGCTGTTGTTGTTTCGGGCATGGGTCGTTCCTTTTCGTTTTGTTTGGTTTTGGTAAAGGTGTAGCTGTACAGAAAAGTTTCTGCACAAAGCAAGCAAAAAAATCAGGGTGAGCTGATGCCCACCCTGATTTTTTTGATCAATTATTCCGGCTGGATCGCGCCAACAGGGCAAGCGCCTGCACATGTACCGCAATCGATGCAAGCACCAGCGTCGATTACATAAATGCTATCGCCAGCAGCGATTGCGCCTACCGGGCATTCGCCTGCACAGGTGCCGCAGGAAATGCAGCCATCAGAAATTTTGTATGCCATTTGTTTACACCTCCAATTTATTTTATTCTAACACAAAACGCAAAATAATCAACTGTTTTTTACGCCCTGTTACAAATTTAACACACTTTCGGAAAGGGGCGCAAGCCGCAATTTTGGCCGAAAGTCTGGGGCATTTTGCCAAAACCGGACGTTCATCGGGCAGTATCAACATCTACCTCAAGCCCGCACCAAAAAATTTGGTTATTTTTCTTCTTTGGGTGCCGGTGCCGGTTTCTTTTTATCGCCACCACGGCGCTTTTTTTCGCTTGCTCTGCGTGAAGCAGCACGCAGCAACTCGACTTCTTCGCGAGTGTAGGGCTTAGGGATCTCCGGCGTTTTGTCCAGACGAATTTTAATATTGCCGGAGATAGGGTTGGTTTCACACACCGTACCCTCACCGTCCGGCGTTTTTACATAGCTGCCGACAGTGGGAGTAATGCTGTTGAGATACTCGTACGCATTCTGCTCATATGCCAGGCAGCACATCAGGCGGCCGCAGCTGCCACTGATTTTGGTGGGGTTAAGCGAAAGCCCCTGTTCTTTTGCCATCTTGATGGAAACCGGCTGAAAATCCGTTAAAAAGCGGTTGCAGCAAAACGGCTGCCCGCAAATGCCAAGACCACCAAGCATCTTGCTTTCATCGCGCACGCCAATTTGGCGCAGCTCGATGCGAGTGCGAAATACACCGGCAAGGTCTTTGACCAGCTCGCGGAAATCCACACGTCCATCAGCTGTAAAGTTGAACAAAATTTTGCTGCGGTCAAACGCATACTCCACGTCGATAAGCTTCATTTCCAGCTTATGTTTGGCAATGCGCTCTTCGCAAATGGTAAAGGCGCGCTTTTCGTCTTCGCGGTTTTGCCGCATTTTGCGCACATCCACATCGTCTGCCATGCGCACTACGCGCTTCAGTGGCTTGGTGATGCTAATATCCGGTACGGAATGCACAGCCTGGGTTACCTCGCCGCACTCGGTGCCGCGGGCAGTTTCGACAATGACAAACTCCTCTTTTTTCAGCGGCAGCTCGCCCGGGTCGAAATAGTACACTTTTCCGCCTGTTTTAAAGCGGATGCCTACAACTTTCACCATAATTCTGGTTATTTCCTTTCCGCTGCCGCCGCGGGGAAGGTGTCATGCCTTTGCCCTGCGGCAAAATTTCGGGCAAAGATTCAAGAGGGAAGAAACACCGCATCTCCGGCAAGCTGCGCGCATAAAAGCGTCAGCAGCAGCTTTACGTTGCCGTTGGCTGCAAGCCGTGCCATCGCCTCCTGTATGGGGGGCAGCAGCGTCGCGGCTTGTTGCGGCGTAATGGTAAGTTGCGGTACCGCCACACCCGAAAGTACAGCGCCCGCCATATCTGCCGTATCCTGCAAAAACTGCCGAATCGGCTCTCGTTCTTTTTTATTGGTAAGCGGTGTTGTCAATCGCAGCAAAGTATAACTTTGCCCTTGCACCGCTGCATTCAGCAAATCACGCGCATCCGCAAGGCTGGCAAGGCGCTCTTTGGTGCGTGCCTTGAGGCAGCTGCCAATTGCGCCGCCATAAACCGCGCAAAGTAAGCGAGCAGCCTCCATCGAGACCCCCTCTTTCGCCAGCAGCTCGGCACAGGTTCGCACCGGCACGGGGGAGAGAGTGTATACTGCGCACCGCGAACGTATCGTCGGCAAAATCGAAGCCTCGCTGTCGGTCGTTAAAACAAAAAGCAGGCCTTCCGGCGGCTCTTCAAGTAATTTCAGCAATGCATTGGCTGAAGGAGCCTGCATTCGGTGTGCGTCGCGAATCAGCACCACGCGGCCATCGGTTAAAAGGCTGGTGGTCTGTACCCGGCCGCGCACCTCGCGCACCTTGTCCACCGGGATGATATTACCCGCGCCCTCTGGCGAGAGCAAAAGGCATTCTTCCGAAGCGCCTTCCAGCACGCGCGCCGTACCACTGCCCCCTTGAGGATAGAGGTAGTCCGCAGCCAGCAGGTGGGCGGCAAAATTGCGCCCAAGCCCTGCTGCGCCGCAAAGTAGCACACCATGCGGAAGCCGGCCCTCCCGCAGCGCAGCGGTAAGGTCGGCTTTCAGCGCATCATTGCCCAGCAGTGCGTCCAACATCACAGCTTTTCAAAACGCTCAACGTTGGTGACAAAAACAGTCGCACCGCCCACTGTAACTTCCAGCGGGTAAGCTGTGGTTACGCCAATGCCGTACGAAGCTGTAGAAGGCACAATCTCTTTGCGTTGTTTCGAGTGGTCAGAAATAATCTGAATCGCCCGGTCGACCTTCTCGTCCTCGGTGCCAATCATCAGCGTGCTGTTGCCTGCCAACAAAAAGCCACCGGTGGTGGGCAGCTTGGTCACCATGTAACCCGCTTTGGTCAGCGCGGAAGAAACCGCACCGGCGTCCTCTTTATTCACAATAGCGGTAATCATTTTCATAACGAGAACCTCCCTTTTCATATGGATTTGTGGTCACTTTTATTTTATCACCTTTCGGTGCAAATTTCCACTTTTTTGCGTTACCCGTCTTCGATATACAGGATTATGGACATTTGAAGTAAAGGCTCTTATGCAAAAACATTCCACCATCTCAACCGAGATTTCAACAATCAGTTGTTCTTACTTGCCCCTAAAATGGCTGATTGTGGAAAACTATCTATTGAAAACCGCACTTATCAACATTTTCAACAGAGTTTTCAACATTCCGTGGAAAGCAATTCTATACGCTTTGTAAATCATTTTCCATACTTTCCCTTATCTTTATGCGGGTTAGCAGTAGTATAAAATGAGTACTAAAACAACCGAATATTCATTTTTTGAACAAATGTTGCAATTTTACAAAAAGTCCTTGACAATGCGTTTTTTTGACAATCTGCACACCTGCTAACCGGCAAATTTCTCTCTTTTGCAGCTTGTGTTTTTCTTACAGCGGGTTCTATTTTATATAAACCCAGCATATAAAAACGGCGCACCCAACCTTATGTTTGGGATGCGCCGTGAAAGTCGCGGTTATTCTTATCCAAAATATAACAAAGAGTATCAGAAAAAGTCTCCCACAATTTTGACCATCAGTAATCCGATTGAGCAAAAAATAAGCGGACGGATAAATTTAGAGCCTTTTTTAATGGCCAGCGATGCACCCAGGTAGTTGCCCGCAATATTGCAAATGGCCGCAGGAATTGCCACCGGCAGCAGCACCGCACCGCCTACCAGATAAGTAGCCAGCGCCGCCGCGTTAGAAGCAAGATTCACTACTTTGGTGTTGCCGGTTGCATTGGTCAAGGTCATTCCCATCAGCCCGGTAAAG
Source organism: Pygmaiobacter massiliensis (assembly GCF_900199435.1). GTDB lineage: Bacteria > Bacillota > Clostridia > Oscillospirales > Ruminococcaceae > Pygmaiobacter > Pygmaiobacter massiliensis. Next base: position 35,754 of record NZ_OAML01000003.1, read on the forward strand.
GCAATTACAAGAAAAGTGCCTGTGCCGGGACCAAAAAAGCCGTCGTACCAGCCAATCACCAGGCCAATCAAAATTGCACGCGTCATCAGGCTTTTTTGCGAATAGGTGCGAGCATTGGTTTCTTTGCCGAAATTGCGGTTAAACAGCAAAAACACAGCAACCACCGGCAAAACGCACATTAAGCAAATCTGTAAAAAGCGTTCGCTCGAAATCAGCACCAGCTTAGAGCCAATCCAGCTGCCCACCAGGGCACTGAGTGCGGACGGCAGTGCCACCCGGGCGCTTATGTACCCACTGCGCAAATATTTGGCAGTGGCAACTGCTGTGCCGCAGCAGCTCGAAAACTTGTTGGTGCCGTAAGCGATATGAATCGGCAGCCCGGAAAAAAGATACGCTGGAAGAGAAATCAACCCGCCGCCGCCCGCAACCGAATCTACAAATCCAGCAACGAAAACCAGCGGGCAAACGATCATCAGAGTGCGCAGTAATTCTTGTGTTAACATAAGCAGCCGTCCTTTGGTGATTCTTTTATTTGATAAAAACTCAGTTTTCCGGTGGCGGCTTAAAGCCCTCGCCGTATACTTCGTCTACTTCCGAAATCATAACCAGAGCATCGCGGTCTACCTGGTGGGCGAGACTGCGCACCCTAAAAATCTGGTTGCGGCTACAAGCGCAAAGCAGCAGGTCGTGCGGCGTGCCAGAAAACGTGCCGATTGCTTTGACAAGCGTGGAGCCACGACCGAGCACCTTGCTGATTTGCCCGGCAGTTTCCATTCCGTCTCGGGTTACGATAAAAGCGAGCTTTCCGCTGCCTGCACCATACATTACCCGGTCAATTACCTGTGCACAGGCATAGGTGGAGATTAACCCGTAAAGCATCGCATCAATATTGCCGTATACTACGCCGCCAAGTGCGAGTACTACGCCGTCCAGCAACAGGTTAAACTGGCCAATCGACATATGGGGCAGTAGCTTGCGCAGCGAAAGCACCAGAAAATCGCTGCCACCGGTAGAAGAGCCACGCATAAAAATAAGCACCATGCCCGCACCCACGAATACGCCGCAGAAAATAGATGCCAGCAGCTGATTACCGGTGTAAGCCGGAAACTTCGGAATAACCATATCCAGAATGATGGTTTGAATAATCATCGTACGGATACTTTTCACCAGGAACCGTTTGCCCAGCATGCGATAGCTGAGTATGATAACCGGAATATTGAGCAAAAAGGTAATGATACCGATGGGAAGACCCGTAATATAGTTTAGAATAAGCCCAAGGCCGGAAAAGCCGCCGGTTGCAAATCCGCTGCTTTTCGCAAAGGTATAAATGCCGATAGAAAAAAGGGTACTGCCGATAACATCATAAAGCAGATCTAATAAGATCGATTGAAGCTTTTCCGTTTTCATCACTTCGGGCTCCTTCTTTATCTCTGCCCCTTGTAAAACAGGGCGGCTCTTTTTTACTTTTTAGGCCAGGTGTTTTTGTATCTTGTGGAAAGGCCAACATTTTTATTATACCGTTTTTTTCGCAAAAGAGATAGAGGATTGCCCTTTATGCAGCTAAATTTTATGTTTCTTTTTCTTGCTGCTGCGCCGTGCTTTTTTATCACGTGCTGTCTTTGCTCCGCCGCTCCACATCAGCGTAAAAATTGCGGCAGGTGACTGCTTGTTGCAATCGGCCTGCCGCGAGAGCATATTCTGTTTTACTCTTGTTGCGCTAAAAGAAAAGCTATTCTTCTCCATCCGGCTGCGTCCGAATAATCAGTGTACCCTTTTCATCAAAGAAAAATTGCTGACAAACGTAGGGCTCCAAATAAGGCGGCATTTCCTCCTCCGTAAAACCATATTTCTGCTGCATTTCCGCCCGAATGCGCTCTGGCGTATAACCCAAAACGTCAAAAAATTCTGTTTCGGTCAGCATCTTATCTTTGTTCGTGTCATAGTAATAGCGGCGCACTCCGCTTTCCACCCCAGAGCCCAGTGCCGAATAAAATTCTGTAAATACACAAAATTCATAAATTCCGTTTAAATTATAAACCCGGTAACGAATTTCGCAAACAGGGAATACGTAACCGCAGATAAGGTTTGGATAGTCCTCTGGTTTTGCATCCAGATAGACCGCGTAATCTGCCCGGATTTGACCGTTGAGCCTTTTTGCTTGTGCATAGCTTGGCGCAAGGCCGGGCAATTCGATGGAGAGTATCAGTACATTCGGCACCTCTTTTTCCAGCGTTTCCGTTGTCACCACACCGTCCGGCAGCGCTTGCTCCGGCGGCATCAATGGGTGAAAGTGCTCCTCCAGTTTTCCACTGGTAGTGCCCGGCCCTAGCGGTGGCAAGGTGGGACCCAGCACTTCTCCCTCCACCGCCACAGAAACGGAAGAAGAACTGCCGGAAGACAATTGTTCGCCAGAAATCCCACACGAGGAGAACAGCAATACCGCCATCAGGGCAATCAACACCAATACTCTCATCTATCTGCTCCTTTGCGCACACCAAAAAACACCATCATTTTAAATCTATCCGGCCAATAAGAAAAAGAGAAGCAGTTTTGAAAAAAAGATGGATCCAGGCGGTCTTCAAAGCCGATGGTAGCGTTTTGCTATTTTACTTTTGTTTACAAAAAGAGCGCCCACAAAATGTGAGCGCTCTTTTTATTTTTGCATAATTCGCAGGTTACCCGGCGTCAGGCAAGCTTATTTGTAAAGCTCTGCAAGGCGGTTGAGGTAATCGTAACGATCTTCTGCTTCGGTGACAGCCTTGCTGAACAGAGCTTCTGCTCTCTCGGGGAAGGCCATCTGCAGACGTGCATAGCGGTTCTCAGACTTGATAAAGTCGAGATAGCTCTCGGTCGGCTGTTTGGAGTCGACAACGAAGGCCGGTTTGCCCTCTACTTTTGCACGCGGGTCGAAGCGGTAGTTGTGCCAGTAACCAGCAGCAACAGCTTTCTTCATCTCTGCCATGCAGTTGCTCATGCCGCCCTTAATGCCGTGCATTTCGCAGGGTGCATAACCGATGATGAGGGACGGGCCGTTGTAGCTTTCTGCTTCTTTCAGGGCTTTTACAGTCTGGTTGTAATCAGCGCCCATGGCGATGTGTGCAACGTAGACATAACCGTAAGACATTGCAATCTGAGCAAGGTCTTTTTTGCCGATGGCTTTACCAGCTGCAGCAAACTGTGCAACCTGGCCGATCTGGCTTGCTTTGGAAGCCTGGCCGCCGGTGTTGGAGTATACCTCGGTATCGAAGACCATAACATTGACGTTCTCGCCGGAAGCAAGCACGTGGTCAAGGCCGCCGAAGCCGATGTCATATGCCCAGCCGTCGCCGCCGAAGATCCAGACGGATTTCTTAGCGAGGAATTCTTTTTTGCCAAGGATCTCTTTTACGAGGTCGCTTGCAGGTGCAGCTTCGAGAGAAGCAACCAATGCCTTGGTGGCCAGTGCGTTCTCGTCGCCGTCATCCAGAGTCGCGAGGTAAGCGTCGCAGGTCTCTTTCAGTTTGCCCTCTGCAGTTGCAGCAAGCTCTTTCACCTTAGCGATGAGGCCTTCACGCAGGACCTTCTGGCCGATGTGCATGCCGAGGCCGTGCTCTGCGTTATCCTCAAACAGGCTGTTTGCCCAGGTTACGCCGTGGCCGCTCTCGCGGTTGACAGTGTACGGAGAAGTTGCAGCGGTACCACCCCAGATAGAGGAGCAGCCGGTAGCATTGGAAACGTACATTCTCTCACCGAACATCTGGGTGATAAGTTTTGCGTAGCTGGTCTCAGCACAGCCTGCGCAAGCGCCAGAGAACTCAAGCAACGGCTGCTCGAACTGGCTGCCTTTGACGGTGTATTTGTTGCTGCCTTCTTTTTTGGAGACGTTCGCAACTGCATAGTCGAAGGATTTCTGCTCTTCGAGCTGGCTTTCCATTGCAACCATGGTAAGTGCCTTGCCGGGGGCCGGGCAGATGTTTGCGCAGGAGGAGCAGCCCATGCAGTCGAGCGGAGAGATCGCGATAGCGAACTTGAACTCGCCAGCCTTCGGCTTGGTGTCTGCCATCTTCATGCCAGCGGGTGCAGCCTTGACCTCTTCCTCGTTCATCAGGTAGGGGCGGATGGTTGCGTGCGGGCAAACGAAGGAGCACTGGTTACACTGGATGCACTTGGTCGGATCCCACTCGGGAACAGTGACGGAAACGCCACGTTTCTCGTAAGCGGCAGCGCCCTGCTCAAAGGTGCCGTCCACGTGATCAACGAATGCGGAAACGGGCAGAGAGTCGCCGTTCATTGCATCAATCGGGTTCAGCAGGTTCTTAACCTGTTTAACGAGAGCCTCACGGCCTTCCAGCTTGCTGTTGTCTGCTTCGTCAACAGCGTTTTTCCAGCTTTCGGGTACTTCAATCTTGACGTAAGCGGTAGCGCCGGCGTCGATTGCAGCATAGTTCATGTTAACAACTGCGTCGCCTTTTTTAGCGTAGGATTTGTGAGCCGCCTCTTTCATGTATTTGATGGCGTCCTCTTTCGGCATAACACCGGACAGGCAGAAGAAGGCAGACTGCAGAATGGTGTTGGTGCGTTTGCCCATGCCAATCTCGATTGCTTTGTCGATTGCATTTACGGTATAAAGCTGGATGTTGTTGTTCGCAATATAGCGTTTTGCCTCAGCGGTGAGGTGATGCTCCAGCTCTTCCGGGGTCCACTGGCAGTTAATCATAAAGCTGCCGCCCGGTTTTACGTCGTTAACCATTTTGAAGCCCTTGGTGACGTAAGAGGGGTTATGGCATGCAACAAAGTTTGCTTTATTGATATAGTAGCTCGAACGAATGGGCTTGTCACCAAAGCGCAGATGGCTTACGGTTACGCCGCCGGTTTTCTTCGAGTCATACTGGAAGTATGCCTGAACAAATTTATCGGTGTGGTCGCCGATGATTTTGATGGAGTTTTTGTTTGCGCCAACGGTGCCGTCGCCGCCCAGGCCCCAGAATTTGCAGGAAACAGTACCAGCAGGTGCGGTATCCGGTGCAGCCTCTTCGGGCAGAGAGTAGCCGGTAACGTCGTCGACGATGCCGAGGGTAAAGCCGTTTTTCGGCTCGTCTTTTTCCAGCTCTTTATAGACAGCAAACACGCTGGAAGGCGGGGTGTCTTTGGAGCCGAGGCCGTAGCGGCCGCCAACAGTGGTTGCTTTTACGCCGCATTTTGCAAATGCTGCAACAACGTCGAGGTAGAGGGGCTCGCCAAGCGCGCCGGGCTCTTTGGTACGGTCCAGAACAGCAATTTTCTTGACAGTTTTGGGCAGCGCCTCAACCAGTTTCTCAGCAACAAACGGGCGATACAGACGAACCATAACAAGGCCGACTTTTTCGCCTGCTGCGGTCAGGTAGTCAATAACTTCGGTAGCAACGTCGCAGATGGAGCCCATTGCGATGATGACGCGCTCTGCGTCCGGTGCGCCGTAGTAGTTGAACAGGCCGTAGTTGGTGCCAATCTTCTCGTTGACTTTGTTCATGTAGTCTTCAACGATAGCGGGCAGCTCATCATAGTATTTATTGCAAGCTTCACGATGCTGGAAGAAGATATCGCCATTCTCGTGAGAGCCGCGCATGGTCGGGTGTTCCGGGTTCAGTGCACGTGCACGGAATGCAGCAACTGCATCCATATCGACCATTTCGCCCAGGTCTTTGTAATCCCAAACTTCGATCTTCTGGATCTCGTGGGAGGTGCGGAAGCCATCAAAGAAGTTGATGAAAGGAACACGGCCTTTGATGGAAGCAAGGTGTGCAACCGGGGCCAGGTCCATAATCTCCTGCGGGTTAGACTCGCAAAGCATTGCGAAGCCGGTCTGACGGCAGGAATAAACGTCGCTGTGGTCACCGAAGATGTTCAGTGCATGGGTAGCAACGGTACGTGCCGATACATGGAAAACGCAGGGCAGCAACTCGCCGGCGATCTTGAACATGTTCGGGATCATCAGCAGAAGGCCCTGGGATGCGGTGTAGGTGGTGGTCAGTGCACCGGCTGCCAGGCTGCCGTGTACTGTGCCGGCTGCGCCGGCCTCGGACTGCATCTCCATCACCTTTACTTCGCTACCAAAAATGTTTTTCTGGTGCGCTGCGGCCCACTGGTCAACACTGTCGGCCATGGGGCTGGACGGAGTGATGGGGTAGATGCTGGCAACTTCCGTGAACGCGTAGCTTACGTGCGCGGCGGCGGTATTGCCATCCATACTCTTTTTAGCTCTTACCATTTTTTAGTTTCCTCCCTAAAAAATTTATAGCGCGGATTGATTTCTCGCATCTTTAATTGTAGCACATTCGCTTGATAAGTAAATAACACCAAGCTCATTTTTGTACAATTTCATAGTTATTCTACAAAAGTAAAGGACCCTTTCCGTTAAATTTTCTTTTTGCAAAATACTTTTTTCACTATGGCAGAAAGCATTCCGTATCGTGGTATTATTTTGCCAAATTTGCTTTACTTTTTATGTCGCAAAAGCGCTAATTGCTGTTTGATTTTCTCATTTTCTTCGCAATTTCTGTGCCAATCTCTCTGCCACACGCAAAGAACCCGCTAAGGTCGCCACCTTAGCCGCATTGACATATAGTTATAAATCTAGTATTCTTGATGCAGATTTGCCTTCTTTAATATATAGGTGTAATAGGCAAAGCTTTAAAATGCTGTTTTCGGCGGCTTACTTCGTGCATATAATGTCTGCATCTGCCGCGCCGCAGCAAAGTTTTTTTGTAAGAAAGGAACGTCGCCCTTATGGACCCTGACCGAGGTATCACCTCTCTTTTTGCTTCTCCCGCTTTTGCCCCCTTACTGTTTCTCTTCTCCTTCGCGCTTTTTCTGGTTTGCGTAAAAATGCTTGCCAGTCTGGACCGCGATGAAACCGGTGAAGAGTTGCTGGGTGTTTCTGACCTGTTTGCGGGGCTTTGGACGCTGACTGCGCTTTTTGGTGCCGCTGCTCTTTGGGCCGGGCTTCGCTGGTTTGCGCCGCTTGTGCTTTGGGCACGGTTGCTTGTGCTGGTAATTGCTTTGTTTGCAATTGTGCCTGCGCTGGCCGCTGGTCGTCTGCGGGTGGGGCGTGCCCCGTCTGCTCTGCTGGCTGTGCCTGCACGGCTGCTCGGCCGTATCGTCTGCTTTCTGCCCCTTTTGTATTTTCGTCTGCGCAGCCTTTCCGCCGCAAGTCCCGTTACCGAAGAAGAAATTCTGGATCTCGTGGACGATGCCGAGGAAGGCTCCTTTATTGATGAAACCCAAAAAGAAATGATTTCGGCTGTGTTTGAGCTGGATGATTTGGAAGCAGGGGAGATTATGACCCACCGCACCGAAATGGAAGCGGTTGAGGAAACCACCCCGGCCCGCCAGATTATCGCTACCGCGCTGGAAAAAGGGTTTTCCCGCTTTCCGGTCTACCGTAAAAATCTCGATGATGTCGTAGGTATCCTGCACATCAAAGACCTGTTGGTTTTGGTAGAGCATCCGGGCGAAGAAGATGAGCCGGTAAGCCGCTATATGCGCAGCGCTATGTTTGTGCCGGAAAGCTGCCATGCGCGCGAGCTTTTGCTGGAGTTTAAACAAAAGCATACCCAGATTGCCGTAGTGGTAGACGAATATGGCGGCACTGCCGGTATCATTACGATGGAAGACATTCTGGAAGAGATTGTCGGCAGCATTCAGGATGAGTTTGACAATGAGGAAGAGGAGCTTACCGCAGTTGATGGCGGCTTTGAAACCGATGGCTCCACCGACCTTGATGATATCTTTGAAGAGTTTGACTTAGACCCGCCGGAGCGCGAAGAATACGAGGACTTCGATTCGGTAGGAGGCATGATTTTACAACGTTTGGGTCGATTCCCTGCCCCCAACGAAGAAATCGTTGTTACCTATGGCGGCGTAGAATTTACTGTACTTTCCTCGGGCGAGCGCCGCATTGAGCGGGTGCTTTGCCGCTTACCTGTCGCTGTTTCTTAGTGCAGCTTTTTTCTGCTGCATCTTTTAATCTACATAAAAAAGCGGAGAACGGCAGCGCCCTCCCGCTTTTTTATTTATCCTGATGAAAGGTTGTTTGCATTATGCCTCATACTGAAAAACTCATCTCCCGCGAGGAGATTTTTACCGGCCGTGTGATTCACGTCACCCGCGACACTGTCCTGCTTGAAAACGGAGAGGAATCCACGCGAGAGGTCGTCCATCACAATGGCGGTGCCTGCATCGCCGCTTTGAACGAAAAAGACGAGCTGTATTTTGTGCGCCAGTACCGCCACGCTTACGAGCGCGAAATTCTCGAACTACCCGCGGGTAAGCTGGAAAAAGGGGAAGACCCCTTCTATGCCGCAAAGCGCGAGCTGACCGAAGAAGCTGGCATCACTGCGGACGATTATATTTCGCTCGGCACTTTCTTGCCCACCTGTGGCTACTGCACCGAAACGATTTATCTTTATGCTGCCAAAAACCTGCATCAGTCCTCGCAAAACCTAGATGCGGATGAATTTGTGACCGTGGAGAAAATCCCCTTTGCGAAAGTTGCCGAGATGATTGCAGCAGGGAAAATCAACGACGGCAAGACCATTGCCGCCTACTACCGCCTGGCGATGCTGCGCGAAAAAGGCGAATTTTAAATTGTTCGACCTGCAAGGTGAGCCACTCCTATTTTCAAATGATATTCCTCCCATATGCGCGGGAATGTGGTGAGAATAGGCATGCGGGACAAGCCTAAATAAAACAAACACGATTTGCCGGGAGGTGACGAGATGCACAAGCCGTTTTTAAAACAGCATGGCCCGCACCCGTTTGCGCAGATCGTGTTTTTCTTTGCGGTTTGGCTGCTCTGCTACCATACGCTTGCCGGCGGTACTCTGCTTGCCCCTAATATCTACGACAGTTACTCTTTGCAGGCGCAAAGCTGGCTTACCGGGCGGATGGATTTGGAAACCGGCGCCCATTATAGCTGGCTGGAACTGGCGATTTTTGACGGCCGCTATTATGTTTCGTTTCCGCCATTGCCTTCGGTGGTTTGTTTGCCGTTTGTAGCATTGGTGGGTGCCGCATCGGTGCCAGCGAACCTACTTTGTGCCATTTATCTCGTCTGCGCCGCCGCAGGGGTATACCGTGCGTTTTGCATTACCGGGCATTCGGCAGAAATTTCTACTTTTTGGGCCACTGCCCTTGTTTTTGCAGGCAATGGTCTGGAACTTGCCCGCATGGGCGGCGTGTGGAACCAGGCGCAGCTGCTTAACCTCGCGCTGTGCTGCTGGGGTGTTGCCGCTTTTTTTGCAAATCGCAGATCTTCATCGCTTTTTTGCTTTGCGCTTGCGGTCGGCTGTCGGCCTTTTTCTGCGCTTTTTTTGATTCTTACCTTTTTATTATTCTATCGGCAAGACCGCCTGGCGGGGAAAAGCCACTACACATTCTTGCAAAGCCTCTGGCCTGGTCTGCTGGGCACTGCCCTTATAGCGGCTGTTTTGATGTGGTACAATTTTGCCCGGTTCGGCAGTCCTTTCGAGTTTGGGCATAACTTTCTGCCGGAATTTGTACAAAGCACTCACGGCCAATTCAACTTGGTTTACTTATGGCAAAATCTGTGCAATATCTTTCGCCCCGTTACGCTAAACAGCGGCCTGGCACTGCAATTTCCACGTTTTGACGGATTTTTGTTTTTGCTTGCAAACCCTGTTTTTATTATCTTTTTTATTCATCTGGCGCGTCCTGCGCCAAAACCTTTGCACCTGCTGCGCTGGGCTGCCGTTGCTGGCTTTACACTGAATCTGCTAGCCCTTTGTGTGCATAAAACTTTTGGCGGCTGGCAATTTGGCGCACGGTACACCGTAGACCTTTTGCCTTATGCACTGCTGTTTTTAGCAAGAGAACCGCAACGACCCGTGCGCTGGTGGGAAAAAGACCTCTGTACCTTTGGGCTGCTGTTCAACGCGTTTGGCTCTATTTACATGATGCTGGACAGCCGACACTTTTTCCGTTGATTACTGTGTGCTTTTCAGATATTTCTTTTTACTCACAGCGTTTTTCGAATACGTATAAATCTGCTGACCTTTTTACTTTTTTGTATTTCAAAATTGATTTACAAAAAGAAAACCGGCTGCCCTACTGGGCAGCCGGTTGCTATTTTTACTGCATTGGACTTTCCTCAATCAATTTAGAATCTTACGCTAACTAACTCAGCGAGCTTTGCGTTTATGCTAGTACATTGGTCTTTCCCTTTCTTTTATAGAAATTCTGGGTTTGCCTTTACACTAGTACATTGGCGTAAAACCTTTCTTTCAAATCTATATTGATTTTCTGGACATCGCGTCCGATATGGTGGGTTTCACCCCGTGCAGAACGGCTGGTTTTGTCCTGTCGTATGACGGTGGTTGCTGGCCTTGCGCCGCTTCGTTTTAATAAACGGTAACTTTCGCCCCTTCACAGGCTCTACTGCCGTTCTGCAGCGTGGTGACCCGGCTCTCCATGGTCGGGCCTCAAATATACTTTCACCGGTATCACCCCTTTCCAGTTTTGAAAATTGGCAAGCGTCTCAAAACTTTTGTTACCACCTTGGCCCCCTGCATTTGCGGGAGGACTTACCTGTGGCATCTGCCGGTGTTGTTTGACGCTTTTGCTTTCTTTTCTTGCCTTTATTATAGCAAATTCGAGCAAAAATACTATTGGCAAGTTTGATGGACTTTACGCAGACATTCTAGATATATTGTATAAATTAATTTTATAATATTCCATTTTATTGTTTAATATATCCACATTTTCAGAGTTTTCCATAACTTGCAGCTTTTAACAGCTATCTTGTTACGCATACAGTCGCCAGCCATTGCCACAAAGCGACGGTAAGCACGCTAAAAATAATCTTTACTGCACGGTCTTTGTTCATCAGCGGCGCCCCCTTTTACTTTAGTGTATGAAAGTAGTGGGCAAAAGATGAAAAAAGCTGTCTACGCCAGTCGGAAGAACTGACCCGCAGACAGCTTTTGTTTTTTCTAATAAATCGCTTATTACAGCTTTTTAATCACGCCTTCGGTAATTTCGCTGGCGGTTTTACAATATTCCCGAATATCAAACTCTTTGCCTACCAGCAGCTCGGCACCAGCCTCGTCGCTGTTGTCGCTCATCGCGCGGATAATTACAAACGGCACGTCATTTTTAGCTGCAATGTGTGCCACGGCTGCACCTTCCATCTCTACGCAGGCAGGGTCGCAAAAAGCTTTGATGCGGTTTTTGGTAGCAGTGTCGCCCACAAACTGGTCGCCGGTTGCTACTTTGCCCACAATGTGGTGCACGCCCGCCTCATTGCAGGCCTCTTCTGCTGCATGAATCAGCGCAGGGTCTGCCGTATACTCGGTAAGGTTCGGGTAATTCTGCGAAATCATCGAAAGCTCTGCGTCGTGGTAAGTTACCTTGTCGCTCACCACCACATCGCCAATGCCAATACGGCTGGTCATGTTGCCTGCAATACCAGAGAACACAATTGCCTCTGCCCCAAAAGCCGTAACCAGCAGCTGTGTAGCTGCGGCCGCATTGGCTTTGCCCATACCGGCGCAGCAAAGCACAACCTCTTTGCCATGCAATGTGCCTTCATAAAAATCAACGCCGCCTACGCGCTTTTTCTGCTCTTTGCCTAGCTTCGCCGCAAGCAATGCGACTTCTGCGGGCATTGCGCCCAAAATACCAATGGTTTTTACCATGTGTCAGCCAATCCTTTCTGTTGTTGCACCACGGCTTTTGGCCGGTGCGCTTGCGTTTGTTTGATTCGCACACCGCGCAGCACGGCAGCGCAAAAAGAAGACAGGCGGGCGGGGCAACTGCTGCCTCTGCCCGCCTGTGACAGTTACTGCTTAAACGTTGAAACGGAACAGCGTTACATCGCCGTCTTTCATCACGTATTCTTTGCCCTCGCTGCGCACAAGGCCTTTTTCTTTGGCTGCGGTCAAGCTGCCGCAAGCCATCAGGTCGTCAAACGCAACAATCTCAGCGCGGATAAAGCCACGCTCGAAGTCGGAGTGAATTTTGCCTGCTGCTTGGGGTGCGCGGGTGCCTTTTTTGATGGTCCATGCGCGCACTTCCGGCTCACCGGCGGTGAGGAAAGAAATCAGACCCAGCAGCGAATAGCTCTCGCGAATCAGGTTATCCAGGCCGGAAGCTTCGAGCCCAAGCTCTGCGAGAAATTCTTTTTTCTCATCCGGTGCAAGCCCTGCAACGTCCTCTTCAATTTTAGCACAGATCGGCATGCAGCCTGCACCCTCTGCCTTTGCAATCTCCTGCACACGCGGGTAGTAAGCGTTTGCTTCAATGCCACCCAGCAAATCATCTTCCGAAAGGTTTGCGGCGTAAATTACCGGTTTTGCAGAAAGCAGGTGAATGTCTGCCAAAAGTGCAGCTTCATCGTCATTTTCCACCTCGAACCCGCGGGCATTGTTGCCCTCGCTAAGGTGTGCAATCAGTCGCTCAACAAAAGCAGCCTCTGAAGCGGTGGCTTTGTCGCCGCCCTTCATTGCCTTTTTTGCTTTTTCCAAACGGCGCTCGCAGATTTCGATATCCGAAAGAATCAGCTCGGTATCGATGGTCTCGATGTCGCGAGCGGGGTCTACGCTGCCGTCGACGTGGATAATATCGCCGGAATCAAAGCTGCGCACAACATGAATGATGGCATCCACTTCGCGGATATGGCTGAGGAACTTGTTGCCGAGACCCTCGCCTTTGGAAGCGCCTTTTACCAGGCCTGCAATGTCTACAAATTCAATGGTGGCCGGGGTGTATTTTTTCGGGTGATACATCTCTGCCAGCTTGTCCAAACGCACATCGGGCACAGCAACCACGCCGACGTTCGGCTCGATGGTGCAGAACGGGTAGTTTGCCGCACCTGCACCTGCGTTGGTGATAGCATTAAAAAGGGTACTTTTGCCGACGTTCGGCAAACCCACAATACCGAGTTTCATATAATGTCACAACTCCTGTGTTCAAATTACGCAAAAACATACGGTATTATTATAGGTCAAACGCTGCCCGCTTGCAAGTGCCGACTTTTGGCGAAAGGCCGCGCATCTTTGCGGCTGGCGCGGTATTGTGTTGAGCCTCGGTTGAATTCTCTATAAGCGCAGCGTATAATCGGAGCTGGCCACAAACATGAAAAAGCAGCATTTGCATATGATGTTTTTTATAAAAATAACGCCATAAACCGCAACCTAAGGGGGCTACCATGGTAATTGTGTATTTTTCGGGCACAGGTAATTCTGCATATCTGGCAAAATTATTTGCTCGGCAGATGGAATGCGAATGTTACAGTATTGAAGAAGCCATTGATTTTGAAGCTGTTTTTCAAAAGCAGGACATCATCGCCATTTGTTACCCTATATACGGCTCCTGCGTTCCCAAAATCATGCGGGATTTTGCCGCAAAGCACCGCAGTCTGCTGGAACAAAAAAAGCTGATTATTTTTTGCTCTCAGATGATGTTTTCCGGAGATGGCGCGAAGGCGTTTGCACGGCTCGTGCCGCAATCCCACGTCATCTATGCGGAACATTTTAATATGCCAAATAATATCAGCAATTTTTCACTTTTCCCGATTACGGAAAAAGAGCGTGTTCGCAAAAAGGCAAAGGCAGATGCAAAAATGCAGCGCGTGTGCAGCAATATTAAAAGCGGAAAAGTATTTTTGCGCGGGTGGTCACTGGGCTCTCAGTGGCTCGGCTATGTACAAAATAAATTTTGGCCGGACGTGGAACGCAAGCAGGCCTCCTCTTTTTGCGCGGATGAAAGCTGCACCGGATGCGGCCTGTGTGTAAAAAAATGCCCGGCGCAAAACCTCGTGCTGCAAGAAAAGCGGCCTGTTCAGCTAAACCAATGTATGCTATGCTACCGCTGCGTAAATCTGTGCCCTCAAAAGGCAGCCACCGTGATGCTGCCAGCAAAAGTGAAAACACAATACAAAGGCGTGGAAGGCTAGCCCTGCGCTTTTCTTTTACTTTACTCCTTCTTTGATCATCATAATCGCCGTCGCTTGTGGCAAAGCGGCGGCTTTTTTACGCTTTTTACAGTTCTTGCTTTTAAATATTCGCGCACTGGTTTGGGCAGATTTTTCCGCTTGTTTTGGTCTGTTTTTTGGCTCTGGCTTTTTCGCTTATTTTTTAGCACTGCAAAGTGTCAGCAAATCGTGTGTTTTTGCTTGTGTTTCAAACAGTTCAGTGTTTTAATGAAAGAAAGAGTTTTTTTGTTAGCATTGCCTGTTTAATAAGAAGGGTGGAATGGTTTTATGCGTTTTCCTCAAATGCCCGAGGCTGGCCGCCCCGTAGTCATTCTGCTGCATGGCGGCGGCCTTTCTGATTGGTCGGTTGCAGCGTTACGCCACCGCTTGCATGAGCACTTTTGTGTGCTGACCCCTATCCTCGACGGACATGGAATGGACGCGGAGACAACCTTTATTTCGATTGAAGATTCTGCCCAAAAGCTGCTTGATTTCATCGACAGTCATTGCGGCGGTCACATCTTTGCACTGGGCGGGCTTTCGCTGGGGGCGCAAATTGCGGTAGAGGTGCTTTCGCTGCGCCCCGCCGTTACCGATGTTGCACTGATTGAAAGCGCGCTCTGTTTGCCGATTCCCGGCGCACGCAGTTTAGCAGGCCCCACCTATGCACTTTGTTATGGGCTGGTAAAACAGCGCTGGTTTGCAAAAGCACAGGCAAAAACGCTCTGCCTGCCACCTGAACTGTTTGAGGATTACTTCTCGGACAGTAAAAAAATGAGCAAAGCTTCGCTGGTCAACATCACCGTTTCCAACGGCAGTTACAACCTGGAGCGCAGCCTTGCCAAAGTAACGGCAAAAACTTTGGTTATCGTGGGTGAAAAAGAGCGTAACATCATGCGTCGCTCTGCCGAATTGCTGCATAACGCGATTCCGTCCAGTACCCTGTACATTGCAGATGGCAAGCAGCATGGCGAGTTAAGTATTTGCTGCCCTGAAGAATACGCGGCTCTATTTCTAGATTTTTGCGGCAAACAGGGGCTCTCCCTTTCTGCCCCGCAGGTGGAGTAATCGGCCCGAAACGTTTTTTTGTTCACAATTTTTGGTTATAATGGAATCATGAAAACAGCACCACAGGAGGAAAAACATGGATAAAGTAAAAATTCTAATCGTTGATGACGATAGAAATATCTGCGAGCTGCTTCGGCTTTATTTAGAAAAAGAAGGATATGAAACCACGCTGGCCTATGATGGGCAACAGGCACTAGAGGTTTTTGCCGATGCAAAACCGAACCTTGTGCTGCTTGATGTTATGATGCCGCGTATGGATGGCTGGGAAACCTGCCGCCGTATTCGCGCACTGGGCAACGTGCCCGTCATTATGCTGACAGCAAAAGGCGAAACCTTTGATAAGGTGCTTGGCCTTGAACTTGGCGCGGATGATTATATTGTAAAGCCGTTTGACACCAAAGAGGTCGTGGCCCGCATCAAAGCCGTGTTGCGCCGTTACACCAGCAATTCCGGCACTGCCGAGGAAGAAAACAAGGTCATCAGCTTTGATCAGCTTAGCGTTGACCTCACCCGCTACGAGCTGAAAGTTGGTGGCAAGGTGGTAGATGCACCGCCGAAAGAGCTGGAGCTGCTTTATTTTCTTGCCAGCCACCCAAACCGCGTATTTAACCGCGACCAGCTGTTGGATGAAGTATGGGGCTTTGAGTATTACGGCGATTCCCGTACCATTGACGTGCACGTAAAACGCCTGCGCGAAAAACTGGAGGGTGTATCCGACCAATGGAGCCTCAAAACAGTCTGGAGCGTTGGCTACAAATTTGAAGTCAAGGATTCCGCTTCCTGATTTTTGCGGTGCTGCAACCTTTGCCGGCAGGGCAGGGTAGAGCTTTCCGCACAGAAAGGAGTCCCTAACCGATGAACAAAAGCATCAGTAGCCGATTTTTTACTTCTACTGCTATTTTGCTAATTTCCAGCATTCTTTGTATGGGCATCTGCCTGCTCTATTTTTCCACCAGCTACTTTCGCACCGAAAGTGAAAACAAGCTGCTCTCCAATGTACAAAACGTGGGCGATTTGTTTCGCTCTCAACTGGGCGGCACCGAACTTGCCGAGGTGAATGCACCTGCTATGCAGCAGGCGACCACCATCATTGCAAAATCTACCAGCAGCATTGTTTTTATTACCGATAATTATGGCAATGTCGTCACCTCTAACTACGGTGCTGAGCGCTGGTTAAATAAAACAGCCATTGTGCCCGACCGTGTACTCAACCAGACCTTTACCGACGGTAAGTATACTGAGCTTGGCCAGTTGGGCGGGATGTTTGAAAGTCGCTTTTACACCGCGGGTGCTCCGCTTGTCAACAGCCAAGGCAGCATTGTGGGCTATGTTTTTGCCTCCTCCGATGCATCCAGCTTAACCCGCTTTTTGGAAGATATGCTTTCGCTCTTCATCGTGGCTTCAGGCGTTATGCTGCTGCTCTCGAGTATTTTCTCGGTATTCCTCACCGGCCGTATGACAAACCCACTGCGCAAAATCAGCGAAGCGGCACAAAGCTTCGGCAACGGAGATTTTACCGCGCGTGTTGAGGTGGACGGCGACGGAGAAATTGCCCAGCTTGCCGAAACCTTTAACAATATGGCAACCAAGTTGGAGGCCATCGACACCTCACGCCAGAGCTTTATGGGCAATATCGCACACGAGCTGCGCACCCCAATGACGACCATCAAAGGCTTCGTCGACGGTATGCTGGACGGGACGATTCCCGAAGAGCGGCGCGACCACTATCTCGGCATTGTTTCGCAGGAGGTTGGCCGGCTTTCCCGGTTGACCCGCAGCATGCTGGACATCACAAAACTTGAAACTGGCGAATATGTAGTTTCGGCCGAAAACTATGATGTGTGGGATACCATCAGCTCCATCATGTTTAGCCGCGAGCAGCAGTTTATTGAACGCCGTATTCGGCTGACCGGTTTTAACCCGCAAAAAACCTGGGTTTATGCGGACCGTGACATTGTGCATCAGGTGCTTTACAACATTGTAGACAATGCCATTAAATTTACGCCAGACAGCGGCACCATTGATATTTCGGTAGAATCCCGTCAGGGCTTTGTCACCGTGGGTATCATGAACACAGGCGAGGGAATCCCCGAAGATGCATTGCCCTATGTGTTTGACCGCTTTTATAAGGCAGACCGCAGCCGCGGCCTGCACGCTCAGGGTAGCGGGCTTGGCCTGCACATTTGCAAGCAACTCATCAGCCGCAGCGGCGGTAAAATCTGGGTCGAAAGTGTGCCCGGTGAAAACACCAAGTTCTTATTTACGCTGCCTGCGGGCAAACCGGAAAAGCCAAACCGCAAGTAAAAGCATTGCCTTGCACTGGGTTTTGCAACTGTGCTTGCCTTATAAAAGCTTTGTGCACAACAAAATTCAGACAGTTCCCACAAACTTTTTTCACAATTCTCGGATACACTAAGCTCAAGAAAACAACGGCGGAAGTTTTCCACATTGTGGCTCCGCCCGTGTTGAAAATATATATGAGAGGTGTTTGCACATGGCAGACTTTAACAATGGCGAATTTAGGGATGAATTCACCACATCGGCCTCCTCTGCGCAGCCGGGTGGTCCCGTCCCCGAATATAGTTATCACAATTTTCAAAAGCCCCCAAAAAAACGAGGAAGCGGCAAAATTATCGCGCTTATCAGCCTTTTGCTGGTACTTGGCATCGGCACTATTTCCGGTCTTGGCATCGCGGTCTATCAGCTTACCGCACAGCCTGACAGCACAGCTAATCCGACAGGCGGTGAAGAGCATGTCGTGATTTCTCCGGCTATTAAAGAAGAAGGCCTTTCTACCAGTGAGATTGCTGCAAAAGCAATGCCCAGCGTGGTTGGCATCAATATCTACTCTGCACAGCAGGTGCAAAAAATCGGCGAAGCTTCTGGCATCGTGCTGAACACCGACGGCTACATTATTACCAACGCACATGTTGTTTCAGATGCGGCGGCAGTTACCGTCGTTCTTTCGGATGGCTCTGAGCATAACGCCGTAGTCATCGGCTCCGACAGCCGCACCGACCTTGCAGTGGTCAAGGTAGACCCCAACGGGCTAAACCTGGTACCTGCTGAATTTGGCGACAGCACCAAATGCAACCTTGGTGACGACGTGGTAGCCATGGGCAATGCAGGCGGCTACTACAACAGCGTTACCCGCGGTGTTATCTCCGGTCTGGACCGTGAGGTTTCCACCAGCATCGGCATCAACCTGATTCAGACAGACGCTGCCATCAACCCGGGCAACTCGGGCGGTGCGCTGCTCAACTCTTCCGGTCAGGTCATTGCCATCAACTCTTCCAAGCTTGTCGGCTCTGAGATTGACAGCATGGGCTTCGCAATCCCCATCAATGAGGCAAAGCCGATTCTCGATAACCTTATCAGCTATGGCCATGTAAAAGACCGCGCCCAGCTCGGTGTAACGATTGTTCCGCTGAATGCAACCACCGGCTCGATGTACGGGCTGCCGATACAAGGTCTTTATATCACTCAGATCAGCGAAAAGAGCAATCTTTTCCAGGCGGGCATCACTCGCGGCGACGTGCTGGTAAAAGCTAATAACGTTGTGCTGAGCGAAAGCGAAGATTTGATTCGCGAGCTGGAAAAGAACAAACCCGGCGACCAGATGATCCTTGTAGTAAACAAATCCAATGGTCAAGAAGTATCTGTTACGATTATTTTACAGGATGCAGATACCTTTGTGGTAACTCAATAAAATAAGTTAAAAAGCGTGCTCGGAGCCAGTTCTCCCTGCACGCTTTTTTTGTCGAAAAGTTTTCAACAGACTGTGAATTTAGATGTTGAAAACTTTTTTAGCTCGTCTTTTTTTGGCTGATTTACGTAATCTTTTTTCCACAAAAAAATGTGGAATTCTGCCTTGTCCTATTTTCTTCTGCGAAAAAAGCCGGAAAATGATCCGGCTTTTTTCGGTGGTGAGGCCCCACCCATATCGCGCAGGCGGGGCGTTTCTGCCCTATTGCCCACGCTCCTCCTTATTCTATGTTAGAAGGCTTGTTTGGGTGTGCATACAAAGCCCTTGTTTGCCCATACTTTTTTTATCGTATCATCTGCAAAGGAGGCCTTATATGAACCGCAGCAATCCCAACTATGCAATTGAGTGCACAATTGATGAGTGCGCCAACCACTGTGATTGTGAGCCCTGCTGTGCGCTGAGCCGTATTTCCATCTGTTCTTGCTCTGACACAAAAGCCCTGGACGCCGGCCACACCGAGTGCGCAAGCTTTAAACCAAAGCCGAAATATTAAAAGCTGCATTCTCTTTTTGGCATCGGCATCCATATCTGGCAGGCAAACTTCAGCGCCTGATTTGCTGTAAGCCTAAGGTTTTATCAGTAGCCCGCTTGTTATGGGCACATTGGGGCAACTGGCCTGCCTGTGCTTGATACCATAATGCTATTGCTGCCCGTTTACTTGCCTTCTAAGGGATGAGACGCAGGTAATGCAGGCGGCCAGAAATTTTAAAAAAAGTTGTGTCCATTGCTTTGGCTAAAAGTAATTTTAACGTAAACAAAAGCCATACCCAAAACCGGGTATGGCTTGTTTGTTTCAGTTTTTTACCGACTGCCGCAACAGCATTGGTAAAGCGATTACTCTGCTTTGGTTGCTTCCAAAACTTCAGCAGCTTCTTCGTTGGTCAGCTCTTCTGCTGTGCACTCTGCGCAGTCATCGGTAACGACAACAGCTTCGATTACTTCTTCAGCAGCTTCCTGCTTGGCTTTTTTCTCATAAGAAGCAAGCAGCAGTGCAATGAGGAGCACGACAACTTTGCCCGCTACGAGGCCATAAGCCAAAGTGGTGTCCTGGCTGCCCAGACCGAAAGAGTAGATCTGGCCGGCTGCCTGATACAGCAGGGCGAAAAGGCAGACATACAATACACCTGCATAAGTGAAACCCCAGCGCACAGACGCTTTCTCAAAGGCCGGCAGCGAAACGAGAATTGCACCTACCGGCAGAAGCATTACACCGAGAATCACCAGCGTGTGTGCGATGGAAAGGCTGGAGAATGGCATACTATTGAGCAGGCTGGTGAGCAAGAATACTTCGCCAAGGAAAACGACCGAGAAAATTGCGGAAGCGACCATACGGGCAGTGGATACTTTTTTCATACTATCAAACTCCTCTTATTGCGCCTTTCGGCTGCTTTTAACATGCTAAAAAAATTATAAACTGCGAATGTTAAAGATATGTGAAGACGAAGTGGGCGAAAAATAAAAGCTTTCACCGTAACGAGGCCAATTCGCTATCCTATTGAAACCTGCGGGCAAAACAGCTGCTTTTCTCTGTGTCCCGCTGTACGTTATCTACCTTTTCTTGCAAAAAGAGTATTTGCACAGACTTGTCCGATACAAAAAGAAAACGTTTTCGGTTTTTATTATAACACTGCTCTATAATAGCGTCCACCATAAATTGCCACTTTTTGACGATTTTATTTTTTGATAAAAAACAGCGAGGGCTGCTTGCTTATGGCAGCCCTCGCTGTTTTATCTTTTTAACTTTGCAGAAATAAGAAAACCTTATTCTTCCGGTGCGTCGGTGACGTCGGTAGCTTCTACTTCGATAACGTCCTCATCCGAAATAACGTCTTCCTCATCGTTGCGAGGAGTTGCGGCAACGGTGACAACCTTGTCGTTTTCACCCACACGCATTACGCGCACGCCGCCTGCATAGCGGCTCTGCACATTGATATCCTCAACATGCATACGGATGATGACACCCTCCGACGAAATCAAGATGATATCGTCCTCCGGTTTGACAACACGAACACCTGCAACAGCACCGCCCTTTTCAGAAGCATAGTTTTTGATGCCCTTACCGCCGCGGTACTGCAGGCGATATTCTGAAATCGGAGTGCGGCGGCCCTGGCCGTTTTCTGAAACGGTCAGCAGCTCGCCATCTTCCTGTGCAATCGCCATGCCAACAACATAGTCGCCGTCGTCCAGGGTAATGGCTTTTACGCCGCGTGCCATACGGGAAAGGGGACGTGCATCCTCTTCCGAGAAGCGAATCGCAACGCCGTTGTGGGTTGCAACAATCAGCTCATCTTTGCCGCTGGTAATACGGGTCCATGCCAGCTGGTCGCCCTCATCCAGACCAATTGCGATAAGGCCCGACTTACGGATATTGCGATAGCTTGCCAGCGTGGTACGTTTGATGATACCGTTGCGGGTAACCATCACGAGGTAGTTGGATTCATCCTCATCTTTTGCCACTTTCAGCATGCTGGTGATTTTCTCATCCGGCATCAGCGGCAAAATATTGACGATGTTGGTACCGCGCGACTGACGGCTGCCTTCCGGCACCTCGTAGCCCTTGATGCGATAAACACGGCCCATATTGCTCACAAAGAGGATGTAGTCATGCGTAGAGCCGATGAACAGCTCCTCGACGAAGTCTTCATCACGGCGGTTCATACCGATAATACCACGGCCACCGCGCTTCTGGCTGCGGTAGGTATCAGACGGCTGGCGTTTGATATAGCCAAAGTGGGTGAGGGTATAGACACAGTCTTCTTCGGGAATCAAATCCTCAATGTCCACTTCGCCCGAAACTGCGGCGATGTCAGTGCGGCGCTCATCGCCGTATTTGTCGCGCAGTGCAAGAATTTCGCTCTTTACGATTTCCAGCACCTTTGCGTCATCAGAAAGAATTTCTTTCCATTTTGCAATTTTGCCTTCTAGCTCGCCCAATTCATCCAGAATCTTTTTAATCTCAAGACCGGCGAGCTGACCAAGACGGAACGCCACGATTGCGGCGGCCTGCGGCTCGTCAAACTCGAACTTTTCTTTGATAGCAGCTTTTGCTTCTGCCTGGCCACCTTTACAGGCGCGGATGGTCTTGATAATCTCGTCTACGATGTCGGTAGCGCGGCGCAGACCATCGAGGATATGCGCACGCTCTTCTGCTTTGCGCAAATCGAAGGCGGTTCTGCGGCGAATGACCTCATCCTGGAAGCGGATGTACTTTTCGAGCATCTGCTTGAGGGTCATAACCTTCGGCACACCACCGTCGAGCGCCAGCATAATGACACCCACGGTGTCTTGCAGCTGGGTGTACTGATAAAGCTGGTTGAGCACCACCTGCGCATTGGCTTCGCGTTTCAGCTCAATAACAATACGCATACCGTTACGGTTGGATTCATCGTTTAAGTCACTGATACCCTCGATACGCTTATCTTTTACAAGGTTCGCGATGCTTTCGAGCAATCTGGACTTATTGACCATATACGGAATTTCGGTGACGATAATTTGGAAACGGCCATTCGGCTTTTCCTCAATCTCTGCCTTGCTGCGCAGAATAATTTTGCCGCGCCCGGTAGCATAGGCTGCGCGAATACCGCTGCGGCCCATAATAATACCGCCGGTGGGGAAGTCCGGTCCTTTGATGTGCTCCATCAAATCCGGCAACTCTGCTTCTGGGTTATCAATCAGGCAGATAACTGCGTCGATGACCTCGCAAATGTTATGGGGCGGGATGTTGGTTGCCATGCCGACGGCGATACCGGTAGAGCCGTTGATGAGCAGGTTCGGCACACGGCTGGGCAACACGGTGGGTTCCTGTTTCGACTCGTCAAAGTTCGGCATAAAGTCGATGGTATCTTTGTCGAGGTCGGTCAGCAGGTCAACTGCCATTTTGCTCATACGAGCTTCGGTATAACGATAAGCTGCCGGGGGGTCACCGTCTACCGAGCCAAAGTTGCCCTGGCCGTCTACCAGAGGGTAGCGCAGCGAGAAATCCTGTGCCAAACGAACCATCGCATCGTAAACGGAAGCGTCACCATGGGGATGATAACTACCGAGCACCGCACCGACGGTATCCGCCGATTTACGGTAGGGGTGAGAGGGGTCATTGCCACGCTCGTGCATCGTGTACAAAATGCGGCGGTGCACCGGCTTTAAGCCGTCGCGTACGTCCGGCAGTGCACGTGCCACAATAACCGACATCGAGTAGTCGAGAAATGCGTCTCTTACCTCTTTGTCGATATCACGCACGATCAGTTTCGTGCCTTGTATGCTAATGTTTTCTGTCATTATTCAACCAAAACCTTTCTGTGCCAATACGGTTTGCCAAAACGCTGCGGCAGTTTAAACATCGAGATTGCGCACGTATTTTGCATTCTTTTCGATAAATTCGCGTCTCGGCTCGACCTTGTCGCCCATCAGGATGGTGAAGGTCTCATCTGCCTTGGCAGCGTCCTCGACCGTGATCTGTACAATCACGCGGTTGTCCGGGTTCATTGTGGTTTCCCAAAGCTGTTCAGGGTTCATCTCACCAAGGCCCTTATAACGGCTTACCTTAGCGCCCTGACCCATGCCGGCAGAAATCGCCGACATCTCTTCGTCACTGTATGCGTAACGTATTTGCTGGCCTTTCGCAATTTTAAACAGCGGCGGCTGTGCAATATAGACGAAACCGCCCTCGATGAGGGGGCGCATAAAGCGGAAGAAGAAGGTGAGCAGCAAAGTGCAGATATGTGAGCCGTCGACGTCAGCATCGGCCATGATAAAGACTTTGTGATAACGCAATTTGCTAATGTCAAAATCTTCGCCAAGGCCACAGCCCAAAGCGGTAACAACTGGCATCAGCTTTTCGTTTCCGTACACTTTATCAATGCGGGCTTTTTCAACGTTCAGCATTTTGCCCCAAAGCGGAAGGATGGCCTGAATTGCAGAATCTCGGCCCATCTTTGCCGAGCCGCCTGCGGAATCACCCTCGACGATGTAGATTTCGGTTTTGCTGGGGTCTTTTTCACGGCAGTCTGCCAGTTTACCCGGCATACGACTGGTTTCCAGCGCAGATTTGCGGCGAACCAGTTCTCTTGCACGTTTTGCAGCTTCGCGGGCGCGGGCTGCATTCATGCTTTTTTCGTAAACTACCTTTGCTACGCCGGGGTTTTCTTCAAAAAATTCTTTCAGTTTGTCGTAAACCATGCCGGAAACCAACGTACGTACCTCGGTGTTGCCGAGTTTTGCTTTGGTCTGGCCTTCAAACTGTGCCTCTGTGAGCTTTACGCTGATAACAGCGGTCAAACCTTCACGCACGTCGCTGCCTGCAAGGTTATCATCTTTTTCTTTGATGTAGCCTTTTTCGCGGCCGAAGTCGTTAAATACGCGGGTAAGCGCAGTTTTAAAGCCCTCTTCGTGGGTGCCTCCGTCCGGGGTGTGGACATTATTGGCAAACGAGAGAAGCAGCTCTTTATAGCTATCGTTATATTGCAGAGCAATCTCTGCGATGGAATCGCCGAGCTGGCCGCGCAGATAGATGGGTTCCGGATGCAGCACAGTAAGCTGCTGGCGAGTATGGATATGCTCAACAAAGCTGCGGATACCGCCTTCGTAGCACATGCTTTCGGTTACAACCTCTTCGCCGCGCTCATCGGTAAGGGTAATACGCACGCCTGCATTGAGGAAAGCCTCTTCGCGCAGACGGGTGAGCAGCGTTTCGTAATCGTAGCCCAGCTCCTCGAACATCTCGGGGTCCGGTTTAAAGGTAACGGTTGTGCCGCGTCCTTCGGTGGGGCCTACTTTTTCAAGGTCGCCGTCCGCAACGCCGCGCTTAAAACTCTGGAAATATTCCTGGCCATCTTTGCGTACCCGCACCTGTAGCCACTCAGAAAGTGCGTTTACGACCGAAGCACCAACGCCGTGCAAGCCGCCGGATACCTTATAGCCGGAGTTATCGCCGCCAAATTTACCGCCTGCATGCAAAATAGTAAATACTACCGTAACCGCAGGAATGCCCAGTTTCGGCTGTACGTCTACCGGGATGCCGCGGCCATTATCGGTAACTTCGATGATATCGTCTTTTTTAATGGTTACTTCAATGTGGTTGCAGTAACCTGCGAGTGCTTCGTCGATGGCGTTATCGACGATCTCGTAAACCAGGTGGTGCAGTCCGCGCGGCCCGGTAGAGCCGATATACATACCGGGGCGCTTGCGCACTGCTTCCAGCCCTTCCAGCACCTGGATCTGACTGCCGTCATAATCGTGCTGTGTCATGTTTTCGTTTTCTGCCATGCTGCTGATTCTCCTTGCTTTTGCTCTTTATAGAGCAGTATGGGGCATAAATCTATGCCCGGTGGGGAAACCATCTTTCGCCTCAGTCCCCAGCGAAAAAAGTTTCCTTATATATTTTTAATCCCGTCGATATAGCCGCTTCTCTTTTTTAAAGTAGAGGCTGAAATCTGGGAAATATAGATGGTGGTACGCTGCCCGTTTGCAGTGACAATAAAGCTTTTGGGTAATTCGCTTGTTACATAAACGACACGGCCCTCAATTTCGCCTTTTCTCAAGTAATCGCGGGTGCGTCGGCTAATGGTAGAGGTATCCAGATCAAAGATACCGAGAATATCCCGGGTGCGAATAATCACATCGGTGCCAAGATGCAGATACATACAAACTTCCTCACTTTATTTTGCTCAAAGTTCCTGCTTCCATGCGGTAAACAGCGCCTTGCACGTGGTCAAATGGCGATGCTTCACAGCTGGTGATGAATACCTGCCGCCCCTCAATGCGAGAAAGCAGAAAATCCTGCCGTGCACTGTCCAGTTCCGAAAGCACATCGTCGAGCAGCATGACCGGCTGCTGACCGGTAGTAGCTGCAATCTGCTGTGCTTCGCTCAGCTTTAAGCTGAGTACAGCGCTGCGCTGTTGACCCTGGCTGGCAAATACCCGTGCTTCCTCACCGCCAATGCGAATTTCAATATCTTCGCGGTGGGGACCCGCGGTGCAGAATCCGGCACGCAGGTCAGCAGGGCGTCTTTCCCTAATTACCGTCCGCAGCTCCTCTGCGGTTTCGGCTGTCGGGCTATATCCAAACGTGCAGCTTTCGCTGCCGCTCGAAATACTTTGATAGGTACGCTGTGCTTCCTCAAACAGCCCCTCGGTGTAACGCTTGCGGTGAGCAATCATCTCGGCTCCCGCAGCTGCAAGCTCTTCATCAAAAGAATCTAAAAGATATTCTACATCTGGAAATCTTCTTGCATCTTTCAGCAGAGCGTTTTTTTGGGTAAGTGCCCGCAGATACCTTTTATAAATGCCAAGGTAGCCAGGATAAAGCTGACACAAAGCAGCGTCTAAAAACTTTCTGCGCTCCTCCGGGCTTCCCTTTACCAAAGAAAGATGGTTTGGGGCAAACACAATGGCGTAAAAATGACCCGCAAGATTAGTTGCACGCCCAAAATCCACACCGTTTATTTTAGCAAACCGTCCTTTTTTGTCGGCCTCGGCGCCGCCAATGGCAATCCGGAACATATCCTCACCGGTATCGCCCTCTGCCGTCGCAAGAATCTCAGCAAAGGGTGTGCCTTTGCGAACCAAATCACCATCTTTGCCGCCGCGGAAACTTTTGGCTCCCGAAAGCAGCCAGATGCTCTCCAGCAGATTGGTTTTACCCTGGCCGTTTTTGCCGCAGATAACAGTGAGACGGTCGCCAGGGGAGAGCGACGCTTCTTCAATATTGCGGTAGTTGCGCACACAGTGTTCTTTTAAAATCACTCTGCGACAACCTCTACTTCGTAATTTTCAATCCGCACCTTATCGCCCGGACGAATTTTTTTGCCGCGCATTGTGCAAACCTCTCCGTTTACATAGACGACTCCGTCCTGAATTGCAAGTTTTGCCTCGCCGCCCGTGGGCAGCACGCTAGCAAATTTTAAAAGGTCACCCAGTTTAATAAACTCGGTATGGATTGCACAGGTTTCTTTTTCGATCATAAAAATCCTCCTTTGGGATTTTCAAAAAGGCATCGGCTTTCACCGTTTTGTTCTTGCTCGCACCTTTTCTTTCTATTAAAAAAGGTATGTATCGAAAAAGCCGCCGCTTTTGGGCGCTTTTTCTGTTTTATCAGTCATTTTTAAAACGAACCGGCATAACAAGGAAGATAAAATCATTGCCCTCTACCGGCAAAACCTTTACCGGTGCAAGAGGCCCGGTCAGCTCAATCGCTACTTTATCGCAGCCCGAATACCGCAGGGCATCGAGCAAATAGCGGTTATTAAAGCCCACTTCCATCATTTCGCCTGTAAACTTGCAGGGCAGAGAATCCATCACTTTGCCCAGCTCGGTCTGGCAGCGCACGGTCAACTGCTTGTCAAATGTAACGCGAAGCGGATTTTTGAGCCGCTCGGTGATGATAAGGCTTGCGCGCTCGATCGATTCAATAAAGCTTTTCACTTCTACCTCAACGCGGGTCACGTGGTCCGGGTTGATGGTGCGTTTGTAATCGAGGAAAGCTTCATCCAGCAGGCGGCTGATGATGATGTAACCTTTTAAAGAGAACACGACATAGCGTTTGCTTGCGCTGATGACAACAGCCTCTTCTGAATCGCCAATCAATTTGGAAACCTCGGAAAGGGTTTTTGCCGGAATAACAAGGCTTACTTCGCGCCCTGCTTTGACGGGACGCTCACAGATAGCAAGGCGGAATCCGTCCAAAGCTACCAGTGTCAGCTTATCCAACTCCAGCGCAAATTTTTCGCCGGTATTCGCGGGCTTTTTGTCATCCTGCGAAACAGCATAAATGGTCGTGTCAATCATTTCTTTTAAAAGCGGGCCATCAATAGAGATAGCCTGCTCTACACCGCCGCTGCGCTCTTCACCGTTTCGAGCAGGCATTGCAGCTGCCGGCAGTTCGGGATACTCTTTTGCGGGAATACCGGTAATGTTGTATTCGGTAATACCACCTTTAATCGTGGTATAAAGGGTTTCGCCGCATTCAATCTCTACAATTTCCGAGGGAAGGCGGCGCACCATGTCACCGACCAGCTTCGCGTTTAACACCACCGAGCCCTCATCTTTAATTTTGGCGTCGATGCGGGTAGTGATGCCCATTTCAAGGTCATAGCCGGTCAATGTTAGCGAATTGCCTTCGGCAGTAAAGAGGATACCCTCAAGAGCGGCTACATTGCTGCGCTGGGTGACTGCTTTAGAAACTCCGGCAATTGCCTCCGAAAGGCTTTGTTTTTCACACTGAATTTTCATCTGCTTATCAGATCCTTTCCTTTCAACATGGTAAAAAATGGGAATTATGATTTTATCGTTTTGCCGCGGGCCGGCGCGGAAAAAATCAAAGGCTTACTTTTTTGCTCTCTGCTAACTTTTATGCGAAAACATTCGTTTCGCTTTTTCCACAATTCCGCTTGGGGCTTTTGTGCTCCATTTCAGTTTTCTGTTCGCAAAACAAACAAACTATCTTTAATAAAAAACAGTAGTAGTAGTGTTTGTGAATTTGTGGAAAAGAGTGGACAATCCCAGAGCTTGTCAACGAAAGCAGAGATTTTGAGTTTGCTGAATTGATTGTGGACAACTTGTGGTTTTCCACAGGGTTTTAAATTTTAAACAAAGCTGTTGAATAAATAATGTTTAAAGTTGAAACCAATGTTGAAAAACCACCCTATTTTGGGACGCATAAATATGCAAAAAAATGTAAAAATTTTTACGAGTATGAATATTGTGTATATTCTTTGCATACACAAACCAAAGCCTTGCTTTCAGCCTGTTTGTCAAAGAAAAAACAATATTCTACCCGCAGTGCATCAGCAAACAGGACCTTTCTGATTGTTTTTTCAGAAAGGCCTGTCTTACTTTGCATTAGGTTTTTGCGTTTTTAATAATATCTTCAATAATTTCACGGAAGCGGCTGTCTGTTTCCAGTTTCTCTTTCACTTCGTTGATCGAATAAACAACAGTGGAATGGTCGCGTCCGCCAAACTCCTTGCCAATTTCCTGCATTGTCATGCCGGTGATGTTTTGCACCACGTACATGGCTGCCTTACGCGCATTAGAAATATTGCTGTTGCGCTTGCGGCTGCGAATATCAGCAGGCGTGATATTGTAAGTTCTGGCTACCTCAGAGACAATTTTCTCAATGGTAACGGGCACCGGCTGGTTTTCGCTCAAAATATCCTTGATGGCATTCTGTGCAGCACCCAATACCGGCTGAATCCCCTCCAGCGTGTAGTAGGCATTCAGTTTTTTCACTGCGCCCTCCAGCTGGCGAATGTTATTTTTCAGATTGTTCGCAATATATTCCGAAACATCGTTCGGGATATTGAGCCCCAACAGGTCTGCCTTGCGGCGAATAATTGCGACGCGGGTTTCAAAATCAGGCGGCTGGATGTCGGCGGTCAGGCCCCACTCAAAACGGGTGCGCAGACGGTCTTCCAGGCTCTTGATTTCTTTCGGCGGGCGGTCACTGGCAAGCACAATCTGTTTGCCGGCATTATACAGCGTGTTGAAGGTATGGAAGAACTCTTCCTGAGTACTTTCTTTGCCGCCGATGAACTGGATGTCGTCGACCAGAAGAACATCAGCTGCACGGTATTTCTGGTGAAAGTCTGCCGTCGAGTTATCGCGGATGGCAGAGATGATTTCGTTGGTAAAAGCTTCACCGTCTACATAGACGATGTTATAATCCGGAAAGCTGCGGCCAATCTCGATGCGGATTGCATTCAGCAAATGTGTCTTGCCAAGTCCGCTTTCACCATAGATAAACAGCGGGTTGTAAGAACCGGACGGATTGGATGCAACCGCAAGTGCTGCCGCGTGAGCAAACTTGTTGGTGCTGCCAACGATAAAGTTTTCGAAGGTAAATGCATAGCTGCCTGCCGGGGCCTGGGGCACCAGCGGGTCTTTTTTCTCGGGCGGGGCTTCCGGCACCACAAATTCCAGTGCCACCTCAAAGCCGAGAAGCGCATTGAACCCTTCTGAAATCAGGTCCTGGTAGCGCTCAATCAGAATTTTTTTGAGAAAATCACTGCGGACTGAAATCGTCGCAGTGCCGCCCTCAAAAGAAATGGGGCGGAGTTCCTCAATGAAAAGGCGATAAGTAGCATCTACCAAACGCTCTCGGCAATATTCTTTGACCGCGGAAAATACCTCGTCAAAGGAATCCATAAAAGTAAACTCTCCTTCCAAACGCAAAAAAGCAGGGTATACCCCCCTTTTGTAAACGCTGCAAAATAAAAAACAAGGGCCGCGCAAAGCCCCAAAAAGCTATAATTGCGCAAAAATGTACCCTATGATTATACCACAAAACTCGTAATTGTGACAACCTTTATTAATAGTATTAATATATATAACAATTATATAAAAGAAGCTTTGGCTGGAAAAAGGAAAAATACCCAGCTCATAAAAAATAAAATTTGCCAAAGCAAAAAATAGAAAAAGCCCTTGACAGTGCAAAAGCGTTTAGGTTATACTTTTATTTTGCAAGGTTATACTTTTTATAACCACAAAATTTTAGTCAATAACGCCCCATCGGGCGGTCATCTTTGGAGGAAGTATTTATGAAAATGACGTATCAGCCCAAAAAACGGCAGCGCACTCGTGAACACGGTTTCCTGAGCCGTATGAAATCGAAATCTGGTCGCAAAGTGATCGCCGGCCGCCGCAGCAAAGGCAGAAAGAAACTGGCTGTCTAATCAGAAAAGGTCACTACGGTGGCCTTTTTTCGTATCTGTGGGTTTTAAAAAGGGGGTGTACCTATGCCACAACCAGCGCTCAAACGCAATGGTGAATTTTCCCGTGCTTATGCAAAGGGGAAGGCATTTGTGCATCCTTTTGTTGTGCTGTACGTATTTAAGCGGCGCCGCAAAGAGGGCGGCATGCGTATTGGCATTACCACCAGCAAAAAAATCGGCGGGGCGGTACAGCGTAACCGTGCCCGGCGTATTATTCGCGCTGCGTTTGCCTCTTTGCCCGTAGATGTGGACAGGCCGGTAGATGTGGTTTTTGTGGCACGTACTACCACAACCCGCATTAAAAGCACCGAGCTTGCCGAAGCAATGCAAAAGCAGCTTGCGGCGGCAGAGTTGCTGCGCGAATGATTTCGCGCGGGCTCATCGCGCTGATACGCGCGTATAAACGCTACTTATCGCCCCACCTGGGCAGAAACTGCCGCTTTTTGCCCACCTGCAGCGAGTATGCAATGCAGGCAATAGAGATCCACGGTGCTGCCAAAGGCCTGGTTCTCGCGACATGGCGCATTATGCGCTGTAACCCCTTTGGTGCGTTCGGCTTTGACCCTGTGCCCCTGAAAGGCAAATGGGTAAACCCCGAGCGCCGATTGACGAAGCCACGCTGAGATGCAGAGGCACATTCTGCGGTCGCGGTGGTAATAATTTTATGCCGTGCTTTGCGGCAGATAGGAAGAAGCTATGTTCAGTTTTATTGCAATCCCTCTGGGCTATGTGATGGAGTTCATCTATAACTTCTGCCAGAACTATGGTCTTGCGCTCATCCTCTTTACCATTGTTCTGAAAGTTGCGATGTTCCCCCTCGCAGTCAAACAGCAAAAATCCATGGCAAAAATGTCGGCCTACCAGCCGATGATGCAGGAAATCCAGAAAAAGTACGCCAAAGACAAGATGAAACAGCAGGAAGAAATGATGCGCCTGCAGCAGGATTACGGATTTTCTCCGACCGCCGGCTGCTTGCCCATGGCATTAAACTTCCTAATCATGTTCGGTATCATTGACGTTGTGTACAAACCCCTTACCTACATTCTGCATGTTAGCGACCAGGTTGTTAACGCAATGATGCAGGCAGCTAACATTGCTGCCAGCGAGGGCTTCCGTGCACAGAGCCTCCTCATCAGCATGGTACAGGAGAATCCGGGCACCTTTGCAAATGTTGTTTCTCCCGATGTGCTCGAAGGCATCCAGAACTTTAACTTTATGTTCTTCGGCATCGACCTTTCCAAAATCCCCACCGTCGGCTTTAACATGCTGGTTATCATTCCGGTGCTTTCTGTTGCAACCATGATTCTCAGCCAAATCATCATGACCAAAGCAAGCGGCCAGGAAATGCAGGGTAGCATGAAATACATGCCCTGGTTGATGAGCCTTATGTTCGTCTACTTCGGCTTTACCGTGCCTGTCGCATTCAGCCTTTACTACACCGTTTCTAACGTCCTCATGATTGTACAGAGCCTCATTACCAAAAAAATGTACGATCCCCAGAAGATGAAAGAGCAGCTGAAACAGGAAATCGAAGCGAAACGCGCTGAGAAAAAAGTAAAGAAAACGGTTACTGTAAAAACAGAAGAAGGCAAAGAAGAGAAAAAACAGGTTTCTGATGCACAGCTTGCAAGCATTCGTTTGCAGCTTGCCCGCGAACAGGATGCACTGCGCTATGCGGACGAGCGCACCGAGCGCCTGGATAATGCGCAGCCTGCAGAAGAAAAAGCGGCTGAGCCTGCCCCGGTAAACACCGAAGCAGAAATTGCAGACGAAACTTCTTTTGCAGATCAAGAGATGGCAAAAGAAGCTGAGCAGGCAGAAAAAGAACAATAATTCTGATTTGTGTGGTGTTTCATGCGCTCTGCTGCCGTTGCAGAGGGCGCAGGCAGCCTGTTTAACGGGCTGACCGGAAAGGAATGGTAAATCATGAAGGAAATTATCGCAACAGGTAAAACCGTTGAGCAGGCGCTTGAAGCAGCTTGCGCTGAACTCGGTGTATCCAGCGATGAAGTAAACTATGAGGTACTGGAAGTCCCCGTAAAGAAATTTTTCAAAAGCATCCCCGCAAAAGTGCGTGTTACCTACGGCGAAGAAGAGGTAGTGGCACCGAAAGAAGAACCCAAGGCCGCAGTTTCTGTAAAAAAACCTGAGCCGAAAAAAGAGGCTGTTACTAAAAAAGAGCAGGCCCCGAAAGCGGAAGTGGCACCGCAGAAACAGGCAGAGTCCCAGCCCAAAAAACAGGCGGAGGCTCCCGCAATGCCTGCTACCGGCGAAAAAGCCGATGCGGCGGTTGCCTTTATGAAAGAAGTCATCGCAGCAATGGGTGTTGAAGTTGACGCTGTTTCCGCTGTTAAACAGGGTGAAGCAACCATCATCCGCGTAGAAGGCGAAAAGGTCGGCGCACTGATTGGTCGCCGCGGCGAAACGATGGAAGCACTTTCTTACCTTGCGGGCCTCGTGGCAAACCGCACCGGTGGAGATTATGAAAAAATCGGTCTTGACGTTGCGGGCTATCGCAGCAAACGCGAGCAGGACCTTGCAGCACTGGCACGCCGTGTAGGCGCTAAGGTGCAAAAGACCGGCCGCAGCCAGGCGCTTGAGCCGATGAACCCGTATGAGCGCCGCATTATCCATTCCGTCATTGGCGAGATGGAGAATCTGTCCAGCGAATCTACCGGCGAAGGCGCAGCCCGCCGCGTAGTGGTTCGTTCCACCGCACCCGGTGCAGTGGATGGTGGCGAGCGTAACCGTGGTGGCAGAAACCGCGGTGGCAGAGGCCGTGGCGGTAAGCCCCGTCAGGCAGTGCAGCATCAGGATCGCCCGGAGCGCAAAGCACCGACCGGTGAAGCACCGGTGGCAGTTCCGCGCAGCACTACGCTGGATGAAAAAATCGATCTGCCGCTCTACGGCAAAATCGAATTTTAAGATTTGCCAGGGTAGGGCAGATGTCGTTTAATTGCATTTGTCTGATAAACGCAAACAGATAAGAAACAAGAGGTATCCGTATCACGCGGGTACCTCTTGTGTTTTTGTGGATGTATTTTACTGACAGATGTTTGGCACAAAGTAAAAGCGGCAAAAAGAAAGAATAGAAAATTAGAGTGTTATTTGCAGCATCATATATTTAGCTTTTACGACAAAAAGAGAGATGAACCGGCAAAATAGAACTAAAATATCTATTAATTTGATATATTTTAAATATAAAATACAAACTGTATTTTATGGATGCAAGAATATGTTGTAGCAGACCTCGTTTTGTAGTAAAATATGCTGGGATTATAGTATTTTTCTGCGTCTTATCGACGCATTTTAAAATAGCCGGCATCACTTCAAACAAGACTTTAGCAAAAACAGAGAATTGCTGTTTGTGTGATTTTAATGCGCGTACTCATCAAAAATATTGCGGCATTTGTGTTTTCATGACGCAAAACATTTTATCATCACGCATTACACAGCTACCGGCTATTATTTATAAATTTCAACTCATTAACAGGGGGAACCACCATGAATACAACCATCGCCGCTATTGCAACGGCAGCCGGCAAAGCAGGCATTGCTGTTGTCCGCCTTTCCGGGCCGGAAGCCTATGCCATTGGAGCAAAGGTGTTTCGCCCGATAAATCCATCCAAGCAGCTGCAAAACGCAGCGGGCTATACTGCACTGTTCGGGCATTTTGTGCGAAATGGGCAACGTTGTGATGAAGCGGTGGCTCTTTGCTTTCGCGCGCCAAAAAGTTACACCGGCGAAGATGTAGTGGAACTATCGGTGCATGGCGGCACCGCAGTGGTAGAAAATTTGCTCAAAGCTTGTTATGAGGCAGGTGCAGTACCAGCAGCTGCTGGCGAGTTCACCAAGCGCGCATTTCTTTCCGGACGCATCTCGCTTACCCAGGCAGAGGCGGTAATGGAAATGATTAATGCGACCTCGCAACAAGGGGCAGCCGCAGCAAATGCTGCGCTTGAAGGTGCGCTATATCGTCGCATCCATACTGTCAGCGATACGCTCACGGTGCTTGCAGGGCATATTGCGGCTTTTACCGATTACCCGGAAGAAGATGTTGACGAGCTATCGACCGAGCATTTGATAGAAACACTTACCGGAGCAGAACAAATTTTATGCGCGCTGATTGACAATTACGAGGCAGGCAGCATTTTGCGCCGAGGTGTTTCCACTGCGATTGTTGGCAGCCCGAACGTTGGCAAAAGCACCTTACTGAATTTACTTGCTGGATGCGAAAAAGCAATTGTAACGCCGGTTGCTGGCACCACCCGCGATGTAGTGGAGCAGGACGTCAGCTTGGGTGGAACGACACTGCTGCTGGCAGATACCGCTGGTATGCGTGTGACCGAAGATATTGTTGAGGCGGAGGGGATTCGCCGCTCTAACCAACGGTTTGAAGAAGCCAACCTTGTGCTTGCGGTTTTTGATGGTTCCCGTCCACTTTCGGATGAGGACAAGCAGTTGGCGCTGCGTTGCAAGGGCCGATTGGCACTCGCCATTATCAATAAAAGTGACCTTTCTCAAGTAATAGACATTGCTGATTATACAGAATGTTTTAAAAATATCATTTATGTTTCTGCTAAAGAGGATAGCGATATGCAAAAAATTGCCGAGGCAATTCGTGCACTGGTCATCTCAGCAGACATTGACCCCGATGCCGCACTGCTTGCAAACCAGCGTCAGCTGGCCTGCGCCAAAACAGCACAGCAGGCATTACAAGAAGCACTTACAGCTGCCAAAGAAGGCTTTGCCGTAGATGCCGTATCCGTTTGTGTGGATGATGCCCTTGCAGCACTCTACGAGCTGACTGGCGAATCTGCTACCGATGCTGTAATAGAAGAAGTATTTTCAAAGTTTTGCGTGGGCAAATAGTCCAAAAAGTATTATTTGAACAATTTATTACGATAAAAGCTTTTGAAAAAGTTAAATATGCAAGTTCAGGTCAAGTTTTCCACACTAAATTACTATTTGTGTGGAAAAAATGGCGACTCAAAAATCTTTCCACATGCTCTTCAAGGTCAGTGGAAAATAAAAAATATTCTGCAATGCTTTCTGCTGATGCAGAATCTGAGCCCGCAGTTTCTTGTGAAACGAAAACAGGCTGCTGTGGACCTCTCAGAAAGGAAATGAGAAAATTGAAACTCGGAAGTTATGATGTAATCGTTGTAGGGGCGGGCCATGCCGGTATTGAAGCGGCAGTTGCTGCGGCAAGACTTGGCTGTAAAACTGCGCTGTTTACCATGAGTCTGGATGGGGTGGGCAACCTGCCCTGTAACCCCTCTATTGGTGGCACGGCAAAAGGTCATCTTGTGCGAGAAATTGATGCGCTGGGTGGTGCTATGGGCATTGCCGCAGATGCGACCTTTTTGCAAAGCCGTATGCTCAACCTTGGCAAAGGTCCCGCGGTCCATTCGCTGCGGGTACAGACCGATCGCCAGCGGTACCATGAATATATGAAACAGTTGCTGGAGCGCACCGAAAATCTGGAGCTGAAACAGGGCGAAGTGACTGACTTGCTGATGGACGGAGAAAAGGTGACCGGTATCCGCACCCGACTGCACGCAGAGTATGATGCCAAGGCCGTAGTGATTGCGACCGGTACTTACCTTGCAGGCAAAATTTTTGTAGGCGATGCCAACTATGCCAGCGGTCCGGATGGACAGCACGCGGCAGAAGGTCTTTCAGACAGTTTACGCAAAGCGGGCATTTCTCTGCGCCGCTTTAAAACCGGTACGCCTGCCCGCGCCAACCGCAGAAGTATTGATTTTACCGAGCTGGAAGTGCAGGCAGGCGATGAGCCGGTGGTTCCATACAGCTTTATGACAACCGAAGAGCTGCACAATAAGTGCGTTTGTCATATTACCTATACCAATGAAAATACTCATCGTATTATTTTAGATAATATTCACCGTTCGCCCCTTTACGGCGGCATGATAGAGGGAATTGGTCCCCGTTATTGCCCCTCGATTGAAGATAAGGTCATGCGTTTTCGGGATAAGCCCCGCCATCAAATCTTTATCGAGCCGTGCGGAGAAACTACCGACGAAATGTATCTGCAAGGGATGAGCAGCAGTTTGCCCGAAGATGTACAGAACGCGTTTTATCATACCATTAAAGGCCTTGAGCATCTGGAAATTATGCGTCCCGCCTATGCCATCGAATACGATTGTTGTGATTCTACCGAGCTTGCAGCAAGCCTTGCCTTTAAAAAGGTGAAAGGCCTGTATGGTGCGGGCCAGTTCAATGGCACTTCCGGCTACGAAGAGGCCGCCGCACAAGGTCTGGTTGCCGGCATCAACGCCGCACGTGAAGTACAGGGGAAAGAGCCAGTCATTTTAGAGCGCCAAGGCAGTTATATTGGCACGCTAATTGACGACCTTGTTACCAAAGGTGTTATGGACCCCTACCGTATGATGACGAGCCGAAGCGAATACCGGCTTTATCTGCGCCAGGACAATGCGGATGAGCGACTGACAAATATCGGCCGTGAAATTGGCTTGGTAGATGACGCACGCTGGGCACATTTTACCGAAAGCCAGCAGGCAAAGCAGAATGAACTCAAACGTCTTGCAAAAAGAGTGATTAAACCGGCCGAAGCGGCTGCGCTTTTAGAAACCAAAGGGGAGCCGCCGCTTATTTCGGGGGTTCCGGCATTGGATTTGCTTCGTCGACCTTCTATCACTTATCGTGATATTATTTCGATGGTAGGCCCTGCAGAGGGCGTAACAACACACGTTGCGGCTCAGTTGGAGACTGAAGTGAAGTACGAAGGCTATATTAAACGGCAGCAGGCAAAAATTCGCGCGCTCGAACGACAGGAACAGGTTGCAATTCCAGATAATTTTGACTTTAACGCATGTTCTGGCCTTCGTATGGAAGCGCGTGAAAAGCTTTCTAAAATTCGGCCTGCTAATTTGGGGCAGGCGAGCCGTATTCCCGGTGTTACGCCTGCGGATATGGCAGTGCTTTCAATTGAACTTACAATTAAAAAGAATGTCCTAAAAAAGGAGACCAGCAATGATTGACCAGAAACGATTGATTGAACGGGGAGAAAGCTACGGGCTTGACCTTGCCCCAATTGCGAAAAAACTTGATATCTATGCTGATTTTCTGGTGGAATACAACCAAAAAGTCAACCTTACCGCTATCACTGACCCCGAAGGCATCGAAAACAAACATTTTATTGACAGCCTTTTACTGGCTGCTTTGCCCGAAGTGAAGGGGAGGCTGGTAGATGTCGGAACAGGGGCAGGATTTCCCGGTGTGGTCGCAAAACTGTATAAGCCTGAGCTGGAATTGACGCTGATGGAGCCGACGGGCAAGCGTGTAGACTTTTTAAAGTATCTCTGCGAAAAGCTGGATATTAAAGCAGAATTTGCAAAAGAGCGTGCAGAAGAGGCTGCCCGTAAAAAATGGAGAGAGCAATTTGATGTGGCGACTGCACGCGGTGTTGCTGCGTTGCCGGTCCTCTCAGAATATTGCTTGCCATTAGTAAAAGTGGGCGGCGTTTTCATTGCGATGAAAAGCGATGACACTGCAGAATTAGCGGCATCTGGCGGTGCATTGTCGAAGCTCGGTGGCGAATTTTTGCGCAGAGAAGAGAAAAAACTCCCCGATGGTGCCCAAAGAAGCCTCATTTTAGTAAAGAAAATATCGCAAACTTCGACTGTTTATCCCAGAAACGGTGGCAAAATTGCAAAAGCCCCTTTAAAATAATACACAAAAGTCGAATCGTGTAAAAGGAAAATGTTAGCGTTTTAT
Source organism: Pygmaiobacter massiliensis (assembly GCF_900199435.1). Classification (GTDB taxonomy): domain Bacteria; phylum Bacillota; class Clostridia; order Oscillospirales; family Ruminococcaceae; genus Pygmaiobacter; species Pygmaiobacter massiliensis. Next base: position 74,002 of record NZ_OAML01000003.1, read on the forward strand.
ACACACCTGTGCTATTCTTGTTGCAGGGAGAAAGAAAAAGCAATTTCAAGCAGAAATGAATGCTTTGGTGCGGAAATAAGCAAAACCTCGCAAAGATTTGCTCTTTTTTCGCCGCTTTCTCGCCGGGACAAGGAAAGGACGGGTGTGTTTTGCTTTTTACAAAAATACAGGCAAAAGCGGGTGTAGTTATGCTGCCCATCGAACGAATCGAGCCGTCGCCATGGCAGGCACGTCGTGAGTTCGACGAAGCGGAACTGACAGCACTGGCGCTCAGCATCAAAGAAAATGGGTTGCTGCAACCAATCACTGTGCAGCGCGAAGACAAAAACTACCTTTTGGTAGCAGGGGAACGCCGCCTGCGCGCTTGCAAACTGTGCGGCATGACACAGGTACCCGCCATTATTACCAATTATGATGCAGATGCGGCAGCAGTCCTTTCTCTTGAAGAAAATCTCCAGCGTTCGGCCTTGCGCCCGTTTGAAGAAGCGGAAGCTTTGCGCCAGCTGATTAGCATTTGGGGTTGCACCCAAACACAGGCAGCAACGCGGCTTGGCATTTCCCAAAGCGCGCTTGCGAATAAACTCCGTTTACTTACACTTTCGCCGGAACTTCGCACAGAATGTGAGCGGCTGCACCTGACCGAACGCCACATTCGAGCCTTGCTGCGCTTACCTCACGATGGAGAACGGGCAAGGGTTCTTGAAACAATCGAAAAACGTCATTTAACTGTAGCAGAAACCGAAAAAGCGGTGGAACTGCTGCTAAAAGATAAAAAACCTCAAAAACCACGCAAAAAAGCAATGGTCCGCGATGTACGCATTTTCGTAAACACCGTAGACCGCGCAATCAGCTTAATGAAAAGCGCAGGAATTGCAGCTTCAATGCGGCGCACCGATGGAGAAGAATACATAGAGTATGTGGTGCGCATCCCCACTGTCTGACGACTGACCCGGATAGTGGTAGCACTCCGCACGCTGCTGCATAATCCCGGCCGTCAGTAAAATAAAATCAACCCCCTTACACCAATGAAGAGGCGACAGCGATAAGCTGTCGCCTCTTCATTTTGTGGAAAAGAGAGCAAATTGTTCCACGTGAAACATTTTATGAAAAACTTTCAGCTTAATATAGTTTTTTACCCTAACTACACTTAAAATTAGCTCTATTAATACTGAAAAAGAAGATGCTCTAAATGTTTTAAACACGGTATCATGCGACTGCTCTTTAAAAAAAGATGCCGTCATCCAATTTCCGTACTAACGTAAAATAAAGTTACATTTATATAATAATTACTTTATATGTGTATGCCACATAAAGCAAAAGATATAGATATGCAATGGGTTATAGGCACCTAAAAACACAATGTTCCACGTGGAACAACATAATCATCTAAAAAAGCTGACAATTTCTACAAACCGAAGCTTAAAAAGCAAAAAAGGCGACGAAACTCCTTTTAAAGGCGGAACTGCTATGCTATAATAATGCTTGCACGTTGTGTGTAAAATTATAAAATGCAAGGAGCGGAACGCCTTTGGGAAAAGTAATTGCTATTGCCAACCAAAAAGGTGGTGTAGGTAAAACAACCACTGCCGTAAATCTTGCTTCGGCGGTTGCCGCGGCAGGCAAACGAGTGCTTCTGGTGGATCTCGATCCTCAGGGCAACACCACAAGTGGTTACGGTATTTTGAAAAAAAGCGTAACCAAAAGCGTCTACCAGCTTCTTACAGGGGATGGCGCGCCCGAAGAATGCGTGGTGCACACCAAATACAAAGTGGATATCATTCCTTCCAACATTCAGCTTTCCGGTGCAGGTATTGAACTTGTCATGCTTGACCGCCGTGAAGCACGTTTGCGTGAAGGACTTGCGCTGCTTAACAAAAACTACGATTATATCTTCATTGACTGTCCGCCTTCTCTTGATTTGCTCACTTTAAACGGTCTGTGTGCCTCAGATACGGTCTTAGTGCCGATTCAGTGCGAGTTTTTTGCATTGGAAGGGCTTTCGGAACTGATGAGTACCGTGCGTACCGTGAAAAGCATGTATAATCGCTATTTGGACATCGAAGGTGTGCTGTTGACGATGTACGACGGAAGACTAAACCTGACCCTGCAGGTGGTAGCAGAAGTGAAAAAGCACTTTGGCAGTAAGGTATACAAAACTGTAATTCCTCGCAACGTACGGCTTTCGGAAGCACCCAGCTTTGGTGCACCGGTGAACTATTACGATGCTTCGTCTAAAGGCGCGGCATCTTATGCAGAACTTGCAGCAGAATTGCTGAAGAATAATCAATAAAGCAAAGAAAACAAGGGCGCTACAAAGAAGCTTTAGAAAAAACCTGCTATTTTGGCAGCAAAGCGCAAATGTTTTCGGAAAGGAGCCACTTTTGGCAGGAAAAAAAGGCGGTCTTGGCCGCGGCCTGGATTCTTTATTTGCAGAATCCACCAGTCCGCAAGAGGTAAGACCGAGTACATTACCCATTGCGGAGATTGAACCGGACAAAAACCAGCCGCGCAAGCATTTTGCGCCGGAAAGTCTTTCAGAGCTGACGGCATCTATCAGTCAGCACGGAGTGTTGCAGCCCATCACTGTGCGCCCTAACCCCGCAGGCGGCTATCAAATCATCGCAGGCGAGCGCCGTTGGCGTGCTGCACGTGGAGCAGGGCTAACCGAGATTCCCGCAATTGTCAAAGATCTCTCGGATTCAGAGGCAATGGAAATTGCACTCATCGAAAACCTGCAGCGTGAAGATTTGGACCCAGTCGAAGAAGCGTTTGGCTATAAACAGTTGATTGAACGCTGCAATTTAACCCAAGAGCAGGCAGCAGCAAGGCTGGCAAAAAGCCGACCCGCTGTAACCAACGCTTTACGGCTTTTAAATTTGCCCGAGCAGGTGCTTACGCTGCTGAGCAAAAAGCAGATTTCTACCGGACATGCAAAAGCATTGCTGAGCCTTTCTGAGCCGGCACAGCAAAAACAGGTGGCAGAACTGGTGGTTCGCCAGAATCTCAATGTTCGCCAAACCGAAGCACTTTGCAAAAAAGCCCAAAAAGAACCTAAAACAGAGAAAAAAGAGCAGATTCTTGCAAAGCCCAGTTTGCCTAGCGAGGTAGAACTGGCACTCAAAGAGGTGCTTGGCACCGAAATTAAAGTACAGTATAAAGAGGGAAAGGGAACACTGTCTGTCAACTTCTATAGTGATGAGCAGTTACGCGCTTTTTCTAATTTATTAGGCAATTATAATAAGGAGATAGGAAAATAATGCTGGACATCAAATTTGTAAGAGAAAACCCTGAACTCGTCAAGGAAAACATCAAAAAGAAGTTCCAGGACAATAAATTGCCGCTGGTGGACGAAGTTATCGCACTGGACGTAGAAAACCGTGCAATCATCACCGAGGCAGAGGCACTTCGTGCAGAGCGCAACAAGCTTTCTAAAAGCATTGGCGCACTGATGGGCCAGGGCAAAAAAGAAGAAGCCGAAGAGATGAAGAAAAAGGTTGCGCAGGAAGCCGACCGTCTGAAAGAGCTGGAGGCAAAAGAGGCTGAGCTGGAAGAGCGCATCAAAACCATCATGATGACAATTCCGCAGATCATCGACCCGTCTGTGCCCATCGGCAAAGATGATTCTGAAAACGTTGAAGTTGAGCGTTTTGGCGAGCCGGTTGTGCCGGAGTTCGAAGTGCCTTACCACACCGAAATTATGGAGAGCTTCAACGGTATCGATCTGGACAGCGCTCGCCGTGTTGCAGGTAACGGTTTCTACTATCTGATGGGTGACATTGCTCGCCTGCACTCTGCGGTTATCTCCTATGCGCGTGATTTCATGATTGATCGCGGCTTCACCTATTGCGTGCCCCCCTTCATGATTCGCTCCAATGTAGTTACCGGCGTTATGAGCTTTGCTGAAATGGACGCTATGATGTACAAAATCGAAGGGGAAGACCTTTATCTGATTGGTACCAGCGAACACTCCATGATCGGTAAATATATTGATAATATCCTCGAAGAGGATCAGCTGCCCCAGACGCTTACCAGCTATTCTCCGTGCTTCCGTAAAGAAAAAGGTGCACACGGCCTGGAAGAACGCGGTGTTTATCGTATTCACCAGTTTGAAAAACAAGAGATGATTGTTGTTTGCAAACCGGAAGACAGCGCTATGTGGTACAATAAACTGTGGAAAAACACGGTTGATCTGTTCCGTAGTTTAGACATCCCGGTCCGTACTTTGGAATGTTGCTCCGGTGATCTCGCAGACTTGAAAGTCAAGTCTGTCGACGTAGAAGCATGGAGCCCGCGCCAGAAAAAGTACTTCGAAGTTGGCAGCTGCTCCAACCTGGGCGATGCACAGGCACGTCGCCTGAAAATTCGCGTCAACGGCGAAGACGGCAAGAAATATCTCGCGCATACCCTCAACAATACTGTGGTGGCACCGCCTCGTATGCTGATTGCTTTCCTTGAGAACAATCTGCAGGCTGATGGCAGCGTGCGTATCCCCGAAGCTTTGCGCCCCTACATGGGCGGAATGGACGCAATTGAGAAAAAAGCAAAATAATCAAATAATGTGTAAAAAGAGCCCTGCAAGAGCAATTTTGCAGGGCTTTTTTTGCTTTTAAAAAGCAAAATGACAGAAAATGACATTTACAAAAAATAAATAAAAAATTGTTGACAACCCATACTAAAATAGATATAATAATTAAGCACTATCAATTTTGTGTGTGCAAAATGTGGCGGTATAGCTCAGCTGGCTAGAGCATTCGGTTCATACCCGAAGTGTCACCGGTTCGAATCCAGTTACCGCTACCAGAACAAGGTTTAGATAAGTTTGTAGAGTACCGCTTGCAATAGCGGGTGGTGTGAGGCTTTACATTTTTATCTAAGCTTTGCATGGCCCGATGGTCAAGCGGTCAAGACACCACCCTTTCACGGTGGTATCCCGGGTTCGATTCCCGGTCGGGTCACCATATAAAAGCTCTATCGCAAGATAGAGCTTTTTCTTTTTATCTGAAGGTAGCTTAGCAAAATAAAATGTGCCTTTGTAATATATGCTACGGTAAAAAACAGCAGCATAGAACCGGAGAGTTTTCCACAACGTTGCTATTAAGATGTGGAAAATCCGAGAAAGCGCTTGAAATTTTTCAAGTGCAGCAAAACCCGGTGGCAAAGCGCAGTTGGTGGTTTGACACTTTGCAAAAAACTATGATAAGATAACCAAAGACTATAAAAAAGCTTAAATAAAGTAAAACAGCATTTGGACAGGCTGCCTTATTGAGCAGTAAGTTCAAATGTTTTTTTCTGATAGGGGGCAAAAAAATGGAGATTTTACTGATTATGGGCCTGGGCGTTTTGGTAGGCAATTGGTTCTTTCCGAAAAAACATAAAAAACTAAATGAGAAGCTGCAGGTGCTCTGTACCATTGTGCTAATTTTTTCGATGGGAGTTATGCTCGGCAAACGGGAAAACTTTTTGCAAGAGCTTTCTACCTTGGGCGCGCAGAGTTTCTTATTCTTTTTAGTGCCCACCGTGTTTTCCGTTATCTTTGTATTTTTACTTACACGCTGGCTGATGGAAAAAAACAACGACAAAAAGGAGAACTGACACTGTGGTAATTTTAGCAGTTGTAGCATTGGTTGCAGGCATTTTATGTGGGCTAAGCGGGGTAGACAGCACAGTGCTTACTTGGGTAGAAGCCAACAGCAGTTTGATTCTGGCAATGTTGATGTTTCTCGTGGGCATTAGCGTCGGATTACAAGAGGGAATTCTCCAAAAAATAAAAGAATATCATATTAAAATTTTCATTATTCCTTTCGGCATTATTTTCGGAACCATTGTGGGCGGAATTGTATGCAGTATGCTGACGCGGTATACTATGGCAGAAAGCACGGCGGTGGTAAGCGGACTTGGCTGGTATAGCCTTGCGGGCGTAGCAGTGGGCAATCTTGCCGGTGTACAGCTTGGCAGCATTGCTTTTTTGAGTAACTTGATGCGGGAAATCTTTTCTTTTTTCAGCATTCCACTGATTGCCAAAAGGCTGAATTATTACAGCTGTATTGCCCCGGCAGCAGCCACCAGTGAAGATACCACCCTACCGATGATGATTAAATATACCAATGAAGAAACGGTCGTGCTGGCCGTGCTAAACGGTATGATTTGTTCTGCCTTTGTGCCGGTTTTGATTTCTGTCTGCTACCAAGTGTTTTAAAAATTTTGTAAAAGACAAAATTGCAAATGCTGGACAAAGGCTCTTTAACCCTGCCGCAAAACAGACAGGACAACCCGTATAAAAAGTGCTACAATAGAAATGTTTGGACAAGTTTTCCACAGCGCAGCGCACAACCGGTGGAAAACTTACGCGGCCAAAGTGGCTGTGGCCTGTGCGCAGGAGGAAACTATGACAAAGAAAACACTTGCAAACTTGATGATGCTAATCGGTTCAATGATTTGGGGCGCAGCTTTCGTCGCCCAAAGCGTTGGGGCAGAATATATCGGAGCCTTTACCTTTGGTTCTATTCGTTTTTTTCTGGGCACGCTTGTGCTGCTTCCAATGATTTGGTTCACCCGCAAAAAAAGGGTAGAGCCAGACCCGATTCCACTGCGTAAATATATCACCAGCGGCTTTATTTGCGGTGTCGCACTTTTTTTAGGTGCAACTTTGCAGCAGTTTGGTATTATGCACACCACGGTGGGCAAATCCGGTTTTGTATCGGCGCTTTACGTGGTTTTGGTGCCTATTTTCGCTTTTGTTATTTACCGCCGTCGCATCCATAAGCAGGTGGTTTTTGCAATCTTGCTTTCGATTGTCGGTGTTTATCTGCTTTGCGTAAACGAAAACTTTTCGGTTAACCTGGGCGACGTGCTGAACTTTGTGGGTGCAATTTTCTGGGCGATACAGATTCTTTGCATCGAAAAGTTCTCCCAAGGCCTTAACGGGCTCAAATTTGCCGTGTGTGAATTTATGACCTGCTCAATTTTGAGCGGCATTTTCATGGTAACTATCGAGCGCCCTACGTCTGCTGCGATTTCTGCTGCGCTGTTGCCGCTTTTGTATGCAGGCCTGCTTTCAGTTGGTGTTGGGTTCACGGCGCAGATTGTCTGCCTGCAGTACACTGACCCCGTGATTGCGTCGCTCATCATGAGTTTGGAATCCGTCTTTAGCGTCGTGTTCGGCTTTTTGCTGTTGCACGAAGTGCTCACGCTTCGGCAGGGCTTAGGATGTGTTCTTGTGTTTGGCGCAGTCATCCTTGCGCAATTACAGCCCAAAGGGGCGCACCGCGCAGCAGAAGAGTAAAAGATAAAAAACAAAGGGCTGCTCTGTGCTAGAGCAGCCCTTTGTTTTTAGATTATAAGTATAATAGCTTGCGATGAAAAACCAGATAGTAACGATTTGGGATTATTCGAAGTCCAGTGCATTACCGATCACCGGTTTGCCGTCGCGGTCAAGCAGCGGGCAAAGGCCGACGCCGGAACCATTATTGTAGGCAAAATATTGCACGCCGGTTTCGGTGTCAATCCATATTTCTTTGCAAGAAAGAGTGCCCTGAGAGTAAATTTTACGAAAACGCTCCGGTTTTGCCATAGTTATAGCTCCTTTTTTATACTTAATGTTTATTTCTTCTTAATAATACGGGTTGCTGCAAAGCCAAGCAGCACAGGAAAGACAATTCCCGCAGTAACACCGGCTACATTGCCTGTAGCAAGGCTGTAAATAACACCTACTAAGCAAAGGACCATAACAGCAACTACAAAAAGGCTGAAAATGCGGACCGCTTTGCTTGTAGAGCTTGGTAGCGCAATAGCGCTTAGTTCAAACGGCGCGTCGATAATGTGGGTGGCACCTGCTACCCGCAGCTCCCGGCGACCACGGAAGCCCCAGGTGACGCCACAGCAATCGGTACCTGCATTGCGTGCAGTCATAACATCCACCGCAGAATCACCCACGTAAAGCGCCTCATAAGGCTTTAGCCCAAGCACAGACAATACTTTATGTACGCCTGCGGGGTCGGGTTTTACCACGCTGCCAATCTGCCCGCACACAACATCAAAGACACCGGGGAAATAATCCTCCACGATGCGCTGCACAAATTCATCCGGCTTATTAGATACAACAGCCAGTTTAAGCTTTTCTTTGCGCAGCAAATCAAGCAGCTCAGGAATGCCGGGGTAGGGAACCGTACAGTCCAGCATGTGATCGTGGTAAGCTTGGTCAAACAAAGCTTCGGCTTTCGCAACAATGCTTTCCTCTTTTGCAGCGCTGTCGGGCAGCATACGCAAAATCAGATTGCGTCGGCCGTCGCCTACAAACTGCTTGTAGGCTTCCACCTCGTGCTCTGGATAGCCCAGAGTGCGCAGTGCGGTATTACTTGCATTGGCAAGGTCAGTAATACTGTCCAGCAGTGTGCCGTCCAAATCGAAAATAACAGCTTTTATCATGAAAATAGACATCCTTTCCCCCAATCGGGGTGTAAAACAAATACTAAATGTTGAATTTAAGGCGTTTTGCCTCAGAGTATTCGAGCCCGCGCAGGCGATAGGTAATATGCGATGGGGTACGAACCTTCAAATCGCAGCGGCCTTCGGCCGCAGCAAGCGCATGCATCTTTAATTCAAACGAAAGGTCATTGGTATATAGCGAAACCAAATATCTGGTAAAAAAGCGGCTGTAAGAAAGGCTGAAGGTGCGGTTGGTATTTTTGCAGATACCCTCGCGGAAAAATGCTTCCGCTGCAATAATAACCGGGCCAAGGCTGATGAAAAACAAAAGCGCGAGCAGCGAAGAAAGCGCAGGCAGTGCATAGCGTGAAACAAGCCACAAAACGATAAGCGCACCGGCGACGCCACCCGGCTTGCCAAAATAGGCAACCCAGTTTTTACGGCGAGGGTTGCACATCTTTTTTTCAGGCAGACAAAACTCCGGAAGTATCCGGGTAAGAAATTTCTCATCGCCCTTTTTCACCGCAATCAGCGGAAGCTCATGCCCGCGAAAACCGCCAGCGGTGATATACACAGGGTAACGGCGCAAAATACGTGCCCAGGGCGTTATATGCAAGGTGCTGGCATTGATGGCCGAAACAGCAATGCGACGTTCGGTTTTGGTCAGCAGTCCGCCGCGGCAAACCAAAATACCGCCGCTGCGGCTAACCGTAAAACCAGTGGTAGAAAAAAGTCCCCGCAGTACCGAAAGCAGTGCAAAAAATACAACAAGCGTAACCAGGGCAGAAACACCGGCTGGCAGCCAGGCAGAAAAAAGTTCCGCAGCCTGGCTCAGCCCGGTGATGGCCGCAGTCTCGAAATCCTGTCCCAGCATTTTGGTGACACGATACGCCGTCATTACCGAGAGGATGCTGGTGGCAATGACGTTTGCCGAGAGCATAACAAACAAAAAGCGGTCAAACCCGGCAGGTTCAAACACGCTGGGTTTTTGTACTGCAGGCAGCAGCTCGCAGGCAAAGCGCTCGGCTTGGGCGCGGGGCAGTGTAAAACTAATCGAAGCAAGCGGCTTCTCACTTTTAAAATAAAGCGTCAGCCTTGCCGCGCCCAGCAAACGGTAGCTTATGGGGCGAGAAACGACGACGGCACTAATGCGATCTCTCGCGAAGGTATCGGTGCGGTGAATAATCAGTCCATACATTGCCGAAAAGCAGGTGTCGTCCAGCGAAATTTCAGAGTGGTTCCAGAGCAGCCATGCCAGTATGGTTACAGCAATTAGAATAAGAGCCGACTGGGTAAAAGCCGTCCAAGCGGCAGCAATGTCAAACACCAATAGCGCACGCAGTACCGGAAACACACACAAAACAAACCCATACCGGATAAACTTTGTAAAATGCAGCGGATGCAGCCGCACAGTGTTCATAGGCCGTCCTCTCTTTCAATTAAAAAACTGCGAAGCTGCGCAATGTCCCGCAGCGAAAGACCAATTAGCACCGCAATTCTGCCGGAAGTGGAAACGGTAATGATACCCACGCCAAGCAGCCGCGAAAGCGGGGTAGTAATGCGGGAAGTACCAGTGACGAAGCGCAGCGGAAATTTTTGTACCGAAAGCATAAAAAAACCGCGGTTCAAAATCAGCTCGTAGTCCCGCACCTCAACACAGTAGCCAATGCGGTGCAATGTGCAGACCACTGCTAAAAGCGCAAATAAACCAAACCCTGCAATCAGTCCCCAAAAAACAGAAACCAGCAACCAGACGGCAATCCCGACAACGGCGGAAAAGCCCGCCGACCAAAGGACGGCGAGCAGAGTGCCAGAAACAGGAAGATAACACTTCATCGGGGCCTCCCAAACATAGCAGCCATAGCCAAAGGGCAGCAGCTGTGCAAAATCGTAAAAAAGTCGCTAAACTAAAGATTGCAGGACAAGTGCAGATTTAGAACCATGCAGAAGTGATTTCCATGCCGTCACGCAGAGAAAGCATTGTTTCGGTTACTTTTGAAACGTAAGCGGCGCGCACTGCATAGCGGGCAATACCATCTACTTCAATGGCATACCGGCGCAGACCATACGGCAAAAAGCGAACCGTCGTAGAGCGCGCAGGGGTGCGGGTGGCAAGTTCTTCTGCGGTTTGAGTATACCAAAAGGTAAGGGACAGCTCCGGCAAAGTAGAATCTGCAGGGCCCGTCATTTCGTACTCGGCACGCGCGCCGCACAAAAGTTTGTAAAGCCCGCTGAAAGTACGCTGAGAGAGCCAAACGCCGTTACAGCTTGCCGTCTGACCATCTACTACAATATCATATTGCCCATCGGGAAAAGAAACTTCGATGTGACTGATTTGTGCGAGATTAGGTGCCGCAACGAAACGACTCATCAGTGCATAATAGGTTACATTATCCCAAGGCACCTGGGTAAGCGGCAAAGTGTAAACAACCGGGACTTCATCTTTATACACATAGTAAACATCGTCGCTGCGATTACCAAGCCGCAGGGTGGTAGTCTGTTTGCCGATGGTAAATGAAATGCTGATACCCGCCGGGTTATCCGGCGCAAGCCCAAATGAAGCCAGCTCTTCCGGCGAGGGAAAAAGTTGCACGATGCTGCTGGCGCGCAGTTCGTGCAGCCGTGCAAAATAATTTTCAAATTCAGTAGGGTCTACAAAACCCGCCTCGCTGCCATCTGCACTTTCAATGCGATGGGTAAAATGATTGCCAAAACCGTCAGTGGTGGTTTCGGGCAGCTGCTCTATCACAAAATCTGCCATTGCAGAATGAAAACTCATCTGGGCGGGCAGCTCAACCGCTTCGTTGAGATTATCCGCCAGCGACAAATCGACAAAGTGGCTGACATCGACGAGAAAATCGCTTACGGATGCTTCGGATATGATATAGACTGCTCCGCTGCCCGAAAGCTGCATATAGTATGCCTTTTCTTCGGGCACGCGTGCGCCCAGTGTAAACGAAAGGTCAGTGTCATCAGTAAATCGAATCTCTACGGTAGCACGCGGTTTCGCAAGGCCGATTTCGCTGAGATCTTTCAGTGTTTTTACACGCGACACCGCATGCAGCGAGGTGCAGTTTTCGGCCAGCTCGTCTAATGCCGGGCTAGAGATAGGCAACCCTCGCAAGGCCTCGCAAAAATAAACGCCGTTTTCCAGCGTTACCGTGTAGCTGCCAAACCCATTTTTCACCGATACCGAAGCCAGTGTTGTTGCGGCACGGTCGGTAAGGGTGATGCCTTGCTGACGGTGTGCAGCGCGTATGGGCTGAAAAAACGAGAGCGCAGCAATGCAGACCCCGAGAATGACAAAAACCAGCAGCGCTGTTTTAAGCTGTTTGCTTACTTTCATGTGGGACCTCCGCTCGAATATCGTTGTCGCAGTGCAGCAAAAATATGCGTTTCTGACTGCGAAAAAACACAAGAATATACCTTATTATACAGCAATGCGCAAAAAATAGAAATACCGCGCCCCAAGGGATAAAAAAACCCTCCGCAAACTGCGGAGGGTAAGTATCGTTTTTAAGAGAGACCCCAGCTTTCGGTGAGGTCATGAAACGCAGTGTCTTTTGCTACGCAAACTACGTGGTCGCCGCTTTGCAGGGTTGTGTTACCACGGGGAATGATAACCTCTTGTCCCCTGGTGATGAAAATAATAATCGCATCTTCGGGAATCCAGAGCTCTGCCAATGATTTATTGTGGAACTTAAAGTTATCCGGCAAAAGCACTTCGGTGAGTGAAGCATCTCCGCCAGCAATACTCATCAGCTGGCGAATCGCCGCGGTTTCAACCTCTCGTTCAATCAAACGGGCAATGTTGTCGGTGCTGGAAACTGCAATGTCTACACCAAGTTGTTTTAGCACCGGGGCGTTTTTAGGGTTGTTCACCCTCGCTACGGTTTTTTTCACGCCGAATACTTTTTTGGCAAGCTGGCAGGCAATCAAGTTATTCTCATCACGGCCGGTCACACCAATCAGCGCTTTGCACTCTTCCAGCCGGGCCATGCGTAAAATTTCAATCAAGGTGCCATCTCCGTGGATCACAGGGATATCTAGGCTGTTGGCAAGCCGCTGACAAGTACTTTCCTCGCTTTCAATTACGACGGGCTCATGCCCGTGCTCTAAAAGTGTTTGGGCGAGATAAAAGCCGATCTTACCGCCGCCAACGATACAAATATGCATAATTGTGAACCCTTTCTGTCACATAAATAAGCAGCTATACGCTTTTCGCAGCGCTTAGCCTTCAATATTACCCTTAGTCAAAGAGGTCAACACGGCATCAATGGTAAGGCGAGTGGGGCAAATGGTCTGCAGGTCAAGACGCTCGGCAAACACCTTTTCGCGGGCGGGGTCATAAATGCGAGCGAAAACATGTTTGATGCCGAAAAACTGCGTCGCTACCTCGGCCACCATAATATTAATATTGTCATCCGGCGTCACTGCCGCTACTGCATCGCAGCTTTCAATACCGGCAGAGCGCAGCACATCAACATCAATGCAAACGCCACAAATGCACAGGCCATTAAAGTTGATCAGTGCCAGGTTGGTGGCGGCGTCCAGATGCTCCGGGTTCTCATCTACCAGAGAAACATCGTGTCCCAGTGTCTCCAGCGTCATTGCAAGATTGGAACCGACTTTACCGGCACCAACAACCAAAATATTCAAAAAAGTCACCTCTGTTATTCTGTTCTTGTTTGGTAGAACGATACCATTATAGCCTAACAATATCGAATAATCAATGAAGAAAACAACTGCCCCTATATTAGCCGTGGAAACAAAGCGGAATCTGGGCATTCCCCTTGCAAAATGCAAATTTTATGGTAATATAATATAGTATCAAAAATATGCGTCCGTAGCTCAGTTGGATAGAGCGTTCGGCTCCGACCCGGAAGGCCGCTGGTTCGAATCCAGTCGGGCGCACCACAGAACGTCATGTATGAGGAATTGCCCTCGTATGTGACGTTTTTGTTTTCGCTGTTTTTCAAAAAAGTAAGCGTTGACAAAAAAATTTTTGCATTGCAAAAGCTGGTGTGGCCTTTACACCGGTGCGCCTTAAAGGTATTGTAGCCCGTGGCTGGCAGATAAATTACATTTATGAAAGCTGTAATATAGCAGCTTTTACACACGCCCTGCTCAACAAAAGGATGAATATGATTTACCAGTGTGCAAGCACTTTAATGTATCGACAGAGGAAAATGTCGAAAAACAAAGTAAATGGTCGTTCTTGCGTTTTATAAATGAACCAGTATATAATGAAAGCAACAAAAAAACATAAGTCCATGGTTGCAGCTGTAAGGGGGAAACGCGATCGTTCCAGTAGCAAAATTCAACCGGCTTACCGGACGAAAGGGGAAGAGTGCATGGGAGCGAGACCAACAATTCTTGTCATCTCTCACAGTAGTACAAGCAGGAAAATAATTGGCCAAAATCTGAGCGTAAATTACCATCTGATTGAAGCAGGTGATGCGGCATCTGCACTCGAAATTCTCAGCCAGCCACAAGAGCTTTTAGCGGGGGTGGTGCTGGATTTATTTGTAGACCCTGCTGATGGCTACAAATTTCTTTCGCACATCAGCTCTGACCTGCAATTTGCGGAGCTGCCGATTATTGCAATTATCGGCAGCGAGCATCAGGGCGAAGAAAAGCGCGTGCTGAATATGGGCGCATGGGACTTTGCGCCCCATCCATGCGATGGAGAAATTTTAAATTTTCGGCTTAAAAATGCAATGGTACGCAGTAAACTGGCCGCTTTTCAGCAACTGAAGTATGTTGCCGAATATGATGAGCTGACCGGGCTTTACAATAAGCAAAACTTTTTTACAAAAGCGCGCGAAATACTCAGCAGCAATCCGGACGAATCCTTTGTGTTTATTCGGCTGGACGTGCAGCGCTTTCAGCTCATCAATTCCTTTTTTGGCACCCAAGAGGGTGACCGGCTGATTTGTTATATGGCAAGGCTGCTTGCGCAGCTGGTCGCTCAGATGCAGCTTTGCATCTATGGGCATATAGAAGCAGACGTATTCGGCATCTGCGTGGCGCAAAAAGAAATCGACATTATGGAAATGATAGACAAAATGCGCGGTGCGCTGAGCTGTTATCATTTAAACTATAATCTTGTTCCTATCTTTGGGCTTTACCGCATCATCAACAATGCATTGCCAGTGAGCACCTTTTTTGACTATGCCACGATTGCTGCAAAAGAATGCAAAAAAAGTTATCTTTCCTGCTTTGTGTGGTATTCGGACGAAATGCGCAACAAGCTCAAACGCACACAGGAGATTATTAGCGAAATGGATACGGCGCTTGCCCAACGCCAGTTCGAGATTTACCTACAGCCAAAATATAACCTGCGCACACATCAGCCCGCCGGGGCAGAGGCGCTGGTACGGTGGCGTCATCCGGAAAAGGGTATTATTTCCCCGGGAGAGTTTATCCCTATCTTTGAGGGTAATGGATTTATCACCAAGCTGGACTATTACGTTTGGGAGCAAGCCTGTATGCTGTTGGCCGAGTGGAAAGAACAAGGCCTCGACCCGCAGCCGATTTCGGTAAATGTTTCGCGGGTCAACCTCTACCACCACGACTTTGTGGGCATTATGCTGGAATTGGTGCGCCGCTACCGGTTAGAGCCCCGTATGCTGCAGCTTGAGATGACCGAAACTGCCTATACCGACAGCCCCGAGATTATGTGCAAAACGGTGGCGAAGCTGCGCGAAGAAGGCTTTGAAATTCTGATGGACGACTTTGGCAGCGGCTATTCCTCGCTCAATATCTTAAAGGATATCGAAGTGGATATTCTGAAAATTGATATGCGCTTTTTATCGGAAAGCGCTTCACCCGGACGCGGAGAAAATATTATTGCGTCGGTGGTGCGCATGGCAAAATGGCTTTCTATCCCAGTAGTGATGGAAGGGGTGGAAACCAGCGAGCAGGTAGAATTTTTGCGCAGCATCAACTGCGATTACGTGCAGGGCTTTTATTTTGCACGGCCCATCCCGGCTTCAGAATACGAGCTGTTTTTGCGCACCGAAAGAAAGCAAACCCAGCTTGCGCCTCTGCCCGCAGCCACACAAAATCGGCTGGATAAGCTTTGGGTGCAAAACCCGGAAGCAAACAGCCTGTTTGGCAATTTTGTTCAGCCGGCAGCAGCCTATGAGTTTGCAGATGACAAAATCGAGCTGGTGCGAGTGAATAACGCTGTTTATAAATTATTCGGGCAAGAAGATGCGCTGTTCTCCATCCAGCGACCGATTGAGCTGGTTCGTGAGGACTGCCGCGCCGCCGTTGTGCTGGCATTCCGGCGCGCGGTTCATTTAAAAAGCTCTACCGAATGTACTTATGCTCGCCAGCGGGCAGACGGCAGCACAATGTGGGTGCGGCTACAGCTGCAATATGTCGACCGCGTGGGGGACAGAGCATTGTTGTTCGGCTTGTTCAGCGATGTAACCGTACAAAAGCGAGTGGACGAAGAGCTTAAAAAATGCAGAGCGCGAGAGTTTCCCCAGCAGCAACAACTGCGTGTGATGGTAGCCTCTGCCGGTGGTGAAATTTCGGCAAAGCTTCGACAAGCACTGCAACCGGAATGCACATTGCTTCGGGTAGAGTCCAGCGAGCAGGCAAAACGCGTACTGGAAGAGCAGGCTTACCAAATTGACCTTATCTTTTTGGAGATGGCGGCAGAAGAAGTCTGTGCAGGGCAATTTTGGGATTGGCGCAACATGCTGCCAGAGCTGGAAGCAATCCCAGTATTTGCTGCGTTACCGCCCGATGGTATGCGTTTGCAGCAACTTGAGAAATTAAACCTCCAAGCAGTGATAATGCAGCCCTACTGTAAACAAACCCTTTTGCAAGAGATATACGAGGCAGTAGAGGCAGGAAAACGCAAAAAGAAACAGTTGTACGAAAAAGAAACCGCGGCACTTTGCGATGCACCGACAAGTTGCAATCTATCCGCAGAGATAGGTTGCAATCCCTCTCTGGCAACCGCACAGACGGTGCAAAAAACAGTGTGCTTTAGTGCAGAACCTGCAACAGCAAAACTGGTGCGGGATAATGCACGCCGGGCCGCGCAAGGGGCCGTACGCACTGCTGCAAAAGCGGAAGCATGGGTAGCAAATCACCCCAGCGCAGCGGTTTTGATTCTGCGCAACCAAACGCTGGCAGATTTGCGTGACGATTGCCGCGAGGCGCCCGAAAACTGGGCAGAACCGGTACAAAAGCAGCTCGAAAGTTGTTTTGATTCAGAAACACTCATTATGCCGATGAGAGAAACAGACCTTGTTCTGTTATTGCCGGAAGCCGGCAACGAAGAGCTTGCAAAGCAAGCAGTTTTTTGCGTCGAAGAGCAATTATCGCTGCTTGCAGGCCAAACCGAAAACGACTGGAGCTGGAGTGCCGGTTACGCAGTAGCGCCGTTACAGGGCAAAACATTTACTCTGCTGTTTGCCGAAGCGAAAAAAGCAATGCATCCGCTGCATTTGCAGCTGATAGACCAGCGTTGAGTGAAACAATTTATACCAAATAAGAGCTGCCGCCAAACAACGCGGTAAGAGAGGCTAGATATGGAAGAGTACGAATGGGCACAGCCCTATCTTGCAGGGGGAGAATATATCATCTGGCAGGGCCGACCGGAAAAAGGTGGGCTTTTTACTCGGCAAGAGATGTTTATGATTCCCTTCAGCCTTGTGTGGTGCGGCTTTGCGATTTACTGGGAAATTACTGCTATAAAAAGCGGTGCGCCATTATTTTTTAAGGCTTGGGGCATGATGTTTGTTTTAATGGGGCTATACCTGGTATTTGGCCGCTTTTTTACCCAAAAAAGAAAGCTTGACCGTGCACGATACGTCATTACTGACAAAAAGATTATGTTGCTGCAAAGCGGCAAAATTGAAGTGCTTGACCGCAACACATTGCCGCCACTTTCGCTTTCTGTTGGCAAAGACGGAAAAGGCACTATCAATATCGGTATGGTTTCAGTTACACGCCACAACGGCGCTTATTCCCAACAGCCGGCTTATCAGCTGCGCAATATAGCAGAAGTAAGCCGCGTATGGGAGCTGTTGACCACCCAACCACGGTGAAAGCTTGCTGCGCAACGGTACAGAGCAGCTGACGCATCAGGCAAATGCAAATAAAGCAATTAAAGAACAAAAGTGGCAGCCGCTGTACGCAGGGCTGTCACTTTTTTAAAAAATCTTCAAACATAAAAGAATGAGGTGTACCATGAAAAGAAAAGATGTAAAACTTTATAATCTGATTTTTCCCATTTGGCTTTTATGGCTGGTGCCCATTACCTGGCTTGTGATAATGCCGGCTAATTTTTTAATCGATTTTCTCGTCACGTTCTGTGCAATGAAATATTTGAAAATTCCGCAGACCTGGCAAAAAGTAAAAAGCGTGATTTTTAAAGTGTGGATTTTTGGCTTTGCGGCAGATTTTATCGGTACCGTGCTGATGTTCCTCTCCAATCTCATTGACTTTAATTACGAGACGGCGTTTGGAAAGTGGTGGTACCAAAACATAACAAATGCTGTGGCCTATTATCCGTTTGAAAGTATCTATTCTATTTTGTGGGTTACCGCAAGTATTGTGCTGTCGGCATGCTTTATTTACCTGTTCAACTATAAAATCAGCTTCAAAAAATTAGAGATGCCAAAAACAGAAAAAAAGAAAGTGGCACTGGCCCTCGCAGTTTTTACTGCGCCGTATCTTTTCTTTTTGCCCACGTCTTGGTTTTTCTAATTTTCATCGCAATCAAAACAGGGCATCCTCGCAAATTTACGGGGATGCCCTGTTTTATTTGATTGAAAAATGCAGCGCTTGCTTATTGCTCCGGGAAATGGAATTCTTCACGCAGAATCATAAAAGTAGCCGTAGCGGTATCGCACAGGCGTCTGCGGTGGTCTGCGATGCGCAGCTCGGCAGAAAGTCCCGCAAGGGTTCGACCCACACGGTTCGCAACGACAGTGATGTCAAAGGTTTCCGATTCAAACACCGGCTCGAGGTAGGTGACGGAAAGATTGGTTGTCGTGATAAAATGCGGCTGGCTGAAAAAGTGGGTCAAGGTGCCGAAAGTGGTATCAAACGCGGTGGCAATCAGTCCGCCGTGCATTGTGCCGCCCACGTTTAGCATCCAGGGCTTTACCTCAAACCGCAGCGTCAGGCTTTGTGCCTGTACATCACAGCAGACAAATTGCGGATCCAGCATACAGATGATTTTTTCGTCCTCGTACTGGTTTTTGATGTAGTGCAGGTATGCGCAGATATGCTTTTCCATTTCTTCCTGGGTAAAAGTTCTCATAATGGCTCCTTTAAATTGCAAAAGTTGCGAGCATAAGGCACGGCAGAAAAGTCAGTGCTATTGTTGCCGAAAAATCAAAATTTATTGACCGTTTTTTTCGATATAAATGCTGCGGGAGGGGAAGGCAAATTCGACTTGATTACTGCGCATAATCGAAAGAATATCGAAATTCACCCGCTCGGTCACGGCAAGCCAATCTTTGTAAGCGGTTACGCTGGTGTAATACTGGACTAGCACATCAATGCTGGATGCACCAAAGCCAGTAAGCCGTACCTGCACAGTGTCAGAAACAATGTCCGGTGCGGTGGTGAGCATTTCTCGCAGCTCGGCAATCACTTTTTCAATCTTGTCGCGCGGTGTGTCGTAGGTAATGCCGATGGTGGATTTGGAAAGCCGCATTTCCATGCGGGTGACGTTGGTGATGGTGCCGGCACAGAGCACCGAGTTCGGTACCACCGAAACAGTGTTGGCAAAGGTACGGATTTTGGTGGAGCGGAACGAGATATCCTCGACCGTGCCTTCGGCAGCGGTGCAGGAAATCCAGTCGCCCAGCTCAAAGGGACGCTCAATCAGTAGCAGCAGACCGGAGAACATATTGGCAGCCGAATCTTTCGCGGCTAGCGAAATGGTTAAACCGCCAAGGCCAAGGCCAGCAACCAGACCGTTGACATCGTAGCCAAACTCGCCAATGACGATAACTACGGCAAATGCAAGAATGAGAGCCTTTAGAATGCGGCGCAGAATTTTTTTTATGGCTTCGGAATTGTTCCAGTTCAGCTGCGGCAAAATGGGGATGAGGTCGACCAGATTACAGGCCGTCCAGCCCACCAGCAAAGCATAGCCGGAGCGGAAAATATGAGTGAGCGAAACCGGCAGCACATTTTGCGGAAACAACCGCGAAAGCGCAATCTGTGCGCCGATGAGCAGCCAAAAGGTGGATAGTGGCAGATTGATTCGCTCTAATAAGCGGGTAGCAAAATTGCCCTTTAACTTAGAGAAAAGATGGCGCAAGACGGGTACCATTTTGTACTGAAATAGTTTGGATACCAGAAAAAAGCCAAAAAAGATAAGCACAGAAATGCCAAACGAAATGAGCGGTTCTGCATTTTTTTGAATAAAATCGAGCATAGATTCTCCTTTTGTGCGAGATAAACGCCTTTTTTGCAATCGGCAAAAGGCGACTTGTTTTTTGCATTTTGTTTTTCCATCGTAACATATTTTTTTTCTTACGACAAGCGCAGTAATGTGAAAAAAGTAAGAAGACAAGCGGGTTTGCTGAAGCGCCGCGGTAAAAAACGGAAGTCGAAAATTTTGCCGTTCAACCTGTTGCGTTTTTCACAATCTGCGGGTATAATGTGGGTAGTCTGTTTCAGGGCGGGGTGTAATTCCCCACCGGCGGTGAAAGCCCGCGACCACCTTTTTGGGTGCTGATCTGGTGAGATTCCAGAGCCGACGGTATAGTCCGGATGAAAGAAACTGCGGCTTTTTACGCTCGTAGTACGCCCGTTTGCAATTATTGCAGACGGGTGTTTTTTATTGCAAAGAAAAGCCAGGCTTCCCCAACGGCAGACCTCATTTTTAAGGAGGTTTTGTTTTATGCAAACCAGAAAAAGCACAAGTGCCCGCAAGCTCGTTACCATTGCGCTGTTCGCAGCCATCGCCACTATTTTGATGTACTTTGAAGTACCGCTGCCCTTGATGCCCCCGTTTTTGAAGCTGGACATCAGCGCAGTGCCCATTATGGTTGGCGCGTTTGCACTCGGTCCCATCGAGGGCGTTGTTATGGCGCTTATCAAAGCGCTAATTCATCTGCTTTCCACCCAGACAGCAGGCGTTGGCGAGCTCGCGGATTTTCTCATCACCGGCTCTTTCGCGCTCACAGCAGGCTTGGTTTACCGCCGCCATAAAAGCAAAAAAGGCGCACGCATCGCTTCCATCGCGTCTGTATTCGTCATTACTGTGGTAGGCTGCCTTGCCAACTACTTTGTGTTGCTTCCGTTTTATGCAAACGCTTACAACATGCCGCTGGAAGCAGTTTTGGGAATGTGCCAGACCGTAAACCCGGCTATCGACAGCCTGTTTACCTACATTGTGCTTGGCATTGCACCGTTCAACCTCATCAAAGGCACCGTGGTTGCGTTGCTCACCTTTGTCGTGTATAAGCGCCTTTCGCACTTCATCCACCAGTATGCTGGCGGTGAAGCACCGGTAGAGGACGAGGCAAAGCCCGTCAAACAATCTTAAAATTTGCGGCAGAGCCGAACGAAACCCAGCAAATGTCCTGAATTTTGCCAAATGGCACAATTTGTCGCATGCGCGCCCCTTGACAGAAACGTCGCCTTTGGTATAATAGACTGTGCAAATTGAATATCACTTATCAAGAGCGGCTGAGGGAACAGGCCCTATGAAGCCCGGCAACCTGCAATTTTTGCAAGGTGCTACATCCTGCGGGTCAAACCGAAAGATAAGCTTGTGTTAAGCTCGGTGAAAACTCGCCGAGCTTACTTTTTTGCGTACCCCGAAAGTGATACCTCATTTGCAGAATAACATAAAAGGAGATATCACCATGTCAAAAAGCTTTTTTACTTCTGAATCTGTAACCGAAGGGCATCCCGACAAAATCTGTGACCAGATTTCTGACGCGATTCTCGATGCTATCCTCGAAAAGGACCCGAACGGCCGCGTTGCCTGCGAGACCACAGTTTCTACCGGCCTTGTGCACGTAATGGGCGAAATCACCACAGAGTGCTATGTGGACATCCCACGTCTGGTGCGCGAAACCGTGCGCGAGATTGGCTACACTCGTGCAAAATTCGGCTTTGATGCAGATACCTGCGCTGTAATCACCAATATTGATGAGCAGAGCGCTGACATCGCGCTGGGCACCAACGATTCTGTCGGCGGTGCCGGCGACCAGGGCATGATGTTCGGCTTTGCTTGCGATGAAACCCCCGAGCTGATGCCGTTGCCCATTTCGCTTTCTCACCGCCTTGCAAAACAGCTTACCGCTGTGCGCAAAAATGGCGAACTGGATTACCTGCGTCCGGACGGCAAAACCCAGGTAACCGTAGAATACCACGACGGCAAACCGGTACGCGTTGCCGCCATCGTTGTTTCCAGCCAACATTCTCCCGATGTTTCGATGGAGCAGCTGCGCGCTGACATCATCGACAAAGTCGTTCGTCCCATCGTGCCCGCAGAGCTGCTGGACGCTGAGACCAAATACTATATTAACCCGACCGGGCGTTTCGTCATCGGCGGACCGCAGGGCGACTCCGGCTTGACCGGCCGTAAAATCATCGTCGATACCTACGGCGGCTATGGCCGTCACGGTGGCGGTGCTTTCTCCGGCAAGGACCCCACCAAAGTAGACCGCAGTGCCGCTTATGCTGCGCGCTGGGTTGCTAAAAACATTGTGGCTGCCGGCCTTGCCACCAAGTGCGAAGTAGAGCTTGCTTACGCCATTGGTGTGGCACAGCCCGTCAGCGTGTTGGTAGATACTTTTGGCACCGGCACCGTGGCAGATGATGCCATTGCAGAAGCTGTACAGAAGGTGTTCGACCTCTCTCCGGCTGGCATCATCAAAGCACTCGACCTGCGTCGTCCCATCTACAAACAGCTCGCCGCTTACGGCCATATGGGCCGTGAAGACCTCGGCGTAACCTGGGAGCAGACCGACCGCGTGGCAGCACTGAAAGCAGCATTGTAAGCTGCCAAAAGCCGGCTTATAGAAAACAAGTTTTACCAGAAGAGCAGCAGCCTTTTATTTGGGCTGCTGCTTTTTATTTTTTTGAACCTCTTGTCTGATATCTGCAAAGCTTTTTGTGGATTACCCAAAGTGCCAAAGACCTCTCATTTTGTAAGCGGCTTGCCTTCTTTACAAATCGTCACTTTCATGCTACACTCAGAATAATAATCAAAAAAACTACCACCGGGTAGAGATGTTTGGCATCTGAATGCGTATCGTTAGGTCTTTGAAGATACGCATACCAGATGCTTTTTTATTTTTATCGAAAAGAGGTAAAAACCATGTTCCGACCAATGAGGAGAAGCAGACAGCAATTAAATGACGAAGAAACGCTGGCAGTCCTTGCAAAGGGAAAAACAGGCGTACTCGGTGTCATAGGAGAGCAAGGCTATCCCTATACCATTCCCATAAATTATGTTTACGCAGACGGCAAAATTTATCTTCACGGTGCTAAAACCGGGCATAAGCAAGATGCAATCCAAAGCTGCGATAAAGTTTCTTTCTGCGTGATTGAAAAAGACGATGTGGTTGCCGAAGAGCTGACCACCTATTTTAGAAGCATCGTCTTGTTTGGCAGAGCCAGAAAACTGGAAGAGGAACAGGAAATCTTCCACGCCGCAGAGGTGTTTGGTCTTAAATATCACAACGATAAAAAATCGGTGGAAAAAGAAATTAAGCAAGAGTGGAATTCACTCAGCTGCATCGAAATCACCATCGAACAGATCACAGGAAAAGAATCGATTGAACTAACCCGGGCTAGGGCACTTTAAAGAGGCGATAATGAAAACGAACAGACTTTTTTTATATTTTACAAAGTTTGAAATAGGGCTGTGGCTTTCTTCCGTTGCTGTAATTGCCACATCATTCGTGCTGTTTCAATCCAAAAATTATCTTACGCTTACCGCATCGCTCATTGGGGCTACATTTTTGATTTTAAACGCAAAGGGGAACGTATGGGGGCAGGTGTTGACCGTTATGTTCAGCGTGCTATACGGGTTGATTTCTTACTCCTCTGCCTATTACGGAGAAATGATTACCTATCTTGGCATGACCGCGCCGATTGCGGTGGCAGCCATTGTTTCATGGATGAAAAATCCGGCTGAAAAGGGCAAAAACGAAGTCAAGGTAAATCAGCTTGCGCCAAAAGAATATGTGTTTTTATTGGGGCTGAGCACAGCGGTGACAATAGCTTTCTATTTTATTCTCGCGGCATTTGATACGGCGGTTTTATGGCTAAGCACGGTATCGGTTTTCACCAGTTTTGTTGGTGCCTATCTCACCATGCGACGAAGCGAATATTTTGCCATTGGGTACGCCGCAAATGATGTTGTTTTAATTGTTTTGTGGCTCATTGCCGCAAGCAAGGACAGCTCCTGTTTCTCGATGGTCAGCTGTTTTTTGGTTTTTTTAATTAACGACATCTACGGCTTTTTCAGCTGGCTTGAGATGAGAAAATCGCAAGTCATAGGACGCCAACGCTGTTTTGAGCAAAGTGCGTGAGCAAAAAATGAGAATACGACAAAAGGGCCCTCGCTAAAAGCGAAGACCCTTTTTAATAGAATGCAAACACTGCCATCGTTTTGAGTAGGAAAGCGATTAAAACTCTTTTTTGGTGACAATAGAAACCGAAAGAAAAAAGCTTGCGATAAAAAGCACCACGACAATAACCGGGGCAACAAAAGCGAGTGTCTGCAAAAACTCTTCGCTGATGCCGTTATCCAGCAGACCTGTTTTAGAAACCAGAATAACCCCCAATGTCGGTAACAGCGCCACACATAAAATCATCATGCGGGCTTTTTCCACACCAAATTTGTAAAGCAGCGGTAATAAAACACCGAGCATCAGCAAACAGGCAAAAAAGCAGCCAATAATGCCCACGAGGTCCTCTAAAGTCATCCCTTTGCGCGTAATGATTCCAATCACGAGGTAAATTGCAATCGCAATCAAGCTGCCGCCAGCGGTAACCAGCAGCCCCAGCAAATATTTACTCCCCACCAGCGTTTTGCGGGAAACCGGCATGGTCAGCACAAATTTATCCCACTTGGCAAATTCATCGTAGCTCATGCTGCTTATTACGACCATCATCGAAACCATCACAGTATAAACGCCAAGAAAGCTCGCACCGGTATCCTGCATGCCGAACAGCACGCCCATCACAGCGATGATTAAAAGAAGCTGACGCATATATTTTTTTAAATTATATAAATCCTTATAAATCAAACCGCGCATGATTTGTCCTCCTTATGGCCCTTTACATAAAACAGCATAATGTCCTCAATGCTTACCCGGTCCAGCACTACATCGGGGTAGCGGCGGTGAAAACTGTCGCGGTCGGTTACCAAAAATTCGGTTCCCATTGCAGTTTTACGGGTTACTGCCACATCAGAAGAGGCGACTTTGGCCGCTTGTGCAGCGGTGCAGCGGGCAATGCCATATTCGTAAATTAGCGTATCTTTGTTTTTAGAGAACATCACTTTACCATTGTGGATAAAGGTGACGTAATCCGCGATTTTCTCCAAATCACTGGTGATGTGGGAGGAAAACAGAATGCTGTGTTGCTCATCGCTGATGAACTCAAGAAAGACGTCAAGAATTTCATCGCGAACAATCGGGTCAAGCCCGCTGGTAGCTTCGTCGAGCAAAAGAAGTTTAGGGTGGTGGGCGAGTGCCGCCGCAATCGAAAGCTTCATTTTCATGCCGCGCGAAAAAGATTTGATGATTTTATCTTTTGGCAGCGCAAACCGTTTGCGCAGTGCCTCAAAATAGGCAGCGTCCCACGCATCGCGAAAAATACTCGCCATCATATGGTCTACCTGCACGGTGGTGAGGTTATCGTGAAAATAGCTTTCATCAAACACTACACCTATTTGCGCTTTGGCTGCCACATCATCGACATTGAGCGGTTTGCCAAATACCTCTACCTCACCGGCATCGCGCCGCACAAGGCCGAGAATACACTTTAAGGTGGTGGTTTTACCGGCTCCATTTTCACCTACAAAGCCCATAATTGCGCCGCCCGGCAAAGCAAAGCTGACGTTGTTCAGCTGAAAATCGCGGTAATCTTTGCAGACGCCGCGCAGTTCAAGAAGATTGGACATAGATACGCTTCCTTTCTGTATGGGCTATTCGCCCTCGTAAAGCAGGGTCAGCATCTCGCACAGTTCACCGGCGGTGATGCCGGCCAAGCGGGCGACATCGACTGCGGTTTGCAGTGCTTCCTGCGCTTGGCGCAGATGCTCTTCCCGCACAAATTCCGGATTTTTAATGGCGACAAAACAGCCCTTGCCGGGTACGGTGGTTAAAAAGCCATCCCGCTCAAGGTCTTCATATGCGCGTTTTGTGGTAATCACACTAATGCGTAGGTCTTTGGCAAGCTGCCGCATACTGGGCAGTGCCGCGCCTTCGGCCAGCTCGCCAGAGAGCACCATATTTTTAATCTGCGCCGTGATTTGCTCATAGATGGGTTTGCCGCTGGAGTTGCTGATGATAAGTTCCAAATTTGCCCCCTCCAAAGCCCGGCGGGGGAGCCGGTACTTTGTTTTACTGTATATATACTGTATGCACAGTATATACCGGGTATGTGCAGTTGTCAACAGCCAGATAGAAAATTTTTAAAAAATATGGTAATCTTTTTTTAGCACACAAAAATAACACGGTGCCAAAGTAACCGTGCTGTTATAAAAATAAAGGAGAATATCCATGAAAGGACGTTTTGCGCCAAGCCCCAGCGGGCGCATGCACCTGGGCAATGTATTTTGCGCGCTGATGGCATGGCTTTCTTGCCGCGCCCAAAACGGCACTACGCTGCTGCGGGTTGAAGACCTTGACCCCGCGCGTTGCAGACCGGAATATACCGAGCAGCTTATCCGTGACCTTACGTGGCTCGGCCTTGATTGGGACGAGGGCGGCGACCTGCCAGCATATCGTCAAAGCGAGCGCGCGGCCTGGTATGCTGAATGCTTTGCCCGGCTCGAAGCGATGGGCCGTACTTATTCCTGCTTTTGCAGCCGCAGTGAGCTGCATGATGCTTCTGCCCCCCATGCGAGCGACGGCACAGTGATTTACAGCGGAAACTGCCGTGCACTAAGCGATGCCGAGCGAGCGGCCAAAGCCGCAGCGCGTGCACCTGCCCAGCGGCTTTGGGTGAACGGCGACCCCATTACTTTTACCGACCATGTTTACGGACAGATGAAAAGCAACCTGGCAGAAGACTGTGGCGATTTCATCCTGCGCCGCTCAGATGGCGTATATGCTTACCAGCTTGCCGTGGTGGCCGATGATGCCGCGATGGGCGTAACCGAAGTAGTGCGCGGGCATGATTTGCTTTTTTCCACCCCGCGGCAACTGCTGCTGTATCGGCTGCTGGGCTTTATGCCGCCGCAGTTTGCACATCTGCCGCTGCTTGTTGCGCCAGACGGAAAGCGACTTTCTAAACGAGAGCGTGCCTTCGATGTTGGGGCGCTGCAGGCATCAGGAATTACCGCAGAGCAAATAATCGGTATGCTGGCATGGATGGCAGGCCTGACCGAAACAGCTGAGCCCTGTACCGCAAAAGAGCTGGTACCGATATTTGATTTGCGCAAGATTACAAAACAAGATATTGTGGTGTCCGAAAACCTGTTTTTGGCTTAGATGTGCGACAAAGCCACGAAACGATTGAGGATAAAAAACCAAAAAGTTGCACTGCAACTGCCGGTTGCGAAACTGCAAACCCGGCTTGGTAGCGGCACGGCTTTTGTGTGGTAGAATAAAAACACGAATACAGGAGGTGAAGTCCATGACTTTAGGAGAAAAAATACAACAGCTGCGAAAAGCCACCGGCATCTCGCAAGAACAACTGGCAGAACAGCTCGGTGTTTCACGTCAGTCTGTTTCTAAATGGGAGCTGGACGATGCGATTCCCGAAACCAGTAAAATTGTGCTGCTCAGCGAGTTGTTTTCCATATCTACCGACGAATTGCTCAAAAACAGCTGTAGCAAATGCGAAACCGACGCGCCGGGGCAAATAGGTGAGGGCAGGCTGGAAAAAATAGCAGCAAGCAACGCCGCAAACCGGCAGCGGGCCATGGGCTTTAAAACGATAATCTTAGGGCTTGTGATGCTGGTGTTAGAGCTGATGTTTCTGCCCGTCTTTGGTATGATACAAAAAAGCCATGTCAACGGGCAGGGCTTTTATGTTGAGTTCATTCAATACGCAGGTATGCAGCCCATGCCGCTGGTGTTCAGCTGCACGGGGCTTATTATTCTGGTAGGGGTGTGCTTTTTGGTGCAAGGCTTGCGCAATCAGCAAAATTAAGATTGATAAAATAAAAAGAGCAGTGCCGGTTGCCTTGGCGCTGCTCTTTTTGATTTTTATAAAGCCTATTCCAAGTTGCGGCGTTCCGCCTCCTGTTTGCTGAAAACGCATCCGCAAAAATCTTGCCGATAAAGACCATATTCATGCGAAAGGGCAATACTGCGTTTATAGCCCTCTTTCTTTTTAAAGTCAGACGGCAGGTAGGCAACGCCGATTTCGTTGCCGATGGCCTGACCCAGTTCTGCCAGCTTTGCCGCGTTTTTCAACGGGCTAATCGACAGCGTAGTAGTGAAATAGTCATACCCACCCTCTTTGGCGCGCAGGGCTGCCTCGCGCAAACGCAACTCGTAGCAGACAAAGCAGCGCTCGCCACCTTCGGGGCAACTTTCCAGCCCTTTTACAGCGTTATAAAACACCTGTGGCTCGTAGGCCCCTTCGGTGAAATGAACGGGAAAGCGAGTAGGCATTGCCTCAATCAGCCGCTTTTGCTCTTCCGCACGCAAGCGGTATTCGGTCTCTGGCGAAATATTGGGGTTATAGTAATCCACCGTAATGGCAAAATGGTTAGAAAGATACTCCAGCACATAGCTAGAGCAGGGGGCGCAGCAGCTGTGCAGCAAAAGCGTAGGGGGCGCTGTGTTCTCAGGCAGTGCCGCAATTAGTTTTTCCAGTTCTTTTTGATAGTTGACCATAATCAAACGACTTCACTTTCTATCGGGGTAACAAACGAAACGGGCGAAAGCGCGCCTCGCCTTTAAAATAAACAGTAGTTTTGCGGGCTGGTAATCAGTATAAAAACCTCACCGCTAACCCGCGGCTATTATACCACATCTGCGTTAAAAGCAACATCATTTGGGCAAAAGCTCATCTGCAAAAACCAGCCATTTTGTGAAAAAAACTGCCTTTTGGGTACCAAAACAGCTCAAAACGCATAGCATAGGGCAGTTCACAACGAAAGGCGGGAAAAATAGATGAACACAGTGCTGGTAATTTTGATTACAGGTTTTGCGGTAATTGGCGCATACTTTGTGGCAGATATGCTTGCAGGCGGCGGCGATAAGCCTTACAACGCTTCGGCGTTGCTTGTGTTACCACAAAACACAGATGTGAGCGATGTGGTGGAGCTGGCGCTTGCCTTGCGGGGCATCCTGCCGCAATGTGAGATCCTCGCTGTCAACGAAAAGGATGGCGCGCTGCCGGTGCACGGCTGCGGGTTCGATTCGATTACCTTTGCCGAAAAAGAAACACTGGGCGATGCGACCGGCGAGTGGCTCCATTTACACGGGGCTGTGGATGACTTATAATAAAGTAAGAGAAACATCGCCCTTTTTACAGCAGGTGCTGTAAGCGCACCTTTGCTTGCAATCTTTCTAGCACCCGTTACAAACCTTTTGCCTTTATAAAACGCGGCAGTTGGTTTGCTTAACGGTAAAAGATTTGCAAAGGCAAAGAGGCACGGGAACACGATACATGAAAAGATATGAAAAAAGGAAGTGAGCAAAACGGAAACGCTGACCGGAACAGTAGAACACGTTGTATTTTCAAACAGCGAGACCAGTTTTGCTGTGGTAGAAATTGACGCTGCTGGCGAGCTTGTGACAGCGGTGGGTGAAATGCCGGGCGTAGCTGAGGGCGAAGAGGTAGAGCTTGCGGGGGAATATATCACCCATCCTACCTTTGGCCTTCAGCTTAAAGTCCGGCAGTTTGCCTGCCGCCTGCCACAGGGCGAAGCCGCCGTGCTGCGTTACCTCGCCAGCGGCCCGCTGCCCGGCATTGGCCCGGTAACGGCGCGGCGCATTGTAGAAACGTTTGGCGAGGATACCTTGCTTGTCATCGAAAACAACCCCAACGCACTCGCCAAGGTAAAGGGCATGACAACGGCAAAAGCGATTGCGGCTTCTAACGAGTTCCGCCGTGTGTTTGGTGTGCGGGAGGCCATTGCCAGCCTTGCGCGGGTAGGGGTGACGGCCCAGCAGGCGATTGCGCTGTATAAGCATTATGGCCCAAGTGTGCTGGATATGGTGAACGAAAACCCCTATCTGCTTTGCGGAGATCCGGTTTGGATTCCGTTTCGCGAGGCTGACGCGATTGCTTCCGGGCTGAATTTTGAAAAAGAAAACGGGCAGCGGGTGCGCGCCGGTGTTGCCTATGTTCTGCGGCACAACTTGAATAACGGGCATTGCTGCCTGCCGACCCATAAACTGCTGGCTACGGTGGCAAAGTTTATCGACGTAGAGCAGATTGTGATTGAAGAGGTTGTTGATATTGCCGTGTCAGAAGGCGAGCTGGTTGCGCACGAGTGTGGCGGTAAGGAATATCTATATCTGCCGGAATATTTCCGGGGTGAAATGCTGGTGGCTACGCATCTAAAAAGTCTGCTGGCAATGCCGCTGGAAAAAATGCAGAATCCGGACAAAGCCATTGGACTACTCGAGTTTGCCGGCGGGCTGAAATATGCGCCGCTGCAGCGCAAGGCAATTGAAACGGCACTTACCGAAAATTGCATGGTGCTTACCGGCGGCCCCGGTACGGGTAAAACCACGACAATTAATGCAATGATTGCATTGTTTGAACAGCAGGGCGACCGGGTGGCTTTGGCGGCCCCGACCGGGCGTGCGGCAAAGCGGATGAGTGAACTTTGTGCGCGCGACGCTAAAACAATCCATCGGCTGCTTGAAGTGGAATACGGCAGCGGCGAACGGCTGCGCTTCGTCCACCACGAGCAAAACCCGCTCAAGTGCGATGTTGTAATCATCGACGAGATGAGCATGGTGGATTTGCCGCTGTTTGAAAGTTTGCTGCGCGCGCTGCGCCCTCAGTGCAAAATTATCCTTGTGGGCGACAGCGACCAGCTGCCCAGTGTGGGTGCGGGCAACGTGCTGCGCGACATTATTGATTCCGGGGTGGTGCCCACGGTTTCCCTGCGGGATATTTTCCGGCAGGCAGCAGAAAGCCGCATCATCCGCACCGCGCATGGCATTGTAGAGGGCAAACTGCCGGAAGGCAATGAAAAAGAAGGGGATTTCTTCTTTTTAGAAGCGGGCAATGCTGCTGCGGCAGATTTGGTGTGCAGCCTTGTGGCACAGCGTCTGCCCAAAGCGTACGGGCTGGACCCCGTGCGGGATATCCAGGTGCTTTGCCCCAGCAAGATGGGTCAATGCGGAACCCAGACGCTGAATGCGCGGTTGCAGGAGATTTTAAACCCAGCAGAACCGGGCAAGGGCCAGCTCGTTTATATGGGGGTTACCTACCGGGTAGGCGATAAAGTGATGCAGGTGCGCAATAATTACGATATTGTTTACCGCCGGGACGACGGCGAGAATAATACCGGTGCCTTTAACGGTGACCTCGGCATTATTTTAAAGGCAGATCCGCGTGCCCAGACATTGACGGTGCGGATTGATGATAAAACCTATGTTTACAGCGGCGATGCGCTGCGAGAACTTGAGATTGCATATGCGGTCACGATTCATAAAAGCCAGGGTAGCGAGTTTGCGGCGGTGGTGCTGCCAACAGCGGGGGATACCCCCACACGGCTTTGCTACCGCAATCTCATCTATACCGGCGTGACCCGTGCAAAACAGCTTTTGGTGGTTTGCGGCAGCAAGTCCACCTTTGGCGGCATG
The DNA here is from genome assembly GCF_900199435.1 of Pygmaiobacter massiliensis. GTDB lineage: Bacteria > Bacillota > Clostridia > Oscillospirales > Ruminococcaceae > Pygmaiobacter > Pygmaiobacter massiliensis. Next base: position 105,390 of record NZ_OAML01000003.1, read on the forward strand.
GTAGAAAACGACCGCAGAATGCTGCGGTACTCCTGCCTTGCCGCATTGCTTGCAGATGATTCCGTATGCTGACCGGAGCGAAAGGGGCGGAGTAGATGCACAGAATTTACTGGATGGTGGGCAATCTGCTGTTTCCGCAGCGCTGCCCGTGGTGTGGCCGGGTCATCGGCTTTTCCGGCCCCTGCGAGCGCTGTGTTGAAGTGCTGCCCCATTTAACCGAAGAGGAAAGCGCGTTGCTTTCACGCCAAGCAGGCTGCCGTGCCATTGATTCGCTTGCCGCTTGCTGCCGGTATGAAGGCGTGGCCAAACGGGTGATGCAGCGGCTGAAATTCCAAGGGATGCGCAGCCTTGCGCCACTGGTGGCAAACGAGATGGCGCAGTGCGCAAAAGAGCAGTTTCCCGGTGTGCGGTTCGATGTAATTGTACCGGTGCCGACATCCCGTAAAAGCCTTGCAAGGCGCGGTTATAACGTGCCCGCACTGCTTGCAAAAACCGTGGGTGCAATACTTGCAATCCCGGTTGAGAATGATATACTTGTAAAAGAATGCGAAACCAGGTATCAGCATGACCTGCCGCGGGAGGGCCGCGCAGCAAACCTACTGGGTGCGTTCCGCGTCAAACGCCCAGAGAGGGTCGCCGGCAAACGGGTACTTCTCATCGATGATATCGTAACAACCGGCGCGACGCTCGCAGAATGTGCAAAAATGCTGGAGCTTGCAGGCGCAAAAGCGGTAGATACCCTTTGTTTTGCCTACACTGTAAAGGAAAAAGCCGGCGCGGCCGACTGAAAGGAAGAAGTATTTTGGCTCAGAATGATATCGGTATCGACTTGGGTACCACAAGTGTGATTGTTTATATCGAGGGAAAAGGCATTGTTCTTAACGAGCCCACCGTGGTTGCGGTGGATACCAAAACAGACCGCGTTCTGGCCGTGGGGGAGGAAGCCTATCGCATGATTGGCCGCACCCCGGCACACATTTCGGCTGTACGCCCGCTCAAAGACGGCGTTATTTCGGATTATATGCTTACCAAAGAGTTGATTAAGCGCTTTATCACCAAAGTGTGCGATTCTCAAATCGTAAAGCCGCGCGTGGCAGTTTGCGTGCCCGCGGTGCTTACCGGTATTGAAAGCGATGCCGCGGTAGAGGCGGTGCTTGCTGCCGGTGCCCGTCAGATTTTTCTGATTGACGAACCCATCGCAGCAGCGATTGGCTCGGGTCTTGATATTATGCGCCCGCGCGGCAATATCGTCGTCGATATTGGCGGCGGCACCACCGACATTGCGGTAATCTCGTTGGGCGGTAAGGTCAAATCAACCTCGGTGAAAATTGCAGGCAATGCGCTGGACCGTGAAATTGTACGCTGCATCCGGCAAAAGTTTGGCCTTGTCATTGGCGAAAAATCCGCAGAGCAGCTCAAACGACAGATTGGGTGCGCTACCCCGGAAATCGGCTTTTCCGAAACGGCAGAGGTCAAAGGCCGCTGTGTAGAAACCGGCTTGCCCCGCCGGCAAACCGTTACGACCGAAGACCTGTATGAGCCGATTACCCTTTGTATTGAGCAATTGGGGAAAGCTGTGCATCAGGTGCTGGAAAAAACCCCGCCCGAGCTTGCAGGCGATATTTTCGAGCAGGGCCTGCTGCTGACGGGTGGCGGCTCGATGCTGCGCGGACTTGACGTATACCTTGCCAAAGCGCTCAAGGTAGGTGCGCGCGTTGCAGATGACCCGATTAACTGTGTAGCCATTGGTACCGGTAAAAGCATCGGTATGCTCGGCCAGCTGGAATCTGGTTTTAAAGATGCAACCCCTGGCATCGGCAAACGCTGAATAACAGAAAAAACAAAAGGACAGCACGGCAAAACGCCGGTTGCTGTCCTTTATTTTTGCGGTACCATCAGTGCAACGGTCTGTTGCAGCATCTGTACTGTTTTATTTACAAAAGAATCAAAGTCAAACCCGGGAGAGCGAAGCTGCACCTGTACCAGCATGCCATCCATTGTTGTCAGCAGCAGCCAGGCCAAATAATTGCTGTCCGCATTGGGCAGGCGCTCTGCAATTTTAGCAGTCAGTGTGGTCTGAAAATAATCGTATCGTTCTACAAATCGGTCACGCACCAAAGTATCACCAGAAACGGCCGCACCGATGAGATAAAGCCGCAGATTGCCAAACGTAGAGGCCGCGCCGCGGCGCAATACATAGTTGAAAAGACGCTCGGGCCGGGTGTCTTTTTCTTTATTATCCACCCAGCTCAACAGGTCGCCTGCAAGGTGGGTAAGGTAACTTTCGGTAATGTCGCAAAGAATATCGTCTTTGCTGTTGTAATAATAATAAAGCGTTCCCTTGCTGATGCCGGCAGCCTGCGCGATTTGCGCAAGGGAAATATCGGCAAATGAGGTGGTTTGCAGCAACTGCAGTGCGGTTGCCAAAATGGTTTGTTTAATGTTCGCGTTGCGCGGTGCCGCCATACAAAACGCCCCTTTCGGCAAAATTAGATGTGTTAACAGTATAGCGAAAAAAAGCGGCTACGTCAAACAAAGTTTAGTTGACAAACAGGGTATAAAACTGATAAAATATAGGTCGTATGCGGATGTGGTGGAATTGGCAGACACGTTAGATTTAGGCTCTAATGCCGCGAGGCTTGCAGGTTCAAGTCCTGTCATCCGCACCAAAAAAATCGTCAATCGAAAGATTGGCGATTTTTTATTGTCATGATATGATATATGCAAAATCATTTATGTAACAGGAGTTGGAACATTGCAATATATTTTCGTCCATGGATTGGGTCAGACGGCAAAAAGCTGGGACAGCGTGGTTGGGGATTTTGCAAATAAACAGGCACACTGCCCCAATCTGCAAGCATTATTAAAGCAGCAAGAGGTAACCTATGAAAAGCTGTATGATGCCTTTCGAGCGTATTGCAACAGCTTTTCGAAGCCTCTGAATTTGTGCGGGCTTTCCCTAGGGGGGATTCTTGCTTTAAACTACGCAATGGATTTTCCCGATAAAGTGAACTCGTTGGCATTAATAGGGACACAGTATAAAATGCCTAAAATTTTACTGAAACTGCAAAACGTAATATTTCGGTTTATGCCAAATTCTCTTTTTGCTGATATGGGTTTTACAAAAAATGATTTTATAAGTTTAACCAGCTCCATGGCAGATTTGGATTTTACCAGTCACTTGTCTGATATTATGTGTAAATCTCTTATAGTTTGTGGCACGAAAGACCATGCAAACAAAAAAGCGGCAATTCAGTTAGCCCAAAAGCTGAGTACCTCCGAGCTGGTGTTTATCCAAAACGCAAAGCACGAAGTTAATGTGGATAATCCAAAAGCGCTGCTAAAAGAACTAAAAAAATTTTATGATAAAATCGAATCGACTATAGGATAAGCGCTTCCTAAAGTAAAAACGTAAACCTTGCCGATAAAGATTTAAGGCGACCCAAACAGTTTTTGCACCGAGCCAGCTGTATCAAAAAGCCGATTTTCTCACATATGGCTTTTTTCATTTTGTGTGATAAAATAAAGCTAATCAATCGTTTCTATATTCTGCTGGCAAATCAACTGAATTTTAAGTGAAAATGCTTGTGAGGTAGCCGAATGGAAGATTTCAATCCTAATTTTGTAAACCTGACACCCGAGAATCTTGCCAGCGAGCATTTGTGCTGCATTATCCGCAGCAAAAAGCTGCACCCCGGCGTAGAGGCAAAGCGGCAATGGCTTTCGGATCGTCTAAAAGAGGGACATGTTTTTAGAAAACTCGACGCCAAGGCCGCGGTTTTTATTGAATATGCACCGCTCGAAACTGCGTGGGTGCCCATCACGGGCGATAACTACTATTATATTTATTGCCTATGGGCTGCTGGCAGCTATAAAGGCAAAGGCTATGGCAAAGCAATGCTGCAGTATTGCGTGGCGGACGCCAAAGCAAAGGGGAAGTCCGGCATTTGTATGCTCGGCGCAAAAAAGCAAAAAGCCTGGCTTACCGATCAATCCTTTGCAAAAAAGTTTGGTTTCGAAGTTGTGGATGCGACCCCGAATGGCTATGAGCTGCTGGCTCTTTCCTTTGATGGCACCATGCCCAGTTTTGCGCCAAATGCAAAAGTCGAAACCATTGAAAACAACGAGCTGACGATTTACTACGACATGCAGTGCCCTTACATTCTTCAAAACATCGAAATGCTGAAACAGTATTGTGAAGTTAACAGTGTGCCTCTTTCTTTGGTCCCAGTAGATACGTTGCAAAAAGCAAAAGAATTGCCTTGCGTTTTTAATAACTGGGCCGTTTTTTATAAAAGGAAATTTGAAACCGTAAATTTATTGCTCGACCCGAATAACTTAAAGAGAATACTCAAAAAGTAAAATCCGCGAGAGCGTGTATCAAAAAATGCCAGGCATCAAAAGTTTGTGAGATGCCTGACATTTTTCTTTTGCCCAGACTTGTTTTGGCATATAGAACGAAAACACATCAACAGCGCCGGGCATAAGATTTTGAAAAAAGCCAAGCGTAAATTGGAAGACCTGAAATAGCAAATCGTTAACGACATATCCCAGCAAAAAGCAATTACTACAAAAGCCATGGAAGAGAAGATTACTCGTCTATGGCTTTTTACTTTCCTATTTTTTCTATTGACAGACAGCACTACTTAGTTATACTATATACAGGTAGTAAGTATTACGATGTACTGCTTTGCTCAACACGAAAGGAGCGGGAATTTTGGATAACATAACCGAAATGCTAAAAGGAATCTTAGAAGGCTGTGTGCTGGAAATTATCGGCCGGAGAGAAACCTATGGTTACGAAATTACGAAAGCTTTAAACACTCTCGGATTTACCGATGTTGCAGAAGGCACGGTTTATACCATCTTGGTTCGGCTTGAAAAAAGCCAGCTCCTGAATATCGAAAAAAAACCGTCAGACATGGGGCCGCCACGCAAATTTTATACCCTTAACCAAGCGGGCCGAAAGGAACTGGAACACTTTTGGGAAAGATGGGACTTTTTATCTGATACAATAAACCACCTAAAGCAGGAGGCATAAGAATGGCGAAACTGATGAAGAAAACCATGGATATTATGGCAGAGGGAATTGATTCTCTTAAAAATATCAAAAAAGACAAGGCAGAATACAAGGCACAGTTAGCGAGAATCAAAGCTTTGCCCGAAGATTTCAATTTCGTATATGAAAAAATGTGCGAATATATGTGGAGCTACGCCGGTGGTGGAAGCGGCTATGATATGGTGGCATTACAAGAGGGGCTGTTGGAATTGTTTGAAACAGGCGCAGCGGAAAGGAAAACCGCACTTGAGGTGACTGGCGACGATGTTGCTTCGTTTTGCGATGAACTTTTGCGCAATGCCACAACCTACACCGAAAAGCGGCGCGACAAGCTAAACCGTGAGGTGCAGAAAAAACTGGAGGGCAAATAAAAGAGCTGGCAGCATTTTTACAGGCAGGCAAAAGAGGCGGGGAATGCTTTGCTGCGCACATACGATTAGGCTACAAAATGAATCAGAAAAGGCACATGCTTTTTATAGGCGTGTGCCTTTTTGTTTGTGCTAAGACCTTGGAAAACCATGACAAAACGACCAAATTAGCAACAAAAAGGATTGCAATTCAACGCCTTTGGAAACCTCGTACAATGCAATGTGCTTAAAATTGTGCGAATATTCAAAAGATAATTTGGCAGTTTTGTTACTTTAGTTACATAACGCGCTAATTAGTTACTAAAGCTGTACTTTCTAAACTGATTGATTATACTGAAATCACCATAACACAGGTTCCCGGTACACAAACGAATGGGGGTGCAAGCTGAAAGCTTTTTACCAGCGTGTTTTATGTTTTGAGGAAAGGTTTTAAACCAAGGAGTGATTGTATGTTAGAGATTTCTTTTGACGTAATGCAAAGCTGCGCCATTGCGGCGGGCGTAGTTCTGCTTGGCCGTTGGTTGGTCAAGCGGGTCAAATTTTTGCAAACCTATTGCATCCCCGGGGTTATCGTTTGCGGGCTGATTATCAGCATTTTGCTTTCGGTACTCAGAAATGCCGGTATTGTTTCAATTGCTTTTGATGTAAAAATTCTAAAAGAGTTCTTCATGGACATCTTTTTCACCGCCATTGGCCTTACGGCATCGGCAAGGCTGATAAAAAATGCCGGTGGCAAGCTGCTGATTGGCATTATGATAACGACACTCGGTTCAATTCTTGCGCAGGACGTGCTGGGCGTTGGTCTGGCAAAGCTGCTTGGCCTGCACCCGCTGCTGGGTCTTGGCCTCGGCTCGCTTTCTTTGATGGGCGGCGTTGGCACCTCTGGTGCAATTGCTCCGCTGTATGAGCAGATGGGCGCTGCAAACGCTACCGTTATCAGCGTTATGGGCGCTACCTTCGGCATGATCTTCGCCAGCCTCATTGGTGGCCCGGCATCTCGTTTCCTCATTCGCAAATATCGTCTTACTGCGAATAAAAACGAAGTGGATATGAGCAAGAGCAGCGAAAATGAAATTGTTCCGCTCAACGCCAAAAGCATGATGGGCAGTGTCTGCCTCGTGGTTATCTCTGCCGGCCTTGGCTCTTACATAGCAATTCTCGCGGGCAAAATTCCCGCTATCGAGTTCCCGTATTTTGTTGGCTGTATGCTCGGCGGCGTTATTATCCGCAATATCCTCGACCATACCACCTACGAAATCAATGAAGCAGAAGTAGACACCATCAACTCGGTTACACTTGACCTCTTTATTGCGATGACCATGATGACCATCGACGTAACAAAGCTTGCGTCTGTCGCCGGTGCCTTTATCATCATCCTCGCAGCACAGATCATTCTCATGTTCCTGTGGGTCTGGCTGGCTACCTTTATGCTCTGCGGGCGCGACTACAACGCTGCTGTTATGGCTGCGGCACATGTCGGCATCGGCCTTGGCTCTGGCCCGAACGCAATGGCAAACATGCGTGCGGTTATCGCCGAGTATGGCCCCGCCAACGTTGCATGGATTGTGTTTACACCGTTTGCGTTGATTGTGCTGGATATCTTCAACCCGATTTTCTGCACAGTTGCGGCACCGTTTGTGGCAATGCTATAACTGCGAAATATATCCTTAAAAGAAAAAGCTTCGGTTTACCCGAGGCTTTTTCTTTTTCGTGTCTGGCCAAACTGTCGCAAGGCGCGTATCCACTGCTAGCGGCCAAATAGCAAAAGGGAACAGGGCGGAATAACATGAACCAGACCGCAGCACAACGGCGGCACTCTTTATAGCATAAAGAAGGGAATTATATGCATTACGAAAATTTTGATCGGGGATTTTGCTGCTTGCCCAAAGAAGTCATTGTTCCGATGGAGCTGTATGAATCGGTCAAAGGGCGCTATTTTATGGGCTACGCAGACAATCTGACCTTTGGCAACGAGATAGGTGGAGAAGCGACTTCTGCGTGGGCACAGCTTTACAATCCGCCCGATTCGGGCGTGAATCTTTTTGTGAACGTTTGGACCGTGACTGACATTTCGGACTCCAACTTTCGGGCGCAGTTTTGGTTTAATGCTTCAGCACCGGGTACGCCGGAAGACTCTGAATTTGTGACGCCCTCCAACACAGCAATCTACCCCGTACCGCAGCCCCATGTACAGCTACAGCTTGCCAGAGAGGTAACCGGCAACCCCATTGGTGGCACCATGGCATTTGTGCGGCGTGGGCAACCTGAAACTACCTTGGTAGAATCTGAAAACGGCAAGCTGATTTTTCCTCCCGGCGGCTCGCTTCTCATCTTTTTATCCAATCCGGAAAGCCCCGGTGTTTTCACCTCTGGCCGCGTCGCGTTTGGCTGGTGGGAAGAAAAAGTTTCGCGTGACCGTTGTAACTATTAATACTTGGCACCAAAAGCTCAGCAAAAAATAATATTGATGTACCTTTATAAATAACACGCCTGCGGCAGCTCTTCCGCAGGCGTGTTATTGTAAAAGAAAAATAATGAAACAGGACAAGCTGAAACGGTACGCAGGAGCTTAGTATGAAACCGAATAAAAAGAACAGACGCAAGAGCACCCTCTCGCGTCTGTTGATTTTGGCAATTAAGTTTTCGGCAGCGGTGTAGTGCCAAAATAAGTGCATATCGCTTCATAATAAATCCGCGCTGCACGGGCACAGCCTTCGTCGGAAGCCCAGTTCTCCACGTCGCTGTAATTGGTGATGAAGCATTGCTCTACCAGCACAGCCGGGCAGCCGACCTTTTCTACAATGCCGAAGCTCTTTTGGCTGCGCACCTTGGTGTCAGTGCTGTCGACGATTTTTTTGCTTTTGCCGTTATAGTAGGCAAACCGAATACCGGTTTCTCCGCGCAGGCGATGCCCTGCGGATGCCATATTGTTGACGATGCACTGCGCAAAATGCAGCGACTCGGCAGAATATAAACGGCCGGGAGGAGTGGGGAAGCATTCGAACCCATGAGATTGCCGACTGCCGTCCTGGTTGGCGTGGACGCTGATGAGCAAAGAGGCTTGTGCCAGCGTAGCGGTTTCAGCCCGGTCTTTGATGGGCGGATCTTCCTCTGGGGTACGGGTAAGTATCGGGGTAAAGGTGGGGTCCGTAGAAAGCAGCGTATAAAGTGCCGCCACAGTTTTGTCGCAAACAATCACCTCATCAATAAGCGACTGTGCACCAGTATCCATACCGCCGTGGCCGGCGTCGAGCGCAATGGTATAAGGCGGGGCAGTTTGCAATGGGTAAGGTGGTTCGGGCAGCGGTGTGCTGCCGGGTGAAGCGCTCGCAAAGCGAACATAAAGCAATTCTGCCGCCGTGCCTGCCAGTGCAATGCAAAGCAAAAGCAAAAGCCCTTCTGAGGCGAGCCAGGCCGCAACCCTTGTGCTGCGCCTACGCGGCGGGTGTAGTTTGATTCGCCGCCGCATTTTCTGCCGGGGCCGCTTGCCCCAATTCCGTAAGGCTGCCAAAGGTGTAACCCATCTCCTCCCATTTTGTCAGCAGTTCATCCAGTATCTGTGCGTTGGTGGCACTGGTAGAGTGCAGCAGCACGATGGCCCCGTCGTGGGTGCGCGGCAGCAGCTTGCTGAATGCCTTTTCTGCAGAGGGCTGGTTATCAGTGTTCCAGTCTACATAGGCAAGGCTCCATAAGATGGTGCGGTAACCCAGTTCATTGGCCCAGGTCAAGTTTTCTTCACTGAATTTCCCCATCGGCGGACGGTAGAATTTTTGCATCTGCTGGCCGGTGGCCTCTGTAAAAACGGCTTCGAGATCGGTTAGTTCTTTTACGAATCCTTCTTTATTTTTTTGGCTCATATCGGGATGATGGTAGCTGTGGTTGCCAACGATGTGACCTTCGGCCACCATGCGCGCAATCAGCTCAGGGTTTTCTTTGATATAGCTGGCCACCACAAAAAACGCACCCTGAGCATTGTGCTTTTTCAAAGCATCCAAAATCGGCGCAGTGTTTCCATTTTCATATCCGGCATCAAAAGTAAGGTACAGTCGCTTTTTGCTGGTATCACCGCGGTAAAACGCATTGTAAGGGCGCAGCTCCTCGGCGGAACGGTTGGGCGTGGGTTCAGCGTTGCCTTCTTGGAACGATAGGCCCCACTCCTGTCGGCTTACCGCGACTGCCTGTGGCTCTTGCAGCGCAACGGGCAGCACAATGGCGAGCGCTACCGCCCCGGCAAGCCCGGCGAACAAACGGCGCGTTTGTTTTTTTGTAATGCACCAAAACATTTTCATCACCTAACTCTTCCAAAAAGAGTTTATGTTGAGATGCATGGAAAAATGAATAAACAGCTAAAACCAGTGTTTATGTTTAAACCAAAGCACCGAGCATAGGCAAACTGCCAAAGTAAGCAATGCCACGTAGCCGTACCCAAACGACCAACCGTACTCCGGCAGTGAAAAGTTCATGCCGTACCACCCGGCAATCAGGGTGGGGGGCAAAAATACCGCCGTCAGCACAGTGAAAATTTTCATAATCTGATTTTGCTCAATATCAATCTGCGCTTGATATGCTTCGCGCACCTGGGTGATATATTCACGCAGATGAAGCACCGAATTGAGCAGATGATCCAGCCGCCGATCCAGCGAGCTAAACCGCTTTTGCAATGCATCATCGAGCAGGCTGTTTTCATTTTCGGCAAAGCCGCTTGTAATCAGAGAAAATTGCTCGTAATAGCGTTTGAAGCGCAGCAGCAGCCGGCGCATACGAATAATGCGCCCCTCCGCACCACGCAACGGCCGCTTGCTCAGCAGCATTTCGTCCTCCAGCGCAGTAATATCATCTTCCAGGTGCTCGAGAAAATCTACATCCGAGCCGCTCAATGCAAGAAAAAGATCCAGAATTTGTTTGCATGGTAACTGATCTTCGCTGATTTTTGCGAGTTCTTCTCTGCAAAGCGCGCTGTCACTGACGAAAAGCAGCGCTTCCCGGCTACAATAGGCCGACATACGCATGCCCGGCAGCTGCGGTTGCCGAATGTCGCAGAACAAAAACGAAAAGAAGCAGCCGTCATTGCCCACCGAGACAAAAAGATGAGGGCTGGCGTAAATGCGCCCAAAAAGGTCATCTCCCAAAACGGGGCGCAGCGCTGAGATTTCTTTTTGGGCATATATTTTGCGCATAACTGACACATCCTTTACCTGTACGAAATTATAATAACCAAAGGGTTGGGATACTGGGAGGAAATAAAGAGACAAAAAGTAATGTTTTGTGACCGGGTTACTAGACGAGTCGCTAAAATGTGATATAATAGGCTTACAGGAACCAACCTGATTAAAACGAAATCATGAGGTGACTAAAATGAAATTTTATCTTTGCAAACATTGTGGCAATGAAGTAGAAATGATTCGCGATGCCGGTGTGGTACCGGTATGCTGCGGCGAAAAAATGGTTGAGCTGCACGCTAATACCGTTGATGCAAGCGTTGAGAAGCATATCCCTGCTGTCACCGTTTCTGGCGACGAAGTCGCTATTAAGATCGGTGAAGTGGAGCATCCGATGATTCCCGAGCATTATATCGAGTGGGTTGTGCTGGAAACCGAAAACGGCAGCTATCGTCACAACTTTAAACCCGGCGATGCACCTGCAGTAACCTTCCACCTGGCAGGCGAAAAAGCAATCGCTGCTTATGCTTACTGCAATATCCACGGCCTGTGGAAAAAAGAGCTGTAAGCTACAAATCCATAAAATAAAAGCCAGAGCGCACGGCGCTCTGGCTTTTTGTTTTGTGCAAGTTCTGCCGCAGAGGCTGCGTCTTATTTAAAGTAACCGTATTCGCACAGCAAATCAAAGCAGGCGTTTACTTCATCGTCTGAAAAAAGCGCCCCAAAGCGTCCTTGTGTGACCGCCGCCTCTATCGATAAATCAAGGCGGCCGCAATCTGCCAGCGGGCCAAAGGTTTCAGAAAGCTGGCCACGACGCACCAACTGATGTACTGCGTTTACCGTCCCGCTTTTTTCGGCCTGTGCTAAAAAGCGGTCAGGTTGCTTGCCGCAAACGGTGTTTGCCTTTTCAATGCGCTGTTTCAATTCTTTCTCAAAGGCCAGTTCTAACGTATCTGCCATTTTTTAAATCTCCTGTTTTGTGAGGTGATGATGCAAAGCCGCCCGAAATTGGGTGCAAAACTTACCTTTTTACCGAGATTGGCTTTTCATTAGTATAACGCACACCGACAAATTATGCGAGTTTTTTTCGCAAAAACCGACCCAGTGGAATATACTGACTCAGGAACATACCTCTCCGAGAAAGGAATGGCTTTGCTATGAACAGAACCTATCGAGAAATGACAACCCAGGAAATTATCGCGGCGCTGAATGCAGCCAAGTTCTGCTGGCTCAGCACTTTGAACAATTCCTCCCCTTATCTGGTGCCCATGTGCTTTACATTCAGATGGCAGGACGGAGAGTTCACATTTTTGCTTCAAAGTAGTACCCAGGGCAAAAAAGCAGATTGCCTTGCAGAAAACCCGCAGGTAATGCTTTCGGTAACCGAAGACGATGAAGGAAGCGTCGCCACCGTGTTGGCGGAAGGTCGGGCAAAACTGCTCCCGCCATCCTGCCACTGCCAAAGAAAAATGGATATTGAAGTAACGGTGACAGAAATCAGCGGGCGCATTTATCAAAAGCCGGTTTGCGATGCAGCCCCGAGATCCGCCGCGTCTAGTTCTGCCCGCGAAGATGGGCTCTACTATGATACCCCGCTGCCCCGCAGAGAACGCACCCCCCGTTACGACACCGCCCCGACTACCAGAGACGATGACTATGCAAGGCCCGAAGCTCGCCCTGCTGGGCGCAGTGACCGCTATGAGAAGCCCCGCCAAGAGTCTCGTCAGGAGCCTCGCTATTATGACTCTCGCACCTCTACCCCGCGAGAAGAACCGGCGGCGAAAAACCGCGCAGAGGAAGCTCGCGAGGAACTGCGTTATTCCCGCGACGTCCGCTATGACCGCGAGCGACAACAGCCGCGCGTGCAGCCCGAATGGGACGTTGTGCGGGAGCCGGCACCCGTACCGGCAAAACAGCCCCGTCCGGAGCGTTACACCCGCTGTGTCAGCGAGAATAAAGCCGATCGGCTGTGGCGGCGCTACGAAGATGCTCGCCGAGAATCCGTTGCCTTGCGTTTGGAGCAGACCAACATGCGCACCGTAGAAAAAGGTGACCGTCTGCGCGAGTTTGACCGTGTACGCACCAGTGATGTTGCTTCGTTCAATGAAAAGAGCGGTGCGCTGAAATTCCGTAAAAACGGCATTTATCGGCTTACCGCCATTGCGGGTGCCGAGCACCCGGAGCAGGACGGCGACCGCCTGCGCGTTGCGCTGTGGTGCCTGAATGAGAACTGCCTGGTAGAACGGCTTGCTTTTAAACCGGCAGGAGATGTCGAGTACCAGCTGGATGCGAGAGTCATCTTTGAAGTAACCGATAAGATGTTTGCATTTGTGCTTAAAAATGCTTCTACCGATACCTTGAACGCGAAAGCCAGTTTTCTCGTAGAAAAACTCAAATAAGAAAAAAGCCCCGGCAGAACACGCTGCCGGGGACTTTTTATGCTTCCGCGTCGTAAATGCCGTGCACTTTAAACAGCGTAAGAATATTTGAGGTATTTAGTTTTTTGACAATCAGCTCTTTAAATTTTACAGAGTGGGTCTTGTTTTCATACCGCATTTTTTCCAATTGGCTGGCAACCTGCACTTGCTCTTGCGCGAGCAGTTCGCAAAGGTCTTCTACACGCCCCAGTTGTTCAATCGCTTCCGCGGTATCGGCGACGGTGTAACTGCCGTCGGCCTGTTTCACAGTGTATCTGGACATAAGATCTCCTTGCAATCAACAATAAAGCAATAAAAGAGTATACAAAAGGCACCGTTTTAGGGACGGTGCCTTTTGCTTAATTTAAATTACAGCAGGTGGAAAGTTACGATAAAGCCGCTGAACACGATAGAAACGGTGGAAACCAGTTTGATCAGGATGTTCAGTGCGGGGCCGGAGGTATCCTTAAACGGATCGCCAACGGTATCGCCGATAACAGCTGCTTTGTGGCAATCAGAGCCTTTGCCGCCGTGAACGCCACTTTCGATGTATTTCTTAGCATTGTCCCATGCGCCGCCAGCGTTAGACATAAAGACTGCCATAACAAAGCCGGTAACGGTAACGCCGCCAAGCAGGCCAACTACGCCGGAAGCGCCGAGCAGAAGGCCGGTAGCGATGGGAACAACAACTGCCAGAACAGAAGGAGCGACCATCTCTTTCAGAGCGCCGCGGGTGCAAAGGTCAACGCAGGACTTGTAATCCGGGTCAGCTTTGCCTTCCATCAGGCCGGTAATCTCTTTAAACTGACGGCGAACTTCCAGCACGATGGACTGAGCAGCACGCTGTACAGCGGTCATGGTGAGCGCTGCAAACAAGAAGGTGAGCATTGCGCCGAGGAACAGACCGATGAGAACCGGGGGATTGGTCAGAGAAAGGTCGAGCACGGCGCCTTTGGACTTCACAACGTCAACATAGGAAACGAGAAGTGCAAGTGCGGTGAGTGCAGCAGAGCCGATTGCAAAGCCTTTGCCGGTTGCAGCGGTGGTGTTGCCCAGAGAGTCGAGAGCATCGGTGCGCTCGCGAACTTCTTCGCCGAGGCCGGCCATTTCAGCAATACCGCCAGCATTATCGGCAACGGGGCCGTAAGCGTCGGTTGCGAGGGTGATGCCGAGGGTGGAGAGCATGCCGACAGCAGCAATGCCGATGCCGTAAAGGCCCTGCTCAAAGCCGGCAGACATGCCGCCAGCAGCTACATAGCTGACCATAACAGCTGCGCCAACGATGAGAATCGGAGCACAGGTGGAACGCATGCCCAGGGAAAGACCGCCGATGATGGTGGTTGCAGCGCCGGTTTCGGTAGAAGCGGCGAGCTCCTGGGTGGGCTTATAGGTGTCAGAAGTGTAGTACTCGGTGAAGTAACCGATAGCGCAGCCAGCAACGAGGCCGCAGAGAATGGCGACATAAACGCCCATGTTGCCGAGGATGAAGTAGGTCAGCGGAGCAGCGACGATAGCAGAAAGTGCTGCTGCGATGTAAGTACCGGTACGCAGGGTTTTCAGCAGGCTGCGCTGGGTTGCATTTTCGCCGGTACGGATGAAGAAGGTACCGATGATGGAGCAAATAACGCCGCAAACTGCGATGCACAGGGGCAGGAACATTGCGTTCCAACCGAGGCCGGAAGCACCGTAAGCGGTTGCGCCGAGTGCGAAAGTTGCGAGGATAGAACCAACATAGGATTCGTAAAGGTCAGCACCCATGCCAGCAACGTCGCCAACGTTGTCGCCAACGTTGTCAGCGATAACAGCGGGGTTGCGCGGGTCATCTTCAGGAATGCCAGCTTCGACTTTACCTACGAGGTCAGCGCCGACGTCTGCTGCTTTGGTAAAGATACCGCCGCCGACGCGAGCAAACAGAGCCATCGAGGAAGCGCCCATGCCAAACATAACCATGGTCTGTGCAATGGTTGCGTAGTCTGCGTGGAAGCCATACTTCAGGATGCAGAACCAGACAGAGATGTCTAGCAGGCCAAGGCCGACTACGGTAAAGCCCATAACAGCACCGGAAGAGAATGCCACGTTGAGGCCGCGGTTGAGGCTCTCGTGTGCAGCATGTGCGGTACGTGCGTTAGAAGCAGTTGCAATTTTCATGCCGACAAAGCCAGCCAGTGCCGAGTAACAGCCACCGGTGACAAATGCGAACGGCACAAACGGGGAAACCATGCCGAAGTAGGCCAGCACTGCGAAGATAACGACCATCACTGCAAAGAATTTTGCAACGGTGGCATACTGGCGTTTCAGGTAAGCGTTTGCACCTTCGCGGATGAAGCCTGCGATTTTCTTCATCAGATCGGTGCCCTCAGAATAGCTGAGGACTTTGCGGCTCTGCATATAAGCGAAGAGCAACGCAATGGCGGAACCGGCAAGGCCGATCCACAGATAGTTTTCTACCATCATAATAAACAGTCCTTTCGATGATTCTGCTTTTGCGAAAGCCGCAAAAACAAAAAGAACTTTTAGGCGTGTTGTACCTAAAAGTTCCTGGCAACATCAAACAGAAACAAAAGAGCAAACCGCCGCCTGTGTTGACGCAGCACGGCAAAAAAGCTCCGTGTATTCCAAAAGTTGCGACAAAAAGCAAAGCGCTCTTTTTGCATTGCGAAATCCGTTCCGCATGAGGTATGCAAAAAAGACCACTTAACTTGTCACAAAACTGGGGGAATCCCTGTTTCTGTGCATATTACCAAAGATTTAGTTACATTTTCAGTATAACATATTGAAACAGAGACGTAAATACTTAAATATGCATTATGTGTTCAAAATATGAACTTTTGTAGCCTGTTAAATGGAAAAAATGCTGCAATATTTGACAATTTTTTGTCAAATATGACTGATAAAATTTTCACGATTTGGAATGGGCGCTTTTTAGCTTACAAAAAAGCTCACATTACACCAGTGCAGGCTCCTCAGATTTGCTGATGGCAATGCTCAGCACCCGGTGCCGATACTCATTGGCGGACATTCCCTCCACCTTTTTGAAAATGCGTGAGAAGTGAGTGACATCGGCAAAGCCTACTGCCTCGCTGATTTCCCAAATCTTCATCGCAGGGTCGCGCAGCAGCTCTTTGGCATGGTGGATGCGTACCCCGTTGAGCAGGTCAGAAAAGCCCTGATTGGTATTTTTAGAGATGAGCTTAGAAAGATGCCACTGGCTGACGTAGACTTTTTCGGCCACCTCGGTGAGCGTCAGTTTTTCGGCGTAATGTTCGCCTATGTAGGCCATTGCGTTTTGCAAAATAAAATTCTGCGCCGCAGAGGGCACCTCTTCTGGCTCCGCTGTGCCAAGGCTGCGCAGGTTTTCGGTCATGGCGGCGAGAGCTGCTTCCAGTTCGCTGAATTTGCTGGGCTTGAGCACATACCGCACCACACCCAGTTGAATGGCTTTCTGTGCATATTCAAAATCTGGGTAGCCGGAAAGAATCGTCACCTGCATGGCGGGGAACTCACTGCGCACCGCTGCCAGCATGGCAAGTCCGTCTGCACCGGGCATGCAGATATCGGTAAACAGAATGTCAGGATGCAGCTCGCGAATCTTCGCCTGCGCAGAAATGCCGTCCGAAGCGGTGGCAATTACCTCGCAGTGATACTGCGCCCAAGGCATTGCCCGGCTTAGCCCGTTTACAATGATATCCTCGTCGTCTACAATCATGACTTTGTACATAGTAATCCAACCTTTCATACTTGTTGCTTTGCGGCGGCGAGGTGCCTTCCCGCCAACGGCGTTAGCCAAGGGTGCTAAAAGTACAGAATACTGCACGATTAAACCCCAGGAAGCCTTATGGATATCAATTCGAGTTGCGGCCAGCGGCTGTATGTGTGCCGAATGTCCTGATTTAAGTATAACATACTCAATCTTTCGGCGTCTTGCGCAAACGGGCAGAAAAACTAGCGAAAAGGCTTCCTTTTGCTGGAAGCAGCGCAAAGCCGAAAGATAAGATGAAACAACGCACACCCTGTGAAGGGTGTGCGTTGCTTCAGGAGAAAAAAGAAAATAGGAGAGCATGAAAAAGTGTGTAGCGATATCTCGAAAAGTAGCACGCTTAGAAAAACGGCGTACCTTAAAGAGCAATTACCCTTTTACGGCACCAGCGGTAAGCCCTTTGATGATGTTTTTCTGCAAGAAGACGTAAACCACAAGCACAGGGATAACGACCATAACGACCGCTGCTACCATCAAGCCGTAGTTCGTGCCTGCCTGGCTTGAAATTTCGTTCAGCAGACGAGTGATGGTGAAGAATTTTTTGCTTCGCAAAAAGAACATCTGTGTAAACAGGTCGTTGTAGCTCCACAAAAAGGTGAAGATGCCGACGGTAGCAAAGCTGGGACGGGCAAGCGGCATGATGATTTTAAAGAAAATCCGGAATACGCTGTAACCCTCTAAGTACGCCGCTTCTTCCAGGTCGATGGGCAGGCTTCGGATAAAGCCCATCAGTACGATGATGGCAAAGGAAAGATTGCCTGCAATCTGCGGCAGAATCACCGAAAGGCGGGTAAGCCAGATGTTGCCGGTGTTGACGATGCCCCAAGCGTTTTCCATCCGGAAAACCGGGATAATAGTGGAGAAGATGGGGAACATCGAGCTTGCAATAATCATCGAGTACAGGAAGGTACGGCCGCGGAACTGATAGCGCACCATCGCATAGGCGGCAAGCCCCGCAAGCACGATAACCACTGCGGTAACAACACCGCTGATGACGAGGCTGTTGACGTAAGCTGCGCCGATATCAACGCGGCGGAATGCCGTAACGTAGTTTTCGAGTGTAAACTTATCCCCAATTGGCAAAGAGAACGCCTCTTTGCGGATGAGTCCTTTCGGTTTAAACGAGTTGAGCACGACCCATACGAACGGGTAAATTGTGGTTAATGCCCAAAGCGAGAGAACCAGGTAGATGAAGAACTGGCCCAGAGAGAGCTTTTTGCGTTTGATTTTATTCATTACTAGCCCTCCCTTAGTAGTCTTTTTCTTTGAAGATATAGTTGGCAAGCTGGCTGATTACCACGCCCAGCACTACAATCATAACCGCAATGGCAGAGCCGTAATCGACATCGGCCATCTCCATGGTCTGGTAGTACATATAGGTGCCGGTCAGCCAGGAGCCGTCCAGCGGCATGCCGCCGGGGAACATTGTCCACGGCAGGTCGAATACCTTGAGTGCGCCGGTAATCGCAAGTATCAGGCAGGTGCAAAGCGTGTTGTGCAGCAGCGGCAGTGTGATATAGCGAATGCGACCCAGGCCGGAAGCACCGTCAATTTCCGCGGCCTCATAAATATCTGTAGAAATATTGTTGAGGCCGGTGACGATGATGACAAAATAGAAGCCGACATATTGCCAGATAACCGGCATCATCAAGGTGCCAAAAAAGTGCGATGGGTCTTTCCAGTCTATATTTTCGGTGATCAGCCCAATGTTGGTGAGCAGCTGGTTGAGCATGCCGCCGTCATACAAAAAGATAAGGTTGAACAGCAGGCCCAGCGCTGTAGCACTGATGACAATGGGGAAAAAGTAAACCGTGCGGAAGAACTGTGACCCGAATTTGATTTGGTCTACCAAAAGCGCAAGAATGAGCGCAAGCCCTACCTGAATTACCACGGTGAGTGCCATTAAAATCAAGGTGTTCTTAATGGCAGTCGACATCAAGGGATCTTTGAACATCTTAACGTAGTTTTCATAAGGCGGATTATTCAGCCCGCGGCTGGCCTCGCCCATACCGCCGATACGGTTAAAGCTGTTCCAGACGTTCATCAAAAACGGATAGTATAAGTACACAGTTAAAAACAAAAAGGTGGGGGTTAAAAATAAAATCAACGGCCACTTTTTCTTGTAAATCATTGCGTTCATTGCTCACAGGACTCCTTTCACTGCAGGGGCAAAGTAGGGGGCCACGAAGGCGGTAGCCTTTTAAGGCGGCAGGAAGCGCCGCAAAATCTGTCACTTCCTGCCGCCTTAAAAGGCCGGAGAACCACACGGCTTCTCCGGCCTTTTGCAGCTTACAAAGAGGGTAGTTGCACAAAGATAATTATTTGTCTTCGTCAGCCAGCGGGGTATCCAGAGCAGTCTGGATTGCATCTTCCGCTTTCACGCTGCCGGTAACGATGTCTTTGATGGAAGCAAACAGCTGTTTACGGGCAGTTGCATTCAAAGAATCCTGCACTGCGGGTGCGCTGCCGGTTGCGCCGTTTACCATATCGATCGCAGCGAGCTGCATCGAGTTCGGATTTTCGGGCTTGGTCATGCCGGATTTGAGTGCGGTCGGGGTGCCGCCTGCGAAGGTGTTGACAACCTCATCGGTGGTCATAGCTTCGACAAAAGCAACAGCGGCGTCACGACGAGCGGGATCTTCCCAAGCGGAGCGGGTGATATAGTAGCCCATGGAAAGGCCGGCAACGATATCGGTGGATTTGCGCTCGCCCATACCGGGAACATAAGTTACAGTGTAATCATCGAGGTTTTCAACAGCGCCAGCAGCGTCGTCAGAACCTGCGAACCAGCCCACTTTCCAGGAACCGTCGATAGCGAAAGCAGCTTTGTTGTCTGCCATCAGCTGGAAGGTGTCAGCATCGGTAGCGGTGAGGGTGTTTGTGGGGAAGCAGCCAGCCTCGTACATCTCTTTAATCTGGTTGAGGCCTGCAGCCCAGCGTTGGCCGGCAGCATCGGTAGCAGAAGCCGGCACTTCAACATGTTGGGAAGGGTCGCCCTGGTTCAGAATGCAGAACTCGAACCAGTAGTGAGGAACCTCAGCGAGAGAGCAGGCGATGGGGGTGTAGCCCTTCTCTTTGATGGTTTTGCACATTGCCATGAACTCTTCCCAGGTGGTTTCAGCGGTGGGGGGCTCAAGACCGCAATCTTTCAGCACAGTTTTGTTGACAAACATGCCCTCCCAGTAGCCGTTAACAGGAACAGCATACTGTTTGAGGTCAGCGGGGGAAGCGGGCAGCATGCCGTCTTTCATGTTGGAAGCATACTCCGGGTACTCTTTGCGAATCTCCTCGATGGAGACAACTTTATTGTTTTTGATGAATTCGTTGGCATCTACGCCAGTGAAGAAGAACAGAACATCCGGCTCGCTGCCGGTCTGGAAATCAGCTTTGACCTGTGCTTTCCACTGCTCGTTAGAAGTGGCGGATTCGTCCACAACCGTGTTGCCGGTGGCTTCTTCATAGGCTTTTACCGCATTTTCAAAGTTTACGCGGTTGCCGTCGTCGCCGCCGTAAGAAGTAACAACGCGAATTTCTGCCGGGGCGCTGCCAGACGAAGCCGCAGACGAGGCCGCCGGCGCCGAAGAGCTAGCACCGCCGCAGCCTGCAAACACCGAAGCACAGCAGGCCAGAGCAAGTGTCAATGACAAAAACTTTTTCATAATTCTAACCTCCACAAAGATTTCTGATACATAAGTATCGTCCTGATGCCGATGGGAACCGGCACCGCCGTATGAGGGTAGCGCTCCCCATACCTTACACTCTAATGATAGAACGTTTTGCACAAAAATTTAATGATTGGAATTGCTTTTTATTGCATATTATTGCGCGTCTGTTGTGATTTCCAGGTTCATGCGGCAAAGTGTGCAGCCTTTTTCCGTAATCGAGATGGCGAGTCCGCTCTCTGGCCCATACAAAATGCGCAGCCGCTGGTGTACGTTGCGAATGCCCAGTGAAGTGCTGCCCAGCTGTTCATCGGGGCCTTCATCCGAAAGCAGCGCTTTGATTTTCATCAAGTCGTCGTATGTGGTCACACCGTCATTTTCTACCTCCAGCCGCAGCCAATTGCCCAGCCGGTAGGCGCGGATGGTAATGGTGCCCTGCTGGGTGGGAGTAATACCATGTTCAACTGCGTTTTCTAAAATGGGCTGCAACACCAGCCGCGGCACATAGCAGTCCAATAGGGCGGGGTCAACCTCTTTTTTTACCTCCAGCCGGCAGCCGAGCCGCTCGCGGATAATATAAAGGTAGGCGTCCACATACATCATCTCTTCCGAAAGGTGGACAAGCGGACGATTTTTGCGGTCCATCGCCGCAGAAAGCATGGTGGAAAGTGACTCCAGCATCTGGCAGACTTTAATATCTCCCGCAAGCCGGGCTTCCCAGTTGATAATCTCCAGCGTGTTGTTGAGAAAATGCGGGTTAATCTGGCTTTGCAGTGCCATAATGCGCGCGTCGCGCAACGCAAGCTCTTCTTTGTAAATGCGCTCAAACTGGTTTTGCAGTTTGTCGCTCATTGCATTAAAACTGTCGCCAAGGTAGCCGAACTCGGCACTTCCCAAATCGTCCGCAGCTACCTGCAAGCCGAATTCGCCGGTTTCTATTTTGGCAGCCGCCTGTGAAAGCACGTCCACAGGCCGGTTTACTTTGCGGTACAAAAACGCGATAACAGCGCCGATAAGCGGCACCAAAAGCAGGCAGGCAATCGTCAGAACAATTTTAATCGTTACCAGCTGGCCGCTCAGCGTTTCAAGGTCTGCTTGCAGCAGATACTCAAAGGTGTAGCCGCCCATTTTTTCGCTGCCCCTTACCACAGCTCCCGCATTTTCTGGCGTTAGCTGTAACGGCAGCGGGTTGCTGCCGGGGCGCTGTGCGGCAATCTTTTCGGGTGCGCCGCAAATATCTGCCTCGGCACCGTCTATCCACACAGCGGCATCTGTACACCAGATGATATTGCGCATGCTCTCAAACAGCACGGAAGAATCCAGCTCCATCACCAGAACGGCATAGGTGCGGTAGTTGCTGTCAACCATGTTGCGCATCATATAAAGCCGGCCCCCTTCAGCAAGGAAGCCGATGCCGGTGCCAAGCTCCGGGCTGCGCGCAAGCACTTGGTCTCGCACATTATTCTGGTAGGCGCGAATTACCGAGTAAGAGGTGTTGGAAGTGTAGATAGGCGTGTCCGGATCAGAAACAAAGGTGAGGATGGTGTTGAGGAATTTTTCGTCATACCGGTACTGATTGGTCAGGTAGGACGAGATGGCGGTGTACATTTGTAGATAGTTGCCGTCTTTTTTGTAAGCAGCCCAGGCATCGCCAATTGTAGGGTTGTAGCTGGCATTGCGGCTCGATACAATGGCAGAATCAATGCGGCGGCGGGTTGCGGTTACAGCATTCTCAGCAGAAAGGCGCAAGTCCGAGTAGGCGCGCTCGGTTGTGTTGCGCAGCATAAAACTGCCAGCAATGCCGAGTGTCAGCAGCAGCGGCAGTGCCCAGCAAAGCAGAATGACCCCCACCATGCCCTGTTTTAAGCTGGTGCGGGATTTTTTTCGCTTTGGCCAATTCATGAAACCATCCTTCCGGTCCGCAGCCCGGCACAGCGGCAGGCGAGCGGTTTTATTTTGGTTGTACACTTTTATTATAAAGCGGCGGCAGCGTTGCGGCAAACGGCAAAATGCCCTATTCTAAAGCAAAAAATTTTTCACTTAGGAAAAAGAAACCGCCCGGCAAGCGCATTGCGCTGCCGAACGGTCGGAGAGAAAACATTAAAGCTCTAAAAAGTTAATGAAAAGATCAGCCACCTGGCGCGCATGGGCCACCGAATCCATCTCACAGAAAATGCGCAGCAAAGGTTCCGTGCCCGAAAAACGAGCGATAACCCAGCCACCGTTTTTAAAGTAAACCTTGCAGCCGTCGAGATAACTTACGCGAGAGATTTCGCAGGGGAAAGCGGGGAGAAGCTTTTTTTCCATCAGCGTGGCATAAATCTCCGCTTTTTTTGCTTCCGAAAAACGGAAATCATCCTCGGTCATCTCAAAACTGCCATAGGTGTCGACAATTTCCTGCCACAGTGCAGAAAGTGGCTTGCCGGTTTTTGCAATCATCTCCACCAGCAACGCTGCGGCATAAATGCCGTCTTTGCCCTGAATATGCCCGCGCACTGTTAAGCCGCCGCTGCTTTCGCCGCCAATGATGGCGCCGGTTTCGAGCATGCGGGAGGAAACGTACTTAAAGCCAACCGGCACCTCGTAACAGGTCTCGCCAAAGCTTTCGGCAATGGCATCGAGCAGATGGGTTGTGGCAATATTGCGCACGGCAGCCCCATGCCAGCCCTTATATTTAATAAGGTAATAATAAAGGAGCACCAAGATCTTGTTCGGGTGCAAAAATTCGGCTTTATCATCGATGACACCCAACCGGTCGGCGTCGCCGTCGGTGGCAATGCCGATGTCGCAGCCGTTCTCTTCTACAAAATTAACAAGGCTTGCAAGCGTTTTCACATTGGGTGCCGGCAGCCTGCCGCCAAACAGAGTGTCGTGCCGCTCGTGGATAACATCCACTTCGCAGCGGGTGGTAAGCAGAATGGTTTGCAATGCGGTTTTGCTTACGCCATACATTGGGTCGAGTGCGACTTTCAGTCCGCAGGCGCGGATAGCATCGGTGTCTACCGCAGCAAGGATATTATCAATATACTCGTTCATTGGGTCAATGAGCAGAATGCGCCCCATGGCACAAGCTTCGTCAAACGGAATGGTGGGAATAAAGCTGCCCTCCAGCGTTTCGAGATACTCCTCGAACGAGGCAGTCAGTGCTTCGTTTGCATCACGCCCGCCTTCCATAAAAACTTTTACGCCGTTGTAGATGGCCGGGTTGTGGCTGGCGGTGACCGCCATGCCATAGGGCAGGCCGCGGTGTGCGGCGGTATACATAATCAACGGGGTGGGGCTTTCGCGGTCAATAACCAGCGCGCGGATGCCTGCCGCAGCAAATACTTCACCGGCCCAGTGGGCGGCTTCGCGGCTGAGAAAGCGCCGGTCATAGCCGATAACGAAATCTTGCCCTGCCAGCCCTTCGTTTTTCATTTTGGTGGCCAGCGCCAGGGCGAGAAGCTGCACGTTGGCCTTGGTGAACTCATCGCCAATGATGGCACGCCAACCGCCGGTACCAAATTTAATCATAACACTCACTCTTTCTCGTGAAAAATAGGGGAACGCCATTTTCAAGCGTTAAAAATGCGAAGCGGTTAGCCCATGACTACCCGTGCCTGAGCAGTGCTGCCAGCAGGCAGCGGCGCGAGAGACGCTGTTTTAACCCCATTTACATATAGTGCGGCAACACCCTTGCTGATATGGTGCGGGTTTTCTACCTGGATGTGGTAGGTAGCCCCACGCCAGCGCCGGGTAACGGTAAAGCCATCCCAGCTTTGCGGAATGCAGGGGTCGATTTCAAGCCGGTCAAACTCGGGTCGAATGCCCAGCATATAGCGGGTCGCGGCAACATAGCTCCAGCCGCCGGAGCCGGTCATAAACGGGTGATGGGCCTCGCCAAATTTTGTGTGGTCTTGCCCGGAGATGAATTGGCAGTAGGAGTACGGCTCGGCCTTGCGCACCTCAATCAAATCGTTCTGGTTGTAGGGGCAAAGAGCATCATAAAACTTCATCGCACGCTCGCCGCGGCCCAGCACGCACTCCGCAGCCCATGCCCAGGGATTAGGATGACTGAAAATTGAGCCGTTTTCTTTGAGCCCTTTATAAACTCGGGTAACAAAACCCACATCATCGTCCGGCTTTGAGTAGGCAGGCGCGTTGAGCATCAAACCATAGGGCGTAAACAGCCATTCGTCCACGGAATCCATCGCCTGTTTGCCGCGCTCGGCAGAAGCTGCGCCCGAAAGCACGGCCCAGGTGTTGCTTTCCATATGCACCTTGCCTTCGGGGTCTGCATCGGTACCAATCGGGCGGCCCTTTGCAGTAAAACCGCGCAGGTACCATTTGCCGTCCCAAAGCTGCGTTTCACAGGCCGCAATTACGGCAGTGCGCATTGCTTCGTAGTGGGCCGCGTCATCTTCTCGCCCTAATGCACGTGCCAATGCTACAAAATTGCCCAGCGCGAACACATGCAAAAAGCTGACCATGGCACTTTCGCCGCCACCAAGGTTCAGGCAATCATTCCAGTCGGCCCGCAGGCCCTGGCAAATGCCATGCGCCCCCACCATGCGGGCAGAGAAATCCAAAATAGTTTTCATGTGGTCGTAAACGGTATCGCTGCCGCCGTCGGCATAAGTAACGGTAAGATCTGCAAAATTCAAATCTCCGGTTTCGCGGATGTAATCTGTAATGGAAGAAACCAGCCAGAGTGCGTCATCGCTGCAGGCATCGGCAAGCCCGTGAATCATACTGCTTTTGTCCGGTGTGGGCACCACAGTGGGGCTTTTAAAGCTTTGCTTTTTGCCGTCCGCTTCAAACCACTCGGGGGAGAAGAGATGCAGGCCGTATCCTTCACTTACCAGCCCGCGCAGCAGCTGCATCAGCCGAACACGGCAGCGCTCCGGGTCTGAGTGCAGCACAGTCATTGCATCCTGGGCGGTGTCGCGGTAACCAAGCCCGGTGCGTCCGCCCACTTCAATGAAGCTGGCAAACCGGCTGAACATAACGTTGATTTCGCTTTGGTAAAGCGTCCACTGGTTGATCATCGTATTCATTGCGGGGTTCGGGGTATCAATGACGAGTGCAGAGCAGCGTTCGTCCCAGAAACTCCGCAGCTCGGCGAGCGCCGCTTCTCTTGCGGCGACGTGCCGATATTTTTCGCGGATGCGAACGCCTTCTCTGCGGCGTCCCTCACCCAAAAAGAAGGCACAATTGGCGGTGTCGGCAACTGCGAGCGAAAGCTGTTTATGCAGCCCGCAGCACTGGTTGCCGCCAAGCTCGGTAGAACCAGAGAGAACGCCGCGCTCTACGCCGATGGGATTCGTTTCGGTGCGATAATCGCCGATAAAGGCTTCACGCACAGCGTCGAAGCTATCCGGCTCAAACGAAGCGGCGAAATACTGGTAGCCATCTTCCTCGTAAAAAAGATCTTGCTCAATGATGCCATTTTCGTAGCTGCTGCCCGCAGCATAAAGGCTCATCTGAAAATTTCGGTTATCCATATCAATGTGGTGGAACGAAAGCTCGGCGTAAGAGAAAACACTCAGCTTGCGTGGGCGCCCGCTTTGGTTTTCAATGGCAAGGTCCCAAATCTCCACATCTTCGCCCCGGGGAATAAACAGCGTCTGCACTGCTTTGATGCCGTTGTACTCACACTCGTAAGCGGTATAAGAAAAGCCGTGGCGGCAGCGGTAGACGGCTTCATCCAGCGGCTTGCCCACCGGCTGCCACGAAACCGACCAATACTCGCCGGTTTCGTCGTCACGCAGGTAAATATAATGTCCCGGGCGGTCCATCGGCACGGCATTTGCGCGAAAACGGGTGATGCGGTGGTACTCTGCGCTGTTGCAGAACAAATACCCGCCGGCGGTATGGTTTACCACGGCGCACATGCGTTCTGTGCCAAGGTAGTTTGTCCAGCTGGTGGGCAGGTCTACCCGGTCTATGACGTATTCACGGCGGCTTTCATCAAAATGTCCGTATTGCATGGTCGCGGTCTCCTTTTTTGCCGCACCAAACCGGTGCGGGAACTTTATGGCAGCACCGTGCGCTGTCCGCAAGGCAAAAAGTGCGGTGCCGCTTGCAAATTTTGTATATGTAGCGCTAAGATTTGCTGTACAGGGCGGCAGGCAGAAAGATACGGTGTTGCCTAGTTTCATTGTATTGCTTTTAAAGAGCCAAAAACAGTGTGCGGGTTGTCATATCTTTGCCGATTTTGTGTATTCTGGTGTCTTTATCTATTTTGCTGTGCGGGCGCAATACAAACCAAGCGTGATTAAAAGTGTACGTGATACAAATACATATTGTGAAAAAATGCAAAAACTGTCAGCCGAAGCCGCTAAAAACCGTCTGTTTTAAATTGACAAGCGTGCGTTAATCCAGTACAATACTAAAATATAGACTAATGGAAAAATGGCGGTTTGCACAGCGTTGATTGGGTATTTTTAGTGCAGTTTGTCTTTTGCGGTATCGCCATCTCCCTTGGAACTGTGTACATAGCGGCACCTGGTGTAAAGTGTGCCGTAATCAATCTTTAGGAGTTGACTTTTTTATGGGGAAGTACATTCTCAAAAGAATTGCTCTTGCCGTGCTTACACTGTTTTTGGTTTGCACGCTGACTTTCTTTCTGATGAACCTCGTGCCTGGCGGGCCGTTTATGGCAGAAAAGGCCATTAGTGCCCAAGCGCAGGCCGCAATGAACGAAAAATACGGTTTAGATAAACCGCTGACAGAACAGTATGTAAACTATATGGAGCGTTTGCTGCATGGCGACCTGGGTGTTTCGGTCAAACAGCGTGGACGCACCGTTAACCAGATTATCGCTACCAAATTCCCCGTATCTGCAAAAGTGGGCGGCATTTCGGTGCTGGTAGCATTGGCGGTCGGTATTCCGCTGGGCAGTGTGGCAGCACTGAAACGCGGCAGCTGGCTGGATAACCTGATTATGTTTTTTGCCACCTGCGGCATTGCGGTGCCCAGTTTCGTGGTATGTACCTTACTTATGTACTTCCTAAGTCTGCAATGGGGGTTGTTACCAACGTACGGCCTATCCAGTTGGCAGAACTACATTATGCCGGTTATGGCGTTGGCTTTCTATCCAACTTCCTATATCGCGCGTCTCATGCGCTCGTCGATGCTGGACGTGCTGGGCCAGGATTACATGCGTACCGCTCGTGCAAAAGGCCTTTCGCAGAGCAAAAGCCTGTTTAAACACGCACTGCGCAATGCAATTCTGCCGGTCGTTACCTACCTGGGACCCATGCTGGCCTATACCCTGACAGGCAGCTTCGTGGTGGAAAAAATCTTCACCATCCCGGGTCTTGGCAGCGAGTTTATCGGCTCTATCACAGGCCGTGACTACCCGCTGATTATGGGCACCACCATCTTTTTGGCCATGCTCATCATCGTTATGAACGTCATCGTCGATATTGCTTACAAAGTAATCGACCCGCGCATTAAACTGAAGTAAGGAGGAAGCCGAACCTATGTCTGAACCCATTAAGAAAAATCCGCTCAGCCTTCAGCTTAATGTTGAAGATTTCCTGCCGGCGGACGAAAATGAAAAGCAAAGTCTTGTTATCATGCGGGAGTCGGTCGGCTTCTGGAAAGACGGCATGCGCCGCCTGCGTAAAAATGCAGTTGCAATGATCAGCCTGTGCATCATCGTGCTGGTTATGATCTTCTCTTTTATCGTTCCCAGCTTTTACCCGTACAGCTACGAGCAGCAGATTCGCGGCGCAGAGAACCTCTCACCGATGACCTATTCTGAAAAAGAGCAGGCGGCCATGGCGGCAGGTGAAAAAGTGTTCCCGCACGTGCTTGGCACCGACGGTCTCGGCCGCGATTACGCCATCCGCGTGATGATGGGCAGCCGTATCTCGCTTACCGTTGGCCTTGTGGCTTCGGCGCTGATTTTGCTGATTGGCTCGCTCTACGGTTCCATTGCCGGTTTCTTCGGCGGATGGGTTGACCTCATGATGATGCGTATCGTCGATATCATCTACACTGTACCAGATATATTGATTATTATTTTGCTTGCCACGGTACTTAAATACCCCCTCGGCAACCTTGCCATGCAGCCCGGCTTCGGCTGGATCAGCGTGGTCGGCGTTAACATGATTAGTATTTTCATCGTGTTTGCGCTGCTTTACTGGGTCGGCATGGCGCGTATCGTGCGCGGCCAGGTTATGAGCCTGAAAGAAAACGAATATGTTACCGCTGCCCGCGCACTCGGTGCTTCCAACGGCCGCATCATCAAAAAACATATTCTCACCAACTGCATCGGCACACTGATTGTTACCACTACTTTGCAGATTCCTTCTGCAATTTTTACCGAGAGCTTCTTGTCCTTCCTCGGTATCGGCGTTGCAAAGCCGATGCCCAGCTTGGGTTCGCTGGCTGCGGACGCCATCAAAGGCATGCGCTCCTTCCCGTACCAGCTGTTTGCTCCCGCGATTGTAATTTCTATCATTATTCTTAGCTTCAACCTCTTCGGCGACGGCCTGCGCGATGCGTTTGACCCGAAACTGAAAAACTAAAAAGGAGGAAACGCGCCATGAGTGAGTACTTAGTAGAAGTAAAAAACGAGCGTCTTTCTTTCTTTACGCCTGCGGGCGAGGTAAAAGCGCTGAATGACGTTTCGCTGCACCTGAACGAGGGCGAAGTCCTCGGCATCGTCGGCGAGTCCGGCTCCGGTAAATCGGTTACCGCATACAGCCTGATGGGCCTTACGGCTTATCCCGGCAAACTGATTGGCGGCGAGCTGGATTTTAACGGTCACCACATTAATGATTTAACAGAGAGAGACTTCCGCAAAATTCGCGGCAGTGAAATCTCGATTATCTTCCAGGACCCGATGACCAGCCTTAATCCGGTTTATACCATCGGCAACCAGATTTGCGAAGTCATCCGCCTGCATACAAGCAAAACAAAAGCAGAAGCAACTGCCCGCGCAGTAGAGCTGCTGACCCTCGTTGGCATCAACGAGCCCGAAAAGCGCCTCAAGCAGTACCCGCACGAGCTTTCGGGCGGTATGCGTCAGCGTGTTATGATTGCAATTGCGCTTGCTTGCGAGCCGAAGCTGTTGATTGCTGACGAACCGACCACCGCGCTGGACGTGACCATCCAGGCCCAGATTCTGGAGCTGATGATGGAGCTGAAACAAAAGCTTGGCATGGCAATTATTATGATTACCCATGACCTTGGCGTGGTTTCCAGCATGTGTGACCGCATTGCAGTTATGTATGCAGGCCGCATCGTCGAGTACGGCACCGTGGACGATATCTTCTATCGCCCGGAGCACGAGTACACCAAGGGCCTGTTGCGCAGTATCCCGAAACTCAGCGAAAAAGAGCACCAGAAGCTGGTGCCCATCGAGGGTACCCCCATCGATTTGCTCAACCCGCCCAAGGGCTGTCCCTTCGCACCGCGCTGCAAAGCCTGCATGAAGGTCTGCCTGCGCGAAATGCCCCCTTACACCGACCTCGACGAAGTCCATTACAGCGCCTGCTGGCTGCTGCAAAAGAAAGAGTTTGAAGCCAAGGGAGGAAACGCGTAATGGAAGACAAGCGCCTTGTAGAAGTCCAGCACCTTCAGCAGTATTTCCCGGTAGCTGGCGGCAAAATGTTTGAGAAAAAGGTCGTTAAAGCAGTCGACGACGTTTCTTTCTATATTAATAAGGGCGAGACGCTCGGCCTGGTAGGCGAGTCCGGCTGTGGCAAAACCACCACCGGCCGCACCCTGCTGCGCCTGCACGAGCCGACCGATGGCCGTATCATCTATGATGGCAACATCATCTATGATTCCGGCAAAACCCCGCTGATGGGGCCTGACGGCAAGCCGATGATTGGCCAGGACGGCAAACCTATGATGGGGCAGAAAACCTCTGTCAATATGCTGCCTTACCGCCGCAAAATGCAGATTGTTTTTCAGGATCCGTATGCTTCGCTTGACCCGCGTATGACGGTCGGGGATATCGTGGGCGAAGCCATCGATATTCATAAGCTTGCAGCAAACAAAGGCGAGCGCCACGATCGCATCATCCAGATGCTCGAGCGCGTTGGTCTGAACTCTGAGCACGCCAACCGTTACCCGCACGAATTTTCCGGCGGCCAGCGCCAGCGTGTCGGCATTGCCCGCGCATTGGCAGTAGACCCGGAATTCATCGTTTGCGACGAGCCGATTTCTGCGCTCGACGTTTCGATTCAGGCACAGGTTGTCAATATGTTTGAGGACCTGCAGGAAGAGCTGGGCCTGACCTATCTGTTTATCGCACATGACCTTTCGGTCGTGAAACATATCTCTAATCGTATCGGCGTTATGTATCTGGGCAAGATGGTGGAGCTGGCGGACAGCTATGAGCTGACCTTCCACAGTGTGCATCCGTACACCCGCAGCCTGATTTCCGCTATCCCCATTGCTGACCCCGAAACCAGCCGTCAGTCTCAGCGTATTGTGCTGGAGGGTGATGTTCCCAGCCCGGTAAACCCGCCGAGCGGCTGCCGCTTCCGCACCCGCTGCCCGTATGCGGATAGCGTTTGTGCCG
This sequence comes from Pygmaiobacter massiliensis, assembly GCF_900199435.1. Classification (GTDB taxonomy): domain Bacteria; phylum Bacillota; class Clostridia; order Oscillospirales; family Ruminococcaceae; genus Pygmaiobacter; species Pygmaiobacter massiliensis. The sequence continues at coordinate 136,337 of NZ_OAML01000003.1, forward strand.
AGGCAGAGCCCGAGTGGCGTGAGGTGTCTCCGGGGCATTATGCGGCGTGTCACCACCTCGACCGTGTATAGCTCACGGACAGTTGTTTCAAATTGGTGACAAAACCCCAGAAAGCATTGTAGAGACAGGCCGTCTGTCTTTATAATGTACAACAAATCATCACTTTACTGCATTGCAGTAATGGGGGTGGCGGTGTACAGTAGCATCGCTGCCTATATGGTGGGAAACAGAAAAAATAGTATGGAGGAACCACAAATGAAGAAACTGGCACTTTTGATGGCAGTCGCTTTGACGTGCAGCCTGGCGTTTACCGCTTGCGGCGGCGCATCTTCCAGCGCACCTGCTACATCCGCTTCGACCGGTACCGGCGCAACTGCTCAGCAGCTTGCAGTCCAGATCGGACCCGACCCTGAGACCATCGACCCTGCTCTGAACAGCGCAATCGATGGCGCAAACATGATTATCCATGCGTTTGAGACGCTGCTGATCATCGACAAAGACGGCAAAGTTGCTCCCGGCCAGGCAGAATCCTGGGAAGTTTCTGAAGACGGCATGGAGTACACCTTCCACCTGCGTAGCGGCCTGAAATGGTCTGACGGCTCTGACCTGACCGCTGAGGACTTTGAGTGGAGCTGGAAACGTGCTGTTTCCCCCGACACCGCTGCTCCTTATGCAGACCTGTTTAACATGATCAAAGGCTTCGACGAGGCAGCTGCTGGCGATTTCGACGCACTGGCTGTTGAGGCTACCGATGCTACCACTTTGAAAGTTACGCTGGCCAAACCCTGCGCATACTTCGATCAGCTGGCTGCTTTCACCACCTATTCTCCGGTACAGAAAGCTACCATTGAAGCAAACGGCGACGCGTGGGCAACCAGCCCCTCGACCTATGTCAGCAACGGTTCTTTCACCGTTACCGATTGGGTTCCCGGCGAGTACATCCTCATGAGCAAGAACGCCAACTACTGGAATGCTGAGGCAATCAAACTCGACAGCATTAAGTTTGTTCTGATGGAGGACGCTAACGCATCTCTCTCTGCTTATGAAAATGGCGAAATCCTGATGGTTAAAGACATTCCGGGCGCAGAGGTAACCAACCTCTCCAAACGTGAAGACTTCCATCTCGATCCGATCCTCGGCACCTACTACATCTCTATGCAGACCGAGAAGGCTCCCTTCAACGATGCAAAAGTTCGCCAGGCTCTGAGCCTCGCTATCGACCGCAAATATATCGCTGAGACCGTTATGCAGGGCACCTACACCGCTGCTGGCAACTTTGTTGGCACCGGCCTGGCAGACGCAGCAGCAGGCTCTTCCTTCATGGATACTGCTATCGAGCGCAACGGCGGCAAAACCTATATCGACCTTGAGGACCACGAGGGCAACGTTGCGAAAGCAAAAGAGCTGCTCAAAGAAGCTGGCTACGAAAACGGCGCTGGCCTGCCCACCCTCGAGTACTCCACCAACGATGCAGGCTACCATGTTGCACTTGCTGAGGCACTGCAGCAGATGTACAAAGAGATCGGCGTAAACATGGAGATCAACGTTCTTGAGTGGTCTTCCTTCACCCCGACTCGCCGCGCTGGCGACTTCCAGATGGCTCGCAACGGCTGGGTTTGCGACTATAATGACGCATCCTCCCTGCTCGACCTCTTCACCACCGGCAACGGCAATAACGACGGTAAATACACCAACGCTAAGTACGATGAGCTTATCAACAAGGCACACGCTACCAGCAATGTTGAGGAGTATTTTGACTACCTGCACCAGGCAGAAGACGTATTGATGGAAGATGCAGCAATGATCCCTGTTGCATACTACAATGACTTCTACCTGCAGAGCGAGAAACTCCAGGGCACCTGGCACTCTCCGCTCGGCTACTGGTACTTCATGTACGGCACCATCGCAGAGTAATTGCAAACCAAAAGGACCGCTTCTTCGGAGGCGGCCCTTTTTTGTTTTTCAAAGGTTAAAATAAGGGGGATAGATTTTAAAATAGCGTAAAAGAGCTAAAAAAAGAGATCTATATAGTAAAAACATACACTAAAAATCGAAATCGACAAATATTTCTGTATGTGCTATAATTTGCCTGTTGTTTCATAAAACGCCATTTTTTATTCAAACTACAATTTAACTCCGTGTGCCTTGGGCGCAAAAACGACACAATGATTCTGACTGCATTGTAAGCAGAGAAATTGGTATACGTGATTTTTGGAAAGGTGGGGTAGCACCCAACCGCGGAAAGGGGAGAGGACCTGTTGAGCGCAACCCGGCAGAATGTTTTGATTGGCATTATCATCTGTTTGACCTCGCAGGTCTACTGGAACTTTTTTGTCGAGGGATTTCGCGTTTCGACAGCCGTTATTCTGCTTCCCGTTTTGCTGATGACATTGGCAAAGCAGCAGCGCCCTGTTCAAGTGGGCGGATGGATTGGTCTTGCAGTTTTTTGCTTTCGCACCTGTACCGAGCTGCTGAGTGGCACAGCATTGCTGCGTGCCATGCTAGATGCTTTCCCAGGCACGGTATTCTATCTGTTCTACTGCTTTTTATTTGGGCTGCTGCTGCGCCGCCGACATTTGTTTTCGCTGACGCGCATCGGCATGCTCATCAGTATCTGCGACTTTGCTTCAAACATGGTCGAGCTTTCAGTCAAAACGCATCTGCGGTTTGCAGGCATCACCGAACGCACAGTGCTGTATCTGGTGGCTATCGCTTTGGTACGTGCGGCGCTGGCGGTGCTTTGTCTTGCGGGTGAACGGCATTACCGTTCGCTGCTCACTCGTGCCGAGCACGAAGCCCGCTACCAAAAACTGTTTTTGATGACCACCGGGCTCAAAAACGAAATCTATTTTATGCGCAAAAACTCCGAAGAAATCGAATCCGTAATGAGCAATGCTTATACGCTCTACGAAAAGCTCAGTGAGCTGGAGCTTCCACCCGAAACACAGAAAGTGGCATTGAGCATTGCCCGTGACGTGCACGAAATTAAGAAAGATTATATCCGTATCATTCAAGGTCTTGAGCAAGAAGTGGTGGAACAGTACGATGAAAACACCATGAGCTGTAAAGATATTCTGCGTATTCTCGAAGATGCTACCTGGCGCAGCATCGAGGAGAAAAAGCTGCAAGTTCAGCTGGAATTTCGAATTAACCACGATTTTCAAACGAAAAAGCATTATGCCCTTATGGCTATTTTAAAGAATCTTGTTGGCAATGCGCTGGAGGCGATTGAAGCATCCGGCAAGGACCGGGGCAAGATTACAGTGGATCAGTGGGTGCAAAACAATACCTACTTTTTCACGATTACCGATACCGGCTGCGGCATCAAAGAACAAGATCAAAAGCGTATTTTTCAGATGGGCTTTTCTACCAAGTTTGATTATAAAACCGGCAATATCTACCGTGGGGTAGGGCTTTCCGGCGTAAAAATGACATTGGAAGAACAGCTGGGTGGCACCGTAACGGTGCAGTCGAGCCTCGGCGAATATACGACATTCACCGTCGAAATTCCGCGGCAGAAGTTGGAGGAATACAGATGAGATTCTTTATCGTAGAAGATGATCCGTCGGTGGTAAGCAACCTCGAGGACATCATCAGCACCAACAACCTTGGCACAGTGTGTGGCGAGGCGGGCGACGCCCTTATTGACGTGAGAGAAATTATTGCAGCGCACCCGGATATTCTGCTCGTGGACTTTTTAATGCCGGACAAGGATGGCATTCAGGTGGTCCGTGAACTGCGAGAGGCCGGCTACAACGCAAAATGCGTGATGCTTTCTCAGCTTTCGACCAAAGCACTGATTGCCAAAGCATACGATGCAGGCGTCGATTTCTTTATCAGCAAGCCGATTAACGTCATCGAAGTGCGTGCGGTACTGTCCAACGTCATCAATCAGCTGAACAACGAGCGAACGCTGGCAGGCATTCGCAGCATGTTTGGCGAGGCCTCAGCAACGGCGGTGCCCGCGCCAACCGCGGCAAAGCCGCAGGATACCCCTACGTTGCGCAAGATACAGAATATCCTCAACCAGCTTGGCATGTCGGGAGAAAAAGGTGCAGAGGACATTATGGGAATCTGCCGCTATTTGCTGGATCAGAACCTGCCGGCATCCCGCACGAGCATCACCACGCTGTGTGAACGGCTTTCGGATACGCCGAAGAATATGGAGCAGCGCATCCGCCGTGCAATTGCCGTAGGCATGGCAAACCTTGCGCACCTCGGCATTGAGGATTTTATGAACGAGACGTTTACCCGTTATTCTGGCACGCTCTTTCCGTTTGAGGAAATTCGCGCAGAGATGGACTTCATCCGTGGTAAACGCGACCGTGGAGGCAAGGTGACGATAAAAAAGTTCATTGATAGCCTATTAGTTTTTACTGAGGATTGAGATTTTTTCGGTAGTAAAGTGAAGATTATTGAAGCTTTAAAAAAAGAGGCTCTGCTTAGGCAGGGCCTTTGCTTTTTTTATGTAAATATATCTTTCACCAGCAAACAAATACTATCGAAAAAATTGTGAAATGAACAGTCTGATACGTTTTACAAATAACCTCACCGGAACACTTGCAATTGCAAGGTAAAGTTGTATAATAAAGGTGCAAGAGAGAAGTAGCCATATTGTTAAAAGTAAAACGATGGTTTTGCTAAACAAAAACATGGTGAAAGTGCACAATTACTTAGAACCGCGTTTGTTGCATTTTGAAATAAATTTCTTCAACATGTAGTTTTTTGTAGAAAAATGTAACTAGAAAGACATACTTGTTTCATCAACAATAAATGGAGGAACTTGTATGCTCGAACTTCAGCTCAATATGTTTCAGGCGCTTGCGGTCGCCGCTTTGGTCTATTGCCTCGGCAGCTTTCTTGTAAAAAAGATTGCCATCCTCGGCAAGTATTGCATTCCGGCTCCCGTCGTTGGCGGTCTGGTTTTTGCAATCGTGCACGTTATCCTGCGTAGTGCAGGTATCGTCTCTATCTCTTTCGACACCACCCTGCAGACTTTCTTTATGACAGTCTTCTTCACCAGCGTTGGTTTCACTGCTTCTTTCCGTCTGCTCAAAAAAGGCGGCAAGCAGGTTTTGGTGTTCCTCGCTGTTGCAATCGGCATGGTCGTTTTGCAGAACCTCGTCGGCTCCGGCCTGGCAGGCGCATTCGGCCTTGACCCGCGCCTTGGCCTCTGTGTCGGTTCTATCCCGATGGTTGGCGGCCACGGCACCTCCGGTTCCTTTGGCCAGCTGCTTGACGGCATGGGCGTTACCGGTGCTTCTACTGTTGCAATTGCATCGGCTACCTTTGGCCTGGTTGCAGGCAGCATGCTGGGCGGCCCTATTGCTCGCCGCCGCATCAACAAACACGGTCTTCACTCTGAAGAGATCGCACAGATCGAAGAGGGTGTGGACGAGAGCGATCACAACTTTACGACCAACACTGCTCGCTTCACCCAGGGCGCTATCTTCATGAGCGTTGCCATGGGTCTCGGCATTCCCATCTCGGCGCTGCTCAGCAAAATCACCATCATGGGCCGCCCGATGACCTTCCCCTCGTACATTGGTGCAATGCTCGCAGCAGTTATCATTCGCAACATCTGGGATGCTTTCCACAAAGAGCTTCCGTCTTCTGAGATCGAAACCACTGGTGGCGTATCTCTCTCGCTGTTCCTTTCCTTCGCACTCATGGGCCTGCGCCTTTGGGAGCTGGCGGACCTCGCACTGCCGATGATCGTCATGCTGCTGGCACAGACCACTATGATGGGCCTCTTCGCTTACTTTGTTGTTTTCAACATCATGGGCCGCGACTACGAGGCAGCCGTTATGACCACCGCTTTCTGCGGCTTTGGTATGGGTGCTACCCCCAATGCAATGGCTAATATGCAGGCAGTTACCAAAAACTACGGCCCGGCACCCCGCGCATTCTTTGTTGTGCCCCTCGTAGGAAGTTTGTTCATTGACTTCTTTAACAGCCTTATCATTACGACTTTCTTGAGTGTACTGTGACGGTGCCTCAATTAAGAAATATACTAAACTTGGTATAAATTTTGGAGGTTAAGTTATTATGAACCAGTATGTAGCAAGAGTTCTCGAAGAAACCCGCGCTAAAAACGCAAACGAACCCGAGTTCCTGCAGACCGTGGAGGAAGTTTTGACTTCTCTTGCACCCGTCTTTGACCAGCACCCGGAATACGAGAAAGCAGCTCTTCTTGAGCGTATGGTCGAGCCGGAGCGCACCATCGAGTTCCGTGTTACCTGGACCGACGACGCTGGCGCTGTACATGTTAACCGCGGCTACCGCGTACAGTACAACGGCGCAATCGGCCCCTACAAGGGCGGCCTGCGTTTCCACCCCTCCGTTAACCTGTCTGTTATGAAGTTCCTCGGCTTTGAGCAGACCTTAAAAAACAGCCTGACCACCCTGCCCATGGGCGGTGCAAAAGGCGGTTCTGACTTCGACCCGCGCCACAAGAGCGATGCTGAAATCATGCGTTTCTGCCAGGCATTTATGACCGAGCTGCAGCGTCATGTCGGCCCCGATGTCGACGTTCCGGCTGGCGATATGGGCGTTGGCGCTCGTGAAATCGGCTACCTGTTTGGCCAGTGGCGTCGTGTTCGCGGTGCATACCAGAACGGCGTTATCACCGGCAAAGGCCTGTCCTTCGGCGGCAGCGTAGTTCGTCCGGAAGCAACCGGCTTCGGCGCTGTTTACTACACCGCAGAAGTTCTCGCTCACGAAGGCACTGACTTCAAGGGCAAAACCGTTGCTCTGTCCGGCTTCGGCAACGTTGCTTGGGGCGCTGCAATGAAAATTGCTGAGCTCGGCGGCAAAGTTGTTACTCTTTCTGGTCCCGACGGCTACATCTACGATGCAGACGGCGTTGTCACCGAAGAGAAAATCAAATACATGCTCGAGATGCGTTCTTCCGGCCGCGACTCCGTTAAAGACTATGCAGACAAATTTGGCTGCGAGTTCGTTGCTGGCAAGAAACCCTGGGAGCGCAAAGTTGACATTGTTATGCCCTGCGCAACCCAGAACGACGTTAACATGGACGAAGCTAAGAAAATTGTTGCAAACGGCGTAAAATACTACATCGAAGTTGCAAACATGCCCACCACCAACGAAGCTCTCATGTTCCTGCTTGAGCAGAAGAACATGATCGTTGCTCCTTCTAAAGCAGTTAACGCAGGCGGCGTTGCAGTTTCTGGTCTCGAGCAGAGCCAGAACAGCGAGCGTATCTCCTGGACTGCAGAAGAAGTTGATGCAAAACTGCACCAGATCATGAAGAACATCTATGATTCTTCCGTTGCTGCTGCAGAAGAGTTTGGCTTCGGCTACAACCTGGTTGCAGGTGCAAACATCGCTGGCTTCAAGAAAGTCGCTGATGCTATGACCGCACAGGGCCTCATCTAATTAGCTCCCAAAACTGACAGCAATCTGCATATTTCACTCCCGTGTAGATTCCTGCCTATCAGGCACACCTGCTTTTTCCCGAGCAGGTGTGCCTCTTTTTTTTATCTTTTTTCGCAAATTACGATGTAAATATTAAGTGAACGCTTTATTAACAAATGATTAATAAAGCACAAAAGCCAATTGGGTTTGTTGTGTAAATACCCAAAAATATTGTACATGCTATTGTTTTATTATGCAATGTATTATATAATGGGAACTGGAAACTTGTTCCAAAAGTTCCAACAACAACAATCAGGAGGAAAACACATGAAAAGAAAATTGTCAGCACTTCTCTGTGGCGCACTTGCGCTCAGCCTGGCGCTCAGTGCTTGTGGGGGCTCCGCTTCCAGCGCACCTGCAGCTTCGGCAGCCGGCTCTACCGCGGCGTCTGCACCCGCAGCGGCAACTGGCGACAAAACCAAACTGACCTTGGGCACTGGCGGCACTACCGGTACCTATTATGCCGTTGGCGGCGTTATGGCTACCGTGCTTAATGACAAGCTGGGTCTGTCCAACCTCACCGTTACCTCTACCGGCGCTTCTAAAGCAAACATTCAGCTGGTTGATGACGGCGAAGCACAGCTTGCAACTGTACAGAACGACGTTATGTACTATGCATACAAAGGCACCGACCTGTTTGCTGAAGAAGGCGCTTACGATTCTTTCGGCACCGTTGCTTGCCTGTATGACGAAACCTGCCAGGTAGTTGCACTTGCCGACAAAGGCATCAACAGCATCGCAGACCTGAAAGGCAAATCCGTTTCCGTTGGTGACGCAGGCTCCGGCGTTGAGTTCAACGCTCGCCAGATTCTCGCTGCTTACGGCCTCGACATTGAAAAAGACATCAAAAAAGTCAACGCCAGCTTCGGCGACTCTGCTGAGTCGATGAAAGACGGCAAGATCGATGCAGCTTTCGTTACCGCAGGCGCACCGACCACCGCAGTTGTTGACCTTTCCACTGCAAAATCCATCAAGATTCTCGAAATCGACGATGAGCATGCAGATAAGCTCATGAAAGAGTATCCGTTCTACACCAAAGCTACCATCCCCTCCGGCACCTACACCGGCCAGGATGCAGACGTCAAGACCATTTCTGTGCAGGCAACTCTGATTGCTTCCATGGACGTTCCCGAGGATGTTATCTATGATCTTTGCAAGACCATGTTTGACAATCTGGATGCCCTGCAGTCTGGTCATGATAAATTCAAAGAGCTGAACCCGGAAGATGCCGTCGCTGGCGCGTCCACTCCGTTCCACCCGGGCGCTGAGAAGTATTTCAAAGAAATCGGCGCTCTGAAATAAGGGAACTCTTTGCAAAGAAAACATAAAATAGGAGTTGTCGCCGCAGCATTGTTTTTAATGATGATTGCGGCGGCACTTTTATTCAGAACCTCTGGCGAGGGGTATCTCACCTTACGGAACGGCAATACCGGACAGATTTATGCGCGGTACTCGCTGCCGAAAGACCACCGCTTTTCAGTGGGCTTTGTACATTCCGTAAACAAAAGCCCGGTAACCGATATTTACGAAATTAAAAACGGTAGCATCTATGTGGAACAAACGATCTACTATGGATTCGGTGCCGGGGTTCAGACCGAGCTTGGCCCGGGACAAACACTCACCTATGGTGAGGATGGCTCTATGATCATTTCTGGCTTTGACAAAGAAATTCAGCCGCTCTCTTATTTTGTAGGTACTGTTTCAGACCACATTTTAACAATCGGCGGCAAAGAGATCAGCTTACGGGACCTGTGCGGCAGGAACAGCTTGGTCACTTTTGTCTATGAGCCACACTAGCTTCAATGAAGGAGGACATCAATTTGTCTAACGAAGTCAATGACATCCAAGAAAACACCGCCCCGGTTGCCGATGTAGAAGTTGGTACTGCGGCGGACGTTGAAGAGATGATGAAAAAGTTTGACCGAGAGTCAAACACCCGTGTGTACACCGGCGTACCGCAAAAAATTGTGCGCTATGCCTTGTCCGCGTTCACCCTGTTTATGATGTGGATGAACCTTTTCTCCACTTGGGACGAACGTATTCGCCGCTGCCTCTTCTTGGGATTTGTTTTCCTTTTGGTCTTCGCATTGTTCCCGATCAAAAAAGGAAAAATGCGCGAAAACCATATCCCCATCTACGACATCTTTTTGGGTGTTGTAGGCGCGGGCAGCTTTTTCTACTATGTATTCAACTTTGATTCCATCGTCCGCCGTGCAACCCGCATTAATACGCTGGAGATTGTGCTCGGTGTCATCGGTATTATCGTGCTGGTAGAAGCTTGCCGCCGCGTGGTAGGTATCCCCATTATCTGCGTAGCATCGGTGTTTGTCATCTATGCTTTCGCCTCGGGCTCCAGCTTGAAAAAGGTCATCTACAATCTGTTCTACACCACCACAGGTGTCATCGGCACACCGATTGGCGTTTGCTCTACTTACATTGTTCTGTTCATCGTCTTTGGTGCATTCCTTGAGGCGACCGGCATTTCGGATTTCTTTATCCAGTGCGCAAACTCTGTAGCAGGCGCTGCCGTTGGCGGCCCGGCAAAAGTTTCGGTTATCTCTTCTGCACTCTGCGGCATGGTTTCCGGTTCTTCGGTTGGTAACACTGTTACCACTGGTTCCATCACCATCCCGATGATGAAAAAAACCGGCTATCCCGGCGAGTTTGCAGGTGCTGTTGAAGCGGCATCTTCTACCGGCGGCCAGATTATGCCCCCCATCATGGGCGCAGCGGCCTTCTTGATGGCAGAGTTCTGCGGTGTTCCGTATTCCAACATCGTAGTACGTGCTATTCTGCCGGCATTCCTGTACTTTATGGGCATCTTCCTTATGGTTCACTTCCGTGCAAAAAAGCTGGGACTGAAAGGCATTCCCAAAGATCAGCTGCCCAAACTTGGCAAACTGATTTTGACCAAAGGCTTTTTGCTGGTTCCGTTGGTCGTGCTGGTTTACATGATTATCCAAGGCTACACGATGTCCCGTTCCGCAATTATCGCTACCGGCCTTGCTGTTGTGGTTAGCTTGCTGAACAAAGACAATCGCATGACTTTGACCGGCTTTGTAAATGCACTCGAAAACGGCGGCAAAAACACTCTGTCTGTTGCAGTTGCTTGCGCTATGGCAGGTATCATTGCAGGCGTTGTTACGATGACGGGCCTCGGCCAGATTTTCATCTCGGCTATTGTTGGTTTGGCAAACGGCCGTTTGCTGGTTGCGCTGATCCTCACCATGCTCTGCTGCATTCTGCTCGGCATGGGTGTTCCGACCACCGCAAACTATGTTATCATGGCAACCACCTGCGCGCCGATTCTGATTACCGGTATGGGCATGAACCCAATTGCGGCGAACATGTTCGTATTCTACTTCGGTATCGTTGCAGACATCACCCCGCCGGTTGCGCTGGCTGCTTATGCAGGTGCAGCAATCGCGAAGGCAAACCCCATGAAGACGGCGTTCAATGCAACCCGTCTGGCAATCGCAGCGTTCATCGTGCCCTACATGTTTGCTTACAATAATGCGATGCTTTTCATCGATACCAACGCGTTCGATGTCATTCTCATCGTTATTACCTCGATCGTTGGCATGGCAGCAATTGCCGCCGGCCTTGAGGGCTTCATGTTCCGTCACATGAATATGCCGATGCGTCTTGTCTCCGCTGCGGCTGGTCTGATGCTCATCAAACCGGGCATCATCACCGACGCAATTGGCTTTGGGCTGATCGCAGTTATTATTGCACTTCAGTTCATAATGGAGAAAAACAAAACAAAAGCGGCTGCCTAAAAGCATCGCTTCTATCAAATCTGCTGTCCTTCGGGGCAGCAGATTTTTTTTGTTCTGCGTAGACAGAATTTTCACAACTTGCAGGTAAAATGAAATTTTAGAGAAGAAAGCATCAAAAGCAGGGGGAGTGGATGCGAAAAATTGAGGACGCTTATGAATGAAAGAAGCAGTAGAATAAATCAGCCTCGGCTATAATTAGAAAGGTTTGCTTTTGCCTGGATAAAAGCCACACTTTTTTGGAAATTATTGTGTATTGCGAGATAATTTCAAATGGATCTGCAAAAATAGCATTTTTGATATTGGCAATAAATCACGTTTTATAGAAAACCAATCGAAAAATGCTAATAGCGAATTGCTTTTTTGGCTTATTTAAAATAAAAAATCTCGCATAACGGGCTGAGTTTATGCTGCCTACTGCAAGATCTGTAGTGATTTTTTATGCACCCGTTTGATACGGGGCTTTGATGCAAAAAGGCATGGCAAGCTGCGGTGGCATCACAAGAGCATGCCACGCAGGGGCAGGTGTATTTGGTTGATTTTTTCACGATTTTAGTGTATAGTAATACTACCTATTTGCTTCGGCAGAAACTCGATTTCTGTCGGGAAGGAGCTATTTATGTCTATCGTTTCTCCCTCACTGCTTTCTGCAAGTTTTGCCCATCTGGAGCAGGACTGCCGCATGGTTTTAGAAGCAGGTGCGGAATTTTTACATTTTGATGTTATGGATGGCCATTTTGTGCCAAACATTAGCTTTGGGGCCCCAGTGCTGAAAAGCCTTGCAAAAGAGCTGGATGCTTTTTATGATGTCCATTTGATGATTACTGACCCGCTAAGCTATATTGAAAGCTTTGCAAAAGCGGGTGCAAGTCTCATTTCGTTCCATCTGGAAGCGGACAGCCCTGTGCAGGAAACCATTGATGCCATCCACGCTGTTGGTTGCAAAGCAGGTCTTGTAATTAAACCTGCCACCCCAGCAGAGGCATTGTTTCCGTATCTGGACAAGGTGGAGCTGGTGCTGGTGATGAGCGTAGAGCCTGGTTTTGGTGGCCAGAGTTTTATGCCGTCTGCACTGCCTAAGCTGCAGGCCATCAAAGCGGAGGCTGAGCGCATTGGCCGCAGCGACCTCTGGATTGAGGTGGACGGCGGCGTGGGACGTGATACTGCGGAGCAGTGCGCGCAGGCAGGTGCGAATGTGCTGGTCGCGGGCTCGGCTGTGTTCAGTGCAGCTGACCCTGTTGCCGAAACCCGCTGGCTGAAAAGCCTTTAGGCATAAAGTTAACCCCAAGAAGGCTGCTTTGCGGCCGGAAAGGTTCTTTTGTATATGAATAATGTAACCGAAACCATTCGCCCCCGACATGAGGGTTATGCAACTGGATGCGATGTGCTGTTCGCACTGTTTCCGCTTGCATTTATGGCGGTATATCTGTATGGCCCGCGCCCGGCACTGATGCTCGGCGTAGCATTGCTGACCGCATTTATCTGCGATTTTTTGGTAGCCTTGCTGCGGCATTACCCGCACGATAACACCGAGAACTCTTCGTTTGTTTATGCTGCAATTTTTACGCTGATGCTTCCTGCAACGGCACCTTATTATATGATTGTAGTTGGCGTCGCAATTGCGGTGCTGATTGGCAAGCATATTTTTGGCGGCTGGGGCAGCTATCCGTTTAATCCTGCTGCGGTAGGCTATGCAGTAGTTACCATCAGCTGGCCGGAGATGCTGTTTAAATATCCGCAGCCGTTCAGCACACTCAGCCTGTTTGGCGCTTCGGATGTGCCGCTGATTGAAGCTTCTGCACATACCTTAAAAAATGGCGGCGTGCCGAACATCCCAACATTAGATTTGATTTTGGGCAGCTATGCTGGCCCGATGGGGACCACCTTCTGCATCGTAATTGCAGCGTCGGCGATTTACCTGCTGGTACGCCGGCGCATTACACTGGAGCTTCCAGTATCTTTTCTTGCTACCTGCGTGGTTATCAGCTTGCTGATGCCCCGTATTACCATGGCGGCGCGACTTGATGTGGTAAAATACGAGCTGCTTTCGGGCGCATTGCTGTTTGGCAGCATCTTTTTGGTCTGCAATGCTACCACGGCACCGAAAAATAAATTAGCACGGGTGCTATATGGCATTTTGTGCGGGTTTTTGACCATGATGTTCCGTTGTTATGGAGCGTATGAGCTGGGCGTCTGTTTTGCAGTGCTGCTCGCGAATGCCTTTAGCGGATACCTTGATCGCATTTGCAGTGCGCGAACCCTCCATAAAAAACTGAACGGAGGAAAACAGAATGAATCTTGAACGCGCTCTTTACTATAAAGAAAATATGGAAAGATTGATGCGCACCGAGCGTTTGTTTTTAAACAACCCTGTGCTCATCACCGGGCTTGGCCTTGCACCCATTGTGGTAGCGGCCACCAGCCTAAACAATGCGCTAATTCTCGGCCTTGCGGTGTTGCTATTGCTCACCCCAACCCGGCTGCTCGCGGCTTTCCTTTCTCGCTACTCTTATATGCGTTTTCGTGGCGTGGTCTACACGTTGTCGGCAGCACTCCTTTATATTCCGGTCTATCTCATCGAGCGGGCTGTTTTTGGCGTAGGCCTCAGTATGGTAGGGCTCTATCTGCCGCTGCTTGTTGTGGAGCCGATTATCATTAAACGGTACGAGCGGCCACAGCTGGAGCCGATGGGTATGGCACTGCGCAAAGGCATTGCCACCACCGGCGGCTTTTTGCTGGCGCTGTTCCTCGTAGCAACATTGCGCGAGTTTTTAGGCGCAGGCAGCCTGTTTGGACATATGCTGGTAAAAGCGGCGCCGTTCCCTCTGGCAGGCTCTACTGCGGGCGGGTTTATTTTGGTAGGCTTAATGGCTGCTTTTTGGCGCTGGCTTCGCAACCTGTTTAAGAAATATGTCAACATGGAGGCGAAACGAGAGATATGATCGTATTAAAATCCGTCTTGACCTTTTTTGTGTACGCAGTTGTTGCAATTGCGGCACAAAATGCCGTGTTTAGCCGGGCACTTGGTGTTTCCCGAGTTGTCAAAATGGTGGATGACGGCATTGTTTCGCTTGGCAAATTCACTGTTATGCTTGCAGCAGTACAGCTACTGAGTGCCCCGATGGCCTATTTTTCAGGCCGATTGATTCAAGACCTTACCTGGCGCGGCGCCGTGCGCCCGCTGATCTATGTGCTTTGCACCAGTATTGCCTATTTTGTTATTCTGCTTGCGCTGGCACTGCTGGCCCAGAAAACCCAGATAAAAGACATCAAAGACTATGTGGCCCTTCTGCCGTCCGCTACCTTTAACTGCTGCGTATTGGGCGCACTGTTGCTGACGACTACCTCGGGCTACACTTTGCTGGAGACGATGGGCTTTGCGCTGGGCAGCGCAGTCGGGTATGCTTTGGCTATCCTCGTCGTAAACGAGGGCCAGCGTAAAATTCGTAACCGCAATGTGCCCTCTACCTTCCGAGGGCTGCCGATTACATTGATTTATATCGGCATCGTGGCACTTGCGATTTATGGCTTTACAGGACACATGCCGGCAATTTAAGTTGCTCGAAGGAGGCTTTGCAAATGAAAAAGAAACGGATGAAGGTCAAACGCTACAAACGCAGCTTTTCCGGTTCTGCAGATCGTCAGAATACGCTGCGCAAGGTGCTGATGTGGATTGTGGCAGCGCTGGTGCTGTTTGCCCTCGGTTGGCTGCTTGCAAAGCCTGGTCTGGACCTGGCCTCCAAGCTTTGGTACCAGCATAAAAACGGCGGAACCACTCCGCCGTCTTCCAGTACATCAGCCCCCAGTGAAGCACAGAGCGGCGCAGTGACCGCTCCTTCTGAAATTACCGAGCCGGAAACACCATCTGCTGCCACGGGCAAGGGAACTTGGAAGTTTGTTGCGCTTTCTTCCGTCGCAACACCGGAGCAGGCGGCACAGGTGGCGAAACAGCTTGCAGAAAACGGTGTTTCGGGCGCAGTGCTTACGCTCAAAGATGAAACAGGTAATCTATATTACAATAGTGCAGTGGATGCTGCAAAAAGTGCTATCTCGCCATCGGCCATTGATGCCGCAGCGGTAGCCAAAGCCTTTACTGAGCAGGGGGTAACACCAATTGCGGCCGTTTGGGCCTTCCGCGATTCGACAATGCCTTATTTGGATCGTGCAACAGCGGTGAAATATCAAGGCACAGATTATAACTGGCTTGACAATGCCAAAGAGCTTGGCGGTAAGCCCTGGATGAACCCCAACAGTGCAGCTGCACAGACCTACCTTAACGAGCTGGTCAAAGAAATCAGCGCGATGGGTTATCAGAAAATTCTGGTGAGCGGGTTGCAGTTCCCAGAAGGGTACAGCCTGCAGGCGTGCGATTTTGGAACCTTAAGCGGAAGCAAAGAGCAGTTGCTTGCAAAAGTGGGTACAGACTTGCAAACGGCGGCCGGAGAGGCAGAAGTTTGGTTTGAATTCCCGCAGGCGGCTGTTTCGGGTGAATCGTTTGCAAGCTATGGCGCATCGCCGGCCGGTTTTGGCCTTGCCAATGTACTGGTACGCAGCACCAATGTAACCACTGTCAATGAGGCAGGCGAAACGGTAAACACGCTGCCGGATACAGCGGAAGAAACGTTAGAAGGTCTGAAAGCGGCACTTGAAAAAGGCGGCACAAAACAGGTGGGATTTTATCTTGCTGGCATCTCCGGCAATGAGCTGAGTGCGGCAAACGAAACGGCCAAAGCAGCTGGATACGAAGTGCAGCTTATCCCGTAATTCATTCGATAAAAATGCAAACGCCTCTGCGGCGGACAGCGCTGTCCCGGCAGAGGCGTTTTTTGAGCCATGGCAAACGCAAACCTTGGCAATTACAAAAAACAGGAGACGACTCGCCATGTACGTACGCGCCATAACCGAAGAAGATTTGCCCGCCCTCTATGAGCTTTGCGCTGCAGCGTCCGGCACCGCCATGCCTCAGCAACTGTTTGCAGGGGTTCTCCGGGCGGTACTTTCGGATAAGCGTCGCCGGGTGGTCATTGCATTTGAAGGTGAGCGCGCGGTGGGATACGGCGACTTACAGGTGGAGCTGCTGCTTTCGAGCTGCACCTTTGCCGGGCTTTTGCAGGAGCTTTACGTAGAGGAAGCGGTGCGAGGCAAAAATATCGGGACAGGAATGCTGATTGCACTTTCCGGCCAGGCGAAAACACTTGGTTGTACTGAAATGCGGGCAAATACTTCTCGCGTTAATTTAAAGGCACAAAGCTTTTTGGAACGACATGGATTTGTAAAGATGCAGCATCTTTTTTCAAAGCCGCTGAAATAAAAAGAAGGCTGGTCTATACCAGATTAATTGAAACAGAAAAGGGCATCGGTAAAACCGATGCCCTTTGATTTTCCCCAAAGTTTATCTGTGTTTAGATTAGTGGGCGGCTACTCCGCTACTCTTTCAAAAATAATTTGGTAGCCGGTAGCGGCATACATGCCCATTTTCTCATTGAATGGCGCTACAACCTGGTTTAACCGCCAGCCGTTTTCTGCTTCTTGCAGAATGATTTTTTTGCACTCATCGAAAGCATCTCCGCCCTTCGTCTTTAATCCGCTTTTTACTGTAACCTCAACAAATTTGTATTCATATTTTTTCATCAGTATTTCCTCATTTCTCGTCTTTCTGCTAATATCAAAGAAGATAATTGGACATAGTTTATGGTCTTTAAAACCAGTGTGTATGCGCAGGGCCAAAACTCCATGGGCTGGTAAAAATCTCTCAAAAATTAATTGTTCAATATAAAAAACCTCGCCTAATATATAATCTGGCGAGGTTTTCTTTTTTGATAAAAGGCTATTGCACAAAATGTGCTGGAGCATTAGTCGTTAGTCATCCACGTCAAGGGCTTCGATGCCTTTCTTTGCTTCAGGGCGGCTGTCACCGTGGTGGACAAAGAGCATCGTGACGAAGCTGGCAAGCACAAACAGCGCGCCGTAGGGGAAGAGATACTCATAGCCGAGGAACTGCATTACAGCACCCGAAAGGATCGGTGTGATAATTTGTGCCGTCATCGAGAAAGTGTAATAGTAGCCGGTGTATTTGCCAACGTCGGCACCGCGGCTCATTTCAACCACCATCGGGTAGCTGTTTACATTGATGAAAGCCCAGCCTATGCCGGCAAGAGAGAAGAACAAGAAAATAAGCCCGGAGAAGCTGGTGAAGATAGCACCGGCGCCAAACGCAACACCCAGCATGGCAACACCGATGAGAATCGTTCTTTTGCGGCCGATTTTGCTGGCGATAATGCCGACAGGAATATAGGTAACAATAGCAGCAGCCTGTGCAATCATCAACACCAGGGCGTAATCGCCGCCCTGCATGCCCCAGCGAAAGGAGGCGTACTTGCTAAATGCGGTGGTAACTGCATTGTAACCCATAAACCACAGAAAGACGCTGGCGAGGATAAAGCAAAGCGAGCGGAATACGTCTTTTGGCATTTTTTCGCTCGCGGCACCGTCTGCCTCGTTGACGATTTCTTCCTCAACACCCATTGCGCGGCTTTCTTCTTCCATCAGCGCAACAGTTTTGGGCTCGTTGATTTTAAAGAACAGATAGGCAACACAGAGGACCATAATTGCGATGGTTAGCGCAAAGAGGGGGATATAATCGGGATGATCGGTTTTGGGCACCATCAGCTTGATGGCAAGCAACATAATAATGCCGCCAACGGCACCCATCAGGTTAATAATCGCGTTTGCCTTACTGCGCAGCGGCTTCGGGGTAACGTCCGGCATTAAAGCAACCGCGGGGCTGCGGTAAGTAGCCATTGCCACCAGCACAAGGCCGAGGCCAATGATGAAGAGCGGTAGGTTATTGAAATGGTCGCCCAGCGGGATTAACAGCATCGCGGTAGAGGCAAGCAAGGTGCCGATAACGATAAACGGCATTCTGCGTCCCCAGCGGGTGCTCGTTTTGTCTGACAAAGTGCCAAACAGAGGAAGCATGAACAGCGCAAGCACATTGTCCATCGCCATGACTACACCGGCAGCCGTATCGCTGACCCCGAATGTGTTTTTCAAGATCAGTGGCACAATGCCGTCGTAAACCTGCCAAAAAGCGCAGATCGACATAAACGCCAGACCGACCGTGACGGTGCGTTTGTTATTCAGTTTCATAAAGAGACTCCTTTCCCGCTGGGCGGGGTGTTTCAAGTGCGATATACGCGCTCTTATTTATTGTAACATTCCCGCAGGGCTAGAGCAATTGGAAAAGAACTGAAAAAAGAAGGAAGTTTGCACAAAAAGCAGTAAGCATTTGCAGGCCAGCGCCCTAGATGCCCTCTAATAATATGTAAGTGCTCAACCTGTCAAGAAGAGGGAAGGATTACCAGATAAAACAAAATTTTGAGGATTTTGGGCAAAAAGCCGAAAAGATTAAAGATTTCTTTGCTTTCTATTCTTACGAGCGGGGTTTCACACCCAAAATGAAATCTTTTTAAAGAAGAAAAGGCAAGTTTTGTTATATTCGATATTTTATAAACAGAAGAGTTGAACTCTGCTGTTTTTATGATATAATGAAGGCAAATTCAGTATTTATTTCGGCCTCTAAATAGCCATGCTGCACAAAATAAATTGTGTGGTTTGTGCAAACTGCTCAAGTCGCGCGGAAGAGATCTCAAAAAAGACCCCTGTCGGCGCGTTTTTCTTGCTTTAACACGAAAAAAATTCAAAATTTTTATTTTTTTTACATAAAGCATGGCAGAGGTGAGGACAAAGCATTAGTGGAATGCTTTCCGCAATACGGAATGGATGAATACTATAAGGAGGTGCTTTTATGTGGAAGGAAACAACAATGAGCTTGGGTCAGTCGCTGGTCATTTCAGGCATGGGAATACTGATCGTCGTCGCCGCGCTGGCTCTGCTTGCAATTGCCATCATCGTTCTGTCTAAAATCGTAGGTGTTTTGACAGGCGGCGAGAAAAAAGCGGCTGCAGCCCCTGCACCCGCAGCGGCTCCGGCTGCTCCGGTGAACAATCTTGATGAGGAGGCTTATGCCGTTCTCATTGCAGCGGTCAGCGAGGAAACTCATATGCCGCTCACATCTTTCCAGATCACAGAGATCAAAGAGATCGGTTGATTGGAACACAAAAATCCAGAGCGAATTAACAATTAAAATTACATTAATTTTAAGGAGAATGAATCATGAAATACGTTGCAACTCTGAATGGTAAAAAATACGAAGTCGAAATCGAGAAGGTTAGCGGCGGCTACCAGTCCTTCACCCGCGGTGCAGCAGCACCCGTTGCTCCGGCTCCCGTAGCAGCACCCGCTCCCGTAGCAGCACCCGCTCCCGTGGCAGCTCCGGCTCCCGCAGCAGCACCCGCTCCCGCAGCAGCACCCGCAGCAGGCGCAACCACCGTTAACAGCCCGATGCCCGGCAACATCCTCGATGTTAAAGTTGCAGCAGGCACTGCAGTAAAAGCTGGCCAGGTTCTGGTTGTCCTCGAAGCAATGAAAATGGAAAACGAAATCGTTGCTCCGGTTGACGGCACTGTTGATTCCGTGAACGTCAAAAAAGGCGACATCGTTGAAACCGACGCTGTCCTCGTTGTGCTGAAATAAGGAGGATAAATCAACATGAGCTTTTCTGCTATTCTGTCTCAGATCGCGGCCGAATCCGGTTTTGCCGCGCTGGCGACGAACTGGCAGAGCGGTGTGATGATCCTGATTTCTTTTGTTCTTATCTATCTCGCAATTGTAAAGAAATTTGAGCCGCTCCTGCTTTTACCGATCGCTTTCGGTATGTTCCTCGCCAACCTGCCGATGTCCGGCGTTTTCTCTTACTTCTACGAAATCGAGCATTGGTACGATGCGGGCGTTATCGGCGTCATGTATGCCGGTGTTAAATCCAGCCTCTTCCCCTGCTTGATGTTCCTCGCAGTCGGCGCTATGACCGACTTTGGCCCCCTGATGGCAAACCCGATCAGCTTGCTGCTCGGCGCTGCTGCACAGCTTGGTATCTACTGCGCATTTATCTTCGCAAATGCTACCGGCATGTTCACCCCGCAGCAGGCAGCTGCTATCGGCATCATCGGCGGTGCAGACGGCCCGACCGCTATCTATGTTGCGAACAACCTGGCTCCTGAGCTAGTCGCACCTATCGCGGTCGCCGCGTATTCGTACATGGCGCTGATTCCGATGATTCAGCCCCCCATCATGCGTGCCCTTACCACTAAAAAAGAGCGCGTCATCAAAATGGCACAGCTTCGCAAGGTTTCCAAAACTGAAAAAGTTATCTTCCCGGTTTTCGTTGCAGCTTTCTGCAGCCTCCTGCTTCCTTCCGTTGCTCCGCTGCTCGGTATGCTGATGCTCGGCAACCTGATGCGCGAGTGTGGCGTTGTTGAGCGTCTGTCCGATACCGCACAGAATGCACTCTGCAACATCATCACCATCATGCTTGGCCTCTCTGTCGGTGCTACCGCACAGGGCGCCATCTTCTTGAAACCTCAGACCCTCGCGATCATCGCAATGGGCCTTGCCGCATTCTGCTTCTCCACCGTTGGTGGCCTGCTGCTCGGCAAAGTGCTCTGCATTGTCACCAAGGGTAAAATCAACCCGCTTATCGGTTCCGCAGGTGTTTCCGCAGTTCCGATGGCAGCCCGCGTTGCTCAGCTTGAGGGCGCAAAAGCTAACCCCACCAACTTCCTGCTCATGCACGCTATGGGCCCGAACGTTGCAGGTGTTATCGGCTCCGCAGTTGCGGCAGGTTTCTTCCTGACCGTATTCTAATGAGCTACCCGCAGTAACTATACAAAAGAGAAACACACACCTGAGCTGCCTAGGCGTATTTAACCTACAGCTTGGGTGTGAGTTTCAATAAAAAGTATGGTCCGCAAAAACAGTTTCATGCACAGAAGCGACTTATTGCAGATATATTTGCTGCAAAGCTTTTTTGCCCGTTGCTTCATAAAATTGTTTCCCTTATAAATTTGAAAATTATTTTAGGAGGTTTTCATTTTGTCTGAGTCTAAAGTAATGTCTCTGCATGATGCCGTTGCAAAATATGTGCACAACGGCGACCACATCTGCCTTGGCGGTTTTACCACCAACAGAAAGCCCTATGCGGCTGTTCGTGAGATCCTGCGTCAGGGTCAGGGCGAGTTCATTGTCGAAGCTGGCCCTGCTGGCGGCGACTGGGACATGCTGATCGGCGAAAAGCGCGTTAAAGCTTACATCAACTGCTACACTGCTGACTCCGGTGTCACCAACGTTTCCCGCCGCTATCGTGCAGCTTACGAGGCCGGCGAGCTGACCTTGGAAGACTACTCTCAGGACGCACTGATGATGATGCTGCATGCAGCTTCTCTCGGTCTGCCGTTCCTGCCGGTTCGTCTGATGATGGGCTCCTCCCTCGTGGACGAGTGGGGCATCAGCAAAGAGACCCGCGAGACCATCGACAAACTTCCCAACGATAAATTCGTGTACATTGACAACCCCTTCAACCCGGGCGAGAAAGTTGTCGCACTGCCGGTTCCGCAGCTCGACACCGCGATCATCCACGTGCAGAAAGCTTCTCCGGACGGCACCTGCCAGATTGAAGGCGACGAGTTCCACGACGTTGACATCGCTGTTGCAGCGAAAAACGTAATCGTAACCTGCGAAGAGCTGGTTTCCAACGAAGAGATCCGTCATGATCCTTCCACCAACTCTATTGCTCCGTTCTGCGTTGCAGCTGTCTGCCACGTTCCCTATGGTGCATGGCCTGCACAGTGCTACAACTACTACGACTACGACAACGCAATGCTCAAAGAGTACGGCGAGGCAAGCAAAACTGAAGAAAACTTCAAAGCATTCCTCGACAAATACGTCTACGGCGTTAAAGATCACTACGAGCTGCTCAACATCGTTGGCGCATCTCGCCTGGTCAAGCTGAAGAACGTGCCCGGGTTTGGCTATGCCACCCAGGTGAAATAAGGAGAAGGAGGGTAAACACAATGGCAAACTATAAGAATTACACCAACAAAGAAATGCAGGCTGTCGCGATTGCTCAGCTGATCCAGAACGGCCAGATTGTTATTGTCGGCACCGGTCTTCCCCTGATCGGCGCTTCTCTGGCAAAACGCGTGTTCGCACCGGAGTGCCAGCTGATCGTCGAGAGCGGTCTGATGGACTGCTCCCCCATCGAGGTTCCCCGTTCTGTCGGTGACAACCGCTTCATGGCTCACTGCGCAGTACAGTGGCCGAACGTTCGCTTCATCGGCTTTGAGGCAAACGAGTGGTTGCACAACAACGAGCGTCTCATCGCTTTCATCGGCGGTGCTCAGATCGATCCGTACGGCAACGTGAACTCCACCTCCATCGGTGACTACCACCACCCGAAAACCCGCTTCACGGGTTCCGGCGGTGCTAACGGCATTGCAACCTTTGCAAACACCGTTATCATGATGCAGCACGAGAAACGTCGTTTCATCGACCACATCGACTACGTCACCAGCCCCGGCTACATCGATGGCCCGGACGGCCGTGCCAAAAAAGGCCTGCCGACCAACCGTGGTCCTCAGATGGTCGTTACCGACCTCGGCATCATGAAATTTGATGAAGAGACCAAACGTATGTACCTGTATGCATACTATCCGACTTCTTCCCCCGAAATGGTCAAAGAGAACACCGGTTTCGATATCGATGTTTCCAAAGCAATTCAGCTGGAGGCTCCCTCTGAGGAAGTTATCCGCATGATTCGCGAAGAGATTGATCCGGGCCAGGCATTTATTAAAGTGCCGGTTGAAGAGAAATAATAGCATATAAGGCAGGGTCCGCCCGGACAATGCTCCGGACGGACTTTGCACTTTATCAAAAGGAGAAACGCAAATGAGCATGAACGAATATTCGATGCCCGGCTATTTCCAGAATATGCCCGTCATCGGCACTCCTGTTGCGCCCAATGCTGAGAACGAAACTGAGCTGCGCGCTGTAGAGCAGGAAATCCACGAACTCTCTGAAGCTGCTCTCGACGCAGGTCGCAGCACCGAGTCTCTGAACGCTTCCGGCCAGTGGACCGCAATGCAGCGCATTGAGGCCCTCGTCGACGAAGGCACCTTCTGCCCCCTGAACACCCTTTACAACCCCGAGCACAACGATCACGGCACCACCGGTATCGTTAAAGGCCTCGGCCGCGTTGAGGGCAAATGGGCTCTTATCATTGCTTCTGACAACAAGAAGCTCGCAGGTGCATGGATCGGCGGCCAGGCAGAGGACATCCTCCGCGGCACCGACACTGCAAAAACCCTGCACATCCCCGTTATCTACCTGCTGAACTGCTCTGGCGTTAAGCTTGACGAGCAGGAGAAGGTATACGCAGGCCGCCGCACCGGTGGTACTCCGTTCTTCCGCGCAGCAGAGCTGGCACAGCTTGGTGTGCCCATCCTCGTCGGCATCTGGGGCACCAACCCGGCAGGCGGCGGCTACCACTCCATCAGCCCGACCATCCTGATCGCTCACAAAGATGCGAACATGGCAGTCGGTGGCGCTGGCATCCTCTCCGGCATGAGCCCGAAGGGCTATGTCGACCTTGAGGGCGCAAAACAGATCATCGAAGGTACCAAAGTTAAAGTTGCAGCTCCGGGCTCCATCGGCGTGCACTTCAACGAGACTGGCTTCTTCCGTGAAGTTTATGCAGAAGAAATGGGCGTAATCGAAGCTCTGAAGAAATATATGAGCTACCTGCCCGCTTACAACCTCGAGTTCTTCCGTGTCGATGACCCGCGTGAGCCCCAGTTCAACGCTGAGGACCTGTACAGCATCGTCCCGATGAACCAGAAAAAGGTTTACAACTCTTACGAGATTCTCGCTCGTCTGATCGATAACTCCGAGTTCAGCGAGTACAAAAAGGGCTATGGCCCCGAGATGATCACCGGCCTTGCTAAAATCGACGGCCTGCTCGTTGGTATCGTTATGAACGCTCAGGGCATTCTGATGAACTACCCCGAGTACAAACAGGGCGCAATCGGCATCGGCGGCAAACTGTATCGCCAGGGCCTCATCAAGATGAGCGAGTTCGTCAATATGTGCAGCCGTGATAAACTGCCCATCATCTGGGTTCAGGATACCACCGGTATCGATGTTGGCGACGAGGCAGAGTGCGCAGAGCTTCTCGGCCTCGGCCAGTCCCTCATCTACTCCATCGAGAACTCTAAAGTTCCCCAGATGGAAATCACCCTCCGCAAAGGTTCCGCTGCTGCACACTACGTGCTGGGCGGCCCGCAGGGCAACAACACCAACGCGTTCTCCATCGGCACCGCTGCAACTGAGATCTACGTTATGCACGGTGAGACCGCTGCTTCTGCTATGTACAGCCGCCGCCTTGCAAAAGACGACGCTGCTGGCAAAGACCTGCAGCCGACCATCGACAAGATGAACGACATGATCCAGGAATACTACAAAAAATCTCGTCCGAAGTTCTGCGCAGAGATCGGCCTCGTTGACGAAATCGTCGATCTGCCCGTACTCCGCACCTATATGCGTGCATTCACCGACGCAGCATACCAGAATCCGCAGGCTATCTGCGCATTCCACCAGATGCTGTTGCCGCGTGCTATCCGCGAGTTCCAGACTTTCGGCAAATAAGCAAACGCAGTTTTATGTAAAAACGGCAGTTGCGTGATGTTGGGAAGCTTCACGTGACGAGAAAGCAGCCGGGCAGAGCACCGGCAGCACACTGTCAGGGATAGGCGGTGTGCCAGCGGCTCTGCCCTTGCTGTTTCTATTGCTGTATGGCTGCACGGCAGCCTTATAATGAATCAAGCCGAGCAGTGTTCGGTTTGAATAGCGAGAAGGTTATAGTAGCACAGCTTTATGTGACAACTGAATACCTTTACATACATCCATTCCATGGGAGCTGCGCAGAAAAGGGGAAAGTTTTTCTGTGTTGGGAGTAGATGTAGTCGGTCGCATCAGATTTTGTGAGAAACTACTGTAATTTTCTCTGCGAACGACAAAATGTGAGTGGAGTGAAAATTTTTGGAAATTACTACTATTGAAATCGGTATGTTCCAAACTTTGGCCATTGCAATTCTGGCCATCTATTTGGGCGAATTTCTGCGCAAAAAAATTCCTGCAATCAAGAAGTATTGCATCCCCGCGGCAGTTGTAGGCGGCACCATTTTCGCAATCGTCACCTGCATTCTGTATGTGACCAACGTGGTTGCATTCTCTTTTGATTACAACACAATGAACACCTTCTTCTACAATGTGTTCTTCGCGGCAAGCGGTTGTGCTGCAAGTCTTGCTTTGCTGAAAAAAGGCGGCAAGTTGGTCGTTATCTTCTCGGTGCTGGCTGCTGTGCTTGCAGCATTGCAGAATGCCCTTGCACTGGGCGTTGGCACCGCAATGGGCATGAACCCTCTCGTCGCACTGATGGCAGGTTCTACCCCGCTGACCGGCGGCCACGGCAATGCTGCTTCCTTCGGCCCCATCGCAGAGGCGATGGGTGGCACTGGCGCAGTTGAAGTTGCAGTTGCTGCTGCAACCTTTGGCCTGATTGCCGGTTGCATGCTCGGTGGCCCGATGGGTCGCCGCTTGATTCGTAAAAACCAGCTCGACAAGAACTACAAAGGCACTGACGGAAATGAACTGGAAGAAGTCAGCAGCATCAAAGCTTTCGTAAGCAGCGAGCGCGCTTTTAAAGCAGTTTACATTTTGCTTCTCGCTTGCGGCCTGGGCCAGACCCTTTTCAAAATCGCTAAGATCCTTCTGCCGAGCGTCAACCTCCCCATCCACGTTATGTGTATGCTGGGCGGCATCATCGCTCGTATGATCCTGGACGGCACCAAAAAAGGTGACGATGCTCTTTATGAGACCATCGACATCATCGGCGAGATTTCTCTTGCTATCTTCGTGTCGCTGTCCATCATCACCATGAAGCTGTGGCAGCTGGCTGAGCTGGCTCTGCCTCTCATCACCATCCTGGTGCTTCAGCTTATCCTCATCTACTTCTTCTGCACTATTATCACCTATCGTGCATGCGGCAAGAACTACGATGCAGCAATCATCGCAACTGGTCACTCCGGCTTCGGCCTGGGCGCAGTGCCCGTTTCGATGGCAACCATGACTTCGGTCTGCAACGAATACCACTATTCCAAGCTGGCATTCTTTGTAGTACCCCTCATCGGTGGCTTTATTAGCAACCTTACCAACTCTGCGATTATCACTACCTTCTTGAACATCGCGCAAGGTATGTTATAATCTAATTGAATTATGATGCCATACACAGGGGTCTCCCCGTCTGTTTTGGCATAGCCCTAACCTCGGCTGTCTTTGTACAGCCGGGGATTTTGGGGCGAAAGGCCTTTTTGGTTTTTGGCAGGTCCTTTCAACCTGTTTAGAAAATTTATTTTGCCATAAAGTAAGGAAACGGTAAATTATGAAAGATATTTATACTCTCGGTATTGATGTCGGCTCCACAGCATCCAAATGCGTGATGCTGAAAAACGGCACAGAAATCGTTGCAAAATCTCTTATCGGCGTTGGCGCCGGCACCAGCGGTCCGCAGCGCGCCATCGACGAGGTGCTTGCAGCAGCAGGCAAAACCAAAGAAGAGATGGATTATATTCTTGCAACCGGCTATGGCCGCAACTCGCTGCTTGAAAT
This sequence comes from Pygmaiobacter massiliensis, assembly GCF_900199435.1. GTDB lineage: Bacteria > Bacillota > Clostridia > Oscillospirales > Ruminococcaceae > Pygmaiobacter > Pygmaiobacter massiliensis. The sequence continues at coordinate 163,168 of NZ_OAML01000003.1, forward strand.
CGCTGATAAACAGATGAGCGAGCTGTCTTGCCATGCACGCGGCGCATACTTCCTTTTTCCGGAAGTTCACACCGTTATCGACATTGGCGGCCAAGACGTAAAAGTGTTGCACATAGATCAGGGGATGATGACCAATTTCCAGATGAATGATAAATGTGCTGCTGGTACCGGGCGTTTTCTTGACGTCATGGCACGCGTGCTCGAAGTTAAGGTCAGCGACCTTGCCGAGCTGGGCGCAAAATCCACCAAAGAAGTCGGCATCAGCTCTACCTGCACTGTGTTTGCAGAGAGCGAAGTCATCAGCCAGTTGGCAATGGCGACCGACAAATGCGATATCATCAACGGCATCCACCGCTCGGTGGCAAGCCGTGTAGTGGGCCTTGCCCGCCGCGTCGGTGTGCAGGACCAGGTAGTTATGACCGGCGGTGTTGCACAGAACACCGGCATTGTCCATGCGCTGGAAGAAGAGCTGGGACATACTGTCCACACCTCTCCGCTTACCCAGTACAACGGTGCACTTGGCGCAGCCCTGTTTGGCTGGGAAAAGTGCAGCCGCGAACAGTAAATAATGGTGCGTGCACGCGGGTTTCCGTGCACGCGCAGTGAATTCTGTTGTCCAATTTATTTTATATATTTTACGATGGAGGATTGAAACAAATGGCTGAAATCGAAAACAATGCCGCAGCAGCTCCCGCTGCAAAACCGGCAAAAAAAACCAGCCTCGGTGCTACTGCCCTGCGTCAGGTTGTTACTGATGTTTATGCAGCTGCATGGGAAGCAAAAAAACGTGGCGAGCCGGTAGGCTGGTCTTCTTCCAAATTCCCTTGCGAAATCGCAGAGACTTTGGGTCTGGCCGTTGTTTACCCGGAAAACCAGGCTGCTGGTATTGCTGCACAGCATGACGGCGAGCGTATGTGCCAGGCTGCAGAAGAGATGGGCTTTGACGCTGACATCTGCGGTTACGCACGTATCAGCCTGGCTTATGCTGCAGGCGTTGAGACCACCAACGAGTCTCGCCGTATGCCCCAGCCGGACTTCGTACTTTGCTGCAACAACATCTGCAACTGCATGACCAAATGGTATGAGAATATTGCGCGTATGCACAATATCCCCCTTATCATGATCGACGTCCCCTACAACAACAGCGTTGAAGTAGACGACACTTATGTTGCGTACATCCGCGGCCAGTTTGATGATGCTATCAAACAGCTGGAAGAAATCTCCGGCCGCAAATTTGACGAGAAGAAATTTGAGCAGGTTTGTGCAAACGCTAACCGCACTGCAAAAGCATGGCTGAAAGTTTGCGATTTCCTGCAGTATAAACCCTCCCCGATGTCCGGTTTCGACCTGTTCAACCACATGGCTGACGTTGTTACCGCACGCGGCAAGGTTGCAGCAGCAGAAGCATTTGAGCTGCTTGCAAAAGAGCTCGAAGAGAACGTTAAGAGCGGTGAATCCACCCTTCCGTTCCCCGAAAAATACCGTATCATGTTCGAAGGCATTCCCTGCTGGCCGGAGCTGAAGGCTCTCTTCAAACCCCTCAAAGCAAATGGCCTTAACGTTACTGCTGTTGTTTACGCACCGGCATTCGGCTTTGTTTACAACAACATGGACGAAATGATGCGCGCATACTGCAAAGCACCGAACAGCGTTTGCATTGAGCAGGGCGTTGATTGGCGTGAAGGCATCTGCCGCGACAATAAAGTTGACGGCGTGCTGGTTCATTACAACCGCAGCTGCAAACCCTGGAGCGGTTACATGGCAGAGATGCAGCGCCGCTTCACCAACGATCTGGGCATTCCCTGCGCTGGCTTCGATGGTGACCAGGCTGACCCGCGTAACTTCAACGAAGCACAATATGAGACCCGCGTTCAGGGCCTCGTAGAAGCTATGGAAGCACGCAAAGCTGCAAAAGAGGAGGGCAAGGCATAATGAGCATCGAAATTTTGCTGAACGAGTTTAAAACCGTAGCCGAAAATCCGGCAAAGCAGCTGGCTGACTTTAAAGCAGCTGGCAAAAAAGTTATCGGCGTTCTGCCCTACTATGCACCTGAAGAGCTGGTGTACGCTGCAGGCATGGTGCCGATGGGCATCTGGGGTAGCAACACCAAAACCATCAGCATGGCAAAAGAGTATTGCGCCACCTTCTACTGCACCATTGCACAGCTGGCACTCGAGATGCTGCTTGACGGCACCATGGACCAGCTGGACGGCGTTATCACCCCGACCATCTGCGACACCCTGCGCCCCATGAGCCAGAACTTCCGTGTTGCACTGAGCCACAAACTACCGGTTATCTTCTTGGCTCACCCGCAGAACCGCTTTGCTGATTATGGCCTGAAATTCACCATGGATCAGTATGGCAACGTTCGCAAAGAGCTGGAGAAAATCGCTGGCAAAGAGATGACCAACGAAGACATCCAGAACGCAATCCGCGTTTACAACGCAAGCCGTGCTGCTCGCCGTAAGTTTGTCAAACTGGCAAGCGATCACTGCGACGTAATCACTGCAACCAAGCGCAGCGCTGTGCTGAAAGCTTCTTGGTTCATGCTGAAAGACGAGTACACTGAGAAACTCGAAGCCCTCAATGCAGAGCTCGAGAAACTGCCGGTATGCGATTGGAAGGGCACCAAAGTTGTTACTTCCGGTATCGTTTGCGACAACCCGAAACTGCTCGCTATCTTCGAAGAAAACAACATTGCAATTGCTGCTGACGACGTTGCACAGGAGACCCGTGCTTTCCGTGTAGACGCACCGGAAAATGCAGACGCAATGATGTCTCTGGCTCTGCAGTTTGCTGCACAGGACTACGAAGTTCTGCTGTACGACAAATTCTCCAGCCAGAACCGCCGTGGCGAATTTGTTGCCAACCTCGTTAAAGAGAGCGGCGCTCAGGGCCTCGTACTGTTCATGCAGCAGTTCTGCGACCCCGAAGAGATGGAGTATCCCTCCCTCAAAAAAGCGCTTGATGATGCAGGCGTTGCCCACATCAAACTGGGTGTTGACCAGCAGATGCGTGACTTTGGTCAGGCTCGCACCGCGATTCAGGCCTTTGGCGACGTGCTGGAGATGCGCAAATAATTCTGGCAATTTTGCCGGTGAAAGCGCATAGCCGTATCGCTTGAATACACCTCCCTAATTATCCCGCAGGTAGACACTATGTCTCCCTGCGGGATATTTTTTTGTTTACTCGTAGGCCGCGCTAGATTAGCTGTCTTTTTATAATCAGTATCATAGGCAAAGTTGGTGGTATAAGTACCCTGTAAGCTGAAACACCAGGCAGGTTGCACAACAAAGAGGTCGCATAGTACAGCAAGATGTGTGCGTATGTCTGAAAAACTGTTTTTTGGCACATTCGTGCTTTACAACTTTATCACAATAAAGTATAATAATGCCAGACGATAAAAAGCGCTTAAATGTGCCATAAAGAGAGAAATAGGGGAGATATTTAAGATGAAAAAAACATTATCCGTTCTGCTTGCTGCCGCACTGGCGCTAAGCTTCACCGCCTGCGGTTCTTCCGCTTCATCTGCTGCTCCTGGTGCAGAATCTGCTTCATCCGCTTCCTCCGCCTCCAGCTACGCAACCACGCTTGCGGATATTAAGGAAAAGGGCCAGCTGATTGTAGGCCTGGACGATACCTTTGCACCAATGGGCTTCCGCGATGAAAGCAACAACATTGTCGGTTTCGACATCGACCTTGCCACTGCTGTTTGCAAAGAGCTTGGGGTAGAGCCGGTTTTTCAGCCAATTGACTGGGACGCAAAAGAGCTGGAACTTTCCACAGGCAAAATTGACTGCATCTGGAACGGCATGTCGATTACACCGGAGCGCGAGGCGGACATGAGCCTTTCCAAGCCGTACCTCAACAATAAGATTATTATTATGACGAATAAGGGTGTTACTATCTCTTCAAAAGAAGAGCTCGCCAATTATAACCTTGGCACACAGGCAGATTCTTCTGCACTCGAAACCCTGAAAGCAGACCCGATTTATGCAAAAATCGAAAGCAAGCTTACCGAGTATAAAACCTACGACCAGGTCATTATGGATATGCAGACCGGCCGATTGGATGCCATGATTGTGGACGAAGTGCTGGGTCAGTATAAAAATGCACAGCTCGAAAATGTGTTTGGCGTGTCGGAAGTTGACTTTGGCGAGGACCTGTATGCGATCGGCTTCCGCAAAGGAGATACCGAGCTGACTGAGGCAGTGAATGTCGCAATCAAAGCCTGCATCGACAACGGCACTGCGGCTGAAATTTCTGAAAAATGGTTTGGCACCGATATTCTTGTAAAAGAGTAAAAGACGCCAAGGGGCGCAACAGTCCCCAAAATCAATATTTTGTTTCTGTGGATAGGCAGAGCGGCGGAGGAAAACTTCCGCCGCCTTTGCTGTCTGTAGAAGGATGAGCGCAACAACCGCTGAAGCCAGAACAAGCGCACGAGGAACTCGACACAGTTGAAAAAATGACCGTGCGTCTAATTGGCTGAAATGCATTTTCAAATTATAGAAGAGCGGCAAGGCCGCGGAGGAAACAGATGGATATCTCCTATATTTTAAGAATCATGCCAGCACTCATGCAGGGGCTTGGCGAAACCCTCAAACTCTTTTTGCTTACGCTGGTGTTTGCATTGCCGCTGGGGATGATGGTTACGCTCGGCAATATTTCCCGGGTGCCGCCGCTGCGCTGGCTCAGTCGCCTGTATATCTGGGTGTTTCGTGGTACGCCGCTGATGCTGCAGCTATTTTTTGTGTATTATGGCTTGCCTTTTCTGGGACTGCGGTTCGAGCGCTTCCCAGCGGCAGTGCTGACTTTTGTACTTAACTATGCCGCTTACTTTGCCGAGATTTACCGTGCAGGCATTCAATCGATTGACCGTGGGCAGCATGAAGCGGCAAGAACGCTTGGTTTTACCCATTGGCAAACGATGCGGTTTATCATTATCCCGCAAACGGTCAGCCGGGTAATACCGCCTGTTTGCAACGAAACCATCACGCTGGTGAAAGATACTGCTCTTGTTACCGCAATTGGCGTAGGCGAGCTGTTAAAGGCCGCACAGGGCGCGGTAAACCGCGATGTTAACATTACGGGGTATGTTCTGGCGGCGCTGATTTACCTGCTGCTGACCTTTGTACTGACGGTTATGTATGAGCGGCTGGAAAAACGATTTAGCCGGCATGAGAAAAAGGAGGCGTGAGCGCTGTGCCCATTTTAACAGTAGAAAATGTTACGAAAAAGTTTGGTGCCTTTGAGGCGCTGCGCGGCGTTTCTCTGACCGTGGAAAAAGGCGAAGCAGTCGCCATTATTGGTTCGTCGGGCAGTGGTAAATCCACTCTGCTGCGCTGCGTAAACGACCTTGAGAAAATTACAAGCGGGCGCATTTTGATTGACGGAGAACCTCTGGCGGATACGGTGGACGGAAAAGCGGTCTATCCGCCCGAGCGGGAGCTGCGCCGCCTTTGTATGAAAACCGGCATGGTATTTCAGCAGTTTAATCTTTTTCCGCACCTGACCTGCCTTGAAAATATCACGATTGCGCCGATTCAAATTCTGAAAAAGAACCGAGTTGACGCAGAGGCAGATGCGAAGCGACTGTTGCAACTGGTGGGGCTCGAGAATAAGGCTGACAGCTACCCGGCGATGCTCTCGGGTGGGCAGCAGCAGCGCATTGCGATTGCGCGCGCACTTGCAATTGACCCCGAAATTTTGCTGTTTGATGAGCCGACCAGTGCACTGGATCCAGAATTGACTGCCGAGGTTACCGCTGTCATTGCAAAGTTGGCACAGCAGAACATAACGATGCTGATTGTCACTCATGAAATGGAGTTTGCGCGCTCGGTAGCAGACCGCATTTTATTTTTTGAAGACGGCGAAATCATCGCAGAAGACAGTGCCGAAGAATTTTTCTCGAACCAAAAAAACGAGCGCATCTGTCGTTTCTTAAACGGATTTCAGAAATAACACAAAAAAACGAGCCGGTGGCCTGCCGTTTGGCAAGCACCAGCTCGTTTTGTATTATGTATTAGCCAGAAGCTTCAAAAAGGCAGCTTAAAAGCGGCCACGCATCAGGTGTTCACTGAAGAATATCCCATGTTGTAAGAAAGTTCATCGGCGTGCTGTTTTACTATTGTGCTGATTTGCGCACCGTGCTCGTTGTCAATACGGGCAGCGGGGGCAATGATGCCGATAGAGGCAATCACCTTGCCGTCTGAGGAGAAAATCGGTGCGCCAACGCCCACTGCGTCTTGTATGTAATCTCCGTAAGAAAAGGAAACACCGTTGCGGCGAATACGGTCCAAGCTTTGCAACAGCTCCTCCGGTGTGGGGGAGGTGACATCAGTAGCAGGGGCCAGCTTCACATTGATATAGTTTTGGATAAATTCTTCGTCCTGATAAGCCAGCAGGGCTTTGCGGATTGCACCACAGTGTAAATCCACCGCCGTGCCAAACTTTTCGACGACTTTAAGAATGTTAGCGCCTTCCACTTTGTCCAGCACAAGCCCTTTGTTGCCCGCCCGAACAATAAGAAAAGCGTCTTCGCCGGTAGACTGCGACAAATCCAGCAAGACAGGCTTTGCAAGATCTTGCAGCCGCAGGTTATGTGAGGCGGAAGAGCCCAGAGAAATTAGGGCTGGCCCAAGCCGATAAAGATGGCTGGTCTCGTCCTTGGTGACGTACTTTCGGGCACAGAAGGTTTGTAAAATACGGTGAACAGTGCTGGGAGGAAGTGCAAGCCGATCAGACAGCTCTGAAATAGAGAAAGATTTATCAGAATCTTTTAGCATTTCAAGCAGGTCAATCGCGCGCATCAAACTTTGGATCATGGAAAAAGCTCCTTTGCGTATTATCAATTCTCAGTAGGCTGCAAGCATAAATTTTGCTGCGCCAAGCTGAGAAAATAGTTGATTTTAAGCCTCTTATAGCATACAACTAAATTCCATAATGTGCAATAGCTTTCGCATTCTAAAATGTTTAACTTTGCTTTTCTTAGAAAAATTTGTTAAAATCAGCATAACACAATCAACAAAAAGCGCAAGAGCCAATTTTAATAAGAATTGCTTTTTGTTTTCCATTCGCTTCGAGTGCGCTGCAAAAATCCAGGTTTGAGCAAGCGGAAATATTGCGGTTTTTCAGAAAGGTAAGGGCACAAAAATGAAAATTACAACGCTAATCGAAAACGAGGCCCCTGAAAGCGGACAGCTTTGTGCAGAACACGGCTTATCGATGCTGGTAGAAATAGATGACCAGCGCTTTTTATTTGATACGGGGGCAAGTGGTGCCTTTTTAGACAATGCAAACACGCTTGGCGTATCACTGGCACCGCTGGATGCTGTCATCATCAGCCACGGGCATTTTGACCATAGCGGCGGTGTGGCCCGGCTGCTGCAAGAGTGCCCTGCGGCGCGGCGCTTTGTACTGGGCAAGGGCTACTTTGAAGAAAAATATAAACGCACGCCGGAACAGACCCGCTACATCGGCACACATTTTACCCGCCAGCAGCTAGAGCTGGCAGGTGCAGAGCTGGTTTGGGTAGAGGGCAAACAGCAGCTGTCAGACCACCTTTGGGCGGTCGGTGGGTTTGAGAGAACCAATGATTTTGAAGCACTCAACCCTGCCTTTGTACTGGGAGAGCAGGGGACGCAGCCAGACCCGTTTGCAGACGAAATCGCACTGGTGGCAGAGTGCCGCAAAGGCCTTGTGGTGCTGGCAGGCTGTTCGCATGTGGGGGTAGTTAATCTGCTGCGCACAGTACAAACCCGTTTTGCACAGCCCATCTATGCGGTTATCGGCGGCTCGCATCTGGTTGAAGCAGATGAAAATCGCATCCAAAAAACGGCGCAGGCGCTGGAGGAAATGGGAATCGAGAGATGCCTCTTGTCCCATTGCACAGGCGCCGCCGCGGCGGATTATCTGCGCAACCAAAACAAGGTACCGTATGGAGAGAACCACACCGGAGATGTGTGGGAGTTTGAATGCTGAAAAAACAAAGAGCGGTGCTCGGATTGACAGGCCGGAGCGATGCTCGTATAATTAAGGTGAATTTTAAGTAAGGCTCCTTAACAAGGCAGCCGCAAAACTTTTGAATTATTATCGCTGCTTCTTTATGCACAGGCTGCCTTTGCCGGCAGCAGAGCGCGCAAGAAACCCAGCCAAAGCCCCTGATTTAAGGGTATGCTTTGTGCTGGGTTTTTATTTTGAAAAAATGCAGGCGTGCAAGGGAACTGAACGCAGTAAAAGAACAGACTTTTTGTTCTAATCCGTGCGAAAAGCCAAATATTTGACGCAACTTTTTAAAATAGAAAGAGAGGGAAAATCGATGCTCAAAAATGAAATAGAAAGCTATCTTGCAACGCGCCCCGGCAAAGTGGCGGTGGTCTGGCGCGACCTGATAAGCGGAGGAGACTTTTCAATTGCAGGAAAAACGCGGTTTGTTTCGGCAAGTACAATTAAACTGCTGATTATGGCAGAGCTGCTGGACCAGATTGCCGCCGGACGGCGCTCGCTCAGCGACCACATTTTACTTACACAGGCCCGGGTTACGGGCGGTGACGGTATTTTGAAAGAGCTAAGACCAGGCCACAGCTTTGCACTGGAAGAAATTTTGACGCTGATGATTATTGTCAGTGACAATACCGCTACCAACCTGCTGATAGACTTACTGGGGATGGATGCGATTAACGCGCAAGCAAGAAAGCTGAGATTGCGGGAAGCACAGCTTGGCCGCAAAATGATGGATACTGAGGCGAAGCGGCAAGGCCGCGAAAATTATATCTGTGCCGAGGACATGGCAAAGATGCTAGAGTTGATTTACCGCGGTACCTTGGTCGACGAAAAAATGAGTCGCACCGCGTTGGAAATTTTGCTGCGCCAACAGCAAACAGGCCGGTTGCAGCTGTATTTACCCGAAGAAATCCCCGTCGCCCACAAATGTGGAGACCTTGATTGCCTGGAGCATGATGGCGGACTGATTTTGGTGGAAGGGCATCCTTACTTGCTCGTGGTACTCACCGAGCAGAACCCCAGCAATCGAGAAGGGCGTGAAACAATAGGAACCATTTCTAAAATGGTGTATGATGCGATGCTTGCCCGCTAGAGCCATAAGAAATACAGCGCGTTGCAGCAGGCCGTGAGTTTTCCACACTCAAAAAGAGTTCTGTGGAAAACTTGAGCCCCACAAAAGAGAACAAAAAGAAGGAGAAAAAGCGCCCTGCCAAAATCATCAGCAGAGCGCTTTTTTATTTATTTACAGCAGAGGAATGCCGCCTTCTTTGCAGATGGCAAGGGTTTCGTCATCCCACAGAGAAACCTGTACCTCGCCAACGTGGGCCTTGCCCAGCAAAAGCATGCACAGGCGGCTCTGGCCAATGCCGCCGCCAATGGTCAGCGGAAGCTTGCCTTCCAGCAGCAGCTTGTGGAACGAAAGCTCGCGGCGGTCATCGCAGCCAGCAAGGTGCAGCTGACGGTCCAGCGCAGCAGCGTCGACACGAATACCCATTGAGCTGATTTCGAGTGCCATGTTCAGCGGCTCGTGCCAGAACAGCAAATCGCCGTTCAGCGTCCAGTCATCATAGTCCGGTGCACGGCCATCGTGCGGCTTGCCAGAGCGCAGCGCTCCCCCAATTTGCATGATAAAGGTGGTGGGATGCTCTTTTACATATGCGTTTTCCCGCTCTTTCGAAGAGAGGCCGGGGTAAAGGTCTTCCAGCTCCTGCGAGGTAACAAAAGAAACTTCGCGGCAGAGGCTGGTGCCAAGCTCGGGGAACTTCCAGCGCAGCTCCTCCATCGTGTCGCAAATGGCCCAAGCGATGCGGTTTACAGTGTCCTGCAAGTATTCAATCGAGCGCTGCTCTGCGGTGATTACTTTTTCCCAGTCCCACTGGTCGACGTAAATAGAGTGAAGGTTGTCCATCTCTTCGTCACGGCGAATTGCATTCATGTTGGTAATCAGGCCGTTGCCGATGTGAAAGTCGTATTTATAAAGCGCAAGCCGCTTCCATTTGGCGAGCGAGTGCACCACCACAGCGTCACCACGGGTAGCAGGCACATCAAAGCGCACAGGGCGCTCTACGCCGTTCAAGTCGTCGTTAAGCCCCGAGGCGGGGTCTACAAATAAGGGTGCAGTAACCCGCTTTAAGTGCAGGGTCCCGCAAAGTTTGCGGAAGAAAATATTATGGATGAGCCCGATTGCGTTTTGGGTCTCGTACAGCCCCAAAGTGGGAGAATAATCTTTCGGGATGATTGTGTTGCTCATCATATTTCCTCTTTCCTCTTTACATTTTAAAGTCAGGGTAATAAATCCATAATATATCTATTATAGAAGTGATGGGGGGCAATGTCAACAGAGCAAAGCCGCGAGAACCTAAGATAAAAGCCAGCTATAAGATTGCTGGATGTAAAAAAGTATGGTAAAATGAAAAAACATCGGTTTAAATTTTAAAAGTCATTCTTTTTACAACCGTAAAAGATGGTAAACAAACCGCAAATATCCGGTTGTAAAGGCCAGAGGGGAGTTTAAAGTGCTGGATTACGAAAGTATCGTTCCGCTGTATGAACAAGTAGCCATGCAGCTCCGCGAAGCGATTCTTGTCGGTAAATATCAAGTGGATAAACGAATACCCACGGAAGAAGAACTTGCAAAGGAATACCGGGTAAGCCGCATTACCGTTCGGCGTGCGGTATCGGAATTGGTGGAGGAGGGCCTTGTAGAAAAATGGCAGGGCAAGGGAACCTTCGTGAAATCCTGCCGGTCAGGCCGGCAGAAATATCAGGATTGCTTTAGTCTGTGCGAGGTGTGCCGGCAGCGAGGCCAAGCAACGCATGCAAAGCTGTTGCATGCGGGTGTAGTTGTAGTTTCTCACCCGGAAATCAATAAGGCACTGGGCTTGGCTGAGGGTACGCCGGTAGTTGCCATTTACCGGCTGCGCTATATTGATGGTAAGCCCTGTGTGGTAGAAAAAAGCTATTACCCCACCGAATACTGCTTTTTAATCGGGGAAGACCTCGAGCGCCGGTCCATTTACGAGATGCTCAAAAAAGAAAAGTGCATCGGTGTTATTGCAGGGGAGATGGAAATTGAACTGACCCGTGCGAATGAAGAGGTTGCACAGCTGTTGGAGCTGGAACAAAACACTCCTTTATTGCACGTAACCTTTCGCAACTATGGTTCTGATGGCAGTGTTTTGCATATATGCGATCAGGTGGGCTACCCGGAAGGAAGTCCCTTTATCGTCCGCTAGGCTGATTTTTGCATCAGGTTACAAAGGGAGAGAAAGATAATTGCATCGTATCTTGTTCATCTGCCACGGCAATATTTGTCGCTCACCTATGGCAGAATATCTGCTTCGGCACATGGTGAAAGCATTGGGATGTGCCGAAAGCTTCGTCATTGACTCTGCGGCGACCAGTACCGAAGAAATTGGAAACTCTGTGCACCCCGGCACACGAAGCAAACTGCAACAGCAGGGTGTTTACTGCGGCGCTCACCGCGCGCGGCAAATCTGCCCTGCGGATTACGAGGCATATGATTTGCTCATCGGTATGGATGCTGCCAATTTACGTAATATGCAGCGGATATTTGGCAAAGACCCAAAAGCAAAGCTTTGCCGCTTGCTGGATTTTACAGCGCGCCCCGGAGATATTGCGGACCCGTGGTACACTGGCAATTTTGATGAAACATACGAAGATATTCTGGCAGGCTGCCACGGCTTGCTGCAAGCACTTGGCATAATAACAGAATAAATATAAAAAAGCTCTCTGTCAGTGCAAACGCGCAAAGCAGAGAGCTTTTTTATTTAAACAGAAGCGGTTTCCCGGCGCACAAGATGCGGACGGAAGGTGATAAGAAACAAAATGGAAGAGTTGATGGCGCCGATGATGTCACAAATGGGTTCTGCATAAAATGCAGCCCGGGCGGAGAAAAACGGCGGCAGCAAGATAACGCAGAGCAGAAAAATAGTTTTACGGCTAAGCGAAAGAAACAGCGAAACGCGGGTGCATCCCAAAGCCGTAAGCCCGTCTACAAAAGTATACTGCAAGCTGAGCGGAACAATTGCAAGCGTAAAGACACGAATACCCCAGACGGCCAATGCAACGGTTTCCGGGTCTTGTGTGAAGATGCCAACAAAATATTGAGAGGCCGTGCGCGAAACCAAAAACATAAGACTGGTGAAGATGAGGCAAAGGCTAAGGATATACCGCTCGGCCTGGCGCACCCGCCCCGTTTGCCGCGCACCGTAGTTGTAGCTGATGATGGCCTGGGTGCCGCCGGTCGCGCCAATCATCGGCCCGGTGACGAGCATCATAAAGCTTTGCACAATCGTCACAGCGGTAATCAACAGGTCGCCCTCTGTCGGGCCGCCATATTTTTTGAGCATGGCATTCATTGCAATCAGCAAAACACTGTCGGTTGCGAGGATAAGAAACGGAGAAACGCCAATCGAAAGAATGCGCTTAATCAGTGCGCTGGAATACCCGCCAAACGAGATGCGCACCCGAATGCGCCGGCTGCGGAATAGAAAGAGGACGGAGAACAGGCAAGAGGCCATCTGAGAGAGCACTGTGGCCCAAGCTGCGCCCGCAACGCCCCAGTTAAGCACCAGCACAAACACGGTGTCCAGCAAGATATTACCGCCCGCACCAATCAGCACTGCGGTCATCGAGATATTTGCAAAGCCCTGGCAAGTGATAAAGCTGCCAAGCCCGATGGCAAGCAACGCGAAAAAGGTGCCCAGGGTATAGATGGTCATGTAAGTATCCGCGTAAATAAAGGTGACATCGCTTGCGCCAAACCAGGTAAGCAGATAGTCTTTCAGCAGCAGAAAGCTGACGGTGAGAAGACCGGAAAAAATCAGCAGCAGCAAGAAGCTGTTGGAAAGTACCTGTTTTGCCGTTTTCTCATCGCCCTCGCCCAGCTTCATTGCCATAAGAATCGAGCCGCCGATTCCGACAAGTGTGCCAAACGAAGAGAGCAATGTGACGATGGGACCGCATACCCCAACTCCGGCAAGCGCAAGCGTGCCAATTTCGGGAATGTTGCCAATATACATGCGGTCGATGATGCAGTACAATACGTTGACGAGTTGAGCGATCATGGAAGGAATAGCAAGCCGAAGTACCAGGCCAAGCATGCTGTCCCGTCCAAGGTCGTTGATCTTTTTCATTAAATATGCCACCCCTTGCTAAAAATAAAGCGCCCGGAAAAGCCGGACGCGGAACAACGCGAACGAAGAAGTTTGAAGCGTGAAACGAAGGTAATTGTAGCATAAAAAATCGCCAGGGGCAACTGTTTACAGCACTTTTTAATCGTTTGTAACCATTTGGCAATAACGTAGCGGAACGCCGCAATAAAACTGCCCGCACCTGAAAAACAGATGCGGGCAAAAAAGCGGAATCTACTCTTTTTTCGCAACGGGAATTTGCAGCTCGGTCAACCAGTCGGCACTATCTTCTTTGTTCCAGATGCCGTCGATATAGCTTTCTCTCGGCGCACCTACCGGAAGATAGCCATTGCTTTCAATCCACTGAAACGCAAACGCGTAGGCGCTGGCAAGGCCAGAGTAAGGGCCTTTGTGCAATACACAAACCGCAGTAACGGCATCCATCTTTTGAAAATAGATATCGTCAAAGTCCGGCTTTTGCTCGGTTACTGCCTCGCAGAATTCTACGTGAATGTCGCTCTCCCGATATTCGCCATCAAGGTAGACGATAAAGCAGTACTCGGGGCTTGCACATTTTAAGTCCGGATAGCGCGCGGCTATTTTAGCACCGATGGCCGGGATGCATTCAAAGTACGCATCATAATTTGGCACAGTAAGTTTCTGCGAGTAGACGATGCACGCAGGTAATTGCTTGAGGTTAGCGCTGTAATTCATAGAAAGGCCCTCCTGTGTTTGCAGTATAAAATCGATCTGAGAGAGCTGTGACTGAATTTCGCGCAAGCCTACCAGAAGCTCGTTTTTTCGGCCCTGCAAAATTGCTTTGGGGTCAGTGCCCTGCAAAATACAGCGCACTTCATCCAGCGAAAGCCCGGCCTGCCGCAATCCACGAATGCGATGCAGTGTTACGAGCTGGCGGGTAGTATAAAGCCGATACCCTGTTTCAGTGTCTACCTGCTCGGGTTTTAGCAGATTTACCTCGTCATAATAGCGTAAGGCCTTAATGGTAGTTTTGCTCATTTCAGAAAATTGGCCGATGCGAAACATGCGCACACCTCCTCTCGGATTTATCTTAGAGCCTCCCCCAGCGGGAGAGTCAAGCAAAATTTTTTAATCACTGTGTTTTTGCGCTGCGATGCGTGCCGCGCGAAAAGTTTTTCTTTTTTTAGCGTTTTCGGCATGGTCAGTGCTGCCCAGGCAAAGCCCTATGGCCACGCCAATCGGCAGCCAAAGGCCCAGGTTGCCTGTAGAAACACCAACAGCGACACCTAACCCAGTGCCGATGCAGAAAAAAGAAGAGCGGTCTTCGCTCTTGTCAGGCCGTTCTTTTTCAAAACGAGGCCCTTCTTCACCTTGCCCAAAAGGAGTAAAGCCCAATTTTTGCAGTACTCGCTGCGAAGCTGCATTGTTGGGCTCCGTTTCAGCTTCAATAAAATAAACGTCTTTTTGGGCAAAGGCCCAACGCATCAACCGCTCCACTGCCTCGGTTGTGTAACCTTGGTTGCGGTAAGCTTCGTCAATGCCATAGCCGATCTCTACGGTGCCGTTTTGCGGGGGCCCCTTAAAGCCTACATCGCCAATGCATACGCCGCCCAACAGGCAAATCTTCCAGGCGGTATACCAAAGCCGGGTTTTGGGGCCTTTGCGACAGCCATCCAGCATCTCGCGGTAAGCCTGTCGCAACTCTGGGTCGGGGTGGTTTTCAGATAAAGAGAGCAGATCTTCATCCGTCATGGGCACGAGAAAAAGCCGCTTTGCTTTTAATGGATTCATGGGATCCTCGCTTTCTGGTGATAAGTATCGAAAAAATCTATAAGGGCAGAGCCAAGATATCAGTGAAATCTTTGCTTTTATTTTAGCCCTGCTGCCGATAAAGTGCAAGTTGCTCCGCGCGCGGCAAAAGAAAAAGTGACGGCGCAAAACGCCGTCACTTTTGATACATTGCTTAGTCTTGTTTTAAATGGAATTGGTTTACGAGCGAGCGGAGCATCTCTGCCTGTGCAGAAAGCTCTTCACTTGTCGCGGCGGATTCTTCTGCGGTGGCGCTTGTTGTCTGTACCACAGCCGAAATCTGCTCCACGCCAATCGAAATCTGGTTAGCGCCCTCTGCCTGCTGGCGGCTGGCAACCGTAATCTCGTCTACCATGCTGCTCACCTGGCGCGTGCTCTCTACCACGGTTACCAGCGACTGAGCGGTTTCGTCCGCAATCTTGGTACCGTTCAGCACAGCCTGCACGGTGCCTTCAATGAGAGAGGTTGTGACTTTTGCAGCCTCGGCGGATTTCTGAGCGAGATTTCGCACCTCATCTGCAACTACGGCGAAGCCTTTGCCAGCAGTGCCAGCACGGGCGGCTTCTACAGCAGCATTCAACGCGAGAATATTGGTCTGGAAGGCAATATCGTCAATTGTCTTGATGATTTTGCCAATCTCATTGGATTTCTCTCGAATTTCCTGCATGGCTGTAATCATGTCATGCATGTGCTCGTTGCTGTCCGTAATGCCTTGGCCCACATCCTGCGCAAGCTGGTTTGCGTGCTCAGCAGTTTTCGCATTTGCTTCAATCTGAGAAGAGATTTGCATAATGGCGGCAGAAAGCTCTTCTACAGAGGAAGCCTGTTCAGCAGCGCCCTGACTGAGTGCCTGTGCGCCAGAGGCTACCTGGTCAGAACCGGTTGCTACTTCACCCGAGGCCTGCTTAATGCTCAGCATTGTCTGGCTCAGCGCGGTAGCAAGGTCGTTCATCGCCACTTTAATGGGTGCAAACTGGCCGGCATAGTCCTGCTGCAACTCAAACGCAAGGTTGCCATGCGCTACCGCCTGCATGACGCTGGTGACCTCATTAATATAGCCCATATATTTTTTGAGCTGGTCTACTGTCTGGCGCAGTGCATCTGCAACCTCACCAATCTCATCTTTAGACCGCACCTCAAGTGCAACGTCCAAATCACCCGAGCCGATTTGTGTTGCGGCATGGGTAAGTTTTTTGAGCGGATTGGTTAGGCGGGAAGCAAACGCCAGCACCAAGAATATTGCAACAACGATAGTGCCAACCATAAATGCAATATTCGTCTTAATCATATCCGTGGTGGTGGCAAATGCCGCCGCGTGCTGCTCTACGGTAATGACCGCCCAAGGGTCGGACTCGCCCGGCAGCTGAATTGGTTCGTAAGAATAGATGCAAGGCACACCGTTCTCGTCCGAGAATTCACGTACGCCGGATTCACCGCTTAATGCCTGAGTGGAAATCTCGGTCAGCTCGGGCGGCAGTGTAAGCTGCTGCTCCGCTTCGCCCTCCACATAAGTACCTTTTAAATAGTTGTGCATTTTAGAAACGCTCTCGCTGTTGGGGTGAGCGATAACATTGCCTTCCCCGTCAATGATAATGGAATAGCGCGTTTCTGTGTTGTAAGCGTTTACAATCTCCTGCAGCTTTTCCAGGCTCAAATCGGTCGCAAACACATAGCTAATGTTATTTGCCGCATCAAACACGGGGCAAACAATCGAAGTGACTGCAACGTTGCCGGATAAGCTGAAGTAAGACTTGGAAACAAAGGCGGTTTTGTCCTGCATTGCCTTGATAAACCACCAGCGGTCGGCACGGTTGCCGAGGTCGCCGTTATCGCGCGCAGTCTGGTCACCATTTGCATTTTGGTTGTAAACCAGAATAAAGAAGGGGTTGTCTTTCGCCACCTTGTTAACAAGGGCCTGCTGTACCGCCATATCAGCAGACTGAATGTCACTTGTGGAGGCTACGGTTTGGGTAATACCATATGCCTTGTTCACATACTCCGAAACTTGAGCCGCAATGCTGTGTGCCGTGCTTTTCATTTCAGATTCTACCGTTACCTGCCCCGCCTTGGTAGAAATGCTGGCGCTGATGATGTTGGAAACCACGAGCGCAAAAATGACCATTGCAAGTGTAATCGCTACGATTTTTGTCTTTATGCTGCCGCGTTTGGTCCCCATTAGAACCTTTCCTCTTTTTTGTACACTTTTCATAAAAATTCCTTCACACCACACTTATTTTATACCATAATATGGTATTTTCTTTATTTTAGCATGGTAACAAATGACTGTCAATAAAGCGCGAAGCTCGTCGATTTGTTACATTTTGATGTATTTCGTTGTATTAAGTAGAAAGCCGATAAAAAGTGGCATGAATAGGCTGTTTTTACATTTTATAAATAATTTTATATAGGGTATTAGATTTTCCGCTTTCTAAATGTGTAACTATTTGTGAGCAGTAAAAAAGGTTTTCCCAGTATCTTTTTGAAACAATCCTATAGTAAAATGAAAAGACGAAACAGAAAAGCAGGCCGTAAAGCCTGTAAAAAATAAAAACTATTTTGTTTGCAATAAAACGCATTGCTAGTGCATTAAGTTGGCGGAGGGGAAGAACGATGATTGAAAATTCGAAAAACAAGCAGGGCGCAATTCTTCTTTCTGACGACTTGATGCGCAGAGTTGCCGAGAAAGATGATAAAGCGTTTGAAGACCTTTACGTTTCTACCCGTCCAGCGGTGTACTGTATGATCTTGTCTATTGTGAAAAACCCCTCCATCGCAGAGGACCTGATGCAGGACACCTATATGATTGTAAAAAAATCGGTGGAAAACTACGAGCCGCAGCAAAAACCCATGGCATGGCTATACACGATTGCACGCAACCTTTGTTATATGGAGCTGCGCAGTAAACGGTACACCCTGCTTGATGAAGAGGTGCTGCTCGAAGTTCCTTGTGAAGAAGAGCAAGAAAGTCAGGCGCTCGACAGAATGGTACTTGAAAAAGCAATGCAGGTGCTGGATGAGCAGGGGCGCGAAATTGTTTTGCTCCACGTAGTATCCGGCATGAAATTTAGAGAAATTGCAACTACACTCCACCAGCCACTCGGCTCGGTGCTATCCAAATACAACAGATCACTCAAAAAACTACAGAAAGCAATCGAAAGATAGGAGGCCATAATATGAACCGCAAAGAGCTGAAAAAGTCATTGAAGCGTGCTGTTATTATGACTGCTCCTGAAGTTTTCGAACAGGGCACGGCCCCCGACCTAACAAAGGAGAATATGACAATGCAAACGCAGAAAAAACAGAATACCCGCTCCTTCCCTAAACTGATTGTCGCAGCAAGTATACTTTTTGTATTTGGCTGCTCTTTTCTCGCCAGCACCCTTGTTCCGCGTGTGGATTCTATCATTAGCGTAGACGTAAACCCCAGCATCCAAATCGCGACCCGCAGCAACGACAAAGTGCTTAAGATTACTGCAATGAATGAGGATGCCCTGCGCGTGCTAGATGGTATGGATTTGAAAAATGTGGATCTCGATGTTGCCACCAACGCCATCTTAGGTGCACTGCTCAAAAACGGCTACCTGAGCGCTGAAAACCCCGACAATACGGTTTTGATTTCGGTAGCAAACAAAGACCAGGCCAAGGCAGAAAAACTGGAAAAAGAGATGAGCCAGAGTGTAAGCGGCATCCTTAAAGAGAACAACACCCATGCCACCATCTTTACCCAGAAAGAAGCTGTTTCCAAAGAGCTACAGGCATTTGCTGACCAACATGGTATCTCTTTGGGTAAAGCGGATTTTGTAATGAAGCTGCTTGCCAAAGACAATACCCTGAAAGCCGATGAGCTTGCAAAAATGTCGCTGAAAGAGCTCTCTGCACTGGTTGCAGAAAAGCAGATTCCCATTGCCGACCTTGTCAATACCAGTGATATGGACGACGACGATGATCTTGAAGACGCCATTGAAGATGCAATCGACGATAAAAACGATGCCATAGAAGATGCCAGTGATATCGACGATGATGACGATGACGACCGGCTGCCCGATGACGATGATGACGAAGACGACGATGACGATGACGATGATGACCGTGTATCTGGTGCCACCAGCAGCAAGCCCGCACCCACTACTGCACCGGCCTCTTCCAGCAAGCCTGGCCCCGTCGTTGTGCAGGAAAAACCTGCATCTTCGCGCAGCAATGTCGCCGCATCTTCGCATACGCAGCAACACGTCGAGCTGGACGATGATGACGACGAAGACGACGACTAAGCCGTACTTTCAATTTTTTTGCACCCCATAATAAAGCAGCCCCGCCGATCCGCTCAGATCTTGCCTGAACCGGAAAAGCGGGGCTACTTTTTTATTGCGAGAACGGCATCAAATTACAATGCCGTTACAGTGGTCAATCTCATGCTGAATAATCTGTGCGGTGAAATCCGTAAACGTTTTAATGCGAGTTTGCATTGCCGTGGTTTGGTACTGCACCTTAATACTGCGATAACGCTTGGTTTTGCGGGTACCTTCCAGCGAAAGGCAGGCTTCTTCTGCTTCATATGGGTCACTGCGGCGCAAAATTTCAGGGTTTAGCATCGCCAAAAAGTTACCGTCATTATCTATGGCAATAATTCGCTTAGAAACACCAATCATGTTTGCGGCAAGCCCGACGCAGCGTTCGGTATTGGCGGCAAGGGTGTCCAGCAGGTCCTGCGCCACAGAAAGATCTTGGGGCAGAGCAGTTTCAGAGGGAAGCTGCAAAAAAGCCTCATCGTGAATAATAGGTCGTATCATTTTGCAAAAATCCTTTCGGTAAGCAGTGTGCGGCAGCTATCCACCCGATTGCCTTGAATGAAAAGGGCACCAAAACAAAGACAGAGATAAAAGCACCAGGCGAAGCAAAAAGAACACAAATCTCCGGCTTACGCCAATCTGGTTATAAGCTTCGGCAAGAAAGTTGCCATGGGGCTACCGGTCAGCACCATTTTTGTTGTTGGCGTAGTGATAAGCAGAGATTTTTTTCAGCAGGCGAAACAGCTCGTCACGCTCTTCTGTGCTTAAGCCCTCGGCAAGCGTGTCTTCCCAACGGTTTCCGATAGCAAGAATCTTTTCTTTATCTTGCATTGCCTTTTCGGTTAGGTGGATGGTGTATTTGCGCTTGTCAGCATCCGGCTTTATTGTAACATAACCTGTTTCGTAAAGCTTGGTGATAGCGCGGGTTGTTGTAGATTTGTCCACATGAAGGCGAGCGGTAAGGTCTTCGTGTTTCAACCCGTCCTGCCCATAAAGGTTGATAAGGAACAGATACTGCCCATAGCCGAGAGAAAAATGGGACAATTCTTTAGATAGCTGCATGCTGCCCAGCCGGTAAAGGTGACCGATATAGTAGCTTACCGGATCGGGGCTATGCCGCCCTGGCTGGTTCATATGTTACCTCCAGTTTACGTATTTTTTTAAACTCAAACGAAATTAAGGTTGCCGAAAGTGCCACCGAGAGGAAGTCGGCAACCGGTCCTGCGTACCACACGCCGGAAAGCCCGTAGAAACGGGGCAAAATGAGAAAAGCAGGAACGAGGAACAAAGCCTGGCGGGTGAGGCCGATGACCATTGCAAACACCGGCTTGCCGACCGATTGGTAATAGCTGCTGGAAACCATCTGCACGCCAATGAGCGGCAGCAAAAACAGATAGGTTCTCATGCCCTGCACTGCAATTTCAGAAAGTGCCGGGTCGGAAGAGAAGCAGCGCACCAATGCGTTTGGAAACAGCATGATGCCGGCATAGCCGACCAACAGAATGCCGGTAACCCAGAGAAGCACCTGACGGTAAATTTGCCGGACTCGGTCGTAATTACCTGCACCGAAGTTGTAGCCGAGAATGGGCTGAGTGCCGTGGGTAAGGCCGAAAATAGGCATAATAAATACCGAGCAGATAGAAGTGATTACTGCCATTGCGCCAATGGCAAGGTCGCCGCCGTAGGTGAGCAGCGCGTTGTTGGAAAGCAGCTGCACCATACTGCTCGCAACCTGCATCAAAAACGGTGCAGAGCCGATGGCCAAAATCTCTTTTACAATGCCAAAATCAACTTTCAAATCGGAAAAATGCAGGCGCATATTGGCTTTTTTGCTGCCAAAAAAGTAGAACAGCAGCCAGCAAGAAGCAGCGATTTGCGAGAGCACAGTGGCATAAGCCGCACCGGCAATGCCCAAGTCCAAAACGAAAATGAAAATCGGGTCCAGAATGATATTGATGGTCGCACCGATAATCATTGTCATCATACCGCGGCGCGGGTTGCCGTCGCTGCTGATGCAGCCGTTTAGCCCAAATGCGGTAAGATTGAAAAGGGTGCCAAAGAGAATCGGTCGCAAATAAGTGAGCGCAAAAGGAAGTGTGGTATCGGTAGCACCAAAAATCCGCATGATTTGCGGTGCAAAAAGGTTGCCCAGCACGGCAATCAGCACGCTGATGACGCCAATACCTAAAATGCCATTCGCAAGGTATTTCTTTGCGCGAGACTGGTCGCCTCGCCCGAAAGAAAGCGAGATGTTGGCAGCGGCACCAATGCCAACCAGCATGCCAAAGCCGGTAACAATCATGGTGATGGGCATGGTAATCCCCACGCCGGTAATAGCAAAGCCGCCAACGTGAGGGATATTACCAATATATATCCTATCGACGACGCTGTAAAGCATATTTACGATTTGTCCGATAATTGCAGGTACAGAATAACGAAAAATCAATCGGCTGATTTTTTCTTCTCCGAGAGAAGCGTTGGGTGATATTGTGCTCATTGAATATAAATCCTTTCTTATTGTTGCGCACGCAACGAATAGAAAGGATTATAACACAACAAGACCTAGAGATGCAATAACGTAAATAAAAATAAAAAATAATGGCTTTATTTACAGCCGAATTTTCACTAAAATCGTTTTATTTATATAAACAGGTCTTTATACATTAACTGTTGAAGTGACATCTAAAAGAAAAGGCGGGCTTTTTATGTGAGGTTTATGGTAAGTTTGAGATTGGCAGCATTTATTTTGGCACAGTAGTAATAGTTAGCCACGGATTTTTTCCCGTAAAAGCCTCAAAGTGAGAAAAAAACAACTTATCGCCCTTAGGCGAAAGTGTAAGATTGAATATATTTTCGTTATCAAAAACGGCAACGGTTTGTATTTTCGGTGTTCCATTGTCTAAAAAGAGGAGATTAACCTCGCTAATCCATTCACCATTGGAAGTTTGGTATTCCTTCGCAAACGGAATCAGATCATTTTGCGCGCCTAAATTATCCTGCCCAGCTTCAAAATAGAAAAAGCCAGAGCTAGGCACCGGGTATTCTATTAAAATTTCTTGTTCCAAGTTATCGCCATAATAAATTTTAGTAGTGCCCTCATCTCTGTTTTCTATAGCGCATAAACGGTTTTCCAGCCAGCAGTAATAAGGCGCTACAAAGTCTTTTTGAACAGAAGAAACTGACAGGGAATTCAAATCTATTAAAATGGTTTCCGATACCCAAGCATCTCCCTTGGCGACCGCAAAAGAGAAGGTGGATTTGTCCGGTGAAACAGATAGACACCGAGGATAGCTATTGCTGCTGAGTGTGTAAAGAACTGTAAGATTGTTGTCTTTTAGCATTTTCATCTGCTGGTTTTCGCAGAAAAAAAGTGCTTGTAATTCCGAATCAAAACAAGTGGTGAGGGGATCTGAAGCATTATAATTTGTACCTGCTATGCGTTCTCCAGTTTTTGCGTCTCGGTTTATTTTTACAATCTCGCAGCCAAACAGCTTGATTTCTAGCATGCCGGTTGACGTTGTACTAACCTTTGCAATGGAATTATACGTGCTCGGCCGTCCGTGATAAATAGATTTTATTTCACCAGTAGAAATATTCCACAAAAACCAGCTCACATCATACTTTTCTGCCGTGCTCTCAGAAGGATAAACGGCGCTTTCCAAAATCAGTTCCTCTTCAGAAATCCAGAGATAACTGCCGACAGATTTGCGTTGGCAGGCCTCATGCAAGGCATCAGCAGAGATGCCGCCCGCTTGATAAGGCAATGATGGAGTATTTGAGGGCTCCGGCACAGGGGTGCTGCTTATATGAGATGCAGAGGTACAGCTGCACAGCATGACCAAGACAAATATAAGGACTAAGATTGCTGCAGGAAATTGGTGTTTCATGTTTAACCTCCCTACAAATATGTAAGCGAGAATCACAGAAGGGAACAATCACAAAGAGTCACGCAACTTAGATAAAAGATTGCTAGCAAAATGATTGCCGCAAACCCAAATTTATTTGTTTTCATCATAACATGGAGACTAACAAAAAGAAAGCGAATGGATTTTAATTTAAAGCTCATCCGTTTTTGCGTGTTTCGTATAATAGGAGCTGTTCCTATGTTTTTATGGAAACAAATAAAAAGTCGTGTATGGATTAAAATCCATACACGACTTTTTTGGCGGACAGGGTGGGATTCGAACCCACGTGCCCTTGCGGACAACCGCATTTCGAGCGACTTGATATTTCAAGTAGACGGCTGAAAATGGAAGAATTTAATGGTAGATGAAAGCATTGCAAAACCTCTGAATTTTAGGGTTTTTGCAGTGCTTTTCCTCTTAACTCAAGTAACGGTGCGGGGTTACGCAAAACACCCCATTTTGACCCTCTTTTTTGCACGTTGGAGAGATGTAGGAGAGATGCTGAGCCCTGTTGCCATCAATGTTTGCCGCCTACTGCTGAAATTTTGGAGAGATATTGAGGCTAAAAATGGACTACGAAACCATATGTAAAGAAATCAAAGCTACAGGCAAAAAGAAGCTGACCCAGCAGGAGGTGGCGGCACTCTGCCACCTGAGCAAAAAGACAATCTACAAGCTGGAGCGCTCCGGGGTACTCCCTTATGAGGAGCAGGTTGACCGATTGATTCACACTCATGTCATTAAAACCACTGATGTCCTTGCCATGTTGAAAGAGCGTCATTGTAAGCAGAGCAGCCGAAGCTTGTACATTAAAATCATGACCCATTACTACAAGCGAATGCTGCAAAAAGAACCGGATGTCTTGGAACTGAATGACATTATCCGGATGACCGGATTTTCAAAATCCGGCGTACTAAACTGGCTTCTGCACGGCGATTTGCCATCCATCCGCAGTGGGCGTTTCTACTTGGTGCCAAAGCGTTATCTGCTGGACTTCCTGTGTTCACCCTACTATCGCACCATCAAGAATAAATCCCCAAAGCAAAAGGCGGATATGGCTGAAATTGAGCGCGTCTATCGCTTGACCGAAAAGGCAGGTGGTGTGGATGAGTGAGTATAAGTATTTGCTGAAGCTTTATCCTGAGTATGTCAGCAAAGAGGATTTTCGCATCATCGCACACATCAGCAAGCAAACGGCACGGTGCCTGCTCAAGTGCGGTTTGGTGCCCTGTAAGTGCACCGGCAAGAAAACCCGCTGCTATCAAATCAAAATGACCGATGTGATTGCCTATTTGGAAAACCGTGAGCAAGCACCGGCACTATACAGCCCCGCAAACTATCCGCTTTTCAAACAGTATTCCTCGGGGATGCGGCTTGCTGTGGACGAAAAGGAATACAAGCAGCTACGTGAATACCTCGCTGCCACCTTGGTCGATTATCCAGATGCGATGCTTCTGGAGGACGTGGCAAAGTACACCGGCTATCGTTCATGCAGCATTTGTACATGGGTGAATAACGGAAAACTCAAGCACATTCCCTATGGCTCATCCAAAATCATCCCAAAAGAATATTTGCTGGATTTTCTGGCATCAAAGGATGGGCTAAACCGCAAAAACAAGACAACGGTGTTTAACGATTTAATCAATGGCTTTCTGACATGGAAGCTCCAACATAGAAAGTGAGGCAGAGTAATGAGCATTTTAGAAGAGTTTTATTTCGGTAATATTGACCCCAATACACAGGGGTTTGACCACAGGAGCAGCTATGGCAAGGCAATGCAGCGTATTTCAGACTGCGAAGCCAAACTCACGGAATTGTTGGAGGGCAAGGAAAAGCAGCTGTTTTTAGATTTCTGCAACGCCTGGTCCGAGATTAATGGCGCAACTGCTGTGAATAAGTTTATCACAGGCTTTAAGCTGGGTACGCAATTTGCCTTAGAAGCCACAAAGGAGGACTGGAACCATGACCTTTGATTACATCGAAATTGACGGACTGTTGTACCCAAACATCGCCATTGACGCCCCTGAAAAGCTGAATGACTTGGGAAAATACGGACAGATGCGACTGCAATATCTAAAACTACAAAAGCCGTGGGTTTTCCGTGAAATGGTGATAACCGGGCAGTTGGCAACCCATTGCGGAGAAATTGAAGAGCAGGCAAACCGCCTGTCTGAAACGATACAGGAAAGCTACATCAATCGTCATCCCCTGCCCGAGGATGATTTCTGTGAACGGCTTGCCATCCGTACGATGGCACAAATGGTCGCCAATGAAGTGGTTTGCCTTGAGCTCATTTGTGTGTAAGGGGGATTCTACTATGAGAAAACTATGGACATTTGCACTTATTTTATTGTTCCTGACCTTTGCCAGCTATCAGGCTGTTTTGACAAACAACTCGCCCATTAGAAGCTCTGTACAGACTGTACAAGTGCCGATTGAGGAAGATGTTTCAGCGGATACCGAAGTCTCCGTAGAACGTGTCACAGAGCTGCCAAAAAAGGAGTTCCCAGATGCGTCTGAGCAAGTCCCAGAGGAAGCATCGCAATCGTCGGAGCCGTCTTTGCCAGAAGAAGTCGCCGTGCCCGCCACGACTCCAGAACCAGTTCAGACGCCACATTCAGAGCCAATCCAGCCGGAGGATGGTGCAATCCGGCAAGACGGTGCAATTTATGTCCCGGGCTTTGGCTGGATACCTGATAGTGGCGAGGAGAACGTCTGCATTATTGCTCCCCATGCAGGGACTGGTAAAATTGTGGGCGAAATGTGATATAAGCTAAGCGACATAGGCAAACAGGCTCCCGACAATTTAGCCGGAAGCCTGTTTGCTTGCTTTTTACCCCATCAAAGGCTGCGGTGTGCGGTGATAACCGTATAGATAGTTGCATTCACGGCAACACCTTTGAGAAAGCTATAAAACTACTTTGCGAGTTCTCTTACTGATTATGTTTTTTCCAGTGTAATGATCTGCATGGGTGTTTGCACCTGCAACCCTTTGCAGACAAAGCCCCTTTGCTCAAATAACGTTTTGATTTCGCTGGGTGCATAGATCTTTACATCCCCTGTTTTTGCAAAACGCAAAAATGGGTTGCAAAGGACTCGGAGCGGTGCAGGCCAAAACACATCGGCAATGTAGAGGACACCACCTGGTTTTAATGTCCGAAACGCCTCCTCTGCAAATTTTGAGGCATCAGGAAAGTGGTGGAAGGCTGCGCTCACCGTCATCACATTAAAGGAGCCGTCCCCAAAGGGGAGGTTGTCACAGCCTGCTACAGAAAACCGCATATCCGGCAGCCGCTTTCGTGCCTCACAAATCATATTCTCCGCAATATCCACACCGTATCCGTCGAAGTGTACGGTTTTTGAAAGCATCGCAAGCAGCGCACCATTGCCACAGGCAACGTCCAGCAACTTGTCACGCTCACGGATATGCACCGTTTCTATCAGCTTTTGCTTGAACGCACGGGTGTAAACTCCCTCACGAGAAGTATCATACTCCACCGCCATTTTGTTATAGGTATCCCGTGAGCGCTGTTCATATCGGTTCAAATGTGTCCCTCCCTAAAACAGCGAAAGCTGTGTTTGTGGTTCGTTGAGCGTGTTCAAATAGGTGAAAATAGCATCAGTACCATACAGAATGCTGTTTTCTTTGCAAAAATCCTTTACCAGCTTGCCCAGCACCTTACCGTTTAGACTATGAATGCCGTAGGACGAACCAAAGGTGCGCATATACTGCCGTTTCATCTCCGGGAAGTGCTCGTCCAGCTTTTTATAAAAATACTCCCGGTTGCCGCTACGCAATGTCATGCCGATGCCAAAGGTAAGGATTCCTTTAACCTCGGCCTCTTTGCAATATTCCAGTAGACCTCGGATATTTTCCTCGGTGTCGTTGATAAAGGGCAAAATTGGGGTCATCCATACCACCGTGGGAATACCCGCCTTTTTCAGCTCCATCAGTACCTCAAAGCGCCGGTGGGTGGTGGCAACATTCGGCTCTACAATGCGGCACAAGTTCTCGTCATAGGTGGTCAGGGTCATCTGCACCACGCATTTCGCCTTGCGGTGAATGCTTTGCAGCAAATCCAGATCCCGCAGCACCAAATCACTTTTGGTCAGCAGCGTAACACCAAAGCCGTAGCGGTCAATGATTTCCAGCGCACGCCGTGTCAGACCCTCGGTTTGCTCGAGGGGTAGGTATGGGTCGCTCATAGCACCAGTGCCAATCATGCAGCGGCTGCGCTTCCTTCGGAGGGCTTCCTCCAAAAGCCGGGGCGCATTGCGTTTCGCCTCGATGTCCTCAAAGGTGTAGGTCATGCCGTAGCACTCACTGCGGCTGTCGCAGTAGATGCAGCCGTGGGTGCAGCCCCGATAAAGGTTCATGCCGTTTTTCGGGGAAAGGATGGATTTTGCATCGGTGTAGTGCATCCTGTATCACCCTCGTTTCTTCTGTATGCGCAGGGCAATGAGCTGTTTCGCATCCTCCAAAATTTCGGGAGATGTGACAGGAATCATCAGCCAGCGCCCACCATTAAACGGTTTTGTGCTCCAATACAGGCTGCGCACTGCTTCGGTACAGCCCGATAACAGCAGCTCCGCTTCCATCGCTTCACGGCTGCCCACCGACACAAGGCAGGTGAAAAAGCCCTCTGCGGGGTAGAGGGTACAAAGGGCACGCCCGCTTTTTTTGTATTTGACATTCCAGCCGGGGGCACCAGAACAAATGCTGTGCGCCACCTTGGGCAAAACACCATAGCAGGACTCTAAATGAGCGCAGAGTGCATTCCATAGAGGACTTCTGATATAATCGGAAATGGCAGTGATGTCCGGTGGGCAAGCCTTGGGATAAAGCTGATTCCAGTTCATTTGGATACACGACTCCTTCCCAAGGGATACTCTGCCTTGCAGCTGCTACAAATTCCATCATGCAGAGAGATTATACCGTCACAAGCAGGGCAGGTGTATTGCTCCTGCTGCTTTTGCAAAAAAGCTTTTGTGCCCTGCGACTGCATGATCTGCCCGTATTCAATTAAGCTGACCCCATACCGCAGGCGATAGCTTTTATCCAGAGCCCCCACACGCTTGCAGGGAAAATCATTACATTCCCAGCAAAAGCGGATGCTTTGCTGCCTCGTACAATCCTTGATGGGACATTTTCTGCAATGTTCTGGTTTTGCCGCGCTTTCCTTACCGCACCCCAAGCAGAGCTTTTTGCCAAGGTGCTTGTAGCAAACGGCACAATTCATGCCACAGGGTGCAAGCAGTGCTTCTGTAAAATCAGATTGTGACATGAATTGCACCTCCCTTTACTTTGTGTTCCAGCGTTTTAGCTGCGGGAAAAATGCAGCCATCTGTGCCTTGGCATCAGCGGCGGTCATGCCGGTGGCATCCGCCATGGGCTTTGTGCAAAAGTCAATCATCTGCTCCATGGTTACATCCACGCAAAACTTGCCACCCTCGTAACAATAGTTGCAATAATCGGCACTTTTGCTGCCGTCAGCCTCCGTTCCATACTGCGCACCCTCCATCGGCATTCCGCAGCTTTGACAAAACTTCTGATTTTTCAGGTCCATTTTGTTGACCTCCTTTGTTTTGGTGGTTTTATCATACCAAACAAAAGCTGACAACTGTCTGTCAGGGTTTGTGATGCACTGCAATTTTTTCTGCATATTCTGCAAGCTCTCGCCGCAGCTCAGGTGGCTCCAAAATCTCCACATCAGTTCCAAAGGAAAACAGATACCCGACCACCCAAGAATCCATGGGGAAATGAGCCTCCACCAGCAAGCTGCCATCCGGCAGGGGGGTGATGCTTCCTCGGTCGAATTCGTCATATACTCGAAACGCCAGCCGTCCGGAAATTTTCAGTTTGAAATAGGTGTTTGCATTGGATGGCGTATCCAGTTCGATGGGCGGTATTTCCCCCTCATAGTCATGGTCAAACTGTTCGCCTGTGGGCATCAGCTCCAAAATACGGCTGACCTTAAACAGCCGAAAGTCCTCGGCTTTCAGGCAAAAAGCCTGTAAGTACCAATGCTTGTCCTTGTAGATAAGCCGCAGGGGATGAATGCTGCGTCCTGTTGTCTCGCCGGAAGTACCGCAATAGGTCAGCCGCAACACCTGACGGTCAAGAATGGCATTTTTCAGCAGTTCAAAGCGCTGGCTATCTACACGCTGAAGTCCCCATCGGGAAAAGTCCACGGTAATCCAGTCACGAGGTGGCTTGCGAAAGGCACCGCCAAGCTTTGAGAGCAGATCGTCCACCTGCTGATCAGCAGCCTTGAGACTTTGCACCGCAAAAAGCAGCTGGTTTTGCTCCGCATCGGAGAGCAGTGTCTTGTCAAATCGGTAGCCCTCGGAAAGCGAAATGCCACCATGCTTGCCCGCCGTGGCATAGACCGGAACACCCGCCATGGAGAGCGTCTCCATATCACGATAAACCGTGCGTACAGACACCTCAAGAGCCTCTGCCAGTTCTGGAGCGGTCATGCTCCCACGCTCAAGCAGCAGATATATAAATTGAAATAAGCGGTCATTTTTCATGGTTACACCCCCCCTCGGCGGTTAGTGTCTCTAGTATAGCACACAACCCTGACACTGTCATGTCAGGGTTGTGTGCTGATATTGACCTTTTCGTATAACTGTCATTAGAAAAGTGAGCTTAGAAGGGAATCGGAATACTCTACTAACTTGCAATGTTTCTTATAAACTCCTCCGGATGGCTACGTATGTAATTGCGAGCCACGGCCGACATTTCGGCGTGTGGACTTACAAAATCTCGCAATTCCGTCATGCGGTCTTTTAGAACTTTTCGGTAAGTTGGATCTCCGTGTTTAGCATAATTCTTCTGTGTTTCAAGTATTTCCTCGATCTTTCGTCTGCATTTATTTTGAATTTCCTTGCGTGCATCTACCAAAGTAATGTGGTTCAAATCATATACACGCACGGAAAGCTTCACACGTGTTGCATCCCAACAATCATCATCAGAACATGCTGGATACACTTGCCCATCGTTGTTAAAAGCGATAAGGATAATATCGTCTAATTCTGTTGGATCTATTAATCCTGGCCACTCATTTGGAATGCCATCTTGATCACTTGCAGCATCTGTTCCGTCTTTTAGCGGAAAGTAGGCATTTTTACTTGTATTCGGGATGGAAGCAGCATACCTATAGTTCCTCCAGTCAAACGCAAGCCACCAATATCCCTCTGTATTATTGTTGGTCTTGATTTCACAATTTCGTGTAAGTTTTAGTGTTGCTTTTTTAGGTCGAAAATGATCCACATGATAAATAGAGGCTATGTCATTTGCTTCTGTGTACCAACACTTTCCATCAGAAAGCTTACTTAGATAATCTTTAAGCTTGCCCCAATAAGCACTATTTTTATCAATAAAATCGTTGCGTTCAGATGGTGGGAGCAGCATGAGCTCCGCTGTTAATTTTTTGCCCTCATTAATCAGATCCGCTGATGGAGGGTTGTGTTTTAAATCAATATATATCATCCCTTGCCCTCCATCTTTTCCTCTTCCAATATCTCAGCTAAAATATCATCGGTTAAAGCTGCCATCTGTTTTCTCTCAACATCAGTAATTGGTTTAGATTGGAATTCAGGTCGCGCAAATAGTCGTTCAATAAATTTGTCATATAGCGGATCACGAGTTGTGCGAGTAAATCCCAAATTTTCCAATTCACGCTCAAGGTGGCGTAATTCATCCTGTTCGGCAACTGTTTTATTTTCCTTATATAGTAGTTGGCGTTTCCTATCCAAATCCTTTTGCGTGTCAGGGTCAAGTGTAGACGGCAACCCAAATAAATCACTGGTCAGTAATCCAGCAACACCCATACCTTTTGGATCTACTTCGGGTGTTTTGATAACAGTCTGATTATTACAACGGTCGAAAATTGTTACAGCTTCTTTTTTCAATCCACCTATCACAATGGGGTCATGTGTTGATAATATTACCTGGCTATTTTCCGATGGTTCCACTACATCTTGTATTAGTTTCAGATAATCAAATTTCCATGCAGGGTTTAAATGCGTGTCCGGCTCGTCCAAAAGGAATAAAGATTCCTTTGATTTCGTAAATTTTAAAAGGCCAAGTACTGTTAGTAGTTGTTGCTCACCTTCACTCAATTCATTAAAAGTTATTACTGTTCCATCAGATTTTCTGACCTTAATCCGTATTTCCTCAATTAAATCTGAGAGGTACATACTCTCAAGATGCTTGAAGAATTCAACATTGTTTTTGTACCTTTCAGAAAATTCCATAAGTTTTTTCTGATCCTTCAAAAAGAGGTATGTTACCTCTTTTTTTACGGGCTTGAACCCCTCATCAAAAGATGTTGTTTCCTTTAATGGAGCAAGGGATAACCTGTAAAGATCATTTAAAAACTCACGCACAACTCCTCGGGCACCCCAAAGTTCAGATTTTGCATATTTAAGCCCACTTTTCTCTTTTACCCAGCTCGCTTTTTTAAGAACAAACAGAATGGACTCAACAGAAATAATATCCAGATATTCTCTTAGGAATTGGCTGTTTGTTTCTTCAAAAAAAGAGAAGAACGCAAGTAGGACAAAATTACTGTGGATAAGTCTGGCGTAAAAGAGTGGGCGGATAACTTCATCTTTTCCGTTTAACAATGCATTGTAGAACTTACGCTGATGCTTTGAAAAGTGGCTTTCTAAACGATTGCTAGGCCCCGAATAATATGCAAATACATGGGCAGGAAGATAGTTCTCCCGTTCCTTGTAAAAGGCACTTTTACTTATGGATTCGCCATCTACATTAAAGCCCTTTTTTCCATCAAGCTTGGAGTTGTCAACAGTAATAATATGACTAGAGCATCGATAAGTTACGGTATAGGAGAAATTAGTGGTAGGCACATTCAAATCCAAGTCACGAAAAATAATGACCAAAGCCTCTATCAAATTGGATTTGCCCGCACCATTGCGTCCAATAAAGACAGAGGTCAATTGTGTTTCATCTATGTCAATGTGAAAGTTTTTCAGATTCTTAAAATTATCTATATCAAGTTTATCAACTCGCATGGACAACCTCCAAAAATGACTCGCCATTTTCACGACGCTCTATGACTTTTCCATCATTCACTAATTCTTTGAGTTTTTCATAAAAATCATCGATTTCTAATCCGGTTAGTGCCTTCAGTTTTTCTGGTGTTAATTCTTTATTCTCTTGCAACGCTTCTAAAATCGTCTTTGCCACTTCTTTGCCCTCCGATTCCTTGAGTTTAACTTTTTTAATCATATTTTTAGTATCTGAATTTTTGAAGCTACCATTTATTTTTTCCTGAATTACAGCTTTTAGTAGCTCAATTGCGCTTTCCTCCGCCGGATTATTGGTGCCGAGTTCACCACGGAAGGCACGAGCGAGGATTGCCTTTTTCATCAAGTCGATTTTTTCAATAACGCTTGCAAGATCTTTGGCTTGTTCTTCTTTTTCAAAAATACTGTCGAGGATTCGGACAATTTCACTCTGCTCGCGTAGAGTAGGAAGCGTAATTCGCAATGACTTAAGGTCTTGAAGTGAAAGCCCTTTTTTGGTTGCCCCACGCTCTAAATTTTGCAATTGCCCTAAGCCTAAATCGGAAACAAAAAACCATGCAATAAAACGTGCGTTAACTGTTGGCACCGGTCTTGCTAGAGCAACATGTTGGTTAATGTAAGCCTCGGTTGAGTCATCCTCAACAATTCCTATCATTCCAACATCTGCTGTAATAGATACCAAAATATCATTCCGCCGTACAAGGCTCCTCTGTCCTTCTGCTCTATCTGGTAAATCTACATATTGAATATCGGAATAATCAATTTTTATGGTTCCATGATCCAGATTTCCCATGCGAATAAATATGGCTCCTGAATCACTATAATACTGTGCCCAGCCTCTTGATCCACTTGTAATATATGAAAAAACACTATTGGATGGAGTACTTACCCAGCTATCCGACCCAACACCATTTTCTTTTCTCCATTTTGCGGTTAGTTCCCCTTTGAAAGCCTTATGCAGGACAGCTGCTTTGTGGGTTTCAAAGCTATTAAGGGCGAATTGCGCCTTTTCTTTCGCCTCATCTAATTTTGCAAACAGAATGCCAATGCGGTCAATAATTCTTTGTTGCTCGGCAAGAGGAGGCAGTGGAAAGGACAAATTGTAAAACAACTCTTTGTTTAAGTGTGGTATTGCTGAGCCTGTTTTAGAATTTCGAAAGTAATCTTGATATATGCAAATAAAATACTCAAAAAGACTACTATTGATTAGCTCGGTAGTTTCCATTTTTTTAAAAGTACTGCCCATATAGCCATCTTCACCAATGCTAAATACTTCTCCTGAATTTTCCCCATCTACTAAGATTACCTTAGAATTTTTAGCAATAAAATGACCGCTTGTTTTAATAGTTGCTTCAATTTTTCCCCTCAAATATTTTGCTTCAAGATATGGCAATGCATTCTCGCTTTGCTTCTCCCCATTTTGAAGCTTACATACAATACCAACACTCGTCCAAACCCAGTTATTCGGCACTTTATAAGGCTGTTTCCAGTCTGGCACCAATGCTTTTTCCAGTCTTTTTTCAAAAGAAAGGCTTTCTTTTTTCTTTGCCATCAGCGTTCACCGCCTAAACTTTTCAGCTCTTTCACAACGCTCATAATTAAATCAACAGCTTCTTCAAGCTGTGCAATCACTTCTTCGCCACTTTCAATAGGGTCAGCAAGGTCGTTGTAATCTAACACACTGTCATTACGAATTAAGCCCAAATCGAGGCTATTGTTTTTCTTTTCTATCTCCTCACGAGTGAAAACTGAGAAACGTTCATCCTTTATTGCGGTTCTGTCGGTTGCCTCATAAGCTTTGATAAAATCCGCAAAATGCTCCGGTTTTAGAGGCGTGGTCTTGCCAAAGGAAGGCATATTGGTGCGCATATCGTAAAACCACACTTCTTTGGTGTTGTTCTCATTGGTTTTACCACGGGTGAAAAACAGCACATTGGTTTTGACGCCTTGTGCATAGAAAATACCTGTGGGTAACCTCAGAACGGTATGCAAGTTGCATTTGTTCATGAGGTCCTCACGAATTTTTGCACCGTCGCCGTCAGCAAAAAGCACATTATCGGGTAGCACGACAGCAGCACGGGCTTTACCGTCTTGCTTTAAGCTACGGTAAATGTGCTGTAAAAAGTTTAACTGCTTATTGGAACTTGGATAGGTTAAATCATCGCGCGTGGCGCGCTCGCCCCCTTGCTTTGTGCCAAAGGGCGGGTTGGTCAGCACCACATCAAAGCTGTTCATGCTCTTTCCTTGGTTCGAGAGCGTGTCCGCAAGAAGAATGTCGCTTTCCAGACCATGGAGCATAGCATTCATGAGGGCAAGCTTATGGGTATCGGCAACCAGCTCGCAGCCTGTGAAATCCTTGGTTTTGAATTTGGTGTATTGTTCCGGTGACATGCTGAAGATGTCGTTATGCTCCCGTACATATCGATTGGCCGCAATCATAAATCCAAAGGTTCCGCAGGCGGGGTCATTGCAACGCTCGCCAAGCCTTGGCTTTACCAATTTCACCATCACATCAATCAGCACACGAGGTGTAAAATATTGCCCTGCACCAGATTTCTTTTCGTTGGCGTTTTTTTCCAAAAGCCCTTCGTAGAGGTCGCCAAACCCATCTTTATCCACACTGTACCAGTCAAGTGCATTGATGTTTGCAATAATTTTTTTAAGGTTTTTCGGCTCATCAATATTGCTTCTTGCATCACGGTAAATATCACGGATATGGCCTTTACAATGCTCACCAAGCAACCGAAGCAGGGTATTATAATATTTTTTCAGTTCAATGCCATCTTTTGTAACAAGGCTTTCCCAAGAGTAATCAGCAAGCTCCTTTTTTTCAACAAGGGAAATTTCTTTTTTGCTGGCCTTGGTGTTTACAGACTTGGATTGACTGATTTTATTTAATTCTTGGTCAATGGCTTCAATAATCTCTTGTGGGGTGGTTTTATCATCGATTTTAATGATGTCCACCAAGTCAATAAGATTTTTTAAAATATCTTTTTCAGTATCCGTTTCCTGCATCATTTTTAGGAAAAGGATATAGGTCAGCTCGGTAACATACTGATGATAAGTGATACCATCATCACGCAGTACATTACAAAGATTCCATAGTTTCGAAACAATTTCTTGATTGCTCATTATGCTACTTTGCCTCCATCATCATAGAGGTATTGATTTAGCTCTATAATGTATTCATTTAGTTTGTTTTTGAACAGCTTGTCAATGCGGTTAAATCCGCCAAAATCTCGGAAAGCACCCAGATTAAAGGTTTCTTCATTCAGTACCGTTTCGGTAAGTAAAAACTTTTCAATGCGATCAAGCCAGTCCAGCTCCATTTTAGAAAAACGGTGTGCTGATTTCAGCTTTTCCACAGCTTTTTGAATTCGCTCGCTATGACTTAACAGCTGTGAACCGATTGCTTGTGAGCGAATGAAGCTGATAATATCGGCGGTAATGTCCTCGTTTGTTGTTTGTTTCCACGCACTGTTCAATTGGGTTTCGGTAAAGCCTTTGCTGTCCAGCTCGATACGCAGAGACTTTAGTGCCGAACGGGTAAGCTCCGCCGGTCGGGTACAGACGAGTTTCAGCGCTTCTATTTTATCTGCATTTTCGGAAATAAAAGTTCTAAACTCCTCTAAGTAGTCTTGAGGCTTTTGCCCTTTGCCATATCCTCTGGTATGAGTTCGAAGCTCATCTTCCTTGTCGGAAATCACAACGGCACGCCGTGCATCAATGCCACCTTCGTTAAGCACATAGAATAGGTCTTGCTTGCTGAGCAAAAGATCCCTACTTTCAGACGCAGGGAGCGCCTTAACCTGCTCGATAAATTCAGTCGGGGTTTTACCATCTGCGAAGTGCTCAAACCGCTCTTTTTGTGCTGTGGTCATCCGCTTTTGCTTTCTGCGGATTTTCGCAATAATCATATCGATTTGGTTTTGAATTTGTGCATCGGTTTGGAGTTCCTCTAGCCCATTTAGCAAGTCGATAAAGGTTGCGTTGGCATTGGCTACAACAGGCTTCATCGTGCTGACATCCTGCAAGGATTCATACACACCTACGGGATCATAAATTTCAAAATGGGTTTTCCCAATTTTGTCACACAGGCGGGTAGCACGTCCCAACATCTGCTCGTATAAAATACGAGATTTCACCCGGCGCATAAAAACAAGCGTAGTAATTTCAGGCACATCAATGCCGGTGGTGAGCAAATCTACGGTAACCGCAATATTGGGATATTGCTCGTTTTTATAAGCACGAATGAGCTCCAATACTCGCTTCTTATCGCCGGATTTGCTGGTAATTTTCATAATGGCATTGTTGCTAATGCCGTAAGGTTCGTAAATTTCACGTAAGATATCTACAATCATATCAGCATGGTTATCGTCGACCGCATAAATCAGCGTTTTACCCATACCGGTTGGGTTAATATCATTTGCAATTTCTTCTAAAACAGCACGGTTAAAGTTTTCAGTTATGACTCTCCGATTAAACTGCTCCACATCGAATTTAAGCTCATCTGCAAGCTCGGCACTGTTTGTAATTTCACCAGTATTCGGGTCATAGACAGGGACAATATCACCTTTTTCGTAGGTAATTCCATCTTCACTCAGCTTTGTTGTCAAGTTGTGGGGCGCATCATGATCGACCAAAAAGCCTTCCACAACTGCTCGGCGGTAGCTATATTCAAAAACAGGCTTGCCGAAAATCTCCGTGGTGTGCAGTGCAGGAGTCGCCGTTAAACCGACTTTGACCGCATCAAAATACTCAATCACAGTACGATACTTGCTGACGAAGTCATCTTGATTTCGATATAACAGTTCGTCTTCACCAGCCTCTTTGTCCAGAATATAGCCTCTGTGCGCTTCATCTATAATAATCAAATCATAATCAGAAACAGCAGGCATAGCTTCACCGGTGTTATATATAATGCGTTTTACAAGGCTTTGTACCGTTGCCACTTGGATTTTTGTTTCAGGATCAATTTCCTTTTCCTCTAAGTTTTTGATATTGTAAATTTTATCAAGGGTCATGACATCTTCGAGCTTTACTTCCTTGAATACATCTTGAGCCTGCTCTCCCAATGCGGTACGATCAATCAGAAAAAGAATCCGATTAAATCGCTTGGATTTCAAAAAGCGATAAACCATACCTAATATGGTTCTGGTTTTACCAGTTCCGGTTGCCATGGATAGCAGAGCGGTTTGAGCACCGCTCACAATGGTGTTTTCAACGGCACTAATTGCCTCAACCTGATATTCTCTCAAGTTAAGGCCGTCTTTGTCAGTCAATAAATCTTTAGATATATTTTGCAGTGTGCTGTTTGTAGCAGCAATATCTTTTTCCAGCCATTCCAAAATACCTTGGGGGCTTACCCAGCCTCGCAAGGACTTAGAAATATTGGTTTCATTCCTTAAATCAAGAAACCAAATACCCGATTTTTCTTTATACTGCTCTAAATATTTTCTTCCATTGGTTGCGAACACAAATGGCACTTTATACCCTTGCCATTGCCCGATAATATAATTCGAGTCATCATCTTTGATATTTCGTGCGTAGTCTTTACATTGCACATCAATAATATTTGGCACATCAATCAGGGCTTTCTTAGCTTCTACAATCGCAACGAGTTGGGTTCCAACAAATAAGGCGTAGTCCGCAAATCCACGGCTACCAAGTTGCGAATTGGTTGGCCATTCGGCAATCGCAATATTTCTTCCTTTTTGTGGGCGAGCTCCTTTTGCATAGCGAAGAGTGTCTGTATCTGCTTCCCACCCCACTAAGCGTAGCTGTTCATCGATTAAATAGCGAGTTTCTTTTTCGGAAAGATTGATGAGCGAAGCAGCTTTATTTGCTTGTTTTTGTCGATCGTTGTTGCTAATATTTTGCGGCTCAATACGATCAATTTTCTGTGTCAGCTTCTCAATCATAGTCTCTTTTTCAAGAATGATAGCATCAAAATCCATCATATCATTAGAAGGAAGAATAAATGTACCTGCGTTAAAATTCCAGTCGCCATAGGTCTGCATAAACCAAACAGAAAGGGTATAGGCCATTTCCAGCAGGGTTTTGCATTTTTCAGCATCTGCAAAATTTTGATGGATTGCATCATTTCTTGTAGTCCTAAGGGCATATAAAATATCATCAATGTCGCGAGGCAATAGGCCTTCTCGTTTCAGAAGGCGAATACGATTCGCATGGGTGTTATCCACATTGGGCGGAGCAATCCCGTCCAGCTTAAGCATCAAATTGACAACAGTTTCACCCATCATACCCAATTTAATGAGGCAAGAATTGGAATCAGAATAAAGATATTTTTCTGCCAACTGTCCAATTTCATAGAGGACAGCAAATTTGTTGTGTAAAAAGTCAAAGTTTGATTTCATGTCACACCTCCATGTCATCTATTACAGTGCTTTTATAAATCTGCAAATTTTTCAGCGTGAATCAGTTTGTTTAGCGTAGTATACTTTGGGGAACGCACCGAAGCGGGGGAACTGTTCCCTAAAACAACAGGGTTTTCAAGTGGAACAGGAGAGCTCTCAAATTTAATAATATATTTATTTTCAGTCTCATCATAGCAAAAACCGTTAGCTGCTACTTTCGCATAATGTGTAATGGCTGATATAGGGGCACCGACATAAATCGCAACATATTTAATGTGGGGAATCTTATGCTTGCTTACTCTAACATATCTCCACTCCTCTTCTCCTAAAAATGTCTCCTCAAACCCATCTTTGTGAGCTGGAAAAACAACCGTATCATAATCGACATCCAGTAAGCTACTGTCAATTTCAATTCCTTTTTCTATCAGAAGATTCGTAGCATCTTCAATAAAAACTTCGATGGCATCATAGATTAATTGATTTCGTGTAATGCACTCTCCGCTTTGCTTCGATAGAGCGGTGGAAAGTAATTGCAGTTTTTCTAAGTCGGATACCTTAATAGAAAGAGCAACTTGCTTTTTCGGCTCTTCTTTCGGTTTTTCTATCTTGCTTTCAATAAGCGAATTTAACCTGCTCATTACAACTCCTCCAGTGTGTAATAATAAAATGTAATTATAGTATTACACACCGGTGTACCGTTGTCAATAGTGTAACTTAACTTTTGAATTTTAAAATTACACAATATGCACATTTCACTAAAAAACAAATTGAGTTTGGATGTAACTCAATGTTTAGCGGTTATCTTTTCCAAAAACGTCTCCCCCGAAATCTCCCCAGCCACAAACTGTTCCCTTGCCGCCATAGCAGGCACCGACCATGCATCAAACGCCGCCTGCGCTTGTCCCTTAGTTTCCGCCGTTTCCTTATTGCGGTCACGCTCCAGCTGTTGCTGCTTCATCCGGCGAATACGCTCGTATTCTTTCAGCGGAGCATTCTCCGTCTTGTCCAGCTGTGCATTGAATATCATTTTCGGCCCCACTTGCTTGCAGGTGCGGCCGTTTTCTGTTTTTCGGTCGCAATATTCGGCATTGCGTTTGTTTTTGAGCACGAAATATCTCCCGCACAGCTTACACCGCTTGACCTTTAATCCTCGGCTCATCAGCTCCAGAAAATCGTAAAACAGCAAATCATCAAAGGATAGTATCCATGTAAACGGCAGTAAGCTAATGCCGCCCCTGCCGTTATACATGGTTGCGAGCTGGGCTTCAATATCCAGCTCATTATCGTTCACGCTGCGTACCGTGGCATAGTCCAGATTGCCGTTCTTATCCACCGGAGCCATCGCATAACCGGTCTGAAAAGTATAGTCCCTGAATTTCGCATCACTTTGCAGAAAGCCAAGAAATTTACGAGCAGTCGAGATTTCGGGGTGAAGGCTATCGTCCAAACAAAAAGCTATGCCATTTTCAAAATCCTCGCGCAGCAACAGAATATTTGCAAGTGCCATAAACCCGCGCTTCAGCTGTTCAGGATCAGACCATTCTTCGTTATCAAAGCAGCGCTCGAGCTCCCCCAGCAAGAAACGATGCAAATGGATGTTGTCAGAAAGCAAATCGGCAGCGTCTCGCATCTTGTCACAGACACCGCGATACCCAATATCAGCCTGCAAACGAAAGTTGAACTCATTGCCCTTTATAAATCCGCCCATTACTTTCTGAAAGGCAGATAAATCCATCTCTAAAAACTGAATCAGAAAATCACCCACACAGTCCTGCTGAAAATGACTCTTGCTGGTTTCATTCTCAAACCAGATAATGCGCAGGGCGTGATTGGACTGCTTATAAATTTTGTAGCATGGCAACTGCGGTACATAAAACATAACGACCTCCGTATGGAATGAATTTTGCGAGAAAAAATTATTTATGGTTCTTTATTTCAAACTTGTCTTACTCTTGCTACCATTATATCATAGGGAATTGATTTTTGAGAATATAATTCCCGAAGGAGGAAGTATGAGTGATTTACAGCTAATCAATATGTCGGATGTGGAAGTAACAGCGGTACAGTGGCTCTGGTATCCCTACATACCCTTTGGCAAGCTCACCATCATGCAGGGCGACCCCGGCGAGGGGAAAACACACCTAATTCTCGCTGTTACCGCAAGGCTGACCAAGGGTGAAGCGCTGCCACAGGCAGAGCCCATGCCACCAGCCAATGTGATTTACCAGACAGCGGAGGACGGCTTATCCGACACCATCAAACCACGACTGGAGATGGTGGGTGCAGATTGCAGCCGGGTGCTGGTCATTGATGAGAGCAAGGAAACTCTATCCCTGAGCGATGAGCGCATCCGTGAAGCTATTGAGCAGACCGATGCCAAACTGCTTATCCTCGACCCCTTGCAAGCGTATCTGGGTGCTAACGTGGATATGCACCGTGCCAACGAGATACGTCCGGTATTTCACAAGCTGGGACAGGTAGCAGAGGAAACCGGCTGCGCCGTGGTTATCATCGGGCACATGAACAAGGGTGGGACGAAAAGCGGATACCGTGGGCTGGGTTCCATCGACATCACCGCTGCTGCCCGCAGCGTGCTGGTGGTGGGCAAATCGCCCCAAGACCCGAACACCCGCATCATGGCGCACAGCAAAAGCAACCTTGCCCCGGCAGGTGCGTCCATCGCTTTTGAGTTGGGAGATACCTTTCGCTTTTTAGGGACAAGCTCCATCACGGTGGATGAGCTGCTGGGCTTTGAGCAGGTCAAGCGAAACCCAATGGAGGAAGCCAAGTCGCTTTTGTTGTCGATGCTTTCGGATGGCAGGCAGGAAAGCAAAGTAATTTTCGAGGAGGCTCAGCAGCGAGGCATTTCGGAGCGAACTATCAAAACCGCCAAAAACGAACTGGGAATTAAGTCTTTTCGTGATGGCGTGAAGTGGTACTTTTATCCGCCGAAAAAGGTCAAGAGTGCAAAATAACCTATATACCACCGTTTGCACCCTTACCCCCAAGGTACGGTAAGACGCAGGGGGTACGTTTCACACCCGAAGGGTGTGGCAAGCGTCCTATCCGTAAGACGCCTACGGCATCTTGTGGATAGTTTCCTGCTGGCGCAGAGCCATAAATGCAGAAAGGGTTTGCACCCTTAAAAACAAAAAATGAAGGGAGTTTTCTATGAAGCGAAACAGCAGCATTACCTTTCGTGTCAGCGAACACGAGAAAAAGCGAATTGCAGCCAAGGCACTGACGGCACGGTTTACCACCTCGGATTTTTGCCGCTGTGCTGCGCTGGGCAAAGAGGTCGTTTACATTGAAGGGCTGAACGAGTGTAACTATGAGCTGAATAAAATCGGCAACAATCTTAACCAGCTCACGGTGCTCTGCCACCAGCGTCGGATTGACAATCCCGACCTGCGGAATATGCACGGTCAGCTGTGCGCCGTGCTGGAGAGCATCGCCGAAAAGCTCTACTACGGTGAGGAGGACGATGCCGAGGATGGCGATAATCAAACCAATTAAAGTCCGTGTCGGTAATCTGGCAGGGCTGCGAGGGGTTCTGGATTACATCAAAGCAGACTTCAAAACCCAAGACGGCGCATTGGTATTTGGCAAGGATTGCATCCCCGAAAAATCCTTTGAGCAGATGCTCATTACCAAAAAGGCGTTTCACAAGGACACCGGCCGCCAATACGCCCACTTTGTCCAGAGCTTCTATCGCTATGACGACCTCACCCCGGTGCAGGCAATGGAAATCGGACAGAAGTTTATGGAGCGGTATCAGCGATTCAAGGATTTTCAGGTCTGTGCCGCCGTTCACACCAACGGCCCGCAGCTGCATATTCACTATGTGGTCAACACCGTCAGCCATGTAGACGGTCACAAATGGCAGTCCTCCCGAGAGGATTTGAAGCAGATGCGCAGCATCAATGATGCGCTCTGCCGTGAATATGGTCTAAATGTCTACGAAAAGCCACGCAGAGGGCATCGCTCCCACGGTGAATACCGTACCAAGCAAAGCTGGAAGGAGCAGCTGGCAAGGGACGTGGCGCAGTGCGTAAAGGACAGCAGTAATCCCGCCGACTTCAAGCTGCTTTTATGGGAGCGGGGCATTGACTGCGACATTGCTACCAAAAGCATTTTGTTTACGGTGCAGGCTGGGACTTACGGCTTGGCTGAGGAACGCAAATGCTCAAACTGGAAACTGCGATCCTACGGCGACTTTACCAGTGAAAATATTCTGCAAAGCATTCAGTACAACAAATTTGTGCTGGAGGAAGCGTGGCATGATTTTCCGCTGGTGTCCGAGGTGCTGGGGCTGTTGGGAGCTGCGAACCACCCGGACGACCCAAGCATTTACGAGCGCACATTCCTCGGAAATCTTTGTCCGGAGGACTTTAAGGGCAAAACCAAGCTGCAAATCGAGCAGATGCTTTCCGAGCGAAAGCACCAAGAGCTGATTGCTATGCAGACGAGGGAAATACGGGAGCGCATTGCCGCAGAGCAGGCACAGTCGGCACTTCTGCACAGCTCCATCGCCAGTCTAATAGAGGAGTTCTCCCACTGGCTTTGGGAGCAGGAGAACAAACACAACACACAACAATTTGGTGATACAATGGAGGCTAAAATTTATGAGGAAGAAAACGATTGGGAATTGTATTAACCGCCTGAAAATGGAGGTTTTATTCAATGGGTTTAACACAAAAAGACGCTTATCGGGTGATGCTTCAGGATTATCCCGATGTACTGAACATCGACGAACTGTGCCGCTTGCTGGCAGTGAGTAAAAAGACAGCCTACAAACTTCTTAAAGAGGGTGAAATCGGCTGCATCAAGGTGGGGCGGGAATACCGCATCGCCAAGGCGCACCTGCTGACCTATTTCGGTATCGTGTAGGCAAAAATATTATCACATTAAAGTGCTGAATTGTCTGGACGCTCACTTACCTCGATGTTATACTGTAACCATCAGCGGTAGGTGAGCTCCCGGCAGGAAAGGAGAGAATCATGGTATCGGGACACCTTCAAGAGAAAAATGGCATATATCATGCTGTGCTCAGTTTTAAGGATGAGCACGGCAAACGCAAAACAAAGTGGGTTTCCACCGAATTACCCACCAAAGGAAATAAGAAAAAGGCAGAACAGAAGCTTGCGGAAATCCGCAAAACCTTTGTTCCGCCCAAGCAGTTGACACGAGATGCCCAGCAAATGTTCTCGGACTATATGCTGGAATGGCTGCAATCTATGAAGCCCAATATTGAGAATGTGACCTTTGCAGGCTACACTCGTTCCGTAAAAAATGTGATTGTGCCGTATTTTGAGCCGCTCGCCATCCCACTCAAGGATTTGAAAGCCAGCGATATTCAGCGGTTTTACAACCACGAGTTGCAGACGGTTTCCGCAAAGACAGTACAGAGGTATCACGCCAATATTCACAAAGCCCTAAAGGATGCCGTCCGTATGGACATTATCATCAGCAATCCGGCTGAAAAGGTCACTCGCCCCAAGGCAACAAAGTTTGTCGGCAGCTTCTATGACAGCGAGGAGATTAACCAGCTGTTTGAGCTGTCCAAGGGGACACGGCTGGAGCTGCCCATTCTGTTCGGTGCTTTTTATGGGCTGCGCAGAGCGGAAATTGTGGGGCTGCGGTGGTCGGCAATCGACTTTCGGCAAAACACCATCTCCATCCGACATACAGTCAACAGCTACAAGTTGGACGGCAAAAAGGTAATTGAAGCGAAGGACAGAGCAAAAACCAAGTCCAGTATGCGAACATTGCCGCTTGTGCCTATCTTTCGGACATATCTGCTGGAGAAAAAGCAAAAGCAGGAGGAATACCGCAGGCTTTGTGGAAACTCCTACTGCAAGGACTATCTGGACTATCTGTATGTGGATGAGCTGGGGCA
This sequence comes from Pygmaiobacter massiliensis, assembly GCF_900199435.1. Taxonomy (GTDB): domain Bacteria; phylum Bacillota; class Clostridia; order Oscillospirales; family Ruminococcaceae; genus Pygmaiobacter; species Pygmaiobacter massiliensis. Next base: position 207,640 of record NZ_OAML01000003.1, read on the forward strand.
TTTGATTGAACCGTTTTACATCACGTCGGCTTTTCCAAAGTTTTTAGAGAAGCACGGGCTGCGCAGAATTCGCTTTCATGATCTCAGACACTCTTGTGCTTCGCTATTGCTTGCCAACAATGTACCTATGAAGCAGACTCAAGAATGGTTGGGGCATTCAGACTTTAGCACGACAGCCAATATCTATGCTCATCTGGACTACAATTCCAAGCTGTCCAGTGCATCCGCACTCATGGCAGGGTTGGGATTTTCGGAGGAAACGCCGTAGCAGCATCTCTCCTATAAAACAGGAGAGATGGACGGTCAAAACGCCAAATAGAAAGACAGTCAGAAAAAATGAGAAAGCCTGTAAACCGCATGGCTACAGGCTTTCTCGATGGCGGAAGCGGTGGGATTCGAACCCACGAGCCCATTGCTGGACTACCTGATTTCGAGTCAGGGCCGTTATGACCACTTCGATACGCTTCCCAATCTATATCCACTCACACATCGGTCAGAATCGAGAGATTTTGGAGAGATGCAGGAGAGAGATAACATATATTTTATTGTATTTGAACCTATGAAAAACCGCATCATTACAGGGGTTTGCAAGTACCAGCTACCGTTAAGGTGACTCCATTTCGAGTGCGGCTCGTTACGACCACTTCGATACCTGTCCGTATACTGTTGTTAAAATGCAAAAAGCACACACAAAATATTCGTTCGCGCAGCTGCAATTTCGCATTAAAACGCTATAATAGTATATCAAACAAAAAAGGATTCGTCAAGCAGAAAACACGGGCGGCCAAAAGGCCTGCCCGTGTAAAAGCTACCAATTATTTACTGCGTGTTCCGCAAAAGCGTACAGCTCTTTAATTTCTAGTTGCCGACCATCATCCAACACTACAAACCCATCAAAACGCCCAAAAACCTGATGGCAGACATTGTTGATAAAAAGCACTTTGGTGGTGGTCGTGCGGTCAAAACTGGGGGTCATGGTCAGTTTTACGCGTCCAGCATCGTCGACCAGCTGCCAGGGTTTCATAAAATCTGGCTCATGGGTGATTTGCAGTTTGCCAAGCTTGTGTGCATTGCCTTCGTAAAAAAGAATATTCTCTGTTGCGGCATCCGTGTTGCCAAAACCGCAACCGAGGTTAAACCCGAGGATGCTACCGTCGACTTCGCCGGTGCCGTTAGACCAGAACCACTCGTTATGAAATGGCCAAACGCCGCGGCCCCAATCGAGTAGTCCAAAGCTGTCAGAGGGGTCAAAATGATAAGTTTCGCCGCCGGTGCGCACAAAGCCCTCTGCTGGCATACAGTTAATTTTATGGTTGTAGTAAAAACGGGTGGGGCTTTCATCAAACGGCACGTTAATCACCATAGCATGCGGGTTTTTTCGACGCAACACAATCTCTGTTTCAAAGTCATCTTTTTTGCAGCGCAGAATCCGCATATTTCCGCGGGTTTCATACTGCATAAAAAGGCCACCTTTGTCGTAGGTTAAAGTACCGTCCGTTTCGGCATCGGCAGGCATATGTAGGCTGCCAAATGGCAGCGCCAACAGTTTATCAAACCTTGCAATCCATCGGCCTTCTGCAAAGTCAAAAAACATAATGCCGACCTGCCCGGCATAGCTTGCGTGCCCTAAGGTGAACTGCAAACATTTCGTGCGGTCAGAAACCTGGTAAAAATCCCATTCTTTAATACGCCAGGGCGCAGCGTGAATCGCCCGGCGGTCATAACTGCGCATGCTGCGGGTGGAATACCCCGGAATCGGCCGGCCTTTGGCATCCAGCACCGGGCCGGGTTCGGTAAAGCGTTGTTGTTCCATTTGCGGGCCTCCCTTTTGTTATATTCTAAAGGATTGCCAATGCCAGTGCAAGTGCGAGATTGGACAAGAAAAGCAAGATGTTTTTGGAAGGCCCCACAGCAATTCTAAATTGCTGCCGCAAAATGTTGGTAGTAAGCTGTCACACGAAGAAATCGGAACGATAAAAAAGAAATACAAGGCCGAATAATAAAAAAAGAGCGGCAGATTGCCGCTCTTTTTTTATTGATAATATTCTGGGCAGCGGCTTACAGCACGATGCTCTTGCCAGTCATTTCGTTGGGCTGGGGCAAATCAAGCAGGTGCAGCATGGTCGGGGCAATGTCTGCCAACCTGCCACCTTCGCGCAGCTTTGCTTGGGGCATGCCGAATACCAGGAACGGCACAGGGTTGGTGGTGTGCGCAGTGAACGGATGTTCCGCATCGCCGTCATACATCTGGTCAGCGTTACCGTGGTCAGCCGTCAGCAGCATCACGCCGCCTTTTTCTTCGAGGGCAGCCATGATTTTGCCTAAGCAGACATCGACGGCTTCTACGGCTTTTACAGCGGCCTCAAATACACCGGTATGGCCCACCATGTCACAGTTGGCAAAGTTTAGAATCATGACATCATATTTGTCCGAGGCAATGCGTTTCAGCAGCTCGTCACATACCAGATAAGCGCTCATCTCCGGCTGCATATCGTAAGTTGCAACTTTCGGGCTGTTGATGAGCGCACGATCCTCATTCTCAAACGGGGCCTCCACGCCGCCGTTGAAGAAGAAGGTAACATGCGCATACTTTTCTGTTTCAGCAATACGCAGCTGGTGCTTGCCCAGCGATGCCATATAGGCGCCAAAGGTGTTTTTCAGCCCTTCGGGGCGGAAAGCGACTTGTACGTTCGGCATGGTAGCGTCATACTGAGTCATGCAGACGAAAGTGAGCGGGAAAGCTCCCTTTTCACGGGAGAAGCCGGTGAAGGCAGGGTCTACCATGGTGCGGGTAATCTCTCGCGCACGGTCAGGGCGGAAGTTGAAGAAGATGACGCTGTCATCCTCTTTGATGGTAGCGCCTTCGGTAACTACGACCGGCACCACGAATTCATCCGTAACTTGGGCTGCGTAGCTTTTCTCCATGGCATCAACAGCCGAGGGGTTATGCTCGCCGACACCAAGCACCATTGCGTCATATGCTTTACAGACACGCTCCCAGCGGTTGTCGCGGTCCATCGCATAATAGCGGCCCATAACAGTGGCAATTTTGCCAATGCCGAGTTCTGCCATCTTTGCATCCAGCGCGGCAATAAAATCCTTGCCGGACATCGGGGGCACATCGCGGCCGTCCATGAAGCAGTGTACATAAACGTTTTCAATATTGTTCAGTTTGGCGAGCATCAGCAGGCCGTACAGGTGGTCGATGTGGCTATGCACACCGCCATCCGAGAGCAGACCCATCAGGTGCAGGGCGCGGCCCGGTTTTTTTGCGTTATCAATGGCGTTGCAAAGTGCTTCATTGGCAAAAAAATCGCCATCGTCAATGCTTTTGGTGATGCGGGTAAGCTCTTGATAAACCACACGGCCAGCGCCGATATTGGTGTGGCCAACTTCGCTGTTGCCCATCTGTCCGTCTGGCAGGCCAACATCCATGCCCGAAGCACCAATAAGGGTGTGGGGGCAGGTGTCAAACAGTTTATCAAGGTTGGGAGTGTTGGCGGCGCAAATGGCATTGCCGAAGCAATCGGGGTTATATCCAAAGCCGTCGAGAATACAGAGCAGTAAAGGCTTCATAAAAGGGTACCTCTCTTTAGAAAATCGTTGTAAATGGCCTGCAAAAGGCCTAAGCGGCACGGCATAGTTTACTGCTGGCACCGTAAGCGCTGCGGCAGCGAAAAGTGTGTAACATTGCCGTAAAAACAAAATTCAGCGGCGGCGCAGGCCGCCGCTGATAGAATTGCGGGTGATTTATTTGCTTGCTGCTTTGACAATTGCGCCAAAGTCAGGGGCTTTCAGCGAAGCGCCGCCGATTAAGCCGCCATCAATGTTGGGCATTGCAAGCAGCTCGTCAGCGTTTTTCGCATTCATGCTGCCGCCGTACTGGATGGTCAATGCCTCAGCAGCAGAATTGCTGTACAGGCTGGCAATCACTTCGCGGATGCCTTTGCAGACGTCCTCTGCCTGCTCGGCGGTGGCGGTAAGGCCGGTGCCGATGGCCCATACGGGCTCATAAGCGATAATGACGTTTGCAAGGTCTGCTTCAGAAACGCCTATCAGTGCAATCTTGGTCTGCAGTGCAACCAGCTCGGCGGTAATGCCCTGCTCGCGCTCGGTTTTGCTTTCGCCTACGCAAAGAATTACTTTCAGCCCTGCGGCCAGTGCAGCGGTGACGCGCTTGTTCACCGTCACGTCGGTTTCGCCAAAATACTGGCGGCGCTCGCTGTGGCCGATGACGACATACTCGACACCCAGCTCGGTGAGCATATCTGCGGAAATTTCGCCGGTGAAAGCACCGCTTTTTTCAAAATGAACGTTCTGTGCGCCCACTTTGATATTGGTGCCCGCAGTTTTAGAAACGGCAACCGGCAAATCGGTAAACGGGGTGCAGATAACGACACCGCAATCCGCGCCCGAAACCTCGGGGATGAGCTCGTTGATGAGCTCCGCAGCCTCAGCCGCAGTTTTATTCATTTTCCAGTTGCCGGCGATAACAGCCTGACGTTTTGCTTTATTCATGAAGATCGCTCCTTTATGCAGATTGGTGAAGCGGACAGGTGCAAACGAAAAAGTTCGCTTCGATTAAGAATTCTGGATGCAGTCGATGCCGGGCAGAACCTTGCCCTCGAGATACTCGAGTGAAGCACCGCCGCCGGTGGAGATGTGAGTCATCTTATCGGCATAACCCAGCTGAATAACAGCCGCCGCGGAATCGCCGCCGCCGATAACGGTGGTTGCATCGGTTTCGGCCATGGCAGCAGCAACTGCTTTGGTGCCCTCTGCAAGAACCGGGTTCTCGAATACGCCCATGGGGCCGTTCCATACCACTGTTTTGGCTGCTTTTACTGCATTGGCAAACAGCTCGCGGGTTTTGGGGCCGATGTCGAGGCCCATTTTGTCAGCGGGAATGGCATTCGCATCAACAGTTTCCACAGCGATGGGGGCATCAATGGGATCGGGGAAACTCGCAGCCACAACTGCGTCGGTCGGCAGCAGCAGTTTTACGCCCTTCTCTTCTGCTTTTTTCAGCATGTCACGGCAGTAGTCTACCTTCTCAAGGTCGACCAGCGAGGTGCCTACTTCGTAGCCCTGTGCCACAAGGAAGGTATAAGCCATGCCGCCGCCGATGATAAGGGTGTCCACTTTGCTCAGCAGGTTATCGATAACGGTAAGTTTATCAGCAACTTTTGCGCCGCCGAGAATGGCGACAAACGGACGAACCGGTGCATTGACCGCATTGCCGAGATATTCAATCTCTTTGCCCATCAGGTAGCCCACAGCAGTATCTTTGATAAACTCGGTTACGCCGGCGGTGGAGCAGTGTGCACGGTGTGCAGAGCCGAACGCATCGTTGACATAAACGTCTGCAAGAGAGGCAAGGTCTTTGCTGAAGGCAGGCTCGTTTTTGGTTTCTTCTTTACGGAAGCGAGTATTCTGGAGCAACACCACGTCGCCATCTTTCATTGCAGCAACCGCAGCTTTCGCGTTTTCGCCCACTACGGCATCGTCGTTGGCAAATACCACCGGGCGGCCCAACAGCTCTGCAAGGCGCACAGCGCAGGGGGCAAGGCTGAACTTCTCTTCCGGTCCGTTCTTAGGCTTGCCAAGATGGCTACACAAAATAACGCGGCCCCCGTTTTCAATCAGTTTTTTGATGGTGGGAAGCGCAGCGACGATGCGGTTGTCATTCGTGATGACACCGTCTTTCAGAGGGACGTTGAAATCGACGCGCACAAGAACGCGCTTGCCGCGCACATCAAGATTTTCGACTGTTTTTTTGCCGAGATTGCTCATGGTGGTTACTCCCTTTCTATAAATCTGTAATGATGATTTTTTATTTCATACCCTTACTATTATAATAAGGCCAGGAAACATACGCAAGAGATAACGTTAATTATTTAACAAAAACTGCATTCGCAGTAGCAGAAAACAAAGACGAAAACAGGATACCCGAAAAAGCGAACCGTTATTTCAAAAATCCTTCGATGATTTTCTGCTCTGCTTCTTTTTCAGAAAGGCCCAGCGTCATCAGTTTGGTCAGCTGTTCGCCTGCAATTTTGCCAATGGCAGCTTCGTGAATCAGTGCTGCATCTACCGAGCGGGCGGTCAGCTCTGGGATGGCATGCACAACGCCCTCATCCATAATGATGGCATCGCACTCCGAATGGCCGGTGCAGACGGCATTGCCGATGATGCGGCTGCGGAAGGTCTGCTCTGATTTGCCCTTTGCTACGCTGCGGCTGGTCAGCTGTACGCCGCTGCCATCGCCCGCAAGGGTAACCTCAAATTTGCTTTCGGCGGTATCACTACCGTCGGTCATCAGTTTTTCTTTGACCACCAGCTTGGCATCTTTCAGCAGGGTTGCCTTAGTGTCGCGAACCGTGGTATCCACGCCGCCGAGCTGGGAAGTATCCATTTCCATATAGCTGCCTTCGCCAAGGGTCGCCCAGGTGACAGGGTTGATGGCGCGGTTGCCATTGCCCTCACCGGTGCCAACGTGTTTTTCAAGGTAGACTACACGAGAATTTTTCTCGAGGTAAAAGCGGTGTACGCCGTTGTGCTTCGATTCTTCCTCGCCTTCCACATGCACGCCGCAGCCGGCGACCACTGTAACATCCGCATCTTCACCAATGTAAAAATCATTGTACACCAGGTCGTCCACATTGCTGTGGGTAATGCAGGCGGGGATATAAACGGTTTCACCTTTGGTGCCGGCCTTGACACGAATGTCAATGCCAGGACGGTCGATTTTGCTTATAATTTCGATGTTTGCAGTGCTCTGGCGGCCTGCACAACCCGAGTCTTCGCGGATGTTGTAGGCCGATTTATCGGGGATGCCCTTCCAGTCTGAAATGATGGAGAGCAGCTGTTCCGTAATGCTTTTCATAATGATGACGTTTCCTTTCTTGGGAGCTGTGCCGGACTTTGTTTTATCAAAATGCGCAGGGCAGTTGCCCCCCCGTGGCACAGCGATCCCTCTTTCACTCAGTTTTCGGGCGCTTTATCATGCCCGGTGCAAAACGCACAGCTGCTGCCGGTGGCCAGCAGGGTGGGGAGCACCTCTTCTTTGGTGCCCTGTGCGGCAATACGTCCCTGTGCCAGCACGATAATCTCATCTGCAATATCAAGAATACGCTCTTGGTGCGAGATGATGACGATGCTGCCATGGGTTTCTCGGCGCAGCTTCTGGAACACCTCGATGAGGTGATTGAAGCTCCACAGGTCGATGCCGGCTTCCGGCTCATCAAAGATGGTGAGCGGCGCTTTGCGCACCATTGCCATCGCGATTTCAATGCGCTTAATTTCGCCGCCCGAAAGGCTGGCGTTTACGTCGCGGTCAATATAGTCGCGTGCGCAAAGCCCCACCTCGGTAAGATGCTCGCAAAGCTCTCCGCGCTCGAGTGGGTGGCCCGCTGCAAGGCTGACGAGATCGCTGACGGTAAGGCCTTTAAAGCGCACCGGCTGCTGGAAAGCGAAAGCCACGCCCATGCGCGCACGCTCAGTAATCGAAAGATTGGTAATATCGGTGCCGTTAAAAAGAATGCTGCCGCCCGTGGGCTGCTCGATGCCTGCGATGATTTTCGCAAGGGTAGATTTGCCACCGCCGTTGGGGCCGGTGATAACGATGAACTTGCCGTCCTCTGCGGTCAGGCTGACACCGTTTAAAATGTCTTTGGTATCCTGCACACCGTTTTCAGCAGAAAAGGTGATATTTTTGAGTTCCAGCATGAAACTGCCTCCATTTACTATTCAATACGTCCTCATTATACCCCGCGCAAAAACCAATGTCTACTAATTTCATATACATAGAAAGAGTTCTGCACAAAAATGAGACAAAAATCCCGTTTGCAATAAAGTATGGGCAAAAAAACAGCGCAGACGCTACCGCGCTGCGCTGAAAAATAAAAGTTTGCTATTTCATAAAAAAGCCTATGACCCAGTGGTACACCGAGATGACGACGAAGGCCATGCCCGAGCCAATCAGCGGACCCATAGGGCTGCCTTTAAGCAGTGCCACGCCGAGAAAAGTGCCCACCATAACACCGACAATAACGAGCATATCGGTTTGGCCCATGGCAATGCCTTTTGCACCGAGCAGCGCTACAAGAATGCCGCAGCCGATGGCGATGAAGCCTTCCGGCGTAAGAAATACTGCTTTTAATTGCTCCAGCGAGTATTTGCCCGAAGCGATTGGCGCGAGAAAGCCGACCGTAAGTAAAATAATTCCCCAGTTGACCCCTTTGGCCGAAAGCAGCTCCAGCACTGGCCAGGTGCGAAAGATGCGCAGCAAAAGCACAATTAAAATAGAAATCCACATGGTTTTGTTGCGGGTGATAACAGAAAGCAAAAAACCGCTGCAAAGCAGAGTTTCAATCCAATAGGTTTTAAAAAATTGCATATAATTCTCCCTTGGTTTTGCCGTCATAATAATTTCACTTTCAGCGAGCAAATGCTTGCCCAGACCCTATACCAACAACTTGCAAAACGATTTCTATTTTCAGTTTATCATAAACTAAGGTAATTAGGCTACCCTTGGGGTTACAGTTTTTTGCAGAGGTACCTCCTAGTAAAAAACTGTTATGCATTATGTGATAAAGTGGTAAAATAAGGAGATGAAAGAAATAAAATAGGCGCTGCGAAAAAATTGGAAGGTAAAGTGCCGAAAGTGGGGAGATTTTTTTGGAAGAACAGCAGAACGAAAAGTTTCAGCATATGACGCAAACGCCGGTGCCGCGACTGGTATGTGAGCTTTCGGGCCCGACGATTATCAGCATGCTGATTACCTCTTTTTACAATATGGCAGATACTTTTTTTGTGGGCAAAATAAACACCAGCGCCACTGCCGCCGTAGGTGTCGTGTTCTCGCTGATGGCGATTATCCAGGCACTCGGTTTTACCTTTGGGCATGGCAGCGGCAATTATATTTCGCGCAAGCTGGGCAGCCAGGAATTTGAAGATGCTGAAAAAATGGCAGCAACCGGGTTCTTTTCGGCATTAATTGCGGGCGGCGTTTTGGCCGTGGTCGGTCTGCTGTTTTTAGAGCCGCTGACCCGGCTGCTTGGAGCAACCGAAACCATTTTGCCATATGCCAAGCAGTACGCAGGCTTTATTTTGCTTGGTGCGCCGTATATGACAGCATCGCTGGTGCTTAACAATCAGCTTCGTTTTCAGGGTAGTGCCTTCTACGCTATGATAGGCATTGCCTCGGGCGCAGTGCTGAATATTGCGCTGGATCCGCTGTTTATTTTTGTGCTGGATATGGGCATTGGCGGTGCCGCACTTGCAACAATTCTCAGCCAGTTCGTAAGTTTTTGCCTGCTATGGGTGGGCTGCAAGCGGGGCGGTAACCTGCGCATCAAACTGGGCAACTTTACCCCCACTGCTGCGTATTTTACACAAATACTAAAAGGTGGGTTCCCGTCCTTTTGCCGCCAAAGCATCGCAAGTGTTGCCACCATCTGCCTTAACTTTATCGCCGGCGGGTATGGTGATGCTGCCATCGCCGCCTTTTCCATCGTCAATCGGGTGGCGCAGTTTGCCTCTTCGGCACTTATTGGGTTTGGCCAGGGCTTTCAGCCTGTATGCGGCTTCAATTATGGGGCAAAACTTTACTCTAGGGTACGCGAAGCTTTCTGGTTTTGCGTAAAAGTGGCACTGGTATTTTTGATTGCGGTTTCGGTGCTGGGCTATGCCTTTGCGCCGCAGGTGGTAGCCGTGTTCCGTAAAGGGGATGCCGCCGTACTTGAGATTGGCACGGTGGTGCTGCGCTATCAATGCCTTGGTCTGCCACTTTGGAGCTGGGTTGTACTTTGCAACATGATGCTGCAAACCATCGGCAAATCGTTCTCTGCTTCTATTGTGGCATTGGCGCGGCAAGGGCTTTGCTTTTTACCAGCACTGTTTTTGCTCTCGGCTGCGTTTGGTCTACCGGGGCTGCAAATCAGCCAGCTTTGCGCAGATGTTGGCTCGTTTATCATCGCTGTTCCGCTCGGCATCAGCACGCTGCGGCAGATGAAATTACTAGAACAAATGGATGCTGCGCAAACATAACATAAATTTTATAAAATCCGGAGCGGAAAACATTGACAAAATAATGACGAGGCATATAATATTAATTACACTTGATAAGTATAGTTTTAAAGATTGGGATGCAGTAATAAAAAAGGAGGCCTTTTATGAAAACGCTGGAACTCACCCCGGACCTTTACTATTGTGGTGTAGCAGACCCCGGCCTGCGCACCTTCGATATTGTAATGCACACCGAGTTCGGTACCACCTACAACTCTTACCTGCTGCGTGCAGGGGATAAAACAGTGCTGTTTGAAACCGCCAAAGAATGTTTTTGTGGGGAGTATTTAAGCGAGCTGCGCACCCTTACTGACCCTGCTAAAATCGACGCCATCGTCGTAAGCCATACCGAGCCGGATCATGTCGGCAGCCTAGCCAGTTTGCTGGATGTCAACCCGAATATTGAGGTTATTGGAACAGTGGGTGCTATCGGCTTTTTAAAGCTGATTCTGAACCGCGATTTCCGGAGCCATGCGGTAAAAGACGGCGAAGTGATTGAAATTGGCAACAAAACGCTGCAATTTTATGTGCTGCCTAATCTGCACTGGCCGGATACAATGTATACCTATATTGAAGAGCTGGAAGCGTTGGTTACCTGCGACAGCTTTGGTGCCCACTATTGCTGCGAAGGCATTCTGCGCAGTACCGTTCCAGACGAGGCCGATTACCAGAAAGCACTTAAATATTATTTTGATAATATTCTTGGACCGTTCAAGCGCCCGTTTTTGCAGACAGCGCTGGACCGCATCTCTCCGCTGTCGCTGCGCTGGATCCTCACTGGCCACGGCCCGGTACACGACACCGGGATTTCTGAGCTGGTGGAACAGTACCGCGCCTGGGTAACGCCGGAATCCCGCAATAAAAAGCAGGTAGTGGTGGCCTACGCCAGTGCTTATGGCTATACCAAAGAGCTTGCGACCCGCATCTGTGAAGGGCTACGCAGCTTCCCTGAAGTGGAAGTAGAACTTTATGATATGGAAAAAAGCGATGCAGAAACCGTGGCACAGCGGATTGTGGAAGCAGACGGCTTTTTGCTCGGCTCGCCGACGCTGTTGGGCGACCCCGTGGAGCCGGTGTTCGGGCTGACCCTGCACCTGCATCCCCCGATGATGAAGGGCAAATACGCCGCCGCATTTGGCAGCTACGGCTGGAGCGGCGAGGCAGTGCCGACCTTAACTGATCGGCTTTGCCACTTAAAATGCAAGGTAACTGAAGGCTTCAGGGTTCGGTTCCGCCCCAGTGAAGAAGAGTCTGCGGCGGCACAGCAGTTTGGTACTAACTTTGCAAAACAAATCATCGAACAGGCATAAAATAAAAAAAGCGCACAGCAGAGGTTTTCTGCTGTGCGTTTGTTTTTTATAAAATTAAAATGTTATTTCTTTTTTGCAGCTGGTTTGCCGGCCGGAGCCTGTGCTTTCGGCAGATATTTCTCTTTCGGTATTGCTCGCTCTGCCAGTTTGCGGTCAGTGTTCTCCCGCAGCAGGGCATAAATTACCGAAGCAATCGGCACCATTAACAGCATACCGAGGATGCCTAAAGTGCTGCCGCCTACGGTAACAGCCACCATAACCCACATCGCGGGCAGACCAATCGAACTGCCTACCACTTTCGGATAAATCAGGTTGCCTTCAATCTGCTGTAAGACCAAAAACAGAACCACAAACCAAACGGCTTGCATCGGGTTTTGCACCATCATGAGAAAACCACCAACAAAGCAGCCGATAAAAGCACCGAAAATTGGAATCAACGCGGTCACCGAGATAAGCACCGCCACGAGCATCGCGTAGGGGAAGCGCAGAATCGTCATGCTGACAAAGAACATAGCGCCCAGAATAACCGCCTCTAGGCACTGGCCGGTGAGGAAGTTTGAAAACACTTTATTGGAAAGCGCTAAGATATAAAGCGCACGGTCGGTGTGGCGAACGCCCATCCATGCATAGAAAAGCTTCTTGCCCTGTACTGCAAGTTTTTCTTTTTGCAGCAAAATATAAACCGCAAAAATGAACCCGATAAAGAAATTGAAAACACCGCCTACCACAGAGCTGGCAATATTAACAGTGGAACCGAGCAGGTTGCCGGCGGCACCGCTGGTAATGAAGGTCTTTATACTGGTCAGCATCTTTTCCCAGCTGCCACTGGCAAAATCTGAAAGATATTCACCCAGCGTGGGGAAGCTAACAATCAGCTGATCCGCCCAAACTTGCAGTCTGGCTAAAAAAGAGGGGAAGCCTTCGCCGATAAGACGGAAGGTAGAAGCCACCTCAGGCACCACAATAAAAATCACGAGTACAAAGATCAGCAAGACAAACAGAATTGCAAGCACTAAGCTCAGGATGCGAGGAATGGCGGGGCGCTGCTTCCACCTTGTGCCGCGAAACAGCCAGCCCTCAATTGCCCGTGTTGGCACATTAAGCACAAACGCAATGGCAAGGCCGATAAGAAATGGCGAAAGCAGACGGACCAGCGAATGCAGTAGCCCGAAAAAGACCTGGTTATTTACAAGGCACCAGGCAAACAAAATTGCCCCACACAGAATGCCCAAGATTGTTTTTACTGTTTTTTTATCAAATTGCACGAATGCCGCTCCCTTTTGCCGTATTACGACGGCTTTGTTTTTATTATAGTAATAAGTAACATTTACTATACCTTATCCTGAAGGGCGCGTCAATGAACGAACCGGAAGGGTATTGTAAAATTTTTATAAAAAACACTTGACCTTGACGTTGCGTCAAGGCTTATACTAAAGCCATCGGTAAAAACGCCGCCCCAATGCGGCAAGGTAAGAAAGGACCACAGCAGATGGAATACACTGTACAGCAGCTCGCAGAGCTGGCGGGGGTCAGCGCGCGGACCCTTCGCTATTATGACAATATCGGGCTGCTCTGCCCGGCGCGTGGGCAGGCAAGCGGCTACCGCAAGTACGGCACCGCCGAGGTGGACCAACTACAGCAAATTCTTTTTTACCGGGCACTGGGTTTTGAGCTGGCAGAGATTAGCCGGCTGTTGACTGCCCCCGATTATGATAGGCTTTGCGCGCTGCGAGCGCACAAAACCGCACTTACTGAGCGGCTGCGCCAAACCCAAGCGCTGCTGTGCAACCTAAACAACACCATACAAACATTGGAGGGAGATAAAACCATGTCTGATAAAGAAAAATTTGAAGGCTTTAAAGCCAATCTGGTGCAGAAAAATGAGCAAGCCTATGGCGACGAGCTGCGCCAGAAATATGGGGAAGAAACCATTAAGGAAAGCAACAAAAAAATGATGAACTTAACCCAGCAAGAGTACGATCGATTCGAGCAGGTAGGCAATGAGATTCTTGAAAAGCTGGCGGATGCCGTAAAAGCGAAAAAAGACCCCGCCGGAGAAGAGGGACGCGAAATTGCCCAGCTGCACAAAGAGTGGCTTAGCTTCACCTGGCCGAAATATACCAAAGAGGCACACAGAGGGCTGGTGCAAATGTATTTGCTGGATGAGCGCTTTACCGCATTTTACGAAAAAGCAGCCCCCGGCGCTGCACAGTTTTTGCATGATGCTGTCTGTGCGTTTCTTGCCTAGCAACGTTTCTTAACATCCGCTAAGCAAGAAAACCATAGTGCGGGCCAAGAGTGCGGTGTGGTGAAGAGCTGTCAGAAGCGCTATTGTGCGCAAAATATCAGCAAAACCTTGGTGAAATCAAAAAATTGATGAAAACTTTTGGGTTTTCTCTTTATGCCAAGACGCAGAGCTGAAAATGCTGGCAGAGTGAAACTGCACAAAACAAACAGTAGAATTTTGGCGAACACGGAGGAAGCTTTTCTGCTACAATAAAGCTAACAAAGCGTCGCAAATTCTACCGGCAGTCAAAAGCCAAGCGTCAGCATCTAGAAGCTGGCGCTGTGTTACAATGCTTTCGGTGCATGGGGAAAAGAGCAAGCAGCCCGGCAAGTAGCTGAAAATCTGTTAGCACTTCCGCAGACGAAATTGTGCGACGCTATACTGAAAAAGCGGCCTTGTGCCGTACAAAGGAGGAAATGCTATGGCTTGCCGTATCCACTCTCTTTTTGAACTCGCAGATGATTATTTGGCCCGTGCGGACTGGCGTGATATTGCATTGCTCAAATTCTGCCTGGCGGCCCTCGGTGTGCTGATTGGCATTTCGCTGCCGAAAGAAAAGCACAAAGGCGCTGCCCTTTGTGCTGGGGCTGTATTTATTGCGACCTATATCCCACTGATGAAAAAAGTTGTGGGCATTATTGGCGAGCGCCGTGCAGAGGCGCAGCTGCTGGAAAGAGAAATGGCAGAATAAGCAAGGGCATTGCCCTGCTATCTGCTCACATTAAAAAAGAGTACCGCTTTATGACGGTACTCTTTTTTTGTAAACCAAACTGTAATTCTAAAGTTCTGCCGGGGGCGGGGGCATGGCGGCAGGACCGGTGGCTGCCGCTTGCTGTACCGCGCGCTGGCGGTTGATGAAAAAATAGCCGAGCATTAAAATAAAAACGGCACCGGAACCAGCCAGCACTTCTAACATGCTGCCAGGATCCAGCACAATATGCCGGGCAATCGCGAAGGATAAAATTTCGATGATGGTCTGCGGGGTGTGCTGCAAAAAAGTGCGTACAAACTCCGCCCCCATCGCCACCAAAAGGGCATCTGCCAGCAGTGAGCGCAGCCCCTCGTCTGACCAGAGCAGCGCGGGGTGGGTGATGTATTTGTAAAGCAGATTGGCACCGTAGATGAGCAGGGTGATGAGCACACACCAGGCAAGCAGATTTTCAAGCAGTACCGTGATGCGCGCGAGTGCGCGAGCCGAGTTGAATTTAAAATTGTGCATTCGCAATATCTCCTGATGTTTTCAAAAAAGACCGGGGTAGTGGTCTACTTCATAAAGCCATTGCCGATGATTTCGCTGGTGTTTGTAACAGTAATAAAAGCATTCGGTTCTACAGTACGGATAAATTTGCGCAGCTCAATTGCCTGTTGGCGGCGCAGCGCGGTAAAAATAATATATTTTTCTTCGTGGGTGTACGCACCCTCTGCCTTGCAGACCGAAGCACCGCGGTGCAGATGGTTGAAAATATAATCGCAGATGGGTGCCGGATTGTTGCAGACAATCGAAAAATACTTGCACAGATTGATACTTTCGATTGCGTTGTCGATAACAAGTCCTTTGACGCACAGGCCAAGCAGTGCAAACAGACCGGTTTTGATATCGAACAGGAAAAATGCCGAAACTGCAATGGCACAGTCGGTCAAAAGCAGCGCGGTGCCAATATTGCTGATTTTGGTGTACTTTTTAAGAATCATCGCGATGACGTCGGTGCCGCCGCTGGAAGCCTCCTGCGTGAAAAGAATGGCCGAGCCGATGCTGGGCAGCGCAATGGCAAAGCAAAGTTCCAACATGGGTTGGTCAGTCAGTGGGGCATTCAGCGGAATCAGCTCCTGCAAAACCGAGATGGAAACCGAAAGCAAAATGCTGGCGTAGGCTGTTTTTACACCGAATCCCTTGCCCAGGACAAAAAAGCCAACCACAAGCAGGATCATGCTAATGACAAAGTTAAGCGTAGCTGCCGAAACAGGCATCACTGTTGCCAGCACAATTGCCAGGCTGGAAACGCCACCGAACGAAAAGTGGTTGGGAAATTTGAAAAAATAGATACCCACCGCAGTGAGCAAAGTGCTGAAAGTAATTAAAAGAAAGGAAATGGCGGAATCTTTGTTATAAACTTTTTTCATGCCGAGCGGCCTCCCGTTCTGCCGCAGCTGCGGCAATAAAAGCTGAATCAAGCGTAAAAACGCATCCTTAAATAACCATTATTTTACTATTTTACTCTATATTTACAATGTTGCAATAAGGTATTTGGATAAAACAGAAAACTACACGAAGTGGCGTTCTTTTTGTCCATAACTATGATATAATAAGACAAAGCAAAAAACAACCGATAGAGAAAACAAAAAGAGAAAAGGCGGTGGGCTTGTGCCAACTGAAACTGAAATGGTGCAAAGTAATCTGAAGTTTCTCACGCTGCTTGCGCGGGAATATCCGACAGTGGCAAAAGCATCCAGTGAGATTATCAACCTGGAGGCAATTTTAAAGCTGCCAAAACCAACAGAACATTTTATGAGTGACCTGCACGGAGAATACGAGGCATTCACTCATATTCTTAATAACGCGTCGGGGGTTATCCGCAACAAGGTAGACCGAGTGTTGGGCGACAGCGTGTCTGAAGCACAGCGCGCAGAGTTTGCAACGCTGATTTATTATCCCGAAAAAAAGTTGCCCCAGATGAAACAGCGGCAAAGTGACCTTTCGGCATTTTACCTGCAAACGCTTTATCGGCTCATTGACGTCTGCCGCGTGGTTTCGTCCAAGCATACCCGCAGCTTTGTGCGTAAACGCTTGCCGGAAGGTTTTGAGTATATTATCGACGAGTTGCTCCACGCCCATTTTGAGGACCATGACAAAGAGTTTTACTATGGGCGTATCCTTTCCTCAATTATCGATATCGGCCGTGCGGATGCGTTTATCATTGCGCTGTGTGGTCTGATCAAACGGCTTGCAGTCTTTAAACTACATATCGTCGGCGATTTATTCGATCGCGGCCCCCGCCCCGATATTATCATCGACAAATTGATGGTGCACCATTCGGTTGATATCCAGTGGGGCAACCACGATGTGGCGTGGATGGGTGCAGCAGCCGGCAGCCCCGTCTGCATTGCAACGGTAATCAATACGACCCTCGCCTACAACAACCTCGAGGCGCTGGAAGACAGCTATGGCATTAACCTGCGCCCGCTGGCCATCTTTGCAGAGAAGATTTACGGAAACTCCGACGTTTCGCGCTTTTTGCCCAAACTTGGACGTCCGGCTCTGCCTTATGAGCGCGAGGGTCTGCTGCGCACAGCCCGAATGCACAAAGCCATTGCTGTAATTCTTGCAAAGCTTGAGTATCAGGTCATTTTACGCAATCCGGAGTTTCATATGGGTGACCGGGCTCTGATTAAATTTATTGATTTCTCCACCGGTACCATCGAGCTCGAGGGCAAAACTTATCCGCTTGCCGATGCGTACTTACCCACCGTAGATCCGCGCGCACGTGCTGTGCTTACAGCAGAAGAGCGGCAGGTGATGGAAAAACTTTGCCAAAGCTTCTCCGAAAGCGAGCGACTGGGCAGACATATCCGCTTTTTGTATGCCAAAGGCAGCATCTACCGCATCGAAAACGGCAACTTGATGTTCCATGGCGCAGTGCCGATGACCGAACAGGGTACCTTTGCAGTTATGGAATTTGAGGGCCGAAATTACAGCGGGCGTGCGCTGATGGATTACTGCGAAGCACGCGCCCGACGCGGTTACTTTGCCCCCGAAGGCAGCCCCGAACGCCAAAGCGGCGGCGATTTTCTCTGGTACTTATGGTGCGGGCGGTCTTCCCCCTTGTTTGGGCGTGACCGCATGACCACCTTTGAGCGGCTGTTTGTAAATAACCCCGCAGTATACGAAGAGAAAAAAGATCCGTACTACCACTTTATGAACGATGAAGCCACCGCCAATGCCATTTTAAAAGAGTTTGAGGTGCGCGACCCGGAAGAGGGCCATATCATCAATGGACATGTGCCGGTGCGGGCGGCCAACGGTGAGCACCCGGTCAAAGCAAACGGCAAGATTATCGTAATTGACGGCGGGTTTTGCCGTGCGTACCACGAAAAAACCGGCATTGCCGGCTATACTCTTGTCTTCAATAGCCATGGGCTTTCGCTGCGTGCACATGAGCCGTTTGAAACCACACAAAAAGCAATTACCGAAAACCGTGACATTGTTTCTACCGTCGATATTTTTGAAACGGTGCAGATGCGTTTGCTGGTAGGCGATACCGATGAGGGCCGCAAGCTGAAAACGCAGATTGCAGATTTGAAATTGCTGCTTGCCGCTTATCGCCAAGGGCTCATCAAGGAAGGCTAAGCCTGCGCATAGCTGCCTGTTTTTGCGAAATACTATCCATAGTGTAAGCCACAGGACTGAAATAAATGAGGTGAAACTATGAATAGTAGCGATACTGTAGAACTGCTGAAACAATGCAATTCTGGTTCTAAAATGGCAGTAAACGCCCTTGATGAGGTGCTGCCGATGGTAGACAGTGCCAAAATGCGTGATTTGCTGCGCGACAACAAAGCGCACCATTCCGAGCTTGGCAATAAGCTGCATGACCTGATTGAAGCGGAAGGCGCACGAGAAGAAGACCCGCCGCTGATGGCCAAGGTGATGAGTGATGTCAGCATCGGTGCCAAACTGATTATGCACCCCAACGACAAAGAGATTGCCAGCATTCTTACCGATGGCTGCAATATGGGTATTAAATCGGTAAATGAGTACCTCAACAAATATGAGGGTGCTTCCAGTCAGGCCAAGAACATCTCCGGAGAGTTAATCGATCTGGAGCAGCAGCTGATGGGCGATTTGACTCAATATTTGTAACAGGAAGCTGTTCTGCGCCGCCGCTACGCGAAAGTGATAGCGGCGGCCTTTCTTTTTTGTTTATGCATTTATCTGGTGATTTCGTCCCGTAAGGTGGTTGTGTTTTCCTTTTAAGAGCCCTTAGCTTTCTATCATTTTTACTTTTTCGGTGCGGCCCATCAGGGTGTAATAGCGCTTCCAATCTGCAAGGTATTGCAGAGGAACACGCGCCCCATCCACGATTCGATATTCCGCAATTTGCGCTGGGCCAAACGGGCAGTTATGCGCCTGCCCGTCATGCATAATAACAAAACCAGCAATCACATCTACTTCGACACCGCGAATCGTAAATTCATAAAAGCAGCGGGTTTTATATTGTGCGTTCGTGTTTGGTGGTGCCAGCGTGCCGATAGCAAGCAAAGCCTTTTTTAGCTTTTCTGCGTCTTTTTCGCAAACCATAATATCGATATCGTGAAAGGTGATCGTCTTTTGGTGCAGATAGAGCAGCAGCGAACCGCCTACTGCCCACGTGACCCCGGCATCGTTTAAAATCTTCGCAATCTCTGCCAGCACCGAAAGTTTACGTTCCTGCTCGTTCATATCAGCACACCTCATTTCTTAAAAATACCCGGGTTGCGGGCTGAAAAAAGTAAGCACCGGGCGCTGCTTTGCTACAGCTTTTCTGCCAGTATAGCATTTGCCTGCAAACGCTGCAAGCAAGCGGGTGCAAAACAAAAGCAGCGGCAGAAAATTCTGCCGCTGCCAGATAAAACGGGTTGCAGTGCTTGCCCAAGGGGCAAATATCTGCGTTATTGTTCCGGTTTCGGATCGGTTGCGATTTCTTTGATGCTGGTTACCAGGCTGCCAAGGTTTTGCAGCTCGCTGGGGATGATGATTTTGGTTGCTTTGCCGTCTGCGACTTTTGCAAGCGCTTCCAGGCTTTTCAGGGTCAGCACCTTATCGTTCGGGGCTGCTTCGTTCAGCAGCTTAATGGAATCGGCAAGTGCCTGCTGCACGGTCATCATCGCCTGTGCCTCGCCCTGTGCCTCACGGATGCGCTGCTCGCGCACAGCGTCAGCACGCAAGATGGCACTTTCTTTTTCGCCTTCTGCTACCAGCACGGCGCTGCGTTTTTCGCCTTCTGCACGCAGAATGCTTTCACGACGCAGACGCTCCGCTTTCATCTGTTTCTCCATTGCGTCCTGAATTTCCGGCGGCGGAATGATGTTTTTCACCTCAACACGGTTGACTTTGATGCCCCATTTATCGGTAGCTTCGTCCAGTGTGGTGGTGATTTTGGTATTGATAACGTCGCGGCTGGTAAGGGTGTGGTCCAGCTCCATATCGCCAATGATGTTACGCAGGGTGGTTGCAGAAAGGTTTTCAATGGCAGAAAGCGGACGCTCGACGCCGTAAGTATACAGCTTCGAATCGGTAACCTGGAAGAAAACAACGGTGTCAATCTGCATAGTGACGTTGTCGCGGGTAATTACCGGCTGCGGTTTAAAATCGACAACCTGCTCTTTCAGGCTGACTTTTTTGGCAACTCTCTCCAAAAACGGAATTTTGAAGTGAAGGCCGGCGTTCCATGTGTCGTGATAGATGCCAAGGCGCTCTACAACGTATGCTGTTGCCTGAGGTACCACACAAATGTTGGTAACCAAAAGCAAAAGCACCAGCACTACAAAAATCAGAAAAATAATTAATTCCATGCTACTTCCTCCTCTTTAATAGGTACGATGGTGAGGGTGACGCCTTCGAGTGCGACTACACGGCACACAGTACCGGCTGCGACAGGCTCATCGCAGCGTGCAGCCCAGGTTTGGCCCGCCACATTAACGCGGCCATGCTCTGTGGAAGAGATGGCAGAAAGCACGGTGGCCTCCTTGCCAATCACCATATCCGCATTGGTGGGGGTGCGCTTAGGACTGACTTTTTTTGCCAGCACCGGACGGGTAAAGAGAAGCAGCACACTGCTGACCACCACAAATGCCACGATTTGAAGCGTGAGGCTGCTGTTGAAGAAAGAGAGCAGCAAAGCCGCTACGCTGCCGCCGACGAACCAGATGGAAACCAGCTGGGCGGTGGATACCTCAACTACGGCAAACACCACAATCAGTACGACCCACAGAATCGAGAGGTAAAATTGCATTGTGAAACTCCATTCTGCCGCTTCGCGTCGGCGTTAAATAAGGTATAAACCCTTCTTCGCTTTGCCGCGCGAAGCCGAACCCGGCAAAGCAGTTATAAACAGTGCCTCTGTGTAGGGCTGCACCACGCAGCATAAAGCAGGCGGTAATTTTCTGTACAGATACTCTGTTTTGTACTAAGCTTATGATACAATACCCCAGAACAAAACGCAAAGCTCAAAATTTGCTGTTTTCGGGCAAAAATCCTCAAAAAAGGCGAATACGCGAAATCTCCTCACTCTAGGTAAACAGACAACTTTAAATCTAGTCCGGGTTGTCGGTTTGATTTTTTACTTCAAACGCAAAGTTTTGAGGCCCGGCAGAAATTAAAATGCCACCGATCGAACGGGTAACAGGCCGCTGTGAGCGATTGACCAGCACCAGCACCCGGCTGCTGCCACTGCGGCGTTCATAACACAGCACATCACCGGCTGCTTCATGGAACAGCAATGTGCCATCTGCCAGCGCAGGGCAGCTGCGCCGCAGTGCCGAAAGCCGGCGGATGACATTGCGCAGGCTTTCGTCTCGGCTGTCCCAGTTGAAAAAGGCACGATTAAAAGGGTCGCGGTAGCCCTGCATTGCAATTTCGTCACCGTAATAAACGCAGGGCACGCCCGGCAAAGTGAAAATAAGGCAGTAGGCAAGTGCCATCATTTTTTTACCCCAGGCAAGTGCCCCGGCCGAGAGCATGCGCCCGCTCTGCCAATAACGGTCGTGATCGGCGCAGTCTTCGCCCGCAAGGGCCGTTACAGCGCGCACGGTATCATGCGTAGAGATAAAGTTCATGGCAACATCCATGGCGGGCTTGGGGTAGTGCTCTACAATAGAGAGTACCTCCCGCTGTAATACCCCCGCATTGCCGCTGCGCAAAAATCGCAGCACCGCATCTTTAAACGGATAATTCATTACCGTATCGAGGCCGCGGCCGAGCAAATAAGTACGATGAAGGCCATAGCTTTCTTTGTTGGTGGCATCCTCCCATACTTCGCCCAGCAGCAGTTTATCCTCGCCGTGGCGCTTTATGGTGCGCCGAATCTCTTCGATAAAATCATCCGGCAGTTCGTCGGCGACGTCCAGTCGAAAACCGGAGGCGCCATGTTTTAGCCAATAGTCAATCACACCACCCTCGCCACAAATAAACCGGCGATAGCTCAAATCGCGCTCGTTGACTTCAGGCAGAGTTTCAAAGCCCCACCAACAGCGGTAACCGGAAGGATATTTTGGGCTAAAATCATACCAGCTGCGATACCGGCTGAGTGGGTTGTGATAAGCACCGTCAGAGCCGTAGCGGCCCTCACGGTCAAAATATACGCTGTCCGAACCGGTGTGGCTGAAGACACCATCCAGAATAATAGAGATGTTCTTTGCTTTTGCCGCGGCGCAAAGCTGCTCAAATTCTTCTATAGTGCCCAGCAGCGGATCCGGCTTAAGATAATCGGCGGTATTGTAGCGGTGGTTCGAGTGCGCTTCAAAAATAGGATTGAGGTAAATGCAGGTAACCCCAAGCTCTGCAAGATAGGGCAATTTTTGCTGGATGCCGAGAAAATCGCCGCCATAATAATCCATGTTCAGCAAACCGTCTTTTTGCTCGTTGGGCCAAAAGAACGGCTCGCCATTCTTGTCCGGACGGGCAAAGCGGTCGGCAAACGGCATTAGTTTGTTTTTGTGTCCCTCGGCGAAACGGTCCGGGAAAATCTGATACATCACGCCGCCACGCATCGGCGCAGGCGTAGTAAAGGCGGGGTCATATACGGTAAGCTGCCATTTTGCTCCGTCTTCCCAACCGAGAACTCCTTCGTTGTTCTCGTCCCGAAAAATTTTGGTGAAATTCACCCAGAGGTCAAAGTAATAAAAATAGGTTCCCGGTGCCGGGGCGGGGCGGCGCAGCAAAAACAGCGCGTCCGTTTCCGTTTCTCCGTTGCGAGCAAAGGGGAGATGTTGCGGCTGTTCACCGGCCTTTGCAATGCAAAGGCGCGGCTCTGTGCAGCCGATATTTTTGGGAATGCGAAGCTGGAACACCATTTCTTCACCGCTTTTTACGGCGCCGAAAGGCGTTTTAAACTGGGGAAGGTAGCTGTTATAAAAAGACATAGCATCACCTGCAAATCAAAAAAATGGCGGCAAACTGAAGAACGGTGCACGGTAGACTACGAGCAAAAGCCCAAGCGCAGCTTCGCAAAGATAGTTTAAAACTCCCGTAACACACAACGCGCCGGACCGGAGAATTTACTGCCTTTGATAAAAGTAGTGTGCAAACTGCAAAAAACACCGTAAACCGTAAGGAAAACCTGGGAAAAAGAAGAAATAGTGAAATGCCAGCCCAACTGCGCCAAACGGGGCGGCGCACCACTGCTCAGCAGAGGTGAACCGTCCCGCTTGAAGAGATGGACAAAATTTATTTGATGGGGCGCATATGCCAGATGTCGCGGGCGTAGTCCATAACGGCGCGGTCGGCCGAGAAGATGCCACTGTTTGCAATGTTTGCAAGGCTCATGCGAGCAAAGCGCTCTTTGTCGAGGTACGCTTTGGAGACTTCGGCCTGAACACGGCGATAGTCTTTAAAGTCCGCCATCACCATATAGGGGTCCTGTGTCTCAAGGTTGGTGACAATTTCGGAGAAGTTTTTGCCATCAAGGCCATGCTCCAAAAAGCTGAGTACTTCTTTTGCGACTTCGTCATCTGCAATAAAGGAGCTGGGCAGGTAGCCGAACTGCTTGAGCTGGTTGACCTGCTCGGTCAGCATGCCGAAACGGAAGAAATTCTCTTCACCGGCGGCCTCGCAGATTTCAACGTTTGCGCCGTCGAGAGTGCCAAGGGTAGGCGCGCCGTTGAGCATGAATTTCATGTTGCCGGTGCCGGAAGCCTCGGTGCCAGCAAGGCTGATCTGCTCACTGATTTCACTTGCGGGCATCAAGTGCTCACTCATCGTAACAGAGTAATCCTGCAAATAGACCACTTGAAGCTTCTCGCGCACGGTGGGGTCTTCGTCAATTACTTTGCCGAGGGTGCAAATCAAGCGGATAATCTGTTTTGCCATATAATAGCCGGGGGCAGCCTTCGCACCAAACAGATACGTTTTGGGCACAAAGTCGGCATTGGGATTGTTTTTAAGGTAGAGGTACTCCGCTGCAATGTTGAGCGCGTTCAGATGCTGGCGCTTGTACTCGTGCAGACGTTTTACCTGTACATCGAAAATAGAATTGGTGTTCAGCACAATGCCGGAGGTTTTCTCTACATACTCGGCAAATGCTTCTTTGTTCTGGTGCTTCACGGCGGTCAGCTTTTCAAGGAAGGCTTTATCATTGCTGAAAGCAGAAAGCTTTTTTAGTTCGGAAGCATCATATTTAAAACCGTCGCCAATTGCTTCTTCGGCTAGCGCAGTCAGGCCGGGGTTTGATTGCAACAGCCAGCGGCGGTAAGCGATGCCGTTGGTTACGTTTTTAAAGGCCTGCGGTTTGTAAAGGAAGTAATCGTGGAAAACGCTGTCCTTAATGATTTCGCTGTGCAGCTTGGAAACACCGTTAATCGAGTGGCAGACGTAAGCGCAGATATTCGCCATGCGTACCTGGTTGTCGCCAATCATTGCCATATAATCGACCTTGCCGGTGTCGCCGGGAAACGCGCGGAACAGCTCCTCACGGGCGCGGCGATCCAGTTCTTTTACAATCTCATAAATGCGCGGCAAAGTCGTGCGGAAGATGTCGAGGTTCCATTTTTCCAGCGCTTCGCTCATGACCGTGTGGTTGGTGTAGGCAAAGGTGCGGTGCACAATGTCGTAAGCCTTTTCCCAGGTGTAGCCGCACTCATCCAGCAGCATGCGCATCAGCTCCGGGATTGCGAGCGTCGGGTGCGTATCGTTGATGTGGATGGCCACTTTGTCGGGTAGGTTGTCGAGGGTGCCGTACTGTGCCAGATGACGGCGCACCAAATCGTTGATTGAGGCCGAGGATAAGAAGTACTGCTGGCGCAGGCGCAGAATTTTGCCTTCTACGTGGTTGTCGTTGGGGTAGAGCACCTTACTAATCAGCTCGGCGGTGCCGCCCTGACGCAGTGCACTGGTGTAGTCGCCATTGTTAAAAGCGGTCATATCAATGCCGGGTGCTTTCGCGCTCCACAGACGAAGCTGAGAAACGCCCTCAGAACCATAACCGGAAACATACATATCGTACGGGATGGCCAGTACCGAGTTGTAATTTTTATGCTCGATATGGTGGTAGTTACCATCCCACACCTCTTTGATCTCACCGTCAAAACGGATTTCGACCGCCTGGTCTGGGTGGCTTTTCAGCCAGATGCCGCCGCCAGGCAGCCAGTTATCCACCATCTCCTGCTGCCAGCCGTCTACGATTTTCTGGCGGAAAATGCCATATTCGTAGAGAATGGAATAGCCCATACCGGGCAAATCACAGGTTGCAAGGCCGTCCAAATAGCAGGCTGCAAGGCGACCAAGGCCACCGTTGCCAAGGCCGGCATCAGGCTCCAGCTCATAAAGGTTGGCAAGCTTAAAATTGTAGCTTTCGACCACCTGTTCTGCAACTTCGTTCAGCCCCAGATTAAAAAGGTTGGTCTTCAGCGAGCGGCCCATCAAGAACTCCATGCACAGGTAATACACCTGCTTGCCGTTTTCGCCGTAGGTTTCGGCCATAAAATGTTTGCGTTTTTCCGAGAGAATACGCCGGGTGACGAGCGCGAGGGCACGGTACAGCTGGTCCGGTGTCGCAGAGAGGACATCGGTAGAGAATTCGTGGTACAGACAGTCGCGTAACAGCTGGTCGAATTCTTTTGCGTTGTAGTTTTTCTTGCTCAATCTATTCACTCCTCAACTAAACTATTGTTTGTGGGTAATATGCAGAAAACGGGGGGAACTGAAAACGTTTCCACCGCCTCCATTATATATAGTACTAAAAAGGTTTTCAACAAAATGCAGCTATTCCGGGAACGTTTCGGTAGGAAATTTCCAGCTTTTGCACCATGATACCCCAAAAGTTTGTGCAAAATACAAACAAACTGTGTTTTTAGACCGGTAGTTTTTCAAACCCTTAATTTTTAGGATTTTGCCCCTAAAACAGTGTGCAAAATCTTATAAATGTGCTATACTAAAACCGACTATAAAGATGTCAAAAACAATAGAAATGAGGGACCTCTTATGCCGGCAAGCAAAGTCAGGCTCGAGATTTGCGGCAACAATTATGTGATCTCGACCACCGATACTGAAGAATATACGCTTTCTCTTGCGGAAAAGCTGGATAAACAGATGAATGAATTTTTAGCCACCACGCCTTCGGCGTCGGTGACAAGTGCTGCGGTGCTCTGCGCTTTAAGCTATTTAGACGAACTTGAAAAGAGCAGTGCCTCTGCTGATAATATGCGCAGTCAGATTAAAGATTATCTCGAAGATGCGGCAAAAGCGAAGTTGGAGGCGGAAGAAGCCCGCCGCGAGCTGGAGCGCCTGCGCCGTGAAATTGGCTATTTACAAAACAAAAACGGCTGATTAGCCGTGCCTCAACGCAGAAAGGAAATATCTGGGTGAAACCGCAATTTGTTGATATCCTTGCGCCTGCGGGCAGCCGCGCCATGATGGAGGCGGCTGTATTTGCGGGCGCAAATAGTGTTTATTTAGGGGTGACGGGCTTTAATGCGCGCCGTACCGCGGCTAACTTTGAGGTGGACGAGCTGCCCGAAGCCGTGGCATTTTGCCATGCGCGCGGGGTAAAAGTAAACGTGGCGCTCAATACCGTGCTGTATGACGACGAGCTGCCCGACCTTGCCGGGGTTGTGCGGGCCGTTGCCAAAAGCGGTGCAGATGCAGCCATTGTACAGGACCTTGCCGTTGCTCGGCTGGTGCGCCAAATTGCGCCCGGTCTTGCACTGCATGCCTCTACCCAGATGTCGGTAACCGACCTTGCAGGCGCAAAAGCGCTTGCTGCACAGGGCTTTTCCCGGGTAATTCTTGCGCGTGAGCTGACCGCGGACGAAATCCGCGAGATTACCGCGCACTGCGGCATTGAAACCGAAATTTTCGTCCACGGCGCGCACTGCATGTGCGTTTCGGGACAGTGCTATATGAGCGCCTTCTACGGCGGGCGCAGCGGCAACCGGGGCGCCTGTGCCGGACCTTGCCGCCTGCCCTATACTGCGGGAGGCAAAACCGATGCGCTGCTGGGGCTGAAAGATCTTTCGCTAATGGACCACCTGCCCGAGATTCGGGATATGGGCGTGGCCTGCGTGAAAATCGAAGGTCGCCTGCGCACGCCGGAATACGTCGCCGCGGCAGTGGATTCTGCGCGCCGCGCGCTGGCGAACGAACCATACGACCGTGCAATGCTGGAAAAGGCGTTCAGCCGTTCCGGATTTACCGCGGGCTTTTACGAGAACCACTACCTCACCGGCGAGATGTTTGGCCACCGCACCGAAGAGGACGGCAGTGCGACCAAAGCAGCCCTGCCCGCTTTGAGGGAGCTTTACCGCCGCGAGCGGCAGAGTGTGCCGGTCAAACTGGCACTGGAGATGCTGCCCGATCGCCTGGCATTGACCGTGAGCGACGATATCCGCTCGCTGACACTGTCCTGCCCGGTGGTTTATGAAGAGGCGAAAAACGATATTACCCCTGCACTGCAGCGCAGCCTCGCCAAAACGGGTGGAACCCCATTTTTTGCCGAGGAAATTACCTGCAAAACATTACCGGGCAAATTCAGCTCGCTTTCTGCCGTAAACGAGCTGCGTCGTGATGCACTTGCCGCCCTGCTGGAACAACGCAGCGCAGTAACGCCGCAAGAGGTGCGGGACATTGCACCGGAACCCATTACCCGGGCGATGCCAAGAATCCCTAAGCTGCGCGCAAGGTTTGCTTCTGTGCGGCAGCTGACGGCAGAAGCGGCCACGATGCTTTCGGCATGGACTCTCCCGCTGAGGGAAGCAGGACAAGTACCCGAAGAATACCGCGCCAAAACCGTGCTGGCGCTGCCCCGCGCTTTGTTTGATGACAAAATGGTGGCTGCTGCGCTGGAAACGGCATGGCGGTTTGGCTTTCGCCGATTTGAAGCGCAAAGCATCTGCGGTGTAGGGCTGATACGCCAAACGCTGCCAGAAGCAGAAATCAGCGGCGGTTTTGGGCTGAACATCACCAACACGCTTTCGGCCAAAGAATACGCCGGGCAGCGGCTTGTCTCGCTGACACTCTCCCCCGAGCTTACCCTTGCGCAGGCAAACGCCATTAGCGCAGAGGTGCCGCTGGGACTCATTGTTTACGGGCATATGCCGGTGATGCTGGTACGTGCATGCCCCATGCGCAATGTAATGGATTGTGCCGTTTGCAACCAGCAGGGCAGCCTTGCGGACCGAAAAGGAATGGTGCTGACGGTGGAATGTTCCGGCAGCGGCCCGGCGGGTGCGCGGGAGATTTATAACCCCGTGCCGCTTTGGCTCGGCGACCGCATGCAAGAAGTCGGCACTGATTTTGCAACCCTCTATTTTACGCGCGAATCCGCCCAAGAGGTGCAGCAGGTGCTGAAGGCATTTATGCAAAACGAGCCTTGCGAGGGTAATTTTACCCGCGGGCTTTATTATAAGGGCGTGTCTTAACCTACTGTATTGCAGAGACATGCCATATTTTAGATTCATGCCGAGCGGCGTTATCCGCCGCGGCAGCACCGGGCAGCTTGCCCAAAACGACAAAAGGAGAACCCGATGCAACCCACGATTAAAGTTAAAAAAATGCGCCCCGCTGCACAGATGCCGATGCGCGCCACCCCTGGCAGTGCGGCCGCGGACCTGTTCGCTGCCTGTGATGCTCCGGTACTGCTGGAGGCAAACGGCGGGCGGGCGTTAATCCCGACCGGCATTGCCATTGAACTGCCGTCGCCGGATTATGTTGCGCTGGTATTTGCGCGCAGTGGCCTTGGCATTAAAAAAGGCATCACCCTTTCCAATGCGGTCGGGGTTATTGACTCTGATTACCGGGGAGAAATTGCGGTGGGACTGGTGAATCTTTCCGCAGAAGCTTACACCGTGCAGCCTGGCGAGCGCATTGCACAGCTTGCCATTATGCCGGTTGCCTGCGCTGCATTTGAAGCCTGCGATACTCTTGGCGAAACTGAGCGCGGTGAAGGCGGGTTTGGCTCTACCGGCACCCGCTGAGCCGACACTGGCAACACAGCGGCCCAAGGCTTTGCACTGTGAAAACATTTGCGCTAAGCTTTTGTGGCTTACATAAAGGCATAAAACTGCCGACGCAATGAAACCACCCAGCACGAACCGGCAGCCACGGCTGCAGGCAACTGTGGAATGGCCAAAACAAAGCTCCGGGAAAGGAACCGTACATGAAAAAGAATTTGATTTTTATTTTTTATCTGCTCGCAGGTATCATCTTCGGCAGCCTGCTGGCAAATCTCTGCGCTAATATCCCTATGCTGTCCTGGCTTTCGTATTCGGGCGGCATTGGCTTTGCTGCAAACGAGCCAGCCTGTCTTGACCTTGTAATCATCAAGCTTTATTTTGGTTTCTGGATGGGCGTTTCGGTCGCGCAGATCCTCTGTGTCGGCATTGCCATCTTTCTTTACAACCGTTCCCGCATTCGGTAAATTTGCGAAGATGAAAAAAATGATCCCCCTCATTCGTTTAGAACAAAGGAGAAACAGCCATGCTGATTTTAGCATCCGGCAGCCCGCGCAGGCAGGAGCTGCTCCATCTGATTACCTCTGACTTTTCGGTCTTTACCAGCGAAGTAGACGAACGTGCCATTACTGCACCCACGGCAAAAGAGCTGGTGCAAAAGCTGGCACAGGCCAAAGCTGCCGCTGTTGCGGCCACCCACCCGGATGCGGTTGTAATTGGCTGCGATACGGTGGTTGACCTAGACGGAGAAGTGCTGGGCAAACCCGCCGACAAAGATGAGGCCCGCAGCATGATGCAGCGCCTGTCCGGCAGAAAGCACTTCGTCCACACCGGTGTGTGTCTCATCAGCAACGGCAAAGAAGATTGCTTTGTAGAAAGCAGCGAGGTTTGTTTTGCTGCTTTAAGCGAGCAGGAGATTGAAGACTATATTGCTACCGATGAGCCATATGATAAAGCCGGCGGTTATGGCATTCAAGGCAAAGCCGCAAAGTTCTGCACCGGCATCTTGGGCTGCTATTTTAATATTATGGGATTGCCTGTTTCGGCATTATACCGCCATCTGCGCATCTTCGGCAGGTAAAAAATGTTTAATTGTTAAATTTTTTGCTCGTATATTGAGAAATAAAGAATCAGCGGTTATAATAAGGAATGTTATACAATGAGTAATTGCGCCATTTGCGGGCAGCTGCCCCGTGGCGATGGTTTGTAGAATTGACAGGAATGAGGAATGAAAATGTTTAATAAAGATATTGGTATCGACCTTGGTACCGCCAATACTCTGGTTTATATGAAAGGCAAAGGCATCATCATGCGCGAGCCCAGCGTGGTTGCTGTGGATACCAAAACCGATACCGTCCGCTATGTTGGCCACGAGGCAAAAGAGGTCATCGGCCGTACCCCCGGCAGCATTGTTGCTGTGCGCCCGCTGAAAGATGGCGTTATTGCCGACTTTGACATCACCGCTTCGATGCTGCAGATTTTCATCAAAAAGGTTTGCGGTTCCGGTATGTTCGTGCGTCCGCGCGTCGTCATCTGCATTCCGTCCGGCGTTACGGAAGTAGAGCGCCGTGCTGTGCGTGAAGCCAGCCTGAAAGCCGGTGCACGTCAGGTGCTCGTCATCGAAGAGCCCATGGCAGCAGCAATCGGCGCAGGCCTGCCTGTTTCTGAAGCAACCGGCAGCATGGTTGTGGATATCGGCGGCGGCACCAGCGAGGTCGCTGTAATCTCGCTCGGCGGCATTGTTGCAGCGCGCAGTGTGCGCGTTGGCGGCGATGAGTTCGATGGAGCCATCATTGCTTATATCAAGAGAAAATACAATCTGCTCATCGGTGAGCGTACCGCTGAGATGATTAAAATCGAAATTGGCTCGGCTTATAAACTCGAGACCGAGACCAGCATCGAAATTAAAGGCCGCAATCTGGTAGACGGCCTGCCGAAGAACATCATCGTCCACAGCGAAGAGGTGCGCGAGGCACTCGCTGAGAGCCTTGAGCGCGTCGTGGATGCAATTAAAGAGACGCTGGAGCGCACCCCGCCTGAGCTTGCTGCGGATATCATTGACCACGGCATCATCCTCACCGGCGGCGGCGCATTGCTGCGCGGTCTGGACCAGCTGATTAACAAATTCACCGGCATCGATGTGCACATCGCAGAAAATCCGCTGGATTGTGTAGCACTCGGCTCTGGCATGGTGCTGGACAACATTGACCTGCTGGCAGAGGTTGTGGCAGATTCTGACCGCAAATTTTAAGGCAAACCCGTACGATGCAAAACGGATGGGTTGAGCACCGCCGTTTTGCACAGCAGGGGAAGCTCTAAAGCATCTGTGCTGATGAGGTCGGAGCGGCTGTGGGTTCGGACGTTTTGCGCAAAGCGTAAAAACGCGGTACCGTGGCCGGGCTGCTCGCCGGCAGCATCAGCGGATTGATAAACGAAACCAAGAGGGGCAGCGGCACACGGGGACGTATTGCGTTCCCTGATGTCGGCTGCCCTTTTTCCAATCAAAGTTCATGAGAAAAGAGAGGTGACCACCTCGCGTGAGAGATTTTTTTCATACCGTAAAATTTAAGGTATTGATGGCGCTTGTGGTTGTGCTGGCCGGCGTTATGACCTATGCCGCAGCCAACGGGCGACTGACAGCGGCCCCGCAAGAGCTGTTGGGTGCAATCGCGGTTCCGTTCCAAAAAATGGCGACCGCCATCACCAACAAAAGCGAGGCGTTTGTCAACAAGTACATCTCTATCGATAAGGTGATGGACGAAAACGAAGCATTGAAGAAAGAGATTTCTGAAATGCGCGCGAAGATGACCGACTATGACGCGATGAAAGCGGAGAATGAGCAGCTGCGCAAAGCATGGGGCATTTTAGAAGAGAACCCCAGCTATGAAGTCGTGAATGCCAACGTCATTGGTCGTGACCCGCTCGAAAAATACTATTCGTTCACCATTGATAAAGGCACTCGCCATGGCATCAAAGTGAAAGACTGCGTCATTGGCAGCAACGGCATCGTGGGCAGAGTGATTGAAGTTGGCCCGAACTATGCGAAGGTCAGCACTATTCTTGACCCCTCCGTTTCGATTGGCGCTATCGTCAGCCGCACCCGTGACAACGGGCTGATCGGCGGCGATGCAGAACTTGCACTCGATAAAAAATGCACGATGACGCTGTTGGCGCGCGATACCCTGGCAGCGCCGGGCGACCGCATTACCACCACCGGCCTTGGCGGGGTGTTCCCCAAAAACCTCATCGTTGGCACAGTGGAAGAAATTCTGCCCGAAACCAGCGGTACCTCGATGTACGCGGTAATCGAGCCAATTGAGGATATCGAGAGCATCAAGATGGTCATGGTCATTACGGATTTTGACCAGTAAGGAGCATAGGCATGGATTCACGCAAACGCAAACTCACGGTTGCGGCAAAGCACACCTGCTATATTCTGCTGATGCTGCTGGGCTACGTGCTGCAAACCACGCCGGGGCTTTTTACGCTTTGGGGCATCAAACCCATCTGGGTAGTGCCGCTGGCCGTTGTCATTTCGGCGTATGAGGGAGAGTACATTGGTGCGCTGTACGGCATGCTGGCAGGCCTTTTTTGGGAGCTTGCCGCGGGCCGCATCATCGGCAGTTTTTCGGTGATGATGATTCTGCTTTGTTTTTTAACGGGCGTTTCCATCGCACTGTATCTGCGCCGCACCGTCCTTAACCTCTCGCTGCTCTCCGGTTTTTGCTTACTGCTGATCGGCAGTGCGGATTTTGTTTTTTCGTACTGGCTGCAGGGGTACGGTGCAGTATCCGGCGTCTACTTCAGGCAGGTGCTGCCCACTGTAATCTACTCTGGCGCATGTACCTTTATTAATGTTTGGCTGGTCAAACGCATCCACGCCAAATTTGTTTATGAGGACGCATAGCAAATTGAAGACCAAGAAAAAAGAAAGGCGGTGACCGCCGATGAAGGATCACTTAAAGCACCGTGCGGTTGCACTGCTGCTGGCGCTTACGTTTGTATTCGGTATCTTCTCGCTTAAGCTGTTTCAGCTGCAGGTGGTAGACGGCGAAGAATATTACGACAAAGCAACCTCCACCACGCTGATTACGCTGCCTGTTACGGCAGCGCGCGGCGAGATTGTCGACCGCTACGGTCGACCAATCGCGACCAACCGGCAGGCATATAATGTGCGGCTTGTCAAAGCAATGCTGCCGGACGAAACCCTCAATGAAACATTGGTTGCGCTGATACAGATTTTTACCGCCAATGGCGAAAGCTGGAACGATGCGGCGCCGCTTTCTACCACTGCGCCGTATACATTTGATACCGAGCGGGAATCTGCCGTGGCAAAGATGAAGGAAAAGCTGGGTCTTGCGCAGTATGCGACACCCCAAAACGTTTACGACCAGATGGTAAAACGCTACGAGCTGGAAACAGTGCCGGCAGAATATCAGCGTGCGCTGGCAGGGCTGCGTTACCAGATGGAATATGAAGAGTACGGGCTTGTTACGCCATTTGTCATCGCAAGCGATGTTTCCATCCGTACCGTGTCCCAAATCAAAGAGCACAACCTCGACCTTCCGGGCGTGGATATCGTGGAAGAAGCAATTCGCAGCTATCCCGACCCGACCCTGATGCCACACATTCTGGGCAGCATCGGCAAGATTGACGCAGAGGAATGGAAAAACCTCTACAAAGGCCAGACCGGCTATAAAATGAACGACCTGGTTGGCAAAAGCGGCATCGAAAAGGCTTATGAGAAGCAGCTGAAAGGCATTGATGGCAAAATGACCATCGAACGCACAAAGTCCGGGCAGATTCTTTCCACCAATGTAGTGGAAGAAGCACAACCGGGCGATACCGTGGTGCTGACCATCGATAAGAACCTGCAGGCAGCGGCGCAGAAGATTCTCGAAAAACAGATTGTTGAGCTGCAAAAGCGTGCAGAGGCAAATCGTGAGCCCGGACCGGGTGGCGGCGCGCTCGTTGTTATTGATGTAAAAACGGGCGGTGTACTTGCAGCGGCTACTTACCCCAGCTACGATATCACAACGTACAAAACCGCTGCCGGGTATGCCCAGTATGCAAGTGATGAAACACTGCCGCTTTTCAACCGTGCATTCAACGGGCTTTACCGTCCGGGTTCTACGTTTAAAGTGGCGGTCGCCACCGACGGTCTGATGACCGGCACAGTGGACGCCAACTATACGCTGCGCTGCGGCGGTGTGTATACCTTCTGGTCTGACTATCAGCCCAAATGTACGCATGTCCACGGCAACGAAAATGCTGCTACTGCACTGCGAGATTCCTGCAATATCTATTTTTACGACCTCGGCCGTCGGCTGGGCGTTGAAAGCTTCAACTCGGTTGCGGAAACCCTAGGCTTCGGCGCCAAAACCGGGCTTGAAATCAGCGAAGCTGCGGGCAACCTTTCCACCGAAGAATACTTTAATGCCAACCACAAAAACGAGCGCTGGCAGAAAGGTAACGTTATTCAGGCGGCCATTGGACAGATGGATACTCAGGTTACCCCGGTACAGCTTGCAACCTATGCTTGCAGCCTTGCCAACAAGGGCGACCGCCTGCGCACCCACTTGGTAGATGGCATCCGCACCTATAATTTTGATGAGCTACTGCAAAAAACCGAACCGGAAATAGTGGCAAAGCTGGATGCAGACCAGGCAACACTGGATGCAACCTTTGCAACGGTAGAAGAGGGCATGTTGATGGCAAGCCGCACCGGTACTGCCACCCAGTTCCTCGGCAACTATGTGTACAACATCGCCAGCAAAACCGGTACTTCGCAGAACGCGAAAGGCTTCTATGATGCAACGATTGTTGCCTATGGCCCCACCGAAGAGCCGGAGCTTGCAATCGGCGCCGTCGTAGAAAGCGCCGGCAACGGTTACCAGCTGGCACGGATGGTGCGTGATATTTTTGATGAGTATTACGCAGGCAAAAACCAGAATACCGAAATCGCTTCTGCCGGAATGCTGCTGGGCTAATGCTCACTATACGGCAAAGCCGAAGCAATAGAAACAATTTTTGCAAAAGCGCCTGTCTTCCACGCCGGAAACAGGCGCTTTTGTGCAATATTTTTCCCAGCCGGACGGAAAATTCATTGTTATTCCGAAAACGGTATGATATACTGATAACATCTATCGAAAGCAATCAAAAAAGGGGAGCGCATGGGGGCAAAGGTTATTATGGTGGCGTCTGGCAAAGGCGGCACCGGTAAAAGTACACTTTCTGTTTTGCTCGCGGCAGAGCTTGCCGCGGCGGGAAAACGGACCCTGCTGATCGAACTGGATTCCGGATTGCGCAGCGTTGACATTATCGCCGGCGTTTGCGGCAAAACGGTTTATGACATTGAGGATATTCTTTCGGGCCGGTGCGAAGCGGACAAAGCCGTAGTGCAAAGCCCGTTGTATCCCGGTCTTTCAGTCGTCAGTGCGCCGTACAGCGGCGGTGAAATCCGCCCCGAGGCACTGCGGGTGATGGTAAACAAAATGATGCCGGTGTTCGACATTGTTTTGCTGGATACCGCCGCAGGGCTGGGCGCACCTTTTTTGGCAGCAAAAGCAGTAGCTTCCATGGCGCTTGTTGTGATTACGCCGGACGCGGTCACCATGCGGGATGGCCGTATTGTAGCAGATGAGTTGTTTGATGCCGGTATGCCGGAAATTCGCCTTATCATCAATCGTGTAGCGGTTGGGCGCGGGGCCAAAAACCCTGTCAGCAACCTGGATGAATGCATTGACACCGTAGGCGCACAGCTGATTGGTGTGGTGCCTGCCTCGCAGGAAATTGCCTTTGCTGCGGCCGAGGGCCGTGTGCTGGGCGCAGCTTCAGACGAAAAACTTATCATGCGGAGCATCGCTTTTCGCATTTTGGGCGAAGACGCCCCGCTTGTGATTCGATAATTTTGCCAAAGATACCAAGGGGCGAGTCAATCGCCCGGAAATAAACCGAAGGAGGATGGTTATGAACATTGCAATCATTGCACACGATTCTAAAAAAGAACTGATGGTGCAGTTTTGTATCGCGTATTGTCGCGTGCTCAGCCAGCATAATTTAATCGCAACCGGCACCACCGGTAAAATGGTAGCGGAGGCCACCGGGCTTTCCATCCAGCGCTTCCTTTCGGGCACCCACGGCGGCGACCAGCAGATCGCGGCGCGGATCGCCTGTAACGAAATCGACCTGTTGCTTTTCTTCCGAGACCCCATCTCGGCAAAGCCGCATGAGCCGAATGAGCTGAACTTACTGCGCCTTTGTGACGTACACAACATCCCCGTTGCCACCAACATTGCAACGGCGGAGGTTTTGATCCACGGCCTGGAGCGCGGAGACCTTGATTGGCGTAATATCGTCAACCCCAAGGCTTAAGGCCGGACCGAACATAATCATTGTAACCTCTACAGGCCTGCCCCCAGGGGTCGGCCTGTAATTTGATTCAGAGGGTACCCCAGCGCGCAGTTTGCGCGAGCTTGAGAAAGGACGATGAAACAGCATGGCAGAAAAAATTACCGCACAAAAAGGCACCAAAGATATTCTCCCCGCAGAGAGTTACCGTTGGCTGCACGTTGAGGACGTGCTGAGAAAAACCGTCAGCGCCTATGGCTATAAAGAGATTCGGTTGCCGACTTTTGAAGCAACCGAGCTGTTTGCACGCGGCGTGGGCGATACCACCGACGTTGTGGGCAAAGAGATGTATACCTTTTTGGACAAAGGCGGCAGAAGTATTACGCTGCGCCCGGAGGGTACCTCCAACACAGTGCGCGCTTTGCTGGAGCACGGCCTGCTCGGTGACGCAATGCCGCTGAAAGCATATTACATCCAGAGCTGCTTCCGCTATGAAAAACCGCAGAGCGGCCGCCTGCGCGAATTTCATCAGTTGGGCATCGAGATGGTGGGCGCTGCCGGTGCAGATGCAGACGTGCAGACCATTGCTGTCGGCGATGCAGTGCTGAAAAATGTCGGCATCCGCAGCGTGCGCCTTGAGATTAACTCAATTGGCTGCCCGCACTGCCGCCCTGCCTATCACGAAGCGCTGAAATCCTACTTCCGCACGCATTTAGATGCACTTTGCGATACCTGTAAAGACCGTCTTGACCGCAACCCGCTGCGCATTTTGGACTGCAAATGCCCCACCTGCGCCGAAGTTGCCAAAGATGCACCGTTGATGCGTGAATTCCTTTGCGAAGAGTGCAAAGACCACTTTGCAGATGTGAAGAAAGGCCTAGACAACCTGGGCATTCAGTGGGTGGAAAACCCGACCATTGTGCGCGGGCTTGACTATTACACAAAAACCGTTTTCGAGTTCGTCCACACCGGTGCAGGTGCACAGGGTACCGTTTGCGGCGGCGGCCGTTACGACGGGCTGATTGAAGAGCTGGGTGGCAAGCCCACCCCGGCGGTTGGCTTTGGCCTTGGCATCGAGCGTTTGCTGATGGTAATGGAGGCCGAGGGCGCAAAAATTCCCGCTGACGCAGTGCCGAAGATTTACTTCTGCGACATGGGCGGCGAAACCCGTATGCTGGCGCAAAGCCTTGCAGCGCGGCTGCGCGCAAAAGGCATCTGGGCAGAGCACGATTTGATGGGCCGCGGCCTGAAAGCACAGATGAAATACGCAAACAAACTAGGCGCTGAATATACCGCTGTCATCGGTGAAACCGAGCTGGCAGAGGGCAAAGGCAAGCTGAAGCGTATGTCTGACGGCATCGAAACAGAAGTGGCTTATGCCGAGCTGGAGAGTGCACTCCTCTAAACCGTTATAAAATAGCTTTATTATACAAAAAGGAATGTTGCTAATTATGGAAACTATGGGCAATCTGCGCCGCACTGCTTATTGCGGCGAACTTACCACCGAAGACATCGGCAAAGAGATTATCGTTGCCGGTTCTATCGCCAAAAGCCGCGACCTCGGCGGCGTCGTTTTTGCAGACCTGCGCGATACCACTGGTATTTTGCAGCTCAGCTTTGACGATTCTTCTGACCGCGAAGTGTTTGAAAAAGCCTCGGCTTTAAAAACCGAGTATGTTATCATCGCAAAAGGCGAACTGCGCCGCCGCGAAAGTATCAACAAAACCATCCCCACCGGTGAAATTGAGCTTTTCGTCACCGAGCTGCGGATACTCTCTGCCGCAGAAACCACCCCGTTTGAGCTGCGCGATAATATCAAGGTAAAGGACGAGCTGCGTCTGCGTTATCGTTACCTTGACTTGCGCCGCGAATCGATGCACTATCCCATCGTGCTGCGCAGCAGAATTGCAAAAATTATCCGCGATTACTATTGCGACAATCACTTCTGTGAAATTGAGACTCCGATTCTTATCAAATCCACACCGGAAGGCGCGCGTGATTACCTGGTGCCGAGCCGTGTACAGCCGGGCCATTTCTATGCGCTGCCGCAGTCCCCGCAGCTGTACAAGCAGATTTTGATGCTCTCCGGCTTCGACCGCTACTTCCAGATTGCTCGTTGCTTCCGCGATGAGGACCTGCGTGCAGACCGCCAGCCGGAATTTACTCAGGTGGATATGGAGATGAGCTTCGTTTCTGAGGAGGACGTAGAGTCCATGAACGAAGGTCTCGTTAAAAAGCTCTTTAAAGAGGTTCTTGACGTAGATGTGCCCACCCCGTTTATCCGCATGCCTTATGTGGAGGCAATGGAGCGCTTTGGTTCGGATAAGCCGGACACCCGCTTTGGCCTGGAGCTGAAAAACGTAACCGAGCTGCTGAAAGGCTGCGAGTTTGCTGTGTTCAAAGGTGCCATTGAGGCAGGCGGCAGTGTGCGCTGCATCAACGCAAAAGGTCTTGCAGACCAGCTGAGCCGAAAAGCCATTGATAAGCTGACCGAAGTGGTGAAAACCTATGGCGCCAAAGGCCTTGCTTACACCCGCCTTACTGCAGACGGCGAAACTTCGAGCTTTGAGAAATTCCTCACCGAAGAAGAGAAGCTGGCACTGCGCAAAGCTGCCGATGTCGAAACCGGCGACGTGCTTCTGATTGTGGCAGACGAAAACGACGAGCACGTTTTTGCAGCCCTTGGCGCACTGCGTCTTGAAATTGCGAAAAAATGCGACCTTATCAATCCGGATCAGTTCAACTTCCTGTGGGTTACTGATTTCCCGTTCTTCGAGTACAGCGAAAACGAAGGCCGCTTTATGGCAAAACACAACCCGTTCACCCTGCCGCGCGAAGAAGATCTCGACAAAATTGAGAGCGACCCGGGCAGCGTGCGCGCACGTGCTTACGATATGGTGCTCAACGGCTGCGAAGTCGGCGGTGGCTCCATGCGTATCAACGACCCTGCCATGCAGGAGCGTATGCTCAAAGCGCTCGGCTTTAGCGAAGAGCGTGCCCGCGAAAGCTTTGGCTTCTTGATGGACGCTTACAAATTTGGCGCACCCCCCCACGGTGGCATGGCCTTTGGCTTTGACCGTTTGGTGATGCTGATGCTGAAAAAAGATTCCATCCGCGATGTCATCGCGTTCCCGAAAGTACAGAATGCCGGCGAGCCGATGAGCGGCTGCCCGGACCTCGTCGAGAACAAACAGCTTGATGAGCTTTCCATCCAGCTTGCACTGCCGGTGGAAGAAAACTAAACAAAATGACGCCGTTTTCGGAAAAACCGAAAGCGGCGCCTTTTTTTGTGCATACTAAAGGAAGACCGCTCAATGCGCCACCCGCGTATTGAGCCTTGCTTTATCTGCAAGCTCTTTGCAGCGGCGGCCCGCCTGCTAAACCAGCAGCATTTTTTCAGCTGCGCAAAGAGGGCACTTTTTGGTGTGCGGTTTGCCTTGCCGCGAAAAATACAAGATTGCTTAAAGCAATTTTGCTTTGACAAGGCGGCACAAAACACGGTACTTAAAACAAAAGCACCGAGAGCAAAAAAAGGAGAACGTGTGTGGAAAGTTTTGTTTCGAAAAATAAATGGAGCCTGCTACTGGCAGGTGCGGTGGTGCAGATTTTTACCGGCGTGCCCGCCGCGTGGGGCGTGTTTCAAAAACCGGTCAAACAGGCGTTTGGCGTAGAGGATTGGTTTGCTTCAATGATTTTTGCGTTTACCGTCGGTTCGTTTGGTGTGGGCTGTATTTTAGGCGGTTTGCTGCAAGACAAAAAAGGTCCGCGCGTAGCGGGCATCGTGGGAGCAGTTATGCTTTCCGGCGGGTTTGCGTTATCCGGCCTGGTTCCGGAATCAATGCCGTGGCTGTTGTTTTTTACGTTCAGCCTTCTGGTCGGTTTGGGCTGTGCTTTTTTGTATCCCTCTGTCATGAGTGCCGCACAAAAGTGGTATAGCGATAAAAAAGGCGTGGCCACCGGTGTCATCGGCGGGGCGGTCGGGCTTTCGGGCGCGGTGCTGACTTTGCTGGGGCGCTGGTTTATAAAAATGTGGGGCATCCACGGTGCCTTTTTAGGATTTGGCGCGGTGATGGCTGTTTGTTGCGGCAGTGCCTGCATTTTGCTCTGCAACCCGCCCAAAGCGGCCCAACAACCAAAGAAAAAACAGCAGGGCAAAGACTATACCGTAAAGCAAATGCTGAAAACTAAGCAATATTATCTTGTGTTTTTTGTGGTTGCACTTGCCACACCGGCGGTGCTGCTGTTCTCCCCCATTATTGTAGAGCTGGGTGAGCAGCGCGGCCTTTCAGAGTCAGCGGCGCACCTTTCTATTATTATTGGCAGCTTTGGCAGTGCGGCCGGCCGGCTTGCCATGCCTGCACTCTCTGACAAAATTGGCCGCCGTGCAGTGGATCTCGGATTGTTTGCCGCGCTCTGTCTGCTGTCGGTTGCCTTTATTTTTGCACAGGGGTGGTGGGTTATCGCAGGCTATACTGTGCTGACTTTCTGCTATTCCGGTGAGGCCGCGGTAATTCCTGCACTGGGTACCGACCTTTTTGGCTTTAAAAATGCGGGTGTCAACTACGGGTTTCTCGCACTGGGCATGAGCCTTGGCAGCGTGGTGTTTTCTCTGATTGCCGGCGGCTTTGGAGCTGTGCTGGCACGCAATATCATTGCCATTGCCGCCACCGCGCTGGGGTTTGTGCTGCTGCTATTCTTGAAACCCACGCAGGGCAAAAAGCTTTAAACGGTTACCGTGTAATTAGCAAGTTGCAAGCCGCAACGCTGGTTTGCTTTATATGAAGAAAAAAGAACCCTGCAATGGCATTGCGCCATGCAGGGTTTTTGATATGTGTTTTGTAAGCTAACTTGGCAAGTGATAAAAGAAAGTGTTGCCTAAAGTGCGATTTCAAATCCATATTCGCGCAGAGTAAGGTCCTCGTCTATTCTTTCTTCGCAGACACCACCGGCTTGCCGAAAACCGTTTTTGCAATATAAATTTATGGCCGGGGTGTTGATATCCAGCACAAAAAGCCGCAGGTAGTCGGCATTGTTTTGTTTTGCAAGCGCCATTGCTGCTTGCAAAGCTTTACTGCCAAGACCGTGCCGTGGGTAGGCGGCACTTACCCCCAAACGTTCTAAGTAAAATGCTTTTCCATGCCTGTTTTCCCAGGTAACATAGGGTTCGCCGGAGTTGGATTCGCAGAGCGCAAAAGCGGCAACAATGGTATCGGTGCAGTCTACCAGCAGGTGCAGCCGATGCTTTTCTATATCGCATGCAAAAAATTCGCAAGGGTAAAATTCGTCCCAGATAGGCAGACCTTTTTGGTGCATCGACGCGATGATTTGGCGATACATTGTTTTGAGTTTTGGCAAATCATCGGAGGTAGCTAATCGCAGGTTCATCATAAATCCTCTATTCGGTTGGCACTGCCCGGCGCGTTTGCCGCAGTTAAGCCATGGTGTTTTTATGAGTATACCATTCTCGCTTTGCAAGGGCAACTTCCACAGTACAGACTGCGAGATCTAAAACAATATAAAACTGCCGAGACAAGCATGTTTTACTTGCCTCGGCAGTTTCAGGTGCTGATGGTTACTCAATTACAACAGGGATGAATTTTTGGCGCAGTACATCCACAAGGCCAAGGTTAGAAACTCGCACCTCGGGAATGACGGTAAGTGCAAAGGAACCGGGCTGAATGATCGGGTTTTGGCCCTTCATGCCAAGTGCCCGCACCGCCTCTTTGATAGCAACGACGCGAGGTGCCATCTGCTCAACAGGCTGAGCAGACATCAATCCGCCGACCGGCAGCTCGAGCAGTCCGGTTACCTTGCCGTTTAAAACGCTGGTAACACCGCCGCCGCATTGCTGTAGCTGGTTTGCGGCAAGTGCCATCTCGGCAGGGTCGCGGCCCAGAACAACAAGGTTGTGGCAGTCATGGCTGATGGTTGCAGCCACTGCACCCTGCGCTATGCCGCAGCCGCGGACCAAGCAGGTGGTGTGTCCGCCGCCTTTGCCATGCCGCTCAAAAACGGTTAAGTAGCAGAGGTCAGGACGGTCTGAAATATCAATTTTTCCATTTCGCACCGGCACTTCATCGCGGCAGAGATGGGTGAGAATGGGCACTGCATCGTCAAAGCCAATCACATGCACGTCGGCTTTGGCGCCTTTTGCCGCAATCGAAAACTGTTCTTCAGTCGGCGCGGTGGGTAAAATTACAGTGTTGCGTTTTTCAATTTCTCCGCTCGGTGTAAGGTCTACGGGGGTAATCAGATGGCCGCCTTTGCTGACAAGCTCACCCTCCACGTAAACCTCGGCCACTTGGAATGTCTCCAAATCGTCAAGCAGCAGAATATCTGCGGCTCTACCAGGGGCAAGTGCGCCAATGCGGGTATTGCCTAAAAGCTGTGCCGCGTGCAGGGTGGCCATGCGAATCGCCTGCACCGGAGGCACGCCAAGTGCAATGGCCCGACGCACTGTATTATCCTGCGCACCCTCGGCCACAAGGTCGTCTGGCTCTCGGTCGTCGGTGCAAAGGCAGGCGTTGTCAGGCCAGTTTAGCTCTTGCAGTGCGGGTACAATGGCCGCAAGGTCGTGGCAGGCACTGCTTTCGCGGCACTCTACTACCATGCCGTTGCGCAGTTTCATCTTTGCCTCTTCGGCATTGGTGGTTTCGTGGCAGCTGGCAATTCCGCTGGCAATATAAGCAGCAAGGGTCGGCATATCGGCATTGGGTGCGTGGCCAAAGGCGGGTTTGCCCCGCTTTGCGCATTCTTCCACAATAGCCGACATGCGTGGGCTTTCCTGCACCACGCCAATGTAATCCATCACCTCGGCCAGACCAGCGACATTTGGTTCATCGAGTAATTTGCCAATTTCGCCGGGGCCAAATTCTGCACCGCTTGTTTCAAACCCAGGCAGTGCCGGAACACAGCTGGGCACCGCGTATAAAATGCGCATTTTTGCTTTCGCTGCATCTTTTTGCATGTAGTGGAAGGCATCTGTACCAAGTACATTACAAATCTCGTGCGGGTCTGCCACAATGGTGGTTACGCCGCGGGCAGCGCATACGGCACCATAATAGCGTGGTGTCATCATGCTGCTCTCGATATGAATATGGGTGTCAATCAGGCCGGGGGCGGCATAACGCCCGCCGCAGTCGATGACCTCGCAGCCAGAGAGCCCCGCTTCACCGGGGGAGGTGACATAGGCAACAAGCCCGCCGCATACCCCGATTTCTGCCGGGTAAATCTCGCGCGTGAACACATTGACAAAATGCAGGTTGCGAAATACTTTTTCAAAAGGTCCACGGGTGCGCGCAGCAGCCATAGCGATGTTTCTGTCTTTCATATTCCACGCTCCTTTCTGGTTGGGGGCAGCTGGCAATTACCGGCTACCCGATACAGCGGCTTCAAAATCCCCATTTGAGCAAAGGGCATTTTCTCGCTTTTGACAGCAAAAGAAAACGCCCCTTTGGCCAATTTTGGTTTATCTATTACCATACCGAAAACGCGAAGATTTGTCAATAAAATATTTCGACAAATTTAACGCAGAATGTGCTATACTAAGACAAATACAAAAGATAGGAATAAACGATATGAGCAAACAAAATTGGCGAGGCGGCGCACTTACCAGCCCCGTGCCGCCCGTACTGGTAACCTGCGGCAGTGTAGAAGACCCCAAGGTGCTGACCATTGCGTGGACAGGCACGATTAACACCAAGCCGCCCAAAACATATATTTCTGTACGGCCTACCCGCGCATCGTACCCGATACTGCGTGAAACCGGTGAGTTTGTTATCAACCTTGCACCGGCCTCTCTGGTGCGTACGGTAGATTACTGCGGCTGCAAAAGCAGCAGCAACACCGATAAATTTGCCGAGTGCAACCTGACGGCAGAACCTTCTGCCCAAGTAAGCGCACCATCCATTGCGGAATGCCCCGTCTGTATTGAATGCCGGGTATTTGATATAATTCCGCTTGGCAGCCATGATATGTTTTTGGCTGACATCGTCGGCATTGCGGTGGACGACCAGTTTTTAGACCCCGATGGGAAGCTGCGGCTTGACAAAGCAGACCTTTTGGCGTACGCCCATGGCGAATATTATCAGCTGGGCAAAAAGTTGGGCACTTTTGGTTTCTCTGTGCGTAAAAAACCTGTAAAAAAAGCGCGCCGCAAAAAATAAAAGAGGCTGGCCCCACGATATGCAACCATGCCCTGCGGCCGCAGAGCAAAACAGCACACTGTGGTTTAGCGCGCTGTCACCTGTAACAGGGTGGCTGCCGGTGGCGCAGCGAAACCGTGGCAAAAGCGGCACCGGCAAAATATCTTTTGATATTAGCAGGAGGGAGAAAAATGGCATATAAAATTTATGAAATAAATCAGCTGATGGATCATTTGTCGCAGGTGTTTGACACCGTGCGGCTGGTGGACCCGATGGATGGGCGCATACTATTGCCGCAAGAGGGAATTTTGCAGCCAGATAAATACTGCTTTTCGATATGGGAAGATAATACCCGTTGCGAAACCTGCATTAGCAAAACAGCTATGGAGACAGGTGAGCGCAAAGTGAAATTTGAATTTACCGACGAGGCAACCTATCAGGTGATTGCCTGCCCCATACAAATCGAACAGCGAGACGGTAGCCTTTACTACTGCATCATGGAGATTGTGTTTGCCGTAAAGGATGCTTTGCTGGTAGGGGCACGCGGACAGCACAATTTTAATATGA
Organism: Pygmaiobacter massiliensis; assembly: GCF_900199435.1. Lineage (GTDB taxonomy): Bacteria > Bacillota > Clostridia > Oscillospirales > Ruminococcaceae > Pygmaiobacter > Pygmaiobacter massiliensis. The sequence continues at coordinate 252,504 of NZ_OAML01000003.1, forward strand.
ACATCGTAACGTACCAGAAAAAACTTTATCAGGACTCCTTGACCAAAGTTTTTAACCGTCGCTATTTTGATGAGCGGATTTTCTGTGACAATGCGCGATGTGTGCTTTCGGATATGGTCGTTTTTGTAATGGTGGACCTCAAAAAGTTTAAGCTGATCAACGATACATATGGTCATAGTACAGGTGATTGGGTGCTGCAGCGAACCGCCAAAGTAATGCGCGCCTGTGTCGGCAACGAAGACTCGGTCATCCGTATCGGAGGCGACGAGTTTTTGCTCATTCTCAATGACAGCACTGCACAGGATGCGGAAAAAGTCATCGAGAACATTAACAGAAAGATGGCAAAAGAGGTCATCTACGACCCGGAAAAGCAGCTGTGCGCCGTAGCGAATTTCGGCATTGCTTCTACCACTCAGTTTAAAAATACTTCGGCCTGCATCAATGCCCTGCTGAAAGAAGCCGACGAAAAAATGTTTTTGGATAAAAATAAAGATTGAACAAAAAAAGCCGCGAAGCGTAACAGCTTTCGCGGCTTTTGATTTTAAAAGGTTTACTCCGCTTTGCGGTGGCCGAGCAGTTTCATCAGGCTCAGCAAAAGCGGTTTGGCATTTAGTACAATAACAAACAGCGCAGGCAAAGCCGCCCACAGCTGCCAATACGGTACTTCCGCAATCATACAAACGGATTCGGCAGCGAGCAGCAACACCGAAACGGTCATGCGTGAAAGGTGCAGGTTGAACGGCAGCAGGGCACGTGTGTTAATAGCACGCAGAATAAATACCAGCAGGTAACTGGCAAAGGTGGCAAGCGCTGCACCGTTGGGACCCATTTTAGGAATGAGCAGGAAATTTAAAATAAGGTTTAGCACCGCGCCCGCCATCATTGTAAACAGGTTTGCACCAGAGCGCTTTTCTACCATGTAAATACTGCCCATAAAGCTGACAAAACAGCTGAACACAGTAGCAATTACAAGGACAGGGATATACTGCCAGGAAGGGTAGAAAGGCGAAGTAAGAGATGCAGTGAGCAAAATGACAATCAGCTTTGCGCAGTAAATCAGCCCAGCCGCCCCGATAAAAAGCAGTGCCTGATAGCTTAAAAACACCTTGCTGAAAAAGTGAGAACGCCCAGGGCTGTTTCGGTCTCCGTCGGTAACGGCAGAAAGTTGCCAGGCCTCGGTAAACAGAGTTGAAAACAGCATAATAATATTCGGCACCCGATAAGCGGTTTCATAAAGGCCGTTCATCTCGTTGCCCAGCATATAGGTAATAAAAACGTGGTCGCTGGTGTTGGTAATCCACCAGAACATGCTTGCGGGAATCAGCGGAGCCGCATATTTGAGCATCTCTAAAAAGACACCTTTGTCAAACTTGCGGAATGAAAGATAATGGCGCAGCCCGGCTACCAAAAACAAAAAACAAGCCGAGAAAAAGTCTGCAGCGGCGGTTGCCAGCACATAGCCGGAAATGCCCCATTTGAATACGCCGAGAAACAGCACCACAAAGGTGAGGTAGAGCACGGTATTCAGCAGGCCATCCACCGCGTAGAGCCGGGTGTACTGCTTGGCACGTACAAACTGGCTGCACAGGTTGCGCAATACGCTCATCAAAATGTAGACACAAAGCAGCGCGGTATATTGGCCGGTGCCGGGAATGCGCACCAGCAGAGGCCAGCAAAGCAAAAGCGCAGTAAAACCAATCATAATGGCAACGAAGCCGCCGGTGAACACGCTGGATTTATTATAGGTTTTGTCTAGCCCAAAGCGGATAACAGCATTTGCAATGCCAAGAGAAACAAGCGGCAAAAGCAGCTGCGCATATTTGGTGATAAGGTTGGCATCGCCAAAATCGCCCAGCTGCAGAACGCGCGTGAAAAAAGGCATCAGCAGAAAAACGAGGATTTTGCTGGCAAACGAGCTGATGCCGAACAGCACGGTATTCGAGAGCAGACGCTTGTATTTGTCCAAAAGGTTCACCTGCCCGGTTCGTAAATTTTGTTAAAAAGCAAGACGCAGCCGTTTTATCCGAAGATTCGCCGCCCCATAAAGAAGCGGTTTTGCAAACAGCAAGCGCCGTAATTATTTATTATACTATATTATAGGCAAAAACGCAAAAATCCAGTGGTTGCCGCAGTTACATTGTGCGCAAAGCAGCACGTCTGCGCTTGTAATCGGGTAATATTTCCGCAAGCTGAGCATAAAATCCCTTGCCGTGGTTGGGGTGGTTAAGGTGCACCAGTTCGTGAACCACAACATATTCCACTGCGTCAAGCGGTTTATCGAGTAGTCGACGGTTAAAAGTGATTTGAGGACGGGCGGGATAGCAAACGCCCCAGCGGCTTTTCATGGTGCGGTACTTGAGGGTAAGCGTACGGCCGGACAAAGCGTTTTCAAAAAGCGGTGCGTACTTTTCTACCAAAGGTGCAAAGAATTTCTCGCATTCGTCATCCGTATAAGTACAGGACGGCAATTCTGCCGGGGCTGCAGCAAGCCGTGCCCAGGCCGCAATAATCCAATCTGCGCGAGAAAGCACAAAAGCGTCTACTTCACTCACAGGCACCCGCGCCGGGGCACTGACAGTGAGGCTACCATCTTTTTGTACACGAAGATTTAAGTTTTTCACGCGTTTGCGTGTCAAAACATAGCAAAAGGATGTTCCATCTTTATTTAAATGGCGTTCCACAAAATTTTACCTCTTTCGCATTTTGTCAACCTATTATAACTAGCTTTTTGCAATTTGGCAAATCAAACAAAAAAGCAAAAATTTTTGCTCTAAAAATGCAGTTGACCGTACTAGATATTGTGCTATAATGAATAAGCAACACAAAAACACACAAGATACAGATAGTGCTACGAACGAAATTGGAGGACGAACATGGCGAAGGGAACAGTGAAAACAATAGTAAAAAGGGACGGCCGAGTGGCGATCTATGATGAGAAAAAGATTGCGTCCGCTGTGCTGAAAGCTTTGATTGCAGATGGAAAAGATGATCCCGTCGTTGCGGCGCGCATTGCAAATGCAGTGGGCGAAAGTCTGGCTGGTCTTGATTCAGAAGCACCCCCCACGATTGAAAAAATTCAAGATGCCGTAGAGACCGAGCTGATGCGTGAAGGCTACGAAGAAGCGGCGAAAAAATATATCATCTACCGTGCAAACCGCACCCGCATCCGTGAATCTAAAACCAGCCTGATGAAGGCAATTGATGAGATTACCAACGTGGATGCCCGCAATAGCGATATGAAGCGTGACAATGCCAACATCGACGGCAACACTTCGATGGGTAGCATGTTGCAGATTGGCACCGCAGGTGCAAAGGCTTACAATGCTGCTTATCTGCTGAAACCGGAGCAGGCAGCTGCACACCGCGAAGGCAATATTCACATCCACGACTTTGATTTTTACGCGCTGACCACCACCTGCTGCCAGATTGATATTATCCGGCTATTCAAGGGCGGTTTTTCTACCGGCCACGGCTTTTTGCGTGAGCCCCAGAGCATTGCAAGTTATGCAGCGCTCGCGGCAATCGCCATCCAGTCTAACCAGAACGACCAGCATGGTGGCCAGTCGATCCCGAACTTTGACTATGCCATGGCGTTGGGCGTTGCCAAAACTTTTAAAAAGCTGTATGCACGCAAGCTCACCGAGTCTTACGAAGATGTAACCAGCTTGGATGAGCAGGGCGAGTTTATCGACAGTGTCATTGCAGAAATCAAAGCCGAGAAGAATCTCTTCCCGCGGCTTGAGATTGACGCGGAGGCTTTGGACGCTGCTGTTGCTGAAAAATTGGTAGCGACCGGCAAAGTGGATGCCCAGCAGGCAATCCATCTGATTGCTTCGGCACGCCGCCGCGCAACCCGTGATACCGACCGTCAGACCTATCAGGCAATGGAAGGCTTTGTGCACAACCTGAACACCATGCACTCCCGTGCCGGTGCCCAGACACCGTTCTCTTCCATCAACTATGGTACCGACACCACTCCGGAAGGCCGTATGGCAATCCGCAACATTCTGCTTGCAGAAGACGCAGGTCTCGGCCACGGTGAAACGCCGATTTTCCCGATTCACATCTTCAAGGTCAAAGAGGGCGTCAACTATAACCCCGGCGACCCGAACTACGATTTGTTCAAGCTTTCCTGCAAAGTCAGCGCGAAGCGTCTGTTCCCGAACTATGTGTTCCTCGATAGTCCTTTCAACCTGCAGTACTATAAGCCTGGCCACCCCGAAACCGAGGTTGCAACCATGGGCTGCCGTACCCGCGTAATGGGCAACACCTATGACCCCACCCGCGAGATTTCTTACTCCCGCGGTAACCTTTCTTTCACCTCTATCAACCTGCCGCGCATTGCGCTGGAGACCAAAGGTGACGAGAAAGCATTCTACGACCTGCTGGATGAGCGTATGGAGCTGGTTGCACAGCAGCTGCTCGACCGCTTTGAGATTCAGGCCTCCAAACGCGTTTACAACTTCCCGTTCCTGATGGGTCAGGGCGTCTGGCTGGATTCCGACACTCTCGGACCTAACGACGAAGTACGTGAAGTGCTCAAACACGGAACCCTTTCCATCGGCTTTATCGGCCTTGCCGAAACGCTGACCGCGCTTTACGGCCACCACCACGGCGAAAGCGACGAGATGGAGCAAAAGGGCCTTGAGATTGTGCAGCACATGCGCGATTATTGCGACCGCAAGAGTCGCGAGTATCAGATGAACTTCAGCCTGCTTGCTACCCCGGCAGAGGGCCTTTCTGGACGATTCATCCGTATGGACCGCAAACGCTTCGGCGAAATTGCCGGTGTGACCGATAAAGACTACTACACAAACAGCTTCCATGTGCCGGTATGGTATCCCATCCCCGCATTTGATAAGATTCGCAAAGAGGCTCCGTTCCACGCGCTCACCAATGCGGGCCACATCAGCTATGTTGAGCTGGACGGCGACACCGCAAACAACGTAGAAGCATTTGAAAGCGTAGTGCGCTGCATGCACGATGCAGGCATTGGCTACGGTTCCATCAACCACCCGGTTGACCGTGACCCGGTTTGCGGTTACGTTGGTGTAATCGGCGATGTTTGCCCGCGCTGCGGCCGCCGCGACGGCGAGGCACTGAGCGAAGAGCAGATTGCCGAGCTCCGCAAAAAGTACCCGAATGTACCGAGCTTTGTCGGTCTCGAGTAAACCAAAACCGATAAACCCCTTCTGCCGTAGGTAGCGCAGCTGTGAATGCGGTGAAAACGGCAGCAAAAGTTTTCAATTCGACTAATTTATGATTTTACAAAAACGAGGTGCGTAATTATGTCAGCAGTACAGAAAAGATCTACCGTAGGCCAGGACGTCAAATTTGAGCGTATCCGCCGCATCACCGGCTACCTTGTAGGTACCATGGATAAATGGAACGACGCAAAACGTGCCGAGGAGCATGACCGTGTGAAACACGGCATGGGCTGCGGATGCTAAAAATCGCCGGTCTCGTCGGAGACTCTATTGTGGACGGCCCCGGCATCCGTATGACGGTATTTTGCCAGGGCTGCCCCCACCATTGCGAGGGCTGCCATAACCCCGAAAGCTGGACGTTTGAAGGCGGCCAGGAGTGGACGGTGGAAGCCGTGCTCGACGCAGTAAAGCGAAATCCGCTTTGCCGCGGGGTAACTCTTTCGGGCGGAGAGCCGTTTTGTCAGGCTCAAGAACTTAGCAGCCTTGCAGGCTTGCTGAAAGCAGAAGGTTACGAAGTTGCCTCTTACACAGGGTATACCTGGGAAGAGCTGATGAGTGGCGAAGTGCCATTTGCAAAGCAACTGCTTGAGCAGCTTAATGTGCTGGTGGACGGACGGTTTGTTTTGGCAGAGCGCACGCTGGAGCTGCGGTTTCGCGGTAGCAAAAACCAGCGGGTGCTGAATGTGCCAGCAAGCCTTGCCGCCGGCAGCCCTGTGCTTTGCACAGCGGAACGCTGGGTAGGAGAACCCATTTAAATTGCATTATTTCTTTGCGGCATATGAGAAAAGAGCCACGGTCATTTCGACTGTGGCTCTTTTACGTTTATAGCATACATTAGGCTACATCCAAAGTGAGCAATCCGCAGCAAGGGCTTCTACCTCTTGCGCAAAGCGGCTGGCGTGAAAACCGTCACATACGGCATGATGAACCTGCAAACACAGCGGAAGCTTAAATTGTTGCCCCTGTGATGTTACCCGGCCCAGCGTAAAAATGGGCAAAAGAAAGCGTCCATCATTGTAAATGTTGAGCTGGAAAGAAGAAAAATCCGCCCAAGGCAACGAAGAAATAGGAATGGCAGACGAAGGCGGATTTGGTTTGCCCAAAAGGCCGGGGCAGTTCCCAAAAGTTTGCAAATCTGCCAAGTAAGCAGCGTAAAATTTAGAAAAGTCAGCGGAATAAGGCGTCCAAAGCGAAGAAAAGGTTTCGCTTTCGGGGTGAAAAACCGTATAGCTGGGGTGCACTTCATCAAAAAAGCCAACCTGATTATTTTCGTCAAACGCCGTGCGAAACTCTTCGTGTTGGTTGGCAACCCGCGTGAGCAGATATAATTCGGCCGCGTAAAACTTGATTTTTCTCGCCTTACAAGTTTTCCACAAAGAGGTTACGTCAATGTGGAAAGTTATGCTGTAAGTGCAGCGCAATTCGTCGAGATAATGGTTAAAATAAGGAGTACGAGGCCATTGTGTCAAATCAATGGGGGTAAAAGTACTCATAATTGGGCACCCTCATTCCAAAACGCTTCAATTTGTTTGCGTGTGGCACTGACACTGCCTTGCAGCAATGGCGGTTTTCCACCGCCGCGGCCATTAAGTGCCTTGTTTAAGGCAAGCCCGAAAGCTCGCAAATCCTGTGTTTCTGCTGTTGCAACTGCATATTGAAAGCCGTTTTCTTTTGCCGAAAATACGCCACATTGCTCCGCGCCACTCTCTAGTAAGCGCAGGGCATAGCGTCGCAAATCGTCCGGCGCAAGCGCTTCTTCAAACACCAACGGGCAGCGCTCGCCTGCGTAAGCGGCGGCCCGGTAATTCAGCAGCTCGGTGGTTCGGCAACCCAGTGCCTGCCGGGCAGCAGCCTCGGATTGCTGTAGCCGTTCTACCGCAGATACGATATCCGGCTGTTTGGCAGAAAGCAACGCGCTGATTGCTGCAACCTGCTGGTGCTCCCGCATGGCAAAAGCCACAGCACGCCGCCCGGACAGCATCGTAATTCGGGTGCCGCCTTTGTAGCTTTGTGCCCCGCAAAGTTTTATCAGGCCAATTTCACCGGTGCGCGCCACATGGGTCCCGCAGCAGGCACAGGTATCCGCAGTGGGAATCGTGACAATTCGCACCTGTCCTTCAATTTCAATCTTGCTGCGGTAAGCAAGCGCTTGCAAGGCTTGGGCATCCGGATAAGTTACAGTAATGGGTAAATCGGCAAACACCACTTCGTTTGCTGCCCGCTCAACTTCTTCTAAAGCTTCGTTCCCCAACGGCCCGCTGATGTCGATGACAACCGCCTCTGTGCCCAGGTGAAAACCGACGTTTTCAAATCCGTAAGCGTCATGGAGCAGCCCAGATACCAGGTGTTCGCCGGAATGCTGCTGCATATGATCAAATCGGCGGGCAAAATCCAGCACTCCGATTACCGTGCTGCCGGGGATAAGCGGTGTGTCGGTGAGATGCAAAATTTCTTCGCCGCGGTTTTTTACGTCCAGCACCTGTGCATCTCCCAGTGTGCCGTGGTCGGCAGGCTGGCCGCCACCTTCGGGGTAAAAAGCGGTTTGGTCCAGCATAATCTCCCAACCGTTTTTGGACGGTTCGCAAGAGAGCACCGTGGCGGAGAAGCTGCGCAGATAGCTGTCGTTTTGGTAAAGTCGTTTTGTTGGCATGATACGTCCTTTCTAGCCGCGCAGAGGAAATTTTATGTTTCCACTTGCGAGGGCCCAGTGGCTGTGGTACTATTTGTGTCGGGTAAAAATTCGCCCGTTTTCGGCAAACAGAGAAAAGGGCAGGCTATGCAGCCAAGGTGCGCTGCCCGCCTAGGATAAAAGAAAATGATGTGGCTTGCCAAAAGGGCAGGCCATGTGCGGCAAAGCAATCCAGAACATTGCCGCCGGAAAGGAACTAGGAATGAACCAGCAGAGAACAAGCGGCGTGCTGATGCCAATCGCTTCGCTGCCCAGCCGTTACGGCATTGGCAGTTTAGGCAAAGAAGCACGCGATTTTGCAGATTTTCTTGCTGCCGCAGGCCAAAGCGTGTGGCAGATTTTGCCCGTAGGCCCCACCGGCTATGGCGACTCGCCGTATCAAAGTTTTTCAGCGTTTGCCGGTAATCCTTATTTTATCGATTTGCCGACCCTTGTGCAAGAGGGCTTGCTGACCGAAGCGGAATGCAAAAGCAGCGAAAGCAATGCCGAGCGCATTCCCTATGGATGGCTGTTTGAAACACGGTTCGCTTTGCTGCGCAAAGCATACCAGCGGTTTATCGCGTCGCCACCGCCAGAGTGGGAAAACTTTTGCCGCGAAGAAACCTGGTGGGTAGACGATTATGCGATGTATATGACGGCAAAGGCGCAAAATGGCCTTGCCCCGGTGGCCGAATGGCCCGAGCCTTTGCGCAGCCGCGATGGAGAAACCATGGGTCACCTGTGGTTTGATAACCAAGAAGAAATCAGTTTTTATAAATTTATGCAATTCGAGTTTTACCGCCAGTGGCAGGCACTGCGCGCTTACGTCAACGGCAAGGGCATTCGCATTATGGGTGATTTACCCATCTATGTTTCGCCGGACTCTGCCGATGTGTGGGCGCAGCCGAATTTGTTTGAGCTGGACGGCGAAGGCCGACTGGGCCGGGTGGCAGGGGTGCCCCCCGATGCTTTCTCTGCCGAGGGCCAGCTTTGGGGCAATCCGCTTTACGATTGGGCGTACCATGAGCAAACCGGCTTTGATTGGTGGACCCGCCGTATTACCTATGCATTACGGCTTTATGACTTGGTGCGCATCGACCATTTCCGTGGACTGGACAGCTACTGGGCGGTGCCGGCTGGTGCAAAAACCGCAAAAGAGGGCATTTGGTGCGCCGGCCCGGGCATGAAATTATTTGATGCCGTCAAAAGCCGCCTTGGCGAACTGCCAATTGTGGCGGAGGACCTTGGGATTTTGACCGACGGCGTGCGCGAGCTGCTGAAAGCGACCGGATACCCAGGTATGAAGGTACTTCACTTTGCTTTTGGCAGCGGCACAGACAATGAATACCTGCCGCACAACCATACCCAGAACAGCATTGTATATACCGGCACCCATGATAATACGACCACTGCCGATTGGTGGCGCACCGAGCCGCAAGAGGCGGTAAAGTATGCGCGCGAGTACTTGGGCATTCGTCCCGGAGATGATGAGGTATGGGCCATGATTACTGCCGCAGAGGCCAGCACCGCAAACTGCTGTGTAATACCTGTTGCAGATTTGCTGGAGCTTGGCGTAGAAGGCCGTATTAACGCGCCTTCCACAGTGGGCGATAACTGGAGCTGGCGAATGCCGCAAAATGCGCTTACAGCAGCACTAGGCGAGCGCCTGCACACCCTGGCGCGGCGGTATGGGCGCTGCAAGATAAACGGATAATCCTAAGCGCTAGAAAATACCGCCGGCAGCCAATTGGCCAGCCGGCGGTTTTGTTTTGGTTGGTGTGCACCCGTAGCGGCTAAAGCGTTTCGGGCATCGTCAGCGCAAGGTAACCGCAAATGCGGTCAAGGCATTCTTCCTGTGTCAGCTTTGAGGTATCCAGCGAGAGGTCGTAGTAGCGGACATCCCGCCAGTTTTTGCCGGTGAAAGTGCGGTAGTAAGCGGCACGCTGTTTGTCTACCCGGTTCATCTCCCGGCGGGCAGCGTCTTCTTGCATGTGGTGGCGTTCCATTAAGGTATGTACACGAGCCTCTTCCGGTGCGTGGACGAAGACGCGAATCACATTTTTGCAGTCGCGCAGAATATAATCGGCACAGTGGCCCATCACCACGCAGCTGCTGCTTTGCGCAAGCTGTAAAATGATGCGCGCCTGATAGCGGAACAGATTTTCAGTAGAGACAAAATCATTGCTGGTAGGTGGCAGCACCTCGCCGTTGCAGGCATCTTTGACCACGCGAAACATCAGCGTGCTGGAGACCCGTTCGTTTGCTTTGGCGAACAGCTCTTCGCTGATGCCGCTTTCTTCCGAAGCGAGCCGGAGCAGATCGCGGTTGTAAAACTCCACACCCAGCTTAGCTGCAAGTGCCTCGCCGATGGCGCGGCCGCCGCTGCCATTTTCGCGTGCGATGGTGACGATGAAATTTTTCATAAAACAGGCCCCCTTTTTGTTAGCCCCCGGGCCCCCGCTGTAAGCCAGGTATTCGCCACAGGCGCTGCAGGTGTATTTATGGTTTCAGTATAGGGTGTTTTTTTGCGAAAAGCAAGCCTTGCGCATTAATTTAACAGCAGTGTGCGCGGTGCGAAAAAAGCTGTTTTTCTGCAGTGGCGAAGTTTACTTTTCCTCTTGCGGGGCGAGAAGAAATATAGTATAATGTAACGCGTATCTTAGGATATATATGGGCCTTTAGCTCAGTTGGTTAGAGCCACCGGCTCATAACCGGTCGGTCCCGGGTTCGAGTCCCTGAAGGCCCACCATAATGCAATAATCCGAATTCTGCGTCAATTGCTGGCACAGAGTTCGGATTATTTTTTTATGCAGTATCTGGCCTACGCAAAGAAAAAGGCGCAAAAATATTTTGAGTAGAAACAAATTTTATAATTCGACAAAAACAGCACAATACAGCCTGTCCACTATGCTATGATAAGCGGGACAAAACGTGATTCCTTACATGTCTCCGTAAAGGTGCCAATCAAGTATTTGCGGCAGAGAAAAGGAGACGCTTTGTCGCGCAACTATTAAAGCAAAGCATTTCCGGAAAATGAACCGCTGAATATTGAAAATAAGCCTCAATAGGTGCTTGGTTGCAATAGTAATGTGTTTAAAAGCTGGCTTTCCCCCGGCGTTTAGGCAAAACTCCTCTCACAGGAAAAAGCAGAGCGAGACTACGATAAAGTAGTCCCGCTCTGCTTTTATTTTATTGCATGCTGCTTTTATTCCATATTTCAATAAGCCGTGGCAGTAACCAATCAGGTCCAAACCGAGGCGTTTCCATTTTTGCCTGCTGGCATACCCCGCGAAGCCTCATAACTGCACTGTAAAGGTGGTAATACCGCCCGGGGTGCTTTCAGCTTTGATGCTGCCGCTATGTGCGGTTACGATGGATTTTGCAATTGCAAGCCCCAGCCCATAGCTGCCGTTTTGCTCAGAGCGAGATTTATCACAGCGGTAAAACCGTTCAAAGATGTGTGGCAAATCCTGCGGCGCGATGCCGGCACCGGTATTGCTGACTGTGAGCACCGGGGTGACGCCCCGGCAGCTGAGTATCGCCGAAATTTTGCCGCAGTCAGGTGTGTTTTTAAAAGCATTGTCCAGCAGAATGGCCGCAAGCTGTTTGATGCTCTCCGGCTCGCCGTTATAAAAACAGTTTTCCTGCACCTCGATGTGGTAGTCAATCTCACGCTCAAATGCAGTGCTCTCAAAAGGCAGCAAAATCTCAAAAAGTGCCTGAGAAAGCGAAAAAGAGATTTTGTGCAACGGGCGGCTTGCATCCTCCATGCGAGAAAGTTCAAGCAGCTGATGGATCAGCCCATCCATGCGCTTGGTTTCAGACCGAATATAATCCATATATTTGTTCGGGCCAATTTCGGCAGAGAGCACATCAGCATTCAGCGCGATAACCGAAAGCGGTGTTTTCAGCTCATGTGAGGCATCTGAGATAAACTGTTTTTGCTTGTTAAAAGTTTCTTCGGCTGGCTTTGTGACAAAACGAGAGAGCCACAAGCTGACAAAGAAAAGCAGTACAAGCCCTACACTACCCACCGTGAACGAAGCCGTCAGCAAACGGCTGCGGGCGAGTGATTCATAGCTGTTCGTTTTGTCCATCAAAACCAGAATTTTGCCATATGGCTTTTCTGCCACACAGTAGCGGTAGCTATCAATTTTACCCAGAGTTTGGTTTTTTACAAGCGCTGATTGTGCCGCATTTGTGATTTCCTGCTCGGATGCTGTTGAGGTCTCGGTAAGAGACTGTATTTGGGTAATCTCGCCCGTTGTGTCGAGCCTAACAAGATAAAGCTGCCCCAATGAATCAAATCCGCCCATGCCGACACCGGGGTCTTGCCCATCCGGGTGCGGGGCAGTTGGCGGCGGCAACGCGCCACTCTCTTGCAGCAGCCGCTGCGCCCAAGAGCCGGAGCTGTTTTTGCCGGGACGATTATGGGGAATCGCCTCCGCCTGTGCGACCGATTGCAAAAAAGCTTCGCTTTGGCGGATGCCCATGCGCGCGTAGGAATAGTTGATGGTGCCCAGCACAACGGCAAAGAGCGCGACCAGGATAGACATTGTGGAAAGGATGAATTTTCTGCGCAGTTTCTTTATCATAAGCGCTCCTTTTCCAGCGAGTAGCCGATGTTGCGGGTTACTTGAATAGTTACGCCCGAATGCAGGCAGGTGAGCTTTTTGCGCAAAAACGAGATATAGACCTCCACATTATTGTACTCACTATTATCTGCGAGGCCCCAGGCTTTTTCCCACAGCAGATCTTTGGGGACAATTTGGTTTTGGTTGAGCATCAGGCACTCCATCAGCTGGTACTCTTTGCTGCCCAGTCGAATTGCCGCCGCGCCGCAGCAAAGTTCTTGCCTGCGCGGGTTCAGTTGCAGGTCGCCAAACGAAAGGTCGGCTTCTGCTGCGCCGGGGTGGCGGCGCGTATGTACCCGAATCCGCGCGAGTAGCTCTCCGGTGTCAAACGGTTTGGTCAGGTAATCGTTGGCGCCGGTATCTAAACCGTTGATTTTATCCTCCACCTCAGATTTTGCAGTAAGCAGAATCACCGGGGTTTCTATCTTCAGCCGCCGCAGGTTTTGCAGCACCTGCAGCCCATTGAGCTTGGGCAACATAATATCCAGCAAAATCACATCAAAGCTTGCCGAAAGCGCAGCGTCAAGCCCGGCAATACCATCGTAGGCGGTGGTTACTGTAAACCCGTTTTTCTCAAGTACCGCACGCAGCCCTTCTGCCAAGCCTTTTTCATCTTCCACTACTAAAATGTGCATCTGCCAAGCCCCCTTTGCACCCTATTATAACAGTAAACCTTGAATTTTTGTTGAAGAATGCATCTCTGCTACAAAAAAGTGAAAACAACGAAAAACACGGATTTTTCACAATGCTTGAAGCAACCTTGAAAGATTTTAAGCTTCTTTTCAAGTCCCTTTCAAGTTTTGCGGCTTATACTTTATCCCAAACAAAGCAGGGGAGCGATGCAGCAAAATGAAAGTTTTGAATCGAATCGGCGAAGGATTCGGCCGGATCGGCAGCGGAATCAAAAAAATAGGCTGCGCAATAGGGCGCAGGGCAAAAAAACATAAGGTGCTTACGCTGGTACTGGTGCTTGTACTGGGTGCAGGGGCTTTTTTGAGCTATCGCAGCTGGTCGGCTGTACGTGCCGTAAGCGGTAAAATGGCCTACAACTTTGTGCGAACCACCACCTTAACCAAAGGCAGCCTGAGCGATTCTGTCAGCACTACCGGCACGGTGGGCAGTGCCAACACCTCTACCGTCAGCTACGCTTCTTCGGGTAACGGCAGCGCAGCACCCAAAATTAAAACAGTGCAGGTGGCCGTTGGCGATACAGTGGCCGCAGGGGATGTAGTTATCACCCTCGATACAGCGGATATTGAAGAATCGATTGCCAAAGAAAAAGAAAATATTGCCGATGAGGTGGCAAGCGCGCAGGATAAATATGACACGGCACTTGCAGCCTACAACAAAGCGGTGGCAACCGCAGAAAACTATGAAAGCAGCGTAGCCACAGCTGCGGCGAGCCTTGCCACAGCGCAGACCAACTATAACAATGCCGTTAGCTCGGTAGCCAGTTTTCAAACCACTTACAACAATGCCGCCGCTGCCCAAGAGGCAGCTGGCAATGCCTATAACGCAAAGCTTGCTGCTTACAACGAGGCCGTAAGCGCGAACAATGCCGCGCAGGCCGCAGCGGCAGCAGACCCTGCAAACCAGGAACTTTCTGCCGCTGCAAGTGCTGCAAATGCAACAATGGGTGCAGCGGATGCAGAACAGCAGAATGCAAAAGCAGCATACGAAAATTTGGTGCAGGCCACTGCAGCCGCCCAAACAGCACTGAACAATGCAAAGAGCGCCTGTAACTACCAAAACTATGAGCAGGCGGTCAACACTGCGCAAAACAGCTATGCCCAGGCGCGCTCGGCGCTGGACCAATACGAAAAAACAGTGGAAACCTGCACCTCTACGTTAAAGCAGACAAAAGAAACACTCACGAAGGTCTCCAGCTCTGATGCGCTGGAAAGTTTGCAGGAGCAACTTGCGGCATGTAGTTTAAAAGCAGAAACAGCAGGCAAGGTTACTGCGCTAAATGCCAGCGTGGGCAGCACCCCGAACGGCACCCTTGCAACCATTCAGGATACCGGGGCACTAAAAATTACGATTACAATTGAAGAAGCAGACATCCACGAGGTGGCAGTCGGCATGAGCTGCTATATTACCACCGACGCAACTGCCAATGCGATTTCGGGTACGCTGACCCAGATTGACCCGGTGGCCAACCAGAATGGCTCTTTTGGGGCAGAGGTGACGGTTAACGATGCGGATAGTGGACTGCTGATTGGCATGAATGCGACAGTAGAAATTGTAAAAAGCGAAACCGAGGATTGCTTTATGGTACCCATCGATGCCGTAGGCACCGAAGAAGGCAGCAGCGATAAGTTTGTTTACCGCAAAACAGGTGGCAGCGGGGCAGACAGCACGTTTGAAAAGGTTACCGTCACCACCGGTGCTTCCAATGATTATTATATTGAGATTAACGCTGCTGAACTTACTGAGGGCGATATTGTGCGCTCTTCTGCCGATTTAACGCAGGGTGTTGAGGAAACCGCCGAAGAGCAAACCGGCGGGCTTGGTTTGGGCAGTTTGTTTGGGGGCTTGTTTGGCGGACAAAGCAGCGGTCAAGGTGTTCCCGGCGGTACACCGCCCAGCGGCAACGGCACCATGAGCGGCGGCAATCGGGGCAATGGTGGCAACGGCGGTACACCGCCCAGCGGTGGTATGCCCTCTGGCGGCCCCGGCGGCCAAGGCTAAAGGCGGTGCAATATGAGCAATCAAGATAAAGAGAGAAGTGGAACCGTACCCGGCGCTGAAGACCGCCGCCCCATTATTGAAATGCAGGGCATACGCAAGAGCTATTATGTAGGCCAGCCCGGTGAGCTGGAGATTTTGCACGGCATTGACCTGACGGTGTATGCAGGTGAATTTGTTGCCATTGTCGGTGAGTCGGGTTCGGGCAAATCCACCCTGATGAATATGATTGGGGCGCTGGACCGGCCGACTGCCGGTAGCTATTTTTTGGACGGTATTAATGTGGAAACGGCGCGAGATCAGGAGCTTTCTGCGATTCGCAACAAAAAAATAGGGTTTGTGTTTCAGACCTTTAACCTCATTGGCAGGCAAAGTGCACTGAAAAATGTAGAGCTGCCGATGTTGTACGCAAAAATACCAGTCCACGCCCGCACAGCTCGCGCCCGCGAGCTGCTGGGCATGGTGGGCATGGAAGACCGCATGAAGCACCAGCCGAGCGAATTGTCCGGCGGCCAAAAGCAGCGCGTTGCCATTGCCCGCGCCATGGCAAACGACCCTGCGCTGATTTTGGCCGATGAGCCGACCGGTGCGCTGGACTCTGCCACCAGCCGAACTGTGATGGATATTTTCCACCAGCTGCATGAAAAAGAGGGCAAAACCATTGTGCTCATCACCCACAACCCGGCCCTTGCCGATGAGTGCGAACGGGTGCTTACTCTGCTGGATGGGTGCATCATAGAGGACAGAAAGGGGCGTGGTGTACATGTGGGATAATATTTCGCTGGCACTGCAAAGCTTGCGTGCCAACAAAATGCGCGCTCTTTTAACCATGCTTGGTATCATCATCGGCATTGGCTCAGTCATCGCCATTAAAACAGTCGGTAACAGCCTTACCGGTTCCATCACCGACAGTATGTCCGGCTTTGGCATCCGCAATATTTCGGTCAGCCTGACACAAAAAGAAAGCGAGAGCAGTTCCAAGACGAGCACAGAGGCCGGAGCACCAAGGGTGCGGATGTTCAAAAATGCAACCCCCTCGGGAAAAGATTTGCTGACCGACGAAATGATAGAAGAATACCGCGCGACTTTCCCCGATGATGTTGCATATGTGGAGCTGACCTCGCAGCTGGGCACCGGTACCCTGCCCGCGGCAGAAGATACCTCCGACACCATCAGCGCCACAATGCTTGGCATCAATGACGAGTACCTGCAAGCCGAGCAGATAGAGCTGCTGTATGGGCGCGGCATTGCCAATACCAGCGATGCCGACCGCAAGGTGTGCGTTGTCGCAGACCGCTTTGTAGAGCAGGCACTGGGCACCTCTCCGCGCAATGTGATAGGGCAAACGGTACAGATTACGGTAAATAACGTACCCTACACCTTTTACATTCAGGGTGTTTATGCCTATGAGGAAGAGGATACCGTTTCGGTAACGTCCTCCTCTTCTGATGACGTGGTAACGAATTTTTATATGCCGCTGGAAACGGCAAGAAAGCTTGCTGGCAGCACCGGTAAGGGATACCAACTGTTTACCGTAGTAACAGCAGCGGATACCGATACCGCCTCGTTTTTGACCACTACGCAGCAGTTTTTTGAAACGTACTACACCCAAAACGATAGCTGGACGGTAGAATGCTCGAGTTTAGACAGTTTGGTTTCTACCATTACCGGCATTTTGGATACAGTCAGCCTTGCAATTTCTGCAATCGCTGCTATTAGTTTGCTGGTGGGCGGCATTGGTGTTATGAATATTATGCTGGTTTCTATCACCGAGCGTACCCGCGAAATTGGTACACGCAAGGCGCTCGGCGCGCCGCAGGGTGCAATCCGGCTGCAATTTATTGTAGAAGCGGTTGTCATCTGCATGGTTGGCGGTTTGCTCGGCATTGCGGTGGGCACAGGGCTTGGTGCACTGGCTTGCCAAATGCTTGGCTATGCAGCCAAAGCGGATTTTGCCACGATTGGTATTGCCGTTGGCTTTTCGATGGTTATCGGCGTGTTCTTTGGTTATTACCCGGCCAATAAAGCGGCAAAGCTGGACCCGATTGAGGCCCTGCGCTATGAATAAGCTTTAGAAGACACAGTACGCACAAACAAAAGAGGACGCTGCCGCACAAAGCGACACGCCCTCTTTTTTGTTGCAGATTAAATGAAAAGCTGTGCAAAGCCGTTGACCAGCATGCAGGCAAGGATGCCGATGCCGGTGGGCAACACGGCGGCGAGCATGGTCCACTTCCAGCTGCCGGTTTCTTTTTTGATGGTCAGCAGTGTGGTAGAGCAGGGCCAATGCATCAGCGAAAACAGCATTGTGCAAATAGCGGTAATCGAGGTCCAGCCGTTTGCCACAAACAGTGCTTTCATCTCGGCAAGGCTTTCCAGCTCTAAAATGCTGCCTTGGGCGAGGTATGCCATAATGATAATCGGCACAACAATTTCGTTTGCGGGGAAACCGAGGATAAAGGCGATCAAAATGACACCGTCCAGCCCCATCAGCCGCGCAAACGGGTCCAGAAATGTGGCGCAGTGGGTTAAAATGCTGCTGTCGCCGATGGTGATATTAGCCATCAGCCAAATGACAAGGCCCGCCGGGGCTGCAACGGCAACCGCCCGCCCGAGCACAAAAAGGGTACGGTCGAAGATAGAACGTATCAGCACTTTGCCAACCTGCGGCTTGCGGTAAGGTGGCAGCTCCAGTGTGAAAGAAGAGGGCACGCCTTTTAACAGTGTTTTAGAAAGCAGCTTGGTAACCGCAAAAGTGGTGAGAACGCCCAGCAAAATAACACCCGTAAGCAAGAGTGCGGAAAATAGCGAGGAAAAAGCGCCGCCCGCCACCCCGACAAAGAACATTGTAAGAATGGCGATTAAAGTGGGGAAGCGCCCATTGCAGGGCACAAAATTGTTGGTCAGGATGGCCAGCAGCCGCTCACGAGGAGAGTCGATAATACGGCAGCCGACAATGCCGGCGGCGTTGCAGCCAAACCCCATACACATAGTAAATATAAATATGCAAATTGAATAATATAAAAAGCCCCAACCAACAAAGGCCGGGGCTTTTCTTTATCTAATTTTTTCGGGACGAATTACGTTGAATGAAATTTTTTATAGCGCGCTCGCAACCACTCAAAACAAGGTACACTACCACAAAGATTGGCACGAATAGAATATACTTCATTGCTAACCTCCTTTGCATATTGTATTAACAAAACTGTCTGTATATAATAAAAGAGGGGCCGAGCCGGTTGCCCGGCCCCTTTCTTTCTATTCAAGGTTTAGTGCCTTGAGCAATGCGGCGGTTATCACGCCGCTTGCTATGGCTTTTAGCAGGTCTGCCAACCAGCTACTAGCCAGCGCCGTGGGCTTTTGCTTACGGCGCTTCTTTTTTCGTTTTGCCATTGTCCTCACCCCCTTTCCATGATTTAATTATACTACGAATAACGTAATGTGTCAATACTATTTTCGTTATATTGATAAAAATATTTACAATATTCGTATTGAAAAAATACGCTTTTAGTGGTAATATGAATATATCAATCAAGTGAGGTGGTAAGCAATGATAAAGTTTACTGTTAAAGTCATGCTGGCAAAACGTGAGATGACGCAAAAAGAGTTATCGGAACGCACAGGCGTGCGCCCGCCCACAGTATCAGCGATTTGCACCGGCTCGGCAAAGCACATCCCGGTTGATGTTTTGAACAAGTTTTGTAGTGTGCTGCAATGTCAGCCAGCAGACTTGATGGAATATATTGAAGAATAGAAAAAGCCCCCGGCCAATCAAGGTCGGGGGCTTTCATTTAAGATTTTGTTTCGCTGATTTTCGCGGTATCTTCTGCTTTTTGCTTTACCCATTTAACCAGTGGCATAAGGAACGGAACTTCTACTCCCAAGTCTGCGATATTTTCAATGATGGAAATAAGTTCGTTTACAAGAATCCAAATACAAACAATACAGGCGATAGCAAACTTGAACGGCACAGCCCAACCCATTGTCTGAGTAAGGTATGCCAAAAGGGTATCGAGTAAGAAACCAACCAATATTAGCAGCCACATTCCAATCTTTTTAGCAATGCCGCTAATGCCCTTTTTGCTGGTTCGCTGCTCTCCGCGGTAGGGAGCTGCCAGCAAAGCAGTGACATAGTCAATGATGTTTGCGCCAACAAGCAAATAAACAGGAATTGCGAGTGCACCAAGGAACGAGGTAAGCCCTGTGAAAAAGAAAATCACCATGGTTTTGATTTTGCCGATTACGTTCTCCATGATATTATACCTCCGTTTTGTTTACGCTGATGTTACCCAGTCGAGCGGCCTGTTCAGAGAGCAGAGCAAACAGGCTGGCGGCATCGCCGCCGGTGCACGGGCTGGTCGAAATGACAAAGTGGGGCGCGGGTACTGCGGGCTGTGCCGGGGCTTGTACCTCTTCAGCAAAGCCGTTCAGTTTCGCGCCCTTGATCAGTGCAGGGTAGTCGTTATAAGCAAAGTTGCAATCGACATACCCAGAAACGCCCGATACTCTGCCTCGGCTGGTGTGCTGCCACATACCATGCTTAATGCTGGGCCGGGTGCCGCTATAGTCTGCAATCCAGAGGTCAAAGGCGGCAAGTCGGCTCATGTTCAGCTCGGTCTGCTGGTAATATGTATAGGTGTAAATCATCGCATAGCAGCCCCAGCTTTCAATTGCCTTTGCAGCTTTTATAACCAGATCGGTCAATGCATCCGCAGAAAGCGGTTTGAGTAAGTTTTCCTCAACATCAACGACAACCGGATATTCAAACTGCTTGCCTGCGATTGCTTTACGCACCATGGCCAGCTCTGCATCCACCTGCGCCGGGGTCTGTGCATAGGTGTAATAGTAAACGCCTACCGGGATGCCAAGGCGCTTGCACTCTGCATAGTTGCGCTCAAACTGCGGGTCGATGTAGATGCCGTGTTTGTTGGTGGATACAGCACGAATCATAACAAACTCCGCTGCCCCAGATGCTTTCACCTGGTCGAAATTAACTACACCCTGATGCTTGGAAACATCAATACCTTTTTTCATTTGTTTTACTTCCTTTCTACTCCGCCGATGATTTCATCGGCTTGTTGCTGTGTAATAAAGCGCGGCACATAGCTCTGCACTTTTTCGGCTGTGATGTTGCCGATGGTAAACTGAATTTTAATAAAATCAAACACTGGGCGGCACCTCCATCAACGTGAGCATAGCGGCCTCAAGGGCAGCAATGCGGTCACTATCGTTAGGCGCAGGCTGCAGCACAGCGATATCTGCTGCCAGCTCTTCCGCGCTGCGTTCTGTAGGCTTGCCTTTTACTAATTTGTAGCGGTATGCGCCTTGTTCCGTCATAAGCGGCAGCGGCAGGTAATTGCCTTGCGCATGGTGAAAACGGTCTCCGGTGCCTTCGTCGATTTTAGTCCATCCGATCACCGACTCTTCTAAAAATGCATCCGAATTGATGGCCGTGATGCGGCCGGAACTGTCTGCTTTAACATACACGATATAACTGTTCATTTTAGCCTCCTCACAAATCGGCAGATAATTCGAAGTTCAACCCGCCTGCCGCGTGTCCTGCGCATGTCGGAAGGTTGGCATACCCAACAGTGGTGGACGTGGTTTCAATGCTGCAGCCTGTGAAATCTGTTACTGTGGCTGCACCATACGGAGCAAAATACTTAATGACGGGTGTTGGGGCGATGCGCATATTGATTTCACGGGATACGGTGAAGAGGTTGCCTGACGTACGCACAGCACTCGCAAACATCATTCTGAAATACATCTGACATTCAGCAAGCTCAGCACTAAATGTTTTAGGCACAAACGGAGTAGCAACTTCGCCCTCTTCAAGCTTTGCCCAATATAAAGTAGAACCTTTTTTACTAAAGTCAATCAACACTGCGTCTAGCCCGCTCGGAATGTAGAACTGAATATAACCAAAGGGTGTTTCTTTTCTGACGGGCTGTGTTCCGATAGTGCCGGATACTGTAAATATGCCGTCCGCTGTTGCGACTGTTAGAGTTCGAGTCTTGCCGGTACTGTTCGTGGTCAGAATTTGATAAATGTGGCTTGTTAGATTGGCATTTTTAGTCAGTACGATGCCTTGCGCAGTAATGGTCAGCTGATTGTAAGCAATAGCCCATCTGTCAATAGTGTACCCTGCCGCTGAATATGTTGTTTTCCCTCTTTGATTGATAGGGAAAATAAAACTGGCATTATCGAGTAAGTTGCGATTGGGAATTGATGCTTGTTTTGCGCTTTCAGCGGCTGCTGCAGCACTTTCAGCTGCGGCTGTTGCACTTGCGCCTGCGGTGCTTGCAGATGCAGCTGCATTTGTTTCGCTTGTCTTTGCGGCCTTGGCACTTGCGTCCGCTGCCGTTGCTTTTGTGGTGGCTGTGCTTGCTGATGCAGCTGCATTCGTTTCGCTTGTCTTTGCGGCATTGGCACTCGTGTCCGCTGCTGTTGCTTTTGTGGCGGCTGTGCTTGCGGATGCAGCCGCGTTCGTTTCGCTTGTCTTTGCAGCCTTGGCGCTTGCATCCGCTGCTCCTGCACTGTTATTAGCATCCACTGCCTTATTGGAAGCATTTGTTGCAGATTGTGCTGCCGCTGTAGCAGCTTTTTCTGCGGCATCTCGGTATCCCAATGTTTGCGCAATCTGCGCGGTTAGCACGTTGTAGTAGTCGCTTGCAACTACATTCTGGTCGCTGCACGGATCTTCCTCTATTTCAATCGGGATGTTCCATGTGCCGATGCGGTAACCGGATGCAGTGTAGATTTGCAAGCACAGCGTGCCGCTGCCGGGGAGCGTCAGCATTGCTTCAGCAAGTTCAACGGTCACTTCGTTTTCGCTTACTTGAAAAGCGCTGTGCGTTTTTTTACCGTCAATTTCTGTGATGGTGTCATACCATCCGCAGCCGCTAGGGGCAACATATCGCAGCGTGAACACAGCACCTTCTGGCAGCTGGAATTCCGTGCTGTTGTCCCATAATTCCAACTTGAAAAATCTGCTGTACCGATCATTTTGTTTTGCTTTTAGCGGGGTCAAGATTGACTGCCGCTGTAAATCAAGTTTGATTGTTTGCATTTAATCCCTCCTAATACGGTACGGCTGGAACCATATAGTTCTGGCCCCCGATATTCATTGGATACCACTTCGGTGCATAGCCTTTATCTCCTAAAAACAAAGCTCCAGCCAGTGAAATATTTTTAGCAGATACGCTGCCGCAAGATATGTTACCGTTGTAACTTCCATCTGACTTTTTCCCAAGTGAAATATAATTAGAAGTGATTATGGACATTTCACCATTGTCTGGAATTACAGTGCCATCCTTGTTCGTATCTCCGCTAACAATGCGGATTACTCCTTGATCAGCGGAACTTATAAACATCGAAATTCTGTGTTTAGTGTTATTTGCCGCCCTAAATGTAACACCAGTTGCGGTGGCATCTAAGGTTCTTTCGCCGCTTTCTACTTCGCTGTGTAGGTGGTCTACAATTAGATTAATAATTTTAACTAGATTCGCATTAATTGTGCCCGCCGTGATAAAGTCGGCCACAATAGCACCGTCCTGCGTCATAGCTAAACTATAAGGCCCAGCATATCCGTTTTTGGAATACCCAAGACCGCCGGAGTTCCACCGCCAAACCTTTTGAGCGGTTTCGATATTCGGTGTGTCCATAATAAGAATTTCGTAAGGCTGACCATCTGCATCCTTGCACATCACGACATATCCACCGTTTGCTCCGGTAATCCACCCGGTCGCGCGGTCAACCGCAGCCTGTAAAAAGCTTGTGCTGGTCTTTTCTGCCACCGTTTGGTTGGTGCTTGCGATTGTTCCGGCCAATGTGGATTTTGCGTCACCAATCTCGATGTGGTCATATCGGTCAAGCAGCACATTGTAAACTGTGGAAATGACCTTAGCCTTTGCGGATACTCCGAGCTTTTCAAATAAAACGGTGACGGTATCGCAGAGGCGCACACGTTCCAGCGGAGCTATGTCTTTGTAGTCCTCTGTCTGCCAGAGGGCAACGAAAGAAACATCAAGGCTAACTGTTGGCACGCCGATGCCACTTTTTGAGATGTAGGCTTGCGCTTTTGCACGAAGCTCTTCGACTGTCGGCTTTTCCTCAAACTCTCCGGAAAGGTCAAGCGGTACCGTGCGCGGGTAAGGAAAGTTTGCAGCATTTTCAGCGGAAAGCACCTTCTCTGGCAGTGTTACGGTGATGCCATCGGTACCAGCCCAATAAGGGCAAACACCTGTAATTGTGCTTGAGATGTTTTCTTCCTGCGTGAGGTCAGTAATGTTTTTTCCATAGCGGAGCGTGACACCATTATCAGCCCCACGCGCTGTGTGAAGTTTAACGGTATAGCCGTCCCACTCATATTCACCGCCGTAGGTATCGAGGATAGACCCCTCTACACCGCCAAGCCGGGAGCGAATACTTGCAGGAATAACTTGCGAGTAATTGCCCGCCGTGGTCACGTCCGTCCAAAACTCAAACGGACACGCTTCTGCCGCGTAGGTTTTAAAGCCCGCCAGCGCCAGACCTGCAGAACCAGCCGAGAAAGGCATGCAGGGGATATGTGACAGCTGATAGCTAATGTGCTGCGCGTAGACCGTAACAATGCCATTCAAAGGCTTTGTGATTTTGTAGATTCGGAATGGCTGCCGGGTGCGTCCGTCACCCGGCACCGCGACAATAATGCTTGAAAGCGCAATCTCGGCATAATGCAAGCCGGTAATGGGGTACTGCATTTCCAGCTCGAACATGCCGTTGCGCTCTTCGGTTACGATACAAGAAACGGCATCAGCCAAAGCGCCGATGCCGTTCGTATCAAATTTAGTTGTGTTTGCCGCGAAAAGTAAAGGTGTCATACAATCCACCACCTCGGTTTGATTTCAATTTTGGTAATGCCACCGGAGAAACTGATGCCGGTACCGCCGGGCGGCAGTTCCGGAAAGTTCGGCGCATAAACATTGCCGTTGCAATTTGTGATGCCTTTAAATGCATCTTGCAGTTCACAGTCAAGGTCTACATATTCGTCGATGCTTTTGATTTGCACCACGATATTTCCGACGGTAAGCGTGCCAGACGAAGTACCGTATATGCGAATTAGGGGGAGCGCAGCAAATGCAGTAGGATTGTAGATTTTTCCGGCGGCGGACATAGTGACTATGGTTTCACCATCGCACAGATACCGCTGTGGTTTGCAATCAAATGCAATCGTGAATTCTGCAGCTTTCAGCACATACGATTCAATATCCAGTGGGCCGATAAACCGAGCCATGCGAAAGAACGCAGGATTGAAGTTGTCCTGCAGGCGACGATAACCGGGCTTGTTTAGTAGCCATGCCTTGAGTTCATCGGTGCGCTGTAAAGCATTTTCACCAACAAATGCCGGATACTGTATCGGACGGTTTTTATACCTGTTGTTTGAAATCACCAAATCACCATTTTTACCGGGAATTGATATGGCCTCTGCATCAATTTCGGGGCTATTCAAAATTCCACCGCTGCTGATATAAAGACCTAAGTCTGCGCTTGAGCGCCCGTCTAAGAAAAAGATGCCTTTCAAGCAAATACCATCTCCCTTCGCTGGATTTCATTCTGCAGCTCATCCGCAGTAGCTTTTGCGGTTGCTTTGGGGTCGCCAAGGTTTTGACCGTAAACGGTTACATTGATATCTCCGAAAGAAGCACCCGCTGCCTTTATCTGCTTTTGGCTGTTGGTAAGCGGGGTAACACGTGCAGCGCCGCCGATGAGCGTGATCAACTCCGGGCCTGCTTCACCTACAATCGCGGAACCTTGGTTAAATGTGCCGCCTTTTGCAAGAAAAGGAATAGACGGAATGGACGGCAAGTTGGGGTGCCAAGACCCACCGCCGAGCCATTTCGGCATTGTAAAGCCCATGCTGTTGAAACCACGGATTAGCGAGTTTACCGCAGAAATTGCCATATTGAGCAGCCCGATGATGCCATTAATCGGTGCTTTGGCGATGGCATCCAGACTGCCGAAGATGCCGCCGAAAATCTCCGTGATTCCTTTCCATGCGCGTTCCCAATCTCCGGTAAACACACCGCGCACGAAATCAATGACACCGTTAAAAATAAGCATCACGCCGTCCCAAATGCCTTTGAACATCGTGAAAAATGTGTTGAGCAACCCGCCCAGCACCGGGCCGAAGATGTTCGTCCAATCTGTGACGAATATATTTTGCATGAAAGCGTCCACCGATTGCAGTACCGCTTGGATCTGGTCTCCGCCAAAAGCGACAGTGCCCACCAGAAGTGCAATTGCAGCAATCAGCAGTACAATCGGGTTGGCACACAAAAATGAAATAGCTCCGGCTATCGCTGAAATAATTCCGGCGACAGGGGAGATAGCTGCAATCATCAGTAGAATGGTAATAATTAAGCTTTTTGTGGAGCTATCCAGCCCACCGAACCATTTAATCATACTTGTCACTTGCTGGATAATGGGTGTGAGCATAGGTAAAAGAGACTGCCCGAATTCTGCCGCTGCTTCTTTGACACTTTCACTCATAACACGGGTACTGTTTGCGGCTCCATCGGACGTGCGGGCGAAATCGCCTTGAGCGTTTTTTGTGGCATCCATGACATAAGCATAGCGCAGCTGCACCTTCTCCGCTTCTGTCATGTCCTTGGTCACTTTTCCAAATCCGTTTGCCATAGCGAAAGTGTCGAGGTTCGCTTGGGTCATCACGATGCCCATGCCCTTGAGGCTCTCGGTTTCGCCTGTGAAAATGCCCTTTAAAGCGTTCTGCGCAGTATCAATACGCACGTTTTTGAACGATGCAAGGTCTCCGGCCAACCCTACAAGGCTGGTACTCATATCCGCAGCCTCGCCTTGTGGCAATTTCATACTGGTAGCCATATCGCCAAACAAAGAAGCCATATCCAGCGCGGTACCTTTTGCAATGCCGTAAGTGTCGAGCGTGGTCTCTGCGAATTTCTCCACGACATCGGCGCTGCTGCCGAAAGCGACCTCTACTTTGTTTTGGCTCTCTGCCACGTCCGATGCCGCATTAAATGCAGCAATTCCCATGCCACCGATGGCAAGTGTAGCCGGGGCCATAGCAGAGGAGACTTTCCCGGCTGATTGCGAAATACCATCTGCCACTCCACCAATTTTGGCAAGAGCAACATTACTGTTTTTTGCCTGTGATTCGAGTTTTTTGAGGTTTCCTTCAGTCAAAACAATTTCACGCTGCAGGGCTCGGTACTGTTCTGCATGGTCTTTCTTAAACTGCTCGCTGCACTGAGCATCGGCCTGCTTAAGCGTTTGTAACTTGTTCTTTGTTTCGGTTACGCTGCTGGCAAGCAAATCGTGCTTTTGCCGTAGCAAATCCGTATTGGTGGGGTCAAGCTTGAGCGCGCGGTTGACTTCCCGCAGCTCAGACTGTAGGCTTGCAGCCTGACTGTTGACACCTTTTAAAGCTTTATCCAATGACTGTGTATCGCCGCCGATTACTACTTTTATGCCTTTTATTCTTTCGTTCATATCCTCACCACCTTAAATGCAGAAAAAAGCAAGCCCTCGTTATTGGGCTTGCTTTTCTGCTGTTTTTGCGTTGAACTGTTTTCGCAATGCGCCACGATCTGGCTCTGTTTGCTCAAACAGCCAGCAACGCTCTAAATAGTTTCTCCCGTCCTCGCTCTTGTTTAATTCTGCGATTGCAGCATCCCGGCGATACAGCAGCCATTCATCAATGGGCAGCTCTTCCTGTGCGGTAATGTCAATGCCGGTGTATTGGTACACCAGATGCTCATAAATCAGCTCGGCTGTGTAGTACAGCTTCGGCCCACCGCTGCTGGGGCAGGACGGGAGTTTTAGTTTGGGCGGGAGAGTTCCTTTTCGATGAAAGCACCGTAGCCTTTAAAAAACTGCCGGATTTGCTGCAAGTCCAGCTCATCGGCGCAGATTTTGATGCTGGCTTTATTGCGGCTCAGAATAGCAGATGCTGTGTCGTACAGCACATCAATACTTTCCTGTGTGATGTCTTCCTCCTGCGAAAGCTGTGACACCAGAATCATCTGGCTAAGCTGCTTTTTGGCAGGCAGCCCCACCATAATGAGTTTGCCGTCCGGCATTTTGTAGCTGTAAAAGCAATTTCCCATGTTGTCCTCCTGTTACACCGAAACGGTCGGCGCGGTCTCTTCCATAATAATAAGCGTGCCTTCGCCATCGCAAGGCTCTGCGGTGAACTCCGGCTCAAGCAATGTGCCTTCTTCCATCGCGTAAGCGAGCGAAAGGCCTGCGGTGTTGGTGCCGACAATGGTAATGCGCAAATCACCCAACTCTTTGTCGGGGTGTACGAATCGCACCACATAGCGCAGCCCGTCATCATTGCTGATGCCGCCGATTTTGATTGTGGTTTTGTTACCGACTGTCGCTTTGCGACCGGTGGCCACGAGCTGCGGCAACTTTTTCACAGACCAGGCAATAAATCCGCATTTGAGGGTCGCTTCCTCGCTTGTCGTAATGGTGCGGGAAACATGACCCATATCGTCCTTAATGGTCTTTTTCTCCGGCTTGTACACGATGGTAGCGCCTTTCTGTACATATCCGAAAAGATTGTCTGCCGTTTCAATGGTCTCATCGGCGGGAATAGATCCTTTGTACTCCGCGATGTAAATATATCCGCTGCCAAGCGGAATTTTTACATCAGCAGTTCTGTTGTCTGCCATTTTGATTTACCTTCTTTCTTTAAAACTGAGGTCGAATATTTCCATAAAGCAGCTTTCTTTCGGTAGCCACTGCTTGTCACTGGAATAACCCGGGTCGAGCTTTTCCAGCAATTCGAGCAGCTTTGCATTCGGTTCGCCGTCGGCACTGTACCGCTCCACGGTAAGGTCGTGCTGAATCAAATCGCGGCGAAAATCTGAGCCGATGCCCTCGGCGCTATCCAGAAATGCAATAAAAGGGTAATCATGCGCATCGACAAATGCAGTGTCCGCCACATCTTCGCCCGCTGCCGAGAGGTACAGTTTAACGTCCAGCATTTTTGATTGCCTCCTTTGCCAGTTCTTCCATGCGCTCCTGCGCCAGCTTCTCGCCGTAAATGATATGCGGAAATGCGTCAGTGCGACCGCCTTGATGCAGAGCGTGGCCTTTTTCTAGCAGGTGCGTTAACCGATGTTGCCCATTTGCTACACACCATGTGCGCTCGCGCCGATAGTGCGAGTCATAGGTCTTTTTAATGCGAAATGATTTTACATACTTTTTGGTGTGCTGCTTGAATGTAATGTGGTCTTTGATTTCTTCGTTGGCTTCTTTGGCCACGCGTTCAACGCTTTCTTTAATGCCCTCGGTCACGTCGTTCGAATATTGTTCGAGCTCTTTCATCAACGCGGCAGCAAGGTTGTCCGGGGTTACTTCTTTCATGGAATCGCCCCGATTCTTTTAAGCGTCAGCACCATGCAGGGCGGGTTGGTATCTCGTACAGGCTGCAGTTGCTCAATTTTGTAGCGTTCGCTGCCAATCACGACATTGTCGTGCGGGTCAATCCCGGTACGGTAGGGAATATGAACAACGCGGCTGATTTCTGTACTGGCGGTGCGCGCTGCGTAAAAGCGTTTAAAGCTAACGGTGCGCTCACCAAAACGAATGCCCGCGGCCTTTTGCGGACCTGGCTTGTTGGCCAAGGTTTCAAACACCGAAAGCCGTCCATCGTTAAAGGTCACAAAATCAGTAGGTACTTTGATTTTCAACTGGTACCACCACCTGACTGAGAAAATTGAGCGAAACCAATTCGCTTGAAAAGTTCTTTTCAAACATTTCGAGCGCCTGTGCATTGGCATACCGGCAACGGGCCATCAACAAATCGCGCGGCAACCCCGGCGCTATAAAATCAAGCGGAGCGCCTGCAACTACCTGCAGACGCTCCATTGCTGATTTTATGTAACCGTTGACGCGCTTTTTTGTGGCATCATCGTCGTTAGCCACCAGCTCTTCCATTACATCACGCAGCAGCTCTTCCAGCTGCTCTTGTGTAGGTTCTGCCATGGTGAGCCCTCCTTACTTGGCTATGCCTGCGCTTTGGTGGTCACAACGCCTTTGACTTCCTCAACGATTGCAGAAGTGGCGACTGTGCCTTTAACGGATACCGGCAGCGCGGCTTCCTTGAGGTTGGTGATGTCAGCAATCACGAAAGCATTTTCGTCGAGCGGTCTGCCGTTGCCGTACATTTTGGTCAGATAGACGCGCTCATCATCGAGGAAACGAACGCTGTCGTCATACTCAATTTTGCCACCGATACCGCCTTTGCCTACACCCATGAAATAACGAGATGCAAGACCGAAAATAGCTTTGTTTGTGGGGACGTTGATATCCTGCACAATCTTGGTGGGGTACGGCATGACGTTGTTGCGGTAGGTGCCATCCGGCAGCAGCAGAGTAGTGGCAGGCATGATTTTTTCAAAGTAGTCCACCGGGTTCACCACCATCAGCAATTCCGGCACAACGCGGGTACGGCCGTTCGGGCCAGTAGCGATGGTCTTTGCAATGCCGCCGATGGTTTTCGGAGTGATTTCGGTAAGTGTGATTGCTTCTTTGTCGGGATAGACACCACTCTGCACGTTAGCGGTTGCGGAAACATCTTTGAGCATGCCAATCGGCTGGTCCTTACCGGTACCGGCCACCACTGCTTTACAGAGAGCACCGCCGAGGGCTTCGGTCAAAACTGCACGCACATATGCGTCAATCCATGCCGGGCCAGCGTCCAGCATGTCTTTGCTGACAGGCATAAACGCAGTCAGCTTGTTGGTGGTGATGTCGATTTTGCCGATAGCACCTTCCAGCTCTTCGGTGATTTTACTGCCAAGCGCGCCCCACATAGCGAGCTGAACGCCTTTTTTGTTGATCAGCATCTTGGTGACTGCTGCGGTGTTTTGTACATTGATTGCGCCGAGCAAGGGGAACGCGGTAGAGACATCATCCAGCACTGCGTCAATGACGGTTTCCGGCATGTCGTTTTCAAGACCGGTAAAAGCCTGCTTGATATCTCCGGTGCGTACTGCCTGCATCATGGCGGTGTAGAATCCCTCTTCGGCGCTGGTCAGCTGGCGCACGCCGCGCTTTGCCATAATCTGCTGGTCGCCGGTGCGCTGGAATGCTTTGAAATCGGCCACCACTTCCTGCTGAATGCCCATGGCAAAATCAGCGAGTGCTTCGGTCAGCTCTTCGGCATTCTGGGAAGCGAGCGCGGTGTTGAGTTTTTCTTTGAGTTCGTTTTTTACTACATCTTTGCTTCTCATATTCGTTACTCCTTTTTGGTGGCGAACGCTGCCATCAGCTGTTCTGCGATGGTTTTGTTCTGTGTAAATTCTTGTGGCACACTTTGTGCCGGTGCGGGTTTTCCTCTTCCAGTGGCGAGCGCCTGCGCTTTTGCGGCATCCAGCCGCTGCTGTGCAATATCTTCCACGGACTCTTTTGCCGCGATGCGGTCCGCAAGGCCATACTTAACGCAGGTCTCGGCATCCAGCCAGCTCTCTGCATCAAGCAGGGTAGTGAGCGTGGCTTCGTCCAGTTTGTCGCCAGCTTTTTCGAGATACGCTTTACAACTTGCGGTGTCGATGACTTCAAGGTCATCCGCTGCCTTGCGCAATTCTTTCGGGTTGCCACAGGCACACATCCAAGCGTGATGAATCATCATCAGCGTATTGCTGCCCATAACGACATCATCGCCCACCATGGCAATGACGCTTGCCGCGCTGCAGGCGAAGCCGTCCACATACACGGTTTTGTGCGCGCTATGCCGTTTGAGCTGATTGTAAATGGCCATCGCTTCTGATACATCCCCGCCGTAGGAATTGATGAAGAGATTGATTTGTGAAACGTTTCCGGCCGCATCGAGAATATTTTTCATGTGCTTTGCCGAAGTGTCGCTCTCAATCACTTCACCCGTCCACCAGTCGCGCCCGTCGGCCGCGATGTCGTCATACAGATAGATGTCCAGCGTTTCCGCTGCCTGCTTTGCCACCCACATGGTTTTTACCGGTTTACTCATTTTGTGTTTCACCTCCTTCAAGGTCTGCCAGATTTTTCGTCAGCCAGTGCTTTTTGCTCCACCATGTGTTCAATGGCACAGCGCCGACCAATTCACGGATTTCATCAATGCAGAAAATGCCGTCTGCAATGAGCTTGTCTGCCTTTTCTGCGATGCTGAATATGTCGATGTGCTTGATGCACATGGTGTTGATTTTAAGGCACGAGCCAGCGAGAACGCTCTTCTTGCCGTAATATTTGCGATTCACTTCGGTGACGATGATATCAACAATATGGTCGATGCAGAACGTGAGGAATTCGTCCACCACGCTATCCACATTTGCAATGTTGCCCAGCAGCAGCGAGGGGTTGATTTTAAATGCCTGCGCCACGCGGGTGAATGCTTCTTCTGTGATTTTGGCGATGTCACCAACCTCGCTTGTACTTTTCTTGCTGCCCTCACCGGTGATTTCTTCATATTCCACGCCTTTTGGCAGCACCACTAATGCGTTTTCATCGCTGTAGTAGGATTTAAAGCGTCTACCATAAAGGTCGTCAAGGGCTTTCTGCCACTTCTCATCTTTCGTGGGAATGGTGTCTGTTTTCACTACACCCTTGCGTCCACCAGCGCGTTTGTACTTGCCGACGGCCAAAGTCAGCAGGTCGGCATATCCGGCCATTACACCGGACAGCAGAGCGCGAATGTCCTTGTTTGCGTATGTAAAGTAAAGGACCTCATCAGCGGAAAAGCTGCGCAGAAATGTAAAATCTTTGCGCGTGACGTTGCTGAACTTGTCCGGAAAAAGCGCATATTCGTCATGCGTGAAGCTGTCTGCAATTATGAGCTGACCGTTCATTTCCACGACAAGACACTCGTTGTAATAGAGCATCTTTGCGACGACCTCATGCCAAAACTGGTTTGAGTTCTGATTTTTGTTCGGCTCTACGTTGAAGGTGTAATAGTCATCGCCTTTTACTTGCTTGCCTTTCAGCATGGTGCGAAATTCGCACTTTGCAATGGTACCGGCAATCAAATTGATTGCCATCTGAATTGCAAAATCTTCGACCGCCAGCTGGTATCGCGCCGACTCTAACTTTTGGTTGACGTTGATCGTTTCTGCACTGGTAAAGATATTGCGCAGCATCTCAACAAGTTTCACTGATTCGCCTCCTAATAGCTGTAAACCTGTGCAGGTTCATATTCTCCGCTGTCGTCTTCGCAGTCCTGCAGGCTTTCGCTTGCACACACCGCCGAGACCAGCGCCATGAACCCATCGGTTTTGCGTGATTTCTTTTCTTTTTTGAGATAGTACATATTTCCATCATCGTTTGCCGTGACATAGGTATTATTGATATACCAGTTCATCAGCTCATTGTTTTCACCCCAGACAATTGATTGGTTAAGAAAAATGCTAGTGATTACCGGTGCCCAACGCATCACAGTAACGCGCTTTGTCAAAAGAATATTATTTCTCCCGCCCCGGTCAGTGTCAAAACCGCAGTTCTTGAGCGCTTTTGCAATCCAGGTGTAGCGGAAACCATCCATGCCAATATAGGAAATATCGTATGTTTCACCCATCTTTTCGAGCCACTCTGCCACAATGTCTGGTGATATTTCAGGGGCATCTACATAAGTAAGCAAGCCCATCTCTGCCCATTTATCCAGTGGTGCTTTGATAGCTGGAAGATCATACGAAGCACGGCACACCCAAGTGTGCGAAAGCCAATAATAGATGCCGTCTTTTTTGAAAAGCAACCCAGCTGCCACAAAGTCGGTTGTTTTGGCATAGTCGATGCCCGCGACGCAAGGCATACCGCGCAGGTCTGGCAGAGGCTTATTTGCAGCGAGAATATTTGACCATTCGGTAACATCGTCCTCTAAGCGTTCCGGCGGCAAGTTCATCCGCTTGGACATAAAAGAAGCAGCAGCCGATGGCTTTTGCTTGTAAGAGGCATACTCCGAAATAAGCTGTTGCATTAATACTGGAAAGTGGGTTAAAGAAGGATTGGCCTTGTGCCACATAAGAGGATTGTCTACTTCGTCCGGACTGTCTAACCGACAGATGAATGGGAGAAGTCCACCGTCGTCCTGCCCCCGGTGGAGAATGTCTTCCGCCAAACGCTTCAAATCATCCAAGGGGCCGCCTCGGATATTTCCATCTGTGGTGATAATTGTTTTGCGTGGGAATTCTTTTTTGCCAAGTCCGGTGGTGGCCGTGTCTACCATGCGGTAATCTTCATAGGCGTGATATTCGTCAAAAACAACCGCACCCGGCCTGCCACCGTCTTTGGTTTTAAAGCCAGACGTGCGAAACCGGATTCGACTCTTTGTTTTCTTATTTGTGATGCACTCACTGTTCCAGTGAAAGTATTTTTCCAGTGTTCCTTTATGAGCGTCCAGAACATCGCGTACATCGTCTGGACTGGTTCTGGCTTGATCTTCACTGGTGGCAAAAATATCGACATCATATTTAGGAACACCGTTAATTGGTGTAATCCAGCAGAAACTTTCAAAAGCGAGATATCCATTTTTACCAGCGCCACGACCTACCAATGCCAAAAGGTTAGGCCAGCGCAGCAGACCACTTTCACGCCAATAAGTACAATTGTGAAGAGTAAAAACGAAAATCTCCCACGAAAGCAATTTGAAAGGGAAGTACTTCTGCTGTGCCAAATACCGGTGAAGTTGGTCTTCATCAATATAAATATCTTGAGTATTGAAGCAATGCTCTACATGGTCACACAACGCAATTTGGTCTTTACACTGCGGCACAGTGGCTGCCCTGACATATGCGATATAGTTGGCAACTTCGGGTGGTAGTTTAACCAAGGTCGCCATCTGCCTCACTGCCGGAGCCGCCGGCGATCTTTTCGGTACTCAGTCCCATAGAGGAAATAATAGCGAGCATTTGGCGCGAATATACGATTGCATTTTTCACCGACGGATTCTCCTTTTCGTACTCTTTGCCCGCTGCTGAATAAGCGGTATACGTGTGCCCTCGCGCTGCAATATCGTGCTTCATATGCTCAAGCTGTTTAAAGAAAAAGACGTAATCTTCAATCATTGAACGATATAAATCAACATCTGCACCTTTGCTTTTTAGCTGCTGTGTCAGCGATTCTCGGATTCTTTTTTCTGAAAATTTGGCCATATTCTACCTACCTCCTTCTCAATTTTTTCTCACGCGCGCGAGAAACCGGAACACGGTACCCCTCTCTTTCCCGTTCTGCCCATGCTGGCCGCTTTTTGAATTATTTGACCGGGGGGACTACCATTTTTCATCATTCCACTTGCTTTTTGGGACAGATTTGGGCGCTTTGTGGTGTCTTTGATAATGGCACTCATCGCACAATGCAGTAAGGTTGCTTTTAGTCAATGCCAGCCAAGGAAACTTGCGGAGCGGCTTCTCGTGGTGCACCGTGGTGGCGGGTGTGTAGAGTCCTTTGGTCCTACAGTCCTGGCATTCATAATGCTGTTCTTTCAAAACCAATGCTCGAAGGTGAACCCACGGCTTACAGATATAAAAGCCGTGAATGTTATCCGCTGCCACTAATTCTTGTATCCAACGTGTGAGCCCTTCTGGTGTGTACCGCTGATTCATAGACCTCTGTTTCCTATCTCGTTTTGGCAATGTTGAAATACTCTTTGTCGAGTTCAAATCCTACATACTCGCGGCCAGCGTTTATTGCAGCAACTTTGGTTGTTCCGCTGCCCATACAACAATCAAGAACAAGCTGTCCCGGTTCGGTGTATGTCCGGATGAGATACTCGAACAGAGCAACCGGCTTTTGTGTAGGATGTAGCCCGTCACGCTGGCAAGCGAATGTGAGTATTTGGCGCGGATAATTTGTGTATCTGCTGGTATATGGCTTTCCGAGCGTTGTGCGATACACATAATCACCGGAGTCTTTTCTCCCTGACTGCATTTTTGGATTTGAAATCGCAATGAGCCCTTGCGGATTGTAAGTGGGCGTTTTCCTGTAGAACACAACAACATCCTCAACGCAGCGCAACGGTTGGTATTTTGCAAATGGAAAGCCTGTTACTTGGTTTTTATGCCAGTACCACAGGTATTTAAAATGCCGCCTGTTGCTGTTGATTAAATCTGTTGTGAAAGGCTGGGCCGCAGTGAATACCATTGCTCCGTTTGGCTTCACGACTCGATTGAGCTGTTTCCATAACTGGTCAAACGGTATGATGCTATCCCACCGGCAGTCTGTTGTGCCATATGGCAAGTCGGTTAGCAGCATGTCCACCGAATTGTCCGGCAGCAGACTCATGCCTGCAATACAATCCATGTTGTAAATTTGATTCCTGTAATTCTCCATGTCGTCCTCCTATCAAGTGCGACCGGAACTACAACGAGCGAAATTCCCCAGCGCCGCCTCATGCAGCTGCGCGCTGGCATAAAAATACCTGCCGCGAGGAAACGACAGGTATATAAGCGGGTGGAGGTTAACCCGCAAAATAGAAAACCGCCTGCGGTTTCCCGTGTGGCGGTTTTTTCTATGCTATAAGTTTACTACCTTTTTTTGGCTCTAGGATATCAACCTGCTTCTTCGAGCAGTCCAAAGTTCTGTGCAACCAGTCGAATGAACTCGCCATGCCAGCGAATAACGGTAGGCTCTGAGCTGTGTACTTCCATGGCTGCGCCCACTAATCTATGCGTCCGGTCCCAGTACACGAGCTTTATTACTTTGATGCGCGCTTCACCATCGCTATAAGTCTTTGTGGTCTCTATGGCGTTGTGCACAGCATTATACTCTATCTGGTTTACTGTTGACATTTGCCGAAGAGCAGCCGCGGCTGTTGGATCTGATATCCCGGCACCGTGCGGCATCCCGCTGAACTGCGTGGTAATTTTCGTTTGTTTTAGCTCCTCGTATTCTGCTGCAAGTGCCGGGTATCTTCGAATCATTCCCTTTATGTACGGCCACCAGTCATACCGTGGTTTACTCAATTTGTCATCTTCCTCTCTGCTGCGATTTCATCAATGGTTGGCATCCTGTTCGCTTTCAACAAAATCAGACTTATTGACATACTCAACCAAACATTTGTTTTCCCCAGTTA
Organism: Pygmaiobacter massiliensis; assembly: GCF_900199435.1. GTDB lineage: Bacteria > Bacillota > Clostridia > Oscillospirales > Ruminococcaceae > Pygmaiobacter > Pygmaiobacter massiliensis. The sequence goes on from NZ_OAML01000003.1 coordinate 288,765, forward strand.
ACATTATTTGCAGAACAACTATTTCTTTGCTTTCATAACTTCCGTTTAGGCGAGGTGACTTGTCTAAAAACACATATGAATCTTTTTCTATTGTTCTAACGCAGATTTTACTTTTGGGGTGTGATTTTCTCAATGTTCCGCTAACGGCGTTTATGTTGTATGAAAACTGATTGTTGAGATTTGTGTTAAACATTGGCTGCCTCCTGTTCAAAGTAGAAAACAACTTTATGTGGCGTTTCAGTAACCTGCCCAAACCGCACGGCATTCCGGTATGTATAGCAGTCGCGTGCCAGCGTCTTTGTGGTTGCTTCAAGCTGCTTGCGCCATTCTCCTAGGCTGCTGGCCCGCTTGTAATGGTTGCAGCTCCGGCACGCAGGCATCATGTTTTCAACATCGTCAGCGCCGCCATTATAAAGAGGCACTAGATGATCAACCTGCATATCTTTGTACTCAATCGCACTACCGCAATATGCACAGCGACCGCGATACTTTTCATACACCCGCTGCCGGATTTGTTTAGGAATCGCTTTCCGCTGCATTGTGGGCCTCCTTTGGTAAACGCTCTCCCTTTCTGCGCCTCAGACTGCATTCCGGGCAGAAGCACTTTTTAATAGTGCCGGTCCATCCATCATTTCTCAACGAGATCATTTCTTCTCTTGGATGATACATTATTTCGTCAAATCCAGTTCCGCATCCATCACAAGTGACAGATGAATAATACTGCTGAGTAATAGGCACTATTCAGCCCTCCTGTTCTTTCAGCGCGGCTTCGGAGCGGTATCCACAGTAGTCTTCAAGCTCGCACCCAAACGGCAACGGTTCACCAAATAAACCCACATCGGGCGGATTGTAAAACCTGCATGGTGGTATTCCAGTAGTACAGTCGCCAGCACAATCTTTTTCACAAATTTGAAGATATGCGTACGCTATATCTTCAACTGCGAGTTCCGGCTCTGCGTCGCGGTATGCGGCCAGCTCTTTAAACGCAGCAGCGCACTCTTCCGGGGTGTGTTCGGTACGCTCATAAGCTGCAAGCCGATCTATTGGATCACCTGTGAAAACTGTTGCCGTGTCATAATCCTGCTGCAATATATCTTGAGCATAACAGCCTCCGTTATAGTCTTCCCACGTCAATCTTTCCAAGTTGATTCCTCCTTTACGATTGAGCTTCCGGTTCTTGGCGGCGCCGGGCAGCAGGGCAGCCCAAAACCTCCGTATTTTTCATATTTGATAAGTTCGTTGTAAACCTTGTTTGGTGTTTTGATGCAATCAATGCCGCTCGTATAAATTGATTTCTTTTTCCCACATTTCTGGCACTCGAAAATATACGTGGTGTCATAACAAGCTGATTGGTTATCTTCTTTCCACGATGCGCCCCTAGTAGCCCATTCATGGCTGCAAAAAATGCGCTTAATCACGTCTTTAATCATATATCCTCCTTTTATCCGGCATCACAGCACCTTCTCCTCACAATTAGAAAGGATTTTTTGCAGACTCTCTTGCACTTCCAACAGCTCTTTTGATTTTTGGGCATCAGGCTCTAAATGAACAAGCCCATCAATGGCCGCAAAGGCGGTGGCTACAATATCCGACGCGCTGTGTTCAAATTTTGTTATGATTATGTTTTTGCCGTCGGCGAAAAACTCCACAGGATCGCCCGGCCGGATACCAAAGTTTCGGCACAGTTCTTTCGGTATAACAAGTCGCCCCATTTCATCAATTTTTCTTACAATACCTGTTGTTTTCATTGCATGCCCTCCAGAATGGCCGTAAGTGCTTTTTTGAGCGCCCGGCGCAACTTCTCTGCCTGCTCGGCTTGCCCCTTTTGCTGCATCTGCTCAAGCAGCCCGTCCATTTTACATTTGGCTTGTTGCAGCTGGTCAAAGTAGAGTGCAAATGCGGTGCTTTCAGTGCTGGCGGCGAGTTCAAGCTTCTTTTCAAGCTGTGCTGCCCGCTCTTCCGCTGCTTCCTTTTCTTTTGCTGCGGCTTCTACTTGCTGCCGCAAATCTTCCGCTGCCTTTTCCGCTTCTTTTCGCCCCTCGGCTTTTGCATCGCCTATGGCCTTTTTCGTAGCTGCATCAATCTTTTTTTGCAGGGCAGCGTCCGCGGCTTCCTTGGCTTTCTTTTGCGCATCGGCCAGCTCACGCTTGTGGATTACGTCCAGTTCTTTGCGTACGTCCTGTTCTGCCTGTGCTTTTAAATCCTCATAAGATTCGGCATTGCTTTCGGTCTGGCTTTCTGCTTCCAATCTGGCTTTTTCAACCGCTGCTTGCAAATCTTCGGCAGTATAAAGCACTTCACCCGGCTCTTTTTCTTTGAGCGCCTTATTTTCTTCCTGCAGGAAGTTCAGCTGCTCGGTAGCCTTGTTGTACTTGGCCACTAATTCTTTCACCTCTGCGGCCGACATGGTTGCCAGGTCCTCGGTGGAAATCACTTCGTCCCGATCAGTGGGGGAAAGCTGTGCAATCAATTGCAATTTAGTGATTCCGATAGAAGCATGCTCGGACATAATGACCGGGCCGTTGCGCTCAAGGGCTTGTATGTAGTTATAGGCCATGCGCTTTTTAATTCCCACTGCACCCTCTACATAGCTATCGAAATCGGTGTAGCCCAGTTCCTCATACAGGCATTTGTCCCGCATTTCCTTGAGTTCCTGGCAGAAATCCAGCAGGGCAGAAGCCATAATCTGCCCGCTGGTCATAATTCGCTTATGGAGTTCCACCGCTTCGGTGTATTTTTCAGTTACCTGTAAGTCGTTCATAATATCCTCCTTGTTTTAAGTCATGCGGCTTTCTTGCCTTTTCTTCTCGATAGCTCTTTCAGCCATTGCCGTACAAACTGTGTTACTTCTGCCGGTGGTTCGCAATTTTTAAATCCTCTGTTTTGCCTCACAGTTTGCCGCTTTTCATCAAACTCAAGCGTAAAATACGGTTCTTCTGGATTTGATAGTTTCCGGATAAAGAAAATTGCCGTTTCTCCGCCAGCATGGTCCTGCACATATCCGGCTACACAATGGTCTAGCTTTGTGCCTTCCTCAACGAATTCCTTTGCTGATTGTGCTGGCCGAATAAGATACTCTTCATTTGAAAAAGCAAACTGTTCAAGTTCTTTTGCTCTTTTGGATACGGCCTGCTCATAAGCTTTGACTCCGAGTGTTTTGATAACAATAGCCACGCGGTCGTGCATTTCTTTTAAATGCGATGGATAGTGCAGGGTTTCTTTTTCTAAATCGTAGTTGAGCTTTTTTGCGTCCCGCATATAATCTCCCCATAGCATCAGTATTCCGGTGGGTGATAGGTTCTCTTTTTTTGACTGGCGCTCGATGTAGCGGATGGCCTTTTTTAAATTTTTTCCGGCCACGAAATCAAACCGTTGCTTGCTATACGTGTTGCACATGATTTCATCAATCACATGCAGCTCTTCTTCTGTTATGTCCCACCCTTCGTCCTTGGCCTTTTTGTAGTAAAGAAGTGCGGTACCGTTCCAACTGTTTTCCATCGCTCGGTTGATTTCTTCTTTGTTAAGCCCTAGGATTTCAGAAGGCTTTAGTTTTTTAAAATCCGCTGCCTTATTAAGTACCTGACTGCCATATGCTTTTTCACGGACTAGCTTGAGCATGCCTATGTGGAGCAAATTCTCTAGCCCCGGTGCTTTTAAGTAGGCCGCGCAATATTCCATTGCGCCCATCCACCGAACTTCCTTGTTTTGCATCTGCGATACATAGTCCCAAACGTGCGAATTTTCTAATACAGTGCCTTTGAGTGTGTCCTCGGTCAATTCTTGCGCAACTACATATGGTTTGTTTTCTCTTAACTTCTGCCTTAGGGACCAATCATCTACAGGGTACTTTTGCCCCATATAGCCTGCTTCCCACTTCGCAAAGAAAAAAGCTTCTTTGGGTGTGAATATGTAGAGTTCGCTTTCTTGGCCTAATACTGTATCCTCGATTTTGTAGTTCTTTTGTTTTTTGCGGGGATTTTCAGAAGTGATATATAAATCTCTTTCTATGTGATACCCAACCGCGAATGCTACTTCTCCGCTGGTATAATAGCGAATGGCATCTAATTTATCGTGCCAACCGTTTTTCATTTTCGACGGAGTAATCATATTCGCTTCAATTCCACACTCAGGGCAGGTGCAGGTATTTCCGTTTGCCCATGCAAAATCAATCTGTGTGCGCTGTTTGCAGCGCGTACAATATGCTTCGGTGTACGGTTCCCATTCATTTGTGAGGGGATTTCTTTCATGTTCTACCCAGTAAATGATATTGGCTTTTGACTGGTGCTTTTCTGCCAGTGCAACTAAATCTTCGTGCGATATCTGCGGAATTGGCCCCAGCTTACGGAGAGCTTCTTTCGCTCTGCTTTCTTTAGCACTATACTGTTCTGCTTCCTGCGTTCTTTGCAGCAATCGTTGTAGGGAATCGATGCTCGCTGCATCTATTACCCACAGGAAATTCGGAAACATTGCTTTTATCGCTTTTATTGCATTGTTAGTTACCGAGCAATTTCTGCGATTGACACTGTCCTGTATGCACTCAAGAGATATTTTGTCTAAGTTTTTTCTTGTCCACTTTTGTTCCTCTAGGCTGTAGCTTATCCAGTTGCTTTCTGACAAGAACACTCGAAGCACTGGCTGCTGCTCTACTGCATAGTACAATGTCACCACCAATATACGCTCTGATTTCTTTCCGTGTATAAAGGCATCCAAGAGGAGAAGCTTGTCAGTCTCCGGGCTTGGCATTTTGCGCATTGCTATCTGCAATAGGTCTTTTTTTATAAATTTCATGGCGCACCTCCTACATGAAATCAAGCAGGTTAATTGGTGTCGCCTTGCGATTTGATTGGCTTTCTTTTCCGAGTCCGTAGAATTCCCGAATAATTCGGTCTGCTTCTTGTGGTGGGCAGCATCCTTGTGAACCTTCTTTGTGTGCTAAAGCATATTCCGCAATTTTCTTTTCTGCATCCCCTATGCCCATTCCACTGCGCTCTAGATCATGCAAAACAATGTCGGCTTGTTCCGGTGTTCCGTTGCGGACGATATCTTTGAGTTGCTCTCCGACATAAAATGCATTGTTTTTGGTTTTTAACGCCGTTTGCTGCGCTTTTATTAGCGCGATAGTTCTTTCAATACTCACTTGCAAAACCTCCATTTTGTGTTGTGATGCATTTGATTGCAAAATCAATTTTTGTCTGTCACAATCTCGCGCCAGAGCCATCCGCTGGGCCGAGCATACCGCTCGATGAAAAGCCGACGGCGTAATGTGTAATCGCGGGATTTCCTCTTTGTGAATTTGCTTTTGATTTCCACTACTTCAATTGTTCCGCTGCGGTAGTGAAGTACAAAGTCCGGCTTGAATACCGCTGCCGGGAATTTCTTACCACAAAACTCCGCTGCCGGATACAGCTCAAACTCTCGGTGTAGTTCGCATTGGGCAATGGTGCCATTGTGCAGCCCGGGCAAAACCTCGGCCAGATAAAACTCGCGCTCGCCGTTGCTGTCAAAAGCATCTTTGGGCAGCTTTGCAGGTGGTACGCTTTTCCGCTGCTGCCCGGCGGCAAGCTGGCGGGCAATTTGCCGTTGTGCATCTGGACCGAGGCGGCTTATATCAATTCCCATTTGGCTTACCTTGATTTGCGAGATGCTCTTTTCTTGCGCAGCAGCACAATCTGGTCGAGCTTAAAGCATTCTCGGTAAAGCACCTTGTACTCTGCGGAACGCTTGTCCGGGAATTCCACGGTTACAAACCTGCCGAGCGGGTGGATAAATACCACGGTTCCGATGGTCGGCTTTTCTGTGGCCGCTTCAAATTTGCCGAGCGGTGCTTTCGCGTTTTCGGGGCGGATAACCCGCACCTTTGCGTCTGTTTTCAGTTTCATGGATATGTACCTCCAAATTTTTTGTTATACAGCAGGGAAGTCCTCGAAATTCTCTTCCGCTGCTCGTTCCCATGGAATCAGCCGGTAGAACTGGCAGGGCAGGCCGTTGAGCGGGTTTTCATAGTTCTTTACGCCGCTGCCGTCGCCAACTGTTTTGTCTATGTAATAGCCTTTTTTCGCCTTAGGCTCCTTAGCCCATTCTGATGCGGATACTTTGATTGTTTTAACTGTCGGTTTATCCAGATTTGTAGAAGCAATCCAGCGGCGCTGATGCCTACCGGCACGATCTTTTCTGTGCTTGGTTTCCTTGATGAAGTAGTAAGCCAGGTTGGCAAGGTGCTGAGTGTCTCGAATCGGTGTTCCTCGCAATGTGCCGAATTCCCGCCACATTTTTTGCAATGGCCGGATGTCTGCGTCTGGAATAATCATGTGATGGTGAATTGCCGTGCTTTCGTACTCTGTAACATAGATGTATTTGAGTTCGTTTCCCAATGTCTTTTTAAAGTACTCCCGCATTTTTGTGACCTGCTTTTTAAACACTTCCTTTGCTTGTTCTGGCGCAGGCCTTCTTTGCGGGCGGTAGGTGAATACCAGATGCCAGTCATTTGCTTTGAAGTTCGTGAAAAGCAATAGTCGGAGCTTTTGTTCTGCATTGGCATCGTTGACCTTCTCCACATCCAGTGGGGTAGGATTGCTGTTTTCAGAACGTGCGATGCCTTTCAGTCCATACCTTGCTGAGTATGTTTTCTTTACTTCGATGATGCCCCCGGCATTATAGATTTTCTTGATGTACGGCACAGTGCCGTGACCCCCTTTCAGATTCCAGTTATTAATACTTGAACCTAGGCAAACAGCGGCTTTGCGCCGCTTGCAAGGAATAGAAAAGGGTGGTATAATATTCTTAAATAAGGCGAATATATCCCACCCGAGTCCTTCACGGTTGCAGCCGTGAGGGGCTCACTTTTTTTGTGCTTTTTTCTTGGAAGTGCTGCTCCAGTGCTTTGAGTGCGATATCGCTGAGCATTTCCAGCTCAAACTCGGTGCGCTCTATATCGCTGGGCGGAAAACGAGCTTGTCCCTTTTTGGCAATCCGCCAGTTGTCATATAGCTGGTGCATTGTGGGATGCGATAGGTTGAGTAAGTAGTAGGGGAGCGGGTTGCGTTCTCGCCGTGCACTTTTCGCGAACATTTCACTGCGTTCCTGCAGGATTTCCGCTGCCAGTTCCTTTCTGGTCATTTGCAACGCTCCTTTCGATATGGGTTTCTGATATGTAGATGCATCGCCCGTTGTCGAGCTGTACCAAACAGCGCTTTGGTGCGCGTTCCAGAATGCTGCCGCCAGAGTAGATGGCACCTTTCATGCCGCGAAAGCATCCAGAGCTGATGTACACCCGGTCGCCGGGCTTGAATTTGTTTTTGAAAAAGCGGCTCACTGCTGCACCCCCTCGGAGAGTAGATATACTTTGTGTGGTCCGTAGCCTTGCCAGTGCAAAGCGTTTTCGTGTGTATCCACAGCAACATCTAGCTTGTTTTGCTTAACCTTGCTGCCGATGTCCTGTGCTTGTCGGATGCCCACACCTTCGATATAGAGCCAGCTGCCGAGTGGTATCACTTCCGGGTCTACCGCTACACTAACGCCAGCAGTTACAGGCGCACCGCTTGCGGTGATACCGTCGCCGGTGCCGCAGATATGCGGGTAAGCTTCGCAGCAATATGCGGTGCAATCAAATTCACCGAGGTATTCAACCTCAACAGGTGTGGCCTGTTGAAAAGTCATGGTTTCCGCTGCTGGGGTTTCTTTTTGTTGAATCGTGAGCCGCTCGATAGTGGCGTTTGCAGAATCAAGCAATACTTTTTGCGTCTGCAAACCGTTTGCAATGACAAATCCGAGCAATAGCACGACACCGGCCATGCCAGCAGCGTAAAAGGAAAGCCGCTCGGCACGATGCCGCTCGGCTTGGTAGGCGGTGCGGTATTTGCGCGCCAGTAATTCGTCCGTGCTACACGGTTTTGAGGGATTTTGTGTATTCATTTGCGACCCTTTCTACATCTTTACGCAGCTTGTCCGCTGCTGCAGGGATGCCGTACTGCTCCGGCTCTGCATGGAGCGTGCGATTGATGCGGTCGGCAAAATCGCAGAGCATTTCCGAAAGCTGTAAGCCGTTTGGGTTTGCGTGGTCGGTGTTGACCTCGGCATTGCAGTTACCCAAGTTGTCCACAAAAATATTGATTGAGCCTAATTCTTTGACTGCCATATGTACCTCACTTTCTTTTGTTTTTGGCCGCGCGTAATAGCTCTTGAATCGCAAACTTTTTGCCCATCGCGAAAAGCAGTGTGGCGTTTGTGATTTTTCCATGAAGGCGGCTTTGCGCATTGTCGGTGCGGTCGAACAACTCTTGCAGTTCTTGCGGTGTGCAATGCGCGTAATAAATTAAGTAATGGTGACGCGCCTGTTCAAAAGCAGATAGCTCTTTTGTTTGGGGCATCGGGGCACCTCTTCTCATGAGTTGTGCTTGTCCATTGTTGCGGGTTGCGCTCTACCTATTGCTGTAGCAGGTTTTAACGTTTTCCGCTAAAACTGTCCTTTATGAATCGGTAATGTGATAGCATCAGAGCGTTTCATTCTGCACACTGTGCAGTTTCCTTTTTGCGTCTGATTTCTGCTCCCCTGCGCATCATGTCGAGCATGATGTTTTTCACCTCTACAGGAAGATGGTGGTTTTCACCTATATATGTAGATAAATCGTCGCAGATGGTCCCATCGGCCATAATGTTTATTATTGTTACACCTTCCATGTAAATCACCTCCAGACAGTATATGAACGAGCGTTTGTCCATCTTGCTAATCGATATTCCTTGCTGCGATTAATTCATCCACAGCCTTACGGAACGTTTGCTCTGCATTTGCAGGGCTGCGCTTACCATTCAGAATCGCACTTACATATTTGGGGTGGAGCTTAAGGTATGCAGCTAATTCGTTTTGCGTGATTTTGCCATGCATTTTACCTACAATTTCGCCAGTCCATTGTGCAGGCATACAAAAGTCAACTCCTTTCTTGTTAAATGTTGACCTAGGTAATCAAAAGTGATATTATCGATATGCAAACAAGGATAATAACAATGATTACTTTGGTCATCGTTGCAATGTCATTATATGACTACTTTTGTAGTCAGTCAATGATAAAGTGATGACTTTTGTAATCTTTGTTGTTGTGCACAAAGATTGGAGAAGTAAATTATGTTTTATGACAGATTTGCAAAGCTGTGTAAATCAAAAGGCGTATCGGACAATAAAGCTTGTATTGCTATCGGCGTTAACCGTTCAGCTGTAGCTAAATGGAAACAAGGTGGAACTCCGAATGGCACAACTCTGTCTAAAATGGCTGATTACTTTGGCGTTACAGTAGACTATCTTTTAAACGGCGAACAAAATGAAAAGCCCGCCGCAAAAAGCGACGGGCTTACGAGTAAAGACAAGCGTGACATTGCGCGAGATTTAGAAAAAATCATGGCCGAAATAGAAAGCACAGAAACAGTCATGTTTGATGGTGATCCGGCTACCGATGCAGCAAAGGAAACACTGCGTAATGCAATTGCAATGGGCTTGGAATACGCAAAAAAATTAAATAAAGAAACTTATACACCGAAAAAATACCGAAAAGAGGAGTGACCTTCGTGGAGATATGCAAGGCACTTACGAAAAAATATAAAACCAATGACCCCTTTCAACTTTGCGAAGAATTACATATTGTGGTTATGTCTATGCCCATGGAAGATATACGGGGACTTTTCATGCGGTTAAAACGTCGTAACATCATCTGGTTAGACCAATCACTGGATGAAAGGGAGCGGCGCTTTGTATGCGCCCATGAGTTAGGCCACTTTATGCTTCATAAACATATCAATAGAACTTTTTTAGATACTAAAACCTTTATGAAAACAAGCAGCTATGAAAAAGAGGCTGATTTATTTGCGTGCTGCCTATTGCACCCGGACTCTTGCCTTGAAGAATACGAAGGGTGGACGGTAGAGCAAATAGCTTCTTTTTGGGGTATGCCTGAGGAACCGGTGAGGAAGAGGTTTAGTTTTCAACAGTAGCACCCTAATTTGTTTAAAAATGTTTGGAGGAATTATTGTGAAAAAAATCGTATCCATTATTATGGTCGCCGCTTTAGCACTTTCGCTTTCTGCTTGTGGTAGTAGTACATCTAGCCAGAGCGAATATAAGACGGAAATAAAATTTGCCGATGCCGCGAATTATATGTGTGCAGTGGAAAGTGATTCGTTCTCCGGTGATGTAATTGCAGCTGGCGAATATACAATAGAATCGCGTGGTAATGCAACAAAGCCAGAAGATACAATGATGGTATGGGACATTTACGTTTCAAGCCAGGAATATGCAAAATTAAGTGAGCTCAAAGAGAGCGAGCTTGTGGCAACTGTGGGTGGGGCTGAGAATACAGGCGGTGAATTTACCGTTGATAAAGGCCAGTATCTATATATTAAATATAATGAGGTGTATGGTACGCCGTGCGGATATATCGTAATTAAGCACAAATAAACATTTTTGTTTTAAAGAAGGTACCTTATGCAAAATAAAATGATGGTCGTGGGTTACGCACGCGTGTCCACCGATAACCAACTTGAAAACTATTCTATAGAAGAACAGACAGAGCGCTTAAAATCATATTGTGCCGCCAAGGACTGGATTTTAGTGCAAACGTATGTGGATGGTGGTTATTCTGGCGGTAATACAGACCGTCCGGCACTGCAGCAAATGCTGGCTGAAATTCACAAAGGCAAAATAGACGCTGTTGTAGTTTATAAATTGGACCGTCTTAGCCGTAGCCAAAAAGACACCCTCACATTAATAGAAGATGAACTGCTTTCACATGGCACTGATTTCGTTTCAATAAATGAAAATTTCGATACATCCACGCCATTTGGCCGGGCGATGATAGGAATTTTGTCTGTGTTTGCGCAACTTGAAAAAGACCAAATTACAGAACGGTTTACGATGGGAAGAATCGGACGCAGTAAAGCCGGATATTTTCACGGTGGTGGTAATGCTCCCACGGGATATGATTACATTGACGGCGAGCTAGTGATAAATGAATATGAAGCACAACAAGTGCGCAAAGTTTTTAATATGTTTTTGGCTGGCTCTTCTATAAATGCAATTCACCGTGGTTTAGAAAAAGCATACACAACAAAATGGAGTGCAGCCAAAGTAAGAAATGTATTAAAAAATAGTGTGTATATTGGCAAGGTGAAATTTATGAAAGAAGAACACCAAGGAGCGCATGAACCGATAATAGAAGAAACTATTTTTAGGGCGGCAAATGCATTGCTCTCATCTTCTGCCAGGAATGAAAAAACAACTTCTTACCCAAAGACTCCCTTTAGGGCTGAATATCTTCTATCAGGATTAGTTTACTGTTCTCGTTGTGGTGCTAAGTATTCTGCAAATCATGGGTATTATAAATGTTATTCGAGAGCAAAAAGCACCCCGAAATTTATTGTTGATCCAAACTGCAAGAACGATAATTGGGAAATATCTATTTTAGATAATTTAATAGTTGGCCAAATAGACCTTTTATCCACTAGCAAAGATTCACTAGAGGAACTAAAGCACGATTCTAAAAAAATAAACAAAATTGAAGTTGACCGCAGCCGAGTGAATAAGCGTATATCTGAGATAGATAAGCAAATTGGTAAACTAATCGAACTGTATCAAGTATCCTCTATCCCGATGGCTTCTATTTCTGAAAAAGTTGAAGCTCTTTCCCACGAAAAAATCAGCTTGTCCCAGCAGTTGAAAAATTCAAATGTAATTCCTCAAAGTGATTTGTTTGAAGATGCTTTAAGCGATTATGTCGATGGTTTTAAAGAATCAAAAATAGAGCAACAACGACTCATGATATCCCGACTTATAGAAAAAATCTTAATAGATGGAAAATCGATAAAAATACAGTGGAGACTCTAGTGCAGAATTATACTGACCATGCACATGGTAAGCGACTGTTTGCCGCAAGCGCAGCAGCGTTTGAATGGACGGTCCAGATTATAAGCGACACGCGGCAGGTAGCCGGCATCTTCGAGCAGCGTAAACAGCGGGAAAAAGATTGCCATGGGCGGCAGCATTACCGAAATAACCCAGGCGAGCACCCGGTAAACACCAAGCACCAGCATACCGTGCAGCCACTCTGGCGCACCCCAGGCATGAAAAAGCAATGTCAGCCGGTCTTGCAGTGCAAAAAGAGCACCCGAGAGCATTTGTGACGGGTAGTTGGCCCCGGTGATGGTAAGCCAAAAGATAAGGGCGAGCAGTAAAAGCATAATAGGGTAACCGGTGGCTTTGCTGGTCAGGATATGGTCGACGCGGCGGTCAAATGCATCGTACTGCGCTTTTTCACAAACCACAGTGCCGCGGCAGATTTTTTCTGCGGCACTTACAAGGGTAGAAACAATGAGGTCTTTTAAAGCATCGGGACCAATGCCGTCCGCCAGCAGTTCTGTTTTTGCCGCTGCAAGCGCATCGGCAAGTTCGGGGCTGCGCAAAAAATCTTCCCCGAGGAATTTGTTGATTTCCAGCGTCAGCGAGGGGTCGGGGTCGAGCAGTTTGAGGCTGAGCCAGCGGCTGGCAAGGCTGTCGGTCTTTTTGCGCACCAGCGGCTCAATTTTTGCAATGGCACGCTCGACAGCATCAGGGTAGACCACCTGTGCCGGTGTGGGCATTACAGCGCCGCTGACCACGTTATCCAGGGTGTTCATTAAGCCATCCAGGCTCTTTTTTTCGCGTGCCACGGTGCTGACGACCGGAACGCCCAGCCGCTTTGCAATTGCAGAAAGATCGATTTTGATGTTTTTGCGCTTCGCTTCGTCCATTAGGTTTACACAGACGACCACCCGGGATGAAATTTCCAAAGTTTGCAGCACCAGGTTGAGATTCCGCTCCAGACAGGTGGCGTCGCAGACTACCACCACCGCATCCGGCTGGCCAAAGCAGATGAAATTCCGCGCGACCTCTTCTTCGGCCGAGTGTGCCATTAAAGAATAGGTGCCGGGGATATCTACCATAACATATGACTGCTGCTTTGTGGCGCAATACCCCTGCGCGTTGGTTACGGTTTTGCCGGGCCAGTTACCGGTGTGCTGATTCATGCCCGTGAGCCCATTGAATACGGTGCTTTTGCCGACATTTGGATTACCGGCAAGCGCAACCACCTTATCTTCTACCGCCTGCTTTTTAATCTCAAGTTCTGATGCTGCTGCCCTTATCCCGATGGAACTGTTGGTCAACCCCATTACTCTGCCTCCTAACCTACTTTAATCATAATGTCTTGGCAGTCTTCTGACCGGATGGCGATGACTGCGCCGCGGATGAGAAACGCTTTGGGGTCGCCGCTGGGGCTGCGCCCTACGCATTCTACCTCTGTGTTTTCAATCAGGCCAATGTCCAGCAAACGGCGGCGCATGCTGCCGGTGGACCGAAGTGTTTTTACAATAGCGCGTTGCCCGGGGACAACGTCGTTAAGACATAATAAATTGCTCATATGCGAAACACCTTTCCAATAAACTTAGGGTAGGGAAACTTTCCATCTATGCTATTCTCTTTTTAGAGGATTGGTGACAGCGGTTTCTTTGCAAAGATGGCAGAAAGGATGCAAACCATGGAAAAAAATGACGGCTTTTATACTTTAAAAGGATATGAGGCGACGGCTGACGGAGAGATTACTTCGGCGATGGAGGATTATCTGGAGATGATCTGCCGAATGAAGCACCGCACGGAGCATATGAAAGCGCGGGACCTTGCCCAAATGCTGCACGTCAAACCCTCCTCTGTCAGCAAAATGGTGCAGCAGCTGGCAGCGGCAGGTTATCTTGAGAATGTACACTACGGCATGATAACGCTGACCCCGAAAGGTGAAAAGACCGGAGAATATCTGCTTTACCGGCATGAGGTACTCTGTCGCTTTTTGTGTCGACTGAACCGCTCTGCCGATGAGCTGGAACAGGCCGAAAAAATAGAGCATTTTTTAAACCGGACAACGATAGAAAATCTGGATGCGTTGACGGCCTACCTGGATAGCCTGCCGCCAGAGTTGCCCTTTGCGGAGAACAACGCCGCAAAACGCTAAAAGAAAAACTGCCGAGAGCATACGCTTTCGGCAGTTTGTTTTATTTTAGAAGGAAGGTGCAGACGATACGTTTTGCATGGCCTTAAGTACGTCGCTAAGCGGCAGGCACCGTGCAAACCGGTCTGGCCATAAAAATTCATTATAATAGCGGTAGCTTTCTTTTGCACGCATAAAAGTATTGTCCACCGTAGAGTTGCAGCCACCCGGCACCAACAGCTTAAACCCGTGCTCAAAGCCGGCAATCACAGTGGCGTTAACGCATTTATCGGTTTGCAGCCCGGCGATTACCAGCTCTTTCTCGGTGTTTTGATGTAGATATTCACAAAGTCCGGTGCCTTTAAAGGCGCTGTTTACCGTTTTTACAAATACTTTCTCTTGTGGTTGTGGGGCAAACGGCTCGAAAACCGCAAAGCCTTCTGCACCGGGGGTAAGCTGGGTGCCAGGGCCGTCGTCGTGTGCCACATAGATAACCTCAATCTGATTTTCCCTTGCAGTGGCAATCAGCGTTTTAATGTTTTGCACCCAGCTGTCGAGATTGTAGAGAGCTTCGTTTACTAGCAATTTTTGCGTATCGATAATAAGTAAAACCATAAATCCTCCCGCTTGACCTGCCCCATAAGGGCGTGCATAGCCTAATAGAAACCAAAGCAGGCTGGCCCGGTGCGGACCGCCTGCTTTGGTTTGAAAATTCATTTTATTTAGGTTGCTGGGCCTGCATATAGGCTTTGATGTGCTCGAAGGTTTCATCGCTGAGATCATGCTCCACCTTGCAGGCATCGGCGGCGGCAGTTTCTTCGCTGACGCCGAGGCTGACCAGAAAGCCTGTCAGCAGCCGGTGGCGGCTGTACACCTTTTCGGCAATGGTGCGGCCCGCTTCGGTCAGGCTGATGAAGCCCTCGCCATCCATTTCAATAAAGCCGTTTTCACGCAGGCGCTTCATTGCAATACTGATGCTGGGTTTGGTGTAGCCAAGGTCATTGACGATATCGATAGAGCGCACTTGGCCAAGGCGCTGCTTGAGCATAAGGATAGATTCGAGATAATCTTCGCCGGATTCATGGATATTCATAGTTTTCGCCTCCGCTAGAAAAAGCTTTCTTATAGATTAGCACAAACTAACCTGTTACGCAAGAAAACCCGCAAAGAAAGGGTTGACAGTACGGGTTAGTCGTGTTAAACTAATCACGCAACATAGGTTAGCTTTGGCTAACTATTAATTTGGCCGCAAGGTTAGCGGCTACTAACTAAAGAGGAGGAATCGGCATGATGCCTTTGGCAATGGCAAAAGCAGGCGAGCGGGTGGTTATACGTAAAATCACCGGCAAAGACGAGGTGCGCCAGCACCTTGCAGAGCTGGGCTTTGTAGTAGACGGCACCATCACCGTCGTGAGCGAGCTTTCTGGCAATTTGATTTTGCAGGTCAAAGATAGCCGCATTGCTCTGGATAAAACGATGGCAAACCGTATTATGATTTAAGCTGAGGAGGAAACAGACATGAAAACGTTAAAGGACGCCAAGGTGGGCGAAACGGTAACCGTGCGCCGCTTATACGGCGAAGGGCCCGTAAAGCGCCGCATTATGGACATGGGCATTACCAGGGGTGTGGCAGTGCAGGTGCGTAAAGTGGCGCCGCTGGGTGACCCGATGGAGCTGAACTTGCGCGGCTACGAGCTGAGTGTGCGCAAAGCCGACGCGGAAATGATTGAGATTGAGTAAAGCGGCAAGCGCTGCTTTTTACAACCTGGTTAGCTGAAACTAACAACCGAAAGGAGCAACCAATGGAACTGAAAATTGCACTTGCGGGTAACCCCAACTGCGGCAAAACAACATTATTTAATGACCTCACCGGGTCAAACCAATATGTAGGCAACTGGCCCGGCGTTACAGTAGAGAAAAAAGAAGGCAAGCTGAAAAAGCACAAAGGCGTTACTATTCAGGATTTGCCCGGCATCTACTCGCTTTCGCCCTACACTTTAGAGGAGGTCGTCGCGCGCGGCTATCTCGTCAACGAAAAACCGGACGCAATTCTCAACATCGTGGACGGTACCAACATTGAGCGAAACCTTTACTTGACCACCCAGTTGATTGAGTTGGGGCTGCCGGTCGTGGTAGCGGTTAACATGATTGACCTGGTGCGCAAAAACGGCGACAAAATCGACCTTGCAAAGCTGGGTGCGGCACTCGGCTGTGAAGTAGTTGAGATGAGCGCGCTGAAAGGCGAGGGCGGCATGGCAGCGGCAGAACGTGCCATTGCTGTGGCACAGCAGTATCAGCATCAGGAGCTGCCCCACGTGTTTACCGGCAGTGTGGAGCACGCACTTGCTCATATTGAAGAGTCGATTTCTGGCCGGGTGGATGCCCGCAACCTGCGCTGGTACGCGATTAAACTGTTTGAGCGCGATGCCAAGGTAGAAGAAGAGTTGGCACTGGATGAAAGCCTCAAACAGCACCTCCAAGCACATATTGCAGACTGTGAAACCGAGCTGGACGACGATGCAGAAAGTATTATCACCAACCAGCGCTATGCGTACATCAGTAAAGTAGTGGATTCGGCCGTCAAAAAGAAAGCGGCGAAACACAGTCTTTCCACCTCTGATAAAATCGACCGCTTTGTCACCAACCGGATTCTGGCCCTGCCTATTTTTGTGGGTGTGATGTGGTTGGTTTACACGATTGCCATTGGCACGCTGGGCGATTTTCTCACCGGCTGGACCAATGACACGCTGTTTGGCGAGATGATTCTCGGCAGCCTGCGCGACTGGATGGTGGGCGCAGAGATGGCTCCCTGGCTGGTTGGGCTGGTTGTAGACGGCATTGTGGCAGGCGTGGGCGCTGTTATCGGCTTTGTGCCGCAGATGCTGGTCCTGTTCCTGATGCTTTCGATGCTGGAAGACTGCGGCTATATGGCACGCGTTGCTTTCATCATGGACCGCATTTTCCGCAAAGTTGGGCTTTCGGGCAAAAGCTTTATTCCGATGCTCGTGGCTTCTGGCTGCGGCGTGCCGGGTGTTATGGCATCCCGCACCATTGAAAATGACCGCGACCGCAAAATGACGATTATGACCACCTGCTTTATTCCCTGTGGTGCAAAGATGCCGATTATTGCGCTGTTTGCCGGCGCACTGTTTGGCGGCAGCGGCTGGGTTGCCGTTTCGGCCTACTTTATCGGTGTTGCAGCGGTTATCGTTTCGGGCATCATGCTCAAAAAAACCAAATTGTTTGCGGGCGATCCGGCTCCGTTTGTTATGGAGCTGCCCGCCTACCACGTGCCCAGCGCATCTAACGTGCTACACGCTACTTGGGAGCGCGGCTGGAGCTTTATCAAGCGTGCCGGTACCGTAATTCTCGCTTCCAGCGTTATTCTGTGGTTCTTGCAGAGCTTTGGCGTTGTGGATGGTGTCTTTGGCATGGTGGACGACAATAACACCAGCTTGCTCGCATCCATCGGCAGAGTAGTTGCACCCATCTTTGCTCCGCTTGGCTTTGGTGGCTGGCAGGCAGCTGTCGCAACCTTTACCGGCTTAATTGCAAAAGAAAACGTTGTGGGCACCTTTGGCGTGCTGTATGGCTTTGCTGAAGTGGCAGAGGATGGCGCCGAGATTTGGTCACTGTTGGCTGCCGACTTTACCCGCCTGAGCGCTTACAGCTTTATGGTGTTTAACCTGCTGTGCGCCCCCTGCTTTGCTGCGATGGGTGCCATTAAGCGCGAAATGAACAGCCCGAGATGGACCTTCATCGCAATTGGCTACATGTGCGGTTTCGCTTATGTCATTTCGCTGATTGTTTACCAGCTTGGCCTGCTGTTTACCGGTGGCGGCTTTGGCATTGGCGCCGTGGTGGCAGTGGCATTGGTAGCTCTGCTGTGCTGGTTGCTGGCACGCAAACCCCAACACGAGCTTGCTGCGCGCACCGGTGCGAAATTGAAAGATTAGGAGGCTTATTTATGAATTTACCGACCTTGATTGGTGCGGTGGTCGTTTTTGCTGTTGTGGCGGCGATCATCCTCAAAGGCATCTATAATAAAAAACATCACCGCAGCAGTTGTGGCTGCGGCTGCGAAGGCTGCTCTGCTTCGGGGTCGTGCCATTCGCACTAAACCGAAGAGCGTGGGCACAAGGTGGCTCACGCTCTTTTTTTGAAAATCAGCCGTGCGGCTCGGGCCAGAAAGTTTTGGGAAAGTAAGAGGAAAAAGCTATGCGTGATGCGAAACATCTGCTGATTTACCATGACCTTGTTGCCGGTATTGTGGCAGCAATGGAAGCGCGCGACCCCTATACTGCAAGTCACTCGATGCGGGTAGCAGAGCTGACGCAGCGGCTTTGCCGCGTTCTGCCGCTGGGTACAGATACGGCAGAAATTATACATATTGCTGCTCACTTCCACGACATCGGCAAAATTGGCGTTGAGGATGCTGTTTTGCGAAAGCAAGGCCCTTTGAATGAAAGTGAGTGGCAAAAAATGCGGCTGCACCCGGTTATTGGCAGCGATATTCTTCGCCGGGTAGATTGCTTTGACGAGATTGCGGGCATCGTTCGCTCTCATCATGAGCGGTGGGATGGCGGCGGCTATCCGGATGGACTTGCAGATGCGCAGATTCCTTACGGGGCACGGGTGATTGCGGTGGCAGATTCGATTGATGCGATGTGCAGCGACCGCAGCTACCGCAAGGGACTTTCTGCCGAGCAATGCAAAAAAGAAATCGCCTGTAATGCCGGGGTTCGGTACGATCCGCAAATTGCCGCCGCCGCGGTGGCGCATTGGGAAGAACTGCTGGGGGGCTTTTATGAGGCAAGCATTACGCACAGCTCCTTGGTGTTTTCGTTTGTGGGTTGACTTTTTTCCGCCGTGGCGCTTATACTTAAAAACATCTATTGAAATGTGAAAATGCAGGAGGAAAACGCTGATGGAAAAACCGACCGAGTACACCCTTACCTGGACCGTGACCGATGACATGACCGCCAAACGGATTGGCAGCGCCGGTTCCAAAATTTTTTCTACCCCCAACATGGTGGCGCTAATGGAAGGCGCTGCTTTAGAGCTTGCAAAAGCCTATCTTGATGAGGGTATGACCACCGTAGGGGCAGAGGTCCATGTGCGTCATCTTTCCGCAACACCCGTTGGCATGCAGGTAAGCGCTACGGCTCGCCTGCGCAGCATTGAGCGCCGCAAAATGTGGTTTGACATTGAAGTAAATGATGAAAAAGGCAAATGCGGCGAAGGATCGCATCTGCGCATCATGGTTTCTAATGCACAAATCGGCGCAAAAGCTGAAGCAAAGCTGGAGACTGAAGCAAAATAATTAGCGCGGTACTAAGGTGAATGAAGCGAGAAGTGGCTGTTCGTACGAGCGGCCGCTTTTTGTTTTGCCTGAAAAGTTTTGGGGCTTGTGCACCAAACCCGCTTTTGGTATGCTGAATGAAAATAGAAAAATAGATTTTCGGCAACACTGCAGATCGTTTCGCACGCGCATCACAGAAAACGAGGCAAATGTTAGAGCGCATGGCGCTAAGAAAGGACGGGCACAGAAATGAAGAAAAGAAAATACCTGATGGGTGCTTTTTTGCTTTTGATTTTTGCACTTGGGCTGGCCTATTATTTCAAGCCAATGACGATGAACGATATTTATGACAAGCCGAACTTTAAAGGAACTGTCGTGCAGGTGAGCGAGGGGGCTATTCTTGTTGAGGTAGACCCAGAGGAAGACGAAATCAAAAGCAGCGATTTGATTTCGGTTTCGCTTGAGGTGCAGCTGAAAGACAGCATGACTGATTTTAAACCAGGCGACAGGGTAGGGGTTTACTACAACGGAGAGATTGCGGAAAGCTACCCTGCCCAGATACACACCGTATATGCCATTTTGCTGGTAGAGGGCAGAAATGTTGAACCGTAGCAAATGCCAAAAGAAAAGCACCCGCAGCTTATATGCAGCGGGTGCTCTTTTATTTGGTTTGCGGCAACTGCCGGTGGCAGCGCTTGTTAGTTGCCAATCGAAACAGTCAGGCTTCCGTTTTCCACGCCGACACGCAGTGTGGAATCAGGTGCCGGGTCGCCGGAAAGAATCGCGCGGGCGATTGCCGTTTCAACACGGTTTTGGATAAATCGTTTCAGCGGACGCGCACCATAAATGGGGTCATAGCCGTTTTCGATGATAAAGGTTTTCGCTTCGTCGCTCATCTCAAGATGCAGCTGTTTTGCCGCAAGGCGGCTGGCCAGGCTCTTGAGCATCAGCTCTACGATGCTGCCAATCTCATCTTTTGCGAGCGGTTTGTAAAGCACAATCTCGTCCAGACGGTTGAGAAACTCGGGGCGGAAAGAGGTTTTCAGCAGGTGGTCGATCTCGTCCTTTGCCTGCTGGGTAATCTCGCCAGCCGGGCCAATGCCTTCCAGCAGATAAGAGCTGCCGAGGTTGCTGGTGAGAATAATAATGGTGTTTTTAAAGTCCACCGTGCGGCCTTGGCTGTCGGTTACGCGGCCGTCATCCAGAATTTGCAGCAGCACGTTAAAAACGTCGGGGTGTGCTTTTTCAATCTCGTCAAAAAGCAGCACGCTATACGGTTTGCGGCGCACAGCCTCGGTCAGCTGACCGCCCTCCTCATAGCCCACATATCCCGGAGGAGCACCGAGCAGACGCGAGACGGAGAACTTCTCCATATACTCGCTCATGTCGATGCGGACGATGTTCTTTTCGTCGTCAAACAGTACCTCAGCAAGAGCTTTTGCAAGCTCGGTTTTACCAACACCGGTAGGACCGAGGAAGAGGAAGCTGCCAATCGGACGATTTTCACTCGCAATGCCGGCGCGGCTGCGCAGAATTGCTTCGCTTACCTTGGTGACAGCCTCGTTCTGGCCGATGACGCGGTGATGCAGCTCTTCGTCGAGATGCAGCAGTTTCTGGCGTTCACCCTCCATTAATTTCGAGACAGGGATACCGGTCCAGCGACCTACAATGCGGGCAATCTCCTCTTCGGTTACTTTGTCACGCAGCAGGGTGGCGGTTTGCTCGGTCTGCTCTGCGGCACGCTCGCTTTCCTCGAGTTGCTTTTGCAGCTCGGGCAGGCGGCCGTATTTCAGCTCGGCGGCCTTGTTCAGGTCATACTCGCGCTGGGCTTTTTCGATTTCCGCATTTACCTGCTCAATCTCTTCGCGCAGTTTCTGAGATTTGCCAATGGTGGTTTTTTCATTTTCCCACTTTGCTTTCATCTCGGCAAATTCGCTGCGTAGCTCGGCCAGCTTTGCCTGCATTTCTGCAAGGCGCTCTTTCGACAGCTTATCATCCTCTTTTTTGAGGCTGGCCTCTTCTATTTCGTGCTGCATAATCTGCCGCTTGATGTCCTCCATCTCAGCGGGCATGCTGTCCATCTCGGTGCGAATCGAAGCACAGGCCTCGTCGACCAGGTCGATGGCCTTATCCGGCAGAAAACGGTCGCTGATATAGCGGTTGGAGAGGGTAGCGGCGGCGATGAGCGCACCGTCCTGAATTTTAACGCCGTGGAATACCTCATACCGCTCTTTCAAGCCACGCAGGATGCTGATGGTGTCCTCCACCGTCGGCTCACTGACCATAACAGGCTGGAACCGGCGCTCGAGTGCGGCATCTTTTTCGACGTACTGGCGGTACTCATTTAAGGTAGTGGCACCGATGCAGTGCAGTTCGCCGCGAGCCAGCAGCGGTTTCAGCAGGTTGCCAGCGTCCATTGCGCCGTCGGTTTTACCTGCCCCCACGATGGTGTGCAGCTCATCGATAAAGAGGATAATGCGGCCCTCGCTCTTTTTCACCTCTTCGAGCACTGCTTTCAGCCGCTCTTCAAACTCGCCGCGGTATTTTGCACCCGCAACAAGTGCGCCCATATCAAGCGAGAAAACCGTGCGGTCTTTCAAGCCCTCCGGCACATCGCCGGCGACAATGCGCTGGGCAAGGCCCTCGGCAATGGCAGTTTTGCCAACGCCCGGCTCGCCGATGAGCACGGGGTTGTTTTTTGTTTTACGCGAGAGGATTCGAATCGTGTTACGGATTTCCGCATCTCGCCCGATCACCGGGTCGAGCTTATGGTTCTTTGCAAGCTCAACGAGATCCTGACCGTACTTTTTGAGCACGTCGTAGGTGTTTTCGGGGTTTTCGCTGGTTACACGCTGGTTACCGCGCACGGTGGCAAGCGCAGTGAGAAATTTGTTTTTATCCAGGCCAAAGCGGGAAAAGATGCCGGTGACAGCATTGCCGCCTTCTTTAAAGAGGCCGAGCATCAGATGCTCCACCGAGATGTATTCGTCCTTCATCTCTGTGGCAGCTTTTTCTGCTGCGGCAAGGGTTTTGTCGGTTTGTTGGGAGATGTAGATTTTTTCTGGGTCGCGGCCGCTGCCGGTGACGCGGGGCAGTTTTTCCACCTCGGCAATGGCTGCGCGGCGCAGTGCTTCAGGGTCGGTCTCCATCTTTTTCATCAGCTGGGGAATCAGCCCCTCTCTGTCGCTTAATAGCGCGCAGAGCAGGTGCTGCGGCTCTAGCTGCTGGTTTGCGTATTCGGTCGCAAGACTCTGGGCGCTTTGCAGCGTCACTTGCGACTTTTGGGTCAATTGATTCATGTTCATACTGCACTCAAAGCCTTTCTTTTATATTTTAGTAGTGTGGAATTACAAAGCAAGAATATGCGCGTTTTTCTTGGGGTGCGTCTCGCTGCCAAACACGCCATAGGCACTGCGAGCAGCCTCTTGCAGGTTGGGCAATCCGTCAAAATAAGCTTTCAGCGTTGCATCAAACAGGCTCAGGTATGCGGCAATCGCATCGCCCTGCTCGGCGGGAGCAAGCCCGTTGGGGCGGCGCAGGCTGCGCTCATAGCGGTCCTCATCGATGCGATAGCTGAGAAAGCGTCCCTCATGGAAATGCTGTTCTTCTAAATTCGCCCAAAAGCGGTAAAAGCCATTCATTGCACTGCGCAATGCGGCAGACTGGCTGCGCAGCGACACCCGCAGCTGACCAAGGGAAAGCGGGTCTTCAGGTGTGAGATAAACGGCGTATTTTACCGTTGGGTTATATTTGTAGGGAACAGCGCTTTTTAGTTGCAACAGTTCTTGGCTGGGCGGAAAAAGCAACTGCATTCGGCTGTGGAAATTTGCCATCTCTTCAATACGGCGAAAAATATCCGCCATCTGCTGGGCAGGGGTTTCACAGCATACATGCTGTGCCAAAATGCGGTCAATCATGCGCGAGCGGCTGATACCGGTTTGGTAAGCCAGAGCATCCACTGCGGCGACCACATCGTCGGTAAGCATAACGCTGTAAACACTTTTACCCATGGGTGTCATCATCCTTCCAACTGCGGCCGAATTAAGCTTTAAAATTGGCCGCTATTATTTTGGTATGCTATAATAATACTGCTAAATTAATAATTTGTCAACTGTATTATATAACTTTACTTACGAGAATTTTTACCAAAAAGAAAAACAAGAATCCCCTCTGAGCCTAGTATGGCACAAAGGGGATTCTTTATATAAAGGTAAAGTAAAACGCTTAGCGGTAGATATCAAACTGGTCAAACTGCCAGCCGGTTTCACTCTTTACAGCGTGGAAACCAAAAGTTTTAATGCTTTCCTGCTCGGCAGCCGGCAGGTCGGAATCTTCATAATGGGCGGCAACGGTAAAACCAACCTCAGTTTCGCTGGGCTGTACCGTTGCAATTTCTGCGTGATGAAAAGTGGTGTTTGGGGTACGGTCTACCACACTGGTATACAGTTTGCCCTCAATGGTTTCATACAACCCAGACTCCAGCAGCTCGGTGTCAACGAAATCTGCAGTGAAAACACTGTAAAGCTCATTTACAAATGCTTCATAGGTCGTAAAGCGTGCGTCTGTCACGAGCCAGAAATCCTGCCCGTTGATGGTTACTGTGTTGGCTTTGTCGTGCTCTGGTGCGCGCAGATAGAAAAAGTCGTAAAGCGTGCGCGCTTTGTCAAACACAGGCTGTAAGTCCTGCGGCAGGGCAGAAAAATCATCCTGCTTTTCTGCCGTGGGGGCAGAGGAGGAACCGACAGAGGAGGAAACCGCAGAAGAGGCGGCCACAGACGGTGCCTCTTTGCCAGATTCGCTGGAAGCAGCGGAGCTGCTGGCCGAAGGCTTGCCA
Source organism: Pygmaiobacter massiliensis (assembly GCF_900199435.1). Classification (GTDB taxonomy): domain Bacteria; phylum Bacillota; class Clostridia; order Oscillospirales; family Ruminococcaceae; genus Pygmaiobacter; species Pygmaiobacter massiliensis. The sequence goes on from NZ_OAML01000003.1 coordinate 312,898, forward strand.
GAGCAAGCGGAAAACAGGAGAGCTGCGGCAAAGGCAGCGCATAAAACTTTTTTGTACATAAACAGATCCTTTCTTTTGCGCACAAGGGCAGAGAAAACAGCGAGAAATTTGTGCAGGCAATGCTGCTGAAAGGTGCAGCGAAGCCGAAAAAAGCCTTTTCCGCTCGGCCTAGCGGCGAGGGCGGCTTTATTTTTTCAGTGTAGCCGCTGGACAGCGTTTTGTCAATTATAAGCGCGAGAAGGAAAATTTTTCATTCGGCAAAAGGGTCTATTTTTGGATGCAAAAGATTACAAATGAAAGAGAGCGGTTTGACGCAGAAGCGGCTTTCGATTATACTGAAACCACTTGAAAATGACTGTCCGTGCGCACAAGTGAAAAGCAAAGGGCGCGCGGCTTTTAAAAAGCGCTGCCGCGCAAAAAAAACGGACGGGCAGGCAAGCGCACTGCTGCAAAGAAAAGAGGATAACATGAGAAGAAATAACAAGCTGCCAATGATTGTACTTATTTTGCTGGCAATGCTGCTGCTTGCCGGTACCTTGGTGGCACTTGTCGGCTCTTTTGGCGGCAGTACCGGCGCAGCTTCGTCGGCGGCAAGTTCCGGTGCGGCTTCACTGCCTGTTGTCACCCCTGCGCCCACAGCAACACCGGGCGCGGTAACCCAGCCGCCCGAGATGACCGGCGAACCCGATAAATATAAAGCAGTATGGATTAGCTATCTGGAATATCAGAATATGGACTTTTCCAGCGAAGCGGCATTTACTGCCGAAATTACGGCTATGTTTGACCAGATTAAAGCCGCAGGGCTAAATCGCGTTTTGCTGCATGTGCGCCCTGCGGGCGATGCGATGTACCGCAGCGAGGTGTTCCCGTGGAGCCACTTCCTCACCGGTACCCAGGGCAAAGACCCCGGTTATGACCCGCTGGAAATTATGGTGCGCGAAGCACATGCACGCGGTTTGGCTGCCGAAGCATGGGTAAACCCTTACCGCGTGCGCATTGGCGCTAACAAGCCCGAAACGCTGGCAGTGAGCAACCCGGCGGCGAAATATATGCAGGACGAAGCGACAGCCGATTGGGTGCATGAGGTGGACGGCGGCCTGTGGTACGACCCCGCCGTTCCGGAAGTGCGGCAGCTGATTGTGGATGGCGTGGCGGAACTGTGCAAAAACTATGACATTGACGGAGTGCAGTTTGATGATTATTTCTACCCCACCACCGATCCTTCGTTTGATGCGGCAGCCTATGAAAAATACGGTGAAGGCAAAGCGCTGGACGAATGGCGGCGCAGCAACGTAAACCAGTTGGTGCGGGCAGTCTACGACACCGTGAAAGCGGTAAATCCTAAGATGACGTTTGGCATTAGCCCGCAGGGCAATGCTGACAACAATTTTGGGCAGCAGTATAGCGATGTTGGCCTGTGGATGCGTGAGCCCGGCTTTGTGGATTATGTTTGCCCGCAAATTTACTGGGGCTTTGATTATCGCACATCAAGCGGCAGCAACAAGTTTGCCTTTGATGTGTGCACCAAAAACTGGCTGGATATGCCGCGCGATGATTCGGTGGCGCTGTATGTGGGTCTTGGCGCTTACCGCATTGGTGAGGGCGACGGCAGCAGCCAGGAGAGCAGCGAATGGCAAAGCGGCACCAACCTTGCCAAGATGGTCAAATTTTTGCGCGAGGCCGGCGCAGACGGCTATGCGGTCTATCGGTATGACAATCTCTTCCGTGGACCGTCGCAGCTGATAGATGCAGAGCGCGCGGCATTGACGCAAGCGAACAATTCTATATAATAGTAAGAGGCTCTGCGCACGCGATGCAGAGCGGGAACGTTGAAACAGAAAAGGATACGAAAACTATGCGAATGAGGCACAAACCCTATGCAAAGCCCGAGCTTGCAGCTTGCCCCTTTTATATTGCTGACCCGGAAACCCAGCGCGGTGCCTGGCAAAGCGCTTTTGCAAAACCCCAGCCGCTTATTTTAGAGCTGGGCTGCGGCAAAGGCGGCTTCGCGGCACGGTTTGCCGCCGCCCATCCTGACATCAACTATCTTGCGGTGGACTATTTAAGCGATGTATTGGTGCTTACCAAGCGTCGGGTAGAAGAAGAGTATGAGGCAGCGGGCAAAGACAGCGGCAATTTTCGGTTGACCGCACTCAATATCCAGTGGATTGATGCAGACATTGCGCCCGAAGACACGGTAGAGCGCATCCATATTAATTTTTGCAATCCCTGGCCCAAGGCAAGCCATAACAAACGTCGGCTGACCCACCCGCGCCAGTTGATGCAGTACCGCGCGTTTTTAAAACCGGGGGGCGAAATCTGGTTTAAAACCGATGATGATGAGCTTTTTGAAGCAAGTTTGGAGTATTTTGCAGAATGTGGTTTTTCGCTGCGCTTTTGCAGCCGAGATTTGCATGCCGATGAGCCAGACTGGAACCTGCGCACCGAATATGAGCAGAAATTTGCTACGATGGGTGTGCCGATTAAGGCGCTGATTGCAGTAAAAGAAGAGCTGCCAGAGAAAAACGGCACAGTTTAAAGCATTGTGTCAGCCTGTGTTGGCACTTGCCAGCAAACATTCATACAAAATAAAAGAGCACCAACAGCCACCTTAGGCCGCTGGTGCTTTTTTATTTGCTCCGCAAGAGAACCACCCGCGCGGTTACTGCTGCAATCTGCTGAGATAGGTTGCCAACTTTGCAACGCGATGTGGAAAAACGGAGCAGAAGGCGGCTGATATTTTTACTTATAATGTATATATTAAACGGCAGGGCGGCTTATTTGGCATCGGAAGTTTTAGCAGTAAAAAAGAAATGTGACCAATCTGTTAAAAAATCGAATATTTTTTAAGCAGCCCTTGACAATGAGAAAAGTTGGTGTAAAATAATCTTAGCACTCAAGAGTAACGAGTGCTAAAACAAAACCAAAGGGAGGGAAGCTGATGGGCATGGATGAACGCAAACGACGTATCCTTGCGGCTGTCGTTTCTCTTTACGCAGATGCCGGTGAGCCGGTGGGCTCCAACCTGCTTTGCAACTACCTCGATATGGCGGTCTCCTCTGCCACCTTGCGCAACGAGATGGCGGCGCTGACAAAGCTGGGCCTGCTGGAACAGCCCCACACCAGCGCGGGCCGTGTGCCCAGCATGGAGGGCTACCGCTACTATATCGAAAACCTGCTTGAGCCGGAAACCGGACTGACTGCCGCAGAGAAAGACCGCATTGACCGCGCGTTTGAAGGGTTTGATTATGAACCCGAACGGCTCGCAAAAGCGACCGCCAAAGAAATCTCTGCGATGACCGGTTACACGGCAATCGCAACCACACCCAAAAGCGACGATGTCAAGGTCGCCTACTTCAACGTAATACAAACCGGGCGCTCTAACGCCGCGGTACTCAGTGTTTCTTCCGTAGGCGGTGTGGCCACCCGCGTGGCGGCGACAGAACGCCCGCTCACCGGTGACGATATTGCATCGATTACCTCATACCTCAACCGCACCCTCTGCTTTGTTTCCAAAGACGATATTAATCCGTTGACCGAAACATTGCTCAAAGAGGGGCTCGGCGCACAACAGGCGCTTTGGCCTATTTTGGCTGCGGCGCTTCGGCTGCTCAAAGGTGCGGGCCGCGGCAAGGTGTTTATCGCGGGTCAGGAAAAAATGCTCAACTGGCCAGAACTCGAACCCAGCTTGAAAAGCTGTCTTAAACTGCTTGGCAACACCGAGGAATTGCAGCGCCTCATCAGCCCTACCACAAGCCGCACAGCTGTGCTGCTTGGCGATGAGCTGGAAGAAGGCAAGCTGCCGGGTGCAGCCATTGCTACCAAACGCTACCTTGCAGGCGGCGGGCGCACCGGCACAATCGCATTGCTTGGCCCCTCGCGCATGCCTTACTTTAAGGTGCTGCCGCAGCTGGAATATTTTGCTGCAAAACTCGGCACCGCAATGACCGGAATCGAGGGTTAATCCCCCGAAGGCCACACCCAAGCGGTGATGTGCCCCCGACGGAACGAAAGGAACGAACGACATGGCAGAAGAAAAAATGAACCAGGAGCAGGTGGCTGCAGAGCCGAATCCCCCCGAAGTAGAAACGGCTGAGCCCCCGAAAGCAGAGGATATGAAACATAAAAAAGAAAAGCCGGGCAAAGCAGAAAAAGAAATTGCCGCACTGACCGAAAAGCTGCAAGCAGCACAGAAAGAAGCCGACAACGCGAAAGACACACTGATGCGGACTGCGGCGGAGTACGATAACTATCGCAAACGCACCGCAAAAGAAAAAGAGGCTTCTTTCGGAAACGGCGTATCCAGCGCAGTTGCAGAGCTGCTGCCGGTGATTGATACTCTTGAGATGGCAGTAGCCGCGCCCACGCAGGACGAAGCCTACCGCAAAGGCGTAGAGATGACACTGACCAAATGCGCAGCTGCATTTGAAAAACTCGGCGTAGCCGAAATCAAAGCACAAAGCGAGCTGTTCGACCCCGAACTGCACGCAGCCGTGATGCAGGAGCCCGCCACCGACGAGCTGCCGAGCGGCACCGTCACAAAAGTGCTGCAAAAGGGTTACACCCTACACGGCAAGGTAATCCGTCACGCAACTGTCGCAGTTGCAGAATAAGCACACAACAATATTCAGCTTCGGCTGTTTATCATAAAACATTTGACTTTAACAGTTTGATATTGATAAGGAGAGATCAGTTATGGGAAAAATCATTGGTATTGACTTGGGCACCACAAACTCCTGTGTGGCCGTTATGGAAGGCGGCGAGCCGGTCGTTATCGCTAACGCAGAAGGCGCGCGTACCACACCGTCCGTTGTTGCATTTTCTAAAACCGGCGAGCGTATGGTCGGCCAGGTGGCAAAACGCCAGGCGATCACCAACCCGGAGCGCACCGTTTCTTCGATCAAACGTGAAATGGGCACCGACTACAAAGTAAAAATTGACGACAAAGCATACACCCCGCAAGAGATTTCTGCAATGGTGCTTGCTAAACTGAAAGCGGATGCAGAGGCTTACCTCGGCGAGAAAGTTACCGAAGCAGTTATCACTGTACCGGCTTACTTCTCTGACTCGCAGCGTCAGGCAACCAAAGACGCTGGCGCTATCGCAGGCCTCGAGGTCAAACGTATCATCAACGAGCCGACCGCAGCAGCACTTGCTTACGGCGTAGACAAAGAGAACGATCAGAAGATTCTCGTCTATGACCTTGGCGGCGGCACCTTCGACGTTTCCATCATTGAGATGGGCGACGGCGTTACCGAAGTTCTTGCAACCGCAGGCGATACCCGTCTGGGCGGCGACGACTTCGATGAGCGCATCATCAACTACCTCGCAGAAGAATTCAAAAAAGAAAACGGCATCGACCTGCGCAGCGACAAAATGGCCGCACAGCGCCTGAAAGAAGCCGCTGAAAAAGCAAAAATTGAGCTGTCTGGCGTGACCAGCACCGCAATCAATCTGCCGTTTATCACCGCAGACGCAACTGGCCCCAAACATCTCGACACCACTCTTACCCGTGCAAAATTCGACGAGCTGACTGCTGACCTGGTTGAGAAAACCATGGCCCCCACCCGCCAGGCACTGGCAGACGCTGGCCTCAAACCGGGCGACCTGCACAAGGTTCTGCTGGTTGGCGGCTCTACCCGTATTCCGGCGGTACAGGAAGCTGTAAAGAAATTCATGGGCACCGAGCCGTTTAAGGGCATCAACCCCGATGAGTGCGTTGCAATCGGCGCAGCTATCCAGGGCGGCGTTCTGGGCGGCGATGTCAAAGGCATTCTGCTGCTCGACGTTACCCCGCTGTCCCTCGGTATCGAAACCTACGGCGGCGTTTGCACCAAAATCATCGAGCGCAACACCACCATCCCGACCAAAAAGAGCCAGGTCTTCTCTACTGCTGCTGACAACCAGCCCAGCGTAGAAGTCAATGTTCTGCAGGGCGAGCGCGAGTTTGCACGTGACAACAAGTCTCTGGGTACTTTCCACCTCGACGGTATCCCCGCTGCACCGCGTGGCGTGCCCCAGATCGAAGTTACCTTCGACATCGACGCCAACGGCATCGTTCATGTTTCCGCAAAAGATCTCGGCACCAGCAAAGAGCAGAGCATCACAATCACCGCTTCTACCAACATGAGCAAAGACGACATCGAGAAAGCGGTTGCAGAGGCAGAAAAACACGCTGAAGAAGACAAAAAGCAGAAAGAAAAAGTTGAGACCCGCAATGCTGCTGACAGCATGGTTTACCAGACCGAAAAAACCATCAGCGAGATGGGCGACAAGATGACCGCAGATGAGAAAAAAGCCATTGAGGATGCCAAAGAGGCTCTCAAAGAGGCACTCAAAGGCGAGGACCTTGAAGCAATCAAAGCAAAACAGGGCGAGCTGGAAAAAGCCATCGGCAATATGAGCCAGCGCGTTTACAGCGAGGCTGCACAGCAGGCTCAGGCAGCACAGGGCGCACAAGACGCACAGGGTGCAGCACAGAGCGGCCCTGCAAATGACGACGGTGTTGTCGACGCTGACTTCCGCGAGGTAAAGGACGGCGAATAAACCGCCCATCCCAGCGGCGCAGCCGCAAGCTGCAATCCTGTAAAAGCAGCCCAAACGGGCAGCTTAGGCATCAAATAAGTTTCCGCAGGCCGACAGGGCACAACGCTCTGTCGGCTTTGCGGGTCACATACCAGCGGCGCGCGGCGAGCGGGCGCACATAGACGAGGTGAATACCATTGGCAGAGAAACGCGATTATTACGAGGTGCTCGGCATCGCCAAGGGCGCAAGCGACGACGATATTAAAAAAGCGTACCGCAAACAGGCGAAAAAATACCACCCGGACCTGCACCCCGATGACAAAGAGGCGGAAGCAAAATTCAAAGAGGTCAACGAGGCCTATGAAGTGCTTTCCGACAAGGATAAAAAAGCCCGATACGACCAGTTTGGCCATGCAGGCGTTGACCCCAGCTATGGGGCAGGCGCAGGCGGCTTTGGTGGCGGCTTCGGCGGCTTTGAGGGCGACATCGACCTCGGCGATATTTTTGGCAGCATTTTTGGGCAGGGCTTTGGCGGCGGCAGCCGTCGTGCCAACCCCAATGCACCGCGCCGGGGCGCAGATATCCGTGCATCGGTCGTTATCTCCTTTATGGAGGCGGCGCACGGCTGCAAAAAAACGGTTACCGTTACCCATCAGGATACCTGCCCCGATTGCGGTGGCAGCGGTGCTGCAAAAGGCACTACCCCGCAAACCTGCCCCGACTGCGGCGGCCGCGGCGTAGTAAACGTGCAGCAGCGCACCCCGTTTGGTGTAATGCAGAGCAGCCGCCCCTGTTCGCGCTGCGCTGGCAAGGGCAAGATTATTTCTGACCCCTGCCGCAAATGCTCTGGCACCGGACGTGTGCAGAGCACCAAAAAGCTGGAGGTTAATATCCCGGCTGGTATCGATGATGACCAGAGCCTTGCAATGCGTGGCCTTGGTGATAAAGGCATCAACGGCGGCCCGGCAGGCGACGTTATCGTTGTGGTAACGGTGCGCCCCGACACCCTGTTCGAGCGTGACCATTACGACGTTTGGGTCACTGTGCCCATCACCTACTCGCAGGCTGTGCTTGGCGCATCTATCGTGGTGCCCACCATCGATGGCAAGGTAGAGTACACTGTGCCGGAAGGCACCCAGGGCGGTACAACTTTCCGCCTTAAGGGCAAAGGCATCCAGTATCTCAATGGCAAAGGCCGCGGCGACCAGTATGTCAAGGTCAATGTGGAGATTCCCAAACGGCTGACCCGTACCCAGCGCGATGCGCTGAAAACGTTTGAGGATACACTCAAAGACGAAAACTACGAGCAGCGCAAGGGCTTTTTCAAAACCATTAAGGATATGTTTGAAAAATAAACAGCGCATAGCTTGCGGCGTTGAAAATCGCAGGCGAACATCTAAAATAAAAAGCACTCCTTCCGGGTTAGCCGGCAGGGGTGCTTTTTCTATGTAATCAGGTTATTGCGCAGGCGCTGATTTGAGGATTACAACAAAATAATCTGGTTGCGGTCATTGTAAAGGGTTCGGTAGCCAAAAAACAGCGCCCCAAAGCAGGAAAGGCAGACCACGGCGCAAATCGCCACCATAATTGCGATTTGATATAAAATAGCCGTAGTAGGCAGGGTGCCGGAAAGAATTTGTCCTGTCATCATCCCGGGCAGTGAAACAATACCCATGCCGAGCATGGAGTTGAGGGTCGGCAGCAGCGCAGTTTCGAGCGCGCTGCTGACAAACGGAAACAGAATTTTTTGCGGCGAAGCCCCAATTGCAAGCAGTGCCTGCAATTTGCTGCGCTGGCCTGCAAGACTATCGCAGAAAGTTTTTAGTCCCAGTGCGGCGCCTGTCATCGTGTTGCCCATAATCATGCCGGAAATCGGAATCACGTATTGCGGATTGAAGATACTTTCGCCCACTACTACCCGTACAAAAAAGAAGAGTACGGCCAGCCCCGGTGCGGCTACCGAAAGCCCGACAATCCACTGAAAGCGGCGGTTTAACCCCGGCACTTTACGCAGCACCTGGTAGATTGCAAACCCGACCATTACAGCGAGGTAGAGAAACGTAAAAGCAGGGTGCGGATGCGCGAAGAGTAGCATTAACACCCACCCCGCCAGCGTAAGCTGCACCGTCATGCGCACGCTGGCAACCACGAGCAATTTTGCTTCGTTCACCCGGCATTTTTTCATTACTGCAAGCACAGCGAGCAGCAAAAGGTAAATCAGTGCAAACTGGGCGATTTGAAGTTGAACGACCTGATTCATTTCGCCGCCTCCTTTTCCAGTAGAACGGTTTCATCTGCATAAAGTTCTGCCAGCCGGGGATTATGGCAAACGATGATAAGTGTAATCTGCCGCTCGCTGCAAAACAGTTTCACATTTGCCAACACCTGATGCGCAGTTGTTTCGTCAAGGGCTGCGGTGGGTTCGTCCAGCAGCAGCACCTGTGGCAAAAACGAAAGGCAGATGGCCAGCAGCACACGCTGTCGCTCGCCACCCGAAAGCGTTTCGCACCGGGCTGTCAATGGCAGATAAAGGCAGCAAAGTTGTAAAAATTGCTGCATCGTTTCCTCGCTGGGGCAGGGGGCATCACGGTAGCCAAAATACTGCGAAAAATTTTCGCTGATGCTGCCTTCAAATAAAAAAACATCCTGCGGACAGAGCAATACATTGCGCCGCAAGGCCAGTGTATCGAGGGTGGCAAGGTTCTCGCCGCGGTATTGAATGGTGCCGCGAGAAGGGCTGACAAGGCTGTTGAGCAACCGCAGCAGCGTGCTTTTGCCGCAGCCGCTTTGGCCCATAATAAAAGTACAGCGCTTTTCTGCCAGTGTAATATCGGGATAAGTGAGAAAATCACCAAAACAAACATCAGAAAACTGAAAGAGAGGCATCATCCAGGGGTTCCTCCTTGACATACCTAAGAAATATAGGTATCATAAATAAAAGCGAATATCGATATCGAAATTCGATATCGATATTCTACCACGGAGGACACCGAGATGCAAGATGCAATTTTGCGGAAACTTTTTCTAGGCTTTATTCAAATTCATATTTTGCACCATGCTGCCCAAGCTCCTTTTTATGGGGCATGGATGATGGAAGAACTCGCTCATCACGGGTACGATATCAGTGCAGGCACATTGTATCCCATTTTGCACAATCTTGAAAAAGCAGATTTGTTGCAAACCGAAAAACAAGTAGTGGAGGGCAAGACCCGCAAATACTACTGCATTACCGAAGAGGGCCGGCAAACTCTTGCTGCGGCCAAAGAAAAAATTGCAGAGCTTACCCACGAGTTGTAAACCGACAAACCCACTAGTGCACGGAGGTGAGCGCAAACCGTGCGCGTGTCCAAAGATTCGCGTTTGGTGGGCAATTCTTTTTTTGGCGGCTGTGCTACAATGATGTTTGCAGGGGGTGGGCGTGTGGATCAAATTAAAATAGGGAAATTCATCGCATCGCTGCGTCGCGGCAAGGGGTGGACCCAGCAGCAACTTGCAGACCAGCTGGGTATCACCAATAAAACCGTGTCGCGGTGGGAAAATGCGCGCTATTTACCGGACATTGAAATGCTGCAACTGCTTGCTGAATTATTTGAGATAAGCGTGGCAGAACTGCTGGCAGGTGAAGTATCAAATACGAAAAAGGCCGTGCGAAACCGCAGTGAGGCTTTTGCCGAGCTAAAAGAGCAAACATTTACGACGCCGGAGCGCCGCGCTTATTGGAAGCGAAAATGGCTGCAAGAGCACTGCGTTTCGCTGGGGCTGGAAGTTACCAGCTTACTGAGCGGGTTTGTCGCAGGGCGACTGCTTTCAAAGCCGATACTTTCGGTGTTGGCGCTGATTGGGCTGTTTTTGCTGCTCGTCTGGCAGCGCAACCGTATGTTTGGTTATCTGGAAAGTAAGCTGTATGCTTGTGCCAAGCTGGAACAATAAAAGAAAAACAGGGTGCCCCATTGCCACTGGCCGGGGTACCCTGTTTTGTTTTATTTCAGTAAGCGATGCGAGATAAAACGCGCTTATTTGCGGCGCATCCGCTCGCGCATTGCCTCAAATGTTTCGCGGTAAACAGTGTGGCGCATATCCGGGAAAGCACGTGCCAACCGGCGTGCGGTGTGCTGGCGCTTGTTCATCAGTGCTTCGTAGCGCGCGGTCAGCTCCTGTTTATACCGCAGCGATTCAGCAGCCTTTGCGCGGGCTTTTTCTGTAATTTCGTCCTTGCGGCGCGCAGCGGCCTCAGCGGCAGCAATTGCTTTGCCTGCAAGTTCTTCTTTGCGGCGGAAAGTCTCTTCTGCGGCAACCGCTGCTTTTGCGGTCAGGTCTGCTTTGGTATCCTCCAGTTTGTCAGAGAGCAAGCTTGCAGCGCCTTCGAGTTTTTCAGAAACTGCCAGCGAGGTATCACCCAGTGCCTGCGACAGGATATCCGACTGATGATGCAGTGCATCGGTGAGGCGGGCAAGCTCGCCAAGGTCGCGGTTAAAGTGCGCAATCGAGGTTGCGGTAACAATAAGATCGGTGACAAAAACAATAAATACCGGGATGGCAATAATTTCGCCTGCCAGCGGAGGCACCAGCGCAACAAGGTCTGCGACAACAGGATGCACCACCCGAACGACCATAACGCAGCAAAGCCCCCAGATGAGGGAAAACTTTAAACATATGTAGCCGCCAATGTTGAAAGGTACATCACTGTAATCCCACCAGTGAGTATGGAACGCTTTTTCCAGCACAAAGCCGGTAAAAAGTTCAAGAAGGCTGGTCAGCAAAGCCGCCCCTGCGAATAAAATAAAAAAGTTGTCTTTCAACGGGGTTAAAACGCAGAGCACGATAAGCACGCCGAAGCCGTAAATGGGGCAAACCGGCCCATTGAGAAACCCTCGGTTGACCCATTTGCCGGTGTTGACAGTGCAGAATACCACCTCTGTACACCAGCCCAGCACCGAATAAATACAAAAATACCAGAAAAGTTGATAAACGGTAAAGCCGAATAATTCGGTTTGCCACATAAGGGAACACTCCTTTTAAAAGCACAAAGGCGCCCTCTTAGGGACGCCCTTTGTGATTAGCGTTGAGAAAAAATAATTTTCACAGTCCGTTGCAGCCGGGCAAAATTTGTTTAGTCTGCCTCGGTGTAAATGGGGGAATGCAGATTTGCACCGCAGCCGGAGCAAAATGCAGCTTCGCGGTCGCATTCTTTTCCGCAGCTCGGGCAGGTCAGTTTGCCGCTCATTGCTGCAATGCGGTCGCTGATGTTATTGGCCAGCATCTCTTTTTCGGATACCTGGCACAGCAGGGTTTCAATGCGCTGTTCCGGGGTTTCTTCTTCATGCATCGGCCAGGAGCCGCTGTTCATCAGATAAAAGGTTCTGCCAATTTCAGCGAAAAGGCTTTCACAGTCTGCACGCAGCCGTACCAGCTCCAGGTTCAGTTTCGCAAGGTCTGCTTTGTTCATTGCCACGCGGCTTGCATCTGCAAAAACGTCCTTTGCGCCCTCTGCCATAACAGAAGCGCGCAGTGCCATATCCGAAATCATTCTTTTTACGTTGTTTTCCATAAGGGTCATCTCACCTTTCTTCCACAATCCATTATTTTGCCCATGTGCAACAAAAGGGCAAAACCGTTCGGGCGTACCGAATTACGAAGTTTCTTGGCCTTAGTATACCACAGTTTTATCGGTATTGCATCCGACAAATACCGCTGGGTGATGAAAAACCGGTGAAAATATGTGGCGCGCCAGGGCAGAAAAGCCAATGCCCGCAAAAGGCTTGTTACAGCTTGGTATACAAATAGCGCTGTTTATATTTTGACTTTGCCAGCTGCAGCACCTGCCGGTAAACGATGTGGTTAGAAATGCCGCCTGTAATGCCCACAATAGGAATGCCCTGCAAAAATTTGCTTACCAGCATCGCGTCAGAAAGTGCGGCTGCAGTAAGCCGAATTTCTTCTTCGAGCGATGCCCCGCCGCAGAGAGAAATATCGAGGGCGGCAGTGCTGCGCGCGCGGGCCTCGCCGTCTGTAAGGGCGGTGCGGATGAGCCGCAGCAGATAAACACGCTCGGCAGGGGTATCGCAGCAAAAGCCATAACTTTGTGCGGTTTCGTAAAGGCCACGCAATAAAAGCCCTAAAAAAATAGGAATATCCGGCAGGCCAATGCCCAGCACCCCCAGCCCGGCACCACTTGCGACCGAAAGCCCATGGCTGAGCAGACCGGTGCGGTTGGCATTTTTATCTACTGCGCGCAGCGTTTTTTTCGTGGTTTTGCGGTCTACGGCGTAATTGCTTACGTCAAACCGAAAGGCAACAGCCTCTTTATTATAAGATTTATCAATGATGGGGGTGCCCTTGGTGAACACGACCTCAAAAGCTTTGGCAAATGCGGTGTCCAGCGTGGTTTTTAGCCCGGGGGGCACTTTTTCTATCAGCTTTGCAGAAAGGCCGGGTTCTTTTGTGGGGGCCTCCAAACGTTTTTGCTCTTTTGCGCCGAGTTTTGCCAGCTGTTTTTGTACCGCTTTGTTCATGGTTTCACCTCTTGTAAGAACATGCTGTTTGCTTTGATTATACGCGAAAAAAAGCAAAAAGAAAACCGATCCGGTAGGGCCGGATCGGCAATTCTCGAACTTATTTTTGTTTTTCCTGCTGTTTGCGGTATTGACCCAACAATCCGTCGTACTTTTTGCCCATATAGCGGTAATACAGCTCAAACGCAAGCGTCATAATGCAGAAGATGCCGACGAAGATGCCAACAAAAATTGCCCAGCTGCCAAACTCTTCGGTAGGGAACCACGCGAAGAAATAGGCGCAGCAGGTGAGCAGCAGCAAAAAAGGAATTGCAAAGAGAAGTAGCCGCAGCGAATACCGCAGATTTTTAATGATGGTATCTGTGAATGCGAGAAACTGGATAAAGGTGCCGAGCGCTGAAATAATCAGCAGCGAAAGCAGGGTCATAATCGAAATATACTGCTGCCCGAAACAGCTGAAAACGAGCATGGTGACAATGACCGAGCCGGTAAACATAAAGCAAGCGGCAGTTTTCCATTGCAGCGTGCCCTCTAAAAATCGTTTCATAATACCCTCCTTGTTTTCGGCTAGATGCCGAGTTTCTGTTTTACCGCTGCCGCATATTGGCGTGAAACAAAAATGCGCTCTTTGCTGGTCAGCGTTAAAATAAGCTTGCCGCCAAATTCCGGGCGCAGCGACTGCACCTGTGCAAAGTTCACGATGCAGGATTTGCCTGCCCGCAGAAAATCAGAAGCAGAAAGCCGTTCTTCCAGCTCATAAAGCCGAAGCGGCGTTTCAAAAACACCATTTTTGGTGTAAAGAAAAGTTTTTTTATCTACCGTGTCGATGTAGAGGACGGAAGCGGCGTCCAGCAAAAAGGTTTCGCCGTCTTTTACCCCGGTGAGTTTCTTTTCAAAGGTGTGCAAAAGCGAAATCATTTTAAGAATCTGTTCATCTGCCCGTCGGCAGATAATAACAACCTCGGTATCTGCTGCACCGGGAGATTTCTGAATGCGTATGTTCATAGGCGGTGTGATTCCTTTCCTCTGCTGCGCCGCGGGTTGCCGCATCGCGGGCAGCCGTTTGTTCGGGCCCTGTGTCTGTATTATAGAAAATAGACCCCGTCGCTGCAAGCGTTTTGGCGTAAGGTGTAAAAATGAGCGGCTAACCTGCACGCATTTTCTACTGAGCAGTTGTTTGCGCCGGGTTTCGGGATGCGATATAATAAGAAGGTAAGAAAAAACTACGGCGAAAGGCGTGCCAAAACGCGCGGTATCGCAAAATTTCGCGAAAGGGGAAACAGCATGGATCGTGTGATTTTGCACTGTGATTGCAACAGCTTTTTTGCCTCGGTCGAGTTGCTGGCGCACCCGGAACTTCGCGAGGTGCCGGTAGCCGTCGGGCATGATGGCAACAGCCGACACGGCATTATTTTGGCAAAAAACGAAGCCGCAAAAAAGTTTGGGATTGTGACGGCGGAAACTGTGTGGCAGGCAAGACGCAAATGCCCTGCTTTAATTTTGCTGCCGCCCCACCACGACCGCTATCGCGAATACAGCAAAAAACTTAATGAGATTTACGGTCGCTATACAGATCTCGTTGAGCCGTTTGGCATTGATGAAAGCTGGCTGGATGTGACGGGCAGTTTGCATTTGTTTGCCCAGTCCGGCGCTGAACTTGCGGATGTCATTCGCGCTACTGTAAAAAAAGAGCTGGGCCTAACCATTTCGGTCGGAGTTTCGTACAATAAAATTTATGCAAAGCTGGGTTCAGATTATAAAAAGCCGGATGCCACCACGGTGATTACTCGCGAAAATTGCCGCGAGATTGTGTATCCGCTGCGAGCTACTGCGATGATTTTTGTGGGGCGAGCCGCGGAACAGCAGCTGCGCAGCATGGGAATTTGTACACTTGGTGAGCTTGCCAGTGCCGATGAAGCACGACTGACGCAGGTGTTTGGCAAGATGGGGCAGCAACTGCGCCGCTATGCTGCTGGTGAGGACGAGTCGCCCGTCGCACCCCAGCATGAGCCGGAACAGGTCAAAAGCATTGGTAACGGCATTACCTTCAAGCGGGATCTCGTCACCCCTGCAGATCTGCGCACCGGCACCGGCTACCTCGCCGATGAGGTGGCAGCACGCCTGCGGGCAAAGGGGCTTAAATGCACGGCGGTACAGGTTATGATAAAAGATACCGCGCTCAAAAGTATCTCGCGCCAGAAAACACTGCCACGAGAAACCGACCTGGCAAGCGAAATTACCGAAGCTGCCGTGCAGCTGGTACGTGCAAATTGGCCAGCCGGCAAGCCGATTCGCGCGCTTACCGTTACGGCCGAGCGGCTGGTTACCGGTCCGGTGCCCTGCCAGATGGGCTTGTTTGCAGAGCAGGAGACTGCCCCGCCCGATCCCCGCCGCGAAAAGCTGGAGCGGACAATGGACGCCCTGCGGCAGAGATACGGGCAGACGGCCGTTGCCGCAGGCAGTCTGCTTGGCAATGACCTGGGACTTGAAGATTTTCACAAAAAAGACTAAGATAAAACTAATTATGGGGCAGCGGTGATTTGCCGTGCCGGAAAGAGGATTTTTATGGTAAAGCATATTGTACTTTGGAACCTGCGTGAGGATTGCGACAAGGATGCCGCGGCAGCAGAGATTAAGGTAGCTCTGGAACGTTTGGTCGGCCTTGTGCCCGGCCTGCTTAGTGCAGAAGTGCGCCGCTGCTATCAGGGCTGTGATGTCGCATTGTACACAGAACTGACCGATCGCGCTGCAGTGGAGGGATATCAAGGCCATCCAGAGCACCTAAAAGCAAAAACCATTGTGCACTCTTATGCAGTAGAGCGGTATGCGGCGGATTACGAGGTGTAATTCTTATACAAAATACTGGCAAATAGCAATAAGCAACAAAAATCCATTGATTGAACGAAAGTTATATACCTGCTTTCATGTGAGGAATGTATAAAAAAGCTTGTAGCTTTTTGATGCTACGACCAAAAATGAGCAGAATTAATTAAAAAATCGTATCAAAAATCTTAAATTTGTTGACATATTATAAAACGGGTGCTAACATGAAGGTGCACCTAAACCAAGGTGCGGTATGCAACATTTTTCGACGCGCTGCACAGAATATCCATAATTAACAGCACCCTTCTCATACCGGCAAACACCGTTTGCCGTGCAGTTAATTAAGGGGTTCGGCAGCACCGAAAAGAAAAAAGGAGAGAGAATCCAATGAAAAAAGTCATCGCATTAGCTCTGACTGCTGTGCTGGCCCTGTCCCTCGTGGCATGCGGCGGTTCGGCATCCTCTGCACCGGCAGCTTCTGCACCTGCATCTTCTGCAGCAGGCTCTGTCGCTTCCACTACCGCTAAAGGCGGCAAAGTTGGCGTTTGCATTTACAAATTCGACGACAACTTCATGACCCTCTATCGTGAAGAACTGGACAAATACCTCAGCGACATGGGCTACGACGTCACTGTTGTTGACGGCAAAAACGACCAGGCAACTCAGACCGAGCAGGTCAATACCTTCATTACCCAGGGCGTTGATTGCCTCGTTGTCAACCTGGTTCAGGCTTCCGCTGCTCCGACCGTAATCGAAGCTGCAAAAGCTGCTGACATCCCCGTTGTATTCATCAACCGTGAGCCGACTGCTGAAGACCTCGCAAGCTATGAGAAAGCCTGCTATGTTGGCGCTGACGCTCGTCAGTCCGGCACCTTCCAGGGCGAAATCATCGCTGAGACCGAGAACAAAGGCGACTTTAACGGCAACGGCACTGTCGACTACATCATGATCATGGGCGACCCTGAGAACGTTGACGCACAGTACCGCACCGAGTTCTCCATCAAAGCACTTACCGACGCTGGCCTGAAAGTAAACAAACTGTTCGAGCAGCGCGGTGACTGGGACCAGGCAAAAGGCCAGGAGCTGGCTGCTACCGCTCTGACCCAGTACGGCGATAAGATCGACGTTATCTTCTGCAACAACGACGCTATGGCTCTTGGCGCTGCACAGGCTATCACCGCTGCAGGCCGCACCGTTGGCAAAGACATCTACCTCGTAGGTGTTGACGCTCTCGAAGAGGCAAAAGCAATGGTTGACGCTGGCACCATGACCGGCACCGTTCTGAACGACCACATCGGCCAGGCACACACCGCTGGCGATTGCGTCAAGACCTTCATTGACGGCGGCCTCAACAAAGATGACGGCGACCAGAACTACACTGTTGACTACGTGAAAGTTGTCAAATAAGTAATTCTTAAACCTTCAAAATGAACAGGTGCGTGTGCGATGAGTCGCGCACGCACCTTTCTTTTTGGGTATGTACAAATACCCCAAAAAGCCAATATCCAAAAATTACAGGACAATATTCTCTGATTATGCAACGAATGGAGATAGACGGAGAAAAAATGCCCTGCTATAATAAAGTAAAGTATAGTTAAGGGGGGCCAGTCTATGTCTGAGTATCGTTTAGAGATGCGCGATGTGGTGAAAACCTTTCCTGGTGTTAAAGCACTGGATAGCGCGCAGCTTAAACTGAAACCGGGCACTGTCCATGCGCTGATGGGAGAAAACGGCGCAGGTAAATCCACACTGATGAAGTGCATGTTTGGCATTTACAAAATGGACAGCGGCGAAATTTATTACGAGGGCGAGAAGGTCGATATTACTGACCCGATGAACGCCCTAAACCGCGGCATCGCTATGGTGCATCAGGAACTGCAGCCCATTCCTGCACGCAGTGTTGCGGAAAACATCTATATTGGTCGGTATCCGATGAAAAAACTGCTCGGATTCCTCCCTGTCATTGACCACGAAAAGATGTTTAAAGATACCGAAGCGCTGCTTGAAAAAGTACATATGAACTTTGACCCCAAGCAGAAGCTTGGCACGCTCTCGGTTTCCCAGATGCAGTCGGTGGAGATTGCGAAGGCGGTTTCGGCGGATTGTAAAGTGCTCATTCTAGACGAGCCAACTTCGTCGCTGACCGCAAACGAGGTAGAAGCACTGTTCACGATTATCAGTGAGCTGAAAGCACAGGGCGTTTCCATCGTCTATATCTCGCATAAAATGGATGAGATTCTGCGCATTTCTGACGAAGTCACCATTATGCGTGACGGCCAGTACATCGGCACCTGGAATTCTAAAGAGCTGACCACTGACCTTATCATCACCCGCATGGTTGGCCGTGAGCTGACCAATCTCTACCCGAAGCGCGAAAACGTGCCGGGCGAGGTGGTACTTAAAGTAGAAGATTTCACCTCTATCCATCCCCGCAGCTTCCGCAATTGCAGCTTTGAGCTGCGCAAGGGCGAAATCCTCGGTGTTGGCGGCCTTGTTGGTGCACAGCGTACCGAGCTGATGGAAGCAATTTTCGGTCTGCGCGGACACATCAGCGGCAAGGTGGAATACAAAGGCGAAGAACTACACATCAAGCACCCGCGTGATGCGATTCAAAAGAAAATCGCCCTGCTGACCGAGGACCGCCGTGCGACAGGCATCCTTGGCGTGCTGAGCGTAGCCGACAACATTTCCATTTCTTCTCTGGACCAGTATCTGCGCGCCGGAATTGTTTTGGACAACGGTAAGATTGAAGAGCTGGTACAGGACAACAAGGAAAAAATGTCCATTAAAACCCCGTCAAGCAAAACGGCGATTCGCTCGCTTTCAGGCGGCAACCAGCAAAAGGTACTTATTGCCCGTTGGCTGGCAAACAGCCCGGACGTGCTGATTCTCGATGAGCCCACCCGCGGCATTGACGTAGGTGCAAAATACGAGATTTACTGCATTATTGCAGACCTCGCAAAACAGGGCAAGAGCATCATTATGATCTCTTCTGAAATGGGCGAGCTGATCGGTATGTCCGACCGCATCATGGTAATGTGCGACGGCCGTGTTACTGGCATTGTCGACGGTAAGAACGCAACACAGGAAAATGTGCTGGCATACGCCACACAATTTGAATAAGGGGGTCGCCAAAGTGGAGGCTACAAAAAATCTGAACAGCAAAAGAATCAAATCTTTTCTGGGCAATAACGCGATCATCATTCTGCTGGTCGCCATCGCCATCGGTGTAGGTATTGCCCGCCCTGGTTTCTTCTCGGGTGCAAACATCGTCAACCTGATGAAGAATACCTCAATCCGTTACATCATCGCACTTGGTATTTCCGGCTGCTTGATTACCACCGGCAACGACCTTTCTGCTGGCCGTACCGTTGGTTTTGCAGCTTGCATTGCTGCTATTTTGCTGCAGCGTGCAGATTACTCTGACCGCTTTTATCCCAACATGCCGGAGATGCCGCTGTGGCTGGTACTTATCATTGTTATGGCTATCTGCTCCATCGTCGGCCTGTGCAACGGTCTGGTCGTTTCCTACCTCAAGGTTCAGCCGTTTATCGCTACCCTGGGTATGCAGACTATCGTCTATGGTATCTGCCTGGTTTACACCGGTGCAAAACCCATCGGCGGCTTGCGCACTGATTTTACCAACGTTGCAAACAAAGGCTTGTTTGGCACCAAGTTCTCTTACATCTTCTTGTATGCCATCGTTATTTGTGCCTTTATGTGGTTCCTTTACAATAAGACCCGTCACGGCAAGTACATGTACGCCATCGGCGGCAACGAAAACGCAGCAGAAGTTGCTGGTGTTAACGTACCGAAAACCAAAATCAAAATCTACATGCTGGCATCCGTTCTGTTTGCCGTTGCAGGTTTCTTGATGGCTGCAAAGTCCGGCGGTGCTTCGGTTAACACCGCACAGGGCTACGAGCTTGACGCTATCGCGGCCTGCACCATCGGCGGTGTTTCCACCACTGGCGGTATCGGTAAAGTCTCCGGCATCTTTGTCGGCGTGCTCGTTTTCGAATTGCTGAAAATTGCAATGCAGTTTATGGGCGTTGAAACCAGCTACACCTACATTGTGCAGGGCCTTGTCATCATCGTTGCAGTTGCAATGGATATCCGCAAATACCTTGCCAAGAAATAAGCAATATGGACGAAAAAGAAAAACAAGAGTTGGAGCAAACTGCACAGGCAGATTTGCCCGAAACAGCCCCTGAAAAGCCCGACCCGCGCAATGAAAGTTTTATTAACTGGAAAGAGCGCATGTACGATAAAATACCGCAAAAAAAGGTGCCAGGCGTAATTCGTTTTCTGGATTTTCTGATTCCCTGCATCTTCGTGGCCATCGTACTCATTATCATTTTTGGCCGTGGCTGACCATCTCATTGAAATGATTCTCTCCTAATTATAAAAAGTGGCACAGCAATTATGCTGTGCCACTTTGTTTGTACGCTGCAAGCACTGCTTTACCGGGGCTTGTACTTGTGCTAGAATGCTTACAGCAAATGAGATTTTAAAAGCGCAAAAGGATACCGCTGCAACTGACAGCCCAGACTAAGAAAACGACAAGCACTTTTGTTGTTTTTATTGCGTCAATAAGCCAAGTTGGCAGCCCCGGCCCCAAACTTTCTCGCTTACTTTGTGGTACCTGCCACTATACAAAAAAGCGGCAATAAAAAATGCTGATGGCAGCCAAGGCTTGCATTCATCAGCACTTTTATCATATAAAGGATAACGCAGGGAACAGCTACCGTTTAAGCCTCGGTGCGGAACTGCACTTCCGGCAGATAAAACTCGAAGATAACGAGGTCGTTCTCAGACTCAACACGCGCCTTGTCGGCTTCATCGCGTGCTGTCCAAAGAACTCTCAGTGCGCCAAGACGGTCGCATAGACGGACAGTCCAAGGCTTTTTGGCGTTATCGTAAGCAACAAACTCGGGGCGGGCAAGCACATTGCCTAGTAGGTTACCAAGCACAAAGCCGCCGACGCTCGGCAGGGTATTGTAGGTTTCGGGTCGGCCGGCCAGCTGGCCGCGCAGCACCTGCGGCGCATGCTTTTTAAACCAGCAAACAATGCGCGGGTCAAAACTTTCGATGCAGTAAGCGCCGTGGTACTGCTGCATGAGCGCGTAGCCTTTTTCGCAAAGCTCGGTATTGCGGGGGCCGCTTTTCAGTTCAATGATCATCGGTGCTTTGCCGTCCATTACCTCAAACACTTCGGTCAAGAGCGGAATGCGCTGCTCGGTGCCACACAGAGAAAAGCTACGCAGCTCTTCTAAAGTGTAAGCGTCTACACGCCCATGCACGCCGCAAACGCGGTCGAGCGTATCGTCGTGAAAGACCACCACCTCACCGTCTTTGGAAAGCTGAATGTCCAGCTCGATGCCGTAGCCATGTTCGACGGCAGCACGGAAAGCTGCAAGGCTGTTTTCGGGCACCGATTTATCTTTGGTGTGCAGCCCGCGGTGCGCATAGTTGCGCCCGTAAAAAGGGCGAGATTTTTCTTGCGAGGGCCGGCAGGGATAAATGAAAAACAAAATCAGCAGTATAAGTAAAACTGCGAGAACGAAAAAGGTCAAGGTAACACCATCTTTCAAAAAAATAACAGGCGGCACAAAACCGCTTGCTTTTTATTGTACGTTCCCCAGGGAAATGCGTCAAGCAAAACTGCACCTTTTGGCAAAGAAAAACAGCCAAAAACCAGAGTTTTGCAAACTTGAAAAAATGGTTTCAAAATTTTCACAACTTCGACATACAGGCAAATTAATATGGAAATACACCGGCGGTGCGGTTATGCTATCCTGCAACCATGCCGTAAGGGTTTCAGTTTTAACAACAAAACCTAAGATAAATGCAGATAAAAGAAAGGTGGGCCTAAGCCATGGCTAAAATTTTAATCGTGGATGACGAACCTCGTATCCGTCAGCTCATTAGTGAGTACCTGGAGCACGAAGGCTTTGAATGTGCAGAGGCGACTGACGGCTCTGCTGCATTGGCGAGCCTTGCGGCGCAGAGTTTTGACCTTGTAATTTTGGATATCATGATGCCGTTTGTAGACGGCATGACCTGCCTGCGTGAAATTCGCGCCCGAAAGCTGGTCACCCCGGTTATCATGCTGACAGCGCGTGGGGAAGAGTACGACCGCGTAACGGGTCTCGAGGGCGGCGCAGATGACTATGTGGTGAAACCGTTTAGCCCGCGCGAGCTGGTAGCCCGCGTAAAGGCAGTGCTGGCCCGCACCATGCCGCGCGGCGAAAGTGACGGCGAGAAGTTTGTCTTTGGCGACCTTCTTATCGATACCGCTTCTCACAGCGTACGCATTGCAGGCGAAGAGATTAGCCTGACCCCGAAAGAGTTTGACCTGCTGGTTTTCCTCGCGCACAATAAGGGCATTGCGCTCTCACGCGAGAAAATTTTGCAAAAAGTATGGAACTACGATTACTACGGCGAGGACCGTACCGTGGATACCCATATTAAAATGCTGCGCGGCCACTTGGGCAGCCACCGTGACGACATTGCTACCGTGTGGGGCGTTGGGTACAAATTTGAACCGGCGAACTAAACAAAAGCAAGGCAGGCTGTAGGCTCTGCCATCAACGCAAACGGCTCGCTGCTACTGCTGCGGGCCGTTTTGCAAAGGAAAGGATGACCCTCCCTGAAATCTATCAGAAGCAAACTTGCGCTTTTTGTTACGGCACTCTGTGTAGTGCTCATTGCGCTGGTCTGGCTGCTTACGGTTGCACTGTTTGAGCCGAATTACCACCGCATGATTAACAGCGAGCTTTCGCGCCGGCTCACCTCGATTGTAGAAATTCTAGAAAAAGCAAACTCGGTCAACGCTGTTACCGATGAGCTCAATGACTATGTTAAAGATGGTATCTGCATCGATATTTCTGACCGCACCAACCGCTGCATCGGCATTTCTGAGGGGATTGGCAGCAACTGCCTGCTTCATCAGGACAATACCGCTGTATTTGGTTTGCTCCGCAACAATCAAGATTCCGATACCGCAATTCGCATTCGGCAAAGCCTGCGTGTGCAGAAGTCCATCAACTACACCATTGAAGACGCTACTGGCCACCAGCAGGCGCTGCAAGGTGCGGTGACCAGCAATGGCTATACCGTTATCGTTAGCACCAACCTCGAGCGTGTCAGCCAGGCTGTAGAAGTAATGAGAAGCCAGCTTGTGGTTATTTCGGTGATTCTGCTGGTGGTTTCAATTGTTGGCGCGTTGCTGTTTGCACGGTGGTTTACCAAACCGATTACAGCGCTTTCTAAAGCAGCGCGCAAGGTGGCTGCCGGTGAGTACGATGTGGCAGTACCGACCGAATCGCAAGACGAATTGGGCGTGCTGACCCGCGATTTTAACTATATGACGGGGGAAGTGGCAAAATCGAGCCAGCTGCAGCGAGAGTTGATTGCGAATATCAGCCATGACCTGCGCACGCCGCTTACCCTCATCAAAGGATATGCAGAAACCGCCCGCGACCTCAACTGTGATAACCAGGAGCGCCGTACCGACGACCTGAACATTATTATCGATGAGACCGACCGCCTGTCCGGCTTGGTGAACAGCGTTATGGAGCTTTCGAAATATTCTTCGGGTACGCTGCCGCCCCACATTACACGGTTTGACCTTGCAGAGCTGGCGCGCGATGTGCTGGGCAAGTATACCGACCGCTCTATTAAGGAGGAGTTTTTGCTCGCGGCAGAGGGGTTGGAAGAGGCTGAAGTGAATGCGGACCCGGCCCAAATTGAGCGGGTACTGCACAATCTCGTTTCCAACGCCATTGCGCACCTCGGCAGCCATGGGCTGGTAACAATACGGCTTACCCCGGTAAACAACGGCCTGCTTCGTGCGGAGGTTATCGATAATGGCAGCGGTATTCCTGAAAGCGAATTGCCGCATCTGTTCGACCGCTATTATCGCGCCCGCAGCGACGAGGGACGCCAAGGCAACGGATTGGGCCTTTCCATCGTCAAAGCCATTCTTGTGGCACACAGTGCTGATTTTGGCGTGCGCAGCGCCGAAGGCGTAGGCAGCACCTTTTGGTTTGAGTTGCCCTGTGCAGCCCAGCCGGAACAAAAGCCCAGCGAAAAAGCATAGTTTTCAGCTGCTTTTTATAAAACAAAAGGCGGACAGCCGCAGAAGTTCTGCATGGCTGCCCGCCTTTTTTGTGTTTATTTGGTTTTACAAGGTTATTTAAAGGTAAGACTGGTGTAGATGCTGCTCATCTTTTCATTCGGATAGTATTTATCCAGCAGCCGGCCAATTGCAGTTTTGGGCGGCACGTCAGGCGCGTAGGTGCGCTCTTTCCAACGAGTTACCGCGGCAATCGATACAATAATGTTAACAGCCATAAACACGGCAAGCACCCAGGTAAGCGGGCGGCCGATACTGTTGGGGATTTTTTCAATATGCTCGGAAAGCCAAGGGTAAAGGTTGCGGATGAAGACGAGGCCCATAAAGCCCCAGCAGATGGCGAAGAAGAGGTTGGTACGGCCGCCGATATTAACCGGCGTATCGCTGTACTCCCAGCTGTGAGAGTGAAAAGCGATTTCTTGCACCCAGCTGCAAAGCCATTCAAACGCAGCGCCGGAAAGGGCGCTGGCAACAAAAATAATACCGGCATTGCGGTCTCGCAGGTTGTAGAGTGCAAGCATAAAAAGCACTGCGCCAAGGCCGTAAATCTGGTTAAATGGGCCCCAAATCAGCCCTTGGCGGCAGATCCAGCTGCCGTTTTTGGCATAAGCGAAAACCATCTCGCAGCAGTTGCCCAAAAAGCAACAAATGAAAAAGACCCAGAATACTTTGTAAAAGTTTTTACCGTTTGCGAAAGATACCACGGTGTCGAGAGAGGTAATGTCTGACATAGGAAAACTCCTTTAAAGATTGCCGCCGCAGCGGCTGCAAAGTAGTATACCACGCAAATGCCATTGCGAACACCGACAATTTTCGACAAATGTATGAATGATGCTGGGAAACGAATTCGATGGAAAACAGGCCTAATTTGTAGCGGAATACTTTACGCCAAAGGCTCGAAAACGCCGAGATCTGCCATTAGGCCGTTTGTAATACCCACGGCCGCACTGCGCAAGCCAGCCGCGGAAAAGCAGCTTTCATTCTCAGCCGGATTGACGAGATAGCCAAACTCAAACAGTACGCTGCGGAACGCAGTTTGACGGCAGACGTAAAAGTAAGCGGTATCCGCAGCGGCAGCCCGCCGCCCGGTGGAAACAGAAACAGCAGACAGCAGGTTTTGCGCCAGCGGCAGACTTTCCTGCTCGAAATAATAGCATTCTATGCCATTGACCGTATTTGTGTCTTTTACAAATTCAATGCTGTTGTGGTGCAGCGCGAGGAAGTAATCCGGCAGTTGCTCGCCGCCCAGCGCGTAGCGGTCCTGCAGGGTGGGAAAACTGTCATCGGTGCGGGTCATCGTCACAGTAGCGCCCAGCTGCTCCAGTCGCTGACGAAGCACCTGTGCCAATGCAAGGTTGACATCTTTTTCGCAGGCACCGCCCACCAGGCCGGTAATGCCCGCCGCACCAAAGTCGGTACCGCCGTGGCCAGCGTCCAGCAATACTTTAACGCCTGCAAGCGGTTTCAGCGGGTCGCTGCCAAGCACCGGGGCAGAGGTAATCCTCAGGGTCATGCCGGTGTCGGTGCAGGCCAGATCGTAACCCCAAAACGCAAATTGGGGCGCAAATTGCAGGGTAAGCCGTGCGCCTTTTTCGGTTTTTTCTGCCGTGGCGGAAGCAATTTGCTCCGGCAGGGCGGTCAGTGGAGCAATATCGCCCAGCGATGCGCCGTAAAAATCGAGAACCAGCGTATTTTCAGTACGGGAAGGATAGCAAAGCGGAGAGCCGCCTTCCAGCTGTACCGTCAGCAGCCGATCACTCTGTGTAGTGCCCGTTACCGAAAGTGCGGGGGCAGGCAGCGGTGCGTCCAACAAATCTGCATTGCGCACCAGCAGGTAATCGCCACTTTCGAGCAGATAAGCTTTGACAATTTTGCCGCTGCGCAATGTTTCTACGGTGCCCTGCACAGTGGCGGTCATACCCTCTTTCAAGGTCATTGAAATCGCACCGTCACTTTTGGGATCCGAAAGTGCAGAGGCAATCTGCCCCGTAATTTGAATGGTGCGCCCGGCCAGCTCTGTATTCAGCGAGGTATCCGGGGTTGGCGTTTTGCCGCCGGTGCCCGGCTCTGGCGCATTGCGGGTTACGGTGAGCGCCGCAGTGGTTTCACCTTGGGTTAGCGTAAAGCTGTTATCGCCCATTGCAAGCGGTACAAAAACGGCAAAGCTGCCATTTTTGGTGGTGCGGGCAACTTCACTGCCGTTTAACAGCAACGGCTGTGCCGGGTCGCTGGTACCGAGAATCAGGCAGTTTTCACGGGTGGTTGTGCTCTCCGGCTTTGGTGTGCCGATTTGCAAGGTGCCCGGCACCGGCAGAGATTCGGCGTTTAGCGGGTTGCCCAGCGCAGTTACCATAGCGCCGATGTGCCGCGCATTGCTGCCCAGTGTGCCAAACACGGCACCCGGCAATTTGTTGGCGGTGGCAAGGGCATAATAACGCTCTTCGCCGCCTAGGGTAGAGAGCGTATCCGGCCAGACTGCCCCGGCTTTTGCGGCGAGGCAGTCTGCATAAAGGCTGCCGTCTTCTGACTCTATTCTGGGTACCAGCAGCGAAAAACCGCCGCTGACGAGCGCAGGCAAATCTTTTCTGCGCCCGGAAAGCTCGTTAAAATCGCAAAGGCCGGCAGTGGTTTTAGCGTTCGCGTGAGTAATTGCGGCTGCAAGTTGGGTCAGCTCTTCCACCGAGGGAGACACGGCGGAAGGATCTTGGATTAAAATGCCCGCAGCCGGGTAATTTTGAGCAAGATAAGCGAGATCTTTTACCAATAATTTGGCATAGCTTTTGTCGGCGGGGTCAAAATACTGAATATCCCCCAAAGTGAGCAGAGTCGCGGTAGTGGCCGGCGAGCCTTTCGCATATTCCGGCGGTGTAAAGGTAAGTTTGGTGGGGTGCATGCTGCCAACCCCGGCAGTGTAAGGGGCAACTAAAATGTACACGGCAATCTGCTTTGCGTTTGCCGTGCGGCAGAACAGCGCAAGAGGGTCTTCTCCGCCCGGGTAGGACGCAAACACAGGACTTTGGTAATATACCTGGTTGCCGGGATGTGCCTCAAAAAGCAGTGTGTTAAGCCCGGCGGCCTGTGCGGCGGCAACAGCTTCGTCCGCCCATTGCTGCAATGCTTTGCCGGTAGCGCCCTCTGGTGGTGGCTGGGTACGGGCCGCAGCGGCAGCACCCTGCGGGGCAAACGGCACGGCTGCTTTGCCGGGCAGCAAAACAAAAAGCCCGGCAAGCAGTACGGCAGCGAGTACCAGTACCAGGGCTACGGTCAGCGATGATTTTTTGCGGGTGCGGGTGTTTTGTGTCAAGTGCGGTCAATCCTTTCCTGTCGGCAGCAAAAAACAGCCGTTATTATTGTATGAGGCCTTCTGCGGCAGAAAGACGTGTTTTTTTAACAAGCCCAAGCCGCAGTGTTACATTTGTTGGTTTTCGTGTGGGCATATGATAAAAAAGCACTGCCGTAAACAAGCAGTGCCATATCGCGCAGGGCGTAAATCTTCACTTTTTGCGCTGTACTTTAAACAGCGGAAGCACTTTTTTATAAACCGCAGTTGCTTTGGGACCCAGTGTTTGGTCTCGGTGCTGAGAGCCGAAATACCAATGAGTATACTGCAATTTGGCGGCAAGTTCATCAAAATAGTTTTCCAGTGGATTGGTTTCCAGCAGGCCGCGGGTCTCAAGGTTCATAAAGGTGAGCATGCGGGCGGGCAGTGCGTGGGTCAGCACATAGTCTACCTGGTTGTCGCAGGCGGCAATGCTGGCTTCGCAGCGGGCATATTCTTCATCGCTCGGCAGTTCGCGGCTCCACCAGCTTTGCCCCTCGATGCGACTGTCCATATCCGGGCTTTCACCGCCGCCAAAGCAAAGCAGTTTTTTCTCTTCAATCGTGTAAACTTCGCCGCGCATCAGATGATACAGCTTGCCGCTGATCTGCTGTGCACGCCCACCGGCAAAATCAGTGACTTCATAGCTGTCCAGCAGGTCGTAGTTTTCGTGCGCACCGTCGAGGAATAGCAGTTGGTAGCGGCGTTTGCCCAGCCATTTCAGCATCTTTTTTTCTGCTTTTGAACCGTCCCATAAAAAGCCGAAATCGCCCAGCACAATAAGCGTATCTTTGCGGCCCAGCTTTACCGGAAGACTGCGCAGCCGGTCAACGTCACCGTGCAGGTCTGCTGTCACATAAATCATTGTAGGAAATCCCCTTTGTGGATCGTATTTTTTACAGTATCCTTTATTTACGCAAGTTTTTGGGAAGAGTAAATTTGTTTTGAAAAAGAGGGGGGAGTATGCTATACTAACAACTGTATATCCACCCATCAAAAACATAGTTTTTGATGATTATAGCATATTTCGACCTATATTACTATATTTTGCGCAGGGCAAAGAATGGAAAAGTATCCTGCGCTTTACGATTTGCCGAAAGGACGACCCCGCTGCATGAAAAAATTCATTTCTCTCGCACTTGTATGTTTGCTTTCTGTCTCGGCGCTGGCACTGCCTTCCTCTGCTGCCACTTTCACCCCGCCGTTTGAGCCCAATGCCACAAGCGTTTATATGGTGAATATGGATACCGGCACCGTACTGTATGAGAAAAATGCCCATGAAAAACGTGCCCCCGCCAGTCTTACCAAAATTATGACGGCGCTGCTTCTGCTTGAAAATGTGCAGGACCTCGACGGAACTGTGGTAACTGCGCCGGGCTATATTTTTGATGAGCTGTACGGACAGGGCGCATCCAGTGCCGATATCTGGCCTTACGAAGAAGTTTCGATGCGCAGCTTGCTCTATGCTATGATGCTGCCCAGCGGCAACGAAGCTGCAAGTATTGTTGCTGACCATATTGGTGGTGGCAGCATTGCAAGCTTTTGCTCGCTGATGACAGCGCGCGCCCAGCAGCTTGGCGCAAAAGACACCAATTTTACCTGCGCACACGGCCTTTACGGCATGGCCGAAAGCCATTATTCCACCGCGTATGATATGTATTTAATCGCCAAGGAATGCTGGTACAGCGAAAACCCAACAGTGCAGAACACCTTCCGCGAGGTGGCGTCCTCTACCGAGTACTGGATGCCGCTTTCCAACAAGCACACCACAGCGTTGTACCCTGGCTCTACACCAGAGGGCAAAAGCTATGCTATCCGCACCACCAACGCAATGATGCGTTTTGGCACCCCGTACTATATGCCGGAAGTGAAAGGCATCAAAACAGGCTCTACCCCAGAGGCTGGGTACAACCTGATTACCACCGCCACCAAAAACGGAGAAACCTACCTGCTGGTGGTTATGGGTACCCCTTACGAGAAGGATGCGGACGGCTACGGCCTGGCATTCGGTGTTTCCAAACAATTATACGACTGGGCATTTAATAATTTTTCAGTGCGCCCGGCGTTGGACACCACCAAAGACATTACTGAAATTCCGGTAAAGTACTCATCCGAGACAGACACGCTGATGCTTCGCCCGGCAGATGATCTCATGACACTGCTGCCCAAAGAGTCAGACGAAACAACAGTGGGCAAAACCTTTAATTTGCCGGAATCTGTGAGCGCGCCGGTCAAAAAAGGCGACGTGGTGGGCACCGTAACCCTTTCGCTTGCCGGCGAAGAGGTTGGTACAGTGGACCTGGTCGCCACCAAGGACGTCGAGCGCAACACAGCGCTCTTCATCATTGCACAAATTGGTGGATTCTTCTCTTCGTTGTACTTTAAGGTGCTTGCCGTTTTGGTTGGCATCACGTTGTGTATTTATGTCGGTTATCTGATTTGGATTAACCGGAATAATAAAAAGCGGCGCAAAGTAGACCGCAATCATCGTCGCTTCTAACAAGCTGGGCGCTACCCGGTAAACCAGAATGTTTGAAAAAAGTTTTTTCAAACAGGCAGCCAGCACACTATGCCGTGCGGGGCGAAAGCCTAAGGCTGCGAGGAAAGGAAAGGTTATCAAGATGGACGTTAAACAACCGCGCAACCTAACGATGCTGACCGACTTTTACGAAATTACGATGGCGGCTGGCTACTTTGAGGAAGATTACAAAGAGCAGATCTGCGTTTTCGATATGTTTTTCCGCAGGGTGCCGGACGGCGGTGGATTTGCCATCTGCGCCGGGGTCGAGCAGCTTGTAGAAGCACTCAAAAACATCAAATTCACCGACGAGGATATTGCCTACCTGCGCAGCTGCAATTGCTTTAGCGAGCGCTTTCTTGCGTATCTCTCAGAGCTGAAATTCTCCTGCAACGTGTGGGCGCTGCCGGAGGGCACTCCGATCTTCCCCGGTGAGCCCATCGTTACGGTTGAGGGCCCCGCGATTGAAGCACAGCTGATTGAAACGCTGCTGCTCGTCAACATGAACCATCAAAGCCTGATTGCCACCAAAGCAAGCCGCATCTGCCGCGCAGCAGCGGGCCGCCCCGTAGCCGAGTTCGGTGCACGCCGCGCACAGAGCTATGACGCCGCAGTGTACGGCGCACGTGCTGCTTACATCGGCGGTGTCGCCTCTACCAGCTGCGTGTTCGCCGCGCGCGATTTTGGCATTCCCGCTTCGGGCACAATGGCGCACTCCTGGGTGCAGATGTTCCCCAGCGAGTATGAATCGTTTAAAAAGTATGCCGAGCTGTACCCGGATAACTGCGTGCTGCTGGTAGATACCTACAACGTCATCAAAAGCGGTATTCCCAATGCGATTCGCGTGTTTGAAGAGGTGCTTCAGCCGCTCGGTATTCGCCCGAAAGGCGTGCGCATTGATTCCGGCGATATTGCTTACCTTTCCAAAAAGGCTCGCGAGCTGCTGGATGCTGCGGGCTACCAGGACGTGAAAATCGTTGCCTCTAACTCACTGGACGAATATATCGTGCGCGATTTGATTTTGCAGGATGCCAAGGTGGACAGTTTTGGCATCGGTGAGAACCTCATCACCAGCAAAAGCGACCCCGTATTTGGCGGCGTTTACAAGCTGGCTGCTGTAAAGCAGAGCGAAGGCTATCTGCCAAAAATCAAGGTGAGCGAATCGGTAGAAAAACTCACCACTCCGCACCGCAAAAAGATCTGGCGTATTTTTGACAACAAAACCGGCAAAGCAATGGCAGACTATATCACGGTGTATGACGAAGAGGTCGATACCACAAGCGGCATCACCCTGTTTGACCCGATTGAAACCTGGAAGACCAAAACGCTGGAGGACTGCACCGCGAAGCCCATCCAGGTGCAGCTGTTTGAAAATGGCACCTGTGTTTATGATTTGCCGTCGCTGGAGAGCATTCGAACTTTCTGCGCTGAGCAGGTAGATACGCTGTGGGACGAGGTAAAACGCTTCGAATTCCCGCACCGCTATTATGTTGACCTTTCCCAAAAACTGTGGGACGAGCGTCAGCGCTTGCTGAAAGAGTGCTCGAAATAAAATTACACAAAAAAGGCACCACCGCAAAGAAAACGGTGGTGCCTTTTTCTATCCAATTACGTCAGCAGGTTGCTTTGCAAAAAGCTGCGCAGTGCAGCAAGGTCCTGCGGGGTATAAAAGTAATGTGCAGACCCTTGCGCCACAGTGAGCCGGCAGCCGAATTGCGCTGCAAAATCATCTATGGCTGCGCGCGGAGTCATGTCATCCTGTGCGCCATATAAAATAGCAGTATCAGTGGGCCAGTGCTGCACCGGGTGCTGTTTTACGTACTGGTAGTAGTCCCAGTAAAGCGTTTGCCCGATAGGGGTAGGAATGACTTGTTCTTGGCGCAGCTGCTCTTCTGAGATGCCGAAACCCTGCATCATCCCGTGGATGAGCATTTCCATATCCACAATGGGAGAGAGAAATAGACTTTGCCGCAATGGAGCATCATGCAGTGCCAGTAAACTGAAATAGGCCCCCATGCTGTTGGCGAAAAGGCTGATTTGTGCAAATTCGGTTTGCGCAAAGGCCAGCACCTGCTGCAACTCTGCAACGCAGGTTTGCACCTTGCAAAGCGTTTCTTCCTGTTTGCGATCGCCGTGCTCGGGCAAATCAAAGCTGAGCACCTGATACCCGCGCTCAGTGGCGATTTCCGCAAGCAGAGCAATCGGCACGTCTGACTTGGAAGACCCGCTGCCGTGTACCGCAAGAATGACGCGCTCGCTTTGCGGCCCCCACAAAAGTGCAGGGATATGCTGTATAGATAAATTTTGCAAAAGCAAGAAAAACACCTCCAAATGCGCGGGCAAAAACACTCTGTAAAGCAGCGTTGCAGGCTAGTGGCTTGCAGCGCGCGCAGGGGGTTTACTAAACGGGTAGTGCATCAGTGGGGCAAGCAACTTGCGCACTGGCCGGCTGGAGAGGAGAAGCACCAGTGCTGCCGTCAGCAGCAATACTTCCAAGCGGCTGTCAGCCCAGTCTTTGATAGAAAAGTCGCCGTTTTGCAGAATCCGCAGAATGAATCCATGTGCCAAGTATACAGGCATGGTGTGCTGGCCAACCCGAGTAATCAGCGGCAGCGGGCGGTTGGGGAAAATCGCAAGAAACAAGAAGATAAAAACAAATGCGATGACAATGGAAAGCCCGCGCACAGCAGCACCATATTGCAGCTTTTCATAAGGATAAGAGCCATAAAGCCAGCTGGCACGCAGGTCGTGCCGGAACAGGTAAAGCAAGACGGCAGCGGCAAGCGCCCCGGTGCCGAGCAACAGCTTTGCGGTTCGCTTTCTGCTGCTTTTTTGCGGCAGTGCCTCCGCCAGCTTTTCATACCCTGCCGAGCGCCGGAAATAAAACCCGGCAGCAAAAAAGGGCAGCATCACCAATATGCGTGACAGGCTAAGGTAATACGAGATGCTTTCGTCATACCCAATGGCAAGCGAAAGTGCCATCATAGCTGCCAGTGCAAGCCACCGGCGGCCCGGCCGCACCAATTCTAAAAACGGAATGGCAAGGTGCCAGACGATGGTGGCCATCAGGTACCACATCAGCCAGTAGGGCTTGGTGAACTGGATGTCCTTTTGCTGGTCCAGCAGCTGGTTACAGAATACAAGGTAAAGCAACTGAAACACAAGGTAGGGATATACCAGATTGCGGGCAATCTTTCCGGGATGATAGGTGGCCATCATACCGGTTAAAAAAGAGAAAGCTGGCATGTGGAACGAGTAGATTAACAAGTATAAGTACGAGCTGCCCTGAAACGGCAGCACCTCGCACAGGTGCCCCAGCACCACACAGCAGATTAAAAAAGCCTTGATATTGTCTGCGCTGTAAAGTCGATTGGTTTGGTTGTGCATGATCATATTTGCTCTCTGATTCTTTTGAATTTTGCGAGTAGTTCAAGCCGCTAAAAAGGCAGCCCACACGGGCTGCCTTTTTAGTATGACTTGGGTAAAAGTGTCGGTTACATCTTATCCGGCACAGTAATTTTCAGCATCGAAAGACCGTTTGCGAGGGTGTTCTTTGCTGCCACGCAAAGCGCAATACGAGCCTGCATCAGGTCAGCCTCTACACCTTTCACGCGGCAGGCGCCGTAGAAACGGTGGAACAGGTTGGCAAGGTCGATGACGTAGCGGGTAATACGTGCCGGGTCGTATGCCACAGCAGCGCCCGAAATCTGGCCCGGGAAATAGCCGATATGACGAATCAGCTCAATTTCCGCGGGGTCAGTGAGCAGCGAAAGGTTGACCGAAGCAACTTCGGCCGGGGTCACACCCTCTTCTGCAAGGGCGCGCAGAATGCTGCAAATGCGGGCATGTGCGTACTGGACATAGTAAACCGGGTTCTCGCTGTCTTCTTTTACAGCAAGGTCAAGGTCAAATTCCATCTGGCTGCCCGGCTCGCGCAGGTTGAAGAAAAAGCGTGCGGAGTCGATGGGCACTTCGTCCAGAAGGTCGACCAGGGTGATGGCTTTGCCGGTACGTTTGCTCATACGCACGGGCTGGCCGCCCTGCATCAGCTTAACCAGCTGCATCAATACAATGTCCAGCTTGCCGCCGTCAAGGCCGATGGCGTCCATAGCGCCCTTCATACGGGCAACGTGGCCGCCGTGGTCAGCGCCCCAGATGTCAATTGCGGTATCAAAGCCACGAGTGACGAACTTGTTGTAGTGGTAAGCAATGTCCGCCGCAAAGTAAGTTGGGATGCCGTTGGCACGCACCAGGACCTCATCTTTGGGGCCGTCTTCAGAGGCAGAATCTTCGCCGTTTTTCTTCGGCTTTTTGTTTGCGCCCCATTTCAGACTGTATTCGCTTGCTTTGTACCAGATAGCGCCGTCTTTTTCATAAGTTGCGCCTTTTTCTGCCAGCAGGTCGAGAATGCGCTGGATGTCGCCGCTCTCATGCAGTGCGCTTTCGAGGAACCAGGTATCATACTCGATGCGGTATTTGCCAAGGTCGGTTTTCAGTGCCGCAATGTTGCGGGGCAGAATCAAATCGGTAATGGCCTCCTGCAACTCTTCAAACGGCTTGCCGACATAGGCGTCACCGTGCAGGTCTGCAAACACTTTTGCACCGGCTTTGATATCTTCGCCCTGGTAGCCGTCCTCGGGGAACGGCACAGCTTCTTCGCCTTTGTAAATCTGCAGATAGCGGGTAGCCAGGCTCTTGCCAAATTTCACAATCTGGTTGCCTGCATCGTTAACATAGAACTCGCGGGTGACGTCGTAGCCAGCCCAATCCAGCACAGAGGCAAGACAATCGCCCAGTGCGCCACCGCGGGCATTGCCCAGGTGCATGGGGCCGGTGGGATTCGCAGAAACGAACTCAACGTTGATTTTTTTGCCAGCGCCAAAATCAGTGCGGCCATAGTCTGCACCCTCCAGGTTGGCTGCAAGCACAACATCTGCAAAATAGCGCGGGGAGAGGAAGAAGTTGATAAAGCCGGGTCCGGCAATTTCAAGGCGGTCAAAGCAGGTGCCGGTGCAGTCTGCGTGTGCCACCAGAATCTCAGCCAGCTTGCGCGGGGGCAGACGGAATGCTTTTGCACCCGCCATGGCGGCGTTGGTTGCAAAATCGCCGTTCTTTACATCGGCGGGAATTTCGATTTTAAAAGACGGTGCGGCCTCTGCGGGCAGCTCGCCGGCAGCAACTGCCTTACCGAGTGCTGCGAGGACCAAATCGTAGGCTTCCTGTTTTGCGGTCGCCACCGGGTCAAAATGTTTGAATTCCAATTTTATTGTACCTCCCTGACGGATATATTTACGATATTGCGTGAAAACGGGTTTGAGTTGATGTCGAGGTCATAAGAGAATTTCAGCTCGCCGCCCTGCTCGTTCAGGTTGGCAATCACCTCGTTGGCTGCAATGCCCATTGTCAGTGCACCGTGCCCCGTTTCATAATGGCAGATATGTCGTTTGCCGGGCTCGATGACCAGCTCGCTTGCGGCGGCGCCGAAGCGCAGCATCGTTACCTTGCCGGTGGCATCCAGCTTTACCGTGGTGGTGCAGCCTTCATAGCCGGTGGCTTCCGTTTCTTTATAGCTGATATAATAACTCTCTCCGCGGATGGCATAGCTGCCCTTGGTGGTTAGCTCTACAGAATTTTCTTCGCCGTCTGAAAGCTGTGTACCGCAGATTTTAATGAGATATTGTTCTTTCACTTCCTTACTTCGCCTCCTTCGCAAAGTGGTGGTATCGCGGGTCGCAATAAGTGCCCGGCCTTTGTTGCATGTTAAAAACGCACCTGTTCTACCGGACCTTCCAGCCCTTCACCGAGGAACAGCTTGCCGATTTCCCAGAAGCTGTCGGGTGAATCACTGACGTAAAACGAGAGACTACCGCCTTCGGTTTTCTCCGAAAGCATATCCTCTGTCCCGAGGTGCTGATGCACACAGTGCGCACCCTCCCGGCCGGAATTGATCAGTGTGACATCGGGACCCATCACATCGCCAATAATATCGGTGATGATCGGGTAGTGGGTGCAGCCCAGAATCAAGGTGTCGACACCGGCTTCTTTCAGCGGTGCGAGGTATTCTTTTGCAAGTGTAGTGGTGATGAGATCGTCGCGTGCAATCCGCCCGGCCTCGATAACCGGCACAAAAAGCGGGCAGGCGATTGCCGTAATTTCAGCATCCGGACGAAGCGTCTGAATGAACTTAGCATAGCTGCCGCTGTTCACCGTGGCTTTGGTGCCGATGATGCCAATGCGTCCGCTCTGGCTTGCCTGTGCAGCAGCCTGTGCTGTCGCGCCAACTACGCCGAGATAAGGCACCGACAATTTAGCGGCGCGCTCGGCGGGGTAGGTAGAAGAAACGGTGCCGCAGGCCGCAAGGATATATTTGACATTTTTAGAAAGTAAAAACCAGATATCTTCTTCGGCATACCGCATAATTGTTTCGCGGCTGCGATTGCCATAAGGGATGCGCGCGGTATCGCCAAAATATACGATGTCTTCGCCGGGCAGCAGGGTGGCAAGTTCTTTTACCGCGGTAAGCCCGCCGAGACCGGAATCAAAAACGCCGATTGGCCGATTATCCATGTGCAGCTTCCTTTCGCTCCAGCGCCAGCGCGATTAGCCGGTCGAGCAGCGCAGCATAAGTAAGTCCGGTGTCCATCATCAGTTTGGGGTACATGCTGATGTCGGTAAAACCGGGCAAGGTGTTGATTTCGTTCAGCAGCACTTTGCCGGTGCCGCGCTCTACAAAAAAGTCAGCGCGTGCAAGGCCGGTGCAGCAAAGGGTTTTATAAGCACGCACTGCCGCAGCCTGCACTTCCAGCAGCTTCTCTTCCGAAAGCTGTGCCGGAATTGCGACGCGGGAGGTGCCCGCAAGATATTTGTCTTCGTAGTCGTAGAACTCTTTGCTGGCAAGAATTTCGCCGGGCAGGGTAGAGGTAACGACGCGGTTGCCGCAGACGGCACACTCTACTTCGTGTGCGTCAACAAAACGCTCAAACAGCACGCGGTCATCGTGTTGTAATGCAAGCTCGATTGCGGCTTTCAGCACAGCTTTGTCGTGTGCTTTGGTAATGCCTACACTGCTGCCAGCGTTGGCGGGTTTTACAAAAATAGGATAGCCAAGCTTTGCGGCAAGGCGTGCCTCAAGAGCATCAAAATCTGCTTCATCACCGGCAAGGATGTAATCCCATTCGCAGCGAGCGATGCCAGCGGCGTCCATTACAAGGTCCGCGATGATTTTATCCATGCAAACAGCACTGCCCAGTACACCGCAGCCCACGTAGGGAATCTGCGCCATTTCCAAAAGGCCCTGGATGGTCCCGTCTTCGCCGCCTTTGCCATGCAGCACTGGGAACACTGCGTCAACGCGTTCGGTGACAGCGGTGCCGTCTTTCAGCGTGACAATGCCATGGATGGTGGGGTCCGGGCTGAGAAAGGCGGAAGCAAGATGCGCTTCATCTTTTTCCCACTCGCCGGTACGCAGCGCGGCGACATCGCCGGTATAGCGCAGCCAGCGGCCCGCTTTGGTGATGCCGAGCATCACAATATCGTAATGTTCACGGTCAAGGTTGGTCAGCACCGAGGTGGCCGAAAGCAGCGAGACCTCGTGTTCACTGGAGATACCGCCGAAGACGACGCAGAGCTTCATTTTAGTTTCCATTGGAACACCCTCCTTACGGGCTGGGAACCGCCGTGCAGCGGCCCATATTACCATACTATAATATATATATCAAAAGCGTTGCAATGATATATCATAACATATTAGGCCGGTAAAAGAAAGATGCAAGGTTCGCAATTTTATGGAAAACACAAAAAGTTAAAGCAAATAACTTGACGGCCCGTCCGCTTTATGGTATATTAGTTGTACCTCTTTTTGCAGGTCTATTTTTTTGTGCCTGTTTTTAGAGGGAGGCCATCTCCTTAAAATCACTCGCCTGAGAGGTTTTTTGGAGGCTATACGAACCGTTTAATGGAGGTGCCGAAGAATGAGAGTCAAAATCACACTTGCTTGCACAGAGTGCAAACAGCGCAATTACAACACCATGAAAAACAAGAAGAACAGCCCTGACCGGCTGGAGATGAACAAGTATTGCCGCTTCTGCAAGAAACACACTCTTCACAGAGAAACAAAGTAAGAAAGGCGGAGAAACATGGCTGAGAATGCTGTTAAAAAAGAGAAAAAGCCCAGCAAAATCATTGGCTTTTTCAAGGGCATCGGCAAATATTTCCGCGACGTTGTTACCGAAATGAAGAAGATTGTATGGCCCAGCAAAAAGCAGGTCATCAACAACACCCTCGTGGTTATCGCGGTGGTTGTTGTCGCAGGTCTTTTCATTTTTGGTCTCGACTCCCTGTTTGGCTTGGTACTTAAATTCGTTCTGCAGCGCGCATAACGTTTTTAACACGCAGGTTCAAACTTACTCGTCTATGTGAAAGGGGGATATGTCATGGCAGAGGAAGCATGCTGGTATGTTGTGCATACCTATTCCGGCTATGAGAACAAGGTTGCAACAAATCTGGAAACGCTGGTGGAAAATCGCCGGCTGCATGACTTGATTCAGGAAATCAAGATTCCGACCGAAATCGTCCCCGAAATCAAAGACGGCGTCAAACGCGAGGTTGAGCGTAAACTCTTCCCGGGTTATGTGCTCGTCAAAATGGTCATGACAGATGATTCCTGGTATGTCGTGCGCAACACGCGCGGCGTCACCGGCTTTGTAGGCCCGTCCTCGAAGCCTGTGCCCCTCACCGAAGAAGAGGTAGCAGCCCTGGGTGTAGAAACCCGCGAAGCTGCCATCGATTACAAGGTGGGCGAAAATGTCGAGGTCACCAGTGGTCCGCTCGAAGGCTTTATCGGCGTGGTCGAGGCTATCGATATGGATGCACAGAAGGTCAAGGTCAAGGTTTCCATGTTCGGCCGCGAAACCGCAGCAGAGCTGGAACTGGTACAGGTGAAACCCCTGTAAGTTCGATTTATTTTGTTAAAGGCCGTTTTTGCGGTTTTTATATGGGTGGCCTCGCCGCCCGTGGGAGGGCAGAGAAGGTCTTTGTCCGCAACGAACCACAATTTTTTGGAGGTGCAAACTATGGCTCAGAAGGTAACGGGGTATATTAAACTCCAAATCCCCGCCGGTAAAGCAACACCGGCCCCGCCTGTTGGTCCGGCACTCGGTCAGCACGGCGTCAACATCATGTCTTTTACTAAGGAATTCAACGAGCGCACTCAGAAAGATATCGGCTACATCATTCCGGTCGTTATCACTGTTTATGCAGACCGTTCTTTCTCCTTTATCACCAAAACTCCTCCGGCACCCGTGCTAATCAAAAAAGCGCTGGGTATCGAGTCCGGTTCCGGTGTACCCAACAAGACTAAAGTCGCAACCATCACCAAGGATCAGCTTCGCGAGATCGCTAAGATCAAAATGCCCGACTTGAACGCTGCCGACGAAGAATCTGCGATGAGCATGATCGCAGGCACCTGCCGCAGCATGGGCGTTACCGTTGCCGACTAATTGGACATTCGCCATTAGTGGGAGGAACTTTCCGATACACCACAGGAGGATAATATGAAACATGGTAAAAACTATGTCGAGAGCGTAAAGCTTGTCGACCGTACAAAAAACTATGACAGCGAAGAGGCTTTGGCACTTTGCTGCCAGACTGCAAAAGCTAAATTCGACGAGACCATCGAGCTGCACGTCCGCCTGGGCGTTGACAGCCGTCACGCAGACCAGCAGGTTCGCGGTGCAGTTGTTCTGCCCCACGGCACTGGTAAAGACGTCCGCGTTATCGTTATCGCTAAAGGCGACGCTGCAAAAGCTGCAGAAGAAGCCGGCGCTATGATGGTTGGCGACGAAGAGCTTGCAAGCAAAATTCAGAACGAAGGCTTCGTTGATTTCGACGTTCTGATCACCACCCCGAACATGATGGGCGTTGTCGGCCGTCTCGGTAAAGTGCTCGGCCCCCGTGGCTTGATGCCGAACCCGAAGGCTGGTACCGTTACCATGGACGTGGGCAGAGCTGTTGCAGAAGCAAAAGCTGGTAAAATCGAGTATCGTCTTGATAAAGCCAACATCATTCACGTGCCCATCGGCAAAGCTTCTTTCGGCGCTGAGAAACTCGGCGAGAACTTGAAGACTGTTATGGACGCTATCGTGAAAGCGAAGCCGGCCGCTGCAAAAGGTCAGTACATCAAAAGTGCTAC
This sequence comes from Pygmaiobacter massiliensis, assembly GCF_900199435.1. GTDB lineage: Bacteria > Bacillota > Clostridia > Oscillospirales > Ruminococcaceae > Pygmaiobacter > Pygmaiobacter massiliensis. Next base: position 352,924 of record NZ_OAML01000003.1, read on the forward strand.
CGTTGCTGCAACCATGGGCCCTGGCATTCGCCTGAACAGCCTGAAATTCGGCGGCTAATTTGCCGCTGCACGCACTCTTTAAAAATTATTTGACAAATCTCGTGAAAACGAGTATAATAATTAAGCTGTCCAAAGACAGCAGGTATTCGTAAGAATATAAAGGGATATCCCGCCTGCCGAGGAGTGCGTACAAATTACCGTAAGGTTTTTCTGTCCCTCCACGTCTGTGCGTGGAGGGACTTTTTGTTTGTGAATACGAACGTAAATTTGAAATGAGGTGAAAAATTTTGCCCAGCCAGAAAATTCTTTCCGAGAAACAGGCTTACGTTGAGGCCCTTAAAGCCAAACTCGATAGCTCCGTTGCAGGCGTTGTTGTTGACTACAAGGGTATCTCCGTTGCAAACGACACCAAACTTCGCCGCGCACTGCGTGAAGCTAACGTTGAGTATGCTGTTGTGAAAAACACCATGCTGCGTTTGGCTCTGGAAGGTAAAGGCTACACCGAGCTGGAGAAAACCCTCGAAGGTACCACCGCTATTGCGATCTCCCATGAGGATCCTCTCGTTGCTGCAAAGATTCTCTGCAAATATGCAGAGGAGTCCAAAGGTGCATTTACCGTTAAAGCCGGCTACATGGACGGCGCTGAGATGAGCGCTGCCGAAGTTGAGGCAATCGCGAAACTCCCCGGCAAGCAGGAACTGCTCTCTATGCTGTGTTCTGCTCTCCAGGGCAACATCCGTGGCCTTGCTGTTGCTCTTAATGCTATCGCAGAGAAGAGCGAAGAAGTCGCTTAATCGAACCCGATAAGCGCAAAAAAAATTAAAAAATTACTTTATGGAGGTAAATAAAAATGGCTTCTGAGAAAATCACCAATTTCGTTGAAGAAATCAAGACCCTTACCGTTCTCGAGCTGAACGAGCTGGTCAAAGCTATCGAAGAGGAGTTCGGCGTTTCCGCTGCTGCTCCCGTTGTTGTTGCAGGCGGCGCTGCTGCTCCCGCTGCAGAGGAGAAAACCGAGTTTGACGTTGTTCTGACTGCCGCTGGCGACAGCAAAATGGGCGTCATCAAAGCTGTTAAAGAGATGACCGGTCTTGGCCTGAAAGAGGCAAAAGATCTCGTTGACAACGCTCCCAAGACCCTCAAAGAGGCTGCTTCTAAAGCAGACGCTGAGGAAATGAAGAAGAAACTTGAAGAGCTCGGCGCTAAAGTCGAACTGAAATAAGTTCTTTTAAAACCTCAAAAAACCGCTGTGTTTATCACAGCGGTTTTTTATTTTACTTGTTCGCTCAAAAATCACGCCATACTGCAAAGATCTTTATGAACGATTGGATTTTTGCCCCAAAGCAGGTATAATAAAAGTATTCTTTTGCACTTAGTATTTCATGGGGCAGCGTTTCGTGCCGAAGCCCGCAAGAAAGGGGACTTTTTATGCAGGACCAATATCCGAATAATCATAACAGCACCATTATTAACAAAACCGTGAAAAACGGCATTGGCTTTGGCAGCTGTTTGGCGATGGTCATTTCCTATACCACATGGCAGTCTGTCGGTTGGGCGATTGTTCATGGGCTGTTTGGGTGGCTATACGTTTTGTATTTTATGATTAAATATTAACTATTTGGCACCTGAGTTTCTGCTTTTTCTCTGCTTTCTCAGATAAAAGTGTACTGCACGGCAGAAACCCCTACGCTCCAGGTGGTTTTCTATTCTACTTATAACCTAACTGAGCAATCCATCCAAAGCTTGTCCTAAAGCAAAAGATCTATAAAAAACGGCAGTCACGATTCAGTGACTGCCGTTTTATTTTTAGGCAATACCCAAAGAGCAAACGCCTTAGAGTAGTTTATTTGTTGATGTTCTCGCGATTCTTGTGGAAGAAAACGAGTGCTGCAATTACAACGATTGCGCAAATGACCAGATACAGCGGGAACAGTTTGTTCTGGAAACCGCCAATCAGCACAATCAGAGAGCCAACACAGGCGAGCACAGGGCTAACATAGCCGTAGAACTTGTTGGTGATGCGGCCCTGTTTGCAGAGCTTGATGACCGACAGATAAAGCGGAATGAACAGCAGGTAGTGCACAACGATAGCAATTTCGGAAATATCGCTGCCGGGAAGCAGGTCGAACTTCATGGAAAGGAAGTGTACACACCACCAGAAAAGCATACCAACCAGCATAACGACGGTGCTGCCAACAGGCATGCCGCCGAGTTTTTCGTTCTCTTTGGTCAGGTAGTCTTTTGCAGGCATCATGCCGCGCAGGCCCAGTGCGTAGGGCAGGCGCATACCGCCAAGGATAAGGCCATTAGAGGTACCAAGTACCGAGATGATAACAAAGATAACCATCAGTTTAGCGCCAATCGGTCCAAACAGAGTGGTAGCAGCCATCTCTACGTGTGCGTCGCCAAGTGCAAGAATCTGCTCCGGGCCAACCAGTGCGGAAATACCTACAAAGTAAGCAATATAGACCGCAAGAATCATGATGGGGGAGAGAATCATAGCACGGGGAAGATTCTTTTTGCTGTCTTTAATCTCGCCGCAGATGGATGTTGCGATAACCCAGCCGTCAAAAGCAAAAGCGATGGGAACAATGGCGGCAAACAAGCCGGCAGCACCCACAGAGGTCGGGTTGGCAAGGAAAGCAGCCGGGACATCGCCCCAAATCAGGCCAGCTACAGCAATCAACACCAGCGGAATCAGCTTAATCAGGAAAGCTGCGCTCTGGAACAGGCCGCCCAGCTTGGCAGAAAGAACGTTCATGACCCACAGCAGAATCATTGCAGCGCCGCCGAACAGCATCTGGTTGGTGAGAGTACCTTCCCAGCCGAAAAGGCCGCAGGCATACACGCCTGCCACCCAGCTGACAACAACAGCCAGAGTGGGGTAGTAAAGGAAAGACTCAAACCAGCCAAGTGCACAGGCAAGTTTGGGGGAAGAGAACTCGTTTGCATAGGTCAGCAGGCCGCCCGGTTCATCGGTAAGCAGTGCCAGCTGGCTGAGCGAAAGCGAGCCAAAAATAATAGCGATAGCCGCAACACAGAAGACAATTACGCCGTCGCGCACGTTGCCGCCGGTAAAAGCAAGCACGTTATCACTTTTAAAGAAGATGCCGGAACCGATAACGATACCGACAATCATGGCAACAGCGGTAAGTAGGTTATATTTGCGTTCTTTCATAGATCATTCTCCAAAGGACACCAACCTTTGGATTTCCTCCTCATTTAATAAATTCGTAAATAGTGCGCTCGTGATAAAGACCGCCTGCCCGCACAATGGGTTTTTCAAAAGCAGGGCAGTTCATTGAATTAGGAAAGTACTGTGTTTCTAAACAGACTGCCTCGCGCGGGGCAATCGTTTTTTCGCCTTTCACCAACGGCGGGCTTTGCAAAAAGTTTGCAGTGTAAAGCTGCAGCCCGGGGCAGGTGGTGACACAACGCATCCGGATTCCTGTTTGGTCGCCGCAAAGCTCAGCAACCGTGGCAAGCTCGCCGGAAGCCTTGTCCAGTACAAAGTTATGGTCGTAACCGTGGCCCAAAGCAAGTTGCTCGTCGCACGCATCAAGGTCAGCTCCAATTTGTTTTGCGGTGCAAAAGTCAAAAGGGGTGCCCGCTACGTCACGGATTTCGCCCGTGGGCAGTGCGTCAGCATCAATGGGGGTAAAGCGGCTTGCTGCAAGCCATAAACGGTGCTGCAGTACCGAGCCGCCGCCATTTAGATTAAAATAGCTGTGGTTGGTCAGGTTAATGACCGTATCACGCGTAGAAGTAGCCTGATAGTCCAGCGAAAGCGCGCCCTCATCCGAAAGCGTGTAGGTCGCTTGAAGCGTAACCTCACCGGGGAAACCCTCTTCGCCATCCGGGCTGACACAACGCAGCACAAGACAGTTTGGTGCAGGCTGTTCCGCAGCGAACATCTTTTGGTCAAAGCCATGCAGGCCGCCGTGAAGCTGCTTGGCACCCTCGTTTGCGGTAACGGGCCAACGCTTACCGTCGATTTCGATAAAAGCACCGCCCAAACGGTTTGCGTGCCGCCCGACCAACGCGCCGAGATAAGCATCGCAGGCCTCGTAGCCACTTATGTCGTCGAACCCGGCGACAACATCTACAGGACCATCTGGACAGGGGACAAGAATGCTTTGAATGATTGCGCCCCGGTCCAGCACACCGACAGTGATGCCACTGCGACTTTCTAACGTATAGCGGGTAACAGGCAAGCCCTCTTTCGTCACCCCGAAAGCAGTTGCGGACATCGGATATCCCCTCCTTATCGCCGAGGTACAAGCCAGCTACCTTCAAATCAATTTGAAGGTAGCGACGCGTCGGCAAAACAAATTTTGTAGAAACAAAAATAATGTACCATTATTTAGTTTACTAGTTTAAAGTGCTAACGTCAAATAGAAAAAAATGTGAAATAAAAAAACAGCAATCTGCACAAGGCAAAAATGCTGTTTTTTATAGTTGTTACTACAATTACCCAGAGATAACAGTGCCATCGGCTGTTACAGTACCGCGCATGTCATTACCGATTAACGCAATATAGCTTTTGCCGGGGTTTACCGAAAGCTTACCACCCGAAGTGGTTTTCAGCACGAGAGGAGCGTCCGGCTCGCCCTTGGTCCACTTGATGGCCATCCATTTTCCGTCAGTGACATACCAGCCATCGCCGCCGGAAAGGTCAAACTCCAGCTGGAAGCCATCTTTCTTCAAAGAGACATTGCTTGAAAGCACAATGATGTTTTTGAAAGCAAGCTGTGCGCCATTGTTTGCATCTGTGTGCGGGATGCCGAACTGGCTCTGCAGGTAGGTACCGCTGGCACCATCATAAGCAAATGCGCTGTCTGCATAGTTTGAGAAATTGAACGAGAAAGCTGCTGCGTTGCCGCCATTGGGCACAACGGGCTGGCTGGTAGAAAACTCAAAAAGCGGTTTCAGCGTACCGGTGACCGGCAAGGTGCCGATTTTATCAATGCCCTGCTGCATCAGAGCGGCATTGGTGTACCAGCAGTGCTCGCTGCTTTTGCTGGCACGACGTGCGTCATCAAATGCAAAAGCGTTGGTGCCAAGGTAGTAGCCGTCAATGTCCTGATACTTATAGTAGTTCAGCAGGCTATTGGCATAACTGCTGCCGCCAATGTGAGCGAACAGAGCGTTCATCGGCAGAACAAACTGAACATGCTGATCCCGTGCAGAGCGCACAGGGCCAACAGTAGGCATTGCTTTATAATCGGTAAACACCGCGAGCAGGCGGGTGATGCCGCCCTCGGTGGCAGCCTCAAAAACCACATCCGCCGAAGAGATGCCAGACTGTGGCAGCGCCTCGCGCAGATTGTCTATCATTACCGCCGCCGGACGCTGACCATCCGGGACGTTAGGATCCTTAGCAAGCCCTGTTAAAGGATTGTAATCATATACCTCAATGGGTTGTGGGGTGGCCTCGGGTTGCTGACCGGAGCCGGAGGCAGAATCGCCTTGCTTGCCGCAACCGGCAAACAGAGCTGCCGAGAGTGCAAAACAAAGCAAAAGCGAAAGAGTACGTTTCATGAAAATATCCCCCCATCAAATAGGAGCGCAGTGTGCGCAGAGTCGCAGGGCCGTCGGCAAAAAGCCAAGGCTCTTTTACAATTATACCGTCTGTTGAAATATGAAGCAACAGAAATCGAAGAAAAAAACCAGCAGATAAATGGAAATATTACGAGTTTTTGCTCAATGCTTCAGAAGAAGCAGAATCCGGTAGAGTAAGCGGGTTATCCGCCCCGATGGTAAGCGAAGAAAACTGGTCTAACCCCACCACAGCAATGTAGCTTTTGCCGGGGTTGATTTCAATTTCTTCTTCGTCACCTTCTGCGCTGACAATGCGCAGCGGACTTTCCGGAGTGCCTTTCATCCAGCGTACAGGCTCGTAGTTGCCACCGCACAGGTAATACCCGATACCGCCGAAAGAATAGTCTACGTTCATCAAAACACCGTCTGGGCGGGGGGAGATGTTGGTAAACAGAATAAGAACATTATTAAAGGCCAGTTGCTCGCCGGTGGCCGCATCAATCTGCGGCTCTCCGAATTCGGACTTCAGGTATTTGCCCGAAGAAGGCTCGTAGGTGAAATCGCTGTAATAGCTTGCGGAGAACTGGATGTGTGCGCTGGATGCCCCGGAAAGCGGCAGCATACGTGCATTTTCTTTATAAGAGCGGAAGCGGAAAATAGCCTCTGGCTCACCTTCAGCGTCCAGCTTATATTTGCGGATGCCGTTTTGAATTAGCTCGCTGCTCGTGTACCAGCAGTGTTCAATATCTTTTGTTTTGTGCCGCTCTTCGTCGAGCCAGAACACGGTATCTCGTACCGCAGTAGGGTTGCCGTCGATGCTTTTATCCGCATAATGATAAGTTTCAAGCATATCGCGTGCAAAGGTAGAAGCACCGATATGAACGTACAAGGCGTTAAGCGGAAGCATCATCTGGATGTGCTGGTCACGCGCAGAGCGCACAGGGCCAATATACCCCCCAGCTTTTGAGAGGTCAGAGTAAACTGCCATCATGCGGGTGATGCCGCCCTCAGTTACCATCTCGTAAATGAGGTCAGCCCCTGCGATGCCGGACTGGGGCAGCGATTCCTTGATGTTGTTGATCATGACGGCGACAGGGCGTTGGCCGTAAGGATAGCCACCGTCTTTCTCCAACCCGGTAAGCGGGTTGGGGTTGTACTCCGGCAATACTTCGGGCCGTGCCGGCACGCTGTTAGCGGCCGCGTTGCCACAGCCCACAAGAGCACCGCAAAACAAAGTTGCGGCGAGCAGCAAAGCAAGGGTTCGTTTCATGGCAGAGTCCTTTCTATAATGAAATCGTAAGCCGGCCAACGGGCTTGTCCAATGGCAAAACGGACGCAAACACTGTAAGACACACCAAAGCCGGCAGTTAAGATAAGCGAATAGAACTAGTATCTCCTATCTGCATTAAAAAACCGGAATAATGGTGTCGAATAGCGAATTTTGCGCGGCTTGATAAAAATCCCCCGCGTTGCCGCGGAGGATTTAAATTGAAAAGTGTTTATTCAGCTACTTTTTCCGCAGCAGCGTCGGAAGCGGCAGCATCCGGGTTTGCAGCGGGGGCCGAGATAGAAGCATCTGTCTCGGGTCCGGTGTATTCAAACTTTTCGTACTCATCCAGGTCAACGATGCCAACATAAGAAGTGCCCGGGTTAATCTTCAAAGAGGTGCTGCCAGACTCGTCTGTAAACCGCAGAACTTCATTGGTTGCGCCTTTGAACCAGCGGATTTTCTCACATTTGCCATTGTTGAAATAATAGCCAAGGCCGCCAAAGGTGTAATCGACTTTCTGATAGTCGGGGTCACCTTTGTCATTGCCGTTTTTATCGAGGTTGCCGCCCGGGTAGGGGTAAGCAGAAATGTCTGCAAACAGAACAAAGACGTTGTTAAAGCCAACCTGCTCTTTATCGTTTTCATCGACAGTGGGGGTAACACCTCGGGCAGAGCTGTACTGGCTCATCATGTACTTGCTGGTGGCAGTGTCATAATCAAAATAGGTACGGTAGCTCTGAGAGTGGGTGATGCCAATCGAGGTTGCTGTTTCACCGCCCAGTGCACGAACCGGCTCGTTGTAGTTTACAAAGTCAAAGATGGGGCTGGTGAGCTCACGGTCCATATCAATGCCTTTTTTGTCTACATATTTTTGCAGCCATTCGCTGTTGGTGTATGCCGTGTGTTCCTGCGCAAAACCTTGGTTCCGGCGATTCTGGTCCCAATAGGTAATGGTGGTGTCGTTGCCGTCCACGTTGAGGTCACCGTAATCAGCATCGTCGATATACTGCTGAGTGATACCGCTGCGGCCAATGTGTACGTAAAGCGGCTGGAACGGCATGATGACACGGAAGAACTGGTCACGTGCAGAACGAACAGGGCCAATATCGGGCAGGTTCTCATAATCCTCAAACAAGCCCATAAAACGAGTGATGCCACCCTCAACCTTGCTTTCGTAAAGAACCTTTGCCTCGTTAAGGCCGCGCTGCGGGCGGCACTGCTGAATGTTGTTAATCATAATCGCAACCGGGCGACCACCGTTAAAGCCAGCAGGCTTCTCACGGCCGGTAAGCGGGTCGGGATCATATACGGGGGTGGGCTCCGGCGTCGGTTCGGCGCTGGCTGCAGGGGTGGTAGTAGAGCCAGAAGGCTTGCTGCCGCCGCACGCAGTAAATGCGGTAAGGGTAAGTGCTAAGGCCAGCACCAAGGCAAACACACGTTTCATAAGAAAAGTCTCCTTATAATTTACTTATTTTACTATATCTTAGATGGCAGATTTTGTAAAGGTCGAAAGCGCATAAACCTTACGGGCGAAAATCTACAAAAATTACATTTTTTTGCCGATTTACCGTTTTCTTTTTCGGTTGAATTGAGAGAAATAATGCCCGTAAAATAAAGTAATACAGCCAAAAAAGCGAGTTCGTCCTATTCTGCAAAACCACTCAATGAAACGTTTTTGCAAAGCGTTTGATTTCACTAAAAAACCGTTTCTAACAGAAATTTCACATTTCAAACGGACAGTTTTTAAGCTGAATCACGTAATTGCCCCCAAGAGCAAAACATGGTATTCTGAAATAAAACCGAAAGGCAGGTGGCGTAATGTTACAACAGCAAGAGCGGCAAATAGCCGCTCCGGCGTGTCAGCCAAAGCTGCCTTTTGAACAAAACCTACGGCTGCGCAGAAAAATTGCAATTGGCCTTTGCTGTGCAGCATTGCCTGTGGTGTTACTGTTCGGATATGCCGCGGCAAAAAATACAGAGATGCTGAAGCACTTGCAGACGCAAGCCTGGGAGCAGGTGTTTCTCGATACACAGGCGATGCCTTGGGTGCAAAAAAGTGTGCCAGAGAAGCAATATGCAGAGGCCTTGCGCCTTGCCCATGCCGGGAAAACACAAGAGGCGCTGGTGCAGGCAGAACAGCTGACTAACCTTGCCGAAGCAAAAGAGCTGGCATGGATGCTGCGGCGCTACCATGCCGCGGAGCAAGCCACCGACCTGCAGCAGCGGCATGACCAATTTGGCGCACTGGGTGAATTTTTGGATAGTGCAGAACGAAAAAAAGAAACGGAAACCGCTCTGCTGCAAGCCGCTTGGACAGCACTAAACACCAAAGAGTATTGGAAAGCCGAAGAGATGTTTGCCAGTATAGATATAGAAGAGGCCGAGGTAGGGCTTACGCTTGCCGGGGCAGGGCGTACCCTTGCGGATGCGGCTGCCGGTGGCACGCAAAGCCAAAAAGCATTAAAAAAGACGCTGGAGGTGCTGCGCCAAGCAGAGCAGCAAGGGTACGAAGTGGGTCAGATTTGCCTGCAAGATTCTGCCGCGAAATCATTTTTACACGGAAGCTGGACTGCTGCCACCGGTGAAACACTACGGGTGGATTGTGTTGCGAATACTTTTTTGCTTGAGCCAGCCTCGGAAGGAGATGAATTTTTCTTCCACAAGCAGGGGCTGGAAGATGCGCTCGGAGCGCTCGTCGCCGCTTGGAATTACCGTAGTGTCGACGAAATAGAGATTACCGTAAGCGGAACCACACTGGTTTATTTTCGCGATTTATAAAAATCAGCCGCATTGCCTGGCTTGATAAACTGATTAAAAAGCATGAATTGTTGGTAACCTGTGTGTTGCTATAAAATAATCGAGAACCAAAGGCAGATACCAATTAGGGTGTCTGCCTTTGGTTTTTAAGATCATGTCTTTGCATCCTTGCCAAAGCAGTGCTTCCGGTTTGCGCCGTTCCTTACAGTAGATGTATCTATAACCGGACAAGCTTACCACAAAAGCCGCGCGAACAAGCAGGAAAATGGAAAGCTGCTGTTTTGCAAGCGCTTTGCTTTAGAAATATTTATAACGCGATAAATAAAAAACTGAAAATCGAAAGCTTTCATCTGAGAATCAGCAATTCTTGAAAAGTTACGTTGCCGGAAAAAAAACAGAAAAATAAATAGTAACCTATTGACATAGTATGTTAGTGGGTTTATAATAACAACATCCTAAAATAAACACCAATGCACCGACCCAGTAGTGGTGGGCGAGCCCAAGCACTTTTGAATAAAGTGCAGAGCGGGAACCGGCGCAGGTATTAAAGGAGAAGCTGATATGCAAATCATAAGAGCAGCCGGGGTGGTTTTCCGATGTTGAACCCGGCAAGAGTTCGCAAGCCTACACAACATCGAATCCACTTATGATAAAGGAGAGTCTATTATGGCACGTATTTATACTTCGGCTGATCAATTGATTGGAAACACCCCGCTTCTAGAGCTGACACATATTGAAAAAGAGCTTGACCTTAAAGCAAAGATTTTTGCAAAACTGGAATATTTCAACCCGGCAGGTTCGGTGAAGGACCGCATTGCCAAAGCGATGCTCGACGATGCCGAAGCAACCGGCAAGCTAAAACCGGGCACCGTCATTATTGAGCCTACTTCCGGCAACACGGGTATCGGGCTTGCATCGGTGGCTGCGGCGAGAGGATATCGCATTATCATCGTCATGCCCGAAACCATGTCGGTAGAACGCCGCCAGCTGATGAAAGCTTATGGCGCAGAACTGGTGCTGACCGACGGCACACTGGGTATGAAAGGGGCCATTGCCAAAGCAAACGAGCTGGCAAAGGAACTGCCCGATGCGTTTGTACCCGGCCAGTTTGAAAACCCCGCAAACCCGAAAGCGCACTTTACTACCACGGGCCCCGAAATTTGGAATGACACCGACGGCAAGGTCGACTATTTTGTCGCAGGTATCGGCACCGGCGGTACCGTCACAGGCGTGGGCGAATATCTCAAATCCAAAAATCCCGCTGTTAAAGTGGTAGCAGTGGAACCTGCCGATTCCGCAGTGCTTTCTCACGGTAAGCCTGGCCCGCACAAAATCCAGGGCATCGGCGCCGGTTTTGTGCCAGATGTGCTGAATACCGGCATCTATGACGAAATCATCACTGTCACCAACGAGGATGCTTTTGCCATCGGTAAAAAGGTAGGCAGCCGCGAAGGTGTGCTGGTTGGTATTTCTTCGGGCGCAGCAGTATGGGCCGCCATCGAGCTGGCCAAGCGCCCGGAAAATGAAGGAAAGCAAATTGTGGTTCTGCTGCCAGACACCGGGGATAGATACCTTTCCACGGCGCTTTTTGCAGACTAAGAAAAATAATCGGCAGTGCCTTACCGTGCTGCCGATTTTTTTGCCGAATAAACGAAAAATGAAATTCAACTTTTATAGCGTAAAAAGCCGATGAGATGCAAGAAAGGAAAGCAGGATGTCGATGAAAAAAGCAATGATTGCAATGAGCGGCGGTGTAGATTCCAGCGTTTCCGCCTATCTTACAAAAAAACAGGGGTACGACTGCGTGGGCGTAACGATGCGGCTGTACGAAAATGCAGATGCCGGGCTTTGCAGCGACCGTACCTGTTGCTCGCTACAGGATGTCGCCGACGCACGCAGCGTCGCCTTTCGGCTCGGGATGCCCTACTATGTGCTCAATTTCACGCAGGACTTCCGCACCGCAGTGATTGGTCGTTTTGTGGAGGCGTACCTGCATGGCGCCACCCCGAACCCCTGCATCGACTGCAACCGCTATATGAAATTTGAAAAGCTGATGCGCCGCGCAAAAGAGCTGGACTGCGATATTGTCGTAACCGGGCACTACGCGCGGGTGGAGGAGCAAGACGGCAAGTATCTACTGAAAAAAGCAGTGGACGAAACCAAGGACCAAAGCTATGTTTTGTATGACCTTACCCAGCAACAGCTTGCACACATTCGCTTTCCGCTGGGGGAGATGCACAAAACCGAAACCCGCAAAATTGCAGAAGAGCAAGGTTTTATCAACGCCAAAAAGCGGGATAGCCAGGATATTTGTTTTGTACCCGATGGGGACTATGCCAAAGTAATTGCCCTGCACACCGGCGAAACCTGCCCACAGGGAAACTTTGTGGACAGCGAGGGTAATGTGCTCGGCCGGCACAAAGGCATTATTCATTACACCATAGGTCAGCGCAAAGGGCTGGGCATTGCCGCAGCGCAGCCGCTTTATGTTTCGGCCATAGACCTGCAAAGCAACACAGTGGTGCTCGGCAGCGATGCTTCGCTTTATTCGAGCAAGCTTATCGCGGAGCGGTTCCACTGGATTTCGGGCGAGGTGCCGCACGAGCCACTGCGGCTGAAAGCGAAAATACGCTATCGGCACAAGGAGCAATGGGCGACGGTTTGGCCCATTGGCACAGAAAACGCAGAGATTGTATTTGACGAGCCGCAGCGGGCCATTACAAAGGGGCAGGCTGTGGTGCTGTATGACGGTGATATTGTGGTAGGCGGCGGCATCATCTGCTGACCGTTGATTCCCGCAGGGCAAAACAGTATAATAGGACAATAGAAATGAAGAGGCGGCCGGAGCCGCGCAGGAGGCAAGCAATGATGATTTCTACCAGAGGAAGATACGCACTACGGGTGATGATTGACCTCGCAGAGCATCGCGGGCAAGGGTTTGTGCCGCTTAAGGCCATTGCCACACGTCAAGAAATTTCGCAAAAATATCTGGAAAGCATCACTGCCATTCTTTCTAAAGCGGGGCTTGTGGAAGGTATGCATGGCAAGGGTGGTGGTTACCGACTTTGCCACGCGCCAGAGGATTACCGTGTGGGGGATATTCTGCGGCTTACGGAGGGCAGCCTTGCTCCGGTTGCCTGCTTAGAGCAAAACGCAACACCTTGTGCCCGGGCGGCAGAGTGCCGCACCCTGCCGATGTGGGCGCGGCTGGACGCAATGATAAACGAATTTTTCGACGGGATTACACTGTCTGAACTGATTGGACAGCCGACCGGCGGAGATTATGTAATTTGAAATAGGCGAATAGCTATTCACTTGGATTAAGACGCTCGTAAAGCCGCCCCAAGCCCCGATGCATTAAAAGGGCCCTCGCGTACCCTTTTAGAAAGTAAAAACAAAGCCTTGAGCCCTCTAAATGAGGCTCAAGGCTTTTGTTGTATAGCTTACAGTATTTGGCTTCCGATTTTATAGAAAACTTTCGCTATTTTTCAGAAAGCGCGTACATTTCTTTTGCCCATGACCGTACCGCGTGCAGGTCTTCATCATCCGGGTGAGACAGTGCCCGGTCAAAGTTTTCCACATTTACTTGCAGTTTGGTGTCATCAGGATGTGCGGTCATGAGCGCAACATACCGCTCGCGCACACTCATAGGCATTTTACCTTGGCAGTAAAAGTGCCCGAGCAACTGATTGCCCTCTGGAATGACGGTGACTACTCGCTGCCACAGCTGTTCGTAATAAGCAGGCGAACCGCCAAACCCTGCGGTTCCGAAATAGGCAATCTTTTTATTTTGCAAGCTGTGCAGCAGGTCGCTCACGGCTGCATCGCAGTTGCCCTTGTCTGTCCAGGAGCCAATAAAATAAAGTTCGGCATCTGACGGGGGTGTGCCTGCGTCGCAGAAAATAACTTCTTGCTGTGGCAGAGCAGCGCGGATAGTTTCGGCCAGCAGCTTGGTGTTACCGGTTTTAGATGCATAAACAATTGCAGTTTTCATTTTGTTTCTCCCATCGGCAGCAGTGCGCTGCTCAGAGGCTGAGCAAGGGCAGTGCTTTGTTGAAATATCATATAAGATACGCGGGTTGCAAGCAGATGTCAAGCTCCAGCGAATCACGGAAAAACAAAACAGCGGCACGGCAAAACTGCCATACCGCTGCAAAATCGAAAAAAAGGCCCAAACATCCAACAGCAATTGCAAGCTAAAAGCGAAACGCAAAATTCCGCTGGGCTCTGTTAGATGTAGTCGCCCACTGCTTTTTTAGATGCTTTGTTATCTTCGATTCCCAAACGTTCGAGAATAAGGGGTAAAACGTCTTCTTGTTTGATCTTCAGCACATAGGCAAATTCGTCATAGAGCAGTTTTTCTGCTTCTTTTAAAAAGCGTTCGTCTGAAATCCGGGGTTTCCGCCCATCGGCTTTCAGTTGCTGCTGATGCGCGAAAATCGCTTTAATCATGCCAATCAGCGGGGCGCGGTCTCCATCAGTAAGTGCGTGGCGATACAGGTCCTGCCGCGCTGCCTCAGGTTCCACCCATAAAGTGTCGACGGCGGGCATTCCGTCAATGAGCGCGTAAATCTCCTCTGGGGTCAGCAAAGGACGGATTTTTTCTGCAAGCCGCGGGCTGTCTGTGGGCACATACACCAGTGAATTTGCAGTAAATGCCGGAGCAAGCACATAATAAACGCGCGGTTCCTTTGCAAGCGTTTTGCGCTGGATATCGACCAACGTGCAAATGCCGTTTTCGCCGTAGATAAAGCTGTCACCGATAGCAAACATGATAGTCTCCTTTCGCTAAAAAAAGAAAACATGTAGCACGCTGAAACTGGACTTATGTCCCGCAAAGCGAACTACACGTTTAGCATCTATTATATTATACCACGTTATTGCAAGGGGATTCAAATGGGTATTTTTCACAAAACAATCGATGCGGGTAATTTTGAAAAAACGCTTGCCTTAAATTAGAGCAAAGTGGTGGTGTTTTTTAATTTTACGCTGTGCAATATAAGCAGTTTGCCCAGAATGGTAAAAACTATTTTTGTAAAGGAAGGCCTCAAAAGATAAACTATAAAGCAGGCTGTTTAGGGGCTTATAAAGTAGCAGTTCTCTTTTTTGTCGCATATAGTGGAAAAAATGAGAGGAGAGGCCCTTATTATGACCAAATTTACCACAGAGGGTACTGGCTGGCTGAAAGTACAGATTACGACCGGCCAAGATGCAGTGCCTTTAGGAGATGTAAAGATTCAGGTGCTGCCCAGCGGCGGCACAGAACCTATTTACGAAGGCGTTACAGACGAAACAGGCGTTTTAGAGGGAATGCCATTGGCATGTCCGCCCCGTGCACTTTCTTTAGAGCCGGATCCGTCACAGTTGCCTTATGGTGTCTATGACTTGACTGCAGAGCTTGCAGGGTACAATACGCTTCGAATGTACAATTTTGAAGTGCTGGATGGCGAAGTAACCTTTGCGCAGCAAAATATGGAGCCTATTAACGAAACAACGGATGGCAGCCCGGTGCAGCCACAGGAAGACATTGTTGATACTCCGGAACATGGATTGTATGGGCAAGGCGGCAGCGGCCCGGCTCCCGAAGTCCCGCCGATTGTAGAGCCTGTTATGGCCTATGCAAGCCCAACGGCAGCGGTCGCTTTACTGGCCTATCAAGAAGTGGCCATCCCTGATACAATTACTGTGCATCTCGGCAGCCCTTCTTCCAGTGCCAAAAACGTTACCGTCACCTTCCGTGATTACATCAAAAATGTTGCCTCCAGCGAAATATACCCCACTTGGCCCGAAGAAGCTTTAAGAGCAAATATGCACGCCGAAATTAGCCTTGCGCTCAACCGAATTTATACCGAATGGTACCGCAGTAAAGGATATCCCTTCGATATTACCAACTCGACCTCCTATGATCAGTTTTATGTCCAGGGACGCACTATTTTCGATCCAATGAACCGCATCTGCGATGATATCTTCAACACTTACGTGCGCAAACTCGGCACCGTGAATCCTTATTATACCGAGTATTGCGATGGTAAATCGGTCACTTGCAAAGGCATGAAGCAGTGGGGCACCGTAACACAGGCGCAAAGCGGCAAAAATGCCTTGGAAATTTTGAAATATTACTACGGCAACGATATTGAAATCATTCGTACGAATAACATTAAAAATACCCCGGAAAGCTACCCCGGCACACCGCTGCGCGAAGGCAGCTCGGGCGTAGAAGTCAAAGTGATTCAGCGTCAGCTGAACCGCATTGCAAAAGATTACCCATCGTTTGGCACTACAAATGTAGATGGCGTGTTTGGCCCGGCTACCACCTCTCAGGTTAAAAAGTTCCAGAAACAGTTTAACCAAACGGCGGATGGCATTGTGGGCAGAAACACTTGGTATAAAATAAGCTATATTTATGTTGCCGTTAAAAAGCTGGCAGAACTGGGCAGCGAAGGTGAAAAGTCGACCGGTGATTTTGTCGAGGGTGAATACTCTAACTCTGCCCTCTATGTGGGAAGTCGCGGCAATAGTGTGTTCCAAATTCAGTTTTTCTTGAACGAAGTGGCGACTGCAACGCCGGAGATTCCGAGTCTGGCCGTAGATGGCATCTTTGGCTCTGGCACTCAAACCAGCGTGAAAGCGTTTCAGACCAAGTACGGGCTTTCGGTAGACGGTGTAATAGGTAGAAATACCTGGGATGCGATTTACCTTCAATACTCCAGCTTAGTATTAGATGAAATACCATATATTACTTCTCCGGGCCAATACGCCGGGGTGGTTTTAAAACTCGGTAGCCGCGGCAACACGGTAAAACGGCTCCAGTTCGCGCTTAATATGATTTCTCGCTATAATAGCAGTATTCCTACTATCGCGATGGATGGCATTTTTGGTGCGGGTACCGAGCGCTGTGTGCGTGCTGCACAAAGTTACTATGGGCTCCCTGTTGACGGTATCGTTGGCGAAGTTACCTGGGATAAAGGCTTTGAAGTTTATACAGACCTTGTCGGCAATATCATTGCCAACACTGCAATTCCTGGCACTTATCCTGGCGCTCCCCTTATGCTGGGTTCGCAAGGTTTGGCGGTTAAGGAGATGCAGTATTACCTCTACTTGCTTAGTGCGTACTATGGCGCTCTGCCTACCATTGCTTATGATGGCGTTTTTGGTAAAGCAACACAAGAAGCCGTGAAAATTTGGCAGCAACTGATTGGCCTGCCCGTAGACGGTATTGTCGGCCAGCAGACATGGACTTCGCTTTACACCCAGATCACCGTGCTGCATATCATTGACGGCTCCATCAGCGGCTTATTTGTAAAACCATACCCAGGCTCTCCGCTGCTACTTGGTATGGATGGTACGGCGGTGCAGTTTGTACAGTTCATGCTCACCTACATCAAGCCCTTCTACTCTGGATTGCTGCCGAATACGCCGCTTACTGGCGTCTATGATGTCGCGACAGAAAACGCAGTGAAGAATTTCCAGACCGAATTCAAAAAAACAGTTACTGGTGTGGTAGATGCAGCGACTTGGGATGCCTTGCTGACTATCTATTTCTCCTGCGCATCTAAATCCTACGGTCCCAGCCAGATTCCAGAAGGGGAGTACGGGGGATATGTACTGGTGCAAGGCAGCACGGGCCTACAGGTTTATCGCCTGCAAACTTATCTCAACAATATCGGTGCGCGTTACGACACTATCGATTACGCAACCCCGGACGGTATTTTAGGCCCTGAAACGATGAAAGTGGTAAATCAATTCCAGAAAGAGTTTGGGATTGAAGTCCTGCCTTATGTAGATCGGCTGACTTGGGATGCAATTTACAGCAATTATCAAAATGGTGCTTCCAGCCCGCAGTTCCAAGCGGTACTGAAACGCAAAAGAAAACTATCGCTTTTTTAAAATGACACGGCACAGCCTTTTCTGTAAGGTGGGTCTTAGAAAATCAATTTGATGGTTGGCTGCTGTGAAAAGATGTAATGCTATTAAAGTGCAGCAGCCCACTTTTAGAGTGGGCTGCTGTTTTTGCAGAAAATATTAATTGGTTCTACTTTGCGAAAACGCAGCGTATGCACAGTTTATAGTACAACAAAACGGTGTGGGCGCACCCACAGAGCGGCCTGGAGCCTAGTCGCTAATAAGATTGTTAATAAGTAAGAAGCGGTAGTATATGAAACAACTTGTATAAACAGGGGATAGAACTGTTGGCAGCGCTGCGCGGGCGTTTTTTTGAGTTGTGCTCAGCGGCAGTTAGCGAGCAGAAAGGGTATCTCCGATCGCTGTAATAAAGCAGAAGGCTGAGCCAACGGCTCAGCCTTCTGCTTTATTCGGGAAGTATTTCTGTTTCTATAGCGCGAGAAGTTTTGCTGTGCTGCGAATGCGGCTTAAAGGGTTGCGTTGAAAGCGACAATCAGGGCACTCCAAGTGGTGGAGCCAACGACACCGTCAATCTTCAGGCCTTTAGAAGCCTGGAACTGCATAACCGCATTCTTGGTAGCGTTGCCGTACTGTCCATCGATGGTCAGTTTGGGGATACTGCCGCCCAGCGCAGAGAGGTAGCTCTGCACGAAACGAACATTATCGCCACTAGAGCCAACAGTAAGCACATAGCCGGGATAGCGCGTGGTGACACGTAGCGGGTTGCCTACCTCAATGCTGCTTGCAGCAGATTTCAGCATGCCAAAACTTTGTTTGCCGTAAGAGCCATCAGCGGTGAGACCGAACTGCGGTTGGAACTGCCGCAGCGAAGCGGTAGAGCCGGAACCGTAAATGCCATCAAAACTGAGGCTTTGAATCGCGGTGTAAAGCGTCCGGACGTAGCCTAAGTGCTGCTGCATACTTTTTACGACGGCGCCTTGATCGCCAGCGCGGGAAACGATATTGCAGTAAACTTCTCCCTCTCCATAAATACTTGCATATTGAGCATAAAGCTCATCCCAAGTAGCGCCACCGGTTTTACCGTCAGCGGTCAAACCGGTGAGCAGCTGGAAAGTTTTAACGGCTGCGGTGGTGCCGCTTCCATATGCACCATCCACGGTGAATTTGGGGAGCTGAGGATATTTGCTCTGAACACCATTAAGCCAGGTTTGGACCATTGCGACATCGGGGCCGCTGCTTCCATTTTGTAAAACTACTCCGTAATACGGAGGCATTGCAACTGTGGTTGCCATAGGGCATCCCTCCTTTCTCTCACTCTATGCCGAAAAGGACGAAAGTGTGCGAAGAGGGTAGCAATGGCTGGAATAGCGTTTCAAATCCTCGTAACAGTCGGATTTAATCGATTTTTAGTGTAAAAGGGAAGCGGCGCCCGAAAAAGAAAAAGCAGAAAAAACAAAAACAGCTTGGTTTTTGCAAACCAAGCTGTTTTGTTTGGTGAACCACCGGAGATTCGAACTCCGGACACCCTGATTAAAAGTCAGGTGCTCTGCCGGCTGAGCTAGTGGTTCATAAGCTGCTGTCGTTTTGACGCTTGATAATTATAACAGTTAAAGGACAGGTTGTCAATACTATTTTACCCAAAAACAAAAAAGAAAACCAGATGAAAAAACACCTGGTTTTCTTTCAATTTTTGTATAAAGTGGCTAATTAAACGACTTTATTGTCGATTTCGGTGCGAATATCCGCAATAAACTGCTCAATTGTCTTGGTTCCGCCATTTTCTTCCTTACGGGCGCGAACGGCAACTGTATTATCTGCGGCCTCTTTTTCACCAACCACGAGCATATAGGGAATTTTCTCCAGCTGTGCTTCGCGGATTTTGTAGCCCATTTTTTCTGCGCGGTAGTCTACATCAGCACGAATGCCAGCAGCACGCAGCGCTTTGTGCACCTTTTCGGCATAGTCGTGGTAGTTTTCGCTGATGGGAATTACCATGACCTGCGTGGGCATTAACCAGGTGGGCAGAGCGCCGGCAAATTTTTCAAGCAGCAAGGCAATGGTGCGCTCGTAGCAGCCAAGGCTGGTGCGGTGAATAATATACGGATATTTCTCAGAGCCGTCTTTATCGGTATAAGTCATACCAAACTGTTTTGCCAGCATCAGGTCAATCTGCACCGTAATCAAGGTATCTTCTTTCCCGTGAACATTTTTGACCTGGATGTCAAGCTTGGGACCATAGAAGGCTGCTTCGCCGACCGCTTCGGTATAGTTGATGCCGATGTCATCGAGGATATTGCGCATCAGGCCCTCGGCCTCGTCCCACATTTCAGGGGTGCCGATATACTTCTCGCGGTCATTCGGGTCCCACTTAGAGAGGCGATAGCTTAGGTCGTCAATCAGGCCAACGTCGGTCATCACTTCTTTTGCCAGCTTAACACAGTTCATAAACTCTTCTTCGAGCTGGTCTGGGCGCAGTACCAGGTGCCCTTCACTAATGGTGAATTGACGCACGCGAATCAGGCCATGCATCTCACCGGAGGCTTCGTTGCGGAAGAGGGTAGCAGTCTCGCCATAGCGAATCGGCAAGTCGCGGTAAGAATGTTTTTCCGAAAGATAGACATTATACTGGAACGGGCAGGTCATCGGGCGCAGGGCGAACACTTCTTTGTCCTTTTCCTCATCGCCCAGCACAAACATGCCGTCCTTGTAATGGTCCCAGTGGCCGCTGATCTTGTAAAGATCACTTTTCGCCATCAGCGGGGTACGGGTCATCACATAGCCGTATTCATTCTCCTCTTTGTCCTGCACATAGCGGTTGAGGATTTGGAACAGTTTTGCACCTTTCGGCATCAGCAGGGGCAGGCCCTGGCCAATGCAATCAGCGGTCGTGAAATATTTCAGCTCGCGGCCAATTTTATTGTGGTCGCGTTTTTTTGCCTCTTCAATGGCAGCCAGGTGTGCTTCCAGCTCGCTGGCTTTCGGGAATGCTGTTGCATATACGCGGCACAGCATTGCCTTGTTGGAGTCGCCGCGCCAGTAAGCGCCGGTTGCGCTGGTCAGCTTGAATGCTTTGATAGCACCGGTGCTCATCAGATGGGGGCCGGCGCAGAGGTCGGTGAAATCGCCCTGGCGGAAGAAGGAGAGTTTTTCGCCTTTGCCAGCGTGCTCTTCGAGCAGCTCCAGCTTGTAAGGTTCGTCTTTCATCAGCTCGCGTGCCTCTTCGGCAGTCGACAAGAACTGTTCAATCGGCTCGTTTGCTTTGACGATTTTCTTCATCTCAGCTTCAATTTTCGCAAGGTCTTCTGCAGAGAAAGGTTTTTCTACGTCGAAGTCATAGTAAAAGCCACCGTCAATGGCAGGGCCGATGGCCAGTTTTGCTGCCGGAAATAGGTGTTTGACGGCCTGTGCCAGCACATGGCTTGCAGAATGCCAGAAGGTCTTTTTGCCGTCTGCATCTTCAAAGGTCAAAATCTCAAGTGCGCAGTCTTTTTCCAGCGGGGTGCGCAGGTCGACCACGACACCATCCACTTTGGCGCAGGTGGCAGCACGGTAAAGCCCCATGCTGATGTCCTTGGCAATGTCTGCAATCGAGGTGCCGGATTCATACTCCTTCACAACGTCGCCTTTCAGCGTTACTTTTATCATAACGATATCCTCCTTTAAATGTAAGATATTACTAAACATAAACTATGCCGTTGCAGGCGGAAAATAAAAAATGCTCCACCCCAGAAAACTGGGATGAAGCATCGACTACAAAATCAAAAGCTCCACGGTTCCACCCGTATTGCGCATTGCAAAAAAGAATGCGCCGCTCTATGGAAAGGTAACGGTATCCGGCCGGCTGGGGTTCGCCCCTGCGCTCCGCGGTGGTAAAACTGCACTGGTTCGTACAGGGCTTTCAGCCGGTGACCCTGCTCTCTTTCCAAACATTTGCGGCAGTTTATTGTCCGCATCAAAGCTTTTTCGTGTTTATCAGTGTACACCCCCTTTTTCGGATTGTCAACACCCGGGTAAAAAAAGGGAGTCGGGCGCAAAAACGGCATCGGGGACGATAAGATAAAATTCTCTGATTTTTTTCAAATTTTTTTAAAATCTGCAAGGGGGAGAATCTGCTTGACAAGCACCCGTGAAAAGACGTAAAATATTCTCATAGTGTATGTAATTACCAAATGAATATATATACATTAAAAAAAATTATGGAATTTGAATGGAATTTCCGTTCAAAAGTAAGGAGCCCTTTTATGGTATCAACAGCAATTGCTGTGTTGATTGCCGTTGTTGTGGGTGCGATTACTGCTGTCCTCGGTTTTTTCGGGGGGCAAAGCTACCGTCGCAAGGTTGCAGAGCAGAAACTCGGCTCTGCTGAAGAAGAAGCAAAAAGAATCATCAACGACGCCATCAAAACAGCGCAGCAAAAGAAAAAAGAATCCGCTATCGAAGCGAAAGACGAGCTGTTCCGGCTGAAAGCAGAAGCGGATAAGGAAATCAAAGACCGCCGCAGCGAAATCAGCCGCCAAGAGCATCGCCTGGATCAAAAAGAAGAAAACATCGACCGCAAAACCAACGCGCTTGAGAAAAAAGAAGAAGACCAGCGCAAACGCGCAGAGCTGATTGAAGCCCGTCTCGCTGAAATCGAACAGATGAGAGAGCGTGAAGTGGAAAAGCTCGAGTTCATCGCAGGCCTCTCGCAAGAAGCTGCAAAAGAAATGCTGCTTGCAAGACTGGACGAGGAACTGACCCACGAGAAGGCATTGAAAATTGCCGCTTACGAAACCCAGACCAAAGAAGATGCCGACAAACTGGCAAAAGAGCTGATTACACAGGCGGTTTCCCGCTGTGCAGCAGATCATTCCAGTGAAATCACGGTTTCGGTGGTTACGCTGCCGAACGATGAGATGAAAGGCCGTATCATTGGCCGCGAGGGCCGTAACATCCGCGCGCTCGAAACGGCAACCGGCGTAGACCTCATCATCGACGACACTCCGGAGGCTATCACGCTTTCCAGCTTCGACCCGGTGCGGCGTGAAGTTGCCCGCATGACATTGGAAAAACTGATTGCAGACGGTCGTATCCACCCGGCCCGCATTGAAGAAATGGTGGAAAAATGCCGCCGCGAAATGGACGCAACCATGAAACGCGAAGGCGAACGTGCCGTAATGGACGTTGGTGTCCACGGCCTGCACCCAGACCTTGTAAAACTGATCGGACGTCTGAAATACCGTACCAGCTATGGTCAGAACGTACTCAACCATTCTATGGAGGTCGCTTATATCGCCGGCCTGATGGCTGCCGAACTTGGCCTCAACGTAAATATGGCAAAACGCGCAGGTATGCTGCACGATATCGGCAAAGCACTCACCCATGAAATCGAGGGCAGCCACGTCGGTATCGGTGTGGATCTTGTGAAGAAATACAAGGAGAACCCGGCGATCATTCATGCAGTGGAAGCACATCATGGTGATGTAGAGCCTTCCACCCCGCTGGCATTCATTATCATGGCAGCAGATGCCATCTCGGCTGCACGCCCCGGCGCGCGCCGCGAGAACGTAGAAAACTATGTCAAACGTCTTGAGGATTTGGAAGCAATTTCTTCCAGCTTCCCCGGCGTTGAAACCAGCTACGCAATTCAGGCAGGCCGCGAGGTGCGCATCCTCGTTAAGCCGGAGGTGGTAAGCGACGACCGCTTGACCATCCTTGCACATGACATCGTGAAGAAGATTGAGGACGAACTGGAATATCCCGGTCAAATCAAGATTAACGTCATTCGCGAAAACCGTGCTACCGACTACGCAAAATAATCTGCATAAAGGGTCTGCTGCTTTGCGGCAGGCCCTTTTTACACCTGCTGCACAAATGGGAAACGCCCGGTAGCAAAGCCGTGAAAAATTGGTAAAAAAGACATGGCACCGCTGAGAATGGCATATTTTCAAATCGACACGGGCAAAAGTATCGAAAAGGAATTTGCTGCAAAGCCGGTACTTTGCCGAAAAAAACGACTGTGAACACCAAGGTGAAGCAACGAGCAGGACCAGTATATCGTATATTTTTATAAAAATTGCCCTGGCAGTACTGCCGCGTGGGTGATGTGCGAAAGGAACCAAACCATTATGATTAAAGTGCTATGTGTCGGAGATGTTGTGGGGACGCCAGGCGTGGATTTTTTATGCCGCAGGCTGCCCTCGCTCAAACGCAGTACCGGGGCTGACATTTGTGTTGTGAACGGAGAAAATGCAGACCCCTCTGGCAAAGGCATTACCCAGGCCATCGCCGAGGATATCTTTTCGCACGGGGCGGATGTAATCACCACCGGGAATCACTGTTTTTTCCGCGCGGGGGATAGCTTGTATGAAGAAAACGAATTTCTGCTTTGCCCGGCCAATTTCCCGGGCGCAGAGCAAAACGGCTGGTGCGAGCTGGATTTCGGGCGTTTTAAGGTGCAGGTGATGAATCTTTCAGGCTCAGCCTTTTTAGAGCCGCTGGGCAACCCCTTTGAAACGGCAGACCGCTTACTGGCACAAAGCAGTGCGAAGGTGCGGATTGTGGATTTTCACGCCGAATCGACGGCAGAAAAGCAGGCCCTCGGCTGTTATCTTGACGGCAGGGTTTCGGCACTGTTTGGTACCCATACCCATGTGCCAACGGCAGATGCAAGGGTGCTGCCAAAAGGCACCGGCTATCAGAGTGATGTCGGCATGACGGGTCCGCGAGAATCCGTGATTGGTGTTGTGCCGGAGCTGGCCATTCGCAAACAAAAGACCCACCGACCGGTCCGGTTTGCAGTGGCAGAAGGCCCCTGCCGCATGGATGCCGTATTGTTCACGATAGACGAGGCCACCGGGCGCTGCCTTTCCGCAGAAGGCATACTCACAACAGAAGGTTAGCGGCAAAAACGGAAGTTTGGCGAATTTTTGCGCAAAATAGAACAAAAGCAGATTTTTGTTTTGCTTTGGGCAGGTTTGTCTGTGAAAAAGCGAGGTTTTCTTTGACGAGCCGCAAAAAACGCGGTATAATAGCTCGAATCAAAAATTTCCTTTCCGGCGTATCAAACGATTACTGCTGTGTTTCGCGGGATTTCGGTCAAAGGAGGACTGTAAAATGAAAAAATACTCCAAACGGCTACTCGCACTGCTGCTTTGTGGTTGCTGTCTGCTGACCGCCTGCGGGCAATCCGATAAAACATCAAATTCTTCAGCGGAACAGACACAGGCTCCTGCGCCGTCTCAAACGGCAGCGCATGAGGTTGTGCTCGCGTATGCCAAACAAGAGGGTTTTAATCCCTATTTGTCCACCAATACACTCGTGCTCCAGTGTGCACAGCTCCTTTATACCAACCTGGTGACGATTAAAGACGATTTCTCGCTGGAATATCTTGCGGCTGCCGATGTGCAGCCAAGTGGAGAAAGCGTGCGCATTACCCCAGGCAGTACCACATTTGCAGACGGAAGCCGCGTTGAAGCTGCTGACCTTGCGGCAAGCATTGAGGCTGCCCGTGCCAGCAAGCTTTACGGCTCTCGCTTTGCAGGCGTTACCAGCGTACGAACAGAGGGAGATGCCGTCGTGGTTACCCTCAGCGAGCCGGATGCGCTTTTTGCCTACCTGCTCGATATACCTGTGATGAAAGCAGGGCAGACCGGAGAAAAGCAGCCGATGTCGAGCGGTCGATACTTGGTAGGCGCTGGGGGCAACACCCTTGAAGCAAACGGTTGGTTTGCCGAAAAGACCATCTTTGATACCATTACTTTAAACCCTGTAACTGCCTATGATGCTATTGTTTCCGGTGTGAACATGGGCAACCTTAGCCTTTATGTGTCAGAGCAGGATGCTGACCTTGCGGGCAATAATATCTGTCATACGGCCTATTACAATCTCAATCACCTCATCTTTCTTGGCATCAATGCGGCGAACCCGGTGGCGAACCAGCCGGCAATTCGCAGTGCGCTGAACCTCGGCGTGTCGCGCCGGCAGATTGCTGACAAAGCGTATTATTCCCGCGCATATGTTGCGACAACGCTTGCAAACTCCCGCTATCCCTTTTTGGACGGCACTCATACGCTGCCGGCGGATGCCGATGTGGCTGCTGCCAAGGCACAGATTGAATCATTGGAGTATACCTATGACACCGCAACCGGGTATTACCAGGATGCTTCGGGCAAACGGCTCTCGCTGGAGCTGCTGTGCTATTCGGGCAATAACTTTAAACGCTACCTTGCCACCCTTGTAAAAGAGCAGCTCAAGGATTGCGGGATAGAGATCATTTTAGTGGAAGAAAATGACTTTGCCGCCTACCACGAAAAAATTGCGTCTGGGCAGTTCTCTCTATACATTGGCGAAGTAAAGTTGTATAATAATATAAATATGTCGCCTTTCTTTTCTGCATCCGGGGACGTACATTATGGCATTGTGCCAAGCGAAGCACTGCTTGGCGCTTACCGTGCCGCAAAGGCGGACCTTACTGCATATGGCGCATTTGAGCAGGCGTTTGCTGCCGAGCTGCCGTTTTTACCGCTTGTGTATAAAAACGGCGTGGTCACCTACACCAAACAGCTCAAGGGCTTTACGCCCACCATCAGCGACGCATTCTACGGCTTTGAACAAGTCAGTTCCGTGTCTGCCAAAAAATAACGCAGACACCTACAAAGGAGTGTAGTGACAGCTATGATTAATTTCTACAATACAATGGGCAAAATCAGCATGACAGGCGATTACTTTGCAGGCCTGGTTTCTGCGGCCGCAAGCAGCTGCTACGGCGTTGCCGAAATGGCAACCAGCGGCACCGGCGATACGCTGAAAAGCTTTGTTTTCGGCTCTGATTTCCCCGATAAGGGCGTGCGTGTCACCGAAGAGAACGGTAAGCTCATCATCGAGCTGCACATCAAGGTCACCTATGGCCTCAATATCACCGCCATCGTCCGCAGCATCACCCATAAGGTGAAGTATGTGGTAGAAGAAGCCACCGGCCTGACGGTGCGGCGCATCAACGTTTCGGTCGATGATATCGTCGGCTAAAAGTTGCCGGCAACTGTGTCAACCAGTGCTGCCTGCGCTATGCGAAAAGCGCGGCAAACGGCAGCGTGAAATCTTGATATATTTAGGAGTATAAATGATGATTAAAGGTTCTGTTTTGAGAGACAGCATGATCAGCGGCGCAAATAGTATTGCGAACCAGCGCAGCCAGATCGATGAGCTGAACGTTTTCCCTGTCCCGGATGGAGATACCGGCACCAACATGAGCATGACGGTGACCGCGGCCAAACGCGAACTGGTAAAACTGCCGGACGACTGCACCGTAGAAAAGGTAAGCTCCGTTGCTGCCAGCAGCATGCTGCGCGGCGCACGCGGCAACTCCGGTGTTATCACCTCGCTTTTGTTCCGTGGTTTTTCTAAAGCGCTTGTGGGCAAAAAAGAGGCCAGTGCCGAAGATTTGGCAAGAGCTTTTGAAAGCGGCGTTGCAGCGGCCTATAAAGCCGTTATGAAGCCGACCGAAGGCACGATGCTGACCGTGGCGCGTATGGGCGCAGAAGCAGCAGCTGTTGCCGAAACAGAAGACACCACAGAAATGTTTACCATTATTCTCGACGCTGCAAAAGTAGCGCTTGCCAACACCCCCGAGCAGCTGCCCGTGCTGAAAAAAGCAGGCGTTGTAGATGCTGGCGGTGCAGGCTTTGTCACCATTTTGGAAGGCATGCTCAGCGTGCTGCGCGATGGCGTGATGGTGGAAGGCGAAGCTTCTGAGAAAACAGCAGAAGAAAAAGCGAACTTCGTACCGAAGGGCGTTTACGCTGCTGAAATCGACCCCAACATGAAAAACTTCTACTGCACCGAGTTCCTTGTCAACAAAAACGACAAGGCCAGTGCGGTGAAACTGCGCGCTTTCCTCGAAAGCATCGGCGATTCGGTTGTAGTGGTGGATGATGAAGATATCATCAAAGCCCATGTTCATACAAACGATCCCGGCAAGGCACTTTCTTCGGCAATGCTGCACGGCTTTTTGAGCAACATGAAAATTGAGAACATGAAAGAGCAGAATGCAGAGCGCCAGACCGAGGGAAAAGGCCTTGAAAAGCAGGCCGAGGCAGAAAAGAACCCTAATGCGGGCAAATTTAAATATGCTGCTGTTGACCCCGACACCGCTTATGGCTTTGTGGCTGTTGCAGCGGGCGACGGGTTGAAAGATATTTTCACCGACATCGGCGTTAACGCCGTGGTTTCCGGTGGCCAGACCATGAACCCCAGCACCGAGGATATCCTTGAGGCAATCCACAGCGTGCCGGCAAAAACTGTGTTTGTGCTGCCCAACAATAAAAACATTATTATGGCTGCTGAAATGGCAGTGGACATTGCAGACCGCAAGGTCATCGTACTGCCCACCCGTACCATTCCGCAGGGCATCAGCGCTATGCTGAGCTTTGACGATGCTGCCGACGCAGAAGCCAATGCCGTTGCAATGATGCAGGCCGCCGACCGCGTGGCCACCGGCCTTGTTACCTTTGCTGCGCGCAACAGCGACTTTGACGGCCACAAAATTAAAGAGGGCGAGATTCTCGCACTCGAAAACGGCAAGCTGTCCTTTACCGAAAAAGACCTCACCAAAGCGGCTGTCAAACTGGCACGCAGCATGGTGAAAAAGGATTCCAGCTTCGTCACAGTCATCTCCGGCTGCGATGTTAACGAAGAGGATGCGGAAAAACTGACCGAGCAGATTTCGGCCAAAATGCCCTCTGGCGTAGAGGTTACCCGCCTCAATGGTGGTCAGCCGGTTTACTACTATATCATCAGTGTAGAGTAAGCAAGCCCCTAAAGCATCTACTCAGGCACCCACAGAATACACTCTGTGGGTGCCTTTTTCACCGGTCTTTCAGCGCAGCTGCAGCCGCAAAATCTTCTTTGATTTTAAGCCGCTGCAACGGACGGTTTCGTGTAATATGGCATACGATTTTACATAAGAATAAAAATTTGCAGCACAGAGCAAAAAAACTGCCATGTGCTGCCCAGGCAGTTGCAGAGAGGAACCCCATGCCAACCGAAAACAAAAGCTGGAAGCGGAAAACAGCACTTTTCCTGCTGAGCCAGAATATTTCTATCTTTGGCTCCTCCGTTACCGGGTACGCCATCATTTGGTACATCACGCTGAAAACTTCTTCCGGCGTTTATATGACAATGGCAACCCTTGCCTCTATGCTGCCGCAGATGTTTGTCACCCTTTGGGGCGGTGTTTTTGCAGACCGCCATAACCGCAAGTGGATTATCATGCTTTCGGATGGGTTCATCGCCCTTTCTACACTGGCGCTTGCCTGCGCATGGATGGCGGGCGCGCAAAGCATTTCGCTTTTGCTGCTGGTTTCGGTTATTCGTTCGATTGGCTCCGGCTTACAAAGCCCTGCTGTCGGCGCACTTTACCCGCAAATCGTGCCTGCAAGCGGCCTAGCACGGGTCAACGGCATCAACCAAACGCTAAGCTCCATCTTGCTCTTGCTTTCGCCCGCTGTTGGCGGTGCGATACTTGGCGGATTTGGCATGGAATGGGCGTTTTTGCTTGACGTTGTGACGGCGGCCCTCGCCATTGTTGTGATGGCCTGCCTTAAGGTGGAGAAGGTGCAGCGCACCGAAGCGCCAGAATCTGCCCTTGCGGAGCTCAAGATTGGGCTTTCGTTTGTGGCACGTCAGCGGCTGCTGCGCAGTGTAATGACAGGCGTTGGCGTCTGCTTTTTTCTGATGACACCAGCGGCGTGCCTGACAAATATTCTTGTCGCTCGCACCTATGGCACAGAGGTTTGGCGGCTCACTGCAAACGAGCTTGCCTGGACGCTGGGCAACCTGGGTGGCGGCATATATGTAGCAATCCACGGCGATTTTAAGCAGAAAATCAGAGCCGCATCAATTGGGCTGGCTGGGTTTGCGCTCTGCGTGGCACTGCTTAGTGCAGCAGGCAGTTTCTGGGTTTACCTTGGCGTTATGGCGGTTTCAGGCGTATTTATGCCGATTATCTCCAGCAGCCTCACAGTGCTGATTCAAACACATGTTGCCCCTGAAATGATGGGCCGTGTCTTTTCCATTTTGCAGATTATCATGTCCGGTGCAATGCCGGCCGCGATGATGGTGTTTGGACCGCTTGCCGACATCGTGTCTATAGAGTTGCTGTTGCTGGTTACTGGTGTGTTGCTTGCCGCTTACGCTGCATTTTTCTGGCGCACAACGGAGGAACCACCCCCACCGCCCCAAACCGAAAACAAATAAAATGCCAGGCAGGTGCACAAAACAGTGCGCCTGCCTGTTTTGCTTTTAAACAAAGACGAAATATGCAGAGCCGAGAAAAAGCAGGATAAATCGGCTGTGTTTTGTGCTATACTTTAGACAAGCAAACGCGAAAGGAGTGCGGCAATGGACGTCAAAGACAGCATTCAATTTTTAAAAGGCGTAGGGGAAACACGGGCAAAACAACTGGCA
The DNA here is from genome assembly GCF_900199435.1 of Pygmaiobacter massiliensis. GTDB lineage: Bacteria > Bacillota > Clostridia > Oscillospirales > Ruminococcaceae > Pygmaiobacter > Pygmaiobacter massiliensis. The sequence goes on from NZ_OAML01000003.1 coordinate 382,799, forward strand.
AAGCTGGGACTTTTTACCGTGGAAGATTTGCTGCGCTTTTATCCGCGTGGATATATCGATTATAACCATCCCTACCCGGTCGCAATGGCCCCCTATGAGGGGATGTGTGTGGTAAAGGCTACCGTCTACGGCAAGCAGCTGCCCATGCGCATCCGCGGCGGCCGCACCATTTACCGTGTTACAGCGGGTGACGATACCGCTGGTTTGCTGCTCACTTTTTTCAATTCGCCTTATGCGGCACGTGGGCTGGAAGAGAACCGCGATTACCTGTTTTATGGCCGGGTGGGTGGTGCGCTGGCACGCCGCGAGATGGTGAGCCCCACCTATGTACCGGCAGATGGCAGTCTGCCAATGACTCCGGTTTATCATCTTACCGAAGGTGTCAATTCGAAATATATTGCAAAGCTGGTAGGCACCGCGCTTACAGGCTGCGGCGCAATTACAGACCCCCTGCCGGAAGTGCTGCGCCAAAAGTATCGACTACCGGATTTACGCCGGACGCTGGAAATGATACACACCCCGAAAAACGAGGATGAAGTCACTGCTGCCCGCCGTCGGCTGGTATTTGAAGAGCTGTATTATCTGCAGCTTGGCATGAAACTAATGCGGAGCATTAACCTGCGTGCCAACCGTGCGGTGATGGCAAATACTGACTTAACTGCCTTTTATAATGCGCTGCCCTTTACGCCCACCGGGGCACAGCAGCGCGCCATTACCGAAATCGCATCAGACCTTTGCGGCAAAACGCCCATGAACCGGCTGCTGCAAGGCGACGTTGGCAGCGGTAAAACGCTGGTGGCTGCCGCCGCTATGGTAATTGCCGCGCAAAACGGCTTTCAAAGCGTGCTGATGGCACCCACCGAGATATTGGCCCAGCAGCACGCGAATACGCTACAGGGTATGCTGCGCCCGCTTGGTATAGAGGTGGCACTGCTGACGGGCAGTGTGCGTGCAAAACCCCGCCGCGTCTTGCTGGAGGCAATCGCCACCGGAGCGGCACAAGTAGTGGTGGGCACCCACGCCGTGCTGAGCGACGACGTGATATTTCACCGCTTGGGATTTGCTGTTACGGACGAGCAGCACCGGTTTGGTGTACGCCAGCGCGGCCTGCTGGCGGCCAAGGCAGAAAGTCCGCATCTGCTGGTGATGTCAGCAACACCAATTCCCCGCACTCTCTCGCTGCTGCTTTTCGGCGAACTCGATGTTTCGATTCTCGACGAGCTGCCGCCGGGGCGTACTCCCATCAAAACTTATGCTGTCACTACCGCGTTGCGCGGCCGCATGTTCGGCTTTTTGGAAAAACAGATTGAAGCGGGACGGCAGGTGTTTATCGTCTGCCCGCTTATCGACGAAAGCGACGGAGATTCTCCGGCAGCACATGAGATGCAGGCAGTTACGACCTATTTTGAAGAGGTCGCAAAGCAGTTTTTGCCGCACCGACGCATTGGGTTGATGCACGGCAGACTGCGCCCTACCGAAAAAGCGCAGGTAATGCAGCAGTTTGCAAGTGGCGAGCTTGATGTTATCTGCTCCACTACCGTGATTGAGGTCGGCGTGGACGTGCCGAATGCAAGCGTGATGGTGATTGAAAATGCCGAGCGTTACGGACTTTCAGCACTGCACCAGCTGCGTGGACGTGTTGGACGTGGCGCGGCAGAGAGCTTTTGTATTCTGGTCAGCGACCACGACAGCGAAGAGGTTCACAGCCGTCTTGCGCTGATGTGCCATACCAACGACGGATTTGCAGTCGCTCAGTACGATTTGGAGCACCGCGGCCCTGGCGACTTCTTTGGCGAGCGGCAGCACGGCCTGCCCCGGCTGAAAGTGGCAGATGCCATGCAGGATGCGCGGGTGCTGGAGACCGCAGCAGCAGAAGCAGCTACATTGCTGAGCGAAGATCCAAAGCTGACCGCACCCAAGAATGCCCCGCTGCGCCATGAGGTAGAGAAGTTGTTTGAGCTTGGTGGCGGCCTTGCCATCAACTAAACGGCGGGTTGCAGTGCTTGCCGTAAATCGGTAAAAGAATATGAAATAGAGTTGTTTTTGCTGCACCACCTATTTCAAGCTGTTTTTGATTTTGCCTTAGACTGTTTCTCACTTAAAACGAGCTTCGAGATACAAAAGACCGCAGCCCGGTGAACAAAGATCCTTTACCCTGCTTTCTAAATTTTTTGTATTTTAAAACAGCGACAGCCATAGTGTGCTGCCGCTGCTTTTTTTATTGTAGAAAAGTATGATGTATTAAAAATTAAGCTTATATTAAGCATTTTGTCTCAAAATGTTTTCGCTACATCGTTTTTTGATTTGGCTCGTATGCGCCGAAAAATAGCTTGCAATCCCACCTTGTCCGCGTTATTATGAAAAATATGTAAAAATCGGAAGTGCTCCGGCTGGGGAAACCGCAGACAAAGTTTTAGGGAAAAGGCCGGAAACAGGAAGGGGAACACAATGACGGGAACATTGGTGAATGCAGGTGCAATCGTTGCCGGAGGTTTGGTCGGCATGCTACTCAAAAAGGGCATGAAGCCGAATTATGAGGCGTCTATTCACAAAACACTCGGCGTGGCAGTGCTGATTTTGGGCCTTAACGGCGTAATTGGTGCGATGTTTCGCGTGGGGGAGGGCGGACGCATTTCGTCTTCCGGCGAGCTGCTACTGATTGTCAGCCTTGTAGTTGGCACATTTTTAGGCGAGTTGTGGAGGATTGACGACCGGCTTAACGGATTTGGCACGAAAGTAGAAAAGAAAATCGGCTCGGCTGGGTTTGGCGCCGCTTTTATCAACGGTACACTGATTTATTGTGTTGGTGCGATGGCGATTGTCGGTGCATTGAATGATGGCTTACAAGGAGATGCTTCGGTACTCTATGTTAAAAGCTTGCTTGACGGCATCAGCTCTATTATCCTCGGTGCAACACTCGGGGCAGGCGTTTGCTTTTCTGCTGTGCCGGTACTTATCTATCAAGGTGGTATTACATTGCTGGCAGGCAGTGTGGCGCCTTACTTGCAAGGTGCGCTGCTGGATCAGCTTTGCATGGTAGGTTTTGCTTTGGTTGCTTGCATTGGGCTGAACTTTATAAGTGAAAACCTTAAAATCAAAACAGCAAACATGTTGCCGGCGCTGCTGGTGCCGATTGTGTGGCAAGCTGCACAGATGTTAAGGACATGACGAAATAAACAGAAAAAGAGAGACTTTTTGTGGAAAAGGTCGCTCTTTTTTGTTGCTGCAACGCAAACAAAATAAAATAATTATGACACAAAAGTTACAACTTTTTTACTATTTCAGAAAAACATAACCTCTTTTTTGTATATTGAGCCAACAAAAAATTAAAATTTTTAGGAAAAACTTGTAAAAGGATACCATTGCCAACCGAAAACGCTGCCTTTATAATGGACAACAACAACCCGAAGCAACGGTGCGGGGCGCATTGGTTGCGAGAGAAGTTTGGGTGACATAGAGGAGGAAAAGTATATGAAAAAATTTGTATGTTGTGCACTCGCAGCAGCAATGGCAATGTCGATGGTCGCCTGTGGCGGTGCATCGAGCAGTGCACCGGCAGCATCCGCCGCAGGTTCTTCTGCCGCCGCTACCGGCGACACCGTAAAAGTTGGTGTGCTCGGCCCTCTGACCGGCGCAGTTTCTGTTTACGGCATTAACGTTACCAACGGTGCTAAAATGGCAGCCGAGGACGTAAACGCCAAAGGCGGTGTACTGGGCAAACAGGTCGAAGTTGTGCTTTATGACGAAAAAGGCGACGAGACCGAAGCTGTCAACGCCTACAACAAAATGGTAGACAACGACAAAGTGGTTGCACTGATTGGCGACGTTACCACCACCCCGACCCTTGCGGTGGCACAGGCTTCTCAGGAAACCGGCCTGCCGATGATTACTGCTTCTGCTTCTGCACAGGCAGTTACCGAAACCGGCGAAAACGTCTTCCGTGCTTGCTTCATCGACCCCTATCAGGGCGAGCTGATGGCAAAATATGCAGCTGAGAAGCTGGGCGCAAAAACTTATGCTGTGCTGTATGACGACACCAACGACTACAGCCTCGGTGTTGCAGAAGTCTTTCAGGAGACTGCAGACGCTGCCGGCATGACCGCAGCTTCTGTGCAGACTTACCAGAGCGGCACCCCCGACTTTAAGAGCCAGCTGACCGAAATCAAAGCGGCAAACCCCGACGTGCTCTTTATTCCGGTGTATTACGAAGATCTTGCCCTCATCACTGTGCAGGCCAAAGAAATGGGCATCAGCGCTAAGCTGATGGGCGCAGACGGCTGGGACGGCGTACTTGGTAAACTGGACGACAGCAACAAAGACGCTGTAAATGGCGCCTACTACTGCAGCCAGTATGCACCCGACAGCACCGACCCCGCTGTTCAGGACTTCATCAAACGTTACACCGATGCCAATGGCGAAGCACCGAACATGTTTGCACTGCTTGGTTATGATGCAATGCGCATGATGCTTCAGTCCATCGAAGATGCTTGCAGCACCGATTCTGCTGCAATCGTAGAAGCGATGACCAAACTGGAGTACGAAGGCCTTACCGGCAACATGACTTTTGACGAAAATCGCAACCCGGTTAAATCGGCTGTTATCCTCACTTTTGAGAATGGCACCACCAAGTTTGTTGAAAACTTCGGCTAAGCCGACTCATCTAAATACGACGCTGGAAGTAGGGCGATTTGCGAATCGTCCTACTTTTGGCCGTTAGAATTACAAGCTTTACCTCCGTCTTTCACGCCCCATTAAGACGATACCGCGTGCCGAGGGCGCGCCCGGAAAGGAAGGATCATCTCTCATGAAATTTGCTTCACAGATCATCAACGGCCTGTCGCTTGGCAGCATCTATGCCTTGGTAGCTTTAGGTTACAACATGGTATATGGCATTGTCGGCCTCATTAACTTTGCACACGGCGACATTATTATGGTAGGCGGCTACATGGTCTATGTTGCCATGGTGGTGGCGGGTGCTCCTTTGTGGGTCGCTGTGCTGGCTTCTATTCTGGTCTGCGCGTTCACGGGCATTTTCATTCAGCAGGTCGCATATCAGCGACTGCTCAATTCCGGCGCGCCGCGTATCTCTCTGCTCATTACCGCTATCGGCGCTTCTATCTTTTTGCAGAACCTGTTCCAGATGCTGTTCTCATCTTCCGGCAAATCGATGCCCAGCATGATTACCGGCGCGCCGCTGAACATTGGCAGCCTGCAAATCAGCCGCGTTACAATGGTAACCATTGCGGTTTCTGTTTTGCTGATGGCTGGCTTGCAGCTTGTTGTAAAAAAGACGCGCATTGGCAAAGCCATGCGTGCCACCAGCGAAGACGCCGGTGCTGCGGTACTTATGGGCATTAACACAAAACGCACCATCGTGTTTACTTTTGGCTTGGGCAGTGCCCTTGCTGCGGTCGGCAGCGTGCTTTACAGCTCGGCCTATCCGCTGATTACCCCGTACATGGGTGGTATGCTTGGCTTAAAAGCTTTTGTCGCAGCGGTACTTGGCGGCATTGGCAGCCTGCCGGGCGCAATGCTTGGCGGCTATCTCATCGCGGTCAGTGAAAGTCTTACCAAAGCGTTTGGCCTTTCCAAGCTGACCGACGCAGTGGTATTCGGCATTCTCATCGTCATTCTTCTGGTGCGTCCGGCAGGCCTGCTGGGCAAAAACACCAAAGAAAAAGTTTGACGGCTGCGCCGGAAAGGAAGGATTTTCACTATGCCTAAAAACAAAAAAAGTTCTTATCTGCTCACGCTGGCGCTGGTTGTGGTGCTGTATGGCGTTTCTGCATTTCTCGTGGCATCGGGCAGAATTAACAAATACGTCAGCGGCATCCTCGTGATGGTGCTTGTCAACATTATTCTTACTGTCAGCTTAAACCTTGCGTCCGGATTTCTCGGGCAGCTGGTGCTGGGCCATGCAGGATTTATGAGCGTCGGCGCCTATGCTTCGGCCTTGTTCACCCTTAACTCCGGGCTTCCCATTTCGGTGGCGTTTCCGCTTTCTATCCTGATTGCAGGTGTGGTAGCGGTGATTTTCGGTATCCTTATCGGTATCCCGGCGCTGCGGCTGAAAGGCGACTACCTCGCCATTATCACGCTCGGCTTTGGCGAAATTATCAAAGTACTAATTAACTTTTTCGATTTTACCGGCGGCGCCCGCGGCCTGCGCGGTATCCCCCGTGTGGTAGATAAAAGCAGTGGCATTAGCGTTGAGTTTGTCAAATTCAGCTATGCATTTTTCCTTGCGGTGCTCACCATCTACCTCATCACCGCCTTTATCCGCAGCCGTCACGGCCGTGCAGTTATCGCAATTCGCGAAGACGAAATCGCAGCCGAGGCTTCCGGCATCAATACTACTTACTACAAGCTGCTTGCCTTTGTCATGGCTGCGTTCTTCGCGGGCGTTGCGGGCGCACTGTATGCACACCATCTGGGCGTTTTGAATCCTGCCAAATTCGATTTCAACTACTCAGTCGAAATTTTGGTCATGGTCGTGCTCGGCGGTATGGGCAGCATTACGGGCTCGGTTGTTTCCGCAATTGCGCTTACCATTTTGCCGGAGTTGCTGCGCGGTTTCTCGGATTACCGCATGCTGGCCTACTCGGTTATCCTTATTCTTGTAATGCTGTTTAAACCGACTGGTTTGATGGGTGGCTACGAGTTCTCGCTGAGCCGGCTGGTCCGCAAACTGCGTGGCAAAAACAAAGAAAAAGCAGAGCAGGAGAAAGTGGGGGCAGCAAAATGAGCGTTTTAACAGCAAAAAATATCTCGGTCGTTTTTGGCGGCCTCAAGGCAGTAGAAGACTTTTCTATTGAAATCTCCGAAGGCGAACTTGTCGGCCTCATTGGCCCCAATGGCGCAGGCAAAACCACTGTTTTCAACCTGCTCACCGGCGTTTATCAGCCCACTACCGGCAGTATCACGCTGAACGGGCAGGATGTAACCGGCAAAAAGCCGGAGCAGATTGTCAGCATCGGCGCAGCACGTACCTTTCAGAATATCCGCCTGTTTAAACAGATGACGGTGCTGGATAATGTGTTGGTGGCGGATAATGGGAGCCGTACTTACAGCGTGGCATCCGCACTGCTGCGTACCACGAAATACTGGAAAGAAGAAAAGGCTGCCCGCGAAAAAGCAATGGCACTGCTTTCGGTATTTGGCATGGAATCGCTTGCGGATGCCACCGCAGAAAATCTGCCTTATGGCAAACAGCGCAAGCTGGAGATTGCCCGCGCACTGGCTACCAACCCCACATTGCTGCTTTTGGATGAACCGGCGGCAGGCATGAACCCGACCGAAACCACAGAACTGATGGAAACCATTGCGTTGATTCGCGAAAAGTTTAAGGTGGCCGTGCTGCTGATTGAACATGACATGAGCTTGGTAACCGGCATCTGCGAGCGGGTAATCGTGCTGAACTTTGGCAATATTCTTGCACAGGGCACCCCGCAAGAGGTTACCAGCAATCCGGAGGTCATCACGGCCTACCTTGGCGAATAAAGGATGGAGGAACATATGTTACAAGTACAAAATATCAACGTCAGCTACGGCTCCATCCACGCCATTCACGATGTTAGCTTAGAGGTGCACGAGGGCGAAATTGTTTCGCTGATTGGCGCAAACGGTGCAGGTAAAACCACCATCCTGCACACAATCTCTGGGCTTAAACGCCCGGACAGCGGCAGCATCGTGCTGGAGGGCCACGACCTTGTGAAAACGGACCCGCCGAAGATTCTCACGCTTGGAATGGCGCACGTGCCCGAAGGCCGCCGCGTCTTTCAGCGGCTGACCGTGCAGGAAAATCTGGAGCTCGGTGCTTATATCCTAAAAGACAAAGACCAGATTCAGGAGCTGATGGCAGAGGTTTATCGCCGTTTTCCGCGTTTGGATGAGCGCAGAAAACAGCTTGCAGGCACTCTTTCGGGCGGCGAGCAGCAGATGCTTGCCACCGGCCGTGCGATGATGACCGGTGCGAAAATGATTTTGATGGATGAGCCGTCGATGGGCCTTTCGCCGTTGCTGGTAAAAGACATCTTCCGCATCATTGAAGATCTCAATGACCAGGGCAAAACCATTCTTTTGGTGGAGCAGAATGCAAAAATGGCCCTTTCGATTGCCGACCGAGCTTACGTGCTGGAAACCGGCAAAATCGTTATGTCGGGCGATGCCCATGATTTGCTGGAGGATGATAAAGTCCGCAAAGCATATCTGGGTGCATAAACTCGCCCACAAAAGGCGCAAAATAAGACGAAATAAAACACCGCTTGCCTGAGGGCAGGCGGTGTTCTCTGTTTGTGCTTTTTCTGCACCTGTTCAATTTTGTGAAAGCAAAGAAAGCTTTTTCAACGGGCAGCGAATGTGGTATACTGAAAAAAGTTATATCGCAACTAAAGCGAGGCAAAAATGAAGAAAAAATGGTTAAAATGGGCCGCAACGGTTGCCCTTACCCTCGCGGGGCTTGGGCTGGGGGTTGTGGTCCTCGTAATTGTATACCGTACTTTACCGCGCTGGCTGTTTTGGATTGCTGTGTTTTTTTATGTACAAGCTGTTTTAGGCGGTATTGTAAGGCTATGGATGACCCGCCCCGGCTATCAAGAAAAAGAGCAACGCGAGCGGCCAGAATGGCACCCGCCATTGCCGCAGGCACCCCGCCGCCATTGCCCATTATGTGGCCAGGCAGTAGCAGGCAACGACCGGTGCTGCCGGTATTGCGGCGCACAACTGGAAGATTCAAAGCTTTATCAAAACAGCTCAGACGAAAAGCTACCGGTGGCAAAAAAGGAGTCGGATAAATGAAACTGAAATTAATTTTGGGCGGGGCCATGCTCTCACTGCCCGTGCTGCTACTGGCCACTGCCTGCGGGCTGGGGCTGTTACATATCAGCGATTGGCTTTATCGGCTGGATATCCGCTGGCTGGATATTGAAGCCACCAGCGGTCTCGCAAAGCAAGAAATTTTGAGCAATTACCACGCCGTAATGCAGTATCTTTCTCCGTTTTCCCGGTCGGCGTTTTCGCTGCCCAGCCTCAAATTTTCTGCCGAAGGTGCAGCGCACTTTGCGGATACCAAGCGTATTTTTCTTGGGGTGTATTTTGCGGGCGGCTTGAGTGGTGCTTTGCTTGTGGTGCTGAAAAAAGCAAAGCTTTTAGGCCGTATTGTGTGCCGTAGTGCCGGTATTGCCACACTTGTGCTGCCGGGTGTAATTCTCGCAGCGATGGCACTGGATTTTGACACCGCATTTGTAGTGTTTCATAAACTGTTTTTTCCCGGTGCAACCAACTGGCTGTTTGATTACGCCACAGATCCTATCATTTATATTCTGCCGGCTGCTTTTTTTCTGCACTGTGCAGTTTTTATTGCGCTGTGCTGGGCAGTCGCAGGGGCGCTTTTGCTTTGGGCTGGCAGAAAAACCACACCCAAAATAACAGTGCAGCCCCAAGCCGAAAAAGAGCTGGTAACTGTGTAATGCAAAGGCACCAGGTGCTGCCGGTAGGGGGCACAACAGGGCTTTCTCTTTTTTAAAAGGGGGCTGACAATTAACGTTCTATCAATTCCATGAAGCTCTCGCTGATGCATTTGGCATTGGCGAGGGCTTTATTTTATCCTTTCAAAAAACAGAGCCTTTGCTTTTGCAGAAAAAGCTGCTGATAAAAATTTTTTAGCAGACATATTGATGTTTATCTATGTGAAGAATATAATACAGATAGACGACTATCAATGTGATGGGGGAGAAAACATGAATGCTATTGACGTAGCGCTGCTGTGTAAAGCTCTTGGAGATACCAACCGGTTGCAGATTGTGCAGATGCTGGCAGATGGAGAAAAATGTGCCTGCAAGCTGCTGGAAGCGTTTGAGATTACTCAGCCGACGCTTTCGCACCATATGAAAATTCTTTGCGAAAGCGGCTTGGTGGATGTGCGCCGCGAAGGTAAGTGGAACCACTATTCTCTAAACTGCGAAACGTTCGTTGCTTTTCAGCAGTTTTTAGGTTCGCTAACCTGTTGCGGGGACGAGGGGAAGTGTAACTGTAAATGATTTGGAACTTTGTGCAAGATCAGGTTTTGGGGATGAAGTGGCTCAACGCGCTGATTGGTCGACTGCTTGAGTCAGTCGGCATCGACATTACCGGGCGCATGGGCGGTAGCTTTCAGTTTTTTCTTTATGATGTACTGAAAATTTCGGTGCTGCTTTGCTGCTTGATTTTTCTTATCTCGTATATTCAAAGCTATTTTCCGCCCGAGCGCAGCAAAAAAATTATGGGCAGGTTTCATGGTATCTGGGCCAACTGCATTGCGGCGCTGCTGGGTACGGTGACACCCTTTTGCTCCTGCTCGTCTATCCCGCTTTTTATCGGGTTCACCAGTGCCGGTCTTCCCCTTGGCGTAACCTTTTCGTTCCTGATTTCATCGCCGATGGTGGACCTTGGCAGTTTGGTGTTGCTGATGAGCATTTTCTGCACCAAGGTTGCCATCGTGTATGTGCTGGTAGGCTTGGTGATTGCTGTGATCGGCGGTACCATGATTGAAAAACTGCATCTGGAAGACCAGGTGGAAGCCTTTATCCGCAACGCGAGCGCCGTGGAGCTGGATGCGCCGACACTAACGAAAAAAGATCGCTTAATCTACGCCAAAGACCAGGTAACGTCAACCTTTAAAAAAGTGTTTCCCTATATTCTGGTGGGTGTGGGCATTGGCGCAATTATCCACAACTGGATACCCGAAACCTGGATAGAAGCCGTGCTGGGCAGCAATAACCCGTTTGGTGTGGTGCTTGCAACCCTCATAGGCGTGCCGATGTATGCTGATATTTTCGGGACCATTCCTGTGGCTGAGGCACTGCTTTTTAAAGGTGCCCAGCTTGGCACCATACTGGCATTTATGATGGGAGTAACAACGCTTTCGCTGCCTTCGATGATTATGCTGCGCAAAGCAATTAAGCCCAAACTGCTGGCGGTGTTTGTAGGCATCTGCACTGTGGGTATTATAATCCTAGGTTACCTTTTTAACGCATTTTCATTTCTATTGATATAAGGGGGAAGAAAGATGGGCCTTTTCGGAAAAAAGAAAGAAGCGCCGGAAAAAACAACTTGCAGCTGCAATGGCAACTGCGGGACAGCAAAAACGCAGGCAACAGAGGTGTCAGCCAATGTAAAGGTGCTCGGTTCGGGCTGTGCAAAATGCAACGAGCTTGTAAAAGCGACCAAAGAGGCGCTGGCAGAGCTGGGCATGGATACCGCGGTAGAGCATGTGACAGACTTTGCTGAAATTGCAGCTTATGGCGTAATGTCAGCCCCTGCGCTGGTGGTGGACGGTAAAGTAGCTGTTTATGGCAAAGTGCTGAAAAAAGAAGAGATTGTAGAACTGCTGCACAAACTAAGAGGATAAAAGATGATAAAGAAGCCGAAAGTCGCATTTGTTTGTGTCCATAACGCCTGCCGTAGCCAAATGGCAGAAGCGCTTGCACGCCAGTTTGCAGCAGATGCTATGGAAAGCTATTCTGCCGGTACTGAGCTCAAAGCGAGTATAGACCCTGGTGCAGTGCAGACGATAAAACAGCATTATGGTATCGATATGGCTGAAACACAGCGCCCCAAATTGCTTGCGGAGCTGCCGGCGATAGATATTTTAGTGACGATGGGCTGTAACGTGCAGTGTCCGGGGCTGCCCTGCCGCAGCCGGGAAGACTGGGGCCTTGAAGACCCGAGCGGTAAAGGCGAAGCGGCTTATCTTGCTACAGCACGCGAAATTGAAGCAAAGCTCGAATCGCTCAAACACCGAATTTGTGCAGGCGAGATGTAATTTTCGCCGCGCTGCAAAGGGCTGGTTAATGCTGAAGCAAAAAAGCAAAGAAAAAACAGGTATCGAATACTTCGATACCTGTTTTTATAGTTATATCAGTTAGCCGAGCTTTGCCAGAGCAGCGCGAAGGCGCTCCATGGTACGCTCTTTACCGATGATGGCAGCAATTTCAATGCCGCCGCCCGGGGTGAACTGCATGCCGGAAAGCGCAACGCGCAGCGGCCACAGCATCCAGCCGTTCTTTACTTCTAGTTTTGCAATGAGGTCAAAGCAGGCTGCGTGAATCTTCTCCACGGTCCAGTCCTGCAGCTCCTCAAGCACGGGCAGCAAAGCGGTGAGAGCCTCTTTGGCGGTCTCGGGTGTGGTTTTCATCTTTTTGCTGGTGTACATCTCAACGTCGTACTCCTGTACAGCGTCCACAAACGGCAGCTGTGCGGGAATGTCGCCCAGCACCTCGCAGCGCTGTTGCAGCACATGGCAAAGCACCTTTTTGTCGCAGGGGGTTTTAACCGCCTGATCAATCCAAGGCTCTGCGGCAGCAAAGAACTCTTCCGGTGTCATGCGGCGGATATACTCAGCATTCATGAAACGAAGTTTCTCAGAATCGAAAATAGCGGGGGATTTGCTGATGCCGCTTTCGCTCCAGATTTTCTCCATCTCCTCGAGCGAGAAGATTTCCTGCTCGCCTTTCGGGCTCCAGCCGCAAAGTGCAATGTAGTTAAGCACTGCAGCGGTCAAGTAGCCTTTTGCGATAAGGTCCTGATAGCTTGCGTCGCCGTTACGTTTGGAAAGCTTGTTCTGAGCATCTTTCATAACCGGCGGGCAGTGGATATAGACCGGCAGCGGCCAGCCGAATGCTTGATAAAGCAGGTTGTATTTAGGGGTGGAAGAGAGATACTCGGAGCCGCGAATGACGTGGCTGATCTCCATCAGATGGTCGTCGACTACGTTTGCAAAGTTGTAGGTCGGCATGCCATCGGTTTTCAGCAGAATCTGGTCATCGAGGGTGGAGTTCTCCACTTCAATGTGGCCGTAGACCACATCTTCAAAGCTGGTGGTGCCGGTACGGGGCATCTTCTGACGGATAACATACGGAACGCCAGCGTCCAGTTTCTCCTGCACCTGCTCGGGGGTCAGCTCGCGGCACTGGCCGTCATAATGGGGAGCCTGGCCGCTGGCTTTCTGCACAGCGCGCATCTCATCAAGGCGCTCTTTATCGCAGAAGCAATAATAAGCAGCGCCTTTTTCAATCAGCTGTTTGGCATAATCCAGGTAGAGGCCTTTGCGGTCGCTCTGAACATAGGGGCCAAAGCCGCCGTCTTTGTCCGGGCCTTCGTCCCACAGCAGGCCAGTTTCGCGCAGGGTGCCGTAAATGATATCCAGCGCGCCCTCAACAAAGCGTTCCTGGTCGGTATCCTCGATGCGCAGCACAAAGGTGCCGCCGGCACTTCTGGCTTTGAGATAGGCGTACAGTGCGGTGCGCAGATTGCCGACGTGCATATAGCCGGTCGGGCTCGGCGCAAAACGTGTTCTGACTTTCCCAGACATAGATGTTCCTCCTCGATAAAGCCCTGTAAAAAAGGGCAAATAGCATATAATATGGTAAAGTATAGTTTAAACTGCCCGCGCGTGTTTGTCAATTCAGCAAGCGAAAAAACTGTGTTAAAAGGCTGCAAATCCCGGCATAAGAGAAAACGGTGTGAAAATCTATATAGCCAAAATTGAATAACAACATTGCATCGTGTATAATAAAGATTATTCCCGGAAAACCCCGTGTCAAAACAGCTGTTTATACTGCTTTGGCAAATGTAGGGGAACAAGCCGTAAGACAAGAGAGGAGGGCAGGTTGTGCAGCTGAATTCGTTTGGCTTTTTTGCTTTTTTTGCAGTGGTATTTGCTGCATACTGGGCGCTGCCTGCCCGCTGGCGAGTGCCGGTTTTATTTGTTGCCAGTATGGGGTTTTATGCTTGCTTTGGCAGCAGCTATCTCTTGCTTTTACTGGGCTGCATTACAGCGGTTTGGGCAGGCGGGCAATGGCTTGCCGCAAACCCAACAAAAGCGCGGTTGCGGCTGGCTTTGGTGCTCGTCTTTGCGCCGCTTGCGCTGTTTAAGTATTTCGATTTTGCTTCTGGCCTGCTGGCGAGTGCACTTTCGGCCATTGCACTGCCTGTTTCTCCGGTGCTGCTGCGGCTGGCACAGCCGGTCGGCATCAGCTATTATACCTTTCAGGCGGTCAGCTATCTTGTAGATATCTACCGCGGCAAACAAAAGCCGGAAAAAAGCTTTTTTGTCTGCGGGCTGTTTCTTTCGTTCTTTCCGCAAATCATTGCGGGCCCAATGACACGGCCTCGAGTATTGGCGCCGCAATTTACCGAAGAGCAAAAATTTGATTACGATACCGCAATTGCTTGCGCGCAGTTGATTTTGCTGGGCCTTTTCAAAAAAATGGTGGTGGCAGACAGCCTTGCTGCCTGGATCGGCACCTATTACCGCAACGGCTACCAGGTGTACAGCGGTTCGCTGTTGCTGCTGGCGCTGTTTTATACCATTCAGATTTATGCGGATTTTTCGGGCTATACCGATATGGCGCGCGGCTTTGCCGGGCTGCTGGGCATCGATCTTGCCGAAAACTTTCGCACGCCCTATCTCTCCACCTCAATTAAAGAATTTTGGGGCCGCTGGCACATCTCGCTGTCCTCCTGGCTTTCTGAATATCTTTACATTCCGCTGGGGGGCAGCCGTGTTTCTAAACCGCGCCACTGTTTTAACCTGATGGTTACCTTTGTGCTTTCGGGCCTTTGGCACGGCGCAAGCCTGATGATGCTGCTTTGGGGTGCGCTGCACGGTGTTTACATGGTGGTAGGCACTCTTACAAAACCCTTGCGTGATCGAATGTTCGCTGCATTACACTGGAGCAGAGAAAGCATTACGGCGCGCATTTTCAGCACAGCGATTACCTTTTGTCTGGTGGCCTATGCGTGGATATTCTTCAGCGCGCCAACACCGGAGCAAGGCCTTTATATGGCCACCCATCTGTTTACCGATTTTGTGCCGAGCGTGCGCTATCTCAAAGACAGCATTGTATTGCTTGGGCTTTCGCCCGAAGCCTTTTTACAGCAGATGCTCTGGATTGGCAGCATCTTTGTGCTCGACCTTGCCTGCTATAACACTACTTTCCCTGCATTTTTAAAAGCACGCAGCAAGCCGGTAAGGATAGGGCTGTGCTACCTGCTCGTGCTGCTGGTAGTGTTGTTTGGCAATTTTGGCGCAGGCGAATTTATCTATTTCAAATTTTAAGGCAAGCAGCCGTGGTATGCTGCATAGCGTACGCCGCAACGAAAGGAGGGGACGAGCTTGAAACGCTTTTTAAAAGTTACGGCATTGTTTTTGCTGCCGATTGCACTGCTTTATCTGCTGTTTGGTATCGTCCTGCTCAACAGCCGTGAACTTGCACCGCTGGACGATGTGGTAGCCGCTGCCATGGACGGCAGCCTGCAACGTTATGGCAGCGCTTACCATGAAAATATTCAGGCGTTCAAATACCGCACCGCGGTGCAAAAGCAGGCCAAGCTGCTGGTGCTCGGTACCAGCCGCAGCATGCAGCTGCGTGCTGCGTTTTTCAGTGAGCCGTCTTTTTTTAACGCAGGTGGCGGTGCGCGTGATATTTATGATTATGAACGCTTTTTGCGTGCAATGCCCGAGCAGTCTCGCCCTGACACGGTAGTGCTGGTGCTGGACCAGAATATGTTCAACGAAACCTGGTGTGCAGAGAATGCCACCCAGGAGTTGCAGCTTATGGATATTCCGGTCAAAAAAGATGCGCTGCTGCGTGTGGGTGCAAGCTATGGCAACCGCAAGTTTTCGCTGCTGGATAATTTGCGCAGCAAGCCGGGCGTTTATGGCCTTGCAGCGGCAGGGCGTGGCAGCGGTTTTTCGGCAGACGGCAGCTACCATTATGGCGAGGTGGCGGAAAAATCGCTCGACGAGCCGGAAGCGCTTTTCGCTGATACGATGCGCGACATTGATTTTTCCCGTGCACGGTTTGCCTGGGGCGAGGCACCTTCTGAACGCGCGTTGGAGGCGACCCGCAGCCTGCTTGCTTTTTGCGAAGAAGCTGGTATCGACGTTGTAGGCATTCTGCCCCCGTTCGCTCCGTCTGTGGCACAAAAAATGGCAGATAGCGGTCATTACGGTTACCTTGCACAGCTGCCGGATGCCCTTGAGGAACTATTTGCAGAATATGGAAAAAAGTGCTATAATTACGGCAGTGTAGAAGGCACTACCGCAGTACAATATTTGGACGGATATCATGGCGGCGATGAAGTATATGCAACGCTGTTGCTTGACTTGGCGGCTCGCCCGTCTGCAATTTCCGGACAGATTAATACGGCAGAAATCCACAACTTGTTGGAAACCCCGCACCCTAACCCGCGGGTGCTGCCGTAATTACCTTAGCCGTTCTTTTGGCTTGCGTTGCTGCAAACCAAAAGCGTGAAAAGAGTACTGTTGCAATTGTAATTTCAATGAGAAAGGGATGAGCCAAAGTATGAAGGGAACTGGAATCACACGTCATCTTGATGATATGGGACGTATTGTGTTGCCCGTGGAGCTTCGTCGCCGCATGAACCTGGAAGAGGGAACCCCGCTGGAAATTTTTGCGCAGGGAGACCAGATTATACTACAAAAGCATACGGAGGCTTGTGTGTTTTGTGGCAACCGAAAAGAGCTTGCACCGTTCCGCGGTAAGTGGATTTGCAAAAATTGCCGGGAAGAAGTTGCAAGCGAGCCGGAGCAATAAGACACTGCAAACCAAAGAGGCATAAAAAAAGAGTACCCGGCAACGGGTACTCTTTGGTTTTGAAGGCAAAGCTTATTCGCCGCTCATGCGGCTTTCGCTTACTTTAATAAGATTCAACAGGCTGGTGGCATAAAGCGGATAATCTGCCGAAAGCGCTTCGGTGGTCATGGCAAGCGATGATAAATCGCAATCCGTTTCGCCAAGCCCGACATCTTGCCCTGCAAGCAGTGCAGCAGCATTACTCTCTGCGCGGCATTGCTCTGCGAGTGCATAGCCAGCATAGACCTCTTTGGGGATGCTGAACATGCTGGAAGCGTTTTTGGGAGCTGCACCATACAAAGTGCGGAACATTTTATATACAGCAAGCATTAAATAGCTGCTTACTTCGCTGGTCAGCGCCTTATTCTGGCAGCTGCCCAGTTTATCGAACAGAATGTTCAGCGAGTTGGAAATTAGCTTTTTATTTAAGGTGGGCAGCAGGCTGCCTTTGTAAATGCTGTCGCGGGTTGTTTCGGGGTTCGGGATATCCTCCACCTTGAGCGTCAGCCCGCTGCGGTCTGCACTGCGCCCCAGAAGATAATCACAGGAAACACCGTAAAAATCAGCTACCCGTACCACAAAATCCAGCCCGCATTCACGAATGCCTTTTTCATAATGAGAAAGCAACGCCTGCGAAACGCCAAGTTCGGCAGCGGCCTGCTTTTGGGTAATTCCTTTTTCTTTGCGTAAAAGCGTGATAATACGACTAAATTCCTGCGTCATTTCAGACTCCTTGCCCTTTTTGGTGTATTTTCTACACAGCGTACCTGTCTTCGCTAAAATACCGCTGGTATACAGCGGTACTTTTGAATACGTATTGTAAATTATAAGCGACAAAAAGCGATTTGTAAATAATTAAATTGTCAAAATTCGACACTTATTTTTAGGCAAAGTTTTAAAATACTGAAAAGCAGAGACTTTTTTGTGATTTTTCGCCCCAATGGGGCCACAATGAAACGTGAACTCTGTACCGGACCAGAAAGGAATCAACCGAATGAAAACATACAAACTGCATCTGATTCGCCACGGCCTTACCCGCGCCAACCTGGAGGGCATCTATGCCGGCAGCGGCACCGATTTGCCGCTTTGCCCGGAAGGCCGAGCCCAGCTGGAAGCGCTGCGCCGTGATTTTGAATATCCCAACGTACCGCTCGTCATTACTTCGCCGATGCTGCGCGCCCGCGAGACCGCCGATATTTTATATCCCGGCATCAAGCAGATTGGTATCGATGACCTACGCGAAATCAGCTTTGGTGAATTTGAAGGTAAAACCCCGGCAGAACTCGAGGGCAACCCGGATTTTCACGACTGGCTTGATCCCAGCAAGCAGGTTACCCCCCCGGGCGGCGAAAGCGGCAAGGAGTTTGCTGCACGCTGCAGCACCGCATTGCAGCGCCTTTGCGAGTTCGTAATTCGCAGCGATAACCGCGAAGTGGCGGTTGTTACACATGGCGGCCTGCTTATGACAGCACTTGCCATGCACGCGGTGCCGGAGCGTGAGCCTCAGCTTTGGGCCTGCGACCCCGGCTGCGGTTTTACCATCATCACCAGTACCGCCAGCTATATGCGGGACGGCATTGTGGAAGCGACCAATATTGTGCCGTACGGCTACGGCGAAACCTGCGCGCAGGAGTAATTTCTGTTACGCAAAACGCAAAAATGTGAATCTGTGGGATGAAAGTGCCTCAGTATTGCTTTCGGTAATGCTGAAATTCGCATCGTGGCCAAAAGGAAAGGGCAGTAAAATGAAACAAGGATGTCTGCATCTTTATTACGGCGATGGCAAGGGCAAAACGACAGCTGCCGTGGGGCTTTGTGTCCGTGCATGCGGCGCAGGGCTGCGCTGTGGCTTTTTGCAATTTCTGAAAGGCCGTCCCACTGCCGAGCGTGCGCCGCTTGAAACGCTGGGGGTATGGGTTTTGGCCCCCGCCACCGGCCCCCGCTTTTGGTTTGAAATGGACGAAGCCGAGAAACAGGTTTGCCGCAATGTATCCGCTGCGGCATTGCAGGAGGCAGCTGCGCGGATGGCCGACCTCGATTTGCTTGTGCTGGATGAGGTGTTGGATGCCGAAGAGCTCGGCATTTTACCCGCTGGCCTGCTACAAGGGATTGTGCAGAAGCGACCCGAGGCGCTGGAGCTGGTGCTCACCGGGCACAGCTGCCCAGAACAGCTTGCTGCATCGGCAGACTATATAACCCGCTTTTTGGCAGAAAAGCACCCTTACGATAAGGGCCTAAATGCCCGCCGCGGCATTGAATATTGAATAATTGTATTTCACACGCGAACATTTGTAGGTGTTGTGGAAAAAGAAGCCCGTCCCTACGGGCTTTTTCTGCATTTTTACCTCTGTTCACGGCGTGATATTTTCTGTAAAATGTATCATACGGTCCACTAAAATAAACAAAGCCGTGGGCCATAAAAAATGCCGTAAAACACGGCGCGGTATCCGCGCTCCCAAGCGGATGCACGAATGATATGAAAGGAAGGGAAATGACAATGGCAAGAGTATACAACTTCAGCGCGGGTCCTTCTATGCTGCCCGAAAGTGTGCTGAAAACTGCCCAGAGCGAACTGTTGGATTATGCCGGCAGCGGACAGTCGGTAATGGAGATGAGCCATCGATCTAGTGTGTACGATGCCATCATCACCGAGACGCAGGCGGCGCTCCGCCGGGTGCTCGATATCCCTGAAAACTATAAAGTCGGCTTCTTCCAGGGCGGTGCTTCCACCCAGTTTGCAATGGTGCCGATGAACCTGATGACCACCGGTGAGGCCGATTACCTCGTGACCGGCAACTTTTCGAAAAAAGCCGCAGAAGAAGCGGAAAAATTCGGCAAGGTAAACATCGTTGCTTCCAGCAAAGATAAAAACTTCACCTATATTCCCGATGTCGATGCAATCGAATACAGCAAAAATGCAAGCTATATCCATATCTGCGAAAACAACACCATCTTCGGCACCCGCTTTACCAAGCTGCCGCAGGTAGAGGGCATCCCCCTCGTTGCCGATATGAGCAGCTGCATCCTTTCTCGCCCCACCGATGTGAGCAAATACGGCGCTATCTATTTTGGCGTGCAGAAAAACGTTGCACCGGCTGGTATGGCAATTGCAATCATCCGCGAGGATTTGCTGGGCCATGCCGCAGCCAACGTGCCGACCATGCTGGACTACAAAACCATCATCGACAACGACAGCATGTATAATACTCCGCCTTGCTGGTGCATCTACATGACAGGCCTGGTGCTTAATTACATCGAAAAAGAAATCGGCGGCCTTGCTAAGATGGAAGAGCTGAACAACGCAAAAGCAAAACTGCTCTACGACTATCTTGACGAAAGCGCCTTCTTCCAGAACCCGGTAGAAAAAGAGTTCCGCAGCATTATGAACGTTACCTTTACTTCTCCCGATGCAGACCTGGATAAACTGTTCTGCAAAGAGGCAGAAAAAGAAGGCTTCATCAACCTCAAAGGCCACCGTTTGGTGGGTGGTATGCGCGCCTCCATCTACAATGCAATGCCGCGCGAGGGCGTAGAACAGCTCGTCGCATTTATGAAAGAATTTGAAAGGAAGCATGGCTAACAATGCAAGATATTCTTACACTTAACAGCATTTCTCAGAAAGGTCTTGCACGCCTTTCTACCAACGCGTTTAACATCGGCGACGACGTAGAGGATCCCACTGGTATTCTCGTGCGCAGCGCTGAAATGAAAGAGATGGAGCTGCCCGAATCGCTTTGTGCAATTGCACGCGCCGGTGCCGGCACCAACAATATTCCGGTCGATGCCTGCAGCGAAAAAGGCATCGTGGTATTCAATACCCCCGGTGCAAACGCAAATGCAGTGCAGGAGCTGACCATCGCCGGACTGATTCTGGCTGCCCGCAACATTGCGCCTGCCGTCCGCTGGATGGATACCCTCAAAGGAAAAGGCGAAGAAGTGCCGGCTTTGGTTGAAAAAGGCAAAAAGAAATTTGTAGGGCCGGAGCTTGCCGGCAAAAAACTCGGCGTCATCGGCCTGGGTGCCATTGGTGTTAAAGTGGCCAACACCGCAACCCATCTTGGCCTCGAAGTATATGGCTATGACCCGTATATCTCGGTCGATGCCGCTTGGAACCTCTCTCACGAAGTCCACCACTGTGTCAACTTGGGCGACCTTTATGCCCAGTGCGATTTCATCACCGTGCACGTGCCGGTTACCAAAGACACCCGTGGCCTCATCAATGCACAGGCCATCTCTCAGATGAAGCACGGTGTGCGTTTGCTGAACTTTGCACGCGGCGAGCTGGTAGAAACCGGCGCGCTGATTAGCGCAGTGCGCAGCGGCAAGGTGGCGGGCTATGTCACCGATTTTGCCACCGATGCACTGATCGGTGAGCCCGGCGTTGTCACACTGCCGCACCTCGGCGCTTCCACCCCCGAAAGCGAAGAGAACTGCGCAGTTATGGCAGCAGACCAGCTGCAGGATTACCTGCTCAACGGCAACATCAAAAACAGCGTCAACTGGCCCGACGTGGAACTGCCCCGCGTTGGCGGCAGCCGCATTTGCGTGTTGCATAAAAATGTGCCCGGCATGCTCTCCGGCATCACCGGTGCCGCAAGCGATGCAGGTCTCAACATCGAAAACCTGGTCAACAAAAGCCGCGGCGGTTACGCTTACACAATGCTGGATGTTTCCGGCAATGTAGGCGGCGGTGTAGTGGCACGCCTAAAAGGCATGCCCGGCACCATTCGCGTGCGCATTATCTAGAATTGCTTATCTAACGCTGTATTTACGGCAAAAAGAACTGCGGGACGCCTCTTGCTCGGCGTCCCGCAGTTTTTTGTATGCCTGTGTTTCAGAAGAATAGGAGGATTGGCCGGTTGATAGAAAATCGGCCAGAAAAGAGAAAAGAGGAGAAAATCAGCTATGCTGTGAAAATATGCCCATTAGGGGCACTGGGCTTTAAAAACGCGCTTAGTAGTGCATACGGCGCATTTCGTCAAACTGGTCCAGCGCCTTGCTTGCGGTTTTTTCAGCTTTTTTTACAAACTTTTTAATTTCGGTTTTGTTTTCGGAGGCAAGGTATGCGCCTGCCATGCCGGCGGCGGCACCTGCAACAACGCCAAGAGCGGCGCCCTTTGCCATTGCTTCACTTTCGCGTTTCATCTTGTTTTCTTCCTTTCTTTGCAGCTAAGGCCTGCTATACAGCAGAAAAGCCATTGCTGTCCATTTGTGGATTATATTGTCACATCAGCAGCTTTTCTGTCGGCTGCTTCACCGTTAGCATACCCGCTGCTTTGCGTTTTATGAATTTTTCACTCAGCAATCCCGCGAGTCGGCCGCTGTACAAAAAAACAATTTATTTTTCTGCTAAAGTGCGCTATAATATAGTAATATTGCAGGTCATTTTGACCAAAAATGCACCAGAGGGAGGGCGGCTGCTGTGAAGCGAGCGCTTTGTATCCATGATTTGCCCACGGTAGGCCGTGCAAGCCTTGCGGTCATCCTGCCGGTGCTTTCCGCAGCGGGTGTACAATGCTGCGCGTTGCCAACGGCAGTACTTTCCAGCCACTTTGGTGGCTTTGCACCTGTACAAGTGCAGCAGATGAGCGACCAGATGGCCCGTAGCTTTGCTGCCTATGAAAAACAAAAAATTTGCTTTGATGCGATTTCTACCGGTTACCTGACTGGCCCCGAACAGGCGGCACTGGTTTGCAGCGCGCTGGAAAAACACACTGCAGAACTGATTGTGGTAGACCCTGTCATGGCCGACCACGGTAAGTTTTACCACGGCTTTGATGCCGGCATGGTCGCAGCACTTTCCGCACTTTGCCAAAAGGCAGATGTAATTACCCCAAACCCCACCGAAACCGCGCTGCTGCTCGGGCAAGACCCGCTGACGGCGTGCTGGAACGAGCAGCTTTTGGAAAGCAGATGCCGGCAACTGGCGGAAACCTTCGGGTGTGATGTGGTACTGACCGGTTGCCGCCTGGCCGAAGACCATGTGGTTTGCGGCGGTTTTGACCGAAAAGCAAACAATTTTTTTATGCTGGAATGTGACTATGTGAACGCGCAATACCCCGGCACCGGAGATTTGTTTACCGCAGTGCTCACGGGCGCACTGCTGCGGGGCAAAACCCTGAAAGCCGCCGCAAATGCAGCACTTTGCTTTACGCAGCGCGTCGTACATACGACGTTTGCCGCCGGCTGTGAGCCGCGCTTTGGGGTAGAGTTTGAACCCCTTCTTGGGACATTGGAGGATTTGCTATGCCATTAAATATTGTGCTGGTAGAGCCGCGCATTCCACAGAATACCGGCAATATTTCTCGCACCTGTGCTGCCACCGGCGCACGGCTGCATTTGGTAGGGCCAATGGGCTTTACCATCACCGACCGCCAGCTGAAACGTGCCGGGCTCGACTACTGGCACCTGTTGGACATCACCTATTATGACGGGCTCGATGACTTTTTTGCCAAAAACGAAGGCCCGTTTTTCTATTTTACCACTAAGGGGCAGCACCGTTACTGTGATGTGAAATACCCCGAAAATGCTTACCTGGTATTTGGACGCGAAGATGCAGGATTGCCCGAGGAGTTGCTGTTTGAGCACCCGGGCAGTGCATTGCGCCTGCCGATGATTTCCGGCGCACGCAGCCTCAACCTCTCAAACACCGTCGCGATTGCAGTGTACGAAGCACTGCGTCAGCGCGATTTTACCGGCCTGCAAGAAATTGGCGCGCTAACCCGTTATGACTGGAGCGACGCCCCGCTAGACCTCTAAACGAAACGATAAGATAACCAGTTTGCAGCCCGGCTGCAGCGGTGCTGAGCAAATTGCCGCGGCACCGGAAAGGAAGGATTGAACGAATGAAGAAATTTGTGGTCTTAACCGACTCCGCCTGCGACTTGCCCCCTGAGCTTGCGGCTCAGTTTAATATTGACGTCATGAGCTTTGTCATTCAGGTCGACGGCAAAGAATACTACGAGCGGGAAGACCTCACCTTCGACAGCTACTATCAGCTGCTGGACGAGGCGAAAAACATGCCCACGACTTCGCAGATCACTTCCATTACTTTTTTGGATAAATTTGAGCAGCTCGACGCTGAAGGTGTAGATGAGGTGCTGTATATTTCCATCAACTCTACCGGCAGTGCCACCAACTCTAACGCGCAGGCAGCACGCGCCATGTTTTTAGATGAGCACCCCGACAGCAAAATGAAAATTGCGATTGTAGATAGCCATACCTACTCGATGGGATATGGCATTTTTGTGCTGATGGCAGCCAAAAAACTGGCAAACGGTGCCGAGCTTTCTGATGTAGTGGATTACCTTGTAGACGGCTTTCAGAAAGTGGAAATTGTACTCTCTGTTCACAGCCTGAAAATCATCAAAAAAAGTGGACGAATCTCTGCTGCTGCGGCCTTTGCTGGCGAACTGATGGGACTGCGACCGATTATCACCTTAATTCAAGGCCAGACAAAGGTGATACAGAAGGTGCGCGGTGATGCAAAAATATTGCCGACCCTCTGCGCGCATCTCAAAGCAAACTCCGGCGACCGTACCCCTTACCTGATTGCGGGTACCCGCGGGTTTGACGATAAGCACGGCGATGTAAAAGAGCTGGCAAAGTTATGCGAAAAAGAAATGGGCTACCCGCCTGAGCTTTGCTTTAAACTTGGCGCGGCAGTTACCAGCAACACCGGTACCGATGCCGTGGCAATTGTTTACCTTAACCGCTAAGAGGGCGACCACACGGTAGATGTTCTCTTGACGGTATCCAGGGAAGCCGCTATAATACAATTAGAAAATCATCTAATCAAGGAGGCGGCACAGTGTCCCTGCAACAAACGTTTAAAGCGCTCGGTGACCCTACACGCAGGGCGATTTTAGAGCGCCTTTCGGAACATGACCGAATGACAGCCGGAGAGCTGGGCGAAGGCTTTGGTATGACAGGCGCCACCATCAGTCATCACCTTTCTTGCTTAAAAGAAGCAGGTTTGGTGGACGATGAGCGTGAAGGCAAATATATTTACTACCAGCTCAATACCTCGGTTATGGAGGATATTATGCGCTGGATTAGTTCCTTTGGCGGCAAAAAAGGAGGCGGCGAAGATGAAAAATAAACGGTTTCAAATCATCTGCTGGTGCCTCGCACTGGTGCCGCTGATACTTACTGCAATTGCAATGCCGACCCTGCCGGACGCAGTGCCGATGCACTGGAACGCAGCGGGCGAGATTGACCGCTGGGGCAGCCGCAGCTCGGCATGGATGATGCCACTGATGTGCATTGGCGTTAATCTGCTGTTTGTCGTGCTACCGAAAATAGACCCTAAACGCAATAACTATGCTTCTTTTCGAAAAAGCTACGATATTTTTCGTTTGGTGTTCAATTTGTTCCTCATTGTGATGACAGGCATTACTATCACCAGCGCTTTTTCTCCCGAAACGGTGCGCACCGAGATACTGGTTCCGGCGGCTGTGGGTGTATTGTTCTGCCTGCTCGGCAATTACATGCCTAAATTTAAGCACAATTATTTTGTCGGCATCAAAACGCCGTGGACCCTCGCATCCGAGGAAGTCTGGCGCAAAACTCACCGGCTGGGCGGTGCCCTTTGGTTTTGGGGCGGCCTGGTTTTAATTGCGGCTGCATTTTTACTGCCGCCGAGCATTAACGCAATGGTAACTGGGGCTATTTTAATTTTGATTGTAGCAGTGCCGGTGCTGTATTCTTACCTTGCTTACCGCAGACAAAAGCCACAATAACAGGATTGTTTTATGCAAAAATGAGAGCGGTTTGCCGCCTTGTAATCTTGTCGTGATTTGTATATAATAAGGGTTGGACAAATACTCCACACAGAAAATAATTTCATGGAGGTAACTACTCATGTTAGTCAACGCAAGCGAAATGCTGACCAAAGCAAAGGCCGGCCATTATGCCGTTGGGCACTTCAATACCAACAACCTGGAGTGGACCAAGGCAATCCTGCAAACCGCAGAAGAAATGAAATCTCCGGTTATCATCGGCGTTTCTGAAGGCGCGGCCAAATATATGACTGGCTTTAAGGTCGTCGCTGATATGGTCAAAGCAATGGACAAAGCCCTCGGCATCACTGTGCCGGTTGCGCTGCATCTCGACCATGGCTCTTATGAAGGCGCAAAAGCTTGCATCGATGCAGGCTTCACCTCCATTATGTTCGACGGCAGCCATTACGGCATCGAAGAGAACGTTGAAAAAACCAAAGAGCTGGTTGCTCTGGCACACGAAAAAGGCCTTTCGATTGAAGCTGAAGTCGGCTCCATCGGCGGCGAAGAGGATGGCGTGATTGGCGCTGGCGAAGTTGCTGACCCCGAAGAGTGCAAAATGATTGCAGACCTCGGTGTTGATTTCCTCGCAGCAGGCATCGGCAACATCCACGGCAAATACCCCGCGAACTGGAAAGGTCTTGACTTTGTCGCACTCGACAAAATCCAGGCAAAAACCGGCACACTGCCCCTCGTGCTGCACGGCGGCACCGGCATCCCGGCAGACATGATTGCAAAAGCGATCGATCTTGGCGTTTCCAAAATCAACGTTAACACCGAGTGCCAGCTGTCTTTTGCAGAGGCTACCCGTAAATATATCGAAGCCGGCAAAGACCTTGAAGGCAAAGGCTTCGACCCGCGCAAGCTGCTTGCCCCCGGCGTAGACGCCATCAAAGCAACCGTGCGTGAGAAAATCGAGCTGTTCGGCTCTGCAGGCAAAGCATAAGGCTGACACTTGCTGGCTGCCCGCTTGGTTTTGGGCGCTAAAAAGAATAGGAAAAAGCGGCAATTGCTCTTACCGGTGATTGCCGCTTTTCTTTATATCCTGTCGTAAAAACAGGCATACAACAGCAAAAAGAGTCGCGCAACCAATTGTTGCGCAATAGTTGATAGACAAGATTTTCGATTTGTTGTATTTTAAAACTGCTCGATTCAACATGGCAAAAGTAAAGGAGCCTACTATGCAGCTTGGCGCAAAAATCAAAACGCTTCGTACCAAAAGGCAACTGTCGCAAGAGGCAGTCGCAAATGAGCTAAATGTTTCGCGGCAGGCAGTCGCAAAGTGGGAAAGCGACGTTTCGCTGCCCAGTACCGCAAATTTGATGGCACTTTGCAATTTATTCGGTGTTTCCCTCAGCGAGCTGACTGAACCGCAAACGCTCGATTCTATGCCGCAAAAACGAGGCAGAGGTCACCGGCGTTTGGCGGCGGTGACCGTACTTTTTGTGCTGTTTTCTGCAGCGGCACTGTTTTGGCAGCAAAAGAATGCGTTGCCAGACAATGTAATAGGCTATGCTGACGCAGCAACTAACATTTGGGTAAGCGGTACGCCCATCTACCTTTACCTGCTTTACGGCATTACTGTGCTTTTAGTACTGTTTACGGCTGTGCTTTTTATAAAAGCGAAAACCCGACAGAAGGGAAAACAAAAATGAAAAAAACATGGTGTGCCGCGCTTTTGCTTGTGGTTTTGGCATTTGCCGGATGTATGCAGACAGAGCTGCATAACAGTGATACGGCAACCGAGCCAGTGCCCCAGCAGATTACGGCGTGGCCCGAAAATAAATATACCGAAACGATCCCCGAGCCCGAAAAAGGTAGCCCGGATTATGTTATCTCAGACGCAGAAAAAGGATATTACGCGATTTTCATAAAAGACATTACCGCCGAAGAGGGGAAAGACTATCTTCGCACGCTGGAAGCTGACGGGTACCAGCAAATTGAAGCCGCAGAGAACGAAGCATCTGCGGGTGTATTGCTGAAAAAGGAGCAAACACATCTCAGCGTAAGTATCGCTGAGGGTATTTTGGGGCTGTACATTACGTTGGCTGCAAGCTGAAAATTAAACTGCATAGTTCCCGGGTAAATGGGTGCGGCAGGTAACACTTGCCATTGCTGCCGCAGCACCCGTTTGCTTGCCTTTTGGCAGGGGATATGATAAAATAACCACCGGTCGCCTTTGGCGCATGATACTTCGGGGCAGGGCATTTCCCTCGCTGCCGGTATCCGCCCTTTTCGACCCGCGCTTTGCGCGAAGCTTTGCGGAATTTTGCGGCGCCGCCAAGCTAAAATTTGCCGCGGGACAGGGCTGCTTTCCCTCGTCCGAAGGAGAAAATTGAATATGAGACAGTTTACCTCAAAACAGCTTGCGCGCTGTGCCATGGTTGCAGCGCTCTACACCGCTGTCAGCCTGGCGTTTGCTCCGCTTTCTTACGGGGCAGTGCAGGTGCGCTTTGCAGAGGCGCTTTGCCTGTTGCCGGTTTTTGCGCCGGATGCCATTATCGGCGTAACCCTAGGCTGCCTGCTGACCAATTTGATTGGCTCTTCGCCGATTGACGCGGTATTTGGCACCTTGGCGACATTGCTGGCCGCACTGGTAACCTATAAGCTGCGCAACCTGCGCTGGCACGGCCTGCCGATTTGGTCGGCACTTTCGCCGGTGCTGTTTAATGCAGTAATTATCGGTGCCGAGATTACATTTTTCTTTATGGATGTGCCGGCGACCGGTGCAGTGCTTGCCGTGAACATGGTAACGGTAGGCATTGGCGAGATTTTAAGCTGCGTACTGCTGGGCTTGGTGCTTGTGCGTGTAATTGAAAAAAATAGTGCACTGCGCAAAGCAATGCAGTAACGGTACAGATCAAAAGGGTAAAATAATAAAGGCGGCGGATATGCGGAAAACATACCCGCCGCCTTTTGCATAACATAAGCTAAATAATCTCCAATAGCGCAGGGACTGCTGGCACTAGTTTTTCCACAAAAGCAAAAAATCCGGTGGAAAATATTCGCCGCACAAGCTCGAAAATTAACGCAGCAGAATTTTTGCAATCAAAAAGAACCCTACTAGCATCACGCAGCCCTCAATAATATTTAAAATAGCTAAAGTGCGATTATTGCGCCAAGCTTTTGCAGCGTGAAGAAATATACTCACCATAAATAACCCAGGCGTAATAAACATCGCATCGGGCCACTTGCCCGTAAAATATAAAACAGATAAGATTACCAGTGCTAGAAAACAGATGGCTTCACATATTTGTAAAATGCGATAAGCAGTACTCTTATGGGTTGGCTGCTTTTGGTCTTTCATAAAAACTCCTTTCAGCGTACAGGTAACATAAAGCATATTTTATTATTATAGTGTTTTAAAAAGAGCATTACAACAAACCCTTGTGCGGGAAATTGTAAAGTAAAAAATACCATCTGCCCACAAACACTATCAAATTTTTTTCAAATTCATGCTTGACAAATACAGGCAAATCGTGTTTAATAGCTATAAACCGTTGAGACGGAGATAACACTGCAGGCGCAGCCACAGAGAGCCCGGATGCTGAGAAAGGGCGCAGAGCGGAGCAGGTAAATGGACCGTTGAGGGCGAGGAGAAAGAAAGTTTTGGCTTTTGAGTATCTGACGACGCGTGCTCGCGTTACAGGGCGTAGGGTGTGATAGCACCCGGTAGAGTGGCTTTGCGCACGTAACTGGCGCAGGCAATCAAGGTGGTACCGCAGGTTTCTTTGAATTCAGAGACTTGTCCTTGTGTTAAACAAGGGCAGGTCTTTTTTGTTTGTCGAAAACCTGCACTCTTAACCAGTTAAAACGACAGAAAGGAGCGGCAAACGGATGAACCTAGAGGAGAAACGATGGCGATGGCGCAGCTTGCAATTTGATAAAAAGCCGCTTCTTTCCCGATAAAGCAGAGCTTGCCCATGCAAGCCTCTCGATGCGAAAGAAGCGGTCGTGCCCGAAAAACGACTGACCCGCAGCAACGCTGCGCTTTTACTTGAAAGGAAGCATCGATTATGAAAAAGAAAGCATACCTCGCTATTTTGACCGCCCTCACCCTGGGCGCTTCACTCTTTACCGGATGCGGCAGCTCCGCGGCATCCTCCGCACCAGCTTCTGCGGCTACATCACAGGTAGTTGCAAGCGGCAGCAAATCGATGAAAGTAGGGCTGATTCAGCTTACCGAGCACCCCTCGCTGGATGAAATTCGCACCGCTGTTGTTTCGCAGCTGGAAGAAAAAGCACCCGAATATGGGCTTTCCGTTGAGATAGATTACCAGAACGGACAGAACGATCCGTCTACCATCAATACCATTTGCCAGCAGTTTGTTGCAGATAAGGTGGATTTGATTGTTGCGATTGCTACCCCCGCAGCGCAGGCTGCCGTAGCGGCTGCTTCCCCCGACATTCCGGTTATCTTCAGCGCAGTTACCGACCCCGTCACAGCTGGGCTTGTCGAAGATTTGAATGCGCCGAGCCATAACGTGACCGGCACTTCAGATGCGATTCCGGTAGATGCTATCTTCGAACTTGCGAAAGAGCTTACCCCCGATGCAAAGAATTTCGGTCTGCTGTACTGCACCAGCGAAGACAACAGTGCTTCGGTGCTGCGCGATGCCAGAGCTTACCTTGAGGCAAACGGTTGCACCTACGAAGAGGGCGCAGTTGCTGCCATCGGCGATGTTCAGACAGCAGTAGCCACGATGGTCAATAAAGTCGATGCCATCTTCGTCCCCATTGATAACACGATTGCCATGGCAATGCCAGCCGTGGCAGAAATCGCAAATAAAGCAGGTGTGCCGGTCTATGTTTCTGCCGACACGATGGTGTACGACGGCGGTCTTGCAGCGGTGGGTATCAACTATACCAACCTTGGCAAACAAACCGCAGAGATGGCACTGAAAGTGCTGAGTGGCACTTCAGCAAACGAGTTGGCTGTAGAAACACTGACCGACAAACAAATCACAGTAAACCCCGATACCGCAAAAGCGCTGGGGGTTGATGTGCAGCGTTATGTAAAATAATCTGACGCACTGCGCTGTTACCGGCAAATTTATGCGGATGCGCAAAGCAGGTGGCCCGGCTTCACTGGGGCGATTAAACTATTGCCGCAGAAACGGCATGGCAGATTTTAGCTTTTGATACAACGGAGGATACAGTATGTCTTTTCTGGTTTTAATGGGCACCGTGGAGCAGGGTCTTATCTATGGTCTTGTCGCACTGGCACTGCTGCTTTCTTACCGGGTGCTGGACATTGCCGATTTGACGGTAGACGGCAGCTTTACGCTGGGTGCCGCAGTGTCTGCGGTGCTGACACTGGCAGGGCACCCGCTGCTTGCACTGGTTGCAGCCCCGCTTGCGGGTGCGGCTGCGGGCCTTATAACCGCAGTGCTGCAAACCAAATGCCGCGTGGCACCGATTCTTGCAGGCATCATTACCATGACGGCACTGTATTCTATCAACCTTATGGTTATGGGCAATAAAGCAAACCTCACACTGCTGCGCAAAACCACGGTGTTTTCGCTTTCTGAAAAAGTGTTTGGCAGCCAGTTTGCAAAGCTGGTTCCCATTGCGCTGATTGCAGCGCTTTGTGGCATTGGGGTGTGGCTGTTTTTGCGCACGCCCTTGGGGCTTGCCGTCCGCGCGACAGGCGACAACCGTGCCATGGTAGAGGCCAGCAGCATCAACCCGGCTTACACCACCGCTGTTGGCCTGGCACTTGCCAATGCGCTGGTAGCACTTGCCGGTGCACAGCTGGCACAGTATCAGCAGTTTATGGAGATTAATACCGGCACCGGTATGGTGGTTATCGGCCTTGCTTCACTTATTATCGGCGAGGTGCTGCTGCGGCAAGGTGGCATGGGCAAACGTATTGCGCTCGCACTCGGCGGCGCAGTCATCTACCGCCTGATTGTTGCGGTGGCGCTTTCTGCCTCGGTTTCTCCCTCTAACCTAAAGCTGGTTTCCGCACTGATTGTTGCAGTTGCCATCAGCGCGCCCACCGTGCGCGCATCGTTTGCACTTTCTGCAAAAAAGAGAAAGGCAGGTGCTTTGCATGCTCGTACTAAATGAGGTCAGCAAAACTTTTTATCCCGACACAGTCAATGAAAAACGCGCGCTTGGCCCGCTTTCCCTGGAACTGAAAGAAGGCGAGTTCGTCACCGTGATTGGTGGCAATGGAGCCGGTAAAAGCACTCTGTTTAATGCAATCGGCGGCAGCTTTTTGGTCGACGAAGGCCAGATTCTGCTCGACGGCAAAGATATCACCTATCTGCCCGCTTATCGCCGCAGCCGGGAAATTGGCCGTATTTTACAGGACCCTATGATGGGTACCGCCCCGCATATGACCATAAGCGAGAACCTCACCCTCGCTTATATGCAGTGCAAGCGCAGCCACGGCTTTGGTATTGGCAAAAAAGAGCGTGAAGAGTTTCGTGAAAAACTTGCAACGCTGGGCCTTGGCCTCGAAGACCGCATGGAGAGCCCGGTGGGATTGCTTTCGGGAGGGCAGCGGCAGGCACTGACACTGCTGATGGCAGTGCTGGTACCGCCCAAACTGCTGCTTTTGGATGAGCACACCGCTGCACTGGACCCCGCCACCGCAGAGAAGGTGCTTGCACTTACCTGCGAAACGGTGCGCGAGCAAAAACTGACCTGCATGATGATTACCCACCACATTGAAAGCGCACTCCGATTGGGAGACCGCACCCTGATGCTGGAGGATGGGCACATTGTGCTGGATATTGCCGGGGAAGAGCGTGCCGCAATGACAGTGGAAACACTGCTGGTAAAGTTTCGCAAAAGCCTCGATAATGACCGTATGCTGCTGAGCTGAGTTGTGAAAGAAAACAGTCTGCAATAGCAACGGGCGGATTAGCACTCTTTGATTTAACCAATAAAAAAGGCAGGCCATTTGGTCTGCCTTTTGCATTTTATCGGCGCAGTAAAAGTGTTTCTTCCGAAACAAGGTCGTAGCCACGCCAGCCTTCCTCGAGTTCGCGGCTAATAAAATGAGTGTCGTGGATCGCTTCTTGTCGGGTGAGAGTATATGTATCGGTCTGGTTCGGGTCACGGCAGAATAAGTAGCAGGGGCATAACCGCACCATAGGCCGGATGGCATACAGTAAAAATTCGCCCTCAAACAGCACCCGCAGCCCGGCGCAGGACTTTACCGGCAGTACCGCACAAAGCACCGGCAGGCTGCCGCCGCGTGCACAGCTAGCCTCTACAAAAGAAAGCAGTGCCGCAAGCAAAAATTCGGCCGACGCAGGCAGCGGGGAAGCGAATGCTGCATCACAAAGCAATTTGGCATCGCCGGGCAAGGCCGGCAGGCAGTGGTGCAAGGTGCGCAGTTCGGTCGCAGGCGAAATACGCGCTGCCATCGGTAATACCGTAATGGCAGCAGCAAGATGGTCTTGATGAAAGATGCCGTAGCATTCGCCTGCTTCAAACCGCTCGGTTACCTCGCGGCAGGTAGGGCAGGCAGAGGGCGCGAAAAAGCCAGCGTAAAGTGCACAAAGCTGGGGAATATCCTGCCGCAACATGCGGCGGCAGACAAAGCTTTCCGGAGAAAGACGCGTTTGAGAAGTAGAGGTGATCATGGTTCAGCCATTCCTTTCGGTGCGCTGTGCGGAGCCTGGCACATGGGCGCAGCAGCAGAATTCGAGACGTTGTCCCATTAGTTTATGCAGCTGGCGTGCCACAGATGAAAGAATATTGCCGATGGCCTAAAAAACGATCCCTTCAGCGCTTTTTCGAGGCAGAAAGCACCTGCAACTCTGGCTTTTTGGCAGGCTGTGGTATATAATATAAGGTAAAGAAAAAATAGCACCCAAGGTGCTGTAAAAGGAGGCCTGCCATGAGACGACACGGCAAATGGCTGCTGAACAAAAGAACCCTTGCCAACCTTTTTGTTGTGGTGGTTGGCATCTTAGTTTATCTCGCACTTTCTAATTTTGGAGAAGTTTCTGCCCGGGTAGCAACCTTTGTAAACATTATCAATCCGTTTATCATCGGTTTTGCCATTGCATATTTGTTAAACCGCCCCGTGAATTTTTTCGAGCGTAAGCTGTTCTCAAAATGTCGTATGAAACGCGGGCTTTCTATTTTTGTGGTGTACATGCTGGCATTCCTGCTGCTCTGTGCTTTGCTCGGCTTAGTGCTACCGCAGGTAGGCCAAAGCCTAGTTGCTCTGGCAAATAATATTTCAATCTATCTTGAAAACTTTACCGGCTACATTCACGCGCTTGCAGAAAAGCTGCATCTTTCCCCCGAGACGACGAAGCCGTTTCTCATCTCCTACACCGACCTTGTTAACCGGTTAACCGAGCTCGTCACTCAAGGGCTGCCGCAGCTGCTCAATATGTCGGTGCGTATCGGCAGCGGTGTTGTAAATGCATTGACTGCGCTGATTTCTTCTATCTATATGCTCACCAGCAAAGATACGCTGGTGCGGCAGTTCCGTAAATTGGTGTATGCCTTCTCTCCCCGCCCGAAAGCGACCCGTTTTCTTTCTATCTGCGCCCATGCAAATGAGGTGTTCTCCGGCTTTATCGTTGGTAAAATCCTCGATTCTGCCATCATCGGTGTCATCTGCTTTGTGGGCATGAACCTGCTGCGTTTGCCGTATGCAATGCTCATCAGCGTTATCATCGGTGTTACCAACATTATTCCGTTCTTTGGCCCTTTCATCGGCGCTATCCCCTCCATCATGATTCTGATGATTGTGGACCCATGGGGCGCGGTGTGGTTCGGCATCTTTGTGCTGCTGCTTCAGCAGTTTGACGGCAACATTCTTGGGCCGAAGATTCTCGGTGATTCGACGGGGCTTTCCGCTATTTGGGTACTGGTCGCTATCATTGTCGGCGGTGGTTTGTTCGGCTTCCCCGGTATGGTGCTGGGCGTTCCGAGCTTCGCTGTGCTGTATGCACTGGGCAGTGAGTTTGTTGCAGCACGTCTGCGCGAAAAAGGGATTGACCCGGAAGGCAACCCGGTACCGCCAGTGCCCGTAGTAGAAGAGCCACCGCAAAAGATGGATCCCTAGTGGTTATGCAACGCTGAACCTGCGCCCGAAAGGAATGATTTTTTCGCATGAAACAACCCAAACGCGTTACGGTAAAAATTATACTGGCTGTGGCGCTTATTATGCTTGCGGCGACTTTCAGCGTCGTGGTAAAAGAGCGAATAGATTCTGCTGACCCGGATAACACCCTGCCGCTGATTGATGTTTCAGTAGGTTATACAAAGCTGGTGGTGCCCCGGGCACACTATGAGTGGAACTATTTAACCTGTAAAAAGTACGGGCCTGCACTTTCGCCCGAAAATGCGGACCTGGCACTTTCGGTATTGGACGTAACACCCGGCACACCGCTGGTTATCACAATGTCTGACCCGAACTATATCCGGATGAAGGTATCGCGTGCGGATGGCAGCATTTATTCGCAGGATTATTATGAAATTGCCGGCAGTGAAATTCTCACCCCCAGCAGCCCCGGCATTTATGTGTATAAAATTGAGGTGGGCTACGAAAAAGGCAGCCTGCTGTATTACACAGCTATCCGCATCCCAGAAAACCCCATCATGTAACGAAAAGCGCTCCATTGACCGGTTGGCCGTGAGGCCCAAGGGCAGGAGCGCTTTTTCATGAACAGCAAAGGAAAGGAACCACTGCAAAATGACAAAACTGCGCAAAACCAATTATCACACCCATACCATGCGCTGCAACCATGCAGTTGGGCTGGATGAAGACTACGTAAAAAGTGCCTTGCGCGCCGGGTATACAGAGCTTGGTTTTTCTGAACACGGGCCCTGGAACTACGCTTCGGGCTATGTCTCGCATATGCGGCTTTCGCCGGAAAGCACAGACGAATATCTGCAAAGCATACGAGCGCTGGCACAAAAATATAAAGACGGAATTACGATTAAAATTGGACTGGAGAGCGAATATTTCCCGGAGCATATGAGCTGGCTGCGCGAACTGGTGGCGCAAAAGCAGATAGACTACGTTTTGTTTGGCAACCATTTTTATCCCGATGATGAAACGGGTCCTTACTATGGCAATGGTACCACCAACGTTGCGATGCTGCGCAGCTACCACGACAGTGCTCTCAAAGGCATGCAGGACCCGCTCTATGCGTATTTTGCACACCCAGACCTGTTTATGCGCAGCTATCCTAAGTTTGACGAGAACGCCCGCAGTGTCAGCCGCTCGATTTGCCAGGCAGCGAAGCAACTGGGTGTGCTGCTGGAATATAATCTCGCCGGGGCACTGTATAATCATGAAAACGGGGTAGAATGCTACCCCCACCGCAGCTTTTGGGAGATTGCCGCCGAGGAAGGCTGCACCGCTATCCTCGGCGTGGATGCACACGATAATGACCACATTGAAGATGAAACCTATCGCGAAGAAGGCCTTGCCTTGTTAAAAGAGCTTGGGATCCCTGTAACTGATACAATTTCGTTTTTGACTGATGCTGATTTACACAAATAAGCAATGCGAAACGCAGGATTGGTGTCAGCATGTAATAGGTTCAACCAAAATGCAATGCTGCAAAACATTACTGCGACCAAAGAATGGCTTTTGGTTTTCCACAAATCAAAAGATGTTTATGGAAAAACTGCCCCCAGCACGAGCAAAGGGCTGACTGGAAGCTTATAAAAGGCTTTGAGACACGAAAGCTAAGCGATAAAATAAAATACTGCGGTTTTCACCTGACCAGGCCGAAAACCGCAGTATTTTTTATTGCAAAAGGGGCTCTTGGGTTTGCAACGCCGTAAGCAGTGGATGCAAAGCAGCTCGATCGGTCCAGTCTTGCTGTGTGCCGATGATTTCAAGCATTGCTGCGTGTTGCTCATCAATGGAACCGATGCCCTTGCGCTCGCCAGATTTTCGAATCATCGAGCAGATTAACTTATCGGGCACAGAGAGTGCAGATTGGTTCCATGCGCCGCGCAGATAAAACAGCGGCAACGCCGCAAGGTCTCCCGGCAGGTTACGGGTACGCAAATCAGCAAGTACGTTTTTACTTTCCGGGGAGGCACCGACTGCGAAAACGAAAATCTGCTTTTCAGCAAATAAGGCATAATTTTTTTGTAAAAAAGAGATGCCGGAAATCATGGAAGCGTAGACGCCGCCGCCGATAATAATGGTATCATAGGCTGCAAGTGCTTCGGGATTGACCCCTTTAATCGAAAGCGCAGGGCAATCGAGTGCGGCAGAAAGCCATTCGGCATAGCGTTTTGTTGCGCCGTATTTTGATTGATACAGAACGACAGGTTTCACGTAAGATGCTCCTTTCATTTAAAAAATAGAAAATATCGCCCTGCCCGTGCAAAGCGCAGGCAGAGCGATGAAATTAACCAAGCAGAAAATCGAGAACGTTCATACCGTCATCGGTTTGTGCTTTATATAGCTCGGTGTAGCCGCAGCGGGTGCAGCTTACCGTGATAAATTTTTTGTTCTGCACATCGAAAATTTTGGCGAAGTTACCGCCGGTTGCCTGGAACTGGTCGTTCTCAAAGCTGGTGTTGCCACATTTGGGGCAAATGTAAGTTTGCTTTTGCATCACTGTCGTCTCCTTTTTTCTAGTAGATAGGTGAATTATTCAAGATTAAGCTGCTTGCTGAGCAGATGATTGGTGACAAAGAATGCAATAACACCAAGCACCAGCTGCAAAACCAGAGTACCGCCCAAGAATAACATCATAAAGGTGGTGGGTCGATTCATGATAAAGTCGTTTATCCAGAAGGAATCTGCTGTGAGCCCGAATACCACACCACCCAGCGACATTAACGTTTGCAGCGCGCAGGTAATGGCGAGATAAGCGCCAAACGCACCCAAGATTTTGTGCCGGGGCATTTTTTGACCAATCGAGATGCACAGGTACATCATAAGCGGCGCAGAGAACAGCGATACCAGCATCATAAGCAGCAGCTCGGTAAAAATACCGGCAGCAGAGAAAGTGCCGTACATGGTCAGCTGAGGCAGAACTTCATAGATAAGCGCACTCCAGAACGAGCGGAACCCATTTGCGATTTCGGAAAGATAGCCGCCGAAGAAGAAGATGAAGCCGGTGATGCCGCATACGACAAATGAAGCGAGATACCATACCACCGAGCAAAATACTTTGGCCCAGATGTTTTGTGCCGCAGAGACCGGCAGCGTGTTCATCAAATAGCCTTCGTCGCCGTAAATGTTTTTGTAAAAGCGGGTAAGCATTACAATAAAGCAGACAAAGAAGGTGGACATGATGAGAATAAGGAAAATTGCGGTGGCGAGTACGGTGAAAACATCGTAAAG
Organism: Pygmaiobacter massiliensis; assembly: GCF_900199435.1. Classification (GTDB taxonomy): domain Bacteria; phylum Bacillota; class Clostridia; order Oscillospirales; family Ruminococcaceae; genus Pygmaiobacter; species Pygmaiobacter massiliensis. The sequence continues at coordinate 420,514 of NZ_OAML01000003.1, forward strand.
CTCGCTGAAACGGGCGGGCATGCGAATGGCCGAAAAAATACGGAACAGCAATGTCATGCCCAGCAACCCGGCGTAAAAGGGGAGAATCATCCGCCCGGTGGCTTTTACTTCGTATTTAAACAGTTTGCCTAACATTTGAATACCTCCCTGAACAGCGCATCCACACTGCAGCCTTTCTCGGCGCGAATCTCTTCGACCGGAGCGCACAGCTGTACAGCACCGTCCGAGATAAAGACAACATCGTCCAGCACCTTTTCAATATCAGCAATCAGGTGGGTAGAGATGATGATGGTGGAATCGGGGTTGTAGTTGGAGATGATGGTAGAAAGGATAAAGTCACGTGCAGCCGGGTCAACGCCGCCAATCGGCTCGTCAAGCAGGTAAAGCTGTGCTTTACGACTCATAACCAGAATCAGCTGCACTTTCTCTTTGTTGCCTTTCGAGAGGGTTTTCAGCCGTGCGTCGGGGCGAATCGAAAGCTTTGCCAGCATTTCACCTGCCACAGCGGGGTCGAAATCCTCATAGAAATCAGCAAAAAAAGCAACCGCATCTTTTACCGTCATCCAGTCGGAAAGATAAGTGCGCTCTGGCAGGTACGAAACGATTTTTTTCGTTTCGACGCCGGGAGCCATTCCATTGATTAAAATTTCGCCGTAAGACGGGGTAAGCAGACCGCAGGCGAGCTTAATCAAAGTGCTTTTGCCGCTGCCGTTCGGTCCCAGCAGGCCAACGATGCGGCCGCGGTGCACCGAAAGGGTCAGCCCGGTCAACGCCTGCTTGCCGGGGTAAGATTTGTAGAGATCTTTGCACTCCAAAATCGGTTCCATCAGATGTCTTCCTTTCTTTGCGCAGTGTCGCAAGGCAGCGTAGCTGCCTGCTGCGAGCTGCGGCGTTCACACACCAGCTCACAGGCTTGTTCAGGGGTATACCCCAGTTTTTTCATTTGGTGGAAAAATGCTTCCAATACGTTGCCAGCCAGAGCTTTTTTTGCCCCGGTAATCAGCGCAACGTCTGTGGTGACGGTACGTCCGCTGGTGCGCTGTGTTTGCACCAGGCCTTCACTTTCCAGTTCTGCCAGTGCTTTTTGCATCGTGTTCGGATTTACCGCAGCTTCGGCGGCAAGCTCTCGAACAGAGGGCACACGGCTGCCCGGTGCGAATTCGCCAGAAATAACAGCGAGCTGAAGATGCTCGACGAGTTGCAGATAAACGGGCCGGTCAGAGTTTAGTTCCCAGGTCACGACCACCCCTCCTTTGTTTGTATTAATTGTCTAATACAATAATACAACGGTGCAGGGCGATTGTCAACGGGCCAGAGATAATTTTTTTATCTGGTATCCGGTGCTGCACACATACCCACCCAAAACTACCGCGGTAACTGGGCGGTGCTTTTCATTCAAAACGCAAGTGCAAAAAGCCGCGTTTGGCGATTGCGCGAGCAACACGTAGCAAGATATTGCACCCATTATAATTAAGTATCGTGCTGTGCTTTACCCTCCCCCCAAGAATAAAACGAAAGAGAGCCCGATTTTCTCCAAATTATAGAAAATCGGGCTCTCTTTATTTTGTTTTATTTTGAGGAAGCGTCTGCAGGAGCGGACGAAGCCCCAGAAGCGGCTTCGCTGGAAGCAGTTGTATCCTCATCGGGGGTAAGTGCCGACGCGGCACTGTTTACGGGAGGCTCAGTGAGATCCAGCTTTTTCGGATCGTAGTACTTCACAGCAGCAGAATCTGCCACAATTTCATATGCTTTGTAGATAGGCTCTGCTTTTGCATTGTACTCATCACTGCGCATTTCCAGCAGAACATTCAGCTTTAAGGCTTCAAATTCATCCTGCGAGCTGTAATTCTCAAGGCGTTGGAACAGTACGTAATACTGGCCGTCTGCCTTGTGCATGCCAATGTTGTTGACGTCAACTTTGCTGACGGTTTCACCAAGCGCATTCTTGCCATCCTCGTTATCGAGGTTCAGATAAGTGCGCATGACAAAGTTTTCAGGCTTGTAACTGGTAATGTCAAACCCAGCCTCTTTGTAGGCATCGGTGATGGCGGGCAGTGCAGCTTCCATAAAAGATGCGCCGTCTTTGGTCTCGGCCAGTGCTTTTTCTGCAATGGCAGCAACTTTTTTCGCGGCTTCTTCACTCAGCGCATTGCCGGTGCTGTCCATCAGCGGCAGCTGGGTATAGGTGATAAGTGCAAAATTCTTGTTGAAGAAATCTTTTACCTGCTCTTCGCTCAAATCACTGCAAGAATCCAAAAAGACTTTCTGGACCTTAAAGCTGCTCTCGTCATAAACGGTGAAGTCCTCTTTGGTGACGCCGTTTTTCTCGTAGACACCAGAAACTTCTTTCCACTCAGATTCGATGGTTTCGTTCATCTGCTTCTGCTCTTCTTCGGTGAAGGAAAGCTTTAAGCGGTCAAACTCACGCTGGAAGTAGACGAAGCTTTGCAGCAGGCTTACAGTACGGTCATAGATCCAGTCCGAAACGGATTTGTCCTCGATTTTCTGCGAGAACATATCTTTCGAAGCATCGGGCACCGAGCGCGAGGCTTCGGTGTAAGCAATCGACTGATAGAGGCGATAGATGCCCGGGGTGATCGGGGTGCCGTCGACTGTGAGCACGGAATCGAAGCTTTTCTTGCCGCAGCCAGCAAACAAAGAGACGCAAAGCAGTGCGGAAAGGCAAAGCGCGAGGACTTTTTTCATTTTCAAAAAATCAACTCCAAACGGATTTATTCGATGCCGCAAGCACCAAAACGAAAAGGTATAGATAACATTATATAGTGCGGCAGGGTATTTGTCCAGCAAGGGAACGATGCAAGAAGCAGCAGATGCTGCAACAAAAGTCTCTTTACCGGGCGCGAATTGCATCCGGGACTTCTATCGGCTGCGCTAGAAAGAGGGCGAAGTTAAGCGGTCGCGCAGTTCAATAATTTTATCCAGTGTAAAGCGCAGCACGTCCAGCGGGGTTTCGCCCGTTTTGATGTTAACCGTAAGATAAGGTTTGCTGCCGGGGTGGAACACTGCGCGGGGGCCAATCAAGCGCACCAGCGGCGGTGCACTGGTAGCCGAGATTGCATCTGAATAAAGAGTGAGGTCCTCTTTGCGCTGTGTAATTTCGTAAATACCAACCTTTGCGGCATCGACACGAATCAAGCTGACGTCGATGAGTGCTTTTGCGCTCTTCGGCGGCTCACCGTAGCGGTCGTCCAGCTCTTCCAGCACATCGGCGGCATCCTGCTCGGTTTCGATGGCGGCGATTCGCTTGTAAGCCTCGATGCGGCCAGGTGCATCCGGGATGTAGTTCTCAGGCAGATAAGCGTCCATCCGCACGTCCATCAGGCAATCGCTCTTGTCCATCGTCGGGGCTTCGCCACGCTGGGCTGCCACTGCCTGGTTGAGCATTTTCACATACAGCTCGTAGCCGACGGCTTCCATATGGCCATGCTGACTGTGACCCAAAAGGTTGCCTGCGCCGCGGATTTGTAAATCGCGCATGGCAATGCGGAAACCACTGCCAAAGCTCGTAAACTCACGAATGGCAGAAAGGCGCTTGGCTGCGACATCAGTGAGTACCTTGGCGGGGCGGAAGGTGAAGTACGCATAAGCTTTGCGGCCGCTGCGGCCCACTCGTCCGCGAATCTGGTAAAGCTGCGAGAGTCCCATGCGGTCAGAATCCTCGATGATCAGCGTGTTGCAGTTGCGCACATCAACGCCGGTTTCGATGATAGTGGTGCAGATGAGAATATCCACCTCGCCGTCCATCAGCTTTTGCCATACGTCCGAAAGCTGCTCTTCGGTCATCTTGCCGTGAGCGATTGCAATGCGGGCATCCGGGGCAAGCTGTGCCACACGTGCTGCGCAGTTTTCAATGGTTTCTACGCGGTTATAAAGGTAGTACACCTGCCCGCCGCGGGCAAGCTCGCGCGCAATGGCCTGTTCGACCACCCCTGCGTCATATTCCAGCACAAAGGTTTCTACCGGCTGGCGCTCGAATGGCGGCTGCTCAATGGTACTCATATCACGAATACCGCTCATTGCCATATTCAGCGTGCGGGGGATCGGGGTTGCAGAGAGGGTGAGCACATCGACACCGGTGAAGTTTTCTTTTAGCTTTTCTTTGTGCTTTACGCCAAAACGCTGTTCCTCGTCGATGATAATAAGTCCCAAGTCTTTAAACTTGATGTCCTTTTGCAGCAGACGATGGGTGCCGACAATGATGTCGACGGTGCCGTCTTTGATGCCGCGCAAATTATCACGGGTTTGTTTGGGGGTGCAAAAGCGCGAAAGCATGCCCGCTTTGACGGGGAATGCCTCCATACGCTGTAAAATCGTGTTGTAGTGCTGCCAGGCAAGAATGGTGGTAGGCACCAGCACGGCAACCTGTTTGCCGCCCATAATGGCCTTAAATGCAGCGCGCAGCGCAACCTCGGTTTTGCCAACGCCTACGTCACCGCAAAGCAGTCGATCCATCGGGTGGGGGCGCTCCATATCGCGCTTGATTTCGGAAGCGCTCTGCAACTGGTCTTCAGTTTCGTCATATTCAAAGCGGGTCTCAAAGTCACGCTGCCAGTCACCGTCTTTGGGGAAAGAGTAGCCCGGTGCAGTCTGCCGTTTGGCGTACAGCTCAATGAGTTCTTTCGCCATCTCTTCGGTGGCTTTTTTGACGCGGGTTTTGGTCTTTTGCCATTCGCCGCCGCCCAGCTTTGCCAGCTTTACTTTTTCCGCATCACCGGGGGCGGTGTAGCGGCTGATAAGGTCAAGCTGGGTAACCGAAACGTAGAGCGTATCAGCGCCCTGATATTGAATCTTGATGTAATCCTTGACGACACCCTGCAAATCCAGTCGCTCGATACCAACATAAAGGCCGATACCGTGGTTTTGATGCACCACATAATCGCCGGGCTTGATGTCTTCCAAACTGGAAAGCCCTTTTGCCTTTTTGCGGCGGGGCTTTTGTTCGGTGGTGTTTTGCCGACGGGAGGTGATAACGGCAAATTTGGCGCCCGGCCAGTCGCAGCCTGCGGAAAGATGTCCTTCCAGCACCGCAATGGTGCCAGGCGAGGGCAGAGGAGAACCTTTGACGGCAACGGCGCTCAAGCCCGCATTAGAAAGGTCTTTTGCCAAAGCGGCAGCGGCACGCGGCGTACCGGCCAGCACAGCACAGAAGTAGCCGCGCTCTACATAGCCTTTCAAATCCTGCACCAGCGCCTTCACTTCACCGCTCCAGGGCGGCAGAGTGTGAGCGGGAGCATTGATCAGCTCACCAAGCCGGAAGTCCGGCATCGAGCGCACAAAGTTTTCTGAAAGGATGGTTGGGTGCTTGTCTGTTTGGCGCTGCAACCAGGTATAGTCGCGGTAAAATTCAGTTAAGCCCGGGGCTAAAACTTTTTGTTCCAGCAGCGTTTTAATCTCTTCACCTACCCGGAACCCAAATGCCCGGCACGCTTCTTTTACAGCACCGGTATCCTCAAAAAAGAGAATTGGCGCGTTGAAATAATCCAGTGCTGTGGCAGGGTTTGGATAACGCAGTGTGAGATATTTATCCATGGCTTCGGGCACTGCGCCGCCCGCCAGCATGCTGCGGTCTTCTGCGGAAGCCTCAAGGTAAGCTTCTTTTTTTCGGCCGCTCAGCCCATTCATGCCGCGCTCCAAAATCGAGAGCGCTTCGGTTGGGTCGGCGAATAATACCTCACGCGCAGGGGAGATATGAATTTTTTTAAGCGGCACCTCGCGGCGCTGAGAAAGCAGGTCGAATCCGGACATTGTGTCGACCAAATCGCCCCAAAACTCGATACGTGCAGGGCGCGGCATATCCGGGGCAAAAAGGTCCACAATGCCGCCGCGTACAGAAAACTGCCCTGCTCCGTCTACCCGGTCGCGCCGGTGGTAGCCGGCGGCCAGCAGCCTTGCAATCAAGGCGTTCTGTTTAAACTCCTGTCCCTCTTTTAAGGTAAGGGTGTTGCGCTCAAAATCCATGCGAGGCATTGTTAGTTGCAGCGCGCCTTCTACCGAAGCGCAGAGCAGATTACAGCGCCCGCCTACAATGTCGCCTAGCACCGAAAGCCGGCGGTACTCGTACTCATGGCTTTGCCCAAGCGCGTGCCGCAGCGAAAAATCACGTGCGGGCAGCACTCTGCTTCGCGCACCAAAAAGTGCGGCATCTGAAGCAAAGCGGGTAGCGGCGGCTTCGTTTTCACACAGCACAACCGCCGGGCGGGAAAGGTCGCTCGTCAGCGCGCAGAGCATCTGTGCCCGCGCGACTGGCGGCAAGCCAAACAGGGCCACAGGCAGACTGCCGCCTATGGCCCCTTTTAGTTTTTGATATTCAGGTGTTTTTTGAATTGCTTCATGCAGCATGGCAAATGTCCCTCTATCTCAAAAAACCGGTCAAAAGCCGTGATTTTTGCATCGCGTCAGGAATTATACCGGTTCATCGCAGTGGCTGTATCACCCTTGATGATAAGCTCCACCGCAGCACAAATATCGTCGAATCGCGCGGTCATTGCCTCGCCGTCCGCCTTGCTGAACTTTGCGAGCACAAAGTCTGCAAGGTCTGCTTCGCCGCTGCGCCGCTCACCCACGCCGATTTTGATGCGGGGGAATTCGTCACCAATGGCGGCAATGATACTTTTGATGCCATTGTGCCCGCCAGCACTGCCTTTTTGCCGAATGCGCAGGCGGCCCGGCACCAACGAGATGTCATCGTACAGCACGATAACATTCTGCGGCGGAATTTTGTAAAAGGAAGCGGCCTTATACACTGCATCGCCCGAAAGGTTCATGTAGGTTTGCGGCTTGAGCAGCAGCACCTTGTGGCCCGCAATGGTAGCGGGAGCGGTCAGTGCATCGAATTTCGCCCGGGTCACCGAAACGCCGAGCTCTTTTGCCAGCGCATCCAGCGCCATAAAGCCAGCGTTGTGGTGGGTAGCTTCATATTTTTTGCCGGGGTTGCCCAGGCCGACAATCAAAAATTCGGTAGAAGAAGAGTTGAAGAGCATGGTAAATTCCGTCCTTTTGAAAAATGCGCCGCGACTTCGCTTGCCGTCGCGGCGCATTGTTTGGTGTGCGGGGGTAAGATTAGACAAACAGGGTAGAAACCGGCTTGTCAGAGTAGATGCGTGCGATTGCCTCTGCTAGGACGGGAGCAACGGTCAGCGTTTTGATTTTATCAATGCGCTTCTCGGGATCCAGTTTAATGGTGTCGAGCAGAACGACTTCGTCCAGCACGCTGTCTTTGATGCGGTCGATCGCCGGGCCGGAAAGCACAGCGTGGGTAGCACAAGCACAAACGCTGCGTGCACCTTTTTCAAGGATTGCTTTTGCAGCGCCGCACAGGGTGCCGGCGGTGTCGATCATATCGTCGAGGATGATGACGTCTTTGTTTTTGATGTCGCCGATGATGTTCATGACTTCCGAAACGTTTGCTTTCGGGCGGCGTTTGTCAACAATGGCCAGGGGCAGGCCCAGGCGCTCTGCAAAGGTGCGTGCGCGGGTGACAGAGCCGAGATCGGGGGAAACCACGATGAAATCTTTATCTTTTTCTTCTGCGACCTTTTTCTCAAAATAAGATGCAAGAATCGGCATGCCCTGCATGTGATCCACCGGGACATCGAAGAAGCCCTGAATCTGTGCAGCATGGAGGTCCATGGTCAGCACGCGGTCTGCGCCGGCTTTGCAAATGAGGTCTGCGACCAGCTTTGAGCTGATGGGATCACGTGCTTTGCTTTTGCGGTCCTGACGTGCATAGCCGTAGTAAGGAATGACTGCGGTGATGCGGCCGGCGGAAGCGCGGCGGAATGCGTCGATCATGATGAGCAGTTCCATCAGGTTGCGGTTGACAGGGTAAGACGTGCTCTGTACCACAAATACGTCGCTGCCGCGTACAGATTCGTGGATAGAGACGCTGATCTCACCGTCGCTGAACATGCCAACGTCTGCTTTGCCAAGAGGAAGCCCAAGGCACTCGGCGATGGATGTCGCAAGCTCGATATTCGAGTTGCCTGCGAAGATTTTGATGTCTTTACCATGGATATTCATTTTTAAATGCCCCCGTAATTTTTTTGCAGGTCCGTAGAACGGAGCCTGTCCGTTTATATCATGAAGGCGACACACCAAGTCGTCTTCATCGATCCGTGTTTCGGCGCGCAAAAGCACGCTGCTCGCATTGGGTGCGTGCAGCGTCTGCGTTGCAGGCCAGGGATGGTTTTGCACCGGATTGGGCAGATGCCGCAGGCGGTGCGTTATCCCTTAATACTATTTTGCCCCTTCTGAGGGTGATTTTGCAAGCCCTGTTTTTTTGGAAATATAGGCAGCGAGTTTTTGCTCGGCCCAATCTTCCTTGGTTACCTGGCGGGCGCGGGCAATGCCAAGCGCCGCAGGCGGTACGTCTTCGGTAATGGTGCTGCCGGCAGCGGTGTAAGCGCCGTCGCCAATGCGCACCGGGGCTACAAGGTTGGTGTTGCAGCCGATAAAGCAGTAATCGCCTACTTCGGTGCGGCTTTTAATTTCGCCATCGTAGTTAACAAAAACTACGCCGCAGCCAAAGTTGCAATATTTACCAACAGTAGCATCGCCAATATAGGTAAGGTGTGCCACGGCGGTGCCTTCCCCGATAGTAGAATTTTTGATTTCAACAAAATCGCCAATATGGACTTTTTTACCAATATGGCTATCCGGGCGAAGCTGTACGTAAGGGCCGATTTCGGCGCCTTCTGCAATGGTGCACTGGCGACCCTGGCTGGCGTTAAACTTAATGTTTTCACCGAGGACAGCGTCTTCCAGCAAGCTGTTCGGGCCAATAACACAGCCCGCGCCAATGACGGTTTTGCCTTTTAGGATGGTACCCGGCAAAATTGTCGCACCTGGTGCAATCACAACTTCCGGGTCGATGCAGATGCCGTCGCGGCAGATAAACTCGACTCCTGCGTCGAGGTGACGCTCAAATGTATCGCGGAACGCCTGCTCGCGGGCAAGAAAACGCTCACGGGCGGTTTCGGTGCTGCTATTCATGCAGAAACCTCCAAATTCAGTAAAATAAACAGTAATTCTTTACGATTTTCTACACCCATACAGATTTATTTTACAGTATTCACAGCTTTTTGCAAGGGCAACTAGGGAATACAGTACAATTTTCGAGAATTTTATTAAATTCATATAAATTAATGTGGAAATAACAGTTTAAGTTTGGTATAATTATTTGCGGACTTGACAAAACCGTAACAAAGCCTGTTTTCAGGTAACTGACCGGTTTTTTAAGGCAGTATATTTTATGGAGGTAGATAATTTTGAGCAAGAAATATGTTTATCTGTTTTCCGAGGGCAACCGCGACATGCGTGAGCTGCTCGGCGGCAAAGGCGCAAACCTCGCGGAAATGACCAAGGCTGGCATGCCGGTACCGCAGGGTTTCACCATCTCTACCGAAGCCTGCACCCAGTATTACAACGACGGTCGTCAGATTAATGACGAAATCATGGGCCAGATCTATGAGTACATCGGCAAGATGGAAGAGATCGTCGGCAAAAAATTCGGCGATGTCAGCAATCCGCTGCTGGTTTCTGTCCGTTCCGGCGCACGCGCATCCATGCCCGGCATGATGGATACCATCCTTAACCTCGGCCTGAATGATGAGGCTGTTGAAGGCCTTGCAAACCTGACCGGCAACCCCCGTTTTGCTTACGACAGCTATCGCCGTTTCGTCCAGATGTTCTCTGACGTTGTTATGGAAATGTCCAAAACCGAGTTTGAGAAAATCATCGACGAGATGAAAGAAGCAAAAGGCGTAAAAATGGACACCGAGCTTGATGCCGACGATATGAAGGCTCTCGTTGTCAAATTTAAAGCGCTGTATAAAGAGAAGATGGGCAAAGACTTCCCGTCTGACCCGAAAGAGCAGCTGATTGAAGCAGTGAAAGCTGTTTTCCGCAGCTGGGACAACCCCCGTGCAAACGTCTACCGCCGCATGAACGAGATCCCCTACGACTGGGGCACCGCAGTCAACGTCCAGGCAATGGCGTTCGGCAACAGCGGCGAAAACTCCGGCACCGGCGTTGCGTTTACCCGTGACCCGTCCACCGGCGAGAAGAAGCTGTACGGCGAGTACCTCATCAATGCACAGGGTGAAGACGTTGTTGCGGGCATCCGCACTCCGTTCCCCATCAGCCACCTGCAGGAGCAGATGCCGGAAGTCTACAACGAGTTCGTTGAGATTGCTACCCGCCTTGAGAAACACTATAAGGACATGCAGGACATGGAGTTCACCATCGAGAATGGCAAGCTCTTCATGCTGCAGACCCGTAACGGCAAACGTACCGCTGCTGCTGCTCTGAAAATCGCAGTTGACCTTGTTGACGAGGGCATGATTGATGAGAAGACCGCAGTTCTGCGCGTTGAGCCGAAACAGCTCGACAGCCTGCTGCACCCGCAGTTCGACACTGCTGCACTGAAAGCTGCTGAAGTAATCGGCAAAGGCCTTGCAGCTTCTCCGGGCGCTGCTTGCGGCAAAATCGTCTTCACTGCTGAGGAAGCAAAAGAGTGGGCAGAGCGCGGCGAGAAAGTTGTTCTCGTTCGTCTTGAGACCAGCCCCGAGGATATCGAGGGCATGGCAGCTGCAGAGGGCATCCTGACCGTTCGCGGCGGTATGACCAGCCACGCTGCTGTTGTTGCTCGCGGCATGGGCACATGCTGTGTTTCCGGCTGCGGCGATATCGTTGTCGACTACGACGCTAAGAAATTTACCCTGGGCGGCAAAGAGTACAAAGAGGGCGAGTTCATCTCTCTCGACGGCTCTACCGGCAACATCTATGGTGCTGCTATTGCTACCGTTGAGGCTTCCATCTCCGGCGACTTCCGCCGCTTCATGGAGTGGGCCGACAAATATCGTCAGCTGCAGGTCTTCTGCAACGCAGACAACCCGCACGATGCACAGCAGGGCTCTGACTTCGGCAGCGAAGGCATTGGCCTGTGCCGTACCGAGCACATGTTCTTTGAGGCAAGCCGCATCAAAGCAATGCGCGAGATGATTGTTGCTGACAACACCGCTGACCGTGAGAAAGCACTCGAGAAAATTCTGCCGTACCAGCAGGGCGACTTTGAGGGCATCTACGAGGTCATGGGCGAGCGCCCGGTAACCATCCGTTACCTCGACCCGCCCCTGCACGAGTTCCTCCCCACCAAAGAAGAGGATATCGCTGAGATTGCAAATGAGCTGGGCATCACTGTTGAGAAACTGCACAATGTTATCGACAGCCTGCACGAGTTTAACCCGATGATGGGTCACCGTGGCTGCCGTCTGGCCGTTGCATACCCCGAAATTGCTGTCATGCAGACCAAAGCTGTCATCAACGCAGCACTCAATGTCAACAAAAAACTCGGCCTGCACATCGTGCCGCACATCATGATCCCGCTGGTTGGCGAGGTCAAAGAGCTGAAGTTCGTCAAAGACGTGGTTGTTAAAACCGCTGACGAGCTGATTGCTGCTGCTGGCGCTGATATGAAGTACGAAGTTGGCACCATGATTGAGATTCCGCGTGCAGCACTGACTGCTGACGAAATCGCAAAAGAGGCTGAGTTCTTCAGCTTCGGCACCAACGACCTCACCCAGATGACCTTCGGCTTCAGCCGTGACGACGCAGGCAAGTTCCTCGATTACTACTACGAGAACAAAGTCTACGAGTCCGATCCGTTTGCTCATATCGACCAGAACGGCGTTGGCAAACTGGTAGAGATGGCTGCAAAACTTGGCCGCGCAACCCGTCCGGAGCTCGGCCTTGGCATCTGTGGCGAGCACGGCGGCGACCCGACGAGCGTTGAGTTCTGCCACAAAGTCGGCCTCGACTATGTCAGCTGCTCTCCGTTCCGTGTGCCTATCGCACGCCTCGCTGCTGCACAGGCTGCTATCAAAAACCCCCGCGCATAAGATTTCATTGCGGTTTCGCGTGAATGTCTAAACGCTAAAAGTATAAGGAGCGTACCACTTTTTGAGTGGTGCGCTCCTTTTTTGATTATAAATATACTTCTACTGTGAGATCATGCCACTGACTGCGGCGAAAGCGAAAGCCCATGCTGTTTACCTGTCTAAACCTTTGTGCATCTTCAAAATTGATTGTGAATGTCAAAATAGGAAACGTAGCACAACAGACCGAAAACGCAACAAAAGCTGACATCTTGATTCTTAATAAAAAAGATAGCTTTGCAGAAAAAACCTGCAAAGCTATCTTTTTCTTGACCGGATTTGTTGCGCCGATTGATGCGATATCTTATCACTGCCCGACTCTTCATAGCTCGCGCGCCTTTCAAAATTGGCAAGGCGCGGCTATTACAATACGCAGGCGAAGGCAAAAAGTTACATACTCATAAAAATAATAGTAAACCAAATAGAATTAAAAATAGTCTAAAAAGTTTAATATATTCGGAAATATAAGCATTGATAGACATACTTATAAATTCATTAAGCCCTCAAAACAAATTCTGTAAACTGATACGCTTATCATGAGGTGAAATAACATGCAGGAAATTTATCAGTCTATTGGACAGTTAATTCGTCAAAAGCGTAAAGAAAAGCATTGGACACAGGAACATGCGGCAGACTTAGCGGAGGTGTCCACTCAGTATTTCAGTCGTATTGAGCGAGGTGTGGTTCAGCCCTCATTAGAGTTGCTTTATAAAATCTCGAATATTTTAGAATGCTCCGTCTATTCTATTTTGCCGGCAGACGAGCCGTACCAACGGAGTTTTTTGTCGGAGGAACTAACTTATCGACTGAGCCATTGCAGCGCAGAGCAAAAACAGTTTATCGTCAATTTTATTGGTTGGTATTTGGCACAGCCGAATTTTGACCGTTCTTTTCAAAATGAAGAAATACGCCCCTTGTGAGGGAGTAGGGTTCCCAAAGGAGGAGCGTTATGTTAATGATTTACCTGTCCCTTTTAGAAACAGAGGAGCAGAAAAACAAATTTGAAATGATTTATCATAAGTATGCGGGACTTATGTATCACGAAGCATGCGCCGTAACCAAAGATCATTTTTTAGCAGAAGACGTAATTCATGAAACCTTTTTGCAGCTCATACGGATAATAGATGACGTCAGAGTGGACAATTCCAAGGAATTAGCGCAATTTATCAAAATCATTACTCATAGCAGAGCGGTAGATTATGTTCGCAAACTGGACCATGTCCAGCCCGAAGAGGATGAAGTTTTAGCAACCCGGATGGCACAGACGACTCCGGACCCTGAAACAATTGCTGTAGATTCTGAATCTTTTGAGCGGATCGTAAATGAGGTCATGCAGTTAAGTGAAATTTACCGGGCCCCGCTGTCATTGAAGATCAAAGGGTATAAAATTGAAGAAATTGCGAAAATTTTGGAGTTAAATTCACAAACTGTAAAAGTACGGCTGCACCGTGCGCGCAAGATTTTGTTGGCGTCATTGGAGGAGAGCTATGAATCATGACCAGCTGCAACTGTCGGTTGATGCGCTTTTAGCGCTCGCTGTGACGGAGGCAGAAGCGCGTGAAATGGCAGAGTTGCCATCGCTGAATGAAATGAATCGCGCTTTTGAGCCATCTACCGCATTCCAAGCCAGAATAGAACGAGTAATTCGCAAAAACGATAAAAAGGAAAGACGTCGAAAAACGCGTTTTTACATTAAGCGCACATCGACCGTTCTGGCAGCAAGTGTTGCTCTATTTAGCTGTGTTATGTTACCGGTGAGGGCTGTTCGTCAGGCAGTGGTGGAAACATTCATCGAGTGGCGGGACAAGTTTTCTTCTATTGTTTTTTCTTCCAAAGACAATGCGGTTACAGAACTGCCAGGGACAATTGAGCTAGAGTATGTTCCAGAAGGATATCAGCTACAAGAAACTGTTAGCTTCGACCGCTCTTTTTTCAACCTAAAATATACAAACAATACAACAAACTATTTTTCTGTTTCCATTACTGTTATTGGTGATAACTATGTAGAGAATGTTGATAATGAACATTCTCAATACTATTCTTTGGAGTTTGATGGAAATCAAGCGCTGTGGGTTGCGTGTCAAGACGGAAGTAATTTTCTTATTTGGAATAAAGACAACTTGGCATACAATGTTTCTGGAAGTTTGGATATTGCAGAACTAGTTTGCATTGCACAAGGAATAAATTTTTCTTAATTTTATGTAACCTTTTTTCATTTCTATACGGATATAATTGTCTCTCTTAGACGAAAAAAGGAGAATTATGATGAAAAAAGTTAGCAGTGCCATTCTTGCGGTCGTTTTACTTTTCTGTTTTTTGGCTTGCACGGCCTTTGCGGTAGAGCCGCGTTGGACAAATACCGCAAGCATTAGTCCTAATATTTCTTCCAGTACGTATTATGCGACTGTAACAGGTGTAAGCGGCACTACTAAAATTGCATGCACTTTAGTTCTTTCTCAGAAAGGCCTCTTTGGCACATATTCAGAAGTTGCCCGTACCAGCGAAACTTATTACGGGAATCCACATACATTTTCCGGCTCGTATGCAGTTTCTTCCGGTAAAACTTATAAAATAGACGTTACGGCTGTTGTCACGAGCAACGGAACCTCCGAAACCGCAACGTCTTCTTTTGTAAAAAGTTTTTAATCTTTTATCCAACCACCTTACCATCTTTAAACACACCTATAAGAGAGACACAAATAAACACAAACAGCCCAAATGAAAGCATTTGGGCTGTTTTATTTTGTCCAATATAACACTAATAGATCTACTTTTATATCCATATATGTTGATATCGAATAAATGAAAAATCTTGTAACCTTTTTGCGGTTTCAAACGAATATCTAATGTCATGCAAAATAAACCTTAGCCGCTGGCAGGAGATATTTAATATGAAAATTGCAATCTGTGATAACGATACCCGTTTTTTAGTCCGGCTCAAAGCGCTGGTAGGGCAATATATGATGGCACAAAATCAGCCCTGTGAAATCAGCCTTTTCAGCCTACCGGAAGAACTATTAAATGCTCAGCGAGATACATAAGACTTATTTTTGAAGAGTCTCATTTTCCTTCTATCAACGGCTTACAGCTTGCAAAGCAGGGGAAACAAAAACAATCTGATGCCTTGTATATTCTCGTGTCTGATGTGCCGGAGTATGCCCATAAGGGATATTAGCTAGGCGCGTTTCGCTATCATTTAAAAAATGAGCTGTCCTTCTCGCTTGTTCCTTGTTTAAATGATGTGCTACGGCAAAAAGATTGCCAACCAACAATAGAAATAAAAACAGACATTGGGAAAACAGCCAATTCCCGTTTCACACATTTTATATATTGAAAGCGACAAGAGACTCGCTGTTTTTCATCGCATCAAAGAAGAAAGAGAAAGATTTTCTTATTATGAAAAGCTTTCGGTTTTAACAGCACAATTAGAACCATTCGGATTCTTACGGATTCAAAAAAGTTTTTTGGTAAATATGGAACACATCGTTTCTCTGACGACGGAAAGCGTTATCCTATCCAACAGCACAGCCCTTCCGGTTAGCAGGCAAAATAGCAAAAAGATTTTAAAATCTTATGCTGACTGGAAAAAGCCATAAAAATCTACTAATTTTTGTCAAACAAAGGAGAAAAAATGAAAAAGATTTTTTCTTTCATTATGGCGATAACTATATTATATGGCTTAATGCTTTCTCCCTCCGCAACAGGATTAACGGACACATCTAACAGACCAATATTTGATGATTCGGGGCTTGTTGAGACCATGCTGGAGAATCAAACCCTGATAGAAACGGGGAAAGCGGCCCTTAGAATGCGCACATCCCAAACATCATAGTAAGTTCCCAAACTTTACCAAAATGGTGGTAACAGTTGGGATTCCGTTATTTTGAATAATAGTGGGGGAGTAACCATCGCAAGAGCCGGATGTGCGCTGACTAGCTTTACGATGATTCATAGGTATTTAGGTGGAAGTCTTGATCCGTCAGGAATGAATACCAGGTTAGGTAATGCGGCTTCTCCTCTAAATTATTTAACTGCAGCTAATGCTTTTGGATATTCTATTCTTAACTATTCTCGGGCAGATCAAAGTTATACTAATACTTTGAACTTCTGCGTAGGTGCACTTCTGGATAATCATCCAGTGTTGATAGGTATGCGCCAAGGAACTGCAGCGAACCCAACAAATACGCATTTTGTAGTCGCTAGAGGATATTACAGCACCTCCATTTTGATTCATGATCCCAATGCACAGAAAAATGCACTGGTTCTTTCGGATTATACCTCTTATGGATGGACAGTAGATCGGCTATATGTCTTTGCATGAAAAAGCAACTACGAGATTTGGAGGGAGAAAAATGAAAAGACGGGCTCACGCATTTCCAACAATAATGTTTTCCCTTCTGCTCATAGCAACAGTTGGACTGTTGGTGCGGGAAAAAAAAGAAATTACACCTGCCCAGGAAAAAGAACGAACAAGAGCAATTGTCAATGCTATTACTCCGGCGTATGATGCTGTTATTAGTTTTTATGGAGCAAGTACAATGAGCTTGCCCGAACCGGATGACCCGGAATACAAAAATGCAATTATGCTGCAAGATACACTCTTTTTGCCAGTCCTAAATGAAAATTTGGATACGATGGCGAAATTGCGAGACGCGACAGAAAAGGCTTTTACAAAGGATCTGGCCAATGATCTGTTCTACACACGATTGATTCCAAATTACATTCAAGAAGTGGAAGGCCGGCTATATGCAACCTTGTATGATTTCGGGGGATGGCCATATAAGCCACTGAGCGGAGATGATATTTTGGTTGTTTCTTTCTCAGATGAACGAATTGAATATACCACAATATTGATAGATGATATGTACCCGGATGAAAAAATCATCCAAACGGTTATATTGGTTTACCAAAATGGAAATTGGAAAATAGCAGGCATAACAAGTGAATTTCAGTAACTGTATTCGTGGTAAAAATCAATTATTTGAATGCTGTTACATGTTTCTTGTATATAAAATGTGAAAGCGCTATTGTGATATCGAAGCAGATGATAAAATTGGGTCACCAAACGTCGATGCAGGAAAATCTTCTTTCCTTGCTGTGTCTGCGTGATGGCAGAGATATTTCTCATCATGTAAATTTTTCTTTATTGACAGAGAGGATGGAATACATAAAAAAATATTTAAAAAAAGTTACAACTCTATTAATGGTAATGATGTGCGTAGGAGAAATTAGTATAACAACAAATGCAGCATGGGACGGTATTTTTGACTCAAACGACAATATGAATTTTCAGGATACGTTGCATGGAAAACACCTTTATACGGATAGCTCTTTTAGTGTTTCACTAAACCAATATACTTCTGGAATGCCTATTAGTGGAACACGCATATCGACATGGAAAACAAATGCAGACGCTACACAGTTATGGGAAACCCGAATGGGGCCGCGGATTCCCAAAGAAGTTTTGTTGTTGCCGAATACCAATACAGATGTGACACTTAATGTTGTACGTAGTAATAGTGGCACACAATTAGCAGCTAACCTATATCCGCAAATAGGAAATTATTATAATGATACGGTAATGATTAAGAATGAAATTAATGCGGCTTCCAATTTTTTATCATATATAATTACTACTCAGAGCCGTATTACGAACGGAGTGACATATCGCTCATTAAATTTAACAGTGTCCTCGCAGCCTACACCAGCGTCTGATGGGAAAGGAACTAGCAAATACTGTGAATTTAATACGGGGAGTAAACGGTTTTATGAGAAAAATGGTTAATTTGTATCATTTAATTCCATCAGTACCACGTTGGAAAAGCAAAGTTCTGTCAAGATTTTTGATATTATTGTTCCTCCTTTTGCTATGCATAACAATGTCAGGGTGTAAAAAATTAGATAATAATCCATCTTCTCCATCGGCTTCACATCAGATGGATTTTCTTCAGCCACAGCAAGATGAAAAATCATCGTTGGAATTGGTTACTTCAAAATCTGGGATGGCATATACAAAATATGCCGGAACAGAGGCGGGTTACTATGAAGTCTTGACAAACACGGATGGAAGCGGCAATATCCTTTACACTGATTACTCTTCCAGAAAAACTATCTATCTTTCCTCGCAGCCGGATTCGACACACAATGACAGTACCGATGAAAGTTGGATAGAGTCGGTAACTGGCGGCTCGTCAATTTTTACAGTAAACAACAAATTATATATTGTAAAAAGAGGGAAACCAGAATTGGTAGCCGCATATGGAGATGCCGGTCAAGCATTGTTCTTACAAATGGAGTTAGACGGTTCATCTCGAAAAAGTGCAAAGTTGAAGCCGAACGAGCGGTTTGTGGATAGGAGTGCTATGGTTTCCGATGGGCAACAAATATTTTTTTTGCTTTATCGTTTTGATGAACACGGCAATGCGTTTGAAAATCTTGTTTTATCCAGCCTAAATATTGATACGATGCAGTTGCAGGATGTGACTATATTTCCACCAGAACAGTCAATGTCGATTATTGGAGTGAGCGAGGACAGTATTGTTTTTCAATTTGCTCGAAAATTCGATTCATCTGTTGATAAAGACTACGATACTTATATGGAAAGCTTTTCATATCAACTCTTGAGATACTATCCCTATGACAAATCCGTAAAGCTAGAGCCGTGTTTTACTTGGGACCCATCTATTATCAGTGGAATAGTATATAAAAATAAATTTTATTTTTATAATACCTTAACCAATGAGCTGAAATTTTTTGATTTTCATGAGAAGCGGGAAGCTTTGTTAGAAAAAACTATACAGCCCAATAATAGTGCCTATAACCAAATTGCATTAACAGGCGACGTAGTAGATGACCATTTGTTTTTCAACTGCACCAATCCACAAACTGGAGAAAGCCAAAAAATATCTTACAATATAAAAACAAATACAATTATAGAACATTGCCTAGTAAGTAACGGAAAATTTGTAGGGATATTTGAAGAAAACACCGATTATTATCTGGTAATGACTGGAGAAAAGAGCATTCAAACACCGGATATTTCACCAGATGGTTCTCCTTTTTTTACTGACCGGATTGTGTTCGAGTTTTCGTTAATTGAAAAGTCGGATTATTGGGCAAATAAATCTAATTATTTGCCTATTGATGACACTCTGGTGTATGGATTCTGATCAGTGGTCTCTGACTGTTTTTAAGTGCATATCAGTCTAAGAGGAAAATAATAAAGAGCTGGCCATTTTCCACAACTGCCATTTGAGTATTACAACAAAACATCTTGCTTTATGTAAGATGTTTTGTTGAATTTCTCGCATCCTCAATCAATAGGTCATAAGAAAAGAAAAATGGAAATATGAGAATAAAACTTTTCCCTTCAAGCACTGCAAACTTCGCTCTCCGGCTATGTAGGACAAGAGTTTGATCTGGAAATCCGCAGAGTGAATGCTGGAATTTACAGAGAAAACACCGTTTGCTACGAACTGGAAAACAGCCACATCCACATGTTTGTTCTCCTCGATCTATATGGGAGTACGATGGGCAAACTGCGCAGATTGACTACCTAATTGTCACGCGCAAGCACCGGTTTGTATTGGAATGTAGAAATCTTTACGGCAATATCGAAATTAACAATACCAGGGACTTTATTCGGACAATGCCGGCAGGACGCGGTTTTAAAAAGAGGGCATTTATTCACCCATCACACAAAATCACCGTCATTTAGAACTGATCAAACAGATTCGTTCAGACCAAAAAACAAATCTTTTATCGAAAGCACTCTTTAAAAAACATTTTCATGAAAATTACCGCTCGTTGGTGGTCCTTTCAAATTCTAAGACGGTTTTAAATGCGAAATTCGCAAAGAGGGAAGTCAAAGAGCGAGGCATCCGGGCCGATCCGTTGGCTGAATATATCCGCAGAATCGACGCAGATCCCAAAGCGAATACTATAAGCGAAAGAGATATGGAAGAGCTTGCTTATTTCTTTCTCAGCGTTCATAAGCCTTGTGAGGTTGACTATACTGCCAAGTTTAAAGCGAATATAAAAGAAACTCAAAAGCCAAATTGCCAGCAGCCTCAGCCAGAATTCAAGCCGACAGAAGGCGAGATTAAAATATTGTGTTCAAAGTGTGACGCAGGCGCACCGGGGTGGCAGGCTGTGCACGGTTGTAGCATGTTGCAGGCACTCAGTAGACAACAAGAAATACATGAATATGAAGCGCTTGAAGGCTATCCTTGATGGCACATCCATTGTGGGATAACCAAATTATTCCTGGTACTGTAAACTAATTTGCGCATCATTCTTGATACTACCGAATCGGCGTCATTGTGTCTGAAATTTTTCTTCGACATTTTACCCTTTGCATGCTTTTTATTACTGCAAAAATAGCAATATATTTCTTGCCACTTTTTGTCGGCTGTGGTACAGTATGCGTAAGTATAAAATGAATTTGAAAACAGAGCGTAAAAAAGCATGCTCTGATTGCCAGATTGAGAACGCGGGTAAAAAAACAACGTTGTTTGTGCCCGCGAATGAACAGGCAATTGTAAAGGAAGGAATGAAGAAAAATGAAAAAATCAAAAGGCTTTATTGCAGAATTTAAAGAGTTTATCTCTCGTGGCAATGTATTAGACCTGGCCGTAGGCGTCATCATTGGTGGTGCATTTACTGCGATTGTTACCTCTTTGGTGAATGATGTGGTTATGCCGGTGATTGGCTTATTGATTGGCGGAATCAGCTTTTCTGACCTCAAGTATGTTATCACGCCGGCTACTGGCACCACGGATGAAGCTGCCATCTACTACGGCAACTTCATCCAAAGTGTTGTTAACTTTTTGCTCATCGCGCTGGTTGTATTTATTGTTGTAAAAGCGATGAATCGCTTTCGCCACCAAAAGCCGAAAGAAGCGCCCAAGCCGGCAGCGCCTTCTGAAGAAGTGCTGTTGCTGCGCGAAATTCGCGACTTGCTCAGCCAGCAGGAGAATCCGCAAGAATAAGCGGATATTGCCAGTGGACAAAAGCGGATATGGCTATAAACAAAAGCTACCTGCCCTTGTTAAAAAGGCGAGGTAGTTTTTGTTTATGTTGTAAAGCAGCTGATTTCGTTTTTAGACGCGCAGCATGCGGTAGCCCACGCCGATGTGCGTTTGGATATACTGCGGCGAGTTGGGCGCGCTTTCCAGTTTTTTGCGCAGGGTTGCCATAAACACGCGCAAAGAGGCAATGTCATTGTCCCAGCTGCTGCCCCATATTTCTTTGGTGATATAGGTATGGGTAAGCACCTTGCCTACATTTTTGGCAAGCAGACGCAGTAGCTTATATTCAATTGGCGTGAGGTGCATCTCTTCGCCGTCCAGATAAGCGCAACCAGCGGCATAGTCGATGGTCAGTGCTCCGTTTTGGAATACCGTCTGCTGAGAGGTGATCAGTCCCTCCGCAGCAATCAAACGGCGCTGGGTTACGCGCAGCCGGGCAAGCAGTTCTTCCACCGAAAATGGCTTGGTTAAGTAATCATCTGCCCCGGCATCAAGCGCATCAATTTTATCGGTATCCTCACTGCGTGCACTAAGCACGATGATGGGCATAGCCGACCAGCTCCGTATTTTTCGAATAATCTCGATACCATCCATATCGGGCAGACCAAGGTCCAGCAGAACGATGTCCGGGTTGTGCGAGACTGCCTCTAAAATGGCGGCTTCGCCAGTGGAGGCAGAAAGAAACCGGTAGCTTTGGGTTTCCAGTGTAGTGGTGATGAGGTTACGTACCGCAGTGTCATCTTCCACCACTAAAATAAGCAGTTTATTCATGTAGAGTCACCTCTTCTTTGGGCAGTGTGAAGCGAAAGGTTGTGCCGTGTGGCTGGTGGTCGAGCACGAAAATTTCACCGCCGTGCGCATTGATAATCGATTTGCAAAGCGCGAGCCCCAGCCCAAGGCTGCGGCGGCTATCGGCCACCTTGACCCCAACGGTATAGAACATATCGAAGATACGGGGTTTTTCGTCTTCGGCAATGCCGGGTCCATTATCAGAAATTTCTACAACCACCTGTGTTTTTGTCACGGTGGTAGCAATTTGTATTGCAGCGCCCGGTGGCGTGTATTTGATGGCATTGTCGACGATATTAATGACCACCTGCACGATGAGCCTGGCATCCACTTTCGCAAGTGCCAGTTCGTCGCCCTGTGTGACCAAAAGAGGATGCTCGGATTTTTGACGATTCAGATGCCGCAATGCTTCAGCGATAATATCGTCCATCAGCTCCGGCTTAAGCCGCAGGCTCATACTGCCGTCTTCAATCCGGGTGACAGAGAGCAGGTTTTCCACCAGATTGATGAGCCAGAGAGAATCGTCATAGATGCTCTCATATAGCTGGTGCCGTTTTTCCACAGGCAGCGTAACATCGCTGGCAAGCAGCACCCCCGCATTGCCCGAGATAGACGTAAGAGGCGTGCGCAGGTCGTGCGAGATGGCCCGCAGCAAGTTGGCTCGCAGTTGCTCGTTTTTGGCAAGGATCGCCGCCTGTTCTTTTTCGTGCGCAATCTGTGCGTTTTCCAGCGCCATCGCACATTCGCCCAAAATAGGTTGCAGCATGCTGCTTTCTGGGGCCTCTAAGGGATGGTCGTGCATGACAATGCCCGCTACACCGTAAACCTTATAGCCGATTCGCACCGCCATGTAAAGGCACTGCGCACTCGAAAGGGTGTCAGTGGTAGCGCCTGCGCGTTTGTTGTTTTTTAGTACCCACGCCGCGACAGCCTGCTCGTTGGGCGAAAAGTAGGCTTCCTCCAGCTGATTACCTTCCAGTGGAAAGCTGCGGGGCGGGGCAAGTTTGCCTTTTTCTACTGGGAAAAAAATGATGTCCCGATTCAATAAGCGATTGAGCTGGGTGGCGGCAATCGAGATGATTTCCTCCTTGCCATCGGCTTTTTGCAAGGCCTGATTGGTGTCAAACAGCACCTTCATGCGATAAGCTGCCTGTGCCGATTGACGTGCCTGCTCTTTGATACGCAGCGCAAGATTACTGGTGAGCAGTGCGGCCAGAAACATGATAAGAAAAGTGGCCGGATATCCGGAATCTGATGCGTTAAAAGTAAAGCGCGGAGCGGTGAAGAAAAAATTAAAAATAAGTACACTCACGGCGGAAGACACCATGCTGTATGTGCGCCGTGTGGTAACGATGGAGCAGAGCAGCACGCCTAAAATATAAACAGTAATGACGTTGGCTTCGCTAAAGCCTAAATTATAAAACAAAAAGCCGATGAGGGTAGCGCCGACTAAGATACCTACGCTTTTGAGCAGGTCGGCAAGCAGAAACGTTTTACAGGACGTAGCTGCCTTTTTTGAACTGTATCGGCGGGCATTTTTGTCGGGAATGATATAAATGTCCAAGTTTGGTGCGTAGGTGGTCAGCAGCTCGGTGAGCGTTGGTTTGCTGAAAATGGTTTTTCGCTTGGCATTATAACGCCCCAGCACAATTTTAGATACGCCGGAAAGGCGGGCAAACTCAGCAATCTGAAATGCCACATCCTCGCCGTAGGTGGTTTCGATAGAAGCACCCAGCTGCTCGGCAAGATGGATGTTTTTACGCAGACAGTCTTTATCCTCCTCGGTCATGGCGGCAAAATCCGGTGTTTCTACAAACAGCGCAGTAAAGCTGCCGCGAAACGCCTGTGCCATTCTTGAAGCGGTGCGGATAATTTTTGCATTGCTCGGTGAGGAGGAAAGACAAACGAGAATGTGCTCATCGGTAAAATACTCGTTATTGCTTTGAATGCGTGCCTTGTCGGAAAGCCGATTGATTCGGTCTGCGCAGCGGCGTAGTGCAATCTCGCGCAGCGCAATTAAATTTTCTACACTGAAAAAATTACTCAACGCGCATTGGGCCTGAGTTTCTTTGTATATTTTGCCTTCATTAAGCCGGTCAATCAGTTCTTGCGGCTCAATATCCACCAGTTCAACCTGAGAAGCATCGTCAAACACCTTATCGGGAATGCGTTCCCGTACAGTTACACCAGTAATAGAGGCCACTACGTCGTTTAGGCTTTCGATATGCTGTACGTTAACCGTGGTGTAAACGTCAATGCCCGCGCGCAGCAGCTCGTTTACGTCTTGATAGCGCTTTTTATTGCGGCAGCCCTCTGCGTTGGTGTGGGCCAGTTCGTCTACCAGAACCAGCTGCGGCTTGCGGGCAAGCGCAGCATCTACATCAAACTCTGCAAGCTGAATACTGCTGTGCCGCACCGTTCGCGGGGGCAGCTCTTCCAGCCCGGGCAGCAGCGCCGCCGTTTGTGGGCGCGGGTGAGGCTCGACATAGCCGACCACTACGTCCACACCGCGTTTTTTGGCGACGTGCGCCGCTTCCAGCATGGCATAGGTTTTGCCCACCCCGGCTGCATAGCCGAAAAATATCTTTAAATGGCCCTGCGCTGCGGCACGGTCCTGGCTTTGTATCGCCCGCAGCAATTCGTCCGGGTTCGCTCTTGGGGGTTCCATAGCGAGGCATCTCCCTTACATTTTATTTTCTATTGTACCGCAAAGACGTTTAAAGCGGTGTAAATAACTGCAAGCTGACATTAAGATAACATAAAGATTATAGCACCGCAAAAAAGACAAATCCAGCTTTTGTACCACGTGCAAGGCGCAAAACAAAAGCTGGATTATTTTATCTTTTAGCATATAAAACAGAAAACTAAGCGGGCTGCAAAATGCCGTCCAGCATCAAATTTACGCGCAGCACATTTACGGTTTCTTCTCCAAAAATACCGAGGAATTTACCGGTACTGCATGCCGATACAATTTCTGCAACTTCTGCTTCAGTTCGACCAGTGGCGGCAGCGATGCGGGGGATTTGATAGGTGGCAGCAGCGGGGGAGATGTGGGGGTCGAGCCCGCTGCCAGAGCTGGTTACAAGGTCGACCGGGATAGGCGTATCAGCCATCTGGGGGTTAGAGGCGCGCAGCTTTGCGGTGCGCTCAGCTACAAGCGCCTGGTACTCTTCGCTGGCGGGGCTAATATTTGAGGGCGCAGCGTAAAGCAAAGCTTCGCCGTTTTCGTCCCGGTAGGTCATCACGTCCAGCTGCATGATGCGCCCCCACATGTGCGCGTCGTCTGTGTATTGCTGCCCCAGCAGGGCACTGCCATATTTGACACCGTTCACCTCAATAATGCTGCCGTTTGCCTGATGTGGAAAAAGCAGCTGGGCAAGGCCTGTAACGGCTCCGGTGTACAAAATACCGCATAAAACGGTAAACGCTAAAAATAAAAGCGCTGCACGCGGAAAAATGTTTTTCATTGTTTTCATCCAAGAAAACCTCCTGTAAGCTTAAAACGAGCGGGTGAACAAAACAAAGAACTGCCAAAGTCGATGGCCTTGGGGATAAAATCAGCCTGTAAAAAGGGACTGTGTGCTTAGGCTAGGCCACAGACAGTCAGCAGAACATCGATTAGTTTTACGAAAACAAAAGGTGCTGCAAAACCACCCAGCCCGTAAACCAGCAGGTTGCGCGACAGTAGCTTACCGGCCGGTACCTCGCGGTAGCGCACGCCTTTCAGCGCGAGCGGAATCAGCGCAATAATAATCAGTGCGTTGTAGATAATGGCAGAGAGCACTGCGCTTTGCGGCGAGGTGAGCCCCATGATATTCAGTGCGCCAAGGCCGGGGTAAAGCCTCATAAACAGGGCGGGGATAATCGCAAAATATTTGGCGACGTCATTGGCAATCGAAAAGGTGGTCAGCGAGCCGCGGGTCATCAGTAGCTGCTTGCCAATGCGTACAATGTCAATCAGCTTGGTGGGGGAGGAATCGAGGTCTACCATGTTGCCCGCTTCTTTTGCAGCCTGGGTGCCGGTGTTCATCGCTACTGCAACGTCGGCCTGTGCCAGTGCGGGCGCATCGTTGGTGCCATCTCCCGTCATTGCCACAAGATGCCCCTTTGCCTGAAAGTCGCGAATCATATTAAGCTTACCCTCCGGCGTTGCCTCGGCCAGAAAATCATCGACGCCAGCTTCTGCGGCAATTGCAGCCGCAGTCAGCGGATTGTCGCCGGTGATCATAATAGTTTTGATGCCCATCTTGCGCAGGTCTGCAAATTTTTCCTGCACACCCTGCTTAATAATGTCTTTTAGATGAATTACACCGAGGATGCGACGGTCCTTTGCCACCACCAGCGGGGTGCCGCCCTGACGTGCAATCTCTTTGACGATGCGGGCACATTCTTCGGAATAACATCCACCCGTAGCTTCTACATAAGCGCGGACGGAATCTGCTGCACCTTTGCGTATTTCGTGCCCGTCATAATCCACACCACTCATTCGAGTGGCAGCGGTAAAGGGAAGAAAGGTCATGTTTTTATCTTGCAGCGTTCTGCCGCGCAGGCCGAATTTTTCTTTTGCCAGCACAACCACACTGCGGCCCTCTGGGGTTTCATCTGCAAGCGAAGAAAGCTGTGCGGCATCAGCCAGCTCCTGCGGCAGGGTGCCGTCAACCGGCAATAAGTCGTGCGCCTGCCGGTTGCCCAGCGTAATGGTACCGGTTTTATCCAGCATCAAAATATCTACGTCACCCGCCGCTTCGATGGCGCGCCCGCTCATGGCAAGTACATTTGCCTGATTTAAGCGGGACATACCCGCAATGCCGATAGCGGAAAGCAGCGCACCTATCGTGGTGGGGGCAAGGCAAACCAGCAGCGCTACCAGCGTAGTGACAGAAGTAGGATTTTCGATACCTGCCAGCTTTGCCGAAAAAGCAGAATAAGTATAAAGCGAGAGCGTAACAAGGATAAAGATAATGGATAGTGCAACCAGAAAAATTTGCAGCGCAATCTCGTTGGGGGTCTTTTTGCGGGCGGCACCTTCGACCATCGCAATCATTTTATCCAGAAAGCTTTCGCCCGCTTCGCTTGTTACTTGTACCACAATCCAGTCAGAAAGCACAGTTGTGCCGCCGGTTACAGCACTGCGGTCGCCTCCCGCCTCGCGGATGACCGGAGCGGATTCGCCAGTGATGGCGCTTTCATCCACCGAAGCCGCGCCCTCGATGACCTCACCGTCTGCGGGAATCTGTTCCCCTGCTTTTACAAAAACAAGGTCACCTTTTTTTAGCTGCGCAGAAGAAATTATGGTAGCCTCGCCTTTGCGGTCCACAGCGGGTATTTTATGTGCATCCACATCTTTTTTTGCAGCGCGCAACGCGTCTGCCTGCGCTTTGCCGCGGCCCTCTGCAATGGCCTCAGCAAAGTTGGCGAAAAGGCAGGTAAACCAAAGAATTACTGCGATAGAAAGGGTGTAGCCGGAAGGGGCATCCATGATGCCGAACAGCGAGGCGACCCACAAAACAGTAGTAAGAATTGCAGAAAGGTAAACAAGAAGCATCACGGGATTTTGTGCTTGCGTTTTGGGCGCCAGCTTGAGAAAAGAATCTCGCACGGCACGGCCGAGCATGGCTCGGTCGGCGAAGGTGCTTTTAGATTTGGTTGACATTTTGCGTGCCTCCTTATGCGATACTGCCGAAAAATTCAGCAAGAGGTCCCAGTGCAAGCGCGGGGAAAAAGCTCAGCGCGCCGACCAGTAAGACGATAAAAATCAGCAGAAAAACAAACATGCCGTTGGTAGTAGAAAGGGTGCCGGCAGTAACGGCAATCTTCTTTTTTTGTGCTAGGCTGCCAGCAATGGCAAGTGTACCGATGATCGGCAAAAACCTTGCAAACAACATGACAATGCCGATAGAAAGATTTAAAAACACAGTGTTTGCATTAAAACCTGCAAAGGCGGAACCGTTGTTGCCGCCAGCGGAAGAATAGGCATATAACATCTCTGAAAAGCCGTGTGCGCCACCGTTGTTCAGGCTTTGGGCTACTTCTGGCACAATCGCTGCAATGCCGCTGCCAGCTAGGATTGCAACCGGGGTTGCAAGACAGACAAGCACGGACCATTTCATCTCATACGGCTCAATTTTTTTGCCGAGGAATTCAGGCGTTCGACCTACCATTAGCCCAGCAATAAAAACGGTGAGAATTGCAAATGCAAGCATTCCATAAAGGCCGCAGCCTACGCCGCCAAAGATAACCTCGCCCAATTGCATCAGCAGCATGGTAACCATACCACCCAGCGGGGTAAAGCTGTCGTGCATGGCGTTGACAGAGCCGTTGGAAGCCGCAGTGGTATATGCTGCCCAGGTGGAGGAGCCTGCAATGCCGAAGCGGCACTCTTTGCCCTCCATATTGCCGCCCGCCTGCCCCACGGCAGAAAGGTTGACTGTACCGTTTTGGGCCAGCTGCACGGTGCCAGACTGCTCGCTGACCGCAATACATCCAATCGCCACCACAAGGCAGAGAAACATCGCCATAAAAATAGCAAATCCCTGTTTTTTGTTTTTTACCGCTTCGCCAAATGTAAAGCAAAGTGCGACAGGAATCAGTAGAATAGAGGTCATTTCAAGAAGGTTCGTAAAAGCGTTCGGGTTTTCGAGCGGGTGTGCCGAGTTCACACCGAAAAAGCCGCCGCCGTTGGTGCCGGTTTGCTTAATGGCAACCTGGCTTGCAGCAGGCCCCATGGGTACAAATTCGCGCGTCACTACCGTGGCACCCGGCACTTGCGTACCGTTTATTGTTACAGTGTTGGTTTTGGAGTCTATCACGGCGCCCGAAAGCAGTTCACCTTCTGCGCTGATGGCTACGGGCTCGAGCAGGGTGACAGATTCGGCACCTTTAAAGTTTTGCACCACGCCGCCACCCGCCAGCGCAACCGCAAGTACAAGGTTTAGCGGCAAAAGAATATGTACCACAATGCGGGTCAAATCTACCCAGAAATTGCCGAGATGTTTTTCTTTGACTTGGTTGAAGCCGCGAATCAGCGCAAACAGCACCGCGATACCGGTGGCGGCAGAAACAAAGTTTTGCACCGTTAAGCCCAGCGCCTGGGTAAGGTAGCTAAGCGTAGACTCACCGGAATACGCCTGCCAGTTGGTATTGGTTACAAAACTTGCGGTAGTGTTAAAGGCAAGGTGCCAGCTGGGGCTACCAATCCCTTGCGGATTGCCGGGTAAAAAGCCCTGCAAAAGCTGCAGCAGAAATAAAAAAACGAACCCGATGCCCGAAAACAGCAGCACCGAAGCCGTATACTTTTTAAAGTCCATCTGTTCCTCTTTGCAAACACCGCTGAGCTTATAAATGAAATTTTCGCAGGGGCCAAGCAAAGGGGAAAGGAATGTTTTTTCTCCAAACATCACCTTTTTGATATAACGCCCCAGCGGTACCGCAAGTACAAGCAATACCGCAAGGTAACATAGATAGGGAAATATAGTTTGCAGCATCATTGTGAATCCTCCTAAATCTGCCAAAACGACAAAACAAAGCTACAATAACAAAGCATACCGCGCGGCATCTGTGTGGCCGAGCGTAAAAAGTGCGCGTGTCTTGCTAGTTTTTATCCCCGCGCATGAGCACATTCAGATAATAAGCAAGCAGAGCAATTGCTGCAATGCCAATTAGTACGATCAAAACTTGCATGGTAACCCTCCTCGTTTTTGAGCTGTTGTAAGCATAGCACGAGGCTTCTAAAGTTGGTGTTAATGTGCAAGCTGGGCCATTAAGACGGTATAAAGAGAGGTGGAAGACCTCCCTGACTATAAAAAAGGGCAAACAAAAAGCAAAGGCCCCGTTTTATTACGGGTACCTTTGCTTTTTGTTGGAGAAGATTGCGAAAGATGCGGTTGATACGATTGCATGATTATTGCTGTGGATTCAGGCTCCAGACGCAGTCCGTACGGTTTTTTCCGTCACTGTATTTGGTGGCACCGGATTCAAACAAAACCCAGATATGGCCGTCGGGCCCACTGGCGAGAGCTTCGGTCATGGGCATCGCTGTAAGTTCGGCTTTTTTACAAGAAGAATCCAAGACGAAAGCAGGTATGCTGTTGCCCCCTAGCTCTAAAGTAGTATCGGGTGCTTCGGTCAGCGCAACGTCATACGCCAGCAAAGTGGCATCAGATTTGCGGCCGTAAGACTGGCTGAGCCAAACGGTTTGGTCATCTGCCATGGTCATACCTTGAATGCGGTCTGGTGCTGCGAGGATAAAATCGGGAATTGGATAAGCGGCATCGCTTGCTTTGGGTAATGCTTGGCTGGCGTCTAGCCGGTAGCCGAGAATATAGCACCCATAATCACCATCGGCACTCGTGGTCGTTTGATTGAGCAGCGTCGGCAGCCCGTACTCTTGAGATGGATGATAAAAATTACCCAGCCACAAAATGCCTTGCGAATAATTTAAAAACGAGGGCGAAACAGGAACCGTTATTTTTTGCTGTACCACCAAATCGTGGCTGCCTTCTTTTGCAAGCTCGCTTAAAGGAATAGCCGCAATGCTGTAACTGCCGTCATTATCCAGTGCTGCGGAAACATAAAGCGTCGTATCAGTAACGGCAACGCCGCCTACATGGCTGACAAAAGGAGTTCCGTCAGGATTATAGAGATTATACTCCGCAATAAAAGTGTTATCGGCACTGTCTAGCACCACAAGGGCCGAGGGAAGATCGGCGATATAATAACCCGAAATGTATAACCGACCATCAGACTCGGAAAAATCCATCCCTTGCGGCACCAGACCTTCTTTCAATCCGGGAATTATCCCGCAAGGAGAGGCCAAAGCAAGAAAATCCTGATAAGCAGAAACTTTCTCGTAAGACTTTTTTCGTACTGTGGATTGCTGTGTCATACGCCAAGAATTAGCGTCCGAAACAGCAGATGAGACGGTGGAAAGGCTGCTTGGGGGCGTGCTTGAGGTAGCACTGGTACAGGCCGACAAAAACAAAACACTGGCAACTGCCGCGCACAGGCTAATTGCCTTTTTTAAATTATGAGATAACATGGTATCGTCCTTTCCTGTGGTTTACTCTAAAACCGAAAATTCTTCTTGTCGATAGGCTCGGGTATGTGCTTCTTGACCGTTTGTAGAGAACACGGAAAAATAAACATAGGCGGCATCGGTAGGAATTTCAAAGTCTGCACTGGTAATCAGTCCGCCTCCCACATCATAACAGGACTTGGTGCGCTTTAAGCTTTGATGCATGACTACCCGTGCGGCGGGCGAGCACTCCAGATGTGCTTTTTGGCCACAAATCTCAAGTGCAGTAATAGCCGGACCGGTCGAGGCATAAAAACTTCCGGATTCGAGTGCCTCGATTATCGCAGGATAAGTAAGCTCTTTTGCAAGAATCATTGTCCAGGCCCCAAAGGAGTCTGACAATAAATCTTTAAAAGGGTGCTTGTTATGATTGTCATCACTGCCATGGCAGTACCAAAACTTGTTTCTTCGCAGCAACATATCATATAGCGCCCCATTGGCTTCGTGGCCACTGATACGCTGCGAACTGGTATTGAAAATTTCGAGGCTGAAACAACCTTCGTATGCTAAGATGTCCGCGATATCTTCCATCGACCAGCAAGGGTGGTTATAAGTAACTAAATAACCGTTTGCTCGCGCAGTATCAATAAAGTATTGAATGTATTCGCGCGTATACTTACGGGAGCCTTGTTGGCCTGCTTGGGGGTAGGCGGCTGCTTGCGCAGAGCTTAAATATTTGCAAAAAGCAGAATCATAACAGATGAAAGTTGTGTTGTGCGGCTCTTTGGCAAGCAGGTTTAAATGAATTTCTGGCCCGTAAGGGTCAAAAACGCCCTCCGCAGAAGGGCGAATATAAGCCTCGTACCCGGTGAGCAATAAAAAATCAGGGGTCGCAAGTGCGCTATGGTCCCAAGGGGCTTCGTGGTCTGTAATAACGAGCACCGAATAGCCGTGCTCACGGTAGGCGGCAGCCAAAGCTTCGGGTGCTAATTTGCCGTCAGAAATTGTGCTGTGCGAGTGCAGGTTTGCCTTATACTGAGGTGCATCTTTTATAATATAGTTCATACATAATCCTTTCTATTAAAGGAACGTTTTTTTGCTTGACAAATAAAACTGCTTTCTGCTACCATTGAACCAAAATTTCACATTTATAAAATTGCGGAGAGAAGGAACTGGGTTGAAAGAAAAGCGCTTGCGCCAGATACTGGGGGCATTGCAAGAAAGCAAGTACCTTACGGTTTCACAGTTAGCGGCGAAACTTGCCATTAGCACCTCTACCTTGCGCAGAGATTTGGACGAGCTGGTACGCCGTGAATTGGTTGTACGCAGCAAAAACGGCGTCATTCCGGCATCAGAAATGCGTACGGATACCTCTGTCAGCTTTCGCACCGGGGTAAATGCCCAGGCAAAGGTAGCTATCGCAAAAGATGCCGTAAAACTAATTAAAAGTAACAGTGTGATTTTTCTTGACTCTTCCTCTACCGTTTTAAATATGGCCAACTACCTTTATCGCGTCCCGAATGTGGTGGTGGTCACCAATAGCCTTATGGTGGTGGCTCGCTTGCGCGGCAGCTCAATTCCTGTTTATTTAATCGGCGGGCAAATGTCAGAACGGTCTCATGCCTTTATGGGGCCGCTGGCAGAACAGGCGGTACAGGAGTACAATTTTGACTATGCGTTTTTTTCTCCTGTCGTCATTACGCCACAAGGGTACGCAGCAGAAACAACCGTAGAAGCAGCCTCTATGCGCAAGGCCGCATTAGAACGGGCACAATGCGGGGTGCTGCTTTGCGATTCCTCCAAAATAGGTCAGCACCGTGTTTATAATCTGGCACATATCAATGACTTTCGGTACATTGTTACAGACGACCCGGAACGCCCGGACAATACCACAGCAACCGTGCTGAGGGTTAAAACGGGAGGGCTTAAATAATGTATAAAGAAGAACGTCTGATCGGCACACTTTCTCTGATTGAACAAAAACGTGTAGTTACCATTGAAGATTTGGCGAATGAGCTTTACATTAGCCCATCTACCGTGCGCCGAGATTTGGCGGAACTTGCAAAACGTGGGCTGATTGCACGCACTTCGGGCGGGGCTGTGGCAGTTACCGAGATGAAAAAGAACGATTTGATGGGTGAAATATCAGGTATACTGCCGGTTGAAAATGCGCTGGGTGCCCGTGCGGAAAATTTAATTCCGCAAAAAAGCACTATTTTTTTATCTGCGTCGCTGCCGCTTTCTATGGTACCGCCACTGGAGAATCGACCCAACTTGCGCGTGGTAACCGATAGTGCCCAAATTGCCAATTCGCTTTGTGGCAAAGGGGTGCAAATTTTTTGTACCAGCGGTACCTATCTTGCCGCACAAGATTCCTTTACCGGGCGGCTGGCAGCAGAATTTGCATCCAAATTTCAGTATGATTTGGTCTTTTTATCCTGCGATGCATTAACACCGCAGAAAATGCTTACTTATTATGATTTTAACACAATGCAGGTAATTGACGCGGCAAAACATTGCGCGCAAAAAATGGTGTTGTTGTGCGACAATACTCAGGTCGACAAATATGCCGGATGCAGCGTTTTGGCACTCAAAGAAATCGATATTGTGGTAACTAATGTACCAGAGTATTTTCAGGATTTTACCGGAATCGTAATCGACACTAGTACGCCCATAGCAAATTAGGTTTAAAAAGTAAAATGGCGGCTGAATTCAGCCGCCATTTTTTACTTCATTGCAGCCTTGGAATAGCCGGTCATCATATATTTTTGGAAAATCAAAAACAGAATTACCACCGGCAAAATAGCGAGCACAGCGCCAGCCATAATTTGGTGATAGTTAGAAACCGATTGCCCGGCAAAAGTATTTTTTAGCTGTGCAAGGCCTACTGTAAGTACGCGGCGCACTTCATTTTTGGCAATAATTTTGGGCCAAAAATAAGCATTCCACCCATTTGTAAAGGTAACGAGCGTCACGGTAAAGATTGTCGCTTTGCTCATGGGTACCAGCACATGTGTGATGCAGCCCAGCCGTCCTAAACCATCAATACGTCCGGCATCGGTGTAGCTGGGGTCGATCGAAAGAAACGTGTTGCGGAGCATGAAAATATAATATGCAGAAACAGCCTCTGGCAAAATCAGCCCTAAAAAGGTATCGCAAAGTCCCCAGTTAGAACACATGATATAGATGGGAATAAAAGTGACCTGTAGAGGAATCATCAATGCGCCCAGCACCAAATAAAACATTACGTTTCGGCCTTTAAAGTCGCCGCGTGCAAACCCGTAAGCTGCCAAAATGCCGGTGGTTACCTGTAAAAACAAAATGCCCGCAGTCATCACGATGGTATTCCAGTAATACTTGAAAAAGTTGGCACGCTTTAGCACATAAGAATAGTTTTCAGGGTGAAAGCTATGAGGAAACAGGGTGGGGATAACCAGCTGAACTTCCTGTGCGGATTTTAAAGAGGTGGCAATCATCCAATAAATAGGGAACAGCATGATCAGCGTGACCAGAATAGCCACCACCCATTGCATATAGTACCACGCATTGTGCGGTTTGCGTGGATTGTGGTCTATAGTTTTTTCTTTCTTCATAAACGTGTCCTTTCGCTTAGGAGTCATAGGTTACTTTGTTGTTAGAATACTTCATGGTTGCTATCGTGATGGTGAGAAGAATCAGGAAGAACATCACAGCAGAAGTAGCAGCCCGGTCCATACGGAAATCTACCATTGCATATCGGTAAATTAAGTAAACGAATACTTCGGTAGACCGCGAAGGCCCGCCAGAAGTCAAAATATCCACAGACTGGAAGACTTTCATAGAAGAAAGGAATGTGGTGACAAGCAAAAACAAGGTGGTGGGCGAAAGCAATGGCAGCGTAATGCGGAAGAACTGCTGCCGTCCGTTGGCACCATCCAGTGAAGATGCTTCGTAATAATCCTTAGAAATTCCTATCATAGCGGAGAGGTAAATCATCATGCCGTAGCCGATGACGCGCCAGCCCGTAAGCATAAGAATAGAAATCAGTGCGGTGCTTTTTTGGTTCAGCCAATCTACAGGCTGTAGCCCTACACTTTTAATCAGATAATTTAAAACGCCCGAATCGGTATTCAATATCCATAAAAAAACAACCGCGGCAGAAGACATCGCCACGTATTTCGGCATGAACACGATAGCCCGCATCAAACTGAACGAGCGGGACATGCGGTTAAACAGCAGGGCAAAAAGCATACCGCCCACAATAGTGACCGTAAGCTCACCGAGAGAATATAAGAAAGTGATTTTTAGTGAGTTCCATAGATATTTTGCGCCGGTGCCGGTAAATAGCCAAATCCAGTTTTTTAACCCTACAAACTTCCAGGTATCGTTGAGTAGATTCCAGTCGGTGAGACTAATCTGAAATAGCTTGCAGATAGGGTAATAAGTAAAAACAGCCAGCAAAACCAATGCCGGCACAACAAACATAAAATCTCCAATTTTAGAGCGGGTCCTTGCGGAAAGGCCCCGCTTCTTCTTTGGTGAAGAAGCGGGTGCTCGCTCTGCAAGAACTGCCGTAGAAGATGTATTTGCCATGGTTTC
Organism: Pygmaiobacter massiliensis; assembly: GCF_900199435.1. Lineage (GTDB taxonomy): Bacteria > Bacillota > Clostridia > Oscillospirales > Ruminococcaceae > Pygmaiobacter > Pygmaiobacter massiliensis. The sequence continues at coordinate 455,877 of NZ_OAML01000003.1, forward strand.
AAATCCTTTCCCCAAAAGGGTAATTCTACGGTAGTATAGTTACGCTTTAAGAATGGTCAGCCAAAATTTCGTCAATCTCGACTACCATATCGTTGGAACTCTTTGTGACGTCAGATTTCTCAAGCATAATCTGATCCATGTAGTTCTTCCAGGTGGTAGCGAGTTCACTCCATGCGCCGCTCTGAATGCGCGGATTCACCAGGTTCAGATTGTCAAAGATGCACTGGAACTCGGGTTTCTGCGTCAGGAAGTCTTTGCCTTCCTGTGTTTCGAGTACGGATTTACGGGTGGGCAGGTAGCCGGTGCCTTCGGCCCATTTCATGTTGACTTCTTTGCCGCACAGGTACTGCAAGAAGACCCAAGCTGCATTTTTGGTTGCCTGATCATTTTTGGAAGGAATGCCGAGTACACAGCCGCCAACCTCGGAATTTTTATCTCCGGTAGAGCCAGCGGGGTACCATGCCATACCAACTTCAAACGAGCAGTTATCTACATAGTTATTATAGAGAGAAGAGGTGTGCAGAACAGAGAAGCATTTGCCGTCATAGAAATTCTGACGCATCACAGCCGAAGCATCTTCGCCGGAAGCCCAGTAGGCAACGCCCTCATTGCACCAATCCTGCAGTTGCTGGGTTACTTTCAGCGCTGCATCGCCATTCAAATCGCAGGTATTATCCTCATTGATGATATTAACGCCTTCGTTGAGGTACAGCGTTTCAAAATACCATTGGTCCCAACCGGGGAACACTGTGCCGTAAACAGAGGTAGAACCATCGGCTGCTTTCTGGGTGGCGGATTCAAGGAAAGCACCAAAATCGGTGATTTTATCGGGGATGGTGAGACCTCTTTCTTTCGCCATATCTTTGTTATAGTAAATTACCTGTGTAGAATGCAGGAAGGGCAGAGAAACCTGTTTGCCATCATACTGTGCACTTCTCAGCAAGCCTTCAGCAAAATCGTTTGCGTCATAGCCGGTGCCTTTAATATATGGATCCAGGTTTTCAAACAGGCCGGATTCGCCGTAAGAGGCAACATAGTCGGTATTGGCAACCACTACACCAGGCAACCCGGAGCCAGCGGCGTTTGCAGCCACAAGGGCCTCGTTGACATCTTTGTACTTGCCGATGTACTGCGCTTCCACAGTAATCATGTCTTGCGACTTGTTGAAATCATCCACAACAGATGCAACCAGCTCGTCGTACTGAGACTCGAGTGCATGCCACCAGACGATTTTGATGGGCTCGGTAACGGCGTAGTCGCCGCCTGCTGCCGAAGAGGCTACCGAAGCTGCAGAGGAAGCGGGAGAAGCGGGGGCGCCAGTAGACCCGCTGCATGCGGTCAGCAACAAGCTTGCTGCCATCGCGACGCAGGCTACTGACTTGTAGTTGCGCAGAAAACTCTTTTTCATGTTTTTACTCCTTTTCCAATTTAAAGCTGTGCTAATCTAAAATGCGGGGATTGCTAATATCTCCAGCATCTTGGTTACTTTTTTGAGGAAAACCGGAATCTGCATGCAAGTAAAAGATTGTGATAAATTTGACACATTGTTTAAAATTTGATATCCACAGTATAGCTTTATTGGAATAATTTTACAATATCTGGTTTCAATAATGATTTTGTTCCAAAAATACGCAACATTTTGAAAGGTGCGAGTTAAAATCGTCCATCTAATTGTGCAGAACACCAAAAACTATAACACTATTGCGCTACTGTAAATCGAAGCATTGAAAACTGGCCGAGGCAGTGTTAAACTCTTGTTAAATTCTCGGTCGGCAAAGCGACAAAAATCGCGCTGTCCGCCAAATCAGAGAAGGAAAGAATGCGGCAAAATGGATACGATTAAAATTAATCGCAAGCAGGTAAAGATGGTCGCGCACCGAGGGTTAAGTGGCTTAGAAAAAGAAAATACCTGCTCAGCTTTTGTAGCGGCAGGTAATCATGCAGGATATTATGCAATAGAAACAGACGTACACCGTACAGTGGACGGCCAGTTTATTATTTGTCACGACGATGACACCGCCCGAGTAGGCGGTGACAGCCTTATTATAGAACAAACCACCTTTCAAACACTGCGACAGTTGCAATTAATGGATACGGATGGTACACGTGGGCGGGCCGACTTGCGCCTCCCTACCTTGGCCGAGTACGTTAATATCTGCAAAAAATATCAAAAAGATTGTGTCCTGGAGCTAAAGAACGAATTGAAAGCGTCAGATATTTATAAAATTGTAGCAGAGGTTGATAAGCTGCAATATCTTGAGCATGTCATCTTTATTTCGTTCCAGCTGAAAAATCTGGTCGCATTGCGCCGCCGTTACCCCGAACAAGCCGCGCAATACCTGTTAAACAGTTGGGAATCCGGCTCTATAAACACCTTGAAAAAATATCATCTCGACCTAGATATTCGCCACAGTGCGCTGACGCCAGAAATTGTGCGTGAGGTGCATAGTGCCGGGTTGCAAGTAAATTGCTGGACGGTGAACACCGAAGCGGAAGGCAATGCTTTGGTAGACATGGGGGTCGATTTTATTACCACAAATATTTTGGAGTGACTCTTTGCACGCGAGATTTCTCTGAATGATATTTGGCTTTTCTCCAAAAAGCAACACACCCCAAAAAAGCGGCAGCCTACGCCCATCGAGAGCAGGCTGTCGCTTTTTGTACAAATCAGATAACCTCTTGTTCTTTGCAGCGTTTTTTACGCCTCGCATGCAAGGTTTGCTCTTCTGTAAGCTCGCCGGTATATTTTTTGAATACGCCGAAAAGAAAATAGGAAGAAATAAAAATAGCCAGTCCAATCCATACAAAGAATACTCCGCTTAGGTAATAAATACCCACACTGCATAATCCCCAGCATACCCAAAGCGTAATTGTAACGGGCAGGTTGCCCATTGCCATGATAAAAGAGTGGGACAAAAGCTTTTTAAGCGGAAAATCAAAGATTGCAAGCAATGGATAAGTATAAAAAAAGCAGCTGAAAAAGATAAAAGACACACAGCAAATTACGCTGAGAATCAGTAAGGCGCCAAAACCTTCGTTATGAGAAAGGTAATATTGCCAAGCGAGCCAAAAGTCGCAAACCAAAAAAGCTGTACCAATTAGTTGGATGCCCCACAGGCAGGTCGCCTTTTTAAAACATTTGCGAAAAGCTGTAAAGAAACCATGCCAAACCGTGCTTTCCGTATCGTTGACTTGATGAATTGTAAAGTTGTAAAATGCTGTTATTGTAGCACCTATGGTAAAAACAGGAAGACTGGTACATACCCATAAAAGACTAAGACAAACCAGATCCGCCAATTTGCCAATGAAGCTCCAAAATTTATTTTCCGGATTAAACAGGGGAATCATTTGCGACATCTCCTTTTGAGGATAAACCAAGAGTCACTTAATGCTCTTTTGCTTATTATAGTCGGAAAGAACAAAAAAGGAAATGTTTTCTAATTTTATGCAAAGAACATTGCCTACAGAAAAGAAAAAGAACGGAGCAACCGCATGATAACAACCGAAAATAGGTTCAAAAGCTGGTATCAACAAGAAAAAGAAAAGCTTCGCGCGCTTTCCTGGAAAAAACGGGTCGGCTATCTGCTGCACTATTACCGCGGTTGGCTGATTGGGCTGATAGTGCTTATATGTGTCGGCTTTTACATTGGGGATATGGTTGCACAAAGCCAAAAAGAAGTAGTATTGCAAGGCTTTTTTACAAATGACGAATGGAATCTTTTTTCGGCGGAAGAACTGCAAAAAGATTATCAAACGACCTTATCCCTACAAAAGAATCAAAGTGTAGTTTTTGATGATTCTCTCTATATTGATCTTGGGGGAAAGGCCAGCGATTATACTGCTGCAAGCAATGGCAAAATTATCGCGTACATGGCAACGCACGAGCTGGATTTTATTGTAACGAGCAGTGAAGTGATGCAGCATTATCAAGAGTTGATCCCGCTCAAAGACCTAAATGAAATATTGCCGGACGATTTGAAAAAAGCATTACAAAATAGTTTGGTTCCCACCTTTAAAGATGGCAAGACTGTTTGCCTGGCGCTGGATATGACACAAAGCCGTTTCGTGGCAGGCATTGGGGTGGACCAGGACCCAGCCATTACCGATACCTACTATTTGCTGGTGCCAGCCAGTGCGCCGCATACCGCTCAGCTTACGGACTTTATTCGATATTGCTTTAACTGAACTTTAATAAAAAGATAATCCAGGTACCAGTACGCTACAAGCATGGCAGATTGGTGCCACTGAAACGAATAGGAGGAAATCCCAATGACACTTTGGAAGCAGATTTCAGATTATTGTGCTTCATGGTGCACCGGTGCGATTATAATTCGTATGGTGAGCGCGCTGATTATCGGAATCGTTGTTGGCTTGGACCGTGGCATGAAGCGCCGCGGGGCCGGCATCAAAACACACACGCTGGTTTGTTTGGGCTCAGCCCTTGTAATGCTAACCGGTCAGTTCATTTACATGACGACAAACGGCAGCAATTATATTGATCGGTTGCCAGCACAAGTTATTAGCGGTGTTGGCTTTTTGGGTGTGGGTACCATTATCGTCACCGGGCGCAACCAAGTGAGAGGGCTTACTACCGCGGCCAGCTTATGGACCTGCGCTTGTTTGGGCCTTGCGGTAGGCATTGGGTTTGTAGATGGTGCCCTAGTAACGCTTTTGCTTGTGATCTTTACGTTGAAAGTGCTGAGTTGGGTGGATGAAGAAATTCATAAACGCTCCAAAGTGTTTGATGCTTACATAGAATTTGATAGCAACAAAGGGGTAAGTACATTTATTGGTGAAATGCGAAAGTTGAAAATAAAAGTGGTGAATTTCGAAATAGGGAAAAGCAAAATAAAAGGAGAAGGACCAAACGCCGTGGCGACCCTGGAGATGGAAGATGCCCGCGGCAGAATGGAATTGCTAAACCAATTGCGCACGCAAGATTATGTGCGTTATATGGAAGAGCTTTAGCACCAAGTAAAAGAAAAGAGGAAGCGGATTGGACCGAGAGCAATTGTTACGCGATACCCGGCTTTTTGTGCTGGATATGGACGGTACTTTTTATTTGGGCGAGACGATTCTGCCGGGGGCAGCAGATTTTTTGAAAGCCACCCAAAAAGCAGAAAAACACTATCTATTTTTTACCAATAACTCTTCTCGTGCGCCCGAAGATTATATAAACAAACTGGCCAAGATGGGGTGCCCTATTTCACGCAGCCAAATTATGACGAGTGGCGATGTGACGATTAGATATCTGCGCAGCCATTACCCAGAGAAAACAGTTTACTTGGTTGGAACTCCACCTTTAGAAGAAAGCTTTCGTCAAGCGGGAATTCGGCTTATTCAGGAACAACCCGATATTGTAGTAGTGGCTTTTGATACAACGCTTACCTATCAAAAGCTTTCTAATGCTTGCACCTATATCCGCAATGGTGCGTTGTTTTTGGCAACCCATTTAGACATTAACTGCCCTACGGAAAATGGGTTCATTCCTGACTGCGGCAGTTTTTGTGCGGCAATCACACTTTCAACCGACAAAAAGCCAACCTACCTCGGAAAGCCATTTGCAGAAACGGTAGAGATGATTTTAGACCAAACAGATTGCTCTCGAGACCAAATTACTTTTGTAGGCGACCGGCTTTATACCGACGTTGCCACCGGAGTAAATAATGGCGCCCGAGGAGTGCTGGTGTTAACGGGCGAAACCCGCAAGGAGCAGCTTGAGAGTGCTGAAATAATCCCCGATGCGGTATATGATTCGTTAGGAGAAATGGCACAGATATTAAATACATTTAAATAAAGCAAAGCAATTGTAGCCGCAACGGCTATACTGATGCAAAAAATAAACCAGAAGCGGAGTACCCGATAAAGTTCGAGGACTCCGCTTCTGGCTTTTATACAAACAAATTTAGTTTTAGCGAGTGTACTGGTTCGGGTGTTTGTGCTCGTCCGTCTCGTTGCTGTACTGGTTCGGGTGTTTGTTTTCACTCTCGCTGCTGTACTGGTTGGGATGCTTGTTCTCGCTCTGGTTGCTGTACTGGTTGGGGTGTTTGTTCTCACTCTCGCTGCTGTATTGGTTCGGTTGTTTGTTCTGGCTATTCTGGCAGTTTTTGCTGTTCTGGCTGTTCTGGCTGTTGCGATTGTTAGAATTGTACATTTAAAAGACACTCCTTCAAAATAAAATTTGGTTGGTTGACTTATGGATAGTTTGAAACGATCCGTTTACAATATTCCCGGAAAAAGAATAAATATGTAGCGATGAGGAGTAGAAGATGCTTTTTGTAAAAAGCGGCAACATCCATACAATGGAGCCCACAGGTACATTAAAAGCAGATTTACTGGCAGTAGACGGCAAAATTGTAAAAATAGCCCCAAACCTACCGGTACCGGAAGGTGCAGAGGTATGGGATGCAATCGGCCTTGAAATTTATCCCGGCTTTATTGATTCGCACAGCCACATTGGCATTTCAGAAGACAAAATAGGAAGCGTGGGAGACGATTGCAACGAAAAAACGAATCCCCTTGCGCCTAGTTTGCGGGCGCTCGATGCCATTAACCCAATGGACAGCGCTTTCCATAATGCGGTAGCAGCGGGTATTACAGGGGTTATGGTGGGGCCGGGCAGCTCTAATGTGGTAGGCGGGCAGTTTGCTTTTATCAAAACAGACGGACGCAGCGTTGAAAAGATGACGCTGCTCGCCCCGGCAGCCATGAAAATTGCTTTTGGCGAGAACCCCAAAAAGGATTACGGCGGCAGCGGAAAGGCCCCCATGACCCGCATGGGGATTGCAGCGCTGCTGAGAGAAGAACTGTTTCGCGCGCAGCGATATTTAGAAAGCCAGACAAAAGGAGAAGGCGAGCCTGACTTTAAACTGGAGTGCTATCGTCCTGTGTTTGAAGGACAAATTCCGCTGAAAGCGCATGTACATCGCGCAGATGATGTTTTAACTGCGATTCGCATTGCCAAAGAGTTTCACTTAGGGCTAACGCTCGACCATTGTACCGAGGGGCATTTGATTGTGCAGGAGATTGCCGAAAGTGGGTTTCCTGCCATTGTGGGGCCTTCACTGGCTTCTCGCAGCAAAATAGAGGTGGAGGAGGCTGATTTTAAAACAGCAGGAGTTCTAGACAAAGCCGGGGTGCTGGTAGCGCTGACTACAGACCACCCGGTAACCCGGTTGCAATATCTGCCTATCTGTGCAGCGCTTGCGGCAAAAGAGGGGATGGGCCACGAGGCGGCGCTGAGGGCGATTACAATCAATGCGGCCCGCATTTGCAGGCTGGAAAACCGTTTGGGCAGTTTAAAACCAGGTAAAGATGCCGATTTTATTATTACAGACGGCGATCCACTGGAGATTAAAACGCAGGTGCTTGCCACTGTGATGAACGGTAAAGTAGTTTATCACAAAAAAGACGGCAAAGACATATGGGCAAACACCAACGATGCAGGCTAGTAAAGTGCGGTGGTCAGCTGTTTGGACAATGTGCCGCGGCTGTCCATTGTGAGCAAAAATGACCGGTGGTACAATAAAAGAAAGAAGATCTCGTGAAGAGAGCAGGGAAACTGATGAAGGTTTTAATCTTATCTTGTAACACCGGCGAGGGGCACAACACGGCAGCGAAAGCACTGCGCGCTCAGCTTTTAAAAGAGGGCCACCAGGCTGTGCTGGTGGACATGATGCGGCTGAAAAGTGCACGGGTTTCGCGGGTGGTAGGAGACCTTTATATTCATGCTGCAAAATACACGCCGGATTTATTTGGCGCTGCTTACCATCTGGGCGATGCAATCAGCGCCCCTAACCGAAAATCCCCTGTTTATTATGCGAACAGCGGGCTGAAAAAATGCTTGCAAAATTACCTGCAAGGCACGATTGTGACGTTATTGCCACTACCCATTTGTATGGTGCAGAACTGCTGACCTATATGAAAAGGCAAGGGCTGCTGCGCCAAAAAACGGTGGCGATTGCTACCGACTATACGTGTATTCCATTTTGGGAAGAAACGCGCTGCGATGCGTATGTAGTGGGGCATGAAGACCTAATCCCCGAGTTTGTGCAAAAAGGAATTCCACGGGAAAAGTTGTATCCTATTGGGATTCCGGTTGACCCGGCCTATACATCGCCCAAAAGTGCCGCAGCGGCAAAGGCTGCATTAGGATTTTTACCAGCAGACGCGCTTGCGGTAGTGATGGGCGGAAGCATGGCATTTGGAGAAATGCGGCAGTTTGCAAGGCTTGCAGCTGCCGGGTTGCGCGGTACCCAGATAGCCGTACTCTGTGGACGGGATGGGCGTTTGCTGGACCAGATGCGACAGGAAGCGGAGCAAATACCTACGCTGCATCCGGTAGGATACACTTATCAGGTTCCGCTTTACTTGGATGCGGCAGATCTGCTTTTTACCAAGCCGGGCGGGCTTACTTCTACCGAGGCGCTTTGCAAAAGGGTACCAATTATCCATACTGCTCCCATTCCCGGGTGCGAAACGGCCAATTTGCGCTTTTTTTGCAGTCGAGGCCTTTCGCTGACCGGTGCAGATGCAAGCGAGCAGATTGCGGCCGGGCGCAGGCTCCTGCATCAGTGCGACCTGCGTGAGCAGATGAAAGCTGCACAGCAACGTAATGCAAAGCCAAATGCAGCGGCAGCTTGCACCGCTCTGCTCTGCAAGCTGGCAGGGGAGGAGCGAATATGAGCTATCTGCTGTATGCATTGGCGGGGTATCTTTCCGGCAGTGTATTGTACTCGTACGAAATCCCTAAAGTGTTTTGCGGCATCGACATCTGCGCACGGGGAAAAGACCATAACCCAGGAGCCGCAAACGTCTTTCGATATGCAGGGCCATTACCTGGTGCGGTGTGCGTCGCATTGGATTTACTGAAAGGTTTTTTGCCGGTGGCCATTGCCGTCCAGCGCCTGACGCCGGATAGCCCGTGGTTTGGCTTGGTGCTTGCTGCGCCGGTGTTGGGGCACGCATATCCGCTTTATTATGGGTTGCGTGGGGGCGGCAAGGCCATTGCCGTGTCTTTTGGCGCGTTGCTGGGTCTGCTGCCGGAGTTAACCCCGGCTCTTATCCTTGCAATCTATTATTTGTTTTTTTCTTTGGTGGCGGTTATCGATCCGCATTTTTACCGCTCGGTTATCACGTTTACTCTGTTTGGCGCTACGGTTGCGTTATGGCTTGCTACTCCTTCTTACACCATCGGCTGTGTGCTGATTTCGGTGGTTGTGATAAGGCGTCATTTTGCGCGATATGAGGGCGAAAAGCCTTCTGTACATCTTGGCCCACACCATGCAAAACAGCAGGAAAGAGAAAATCACCGCTAGCTGCAAAGCGGCAAGCTGTAAAAGTGCTTTCTTGCTATTATAAAAATAAAAACAAGCCCTCCGTTTTTGCCCAGTCTGAAGGCAAAAACGGAGGGCTTTTATTTTTTGTAATGGCGAGAAACGCTGAAACGCCAAACGGGTATCCGTCAATCGATAAGTTGGATTATCAAAAAGATTTACACCAAAGTGCTACAGCATCTCGCACTTAATGCCTTTTTGCAAAATATTATCGTAATCAATGTAGGCATACAGGTCGGGACCAAGCAGCTCAGAAAAAGAGGCAAGCTCCGATTCGGAAAGATCCTCAATTGCAATACCGCGGTCTTCACAATAAATCACAAGCTGACCCACGGTAGTGTGTGCATCACGAAAGGGCATTCCCTGAGCGACTAAGTAATCGGCAACTTCGGTGGCATTTAAAAAGCCTTTTTTTACGGCGGCTTTCATTTTATCACTGTTTACCGAAAGCGTAGCAATCATTCGCTCCATAATCGTCAAACACGCCTGCACCGTTTGGGCGCTGTCGTAAAAAGCTTCTTTGTCTTCCTGCATGTCTTTGTTATAGGCCAGGGGCAGTCCTTTCATTACGGTTAAAAGAGCAAACAGGTTGCCGTAAACTCTGCCTGTTTTTCCGCGAATCAGTTCGGCACCGTCAGAGTTTTTCTTTTGCGGCATAATGCTTGAGCCGGTGGTATAACGGTCGTCCAGTTCCACAAAGCCAAACTCCTGGCTCGTCCAAAGCACCAGCTCTTCGGCCAGGCGCGAAAGATGCATCATTAAAATCGAAAAATCCGACATTGCCTCCAAGCAAAAGTCCCGGTCCGAGACACCGTCTAAAAAATTGTCGTAAGGTTTGGCAAAGCCGAGCAATGTGGTGGTAATTTGTCGATTAATTGCATGGGTGGTACCTGCCAGTGCACCGCACCCAAGCGGGTTCTCGTCCATCACCACAAGCGCGTTTTGCAGCCGCAGCCCATCGCGTGTCAGCATACCGTGATAGGCCATCAGGTGCGCCTTAAACGTAATCACCTGCGCGCGCTGCAAATGGGTGTACCCAGGCATGATGCAGGGGTGCTTTTCGGCCACGGCTTTTAGAGTGGTCTTTAGCTGTTCGGCCAGTGCCAGTGTTTTTGTTACCTGCTGGCGCACATACAGCTTCATATCCAGATTGCACTGATCGTTGCGGCTGCGGGCAGTGTGCAGCTTTTTGCCTACCTCGCCCACCCGCGCGGTTAATTGCAGTTCTACAAAGGTATGGATATCTTCGTAATCGCCCTCTAATGCTAGCTCGCCGGACTGGATTTCAGCCAAAAGAGCTTCGAGTGCTTTGATAAGCACAGCGCCCTCTTCTTGCGTTAGTAACCCAACCTGCGTTTGCATGGCAACATGGGCAATACTGCCCAGAATATCTGCCTCATAAAGCCATTTCGTTTGCTCGAAATTATTATTAAACTGCGCCATCAGGTCATCTTCTTGCTTACGAAAACGCCCGCCCCACAGTTTTGCTTTATCTTGCCCTTCCATTTTCTGCCTCCTTTTAACAATAGATTGATACGTATAATTATACATATGATGTTTCAAAAAGCAAGAAAATTATGAATAATATTGCAATTTTTGAAAAGCAGCTATTATTGGAGAAAACCTTCAGGAAACTATAAATATTGTTATTTTAAACTTGAAGTAAAACAAGAAATGAGGCATTTTAAGCTTGCGAATTGATAAATCAAATGCATAAAAATTCTTGTTGAAAAGCACCACGAAGCTTTACAGTAAATAAAAACGAATCTGTTCTCTTATTTTAGTTCGCTGCAAATTTGCCGGTATAACGGGGCATAAGTGCTTCCGCGGTTCCAAACAAAAGAAAAGTCGTGAGAAAAGTTGCAGTCACGCAAAGGAATCTCAACGAGCTCTCCACTTTGCAATTGCTGTTTTGCAGCAACCCGGTATAAAAAAGCGATGCCGATGTCTGTTTTTACCAGCTCTACCAGAGCGTGCAGACTGCCGATTTCGGTGACACGCGCAAAGTCTTTAAGCTGAATATTATGCGCATCGAGGTTCTTTTTCAAAATTTCATGGGCACCACTACCTGGGTCATGAATAAGAATATGCTCTTTGAGCAAGTCTTGAATAGAGTGCGGAGGGGTGGCAAATTGGTGGCGTGGGTTGCAGATGGCAACCAGCGGCTCGGTGCGGTAGGGAATCGCATCGAACAGCTCTGCATCATGAAAACCCTCAAGCAGTGCAAAATGAATTTCGCCTGTGCGCAGTTTTGACATCAAATCTTGTGTATTGCCAAGAATCATTCGCATTTCGGCGTCTGGGTGGCTTTTTAAAAATTGTGCAAGCTGAGGTGCGAGGGTATACCCGGCAATGGTCATAGTTGCGCCAAAATAAAGCGTTGTATGCTGCTGGGGCAGGGCAACCATCTGCTCTGCTAAGAGCTGCTCATCATTTTTCATTGCGGTGGCCCTTACCATCAGTAGCCTCCCGGCAGCTGTTAGCGTAAGACTGCGCTTTTCGTACCGAAACAGCTTGTTGCCGTAATACTCTTCCAGCGAGCGGATGTGTTGAGAAACTGCGGGCTGTGTAATGTGCAGTTGCTCCGCGGCTTTGGTAAAGCTCATCGTTTTGCAAACTTCGAGAAAGGTATAAATCCGAAAATCTAACATAGGCACACCCCTTTGTCTTTTTCACAACTATAACACATTTTTATAAAAGCATAAATATTTATAATTTTCATTTATTGATTTTTGGTGCTATGATGGCACCGAGAGAGATTTGCATGTCCTGCAAAAACACTTTTTTAGCATTGCACCATTTTTTGCAGAGCCTTGACCGGGAAAGAGAGAAGAAAATATGTCCTACGATTATCTTTTAACCCTTTGCCTTATTTTAGTTTCTACAAAACTGCTTAGCCTACTTACCGGCAAGTTTCAGCTGCCACAGGTGGTAGGGGCACTGCTAGCCGGGCTGTTGCTTGGCCCCGCCTGTTTTGGAGTATTGCAGCCAAGCGATTTTTTAAGTATGCTGGCAGAGCTGGGTGTTATCGTCATTATGTTCAGTGCCGGCATGGGAACCTCTATCAAAGACCTCAAAGAATCCGGAAAAGCGGGTTTTGTGGTAGCTTTGGTGGGCGTAGTGGTACCGCTCGGGCTCGGTGCATTGCTGATGTACTGCTTTGAACCGAGCACATCGGTGCTGACCCATGTGTTTATGGGTGCAGTGCTGACTGCTACATCGGTGAGCATCACGGTGGAAACGCTCAAAGAAATCGGCAAGCTGAATACCAAGGTCGGCAATACAATTCTTGCCGCTGCCCTCATCGACGATATTTTAGGCTTGCTTTGCCTTACCGTTATCACCAGCCTTTCCGGCGCAAAGGTAAGCATTGTGGTGGTGCTGATTAAGGTGCTGCTGTTCTTTATCTTTGTGGCTGCCATGGGCGTTGCAGCAGCCAAGGTGTTTGACTGGTATGCCCGGCGGGTTAACGAACGCGACTTGCACCGTTTCCCGGTTTTGGCATTTGCACTGTGCCTGTTTATGGCGTGGGCGGCCGAAAGTGTTTTTGGGGTGGCGGATATCATCGGCGCATTTGCCGCCGGTGTCGTCATCGCTTCCACCTCTAAAGGCAGCTATATCGCCAGCAAATTCAACCCGCTTTCCTACCTTTTTCTTACCCCAATCTTTTTTGCGAACATCGGCCTTAAAGTGACGTTGCCTGCCTTAACCCCGCGCCTGATTTTATTTACCCTGCTGTTGGTGCTGGTAAGCGTGGTATCAAAACTCATTGGCTGCGGCCTTGGCGCAAGAGCCTGCGGGTTTACGAACCGGCAGTCGGTACAGATAGGTATGGGGATGGTTTGCCGCGGCGAAGTGGCGTTGATTGTAGCCAACAAAGGCATGGCACTGAATATGCTGCAACCAGAATATTTCGGCTCGCTGATTATTATGGTTATCTTCTGCGCGATGGTTACGCCTGTGCTTCTTAAGCTTGTCTTTAAAGGCGAGAAAAAATACGAAGGCTTACAGGGCAGCAGGCTGGTGGACAATTACGAGCTGGGTGATCAGGTGGAGATTGTCACCGAACAGCTGCTGCGCAAAAACGAGCAAAGCATGAAAAAGTAATTATAGAAATTTGCTTTTTCTGAATTTTCCGGTATCATAAAAGCAAAGCGGTACTGCACAGAGTTTTCTGCGCGGGAAAGGAGAAAAATTGTGATGCAATGCCCATATTGCCACGGCAAGATGCAAAAAGGCATTATTGACAGCAGAGGCCGTGTCTTAAGATGGTTTTCTGATGAACAGTTGGAACGCGGCTTTCTGGAAGCATTTAAGGGCAAAAAGCTTTGCGGAATGACGAGCGAGCTGAAAGCTTACTATTGCCCGGACTGTGAAAAGATGATAATCGACACCACGGACACCGAGCCTGATTGAGAGAAAAAGCATAAAGTTTACACCGCAGCCAAGCAAAGGTTGCGGTGTTTTTATTGGGCAACAGCAAAATGCCCGGTGCACTTTGCAGGCACAAGGCGTTTTGCTGTTTGGGGGTTGCCAAAAGGAGGTTAGCAGAGAGGATAGATTCTGCCCGTAATAGAGTCCGCAGTGACCTCGATAGCAGAGAGGTCTTTATTGCAGGCTGCAGTAAAGTTGCCGTGGCAAATCTTCGCTTTGCCGGTGACGACAACGCTGAGTACGCCGTTTTCGGTCATCCAGTCAAACTCAAGGCAAACTTTGCTGTTCTGCGTGATGCACTGCATTTTGCGCCCGCCTGCACGAGAGTAAAGGCAGAACATAATGCTGTTGCCGCGCACTTTCATGCGGAAGGCCATCGGCACGGCATAGGGCTGCCCGTTTTCAGCAACGCAAAGCCGCGCAATAGGGGTGACCGCAAGCATTTCGAAAATCTGCGTTTTGGTCATTTCTGTATAAGTGCTGATATTGATGGGGATGCTCATCGGGTCGCCGCCGGTGCAAGTACACCCGCCGCCACCGCCAGTAAGCACATTAAGCATTTGATATACAACTTTGCAAGCGACTTCGTAAGCCATATGACGATACTCTTCATACATAGCGGGCGCATCGGCATCACCAAAGTTAGAAACGCCTTTAACGTAGACGTAGGGAATCGAGTTAATAAAAGCAAATTCGCCAAGGGCACCGGTTTCGGTATCCACCGTGTCAAAGCCGAACTCCTGACTCAGCCCATAAAATTCGTCGCCGTCGGCGAGAAAACGGTCGGCAGAGCCAAAGTTGGAAACGATGAACGGAATTTCTAGCGCGGTGGCTTGCTCTTGTGCCAGCGCAACCAGCGCTTCGTCTGCTGGGTACTGCGGCTGCGAAAGTCCAACCACCAGCGAAGGCTGATAGCCGATAGCAGAGTAATCCACATCATACTGCCGGCTGGTTTCGGCGATGGCGACATCGCCCGGGTTTGCACCACGGCTGCGCAGGCATCCGCAGTCGCCCACGCCGATGATGTGATCCAGCTTATAAAGGTAATGTGCCAGTGCGGCTGCCGCACCAATATTGACCTTGCAATAGCCAGAATCTGCAATTACAAATTTGGTATTGTTGAGAACTGCGACGTAAAGAACCATCTCACCGAATTGCTTTTTTTCAATCAGTTTTACTTTATTCAGTAAATAGGTGATCTCGTTTGCGTCCTCTGAAAAAACGCCGATCATGAAAAAACACCTCTCTTATCAGTTTGCGTTCTATCCGGAAAGAGCCGCATTAGGGCAAACGCTATTCCGGCTGCTGCGCCAGTCTATGACAAAATTTCGCCGCAGGTGCAAAAAAGGCCAAAAAAACACCGTGGCTGGGGTACAGCACACGGCGTAAAGGTGTTTTTTACCACCGATGGTAATTTAAGCGCCCATCAGTGTGTTCAGGTCTGCCAACAAAGCAGCAGTGTTTTCTGCCGGGGTTGCCCAGCTGCATACAAAGCGCACAGCTTCGCGCTCACTGTCCACGTCTTCCCATTGCTCAAAGACATAGTGCTCTGCCAATTTGGCAGTAACGGTTTTGGGCAAAACAGGGAAAAGCTGGTTCGTCGGAGAATCCACCAGCATCGGCACACCGAGAGCGGCAAAGCCACGGCGCAGCTCATCGGCACGGTCGTTTGCATTTTTGGCAAGTGCAAAATAAAGGCCATCTTTTAGCACCGTTTCAAATTGAATGCCCAGCAAAAACCCTTTGGCCAGCATGGCGCCCCGCTGTTTTTCCAGGTAGCGGAAATCGGCTTTCAGTGCATCGTTCAAAATAACCAGTGCTTCGCCCATCAGCAGGCCGTTTTTCGTGCCGCCAATATAGAAGGCATCGGCCACAGCTGCAATGTCGGCAAGGGTAACATCGCAGGCAGAGCAGGTAAGCCCCGCCGCGAGGCGTGCGCCGTCCAAATAAAGATAAAGGCCAAGCTCGTCGCATACCTTGCGCATCTCAGTCAGCTCTGCTTTGGAATAGATGGTACCGAACTCGCTGGGGCTGGAGAGAAAAACGAGTTTTGGCTGCACCATATGTTCGTTCGGGTGACCCGCCACAACCTGGCGCACCAGCTCTGGCGTCAGCTTACCGTTAACACCCGGCACGGTGCATATCTTGTGCCCGGTTGCCTCTACACTGCCGGTTTCATGGGTGGCAATATGTCCGCAGTCTGCTGCAATCGCTGCCTGATGAGGGCGCAGAAAAGCAGCGATAGAAATAAAGTTTACTTGTGTGCCGCCCACGAGGAAATGCACGTCCGCATTTGGCGCGGCGCAAAGGGTGCGAATCATATCTGCTGCGGCCTCACAGTGTGCGTCCAGCCCGTAGCCCGGGTTTTGCAGCAGGTTTTCTTTGCCCAGTGCTTCTAAAATTTGGGGGCAGGCGCCCTCGCTGTAATCATTTGCAAAACTGATCATATTGCAGTCCACCTTTCGGTATGTAATGGTTGATGCCAGAATATAAAATATATTTAAATTTTATTATAGCAACGCAACAAAGCGAATGTAAAGGAAATTGCAAACAAAACTGCGGTGTGGTAAAATGAAAAATATTACAACAATACAAAATGCTGCCCCGTGCCTGTTTGAGAAATGAAACAACACCGGCGGCAGGATGATATAAAGATAGGCTGCGGGGCAATTTGCCGCAAAACGATGCAGCCAGCAGTTTCAGAAAGGGACTTAGTATGAAATATAGCGAACTTTCCGCAAGGGAAGAGATCAAACGCGCCACCGAGGCCATGGGCTTTATCGAGATGACCGAGGTGCAGGAAAAAGCAATTCCGCTGATTCTTGCAGGGCATGACCTGACCGCTAAAGCGCCGACCGGCACCGGCAAAACCTGTGCATTCGGCATTCCGGTGCTCCAGCAGGTAGACCTTGAAAATCCTCATCCCCAGGCATTGGTTCTTTGCCCTACCCGTGAGCTTTGCATCCAGATTAAGGACGAGCTTGTAAACCTTGCTCAATTTTTACCCCAGCTGCGCATTGTTGCCGTTTACGGCGGCCAGCAGATTGCAAAGCAGATTAACGCGCTGAAAGAGGGCGCGCAGGTGATTGTTGCCACCCCCGGCCGTATGCAAGACCATATGGATCACCGCACCGTGGACGTGCGCGGCATTCACACGGTGGTGCTGGACGAAGCAGACGAAATGCTGAATATGGGCTTTTACAAAGACGTCATGAAAATCGTCGATCACCTGCCCGCACGCAAGCACCTGCATATGTTCTCGGCCACCATTTCGCGCGAGGTTATGGACATCAGCTGGAAGTACCAGAAAGATCCGCAGGAAATTAATATTGAGCCGGTACAGGAAAGCCAGCCCAAAATTGAGCAGTACAGCCTGCTGACCACCGGACGCAACAAAATTGCAGACCTTACCAGCTTGATGGTGCAAAACGACTATAAAAAAGCGATGATATTTTGCAACACCAAATACGCCACCGAGGCACTTTGCAACCAGCTGCTTGAGCTGAACTTCAAAGCAGAAGCACTCAACGGTGACATGTCGCAAAATGACCGCAACAAAATCATGAACCGTTTTCGCGACGGCGGCATTGATGTGCTGGTTGCCACTGATGTGGCAGCACGCGGCATCGACGTTTCTGACGTGCAGGTGGTGTTTAACTATGATATTCCGCAGAGCAACGAGTACTATCTGCACCGCATCGGCCGCACCGGCCGCGCGCGCAAAGAAGGCGTTAGCTATCTGCTCTATACCAAAGACGACACGACCCGTGTGCGTGAAATGATTAAATATACCCAGAGCGATGTGACCGAGCTGACAGTGGTGTTCGGTAAATATCAGCCCGCCAAGAACAACCCGTGGGCACGCACCGGTTTTGTGACCATGTTTAGCAACTAAACCAAGGAGGCAGGGAAGATGAGCGAATACGGCGAGCGAGCGAAAGCGCTGTTTTGCGAAGGCTACAACTGCTGCCAATCTACCTTTGCCGCTTTTTGCCCGGCTACCGGTTTACCTCAAGAAACTGCACTGCGCCTTGCCTCCGGGCTAGGTGCAGGCTATGGCCGCCAGCGAGAAATCTGCGGTGCAGTGAGCGGAATGTGCATGGCCGCAGGGCTGCTGTTTGGTTACAGCGACCCGGCAGCAGACGAAGCAAAGACAGCAACCTATGAGCTGACCCGGAAGCTGTGCGCAGCGTTTCGGACACAGCACGGCAGCTTGCTTTGCCGTGATCTGCTGGGGCTTGACGGTGTGGAAGAATCTGCGGTTGCGTCTGCCCGCACTGCACAGTATTATGCAGAGCGTCCCTGTGCGGAGCTTTGCCGGTTTGCTGCGGAGCTGCTTGCCGAAGAGATGGCAAAACGAGGCGTTGAAGCGAAGCGATAGGTCCGCGCTATCCGCACATGCGGCCTGTGCGTCGAAAAAACATCATGAAAAACCAAAAGTCTTGGACTCCATAAAGGAGCTCAAGACTTTTTTATGCGCACTTTTGGGGAGATGATAAAATGCAACGCAGCGGCAAAAGGCTAGAAAGGCGCCTCGCCAGAAAGCTGCTGCGCTACCACAGATTGCGATATCTCCATTGCACGCAAAATCGGTTCAAACCGGGCAAATTGTTTTGTGCCCGTTTCATACTTGCTTTGTGCCTTGGAGGTTTTATGGAGAATGGATGCTATGGGCGGCAATGCTTTGCGCAAATCTGCTTCGGAATAGCGCGATGCATCTTCGCCGGATAAAAGCGTTTTTGCGATGCAAAGCGCACTGATACGGTTTTTCAGCAAAGAATGCTGTGAGCTGCCCACAGCAAATTTTGACTGCATTGCCTGACATTTGATGATGGTGGAAGAGAGAAAGGTAAGCGTTTTCTCCCGTTCGGTTTGATTGAACTGATTCATGAAAATCTCCTTTATCCTAACGATACTGATTTGTGGATTTGTATTGGCCTGAACAATCGGAAGAGGGTGGCGGCTTGAACCGCGGTTTGCTTGGGTTCGAGTTTTTCTAAGTTTTAAATCAATGCGATTTTTATAAACCAGACCACTTGGCCTGAAAAAGGCGAAAAACAAAACGCGTCCAAGCTTTGGGCGCGTTTTGTTTTATATGTAATTGTTTTATTACTGCGCAACAGCGACAGCTTTTTTGCGGCGGCCCCGCTTTGGTGTGGCCATTTCTGCATTTTCAGGTGTGGCAGCTTGGGCTGTTGCAGCAACCTCTTTGGCCTTGGCAGCAGGTTTTGCTTTTGCAGACGATTTGGTCTGTTTTTCAGCAACTTCGCCAGCAGCTTTTGCGGCAGAGGCTTTTTTAGCCGCTGTTTTTTTGGTTGCGGGCTTTGCTGCGGTGCGCGCTGTTTTTATTTCAGCAAAGGTCCATTTCTGGTTGTCACCATCCACGTCTTCCCAAATTTGCAGACGGCTGCCGTTTTCGCCGCTGATACCGGCGATATCAAGGCACTTGCCGGAAAGTTGGGATTTGATTTTGTAATAGCCCTCTTCATCTGCTTCCAGCAGCCAAAGCTGGTTTGCGGCACCCTTATAGTCCCACTGGTGGAGATAGGCACCATCCTGCGCACTGCCGAGAATAACATCCAGTGCTTTGTCGGAGTGGCGGTTGAGCAGACAGTAGCTGCCCGGCTCGGCTTCTAAAATGCGCCACTGCTGGTTTTCGGCATCAGCGTCTTCCCAAATCTGCACAGCGCCGCCATTTTCGATGGATGCATCGCTGATTTCCAGCACTTTGCCACTTTGTTTTGCAAAAATTTTATAATACTTGCCCGCAGCAAGCTTTGCTTTCGTTGCCCTCGCCATAATAACACTCCTTTAAATACCTTGTATTCCGCTTTATGGGGTATTATACTGAGCTGTCAAAGAAGTGTCAATGTGAAAACCACGTAGTTTGGAGGTCTGCACAAGCTGGAAAAAAGCGCTGACGGGGGTTTGTGTACTGTCACAAATCCTTCGACGATTTCTGCGTTATTTCACAAGGTGTGGGTTGCGGCGTGCGTAATCAAAAATAAACTGCTGCGCAATGCCGGCGTAGGGCTGCGCATAACCCGGCAGCCCTTTGGGGAACAGCGAAGCCATTGCGCGTTTAATCCAGACATCGGCAGGGAACGCTTCTGCCTGACCCAGGCCAAACAGCAACACGCAGTCTGCCACCTTGGGGCCAACGCCATGGATGGTCATCAGCAGGCTTTTGGCTTCGTGGTAGGGCAAAAGCCGCAGCGTTTCTTCGCGAATCTCTCCGGATGCAACGCGCCTTGCTGCATCGAGCAGATAATCCACACGCCAGCCTGCACGCAGCACCGCCATGCTCTCCGGGGTTTGTGCAGCTACTGCCTCGGGCGTGGGGAAGCAGTAGCCACCTTCTGCCAGCGGTTCGCCGCAAAGGGCGCAAAGCCGGTCAACGATGCCTTTGATGCGCGGAATATTATTGTTCTGGCTAATGATGAAAGTGAGCAGCATCTCGAAGAAATCCTGATGCAATACCCGTAAGCCCGGTGCGCTTTCAATGCAGCGGCGCAAGGTGGGGTTGCGGCTCAGCTTGGTGCAGATGGTGGGATAGTCATCATCCAGTGCCAGATAATGTATGTAATAGGGAATCTTTGCTTCTGCTACGGGGAAGAGAGTTAATTTGTCCTCGCCCTGCAACAGGGTAAGTGACCGCCCACGGACAATGCCGGCATAGCTACCGTCGGGCTTTGCGTCCCAGCGAAAGCACTGACCACAGAAAAAAGTTGCCTCGGCGTCAAATCCGCCGGTGCCTTGTATGGTAAGTATATTTTCAGCCCATGCTGTTTGCATATGATATCCTTTCTGCCGATGCGGCTGGTGGGTGTTATTTTATAAATTTTAGTATAACATAGCTGCGCTGTCGGCCAAAGCTGTAAATTGAACCATTTGTAAAGAGATGGTGAAAATTATAGAAAAAACGCGAAAAATTTAAGTAAAAACCGGAACTATTACTACTTGACACTTAAGGTTCAACGGAGGGTTAAGTTGAAAGGTTTTCAACACTCGGTGGAAAACTTTGTGAATTCACAGACCTCACAAAGGGGAAAAAGCGCCAAAACAGTGGGGTTATCAACGTTTTCCACAGAGTTTTCAACAAAGAAATGAAAAACAGACTGAAAAAGTCCAGTTTACAAGACGTATAATTTCCGTTCACAGAGAAAAAATACCTCTAATACCAAAAATATCTTTTGGACTTTGTGCAGAACACCGACGCAGCCAGCCAGTTTATGGAACTGTTTGAACCGCCAACCTTTCGCCTATAATGAAAGAGGTGCGGTTCCGGCGGAGCGCACAACGCACACAGTGAAGACGGAGGGGTAAACGTAACATGAAAGGAATCAACAAACGGATTATTGAGATTGAGGAGCCTGAAAACGAATACATCGAAAAAGTGCAGGTGTTTTTGCGTCAAGACGGCAATGTGCGTCTGGCAAAAAGCAAAGAGGAAGCGCAAAAGTATGCCTCCGGCATTGTCTGCTGGAAGCACAGCGTGCTGCCGCCCCAGTTGCGCAGACCCGCAGTACTGTGGTCGCTTGCGCTTGGCGTGACAGCGCTTGTCGTGCTGGTGGCTTTTTTTCTGTAAAAGCATCAACACTCTCTGGTAAACCGAGCTTGCAGTTGCTATAATAGAATAAATATCGTCATTATTTTACAGGTCGGCGCAAGGGCGTGGCAATGCTGCGCCCAAGGCCGGTTTTATCGGAGGAACCAATGGAACAACTGGAAAGCACAGTCATCTACGGAAAAAATGCAGTAACAGAACTGCTGAAAAACGGCACAGGGGTGGACACTGTCTATCTGTCGGAAGGCATGGCACCCGCACAGGCCGCTTACTATACTGCCCTTGCCAAAGAGGCGGGCGCCGCTGTAAAGCGGGTACATACCGCGAAATTGCGCAGCATGTGCGGCACCGAAAGCCATCAGGGCGTGGCAGCGTTTGCCAGTGCAGTGGAGTATGCTTCGCTGGAGGATATTCTGAACCTCGCAGCCGAGCGCGGCGAACCGCCGTTTATCGTGCTTTGCGATGGCATTGAAGACCCGCACAACCTTGGGGCAATCATCCGCACTGCCTTGCTCGCAGGCGCACACGGTATCGCTATCCCCAAACGCGGCGGCGCACAGGTAACGCCCATCGTCGCCAAAGTATCTGCCGGCGCCAGCATGGAGCTGCCGATTGCCCGCGTGGCAAACATCGGCGAAGCGATTCGCCGCCTGAAAGATAAAAATGTATTTGTATATGCCGCCGATATGGCAGGCGAACCTGCTGCAAAGCAAAACCTCACAGGTTCCATCGGTCTTGTTATGGGCAGCGAGGGCAGCGGTGTTTCTGCGCTGGTCAAAAAGCTGTGCGACGGGCTGGTAAGCCTGCCCATGAGCGCGCACTGCGGCAGTGTGGACAGCCTGAATGTCTCGGTAGCAGCGGGCGTGCTGATGTATGAAATCGTGCGCCAGCGCGAGAACTGAAGCAAAAAAGTGCGCCGGGTTGCGGCGCAGAAAGGCTCTTTTAAGGGCCGGTAACAAACGGACGGCAGAGGGCCGCCTGAAGGAGGCAACGTAATAGTGACCGAAAAAGAACGCGATGCCAACCAAGTGGTGGAGGAAATATTGCGGGAATTGCGCGCGCAGCGCCAAGGCACAGAAATGTCGCCCGGCGACCCGCCTACACCATCTGCAATGAAAGAGCCGGAGCAAAAGGCCGAGCCTGTGCCCGCACCTGCTGCACCAGCCCCGAAAAAGCAAGAAGAAAAAAAATCTGAGCCGGTAGAAAAAATTGCTCCCGCAGTGGAGGAAATTTTCCCCGAGCCGAAACTGCCACGCCCTAAACCGCACAGCAGCGAAGATTTTATTGATGATCAGTTTACCAAGTTCTTCACCCAGTCCTTTAACGATCTGCCCGAGCCGGAACCGGCCCCGACAGAAAAGAAAAAAGGCTTTTTCGCCAGACTTTTTGGTGGGCGTAAAGACCGTGATGAGGACGAATACGAAGAAGACTATGAAGAGTACGACGAGGACGAAGAAGATTACGAAGAGGGCGACGCAGAAACACCCGTAGAGCCGACCCCGGCCCAGCCCGAGAAAAAAGATCTGCCTAAAGACCTTTTTGCGCAAGCGCCTGAGCCCCAGCCTGCCCCAGCGCCGCAGCCCGCGGCGCCGGCCGAGCCAGCACCGCCGACTTCTATTCCCGGCCGAGCCAGCACCGCCGACTTCTATTCCGGAACCGGCAGCACCGCAGCCGCGTACCGAGATTCGATATTTTGATTCGACAACTGCATCGGCAGAGCCAGCCGCCGAACCGGCACAAGTCCAGGAAGCTCCCGAGCCGATACCTGGCAGCCTGTACGACGGCGAAGAGCCGGAAGCAGTGGCAGCCTCCAGCGGTGCTTCTATTTTTACCGATACGGGCTTTGCGCGTGCTGCGCAGCCGACAGGATTTGTGGACGAGCCGGTGCAACCCATTAAAACGGCGACACCTCAGGCCGATATCCGCTCGCCCGAGCAGGAAATTGCGGAGCCCTCTGTATTTGAGGACGACGAGGACGAAGAGGAGCCGCTGAAAGATTACGAAAACCCGGCAGATGCCGAGGCGGTCAGCGCAGACCTGCGCAGCTTGAAGGCAAGCCTTTCGCTGCGGTTTACCGTAACCGGGCTCATTACCGTATTCCTCACTTACATCACCCTGGTCAAATCGTATCCTTCGCTGCCCAACTTGCCGCTGCTGAGCCCGACCACCCAGCCACTGATGTATCTGCTGGTCTGTACGGCCCTCACCGGCATCTGTCTTGCCGTCAACTGGCAAACACTGACGGGCGGTATCCTTTCTATCGTGCGAGAGCCGAACCCGGACATTGCACCTGCATTTGCGGGCATTTTTGCCGCAGTACAGTGCCTCGTCTTTCTTACTGACCCCAAACGTTTTGCCGCAGGCAATTACACGATGTTCTGTGGCGTGGCGGCCTTGACCCTTGCACTCAACCTGCTGGGCAAAAAGCTGACAGCACGTATTGTTCTGGATAACTTTGAAATGGCGAGCAGCGGATTTGAACATTCTGCGGCTTACAGCATCGAAAACGAAGAGTTGCTGAAAAAGGTAACCAACGGCCTGGGCGAAACCGAACCGCATCTGCTGGTTACCCGCCCGACCGCGCTCGTAAAAGGCTTTTTACGCCAGAGTTTTTCTGAGCACCTCAGCGATAAGCTTGCCAAGTGGCTGGGCGTTGCAGCCATTGCGGCCAGTGCTGTTTGTGGTATCGCCGTTTTGGTTATGACCAAAGACGGATTTAGCGCGGTTTCCTGCTTTGCAGGTGCCATCTGCCTCGGCGCACCGTTGGCGTCTACTCTGGTGGGCGCGATTCCCGCTGGGCTGATGCAAAGCAGTGCAGCACGGGTGGGCGCTATCATTCCCGGCCCCTCAGCAGTAGAGGCACTTAAACGCACCAATGTTGTGATGATGAACGGCAAAGACCTGTTCCCAACCGGACATGTTGCGCTGCGCGGCATCAAAACCTTTGAAAAAGAGCGCATCGACCTTGCAATCCTTTATGCGGCAAGCATTTTGGTAGAAGGCTGCGAAACCCTGCGCGATGTCTTTTTGGAAGTCGTGGCCGGCAAGCGTGAAATGCTGTACCAAGTCGAAAACCTGACCTGCGAAACCGGGCGCGGTTTTGTGGGCTGGATTGAAGGCAATCGAGTCATCGTGGGCAACCGCGAGATTATGAAACAGCACGATATCGAGATTCCGTCGATGGATTACGAGCGCAAGTATACCAAAGACGACCGTATGCCCATTTATCTCGCAGTTTCGGGCAAGTTGTTCGGCATGTTCCTTGTCAGCTATCTGCCCGCAGAAGAAGTGCAGGACACCCTTGACGAGCTGCGCCACAGCGGTATTTCTTTGCTGGTACGCTCTACCGACTTCAGCATCAGCAACGAGCTGATTGCACGCTGCTACAATGTGCCTCTCTCGGATGTTAAGGTGCTGACCGAAAGTGAACTGAACGCGCTTTCTCCCAGCCTTGCCTACCTGCCTGCCAGCGAAGGCGTTATGACTCACATCGGTACTTTTGCCTCGTTCATCGGCGGCTTGCAGGCAGCACTTGCAGCCTTTACCGCAGAGCGCACCGCCGCCATCGTGGAGGCAGCTTCGGTAATTCTGGGCATTGTGCTGACCCTCTTGCTGACCTTCACCGCGGGCCTTGGGCGGCTTTCGGTATTTGCAGTATTGCTTTATCAGCTGGCATGGCTGATTTTGACGGTCGCTATTCCGTTACTCAAAAAATATTAAATAAAGTTGATAGCAAAGGCGTTTTCTGCGAAAGCAGAAAGCGCCTTTGTACATCTTGTCCAAGTGTTTTCCCTATAATTTGGAATAAAACTAGCTATATTTTACACAATTTGGCTTTAAAATGCACTTCTGTTGTGGTATCATGTAAGCAACAGCCCGGCAAGAACGCACAGGGCAAAATCGTAGAAACCCCAGTTTTGTCCCGTGCGCTGCCGATTTTGAAAGGGGCATAGAAAAATGAACTACACACAGGAAAACATCCGAAACCTTTTGCTTACGGGCCATGCCGGTACCGGCAAAACGACTCTCGTTGAGTCGCTGCTTTACTATACAAAGGGGACTGACCGCTTTGGTCGCGTGGAAGACGGAAATACCGTGTGCGATTTTGATCCCGAAGAGGTCAAACGCAAAGCTTCACTCTCTCTTGCCATTGCGCCGGTGGAATACAGCGGCACAAAATTAAATCTAATCGATGTACCGGGACTGTTTGACTTTGAGCTGGGTATGCATGAAGGCATCGAAGCCGCTGAGTCGGTCATCATCTGCATCTCTGCACGCGATGGTCTCAAAGTGGGTAGTGTCAAAGCTCACGAGCTGGCAAAAAAACACCATAAAAGCGCGATAATCTACGTTTCCAACGTTGATGTGGAAAACGCGGATTTCTATAAAGTATTTGAAGAGCTGAAAACCGAATTCGGCCCCTCTGTTTGCCCTATTATTGTACCGGTCGAGCAGGCTGGTGGGCGCGTTTATCTAAATCTCGTTCGGATGAAAGCTTATAGCTACGTGGCAGGCGAAGCACGTGAAGTGCCGATGCCGAGCTTTGGCCACCGCTTGGATGGCTTGATTGCCGCAATGAGCGAAGCGGTTGCGGAAACGGATGAAACATTGATGGAGAAATATTTCTCCGGTGAAGCATTTACCCAGGAAGAGCTGCAGCGCGGCATCAAAGCGGGCATTAAATCCGGTGCAATTACGCCAGTGTTCTGCGGCGCAGCCACCAGGCAAGAGTGTACCGACCAGCTGCTGCACTATATGAAGCACCTTATGCCTTCTCCGGCAGAGGCAGGACCTGTCGTCGGTGAAAATGCCGACGGCGAAACGGTGGAGCGTGAGTGCGACTCCACAGGGCCTCTGGCGGCATATGTATTTAAAACGATTGCCGACCCCTTTATCGGCAAGCTGAGTTATGTCAAAGTGCTTTCGGGTGTGCTGAAAGCGGATTCTCCGCTGGTGAACTCCCGCACGGGGGAATCGGAGCGACTGGGCAAGCTGCTCTTCTTAAAAGGCAAGAAGCAGATTGATACTGCGCAGATTCCGGCAGGTGATATTGGCGCGCTGACCAAACTTGCCGAGACCAAAACAGGCGACACTCTTTGCGCACCGGGTAAGGTGTTTAAAGCACCGCGCCCCAATTTCCCAATTCCAACCCTTTCTATGGCCTTAAAAGTAAAACAAAAGGGAGATGAAAGCAAAATTTCGGGCGCACTTTCCCGTTTGATGGAAGAGGATTGCACCCTGCTTTATCGCATGAACACCGAAACGACACAGCAAATCATCAGTGGTCTCGGCGAGCAGCATCTGGACGCTGTGGTCTCAAAACTGAAATCCAAGTTTGGCGTTGAGGTGGAGCTGACCACACCGCGCATTGCTTATCGTGAATCGCTGCGTAAAAAAGTAAAGGCGCAGGGGCGGCATAAAAAGCAATCTGGCGGCCACGGTCAGTTTGGTGATGTGTGGATTGAGTTCGAGCCGACCGATTGCGAATCGCTGGTGTTTGAAGAAAACGTGTTTGGTGGTGCGGTGCCGAAGAATTTCTTCCCCGCAGTAGAAAAAGGTTTACAGGAAGCGGTAAAATACGGCGTGCTGGCAGGCTATCCGTTGGTGGGCTTAAAAGCAACGCTGGTCGACGGTTCCTACCACCCGGTGGATTCTAACGAGCAGTCCTTCAAGATGGCAGCAAAAATCGCTTATAAATCTGCATTGCCACAAGCCGGCCCTGTTTTGCTGGAGCCGATTGGCACGCTGAAAGCCTATGTGCCTGACAATTGCACCGGCGATGTGATGGGCGAAGCCAATAAACGCCGCGGGCGCGTGCTGGGCATGAGCAGGGCAGAGGATGGCTTGCAGCTGGTAGAGGCAGAGATGCCTGTGGCAGAGATGCATGACTTTACGACCTATCTGCGTAGCCTTACTCAGGGGCGTGGCTATTTTACCTTTGATTTTGCGCGGTATGAGCCTTTGCCCGCAAACCTCGAGAGCAAAGTGATAGAAGAAGCCAAAAAATTCATGGTAAGAGGCGCGGAAGAAGAATAAATTTGCCCGACAATGTGAATCATGACCGGGTCCGCTTATTACTTGAGGTCCCGAAATTTAAAACATGGCGCTGCAGTGCAGCGCCGTGTTTTCTTGTGAGTGCAGTCCAAGATAAAAAATCGGAAAAAATAAGTATTTTTTTTGCTAAAAATGCATACAAATAATTGACAAATCACAGAAACTCACAGCAAATTGTATGATGTATTCCCTTTTTTGTCTTGACAGTCTGGGACAACTAATATATAATACATCATACTGTTGAAAAAACAGGTACGCCTGTTAAGAAAACACTGGTTTCAGTGTTAGAAAACTTCTTAGAATAAAAACCCGGCCGTGCCTCAGCTGGCTGTACGGTGGGAAAAAAAGGAGAGCAGCGATTTTGGCTACGAAAGAACTGGTTATCACCCCGGAGGGCTTGAAAGCTCTGGAGGATGAACTCGAACAACTCAAAACCGTCAAACGCCGTGAGGTGGCAGAAAAGATTAAAATTGCCCGCGGTTTTGGCGACCTTTCAGAAAATAGTGAATACGATGAAGCGAAAAACGAGCAGGGCCTTGTAGAAACCCGCATCGTTTATCTTGAAAAAATGCTCAAGAATGTCCGCGTTTTGGACGAGAGCGAACTTAGCACCGATGCTGTCATGGTTGGCAGCCGCGTTGTGGTGAAAGACGAAGACGATGAGGAAGAAGAGTACACCATCGTTGGCTCTACCGAGGCAAACCCTGCTGAGGGCAAAATTTCGGACGAGAGCGCAGTTGGCAAGGCTTTGATGGGCCATAAAGCCGGTGACGTCGTCAATGTCACTGTGCCCAGCGGAGCAGTGATCCACTACGAAATTCTTGAAATTAAAGCGTAAGTTTTAAGGCAAAGCTTTTAAAAGGGCGGCAAAACGGGCAAAAACCCCGGGTTGTCGCCTTTGTTTTTGTGGGTTTGTCCCTTTTTGGTGTAAACTTCTGCCAAAGCCGTTGCAAACCCTGCCGCAAATGCGGTACAATAAAATGATTCCAAAAATAAAAGCGCATTTTTTGCGCAAATGAATACGATGGAGGCAGAAAATGGAAAACGAAATCCGCAACGAAGTAGTGAACGAAATAAAAGAAAAGGCTGCCGAAGTGAAACAGAAGGTACAACAGGCAGGAGAAGAGCTTTCTGCTGCTGCATACAGTGAACTTCTTCAGATTCGCCGCGACAAGCTGACCGCTTTGCAGGAAGCTGGCCGCGACCCGTTTTGCAAAACGAAATATCCGGTAGATGCATACGCTGCGGAAGTTCGTGAAAACTTCACCGAGGTAGCAGAGGGCGAGCAGGGCCGTATCGTTTCACTTGCAGGCCGACTGATGAGCAAACGCATCATGGGCAAGGCAAGCTTTGCTGAGCTGCGCGACAACAGCGGTGATATCCAGATTTATATCCGCCGTGATGTGATTGGCGACGATGAGTATGCACTGTACAAAAAGTACGATATAGGCGACATTGTCGGCATCAAGGGCGAGGTCTTCCGCACCCACATGGGCGAAATCTCGGTCAAGGTCAGCGAAATCGAGCTGCTTTCGAAATCGCTGCTGCCGCTGCCGGAAAAATTCCACGGCCTTACTGATACCGAGGCACGTTATCGTCAGCGTTATGTTGACCTTATCGTCAACCCGGAGGTCAAAGAGGTCTTCGTAAAACGCAGCAAAATCATGAAAGAAATTCGCGAGTATCTTGATGACAAGGGCTTCCTTGAAGTAGATACCCCGATTTTGACCCCGTTTGAGATTGGCGCTTCGGCACGTCCGTTCACCACGCACCACAACACGCTAGATATGGATATGACCCTGCGTATCGAAACCGAGCTTTACCTCAAACGCCTTATCGTTGGCGGTTTTGACCGTGTGTATGAGGTTGGCCGTATTTTCCGTAACGAGGGCATGGACCCGAAACACAATCCAGAATTCACCAGCATTGAGCTATATCAGGCTTTCACCGATTACTACGGCATGATGGACCTTGTAGAGGAGCTGTATAAGCGCCTTGCAACCAATGTTTGCGGCAGCCTGACCATCCCGTATCAGGGCAACCAGATTGATCTCAGCCACTGGGAGCGCTTGACCATGGTAGAAGCAGTTAAGAAATATTCCGGTGTGGATTACTACGACTGGAAGAACGACGAAGATGCAATTGCCGCAGCAAAAGAGCATCACGTAGAGCTGCCTGAAGTGCCCACCCGCGGTGCAATTTTGGCAGAGTTCTTCGATGCATTTGTTGAGGATAAGCTGATTCAGCCGACCTTTATTTATGACTACCCGGTCGAGATTAGTCCGCTGGCCAAACGCAAACCTGAAGAGCCTGCGTTTACCGAGCGCTTTGAGTATTTCATCAATGCTACCGAGTTTGGCAACGCATTTAGCGAGCTGAATGACCCCATTGATCAGAAAGCACGTTTTGAGCGCCAGGTACGTGAGCGCAAAGAACTCGACCCCAGCTGCAAAGCACAGGTAGACTACGATTATGTCACCGCGCTCGAGTATGGCCTTGCGCCCACCGGCGGCCTTGGCTTTGGCGTAGACCGCCTGGTTATGCTGCTTACCGATTCGGCATCCATCCGCGATGTTCTACTCTTCCCGACCATGAAGCCGATCGGACAGTAAAACATTAAAACAGAGAAAAATTTTGCGATGTGGCGGCAGCTCCCGGGCGCTGCAAGAGGTTTTATAATTTAAATTTAGAGAAGGCTTGTACTTTAGTTG
The DNA here is from genome assembly GCF_900199435.1 of Pygmaiobacter massiliensis. Taxonomy (GTDB): domain Bacteria; phylum Bacillota; class Clostridia; order Oscillospirales; family Ruminococcaceae; genus Pygmaiobacter; species Pygmaiobacter massiliensis. The sequence goes on from NZ_OAML01000003.1 coordinate 485,978, forward strand.
CAAAAGCGACAAAGGGCAAGTCTTTTCTATTATATTGGTCATTTAGAAAGCATCTTTTGGCTTTTATGTTGAAATATTTTTAGTAGTCCTTTAATTATCCGCCCTGACGCCGCAGGGGTAGAGTGAATAGAATTTAAAATATAAAGTGAAGAAAAATGAATGTAATGAAATTTGCAATATGTGATGATTCACCACAACAATTAATTGCTCTGGAAAAAATCTTAAAAGAATACCTCGCACAGCACGATATCATTTTTCAAATAGACACGTTTGATAATCCAAATGCACTGCTGGAATGCCACCCTCAAGACTATGATGCAGCAATTTTGGATGTTTATATGCCAGATAAAAATGGCATCGAGGTGGGCAAACAAATTCGTAAAGAGAATCCTTCCATTATTTTAATTTATATCTCAGAACGCCTGGAATTTGCACCGCAAGGGTATGAGGTATCGGCGTTTCGGTATTTAATGAAAGATTCTCTCGAAAAAAGCTTTGCTCCCTGTATGGACGCAGTGCTGAAAATGCTCCATAAAAAAAGTGCTGCATATCCGATAAAGACAGATATGGGCCTTTATTGGATCTCACCCGAACACATTATTTATGTGGAAAGTAATAAGCGCGTAGTAACATTTTATGTGCAGGACGAGGAGCGGGAGTATTACTCTTGCTATGGAAAATTATCTGATGTGGAGGAGAAGCTTTCTCCTGTCGGTTTTCTGCGCATCCATAAAAGCTTTTTGGTAAATATGGAATTCATTCAATATATGAACAACTCCCACGTTACCCTTAAAAACCACATAGAGTTGAGTCTCAGTAAGCAAAACAGCAACGAGCTCCTCCGCACTTATTGTTTATGGCGAGGTAAATTATAATGGCATATTTTGTTTCTCTGGTTCTTACAATTAGCCAAATGTGTTCGTTGGTACTTATCTGCATGGCGTTTTTTCAGTTTAAAAAGCCAATTAAGCACTGTCTCATTGCGTTTGGCTTATTGGTCATGAGTACTTTATTTATCTCTTATATGCCAGTGTTAAGGGACTTCCCTTTTAAAATAATCGCAGGTCTTGCGTGTTTGATTGCATTTGCACAATTCGCCTTTAAGGGGAATCTACGCATCAAGGCACTCTGCGTATTATTTGCATATGCATGTGCATTTGCGCTAGAAACTGCTACGGTATTTTTATTCATCTACATGTTGAAAATTCCGATGCAGGTATTACAAACCCAAGTGGCACCTTTTCTCATTACTGCAGCAACTTCTAACCTGTTGATGCTCTCACTCTCTTTTTTTCTGTATCGGTTCAGAAAAGCAAAAAAACAATGGGTGCGTATTTCGTTTTCATCCTCTCTAATTACCTGCATTTTCCCTGTTCTTTCGCTTTTAACTCTCGTTATACTGCTACAAGTTGCTCTTACAGCCACCACAGTTTCTTCTTTAATTATTGTGGATGTAGCGGGGATTTTAGTAGCGAATATTGTTCTGTTCTTCCTTTTAAGCCGCTTGGTAAAAGAAGAGCAAGCAAAAACAGAAAACATTATTCTCCAGCACCAGGTGGCTTCGCAGATGCAGACCGTTAATGTCTTGCTCGAATCTCAGACACATCAGGGGAAAATCACTCATGATTTTAAACATCATTGGAATGTGGTTTCTACACTGCTGCACCAAAAACAAACACAGGAAGCGATCAAATACATAGATGTAGTGGCAAATACACCGCTGCTCAAGACAGATGTTGTAAGTTGTGGTAACCCAATTATAGACGCTGTGTTGAACCAAAAATATACGGTGGCCAAAAATCAAAATATTGAAATGACTTTTGTTTTGAATAACCTGGCTGCATTTCCGTTTTCCTCTGAAGAAATTGTTGTAATCCTTGCAAATCTTTTGGATAATGCAATTGAAGCTTGCTGTAAGTTGAAAGGGCAACGCGAAATTCACGTTAAAATGCTGTGTGAAGAAACACAGACAGTTTTGTCAGTGCGTAACACTACCGATGAAAAGCTGTCGCTTTCCGGGGAAATACCAGCTACAACCAAAGAATCTCCATGGCTGCACGGGTTTGGCTTACAGAATGTGTATACGATTTTATCCCGTTACAACTCGGTTCCTGCAGTAGAGGCACATGACGGCTGGTTCCAATTTTCGACCGTCGTATTTTGACGAATTTTGGGAACAAAAATTAAATATTTCGGTACTATTTTCTTGAATTCATAAAACTAAGTGCTATTGTTGAGATAACAGGAAGGGTGAGGATTGCCTGCCAGTTATCAACATCATAGCACTTTTTGTACAAGCATATTACCTCATACTTAAAGTATGGGTACTATGCTTGTATTTGTAAAACGAACATTCTTGTTGATTCGATTTTTTGCGTTTTAAGCTGATCGGTTTAAGGTATACTGTTGGTCGTAATTTATTGAGGCAGCGTGTAGATGGCATTGCCACCTACTCCGCCGCGCTGTTTCTTGAAAAACTCAGTAGTCCTTATCGCGTAGCTCATTTGGTGTGGCGTACGATTGAAATTGTGCAAAACTGCGAGTCAATTAGAATGGATGGAAAATGGCGCAGATGTTGATGCACAAGGCTTTCAGAATGACAAACCTGTTGCATAACCCAAGAAGTATCATCCGCACCTTATATTTGTTTTATCATATTTTTGCACCACCTACCTTGTACTTCTGGGAATAAAAAGAAAGGAGCGACGGAGATACAAAAGCTTGCAACAACCTGTCATGGGTACCGCTTTATAGGGCAATCTGTAAAGAGAAAAGTGAAAAATGACGGTGCAGCGATGGCTGCGCCAAACAAAGTGCATTGCTATGGTTGTTAGTGCAACAAAAGGCCGGGGTTTGCTTTTAACCGACTGGAAAGTGAGCTTATAATTTTAGAATGTGCTTATTTGTAGGCTTGAAAGGAAAAAATGCGGCCACTTGCGGGTGTCCGCACCTAGCAGCTGATTTGGACCGATTTCTTTTCGTGAGCCTTGTAAAGCACAAAATCCTCCAATCCATGAAGGTCTTGAATTAAGGTGTATTACCTGTTTGCAAAAGCCCCGCATATGTCTTTATAGGGATGAATGCGGGGCACTTTTGAGGATGTATAGGGCGACACTTTGGCCTTCTGGCGGTTGCAAACCAAAGGACTGCCTGTTATAATAAAAAGCAAACTGCGCAGGTAAGGCTTGCGTGGGCATACTGTAAAAACAGCGCAGCTTAAGATTTCAGGCAGGCGCGCATAAAGTGAGAAAGGGAAGTTTCTTTTATGAAAATCCTCGCCGTAGATTTTGGAGATACCCGCACTGGGCTTGCCATGTGCGACCGAACTGAGTTTTTGGCTTCGCCTATTGGTATCATTACCGAAAAAGCCTTTGCAAAAGTGGCAGAAAAAATCGTTTATGCTACCCGCGAGTATGCGGCCGAAATGGTTGTTATAGGTTTGCCGCTTAATATGGATGGCTCGCGCGGGGCGCGGGCGGAAAAAGCGGAAAAATTGGCTGGCGTGCTGCGCGGCGTACTGACCATTCCGGTAGAGCTGTGGGATGAGCGCAGCACTACCATCACTGCGGCCAACATTCTCTCTCAAAACGGCACTTATGGCAAAAAGCGAAAAGAAGTGCTGGATGCCGTAGCGGCTGTAGTAATTTTGGAAAGTTACCTTGCTTACCGCAAAAACCAGCGGGAACAAGAAGATAAATAGAAAAAAGCGCAGGCGCATTAGCACGCCTGCGCTTGCTTTGTTTTAAGATGAAAGAAGAGGAGTACTGTAAAATGACAACAGAGGAGCTGTGGCAGCAATATATTTCGATATGCCCGCAGGCAACAGACCAGCCTTATGAGGCGTGGTGCTTTGGTAGTTATAATCCGGATTTGCTGGCACAGCTGACCTGCAGTGGCACCAAAACAGCGACGGCTTCGGCCCATCCCTTTTATCTTTACGAAAATTGCCCGCTACCCCAGCCGGGGAATTACAGTGTAATTCTTGCAACTGGCGGTGAAGCACTTTGCATTATCAAAACCACGCAGGTAAAGGTGGTGCCTTTTTGTGAGGTGAGCGAAGAGCAGGCGTACAAAGAGGGTGAGGGAGATCGTAGCCTGGCTTATTGGCGCGAGGTACATCGCGCTGTTTTTACCGAAGAGCTAAAAGAAATTGGCGAAATATTCAGCGAAGAAATGCTGGTGGTATGCGAAGAGTTTGAGGTCGCTTTTTTACCGCGATTATAACCCCATGATTCTATTTGGCTAAGCAGAAAAAACGAGAAAATTCCCCATAAACCGGCACAATCAAAAACACGGCCTTGCCTAAGCAAAGCCGTGTCGTTTTTCAGTTAGCCAATTTTTTCGAAATCAGCTGCGCCATGTTTGCAGATGGGGCAGATAAAGTCGGGGGGCAGAGGCTCACCCTCATAGATGTAACCACAGATTTTGCAGCGGTAACCTTTTTTCGGGGCTTCCTGTGCTTGCGGCTGCGGCTTAATGTTTTTGTGATAGAAAGCATAGGTGGCAGGAGCTTCCGCAGAAAGCACTTTCGCGTCGACAACGTCTGCAAGGAACAGGGTATGTGTGCCGAGGTCCATCGTTTCTACCACTTCGCCAGAAATCAGTGCGCTGGTGTGGCGGGACAGGTAGAGCAAACCGTTTTCGGAGCGTACCGCTTCAATGCCATCAAATTTATCGGCAGTGCGTCCAGATTGGAACCCGAAACGCTGGAACAGCGCAAACGGTGCCGTTTCGCTCAGGACAGACACGTTAAAACGCCCAGATGCTTTTATCATATCATGGGTAAAGTTCTGTTTATTTACTGCAATCGTAATACGGTTCGGTGTCGTAGTGACCTGTGTGACCGTATTGATGATGCAGCCGTTGTCTTTTCCCTCATTGTTTGCAGAAAGGACGAAAAGACCATAACTAAGACTGAACATTGCATTGTTATCCATCATAAAAGACCTCCTTAAAATCACCGTTTCCACGGCTTTATAGCGGCTAAAATATGTCGCCGCCTTTTTATATATTGGATTACTTTAAACATACCACAGGAGTAGGAAATAAGCAAGCGTGAAATATAAAATCAGTGGCCTCTCCTAGACACAAAATGGGAGAAATAACAGATGAGATGGGCTAATTTATTTCAGGCAGGGCTACTGGTTGCACTTTTGGTACCCAATGCAATTTATGCGCGGTGGCATGGCTTTGTCGAAGGCCACTATGCAAGCCGAATGTTTCATCGCCCAGAACAAATAGAGTAGTATTGGTACGATGTTATTTCTTGTTTTCGGTTTTGGTTTTTATAATGCAGCTTTTGCTACTGATGCAAGTTTTACTTTGTGGTTTATCGCCATAAGAATGCTCGTGCTGGTTTATTGGACGTTTTGGGTGCTGTATGTCCCTCGTGTTACCCAGGCGAGAGCTATGGCGCTGGCACTCACATCCATAGCCCTGTTTTTGCTTGCAGGTATTATGACGGAAGATTGGCCGCTGCTGATTTTTGCTTTTATTTTTGCTGTAGGACACAGTGCTGTCAGCTGGCAAAATGCAGTTGCCGCGACCCAGGCTTAAATTTTTCTTCTATAAAATGTTCCGCAAACAAACACAAACACTCTAAGGGGAAGAGGAGCAGCATGAATAAAAGTGCCCGGTGGAAATCATCCATCGGGCACTTGTTTTTGATAAAGTACAGCTGCGCTACATCAAAGGAGCGAAGAAACGGAAGAAGATTTGCAGGGTGCGCTTATACCAAGGGGTGCTGTCCACATCTTCTAAAGTTACTTCCCGACTTTGCGCAATACAGTCGGTAACGTCGGTTTTCACATCCTCCACAATCGCACCGCCATAAAAAGCACAGCAATTTTCAAAATGCAGATAAAGGCTGCGAAAGTCCATATTTGCGCTGCCAACTACCGCTACATTATCATCGCTGACGTACATTTTAGAATGAATAAAACCAGGGGTATATTCATAAATGCGCACGCCGGCACGCAGCAGCTGACGATAATAGCTCTGGGTGAGCAGATAGACATAAGGCTTGTCGGGTATACCGGGCACCAAGATGCGCACATCCACGCCGCTTTTTGCGGCCAGGGCAAGTGCGGCTTGCAGCTCATAGTCGATTACAAGATAAGGGGTGGTGATAAACACGTACTGCTGTGCGCGGTTAATAATGTTAAGGTATGCCGATTCTGCAATGTTTTCATCATCAAGTGGGGTATCAGAATAGGGCTGGACAAATCCATCTGTAGCCGCGCGGGTGGTAGGCAGATGGCTGGCATAATCCGGCACATCTCCCGAAACAAAGCTCCACATCTTCAAAAACGTAGCGGTCAAAGAATAGACAGCCGGACCTTTAATCATAAATGCGGTGTCTTTCCAATATCCGAAACGTGGTTTTTCATTGATGTACTCGTCGGCGAAATTCAGCCCTCCGGTAAATCCCACTTCATTATCGACAACGCAAATTTTCCGATGGTCGCGATGATTGAGCAGAATATAATTGCTGATGTGGTACGAAAGTGCAAATCGATTGAACACATAGGCTTTGACGCCATAACTACGCAATTCCTCAGCGTAGTCAAGCGGCAGTGTGAAAAGGGAGCCAAAACCGTCGTAAATGACCCGCACATCAACACCCTGCGCCACTTTTTTTTTCAGCACTTCTAAGGTTTCGTCCCACATGCGGCCTTTTTCAATAATAAAATACTCCATAAAGATAGAGTGTTTGGCTTTTTTGATCTCGTCCAAAAACGAAACGAAAAAAAGCTCTCCGCTGGAAAAGTAGGTGCAGTCGGTGTCACAGTAAACGGGTGCAGCAGCGGTGCGGCCCAAGTATTCCGCCTGACGGCAAAGGGTGGGGTCTGCTTTTTCCAGCACCTCAAACAGCGTCAGGTCTGTAATCATTGCCTCAGCGGCATGCTGTTCAATTTCTTTGAATTTTTTACCGGTCTTTTCTGGCATCTTGCGGTCGCCCCACAAAATATACATTGCAGCGCCTGTAATGGGCAGCAATACTGTCACCAAAATCCACATCAATTTATAAGATGGATTAAGGTCATCTTTTTCTAAAACAAAAACCAATACCAAAACGCTGATAATAATCATCATCGCGTAAGTATAAGGCCCGATGCGGGTAAACTGCCACACCAATACAAAAAAAGTAGCAACCTGCAGGAGCGCCAGAATGGCGAACAAAAAGCTGCGGCTAAGCAAAATTTTATTCAGTTTTCTCATAGTGGCCTCCCAAATCAAAATCTATATTATTATATCACATCAGGGGGCAAACAGCCACAAAAGCACAAAAAAGATCCGGTCTGCTTGAAAAAGCAAACCGGATATCATATTTCTCGAAAAATGTCAGCTTAGCCAGCGGCAGAGCCTGCATTTGCATAGGTTTCGATTGTGATACTTTGTATGTGGATATCTTTTTTAGGGCGCTCAGCGATGGTAGCCGTAGCGTCAATATCATCTGCAATTTCCATGCCGCTGTAAACCTGTCCAAATACAGTGGATTTACAGTCGAGGTAAGGTGCGCCGCCCACCTCACGGTAGGTGCTGACAACGTCGCGGTCGAACCCGGCCGAGAGCAGCTTTTGCGCAAGAATCTGGCTGACAGAATCCGGCGGGGTGGTTACAATATAAAACTGGCTGTTGTTTTGGCCGCTTGCATCGCTTACCATTGCCAGTGCGCCAGAGTAATTATGCAGCTGCCGCGAGTATTCGCAGGAAAAAGAAGTGCCCCAGATGCTTTGCCCGCCGGTGCCGGTGCCTGTCGGGTCACCGCTTTGAATCACAAAATCTTCAACAACACGGTGGAATAGCACGCCGTCATAATAGCCCTCTTGGGCCAGGCCGACAAAATTGTCAACGGCATTGGGTGCGGCATCGCGAAACAGCACTGCTTTGATGGTGCCGCGGTCGGTAGTAATCGTTGCAATCATATCGCCTGGCTGAGGCCCTGAAAGCTGAGGGACAGAGTTGCGCAGAACCGAGGGCCGCTGTACACTGCTGCGGCAGGCGGCAAGCAACACCAGCAGCAAGGCGGCGGTACCCACCAGCGCAAAAGTTTTTCTGAGCATTCTGTCACCTCCTGCCAAAAAAATAATTTTTACATAAGAAATCTGCAAAAAAACAGACTTTTAACACATTTTTATTATACCAGTGAGATTGCCGTAAAAAGTGAACTGGTTGTAAACTTTATTTGTACAACTCGCAAAACAAGGAATACGTTTTTCCAAAAAATAAATCCTCAGCGAACGCTTTTCCCTTCTTGACAGCAGCAATAAAGTCCGCTATTCTTAGGTTAGAAAACACATATTACGCAGAAAGGCGGAAAAAATAATGCTCGAAGAGAATACCCCCGACCTGATGACACTGGAAGACGAAGATGGCGTAGAACACACTTTTGAGGTCATCGACGCGGTTGACTATAACGGCGAGCGTTACCTTGCGGTGGTACCCTATGCCGAAAGCGAAGAAGCGGCAGAGGCTGCTCTCGAAGAAGATGCCGAGCTAATCATTATGCGCGTTGGCGAAGAGAACGGCGAAGAGTATCTCGATATCGTAGAAGATGATGAGGAACTCTACAATGTTGGTGATATCTTTGCCCAGCGCCTCGAGGAAATGTACGACATCGATGATAATCTGCCTCGTTCTTAATTTTTAAAAACGCAAAACCATCCTGCGCTGTTCGATTTGTTGTAACCGTTTATAATCCTACAAGTTAATGAAAAGGGAGCTCTGGTTATCCGGCAGGCCTGCAGACCTCCCCGCCTCGGCGGGAAGAAGGGAGCGCGAAACCGGCGCCGGGCACCCACCTGTCTTCGCGACGGGTTTTAACATGGTTGCAGACGGCAGTGCGGGACTTTTTAAAAAAGCAAGAGGTACAAAACCAGTGTAGCTGCATTGGTTTTGTACCTCTTTTGTTTTGCTTGTTTTTACGTTTGATTAATAGCCAAGCGTATCGCCGACCAGAATAACCTTAATGCGGCCGGGAATACGCTGAAAGCGGTGAATTGCTGTAGTGCAGCAGATGCGCTCGGGGCTGCGGCAGTCACAACATTCGCCGGTGGTGGCGCAAGGCGTTTTGCAAGAAAGCCGCTGTGCGTTTTTAGGCGCGGCGACCGTTTTCACCCTGCGCGCAGCTTCGTGCGTATCTTTAACGATTTTATTGATGCCGGCGACCACGATGACGCTTTTAGGGCCAAAGGTCATAGCAGCAATGCGGTTGGCATTGCCATCCACGTTATACAGTTCGCCTTCTTCGGTTACCGCGTTGGTGCTGGTGACAAATGCGTCTGCATAGAAGGTGTCGCGGTAAATTTCGCCGATTTCTTCCGGGGTAAGGTCGGGGGCTCCGCGGTCTAAAAATTCATATTCGCCGCTGCGCAGCAGGTCCATCACGCCTGTTTCTGCCAAGGTGACCGAGCCCCCGCAGGAGACGGTGTCGCCTTCATTCAGCAGGCGGCCGACCATCTGTACGACCTCGTCTTTTGTCTCTACAAAATAGGCTTCCATGCGGTTGCGCATCAAAGCCGCCATGGTGCGCTCAACGCGCTCGTCTTTTACTCCCATATTTGTCCTCCCTGTTGTGGTAAAACAATTTGCTTCTTCTGTTATGATAATATACAAAAGCCCAAAAAACAAGAGACAAAAGTGCATGAGGCATTGATAAAACCCAGGCAGAATGGTATAATTGTAACGATTCTGACCAGGCTGTGCTTAGCAATGGCAAAACCGCCAGCGCGGCAGCACAAAACAAAATTTCGCACCCGGCTTGCGGGGCACAGTCGCTCATGTTTTTGCAAAGCGGACGCGGCCCCAACACCGCCGGCAGAGAAACGGCAGGAAACTATGCAAAAATATAATGTAAGCGCCGCAATGGTGGTGTACGGCGGCGCAGAGGAAGCAGCAGATGGGGTGCGCAGCATCCTTGCAAATTCCAATTCTTGCGACCTCACCTTTTATGTGATAGATAACGCTTCGCCAGATGATTCTGCGGCTTTGCTACAACGAGAATTTGACGGCATCCCGCATGTGACAGTGAACTGCTTGCCCAATAACATCGGCTTTGGGTCGGGGCACAACACGGTCATTCCCAAGCTGCAAAGTGACTACCACGCAGTGATTAACCCCGACATTACAATTGACCACGACGTATTAGGCACGCTTTGCCAGTATCTGGACGAGCACCCCGATGTTGTGATGGTCACACCGCAGCTGCGCTTTCCCGATGATACACCGCAGCATACCGCAAAACGTGCCCCCACTTTTCTGGCACTTTTAGCACGGCAGCTTCATCTTGGCTTTTTGAAAAAGTATGAAGACCATTACCTGATGCTGGATGAAGACCTGACCCGCGAACAGGACATTCAGTTTTGCAGCGGTTGCTTTTTTGTGATTCGAACTTCGGTATTTCGTGAAATAGGCGGATTTGACGAAGACTATTTTATGTATGTGGAAGATGCGGATATCACCCGTAAGGCAATGGCAAAAGGACGCGTTGTTTTTGTGCCGTCCACTTATGTTCACCATGCTTGGCACCGCAATACCACCCGCAGCCGCAAGCATTTTTTCATGCAGCTGCAAAGTATGGGACGGTATTTTTGCAAATGGGGCTTTCATTTGAAATAGCGAGCTTTGACTGTATCGCCAGGCGAAACAGTTTTATCTAATAAAAATTAATTTTAAGTAAATGGGAAAGCCGGTCAATAGTACGGCAGTTTCCCGAAAGGAAGGAACTTATCATGAAAGGCATTGTACTTGCAGGAGGTGCAGGCACTCGTCTGTACCCGCTGACGATGGTGACCAGCAAACAGTTGCTGCCCGTCTATGACAAACCGATGATTTACTACCCGCTTTCCACCCTGATGCTCGCAGGCATCAAAGATATCCTAATTATCTCCACCCCCACAGACACCCCTCGTTTCGAGGCACTGCTGGGCGATGGCAGCCAGTTCGGCATCAGCCTTTCTTATAAGGTTCAGCCCTCCCCCGACGGCCTTGCACAGGCATTTTTGTTGGGCGAAGAGTTTATTGGCGACGAAGAGTGCGCAATGGTACTCGGCGACAATATTTTCTACGGTGCCGGCTTTGGTCAAATTCTGCGTGAGGCAGTTGCGAATGCAAAGAGTGGCCGCGCTACCGTATTTGGCTACTACGTCAACGACCCGGAACGTTTTGGTGTGGTTGAATTCGATGAAAACGGCAAAGCTCTTTCGGTAGAGGAAAAGCCCGCAGAGCCGAAGTCTAACTACGCAATTACCGGCCTTTATTTCTACGACAAGCGCGTGGTAGAGCTTGCAAAGCAGGTCAAACCCTCTGCTCGTGGTGAACTGGAAATTACGACCCTGAATGAAATGTACCTCAACGATGGAACCCTTGATGTGCAGCGCTTAGGCCGTGGTTTTGCGTGGCTGGATACCGGCACGATGGACAGCCTGGTAGATGCTGCTGATTTTGTCCGTACCCTCGAAAAGCGGCAGAGCATCAAAATCTCCGCACTTGAAGAAATCGCTTATATCAATGGCTGGATCAATAAAGAAAAACTGATGGAGTCTGCTGAAAGATATGGCAAATCTCCGTACGGTGAACATTTGAAGCGTGTAGCCGAAGGCCGCGTACGCTATTAAAAGCCAAAGTTCTAACCGAAAGAAGGTTTTAAGATGAAAATACTCATCAGCGGTGCAGCAGGACAACTGGGCACCGAGCTGCGCCGTGTGCTTGAGCACGGCAAAAGTGAGCTGGGCATTCTGCCTATCGAGTTGCTGGGTGCAGAGGTCTGCTCTTATGATGTAGACACGCTGGATATCACAAAGCAGGCCTCCTGCCGCCGTGTATTGCAGACAGAAAAGCCGGATGTGGTGATTAACTGTTCGGCCTACACCAATGTAGATAAATGCGAAGTGGAGCGCGACGCAGCCTTTGCTGTAAATGCATTGGGCCCGCGCAACCTCGCAATCTGCTGCGAAGAGGTTGGTGCCAAGCTGATTCATATTTCTACCGACTATGTATTCGCGGGCACCGAGCAGGAGCCGCGCAGCGAATATGATCTGCCGGATCCCATCAGCATGTATGGCAAAACCAAGCTGCTGGGCGAGGCATACGTACGTGAGTTCTGCAGCCGTTATTTCATTTTGCGCACCGCGTGGCTGTATGGCTACGCCGGCAACAATTTTGTGAAAACGATGCTGAAGTATGGCAAGGCAAACGGCGCACTGACGGTGGTCAGCGATCAGCTGGGCAACCCGACCAACGCCGCAGATCTTGCGCACCATATCCTAAAGCTGGCGGCTACTACCGAGTACGGTGTTTATCACTGCACCGGCGAAGGCACCTGCAGCTGGTATGATTTTGCGGCAGAGATTATCCGCCTTGCGGGCATTGATGCCACGGTTACCCCCTGCACCAGTGCAGGATATGCAGCGGCACACCCAGAAGCAGCCAGCCGCCCCGCTTTCTCTGCGCTGGATAATAAAATGCTGCGCTGCAGCGTGGGCAACGATATGCGCGACTGGAAAGAAGCGCTTGCTTGTTTCTTTGACAATTACCACGAGTATTAATTGTAATAAGATATACTAAAAACAGGAGTGCGAATATGAAAACATACCTCGTAACCGGTGGCGCAGGCTTCATCGGCTCTAACTTTGTGCTGTATATGCTGAAAAAGCATAAAGACATCAAAATTGTAAACGTAGACAAACTGACCTATGCGGGCAACCTCGAAAACCTGAAAGAGATTGAGGGCGACGAGCGCCATGTTTTTGTACAGGCAGACATCTGTGACCGCGAAGCAATCAGCAAACTGTTTGCAGAATATGACTTCGATTATGTCATCAACTTTGCAGCAGAAAGCCATGTAGACCGCAGCATCAAAAATCCTGAAATCTTTGTGGATACCAACGTTGGCGGCACTGTGAATATGCTGCAGTGCGCGAAAAACGCATGGGCAGAAGGCGAAGGCTTCAAAGCAGGCAAAAAATATCTGCAGGTTTCTACTGATGAGGTATACGGCAGCTTGGGCGATGATGGGTTCTTTATGGAAACCACACCGCTTTGCCCGCACAGCCCCTATTCTGCGAGCAAGGCAAGCGCAGATATGTTCGTCATGGCATTCCATGACACCTACGGCTTCCCGGTGAACATTACTCGCTGCTCGAACAATTACGGCCCGTATCAGTTCCCGGAAAAACTGATTCCGCTGATTATCAACAACGCTAAGCAGAAAAAAGCACTGCCGGTTTACGGAGATGGTATGAACGTACGCGACTGGCTGTATGTGGAAGACCACTGCAAAGCCATTGATATGGTAGCAGAAAACGGCCGTGACGGCGAAGTTTACAATGTTGGAGGCCACAACGAGCGCCCCAATATTTTCATCGTTAAAAAAATCATCGAGAGCCTTGCCGGCAAGTACGACAAGACCATTGATGAGAGCCTCATCAAATATGTCGAGGACCGTAAGGGCCACGACCGCCGTTATGGCATCGACCCGCAGAAAATCAAAGACGAGCTGGGTTGGTATCCGGAGACCCCGTTTGAAAAGGGTATTGAGCTGACCATTGACTGGTATCTTGCAAACACCGAGTGGATGGAGCGCGTGACCAGCGGCGCGTACCAGAACTACTACGCTGATATGTACAAAGGCAAATAAGCAAAACAAAAAGACCGCAGTTTTACAACTGCGGCCTTTTCTTTTTTTTCTATTATTTTAGTCTTTCCGCTCGTCGCCGAAAAAGAAGAGCGCAACCGTTCCGGGGCCGGTGTGGCTGCCAATTGTGGTGCCTACACTATTAATCATAACTTTTCCGTCTAACTTTTTAAATCTTGCTTCAATAAGGTCTGCTACGGCACGGGCATCGACATAGCAGGCAGAGTTTGAAATAAAGCATTTGCCGCTGTAATCCAGTCCACCGTCAGCGTGCTGTTCCATGCGCTTGACGATTTCTTGAATGACATGTTTTTTGCCACGGTACTTATCGCGAGGAATCAATCTGCCGAGGTGGTCCATATTCAGCAGTGGGCAGATGCCGAGCATTGTGCCGAACGCATAGGCTGTTTTGGAGATACGGCCGCCCCGCAGATAGCTGGTAAGGTCAGTGGAAAAAAACCAGTGATGCAGCCGCAGACGATGCTGGGTTATCCAGTCTGCTGCCTCGGTAATCGAAGCACCTGCATCTCGCAAGCTGCATGCGGTGTCCACCAAAAGTCCATAGCCGGAAGATGCGCCAAGGGAATCAATGACAAAGATCTGTCGTTCCGGATATTTTTCTAAAAGCTGGTCACGCGCAATGCAGGCCGAGTTAAACGTCCCGGAAAGTCCGGTGCTCAAAGTGAGATGTAAAATATCCTTGCCCTCTTGTAAAAACGGCTCCCAACAGCCTTCATACTGCGAAATATTCACCTGAGAAGTAACCGGCTCTGCCCCGTGGGCGATGCGTTCGTAAAATTGGTCAAAGGAGACACTCTTACCGAGGTCATCTTCATAGTCTTGCCCGTCGAGGGTAAAATGAAAGGCAAGCCAAGGGATTTGGTGAGCCTCAAAATACTCGGCAGGCAAATCAGCGGTCGAGCAACAGGTTAAAACAAACTGTGCCATCGTATTTCCTCACTTCGATTGCTTTTAAAAAAGCAATATAATTTTTAAAATCATTATACAAGGATATTTATATTGTGTCAAATTATTTTCGTTATTCCAGAACAGGCCGTTACGATATCCTATTGGCGAAAAATGATTATATATTATGCCTTGTGCTGTAGTGTAAATGTAACGCAGCAGGTAGTACATAAAAGGCAAGAAGAGAAACTATCTGCTGCAAATTTTGCCCGGTTGCATAGGGATATTTGGGGCTATAAACCGCTTGTGTGCTGAAGCATACTGTTAAATTTGGTGCGTTTTAATCCAATCAGCTACTGTAACCGCAACTTCTTTCACAGCACCCGGCTCAAATGGGGTGCGGAACCCGGCAGAGGTAACGAGCTCGGTGTAGGTTCGGGTACCGGCGAGGTTGGTTAGTGCCAGGTAGCGCTGCCAGGCGTTTTCTTTATCTTTCAAAAATGCAGCGAAGAATTGCAGCGCCACTGTTTGTGCCAAGCAATAATCAATATAATAAAAAGGCAGCTCGTAAATGTGAAGCTGACGCTGCCAGCCAGCGCCGCGCCCATAAAAGGGCAACGATTCAAAATCAATCCAAGGGCGATATTTTTTCTCCAGCTTGGCCCAAAAGGCGTTTCGCTCTTCCGGTGTTGCATTCGGCGAAGCGTAGACTAAGTGCTGGAATTCGTCTACCATGCAGCCATAAGGCAGAAAGCTGATGGCTGCCTCGGCATGGGCAAGCTGGTAGCGCGCTGTGTCCTCTGCAAAGAAGAGGTGGTGGTAGTCGCTGGTCAAAAATTCCATGCTCATGCTGTGGATTTCGCAAGACTCAAGGCCCGGCTCACGCAGGGCGGAGGGCAGTTTTTGGCCTGCGGCAAGGTAAGCTGCAAAAGCATGGCCCGCTTCATGGGTCAGCACGTCCACATCGTCCGCAGTGGCGTTAAAGTTAGAGAAGATAAAAGGTGCATGATATTCTGGAATATAGGTGCAATAGCCGCCCGGTGCTTTGCCCTCGCGGGAGAGAACATCAAACAAATCGCCATCAAACATAAAGTCGATGAATTTTGCCGTTTCGGGTGAAAGCTCGTGGTACATTTTTTTGCCAGCAGCCAGAATCTCTTCCGGTGTGCCGTAGGGGGCGGCGTTGCCTTCTGCAAAACGAAAACCGTCATCGTAATAGCAAAGTTTTTCTGCGCCGATGCGTTTGCGTTGCAGCTCTTTTAGCTCGGCCACCACCGGCACCAGCTCATTGGCCACCGCTTCGCGATATGCTTCCACCTCTTTTTGACCGTAGCCGATGCGGTTCATGCGAAGATAGCCGAGGGGAATATAGTTATCGTAGCCCATTTGTTTTGCCTGAGCTGTGCGGTTTTCTACCATCTTAGTGTAAATCTCGTCAAACTCGGCGCGATGCGCATCAAACCACTCGCCCTCAGCGATCATAGCTGCACGGCGTACGCTGCGGTCGGGGGATTCCTTATAAGGAGCCATCTGGGGAACGGTAAGCAGCTTACCATCGAAGTGGATTTGTGCACTTGCGTAAAGCTTTTCGTAGCGGCTGGTCAGCGCGTTTTCCTGCTGCATCAGCGGAATGATAGCTTCGCAAATGGATTTTGAGGCAATTTCAAGCTTTTGGAAAAGCAGTTTGCCGAATTTGGCTTCTAAAGCCGGACGATGTTCGCTTTTCAGCAGTAAGCGATTAAGTGTGTTTGCAGCATCTGCCACAAGCGGGGAAGACTCATCAAAAAAGTCATTCTCTGCATCGTAAAAAGCGTCACGGGTGTCACAGGTGTGCCGAATAGAAGCAAGCGTCGCTTCGGTGGCCCAGCGGTCCGAGATTGCTTCGTAGGCTTCGAAGATATCAAAAGCCTCTTTTTCATCCGCTTTCTCCATCCGCTGGCAAAGCTGTTTGAGCTCCTCAAGCATTTTAGAAAGGTCGGGACGGGTATAGGTCATATCAGATAATTTCATTGATAAAACTCCTTTCGAGTAGGTATACAAAATACTGTTTTTGCGTTTTCCGCACTTTTCAATGGCGCCGACGGCAAGTAATACTCGTACCGCTTTGGCGGCTAGGGTAGCACTGCGTTTTGCAGCGCGTCGCAGGTCGGTGGTGGTGAACGGGTCTGGCAAGCCCGAAGGCAAAAGCGCAAGGTAATCTGCGGGGCAGCGCAGTGTAAGCTCGGCGGAGAGAGCGCTTGGCAGCCGTTCGTGCCGTGTGCTGCCTCGCTTTCCGTCGTTGCCCCATCCATTTTGCAAACGGTATTCGTCAAGGTCCACCAGCAAAAGCTGTATAGTCAGCCCCGGCAGGGTAAGCAAATCAGCGGCAAAGCAAAGCTGGTAGCAGGCATCAATCCACGCACCCTTTTTCGGCGAGCGGCGCGGCTCACTCACAAGCCCACTATCCGGGGCAATCCACTGGATTGTCTTTGTGGCTGGCAAGGGATGGATCAGTGTAACAGGATATTGCGCCAACAGCGCAGGCAATTTTTTGCGCAGCGCAGAAAAGCTGCCTGTCTGAATTTCGATAATGCCATTTTCGTTGCAGATGTCGGCAACGTACCGGCCAGCCCGCACCTCACGGTATTCTGCGCGCGGCTCGTAATAACGTTTGAGCACGGCGTGCAGCCGTTTTTCTCCCAATGTGCCGATGCCGCCCTCCGCGGCAGACAGTTCCTCGGCGCAAAGTGCAGCAAAACGGGCCTGATCCATAAATTCTCCTTTACAAGAGAGCCTGGCCGAATGCCACGCTCTTTTTCAAATATTGGCAAAAAGTAACGATTTTATTGTACCTCAAAAAATCTGCTTTGCAAACACAGAAGTTTTGGCTATACTTTAAAATAGTTCGACTGCTTGCGCTATGTTTTCGCAAATATTTTGCATTACATCTTGTCCACAGCAGTAAACAACAAAAAGCGGCAGCAAGCCACAAGCGATACGCTGCCGCAAAAAGGAGTCGACCAGATGGAACAGGAGTTCAGACCGGGCATTTACCGGCATTTTAAAGGCAATGAGTACCGGCTGATTTGCACGGCGCAGCACAGCGAAACCCGCGAGCTGTTGGTGGTATACCAAGCCCTATATGGCGAGCGCGGCATTTGGGTGCGCCCGGCTGCGATGTGGAACGAAATCATCGAGCGTGACGGCAAAACAGCACCGCGCTTTTGCTGGGTAAGAGAAGCAGAATAAAAAAACAGCGCCTTTGGAATGTGCGCAACACACTACAGTATTCATCAAAGAACAAGCGAGCTCGCTTGTTCTTTGGAATTGTAGGTACTGCCTTAGCTTTCCAAAGGCGCTGTGGTTTATGTGAGATTATTCTATGGCGTCTGCCTTACGGTTGGTTTCTTCCAGCTTTTTTCGGAAGATTGGCAGAGCGGTAAGTGCAAGAAAAAGCAGTGTAATGATGGTGGCCGCGGCCACCGTGTCAGACAGATAATGGCGCCCAATGACCAGGCGTGAGAAGCCTGAAAGGGCGATATATCCGTAACAGATAACGAGCAAGAGCAGCTCTTTGCCGCGTAGTTTTGCAAACAGGCGGGGCAGCAGCAAAAGCACTAAAATGCCACAGGCAGCAGCGGTGTGTCCAGAGGGAAAGCTGGTATTGCCGGCAACCTCGCCAAACCGCACCCACGGAGTAAAAGAAGAAAAATCTCCGAGCTTTGCCATGTCGTCGTAACGCATACGGGTCCAAAGCCCTTTCATCAAATGGATGATGACATTATTTAAGATGCAAAATAAAATGCCGAATTTTGCCAGGAATTCCATCCGCAGCAAGGTCGCTTTCTGCCAGCGGCCTGCAAGCTTAATGGAAGCAAGCGTCAGTACAAAAGTTAAAAGAATGCCGAGCGGTGAACTGTAGCCATTGGTAAGCCCGCGCTTTGCAAGGTTTGGCAGCGAAAGAAAAAGCAGCGCGCCAAAGGTAAGCACGACAAATAAATCGCCCAAGATGCGGCGCACGTCGCCGGGGTAAAGATTTGCCCAAACAATGCCAAGCAGAGCGAAAGGCAGATAGAGCGGCCAAAAGCAGAATGCTTCCATAATGATAGCGAACGGGTTTTGCGGGGAAAACAGCATATGGTCGAGCGCCAGGTCGTACCGTAATGCCACGACCATTAGGCCAACTGCAAGAAGACCCAACAGCGCAAAGCTGATTTTTTCTGATTTTTTCAACGATAGCACCTCCGAAATGTAGCAAAAGTATACCATATTATTTACAGCTTGTACAAATTAACGTTCAGAAGGTGCTTTTGGAGATAGAAGTAAAAGCAATCTGCATTTAAGATTGGGCATTGTAGCAAGTAGAGCGCAGCAATCTTTAGTGGATTCTCCAAAAAACGATAGTGTACTACAAAAAACATTGATTTATCATTCCATATTCTATAGAATGTAATTGCAAACCAGATTTTTACGCAGCACCCAATAAAATGTGCTGCCCGCGAAAGGACCCTAAAACCATGGAAGAACAACAAGAGTTTACGGTTAAGCGCGTAAAAAGGCAAACTTTGAACCGCACCGTTTATGAGGCAATAAAGCACTCGATTTTAAAAGGGGACATCCCGGCGGGCGCAAAACTTTCCGAAGTGCAAATGGGCAAACAACTAGGCGTTTCTGCTACCCCTGTGCGTGAGGCGTTTCGTATGCTTTCGATGGAGGGGCTTATCCAGATTGACCCGTGGAAAGGCGCTGTGGTTCAGGGGTTTTCTAAGCAAGCCGCGTTGGAAAACTGCCAATGCCGCGAGGTACTCGAGCTGTTGGCTCTGCGCTTGTTTATGGAAAAAATGACTGAGAAAGAGTTGGATGCGCTACGTTATATGATTCATGCAGCGCGCACCACCACCGATATCTCCGAATTTGTGCGCACCAGCTCAGCCATTCACGATGTATGGATTAAAGGCAGCGGAAACTCAAAGCTTCAGCTTATGATAGGGCAGTTAAGCACGGTAACGCTTAGAGAGCGCAACGTTTCTGCAAGCGATAATTTACGCCGTGCAGAGATTATTAAAGAGCATGCGCGTTTATTAGAGGCACTTGAAAGCCGAGATACCGCCCGTGCGGAAGAAGTACTGTCCAGCCATATCCGTAAGGGCTTTGAATACAGTTTAAAGCAAACCGAAAAAGAATAAAGTTACGCCCGAAAAGGGCGAACTTTTTTAAAGATAAATTCTATAGAATATTTTAAATAGAAAATATAACGTGGAAATTAGAGTTTTATTTTTTAAGATAAAACTCTATAGAATATTTTTTATAGTAAAGGTGGAGTATTATGGAACAGATTCTAATGGCGCGCGGCGCCGCAACCGTTGCCAA
Organism: Pygmaiobacter massiliensis; assembly: GCF_900199435.1. Lineage (GTDB taxonomy): Bacteria > Bacillota > Clostridia > Oscillospirales > Ruminococcaceae > Pygmaiobacter > Pygmaiobacter massiliensis. Next base: position 505,869 of record NZ_OAML01000003.1, read on the forward strand.
TGTATGTGTTGGCGTAAAACCGGGCGAAAAGGTAGTGATTGTCACCGAAGCAGCAAAGCTTTCTATTGCAAAAAGTGTTGCTACTGCGATGTATGCGGCAAAAGCGGAGCCAGTACTTATCGTGATGCCGGCGCGCGACCGGGACGGTCAGGAACCACCGGCACCTGTTGCCGCGGCAATGAAAGAAAGCGACGCTTTCGTATGCGTTGTAGGTAAATCCATAACTCATACCCATGCCGTTAAAGATGCCTGTGCAGCAGGCTCTCGCGGTATTATGCTGACCCAGTTCAGCGAGGCGATGATGGTACACGGCGGCCTGGAGGCAGATTTTCCAGCAGCAGCACGGGATTGCAAAGCCATTGCACAGCGTTTAGGCGGCGCAAAAAAAGTACACCTTACCACCCGTGCAGGTACTGACCTTACTTTTAGCGCCGAAGGCCGCCGGTACAACGCTATGTATTGCATGGTAGAGCCGGGAGAGTTTGCCCCGGTGCCGACAGTAGAGGCGAACACCTCGCCGCTTGAGGGAACAGCGCAGGGCACTATCGTAGTAGACGCCAGCGTCCCTTATATTGGCATTGGTTTGCTGAAAGAAGAAATCCGCTGCAAGGTGGAAAACGGCAAAATCATTTCAATCGAAGGCGGCGAACAGGCAGAGATGCTGATTCGTGATTTGGAAGCGAAAAATGACCCCAATGTTTATAATGTTGCAGAGCTTGGCGTAGGCCTTAACCCCAATTGCAGCTTTATCGGGTTTATGCTGGAGGATGAGGGCGTTTATGGCTCTGTGCACATTGGCATCGGCACCAGCATTACCTTAGGCGGCACGGTAAAAGCAGCTTGCCATTACGACTTGATTATGCACAAAGCCACTATCGAAGCCGATGGTGTGGTAATCTTAAAAGATGGTGTAGTTATGGTGTGACGACACCGTCCCATCAAATTAAAATAAAAAATCTCGCGAACAAAAACACGATACGAACGAAGTCAAACAGAGAGGAAGGTGTGGCCATGGCTCCTTTTGGGCTGTGGTGAATTTATGGTAATAGATCTTAATGTATATTATACCTGTGGTCTTGCGGTTCTGGTTTTGATGCTCGGCGAATGGATTAAAAATAAAAGTGCGATTTTGCGCAAATTCTGTATCCCGGTACCTGTCATTGGCGGGTTGGTTTTTACTGTTTTGGCGACAATACTTTACAGTGCTGGCGTTTGCGAATTTAAATTTGACGGTGTTTTAAAAGACTTTTTCTCGCTGGCGTTTTATGCGGGCATTGGCTTTACCGCCAGCATTACAGTGCTGCGCAAAGGCGGCATCAAAGTATTCAAATATCTGGCCATTGCGGTGTTGGCGGTTGTGCTGCAAAACGCGCTGGGCGTTGGTGTGGCAAGCCTGCTCGGCATCAATCCGCTGATTGGCCTTGCCACCGGTTCTATCCCGATGACGGGTGGACATGGCACCTCGGCAACCTTTGCGCCTGAACTTGAGGCTCTCGGCCTTTCCGGTGCATCCACCATCGCGCTGGCGGCAGCTACCTTTGGCCTGGTCGCAGGCAGTTTGATTGGCGGCCCGGTTGGGCGTTACCTTGCAGAAAAGAAATGTGGCCTTTCTCCGCTGCAGCGCAAAGCAATGGAAAAATCCGCTACTGTCAGCGCCGATAAAACCGCACTGACGGAAAAGGACTTTTTGGCAGCTACTTATCAAATTTTGCTGGCAATGGCACTGGGCAGCATGATCTCTGTACTGCTGAAAAAGACAGGCCTCAGTTTCCCAGCTTCGGTAGGCGCGATGCTTGCCTCAGCACTGTTTACCAATATCGCAGATGTTGTGCCAAAGATTAAAATTCGGCATGAAGCAATTAATATTATTGGCAACATCTCTTTGCTGCTTTTCCTTGCCATTACAATGATGACGATGAAACTGTGGCAGCTGGTGGATCTGGCGATTCCGATGATTATTTTGCTGGTGTGCCAGGTTGTACTTATGGTGCTCATTGCCATCTTTGTCACCTTCCCGCTGATGGGCAAAGATTTTACAGCGGCGATGATGGCAAGCGGACATTGCGGCTTTGGCCTCGGCGCAGTGCCTACTGCAATGGCAAACATGAAAACCCTTTCCGACACTTATGGCGAATCGCCAGAAGCGTTCTTCATCGTTCCATTGGTGGGCAGTTTGTTTATTAACTTCTTTAACAGCATTGTTATTACAGTATTTATGAATATAGCGATTTAAGCGCATCCAGAAAAACAGAGCAGAGGCCGCAGTGCTGCTGCTCTGTTTTGTTTTGGGTGCTTGTGGTAAAATAGAACCGTATTAAAATGCAAATAATAGCTGTAAAATAACTTGAGCGGTAGATAGAAGGGATGTTATAAATGCAAAAACTGGACGAGAATGGATATTTAGTGGAAGCCGGAGATGAACTTTTTTGCAGCGCTTCTTCGCGCGAGCTGGTCGCTTTTTTGCGCAGCGGTTTTCCGACATTGGAAATTGAGCAAACGAATATGCAAAGTGGGTATCTGCCATTTTTATATACCGTGCTGGCGAACAGTAATCCAGAGTATCAAAGCAACCCTCAAAGCTATCTGCAATGCCGCGGAGGAGTAGAAAAAGAAGCGGACAAAGCAGGTTTTGAAGTGCAGGGACTGCTTGTGCTGGACGAAGGCGCAGGACATGAGCTTTACCTTGCACAGCCGCAAAGTAAGCACAGCGGCGCTTTTGGCCGCGAGCCGATTTTGGTATGGGCAGAGCATAAAACAGGCACAGTGCTTTGTGAAAACAGCGAAGAACTCACACGCCGCCTGCGGGAATTTGTTGCCGCCTCTTCCACTGAAAGTGGCAGAGTGGTATAATCTCCAAAGAAGAGAAACGTGCTAAGCCCGATAGAGAAGGGCCAAAATGGGGCACAAAGCAACGATTGGAGACGGTGAAATGAAAAAGATAGGCTTTATCGGATGCGGCAATATGGCGAAAGCAATGATTGGTGGAATTGTAGCTTCTGGGTTGGTGCCCGCACAGGAGGTGCTGGCCTCTGCACGCACCGAGGCCACTCGCACAGCGGCAGAAAAAGCTTACGGCATCTGTACTACAGCGGATAACCGCGAGGTAGCTCAGAATTGCGAAGTTGTAGTGCTGGCAGTCAAACCGCAGGTATATCCTGAAGTGATTGCGGAAATCGCTTCGGCGGTGGACGAGCACACGGTGCTTGTTACCATTGCCCCTGGTTTTACATTGGCACGGCTGGAAGAGCTTTTCGGCCATTCGGTAAAGCTGGTGCGCACAATGCCGAATACGCCCGCCATGGTACGCGAGGGCATGACAGCAGCCTGCAAGAATGCGGCGGTTACCGAGCAGGAGATGGAGAACGTGCTGGCGATTCTGTCCAGCTTTGGTAAAGCGAAGCTGATTCCGGAAGGTTTGATGGACGCCGTTGTTGCGGTAAGCGGTTCTTCGCCCGCCTATGTCTATCTGTTTATTGAGGCGATGGCTGACGCCGCCGTGCTGCAAGGTATGCCCCGGCCAATGGCATACGAGTTTGCGGCCCAGTCGGTTTACGGTGCAGCCAAAATGGTGCTTGAGACCGGCAAACATCCCGGTGAGCTGAAAGATATGGTCTGCTCGCCCAAAGGTACCACCATTGAAGCAGTGCGGGTACTTGAAGAAAAAGGTCTGCGCAGCAGTGTTATCGAAGCGATGATTGCCTGCGGTGAAAAGGCAAAAAAAGTATAAGCATCCACTTTTGCAAAGTGCGGCAAATGCCTGCAATAGCTAAGACTTTACATCATAAAATAAAAAATGCTTCCGTCCCATTTTTTAGGGTCGGAAGCATTTTGTTTTACAGCGTAAAAAGTGTGAGGACAGCTTAGATGTTTTTTGCTTTGGATTCAAGCGAAAGGCCTTTTACAGGGAGACTTTCGCGATAAATGCGAAATTTCGATTTGCCAAGCGACTTTGCGGAATAAAGTGCGTGGTCGGCTTTTTCCAGCAGCTCTCGAAAAGTAAGCCCGTCACTGGGGCTGCGTGCAATTCCCACGCTTGCGGTAATGGTCAGCTCTTCTCCATCAGCCGATGCAAAATTTTGCTGCAACTGTCGGCAAAGAGCAGCTGCTTTTTGCCGCACAGCGCGCAAAGGCATATGATGCGCAAAAACATAGAATTCATCACCGCCGAAACGGCCGACTAAATCGTCTTCACGAAAAATATTGCCAATTTTTTGTGCTGCATGCTGCAGTGCTTCATCGCCTTGCAGATGGCCCAGCCGATCATTGAGCTGCTTGAAATTATCTAAGTCAATAAAGAATAAAACAAATTCCTCGCCCGGATGCTCTGCAAGTGAATTGCGCGCTAAAAACTGAAAGGCTTCTTTGTGGTAAACACCGGTCATATGGTCGATTTGAGCCAGCATTTCTAAACGCAAGTGCTCTTTCACCAGTTCGTCCACTACCTGTATTCTCCCCATAAGTCGGGTTAATTTGCCGTTATCATACAGGCCATAGAGGGTGAGGTCGCACCATAAATATTCACCGTCCGCTTTTATGAGTCGCACCCGTGTAGATACCGGTGAGTGCTGGCCGGTTTCTTCCTCTCGCAGCTTGAGAATCTGTTCCCGGTCCTGCGGGTGAATCTGTTCTGCCAAGATAGGATTTTTAAGGACTTGCAGTGGCTGTGCAGAGCGGCCGAAAACTTTTTCGAACTGACTGGAGGAAACCACAGTTCCTGTTTCGAGGCTGGCATCAAAAATAATAGCGTCTGATTGTTCTATAAGAATTTCATAACGCTTGTGCTCTGCTTCCAGGCGTTGCCGCAATTTTTTTTGTTCGCTGATATCAATAACAGCACAGAAAAGCAGCGGTTTGCTTTCGCAGGCAGATAGGGTACCGCGCAGCAGCACCGGTAGCAAAGAGCCGTCGGTTCGCACGAGGTTAAGCTCGGTAGCGATAGATTGACCGAGACTTTGCACGGCGCAGAGCATACGGAGAAAGTCTGCACGGTCTTCCTTTGTAACAAAATCAAACAAATTCGGTAAAGTCTCGATGGTATCCGGCACAGGCCGTCCGAGTAGCGCCCAAAACCCATCGTTGGCATAAGCAAGCGAAGCATACTCGTCTGGAACCAGCGCAAGCATGCCGCCGTTCAGGTGGTCAGCCAAAGCCTTTAAAATATCACTGTTTTTTTGAGATGCCAGGCTGTTTGCACGGCGCAGACGGATTATTAGCCAAACCACTAAAAAAATAAGCAAAATTATGACCAAAAGGAAGCCCAGGTAGAATAGTTTGCTTCCTTGTGCAACATTGGTGGTAGGAGATACTGCGCCGGGGTAATTGCTGGCAGCAGAAAGCGAAAGTGCAAAGCCGGATACTAAAAACAGAAAAAAGCAGAGAGCAAGGCCTCGTGACAAAACAGTATACATTGCACGAGCTCCTCTCTTTTTTTGAATAGGATTTTTGACAATATAAAATTTATTCTAGCATAAAGCTTATTTGTTTACAATTTTTTCCAATTTTTAACTTTCAAAAAAACTTGATATTTTTTTGTTCAAGTTTTTTTGTGTCTCTTGTGAGCTGCCCAAAAAGCTGTTATGATAAAAAAGTATGTAAAATGGAAAATAATTGCCTAAAGGGGGCTGCCTATGCAAGAACCATATTGGCAGAGGAATCTTAGAAATTTTGCGCTTGGTTTCATTGTAGTGCTGAGTGTGATGTTGCTTTTTTTAGTGCCATTGATGACATCTGAAAAAATGGATAAATTCGGTACCAAAGAGGTCACTTCGCTTACCACTTGGTATTACAGAAAAGGGGTGGAGGAACATCGTGTAACACTACCCGTTGCGTTGCCTTCCATGCCATATGAGGAGATGACTTTCAGTACGACACTGCCCTTGGAATTTTCGTCCGGAACAAGCATCTGCCTGCGCAGCTCGCTTTCTCAGGTCCACGTGAAAGTGGATGGCGAATTGCTTTATGATTCCGGCACTGCGGGCAGTGGCGGGCTGATTGATAGCCGCTGGAACCTCGTACAACTGCCACTATCCACTGCAGGTAAGACGCTGGAGATTTCGCTGGTCAGCAAACATGCGGGAAGAGCGGGCACGTTAAATGAGGTAGTGATAGGCGACGAGTCGACCATATTGTTAAATATTGTGCGCCGCTACGGCAGCGGCTTAATCATAGGCATATTGATTTTTCTTTTGGGCGTTCTGCTGCTTCCGCTTCAGTTTATCATGGACAAAAAATCTTTTCCAAGGCAAGAGGCAATCTATCTCTCTCTTTTTGCAATGGCAACTTCCGGCTGGCTGCTCGGTGAATCGAAAATGCTGCAGTTTTTCACCGGTAATGGTACCTTTACCACCTTGTTGCCGTTTATAAGCCTCCTGCTGCTGCCCATGCCGCTTGTTCTTTACGTAGAAGACTTTGGCGAAACAAAAAACAAATGGTTGCTCCGTACTTTATTTTGGGCATTTGTAGGCAATTTTATAATATGTAGTGTGCTGCATTTCGCAGGCATTGCTGACTTTTACACCACAATCCCAGCACTTCACCTACTAATGATTGTTGCCATTATTTCAATTACTGCAATTTTGGTGCGAGAGGCAGTGACACGCCACAACAAACGAGCGACATATCTGCTGCTCGCGCAGTCGGTGCTGTTTATCAGCAGTCTGGCAGAGCTGGTACTGTTCTATCGCCGGGATTTTTCGGTCACCACAATTGGCCTGCAGATTGGCCTGCTGTGCTATATTGCGGTACTGAGCTGGTATTATTACAGCAAAATAAAAAGTTTGATGCAAAAGAATCAGGAAACGCGTTATCTGCGTGGCCTTGCGTATCGCGACCTTTTAACCGGCGGCAAAAACCGCACGGCTTACTACGAAGATATCCCGAAATATTTCAACGCCACCAGCCAGAAACTCAGCTGGCTGATGCTGTTTGATTTGAATAACCTCAAATACATTAATGATTGTTACGGCCATGCTGCCGGAGATGAAGCGCTGCGCACAGCATTTATATGCATAGAAGAATGCTTTGCGAAACACGGCAGTTGCTACCGCATTGGCGGCGATGAATTTGCTGCCTTTTTAGATGGCCTAGGCGAGCAGGAAATAGAACAGGCGATACAGTGCTTTGAGCGCACCGTGCGAGAAAAAGACGCCCAGATGCCTTACGAGTTTCAGGTAGCGCTAGGTTTTGGCTGGTATGATAATTCGATTTACGAAAATTTTGAAAGCCTTTCTCAAGAAGTAGACCGGCGTATGTATGCCAATAAAGTAAAGCAAAAAATCGGACGTACGGCCACACCTACACCGAAAGAAAAACCTTTGGCTGCAAATCACGTTGCATCACCAAAGCAAGGATAAGGATGGAAAAATGGAAAAATTGCTGGACGAGCTGCAAGCCTGGGGCTGCGATATTCCCGCCGCAATCGATAGGGTGCTGGGCGATAAGGAGCTGTATTGCTCCTGCTTGGAGCTTTTTGCGGAGGACGAGAATTTTGAGCTTTGCGCTAAGGCTTTGCATGAACAGAATTATCGAGCCGCTTTTGAGGCTGCACATGCCCTAAAGGGCGTTGCTGCAAACCTGGAACTTACCCCGCTGCGAACTTGCATTAGTGCGCTGGTAGAGCAGCTGCGACACAAACAAACCGATGGTCTGGAACCATATTGGACCGCAATACGAGCAGCTCGTACACAGCTGCAAAATTTTTTAAAGGAGAGATTATAAAATGCTTTTTGTATGTTATCCTGCCTGCTCCACTTGCAAAAAGGCGCAGGCATTTCTGGACGAAATGGACAAAGCTTATGAAATACGCAATATCAAATTGCAAAATCCAACCGCAGAGGAAATTAGCAGCTGGCAAACCAAAAGTGGTTTGCCGTTAAAGCGCTTTTTCAATACCAGTGGCCTGCTATATAAGGCGCAGGGCCTCAAAGAAAAGCTGCCGCAAATGTCAGAAGAAGAGCAGCTTGCACTGCTGGCGACAGATGGCATGCTGGTGCGCCGCCCTATTTTGGTTACAGAAGATACCGTGTTGGTCGGCTTTCGTGAGCCGGAATGGAGCGCTGCGCTGCAGAAAAAGAAATAAGCTTTTGTGCGGCTGTAGGTGACCCATGCATTTTGGCGTTGCAACCAATAACATAAAAAATAATATAAAAAGAAAGCCCGCCGGGAGGAGAAATCCTCTCAGCGGGCTTTTTGTGTGAAAAGAAAAAGCGGAAATTCAATCAAAGATGGGACAAAATAGTTTTATCAAAGCTTGTGGCGCTTTAAAATTTCGCTCAACAGCTCGTTGGCGGCCTCTTCTTTGCTCATCAGCGGCAAGGCGCGCTCGCCTTCGGCAGTAATAAGAGTAAGCAGGTTAGTGGCAACACCAAAGCCGGCACCCTCGTCGCGCAGGTTATTTGCTGCAATCATATCAATGTGCTTTTTCTCAAGCTTTTTGCGGGAGTTTGCAATCATGTCCTGCGTTTCCATCGAAAAACCGCAGAGGAACTGCCCCGGCATACGGTGATTACCAAGCCACGCAAGAATATCGGTGGTGCGTGCAAGCGGCAAGCTTAAATCGTCCTCGGCACCTTTTTTGATTTTGTGCTCGGCCACGGTGCAAGGGGTGTAATCCGCGACCGCGGCTGCCATTACCACAATATCGGCCATGCGGCTTTTTTGCGAAACAGCCTGAAACATCTCTTCTGCCGAGTTTACGTTTACCGTTTGCAGGTAGCCAGGTGCTTTCAGCTCGGTCGGGCCCGAAACCAGTGTTACCTGTGCCCCGCGCGCCGCTGCGGCGCGTGCCAGTGCATACCCCATTTTGCCGGTGGAATGATTGGTGAGGAAACGCACAGGGTCGAGTGCTTCTCGTGTCGGGCCGGCGCTGACGAGCACGTGCAGGCCCTCCATATCTTTTTCGTGAGACAGCGCGTGTAATGCCGCTTCCAGTATGTCTGCCGGGTCTGGCAATTTACCTTTGCCGATTGCACCGCAGGCAAGCCGCCCACTGGCAGGTTCTAAAATTTCCCAGCCGTACCGGCGGAGGGTGGTAAGGTTGTCCTGCGTCACCGGGTTTTCATACATTTTGGTGTTCATTGCAGGTGCGGCAATTTTAGGACAGTTGCAGGCCAGCACGGTGGTGGTCAGCATATCGTCGGCGATGCCGTGTGCAAGTTTTGCCAGCACATTTGCCGTAGCAGGCGCAATCAGCACCAGGTCAGCCTGATCTGCCAGTGCGATATGTTCTACCTCATGGGGGTGGTTGCGGTCAAAGGTATCTATAATCGTTCGGTTACCTGTCAGCGACTCAAAGGTAAGTGGAGCAATAAACTCGGTGGCGTGCGCCGTCATCACAACCTGTACATTACAGTGCTGCTTGACCAGGGCAGAAGTAAGCTCTGCAGCTTTATAACAAGCAATGCCGCCGGTAACGCCCAGCAGCACAGTTTTTCCTTTCAGCATATCGATATCAGCCTCGTTTCATCTGTTTGCCCCTTAGTATAACAAAGAGCAGAGGGGGTGTAAACAGTTTTCCATTGTATTTATCCGGCAGTTCCAGTATAATAAGGCGGGCAAAAGTTCTGCCGGTGTCGTTGCACCTGCTAAAAGGGGAGGGCAGCAGACGCAAAAAGCAGAGCATAAGCCAATTATTTTGAGCGCTGTATCTTTTTATAAAAAAGGGCTGCCGATATTGCAACGCCGCGGCAACCTGCCTGCAAATACCGCTTCGCAAAGCAAACCTGCGCCCTTGCAGAGAAAAAGAACAGCAGCCGGAGGTAAGAAAATTGAAAAATTCAAGACGTTCATCTGCAAACAGGCAAAGCGTACAGGGGCTTGCCATTTTAGCCATGTTCACTTCGGTGATTTTGGTGCTGGCTTTCACGCCACTGGGGCTGATTGATCTGCCGTTCATCAAAGCAACCATACTACATGTGCCGGTTGTTATTGGTGCGGTTTTGCTTGGACCGCGCAAGGGTGCATTTTTAGGCGGAGTGTTTGGCGTTGCCAGCCTCATCAAAAACACCATTGCACCCAGCGCGCTTTCTTTTGCGTTTTCTCCGTTTATGCCGGTTCCCGGGCAGGACAAGGGCAGCCTTTGGGCTTTGGTCATCTGCCTTGTACCTCGCATTTTAGTTGGCGTTACCCCCTGGTTGATTTATCGCCTTTGGGGAACCCTGTTTTCCAAACAGAATAAAACCATGCAAACGGGCGGACTTGCCGCTGCGGGTATTGTTGGCGCACTGACCAATACTATTTTGGTTATGGGGATGATTTATCTCGTGTTCCGCCAGCCTTATGCCGACATAAAAGGCATTGCGCTCGGCGAAGTATTCAACGTGATTCTTGGTGTGGTTGCAGCAAACGGTGTGCCGGAACTGCTTGTGGCCGCGGTATTGGTACCGCTGGTCTGCCTGCCGCTGCTGAAAGCGATGCCCCACCTTAATAATGATAAAAACTAAGCAAGTACCGCCCCGCGCATAGTGAATGTAGCGGCACTTGACGAAGATGAATTTAGATTGTCGCGCTGAGATTGCAGCAGATGTGAAAGCGCGGACAAAAGATTGCGGTTTAAGGCTGGGCAGCTGAAGACGCTGAAGACGCTGTAGGTTCCCCCCAACGCCGCAAGCGGAGAAGAAAAATGGTTCTTGCAATAGATATTGGAAATACAAGTGTAACAGTCGGCGGGTTTGCCGGCGATGAGCTGCGCTTTGCCCAGCGGCTGACGACGGATGCTGAAAAAGGGCAGACGGGCTATGAAGCAGAGCTGCGCACACTGTTGCAACAAAATGGCTGCGCGGCGGAGATAGAAGGGGTGGTGGTCTCTTCAGTTGTTCCTCAGGCAGAGTGCTGCCTTGTACCGGCATTACAGGCAGTGACCGGCACAAGACCTCTTGTGGTGACCCCGGACCTTGATTTGGGACTTGAGATAAAAGGATATGACACGGCAAGTCTTGGGCGCGATCGAATGGTCGATGCTGTTGCTGCGCTGCATTTTTATCAGCCGCCGATTGCACTCTTTGACCTTGGCACCGCTACGACCCTTTCTGTCTTAGATGAGCAGGGGCGGTTTTGCGGGGGCGCGATTGCAGCAGGGGTGCAGATGGGGCTTTGTGCGTTACATACACGCACAGCGCAATTGCCCGAAATTCAGCTTTCTAAGCCGGCTTCGGTGGTTGGAAACAATACCGAAGAATGTCTGCGCAGCGGCGCTGTGATTGGCGCAGCAGCACTGGTGGATGGATTTTCAAAACGGGTAGAGCAGGAACTTGGTTGCCCGGTAAGGACCGTTGTAACAGGAGGTGCTGCCCGCTGGGTGCTGCCTTGGTGCCAGCGAGAAGTGGCACATCGGGAACACCTGCTTCTGGAAGGGCTGTACCTTATCTATCAACGCTGTGTCACAAAATGAAAAAGGATAAAAGTTTTTGAATTGCATGACACCGCCAAGTGCTTTGGACGACCTGGCAGGCAGATGTCGGCCAAAATGATTGCCGGTAAATGCAACAAAAGGGCTGCCCCCTTACCAAGCAGGGCAGTCCCCATACGATAATAAAAGGCAGAGGCCCAATGGCTTCTGCCTTTTGCTATTCGCGCAAGCTTTTTACTCTATAAAGTAGGCGGCTACAATTTCTCCATAATAAGCCGTATGATAGTCACAGTTTGCGCCGTGGAAGGAACTATCGACATTTTGTGGATAAAAGGCAGCACGGTTTGCCTCGGTGATGGCAGCAGCGTCCTGCTTTTGTGCATATACCACGCGGCATTCCAGCGTCAGCGGTAACTCTTTGATGCCGGGGACTGAAATTCGCAGGGGAGGTTCTTCCGTGAGACCAAGCTCTGCAAATTTGTCGGCGCTATGGCCCGACTTTGTACCACAGACGGCAATGATGTTTTTATCATAATCGCCGCAGGGCATATTAATTGTAAATTCCGGATTTTTATCCAGCTGCTGCTTGGTGAAACGGTTTTCACGCACAAAAACCGTAAAGGTCGGTTTGCCCCAATCAATGCCAAGGGTACCCCATGAGATGGCCATGGCATTCGCTTTGCCGTCTGCTTTGGTGGTGAGCAGCACACCTTTTTTCAGTGCATCTAAAATCTCTTTGGTATAATCAAAAACCTCAATTTCTCTTTTCATTACAACAACCTCCTGATATAACCTATGTGGCGATTTTATAATACACCACAGCCCATAACAATATTGTGCGGGTTTATCTGCTGCACGGCAAAACCCGCAGTTAGCTAGTTTTCGCAGCGTTTTGCTACTACTACAAACCGCCCGTTTACGGTGTGATAGCTACAGGTAGAAAGGGTCAGCAGCTGGTCACCAAATACCGCAGTCTCAGAGATGGGGTATCCGGTGAGCGCACGGCAGCCAGCCACATAATCTGCAAACTGCATTTCGGTTTGCAGGTCGGTATATTCATAGTAGCAAAAGGCATCGCTTCCTGGCGGCAAAATTTCAGTTGCAAACGCGGCGATAATACGGTAGCGGAAGAGGCCTTGCTGTGTCTGCAAAGTGATGGTGGGATGTTCTTCATAAAAGCTTTGCGACCGATAAGAAAGCAGCGGTGCAAACATAGTACCGTTTTGCATATTATGCCCGTAAATTACCGTATTTGTGCCCCCCGGCGGCACGGTGCCATCGGAAAAGGGGGTACCACTGAGCGAAGAATGCCCGCGAAAATCCCGTCGCAGATAATGTTCCGGGTCGTTTGGCGTATACATGACCGGGTAATCAATGCTGGTTCCTTCGATGGAAAGCCAGCCATAATAATCGGAGTTTTGGGCTGCAAGCTGAGCAAACGACGTGGGTTCCGATGTGTTGCTTTCGTCTGGCGAGACAACAGGCAGACTTTCGCCGTTTTGGGAAAAGGTGCCGGGAGCTGAGCTCGCGGGATGTATCTTGCCTGCGAGCACTTTAAAATCGGCAGCTTCTTTGCGCAGGGTTAATTCGCGCTGCAACAGGCTGACCAGACAAAAGCAAAATACGGCAGCAAAGACGCCGAGCAAAAGAAAAAGGCGCAGCCGGCCTTTGCGCTTTAAACAATGATGAGAAAATGCCATGTGCACGGCTCACCTCACTAAACTAGATGCCCGCAAAGCCAAACTGCCCGGCCAGATGCAGCCAGCCGGGCAGTTTGTGCTTTCTCAGTCAGAGCGGGATGAAGGAATTAACGCTTTTTGCGGGGGTTCGGATTTGTTAGGCGGTGGGTGCAGTAAAGCAGCCCGATAGCCGAAACTGCAAGCATGCCCCACAGCGGTGCGGCAAAATCGCCGGTGTCTGGCACCGAAGCGACTTTTTCATAAAGGTACACTACGGTCTGCTCACTGTTTGTAAATGTGCCGGAAGCGTTGTTCGAGTTCAGCACCATGCGGTAGCCTTTGATCATTTTTGCAGAGGTGATATAAGATGTGCCTACCTCGCCGGAAAGCACCTCTTGCGATGCGAGCGGTGCTTTGGTTTTCTGGTCAAGGAAGAGTACTACAACAGAACCGCGCGCGGCAGGTAACTTGGTGTAATAGTAGTTCACTGTCTGTACTGACTGGGTGTAGGTGCCCGAAGTATTTCCACTATTGCCGGTAGCAGTATAGCCAGCAATTTCGGGTGCTGAGGTGGTGTAGGCGCTGCCAACAGTGCCGTAAATCCGGATGGCGGGGGCCAGCTCTTTCCCGGTGGCCTGATCAAGATACTGTACAATAATGCTGCTGGTGGCAGGCGGCGTTTTTTGATAGTAATAGGTGACGGTTTGCGATGCTTCTTGATATTGGCCCTCCGGGCTGCCGGAAATGGCGAACAGGGTGTAGCCTTCCAGCGCTTTGGGCGCGGTAGCATACGGGTCACCTATAGTGCCTTGCAGGGTGTCCGCGGCGGCAAGCTCCACCGAGGTGTCTTTATCCAGATGTTTTACCGTAACGGTGCCAAGATTTGCAGGGGCCTCTTTATAATAAAAAGTAACGGTTTGCGGTGTTTCAGCAAAAATGCCCTCCACAGAGCCGTCGATGGAAATCAACGTATAGCCGGGGATGATTTTTTCCTCTGCGGTGTAGGTGGTGCCCACAGCTCCGGTTAGGGTAAGTTCCGGGGAAAGTGCGGTGCCGGTCGTTTGCTCCAGATACCGCACGGTGACAGAGCCTTGCACAGGAAGATTCTTGGTATAGTAATAGCTTACCGTCTGGGCCTCTTCGGTATAAGTGCCGGAGGTATTGCCAGAGTTGCCGCTAAGGGTATAGCCGGCAACTGTTTTTGGCGTAGTGGTGTACGGCTCGCCGACGGTGCCGGTTAAAAGATCGCTCGCAGCAATCTCGTTGCCGGTGCCTTGCTCAAGGTACTTAACGTATAAGGTGCCCTGCACAGGTGGGTTTTGAGTGTAGTAAAAAATCACAGTCTGCGGCTCGGCCGTGTACTGACCGGAGGTGTTGCCAGAATCTCCGCTGAGGGTGTAGCCCGCTACTGATTTGGCAGTAGCAGTGTAGTTTGAACCCACAGCCCCAGTTAGCGTTTCGGTTGGGGCAACCTGGGTGGTTGTGCCTTGCTCTAAATATTGTACGTTAACGGTGCCTTGCACTGGCGGCAGTGCCCGGTAGTAATACGTGACCGTTTGCGGAGAGGTTTGGTAGGTGCCCTGAGCGTTGTCAGGGGCGCTGCTGAGCAGATAGCCCGGTATCGATTTGGGGGACGTAACATAAGCACTGCCAATCGTGCCCGTGAGCGTATCAGAAGGTGCCAGCGCAGCGTTAGTGCCCTCTTCCCAATAACGTACAGTGACAGTGCCCTGTGCCGGTGGAGTCTTTTCATAATAGTAAATTACAGTTTGCGGAGTAGCCGAAATGTATCCGGTCGGATTCCCTTGAATTTCTATAAGGTCATAGCCAGAAATGGTTTGTGCACTGGTAGAGTACCATGACCCTACCGGTCCGGTATAAATCATGGGAGAAGAAAGAGGAATGGAGGTAGACTTTTCAAGATACTTAGCGGTTACGGTGCCTTGGACAGGTGCCTTTGCAACATAATAATAAGTAACGTATTGGTCGAAGGGCAAAAAACGGCCAGATGTGCTGCCGACAGTGGTGTAAAGCTCAAAGCCGTTAATTAATTTAGGCGAGGTGGAATAACGAGTGCCAATATAACCGCTCAGAGTGGTGGATGAGGCAAGAATATCGCCAGTGTTCCACTCGCGGTAGGATACGTACACATGGCCGACCAGGCGGTCATCATCATCGTCATCGTCATCGTCGTCATCTCTGTGTGCGGCAACGGTGGCGGATGGAGCTGAAACTGCCGCACGAGTGCTATCCGGTATTGCAGTTGGCGTTGCAGCTGGTAGACTTTCCTCGCTGCTTGGCGCTTCAGAGGAAGCAGGCACTGCGATAGGCTGGGGTGAGAAAATTGGTGAAGAGTTGTCAGCCGATTCGGGAGGGGCAGTTGCATCAGAAGAATCATCTGTAGGAGTTAGCGTTTGCCCAGAGGATGATGGCACCGGAGCAAAAGAGGTATCTGCGACCGAATCTGATGCAGGCGGTATCGCGGAATTTTCGGGTACAGTTTGCGTCGGCACTGTGGTTTCCACCGAAGCGGGCGAAGAAGCCTCTTGAGAGGCAGCGGGCAGGCTCTCCTCAGCGGCGAACGCAGCAGCTCCGCATTGCAGCAAAAGTGATGCGCAGACCAGAAACGAAAGGAATGCCCGGTGCGATTTTTGACGAAAGGGCATGAAATCACCTCGAAATTCAATTACTTTCCCCAGTCTATGCAGCATATTTGAAAACCGATTTTGCAAAATATCGCAGCTGGGTGCTGATGCATATACTGGAGAACGAACAATTGTTTTGAGGAGGTAGCTGAGATGGAAGAAACGTTTGAACTGGTGCCAGGCCCGGATGCGGATACAATTACCCAGAGGGTAAAGGTGTGCATGCCGGTTTGCATTAATCCCTATGCCAGGGCAGGTATGCCCAAAATAGAGTGCCGCGAGCCAGCCGTGGGAGAGATGGGTGTACCCTGCAGGGGCGTAAAAGACGGTAGCTGCGAGTTTACCGTGACACAGATGCTGGAAATAGAAATTCCAATTGGCTTTGGTGCCGAGGCAGAAACCGGTAGCACCTATGTAACGTGCGGCTGCAGAGAAAATATTTTGCTGCAAAATGATTCTCCTGCCCCCGCAGAGGAAAAATAGCTGCGCGGTTTGTCCAAAACCAAACAAAACGCAAATCGAAAGAAGGCACCGCGTTTTATGCCGGTGCTCTCTTTTTTATGAGCAAAGCAAGAAAAAATGAGCGATTGTCTTAAAATGCAAGAACAAGGTAGGAAGAAACAGAGACAAACGCGCTTTGCAAAACGAAAAAGAAAAACCAGTGGCGAAAGCTGTCATCGTACATATACTGGGGCAGAAACCAAATTTGGAGGTACGTATTATGTGCAACGAAGTAGAGACCAAAGAAGCCAACTGTGCAAGAGTCGCAACCCAAACTGCAAAAGTTTGCGTTCCTATCTCTGTGAAACCTTATGCCCGCACCGGGCGCGTTGTTGTAAGATGCCTCGGCGATATGGAAATTAACCGCTGCTGCCATTGCGAAGGCAAGGTAGACGGCAGCTGTGAGTTCACTGTGAGCCAGGTATTGAAAATCGACATCCCGGTAGAGTTCGGCGCTACCGTGAAAACCGGCGCAACCTATGTGCAATGTGGCCGCCGTGAGGGCGACGAGAAAGACATGGCTCCCTGCGGTTGCGAAGAAAAAGAGCCGGAAGCAGAAGAGTAATCCAGCCAAAGCTTCACTCCCTTAAAAAAGCAGCCACCTCCGCCGGTGGCTGCTTTTATTTTGGTTGTCTGGCAAAAACGTGCGGACCGATTTGCTGCACAATTATATCGACCTCAGCCCGCTGATGATTGATTTTTTTTTATAAAAAAGGTATGCTAAAAACAATAGAAATCAGCCGCCCTGCCAAGGATGTCCAAAGCAAGGTGCGGAGAAGTTAAAATTGCCGCCCCCCTGCGGCCACGCGAAAGGACCTTATTCAAATGAGAGAGATCGCAAAAAAAGAACTGGACCAGTTGGTGCAGCGTCGCCCCGAATTGCAGGTTTGCAGTGAAGCGCTGGCACAGGCAACCGAGCTGTTGGCTGAAGTTTATCGCCGCGGCGGCAAGCTGCTTTGCTGCGGCAATGGCGGCTCTGCGGCAGACGCAGCGCATATTGTCGGCGAGCTGATGAAAAACTTTTGCCTGCCTCGCCCGGTAACCGCAGACGAAAAGTCTGCACTGCTGGCGGCCTCTGCGAAAAACGGTGCAATGCTCGCCGAAAACTTGCATCGGGCACTGCCCGCTGTCAGCCTTGCAGGGGAAATTTCGCTCTCTACCGCGTTTGCGAATGATGCAATTCCCCAACTGACCTTTGCGCAGCAGGTTTTTGGCCTCGGCAATGCAGGTGATGCGCTGCTTGCTATCTCTACCAGCGGCAATAGCGAAAACTGTGTCTATGCTGCAGAAACCGCAAAAGCAAAAGGCATGCAGGTGATTGCATTGACCGGAGCAAAGGAAAGTGCTCTTTCGGCCATTGCGGATGTCACCGTAAAAGCGCCCGAAACCGAGACCTACCGTATTCAGGAATGTCATCTGCCGCTGTACCACGCACTTTGCCTTGCATTGGAAGCGGAATTTTTTGCAAAAGATGCCGAATAGCTTGCAACTGCATGCTTTTTCTGCTACAATCAAAAACTGTGTACTGTCTTTTTAGGTCGGTACACAGTTTTTTTATAAAGTAATCAAAAGAATACGATAGATATAAACGGAGGAACAATATTGTTAACAGTAAGTGATGTAAGTCTGCAGTTTGACGGTACCGACCTGTTCAAACACGTAGATCTTAAATTTACCGATGGAAACTGCTATGGCATCATTGGTGCAAACGGCGCAGGTAAATCGACCCTTCTTCGCATCCTTTCCGGCCAGCTGGAGCCGACCACCGGCAACGTTAGCCTTTCTGCCGGCACGCGCATGAGCGTGCTGGAGCAGGACCACTTTAAATATGATGAATACACCGTCATGGATACCGTAATCATGGGCAACCACCGCCTTTACGAAGTACGGCAGGAAAAAGATGCCCTGTATGCAAAAGAAGATTTTTCTGAAGAAGACGGCGAGCGTGCAGGCGTGCTGGAAGCAGAGTTTGCTGAGCTGGGCGGATGGGAAGCTGAAACCGAAGCGGCCCAGCTGCTTTGCGGCCTCGGCGTGCCTACCGATGAGCATTACAGCCTGATGAGCGCGCTGGACGGCCGCGGCAAGGTGAAGGTATTGCTGGCACAGGCCCTGTTTGGACAGCCGAACATCGTACTGCTTGACGAGCCCACCAACTATCTCGATATTGAATCCATCAACTGGCTTGAAGACTTCCTCATGGATTACCCGTACACGGTGCTGGTTGTCAGCCATGACCGTCACTTCCTCAATGCGGTCTGCACCCATACCGTCGATATCGATTACAACCAAGTTAAGATGTATATGGGCAACTATGACTTCTGGTACGAGTCGTCCAAATTGATGCAGCAGCTCATCCGCAACCAGAACAAGAAAAAAGAAGAGAAGATGAAAGAGCTGCAAAACTTTATTCAGCGCTTCTCTGCAAATAAATCCAAATCCAAGCAGGCAACCAGCCGTAAAAAAATTCTCGACTCGATGGAGCTGGAGGATATGCCGGCATCCAGCCGTAAATATCCGTTTGTCGGTTTTAACGCCGAGCGCGAGCTGGGCAAAGATATCCTGTTTGTCGAGAATCTTTCCAAAACCGTGGACGGTGTGAAAGTGCTAGACAACGTGACCTTCAGCGTTACCAAAAACGAGAAGATTGCGTTTGTGGGCGATAACGAAGCAGGGCAGACTGCACTGTTTCAGATTTTGAATGAAGAGATGGAACCGGACGAGGGTAGCTTCAAATGGGGCGTATCCACGACCCGCAGCTATTTCCCCAAAGACAACTCCGCCTTCTTCGACGGCTGCGAGATGAACCTTGTCGAGTGGCTGCGTCAGTACTCCACCGATACCACCGAAACCTATCTGCGCGGCTTTTTGGGCCGCATGCTCTTCTCGGGCGATGATGTGTACAAACAGGTACAGGTGCTTTCGGGCGGCGAGAAAGTGCGCTGCATGCTCTCCCGCATGATGCTTGGCAGCGCCAACGTACTGCTGCTGGATCAGCCCACCAACCATCTCGACCTTGAATCCATCACCGCTGTGAACAACGGCCTTGCCGATTTCTCTGGCGACGTTTTCTTCTCCAGCCATGACCACCAGTTTATTGACACGGTGGCGACCCGCATCATCGAGCTGCGTCCCGAAGCAGAGGGTGGCGGTTGCATTGACCGCACTGGCAGCTTTGATGAGTTTTTGGAGTACAAACAGACCTTAAAGGCATAAAAAACAGGCTGATTTTGAGCAGATGCTTTCAAAAACAAACGAACATGCCGTGCTGATTAGAGCACGGCATGTTTTTTTAAAGAGAAGGCATATAATTTGTATATTATTCCAAAAATACAGCAACAAAAAATGAGGGCTTGTAGGAAGTGACTATTCCGTAATACGGAAAGTCGTCCATGATACGAAATTATTTACAAAAAATCCATATTTTTTGTGAGAAATGTGATATCATAGAATCGACGACGAAAAAAGGGCAAAATTGCGCTCAAAACCCGCCAATAAACTTTGTTAAAAAGCTGCAAAATTGAACATTTTGCCGAAGTGAAAATAGATTGATAATTTTTTAACAATATCCTATTGAAACCAAGTTTTGATTGTGATATAGTAAAGTCGTACCTTAAGAAGATTACCCGCACGCGCGGGCAAATGTTGTAAATTTTGATTGGAGGATCTACTTATGTCTAAGGAAATCGTTCTGGTTGGCGCATGCCGTACCGCTGTTGGTAAAATGGGCGGTGTCTTGTCGAATGTTCCCGCTGTTGAGCTTGGTGCTATCGTTATGAAAGAGGCCATCAAACGTGCCGGCATTAGCCCGGAGGATATCGATGAGGTTATCTTCGGCAATGTTATCACCGCTGCTTTGGGCCAGAACCCGGCTCGTCAGGCTGCTGTTAAAGCAGGCATTCCTTATGCTGCACCGGCACTGACCCTGGGCAACGTTTGCGGCTCCGGCCTCAAATCCGTCAACATGGCTGCTGCAATGATCGAAGCAGGCGAAGCTGATGTTATCGTTGCTGGCGGCATGGAGAACATGTCCCTGGCTCCGTATGCTATGACCAAAGCCCGTTACGGCTACCGCATGAACAATGCTACCATGATCGATACCATGGTAAACGACGCACTGTGGGATGCATTCAACGACTACCACATGGGCATCACCGCTGAGAACGTTGCAGAAGAGTACGAAATCAGCCGTGAAGAGCAGGACAAATTTGCTGCATGGAGCCAGCAGAAATGCGAAGCTGCACGCAAAGCCGGCCGTTTTGACGCAGAGATCGTTCCTGTTCCCGTTAAAGTTAAAAAAGACATTGTCATGGTTACCGCTGACGAAGGCCCCCGTGACGGCGTTACCGCTGAGAGCCTCGGCAAGCTGAAACCCGCTTTCCGCAAAGAGGACGGCACTGTTACCGCTGCAAACGCTTCTGGCATCAACGACGGCGCTGCTTGCGTTATTGTTATGAGCGCTGAGAAAGCAAAAGAACTGGGCGTAAAACCGATGGCAAAATGGGTCGGCGGCGCTTCCGGCGGCGTAGATCCCCGCATCATGGGTGTTGGCCCCGCTACCTCCACCAAAAAAGCATTCGACAAAACCGGCCTGAACATCAAGCAGATGGACCTCATCGAGGCAAACGAAGCTTTCGCTGCACAGGCTCTGGCTGTTGGCAAACTGCTCAACTGGGATGACTCCAAAGTCAACGTCAACGGCGGCGCAATCGCTATTGGCCACCCGGTAGGCGCTTCCGGCTGCCGTATCCTCGTCACCCTGCTGCACGAGCTGCAGAAACGTGATGGCAAATACGGCCTGGCAACCCTTTGCGTTGGCGGCGGTATGGGCGTTAGCACCATTGTCGAGAACGTGAAATAAGAAGCGGTTTTTCTTCGCTTTTTGCCACACAACCAATAGCACTGTAGGAAAGGAGCTCGTCTCATGAGCTTTGTCAGATATGAAGAAAAAGGTCATTACGCCATTATGACGATTGACCGACCGGAAGCGCTGAATGCGCTCAACAGCCAGGTTATTTGCGAAATTGGCGAGGCAATCGAAGCGATTGACCTCGAAAACATCCGCTGCCTCATCGTCACCGGCGCAGGACATAAAAGTTTTGTTGCAGGTGCTGATATTGCAGAGATGGCGCACCTGACCAAAAAAGGCGGTGAACGCTTTGGCGCTGAAGGCAGTGCTGTCTTCCGCAAACTTGCCCGTATGCCGATTCCCGTCATTGCGGCGGTAAACGGTTTTGCGCTTGGTGGCGGCTGTGAGCTGGCTCTGGCCTGCGATATTCGTATTGCAAGCGAGAACGCCCGCTTTGGCCAGCCCGAAGTAGGTCTGGGTATCACCCCGGGCTTCGGCGGCACCCAGCGTCTGGCCCGCATTATTGGTACCGGTAAAGCAAAAGAAATGCTCTTTACCGGCAGCATCATCGACGCAAAAGAGGCATACCGCCTGCTGCTCGTCAATGATGTTTACCCCGCAGAGGAGCTGATGGCTGCTGCTGAGAAACTGGCACAGACCATTGCAAACAATGCACCGATTGCGGTACAGAACACCAAACGTGCGGTTAACGAAGGCAAACAGGTCGATATCGACTCGGCACTGACCATCGAAGCACGCTATTTTGGCGACTGCTTTGAGACTGCAGATCAGATCGAGGGCATGGCGGCGTTCCTGGAACACCGCAAACACGGAGCATTCGAAAACAAATAAATAAGCATCGTCCGGCTCAGCGGGGAGTTACCTACGCTGAGCTGGGCTGCTTTATTAAGCAAAATGTAAAAATTTGCTTAATCTACCACATTTTTTATAAAACGATTTGTTTTTGAACAGGCACTTTTCCACCCTACATTGTTATTTTTTAGACAAACGCACAAAACAGGGCTTGTAAGTTTGTGCAACATGATATTTGAATTTATATTATAATTATAAAGTCGATACCCAGAAGGTGTTCACTTTGTAATGGTGAGACGTAATGGAGGTATTTACAATGAAAGTTGGTATTATTGGTGCAGGCACCATGGGTTCCGGTATTGCACAGGCTTTTGCACAGGCTGGCTATGATGTTTGCCTTTGCGACATCAAAGAAGAGTTCGCAGCTGGCGGCAAAGCCAAAATCGAAAAAGCACTCGCTTCTCGCGTTGCAAAAGGCAAAATGGCACAGGCAGACGCTGACGCTATCACTGGCCGCATCGTGACCGGCCTCAAAGAGATCACCGCTGATTGCGACCTCGTTGTCGAAGCTGCAATCGAGCGCATGGACCTCAAAAAAGAGCTGTTCAAGAGCCTCGACGAGATCTGCAAACCGGGCTGCATCCTTGCAACCAACACTTCTTCTCTCTCTGTCACCGAAATCGGCGCTGGCCTTGGCCGCCCCGTTGTCGGCATGCACTTCTTCAATCCGGCTCCCGCAATGAAGCTGGTTGAGGTTATCGCAGGCGAGAACACCCCCGACGAGACCGTTCAGCAGGTCATCAAAATCTCTGAGGAAATGGGCAAAACCCCGGTTCAGGTCAACGAAGCTGCCGGCTTTGTCGTTAACCGTATCCTCATCCCGATGATCAACGAAGCAATCTTCATCTACTCTGAGGGCGTTGCTTCGGTTGAAGGCATCGACGCTGCTATGCAGCTTGGTGCTAACCACCCGATGGGCCCCCTGGCACTCGGCGACCTTATTGGTCTTGACGTTGTGCTGGCTATCATGGAAGTCTTGTACAGCGAAATGGGCGACACCAAATATCGTCCCGCTCCGCTGCTCCGCAAAATGGTCCGCGCTGGCAAACTTGGCCGCAAGACCGGTAAAGGCTTCTACGATTATTCTAAATAAAAGCCTACTTTGAAATTGCGATATCAGTGAAAAAACCGCTGCTCCGTAAGGGGCAGTGGCTTTTCCGCATTTGGGCTGCAGCTGCCGATTTTGGCGGCCGTACCGTTGCCTCGATGCGGACAACCGATATTTGCACTTTTTATTCCGTTGACAAAAGCTCGTTGCAGTTAGCTGCACCTTTCTGCACCTGCGCTTTTTTCATAAAGCAACCTTTAAAAACTGGAGGGAAAACAGATGGACTTTGTATTGAGCAAAGAACAGCAAATGGCACGCGCTCTGTTTAGAGAGTTTGCCGAAAATGAAGTAAAACCTCTCGCGGAAGAAGTCGATGAGACCGAACGCTTCCCCGAAGAAACCGTCGAAAAGATGGCGAAACTCGGCATGTTGGGTATTTACTTCCCGAAGAAGTACGGCGGCGCAGGCGCTGACGTGCTTACTTATGCGATGTGCGTTGAGGAGCTGTCTAAAGTTTGCGGCACCACCGGCGTTATCGTATCCGCTCACACTTCTCTGTGCTGCGCACCCATTTATGAGCACGGCACCGAAGAGCAGAAGATGAAATATTTGCCGAAGCTTTGCAGCGGCGAATGGATCGGCGCATTCGGCCTTACTGAGCCCAATGCAGGCACCGACGCTTCGGGCCAGCAGACCACTGCTGTTCTCGAAGGCGACCACTACGTGCTGAACGGCTCCAAAATCTTCATCACCAATGCTGGCTACGCACAGGTCTTCGTTGTTTTTGCAATGACCGACTCTTGCGCTGGCAACCACGGCATCTCTGCTTTCATCGTAGAGCGTGATTTCCCCGGCTTCTCTGTTGGTAAACACGAGAAAAAGATGGGCATCAAAGGTTCTTCTACCTGCGAGCTGATCATGGAAGACTGCATCGTTCCGAAAGAGAACCTGCTCGGCCAGGTAGGCAAAGGCTTCAAGATTGCTATGCAGACCTTGGACGGCGGCCGTATCGGCATTGCTTCCCAGGCACTCGGCCTCGGCGAGGGCGCTGTTGACGAAGCTATTGCTTACACCAAAGAGCGCGTTCAGTTTGGCCGTCGTATCTCCCAGTTCCAGAACACTCAGTTCCAGCTGGCTGATATGCACACCAGAATGCAGGCTGCTCAGTTCCTCGTTTACTCTGCCGCAATGAAAAAAGAAGCACACGTACCTTACAGCATGGATGCTGCTATGGCAAAACTGTTTGCTGCTGAGGCAGCAAGCGACGTAACCCGTCGTGCAGTTCAGCTGTTTGGTGGCTACGGCTACACCCGTGAGTACCCGGTAGAGCGCATGATGCGCGATGCTAAGATCACTGAGATCTACGAGGGCACCAGCGAGGTTCAGCGTATGGTTATTGCTTCTGCGCTGGGCGTAAAATAAGAAGGAGGACTGAGATTTATGAAAGCTATCGTTTGTGTAAAGCAGGTCCCGGATACCTCCGGCAAAGTCGCTGTCAATCCTGATGGTACTCTGAACCGTGCATCTATGGCTGCAATTATCAACCCCGATGACAAGAGCGCTCTTGAGGCTGCTCTTCAACTGAAAGACAACACCGGCTGCGAAGTCGTTGTCGTTACCATGGGCCCGCCCCCGGCAGAAGGCATGCTCCGCGAGCTGCTTGCTATGGGCGCTGACCGTGCTGTGCTCGTTTCCGCTCGTGAATTCGGCGGTTCCGACACCTATGCAACTTCCCAGATTCTTGCTGCTGCTATCAACAAAATCGGTCTTGAGAGCGATGACGTTGTATTCTGCGGCCGCCAGGCAATCGACGGCGATACCGCTCAGGTTGGCCCGCAGATCGCTGAGAAGCTGCACCTGCCCCAGATCACCTATGTTGCTGGCGTTGAGAAAGTGGAGGCTGGCAAAGTTGTCTGCCGCCGCGAGCTCGAGGACGGCTACATGATGATCGAAACCGCTACCCCCTGCGTGCTGACCTGCCTCAAAGAGATGAACGAGGCTCGTTACATGAGCGTTTCCGGTATTATGGAGTGCTACGCAAAACCGATGGAAGTCTTCAACTACGAGACTCTTAAGGACGATCCCCTGATTCAGATCGACACCATCGGCCTGAAAGGCTCTCCGACCAACATCTTCAAATCCTTCACTCCTCCCCAGAAGGGCGTTGGCATGATGATGGAGGGCGCTGACAAAGCGACCTGCGCAAAACTTGCTGGCATTCTGGCTGGCAAACACATTATCTAAGAGAAGGAGGAAGAAAGAATGGCTACTTTTAACAACACTAACCTCGCCGATTTCAAAGGCGTATGGGTATTTTGCGAGCAGCGCGCTGGCGTGCTCATGCCCACTGACTTCGAACTGATCTCTGAAGGCCGCAAACTGGCTGATGAGCTCGGTGTTGAGCTTTGCGGCCTGCTGCTCGGCGACAACGTCGAAGGCCTTGCAAAAGAGCTTGGCGGCTACGGCGCAGACAAAGTTCTCGTTTGCGAATCCCCGCTGCTGAAAGATTACACCACCGATGCTTACACCAAAGTTATCTGTGATGTCATCATGGAGCAGAAACCGGAAATCTTCCTGATCGGCGCTTCCAACATCGGTCGCGACCTCGGTCCCCGTTGCGCAGCTCGCCTGCACACCGGTCTGACCGCAGACTGCACCCACCTCGATGTTGACGTCAACAAATACATCAACTTCCTCAAAGAGAGCTCCACTTTGGACCTCTCCACCCAGAAGTTCGATATGGAAGATCGCAACCTGAAGATGACCCGTCCGGCATTCGGCGGCCATCTGATGGCTACCATCATCTGCCCGCGCTTCCGTCCCTGCATGTCCACCGTTCGCCCGGGCGTTATGAAAAAAGCAGAGTTTGACCAGGCTAAAGCTGATGCTTGCCAGATTGTGAAACCTGCTTTCACCCTGACCGAAGACGACTGCAAGACCAAAGTGCTTGAGATCGTAAAAGCAACCAAAGAGCTGGTCGACCTGACCGGTGCTGAAGTTGTCGTTTCTGTTGGCCGTGGTATCAGCAAAGACGTTGAGAAGGGCATTGCTCTGGCTCACGAGCTGGCTGACGTTCTCGGTGGCGTTGTCGGTGGCTCTCGTGCTACCGTTGACGCAGGCTGGCTGTCTGCTGACCACCAGGTTGGCCAGACCGGCAAAACCGTTCACCCGCGCATCTATGTTGCTCTGGGCATCTCCGGCGCTATCCAGCACAAAGCTGGTATGCAGGATTCCGAGTGCATCATCGCAGTCAACAAAGCTTGCAACGCACCCATCTTCGAGTGCGCTGACTATGCTATCGAGGGCGACCTGTTCAAGGTTGTTCCGATGCTGATCGAAGAGTTCAAAGCTGCAAAAGCTGGCAAATAATCTTTGATTATAAAACCCCGAGGCCTTATGGCTTCGGGGTTTTTGTTTTGTTGTGTTTCATTAATTGGCCGGTATCCTTACAAAGTAGCACACTTTCATATTGTGTTTTGATTGCTGCTGTAATAGCATGCAAAACGCCAATATGAGTGAAAAATGTTCTGCAAATAAGCGGTTATCGCGACAATCAGAGCAGTTTCCTACTTTTTCGGTGCTAAAATAATAAGATGTGTGGAAGAAAACAACCCTTTCTGTAATTTGTGAAAATCGTGTGTTTTTGAAGTGGAAATGCTTGCCAGGTCGTTATAAATGGAGTAAAACAAAATTTATAGCCCGCTTGGCCGGGCGGCGCTTTGCTTACGGCAGAGCGCGAAACCTGTGAGAAAGGATATTTAGCTTTTGAAACAGATTAGTGATAAAATTCAAAACAGCCGCCCCGCGAGCATTATTTTGACCATATGGGCATTATGTGGCTTTCCACTTCTGTGTCAGCTTTTTACCGAGTGGGTAAGAATTGGTGAATGGCACGAAACCGTACGCGCATTTGTACGCCAGCTTCCGCTGGCCCTGCTGGGAACTGTAGTGCTAAGCCTTATCATGACAGGAATTTACATTCTTAGCAGGCGGATATGGATTTCTACCCTTGTGGTAGGGCTGCTGATGCTTACAGGAAGCTTTGTTAACTTTTATAAAATTACCTACCGCGGAGACCCGCTATTGCCAAAAGATTTATTGCTGGCTGTGGACGCGGCAAAAATTTCTTCGGGCCTCGGGCTCAAGCTTACCTACCAGATGGGCTTTTTCTTTTTCTTTGTAGCGCTTTCGGTTTGTGTGCTTTTGCCGGTACGCAGCGTGTTTGCAAAAAAAGGATGGAAAGCCTTTGGTGCACGCGTGCTGATTTGCCTTGTACCGGCGGCGCTTTGTGGTGTTTATTTGAAAACAGTGCTCTGGAATAAAAAAGTGCAGACTCACTTTGGTGTCGATACTTCTCAGTTTTACCCGATGCAATCTTATCAAAAAGCAGGGTTTGTAACTGCATTTTTGATGTATTTTGGTGCGTTAGAGCCTGCGGTGCCCGAATATTATAGCCCCGAAACAGTGCAGGCTGCTGCTGCGGCACTGCCCGTGGGTGAGCACTCGACGCAAAAACGACCGGATGTCGTTGTGGTAATGCTCGAAAGTTACTATCACCTTGATAACCTGCCGGGTCTTGTGTGCGACACCGATTTGACAAAAAACTATGACCGATATGCCAAGGAAGGCATTTCGGGTGACTATATTCCGGATAAATATTCTGGCGGAACCGAGAGTATGGAGTTCGGTGCACTGACTGGCTTTTCCACCTCGTTTTTACCGACTGGATCCATACCCTATATGGAATACGTGAATGGTGAGTTTCCATGCTACCCGCGTTTTATGAAAGAGCAGGGGTATAAAACTATTGCGCTACACTCGTTCGACCTTTCAATTTATCGCAGAAACGAAGTTTACCCGGCCATGGGATTTGATCAAGTGTACGGGCGCGATGACTTTGTAAGCCCCGCTATGCACGGCAATTTTATTGATGATACCGAGACCGCTCGTAAGGTCATATCTCTGTATGAGGATGCCACAGCAGACGGCAGTAGTGTGTTTATGCATACGGTTACGGTGCAGAACCACATCCCGAACCAACCCGGCGAATACCCAGAAGATTACAGCGTGAATATTACGATGCCGGGAATTTCCGATTACAGTGCCCAAAGCCTGAAAAGCGTGGCCACCGGCTTGCGCGATGTGGATGATGCCATTGGGATTCTTTTGGATTATTTCTCGCAGTCTGACCGCGATGTGGTGGTGCTGATTTTTGGCGACCACCAGACGGCCATTGGCGACCAAGAAGGCAAAGAGCTGCTGGATGAGCTGCCCGAATTTACCCAGCTTTCGGACGAAGAAAAAGAGCTGCGCACCCACCATGCCCCTTATTTGATGTGGTCTAATTTTGAGACGCGCAATGCCGAAACCGCTGGTGCGATGCCGCCGTATCAACTGCTTGCGACGATGCTAAAGGATTATAATGTGGTGCGCCCCGCCTGGTTTGACTGGCTGGCAGACACCACGACGACGCTGAAAGGCGTTAACCTGGGACGCGTAATTGAGCCGGACGGTACAGTGGGCGGCATTGTTGCGGGGGCAAACGAAAAGCAATGGAAAGTATTGCACCAGCAAAAAATATTGCAGTACAACGCGATGTTTGGAGATGGCAGCGCAAAACAGCGCATGTACCAATAAAATGGGCACAAGAAAAACGTGCAAAAAGCCGGATGATATTGTAAAATAGAACCGAAACGAAATAGAGCATGTGACAACACTGCGCAAAGCAGCGCTTGCCGCAAAAGGAGCTTTGCAATGATTTTTGCAGTTTTCATCGGCGTGTTGGTGCTTTGCGTCATCACCGGCGTTTCGGTTGTGGTAGCGTTGGTATTTGGCTATGGCCTGTTTGCGGTGGGGGCATACCGCCGCGGCTGGGGCTGGCGAGACATTTTGCAAATGTCTTGGGACGGTATAAAAAAAGCAAAAAATATGGTGGCCATGTTTTTGCTGATAGGCACCATTACCGGTATTTGGCGCGCTTGCGGTACCATTCCCTGGATTGTATATTTCAGCACCGGGCTGATTGACCCGCGCTTTTTTACTCTCTGTGCTTTTTTACTCTCTACAATGATGAGCATTCTCATCGGTTCCAGCGTGGGTGTTGTTTCGACCATGGGGTCGGTATTGATGATTGTTGCCTCTCTTATTGGGGCAGACCCGATTATCACAGCGGGCGCGGTGATTTCAGGCGCCTATGTCGGAGATCGCGCTTCGCCGATGTCCTCCTGCGGTCGGCTTGTCTGTGAACTCACAGACCTTGATTATTATGAAATTATCGGACGTTGGTGCCGCACGGCCGCCTTTCCGTTCTTCATCAGTGCCGCGGTGTACTTTTTCTTTCGAACTTCGGCAAGCGCAGATACCACCGCGGCGGTAGCAGAGCTGGCGAAAACTTTTCAGCTGCCATGGGTAGTGGCATTGCCAGCAGTGGTGCTTTTGGTGCTGGCACTTTTTAAAGTGAACGTGAAAGTCAATATGCTGGTGGGTGCTGTGCTGGGGGCTGCGCTTTGCATGGCGGTGCAGCATACTGGATTTTGGGAAACGCTTTCTGCGATTTTTCTGGGGTTCCATCTGCCGGCGGAACACCCGCTTGCCACGATGATGAACGGCGGGGGAGTCATTTCAATGGTGAGACCTGCGTTTATCGTTTCTTTCTCTTCTGCTTATATTGGTATATTCGAAAAGACAGGAATGCTTTCCGGCGTAGAAGCTTTCAGCGAAAAAATGGCACAGAAAATCGGCACTTATTTTGCGACGTTTGTCACTGGCTTTTTTGCGATTGGATTTAGCTGCAACCAAACGCTGGCCGTTTTGCTTGCAAACCAGGTTTGCCGGAAAAACTACGGCGACAAGAAACAGCTGGCAGAAGACCTTTCTAACACGGTGGTTGAGGTAGCGGCTTTGGTGCCATGGAGCATTTCCTGCTCGATTCCGCTTGCTATCTTAGGTGTGGGGCCAGCGGCAGTACCCTTCATTTTTTATGCTATTCTGTCGCCGGTTTGTCAGTTCTTTTACCGGCGCAAGTATCCAATTATCCCACCTGAAGCTGCCGAAACGAAACAAGAAGTAATCCAGCCGGTCGCGAACGCGCAATAAAATAAAGATAAAAAAGGACAGCTCCCAATTTTGCAATTTCAGCTTTCTGGTAAGCAAAAGCATGGAATCGGCAAGATATAAAAACAGGGTCTCCTCGTTATTGCTAACGAAGAGGCCCTGCATTATTTAAAGGTATGAAAAAATGCTCGGCTGATTTGGGCGAGGTTAAAACGCTACCACGACACCGCCATCATTGGCATACACGGTGGAAAGGCCTCCGGTGGGCACAACCAATACCTCGCGCAGTGCGGGGCACTTGGCCAGCAGGTCTTTTTTCAGCGAAATGCCACGCTCAGGGCAGTTGCACTGGCTTAAAACCAGTAACAGACTTTTTTCAGCAGCATTGGCAGTGGTTTCGGCGATGATTTCCACCAGACGCTTCATGGCGTTGGCGGTGCCACGCACTTTCTCTTTGCAGGCAATTTCGCCGTGACCATCTTCGCACATCACCGGCCGCAAGCTGAGCATACTGCCAAGTACACCGGCTGCCTTGCTTACACGACCATTTTTAATGAGATTATCAAGGCTTTCCAGCACAAAAAAAGTGTGCATTTTATTTTTGGCAAAATCATCTGCCTTGGCGCAGATTTCTTCGAAAGAAAGCCCGGCGGAAATTAACTCATGCAGCAACAGCACAAGCCGCGTTTCGCCCGCCGAAGCCGATTCAGAGTCCAAAATAAAAATCTTTTTATCTGGCTCATCTTCCAGAACCATGTCACGTGCTACTACGGCAGAATTATGGCTGCCGGAAAGTTTGCTGGACAATGTAACGACAATGCATTCATCGGCAGCACGCATGGCAGCCGCGTAGTCTTCAGGTGAAGGGCAGGCAGAGCCGGATCCTTCTTTGCTGTGCTTCATCTGAAACAGCAGGTTCTTAATATCGAGAGTCTCGTCGTCGACAAGCTGCAATTCTTTGCCCACAAGCAATTTAAGCGGAATCAAATCCAGCTCCATGAGGTTTTTAAGCGCGGGCGTTACATCGCAGCAGCTATCTGCGAGAATTTTTATTGCCATAAAGTCCTCCTGCCGCCGGGCGGCTCTTCGTTCATTTTTAAAGTCGTTCTTTTCATTGTAAAATGTGCAAAACGATTTGTCAAATAAAGCATTGCCGAAGCGGGGCAGCCGTGCTATGTGGCCCACAATTCCGGCAGTTTGCACCAAAAACCAAAAAAACTCCTACTTGTAATTATACCCGGCGTTTGTTACTATTCTGTGTATTGAAAGCAAAAAAATGAGGGGAAGCGGTAAAATGGTGGAAAATAAAGTAACAGAATTTTTTAAGGCGAAAGGTTTTCCCCTTGTTGCACAGTTTACCGGCGAAGATACTGCCACTGTAGCGAAAGCGGCAGCGGTGCTTGGAGTAGAAGAAGGCCGTATTGCAAAAAGTTTGGCTTTTTTGCTCAAAGATGGCACGCCCATCGTTCTCGTCGCCGAGGGCACAGCGCGTATTGACAACCGTAAGTACAAGGATACCTTTGGTTGTAAGGCTGTCATGCTCAGCCACGAGGACACACTGCAGGTAACCGGCCACCCGGTAGGCGGTGTGTGCCCCTTTGCACTGCCCGAAACAGTCAAAGTGTATCTTGATGCTTCTCTAAAAAAATATGACACCGTGTTTCCGGCGGCAGGCACCCCCGACAGCGCCGTTTGTGTAGAGGTTGCACGGTTCAGCGAATATACCGGCGGTGAATGGGTAGATGTATGCAAACTGCCCGAAGCCGCGCTCTAATTTTGTCCAGAAGCCGAAAAGCGCGCAGCAGTGCTTTTCGGTTTTTGCTTTTTTCTTAATCACTCACACATTTAAAGGAGAGGACTATGAAAACAGACATCGAGATTGCACAGAGTACCCAGATGGCACCCATTGCCGAAATCGCTGCAAAGCTAGGCCTGCAAGAGGAAGAATATGCCCCTTATGGCCGCTATAAAGCGAAAATCGACCACAGACTTGTCGCACGTATGGCAGGGCAACCGGATGGCAAGCTCATTCTTGTTACCGCGATTAGCCCCACCCCTGCGGGCGAGGGGAAAACCACCACCAGCGTAGGGCTGGCAGATGCCCTTACCGCGCTGGGCAAAAAGACGATGCTTTGCCTGCGTGAGCCTTCGCTGGGCCCTGTATTCGGCGTAAAAGGCGGCGCGGCGGGTGGCGGCTATGCACAGGTTGTCCCCATGGAGGACATCAACCTGCACTTTACAGGGGATTTGCACGCGATTGGCGCCGCAAACAACCTGCTTGCAGCATTGGTAGACAACCATATCTACCAGGGCAACGCACTGGGGATTGACCCGCGCCGTGTGACATGGAAACGCTGCATCGACATGAACGACCGCCAGCTGCGGTTTGTGACCGACGGCCTTGGCGGCAAAGCAAACGGCACCCCGCGCGAAGACGGCTTCGACATTACGGTTGCTTCCGAAATCATGGCGATTTTCTGCCTTGCTACCGACCTTGCGGATTTGAAAGCACGCCTGTCCCGCATTGTCGTGGGCTACACCTATGCGGGTGAGCCGGTGACAGCAGGAGAGATTCATGCGGCCGGTGCGCTTGCTGCGCTGCTCAAAGATGCGTTTGACCCGAACCTGGTGCAGACGCTGGAGCGCACCCCTGCCATCATCCACGGTGGGCCGTTTGCGAACATTGCGCACGGCTGCAACAGCGTAATTGCTACCCGCCTTTCTGCAAAGCTTGCAGATTACGTCGTTACCGAAGCAGGCTTTGGCGCTGACCTTGGCGCAGAAAAGTTTTTGGACATCAAGTGCCGTCTTTCCGGCTTGCGCCCCTCTGCTGTCGTACTGGTGGCCACTGTACGTGCGCTCAAGCATCACGGCGGCTGCCCCAAAGATGCACTTTCGGTTCCGTCGGTGGAATACCTCGAAAAAGGTCTGCCGAACCTTGCACAGCACATTGAGAACATGAAAGGTTTTGGTCTGCCGGTTGTCGTTGCCGTAAACGCATTTCCTACCGATACCGCCGAAGAAAATGAGGCTATTTATGCGCTTTGTGCAAAGCTTGGCGTACCATGCGCGCTGTCTGAAGTGTTCGCCAAGGGTGGCGAGGGCGGCAAAGCGGTAGCCGAAAACGTGCTGGCGCTCATCGATGCACAGCAGCAGGTACCGGAGCTGCAATTCACCTATGCGTCTGATGTAGGCTTAAAGGAGAAAATTCTCGCAGTCTGCAAAAATATCTACCGGGCGGATGATGTAACTTTCTCTGCCGCTGCGCTGAAATCGTTGGCGCAGTACGAGCAAATGGGCTGCGGTAACCTGCCGGTTTGCGTCGCGAAAACACAGTATTCGTTCAGCGACGATGCAAAGCTGCTTGCTGCACCCAAAGGTTTTGTGATGAATGTGCGTGACGTTCGTCTTTCTGCCGGTGCTGGGTTTGTTGTTGTTATTATGGGCGCCATTATGACAATGCCGGGCCTACCCAAAAAGCCTGCTGCCGAGAATATCGACCTCGACGAAAATGGCAAAATCAGCGGCCTGTTTTAAGTTGGTTTACCTGCTTTTTTATTGCCAAACAATTCTTCACCCAAAGCGCCTTTCGCCGTATAGCGAGGGGCGCTTTTTGCATATAAAAAAGCCAGAAGCAATAATTATTTAATTTTCTTAACAAAACATAGACAGTTTTTCAAAGCCGGTGGAATTCTGGCGTGTTTTGTGGTAGAATACAAAATGAGTTATTGTGGATAATTGCGTGCAGAAAGCAGCATGTTGAAACCATTAAATAAGGAGAGGACTATGGGAAAATTTAAAGTAACACAGACCGCAATTCCGGGCGTTATGATTTTGGATCCGTCTGTATTTGGCGATGCCCGCGGTTATTTTATGGAGACTTATTCCAAACGCGATTTTGCTGAAATCGGCATTGATAAAGAGTTTGTGCAGGACAATCAGTCTAAGAGCACCAAAGGCGTGCTGCGCGGACTTCACTTCCAGAAAGAGCACCCGCAGGGCAAACTGGTGCGCGTGGTTTCGGGCGAAGTGTTTGATGTTGCTGTTGACTGCCGCCCCGGCAGCGCAACCTACGGCAAATGGGAAGGCGTTGTGCTCTCCGCAGAGAACAAGCGTATGTTCTATATCCCCGAAGGGTTTGCGCACGGCTTCCTCGTGCTTTCTGACGAGGCGGAGTTCACTTATAAGTGCACCGATTTTTACACCCCCGGCGATGAGGGCGGCGTGCCTTATAACGACCCCGATATCGGCGTAGAATGGCCCCAGGTAGAAGGCAACTGGCTGCTTTCTGAAAAAGATGAGCATCATGAGCCGTTTGCAAAACAAGATTTTGTCTACTTTAAAAAGTGGCTGTAAAAAAATAGCGCAGCGTTTGCTGCGTGGGAAAAACGCGGACAACCCTTGTGTCTGCATTTTGCTTGCGGCCTAACCGCAGCAAGCACCCGAGAAAGGAATGGTCAACAAGATGGCGAAACTGAAACCCTATTTTCAGGATTTTTGGCGTTATCGTCCGCTGCTGCATAATCTTATCAGCCGCGATATTAAAGTAAAATACCGCCGCAGCGCGCTGGGTATCATCTGGAGCGTACTGAACCCCTTGCTGATGATGATTGTTATGTATGTCGTCTTTAGTGAGATCTTCAATATGGCACAGTTGAGCCGGGGTGAAATCAGCGTAAACTTCGCAGCGTATCTGCTCACTGGTCAGCTGGTCTATAACTTCTTTTCCGAAGCGACACAGATGGCAATGTCCAGTGTGCTGGGTTCTGCGCCGCTGATTAAAAAAGTATATATCCCCAAATATCTTTTCCCGCTCGAAAAAGTAGCGTTTTCGTTCGTGAATACGATGTTTTCGCTGATTGCATTGGTCTTGGTTCTGGCCGTAACCCGTACGCCGATTCATGTGACGATAGGTTTATTTTGGGTGCCGCTGGTTATTCTGTTTGTCTTCAATTTTGGTGTAGGGCTTTTGCTTGCCGCAGCCACGGTATTCTTTCGTGATATTATGCACCTTTACGGTGTCTTGGTAATGGCGCTGATGTATCTCACCCCGATTATGTATGATGTTTCCATTCTGCCGGGCTGGGCGCTCAAATTCATCCCGTTTAACCCGTTATACTGGTTTGTCAGCATGTTCCGCGGGTTTGTAATTTATGGCGAGATGCCGAGCCTGAACTGCTGGATTGGCACCTGTGGCTCTGCAATTGTTGCGTTGCTGGTTGGCTTGTTCGCCTTTAAAAAGACTCAGGATCGCTTTGTTCTTTATATCTAAACATTAGCTGAAAAAGCCAGAAAGGGAACGGTACAAACGAATGAAAGTGATTGAAGTCAATAACGTGACCATGCGTTTTAACATGGCAAAAGAGCGTGTGGACAACCTCAAAGAGTTCTTCATCAAAAAAGCAAAGGGTGCTTTAAAATTTGAAGAGTTTTATGCCCTCAAGGGCGTTTCCATAGAGGTGGAAAAAGGCGATGTGTTTGGCCTTGTAGGACTCAATGGCAGCGGTAAATCTACGCTGCTTAAAATTGTTGCAGGCGTGCTGAAACCCACC
The DNA here is from genome assembly GCF_900199435.1 of Pygmaiobacter massiliensis. Lineage (GTDB taxonomy): Bacteria > Bacillota > Clostridia > Oscillospirales > Ruminococcaceae > Pygmaiobacter > Pygmaiobacter massiliensis. The sequence goes on from NZ_OAML01000003.1 coordinate 541,410, forward strand.
ACCGGCACTGCCAAGGTAAACGGAACCATCGCTCCGCTCATTGAGCTGGGTGCAGGTTTTGACATGGACCTGACCGCGCGCGAAAATATCTATCTCAATGGTGCAGTGCTCGGCCTCAGCACCAAATTTATTGATTCTAAATTTGATGAAATCGTCGAGTTCTCTGAACTGCGTGATTTCCTTGATGTACCGCTGAAAAACTATTCTTCCGGCATGGTGGCGCGCATTGCGTTTGCGATTGCAACCGTCACCAAACCGGACGTATTGATTGCAGACGAGATATTGTCCGTAGGTGATTTTCTGTTTCAGAAAAAGTGCGAAGACCGCATGAGAGAACTCATGAGTGGCGGCACCACCGTGCTGATTGTCAGCCATTCGATTGATCAGATTGAGCGCCTGTGCAATAAAGTGGCATGGCTTGACCATGGCAACTTGAAAATGTGCGGCCCAGTAGATGAGGTGTGTGCGGCCTATAAAAACCTGGACCCCACCGCAGCACAGCAGCAGGCAGAACATCGTAATAGATAATTACAAAAGGAGCCGGCCCATGAACCCGAGCGAAACCAACCAGCAAATGAATGAGCAGGATACTGTCGGCAAGGCCATTAAGCGCAATCTCTCACCGAAAAAAGCGCTGGACCTTGCGGGGCGCGGCATCCATTGCCTTACAACCCGCGGTGTGGAAGCGACCGGCCGCGAGATATCGTTTCGCGTTAATTTAATGCTGAAGCGTGACCCGTGGCAGCACCGTGCCGATTTGCCGTTGCGGCGTGAACTCGCCCAGCAGCGCAAAACCACACTGCCGTATATGCCGCTTATTAGCATTGTAGTGCCTGTATATAATACACCACTCGTTTATCTGAAAGAGCTGGTGGAATGTGTGCTGGGCCAGAGCTATGCTCATCTGGAGCTGGTGCTTGTAAATGCCAGCAGTGTCGACCACCCCGAGGTGGGCGAATACTGCGCAACGCTGACTGACCCGCGTGTGAACTGCATTCGCCTTGCCAAAAACGGCGGCATTGCGGCAAACACAAATCTCGGTCTTGCCGAGGCCAGCGGCGACTATGTGGCGCTGCTCGACCATGATGATATAATTTCTCCGAATGCGCTGTTTGAGGTGGTTCAGGCCATCAATGAAACACAGGCGGAACTGCTTTATAGCGATGAGATTGTGCTGGGTTCAGATTTGAAAGCACTAAAAGACTATCACTTTAAGCCTGATTATTCGCCCGACACGCTGCGCGGATGCAATTACATCACGCATTTTCTGGTATTTAAGCACGCGCTGCTTGAGCAAATAGGCGGAGGCGAAAGTAAAGAGTACGACGGTGCGCAAGATTATGATTTAATTTTGCGGCTTTCAGAAAAAGCCAACAAAGTACATCACATTCCCAAGGTGCTGTACTATTGGCGCAGCCATGAAAATTCCACTGCCAGCGATATGTCTGCGAAACCCTATGCAATTGAAGCGGGTGCAAAAGCGATTGCGGCTCATTTAAAACGAGTAGGACTTTCGGGCATCGTTACCCCCATCAAAGATGGACCCGGCAGCTACCGTGTCAGCTACGAAATCAACGGTGATCCCATGATTTCGGTAATGATTCCGAGTAAAGACCATGTGGAAGATTTGCGCCGCTGCCTGGATAGCCTTTATGCCCGCGCAGGACATCAGAATTTTGAGGTGCTGGTGCTGGAGAATAACTCCACCGAGCCGGAAACGCTGGCATTTTACGAGCAGGAACTGCCCAAATATCCGCGCTGCCGTCTGCTGATTTATGAGGGGCCCTTCAACTTTTCGGCCGTCAATAATTTTGGCGCCAAGCAGGCAAAAGGCGAGCATTTGTTGCTACTCAATAACGATATTGAATTTTTGAGCGACAATGTGCTGACTGAGCTGCTGATGTATTCGCAGCGTGAAGACGTCGGTGCAGTTGGCGCAAAGCTTTATTACCCAGACGAAACCATTCAGCACGCAGGTGTCTTTTTTGGGCTTGGCGGCACGGCTGGCCATAGCCACAAAGGCTTGCCGCGCGAAACCAAAGGCAATATGTACCGCGTTGCTACCGTGCAGAACCTTTCTGCCGTTACCGGTGCCTGTCTGATGGTGAAAAAATCGCTCTACGAAGCGCTTGGCGGCTTGGATGAAGAAAACTTTGCCGTTAGCTATAACGATGTAGACTTCTGCCTCAAGCTTCGTGAAAAAGGCTTGTTAAATGTTTTTACGCCGTTTGTAGAAGCGTACCATTACGAAAGCAAAAGCCGCGGCCTTGACACCAGCGGCCCCAATGCAGAGCGCTATGCTGCTGAAAAACAGCGCTTTATTAAAAAATACCAAGCCTTTTTGGGCGAGGGCGGAGATCCGTATTACAATCCGCACCTCACGTTAAAATACGAAAACTACGGTTACAAATAACCACAGGAAAGAGGACTCCGCATGCTCCGACTCAAACGACTCTCTGAGCTGTTCGCCCTGTTCTTCCAAATGATTCGGGAGGACGGGCTGGGCTATACGCTCGGCCGCGCAACTGCGTTTTTAAAACGCCGTCTGCGTTCCAAAAAAGGGCGCTTTTTGCCCGGCAAAGAAGAGCTGGCGCGTGAGCGGGAAACGGACTGCTCCGCATTCCCAAAACTTAGCATCTGCACCGCGCTTTATAACACCGACCCTAAATTTCTGCGAGAGTTTGTGGAAAGCTTTTTACACCAAACCAACCAGAACAGCGAGCTTTGCCTTGCTGATGCCAGCGATGATGCGCATGGGGCAGTAGGGCAGTACATTGCCGAGATAATGCAAAAAACAGACCGGGTAAAGTACGTAAAGCTGGAAGATAATGGCGGTATTTCGGTAAATACCAATGCGGCGGCACAGCTTGCCACCGGCAGTTATCTTGCCCTTGCCGACCATGATGATATTCTGGCGCCAAATGCCTGCTATGTTATGGCAAAAGCGGCAGCAGAAACAGGCGCAGACTTTCTATACAGTGATGAAGCACTGTTTACCACCGACTATCTGCGTCCCTCGACCGGGCATTTTAAACCCGACTTTGCACCGCATTATTTGACCGGATGTAACTATATTTGCCACCTTGCGGCCTTTAAAAAAGAACTGTTTTTCGAGGCAGGCGGGCTGGATGCTGCATACGATGGCAGCCAGGATCACGATTTGTTTTTCCGGCTGACCGAGCGCGCAGAAAAAATTGTGCATCTGCCCAAGGTTCTGTATTACTGGCGTGTTCACGCAGGCAGCACATCGGGCGGTGTCGAGGCAAAGCCTTATGTTGAAGAAGCTGCAATGAAAGCCATTGACGCACACCTTGCCCGTACCGGTGTAAAAGGGCATGCTGTTAAAGGCAAATTCCCCTCTACTTATAAAGTAGAATACGAGTTGCCGCAGCCTGCGCCGCTGGTCTCTATCCTGATTCCCAACAAAGATCACACCGATGATTTGGAAAAGTGCCTTGCCGCACTTTACAGCAAAACCACTTACCCCAATTTTGAGGTATTGGTCATTGAAAACAATTCTACCAAGCCTGAGACTGAAGCATATTATGAGTCAGCTCCGGCGCGCTACAAAAACCTTAAAGTACTGCGCTATCAGGGCGGCTTTAATTTTTCTGCTATCAACAATGTTGGGCGGGCGGCAGCCAAAGGTGAGTATCTTGTGCTGCTGAACAATGACGTTGAAGTATTGACCTGCAATTGGATAGAGGAAATGCTTGGCCTTTGCAGCCAGCCCGAAACCGGCGCGGTAGGGGCAATGCTTTATTATCCGGACAACACGATTCAGCATGCCGGTGTGATTACCGGCCTTGGTGGCTTTGCAGGGCATAGCCATAAATACGCAGCACGCGGGCACAGCGGATATATGTTTCGCCTTGCGACGGTGCAGGATTTTTCTTGCTGCACCGCAGCGATGCTGATGGTGAAAGCCTCTGTCTACGATGAAGTGGGTGGACTGGATGAAGAATTCAAAGTTGCCTTTAACGACGTGGATTTCTGCCTTGCCATCCGCAAAGCAGGGTACAGCGTGGTGTTTACGCCCTATGCCGAGGCCTACCACTATGAGAGCAAAAGCCGTGGCCTTGACAAAAAAGGCGAAGCGAAAGAACGGTTCGACGGCGAGCGCGCCCGGCTGAAAGAACGTTGGGGAGATGCGCTTTTGCATGACCCCTTCTATAACCCCAATCTTACCCTCGATATGGAGAATTTTTCAGAAGCAGCGGTGCTGCCGAAAGACTGACCGAAAGGGCGGCGAACAAGATGATCCTGAAAAAGACGGCCAAGCGGATTGGCGTTTTTGCCTATTTTGATGCAGACGGCGTGGTGGACGATTATGTCCCGGTGTTGGTTGCTTCGGTGGCCGAGCATTGCGATTACCTGCTGTGCATGGTGAATGGCAAGCTGAACCAAGAAGACGACGCTAAGCTGCGCGCGGTGGCGGATGAAGTCTGTTACCGCCCTAACGAAGGCCTTGATATTACTGCCTACAAAGAAGGCTACTTCCGTCTGCGCGATGCAGAATTGCTAAACGAAGCGGATGAGTTGCTTTTCTTTAACCAAACCGTGTTTGGCCCCGTTTATCCGTTGCAGACGATGTTTGCAGAGATGGCTGGGCGCAACCTCGACTTTTGGGGATTGACCCATCATAAAGGGCTGAACGCTGATTTGACCGGTACGATTTGGGATAAAGTGGAATATGGCTACATTCCGCCTCATATTCAAAGTTATTTCTTCGCCGTGCGGGGCAGCTTGCTTCATGATGCAAAATTTGACGAGTATTGGAATACGCTGCCGGTGCTGCACAATTATGTAGAAGCAGTCAGCCTGCACGAGATGCGGTTTACCAAATATTTTGAAGATTTGGGATTCCAGGGGGCGCCTTATCTCGACTGCACTGAGTGGGAAAGCTATATGGATTACCCGCTTATGGGTATGCCGATTGAGATGCTGACCCAAAAGCATACGCCGTTTGTGAAGCGCAAAAGCTTTTTTTCTGCCCGTACTGAGTATCTTTCGGTACCGCAGGGGGCAGCTGGCGGCGACTTGCTGCAATACCTTGCAGACCAAACAAATTACGACATCGGCTTAATCTTGCAAAATCTGACCCGCACCGTGCCGGCGTCTGTTTACACAATGGCACTTACGCCTTGCGCACAGCCTGCAAACCGACTGGCAGAGGGCAGCACAGCCGCCATCCTTTGGTTGGATAGCCCCGCTATGGTGTCTGCGGCAACTAAAACGGCACAAAGCCTGCCGGCCGGCAGTGCGGTGTTCTGCATTGCTGCCGATGCCAAGCTGGCCCAAAAGCTGCAAGAAGCCCTGCCCGATGCTTCGGTACAGGTTACTTCGCAACCTGCGCTTGCTTATGCGGCAGAGCAAATTTTGCCGCAGCTGGAAGGTTACGAATATCTGCTTTACCTGCCGTTGGCAATGCCGGAAATTTCTTACGAGCTGCTGAACCGCACGCTGGCAGAAACGACAGCAGCCGCGCTGGGAGATGTGCCTACGGATATTGCGATGCTCAGCCGCCTTGCTGGCGTGGGCATGCTATGCCCCTTACCGGATACCTTGGGAGATCATTTTCTCATCCAAGTACCGCTTGCAGAACTGCCGCAGCTGGCATCTTTATTGCGCCAAACCCCGCTCAAAAAGCTGCCGCTCGGTAAAACCTTATTGCGGATGCCGCAAAGCGCATTTTTCTGCCGCACAGAATTGCTGGAAGGCTTTGCTGACCTGCCGTGGGCTGAGATAGAAAAAGCGAATGGAACCGATTTTATACTGCCACTTTTTGCGCAGAGCAAAGAGGTTCTCTGTGGATTTGCGCTGCCTTGGCAAACCGCAGTGCGAGAGCTGTGGAATGCAAAAGAACAGCTGAGCCGGCTTGCGGCGGTAGCAGAAACGCCGGAGCATCACAAGATTGACTTGATTGAGTTTCGGATGCAGGGCATTGTGAATTTTTATAACGAGCGCCGTTACAGTATGACACTGGACCAGGCTTACACGATGCCGCTTGGATTTAAAGATAAGCTGTTTATTATTCTGCGTATTTTACTAAAACCGCAGACTTTTGCAAAACTCTACCGCCTGCTTCATCACGGGCAGGATATCCCGCCTGACCACCGAGATGAAAACCTCCCCTGAACGATGGCAGCTGACGCTGCAAAATAGGAACTGCACGCCGGTGTTACCCGGTATGCCGCCCCGAAATAAAAGAGAGACAGGAGACTATTAATTACTATGGAAAAGAAAGCAATCATTATTGGTGCCGGGCCGGCTGGCCTGACTGCCGCGTATCGGCTGCTGACAGAAACCGACGTGAAGCCGGTCATCCTGGAAGAAAGTGATGTAATCGGCGGCATTTCACGTACCGCTGTTCATGGCGATAACCGTATTGACATTGGTGGTCATCGCTTTTTCTCGAAAAGCAGTGAGGTAACTGACCTTTGGAAGCAGATTATGCCGCTGCAAGGTGCGCTTGCAAAAGATGATAGAATTCTTGGCCGCGAAAAACCGCTGGTTGAGGGTGGCCCCGACCCCGAGAAAGAAGAGCATGTCATGCTGATACGCGACCGCGTATCCCGCATTTTCTACCTGCACAAGTTTTTCGATTATCCCATCTCGATGCGCCCGGCAACCTTTATCAATATGGGCTTTGGCCGTACCATGAAAGCGGGCTTCGGCTACCTTGGCTCAATCGTTCATAAACGCGAAGAAAAGTCTCTTGAGGATTTTTACATTAACCGCTTTGGTCGCCCGCTTTACGAGATGTTCTTCGAGGATTATACCGAGAAGTTATGGGGCGTACACCCTTCGCAGATTGCGCCGGATTGGGGTGCACAGCGCGTTAAAGGTCTTTCTCTTTGGAAGGCATTTATCTCCATTTTCAAAAACACCAACGAAACCAGCTTGATTGAACAGTTCTGGTATCCGAAAAAAGGACCCGGACAGCTTTGGGAAACCCTTGCTGAAGAGGTTCAGCGCCTTGGCGGCGAGATTCATTTCCATCAGGAAGTGGTTAAAGTTGCCACACAAGACGGTCAAATTACCTCGGTAACGGCACGGGATGAAGCAGGCAGCGAAACCGAATACACCGGGGATTACTACTTCTCCACCATGTCGGTGAAAGACCTTGTAATTGCCATGGGCGATAAGGTTCCCGAGCCTGTTCGCTCAAATGCGGCGAACCTGCCGTACCGCGATTTTATCACGGTGGGCTTGCTTGTAAATAAGCTTCAGCTTGAAAATAAAACAAAAGCAAAAACACTGGGCAACATCGTACCCGACTGCTGGATTTATATGCAGGAACGTGAGGTTCGTGTGGGGCGCCTCCAGATTTTCAACAACTGGTCTCCGTATATGTTGAAAGATCCCGAGCACACCGTGTGGATTGGCATGGAATACTTCTGCGATGAAGGCGACGAGATGTGGTCTAAATCCGACGAGGAATTCACGAAATTTGCAATTGGAGAGCTGTCTCAGATTGGGGTTATCAATCCCAAAGATGTGCTTGATAGTGTGCGTATCCGCATCAAAAAAGCATACCCTGCTTATTTTGGCACTTATGCTGAGTTTGACGGCATCCGCAGCTACCTAGACGGCTATGAGAATCTCTTCTGCATCGGCCGAAACGGCCAGCACCGCTACAACAATATGGATCACTCGATGCTCACTGCAATGCGTGCAGTAGACCTCGTCCGCGCAGGGTCGACAGATAAATCGGCATTGTGGGACGTAAATACCGAAGAAGAATATCACGAAACAAAAGCCAATTGAGGTGACGACGCGCAGCAAACAGCCTGTGCAAAAAGGTGCCTTGCAGAATGAAGGCAGTGCGCTTTGATGAAAACAGGCGGCTCTTTGAACAAAAGCGCACAGCCGCAGGAAAGGAAGAACCAGGATGAATAAGCTGAAAAATGGGCTGCGGCGAGTGGAACCGGGCAGAAAGGCAATGATTGTTTGTGTTGCCCTGCTGATTGCCTTAAAGCTTGGCTTGTGCAGCTTTCAGATGATGTTGGCTTCGCCGAACCTTTCACCCATTGACGATTCTTTGATGGTGCGGGCGGCCTCCTCTATTGTAGCAGGCGAATGGCTTGGCCCTTACGATTGCCTGACATTGGGCAAACACATGGGCTTCGCTATCTGGTTGGCATTGCTCAATAAACTTGGCATCAACTTTCTGCTCGGCGGGCAGATTTTGTTTGCGGCAGCCTGTGTGGTTGCGCTGTTTGCGCTTAAACCGCTGTTTCGCACCAATCTGGCCAGGCTGTTTATGTTTGCCTGCGTGCTTTATACTCCTGCATCCTGGGCGGAGCACACCTTGCGCGTTTACCGGGATAACATTTACCCGGCGCTGGTGCTGATGGGGCTTACCGCTTTAACCGGTGCATTCTTGCGCTGGCGCGAACGCCCGCTGAAGGCGTTGCCTTATTATATTATTGCTGGCCTGGCACTTGGTGCAGCTTGGTTAACCCACGAAGACAATATGCTGCTTATTCCGTTTTTGGCCTGCGGCACCTTGGTATTTGTGCTTTTCCTTTTGCTTTGCAAAGAGGGCACTCAAAAAACAGCAAAGCTTGCGATGCTGCTTATTCCGATTGCCTGTTTTGCCAGCTTGCCGCTTGCTTACAGTGCGATGAATCAGGCTCACTATGGTCGCTTTATCGTCAGCGATTTTACTTCCAAAGAGTTTAACGATGCCATGGGTGCGCTCACCCGCGTAAAACAGGAAGAAAATCAGCCGTTTTTGATTCTGCCGCGTGAAACACGCGAGCAGATTTATGCAGTTTCGCCTCTGTTTGCAAAACTGGGTGAGCAGCTGGAGACTGACGACATTTATAACAGCTATGGCAGTGTGTCGGCAAAAGAAATTTCATCCGGTGGCTTTCACTGGGCAGTACGGGTTGCTGCACAGCGCACAGGCATTTATGAAAATGCCAAAACCGCTGAGCAATTTTACACAGCGCTTGCTGCGGAAGTAAACAAGGCATGTGATGATGGACTGTTGCCCGCAGGTAAGCGGCGCAGCGGCACATTGGCCCCATTTGATGCTTCTTATATTGCACCCACTTTGCGCGAGTTTGGCAAAAGCGTCAAGGCAATGGTGCTGTTTGAGCAGACTAAGCCGACAACAGACCTTTCAATTGCTACACCGGAGCAGACCGCATACTGGGAAGACTTTATGCACTGCCGCAGCACGATTGCGGCAGAGGAGAATACCTCGGTTGCCTATTATGCACCGCTGCAACGCATAGCCAACCTGGGGCTTCAAACCATTACGATGGTTTGGCGTGTTATCGTTTGGCCCATGATGGCAGCAACATTGTGGTTCTTAATTTCGTACTGCAAAAAACTTGTTGCCGGAGCCAAAAAGCGTGAAGTGCCCAAAGATTTGATGGGCTGCATTTTAATGGTTGGCATTCTATTGACTGCATTGCTGCGTATGGCAGCAATCTCTTACCTTACCGCCATGAGCTTTGGCATCCCCACCTATTTGATGTATCTTTCTGCCGCTTGCCCGTTGCTTACCTTGTTTGCAGGGTTTGGCACCGCGCGCTGGTTTGAAGATTGGTGCGCGGATGCCGCAGCTTAACCAAGCGGCGCACCCCTTAGGAAAGGACTGGTTTTATTACCATGCATTATCTCGATAACGCGGCGACCACCGTGGTAGATCCGGAGCTTGCGGACATCTGCCGCGCAGCGATGACCGAGCTGTTTGGCAATCCGTCGTCGCTTTACACACCCGGTGCAAAAAGTGAAATGGCGATTGATAAAGCGCGTGAGCAGGTTGCCAGTACGCTAGGCGTTACGGCAGCAGAAATCACATTTACCGCCTGTGGTTCAGAAAGCGACAACATTGCGCTGCTGGGTGCTGCAAAAAAAGCAAAGCACTGGGCGACAAACCTGGTTGCGACCGGATTTGAGCATCCTGCCGTGTATAAAACACTCGATGCACTTGGCAAAGAGGGATGGGAAATACGCTTTATCGCACCCGACGCGGAAGGCCGCATTTCCGAGCAGGCACTGCTCGATGCGGTGGACGGCAAAACCGGTCTTGTCACTTTTATGTTTGTAAATAACGAAATCGGCACCATGCAGGATGTGCTTGGCCTTGCCCAAAAGGTGCGAGCCAAAGCGCCGCGTGCTGCCATTCATGTGGATGGCGTACAGGGCTGGTGTAAACACCCGCTGAACCTGAAAAACAGTGCGATTGACAGTTTTGCGCTTTCGGGCCATAAAATGCACTGCCCTAAAGGAATAGGCGCACTCTATTTGCGGAAAAATTATAAAATCGACCCCGCATTTTGCGGTGGTGGGCAGGAACGCGGCCTGCGCCCCGGCACCGAGAACGTCCCGTATATCGTAACGCTTGGCGCAGCGGCAGAAAAATACGGCAGCACGATTACGCGGCGGCTTGCCAAAGTAAAAGAGTTGAACCCAAAACTGCGCGATGGGCTTGCTGCGATAAATGGTGTTATCATCAACTCTCCGATAGACGCCTCGCCTTATGTGCTGAATTTTTCGATTCCCGGTGTGCGCAGTGAAACGATGCTGCATTTTCTGGAAAGTAAGGAAGTGTATGTTTCGAGCGGCTCAGCTTGCAGCAAGGGCGCTGCCAGCCACACCTTGGCAGCCATGGGATTGCCGCCAGAGCGGATTGACGGAGCACTGCGGGTGAGTTTTTGTGAGAGCTCGCAGCCCGAAGATATTGACGCGCTGCTGCAAGGCCTGCAAGAGGGACTTGCCACACTGGCACGCAAACGCTGAATTCACAGTTTTTTAAATGAAATCATCCAAAGCAAACGGCGCAACGCCCGGAAAGGAACAATGCAATAAATGAAAGAATTACTAATGGCCTATCAGGGCGAAATGGCGCTGAAAGGATTGAACCGCATCACCTTTGAAAATGTGGTGATGAAAACCATCAAATACCGTATGCAGGCACACGGTAAATTTAAGGTGTACAAAGCACAGAGCACCATTTATATCGAGCCGCTCAACGAGGACTGCAACATGGACAGTGCCTATGAAGCACTGCAAAAGGTTTTTGGCCTTGCCTCGCTTTCGCGCGCCGCTGTGTGCGAAAAAGATTTTGCAGAAATTGCAAAAACTGCGGTGCCTTATCTCGAAAACGAACTGCGTGCAGCAAAAACTTTTAAAGTAGAAAGCAAACGCAGTGATAAAACCTTCCAGATGAATTCGATGGAGATTTCCCGCGAGCTGGGCGGCGTGCTGCTGCAGGCTTACCCCCATCTCAAGGTGGATGTCCACAACCCCGATTGCACCGTAATGGTGGAGGTGCGCGATTATGGCGCTTACGTCCACCCCGATAAAGTAAAAGGTGCAGGCGGTATGCCGGTATCCACTTCCGGCAAAGCCAGTGTTATGCTTTCCGGCGGCATCGATTCCCCGGTTGCGGCATGGATGATGGCAAAGCGCGGCCTCTCGCTGCAGGGGATCCATTTTGCAAGCCCGCCGTACACCAGCGAGCGTGCGAAGCAAAAGGTGATTACCCTTGCGAATAAACTTGCCCCCTGGACCGGGCGTTTTAATTTGTATATCGTGCCGTTTACCGAGCCACAGGTTTATATCCGTGACCACGGCGTGCCTGACCTGTTTACGGTTTTAATGCGCCGCAGTATGATGCGTGTAGCAGAGAAGCTCAGCCGCGAAAACGGTGCCGATGCACTGATTACCGGTGAAAGCCTTGCACAGGTGGCAAGCCAGACGCTGAAAGCAATCGTTTGCACTGATGCAGCACAGGAGCTACCGGTGCTGCGCCCGCTGATCGGCTTTGATAAGGTGGAAATCACCGACATCGCCCGCCGCATTGATACGTTTGAAACCAGCATCCTCCCGTACGAGGATTGCTGCACCATATTTACCCCGCCGCACCCCAAAACAAAGCCTTCGCTGGAGGAAATTCTGGCCGCGGAAGCTGCGATGCCGGAACTTGCGGCGCTGGAAGAAAAAGTAGCGCAGGAGTGCGAGGTTGTGTTCATCGGCTCGGGCCTTGGCCTTGGCAGCAAGCGCAACAAGCAGAAAGAAGAAAACTGAGTTTATGCGCCCTAAAGCTGATTGTATAGCACAAGATGGGTGTTTGCAGTGAGCTGTAGATAGAAAAACGGACCGGGTGGTTTGCTGTTTGGCAAACCGCCGGCTATGATACAGCAAAATGTAATATCACAGCCGGAAAGGAAGAAGGACAACCATGCAGGCAGAACTGATTTTTGTAGGCACCGAGCTGTTGCTCGGCGACATTTTGAATACCAATGCACAATATCTTTCGAGAGAATTGGCGGCACTCGGCATTTCTGTTTACCAGCAAACGGTGGTAGGGGATAATACCGAGCGTTTGACCGCGCTTGTGAAAAATGCAAAAGAACGCAGCGATTTACTGATTTTCACCGGCGGTCTCGGACCCACTGCGGACGACCTGACCAAAGAGACGGTGGCAGCTGCGTTTGGCGATACCCTGGTGCTTGACGAAGAAGAACTGAAAAAGCTCCACTGCTATTTCGAGCGCCGCGGCGGCGAGATGCCAGAGAACAACCGCAAGCAGGCGATGGTGCCGCAAAAAGGCGGCAAATTTATCAATAATTGCGGCACTGCGCCCGGGGTTTATTTTAACGAGGGTACAAAAACAGCAGTTTTGATGCCGGGCCCCCCGCGTGAAATGAAAGCAATGTTTGAAGAATCTGTGCGGCCTATGCTGGCAGCACAGCACGGTGGGGCAATCGTTTCTACTATGTTGCACGTTTACGGCATTGGCGAGAGTGCGCTTGAACTGCAGGTGCAAGATTTGCTGGAGGATGCAAACCCGACGGCGGCACTGTATGCCAAAGAGGGCGAAGTGGCAGTCCGTGTGACCGGCTTTGCAGAAACAGAAGAAAAAGCTGCGATTTTACGTGACGCGTTGGTGATGAAATTTCATGAGCGCCTCGGCAGCTTGATTTATAGTGAAGAAGAAAACGGCACGCTGGAATCTACTTTAGTGCCGTTACTGAAAAAGAACCGTATGCGTATTGCAACCGCAGAAAGCTGCACCGGCGGATTGGTTTCGCAACGAATTACTTCGGTGCCGGGCGCTTCTGAAGTGTTCGATTATGGCGCAGTAACCTACGCCTGCTCTGCCAAACGGCGGGCAATCGGTGTAAAATCAGCCTCGCTGAAAAAATACACCGCCGTCAGCAGTGTGGTAGCGGCAGAGATGGCTTTTGGTGTACAAAAAGAAGCCAAAGCCGACCTGGGCGTTTCGGTGACAGGGTATGCCGGCCCCGGTGGAGACGACGAGGCAGGCAAGCCTGCAGGCACCGTTTACGTTGCCGTTAGTAAAGAGCATACCGTTTGGGTGCGCAGAATTACGGTTGCAAGACCAGAGCGCAGCCGTGTAAGACGCATGGCAAGCCAGCTGGCACTGGATATGGCACGCCGTGTGGTGCTGGGGCTGGATATTGACGGAGCCCGTAAAATGACCCGGCACGAGCTTGCCGATTTTTGACCGAGCGCCTGTGACTGCGGCGTTCGCGCCAAAAACAGCGTAGCAACTTAACGCGGCTGCCAATATGCAGCCGAAGCGGAAACCCAAAGACAGGAGAACATACAGCATGTACAATGGAAACATCATCATCGGACAGTCTGGCGGCCCCACTGCCGTCATCAACGCAAGCCTTGCAGGCGTTTACAGCGCAGCCAAACAGGCTGGTGCCGCAAAGGTGTATGGTATGCGTTACGGCATCGAGGGCCTGCTAAAAGGCAGCGTGCTTGATTTGGACGAGGTTTTGAAAACCCCGGAGGACGTCACGCTGTTGCGACGCACTCCGTCGAGCTTTCTCGGTTCCTGCCGTTACCGGTTACCGAACCTTGAAACCGGCAAAAAGACTTACGAGTTGCTGTTTCAGCAGTTTGAAAAGCTGAACATTACAGCCTGCTTTTATATTGGCGGCAACGATTCGATGGACACTATCCATAAACTGCATCTTTACGGCGAATCCATCGGTAGCCCTATCCGTTTTATCGGCGTGCCGAAATCAATTGATAACGACCTGCCCGGCACCGACCACACCCCCGGCTTTGGCAGCGCTGCAAAATATATTGCCGCACTTACCAAAGAGATTATCTGCGATGCCACCGTATATGACATGAAAAGTGTTACGGTTATTGAGGTCATGGGACGTGATGCAGGTTGGCTGACCGGTGCTACCGCGCTTTGCCGCGGTGCCGATTGCGATGGCCCCGATTTTATCTATCTGCCCGAACTGGCGTTTGACCTCGAATCCTTCCTTACAAAGTTGGAAGCGAAGATGAAAACAAAAAAATCGCTTGTGGTAACGGTCAGCGAAGGCATCCGCACCGCACAGGGCGGTTATGTGTGCGAAATGGGCGGCGACGAAAAGCGGCACGATGTATTTGGGCATACGATGCTGTGCGGTACTGCGCAGTTTTTAGCAGAAGTAATTGGGCGCCGGCTCTCCTGCAAAACGCGGGGTATCGAGCTGAACACCCCGCAGCGCTGTGCTGCGCATCTGCTCTCGGCCTGCGATGAGTCCGAAGCTTTTGCCGCTGGCGAAGCAGCTTTCCACGCCGCTGAAAAAGGCCTCACCGGTGAAATGGCAGCCTTCCGCCGTACGGGCGATGCTCCCTACGGCTGCGAAATCGTTACAGTGCCCGTTGGCGCCGTAGCAAACGCAGAACAATGCGTGCCCCGCAGCTATATCAACGAGGCAGGCGATGATGTGACCGAAGCGTTTATCGCCTATGCCCGCCCGCTGATTGCCGGTGAAGTTGCACCGATTATCCGGGACGGCGTACCGGCGGTACTCAAAAGAAGATAACCCGCTCAAAAGCACCCAAAACGGGTGCTTTTGACGTATTTTGACCCCAAACCGCGTTATATCTACAGGGCAGGCCAATAAAAAGGATTCTTTTTGGCATCTGCTACGATAAAATCGAGCTAAAATTCATAGTTTCGCCAAGAAACTTAGTAAAAAATATGCTACAATGGCATTGTTTGAAGGAGGGGGGATTTTGTGAGAAAAGACCATCCTTATCGAGAAGAAGAAAGCCAGTTTACGGCCGAAGATAATATTTTTGATTTGATGGACGAGCCGGATGAAGATGCGCCTGCAAGTGAGTTTGACGACCTCAAACACACAGAAGCCGTTTATCAAGAATTTGAGCCGGAAGAGCCCGCACCCTCTCCGAAAAAGCGGAAAAAGCCGAAAAAGGAGAAAAAGCCTCATCGTAAACGCAGCATCTGGGCGCGGCTGGCAACGCTGCTGCTCATTTTGGTATTAGTTGTCGGCACCTCGCTGGGCATTTACCTTACCGCGTCTACAAGTAACGATGATCTTTGGCTCGACCTCGATCAGATTCCCTACAAAACCGAAACCATTTTGTATGCAAAAAGTGAAGATACCGGCGAGTGGGAAGAATACAGCACGCTACCGTGCACCCAGAACAAAATTTACATACCCGGCAATCAAATCCCGGATGACCTACGCCACGCTTTTGTAGCGGTGGAAGACCAGCAATTTTACGACCACAAGGGTGTCAATTTAAAACGCACACTGTTTGCTATTTTTAATGAGGCAGTGCACGCCGTGACGGGTTGGTACCCGGGCGGGGTAAAGCAAGGCGCTTCCACCATTGACCAGCAGCTCATCAAAAACCTGACCCGCGATGACGAAGCGAGCGGCATTATGGGTTATCTGCGTAAGGTGAAAGAGGTTTACCGGGCCTATAAGCTGGATGCAAAATACGACAAAGAGGCCATTCTGACTGCCTACCTCAATACGATTAGCTTTACCGATAATACTGCCGGGGTCGAAGCTGCCGCGCTGAAAATTTTCGGTTGCCATGCCAGCGAGTTAACCTTGCCGCAGTGTGCAAGCCTTGCCGCGATTACACGCAGCCCCACCCGGTATGACCCGGAAAAGAATCCGGACAAACATTTGGAGCGGCGCAATTATGTGCTGGGCGAGATGCTGGAGCAAAAGTATATCACGCAGGAACAGCATGATGTCGCGGTCGCCACCCCTTTAAAGACCACTGGCAAAGGCGACCCGGAGCGTGATAAAACGCCTACCGACTGGTTTACTGACCTTGTAATGGAAGAGGTCATCAGTGACCTGGTGGATGAAAAGGGCCTGACACGTAAAGAGGCGAGCCGTTTGATTTATGACGGCGGCTTGCGCATCTACACCACGGTGGTACCGAGCCTGCAAGAGGCCATGACCCGCCAGCTTGCGGGGGCAAAAGTTTATCCCCGGCCAGCGGGAACAGTGGTAAAAGCCCTGACAAATGAAGACGGCACACCCATTTTGGATGAAGAGGGCAAAAGTGTAATGGGCGAAGTGACCGTCTATCCAGAGGCGGGCATGGTGAGCCTTAACTATAATGGCGAAATCTGTGCCACCGCTGGTGCGCTGGGCAAAAAAGAGACAAGCCGCTCTTACAACCGTTCGACTATGGCGGTACGGCAGGTAGGCAGCACGATGAAAGCCATCGGCCCCTATGTAGTTGCGCTTCAAAATAATAAAATCAATTGGTCTTCTGCGTTTTTGGATTCTCCTGTGCGTAAAATCAAAGACGAAAAGACCGGAGAAGAAAAAGATTGGCCGCGGAATTTTTCCAAAACCTACTCAGATAAAGACTTGCTTGTTGCAGATGCACTGGCCCGCAGCATTAACACAATTGCGGTGCGGGTAGGTGAGCGCGCAGGGGTGGGCAACATCTACCGCTTTACTACCCGCGAGCTGGGCATCAGCACCTTTTTGAGCAAAGATAAATCCTCTGCACCGATGATTCTTGGTGCTTCTACATTGGGCGTAACTCCGCTGGAGATGGCATCGGCTTACAGTATCTTTGGCAGCGGGGGCATCTATACCACACCACACTGCTATACCACGGCAGAACGCGGTGATGGTAAAGTGCTGCTCAAACCCGTTATAGAAACCCGGCAGGTGATTGACAGTGATACGGCCTACATTATGAACCGCTTACTGCGCGGCGTAATGACTGGCGCCGGCACCGCAGCCGGTTACAGTGTTGGTGACGGGATGGACTGCATCGGCAAAACCGGCACCACCAGCGACGACCGTGACCATTGGTTTATCGGCTTAACACCGTATTATGTCACCTCCAGCTGGTATGGTTACGATGATAACCTGTCGCTTTCAGTCAACTATCATGCACATCCGCCTACCTTGGCATGGCGCAACGTGATGGCAACGGCACAGCGTGGTTTGGAGCATAAAGAGTTCCCGGTAGATGCAACAGTTGTAACGGCCGAATATTGTACTGTAACCGGAAGGCTGGCAGGTAAAAACTGCCCGCATACTACGGGTTATTACAAAGCGAATCAGTTGCCGAAAACCGGCTGTCCCGAACATGATTAATGGCTCTGCTAGCATTACATGATAAACACTCAACCGCCCTGCTTTGCGCGTATTGCAAAGCAGGGCGGTTTTTTTGTGCCGATAAGTCTCATTTATTGACCATGAAGTTGGACAAGGATTCTTATCACCAGATGGAATAGCTTGTCGAATTTGGAAGAATATGTTAAAATAATAATGTAAACTTGTAAAGTGCTTTCTAAAAAGGTGCGAAAATAAGGTGGAGACGCAAATGAAACAAATAGCAGTATTGATTCCGGCATACCAACCGGATGAAAAAATGTGTGCGCTTGTCCAGGCACTCCGCGCAGAGAATTTATCAGTATTTTTAATAGATGACGGCAGCGGCCCCGTATACGGGCCGCTTTTTCATGTCGCAGCCCAGATGGGGGCCGAGGTCATCTCCTATCCTGAAAATCACGGTAAAGGTTATGCCCTTAAAACTGGCATTGCGGAGGCCGCAGCGCAAGGCTATACCGGTGTGGTAACCGCGGATGCCGACGGGCAGCATACCGTAAAGGATATTGTACGTATCGCAGAAGCGATGAGACAGTACCCCAAAGCGCTGGTTCTTGGCAGTCGCAATACAGCAGAAATGCCGCCGCGTTCGCGCACCGGTAACCGGTTGACGGCATTTTTGTTCCGTGCGTTGTACAGCATTGATCTGGGGGATACCCAGACCGGATTACGTGGTATTCCGCTTACAGAGGGCAGGGCAGAAGAGCTGCTACGGCTAGAAGGTGACCGGTATGAATACGAAATGAATATGTTGATTGCCACTCCTCGTCTTTTTGGCGGAATTGAGGAAATTGCTATCAAAACAATATATATCGAGAACAACGCTTCGTCTCATTTCCGTCCCGTTGCGGACGGTATGCGTATCTATCGGCTATTGTTTGCCAAATTTCCGCGTTTTGCACTGGTGTCGATGCTTTCTTTCGGAATTGATTATCTTCTGTTCACGCTGTTTGCTTATCTGTTTTCGTTTGCTGCGGTGCCAGCTACCATTGGTGCTCGTGTTATCAGCGCGGTTTGCAACTATACGATGAATCGCAGATGGGTATTTACCGGTGCCCAAAAATATTATACATTTGGCCGTTATGCTCTTTTAGCCTTGTGCATTCTGGTGCTAAACTGCGGTCTTATCTGGTTGCTTACCAATCCGCTTCCCATTGCACCGTGGTGTGCAAAGCTGATTACGGAAGGTACACTTTATTGCGTCAGCTTTAGTGTACAATGCCGGATGGCCCATAAACAAGACAAAGATTCGCCCGAGAAACAGAAGGCGACAACTAAGGGGTAGTAATGAGTACAATTGCCAGGTGCATTAAAGAACACTGCGATTTTTCTAAAAAGGAATTGCTGAAAAAGGCGGCATTATGGTTTTGTGCCTGTGTTTTGCTGTTAGGCTATGTTTATACGTTTGGCCGACTATATGATAGACCGAGTGAAAATGAATATTATATTCCCGAAATTACGGGTACCACCGAGCCGCTGGCAGAAGGCTCGCTACTGACGCAAACATTCGTTGCGCCTTGCGATAAGCTGCGGGCGCTTTACCTTTCCTTCGACGCTTCGGATACAACCTACTCGGTCATGTATCTGGTAACGCTGTATGATGTAAACGGCGAAGTGGTGATGCAAAACGATTTTAAAACGGGGGAAGCGACTTCTCCTGTGAATGTGTTGCTCTCTCCGTTACAGGGGCTTGCGGGCAATACCTATACGCTGGAACTGAAAGTGGTGCGCACCATGGAGCATGACGCGGCCCGCTTTGTAACAATGCAAGACACTGATTTTGCACAAAACGCGGTGCTAGACAGAAAGCCGCTGGATGCTCCGCTCGCATTACAATTTAACAACCAGCCCAATGGGCAACTTGCGACTTATAAAGTGGTTGCGGCGCTTGCTGTTTGTCTGTTTGCTGGTATTTTGTTGCTTAGCGGAAAAAAGCCGGTGATGAACACAGTTATCATGGTGGCAGGTATCGGGCTTTTTGTGGCAATGCTCAACCCGCTGGGGGATGTACCGGACGAGCATGCTCATGCCCTGCGTGCTCAAACACTGGCACAAGGGAAAGTTTTTTGCTATTCGGACACTTTATTTGAGGCAGACGCGAATATAGAACAAATTATGACGATGGGCAGCCAGTCGGAGAATACCTTTGCGCGGTTCTCGGATACACATCTTTATGCGATGCCTGCCGGGCAGGAAAGTGTGGAATCCACGGCGGGAACAGCGGGCAACTATTTCTTTATCGGGTACCTTGCCTCTGCGCTGGGGCTTAAAATTGGCACGGCTGCCGGTATTTCTGCCATGAGCTGTTTGTACCTTGCCCGCGTATTGAATGTGCTGTACTACGCTGCACTTTGCGGGCTTGCAGTTGCAATCAGCCCGGGTTATAAGCGAGTGCTGTCCTTTTTGGCCTGTTTCCCCAACAGCATCTTTTTGGCCGCTAGCTTTAGCCCGGATGGAATTACGATTGCACTGGGGTTCATCTCTATCGCACTCTTTTTGCGGCTGCGTGAAAAAGCGGCCGGGCAGGTGCAGTTGTGGCAAACCGCTGTTTGGCTTGCCGTTACCGCCTGCATGGCGCTGACGCGCATTCCGTATATCTGCCTGTTGCCGCTGATTCTGCTTTTACCTAAAAGCGCATATGCAAGAAAAAACGGCAAGCACTGGGTATGGTTGCAGCTGGGAATTGCCGTTGCCCTAGCAGGGGTTTGGACGATGCTTTCAGGTCTACGTGGCCTGCGAGTCATCGAGGGGGCAGATGCCGGAGCACAGCTGCACTTCCTGTTCACAAACCTGGGCGCGGGTGTGAATGCAGTGCTGGGGACGATGTTCCTCGAAATTTACACTTTATATAAAGGCTTCTTCAATTTAGGATGGAACACTTACGACATCGCCTGGCTGGGGCTGCTGTTACCGTTTGTTTTAATGTGGCTTATGCGGACAGAAAAACCACTTCCTGTTTCTTCCCGTGCTTGCACAAAACCATTCTTCGGGGTGGCGTTTTGTGTGTGGTGTGCTACCTATCTTGGAATGTATATCACCTCTAACGTAGTGGGTGCACCTTCTGTCACAGGCATTCAGGGGCGTTACTTTATCGAGCTGCTCATGCTGGTGCCGGTGGCGCTTGCACCGTTTGCGCAAGAAAAAAGGTGTTGGCGCTATGCATCCACAGCGGCAGCACTGCTAATGAACACGGTGCTGATTAGTGCTATTTTGGTAGCGCATTATCTCTAATTGTTCTCTTTGTCGATATAAAAATAAAACAGCGATGAATCTTCTTGTGGGAGATTCATCGCTGTTTTGCATATTGTTGAGCCAGAGAACCAGCCGACAGTTTTCGACATATACTGTGCCGGGGGCTTCTGGGCAGGGAAGTTTTCGCCTGCTTCGGAATAAGCTTCTATTATACCGCCGGGGAAAAAACAGCGGAAGAAAGGAATGGTACATTTTGAATCGATATCTAGACATCCCGGTGCAGACAGTGATGGTGGCAAATGGCGCAGAAGAGCTGGTGGGGAAAAACCCAAATTCCGAGCCTACGCCGAAAGTGCAGGCTTTTGTCATGAGCTTTGCACCAACGGCTCAGTGGGTGAGCCGTCAATGTTACGGTCTGCCACAGAAATTTATTCTAGCGCAATGGGGAGCAGAAAGTGGATGGGGCAGCACCGCGGCATCGCAGCGGGCACAGAACTGGGCGAGCATTTGCGTACCGGGAGGCAAAACAGAGCAATTCCGCGTTTACGCCGGCCGCAGAGAGTTTGCAGAGAGTTACGCGCGGCTGCTCAAACAGGGCAGCGCCTATGCAGAGCTGCGTAAATATCTCGCTTCTACAGAGCTGCCGCAAACCGACCGCTGCATTGAAATTATTGCCCGCAGTGGGTACAGCGCTTCCAGCTCCGGCAGCTACGAAAAATTACTGCGCGACTGCGTTGCTTCCATTGAAAAACGCGCAGGGGATATTTTTAAAGAGTAGCAAGGGTGGTTCCTGGGTAAAAATAAGCCAGAATATCTCGGTAGGTCTTACCAGTCACCGCAAGCGTGTTTGCGGTGAACTGGCTAAGGCCGACGCCATGCCCATAGCCACGGGTGACGAAAGTGAAAGTGTTGTCAGCGCTGCAGGTTACTGTGAAATCTGCACTGCGCAGGCCCAACGCGGCGCGCACATCAACGCCGCGCAGCACCTGCCCACCGCAAGGGATAGTTGCAATATAACCAGATTCGGTCCGGGTCGGCTCGCCAAACCACGCGGCAGGCTTGCCGGAAAGATTCAGCGCTTTGAATTTCAGCGTCAGGGCATCATACACCTGCTGTGCGGTCATCTCGGTGGATACCTCATAATCGGGAGAGGTTTTGTCGAGCGGGGCATCCACCCGGACAAGATATGGCAACGCGGTGGTCCAAACAGCCTCGCTGGCCTCCGTTTTACCGTTTGAAATGGCGTAATAGGTTGCAAGCGCAGGAGCACCGTCATACATCAGCACTTCGTTTAACACCTCATCCACGGCGGCACTGACGTAAGCGTAGTTCGACTCATAGTTGTCGCCCCAGGTGGCGCGCAGCTCGGCATCGGACATGTAGCCCTCGTGTGCCGCAGGGTTGACGCGCAGATAGGCACCCTTAAGCGCGGCATCGGGCGAGAGCAGCTGTGCGGCCTTGCTTGCCAAAGCGTAGCTGTGGGTGGCAACTGCCTGTGCCTTAAACGCTTCTTTTTGGTAGCTGATTGGCATTTCGCTGGAAACCGAGCCAATCAAAAAGTCGCGCATTGCGACTGTTTTCACTTCTCCGGTGGCAGCATCGAGCAGAAGCATAGGAGCCTCGGCATCTAGTGCCGGGGCAGAGGAAGCCGTGCTGCCTGCTTGCGAGGAGGCGGGTGCTTGCGGTGTGCTTTGCGCAGTTGAAGCAGGGGGCGTGGGCGTTTTTGTGCCCAGCCCGGTAAGCGCACTGGCAGCCAGAGGAATCAGCAGCGTGAGCAGTGCGAACATTATTAAAACAGGAAAACTTTTTTTCATCGTATTCAATCCTTTCTGTTCCTTGCCTGCCAAGCAGGCCCGGCTGCCCAACGGCGAGAAAAGGCTCTGTAAACCGATGCAGTTATCACCAAAAGCTTGATTATTTTCGCGGTTTGTTCTATCATGAAACCATTGTGACAAAAGCAGGACAGCCTGTAATATCAATATGCGGGCAGACAGAAAAAAAGAAGATGCCCACCGGATGAGGAGTATATCGAATGCGAGAGTTTCGTAGTTCTATTGTTTTAACATTTGTCTGGACAGTGCTGTTCAGCGTAGACCTTTTTATGGAGGTTGCACCAGCGACCGGGTTTGTAACACTCGGCAGTGTTTGGCTGCATTACGGGGCATTTGCTTTGGTTATTTGCCTGCTGTTTCTTTTTTCTCGCCGGGTAAAAAAAACCGAGCGGGTGCTGAAACCGACCGCGCTGCTGGCCATTGTGTTTTGGGCAGCGGGCGCTTATTTTGTTCTTTCGGCGCTTTTTGTTTTCATCTCGGGCCTGACCGTGGCGCGCGTTTTATTTGCGGTGCTTAGCATTTTAGGCAGCGTATGGTTTTTTTGCACCGGCAATGCAATGCGTGCGGGTCAATTTCCGTCTTCTGGCACGTTAGGGTTTGGGCTTTCCGCCGCAAGTGCAGTTTTGCTTTCTGTTCTACTGAAATATATGGAGCGCCCCGCCAGCAACCAGCATTTTACACTTACGGTGGCAATTAGTGGCTGTATTTTTGGATTGCTTTTTCTTACTGCTTTGCTGCGCGCCGTCTTTTTGCGCGACCCCAGCCAAACAGCCAACCTTTTTTGGTTGAGCAATGTTGCAGTTTGTTTTGCACTTTGCTTTGCAGCACAGACCATCTTTTTGCTGATTAGAGGTGGATTTTCTGCACGCAACCTCACACTGGAACTGCCCATTATGGCGCTTGGCATTGTAGGCGCTGTCGTTGCAAAGCAAATGTCAGTACCGCCCGAAACATAATAAAAAATGCCCAGCCGAGAAACTGCTCAGGCTGGGCATTTTTGTTTTGTTGCGCGAAGTTATTGAGCTGCAAAATAGGCAATACCGCAGGCACCGGGGCCTGCGTGGGTACCGATGACTGTTCCGATTGGAGAAACAAGCGGCGCTGGCAGATGCAGCTGATCGCCGATATATTTTTGGAAAGGTTTTACCGTATTTGCATGGCCGGTATAACCCAGCATTGCGGGGCGGCTGCTGTCCATGCCACCGGCTTCGTCAGTAATCAGCTTAAAGATATTAACATAGGCACCGGCAAGCCCGCGCGCTTTGCCCGCAACTGCAATTTTGCCTTCGCGTACTGTCACGACCGGTTTAATGCCGAGCAGGGTGCCGGCAACCGCTGCGGCTTTTGGCAACCGCCCGCCTTTTTGCAGGTATTTCAGCGTGTCTACAACAGCATACAGGCGCACAAAGTGACGATCTTCCTCTACCGCGGTTGCAATATCGGCAGCGGTGCTTCCGGCGGCGCGCAGCTCCAGCGCATGGCGGCAGAGCAACTGCAACGCAAGGGTGGCGGTAAGGCTATCCACAATATAAATATGGTCGCCCCAGCCTTCACACAGGCCACGTGCCAGCTCTGCGCTTTGCACCGTGCCGGAAAGTTTGCTGGAAAGCAAAATTGCTACAACATCATCACCGGCGTCGCGCGCGGCTTCAAACTCCTGCAAAAAAGCGTCCGGGCTGGGCTGGCTGGTGGTCGGCAAATGGTCTGCCTGTGACAGCCGCTCGTAAAATTCTTCAGCATCCAAGTCGATACCGTCACGGTAAACCTCATCTGGCCCAAAGTTGACGTTAAGGGGCACAACGTGGACCCCAAGCTCTTGTTGCTGTGCAGCAGAAAAATCAGCAGTAGAATCAGTAAGAATACGAATCATGGCAAAGTTCCTTTCTCGTTCTGCCAAAGGGGCGGCGCGTGGACGCACAATAATTTGGCAAGAGGTTTTTCAATAGAAAATCTTAAATTTGCAAAAAGAAAAAGTGAAGTTACAGAGATTTAAAAAAGCCGTGCAGCGCATCTAGTGCTTGCACTAATGTACCCAGTTCTTCTTCCGAAAGTACACCGGCAACACCTTCCACCATTCGTGCATGGAATCTGCGATGCGCCTCGCACGCGCCAGCGGCCGTATCGCTGAGCACCACGAGGACTTTGCGTTTATCCTCTTCACTTTTTTGCCGCATCAAGTAACCTTTTTGCTCTAATGCCTTTACCGCTACTGTCAGCGTGCCCGCAGAAATGCTAAGCATACGTGCCAGGGCTGTCATAGGAAGCGGTTCTTCACTGCGAGAGGCCGCCTCCAGCAGATGCATTTCGCTAACCGAAAGGTTTTTGTATGGGCCGTGCGCCAGGCTTTGCTCTTCCAAGCGCAGAATATCATTGAATACACGCACCAAAAATGCATTCAGTTGCTGTTGTTTTGTCATGTTATCCTCCAATTGTTTGATATTCAAACTTTGAACTTCAAACTATTTGGAAGTATAGCATATCAAGTTCTAGCCGTCAAATCCATTTTTTGAAAAAGGTTTCTGGATAAAAAAGCCATTGGCGGTTGCGCAGGTGGTGATATTCCGCTATAATTACACTAATACGTTGAAGTGGCATAGCCAAAAAGTATGGAGGGAAGTTTAAAAATGAAAACAAAAGTAGAGCGTATCCAAAAGGATATTGAGGCACTTTCCGCATTTAACTCCACCCCGGGTGCAGGGCTTACCCGGCTTTCGTTCACCCCAGAGCATAAAGCTGCGCAGGATTACCTGATTGGAGCAATGGAAGCAGCGGGTCTGACCGTACGCATTGACCCGGTTGGCACCGTAATTGGACGACTGGAAGGCAGCGACCCGACTTTGCCGGTGGTGATGGCAGGCAGCCATTACGACTCGGTAAAAAACGGCGGCAACTTTGATGGCCCTGCTGGCGTAGTTATGGGGCTCGAAACAGCTCGCGTCTATCAGGACCTCGGCAAGCAGCCGAAACACCCGGTCGAATTTGTTGCGATGATTGAAGAAGAGGGCACCCGCTTTTCGGGCGGACTATTTGCCAGCCGTGCCATGGCTGGACGCCTGACGGCAGAAGAGCTTGCCACTTTCCACGATAAAGACGGCATTACCACCGGCGAAGCCATGAAGGCTTTTGGCCTTGACCCTGCAAAGCTGAGCGAAGCTGTGAAAAAGCCTGAAGAAGTGAAAAACTTCATCGAGCTGCATATTGAGCAAGGGCCGATTCTTGAAAATGGCGGCATTGATGTCGGCATCGTCAAGACCATTGTTGGCATCAAAGAGGTGCAGGTGACCATTACCGGCCGCCCTGACCACGCAGGCACTACCCCGATGGACATGCGTGCAGATGCTTTTCTTGCTGCAAGTAAAGTAGCGATTGCTGCAAACGAAGCGGCTATCGCAGCAGGCCACGGAACTGTTGCAACCGTAGGCAAAGTAAATGTGCTGCCCGGCGCATTTAACATCGTTCCCGGCAAAGTAGAATTCTTTGTCGATATCCGCAGCCAGTATACTGAGTGCTTAGACGAAGTGTTCGGCAAGGTGAAAGCAGCGGCCGAGGCTGCCGTGGAAGGTGTAAAAGACCTTTCTGCCGATGTTAAACTGATGATGGATGTCACCCCCGTCAACATGGATCCGCATGTCTGCGAATTGATGACCAAAAATGCAGAAGCGGCAGATATGAGCCACAAAGAAATGCTTTCCGGTGCAGGCCATGATGCTCAGGTAATGGGCGGCGTTACAAAGGTTGGCCTTATTTTTGTACAGAGCAAAAACGGACGCAGCCACTGCCCGGAAGAGTGGACCGATTATGATAAGCTGCAAAAAGGCATCGAAGTTGCCTGCGAAACCATCATGCAGCTGGCTGACGAAGACTAACTCTCCCCAAGTGCAGCAAAGCAAAAGCCCCCATCGGTTTTGTGAACCGGTGGGGGCTTTTTTAGCAATTAGCAATCGATGCTAATTTGCATTTTATACAATTTCGCTGATATGAAATGCTCTTTGCAGATGCTAAGGATTTCTAATACGTAAAGTGGAGAGCATACCCGCAAAGCTGGCAGCTATCCTGCCGCGTCCAAAACAGCGCTTTAAAAAAGCTCTGTCAAAATCGAGTTTTGCACCAGCAGACCTTTCGGGGTTAGCCACAACACATCGCCGGAAAAGGTACAAAGCCCCGCCTTTTGGTAAAGGGTGATTTTTTTGTGCTGTTCCTCATTTAGGCTGAGGCCAAAACCGGTGCGCAGTTTTTTCAAATCAAGACCATGCGCCAGACGCAGCTGCAGCATAATGTATTCCTCGGCGTCGGTTTTGCCGTCTGGCAGTACAGGCGCTGTGCGTGCGATAAAAGCGTTTAAATCTGCGGGGTAATGGAACCGTTCGCCGCTCATGCAGGAGTAAGCTGCCGGGCCAATTCCAAGATAGTCCCCCAGCTCCCAGTAAATCATGTTGTGGCGGCTTTCGTAACCCGGCTGCGCAAAATTGCTGATTTCATATTGCGCATAGCCGCGTGCGGCAAACTGTTCTACCGCATAAAGATAAAAGTCAGCAGCTTGATCCTCCTCAGGCAGACCCTTCGGCGGGTGTAGCCCGAACTTTGTTTTTTCTTCGATTTTCAGCAAATAGCTGCTGATGTGCGTTGCACCGCCCTCGGCAATCAAAGACAGTGTTTCATCAAATTCAGTCCGGCTGTAGTCCGGCAGAGCCAGCATAATATCGCCGCTGATATTGGTAAAGCCCGCTTTTTGCGCCATTTCAAATGCGGCACGTGCTGTTTGTGTGGTATGCGCCCGCCCCAGCAGAGCAAGCTGACGGTCAGAGGCACTTTGCACCCCGATAGAAAGTCGATTTACACCGGCTTTGCGGTATCCGGCAAGGCTCTCTGCGGTTACCGTATCCGGGTTAGCCTCCAGCGTGATTTCAGCGCTCGGCACAGGGGATGCTTCGTCAATTAGCCGTGTCACCTGCGCAGGTGTAAGCAGGCTTGGTGTGCCACCGCCGAAATAGAGAGTGTCCGGCCGCAAGGCGGTGCAATCACAGTTGGTAAAGCGGCGCATTTCGCGCAGCAGTGCATCAACATAGGCCTGCGGCACTTCGGTGCGCCTGCCCATCGAATAAAAATCGCAATAGCTGCACTTGGATTTACAGTAGGGGATGTGCAGATAGAGGCCAAAAGCCATTGGTGCCGCCTGCCTTTCTGATAAAATGCGTAAAGGTGCTTTTTTGATACTGCCCGCAAAAGATAGCCGCATCGTTGCAAAATAAATTTGGATAAGAATAGTATAACATATTTCCATTTGAGAAAAGCTTGTCTTTGCGCTATAATATTCTTTATGAGCAAAAGTGGGCGCTATGCCCCGCTCGCAAGAGAGGAGCAAAACCAATGACGTTGGAAGAATATATCAGTGAGGTTATGCAGGCTGTCGATGTTTCTGAAACGACAAAAGGACGCATCCGCAACCAGCTGGAAACTGAGCTGTTTCAGATGATTGAAGCCGGAAAAACGCCCGAAGAAGCAATGAACAAAATGGGCTACTATGAAGAGGTAGCCGCAAAACTAATGCAGCAGTATGACGACGACGTGCGCAAAAAGCAAGAGGGTGACGGCCAGCCCCCGATGATTTTTGCATGGGGCGCAATGTTTTCTATTTTGCTGTTTGTCATCAAGGGTTTGCAGTATTTTCTGCTAGGACATAAACAGTTTGATGCACTGGGGATGATTGTCGGTTTTTTAGGCGTAATCGCCAGCGGCATTTATCTGCTTTGGTTTATTAAAAATAAAAAGAAACGCAGCTGAATTTAGCTTTGCGGAATAGATTTTGTTTTTTACCTGCACCGGATAGCCTTTAAAATAGAACGCCTTGCCAGCTGTTTTGCTGCCAGGGCGTTTGTTTTGCATTAGGCGCTATTTTTAAAAGTGGATATCAAAAGTGGTGAACAAATAAAGGATGCCTGCTACTCTAAAAACTTCTCCCAACCAGTTTCAGAATGCCAGCCTTCCGGTTTGCGGGTGATAAAAGCGGCGAGCTGTTGGCGCGTTTCAGCGGGGAGAGCCTCAAGAAGCTGACTTGCCTCTTCCTCCCAAAAGCAAACGTTTAAAACCTCCGCGAGGTCTGCGACGCTATGCAGCGTACGCAGCGCCAAAGCTATCTTATCAGGGATGCAGGGCGAATCTTGCAGCTCACAGATAAGAGCGGCAAGACATTTGAATGGTAGCTGCGGCCCGTCGTAAAAAATTGGCGAGGGCTCATCCTCTGCCTGCTCATAAAAAGCGAGAAAAAGACCCTCTAAGTTGGCGGCAGTTTCCAGCCGGGAGTAAATATCCTGTGCAGTTTTCAGCAGATAATTTTGCAGCAGAGAGTCTTTGATTGCAAGTTGGCGGCAGACTTCTTTGGATGCCAAAGCCAGCAAAGAAAGCGTGGAATCTTGTCCTTTATCCCGAAACAAAGCTTGCAGTTCAATTCGGTCCGCTGCCGAAATATTTAAGCCAAGGACATTTTTTTGCAAAAGTGCAAGCCCTATCGCATTCACTGCGGCAGGCTCGAACAAATTAATCAGCAGGCCGCCGTATTCGGGAGAAATGCTTTGCAGCAACGAATCCAAATGCTCGGCAGGAAAATACGAACAAAAGATATTTTCAGTGCAAAGGCGGCGCAGGTACTCGTTGATATATGCGATGCCTTGCAAAGAATCCGGCAGCGGTTGTGCCAATTGATAATCAATCTCGCCCGGAATTTGATGCGCGAAAAAGCGAAGGTCGTACTGCTTGAAAAAGAGTGCAATTCCGTTTAAAGTATCCTGATAAGAAACGCTGTCGAGCGCAGGGCCCGCGGCTTTTGCCCGAGCGAACAACAATTTGCCAATATCAACTTCACGCTTTAACGTTTGCTGCGCCTTGGCGAGCAGGGCTGAAGGCTCACTGGTCAAAAGCTCTCTGAAATCTCCAGTGTGCGTGAGATGCAGCTGAAGCGTGAAGCAAAGGGACTGTAGCAGCTCACCGGCCACTTCCACGGTTACAGAGCTGCTTTCGCCCATTGTATAGCTTGCGGTCTGTATTTTCAGCAACTGCCATAGTGCGGCTTGTAGGCGATGCACCTCTTCTTGTGTAAACGCAGAGCCTTGCAAAATGTGTGGTAAAATTTCTGAAAGATAAGCGTTTTCCATCCAAGCCTCCTAAAACGTTTGTATATCGTCAGGGTCCTCATAGGCATACCCGTAGCGCGTATTGCGGCAAAGTTCATCCAGGGAAGTCCCGCTTAGATATTCTAAAGAGCCTTGAGCGCGCCCGTTAAATATACGCCGCATAAACTCAATCAGCTCTTCGTCAGAAATCAAATCATGGCACTCGTTTTTAAAATAGTAAAACGAATTTTGAAGCTCTTGTAATACCTCCTCATAGTTGGCATTATCGATAAAAAGAGAATCGCAAAAAGCTTCTACCAGCTTGGGTAAAATGCCGGTATCAAACTCTACCCGGCCGGTTTCAGTAAGTGCTTCAAATCGTCGGTCAACCAAATTGGATATCTGCTGTTCTGTCAAAAAAAGCCCGAAGCGCTGGGATAACTCGTTACAGCAGCGCAGCTCCTGTAACGCTTGTATCTTTTGCATTTCTACCATTGCCAGTGCAAAGTTTTGTTCCATTTTTACCACCTCTGGCTTACAAGGATACCACGGATGTAAACAATGACAAGTCTTGAATTTTTGGACGATTTGTGGTATGATAAATACAATAAAAAGAGGTTATTGGGCACTGGCCCGATAATCTCTTTTTTGTTTTTTGGCATCAATTTAGCCGGCGTAGCAAAGGTGAGAGCGGCAGAAAATCCTTTCTCTTGCGCGGCGCTGCTTTTTCTTTTATAATCAATACCACAAGCGGGGTGAAAAAATGGAGCTACTGATACGAAAATATAGCGAAAGCGACGTGATACCGCTTTGGCAGATATTAGAGCCAGTCGCAATGGGCTCCGTTTTGTTTCCTTACCCGCTGCAAAGCCTGCAAGATTGCCGCAGCCTTTTACATAGGCAAAGTCTATGCCTTGTGGCACAAGTGCAGGGATGCGTACAAGGTGTTCTGTTGCTGCGCTCTATGGGCGAGGGCGGCTGGCAGCAATTTGCTACGGTGGAACTTGTGGTTGCAGCAGAATGGCAGCGCCAGCAAATTGGCACGGCGCTGATGGCACAGGCAAAACACATTGCCGCTGCGCTGCATTATAACGGGATTTTACTCTCTCCGCTGCCTGAAGATACGCAAATCTTTGCATTTTTTTCATCACAGGGCTTTGATACAGCAGGCGTGCTGCCCGGCGCCGGTGCGCAGCAAACGGTTTTATTTTGGGAGTGCCCAAAGCGAGCCACAAAAACGAAAAATAAAACAGAGCTTCCAAATTTACAAAATAAACAGCACCGGTAGTAAAGTTGCGCTGCTTAAAATGGTCAAATACAAAAGTAGTTTGCACCAGCCTTTATGAGGTTAGGATAAAAATAAAAAACAAGGGCTGCCCGAAATGTAGGGGCAGCCCTTGTTTTTTATTGCTTTTAGCTTAAGTCGCGTCCTACAAGATAATCAAGGCTGACATCGTAAAAGTCAGCCAATGCTATCACAATGTCTAAAGGCAGCACACGTTCGCCCCGCTCATATTTTGAGTAAAGCGACTGGTCACACTGCAGATAATCCGCAATCTGTCGCTGGGTCAAATCAGCATCTTCGCGGAGATCGCGAATTTTCATTTTCATATTCATCACCAAAGTAATTATATTTTAGTACAATATGTCCTATTGAATTTTAGGACTATTCGTCCTAAAATATACAAGAGGTGGTTTTTTTGGCCGATTATAAAAAAATGTACCATACGATGTTTCGCGCCTCGGAGCAAGCAATTAATTTATTAATTGCAGCACAGCTGGAGTGTGAGAGGCTATATCTCGCAGGAGAGGAACCGACCCTGCAGATGGCAGCTTTTACAGAACAAAAAAAGAGCATGGAAGAACCGAAGTAAACGTCTTCCATGCTCTTTTTTTATGTGCCAGATAACTGGTTTGGTTAATTAAGTGTTTTGCCGAAAAATGCGGCAGTGGCTTTTACCTTCTGCATTACCGCATCAAACTTTGCGGGGGTCAGGCTCTGTGCACCATCCGAAAGTGCATGTTTCGGGTCGTTATGCACCTCAATCATCAGGCCATCAGCTCCTGCTGCGATAGCGGCCATGCTCAGCGGCTCCACCATCCAGGCAATGCCTGCCGCGTGGCTCGGGTCTACCACAACGGGCAGATGCGTTTTTGCTTTCAGCATCGGCACCGCAGAAAGGTCGAGCGTATTGCGCATGCTCGGCTCAAAGGTGCGAATGCCACGCTCGCAGAGAATCACCTTTTCGTTGCCACCGGCCATGATATACTCGGCGCTCATCAGCCACTCTTCAATTGTAGCAGAAAGACCGCGTTTGAGCAAAATGGGCTTATCCAGTGTGCCAAGCGCTTTGAGTAATTCAAAGTTTTGCATGTTGCGCGCACCGACCTGAATCATATCCACGTCTTCAAATAAAGGCAAATCTTCTGTGTTCATAATTTCGGTTACAATGGGCAGCCCGGTTGCACGGCGTGCAGCACAGAGCAATTCTAGCCCTTCGCCGCGTAGGCCCTGGAAAGAGTAAGGAGAGGTGCGAGGCTTAAAGGCGCCGCCGCGCAGCAGGCTTGCACCGCTGCTTTTTACAGCTTCGGCAACACCAATAATCTGGGGCTCGCTTTCTACACTGCAAGGGCCAGCCATAACAGCAAAGTTGCAGCCGCCAATTTTCACTCCTTTTACTTCGATTGTGCTGTCATCGGGATGAAATTTGCGATTTGCAGCTTTGTAAGGCTCAGAAATGCGCTTTACTTCTTCCACAAAATCGTTGGCAGCAAGCTGGTCGACATCCAGCTTAGATACGTCGCCCACAAGGCCGATGAGATGCGTGTTTTCGCCGACGCTTTCGTGAATGCCGAGACCCTGAGATTTCAGATCCTCGGTGAAAGTGGCAATCTGCTCTTCACTGGCAGATTTTTTAAAAATGATGATCATATGGGTACTCTCCTTTTCTTTCGGCTAGATGAAACAAAATAAAAAACACCGCGCTCTGCAATGCAGCGGCGCGGTGTTTGGCTTACGTAGAAAACCTTACAAATCGCGTTTCGGCACAGCAGAAGAAGCCCCGGTAAAATAATAACCGAAGCTAAAATAATATGCAGCTGTGCAGTTGATGTGATTCATAGTAAAACCTCGTGGTTCGATTTTTGTTCAGTATAAACCTCGAAAAAATGATTGTCAACCCTAAATTTTTGGGCTAGAGCAGCGCAGATAGTTTTGCGAAATCTTCAAGCAGCATGTTTTCAGGGCGAACCATCGCACCTCGTCCAAGCGATTCCACAGCTTCGGCAACGGTTGCCTTCGGCAAAGAAAGCCCCGCGGAAATGCCGTTTACCGCTGTTTTGCGACGCTGGCTAAAGGCTGCCTTAATAATGGCAAACATGCGCTTTTCATTTGCCGGGCGTACCGGTGGAACGATGTGCGGAACCAGTTTAATGACGGCACTGGTTACTTTGGGCGGCGGTGTAAAACTACCGGGAGAGACGGTGAACAGTGTTTCCGGCTCTGCAAAATAGCGCACCGCCAAACTGATGGCACCGCTTTCGCGGCTGCCGGGTGCAGCGGCAATTCGGTCGGCTGCCTCTTTTTGCACCATAACCGTAATGCTTTCAATCGGCAGGCGCTCCTCGAGCAATTTCATTAAGATAGGGCTGGTGATATAGTAAGGAAGGTTCGCCACTACGGCAACTTTCAGCCCTGCAAACTCTTCCCGAATCAGTTCGGCAAGGTCGGTTTTCAGCACGTCACCCAGCACGATTTTTACGTTGTCCACTTCCGCCAGGCTCTCTTCAAGCAGCGCTGGCAGCCGCGTATCCACCTCTACCGATACTACCTTTGCGGCGGCTTTTGCAGCCTCTTTGGTCAGTACGCCGATGCCGGGGCCAATCTCCAGCACGCCGTAACTTTTATCAATACCGGAGGCTGCAATCATGCGGGGGCAGACGGAGGGGTTAACGATGAAGTTTTGGCCGAAGCCTTTAGAAAGCGCAAACCCATGTTTTTCGCACAGGGCGCGGATATAGCTCATATTGGTTAATTCGGGCATAAGTGATCCTGCTTTCCGGCCAGGCGGCCGATTGGTAATTTGATCGGTTTTTCTCTTGTGAAAAGCCGCATTTGAGCTTATTGTAACCATCAACAGTATAACATAATTCTTGCGCAATCTGCAAAAAAACGATATGATAAAGAAAATAATTACCGGAAACTCGGAAATCTAAGAGGTGAACCCTATGAGCCGTCGCGATAAAATTAATTACTATCTGGATATTGCAGATACCGTCTCTCAGCGTGGTACCTGCCTGCGCCGCAACTATGGTGCAATCATCGTACAAAACGACCAGATTATTGCCACCGGATACGTCGGAGCCCCGCGCAGCCGCAAAAACTGCAGCGATTTAGGCTACTGCATTCGAGAAAAATTGCAGGTACCCCGTGGCGAGCGGTACGAGCTTTGCCGCAGTGTGCATGCCGAAGCAAACGCCATCATCAACGCCCCTCGTGTAGACATGATCGGCGCGACCCTTTACCTTTCGGGCCGCGACGCAAAAACGCACGAATATATTCCTGATGCGATGTGCTGCAGCATGTGCAAACGAATGATTATCAATGCCGGTATCTCCACCGTAATCGTGCGCATCAATGAGGATGAGTTCCGCACCGTCAATGTGGAATCTGAGTGGATTGGCCATGATGAAAGCCTGGAAGGAACCTTCGGCTATTAAGGAGTCTGAAATGCTGCACAGTTTAGAACATGCACGCACCGAAATCGACCGCATCGATGCCGAGATGACAGCTTTGTTTGAGGCACGGATGAAAGCGGTCGGTGAGGTCGTCGCCTATAAAAAAGAGCACGGCATGTCGGTGCTGGATGCTTCCCGCGAGGAGGCTGTAATTGCCAAAAATACGGCGCGCCTTTGTGAGCCGGCTTTAGCCGAATATTACACTGATTTTATTAAAAGTGTGATGGCATCCTCACGTAAATACCAAACCCGGATTTTGTTTGGCAGCCATGTCGGGTACCAGGGGACGGAGGGCGCATTTTCTCACATTGCGGCCAGCCGTTTGTTTGCGGGTGCAAAGCAGACTGCGTTTGCAAGCTTTGACGACGTGCTTTCTGCTGTGGAAGCAGGGCAGATTGACGTGGGCGTTTTGCCGTTTGAAAACAGCACCACCGGCGAAGTGGGTGAAGTGCTGGATTTGCTATACCGGCACGAAAACTGCTATATCTCTGGCTGGTATGATTTGGAGGTGCGCCAAAACCTGCTGGGTGTACCCGGCGCCGTGATGAGCGATTTGAAACAAGTATACTCCCACCCGCAGGCGCTACACCAAAGCAGCGACTTTTTGCGTGAACGCGGCTGGGAACTGATTCCCTATGCCAATACGGCAAAGGCAGCGGAGTATGTAAGCTGCACCGGAGATAAAACCAAGGCGGCGGTTGCGTCGCAGGAGACGGCAGCCCTCTATGGGCTTTCGGTGCTGGCAGCAGATATTAACTCGAGCGCAGTCAACACTACCCGCTTTATTCTGATTACACGTACCAAAACAAA
This sequence comes from Pygmaiobacter massiliensis, assembly GCF_900199435.1. Lineage (GTDB taxonomy): Bacteria > Bacillota > Clostridia > Oscillospirales > Ruminococcaceae > Pygmaiobacter > Pygmaiobacter massiliensis. The sequence continues at coordinate 576,495 of NZ_OAML01000003.1, forward strand.
TATTGGCAGCCGGTTTGGGTTGCTGTTTACCGTAGACCACGATGCCGGTAGTTTGGTGAAGGCACTGGCCATTATTGGTGCCCATAGCTTTAATATGGAGTGCCTGCGCAGCCGCGCGATGAAAGAGCTGCCGTGGCAGTACTACTTTTATGCCGAGCTGGATGGGGGCCTTGCAAGTGAGAATGCCACCGCAATGTTAAAAGAGCTGCAAACCGTCTGCAAAACCCTGCGCACCCTTGGCTGCTACAGCAAAATAGAACAAGCTTAGACAAGTTTTTTGCCACACTGCTGTGCGAAAGCTTGACAACGTATAAAAATTCACTTATACTGGAAAAAACTTACGAATTTTGGAGCCCGTTTTTATGGAAAAGCGAAATTTTAAAGCAGCATATTTTTACTTTAGCTTCGGTTATTTTTTTACCGAGGCAAATTTGTGCTGCGCAAATCCGGTTTAATGGGCTTATTGCAACAGTGAAGCCAAAATCCGGCAGCCTGCGTAGCGGGTTGCCGGATTTTTTGTTTTTAAATTGTGGGCTGAAACAAAACAGCCGAAGCAAAAAGGAGTGTGCGTGATGAAAACACTGCATATGGAGCTGGGCCGAGACAGCTATGATATCTTGATGGAACATGGGTTGCTGGGCTCGGCAGCCAAATATCTAAACCTCGACCGCAAGGTGCTGATTGTCACGGACGACGGTGTGCCTGAGCAATATGCAAAGCTGCTTTCGGCGCAGTGTAAAACGCCGTTTGTTATGCGGGTGATGCAGGGCGAAGGGGCAAAAAGCTTTGCTGTGTTTCAGCAGCTTTTGGCAGAGATGCTGCACCAGAATTTTGGCCGCAAGGACTGCGTGGTCGCGCTTGGCGGCGGTGTGATGGGCGACCTTGCAGGATTTGTTGCCGCAAGCTATATGCGCGGTGTGGATTTTTATAACATTCCCACGACCACCCTTTCTCAGGTAGACTCCTCCATCGGCGGTAAAGTCGCCATCAATTTTGAAGATGTTAAAAACAGCATCGGCGCATTTTACCAGCCAAAGCGGGTGTTAATCGATCCGGAAACGCTGAAAACACAAAATCGCCGCCAGCTAGTGAACGGTTTGGCAGAAGCAATCAAAACCGGACTGATTCACGATGCGGGACTGTTTGAGATGTTTGAGCAGGAGGATGCACTGGCAAAACTTGATGAAGTTATCTGGCGCAGCTTGCTGGTGAAACAATACGTAGTAGAAAATGATGAAAAAGAAGCGGATTTGCGCAAGACCCTAAACTTTGGGCACACGCTGGGGCATGGCATTGAAAGTGCAGTTGGCCTTGGCACCCTGCTACACGGTGAATGTGTCGGCCTCGGCATGCTTGCCATTACAGAGGAACCGCTGCGCAGCCGGATTGCGAATGTACTCCAGAAATATGGCCTGCCCACTGCTGTTGATTATGACAAAGAGTATGCGTATGCCGCTGTTTGCCACGATAAAAAGGGCAACGGTGAAACGACAACCATTGTAAAAGTAACCCAACCCGGCAGCTGCACGCTAGAAGTTGTGCTAACGGCATCGCTGAAGGCTCTTTTGGTGTAATAAAAGCAAATCACGCTGCCGGTGTGGCAGATGAAGGAGCGTTGAAATAATGAAAAATACATTTGGCAATGCAGTTTCGGTCACTTTGTTTGGCGAGTCGCACGGGCCGAGCATTGGCGCAGTAATAGACGGGCTTGCACCGGGAGTTACAGTTGACCTTGACCATCTAAAACAGCAGCTGACGCTGCGCCGCCCCACGGGAAAGCTTTCCACCGCCCGGCAAGAGCAGGATGAATTTACAATTGTCAGCGGTTTTGTGGATGGACACACCACCGGTACTCCGATGACGATTTTGATTCCCAATACGCAGCAGCACAGCAAAGACTACGCGGCGCTACGGGATTTGCCTCGGCCTGCCCATGCGGATTTTGCGGCGCGCTGCAAATACCACGGGTTTGAAGACGTACGCGGCGGTGGGCATTTTTCGGGCCGCATTACAGCGCCGCTTGTTGCGGCGGGGGCGGTTGCACTACAAATTCTTTCCGCCCACGATATTCGGGTTGGCACCCATATTGCAGCTTGCGCCGGCATAGCAGATGCCCCGCTGCCAGAAGATGAGAGGCTGCTGACGCAGGCATTGGAAACACTGAATAAAAAAGAGTTTGCAGTGCTCGATGAGATTGCAGCAGCGCAGATGAAAGCCGCAATAGAAACGGCGCGTGCAGAACTGGACTCGGTAGGCGGTGTGCTGGAAACAGCCGTCACAGGCTTGCCGGCGGGGGTAGGGGAACCGTGGTTCGACTCCGTAGAAAGTATACTCTCTCATCTGCTTTTCTCGGTGCCAGGTGTGAAAGGCGTAGAGTTTGGCGACGGGTTTGGGCTGTGTGCGCAACGCGGCAGTGCTGCCAACGATGCGTTTTGTATCAAAGAGGGAAAGGTGGCGACCAGTACCAACCATAACGGCGGCATCAATGGCGGCATCACCAACGGCATGCCTTTGCGCATCCGTACCGCGGTTAAGCCGACCCCGTCCATCTATCAGCCGCAGCAAACCGTAAACCTTGCAACAGGGCAAGAAACAACGCTTTCTATTGAAGGCCGGCACGACCCGGCGATTGTACACCGTGCCCGCGTGGTGGCAGACAGCGTGATTGCTCTGGGGCTTTTGGATTTGCTGACCCAGCGTTTTGGTACCGACTGGCAGACAGGTGAAAAATAAAGCACCGACGTAAACCTGCACCATGTGCAGATAAGCAGCAGATAGAAAGGAAACACCCTATGCAACCACAGCGTTACGGACTGCTCGGCGAACATCTTGGGCATAGCTTTTCTAAAATCATTCACGAGCAGCTTGCAGACTATACCTATGACCTCATTGAATTGCCGCCGGAGCATCTCGCTGATTTTTTGACGGAGAAAAACTTTGCGGCGCTCAATGTAACCATACCATATAAACAGGCAGTCATGCCCTATTTGGATGAAATTGACCCGCGTGCGCAAAGCATCGGCGCAGTTAATACGATTGTCAACCGTGAGGGTAAGCTTTACGGCTATAATACCGATTTTGATGGCGTAGTTGCCTTAATTGAGCATCTTGGCATCGAGGTGGCGGGGCGACAGGCACTCATTCTCGGCACAGGCGGCACCTCCTGTACCGTTGCCGCAGCACTCGAGCATCTCGGCGCAGCGGCCGTGCACAAAGCCAGCCGCACCGGCAAAGGCGGCGCGCTGACTTATGAAGAAGCAGCACTGGAAAACATAGAATTGATTTTCAACACGACCCCTTGCGGTATGTACCCGAAGGTGGGGGAACAGGCGATTTCGCTGGCACCATTTAGCGACCTTTGCGGTGTGCTGGATGCTGTGTATAACCCACTGCGTACTGCATTGGTGCTTAACGCGGCACAGCAAGCCATACCCGCAGAGGGCGGGCTATATATGCTGGTTGCGCAGGCAGTGCGCGCGGCAGAATATTTTCTGGATACCACTTTTAAACCGGGTATAACCGAGCAGATGTACCGCACGGTGCTTGCACAAAAAGAAAATTTAATTTTAACCGGTATGCCAGGCAGCGGAAAAAGCACAGTGGGCAGGCAACTTGCCGAAGTGCTGCACCGCCCCTTTATAGATATTGATGCTGAAATAGTGAAACGTATCGGTTGCTCTATCTCTGACTATTTTGCACAATATGGAGAAAATGCTTTTCGGGAAATAGAAAGCAGCGTCACCAAAGAAATTGGCGCCCAGACCGGGCTTGTGATTGCCACAGGTGGCGGCACCATACTGCGGGAGGATAACCTTGCGGCTTTAAAGCAAAATGGTAGGCTGCTATTTCTTGACCGCCCGTTAGAAGCACTGGAAACCGGTAATGGCAGACCACTTTCAGCAGACAAACAAGCACTCGCAAGGCGATATGAAGAGCGGATGCCGCGTTACCTTTCCACTGCGGATGCAGTGGTGGACGGCAGCGGCAGTGTAGCTGACACTTTAGAAAATTGTAAAAACGCATGGCAGAGGTTTGGCTTTTTGCAAAGTGCCAGCGCAGATGCTGCAAGATAGAAAGGAGCGACGCAGATGAAATTCTTGGTTTTAAACGGCCCAAATCTTAATTTTTTGGGAATTCGTGAGCCGGAAATTTACGGAAAAGCAACCTACGGCGATTTAGAAACGCTCGTGCGACAAGTCTGTGCAGAAGAAGACATAGAAGTGCGCATTGCCCAGTCCAATCACGAAGGAGTGCTCGTGGATGAGATTCAATCGGCTTACGGAGATTGTGATGGCATCGTTATCAATCCGGCGGCCTATACCCACACCAGCGTGGCGCTTTTAGATGCACTGAAAGCAGTTGGACTGCCCGCAGTAGAGGTGCATATTTCAGACGTATCTAAACGAGAAGATTTTCGGCAGATTTCTTACCTTCGGGCAGCATGCATTGCGACCGTGGCAGGCGAGGGATTGCCCGGCTATGCAACTGCAATTGGGCTTTTGAAAAAACATATCTTAGGTGCTTCGCTACCACCGAATGCGTAATGGCTCTGCAAATCAACGCAGAGTGCAGCTAAAACTAAAATAACCGCACGCAAAGCGACGTAGACGGAATAGAAAGGGTTTTACCAATGATTATTACCATGAAAAAAGGTGTGCCTCAGCAGGAGACCGAGGCCGTTATCAAACGCATTACTTCTCTCGGCCTTACCGTTACCGAAATTGAAGGCACTGACTTTGACGTTTTTGGCGTTGTGGGCAACACTACGATGCTGGATGATCGCCAAATTGCGGCATCCCCGTATGTGGACCATGTGCAGCGGGTTTCTGCGCCGTACAAACTGGTCAACCGCGTTTTCCATCCGGAAGATACCGTGGTAGATGTAGGCGGCGTGAAAATCGGCGCAGGTCAGCCGATCGCTGTTATGGCAGGCCCCTGTGCTATTGAAAGCCGCGAGCTGACACAGCAAATTGCAGAAAAAGTAAAAGAAGCCGGTGCAACGTTTTTTCGCGGCGGCGCCTACAAACCCCGTACCTCGCCCTACTCTTTCCAGGGGCTTGAGAGCAAAGGCATCCGCTATATGGTTGAAGCAAGAGAGAAATATGGTATGCCCATTGTCAGCGAGCTGATGAGTGCGGACAAGCTGGACGAATTTGTGGAAAACGTAGACCTGATTCAGATTGGCGCGCGCAATATGCAGAACTTTCAGCTGCTGAAAGAGCTGGGGCGCATCAAAACTCCGATTTTGCTGAAGCGCGGCCTTTCCGCCACAATTGAAGAATGGCTGATGAGCGCGGAATATATTATGGCAGGCGGCAACGAGAACGTCATTCTCTGCGAGCGCGGCATTCGCACTTTCGAGCCGTATACCCGCAATACGCTGGATCTTTCGGTGGTGCCCATCGTAAAACAGCGCAGCCATTTGCCCATTGTCATTGATCCCTCTCACGCCACGGGCAATCGCAAGCTGGTGGAATCTATGGCCCTCGCTGCTATCGCAGCAGGTGCAGACGGTCTGATGATTGAAACTCATGTTGATCCGCCGCATGCTTCCAGTGATGGTGCACAGAGCCTGTACCCGGAGCAGCTGGCTACGCTCATCGAAAAAGGCCGTGCCATTGCCCATGTTGTCGGGCGGGATTTGTAATGCTCGCGCGGGTATTTCCGGGCAGGGCAGACGGCACGGTGGTTGCGCCGCCTTCCAAAAGCGTCGCTCACCGTGCCTTAATTGCCGCTGCCCTTGCAAAGGGGAAAAGCCGCATTACCGGGGCGGGTAGCTCCAAGGATATTATCGCGACAACTGCTGCACTGAAAGCACTAGGGGCCCATATCACGCACCAGGGCGAAAGACTGATAGTAGACGGCTGCGACCCGCGCGCCCACGCTGCCACGTCGGTGGATTGTAACGAATCCGGTTCCACGTTGCGGTTTTTGATTCCGGTGTTTGCCCTGGGGGGTGAAGAAATTATCTTTACCGGCAAAGGCAGACTGCCGCATCGCCCGCAGCAGGTATACCAGCAGCTATTTACTGAGCAAGGCTTGCCGTTTGCACAAACCGAGCAGGGCATACAGCTTAGCGGCCCGCTCCCCTCCGGGCACTACCGGCTGCGCGGCGATGTTTCGAGCCAGTTTGTGACGGGGCTTTTGTTTGCGTTGCCTCTTTGTGAACAAGATAGTGTGCTGGAAATTAGCGAGCCATTTGAATCCCGCAGCTATGTGGTGATGACGCTCAAAATATTGCGTGATTTTGGCATTAACGCGGAATGGCAGAGCGAGAACTTGCTGCGCATTCCGGGCAAACAGTGCTATCATCCGCAAGATGTTACGGTTGAGGGAGATTACAGCGGCGCGGCATTCTTTGGACTGCTGGGAGCACTTTCCGGACCTGTTCATTGTTGTGGTCTTAGAGCAGATACCGCGCAGGGCGATGCTGTGTTTTTCAATTTTTTGCGCCAATTTGGAGCAGAAGTAGAAGCAATAGAAGATGGCTTTGCGGTTTCTCCGGCATCGCTTACCGGTGGCACGATTGACCTTGCGGATTGCCCGGATTTGGGCCCGGCTGCGATGGTGCTTGCCTGCTTTGCAAAAGGAGAAACAACACTGCAAAATGCGGCGCGACTTCGCCTAAAAGAGAGCGATCGCATTGCAGCAATGGAAGCGGAATTGCGCAAATTCGGTTTCCTGATAGAATCAAGTGAAAATGAAATCATTGTGCATGGCAAAGCAAGCGAAATGCCTGAAAGTGTGCCGGTGATTGACGCGCATAATGACCACCGCATTGCAATGAGCATGGCGATTTGTGCCGCTGCAAGCGGAGTGCCCGCAGAAATTGCAGGTGCAGAATGCGTTGCCAAAAGCTACCCTGAATTTTTTGATGACCTGCGGCGTGCAGGCATTGGTGTGGAGTTGAGCGTATGATTACAAAAGAAACCCGCATACTGATTATAGGCCTTGGCCTTTTGGGCGGTAGCTATGCACGTGCATTGACCCGTGCAGGCTGCCATGTAGAGGCGATTGATACCAACCCGGACAGCATCGGTTATGCATTGCACGAGGGGATTATCTGCGCCGGCGCCACCGAACCCGAACCGGAGATGCTGCGCAATGCGGATCTCATTATCTTTGGCCTTTATCCCAAAACGATGATTGACTGGGTGCGAGCACAACAGCAGCACTGCAAACCGGGCGCCTTGCTCACCGATGTTTCCGGCGTCAAAGGTGGTGTGCTGGATGTGATACAGGGCTTTTTGCGTGAAGACCTTGAGTTCGTTGGCTGCCACCCCATGGCAGGGCGAGAGGTGAGTGGCGTGCGAAACAGCAATGACGCGATGTTTGCCCCTGCGAACTTTATTGTGGTGCCCACGGAAAAAAATACCCCGCAGGGGCTTGATACTGCCACCGAGCTGGGTGCGCTGCTAGGCTTTCACACGGTTACGCGGCTTTCGATGCAAGAGCATGACGCGATTATTGGATTTGTATCCCAGCTTACCCATGCAATTGCAGTGTCGCTGATGACCTGCAATAATGATGAAAACTTGCAAAATTATACCGGCGATTCGTTCCGCGATTTGACCCGTATTGCCCGCATCAACGAAAACCTTTGGAGCGAACTGTTTTTGCTGAATAAAATAGCCTTAATTGAACAAATTGACGCTTTTTCAGGCGAACTTTTTAAAATGCGGCAAATGTTGGAAACAGAGGATGCCGAAGGTTTAAAAGAAATGTTCCGCAAATCTACAAAGCGCCGGGCTTTGTTTGACCGGCCGTAAATTTGCCGTGTAGCGATATTTGCCGGGTAGGTGGAGAAAAAGCAAAAAATATGCCGCATTTTTTCAAAAAAGGTGTTGACAAAGCCGCTTTGTCGTGGTATATTAATTAAGCACTATTCGCTGGTGTAGCTCAGTTGGTAGAGCAGCTGATTTGTAATCAGCAGGTCGGGGGTTCAAGTCCGTCCACCAGCTCCACTAACCCAGGCAAATTGAATATGGAGGAGTTCCCGAGTGGCCAAAGGGGGCAGACTGTAAATCTGTTGCGTAATCGCTTCGATGGTCCGAATCCATCCTCCTCCACCAAGCAAAAAACCGCTTAAACATTTATGTTTATGGCGGTTTTTTGTTGTTTTAAATTTTTTAGAGCTATTTTGCTGAGCCCTGGCCCACAATGCATATCATATACCTGCAATTTCGGCTTTGTACTTTATCGCTTCCATGCTCGTGACAAAAAACGACATACTTGTTATAATTATTACGTCTGTGCACGTTTGTTCTTTCTCAAGGCGCTAAAGTTTTAACCGCCCAGAGGAACAAGTGATTGACAGGCAGGTAGTGCAGTCTGCCCGGAACGGGCTTTTGCTTTGTGAGAGGAGATTTTATGGAAAAATTATTTAAACTGAAAGAGCATGGTACCACAGTGCGCACAGAAGTGGTTGCCGGGCTCACCACCTTTATGACGATGGCGTATATCATTGCATTAAATCCCAATCTGCTGACTGGCTTTGGCGCGGAAGGCGGCCCTGCGCTTTGGAACGGCGTGTTCCTTGCCACCTGCATTGCTTCCGCAGTGGGCATGATTGCTATGGCTTTTTTGGCGAATAAACCGTTTGCACTTGCTCCCGGCATGGGACTCAATAGCTTCTTTGCTACCGTTGTTGCCAACATCGTTGGCCTCACCGGCCTGACCTACCTCGAATCCTTTCAGGCGGCGCTCTGCATTATCTTGGTGGAAGGCATTGTATTTGTTATTTTGTCGATTCTCAACATCCGCGAAAAGATTGTGTCCGCTATTCCTATGGGCGTGCGCCTCGGCATCAGCCCGGCAATTGGCTTAATGCTACTCAACATCGGCGTGGGGTCCAATGCTGGCGTTTACTCTGAGACTGGTGGCCCCTTCTATGTCATGCGCGACTTTTTTGGCGCACTGACCCCCAGCGTAGCGAAAGACACTATGGGCTCCGGCTACACCGCTATGGTGCTATCTGTGGTTACCATGTTTATTGGCCTGTTTGTTATTGTTGTGCTGGCTCACAACGGCGTAAAAGGCGCTGTGCTTTTTGGTATGCTGTCGGCCTCGGTTCTGTATTGGGGCGGCGAAGCTATTTTCCTCGGCACCAATCCCTTTGCCTCGTTGGCAACTGCCTCCTTTATGCCCGCTTTTGGCGATATGGCAGCTACTACACTGTTTAAGTTCAATTTTTCTCATCTGATGGAAATCGGCTGGTTTACGGTAATCACGCTGATTATCACTTTCTGCATGATTGATATGTTCGATACCATCGGCACTTTTGTGGGCACTGCTTCCCGCGCAGGCTTGCTGGATGAAAACGGCAGCATGCCCCAGATGAAAGAAGCGTTGCTTTCAGATGCGATTGGCACAGTAGCTGGCGCTATGACAGGCACCTCTACCGTCACAACCTTTGTAGAATCCGCCTCTGGTGTAGAAGCGGGCGGACGTACCGGACTGACGGCGCTGGTTACAGGCGGGCTGTTCCTCGCCTGCATGTTTATCGCTCCTGTGGCTGCGATTATTCCTGCGGCGGCTACCTCTTCTGCTCTGATTTATGTAGGTTTGCTGATGCTGAGCGGCTTGAAAAAGATTGATTTTGACGACATCAGCCAAAGTCTGCCTGTTGGCCTGATGCTGATTTCCATGCCGATTTCCGGCTCTATCGGCCACGGTATCGGCCTTGGATTGATTTCGTATATGGTCATTAAGGTATTTACGGGCCGCGCCAAAGAGGTTTCGCCCCTTACCTATATCATTTCCGCATTGTTCCTGTTGAAATTCTTCCTTGTGGTTTAATGTGAAACCACTACGGTTCAAACAAAATATTGCAATATAGAGAAAACAAGGCTTCGACAAAGGATAAAATAAATCCTTTGCCGAAGCCTGTTTTTTATTGTCTGCAAACCGAATGTTAAAAGCGGCTTTGTGTGTAAGCCAAAAGCCAACTTAAGAGCCTGCGAATTAAACCTTGAAGATTTGCGTCAGCTGGGGTACTATTTTCTATAGTTGGTTTTCAAAAACCGATTGCAGAGCTGACAGGCTGATTTTTATAAAGAATCAGCAAAAGCCACGAGATGGATATATAAAACCTCCGTATTTTGAAGAGCAGGTGATTTAGTGAACCGTATTTTGTTGGTGGAAGATGATATTGCGCTGAGCAACGGCATTGTTATGGCACTACGGGACGAGCAGACCGAGCTGGTGCAGTGTGCTTCGCTGCAACAGGCGAGGGAATGCTTTGTTGCACATTGCGTGCAGCTTGTGATTTTAGATGTGAACCTGCCCGACGGCAATGGTTTGACGCTGCTGAAAGAGATACGGGAAACTTCCTCTACACCGATTATCGTGCTAACGGCAAATGATACAGAAACAGATATTGTAGCTGGGCTAGAGATGGGCGCGGACGATTATGTGACCAAGCCGTTTAGCCTTGCGATTCTTAGAGCGCGGGTAAACGCTCAGCTTAGAAAACAAGGAAGTGCTAACGCGAGCTATTTCCAGCAGAGCGGATTTGCTTTCGATTTCGATGCGATGCTATTTTGCAAAGAGAATACGGCCATCGAGTTGAGTAAAACGGAACAAAAGCTGCTGAGATTACTGGTGGAAAACCGAGGACGTACTTTAGAGCGCAGCATGCTGGTAGATCGCATCTGGACAGATAGCGCAGAGTATGTAGATGAGAACGCCCTATCCGTTACGGTAAAACGTCTGCGCAACAAGCTGGGCGATGATACCGCTAAGCCACGATACATTAAAACAGTCTACGGCATCGGCTATACTTGGGCGGTGGAATAAAATGAACGAATTCAATATTCTGATTTTGGCCATTGCAATGCTTTCGGTCGCTTTTGCAGTATTTACAACAATGCGCAGCCGCATAAATGAAAAGCGCGTTCTAGACCATCTGGATGCGATGCTAACCGCAGCTATGGATGGAACTTTTGACGAAACCATATTTGATGAAAGCTTGCTTTCCTCGGTAGAAACCAAATTTGCGCACTATTTATCTGCATCATCAGTATCTGCAAGAAACCTTGCAGAAGAGAAAAAGAAAATCAAAGAGCTGATTGCTGATATTTCTCATCAGACCAAGACACCGCTTTCAAACATTTTGCTGTACGCGCAGCTTTTGGGTGAACAAGACTTGCCGCAAGAAAGTCTGCCCTGTGTAACGGCGCTGAATACGCAGGCCGAAAAACTGAGCTTTTTGATTGGCTCGCTCGTAAAAACCTCACGGCTGGAAACAGGGGTGATTGAACTGCACCCGAAACAGTCGGCAGTGCAGCCCATGCTGGATACCGTTTTGGCCCAGGTGGCACCCAAAGCAGGTGAAAAGCAATTGCATTTAGCGTGTAATAATGCTACCGCGGCAGACGCCTGCTTTGACACCAAGTGGACAGCCGAGGCAATTTACAACATTCTCGATAATGCGGTAAAGTACACGCCGTGCGGCGGTACTATTCAAATTGCCACCACCGTGTATAGCCTTTTTTGCCGCATTGATATCAAAGATACCGGCATTGGCATACCGGAAGAAGAGCAAGCAAAGGTGTTTGCACGGTTTTATCGTTCTCCGGCGGTTAGTGAAAGTGAAGGAGTGGGGATTGGGCTGTATTTGGCGCGACAGATTATTGCAGACGAGGGCGGTTATATTAAAGTGAATTCAAAGGTCGGAGGAGGCACCTGCTTTTCTGTGTTTCTTCCCATTGCCAGATAAAATCTTTCAAGACTGTTAGATTTAAAAGCGGCTCTGAAAGATTGTAGAAAGATTCTTGTGATAAAGTGTGTGTTGTGGAGATGCAACACACACTTTCTTTTTGGAGGAACCTGACATGAATATATTACAGACCAAAAGCCTGAAAAAGATATACGGCACCGGTGAAACTGCGGTGCATGCACTCGACGGTGTGGATTTTACGGTGGAAAAAGGCGAATTTGTGGCAATTGTGGGTATGTCCGGCAGCGGAAAATCTACTCTGCTGCATATGCTTGGCGGGCTGGACCGGCCCACTGAGGGCAGTGTGACAGTGGACGGGAAAAACATTTTTTCGCTGAAAGACGAGGAACTTACAGTTTTTCGCCGCCGCAAAATCGGGTTTGTATTCCAAAACTACAACCTTGTTCCGGTGCTGAATGTTTACGAAAACGTAGTGCTGCCGATTCAGTTAGATGGCAATGTGCCCGATGATACTTATATTAATAACATCATTGCTACATTGGGACTCGAAAGTAAGCTGCAAAGCCTGCCCAATAATCTTTCGGGCGGGCAGCAACAGCGGGTGGCAATCGCGCGGGCGTTAGCATCTAAACCAGCGATTATATTAGCAGACGAGCCCACAGGCAACCTGGACAGCAAAACCAGCCAAGATGTGCTGAGCTTATTAAAGGTCACCAGCCAGAAATTCAGCCAGACGATTGTTATGATTACGCATAACGAAGAAATCGCGCAGCTGGCAGATCGCATCATCCGCATTGAAGATGGCAAAATTGTGGGTGGTGACAAGGCATGATTAAGGTGAACAATAAAAAAGCAATTTCAAACCTTTCTCGCCGCAGCTTTGGTGCCAATAAAGCGCGCAATTATATTGCGGTGTTGGCTATTGTTTTAACTACAATTTTGTTTACCAGCCTTTTCACATTGGGCATGGGCACGGTAGAAAGTCTGCAACAGGCAACCATGCGGCAGGCAGGCGGTGATGGCCATGCGGTGCTGAAATATATGACAAAAGAGCAGTTTGATGCGGTGAAAGATAATTCCCGCATCAAAGAAATCGCGTTTGACATGGCACTTTGTGACAGTGTGGAAAATCCAGAACTTTTAAAACGCCACGCTGAGTTTTGGTATAACGATGAGGTTGGTCTGAAACTGAGCTATATTAAGCCAGAGGTAGGGCGCGCACCCCAAACGGAAAACGAGATAATGGTGGACTCACAAACCTTGCAGCTGCTTGGCGTTCCGCAGCAGCTTGGGGCAAAGGTGAGTCTGCAGCTCAATATTCGGGGAGAAATGGTTACTCGCGAGTTTACGCTGTGCGGATGGTGGACCAGCGACCCGGCTTTTAACGTAGGACAGATTTTCGCCTCCCGCGCTTATGTAGAGGCGCACAGCGAAGAGCTGCAATGCACTTATTATAAGGATTTGTCGATGACCGGCGCGATTAACGCGTATGTCATGTTCCCGAATAGCCTGAACCTGCAGGCAAAGCTGGATCAACTGATGGCGGAAAGTGAATTTTCGCCGATAGAAACAGATCCGAATTATCTAGACAGCAATATAAATTGGGCTTATCTTTCCACCAATTTTGGCATGGACGCAGGCACGATTTTAGGGCTGGGATGCGGTTTGCTGCTCATTATCTTTACGGGATATTTGATTATTTATAATATCTTTCAAATCTCTATTGTGCGGGATATTCGTTTTTACGGGCTACTCAAAACCATTGGCACCACTGCTGGGCAAATTCGCAGCATGATTCGCAGGCAAGCGTTGATTTTATCAGCAATCGGCATTCCCATAGGGCTTTTTCTTGGTTTTTTTTCGGGCAAGGCTTTGGTTCCGCTGCTGATGAATAATAGCAGTTATGCGGGCAGCGCAATTTCTGTTTCACCCCACCCGGCTATTTTTATGGGCTCTGCGCTGTTTGCCCTGGGGACAGTGCTGATTAGCACTCTAAAACCGGGCAAAATGGCGGGCAAAGTATCGCCGATTGAAGCGGTGCGCTATACCGAATGTGACCAGCCAAAACAAAAACACAAAAAGAGCACCAACGGCGCCAAAATGGGCCGGATAGCTTTGTCTAACTTGGGGCGCAATAAAAAACGTACTGTGCTGGTTGTTATCAGCCTGTCACTCAGTTTGATTTTACTAAACACCGTGGTAACCCTTTCTGGCAGCATTGATATGGATAAATTTCTTTCGAAATTTACGGACACTGATTTTTTGATTGCTCATGCAGACTATTTTAATAATGACTTTAACGGTGTGGAAAATGAGACTTCAGAGCAGATGATTGAGGCCATAAAAAGTTTAGAAGGATTTGAAGAAGGAGGCCGACTTTACGGCGGGCGTGAAAATTTGTTTTTTGCCAAAGACCCAAACAACAGCCAAACGTTTAATCGAGATGAATCCGGCAATTTTTACGGTGCTGTATTTGGGCTTGAGCAACTGCCTATGCAGCGTCTTGAATTAATAGATGGTGAAATAGATATGGAAAAACTGCTCAGCGGCAATTATATTTTAGAAGGCATTCACTTGGATGATAATGGCAGAGTTATACCCGAAACTGCAAAATATAAAGTGGGGGACACGGTTAACCTCTACAATTGGCGCGCTACAAATCCAGCGGATGCAGAAAACCGTGATTACACAGAGCATAAGTATACTGTGCTAGGCCATGTGGCCATTAAAACATATACCAACAGTGACCGCAGCAGTTGGGACTATACTTTTTATCTCCCGGCATCGGTTTATCAAACGATAGTAGATACCCCTGCGGTGATGAGTTATGTGTTTAATGTAAAAGACAACAATGAGCCAGCTGTGGAAGCCTTTTTAAAACAGTACACTACAGAGATAGAACCGATGATGAATTACGATTCTAAGGGGACAACGATGGCAGCCTTTTCTGGGATGCGCAACACCGTGTTAATGGTCGGCGGTGCGCTGGGCGGTATTATTGGCATGATTGGAATTTTGAATTTTATCAATGCAGTGCTTACCAGCATCGTTGCACGTAAAAAAGAGTTTGCGATGTTGCAAAGCATCGGCATGACACGCAAGCAGCTGAAAAAAATGCTGTGCTGCGAAGGGCTGTATTACGCCGGGTTTTCGGCTTTGTGTTCGCTGGTGTTTGGCTGGCTCGGTTCGCTTATTATCGTGCAGGCTATTTGCAGCCAAATGTGGTTTTTAACCTATCACTTGGTATTGTGGCCATTACTGGCTGCTGTGCCGGTGTTGTTGGTGCTTGGCATTGCTGTTCCGCTTGTGGTTTACAGGGCGACAGACCATCAAAGTATTGTGGAGCGATTGCGGGAAGCGGAATAATGCCAAACTGCAAGCGTTTGTCTGCTGCCTATTGAAAGTTGGATCCGATATAGGTGAAAAAGCAAAATTGACTACTGGTGTCATAGGATAAAAGCTTAAAAATGCAAATACAAATAAAAAACCATGGCACAGGGGCAAAGCCTTGTGCCATGGTTTTTTGCTGTATTTATTCGGTATGCTGCAAAACACTGGGTGCTATTTTTTCTTGAAGGTATCGCACTCGGTATCTTTGCAGGTGCAGCCGGAACCACAGGTGCAGATAGAAACAGAATCTGCGTGGCAGGTGCAGTTTTCGTTATGCACACAGTCGTTGGCGCGGCAGGTGACCGCAGTTTGTGCAGAAGGGGTACTGCAGCAGTTAGATGCACCCGAGTTGATGGTAAAGCTGGCGCAGCAAGTGTTTTCTTTGGATGCGCCGCCAGAAACGTTGACTGCATCAAGGCAGCAATAGCCTTCGGAGTTGTGACCGCATTCGCAGGCACTGCAAGAAAGTCTGGGCATAGAAAAATCTCCTTCCTGTTAGTGATGTCTTAAGTATTCCCTCGATGGTAAGAGGTATGCATGCAAAAGCGCCGTTTTCACAAAGCAAAAAAGCGAAATAAGTGCCTGAAAAACACCGCTTAAACTCAGATACGAGCATACCACAAGCCTTTCTCGGCAAAGCCTTTGCATATTTTGGCAGTTTGAGAAAATGCTAACCGTATTAAGCGTGCAAAGGTGCCGTTAGAGGGATGGGAGTGTATCTATGGAAGCAAAGCTTTCGCAGCGACTGTCAGAAAATCAGAAAATGCTGGATAAACTGCTGCATGTAAAAGAAAACTTTGATTTAATTGAGCGGACTTTTATGATTGCAGATAAGCAGGCCTGCTTTTATGTGATTGATGGCCTTAACAAGGACGAAATCCTCGAGAAAATCATGGAAAGCTTTCTGAAATTAAAACCGGAGGATGTACCCGCACAGGTACAGCAATTTTCAGAGTTTTTAGTGCCATATGGGGAGGTAGATGTTTTAAAAGACTTGCCGCAAATCGTCCCCATGTTGCTTTCTGGTGTTCCGGTTTTACTGGTGGACGGTTATGCTGAAGCCATTGCGGTGGACTTTCGTACCTACCCTGCACGCGGCATTGAAGAGCCAGATAAAGATAAAGTACTGCGCGGTTCCAAAGATGGTTTTGTAGAAACCATCGTTTTCAACACCGCGATGATTCGCCGGCGCATTCGGCACCCGGACTTGATTATGGAGATTACCGCGGTGGGGAAAAGCTCGCACACCGATGTTGTTATTTCCTATATGAAAGACCGTGTGGATGAAAAATTTCTCGCGAAAATTCGCCGCTTGCTTTCCGAAATAAAGGTCGATGCGCTTACCATGAATACCGAAAGCCTTGCCGAAACCCTTTACCGCGGCAACTGGATTAACCCATTTCCGAAATTTAAATATACAGAGCGGCCAGATACCGCAGCCTCTGCTATTTTAGAGGGCAGCATTGTGCTGTTGGTAGACAACTCTCCTTCTGCCATGGTTTTGCCGACCACCCTGTTTGAAATCACCGAAGAAGCCGACGACTACTATCTGCCACCCGTAACGGGCACCTATTTGCGGCTCTCTCGATTAGCAATCAATATCGCAGCTCTGCTGCTTACCCCTACCTGGCTGCTGTTTTTAAAATATCCCGAGTGGCTGCCCCCAGCGCTGGAGTTTACCAAAATTACAGATACCATTAATGTACCGATTTTGGTGCAGCTGCTTCTGCTGGAGTTCGCAATTGACGGCATGAAGCTTGCCGCCTTGAATACCCCAAGTATGCTAAGCACTCCTCTCAGCGTAATCGCCGGTATCGTGCTGGGCGACTTTACGGTAAAATCCGGCTGGTTTAACTCCGAAACCATGCTTTATATGGCATTTGTTGCAATTGCCAACTACTCACAGGCCAGCTACGAACTGGGTTATGCCCTCAAATTTTTGCGTGTAATTCTGCTGCTTGCCACAGGGGTGTTTGGTGTATGGGGCTATGCTGGCGGTTTGATTTTTGCATTCCTCACGATGCTTTTGACACGCACCCTTTCTAACGAAAGCTATTTGTATCCGCTCATTCCGTTCAACGGACGAGAGCTGTTCCGGCGATTGTTCCGCATCAGCCTGCCGAAGGCGGTGCAGGACAATAAAAAGTAAATGGGGAAGCACTGTAAAATACGACAACATTCGACAAGTTGCAACTCGGCTTGCAGTAGAGTATAATGAGTACGCGTTTTTCCCAATATAGGGAATATTGTACAAAGTCAAGCCAGCCGTAAAATCGGCACGACTTGCTCATTTTTATGAAGGAGTGTGGTAGATTGGATAACTACTCTAAACTGCCAAAGAAAAAATGGTCTACTGGCAAAAAAACAGCTGTTATCCTTGTCAGCATTTTACTGGTGCTTGCACTCATTGCAGGTGGGGTTTATCTTTATTTTGAGCTTTCTCTGAATGAGGGGGAAGCCGGCAAGCTGACCCCGGAAGTGGAAACCACCGAAACCACCAAAGCCAAAGACGTCGAGTATATTTTGGTTTGTGGTATTGATGATGACGAGGAAGACCCCTCCCGCAGCGGCGTGGGGCGGACAGACCTGATTATGCTGGTTTGCTATGACCGAAAAGCCGGTTCCATGTCGATCTTGCAGATTCCGCGTGACACCTATGTGGGTGAAGAGGTGCCGACCGGCGGCACCGGTAAAATCAACGCGGTCTATTCGCACGGTGCGGATACGCAGAACCGCATCTCTAACCTTGCAAAAGTAATCAACAGCCAGTTCAAGCTGCCCGTAGATCATTACGTGACGATTGATATGCAGCATTTCCGTGAAATAATCAACGTATTGGGCGGCATCCAGATGTATGTGCCCTGGGATGTGCCCTACTTTGATGAAAATGGGAATCAGCTTGGGGTTATCCCCGAGGGTGACCAGCTTATTAATGGCAGCCAGGCGGAAATTATCGTGCGTTCCCGCAAGGGATATGCGCAGGGAGATATTAAGCGTCTGCAGGCGCAGCAATATTTCTTTGCAGCAGTGTTCCGCACGATGAAAACTTTCCCGATGTCGGACATTATTAAAGTTGCACCGGGCTTTATCAACTACTTTAATACCGATTATAAGGTGAGCGAACTGATTAGCCTGGCGTCGGCACTGCAAAAAATGGACAGCGCTAACATTGGCTTTACTCGCTGCCCGGGTGGTGGCCTTGGGAAAACCAATGGACACTCCGGTATGTATGGCGTTAATGCAGAAGCGCTTGCGCCACTGTTAAACGACCATTTCCGGCCATACAGTGACCCGGTGCCTGCCGCTGAGCTGGGTTTGCCGACCGGGCTGGTGTACGCGTATGGCGAAATTCCAGGCGAGTACCAGAGCATGGGAGATTTGAATATCCCCACAGAATAAATATGAGCGAGCTTTGCTTTTTCCGCAAAGCTCGTTTTTTTTATGCCGCGCACGAAGAAATGCCAACAGAGCAGTGCATACAATCGCCCTGCGGCGGGTAATTTATCTAAAGTATATAAAAGCAAAGGAAATGCCTGTTTTTGTGTCAATTCTCTGTTTTTTCATTACGATGTATGCCGCGAAAGTGAGTAATCGCGATAAGCCGGAAGAAAGCGTCGAAAGCATTTCTTAAAGGCGCTCTTCATTGCGCACCGCAGGGCTTTTTAAACCAGCAGGCGTCAGGCATGAAGGCGGGAATTTACTTGCTAAACAACAAAAAACGCAGTACAATGGAAAAAAGCACCGGATGCCCCAGTGCGGGCCTCGCCCGCAGGTACCGGTGCTTTTGTTTTAAGCGGCACTTTTATTGGCAGCCGGCAGCGGTGCATTCTTTTCTTTACGAAAAGCGTTGCAGATGTTGAACGGACAAGCAAAGTGCCGAAACAACAAAGGGGGAACTTTTGATGCAACTTACATTTCTCGGCGCAGCACATACCGTTACCGGTTCTGCATACCTGCTGGAATGTGCAGGAAAACGCCTCATCGTAGACTATGGCATGTTTCAAGGTAAGGATGCCAAGCTGATCCAGCCTTTGCCTTTCCCGGCAGGCGAGGTGGATTACGCCATCATTACCCATGCACACGTAGACCATACCGGCCATTTGCCCATGATCGTAAAACAAGGCTTTCATGGACCGGTTTTTGCAACACCGGCCTCTATGGATTTGGCCTCTATTTTAATGGCAGATTCCGCCCATATCATGAAAATGGATACCGAGTGGAAAAACAAAAAGAGGGAACGCCGCGGTGAGCCATCGGTAGAGCCTCTTTATACCGCCGAAGACGTTGCCCTGACGATGAAACAGTTTGTGCCGGTCGAGTATGGTGACACCAAAGTCATTTCGCCGGAGTTTACCGTCCGCTTTAATGATGCGGGGCATATTCTGGGTTCTGCATCGGTAGAGCTGTGGGCAACTGAAAACGGCATAACCAAAAAGATTGTCTTTTCCGGCGACCTGGGCAACTTGAACCAGCCGATTCTGAAAGACCCGCAGCCGGTGCGCGAGGCGGATTATCTGCTGGTGGAATCCACCTATGGCAGCCGTCTTCACCCCGCGGCAAACGATGCCAAAGAGCAGCTTGGCCGCGTAATTAGAGAAACATTTGAGCAAGGCGGCAAGGTGATTATTCCGGCGTTTGCTGTGGGCCGTACGCAGGAGCTTCTTTATTACTTGCGCGAGCTGTACGAATCCGGCCAGTTTGCCGGGTATGAGCATTGCCCGGTTTTTCTGGATAGCCCGCTGGCTGCCGAAGCAACCGCACTGTTTAGCAAATATGTAGATGATTATTATGATGAAGCTGCAATGAAAATTGTTCGCAAAGGCGGGGACGTCATCAATTTTAAGCAGTTGCAGCTCTCGATCAGCAGCGATGATTCTAAAGCAATCAACGCATATAAAGGCAGCTGCATCATCATTTCCGCATCTGGCATGTGCGATGCAGGCCGTATTCGCCATCACTTAAAATACAACCTGTGGAACGAGCACAACACCGTTGTTGTTGTTGGCTATCAGGCAGAAGGTACGCTGGGACGCCGGTTGCTGGAGGGTGAAAAAGAAGTCACGATTCTTGGCGATTCGGTTGCGGTGCATGCGAAAATTGAAAACGTGGATGGACTCTCGGCTCATGCGGACCGCAATGGCTTGCTGCGCTGGTTGTCAGGCTTTACAACAAAGCCCAAGATGACCTTTGTGATCCACGGTGAGGCATTGGCCGCCACCGAATTTGCAGAATATATTGAAAAAGAGCTGGACTTCACCTCTTTGGTACCGGAGATTGGCGACCAGACAGATTTGCTGGCAGAGCAGGTTATGCTGGTGCATACTGCAGAGCCGGTTGTGGAAGCCCCCGAGCAAGCAGAGCCTCAGCCGAAACGTCAGGCAACTTCGCTTGTGGACGCGCCTCGTTACAGCCTCACCAACCTTATCGAAGCGCTGCGTGAGCTGGACCAAAGCGGGATGAAGCTGCCGCGTAAGAAAATCGAGGCACTCTCTAAAGCTGTTGACGACCTGCTGCGCAGCACACACGGATAGCCCTTGCACTTTTTTGTGGTTTTGTTGTAAAATAAACAAAGAATCTCTATTAGGTAACTAGGAATTGCGGCGTGCCGAAAGAGAAAAGCGGCCAGAAAAGTGGCAGACAGCTGCAAAGGTTTACGAGCCATGCCTGTCTGCTCCAAAGAGGGGATTTATAAAATGGAAACATCTAAAGTTTATTTTACAGACTTTCGTGCCCGCCCGGGCACCAACCTGCTGAAAAAGCTGGAAAAATTGATTCGCACTGCGGGCATTGATAATATTGATTTTGAGGATAAATTTGTTGCAATCAAAATTCATTTTGGCGAGCCCGGCAACTTGTCTTTTTTGCGCCCGAACTATGCAAAAGTCGTGGCGGATGTGGTCAAATCTTTGGGCGGGCGTCCCTTTTTGACCGATTGCAATACGCTTTATGTAGGTGGCCGTAAACATGCACTGGAACATATTGATACTGCTTATCTCAACGGCTTCAGTCCGTTTTCTACCGGCTGCAATGTAATTATTGCAGACGGGTTGAAAGGCACAGACGACGTGGAAGTGCCGGTAGAGGGCGGCGAACTTTGCAAAACGGCACTGATTGGCCGTGCTGTTATGGACGCAGATATCTTTATCAGCCTAACCCACTTTAAAGGGCATGAATCGACCGGTTTTGGTGGCTGTATCAAAAATGTGGGCATGGGCTGTGGTTCCCGCGCCGGTAAAATGGCACAGCATTCTTCTGGCAAGCCGGAAGTGAAAGAGCGCAAATGCCGCAAGTGTCACGCCTGTGCGAAAATTTGCGCCCATAGCGCAATCTCGTTTGACGGTACCGATGGCAAAGCGCGCATTGACCACAATAAGTGTGTTGGTTGCGGCCGCTGCCTTGGTGCTTGCAACTTTGACGCGATTCACAACGCAAATGGCTCTGCCAATGCCGACCTCAACAAAAAAATGGCAGAGTACACCAAAGCGGTGGTGGACGGACGCCCGGCATTCCACATCAGCTTGGTGATGGATGTTTCGCCGTTCTGCGATTGCCACGCTGAAAATGATGCCCCGATTATTCCGGATGTGGGTATGTTCGCAAGCTTTGACCCTGTCGCACTGGATCAGGCCTGTGCAGATGCAGCCAATGCGATGCCTGCTGTGCGTGCCTCGCGGCTTGGCGATTTGATGGATACCGCTGAGTTTGTGGACCAGGGCGACCACTTTAAGAATACCAACCCCGAAACTGATTGGGAAGTACAGCTGAGCCACGCAGAAACGCTTGGCCTTGGCACCCGTCAGTACGAGCTGGTCAGCGTAAAATAAGCAGCAACCGCTTGGCGTTTGCACTTCAAAGGCGACGCAATATCAAGTGAAAGCGAATATCGCATTTATTGCGCTCTTTGTAAAATCTTGTGCATTTTCTTCACCGATGCCGTGCGCGGCATGGCTTTTCTTGCACCTACACGCCCCTTGTGCTACCATGAGAAGTGGAAGTGCAGGGGGCGTTTTTGCTGTTTTCTGCAGTTTCGTTTTTAGCGATAAAAAATTTTTCGAAAAGGCAGATATTAAAATTGTCGGCAAGCCCTGTGTCTGACGGCAATAGAATAGAAGAAAGGTTGGATTTTTATGCAGATCAAAAACGGAAACCTTTATACTCAAGGGTGCTTTTTTGAGCCCCATGACTTGATAGTCAGCGGAGATCGCATTACACGCATTGCCCCGTCCGGCTTTGATTCAAACGAAGAAGAAGTGCTGGATGCCGCTGGCTGCTATGTGCTGCCGGGTTTTGTGGATGTTCATATCCACGGTGCGGATGGTGCCGACTTTTGTGATGACACGTCGGACCATATCAGCACCATTTCAAACTATCTTGGCAAAAAAGGTGTCACGAGCTTTTTAGGCACCACGATGGCTTTTTCAGAAGAAATTTTAAATCACATCATCGACGACGCGCTACCTCATTTTAATCAAGAAGAGGGCGGGGCTGTCCTGCGCGGCATTAATATGGAAGGTCCGTTTTTTGCGAAATCTAAAAAAGGTGCGCAGGCAGAGCGTTACATTATTGACCCGGATTTCGAGATGTTTGAACGACTGATGGAACGCAGTAAAAACAACATTCGGCTCTGCGATATTGCGCCGGAACTGCCTGGTGCGGTAGAGTTTATCTCTCGAGCAGCAAAACAATGTGCAGTTTCAATTGCACATACTACGGCAACCTATGAAGAAACGAAAGAGGGCTTTGCCGCCGGTGCAAACCATGTCACCCATCTGTTTAATGCAATGCCTCCGTTTGCACACCGCGACCCCGGCGTTGTAGGGGCCGCACTGGAAGATGCCGATTATGTAGAGCTGATTTCGGACGGCATCCATATTCACCCGGCAATGGTGCGCACTGTGTTTCAAATTTTCGGTGCCGACCGTGTTTGTCTGATTAGTGATGCGATGCGCGCCACCGGCAAACCCAACGGCGAATACACACTTGGCGGGCAAAAGGTATCAATGACCGATGGAAAGGCAACACTTGCAGATGGAACCATTGCCGGCAGCGCCACAGACCTGGTGGAATGCTTCCGCCGTGCGGTACACTTTGGTGTTCCCATCGAGATGGCCGCGAAAGCCGCAACCATTAATCCGGCCAAATCGGTCGGGCTGGAAAAAGAAATCGGCAGCTGCTCGGAGGGCAAGCGTGCGGATCTGTTGATTCTCGCGCAGGATCTCTCGGTCAAAGCTGTCCTTATTGGCGGCAAACGAATCGTTTAAGTTTGATATAGAAAGAGGCAACCATGACTTACAAAGCGGTTTTACTGGATATTGACGGAACGCTGGTGCCGATTGGTCGCACAGGAGTGGCAGATCGGGTAGTGCGCTGCGTCGAGCAGCTGCGCCGCACCGGAGTTAAAGTGATTGTCGCAACCGGGCGCAGCGGGTTTGTGCTGACCCCAGCGCTTTTGGGCAATTTTACGGCAGATTATTATATCTGCGTCAACGGCAGCCTGACATTGGATGCCGATAAACGCCCAATGCACGAAAAGCGACTGGGACAGCAGGAAATGGATGCATTGGATGCGCTGGCCCGGCAGCAGGAGATAGTGCTTGGGTATACGTTTGAAGATGCTTATTATATGTACTACGGCTATGATGAGCTCTGCCAGAAGCTTGCACATCTTGCCGCTGAGGATTCGCCGGTTGATCCGGAACCAAAGCAAGGCCCCGGATTTGTGCGCAACGGAGAAGATCGTGTACGGCATTACCGCAGTATGCCTTACGGCGCAGTGCTGCACGGGGTGCCTAAGGGAACAAATTTTCCGATGGATGCAAATCTGTCGTTTGTCCAATTTCATCCCGGCAGCTATGATGTATACCGAAAAGACCTCGACAAGGCACGCACTGCTGAAAAGTTGCTTCATACTCTCGGCATCCGCTTAGAAGAAACCATCGCAATAGGCGATGGGAATAATGATGTACCGATGCTGCGGGCCGCAGGATTGGGTGTGGCCATGGGCAATGCACGCCCGGCTGCCAAAGCTGCTGCCGACCGCGTGACACTTAGTGTAGATCAAGATGGTGTTGCAGAGGTGCTGGAAGAAATTTTTAAGTTATAATATTTATGAGGCTTATGGCAGAAAGCGAAAGCGGGACAAGAGCCCAAATTTGGCTTGTATAAGACTAAAACAGTACCCTCAAAAAGCACCTTGGAAAAATAAATATTACAAAATAATTACAGAATTTCGAAACCTGCTGTCAAAAAGGCAGCAGGTTTCGTGGTTTTGTTGTCCTTTAAATAAGCACATATAGAAAAATTGTGAATTTCACATAACAAAGTTCCGGCATTTCTCTTGAAATCATTAATAAAAATACAGTATAATAGAACAAATCTTTTACATTTTAGTACATCGAAGTACAAAAGCAAAAGATCCCCCCGTTCTGCCCGGTGGGAGGGTGTTCGCTGGTGTTTTGGCGGACAAGCAGGCAGAATTCAATACATAGGAGGAATCTTAAAATGCAAGCATTTACAGAAGCAATTGCGGCCAATCCTTTGCTCGCGTTTATCGTTGTGGCACTTGTGTATGCCATTGGCGATACCATCGGCGTGCTTTCCAAAGCGTGGATCCCCTCTACCTTTGTTATCGCATGCATGTTCATTGCAGGTTATTGGACATTTTTCCCGAAAGAAATCATCTCGATTGCTGGTTTCTCGGCGCCCTTTACCTCTACTTTCTGCATCTATCTGCTGGTTACCCATATGGGTACTACCATCAACCTGAAAGAACTGGCAAGACAGTGGAAAGTAATTGTCAGCTGCCTGTGCGGTCTGGTGGGTATGATTATTGCTGGTTACTTTATCGCTGGCATGTTTATCGATAAATCTTACATTGTAGCAGGTCTGCCCCCGCTCACAGGTGGCATCGTTGCAGCTAACATCATGAGCGAAGCCGCAGCAGCAAAGGGCCTTACCGTTGCTTCGGTTCTGGCACTGGCGATGTACTCCGTACAGGGCTTTGCCGGATACCCGCTGACTGCTATCGTTTTGAAAAAAGAGGGCAAACGCCTTCTGGCTGACTACAAAGCTGGCAAAGTGATTAAAATTGACACTTCTGCCGCTGAGGAAGAGCACAAGAAAAAGCTCATTCCCGCAATGCCCACAAAGTTCCTTTCCACCGCTGTTTGTTTGGTAAAACTGGCGCTTGTCTCTTACCTTGCAACCTGGGTAGGCAAATGGACTGCTGGCTGGGGCTATGCTAAAATTCACCCGCTGGTTGCGGCACTTGTATTGGGTGTTGTGTTTACCGAGCTGGGCTTCCTTGAAAAAGATGCACTGAAGAAATGCAGCTGCTTTAACCTGATTGCATTCGGCGTTATGCTCTTCATCTTCGACGCACTCAAAAATGCTACTCCGGAAATTCTGGGTGCAGCAATTGTGCCGATGATGATTCTCATCGTAATTGGCGTGGCAGGTATGTGCATCGTGGCTTATATCTCTGGCAAAGTGCTGAAGATGAGCCCGCTGATGGCCATTGCTGTCAACCTGACGGCACTGTACGGCTTCCCGCCGAACTACGTGCTGACTGATGAAGCGACCACTGCGCTTGCAAGCAATCCCGAAGAGAAACAGTATCTGATGGACAACATGCTGCCGCAGATGATTGTCGGCGGTTTCGTTACCGTTACCATCACCTCGGTCATCATCGCCGGTATTTTCACTAGCTTGCTGTAAGCTGCTGTGAAAGCATAAAAAAGTATTCATACGAATGCCCGGCTGTAAAAAGCCGGGCATTTCGGGCATTATCAAGCCGATACCACCTAATCAGTGCGGTACCGACTAATACAAATGAGATTACAAAGGGGTAATTATCATGAACATCAAAGCATTGGCCGAAAAACACGAGGCGTACATTATCGAGCGCCGCCGTTATTATCATGCGCACCCGGAGCTTTCGGGCGAAGAAAAAGAGACCCGCGCAGCACTTAAAAAAGATCTCGAAGCCATGGGCGTCGAAGTAACTGAGATGAAAAACTGCTATGGCCTCACCGGCATGATCCGCGGTGGAAAGCCGGGAAAAACCGTAGCACTCCGTTCGGATATCGACGGGCTTGCTGTCAATGAGGACACTGGCCTGCCTTTCGCAGCAAAGGACGGCAAGATGCACGCGTGTGGCCATGACAACCATATGGCAATGCTGCTGGGCGCAGCGAAAATCCTCACCGAAGTCAAGGACGAACTGTGCGGCAATGTAAAGCTGATTTTTCAGCCCGCAGAAGAAATTGCCAGCGGCGCAAAATGGATGCTTGCAGAAAACGTGATGGACGGTGTGGACGCCATTTACGGCGCGCACATCTGGGGCAATTTTGATGCACCGCTGATTGATGTCACACCGGGCAACCGTATGGCAGGCTGTGATACCTTCACCATCAACATTGAGGGTGTTTCTGCTCATGGCTCTGCACCCAACCTCGGCGTCGATGCTATCACCGTTGCCGCCGCTGTCATCAACAATTTGCAGCAATATGTCTCCCGCATCAACGACCCGGTGAAGCCGCTTGTGCTGACAATTGGAGAAATCCACGGTGGCCAGCGCTTTAACATTATTGCAAACCATGTAGAGATGCAGGGCACCATCCGCACCTTCTCGCGCGATAAATCCGATGAGGGTGTTATGCGCCGCATTATTGAAAACACCGCTGCGGCCTTTGGCGCTACCGCTACCCTTGATTATCAGTACATGACCAAACCGGTGATTAATGATAACGAGCAGCTGAACCGCCTTGCGCATGACGCAGTGGCAAAACTGTACGGGGAGTCTGGCATCGGCCATCTGGAAACGCTGATGGGCAGTGAGGATTTCTCCTTCTTTGGCGACAAAGCTCCGTATGTATTCGGCTTTATCGGCAGCCGCAACCCGGACAAAGAAGGCTGTACCTATACCAACCACCACGAAAAATATACTGTCGATGAGGATGTGCTGAAGCGCGGTGCTGCCGTAATGGCACAGTTCTCGGCTGATTTTCTTGCAGAAACTGCGCAATAACGAATCTAGTACAGGACCGAAATTCAATTTTGCATTTGCTATAAAAAAACAGGGCTGCTTTTGAGGTAGCCCTGTTTTTTATAAATTTACGTGGATGGGAAATTACTCTTACTAAAATCAAGAGGAGCAAGGAGAAAATGGTCTGATTGGTAGTGCTACCGCTCTATAGAATTTTTAGCTATGGACCACAACAGAAACAAAATAGAACTAATTTGTTAACCTACCAAATCATATATTGTTGCGCTTGTGCCCGCAATTCTTCTCTAAAGTCCGGATGTGCAATCTGAATCAACGCTTCTGCGCGCTCCGCTACGTTCCGGCCTCGTAGCCAAGCGATGCCATACTCTGTGACCACATAGTCGACGTCGTTGCGAGAAGTGGTAACTGTTGCGCCTTCATGTAAAAATGGCACGATTTTAGAGCGCAGCACCTCTTTGCCGTCAGCGTCTTTGGCTTTATAGGTAGCGTGCATTGCAATGATGGATTTGCCTCCTTTTGACATTTGTGCGCCCTGCACAGTCTCTGATTGACCACCGGTGCCGGACCACTGCTGATAGCCCACAGTTTCAGACGCGCATTGGCCGGTGAGGTCAACCTCCAGCGTTGCATTAATGGAAACGAATTTATTGTTTTTCCCAATTGTATACGGGTCATTTGTGAAAGTGCAAGACTTGAAAAGTACGGAAGGGTTATTGTTTACGTAATCGTAAAGGCGCTGGCTGCCCATTGTAAAAGAGCAAACAGAATAGCCATCCAAAAGCCCTTTGCAAGAATTATCGACTGCACCGCATTCAATTAGGTCGACCATCGTTTCGGTAAACATTTCGGTGTGAATACCCAAATGTTTTTTGCTTTTCAGTTCGGCAGCCACGGCATTTGGAATATTACCGATGCCAAGCTGAATCGTAGAGCCGTCTTCCACCAACGATGCAATGAGCTTACCGATGGCTGCATCCACATCGGTGTATGCGGCCAGTTTGCTGATAGGGATAGGGCGGTCAGATTCTACCACAGCAGCAACTTCCGAAATATGAACCTGTGTATCTCCAAATGTACGGGGGAAGTTGGGGTTGACCTCCACAATGGCAAGCGCACCTTGGTTGATAAGGTCGCGTTCGTAGATTGCGCTGACCGAAAGAGACATGTAGCCGTGAGCATCCATGGGAGATACCGTAGCCAGCACGACGGGGCGGCGTTTCTCATAGCGTACCCGGTCCATCACCTTGCGCAGTACAGAGGTAGAGCTTTGCGGAATTGCACTGACCATTTTTTTAGTATGGGCATCACGCAGAGCCGCACTGAAAAACCAACCATTATGTGACATAACACCCTGCATTTCGGGGTCTTTAAAAGCCTCATAGTATTGCAGGGGTAAACAGGTGTTTAAGGTGGTGTTTTTTACACCTGTTTTTTTGAGGTGTTGCAAATGAGAAAGAATGGCCGCCGGCTCGCCGCCGGCCTGTGCTGAAAACATATAGTCACCATCTTGGATCAGCTCTAAAGCTTGCTCCGGGGTTTTCAGCTTTTCGCTGTACATTAACTCAAACGAATTCATATAAATACTCCTTTGTTGTAAACGGTAAGAAAACGGTGAATATTATTTTTTGCGCCCTGTTTCCGGCAATAAAAAAGACCCCAAAAAGAAAGTGCAGCTCATAATGAGTGCGAGGTTGAGCCCCATGGTATAGCCGGAGCGATCAATAATAAAGCCGATTACGAAGTACGCGACGGTTTCAATGATATAAGAAAGTGCCCAGAACAGGCCCATAATTGTCGTAAGCTTTGCGGGCGTCATATCCGGAAGTTCCTGCGGAATCATCATCAAAGAAGTAACGGGCAAGAACATAAAGATGCCGATGCAAAGAGCTGCGACAGCAGCAACGCCGCCGCTTGCAGTTTTGAACATCAAAAAACCAAACAATGTCATAGCGAGGCCAGCCCAGCGGATAACCGGCAAACGTTTAAAGAAGACCTTAGAAAGTGCGATAGCAAGCAATGAACCGACGATTCCGCCAACGGCTACGAGTGTGCTCAACGTTTTACCGCTGATTGCAGTGGTACCCGAAATGGGGAAAATATTGAGCAGCACAATGTAAAAGGTAAGCAAGCCAGAATAAGTAAGCGGAAGCAACCAGTTGATTTTTTCTTTGAGTGCCTCACGTGCGGTATAGGTTTTTTGTGCTGCACCGGTAGTGCGGTTAAGCTCGAAATCTTGCCCGAGTACAGGCCACAGAACAAAGAGTAAGGCACTAATGCAAGCAAAAAACGCCATGCTATATTGCCATGTTTTCAGCCAGGCGATTACCGGCCCCACCACCAGCATTGCAACAATACCGCCAAAGTTATAAGCTACACCGTTGAGTGCATTCACCGTGGGGCGTTTTTCTGGTGCAAAGTAGTGGATTACAACGGGGCTAAAGTAAACAATATAAAGCGCACCGCCAAATCCCATAATAAAGCGCCCCAGAATGAAGAGCCAGTACTGAGGTGCCAAAATGGCAAGCGCACTGCCTAAGACGATAAGCCCTGAACCAAGCCCAATTGCTTTTTTAGGAAACAAGCGATTTAGAATAAGAGCCGCCAAAAAGTTACCGATAATTTTTGCAAGAGTAATTGCGTTAGAAATAAAAGTGGCAGAAGCAAAAGTTTTAAGCTGAAAATATTCCATAATCTGTGGGGTCAGCGTGCTACCGGCAATCCAGTTTACTGCAAAAAATGCATAGGTGAAAAACATAATAAACTCGATGGCGAACGCTCTGGTCGAAGAAGTCTTCGTTTGCTGATTTTCCATGATTCCTATGTCCTTTCCTAGATAGGGCGAACCGCCGTCCGCTCTATGAGTGGTATATTTTCGCAATGGCCATAGCGATTTTCTATTTTGATGATAGCATCCACGCTCCCAAAAAGGAAATAGCAATTGTTCATCGGGTGATGAATAGAATTCATGCTGTTTTACTCATTAAAACTCTAAAATACATAAATTTTTGTTCATAATGCACTTGTTTGATGCGGGGTGTTTGTTTTATATCGCTAGAAAAAGATGCACTGCAACAAAAAAACAGAGCCACGTCAATCGTGGCTCTGTTTAAATTAGGGGACTATGTAGGTCTAGTTTCATCACAAAGACTTAAAAAATGTTGCATCGGCTCAGTTACAAATTTATCTTTGCGATAGATTAAAGTTAATGCCCAAGGGAACTCGGGATTTTTCAACCGGGCTTGGTGCACCCTGGCATTGTAACATTTGTCGACAATGGGCTTGGGCAAAATAGTGACACCTTGGTCGGCTGCCACCATCTCCAGCAATAAGTCCCACTGCGAGCTTTCAAACGCAACCTTTGGCACAAACCCCGCAGCTTTGCAAAAATCTAGTACAAGGTCATAATACATATAGTCAGGGGTTACCATCAAAAATCGCTCTTCTTTTAACTCTGTGGCATTCACAACCCGTTTGCCAGCGAGCGGGTGCTGTTTAGAAACCACAAGCACCGCTTCTGAGGCGTAAACCTTGCGACTGAAAAAAGCTTCGTCTGCAAATGGTTCTATCACGACACCTAAATCCAGCTTTCCTGCCCCGACCAGCTCTTTTACAGATTTAGAAGTCATTTCGGTAATGCGTAACTCTACCTGCGGGTATTTTTGCTGAAACTTATAAATTTGCGAAAAAAAGTAAATAGTACCGGCAGTTGGCGGTAGTCCTAAACTAAGCGCTCCACTGCCCCCGTGAATTCGTTGATATAGCTCCTGTGTTTGCAGGTGGTAATACTCTAGCAGATTTACAGCATAATCGTAGAAAAGCTTGCCCTCTTTTGTCAGTTGAAATTCTTTGGCGGAACGATCAATCAGCTCTGTTTCAAACTCGGTTTCGAGTGTGCGAATAGATTTGCTAAGCGTAGATTGACTGACGAACAATTTCTCCGCCGCCTTAGTAAAACTGCTTTGTTGCACAATTTCGGCGTAATAGCTTAACTGGTTTAAAGTCACAGGCCGCACATCCTTTCGTGTGTTAGCGCAGTTTCTTCTGCTGGATGATGTTACACCAAGTATAGCAAAGCAAATTTTTCTTTACAAGTAAAGCATCTTCATCTTATGAATAAAACATGACAACGATAAAAGCGGATATTCAAAAAAATAATGCGAAAAAAAGAAAAGACAGCCTATTTCATATGGTTTGTGAAATGCTTTTATCGAATAGGTTATTCATGCTTTTCGTAATATAAATTTGCCGCCAAAATGATAATGAAGGAAAGGACAGTGTAGCCTGCAGCAAGAATAAACGCGCCAAGAAACATCGGGCTATTGGTGAGCGAGTAAAGAACCATCAATAATAGCGTAAGGCCTAGATTTAAGCTTTGCAGGATATTCAGCGCCATGCGAGCCGTTCTCATTATAATATACTGGTCGCGCTCGTCGGTATCAGCAAGCGAGTCTTCTAGGGCAGAAACTTTGGAGAAGCTGCGCGTAATATCCATTGCCGCGAGCAAAAACATTAAAGTAGCAACCAGCCCAAAACGGGTGTGGTAACCTTTGGCCCAAATATCGAGCAGCACTGTGATGCCTAAAGTGAGAAAGACAACTCCGCGGACAAAACCGCGCTTATGGTGAATTTTCATTGATATGATCCTCCGCTTGTTTATTTTCTGCAAGACAGTACAAATCTTCCACTGAGGTGTGAAAAAGCAATGCAAGCCGGTAAGCAAGCATTAATGAGGGATTGTACTGCCCCTTTTCTAGCGAAATGATGGTGCGCGAAGAAACGCCGACCATATCCGCAACTTCTTGCTGAGTAAGACGATGTTGTTGACGATATTCTTTCACTCTGTTTTTGATCACGATTCCTCCTTTAATAACGTGAAATATACTTCATGTGAAGCTTATTTCATATTATAGCGACTTTGCTGCAAATGTCAACAAAGTTTCTATAAAATAAGTTCAGCAATGATAAAAGTTATGGTAAAATAAAAGCGACAACCGCATTTGCACGGTTGTCGCTTTTCATATTAGAAACAATATGTACTAGAATGTGACGGACAGACTAATCAGCAAAGAGCCGCAGAGCAGCAATTTTGCCAGAAAAATCGAACGTTTTAACACAAAACGCAAGATAATAGCTGCGACGGCGAGCAACGCAGCCGCAATGGCAATCATCTGCATACCAGCATAGTTAGAAGGCTGTGCGGTATAAGCAATAAATCCATTAAAAATGCAATATCCCGCCATCAGCATAAAAATCACGCGTGCTGTTGCCGCTTTTTTGACAAGGAACAAGGCGAGCAGTCCCGCAACAGACAGCCCAATCGAGCCGTAAGTAAAAACGGCAAGTGCTCCCATCGGTGTCATAAAAAATCCCCATTTCTTTTTCTTAAAGTCTACCTCCCGCCTTACCAAAACCGAAAAGACGAAAAAGTTCTTACTCATTATACCGAAAATGCTGCTTTACGTCAAAAATTGTCAAGAAAAATAGTAAATCTAGGCATTGAATTTCCTCGTATATCAAACTGGTGGGCGGTAAAAGAGAAGAAAAAGCAAGGCTTGATTTGCAATTGATGCTTTTTGTAAAGTATAATATAAAATTTTATAAAAATTAAAATGGCACATTTGCCAGAAGGACGGGAAGATAAATGAAAGAAAACCTTATATTAGCTAGTCTGTACCAACGCAAAAGCGTGCGAGTTTATACAGAAGAGCCGGTGAGCACGGAAGATACACAAGCGATTTTACAAGCTGCCATGCAAGCACCTACGGCAGGGAATATGATGCTTTATAGCATTTTGCAGATTACCGCCCCCAACATCAAGCAGCAGCTTTCAGAGCTGTGCGACCATCAGCCGATGATTGCGAGAGCACCGTTGGTGCTGGTGTTTATCGCCGATTATCATCGCTGGCAGACGCGCTTTCGCGCTGCGGTGGAAGGCGAAACGCGCACACTTGGTATGGGCGATTTATTGCTTGCTGTAAGCGATACGCTAATCGCTGCACAAAATGCAGTGGTAGCGGCCGAAAGCTTGAACTTAGGCAGTTGCTATATCGGTGATGTAACCGAGAATTTTGAGCAGATGAAGCCACTTTTGCGCTTGCCGGAAGAAACTGCTCCGGTCGCATTGCTTTGCATTGGTCATCCGACGGAGCAGCAAAAAAGCAGAAAAAAGCCCGACCGTTTTGCAAAAGAAATGATTGTGTTTGAAAATACTTATCCTGAAGATATCTCGTCGCTAGCGGCGCAGATAGAGCCTGCGGAAGGAATTTTGAATTTTTACAAACGTAAATTTGCAAGCGACTTCTCTCATGAAATGAATCGTAGTGCCGAAAAGATCTATGAAAACTGGAAAGCTACTTGCGATAGTAATGGGACGGAATAAGGAATCTAAAAGAGCAGCCCATGCCGTATGGCAAGGGCTGCTCTTTTTCTGGTAGCAAGCTAAAAAATAATGTGTAACCAAGTAATCATTTGAAAGAGGGCAGAGTTTATTGTGCATCCTTAGGACGCATGATAGTGATTGCCGAGGGCACGACCCCGAGGGAGCAATGCGTGCAACTCCCACCTGCTTCACCATCCAGAGTCCACGCTACTGGCTCTTCAAACTCAAACGTTGCATGCTGGGCTCTAATCAGCCGCACTTCTTCACTCGAAAAATCGCGCGAGAGCAGTTTGCCCACGGTGTTCTGCATTTCAATCACATTACGCGGTGCACGAATCAGCAGCGTCTCGAAGATGCCATCGTTTAATTTCACGGTTAGGTTGTCGCCCAAATGGATGCCGCCTACGGAGAGTGAATTGCTGAAAGCACCGTATAAAAAGTCATCCTCTATTACGGTATCGCCGAGAGTGATTTTGGCATGGTATTTGCAGTCAAACGGAAGATGCTTGATGCCCTCAATGATATATGCAAGGTAACCCAGCGAATTCTTTGCAGCCTGTGAGGTGGTGTATGATACTTCAGTGAATGCCCCAAATGCTGCGATATAGTTAAAGTAGCGTTCGCCGTTAAATGAGCCGATATCGTAGCAAAACGGTTCGCCTTTTGTAATGGCGCGGCAATCGTCCATCAGCTCTCTGCCAAGGCCGAGGGTGGCGGCGAAGTCGTTGGTAGAACCGCAGGGCAGATAGCCGAGCAGCGGCTTGGAAGGCAGCTGCATCAGACCATTAACGGTATGGTTTAAGGTGCCGTCTCCGCCACAGCAAACCACCATATCAAAGGGCTCGCTTTCAGTTAAAATTTCTTCTGCACCATAGGGTGGGCGAATTGAAGAGACAGTAACTGCATAATCTGCGTCGAAAAAGAGCTCAAGCAAGTCAGCAAGCTGTCGACTGATTTTTGCTCTTCCAGAAGTGGGGTTGTACATAAGTAATAGTTTTTTCTTTTCCATCTTTTGCCTCGTTTATTCTATAAAAAAGCTGTGCATTATAGCACAGCTTTTCATATTTACAAAAAATTTCTAATCCACCGCAACGAGGTTGCACTTACTTAAAAGTAAAAGAACCCCATTCACGTGGATAACTATATCACAGTAAGATAGTATCTTCAATAGACAAACTATGAACGCGGATATAATTGGTCATAAAACTATCGCAGACATTGCCAAACGATAATGATAAATTAGCTTAAGGCAAAAATAGAATAAAAAAGTTAAGTGAAGGTAAAAGAGACGCATATTTAAAAACAGAGGATTACATTGTATCGGGACAGCGAGTTCACATCTTTAATCTTCCGTGAGCTACGCGCTAAAACAAAAGGCATGCATCTTTTCAGGTGTATGCCTTTTAATCCTTATCATTGTTTAACTTCGAAAGGCTAGGCTGGCAAAAAGGTCAAATCGCCAACCGTCTGTTTCTTTTAGCATGCGGATAGGATAGTCAGTAGTGGTCTCGGGCTTGGTTACATCGCTCTGGTAATGTCCTCGCATGATAAATTCAATTTGATCTTCTGATTGACTTACCACTTCATAGGTGACTCGTTTAAACCCAATTCCTATGTTCCCGCGATCAGCATCCACCACATATAATTTTCCGTCATGTTCTTTTATACCGACATCGGACAATAGCTCCTTGCCATATGCTTTAGTGAAGGTGGCATAGATTGCCTTTTCAAACGCGGCGTAATTTTCGAAAGCTGTATCTAAATTGTAATTCGAGGTTACGCCCCCTACCGTTTGCGTAATGACAACGGAGAAATCCGGTTGGTAGCCGGGGTGTCCGCCGCCGCCCACGCCGGTGTACAATCTAGTGGCGGCTAAAAATAATTTCTGCTGGTCATTGTTAAGAAAATTGGGCAATGGGATATTGTCATCAGATATACTATTGATACCTCCCAAAGGAGCCAGTGCCAAAGCAGCAGCTCCTTCGCCGCTGGTATGCGGCACAGCCTACGAAATAACCGTACTTTGGGAAGAAACGGAAGTGCTGGAAGAGGATGTGGAAGAAGAGCTGATATCTTGCTGTTTGCTGTCATCTTCACATCCAACCAAAATTGCAACTGCTAACATAGTTGTTAACATTAGTTTTGTTTTATTCATGATGCTCCTTTCTACGTATGCGGAGTGAATAAAAGCGGCAGATTTTAGGCGCTTTTACTAGTGTACCGTACATGATTACTTTTATCCGAACGACACTAGCGCTTTTCACTAAACTACAACAGCCTGGCAGCACTCTTATAAAAGAGGCCTGTCAGGCTGTTGTTCATGTTATCAAGTTGTATCTCTTTTTGCGAATTTATAAAGGCCAAATACGCGAAATTGGCGCCGACAATGCAAAAGTAACGAAATTCGGTACGACTACTATTTTTAATCGAGTTTGAGAACCGCCGTAAATGCCTCACTGGGAACTTCCACAGTACCCAGTTGGCGCATTTTCTTTTTACCCTCTTTCTGCTTTTCAAGCAGTTTCTTTTTACGGGTAATATCGCCGCCGTAGCACTTGGCAAGCACGTCCTTGCGCATTGCACGTACTGTTTCACGCGCAATCACTTTGCCGCCAATGGCAGCTTGAATCGGCACTTCAAAAAGCTGACGGGGGATGTTGTCTTTGAGCTT
This sequence comes from Pygmaiobacter massiliensis, assembly GCF_900199435.1. GTDB lineage: Bacteria > Bacillota > Clostridia > Oscillospirales > Ruminococcaceae > Pygmaiobacter > Pygmaiobacter massiliensis. The sequence goes on from NZ_OAML01000003.1 coordinate 612,622, forward strand.
TTCAGCGATTTTTCTGCCGCGCTCATAGGCTTTGTCAGCGTGAACAATGAGGCTCAGTGCATCCACTGTGTCGCCATTCAATAAAATGTCCAAACGCACCAGCTTGCTGTCCACATAGCCTTTCATCTCATAGTCATAACTGGCATATCCACGCGAAAGGCTCTTGATAGCGTCAAAAAAGTCGTACACAATTTCGCCGAGCGGCAGTTCATAATGCAGGTCGACACGAGTGGCATCAAGATACTTCATATCTTTAAAAATGCCGCGACGGTTTTGGCAAAGTTCCATCAAGCTGCCGACATACTCGGTCGGAGTGTAGATATGTCCGTTGACAAACGGCTCTTCTGCCGATTTGATTTTTGCCGGGTCAGGATAATCGGTCGGGTTGCTGATTTCAATCAGTGCGCCATCGGTCATGGTTAAGCGGTATTTTACACTCGGTGCCGTGGTCACAAGGTCAAGATCAAACTCGCGTTCCAGTCGTTCGATGATAATTTCAAGATGCAGCAGACCCAAAAAGCCGCAGCGGAAACCAAAGCCCAAAGCAGCGGAAGTTTCCGGCTCATAGGTAAGCGAAGCATCGTTGAGCTGCAATTTATCCAGCGCATCGCGCAAATCGTTGTAATGTGCGCCGTCAGCAGGGTAGATGCCGCAGAAAACCATCGGCATAACTTGACGATAGCCGGGCAGCGGTGCGGGTGCGGGGCGGTCCGCATTGGTGACGGTATCGCCAACGCGTACCTCACGCAGACTTTTGATGCTGGCAGTGATATAGCCGACTTCGCCGGCGCACAGTTCTTTACAGGGAGCAAGCGAAAGTGCGCCCATGTGTCCGACCTCGACAACATCAAACTCTGCATCGGTTTGCATCATGCGGATGGTATCGCCAGGTTTTACGTTGCCTTCGCGAACGCGGGTGTAAACAATAACACCCTTGTAGCTGTCGTATACTGCATCAAAGATAAGTGCTTGCAGGGGAACGGTATCGTCGCCCTTGGGCGCAGGGATTCCTGCGACAATCGCTTCCAGCACGTCACTGACATTTTGTCCGGTTTTGGCAGAAATGCGTGGTGCATCAAGGCAAGGCAGACCAATTTCGTCTTCTACCTCGTGTGCGACACGGTCCGGTTCAGCGCTGGGTAAATCGATTTTGTTCAGCACCGGCAAAATTTCCAAATTGTGCTCCAATGCCATATAGGTATTGGCGAGAGTCTGTGCCTCTACACCCTGTGTGGAGTCGACGATAAGAATAGCGCCCTCACAGGCAGCAAGCGAGCGGCTGACTTCGTAGCCAAAGTCCACGTGGCCCGGGGTGTCGATGAGGTTGAACTCATAATCCTCGCCGTCCTTAGCGGTATAGTGCATAGTAACGGCGCGCGCTTTGATGGTAATGCCACGCTCACGCTCCAAGTCCATATTGTCGAGCAACTGCTCTTCCATCTGGCGGTCATCTACCGCACTGGTTAGTTGCAAAATGCGGTCTGCCAGCGTGGATTTGCCGTGGTCGATATGTGCAATAATGCAAAAATTGCGGATGTTTTCTTTTTTCAAGAAGGAATCCTCCGATAAAGTCGTTTTATTAGTATAGTATAGCATAATTTCAAAAAGCAGTATAGATAAAAAATAAAGAGACTATGATTGTGAAGCGGTTTGGTGCGTCATAATCACAAAAACGTAACATTTTAAACGCTTTACTTGTTCTACATATTATATTATAATATCAATACGTATCGCTAGGTTATAATAGCCTGATAAAACGGCTAAAAGGAGATGTACTTTTTGAAAACAACTGCAGTAATTATGGCAGGGGGAAAAGGTGAACGCTTTTGGCCCCAAAGCCGTGCTAATATGCCAAAACAGTTTCTTTCGCTTACTAGTGATGGCAAAACAATGATTCAACTGACCGTGGAGCGTCTGCTTCGTCTGGTAGAGATGGAAGATATTTTTGTTGTAACCAATCAAAACTATCGCAGTATTGTGGCAGAGCAGTTGCCCGATCTTCCCGCAGAAAATGTGCTGTGTGAGCCGATGGCAAAAAATACTGCCCCTTGCGTAGCTTATGCGGCGGCAGTTATCCAGGCAAAATATGAGGATGCAGTTATGTGCATTGTGCCCTCTGACCATATTATCAAAAACAAAGCACTGTTTGCGGACACGCTGTCGCTTGCCGCAGAGGTTGCCGAAAAAGGGGACAACCTAATTACAATTGGCATTACGCCGACCTATCCTGAAACCGGATATGGATATATCAAATTCACCAAAGACGCAGCAGTGGGCCTGCACGGTGTGTATAAAGTGGATCGGTTTGAAGAAAAACCGGATGCTGCAACAGCCACTCGTTATGTAGATGAGGGCAATTACCTTTGGAACAGTGGCATGTTTATCTGGAAAGTGTCCACTATTCTCAAAAATTTTGCACGTTTCTTGCCGGACCTTGCGGCAGATGCAGGAAAGATTCGTGATTCCGTGGGCAAAGACACGCACGAAAAAACAGTTGCGGAGGTCTTTGGGCACTGTGTGGGTGTCTCGATTGATTACGGTATCATGGAGAAAGCACAAAACATTTATACTCTGCCTGGCTCATTTGGTTGGGATGACGTGGGAAGCTGGCTCAGTTTGGAACGAATTAATCCTACGGATGCTGCTGGCAACTACGCCAAGGGTAACGTACTGCAACTTGGTGCCGAAAACAGCATTTTCGTATCAAATGGGCGGCTTGTTGCGGCAATTGGCGTACAAAACCTTATTGTCGTAGAAACCCCTGATGTCACTTTGGTCTGCGACAAAGACAATACACAGGATGTGAAAAAAATTGTGGCGAAGCTGAAAGAGCGGGGCGATATCAGATATCTATAACCCTTTTCCACAATTGAAAAAATTTGCTATAAACAAAACAACTCGGAGGACAAAAATATGAAAAAAGCACTTATTACCGGAATTACTGGTCAGGACGGCTCTTACCTTGCAGAGCTGCTGCTGGAAAAAGGATATGAAGTGTACGGCATCATGCGCCGTAAATCTACGCTGGACTATGGCAATATTGACCATTTGATTGGTGCGGAACATCTGCATCTGATTTATGCGGATATGACCGACTTTGTTTCTCTTGTCAATGCAATGCGGGAATCTGATGCAGATGAAGTGTACAATCTGGCCGCACAGAGCTTTGTTGCAACAAGCTGGGAACAGCCTTTGGCAACAGCAGAAATTGACGCAGTCGGCGTCACCAATATGCTGGAGGCTATTAAACTGGTCAAACCGAGCTGCCGCTTCTATCAGGCATCTACCTCAGAGATGTTTGGTCTGGTACAGGAGATTCCGCAGAAAGAAACGACTCCTTTCTATCCGCGCAGCCCGTATGGTGTCGCAAAACTGTACGGTCATTGGATTACCAAAAACTACCGTGAAAGCTACAATATGTACGCTTGCAGCGGTATTCTGTTCAACCATGAATCTGAGCGCCGTGGCAAAGAATTTGTTACCCGCAAAATTACCGATGCGGCTGCGCGTATTGCTGCCGGCAAACAGGATTGCCTTGAACTGGGCAACATGGAAGCAAAGCGCGACTGGGGCCACAGCAAAGACTATGTGCGTGCAATGTGGCTGATGCTTCAGCAGGACACGCCGGATGATTATGTGGTTGCTACCGGCGAAACCCGCATGGTTCGTGAATTTGTAGACGCTGCTTTTGAAGCACTGGACATTGCGCTAGAATGGCATGGCGAAGGCGCAGACGAGTATGCGACCAATAAAGCAAACGGAAAAACCGTTGTGAAAGTAAACCCGAAATTTTTCCGCCCTGCGGAAGTAGAGCTTTTGTTGGGCGACCCCACCAAAGCAGAAAAAGAGCTTGGCTGGGAGCGTGAAATCGACTTTAAGGAATTGGTCACCCGTATGGTGCTGGCCGACAAAGAGCGCGTAAGCCATGAATAAGCAGCCGACTGACAGACGGGCACTGATTGTTGGTGCAGCGGGCTTTGTTGGAAAATATCTGGCAGATGAGTTAAATGCTGCTGGTGGGTGGTCTGTCTGCGTGACGAAAATGCCGCAGGAAGCCTTGTCCATTGCATCTGTTACTGCCTATGACCTGAATATTCTGGACAGGGCAGCGGTCGACACGCTGCTGGCGGAGCTGCGCCCGGAGGTGATTTTTCACCTTGCGGCGCAAAGCAGCGTCGCGGTTTCTTGGAAGAACCCCGGATTGACGGTAGATGTCAACATCAAAGGTACGCTGAATTTGCTGGATGCGGTGCGAGACTGCGGTTTCTCGCCTCGTGTTTTGCTCATTGGTTCTAGCGAAGAGTATGGTGCGGTAGCACCGGAAGAAATTCCTGTGAAGGAAACTACCTTGCCGCGTCCCGGTAATATTTATGCAGTTACTAAAAATACGCAAAACCAGCTTGGGCGGCTTTATGCGCAGGCCTATGGTCTTGATATTTTATCGACCCGTTCGTTCAACCACATCGGCCCCAATCAAACCCCTCTATTTGTGGTGGCGGATTTTTGCCGTCAGGTGGTTGAAATTGAAAAGGGGAGGCATGAACCTGTTTTGCAGGTAGGCAATCTGTCGGCAAAACGCGATTTTACCGATGTGCGTGATGTGGTGCGTGCCTACCGGCTGCTTGCACTTACCGGTGAAAAAGGCGAAACCTACAATGTAGGGCAGGGCAAAGCTGTTGAGATTAACGCTATTTTGCAGATGATTTTGTCTTTGTCGAAAGAGACGATACAGGTGGAAATTGACCCTGCCAAACTGCGCCCTGTTGATGTGCCGATTATCGAAGCCGACATTAGCAAGCTGCAAAAAGCAACCGGTTGGAAACCCGAAATTTCACTTGGACAAACGCTCGAAGAGACCCTGACATACTGGAGAAACCAAGCGTAAAAGCAGGAGGCCGAGATGAAAACAACACTCATCTGCATCGCCGCAGAGGCTGAACGAGATGCTGCTAAAGAAAATTTGCAGCGGCTTTGCCAATTCTATCCCAACGCACGGCTTTGGCTGTGCGTGTTGGATGGAGACATTCCGCCTGCACATGGGCAGGCGGCAGACATCGAGTTATTTTGCGCCCGAAACCTACTGGGCGATTCGTTTTATGATAAGGCGTTTTATTTTAGCAAAGAAGAGCTGCGGGATTACTGCGGCTTTTTGCTTTGTTCCCGCCTAAATAAAGAACAGGGGCAGATCCTTTGGGTTGCCCCTACTGCAACCGTAACACACTGCGCTGTGCCGCAGCCCGACGAGATTATGCTGCCAGCAGATTCAGAAAAACCAACTTTTGCGATGAGCTATGTGCTGGGCCATGCACACAGCCACCGTCCAGATTATCTGTTGTTTGGAAATGGAACAGGGGTAGCAAACTGGTTAAGCTGGTGCAAAAAAAAGTTTGATTGGCTATTAGAGCAGCATCGGCATATCGTCGCCCCAGAGTATGCGGATGCGTTACGACAACGGAATTTTTGCGCAAGCTGGTGGGATTACGCCGGTTTGTTTGGCTGCAAGGTAATCTTACAGCCAAGCTCGCCACGCACTTCGCAAGCTTCGGACAAAGAAGCAGTACCGTACCGATTCGACTTTTTTGAGGACGGTGTGCGCATTTTTCCAGCATTGCGCGAGTACTATGGCGTTAACTATCATTTGCAAGAAAAATGCGCAGGCAATCCCTTTGCGCATCGTTCTCTTTTTACCGATGAGCAGGTGCTGCTGGGAGATACCACATTGCTGAAAGTCACTCCTGCGATGGAGGCGATTCGCCAGCAGCGGATGGATTTGATTTGTGGCTTCCAGAATCAATTTTCGCAAAACAGAGAAGCCTTTGTGCATTGGTATTTGCAGTACGGCGCACAGGAGCTTTCGTTGGAAGCAGCCTATACCGACGCAGTGCAGGCAGCAGTGGATGCACATGAAGCGGATTGCAGGGCACGCGCCATCGACCGCCGTACGTTTACACAAAAGGTGGAAGACCGGTTGCGCCGCATCATGAAAATGCCACAAAAACAACGAGAAAGCGCGCTAATACCGCAGGCCAAATATCCCGCAGGTGTTAATTTATGCGGTTTCATCAAGGGCGATTTTGGACTTGGGGAATCTGCCCGTATTTTGGCCACCATTTTGGAGGCTGCGAAAATTCCATATACCATTGTGGATTTTCAAGATGCGAAAGAACACACCTACACGAATCAGGCGTTTGCCGATAAAATCAGCAACAATTTTATTTATAATATTAACATTTTCGATACCAACGGAGATGGACAAGCGGTCTTTTTGAGACATGTGGCACCGCAGGCACTGCAAGGGCGGTACAATATCGGCTACTGGGCGTGGGAACTGCCGGAATTCCCCGAAAATGGCTGGGAAGAAGCATTTGCACCACTTGATGAGGTCTGGACCTGCTCTGACTTTACCAGTGAGGCCATTCGGCAGAAATCTCCGGTTACGGTTACTACGGTACCCCATGCTATCACGATGCAGGCACGCTCCTCAAAAACGCGCACTGATTTTGGCTTGCCAGAAAAACCGTTTTTATTCCTTGTAATGTACGATGTGCGCAGTTTTTCTGCGCGTAAAAATCCGGAAGGGGCGGTAGAAGCTTATCTGCGTGCGTTTCCACAGGAAACCGATGACGTGCGTTTGCTATTAAAGCTGAATGTTCCCCCCGATTGGGATGGTGAAGATGGGTTGCTGAAAAAGCTTTTGCGCCGCAGCGATGTGCTCACCATTTCTGAACGGCTTTCCAAGCCGGATCTCAATGCGCTGATTCGTTGCTCTAACGCTTACGTCTCGCTTCACCGCAGTGAGGGCTTTGGCCTTGGCCCGGCAGAAGCTATGGGTTTGGGTATTCCTGCTGTCCTCACAAATTGGAGCGGGAACACGCAATATATGCGAGAAGGTGCGTGCTGTCCGGTAGATTATCAAATGGTGGAGATTCAAACAACACATGGACCTTATAAAAAAGGATGCCACTGGGCCGAGCCAGACATTGAAGATGCAGCCAGACAAATGAAACGTTTGGTGAATGATACCGACTTTTATACCAACATGGCAATAGCAGCCAAAAAGGTAATCGAGGAAGAGTTTTCTCCGGTGGCTGTCGGTAGCATCGTCCGTAAGAGACTAAACACGCTTGGGCTTTTGCCGGAAGAGAAAGGAAGCGCTGAACTATGAGCAATGCTGAAACACGCTATCAAGAATGGCTGAATTATAAAAATTTGGATGCTGAACTAAAAGCAGAGCTGGTCGCAAATGCAGACAATAGCACTGAAATTGAGGATCGCTTTTACCGCGACCTCGAATTCGGCACCGGAGGCCTCCGGGGTGTGATTGGGGCCGGTACGAACCGCATGAATATTTATACGGTTGCAAAGGCGACACGCGGACTTGCTGCATATTTAAAGGCCGAGTTCCCTCAGCCGTCCTGTGCCATCGCATATGACAGCCGAAATAAGTCGCACCTGTTTGCCCAAACAGCGGCAGCGGTATTGGCCGAAGCGGGGGTTCAGGTCTACTTGTATCCGGAGCGTATGCCCACGCCGATGCTTAGCTTTGCAGTGCGGTATTTGGGCTGTATGGGCGGTATTGTAATTACGGCAAGCCATAACCCAGCCAAATATAACGGCTACAAGGTTTATGGCGCAGACGGCTGCCAGATTACGCTGGAAGCTGCAGAAAAAGTGCTTTCGTTTATCACTAGCGAGGCCGATTTTGTTTCAGAAGAGCCGAGCTACGACGCCTGCCTTGCCAACGGCAAAATCAAACTGATTGACGCACAAACCATCGAGGCCTATTACAGCGCCGTGCTGGAGCAGAGTGTGGAAGCACCGGCAGTGCCGCTGAAAATTGTGTATAGCCCCTTAAACGGCACTGGCAATCAGCCCGTGCGAGAAATTCTTAAACGGATTGGAAATGTGCAGGTTACGGTGGTGCCGCAGCAGGAGCTGCCGGACGGTAATTTTCCGACCTGCCCCTATCCAAACCCCGAAATCCGTGAAACGATGGAGTTGGCAGTACAGCTAGGACGTGCGGAAGGTGCAGACCTTTGTTTGGCTACCGACCCCGATTGCGACCGCGTAGGTGTAGCCGTGGTACAAGGGGATCAAGTTACCTTGATTAACGGCAATGAGATGGGCGTCATGCTGTTTGATTTTATCTGCAAAAATCGTATTGCAAAAGGTACAATGCCTGAGTATCCAGTTGCTGTAAAAACCATTGTTACCACCGAAATGGCGGCGGCCGTTGCAAAAGAATATCAGGTGGAACTGCGCAATGTGCTGACAGGGTTTAAGTTTATCGGCGAACAGATTGGATACTTGGAGCAGGAAGGCCATCCGGAGCGTTATATTTTTGGTTTCGAAGAGAGCTACGGCTATCTTTCCGGCGCATATGTACGCGATAAGGACGCCGTGGACGCTGCAATGCTGATTTGCGAGATGGCTGCTCACTATAAAAAAGAAGGTAAGAATCTAGTTGATGTGCTGAATAGTCTGTATGAAAAATACGGCTATTATAAAAGCGATTTGCTCAGCTTTACCTTTGAAGGCCCTACGGGGATGGACACCATGAAAGGCATTTTGGACAAGCTGCGTGCCGAGCGCCCGACAGAGTTTGCCGGCTATGCAGTAGAGCAAACCATCGATTATGAGAATGACGAGACCGGCCTACCCAAAAGCAATGTCTTGGCCTTTGGGCTGGCGGAGGGGTGTTATCTGGTAGTGCGTCCTTCTGGCACCGAGCCGAAGCTGAAAATATATGTAACAGCAAAAGCAGAAACCGAGCCTAAGGTAGAGGAAGCAGTACAGCGTTTGAGTAAAATATGTACGACCCGCTTCGGTGCATAACCGGTTACCATCAAAAGGAGAAGAAAGTATGAGAAACGCGCGAGCCGAGCTGGAACGCAAGTACAAATTGCGGCTGCTCGCCAAGCAATGGCGGGGCACACAAACTGAAATTCCGGAAATCGAGAGCGATCGTGTGGGCGAATTTGATATCGCCCTCGCAGTAAATATGCTGGAGGAAAACCTAAGTTGCGCATATCGCAACAGTGGCAACCAGTTGCATCATCCCATCGCTTCCCATATCCCCGGGGTTAGCGTGGTGCGGCGCGCACTGCGTAAGCTGATTTTCTTTCTGTTTGGTTGGTTAATCAATCCAGTCATCGCACAACAAAACGAGTATAACCACGCAATGGCGGATGCCGCTACGCTGCTTCGTCAGTTGTTGACCTTGCAGCAGCAGCGGGCAGACGAGATGAAAACCGTGCAAAACAAATATCGAAAATTACTGGAAAATGCCGAGAACCGCTGTGCAGCTTTGGAAGAGGACATGGAAGTGTATCGGCAGACGCTGGAGCAGGAGCGAGAAAGATGCCGTCGCACCATGGAACAGCAAACATGGGATTTACGAATGTCCACCGCACGCTTTGAGCGTGCAGTGGCACCCCAGTTGCGGACCACTCGCCCTTATAAGAATGTATTGTCGATACCGGTTACGGCATCCGCTTTGCCGTCTCCCCTTTGCGAGACGATGCGGGCGGCACAAAACGATGGAAACGCATACGAGAGCCTGTTGACACAGGTGGCAGACGCATATGAAGAGCATCTCAGAACGCACCTGTGCTACCAAGGTAACAAGCGCCCGATTGTACTTTTGTGTAACCACTTTTACAACGAATATGGTCTGGAAGCGATAAAAAACGAAACAGGTGCGTTATTTGCCTTATTAACAAAGCAAAGCGAATATGCGGTACAGTTGGTTTCGCTAGAAGAAGAAGTGCGAAGCTGCGGCGATAATGCGAATGTGCATTATATTACCAGAAGCCAGCTAAAAACTACTTTGGATACCCTGAACCCCGCACTTGTTGTGATTATGGAAAGCACACCGTATCTGGTGTTTGATTTTGATAACGCACTGCTGCCATACCACTTGCTGTTACGGTTGAGTGCGCAAAACCCCTTACAGGGGCTGGATGAACACACCTGTGAAGAATTGCTTCATTTTAATGACTACGGCAAACAGACTTATGCAGTAGAATCGCTGCGAGCTGCTCAAATTCTGGAACAGCGTGGATTTACCGATGTACATCTGTGCTACCCTCCGGTGGAACAGTTTAAGATTTTGGCGCGTCGCCGCACGCAATGGACGGGGCGGCCTGTCGTCGGTTTTGCCTCTTCTCCCATGCTGGAGAACCAGCTTGCAGACCGTGGTGCGGAGTTGCTTTGCGCCTTGGTGACTGCCTTGCCGGAGTTCGACTTTCTTTTGCTGTGGCGTAACCCGGGGCTTGCTGTGCCAAAAGCACTTGCGAACGCTGATAATTGCAAAATATGCTACGGCAAATATGATATGGAGCGGTTTTACAACGAAATTAGTTGTTTGCTGATTCCCTATACTACGGAGGACAATAACCACGCTTGCTCTCTTTCTGCCATAGAAGCGATGCTCAATGATATTCCTGTGGTAGCCACCAGCGTAGCAGGAGTAAGTGATTTGGTACGGCAAACCGGCTTTGGCGGCGTTGCAAAGCCGGAAGTATCTGCGGTAGCCGATGCGCTGCGACAGGTGAACGAGAGCAACACTTCGTTGGAAGAACCCATGCGTGATTTTCTTTTGCAGCAGTTTAGTGGCATGAGGCTGCTGGAACTCGTAGAGGAAAAAGCACAGGAAGCACCGCCGCGTGATGTAATGATGTTGGGCGAATGGGCACAAACTTTGGCCGCAAACGGCCGCCAATTGCTGCGTGGCACAGATGCAATCAAAGAATATGCTCGCTTACAAACATTATCGCCCGTAGCTCCGGCAGAGGGAACCGTTGATGCCAAAGAAAAAAGTCTCTCCGCTTTCAAGCAGAGAGCGGTTCGGGTTGTGTTGCAACAGCAGTTTGGAAGCCAGCCGATACAGACTTTGCATATTGCTACTGGGAATCCGGAAATTGCGCAAGAGTGTTTGACGGCCGGAACCTGTGTGTCCGTAACAGGAGCAGAAGAGGAAAAGCAGCGATTGCAACAGCTTTTCGGTGCGAATGAGAATTTTTCGGTACAGCTTTGTGATTACAGCAAGCAGGACTTGGCGCAGCAGTTTGATGCCGTTGCCGCTTTCGGGTATCTTTGGCATTTCAGTTATGCGCAGCGGTGTGCGCTCTATGCACGAATTCAAGACAATCTGCGAGCTGGCGGTCTGCTACTGTTCGATGCGCCCAATGCACACATGCCGATTCAATATAGGGCAGGTGGATTTGGCAACACTGAATTATATGAGGTGCCTTTCACCAAGGAGGCTCTCTTGCAAGAACTCACAGAACAAGGCTTTGAACCTTGTTATTTGCTGCCAGTAGGCGCAGGTATACTAGAAGCTCTGCCGCAAGATTTGGCAGAGGAGCCGTTGTTCTGGACAATCGGCGCGGTTTGGCTGCCAAAAAACCAAAACGAGAAAGCGTGAGAAGCATGAAAAAGAAAATTTGCGTATTGGGTGCGCAAGTCCCGTTTATCCGGGGCGGTGCCGAGCTGATGGTAGAATCATTGACATCAGAATTGAAAAAAAGAGGATATGATGCCGAGCTGGTACAATTGCCCTTTAAGTGGTATCCAAACGAAACACTGCTGGATAGCTGCCTTGCTTGGCGCATGATTGATTTGTCTGAAAGCAACGGCCAAAAAATTGATTTGGTCATTGGCACAAAATTTCCGACCTATTTGGCACGCAGTGAAAATAAGGTGCTTTGGCTAATGCATCAGTTCCGCGAGGCGTACGACCTGTATGACAGCGTACCTTATGCGGGGCTTGGCACACTGCCTGGCGGCCCTGCGTTGAAACAGCGCATCGAAACCATGGACAACACCTTTATTCCAGAAGCAAAAAAGCTGTATGCGATCTCTCAGAATGTCTGCAACCGATTGGCACAGCACAATCATATTGCAGCAGAAGCACTGTATCACCCGCCGAAGCATGTCGGCCACTATTTCACAGAAGAATATGGAGATTATATTGTTTCTGTAGGCCGTTTAGATGCGAAAAAACGTGTGGACGAGTTAATTCGTGCGCTTCAGTTTTGTGACCCTAAAATTAAAGCATATATCGGCGGCAATGGTCCTGAACGTCAACGCTTAGAAGAGCTGACGCACCAGTTAGGGCTTGAGGATCGTGTGAAGTTTTTAGGCTTTGCGCCGGACGAAGACTTGCTGAAACTTTATGCGAATGCGTTTGCAGTGTATTTTGCACCGGTCGATGAAGACTACGGCTATATCACACTGGAGGCACTGCTCAGTAAAAAGCCCCTCATTACCACTTGGGACGCCGGTGGTGTGCTGGAATTTGTAGAGCAAGAAAAAAGTGCATTTATCAGCGCAGCACAGGCACAAGAGTTAGCCAATAATATCAATACCCTCTATCAGAACAAGACCATCTGTAAGCAAATGGGTGAGGCCGGATATGAGGCGGTAAAAGATATTTCTTGGGACCATGTAATTGACTTGTTGACCGAGACGCTGCGCTGAGGAGGATATGAATGAAAATAGCTTATCTCACCCCGCTCAACCCGGTGCGCTCTGGTATTTCGGATTTTGCAGAGCAGCTTCTGCCCTACTTAAGTAAGCAGATTCCTCTTGAAATCTTTAGCCAGGTAGAACCGGAAGATAAAACTCTTTGCCAAACTGCACCCTGCCATTTACTGTCTGAACTGGAAAGCGACGCAGTGTGCGATGGATATGATGCGCTGCTTTGCCAAATAGGGAATCATTATGGTCATCACAGTGGGATCGTGAAGCAATTTCAAAAGCATTCTGGTTTTTTGGAACTGCACGATTTTTCTTTGCATAACTATGTTGCGCAGATGACCTATGCCCGCGGGGATGTTGAGGGTTACCGTGCGATGGCAGAATACAACCATGGTACAGATGGACTGGAACTGGCAGATCGCTTTTTGAGCGGGGAAGCCAAAGCGCCATGGGAAGAACATGCGCTGGAGATGACCATGAACCGTTTTCTGGTCGATTATGCCAAGGGTGTCATTGTCCATTCAGATATGGCAAAGCAGATGATTAAAGGAATCAATCCTAAGATGCCGGTCATCAATATTCCACTTCATACGCCGTATATTACAAAAGATGCAGCCAAAGAAAAAAAGGATGCCCGTGAAGTGCTTCACCTAAGCGAAACGACCATGGTGTTTGGCTCCTTTGGATTTGCTACCCGCGCAAAGCGCATTGAGCAGATTCTTGAGGCTTTGGCACTTTATCGTAACGAAAATCAAGACTTTCATTATTACATTGTAGGCAAGGTCGAAGGGCTGGATACGGATGAAATCCTTGGGCGATTACAACTGGAGAACTATGTCACGGTGACCGGGTTTGTAGACATGGAAGAATTCCAGACCTATATGGCGGCCTGCGACCTTTGCCTGAATCTTCGCTATCCGACCCATGGAGAAAGTTCAGCCAGCTTACACCAAATGTTGGGATTGGGCAAGCCTGTCCTAGTCACCGCAATTGGCAGCTTTGATGAGTATTCGGATGATTTTGTCATTAAAATTAGCCACGACGAAGACGAGATACAAGAAATATTGCAGGTACTGTGCAAGTTCACTGAACAACGTGAGTTGCTGGACGTGTGCGGAGAAAAAGCATTGGAATTCGCCTACACGAACTGTGATATTGAGATTAACGCCGAGCGCTATGCGGAATTTATGCGTCGTGTTTTGAGCGGTACTTGGCAGGACGATGACCCGGTAGATTTACTGTTGGATCAGCTCATCGAGATAGATGCTGCGGGGGAGCAGATGTTTTTTCATCTTGAGCAGATTGGTGTGCTGAATGCCGCGGTGGGTCAGAAAAAGGAGACTTTATGACGGGAAGAGATTCGCTGTTGCGGAATGCCCAGTGGACAGCTTGGAAAGATCGGTTGATTACGTGCGGCATTTTATGTTTTATCGCCGTGGTACTTTCACCTACAATCAACTGTCCCATGGTATCTGATGACGGTGTTTACTATTTTTTGCGCGGACATTTGGCCATTACCCATGAAACTCTGTGGCAATACGCTTGCACTGAAATTTTTAACTGGATCAGTCGAGGCCGTTTTTTCCCTCTTTCGGTCTATTCGCTTGTGGTGTTTTACTATTTTAGCAGCGTAACAGCATATCGTCTGCTTTTTATCGTTACGATATGCTTTAGTGTCTGGTTGTTCGGCATTTTAATGCGGGAAATGACCGGCTCGCGGCAGCTTTGCTATTTTTCCATGCTGGGCATGGGTCTAATGTTTCAGGTGGTAACCAATTATCACTCTTCGATTCTTTCGTTCCATATGTTTATGCCCATTATGATGAGCGTGCTGCTGGGCACTTTGATTTTTCTGCAGCGCTATCTGACACGGGGTAAAAAATTTTATTTGGCACTCAGCCTCGTTTGTTACACTGCTGGGTTGCTACTGTATGAGGTGGCATTTACCTATATTGCCATTGCAGGCTGCCTTATTTGGTATTCTAAAAAGAAGTTTTGGCCCTCTGTCAAGACCGCATGCATCTATCTGCCGTCTCTTGGCGCAGTGGGTGCCATTAATGTTTGGGTTAAAATGCATTATTCCTCTGGCTATGAGGGCATCACGGTTTCTATTAAGCCAGCGGTTATTTTGCAAACATTGGCTAAGCAGTCGGTTGCAGCGCTGCCGCTTTCTAATTATCTGTTTACCAAAAACAATACCGGCTATTCTCATTTGCCGTATCCGTATTCTATCGGTGCCTTTTTGCAAAACCTTACAGTTCGGGACCTTCTGCTCGCAACCTTATTTGTCGTCTTGATGGTATACCTACTTCGCACAACGCAGTTTGACTGGAGCGAGAAGGTTAAGGACTGGAGATTTTTATTATTTGCCGTGAGCCTGTGGCTCTGCCCCGGCTGTCTGATTGCCGTATCCGCGAAGTACCAATCAGAATTGTATTGGGGCGTTGCACACATTTCGGTTTACCTTGCCTGGTTTGGTATGCTTTTAGTCCTGCTGTGGCTGTCAGCTGCTGTATATCGTTTGATAGTGCGCACAAAACCACTTAAACATAAAACAGCAATCTGGATGAAAAGCATCGTCACCATTGCTTTAGCCATGGTTCTTGTGCTGGAGCAGCAGAATATGCGCATTGCTATCCAGCAAACACAAGCATATTGGCGCTTTCCGAAAGCGGCATATGCTGCTGCCGCTGACAGTCAGCTTTTGGCACAGCTTCCAGAGGGAGCCACGCTGGTAAGTATGACAGATTATGAATGGAACGGGCCGACATTCTACACCGAATACAGTCATATTGTGCTGAACTGTATCTCACGGCAACAGCTTGGTGAAGAAGTACAGGAAAAGGGCAAGCCGGAGGGGCAAGAAATTCTTTGGACACCGGATCGACCGCTTTGGGCAATTTATTACAGCGGCACCGATTCGGAATACTTTGCAACATTGGGCAAAATTGATACTGTACGGTATCGTTCGGATACGCAAGAAGTAACGGATGTTCTAGTCAGCGATCTAAGCATCTATACTACCAAGGGCGAGACGACTGCCTTCCTATATCGAGACGCAGAGGGAACTCAGAAGCTAGTACGCTCTGATGTCATCGCACATGAGAATTACTTCCTTTGGCGTATGAACAATGCAGATCCGGTCGAGTTTGACAGTTTAGATCTTTTGACACGTTATTGAAAGCGTTGATAATCGAAGTTATAAGTAGTAGCACCCCCCGTAGAAAATGGTAGTTATCGTTTTCCGTGGGGGTGCTTTTGTTTGAGGTTTAAAGCGGGAATCTGTGAGACAAAGAAGAGCCAAACGCAAGTATAGCAATAAGAAAAGAAGTTTGAATAAATAGAAAAAAGGACTATGGTCTGCTAAATGCAGAACGATAGCCCTTTTTTGTTCCTTGTTTTGCCCAAGGAGACGTGGGAACCCAGAAGGTGCGCTACGGTGCTGTGCCGGGTTCACAGCTTAATTGTTGCAGTTGTTTTTTCACAAAAGGCAAGGAAAGTAAAACAAAAAAGACAGTACAGGATATCAACACGCCCACGATGGTATCGGATAAAAAGTGCCGGCCGATAACAAGGCGAGAAAGGCACGAAAAGCCGATATAAGCGATGCAGATTCCCGAAAAAAGTCCTCTGTGCTTTTTTAGCCCGCAAAACAGGATAGGAAGGAGCAATAAAAGCAAAATGCCACAGGCATTTGCGGCGTGTCCTGACGGGAAACTGGTATTGCCGGGGTGACCGGCTATTTGATACCATGGCGTAAAATCGGAAAAATCACCCGCTGCAAGTAAATCATCGTAACGGGTACGCAGCCAAAAGAGCTTGACCCGGTCAACCAGAAAAATTTCAATCGTTTTATAAACGATGCCGAATATCGCAACAAATCTCAGCCGAAGCAAAGTGCGAGTAGACAGCTTGCTGGCGCCCGCCAGCATCAATACTGCGCAAAAGACAATACCAATCATAAGGAATCTACTATTAACTTCGCCCAGCAGACCTCGAAAGACAAGGTTCTCCACCGAGCTGACAGTGATTTGCTTTAAATACCATAAAACGAAGAATTCAAAGGGGATACGGAGCAACGGCTGATCCTTATACAGCGCAGCCAAAACTGCACCTAAAAGAATCCAAGGCAGCTTAATCGGCCAGTAACAAAAGGCTTCCATCACAATGCCAAAAGAACTTTCGGGCTGGTAAAGAAAATTTGCGATAGAAAGATCCCATTTTGCAGCAATCGCCAATAAAGTCGCACAGAGTAAGGCGCAGCACGAAAAAAGAATTTTTTGGGTACGGGTCAGCATATGAAAACTCCTTTAATAAAGCCAATTATAGAGACAATGTGCCACGAGGAATACCATAAGATACGCAGATATCGCTAAACTCTCTGCTCCCCACAAAGGAGGCAAGCAGCCGGTAACGAGAAGCCTGTTGATTAAGCAAACCAGCCCAGTAATCAATTTCAGACTGTGCCGGCTCTCGATCCATGAAAACGCGGTACAATATCTTGACGTAATCGCCGTTGGATAAGCCGCGAGCAGTAAATTCGGGTCCCATCAGGAAAGAGTTTGCAAGATTTGCTGCGGTTTGGGTGCCAGCAAGCAGTACCCCTGCCCAGTAGTTCAGCTCGTCGCCAGAGGCAGAGCGGGAAAGACACTGGTCATACAGCCGCATCACAAAAGCGTTGATGTTGGGATTCTGGTCGCGGGGCTGTGTGGAAGCAGCAAGGCTGCCATGGGGAATGCCGTAAGCGGCACAGATGTCAGCAAACTCCTGACTGTTGACAAAGTTGACCTGCAAGAAATAAACAGAATAGCCTTGTTTGAGATAGCTGGCCCAGTAATCAATCTCGGAAGCAGAAGCACCGCGTCCCATATAGATGTCATATAGCACAGCAACGATCTGGTCGTAAGAAAGATGACGGGAAGCAAATTCTGCACCCTGGATAAAAGGAAGGCCAATCGAAGCTGCGGTGTGCTGGCCGCTCAGCAGGGTAGCCGCCCAGTAGTTCAGCTCATCGTTAGAACAATCGCGACTGAAACACTGGCGGTAAAGGCGGGAAATAAAGGTATTGATGCCGCCGTTCTGGTCACGAGCTTCCGAAGAAGCGGGAATGGAACCACGGTCAATGCTGGCAGCAGCGCACAGATTGGCGAATTCCTGAGAAGAAACAAAGTTGGTTAATATGTAATAGCGGGAAAAGCGTTGGTTAAGGAAGTTTTGCCAATAAGCAGCACCGCTGGGATCAGAAGCACGATCGAAGAAGGCCTGATACAGCACTTCCAGATAATCACCGTCCGAAAGACCTCGTGCATTAAACTCGGCACTGTTGAGAATCGAGTTGGCAAAAGAGGCACCGGTGATTTCATGAGAAAGCAGTGCATTGCTCCAGTAAGCAAGGCCGGCATCATCCGGTACACGCTGTAAGCCGATGCGGTACATCCGGCTGACAAACTGCTCCACGGGGCTGGATGCGCTTGACACGGCAACCGTGACCGAACAAGCAAAAGAATGTGTGCCAGCAGTGAGTGTATATTGCAGCGTGCCATTTCCGCCATAAGCTCCGAGGCAGCGCCCAGAGGTAGTGTCCAGTAAACGTAAACTGCCGGATGCCGCATAGGTACCTTTTAACACGGGGGTTCCTACGCTTAGAACTTCTAAAGTGGGCTGCATTGTTTGCCCCGTAGAAAGAAACGCCGCTGAAGAAAGCCGAATGCCGGCCGTACCAGCTTTTTGTCCTGCGCTAGTAGCTTCATTTTTAGCTACAGAATTCGCAGACCAAAACACTTCGCTACAATGGTCAGTTACTGTGCCCGGCGCCATCATTTCATAAGCGTAAACTGCGCCGGACCGTGCGCCGGAAACACGCCCTGTCAAAAGGCACTGCACAGCCGAGCCGCCGCCATTAATTGCGGCCAGACCGCCAGCCTCTGGTGCGCTGACGGAGGCAGAACTGGTGCAGTTAATGATCTGCCCATAGTCGGTGCTATTTGGAGAGCCGATCAAAGAACCAACTAAGCCACCTGCCCGTGTTTCACTGGTAACCGTGCCTCCGTGGACTTCTATGTTTTGCAATGTTCCCGAAAGAGAATACGCTATGGCGGCAGCAGGAGAAGAGCCGGTAGCAGTGAGATGTGGTGTGGCGAGCGTTAAGTCTTTTACAGTACTGCCCCCCTCAACACTATCGAATAGTGCGGCAATGTCGCCATTCGTTGCAGAAATTGTAAGGCCTTCGATGGTTTTTCCATTTCCGTCAAACACACCATTCAGCCCACCTAAACTTTTAAAGCTAGAGAGATAAGAAAGATCCAGATTTGCCATCAGCTTATAATAATAAAAGGTATCACTGTAACTATTGCTACGTACAAGATCCAGGTCAGATGCGGTATAAATGAGATAGGGGTCATTTTGTGTGCCACTGCCCTCAGGGCCATTGGGGATAGTGACCCGAAAGGTAACGGTATCCGTTCCAACACCGCTTAATTGGTCTAATACGATGCCACTGTTGGTTTTATCGGAGAAATAGAGCGTATTGGAGAAGGAGGCGTCTGCACTTCCACGGGCTCGCCCCAATGAGGTCCACCCGGTAGCATTGGTGGGGGAAAGCCCTGCGTAAATCAACCGCAACGCAGAACCGGCATGATAGCCTAAATCCTGCGGGCGGAAGACAAACATAAAATCGGGATTGCCGCCATTGTAAGGATTAGCGTTTCTATTCCCCTCATAAGCCAGAGAAGGAATGATGCGGTATACAATTACACCGCCGCCATAACCTTGATTTTTGCGATATTCAGCGACAAAATATTCGTTATTGTTGTAGGGGCTTTTTATAATGACTGCATAGGGCTTTGAAGGATCGGTGTATCCAGCAGATGTTAAAGTAACTGTACTGGAAGCAGTAACCGTGGGCAGTGGATTTCCATAGCCCAGATATTCATGTTGTAAATAAGCATTTACGGAAGGAACTGCGGTGTTAGAACCGTTGGACATGAGATCCCAATAACCAACCGGGTCACGGTTGGCGCCCTGGTCTTCATAGCGATAAAGATCAGGTAGACCAATGCCGTGCAAAAATTCATGACAGATGGTGCGGTTGCCTCGGCCACTGTTATTGAACATTCCATCATAATTATCGCCAACCGATAAAAAAGCATAGTTTGAGATGCGCACACCACGCAGAGAGGCACTTGCGCTGCTCTCACGCGTTTGGTGTGGCCATAATAAATCGCCCCAGCTCACCTCGGTAGACAGAGACACCGGAAACACGAAAGAGATGCTGTCAACGACGCCGTTTTTGTCATCATCCAGATTGCAATTTTCGGCAAGCAGTGTAGGCATAGCGCCAGATACGGTTCTCACCAGTTCATTTTCTCGCTCCCAACGCTGCGTAGAGGACTGATACCCTTCTAAGTTAGTGCTGCTGTAAGGCATATAATAGCCCTTGTTTCGCGATAACTTAATAGACTGGGTATTGGACGTACTACAAAAAACACTGTTTACAGTGAGTTTGTTATAGCTTAGGCGTGCAGTCACATCTTTCAATGTGCCGTTAGTAACTGAGGCATTGGCTGCACTCACTGTATTATAGTTCGTATTTGCATATGCAAAACGTTCGGCAGTCAAATATTCCGCAGAATCTGCAAATGAAACAAAGACAACCAGATTATTGATATTAGTATAAGCAACGGGAGACTGTGCAGCATAAAACTCCGACTCGGAAATACGGTTGCTGCCTTTGGAAAGATCGTAATGATCCCAGTGATCTGAGCCTTCTTCCCGCTCTGGCAAAGGCGGGACAGTCGGCTCCGGCGTTGCAGTCGGCTCCGGCGTTGCAGTCGGCTCCGGCGTTGCAGTCGGCTCCGGCGTTGCAGTCGGCTCCGGCGTTGCAGTCGGCTCCGGCGTTGCAGTCGGCTCCGGCGTTGCAGTTGGCTCCGGCGTTGCAGTTGGCTCAGTGATTGAGGTTTGCTCCGAGGAAGGCGGTACGACAGCTAGGGTTGGAAGTGCCGCAAACGCAGGCACGCCAAGCTGAAAAAGAATGCTGGCGGCCAAAAACAATGTGCAAAGTCTTTTTTTCATAGATTCCTTCCCATCACACGAAAAACTGGATTATTTCCAATGATTTTTTCCGCTAGACATAATCAAATGCGGGTAGTTTACATAACAATGGTTCAAGTCAACATTTCCGGAAATTCCAGGAACGGTGCCTTTGCTGGAATATTGCCACATAGTGTGAGGTCCACGATAACCCAGATTTGCACGGTAATCCGCAATCCAAACATCAATGCCGGCAAGTTGAGACATATCAAGTTGCGTATTTGCATAATGGGTGCCGGTATAAATCATCGGGTAGTAGCCGCGCTGGTCCAAAATAGTGAGGGCGAACCGCAAAAGGTGTGTACGTTCCTGCACGGTCAATTTATCAATAAATTTATTCGATTCCATATCGACCGCAATGGGGTAATCGAAGCGGATGCCTTCATTTTCTAAAGTTTGCATGGCATTAAGTACAATTTGCAGTTCTCCAATTACTTCTGCTTCGCTGATCGCATAGGTAAAGTAGTAAACGCCAACTCTTAAACCGGCAGCTTTGGCACCGCGCACATTCTCATAAAAGTAGGGGTCCACGCTTTTGCCGTTGCCTAGGGCACGCACCATGACGAAGCTTTTACCGCTGGCGGCAACTTTTATCCAGTCAATAGCACCTGTGGCAATATTTTGGTACATGGCAACATCAATTCCCTCAGAGTAAGACGGAAGATCCATGTCAGCTCCTTGGTTAGATAATGTGTATTTACCAGAAAGATATTGGGCGCATTCCGCTGAATTCCCAATGCTGTTCACCAACGTCTGGCGGTTATTTGCATTTATAATTGACTGTGTCCATGAGGTTACTTCCCCATCGGAAGGAGCTCTGCCGAGAAGGATATTGTAGATAAGGGCAATGTAATCACGTTCCGAAAGGGTGTTGTTTTTAGCCTCAGCAGAGAACACAATGGCACCAGTCAGCTGCTTTACAGACATGCTGTTGGTAAGTAGATTTGCGACCCAGTTGTTCATCTCGGCGTCCGAAGGCAACCGGTGAAGTGCCTGAGAATAAAGGTTCTGTACAAAGAGATTGTAGCTTAGGTTTTGGTCGCGAGCTTCGGTAGAAGCGGGCAAGCTGCCACGCGGAATGCCGAATTTCGCACAAATGTTGCCAAACTCGGTGCTGCCGGTAAAGGAGGCAAGCAGCCGGTAACGAGAAGCCTGTTGATTAAGCAAACCAGCCCAGTAATCAATTTCAGACTGTGCCGGCTCTCGATCCATGAAAACGCGGTACAATACCTTGACGTAATCGCCGTTGGATAAGCCGCGAGCAGTAAATTCGGGTCCCATCAGGAAAGAGTTTGCAAGATTTGCTGCGGTTTGGGTGCCAGCAAGCAGTACCCCTGCCCAGTAGTTCAGCTCGTCACCAGAGGCAGAGCGGGAAAGACACTGGTCATACAGCCGCATCACAAAAGCGTTGATGTTGGGATTCTGGTCGCGGGGCTGTGTGGAAGCAGCAAGGCTGCCACGGGGAATGCCGTAAGCGGCACAGATGTCAGCAAACTCCTGACTGTTGACAAAGTTGACCTGCAAGAAATAAACAGAATAGCCTTGTTTGAGATAGCTGGCCCAGTAATCAATCTCGGAAGCAGAAGCACCGCGTCCCATATAGATGTCATATAGCACAGCAACGATCTGGTCGTAAGAAAGATGACGGGAAGCAAATTCTGCACCCTGGATAAAAGGAAGGCCAATCGAAGCTGCGGTGTGCTGGCCGCTCAGCAGGGTAGCCGCCCAGTAGTTCAGCTCATCGTTAGAACAATCGCGACTGAAACACTGGCGGTAAAGGCGGGAAATAAAGGTATTGATGCCGCCGTTCTGGTCACGAGCTTCCGAAGAAGCGGGAATGGAACCACGGTCAATGCTGGCAGCAGCGCACAGATTGGCGAATTCCTGAGAAGAAACAAAGTTGGTTAATATGTAATAGCGGGAAAAGCGTTGGTTAAGGAAGTTTTGCCAATAAGCAGCACCGCTGGGATCAGAAGCACGATCGAAGAAGGCCTGATACAGCACTTCCAGATAATCACCGTCCGAAAGACCTCGTGCATTAAACTCGGCACTGTTGAGAATCGAGTTGGCAAAAGAGGCACCGGTGATTTCATGAGAAAGCAGTGCATTGCTCCAGTAAGCAAGACCGGCATCATCCGGTACACGCTGTAAGCCGATGCGGTACATCCGGCTGACAAACTGCTCCACGGGGCTGGATGCGCTTGACACGGCAACCGTGACCGAACAAGCAAAAGAATGTGTGCCAGCAGTGAGTGTATATTGCAGCGTGCCATTTCCGCCATAAGCTCCGAGGCAGCGCCCAGAGGTAGTGTCCAGTAAACGTAAACTGCCGGATGCCGCATAGGTACCTTTTAACACGGGGGTTCCTACGCTTAGAACTTCTAAAGTGGGCTGCATTGTTTGCCCCGTAGAAAGAAACGCCGCTGAAGAAAGCCGAATGCCGGCCGTACCAGCTTTTTGTCCTGCGCTAGTAGCTTCATTTTTAGCTACAGAATTCGCAGACCAAAACACTTCGCTACAATGGTCAGTTACTGTGCCCGGCGCCATCATTTCATAAGCGTAAACTGCGCCGGACCGTGCGCCGGAAACACGCCCTGTCAAAAGGCACTGCACAGCCGAGCCGCCGCCATTAATTGCGGCCAGACCGCCAGCCTCTGGTGCGCTGACGGAGGCAGAACTGGTGCAGTTAATGATCTGCCCATAGTCGGTGCTATTTGGAGAGCCGATCAAAGAACCAACTAAGCCACCTGCCCGTGTTTCACTGGTAACCGTGCCTCCGTGGACTTCTATGTTTTGCAATGTTCCCGAAAGAGAATACGCTATGGCGGCAGCAGGAGAAGAGCCGGTAGCAGTGAGATGTGGTGTGGCGAGCGTTAAGTCTTTTACAGTACTGCCCCCCTCAACACTATCGAATAGTGCGGCAATGTCGCCATTCGTTGCAGAAATTGTAAGGCCTTCGATGGTTTTTCCATTTCCGTCAAACACACCATTCAGCCCACCTAAACTTTTAAAGCTAGAGAGATAAGAAAGATCCAGATTTGCCATCAGCTTATAATAATAAAAGGTATCACTGTAACTATTGCTACGTACAAGATCCAGGTCAGATGCGGTATAAATGAGATAGGGGTCATTTTGTGTGCCACTGCCCTCAGGGCCATTGGGGATAGTGACCCGAAAGGTAACGGTATCCGTTCCAACACCGCTTAATTGGTCTAATACGATGCCACTGTTGGTTTTATCGGAGAAATAGAGCGTATTGGAGAAGGAGGCGTCTGCACTTCCACGGGCTCGCCCCAATGAGGTCCACCCGGTAGCATTGGTGGGGGAAAGCCCTGCGTAAATCAACCGCAACGCAGAACCGGCATGATAGCCTAAATCCTGCGGGCGGAAGACAAACATAAAATCGGGATTGCCGCCATTGTAAGGATTAGCGTTTCTATTCCCCTCATAAGCCAGAGAAGGAATGATGCGGTATACAATTACACCGCCGCCATAACCTTGATTTTTGCGATATTCAGCGACAAAATATTCGTTATTGTTGTAGGGGCTTTTTATAATGACTGCATAGGGCTTTGAAGGATCGGTGTATCCAGCAGATGTTAAAGTAACTGTACTGGAAGCAGTAACCGTGGGCAGTGGATTTCCATAGCCCAGATATTCATGTTGTAAATAAGCATTTACGGAAGGAACTGCGGTGTTAGAACCGTTGGACATGAGATCCCAATAACCAACCGGGTCACGGTTGGCGCCCTGGTCTTCATAGCGATAAAGATCAGGTAGACCAATGCCGTGCAAAAATTCATGACAGATGGTGCGGTTGCCTCGGCCACTGTTATTGAACATTCCATCATAATTATCGCCAACCGATAAAAAAGCATAGTTTGAGATGCGCACACCACGCAGAGAGGCACTTGCGCTGCTCTCACGCGTTTGGTGTGGCCATAATAAATCGCCCCAGCTCACCTCGGTAGANCTCTGTACAAAGAGATTGTAGCTTAGGTTTTGGTCGCGAGCTTCGGTAGAAGCGGGCAAGCTGCCACGCGGAATGCCGAATTTCGCACAAATGTTGCCAAACTCGGTGCTGCCGGTAAAGGAGGCAAGCAGCCGGTAACGAGAAGCCTGTTGATTAAGCAAACCAGCCCAGTAATCAATTTCAGACTGTGCCGGCTCTCGATCCATGAAAACGCGGTACAATACCTTGACGTAATCGCCGTTGGATAAGCCGCGAGCAGTAAATTCGGGTCCCATCAGGAAAGAGTTTGCAAGATTTGCTGCGGTTTGGGTGCCAGCAAGCAGTACCCCTGCCCAGTAGTTCAGCTCGTCACCAGAGGCAGAGCGGGAAAGACACTGGTCATACAGCCGCATCACAAAAGCGTTGATGTTGGGATTCTGGTCGCGGGGCTGTGTGGAAGCAGCAAGGCTGCCACGGGGAATGCCGTAAGCGGCACAGATGTCAGCAAACTCCTGACTGTTGACAAAGTTGACCTGCAAGAAATAAACAGAATAGCCTTGTTTGAGATAGCTGGCCCAGTAATCAATCTCGGAAGCAGAAGCACCGCGTCCCATATAGATGTCATATAGCACAGCAACGATCTGGTCGTAAGAAAGATGACGGGAAGCAAATTCTGCACCCTGGATAAAAGGAAGGCCAATCGAAGCTGCGGTGTGCTGGCCGCTCAGCAGGGTAGCCGCCCAGTAGTTCAGCTCATCGTTAGAACAATCGCGACTGAAACACTGGCGGTAAAGGCGGGAAATAAAGGTATTGATGCCGCCGTTCTGGTCACGAGCTTCCGAAGAAGCGGGAATGGAACCACGGTCAATGCTGGCAGCAGCGCACAGATTGGCGAATTCCTGAGAAGAAACAAAGTTGGTTAATATGTAATAGCGGGAAAAGCGTTGGTTAAGGAAGTTTTGCCAATAAGCAGCACCGCTGGGATCAGAAGCACGATCGAAGAAGGCCTGATACAGCACTTCCAGATAATCACCGTCCGAAAGACCTCGTGCATTAAACTCGGCACTGTTGAGAATCGAGTTGGCAAAAGAGGCACCGGTGATTTCATGAGAAAGCAGTGCATTGCTCCAGTAAGCAAGACCGGCATCATCCGGTACACGCTGTAAGCCGATGCGGTACATCCGGCTGACAAACTGCTCCACGGGGCTAAGTACCACCTGCTCCATCAAAGTTTCGTCGGGTTCCGGCGTAGCGGTTGGTTCTGGCGTCTCAGTAGCTTCTGGCGTCTCAGTAGCTTCTGGCGTCTCAGTAGCTTCTGGCGTCTCAGTAGCTTCTGGTGTTGCAGTAGCTTCTGGTGTTGCAGTAGCTTCTGGTGTTGCGGTAGCTTCTGGGGTCTCAGTAGCTTCTGGCGTCGCAGTAGTTTCTGGCGTCGCAGTAGTTTCTGGTGTCGCAGTAGTTTCTGGTGTCGCAGTAGTTTCTGGTGCCGCAGTAGTTTCTGGTGTCGCAGTCGGCTCCGACGTAGTCATCGATTCAGACGAACCAGCAGGACCAGACGAGTTGCTGAGCGCACTAACGGTGGGAAGCGTGGTAGAGAGCAGAAGAACAAACGCTAAGAGAAAAGAAAAAAGCCTTTTTTTTATCATAATCAGCCTACTTCCTAAATAATAGCAAAATATACATATTATCATTTTACACGAAATACGATGTTTTGCAACTTTTCTTGCGCTGTTTTTCCAAGTTGCATAGAGACCTCATTGAACGTCGGCCTATAATGTGATATTATATGACGGCTTCTAATAGTAAGGAATAAGTTGAAAGCAATACATACAAATGGAGAAAATATATGGCACAAGCACGGACGAAAACATGGAAAAGCAATATTACATATGGCCTTTTGGCTGCGTTACTGCCGCTTGCCATTGTTTTTTTGCTATGGAAAGCTACCCCATCGGACTTGAATTTTCCGATTGCTTATGAGGATTCCGATGTGATGGGGGCATATATGCAGGCAGTCTCGATTCGGGACAACGGTTGGATTTTAACTTCTGACCGGCAGGGCGCCCCATTTGGTGTGAATCGAACCGCATTTCCGGTCTCTATGACACACAACGTTGACAGTTTGCTTTTAGCAATCCTCGTTTTTTTGACGGGACAAAACATTGTTCTCAGTGTGAATCTATGGTATCTTTTACTCTTTCCGCTCATTGGAGTGATTTCTTATTTCGTTTTACGAGAGTTTAAAATTCGCCCAGTTTTTGCGCTGTGTGGCAGTACAACATTTGCGACACTTAGCTATATTTTCTTGCGTGGCATTATGCACATAGAATTAAGCGCTTATCAGTTTGTTCCGCTATCGGTGTTGCTTTGTGCATGGCTTTGGGAAGATGAGAGGCTATTTGTTTGGCAGCGCGGATTTTTCTCTTATCGCAAAAATATAATAGCCCTAATTTTTTGCTTTTTGATTGGAATGAACGGGCTGACTTATTACCCCTTTTTTACCTGCTTTTTGCTGGCGGTTACAGGGCTGATGTGCCTGTTGCGAAAGAAAAAGCTGTGTGCTGTACAGCCTGCAATTATAGGAATAACAGGAATTTCACTTACAGTGGGCAGCAGCTTGCTGCCGTTGGTTTTTAGCTCAAACAATGGCTTTGCGATAGGTGCGGCGGGAGGTCGCAGTCCGTTTGAGGCGGAAGTGTATGGTCTGAAATTCATCAATTTGTTTTTACCGCAAAATGGGCATGGTATTCCTTCGCTGGAAAGACTAATCAGTAATTATCAAGAGCGTGCCCTGCTCGTCAACGAAAACACTCATGTTTATTTGGGTATTATGGGCGCATTAGGATTTGTATGTCTAATGCTAGCCTTATTCAAAGAAGGCTCTCAAAATCCTAAGCTATATCTTTTTTCTAGGCTTAGTCTCGCAGCATTTTTGTTGGGGACAATCGGCGGTATCGGAAGTTTTGTTAGTGTTTTTATTACAAGTGCGTTGCGATGCTATAACCGCATCAGCGTTTTTATTGCATTTCTCTGTATTGCGGGAATTTGTTTGCTGTTATCACAAATAAAATGTTCGCCATCACGTCAACGATTATTAACAATAGGTTTCGTACTGCTTTTTTCATTTGGTATTTGGGAACAGTACCCCGGAAACACACCGGATTTTGCTCAAAATCAAAGTGCTTACGAACAAGATCGTAACTTTGTGTCCCAAATCGAAGATTCTCTGCAACCCCAAGCAATGGTGTTTCAGATGCCTTATGTTCCATACCCAGAAGCAAGCTATTTGCCAATGACAAGTTATTTACACTCCAATACACTCCGCTGGAGCTATGGGAGCATTCGAGGAAGCTATGCAGATTGTTGGAATAGTGCGGTAGAGCGAGCGGACACTGATGACATGGTAGCGTTTTTGCAGCAAGTGGGATTTTCAGGCATTTGGGTGGATCGCAGGCTTTATATGGAACAAGAGCAGCTTGCAGTGCTGGAAGAAAGGTTAACTGCACTTTGCGGCGAGCCAACCATTCGTGAGGATGGCCAAATTGCCTTTTACCACCTCGAAAACGGGGAAGTGGATGTGGAAACGGTGAACAAAATCACCTCGGTTCCGATTCTTGCAGGTGGAGAAGGAATGTTAGGCTGGGAAGAAGAAGCTGTTTGGCTTTCCAAGACGGGAGAGTTTAATATTTTTAATCCCAGTGAACAACCTGTGGGGTATAACTTGTCCTTTGAGCTAGCCGCACCGGCTACCCCGGAGGGTTGTCCGCTTTCCATTCAATTAAATGGTGAAGTGCAAAAACAGACAGAAATTGATGCTGATTACCAGAAAATCACCTTAACCTTGACGCTTCAGCCGGGGGTCAATAAATTGCTATTTGTTTCAGAGGCGAACAAAGTAGCAGCACCGGGTGATATGCGAGAGCTATATGTTAGACTAAAGGGAATGCAGGAACAAAACTGGAATGTGATGAAACAAGCGGGCTGTAACCAATGCAGGTGAAATTCGAATAAAAGAGAAGCTGCTTAGGACAGAGGGCTCATACCTTGTCTCAAAAGCTCTCATTTCGGAATGAGGAAAAGACATGGCAAAACTGCAAGCGAAGAGTAAGAAGGTGCCTTTCTGCACCTATATATGGAATTTGCGTGGAAAATGGCGTAGCTTTATATAAATAAGGTATTTCTTTAAAACCAGTTGCCAAAAAAAGTAGGATTTTCTGACAGCGGCAATATAAAATAGCAAGAAAATCCATCTTAGGACGAAACGCAAAAATACGCAAGATAGGAATATCTGCGCCTGTCCATTATCAGATTTCAATTCTTAACTACCACATAAAATGTTTTATATTAGCCGAAATTATTCTGCAAAAAAGATGCTTTTCTAGTTCTAAGTCGGTATTAATAAAATAACCTTGTCGCTTTTATTACAATAGATAGAAAGTGTGTTTTTATATCTTAAATGATGAAATCATGAGAGAATTTATAAGAAACTTACAAATTAATTATTATGCCTTATTAAAAAATGTGAAAATAAACAAATTCGGAGCTTTTTCGACAAATTGCCTATAATTTTTTTCTTAAAACATGTATGATAGAGAGAGATATAACTTGTACCCAAAACTGTTTATATGAGTATCGGCATGAAAAAACGGAAAAATTGTCTTTTTGCTTTTTATTATTTTGTTTTAATAAAAAAGATATGCCTAAAATAATCTTTTGG
Organism: Pygmaiobacter massiliensis; assembly: GCF_900199435.1. Classification (GTDB taxonomy): domain Bacteria; phylum Bacillota; class Clostridia; order Oscillospirales; family Ruminococcaceae; genus Pygmaiobacter; species Pygmaiobacter massiliensis. The sequence continues at coordinate 641,859 of NZ_OAML01000003.1, forward strand.
TGAGAAAAATAGAACAAAACGTTGCTCGCTGTTTATTTGCGTAAATCAAAAGAGACGTAACAGCTGTAATATCATCAAAGATAATATTGGACATGCTAAGCCATATTCGAAGCAAGGAAAGTTCTTTATGTAAAATTTATAAGATGAGGAGGAGGCTAATGCCTCTATTTTCCATGTCGAAAATTTTTTCTTTGCTGAATCGTAAAATAAGTAAGCGTAGAATGCAATAAATTGTGATTTTATAACAGGCATGTTATGATTGAAAAATAGTGTGTTTTAAAGGAGTCATAGATATGAAAGTGGTACTTTTAGCAGGTGGACTGGGCACTCGTATTAGTGAAGAGAGTCATTTGAAACCGAAGCCGATGATTGAAATTGGCGAAAAGCCTATCTTGTGGCATATCATGAAAGAATACTCGGCTTGTGGGTTTAATGACTTCATTATTTGTGCGGGTTACAAACAATATGTCATTAAAGAATTTTTTGCAGATTATTTCCTTCATACATCGGATGTAACCTTTGATTTGCAGAACAACAGTATGGAAGTACATGATAATTTTGCGGAGCCTTGGAAAGTAACCGTTGTTGACACAGGGTTGAACACTATGACAGGCGGTCGAATCAAACGCATTCAAAAATATGTAGGCAATGAGCCGTTTTTTATGACCTATGGCGATGGTGTTTGTGATGTAAATATCAACGAGCTGTTAGAATTCCACAAATCTCACGATAAAATCGCAACCATGACCGCCGTGAATGTTGGACAACGCTTTGGCGTTTTAGATATCGGTAAAGAGGGTGCCATTCAATCTTTCCGGGAGAAAAATGACAGCGATGGCGGCATGATTAATGGTGGCTATATGGTGCTAGATCCTGAAATTTTTGATTACATTGACGGCGATGCAACTGTTTTTGAGAAGAAACCGCTGGAGACGCTAGCGGCCAAGGGCGAACTGGTTGCGTATCCGCACAAAGGCTTCTGGCAGTGCATGGACACCATGCGAGACAAAGAAATGTTGGAAGACTTGATTGCCAAGAAAAAAGCACCTTGGATTAAGTGGTAGGAGAAAATATCGCATGAAACTGGATTTTTACAGAGGAAAACGAGTTTTTGTAACTGGACATACCGGGTTTAAAGGTGCTTGGCTGTGCCGTATGTTAGTCAATGCGGGCGCCGAGGTGACGGGCTACAGCCTGCCCGCACCAACAGAGCCGAGCCTGTTTTCTATGGCCGATTTGGAAGGACGCATGAACAGCGTGATTGGGGACATTCGAGACTTCGAGCACCTCAAGCGGGTATTCGAGGAAGCGCGTCCGGAAATTGTGCTGCATTTGGCGGCTCAGCCGATTGTCCGGGATAGTTACAATGACCCTCGTTATACCTATGAAACCAATGTTATGGGCACCGTGAACATTTTAGAATGTGTTCGTCTTTCCAGCACCGTACAGAGTGTTTTGAATGTCACAACGGATAAAGTGTATCATAACAATGAATGGGAATGGGGCTATCGCGAAACAGAACCTTTGGATGGCTTCGACCCCTATTCCAACTCCAAAAGCTGTTCGGAATTGGTCACTCACAGTTACAAAAACAGCTTTTTTGCTACCGATTTGCCGGCGGTTTCCACTGCACGCGCAGGCAATGTGATTGGCGGCGGCGATTTTGCCCATGATCGTATCATACCGGATTGCGTAAGAGCGGTTCAAAAAGGGTACGATATTGTTGTGCGGAACCCGCATTCAACACGGCCTTACCAGCACGTGCTGGAACCGCTGTTTGCCTATTTGATGATTGCGCAGAAACAGTATGAGGACGCAACTTATGCAGATTGGTATAATGTTGGACCGGATGACTGTGATTGCTTGACTACCGGAGATCTTGTCACCTTGTTCTGCGAAAAATGGTCGGATAAAGTGAAATGGGTCAATAAATGGGTAGGTGGACCTCACGAGGCGAATTTTTTGAAGCTGGATTGCAGCAAGCTGAAAAGTCGCTTTGGATGGGCACCGCGTTGGCACATTAGCGAGGCGATTGAAAAAACAGTGGAATGGACCCGCACTTACTTAAGCGGTGGCGATATTCCAGCGGTAATGGATAAACAGATTGACGAATTTTTGGAGGAAAACCATGTTTAAAGGGAAAAAAGAAGCCGAGGCACGTCAGGAAATTTTGGCTGCTGTTGCGGAATATTATCACGAGTACAAGGAAAAGAAAGAACCGTTTACAGAAGGCGACCGCATTACCTATGCGGCACGCGTTTTTGACGAAAAAGAAATGTGCGCACTTACTGAAGCAACCCTTGACTTTTGGCTGACCACCGGTCGCTTCTCTGACCAGTTTGAAAAAGAGTTTGCACAGTGGCTTGGTGTGAAATATGCCAGTCTCGTTAACAGCGGCTCTTCCGCAAACCTCATTGCATTTACAGCGCTTACTGCTCCGGAATTGGGTGAGCGCCGCATCAAACGCGGCGATGAGGTCATCACCGTTGCTTGTGGCTTCCCGACCACAGTTACGCCGATTCTTCAATATGGCGCAGTGCCGGTATTTGTGGATGTTACCATTCCACAGTATAACATTGATGTAACCAAACTAGAGGCTGCTTACAGCGAAAAAACCAAGGCAGTCATGATTGCTCATACTTTGGGCAACCCGTTTGACCTTTCGGCGGTGAAGGCATTTTGCGATAAGCACAATCTGTGGTTGATCGAAGACAACTGCGATGCGCTTGGAAGCGAATATACACTGGATGGCAAAACCTACTTGACCGGTACAATCGGCGATATTGGTACGTCCAGCTTTTACCCCCCGCATCACATGACGATGGGTGAAGGTGGTTGTGTTTATACCAATGATCCGTTGCTGCATAAATTAATCAACTCGTTCCGTGACTGGGGCCGTGATTGCGTCTGCCCGTCTGGCGTGGACAACTTCTGTAAGCATCGTTATGATGGTCAATACGGCGAACTGCCGAAGGGTTACGACCACAAGTACGTCTACAGCCATTTTGGCTATAACCTTAAGGTTACCGATATGCAGGCAGCAATCGGCTGTGAGCAGCTCAAAAAGTTTCCATCGTTTGTAGAGCGTCGCCGCCACAACTGGGCAAGACTGCGTGCTGCACTGGCGGCTGGCAGCGATAAGCTGATTTTGCCGGAGCCTGTAGAAAACTCCAACCCGTCATGGTTCGGCTTCTTGATTACGATTAAAGAAGAGGCCAAGCTGAACCGTGAAGAGGTAGTGCGTTTTATCGAGGGAAAAGGCGTGCAGACTCGCATGTTGTTCTCTGGCAACCTTGTGAAACACCCCTGCTTTGATGAAATGCGTGCCACCGGTGAAGGCTACCGTATTGTGGGCGAGCTGACTAACACCGATTATATTATGAATAACACGTTCTGGGTGGGCGTTTACCCTGGCATGAGCGACGAGATGATCGACTACATGGCAAAAACTATTTTGGATGCTGTTCATTTGTAAAGCGAGATCAACAAGCTGATTGCTTAGTTAATGGCTTGATATAATAGGTCAGGGCAAACGATCTTCCCTGCGGAAGGAAAGGTATTATTGGAGAAACTATTGTCAAAACAAAGCAGAGGTTTTATAGTGCAAAAAAGAAGCGTTAAATTTGCTTGGGCGATAGCGTTAGTAGCTGTAATTTTGTTCTACTCGTCGTTATATTTTTTCAACACCTATCCAACTACAGAGGGGTGGGGCATCAATTATGCAGAATTAATCGGATCCGGTATGGTTCCATATCGAGACTTTTATTATTATCTTCCCCCTCTAAATATCTGGGTTGATGCGTTACTGTGGCGATTGTCTGGTGGGTTGCTCTTGGTATACAGAGCTTGGCGCCTTGCAGAGCGTATTGGAATTCTACTACTTGTGTTCAACTATCTTTCACGGTACTTTAACAGCAGTGTAGTCTGGCTCGGATGCGCATTTACAGGTGTCTTAATCACGGGGAATGTCTACGATTTGTTTGGTGACTACAATCAAACACAGTTTTTATTTACGTTACTTTTAATTTACTGTGCTACGGGATTTGCCGACCGCAAAGGAAACAACAGCAGGTATTCTTTTTTGCTGATAGGTGGCATTATATTAGGCGGTATGTTCTTATTAAAACAGCCGGTCTTTGTAGCTAACTTTGCAGTTTTTTTTCTTTGCTTCAGTGCTTTCTGTTTTAAATATAGAGACAAACACTATTTAAGCTATTGCGGTGCGATTGCTGCAGGGCTTATATTAACCATTATTCCAGTGTTTGTTTATTTGGCTAGCAACAATGCTTTTCAACCTTTTGTAGAGCAAGTGTTTTTGAACGTAGACGGAAAAGGCTCAATGTATAATATTATGCTGGGGCGTTTGATTTTACAGTTTACCAAATACCGAGCCTTACAGATGGCACTTCTTATTATTGGGGTTACTTTACTTTTCAAATATTATTCTGCACGGCATAAAAGCACCAAGTGGTCATTTTATGCAAAAAAAATTGGTTTAATGGTGGTTCTAGTCTCGATTTTGATCGGTTATCAGGACTGCATTGTGGAGTTGCTTTTGCTGTTTCAAAAGTATCCGCTCGAATGTTTTATCATATTTGCTTCATTGCTACCGTTTATTACCATTGAGCTACTTAAAAGTTATAAAAACAAAAAAATACCTCTCTCAATCGAAGTACTCAGTATAGCCTTGGGCACAGTGATATCCGCAATCTCCGTTTTTCGTAATGAATCGTTCACGACCGATTTTGTGCAACAGACACAGACTGAAAAAACGTTAATTTACACCTTAATCGAAAGCGATTTCTCCACAATTGTATTTTTTATTACAATTGGCCTGTGTTTTTATTTTTTCTCTAGAAAAGATTCCCGAAGTGATGCGCTATTTTTTTTCACTAGTGGTGGCTTGAGTATGATATATGCTTTCGTTATGACTACAAATGGCCAGATAGACGCTCGGATTTTCAATCTCACCCTTCCCCTGCTTATCTGCTGCGTATTTTCTTTTAAAATAGATCAAAGAGGAATTGTGACGATTTGGAAATTTTTATTGGGAAGTACTTGCGTCTTATTATCCGTTGTTTGTATTGCCCAAAAGTGCAATAGCGCATATACATGGTGGGGATGGACTGACTATTCTGTTCATGAGAAGATTTATCCCGTAGACATCCCTGCACTAAAAGGTTTAAAGCTATCCGCAGAACAAAAGGAAATCTATGAAGAAATCACCAAACTGGTGGAAGAAAACAGTGATGAAGATGATGTAGTATGGGGGTATCCTCATATTAAAATTTTTAACGTGCTAACCAATCGGTATAAAATGAGTACATTTATGCCGGTTCTGTTTTATGACGTTTCCGCAGATAGCTATGTCGAAGAAGAAGTATCACGTTTAAAAGAAAATCCGCCGGATATTATCATCTGGGAAACGATTCCTTATTGTATCGAGGTGCACGAAGATGTATTTCGTGATGGGAAATTGTTAAAGCAACGTGAAATTGTAGATTGGTTTCACAGCGTCGCAAACACACAATATACCATGATTGGAAGAATAGGCGATTATGGTGTTTATCGTTTAAATGATGGGTATCCGATTAAATCTACTTATTATAAGCCAGATTCTATTTCTCTTTATCCAGTAGAAGGTGTATACGCTCCCGAGTCAAACTTTACTTGGTGTCAAAAAGAAGCGCAATATACAATCAACTCTAACGTAGAGCATCAGGTGGACGCAGAACTTAAGACAAAGCTGATTGTGAGTAACGCAGAAACCCCTGGGCAATTTACCGTTAAGCTGAATGACCAAATCATATTTCAGACACCAGTAGATTCAGAAAACTCCCGGCTCAATCTTGATTTAAAATTGCCCTTGAAAACAGGCGACAATAAACTGGTTATGACAACTACAACTCAGCGCATATCAGCACCTGAGGATCCTCGAGAATTGTACTTCCAAATTGTCACAGCTGAAACTTCGTTAGTAGGTTAATTCCATAAGAAATCCAAGAGTGCTTTTGGACGCTGAAGTAATGAGCTACAAAATCCAAACTGGTGTTCAAGATTTGCATTAATTGCGTAGCGCCGGAAGATTGTGAATACAGATTATGCTTACTCCTTACTCTACCAGACAGCACCTACTGGCTAAGCCGTTAGGTGCTGTCTGTACGAAAAGTGATACCGTGAAAAGTAAGCTGTTACAGATGTTATGAAAATGGATCATCGTTAGGTGGGATTTCTAAGGCTAATACGGAAAAGCGGAAGTTGTGCAGCTTGAAGATTGCTTCAAAAAGCACCGAGAAAGGAAACAGTTATGAAAAATGTAAAATTACTGGATTGTACGCTGCGCGATGGGGGCTATATCAATGACTGGGAGTTTGGCCATGATACGCTAATTAGCGTATTTGAACGCCTTGTCAGCACCAAAGTGGATGCAATTGAAATTGGATTTTTAGACGAGCGTCGTGCCTTTGATATTAATCGCAGTATTATGCCGGATACGGCTAGTGCCGGCAAGATATACGGTGGGGTGGATAAAGGCAGTGCAATGGTGGTCGGAATGATCGACTATGGCACTTGCGGAATCGAGCAGATTCAGCCTTGTAATGAGAGCTATCTGGATGGTATTCGTGTGATTTTTAAAAAACACCTCATGCACGAAGCGCTGGCATTTTGCAAGCAAATCAAAGACCTAGGATACCAGGTTTTCGCACAGCTCGTGTCGGTTACCAGCTATAACGATAAAGAATTGCTGGAATTGATTGACTTGGTGAACAGTGTCAAGCCCTATGCAGTTTCTATGGTGGATACCTATGGCTTGATGCATCAGGAAAACCTTTCTCATATTTTTGATATTCTGGACCACAATCTTGACCCGGAAATCTGCATTGGCTACCATGCGCATAACAACTTCCAGATGGGATATGCGAACTGCATCAAAATGCTGCACACCGATACCGAACGCACCATTCTTGTAGACGGTACGTTATATGGTATGGGCAAAAGCGCTGGCAATGCACCGCTTGAGTTGCTGGGCATGTATATGAACGACAATTTAGGCAAGCAGTACGACGTAGGTCAGATGCTGGAAGCAATTGAAAACAATATTATGGAAATCTATCGCCATATTCCGTGGGGTTATAACCTGTTTTATTATGTGGCGGCATCCAACCATTGCCACCCCAGCTATGTGTCTTATCTGATGAACAAGCGGACGCTTTCGATTAAATCCATCAATGAGATTTTGCCGCATTTACAGGGCGAAAGCAAGCTGCTGTATGATAAAAAATTGATTGAGCAGCTTTATCTCGACTATCAGAAGACAGAGTGTGAAGACTCTCAAGCACGGAGCCAGCTAAAAGCACAACTTGCGGGCAAGACCGTGCTGGTATTAGGCCCGGGCAAAAACTTGGTACAGCAGGCCAATTTAATTGGGGACTGCCTGAATAATTGTGACCCAGTGATTATTTCTGTCAACTTTATGCCCAAGCAGTTTAAGCCGGATTATCTCTTCTTGACTAATTCCAAGCGCTATGCACAGCTGAGTACTCGTCTTGCAGACCCCGCCAATAAAAACATGCCGCTGATCGCCACTTCTAACGTGACAAAAGCGGAAGGCACTTTTGAGTATGAGCTGAATTACAGCAATTTGATTGACGAGAAAACCGAAATTCCCGATAACTCTCTGATCATGATGTTAAAAGTATTGATGGCATCTGGTGTCACCAAAATTCTTTTGGCGGGATTTGACGGCTATACTGCGCGGGAAGAAGAAGAAAACTATTTTAATACCAACATGGAATACAGTTTCGCAAAAGAAAAAGCGGAGTATTTGAACGCTTATGCGAAAAAATTCCTGGCAGAACATGCAGATCAAATTGAGGTCACGTTTGTGACTCGTTCGCATTATCAAGATTAAGAAACAGTGCAGGGGAGAATCAACGAATGAAAGTAAGAGTAGCCGATTATATTGCGGATTTCTTTGCGAAAAATGAGATTACGGATGTTTTTTCCGTTACCGGCGGCGGTGCCATGCACATGAATGATGCGCTGGGGCATCATAACGCACTCACCGTAACCTACAATCACCACGAGCAGGCTTGCTCGATTGCCGCAGAAGCCTACACTCGCCTTACTGGCAAGCTGGCAGTTTGCTGTGTGACAAGTGGCCCGGGTGGTACCAATGCGATTACCGGCGCCATGGGCGGCTGGTTAGATTCTATCCCGATGTTTATTCTTTCGGGTCAGGTCAAACGCGAAACGACCATCTGGTCTGTTCCTGAGCTTGGCCTGCGCCAGCTTGGCGATCAGGAATTTGACATTGTACACACCGTTGCAAACATGACGAAATATGCGGTCATGGTGACCAATGAAAATGAGATTGCCTATCATCTGGAAAAAGCCTTGTATCTTGCGAAAGAAGGCCGCGGCGGTCCGGTGTGGGTAGATGTGCCGCTCGACGTGCAAGGTGCAAAAATCGAAACGGACGACCTCGTTCATTTTGATGCAGCGAAAGAGGCGGCACCAGCGATTCCTTCGCTGTGTGCGCAAGAAGCTCAGAGTATTTTGGCGAAGATTGCGGCTGCAAAACGTCCCTTGATTTTGGTTGGTACTGGCATCCGGTTGGGTGACGCAGAAAATGAGCTGCTTCGTTTTGCGGAAAAAATGCAATTGCCGATTGTTACTGCGTGGAATGCAAACGATGTGGTAGGCGCAGACAGCCCTTATTTTGCAGGTATGCCCGGCACCGTTGGCACCCGTGGCGGCAATTTTGTAGTGCAAAACTGTGATTTGCTTCTTTCTCTGGGCTGCCGGCTCAATATCCGGATGATTAGCTACAACAAGCGTCAATTTGCAGAAAACGCTTATAAAATCGTGGTCGATATTGATGAAAAAGAATTGAAAAAGCCGACCATTGTACCTGATCTTCCGATTCACGGAGATGTAAAACAGGTACTGGGTGCATTGCTGCAAGAAGATTATACACCGGTTGCGGCGCATGAAGCGTGGCTGTCTTGGTGCCGTACCATCAATGCGCGCTACCCGGCAGCATTGCCTGAATACCACGGCAGTGAAAAGCTGAATCCATATGTATTTATGGATCAGATGTTTGATGCATTGGATAAAAATGATACGATTGTCTGCGGCAATGGCAGCGCATGTGTTATGACATTCCAAGCAAGCAAAATCAAACAGGGTCAGCGCATGTTTACCAACTCTGGTTGTGCAGCGATGGGCTATGGCCTGCCTGGCGCACTTGGCGCCGCTGTCGCAAAAAAAGACGGTCGGGTAATCTGTGTGGATGGCGACGGAAGCATTATGATGAATATTCAAGAGCTTGCGACTGTGGCACTCCACAAACAGAATATGAAAATCATTCTGTTAAATAACGCAGGATATCACTCCATTCGTCAGACCCAGACCAATATTTTTCAGCCGCCTTTGATAGGTGTCGGGCCGGAAAGTGGTGTAGGTTTTCCGGATTTTGCAAAGCTGGCGGATGCATTTGGGATTCCATATCGACGCATTGACAACGAAGCGAGCGCTCAGGCTACACTGGCAGAACTGCTTGCGGTGGAAGGGCCTGTACTTTGCGAAGTAGTTGTAGACGAAACACAAAACTTTGCGCCCAAACTTTCTTCCAAAGTTTTGCCCGATGGCAAGATTGTATCGCCAAAGCTCGATGATATGTTCCCGTTCCTGCCCGAAGAAGAATATCGTGCCAATCATTTTGAAGGCTGAGATCAGACAAATGAAAAAACTGGTTATTTTTGATTTTGATGGAACCTTAGTAGACACGATTACCGACGTAGCAATTTGCTTCAATGGGGCCCTGGCTGCCTGTGGTCAGCCGGGGCATTCCTTGAAAGCGTTTGACAATTTTGTAGGCGGCAATCTGGAAACCGTTGTCTCTCGTATGCTGCCACCAGCGGCAAAAGAAGATGCGAAAATAATAGACCAAGTGAAAACGGCTTATCGTGAACGATACCTTGCAAGTGACAAGCCGAACACCAAGCCCTATTTGGGCATTATGGAAATGATAGCGATGGTACAAAGTGCCGGGGCTAAATTAGCGGTGCATACCAATAAAGGGCAACAACTGACCGATGCCCTCGTCGCAAAATTGTTTCCTGATGTTCCGTTTTGTGCCGTTGTAGGTTATGATGACACACGCCCCTCCAAGCCAGACCCTGATGGAGTCATACGCATTTGTCAAGCCGCACATTGTACCCTTGATGAGGCGATTTATGTGGGAGATGGAAAAACCGATTTGGATACCGCAGCAAATGCAGGGATTCCTTGTGTGTTAGCTGCCTGGGGCCAAACCAAACCCGAAGATATTACCGATCCACGAGTGGCTTTTTGTGCATATACAGTGGCAGAAGCAACAAGCTGGATAAGAGGGGAATTGACATGATAAAAAAAGCGATTATCACGGGCGCAACAGGAATGATTGGAAGCACCCTTGCAAAACAGTTGATTGCGCAAGGTACCCAAGTTCTTGCGGTTGTGCGGCCCGGCACAAAAAAGCTTGCAAACTTGCCGGATTCGCCTATGCTTTCGTTAGTGGAATGTGGAGTAGATGAAATTTCCACATTGCCGGAAAAACTAGCTAATCATGAGTGGAACTGCTTTTTTCATTTAGCGTGGGCAGATGCTTTTGGCGGCGGACGCAATGATATGGATAGCCAGATAGGCAATATTACCGGCACAGTACATGCTGTGCGTGCGGCGGCAGCGATGGGCTGCAATGTATTTGTAGGCGCAGGCAGTCAAGCGGAGTATGGCCGGGTAGAGGGCAAGCTTCGCCCCGAAACCCCAACCTTTCCTGAAAATGGATATGGTATGGCAAAGCTGTGTGCAGGCGAAATGAGCCGCGTAGAATGTAAAAAATTAGGCTTGCGACATGTATGGGTGCGCATTTTGAGTATCTACGGACCCGGAGATAACGCCTATACGCTGGTTGGTAGTGCCATTGAGAGCTTTTTGGACGGCAAAGAAACAGCATTTACCGCCGGGGAGCAGATGTGGGACTACCTGTATAGCGAAGATGCCGCACATGCGATTCTCCTTGCTGGAGAAAAGGGGCACGATGGAGCGGTGTATCCGCTTGGTGGAGGCACCGTTCGTCCGCTTAAAGAGTATATTCTCGCCATTCGAGATGCCATCAACCCGTCACTTAATGCAGGTTTGGGTAAGCGCCCGTATATGGAGGGGCAAGTGATGCATCTGGAGGCAGATATTTCTGCGTTGACCGCAGACACTGGATTTATGCCGCAAATGGATTTTGAAACCGGCATCCGGAAGACAATTGACTGGGTAAAGGAAACGAGAAAATGAGCGATAAAAAAACAGTATCAGTTTTGATTCCTTGTTACAATGAAGAAGAAAATGTTGTTGCAATCTGCGAAGCCGTGCGTGGAGTCATCCAAAAAGAGCTGCCAGAGTACAACTACGAAATTGTATTTATTGATAACAAATCTACGGACAAAACGCGGATTTTGCTACAGGGACTTTGTGCAGAGGATAAGTGCGTAAAAGCTATTTTTAACTCTAAAAACTTTGGTCAGTTTAATAGCCCCTATTATGGTTTGCTGCAAACAACGGGCGATTGTGCTGTAAGCATGTCGGCAGACTTTCAAGATCCCCCTTCGATGATTCCGAAATTTGTACATGAATGGGAACAGGGGTATAAGGTGGTTTGTGCCATCAAAACCTCCAGTAAAGAATCTCACCTGATGTATTTCTTGAGGAGTTGCTATTACAAAACAATTAAAAAGATGAGTTCGGTAGAACAAATCGAACATTTTACCGGTTTTGGTTTATACGACCATAGTTTTATCGAAACGCTGCGCAAGCTGGACGATTCCACCCCATTTATGCGCGGCATTGTGGCAGAGCTTGGACCTGATCGAAAGGATATTCCGTTTGAACAGCCCAAACGTCGTGCCGGAAAAACCCATAACAACTGGTATACCCTCTACGATGCAGCAATGCTTAGTTTTACGAGCTACACGAAAATCGGCCTTCGCCTTGCAACTTTAGTAGGCTTTTTGGCAAGTGGTATTTCTTGCGTGGTAGCATTAGTTTATCTCATCATGAAGTTGGTATGGTGGAATCGCTTTATTGCTGGCACTACGCCAATTTTAATCGGTGTATTTTTGATGGGTGGCATTCAATTGATGTTTATTGGTCTTTTGGGTGAGTACATTCTCAGTATGAATCAACGCTTGATGCATCGTCCGCTTGTTGTGGAAGAAAAACGATTCAATTTTGAGGAGCAAGCCGATGAAAAATAAGACCAGCCCTAAAATGTATTTGGCATTGCACTTGTTAATTGTGCTGTTCAGCCTTTCTTCTGTTTGCAGTAAGCTTGCCTCTAAACAGCCTTTTTTAAGTTTTAAATTTTGCTTGTTTTACGGGTTAGTTTTGGTGATTTTAGCAGTTTATGCGTTGTTTTGGCAGCAAATTATCAAAAGGATGCCTTTAACAGCCGCTTATGCGAATAAGGCGGTCACAGTGGTATGGGGATTACTCTGGGGTCTGCTGATTTTTAATGAAAAAATCACCGTAGGCAAAATGATTGGATGCGTCATTATTGTGGCGGGGGTATTGCTCTTTGCTTTTAGTGATGAGGAGAAAAAGGAGACAGACAATGAATAGTATCAATGCCATGCTTCCTTATATCGCTATTAGTTTGGGTTCTATCTTTGTGGCCTCGGTATCTCAAGTACTACTGAAAAAAGCAGCGATGAAAAAGTATAAAAATATGATGGCGGAATACTTGAATCCGCTTGTGATTTTTGCCTACTTTTTATTCTTTAGCACCACACTGCTCGGCGTAGTTGCTTATAAGGGCATCCCTGTCAGCCTTGGCCCTGTGCTTGAAACCACAAGTTATATTTACATTACCATTTTTGGTGTGGTAATTTTTAAAGAGAAGCTAAACAAGAAAAAAGTGTTGGCACTGGCTTTAATTGTCATAGGTGTCCTCATTTCTGCGCTGGGCTAAACATAAACATGGTACTTTTCATGCGAGTTGTGCCACATTATAGTGCCATTCATGTTTTCTGTTTGGCAAATAGCTGCGATTTACTGTGGCATACAGATAGGTTTGCACTGTTATTTGCTTGCATCAAGAAAATAGGTCTATCGAGATTTGTCATTTTCCACAAATGGTGATGTAAACATTCCAGTCTGTGAATTATGACTATCACGGTAGGCTTTTTTAGGTAAGAGCAGTCTCCCAATACTTGCTAATGATATCTGCAAATAGGATGAGCATGACAGAATATCTGCGGTAATTCATTCAGCGGCCTCCAGATGCGGGAGTTATGCTCAAACATTTATATTAACTTGTTTTAGTGGCAATATACTTTAGGTCTGCACTATTAAATTATCTTTAACACAAGGGTTGATACGACTTCAGCTTTAAAAACGCTTTTTGAGAATTTTCACAACGAATTACCATATTGATCAATGCTGACACTCGAAAATCAATAGATGCCCGATTAAATGTAAAATCAATAAAAAAAGAGAGCCACCATATGGTAGCTCTCTTTTTGATTATTGAAAGAATTAGCGCTTGCTGAACTGAGGTGCGCGACGTGCAGCTTTGAGGCCGTACTTTTTACGCTCCTTCATACGCGGATCGCGGGTCAGGAAGCCTGCTTTTTTGAGTGCCGGGCGCAGGTTCTCGTCGTACTGCAGAAGAGCACGTGCGAGGCCGTGGCGGATAGCGCCAGCCTGGCCGGAAACACCGCCGCCTGCAACGCGGACAACGATGTCGAATTTGCCTTCCACTTCAGACAGGTGAAGCGGCTGACGAACGATAAGTTTCAGGGTCTCAAGACCAAAGAAATCGTCGATGTCACGGTCATTGATTGTGATTTTGCCAGTGCCGTTGTATACGCGAACGCGGGCAACGGAGGATTTGCGGCGGCCGGTGCCGTAAAAATATGGTTTTGTCTCGTACATCTTTCGTTACCCCCTTACAGTGTATACAGTTCAGGTTTCTGTGCGGCATTCTCATGCTCTGCGCCCTTGTAAACGCGCAGACGTTTGAGAGCAGATGCACCCAGCGTATTGTGGGGCAGCATGCCTTTGACAGCAACCATCATTGCTTTGTCAGAATTTTTGGCCATCATGGTGCGGTAGTTGATCTCTTTCAGACCACCGATCCAGCCGGAGTGGGTGCGGTAGAATTTCTGGTCCAGCTTGTTGCCGGTCAGAACTGCTTTATCGCAGTTGATGATGATGACATGGTCGCCACAGTCCACATTCGGAGTGAAGATGACCTTATCTTTGCCGCGAAGAAGAACAGCAGCTTTGGCAGCAACGCGGCCCAGCGGTTTGCCGGCAGCGTCGATGATATACCATTTGCGTTCCACTTTGCCAGCTTTCGCTAAAGTAGTGCTCATAACGTGTTTCCTCCTGTTATCTTGTATCTTCAAAAAACTTTGAACAATTTAAAGGCCCAATTTGGGCACAGTTGTTATTATAACAGGGCTTTTATAGCCTGTCAACAGCATTTTTTGGATTTTTTAATTTAGATTTTAGAAGCTCTCGTTTTCTCTTGTTTCCTCTTATATGCTCTAGTTTACTCGATTGCTATTTTTGAATTTTATTTTACCCTAAATTGTGCTATACTACCTTTAATAGCGTATTTATACTTTATATACTACTATATAATAAAAGGAACGGTCATCACATGGAATTTGAGAAACGTTGCTGGGCCGAGATCGATCTCGATAGAATCGAACACAATTTGAAAGTGATTAAAAAGCAGGCCCCTAAAAGCCAAATTATGGCGGTGGTAAAAGCAGATGCCTATGGCCACGGGGACGCTGTGGTGGCAAACGTACTGGAAGAGGCAGGTGCTGACAAATTTGCTGTTTCCGGCTTTGCAGAGGCCATGCGGCTGCGCCGCGCGGGTGTGACACGTCCCGTATTGGTATTGGGCTATACCAGCCCGCAAAAGGCGGCGATGCTTTCTATCAATACCATCACCCAGAGCGTTTATTCGCTGGAATATGCGCGTGCGCTTTCTTCTGCGGCGGTCGCGGCGCATACCACGGTTAACATTCATATCAAAGTAGATACCGGCATGGGACGCATTGGCTTTGCGGCGCGTGACGATTTGGAAACTGCACTGACTGAAATCGCCGAAGCGACCCGCTTGCCCGGACTATGCCCGACAGGCGTTTTTACGCATTTTGCTGTCAGTGACTCCAAACAGCCATCGGATATTGCATACACCAAAACTCAATATACTTTATTCTGTGATGTCATCAAACGTTTGGCGGAACGCGGCATTGCTTTTTCTATCAAGCATTGCTGTAACAGTGCGGCCATCTTTATGTACCCCGAAATGCAGCTTGACCTGGTGCGCCCCGGTGTAGTGCTTTACGGCTACCAACCTTCGCCAGATGTAAACTGTGCCGAGCTTTGCGGTGCACTGGAAATTAAAGCTACCATCAGCCTGGTTAAAAAAATTAAAGCGGGTGACGATATCAGCTACGGGCGTATCTTCCGTGCCGAAAAAGATATGACGATTGCAACCCTTGCTGTGGGCTATGCCGACGGCTATCAGCGTGCGCTTTCGGATAAAGGTATCGTTTCTATCCACGGAAAGCCCGCGCGTGTGGTAGGGCGGGTTTGTATGGACCAGATGATGGTAGACGTCACCGAGATTCCCGGCGTGAAACAAGGCGAGGTTGCCACTGTTTTCGGTGGTGGTGCGGCAGACTCAATTGATGATATTGCTGCAAAGTGCGGCACTGTCAACTATGAGATTTTGTGCGACATCGGGCGCCGGGTTCCGCGCGTTTATACACGCGGCGGCAAACAGATTAGCATTACTGACTATATGGGAGACTTTTAAATGAAAAAAATTCTTGTTGTAATCGATTATCAGAATGATTTTGTGACTGGCTCACTTGGCTTTGAAGAGGCAAAAAAGCTGGAGAACGGAATTGAAGCGCTCGTGGAAGCAGCACTTGAGGAAGGCACCAAAGTCATTTTTACCCGTGATACGCATGCAAAGGATTATCTTGAAACGCGTGAAGGTAAATTTCTGCCGGTACCTCACTGCATTAAAAACAGCGAGGGCTGGCACCTTTACGGTGCTTTGCGTAAATATGAAGAACACCCCGCTACCAGTTTGTTGGACAAGCCAGGTTTTGGCAGCGCAGGGCTGCCATATGCTGTTCAGCAGCTATTCGAAGGCGATGAGCCGGATGAGGTAGTTATCTGCGGTGTGGTCACTAATATCTGCGTACTGGCAAATGCCGTAATGCTGCAAACCGCCTTTCGACGTGCGAACATTGTGGTGAAAAAAGATCTCTGCGCAGCCATAGGCGAGGCGCATGAAAAAGCGCTCGAAATGTTGGCAGGCCTGGGAATTACCATCGAATAATCCCATAATAGGTACTATCTTGAGGTGTTTATACAAGGAGTAATGTGAAGATGCTGAAACCGTTTCGTTTAATGCCTGCATTTAAAGATTATTTATGGGGCGGGGAACGCCTGAAAACAGAATTCGGTAAGCAGACCGACACTTCGCCTTTGGCGGAGAGCTGGGAACTTTCGATACATAAGGACGGGCCCTCGGTGATTGCAGAAGGGGAATGGCGGGGCAAAACCCTGCCGGAATTTCTTTCTGCCCATCCGGAAGCTCTGGGGACTGCTTGCCCTGCCGGTGGACTGCCGGTTCTTATCAAACTAATCGATGCGAAACAACAGCTTTCGGTGCAGGTGCACCCTACGGAGGAATATGCTCAGCGGGTGGAGCACGAACACGGCAAAACCGAAATGTGGTATGTGTTGGCGGCAGAGCCGGGTGCTGAGCTGCTTTACGGATTTAAAAAAGAGATCAGTAAGGCGGATTTTCGTGCCCATATCCAGGATGGAACCTTACTGGAAGATATTAATGCCGTAAAGGTGCAGCCGGGTGACGTATTGTTTATCGATGCGGGTACCCTCCATGGCATCGGCGCTGGAATCGTGATTGCAGAAATTCAGCAGAACTCTAATTCTACCTATCGCATTTTCGACTATCAACGCCGAGATAAGGATGGGAATCTGCGAGAGTTGCACATCGACAAAGCTCTTGATGTGACAGAGCGATGCGCGCCCAAGCGGAATACAGAACCGTTCGGACCTGAGATTCAGCGGGACGGCTATACGGAAACCTTGTTGGGGCTTTGCGACTACTTTTCTGTTACGCGCATAAGGGTAAGCAGCAGTGCACAGCTTTGTGCAGATGCACGTAGCTATCATGCGCTGCTTTGCACCAATGGCACTGCGCAGGTGGAATTGGATGGACAGAATGCTTCTCTAAACAAAGGGGAAACAATGTTTATGCCCGCAGGGTGCGGCGCTTATACGCTTTCTGGGCATTGCGAACTGCTTGTTACTACGCTGTAATGGGCTTTTATCATTTGTTCTGCGATATAATCTTTATGCCATCGAAAGGGAACTGGAAAGAAACCAGCGACAAACCACGGCAAGCCGGCATACCAAGCTTATTACATCCGGCTGATATTTGCTGTGCCTCACCTAATAAATAGAAGAAAGGAATAACAACAGGTACCGCTAAGATGTAAACCGAAAAATACGAATTTGCAGAAAAGTAAAGAAAAATATTTTACTTTTCTGCTTGACAGCAAGGGCAGCAGTATGATATAACATAAACAGTTAGTTATGGCTAACTCACGCAAGCCCCGCATCCTCCCTTATTATTCTTGCCGAATAACCCTTATAATTTTTTTTGAGCGTGGGTTAGCCATAGCTAACTTAAACTGAAAAGCTACAAATTATAGTACTTTGTAGCAGATAGGAGAAACCATGCAGCGACCCTTTGAACTGGTATTAATCGAACACGGTGCCCCTACGCTTGCTGCGGTAAAGCCGGCCAACCTGTTTCGTGTGGAGGCAGCGAGCCGAGCAGAAGTCTTGCGCAGCACAAAAAAATGGGCGGCAGAATTTGCACCGTATGGTATTCGTATTTGCATCTTAAAAGAATGTATGCGTAGCGGGTCGTTTCTCATTTATCTTTACCGCGAACAATGGCTTACGGCTTTGCTGCAAGAGCCAGCCTCTCAGGCATTTTTGCAAAAGGTCGGGTACCGTGAACCCCACCAGCTGCAAAGTTTGCTGGCACAGCTTTCTCAACGGCTTTGTATGGAAAGTGAGTTCCCGCATGAGATTGGCGTATTTCTGGGTTATCCACTCTGTGATGTTGTTGGCTTTATCGAAAACAAGGGGCTCAACTTTACCTGCAGCGGTTACTGGAAGTCTTACAGCGACCCGCAACAAGCACAGAAGTGCTTTGAACGATATAAAAAATGCACTGCCATTTACAAGCAACGGTTTGCAGAAGGCACCCCGCTGCTGGACCTCGTAGTGGCAGCATAAACGTTATTTTTTCTTTTGCAGAAAGGAGCAAAGATATGAATAAAATTGCAATTGTTTACTGGAGTGGCACCGGAAATACGGAGGCTATGGCGCAGCTTGCAGCGCAGGGCGCGGCGGCAGCCGGTAAACCCACAGACTTGATTTTAGCAGCAGATTTTACTGCCGCACAAGCCGCTGACTACGAAGCTATCGGCTTTGGCTGCCCTTCGATGGGGGCCGAGCAGCTGGAAGAAACGGAATTTCAGCCGATGTATGACGCAGTGCGACCTTCTCTTTCGGGCAAGCCCGTAGTGCTGTTCGGTTCTTACGGCTGGGGCAATGGCGAGTGGATGCAAAGCTGGGCGGAAGATTGCGAAGCTGCGGGAGCACGGCTGGTTGCATCACCGGTTATTGCAAACGGCGCACCCGCGGGCAGCGTAGCAGAAGATTGTGAGGCCCTTGGGGCAGCCCTGGCAAAAGCCTAAAACGCAAAATTATCTGGTATAAACCTCTTTTTAAATAGCCTATCAAATACCTTCAATTCCGGCTTTTATACCCTCCTCTAATTTACTCACCTCCATCACCATTTGTATAAAAGCCCGCTAGATTGAGCAGGGCCGCACAGAGAAACCCCTGTACAGCCCTGCAAAGAAAAACACAGAGTGCATTAATGCCCTCTGTGTTTTTCTTTTTGCTTTTGCCGACGCAGGGTATACCGCAGATATTGCTGAGCTTCCCGCTGTGTGCGGCTGCGGGTTTTACGCTCCAGCTTGCATTGTTCCTGCTGTAATTTTAAAGCTTGCTGGGCTTTTGTGCCAACCCCTGCCATGTGTACTGTGCGATAAATCTCGCGCTGAAGCCGTTTAGGATTTGGACGCTTTTCATCAGACGAAAAGTTTGCCAGCGATGGACTGAACTGCAGCTTGTTGTAATTTTTGAGCAGATAGTCGTAGATTTCGCCATCTTTGGGCTCTGCCCCAAATACGATTTTGCAAGCCTCGTAACCAGCGCTGTCACCGCGCTCGCATACGCCAATCCAAAACGGATCCTCAAAAAATACCGTCAATTTTGCAAAAGCCTGTTTCATGGTTTGCTCCTCCTTAATAAATGCCTTACAAAGAACGGACAACCAAGGAGGCAGGTTACTGACAGCGTATGCTGCGTCCGGACTACCGACCGGAACTGTGTTTTTATCTTTGCTAGTTTGTTGTAACGCAGTTTTATCTGTTTGTCAAGTTTACTGTAATGCCTTTGCAACAGGGCAGCGATGGTTACAAAATAAGCAAAAAGTAAAATGCAACAAAAGTACAAATTCAAGAACACGTTTCCATAGCTCTGCCGCACAAATGCACAAGCCTAAATCCGTAATGTTGTGAATGTCAACAAAAAAGAATCAATCGACAATATCATTGTTGACATTCTGTGAACGACTTGCTAAACTGGCATCAAGAAATTGGATTGTTACTGTGTTTGTAACAGGCAAAACCAAATTCTGCAATGGTCGGCGTTTTGCCGTGTTTTGCAGAATTTGGTTTTTTTTTATAAAGTCGCGCATCGCCAGTTCTAAAAGGAGGAATTATCGTGCGAATACAAAAAGTAATCAACAATAACGTAGTAAGCTGCGTAGATGATTCCGGCCGAGAGTTAATCGCGATGGGGCGTGGGCTGGGCTTTAGCGCAAAACCCGGAATGGCATTGTTATCGGCACAGGCGGAAAAAATATTTCGCATGGAGACACAAGGCGAAACGGATCGATTCAAAGATCTTTTGGCTAGCCTTCCTCCGGAGGAAATTGAAATGTGCGCCCGCATCATCGCCTATGCCACCGAAACACTGAGCCGCCGTTTGAGCCCGAGCGTTTATTTGACGCTCACTGACCACATTGGGTTTGCAGTGCAGCGTATGAAGCAGGGGATGATGTTCCAAAATGCGCTGCTGACAGAAGTAAAAGTGTTTTATCCGCAAGAGTTTGCTGTTGGCAAACACGCGCTGGACTTGATTGAACAAGAGCAGGGGATTCGTTTTCCCGAAGATGAGGCCGCGAGTATTGCACTTCATCTGGTCAATGCGGAATATGAAACCTCATTAAGTGAAACACTACATATCACACAGGCCATCAAAGGAATTCTGGAAATTATCCACCAGTACCCAGAATTGCCGATTCAAGAGGATACGCTTTATTACGATGAGCTGATTGTCCATCTGAAATTTTTAGTGATGCGCGCATTCGAAGCAAACGAAGCCGAAGAGGGAGAACCCGCTTTTGTTGGTATGGTGCGTAAAATTTATGCTTCAGAATACCAATGCGCACGGCAGGTGGGGCGCTACCTTCAGGTGCAGTACAATCGTCCCATCACAGAAGAACAAATTGCCAACCTTGCGGTTTATTTTCACCGTGCCTGCCGTTGCAGCACAAGAACGCCGGAAGCGGGTAGGGCAAGACAGAAAGGATAGCACACACAATGGAATGGTTAGGGAAACTGTTTAAAAATGACGGGTACCGGTTGAGCGCCCCAGCGGCGGGCAAAGCGGTATCGGTCACCGCGGTAAAGGACGAAACCTTTAGCACCGAAATTTTGGGCAAAGGCATCGCGATTGTGCCAGAAAGTAACCGTATTGTTGCCCCCTGCGACGCAGTTGTGGATTTGATGTTTGACACCGGGCATGCCGTCAGCTTAAAGGCGAATTTCGGCGCCGAGGTGCTGATTCACGTAGGCCTTGATACCGTCAACCTCAAAGGCAAGCACTTTACGGTGCACACTAAAACGGGCGACGTGGTAAAAGAGGGGCAGCTCCTAATCGAGTTTGACCGTGCAGCGATTGCTGCGGAAGGCTATGATACGGTCACCCCCATGGTTATCTGCAACAGCGACGAATTTAAAACCATCACCCCGCACATCGGCACCGTTGTCGCAGAGGGCGAGCCGGTTATGACGTTGAAAAAATAAAGCCCTTGTGGCGGAAAGGGCGTGGCTTATGAAACAGGGAAAAGGAATTCCGGCATTTGCAGGGATAGCGGTAGGCAAGGTATGCCTTTTGCAGCGTAATCGTCCTATAGATACTACGGGAAGCGGCGACCCGCAGCAAGAGCAGGAGAGCTTCGCACGTGCCTGCAAAGAGGCAGATGCCCAGTTAGAGCAGCTTGCCGAGCATGCCCGCAAGGACCTGGGCGAAGAACAGGTCATGATTCTTGAGGTGCAGCAGATGATGTTGCAGGATCAAGATTTTTTGGACAATGTGACGGTGAAAATTCGAAAGGGCGCAAGTGCTGCACAGGCCGCTTTAGATGCAGGGAAAGAGTGCAGCGCAGAATTTGCAGCGCTCGACGATGAATATATGAAAGCCAGGGCAGCCGACATTCAAGATATAGCCCGTCGGCTGGCAGCAATTCTCAGCAATCAGGATGCTATTTCTTTGCCAGAGCCCGCAATTGTTTTGGCAGAAGATTTGGGCCCCAGCGAAACCATCCAGCTGCCCCGAGAGAATATTCTTGCGCTTGTAACAAAGCAAGGGTCTACCAACAGCCACACGGCCATTCTGGCACGTACGCTGAATATCCCTTCCCTTGTGCAAACAGAGATTGAACTTTCTCCGGAGCTTGCAGGGCGGCAAATGGCGGTGGACGGATTTACCGGAACCTATACGCTTGACCCTGACGAGCAAACGATAAAAGCGCTGAATGCCTGCCGGAATGCGCAGAGTCAAAAGGTCCGGGAACTGGAAGCATGGCGCGGCAAGCCGAGCGTTACTCAATCGGGCAAAACAGTACGAATCTATGCCAATATCGGGAATGTAGAAGATGCAAAAGCCGCAATGTGTGGGGATGCCGAAGGCATCGGGCTGTTGCGCAGCGAGTTTTTGTACCTGGGGCGCGAGGATTACCCCAATGAACAAGAACTTTACACGGCGTACCGCAGTGTAGTGGATACGATGCAGGGAAAACCGGTCATTGTCCGCACGATTGATATCGGTGCGGATAAGCGAGCGGATTATCTGGGACTAAAAGAAGAAGAAAACCCCGCACTTGGTGAGCGTGGAATTCGGTTTTGCCTTGGCCGAGAAGATGTTTTTTGCACCGGGTTGCGTGCCATCTACCGGGCGGCGGCAGGTGGCCCTGTCAGCATCATGTTTCCGATGATTGCATCGGCGTGGGAAGTGGAAAAAGCACGCAGCATCTGCGAGAGTGTGGAAGCAGAGCTGACTGCGCAGGGCATCGCCCATGGTAAGCCGGAAATTGGCGTAATGATAGAAACGCCAGCGGCGGCAATTTGCAGTGAGCAGCTTGCGCAGATGGTGGACTTTTTTAGTGTGGGAACCAACGATTTAACTCAGTATCTGCTGGCGGCAGACCGGCAGAATGCGGCAGTGATGCCTTACTGCGATCCACATCATCCCGCGGTGCTGAATATGCTTGCCTATATTGCTGAAAGTGCTCATAAAGCGGGCATTTGGGCAGGCATCTGCGGAGAGCTTGCTGCAGACCCACAGTTGACAGAACGCTTTTTAAAAATGGGATTTGACGAATTATCCGTAGCCCCGGGCGAGGTACTTGCCCTGCGTAAACGGGTTTGCGAAAGCGAGGTATAGCGTATGAAACAGTTCACACATCTTCTCACCGACCCAGTCGGGCTTCACGCCCGACCGGCAGGCCAGCTTGCAAAGCTGGCTGCTGGGTTTGCGTGTAATATTCGGCTGGCAACGCCGGAAAATGAGGCGGACGCCAAGCGGATTTTAGCAGTGATGAAGCTGGCGGCAAAACAAAATACTCCGCTGACCATTACCTGCGAAGGTATAGACGAAGAGATGGCTGCGGCTGCTATCAGCGAATTTTTGGCGGCAAATCTTTAAAATGGAACGATGAACTGCTGTGGGCCGGCGGTTCTTAGGTTTATACAAAATAAGGAGGAAAGTCATATTATGATGCGCTATTTGCAAAAATTGGGCAAATCTTTAATGTTGCCCGTATCGTGCCTGCCGGTGTGCGGCATTTTAATGGGTCTCGGCTATGCGCTTTGCCCGGCAACCATGCAGGGCGGCGATATCGTCGGCTTTTTGCCGACAGTAGGTTTGTTTTTGGTAAAAGCGGGCGGCGCTTTGATCGACAACATGGCCTTGCTGTTTGCGGTGGGTGTCGCAGTCGGCATGGCAGATGATCACGACGGCACCGCAGGCCTTGCGGGTCTCGTTTCTTGGTTGATGATGACCACTCTGCTCAGCACCAGTGTTGTCACCACCATCATCCCGGCAATTGCAGAAAATCAAAGCGCAACCATTGCATTTAACAAAATTCAGAACCCGTTTATTGGCATCATCGCTGGCTTGATTGCGGGCGCTTGCTATAACCGGTTTAAGAGCACAAAGCTGCCGGATGTTCTCGCGTTCTTCAGCGGCAAACGCAGCGTTGCCATCGTAACTGCAGTAGTTTCGATTTTGGCTTCCGTTGTGCTGCTGTTCGTCTGGCCGATTCTGTTTGGTGCGCTCGTTGCCCTAGGCAAGAGCATTGTCAGCCTGGATTATGTGGGCGCAGGCATCTACGCATTCCTCAACCGTTTACTTATCCCGACCGGCTTGCACCACGCGCTTAACAACGTATTCTGGTTTGATACAATTGGCCTCGGCGACCTCACCCACTTCTGGGCAGGCGACGTTACGGGCGCTAACAATGTCACCTGGAGCCTTGGTATGTATATGTCCGGCTTCTTCCCCTGCATGATGTTCGGTATCCCCGGTGCCGCGCTCGCCATGATTCAGAGTGCAAAAACCAATAAACGCAAACTGGCCATCGGCCTTGTTGGTTCAGCTGCACTTTGCGCATTTATCTGCGGCGTCACCGAGCCGTTCGAGTTCGCATTTATGTTCCTTGCTCCCGGCCTGTATCTGATTTATGCACTGCTTTATGGTGTGTTCACCGTTATTACCGGCATGCTCGGTTTCCGCGCGGGCTTCTCTTTCTCGGCAGGCCTTACCGACCTCATCTTCTCGGCACAGCTGCCCGCAGCTGCAAAAACCTGGCTCATTCTCCCGCTGGGCCTTGCTGCTTTTGTGGTATTCTATCTTGTGTTCCGCTTTGCCATTACAAAGTTTAACCTCAAAACACCAGGGCGTGAGGACGATGACGATGCGGCAGAGATGAAGATTGAGCTTGCCAACAACGACTATACCGGTATGGCAAGAATCATTCTCGAAGGCTGCGGCGGCGCAGCAAATATCGAGACTGCTGATAACTGCATTACCCGCCTGCGCCTTGAAGTAAAAGACCGTTTGCTGGTAGATGAAAAGAAGATTAAATCTGCCGGTGTCGCGGGTGTTATTCGTCCGGGCAAATCCAGTGTGCAGGTAGTCATTGGACCCAAGGTTCAGTTTGTAGCTGACGAGTTCAATAAACTGCTTAAATAAAACAATATATTAAAATGGCTTTTGGCCCACAAAGCCTTGCAAAGTCACAATAGTGCAAAATCGCACCGCAAAAACAACGGTGCGATTTTGCCGCGCTTAGGCGGCAATAAGAAAATGACTGCAAGGCAGATGAAATGGGTCTACATAATCTGAAATTTGCAGCCTGATAGCGGAACTGGATAGCGGCTGGCAAGTTAGGCACGAGCGCAATCCTCTCCTCTGCGCGCACTGATTCCTCCTTATTGTGTGCGCAGAGGAAAGGATGCTGCGAAAAGCAGGCCCAAAGCAGAGCAGAGGATATTTGCCCGCGCTTGCATGGGTGAGGAATGGCTGTGACGACAGTAGAAAAAATCGACAGCCTCGTCAAAAACAGCAGAGAGGAAAGACGGAATTATGAAAATTATTCGTGCAAAAGACTACACCGAAATGTCGCGCAAGGCGGCTAATATCATTTCAGCACAGGTGATTATGAAGCCAAACTGCGTACTGGGCCTCGCCACCGGCGGTACCCCGCTTGGCACCTATGCACAGCTGATTGAGTGGTACCGAAAAGGGGATCTTGATTTTGCAGAGGTCACGACAGTAAACTTAGACGAGTACCGGGGCATCAGCAAAGAAAATCCGCAGAGCTACTGGTACTTTATGCACCAAAACTTCTTTAATCATATCAATATTCAGCCGGCCCATGTTCACCTGCCAGATGGTGCAAATTTAGATGCACAGGCTGTTTGCGAAGGCTATGATTCGGTGATTCATGAGCTGGGCGGTATTGATTTGCAGCTGCTGGGGCTGGGCCGAGATGGGCATATTGGGTTTAACGAACCCAACGTAGCATTTGAGCTGGGTACCCACTGTGTGGAATTGACTGAATCCACCATCGAAGCCAACAAGCGCTTTTTTGAGAGCAAAGAAGATGTGCCGCGCGAAGCTTATACTATGGGCATCAAATCTATTATGCAGGCTCGTAAAATATTGATGGTTGTCAATGGGGCAGATAAGGCGGATATTGTGAAAAAAGCCTTTTTCGGTCCAGTTACGCCAGAAGTACCAGCTTCTATTTTGCAAATGCACCCGGACTTTATCCTGGTGTTGGATCAGGAAGCAGCTGCTCAAATCTAAATCTTTCGGCACGATGCATTCAAAATACAAAACTAAAGGCAGAAGCTGTTATTTGCAGCTTCTGCCTTTAGTTGTTTTATGCTTTTTCGATGATATGAAACGATGCGTTTTCTCGCGGTATGATGTGCAAGCCGATGGAATAGAAGTTTGCTATAAAGATGCTGCGTTACGCATTGGGCGCTGTATCCTTTGCGTCAAGGTTCAGCTCGCCGCGTTCGTGCAGATCAGCTAGAATGCGGTCGTACATCTCTTTATTGATTTTAAATTTAAAGCGATAGATAAGGTAGCCGGTAACAATAAAGACAAGCGGTAAAAGCAGCATTACGAGTTTAATGATTAATTTGCCGCCGTCGTCAATTGCAACTGCGGCAGTGTCTCCGGTTTTGATGCCGGCCCAAACCAGCGCCAAGCTGACAAAGCCCATGGATACTGCACCGCCGATTTTATTGATGAATGGCTGTACCGAAAGGGTAATGCTCTCGTTGCGCTTATGTAATTTCCATTGCCCATATTCGATGGTGTCTTCTAAGAACATCAGCATCAGCAGTTGAATAAAAGCTTCGCCGACAAAGAGCAGCAGCGCTGCCACTACCACTAGTGCAAGGCTTTGGTCTGCAAAGAAGAATACCAGATACCCCGCGATGACCAAAAAAGTAGAGTAAAGGTACAGCTTTTCGCGCGGGAGACGCTTCGAAAAGAAGGGGAAAACCGTAAGGGCGGAAAGTTGGGCTACACCAACCACAGCCGCGAGCACAGCGTACATATCCTTGTTGCCAAAAACGTACTGCATATAGTAGATAGAGAAAGTCGTGGTTGTCATATAGCCGATGGTGAACAGAGACATGGAGAGTGCTGTCCAAAGCAGTTGATCGTTTTTACCGATAACCACCCACATATCACGCAAAGAAGTTTTCTCTTCTTCTTTAAACATTGTGGTTTTTTCTTTAACACCCAGAAGAGTGAACAGCTGGAACAGCAGCATCAGCACCGTTACGGTGAGCGCAACGAGGAACCATGCCTTTGGGGTGTTGCCAAGGCCGCGGGTAATCGGCTCCCAGCCTACCATAATGGCAAACATACCGATGTTTGCGCAGATGCGGGCAAAAGCGCCCATGTTTTCGCGTACTTTCTGGTCTACACTCAGCGAAGGAAGCATCGACCAATAGGCAATATCATTGAGCCCATAGAAAATATCCCAAAGGATGTAAGCAATAGCAAAGATGGCCACAAACCAGTAGTTACGCAGGCCAAAATCAGTAAAAAGTACAAGATAGCAGGCGGCGCCTGCCAGTGCGCCAAACAGCATTGGTGGTTTGAATTTTCCATGTTTGGAGCGGCAGTTGTCTACCAGCAGCCCCATAAAAGGATCATTGAGTGCATCAAACACCCGCAGCACAGTGAAAACCAGGCTAGTTGCCACAAAAACCCCAATGGGCAGCTGCATCACATTCGAAAGATAATAAATCAGCGCGTTCGCCTCGAGCGCATAGAACATATCCCGACCGACGGTGCCGAGACCAAAAAAGATCATATTCCGTCTGTCCAGTTTCGTCATTCTGCTTCCTCCTCTTGCTCAAGCTCTACAACGTAAAGTTGAGAACCGAAATCTCCCCATAGTCGCAAATCCTTGTGGTATCCGGTGCCGATGAACTGGTCATTCAGTCCAACACCGCTTTGCAGCGCAGCACCGCTGGTACAAAGCGAGAACGGACCATCGGGCAGCGCGTGCACGCGATTTGCAGTGCGCAAAATAAAGCCGTCTGCCCGCAGTGTAAATGGCATAATGTGCTTCAGCAGTCCACCAAACCGTGCGAGCGATACCTTTTGTGGCACGGCGGTTAGCCGGTAACATGCGTTGGCGTCTAAGCCTTTGACCCGCAGCACATCGTTGCTGTCGCCGGCTGTGGCAAGGGTTTGTACAAAGCTGAGTACCGCATGGGATTGGTCCGGCGCAACTGCAAGGAAAACATCTTTGTTTATCT
Organism: Pygmaiobacter massiliensis; assembly: GCF_900199435.1. Lineage (GTDB taxonomy): Bacteria > Bacillota > Clostridia > Oscillospirales > Ruminococcaceae > Pygmaiobacter > Pygmaiobacter massiliensis. Next base: position 669,746 of record NZ_OAML01000003.1, read on the forward strand.
CAGGCAGCTGGTAACGGTAGAACCGCCCAAACTGCAAGGTGTGCCGAACCTGCTTATAAAATGAAATCTGTTCTTTGATTTGCCGATGCTCGATCGGCGAAAGCTCCGCGAGGTCCAGCTCATACCCCAGTGCCCCGAATGCCGCAACATTAAACCGGGTAGAAAGCGGGGTAGAGCGCAGCGTCTGCTGATGAGGAGATTGTGAAACATGAGCCCCCATGCAAACGGGGGGATAGAAATACGAAAAGCCCTTCTGTATTTTTAGCCGTTCTATGGGGTCTGTGTTGTCGGATGCCCATATTTGCTGCGAATAGCAAAGCATACCCAAGTCAAACCGGTTGCCGCCGGAAGCGCAGCTTTCGAGCAGAATATGCGGCCGAGGCCGGAAAATGCGCTCCAGTACCTCGTAAAGACCTAAGATGTACCGATGATAAAGCTCTCCGGCTGGGCAAACCGCAGAGTACATATCGCTCATGTGACGGTTCATATCCCATTTCACATAAGTAATGTTCGCGCGATCCAAAATACTGCTGACGTTTTCTACAATGTAATCTCGCACAGCAGGATTTGCAAGGTTCAGTAACAACTGATTGCGGCCCAATGCGGGGGTGCGCCTTGGCAGCTGCATTGCGTATTCCGGGTGGTTACGGTACAGCTCGCTGTCGGTGTTAATTGACTCTGGTTCAAACCACAACCCAAACTGCATCCCTAACGCATTAATTCGTTGGGCTAGGCCCTCGATGCCATCTCTTAGCTTTTTTCGGTTGACCGTATAATCTCCGAGACCAGCGTGGTCGCTGTTGCGCGCCCCAAACCAGCCGTCATCCAGCACAAAAAGTTCTACGCCCAGCTTTTTTGCCCGCCGGGCCAGACGTAACAGCTTGCGGCGGGTGAAATCAAAAAAATGGGCTTCCCAGTTGTTCAAAAGCACAGGGCGGTCTTTTGCTTTCCAGTCTCCGCGCAGAATACGGTGGAGAATAAATTCGTGGAAATTATGGCTCATTCCATTAAAGCCATGGGACGAAAAAGTAAGTACCGCTTCGGGTGTTTCAAATGTTTCGCCCTGGACCAGTTGCCAGCAAAAGCAAAGCGGGTTAATGCCGGAGACAATACGCACCATGTTGCGGGGCGAGAGCTCGACCGCAGTGTAATGGTTGCCGCTGTAAATAAGGTTAAAGCCATATACGTTACCGCTGTCTTCACAGGCAGTGGGGGCGGCAAGCATCACGCCGGGGTTATGCCGGTTAGAGGAATTGCCGGTGGTACTTTCGTTCACAAAACAGCCGGGCATCAGCGCCCGATCGTGCCGGTGTGCTTCTTGAATCCAGTCCCCATCCAATGTAACCAGCCGGTAGCCGTCATTCGGCAAATCGAGCAGCTGGCTCATCATCCGCCGTATCCTGACTGGGCTTGCCTCTTGGCTATGTAATACGCTACTGCGAGTGATTACGTTTTCATGCGGGTATACGGTGTAGATAAGCTCCAGTTGCAGCGCGAATACCTTTTCTTTTAAAGTAAGCACCAGCGTTTCAGCGTCTGCACTTTCTTCGGCGTAAGCACCCGGCAGCGTTGCTGCCCCACGGGCGCCGGGCTGCAGTTTGGCACATTGAAATACAAAGTCGCAGGTGTACGAGCCGTCCGGTAGCTCCAGTTCAATGGGCGAAACCCGAAAATCTCCCTTGCCGATGCCTGACCATTCCAGCGGCAGATTATCCAAACAATAGGTCGGGTCATCTTCGGCATACAGCACTTCGGCACCATATGGCATCGTGCGCTTATACCGCAGTGCCGCTGCATCGGCCAGTGCTACCGGCGTACCATAGTGCAGATGTTCAGGATGCCCATATTCATTGATAAGCAGCAGGTAAGCTGTTTCGTCGGTGCGCAGTAAAAACAATTTTTCTGCTTGTGTAATGTACTGCAAACACTCACCCCCTCAGTATTGCAGCTTCGTACGGCGCAAGGGTGCCGTCCACTTCTGCTTTGTTATAGCTGGAGAATATCGCCTTGCCCTCAAAAGGCGAAGGTTTTGCTTCAGCGGTGAGGTTTATCACAACACGCAGTGTTTCGCCTTCAAAAGTGCGAGCGTAAGCATATACACCATTTTGTCGGTATAGCGGCGCAAAGCTGCCAGCCTGCAATACCGGGCTTTGGTTGCGGTAGGCAATAAGCGCCTGATAATACTGCAGCACCGAGCCTTCGTCGCGAAGCTGCTGCTCCACATTAAACAGCGGATAGTTACCGTTGACCGAAAGCCAGGGCGTACCGGTAGAAAAACCGCCATTTACAGTATCATTCCACTGCATCGGGGTGCGTGCGTTGTCACGACTTTTTGTTTTTATCATCTTCCAGCGCAAAGACTGCGGTAGGTGCAGCCGACCGGTCAGATTCCAGATATTGATGGATTCCACGTCGCGTACTTTCTCCATATCGGGATAGTCGAAGTTTGTCATGCCGATTTCCTGGCCCTCGAAAAGAAACGGAGTGCCGCGCAAGGTAAGCAACAACGTGGCAAGCGCTTTCGCACTTTGGTTGTGGAATGCACCGTCGTCCCCAAAGCGGGAAACACTGCGGGGCTGGTCATGGTTTTCAAAATAGACGGTGTTCCAGTCCAGCGAGGTCTGCCATTTGGTCAGCGTATCAAAAAAGCGATCTGGCGAAAATTTGCGCAAAAACCACTTTACAAAATGGCAGTCGGTTTCCATATGCTCAAAAGAGAAGACACAGTCCAATTCTGCCCGAGAAGGATTGACCAAATCGTCCGCCATTTGCGGCGTAACAAACACCGTTTCACCGACCGTGTAGCAGTCGTAAGGCTCAAATACCTCGCGGCGGAAACGATTAAGCAATTGATGCGTGCCGTTTGTGGAGATATAATGCTCACTTCCTGTAAGGGCAGGCTTCCAACGCCCGTTTTTTAACGAATCTTTATAGAGGATGTTGATAACATCACAGCGGAATCCGGCTACTCCACGCGCAAGCCAAAAGCGCATCACATTTTCTACCGCTTCAATAACGGCATCGTTGTGGTAATTGAGATCCGGCTGGCCCTTTGCAAAAAGGTGCAGGTAATATTCGCCGCGCAGTTCGTCGTACTCCCAGCAGTCTTCTCCAAAAAAGCTGCCCCAGTTAGAGGGCTTTTTGCCGGGCTCGCCCTTTTGCCAGATATAATAATCGGTGTAAGGGGCAATGCGTCGGCGGCTTTTTTGAAACCATTCGTGCTGGTTGGAGGTATGGTTGATGACAAGATCCATGATAATCTTGATATCCCGCTGGGCAGCTTCTGCAATCAGCTCATCCATATCGGCAAGGGTGCCGTAATTCTCATGAATGTTGCAGTAGTCGCTGATGTCATAGCCATTATCTTCGTTGGGCGAGCAGTAAACAGGAGAAAGCCAAAGCGCGCCTACCCCTAAGCTTTTCAAGTAATCGAGTTTGGAAAGAATACCGCGCAGGTCACCGATGCCGTCTCCGTTGGAATCACAAAAGCTCATCGGATAAATTTGATAGATGACGCGCTGCTTCCACCACAGTGTTTCAGGCATGCGGATACACCTCTTTTTCGGCTTCGACTGCCATTTCTTCGCTTACGCCGTGGTATGCTATCATTTGGCGATAAAACTCGCCGCTCTGTTTGATGGTGCGCTCCATCGTTTTGGTGTTCAGCTCCACAAGGCCAAAACGTGCGGTAAAGCCCTCCAGCCATTCAAAGTTATCCACAAAGCACCAGTGGTAATACCGGGTTACAGGCAGGCCGCTTTCGCAAAGGGCTCTGAGGTGGTCGTAGAGGTAGTGCCGGCGGAAGGTGTCGTGGTTGTCGGCAGTGCCGTTTTCGGTAATATAAATGGGCAGCTGCGGCAAAAGGGCGTGCAGTTTGGCACAGCATTCCGCAATGCCAGCCGGGTAAATCTCCCACCCGAGGTCGTTGACTGATGCTCCGGGAAAGGTGCCGTCTGCAAAGCCTTTGGAGGCTGTGCGTGCGTAATAATTAATGGCCAGAAAATCAGCATATTGGCCGGGGTCTTTTTCAGTGCCCAGCAAGTAGGTTTTACTGATATCAGTCTGGAACATTTTTTCAGAAATGCGACAGCACAAACGATGCCACGGGTTACCTGCATGGTAAGGGGCAAACGCGCGCATATGGTGTGCAAAACCGACTTTGGTATCGGTATAACCCATTGTTTCGCGCTGCTTATGTATCACCTCATAGGCGCGGCGGTGGCACTCGCCTAATGTTTTTATCACCTTTAGCGTCTTAGACATGCTGTTCTCTCCCGGAGGGAAGTCGCCGCCGAAATAGCCACTGACGGCATACACGTTGGGCTCGTTGATGGTGATGTATTCGCTGACAAGATCGCCCAGATTTTCTACTACCTTTTTGGTGAACCGCAGAAAAATTGGGACACAATCTGCACTTAAAAAGGCACCGCGTTGCTCAAACCAGATAGGGTTGGAAAAATGATGAATGGTAAGCAGCACGGCGATACCATGTGACTGCAATAGCTCGATTTCTTCTCTAATTTTTAAAAACTCGCATTCTTGAAATTCGCCTTCACGCGGTTCAATACGCGCCCACTCAATCCCAAAGCGATAGTGCCGAATCCCCATCTCGGCCATTAATTCGGTGTCCTCTCGCAGATATTTGCGATGCATTGTCGCAATATCAGGGTCAGAACCGTCTTTGATGTGCCCTTTTTGGTACCAATCGTACCAGTTGCTCTCTTTGCAGTCGCCGTCTACCTGAGTAGCGGCGGAAGCTGCACCGAGCGCGAAATTTTCAGGAAAACGAAATCCCTCCATGTCAGCACCTCCGGTTGGCTAAAAACCAACAATTTTTTTGCTTTTTCATCACAAAAATGGCAAGCTGCAAAACGGCACCATACGAAAGCAAAGCCGCATTTATGTATGGGTTGCCTAAAATAAAGGATAAATATATATTTTTTTTGTGATAAAAGTTTAGCTTTTAAGCAAATGATAGCATGTTGCAGGGGGATTATCAAGCCAACAAAAAGTCAAATTAAAGTATTTTTCAGCAAATGATTTGAAATGGTTGTTTGCCGCGTGAAAAATCTTAACAAAGCAATATGTTTTAAAAGGCAGACAACTTAGTGGTATTTAAAAAGCAGCTGCCATAGCGTTAAACCGATAGCCATTCATCGTGCTGCGGTAGCCCGGCTGTGAGCATATACAAAAAGGCGGCCATAGTAAAATAAAGCAACCGCATTGGCGGGGTGATAACTGCCAATGCGGTTGCTTTTGGGTAATAAGGTTAACGCAGTTCCAGATGGTAGCGCTGCATCCAATCGTTGACCTGCAAAATATAGGCTAGCATCTGAGGCCCTGCCATCAATTGGCCAAACCAGGGCTTACCATAATCTTTCGGGCTTTGTAAAAACTGCTCTGTCTTGCCGCAGTCAAGCAATGCCATTACCGGTGCGTTGGGGTCTTGCAACATGGCAGTAACCCTTTGTACCAGCAATTTTTCATACTGTGGACTATAGGTTTTCGGGTAAGGGCTTTTTTTGCGGTGCATCAGCTCGGGTGGCAGCAGCCCGCCGCAAGCATCACGCAGCAGTGCTTTTTCTACACCGTTTTGGTATTTCATCTCCCAGGGTACATTATAAAGATACTCTACAATGCGATGATCGGCAAACGGCACCCGCGCTTCCAATCCGCAAGCCATACTGGTGCGGTCCATACGGTCCAGCAGGGTTTGCATGAACCATCGAATGTTCAGATAGCTCACCTCGCGGCGGCGCTTTTGTTCGGCGTTTTCGCCATTCAGATGCGGCATCATAGCAAGTGATTCTTCGTATTTTGCGCGGGAATAACTGCCGAGATCCAACCGCTGAAGGGTTTCCATATTCAGCAGCGCGGTGCGCGCAGAAAGATCGCTCGACCAGGGAAAGCCGTCTGCGTAAAGCAGCTCGCTGCGGTAAAACCACGGATAGCCGCCAAAAATCTCGTCTGCACATTCGCCGGTAAGCGCGACTTTGTTGTGTTGCTTTACCAGCTTGCAGAAATACAGCAGCGAACCGTCAATATCGGTCATGCCGGGCAGATCTTTGGCCCGCACAGCATCATACAGTAAGTCGACCAGTTTGTATTCGTCGCACTCAAGATAAGTGTGGTTAAGGTCATATGCGGTAAGCATTTTGTCTACATAAGGGCGGTCGCGCTCCGGTTGGAAGGCGTTTGCGTGAAAGTTCTCATCGTTGCCAGCAAAGTCGAAAGAAAACGTGTTCAGCTTGCCCCCACTTTTTGCAAGCACTTGAGAAGCCACGGCGGTCACAATGCTGGAATCAATGCCGCCAGAGAGAAAGCTGCAAACCGGCACATCAGCCACCATCTGGCGCGTAATTGCGTCCCGCACAAGGTACGAAACTTTTTCCACCGTTTGCGCATAGCTGTCTTGATGCTCCTGTGCCTTTAGCTCCCAGTAAACGGATTCCGAAAATCCGTCTCGGCTAAAAATAGCACAGCTGGCGGGGTGCAGCTCGTGAATTCCTTTAAACACACCACAGCCCGGGGTGCGCGCGGGACCAATACCGAAAACTTCGCGAAAGCTGTTTTCATCTGCTTCGGGGGTAACTGCAGGGTGGGCAAACAAAGCTTTCAGTTCGGAGCCGAAAATAAGGGTGCCATTTTGAATCGTGTAAAAAAAGGGTTTCACACCCAGCCGGTCACGATACAGCAGCAAGCACTGTTGCTGCCCATCCCAAATAGCAAAAGCAAAAATGCCGTTGAGCCTGGTGACAAAATCGGGGCCATATTCCATATAGGCATAAAGGATGACCTCGGTGTCGGTGGTGGTTTCAAAACGGTATCCGGCACGTTCTAAATCGGGTTTCAGCTCATCGGTGTTATACACCTCGCCATTATAGACAATCGCATACACTGCATCGCCGGCATTGCGTACCATAGGCTGTGCGCCCCCGGCAATATCACGAATAGAAAGCCGCGTATGGGCAAAACCCAGATGCGGCTGTAAGTATTCTCCGGTTTGGTCGCTGCCCCGGTGAGCGATGGCTTCCCGCATGGCAACCAAGGCATCGGTCCAGCGGGGACGTTCTTTGGTAAAATCCTGTTCAAAGTTACAAAATCCGGCAATTCCGCACATAGCTCCACCTCATCTGCAAAAATAAAAGGCGCACGCCCCAAAAGCTGGGGCGAACGCCTTTGTTCACAGAATATCTTATGCGTTAAAACAGCAAAAGTTGCAAAAAGCAAATAAAAAGGTTACACCTCTTCTGCGTCGTGGTGCCATTTCGGAGAAAAACCCTGAATGAAACCAATCATAATAAGCGCGATGAGACCAGCGGAAAAACCGTTGTTGTACAGGTTGTAACCGCCGCAGGGCGCTGCCAGCACAAGCACGAGCGCGGTGTGCAGCATACCGGCAACGATGCCATAAACCCAGCCAAACTGCCCGGCAATAGGGGCAAGTGCGGTGCCGAACAGAGCGGCAAGCTGCATTGAAGGGTCGGCAGTACCGGAAGTAATGAAAAGTGACATCAAAAACACGCCGGAAATGATAGGCACAACATTGCGCGGATGCAAACCGCAGGAAGCAAAGCCCACGCAGGTAAGAATGGCACCGATGACAGGGCCGTTCAGGTCGCCGCCGATGGCAACGATGTAAGCGATGCAGATAAGGCCGACGATGCCCATGTTTACAAAAGTAGCACCGATGCCGTCGGAGGTGATGAAGTCAGACGGGGCGCGGCCGGTACGGCGCATTAGCTTGATAAAGGGCTGAAACGACCAATCGGAATAACGAAGGCCGGTGACAATGAGCCCAAGGCAGATGGCGACCAGGAAAGAAAAGATAAACGGGTCGATGCCGGTCTGCCAGATGCTGACGGTGTCGATGGGGTTGCCGAGGGATTTCATAATGGAGGCAAAAACCAGCGCGATTAACCCGCCAGCGAAGCCGTAGTTGAAAAGAGTATAGCCCATATGCGCAGAGAAAGAGTGCTCCGCCACGGGAATCATGATGTAGCTGATCAGCGCGCCGACGATAACCGCAAGCAGAAAACGTGCCCAGTACGAGGGAATCTCGGGTCGGTTCATCATATCGCTGACGATGGGCGCAAGTGCTGAGGCGTAAAGTGCCGCAGCGGTGTAGTTGCCCATCGGCAGTTTGCGAATTTTACAGTAGATCCACACGCCCAGAAAAAACGGCAAAATATTAATTGGGTTTTTGCCGAAAAGCGCAAAGCCCGCCATCAAAAAGCAGCGAGAAATAGCGCCCCCCGTAAAGGGTGTTTTGCAGAACCAAAGCAGTGCAATAGAGATAAACATGACGATAGATGCATTTACAAAAGCCGCACCGGGTGAACCGATGACGAAATAGTCGGTAACGAGAATATCCGGGGTATGTACATAAGTGTAAATGCCATGCAGAATATTGCGCGGGGTATCCAGCAGGAAACCCACAATTGCCAGCACAGCTGCGGTACCGTTGCAAATATGCCATACGGTTTTTCCAGCAGGGGGGAAGGAACTGTTGGTGTTTGCCATAAAGCCTCCAAGTTGTTGTTGTTTCTGAAATTTTTAAGGTACAGCGAGAGAGGGGGAAAGCCTCGCCCGGAAAAATATTTAAGAATATTGTACCATAAAGTGATGCTGTGGAAAAGTGAAAAATTATGAATATTTATTATAAAACGTTTAAAAATAGAGAAAAAACCGCTAAAAATAAATGATTTTTGTTTTATTGCTGATTGGCTAAAGAAAAACTACAATGCCGCTAGAAACACAAAAAACAAATTAAAGCAATATATATAAAGTTTATGGCGGAGTGATTTTTAAATATGAATAAGCATTATCCGCAGCAGCATTAAGCCATAAAAGGCCCAATAGGCCATTGGTTGGGCTAAAACAGAGATATGCAAAAAACAAGATGTTCCGCTTTGCGCTTGCGCAGTTTAGATAAGAGCATGTCAAAATCAATCGAAGTGCGGACAAGACACGCCATAGCTGCAAAAGAAAGGCGAAAGATTTTCACAAGCTTTTCACACCGCTGTCTAGCCCAGCCGGGCACGGGTATGCTATACTAAAACAAGTGCCGTAAACAGCGGTACGTATTTTGCAACTTTCCACAGAAAGGAACACAAAATTATGAAAAAAGTATTTGCCCTTGCGCTTTGCGCGGTAGTGGCACTCTCTGCCTTTTCGGGCTGCGGCAAAAAAGCCGATTCCTCTACGGCATCTTCTGCATCGGGTAGCGCTGCAACGGAAGAATTGCTGACCGGCCTGCACCATGCTGAAATTGAAGTAGAAAATTACGGCACCATTAAGCTGGAGCTTGATGCTGATACTGCCCCCATCACGGTGACCAACTTTGTAAATCTTGCAAAAGGTGGCTTCTATGATGGTCTTACTTTCCACCGCGTCATCAGTGGGTTTATGGCACAGGGCGGCGACCCGAAGGGCAATGGCACCGGTGGCTCGGACAAAAACATCAAAGGCGAGTTTAGCCAGAACGGTGTTGAAAATAAAATTTCGCATCTGAGAGGCGTTATTTCGATGGCGCGTGCACAGACCCCGGACAGCGCTTCGAGCCAGTTCTTTATTGTACACGAAGACAGCACCTTCCTGGATGGTCAGTACGCTGCATTCGGTCATGTCACCGAGGGCATGGAAGTCATTGATCAAATCTGCAAAGATACCCCGGTACAGGACGGCAACGGCACAGTAGCCGCAGAAGACCAGCCTAAGATTACCAGCATTAAGGTTATCGACTAATGAACTTGATGTTGCGGCCTCACCACGGGCTTTGCATCCACAATTTTGTGGGCAAGGGCTATAGCGAAGCTTTTACAGCCAATATGAAAACGGTAATTGCACGCCTTGCACAGGAAGATCCGTTCTTTACGCTGGCAAAGGGCGAAGATGTGCTATGTGCGGCCTGCCCGCACAACAAAACCGAATGTGAAAGCGCTGCCAAGGTGCGAAAGTTTGACGGTGAAGTACTTCGGCTTTGTGGCCTGCAGCCCGGGGATACTTTAAAATGGAGCGAGTTTGCCGCATTGGTGGACAGCCGAATTTTAGCCGCGGGAGAGTTTTCAACCGTTTGCGCAAGCTGCGAATGGTACCAAACCTGCCAAGCAATTGTAAAACACGAATAAATAAAACCCCTTGCAGTTTTACACTGCAAGGGGTTTTTGTTTTGTGTATTAGATATGTGCCATGCGTTTGCGCAGCGCACCGGAAAGTGCTACCGCAGCTGCAACTTTTACAAAGTCGGGAATCAGAAACGGAGTGACACACATTGCAAGGCTGGCCGCAAGGCCGTTACCGGTAAGGAACATAAACCATGCGGTGCCTAGTGCGTAGCAGCAGACAAGGCCCAATAGGGTAGCCACGGCAATCGCCCAGGTGGGCAGTTGTTTTTTTACCGCAAGCGAGGGCAGAAGAGCCATAAAAAAGTAGCCGACAAGATAGCCGCCAGTGGGGCCGACCAGCACGGCGGGGCCGCCAGAAAAACCAGAGAATACCGGCAGACCGATGGCGCCGATGACCAGGTAAACAGCAATGGAAGCCATTGCCCAGCCCGGGGTGAGCAGCAGGCCGGTGAGGAAGACCCCAAGCACCGCCAAGGTGAACGGCACAGGGCCGATGGGCAGAGAAATCTGTGCAAGCACTGCGATTACCGCAGCAAGCAGACCTGCCAAAACAAGATCTTTGGTTTTAGATTTAGTCATAATATTCTCCAATAATACAAATTGTAGTATCAAAGAAGCGCTTTTGATGCTATTCGAGCCGTGTCGACACTTCGCCGGTCAACAAAGCTTCACGGGTACCGTCTGGCAACTCTACCACAAGACGGCATTCATCGTCAATCTCAATTGCCGTTGCAGGGTAAGGATCGCGGCCATTGGGCAGTACCATAATTTTTTTGCCGGGCAGAATGCTGCGGCGGCGATACTCGGGCAAAAAGCCTTTTTGGCCGAGCGCTGGCAGCATTGCGGCAAAACGGCGAATAATCTCGATAGCAATTTCGTTAGAGAAAAGCGTCTGATGGCCTTCTTTAAAAATCTCGCCGGCAATCTGGCGCAGCTCTTCCGGCCAGCCGCCTTCGGGGGCGGTCAGGTTCAGTCCGATGCCAACAGCCATCCAGTCTACGTCTCCGGTTTCCATATCGGTACCGGCTTCGGTAAGAATGCCGCAAACTTTTTTGCCGTCGATGAAGACGTCGTTAACCCATTTAATGCCGGCATCAATGCCTGCACGGTCTGCAAGGGTGCCACAGACGGCTACTGCGGCGGCGGTCGTTGCAAGCCCGCCGTCAGCAGAAGCAAGCGCCCTGGGGCGCACCAGCATGGTGAGGTAAAGGCCGTGTTTGGGTGAGTGGAACACCCGACCACGGCGGCCGCGGCCAGCAGTTTGTTCTGCCGAAATAATCGCGACAGGGCCTGGTTCACCATTTAGGGCCAGCTCTTTCGCGACCTGATTGGTAGAGTCCACTGCATCAAAGCATTGAATCTTCCAATCATCTAACCCCAATTGCTTTTTAATGTAATCTGCCGAAAGCACGTCCGCCTGAGGTGCAAGGCGGTAGCCTTTGGTAACGGCAGCGTCCATGAGTACGCCTTTTTCTCGCAGCTCGTTGGCTGCTTTATGCACGGCATTGCGCGAAACGCCAAGTTCGGCGGCAATCGCGGCGCCGGAAAGAAAACTATCTCGATGCTCGAGTAGCTGCAAAAGTAACGCTTCTTTGGTTGTCATAGCGGAGGCCTCCACTGTTTATTTGTAATTACAGATTTATTATAACAAGAAAAAACAAAATGTCAACCTTAATTTAAAATATGGTTGACGAATTTATGCGCGAGCCAATTCTAACAATTAATCGATGCCAAACAGCACTTTACCGTTTTCAAAGGTGCGGGTAAGTATTTCGTCCGAACCCACATTTTTGATTTCGGCAAGCTTTTGTGCCACATAGGTCAGCAGGGTGGAGTCGCAGCGTTTGCCGCGATAGGGCACCGGCGCCATATAGGGGCAATCTGTTTCTATCAGCATCTTATCCAGCGGCACAGCCGCAGCGGCTTCGATGGTTTTGCGTGCGTTTTTGAAGGTAACGACGCCGCCAAATCCAATGTACAGCCCCTGCGCAGTGAGCCATTTGGCATCATCTGCACTGCCGGAGTAGCAATGCACTACTCCTTTGGGACGATATTTTTTCAGCAATGCATAAGTGTCGCCGTGCGCCTCGCGGTCATGCACAATAATCGGCTTATCCAGTTCCAGCGCAAGCCGCAGCTCGGCTTCAAACAAAGCCAGTTGCTCGTCTTTGGGAATCGGCCAGTAATAGTCGAGCCCGCATTCGCCGATCGCCACCACTTTGGGGTGCTCGTAAAGTGGACGAATCGCAGCCATTTCTGCGCGCCAGTCGCCGCCAAAGCATGCCCGGGTAGAGGCATCCTCCTCAATAATACTTTCCGGGTGAATGCCCAGTGCCCCATAAATATGCGGATATTTTTCGCAGAGAGCGATGACCTTTTCGCTGGATTCAAAATCGGTAGCGCAATCCACAACGAGCCCTACACCATTTTGCGGCAATGCAGCAAGTAAGGCATCACGATCCGCATCGAACTGCTGAGCAAGATAATGGGTGTGTGTATCAAAAATTTGTGGCATAAAAGTGCCTCTTCCTTTCTGGAAAAGTGAAAAAGATACAGCGCACAACAAATGCAATCAGAGCCAGAAGGGGTGTTTGTGTGCTGTAAAAACAATCAGCGCCCGCCCAAACCAAACGGGGCAGGCGCTGAACAAAGTTTAATGAATCGCAGAACCAGGAGCAACGCTTTCGGGGAAGAAAACGACCGAAGCGCCGCCATCAGCGGTGTCGGCAGCCATAATCATGCCTTCCGAAACGTACTGGCCTTTCATCATCGGGCGCGGGGCAAGGTTTGCCACAATACCGACGTGTTTACCAATCAGATCTTCCGGCTTGTACCATTTGGCAATGCCGGAAAGAATCATGCGCTCGCGCTCACCGTCAAACAGGGTGAACTTCAGCAGCTTTTTGCTTTCTTTCATCTGCTCACAGGTGAGCACTTTCGCAACGCGCAGCTCGCATTTGCAGAAGTCATCAATTGTGATTTCCGGCAGATGCTCGATAGGCTCAGCAGAAACGGGCGCAGTCGGTGCCGGGGCAGCGGCTTTTGCAGCCTCTTCCTGTGCTTTTTTCTGTGCTTCCAGCTCGGCCAGCTCTTTCGCAGCGTCAATACGCGGGAAGAGCGGGTCGCCGCCAGCTACGGTAAGGGTAGCGGGCAGCATGCCGAATTTAGAAAGGGTGTCAAAGCTGAGAACATCTTCCGGTGCACCAAGCTGTGCGGCAATCTTCGGGCCGGTGGTCGGCAAAAACGGAGTGAGCAGTACCGCGGCATAGCGCAGCACTTCGCACAAATTGTAAAGCACAGTTGCAAGACGGGCGTTGTTTGCCGGGTCTTTTGCCAGTGCCCACGGCATCGTTTCGTCGATATATTTGTTGGCACGCTGAATTGCCTTAAAGATTTCTTGCAGTGCCTGGGGCAGCAGCAGTTTGTCCATGCAGGCAGTAACGGTTTCGGGCAATGCTTCACAAAGCGAAATCAGCTCTTTATCCAGTGCTTCGGGCTGGCGCTCTGCGGGCAGGGTGCCGCCAAAGTATTTTTTCACCATTGCAGTGGTGCGGGAGAGCAGGTTGCCAAGGTCGTTCGCAAGGTCGGCATTGATACGATTGATCAGTGCTTCGTTGGTAAATACGCCGTCGTTGCCGAACGGAATATCACGCAGCAGGAAGTAGCGGATGGCATCTACGCCATAACGGTCGCAAAGCACGACCGGATCCACAATATTGCCTTTGGATTTGCTCATTTTGCCGCCGTCGATGAGTACCCAGCCGTGACCGAAGACGCGAGAGGGCAGCGGCAGATCCAGTGCCATGAGCATAGCGGGCCAGATGATGGTATGGAAGCGCAGAATTTCTTTGCCTACCATATGCAGGTCAGCCGGCCAGTAGTTGGCATAGTCATTATAAGCATCATTTTCATAGCCGAGTGCCGAGATGTAGTTGGAGAGCGCGTCAATCCAGACGTATACGGTGTGGTTCGGGTCGAAGTCCACCGGGATGCCCCATTTTACGCTGGTGCGGGAAACACAGGTATCCTGCAGGCCTTGCTCAATAAAGCTGATCATCTCGTTTTTGCGGCTTTCCGGCTGGATAAACTGCGGGTTTTCCTGATACAGCTTCAGCAGACGGTCCGAGTAATTGCTGATTTTAAAGAAGTAGGCCTCTTCTTCTGCGTCGTAAACTTCACGGCCACAATCGGGGCATTTGCCGTCAACCAGCTGGCTGTCGGTCCAAAAGCTCTCACAGGGTTTGCAGTAGTGGCCCTTGTAAACGCTTTTATAAATGTCGCCCTGGTCGTACAGCTTTTTGAAGATCTTCTGTACGGTTTTGACATGGTATTCGTCGGTGGTGCGCACAAAGCGGTCGTTGCTGATGTTCATCAGCTTCCACAGCTCTTTGATGCCCGCGACGATGTCATCCACATACTGCTGCGGGGTCACGCCTTTGTCAGCGGCCTTGTCCTGAATTTTCTGGCCATGCTCATCGGTGCCGGTCAAAAACATAACGTCGTAGCCCTGCATCCGCTTGTAGCGGGCCAGTGCGTCACAGGCAACCGTGGTGTAGCTGTGGCCGATGTGCAGCTTGTCCGAGGGGTAGTAAATCGGGGTTGTGATGTAATATTTTTTCTTTTCCATATTGTTTTCCTCCTCCGGCAGACGAATGAGCCTGCCGAATTAATTTGTGTAGTGTAATTGCTCTGTACCAGAGCGTGAAAAGAAAACCTCCCGCCAAGACGGGCAGAAAATGTAAGCGGGGCAATTGGCCCCGCAAAGCACACGGCAGCTGCACCAAACAAGAACAGCAGCTGCCGGTGAAAACAGACTTTGCAGTGGTGAGGTTATAAATGGCACCTGCCAGCGAGATGCGCTGAGCGTTTAGTGGTGGCGCAACTTGCTGCGTACTTTCAGTGCCGTTTCTAGTGCGGCGTTTACAGCGGCATTGTAAACAATGCGGAACTCGCCCACCGTGGTGACAATTTCGCCTGTGAAGTTTTGCTTAAAGCCGAGTACGTTGTAGAGTGCTTCGCTGTCTTCTGGAGTAATGGCGACACCCTGCATGTCGTACACATGGCAGCCGGTGGAAAGTGCCCACTTCATCATCTCCCATTGGAGCATATAAGTGGCGCGCAGGCGGCGCAGAGAATGGTCGTCACTGCTGCACCCGTAAACGTGAGCAGTGCGGCCGGCGTAGTTGACCGAAAGGCCGCCGCAGATGGGCTCGCCGTCCGGTGAATAGCACATATAAAGCCGTGCTGCTTCAGGAAAGGCATCCAAAAAGCCCTGAAGATAGGACCTCGGACGAATCGAAAAGCCTTGGCGTTCGCCGGTTTCGCTGTACACCTTGTAAAAGTCGTCTAGGCATTCCATGCCATGGCGGCAAACAACGCCCTGCTTGGGTGCGTAGCGGATATAATAGCGGGTTTCGCGGGCAAATTTTGCCAGCAGCTCCTCTTCAGTGAGGCCTTTGATATAAGGTAACATATAGTTGTAGCGAGGCTGAATCGTATCTTTAAACGAGGCATCGGGTGTAAAATCACAACCCAAAGAGCGGAAAAGCTCAATGTGCTTTTCGTCGCCTTCGTAAAGATAGGGGTCCATTTTTAAAATATGGGCATGGTACTGCTTGGCCACAGCGGCAGCACCCTCCAGCAGTTCGGCAATCAATGCCTTGTCGTCATAATCACACACCGGGCCGCGCGGGGCGTACATCAATGCGCCGGGGCCCATAGGCATAATCAGAATGCTCATGGTGCCGCGCAGTGCGCCGTTTTCATCCCGTACTGCGACGATTTCGTGTTTCCAGTTCGGTTTTACCTTGGCCCATGCGGGGCTTTGCATAAAGCTGCCGTTCGGGTGGGCAGCCACAAAGGCTTCCGCTTCGGCATACTGTTCCGGTTTCAAAATTTCCACTTAGCGTTCCCTCGGATCCTTAAGATAATTTACATATAAAATATAGTATAGCACAAACCCTTGCAATTTACCACCAAAAGGGCTGTGAAATGCCGCTAAAGCAAGGCTAAACAGCATTTTTCAACTGGTTTGTTGAAAGCTTTGTCTGGTGGCTGACATTTTACGCAGTTTTGTCTAACTTATATACTTGCGGTCATAGCTACATAGAATATGATTTTATTGCTAAAAACAAAAACCAAAAATAAGAACATAGTGCGGTTCAAAAATAAAAACAAGAAACGTGCAGCACGTAGATACCCTAAAAATCAAACAGCGGCTTATAAAATCTTGATTAGCCATAATGACGATTTTCATGTGGCACTTTACATAAATTTTAAAAAATGTTTTGTGAAATATCACAAAAAACAGCTAGCAAAAACCAAATAGTTGATAACAGCCGAAAGAAAAGACAAGTTTTCTCTCAAACCATGTCGACATGTTGGATACTCTTTGCTATAAGAATTAGACACTTTAAACAAAAACAGTAAAATGGGCACTTTTTTTATGGGGGTAATTGCTTAAATACAACTTGAAAAAAAGTGCCGTTGTGTTAAAATAGGGGGTAAGAATGAGAAGGAAAGGCAGGGGTGCTTGGTGAAGATACAAATTCATCAAGCCCCCTGCCGTCTTTTTTAAAGGGGGTAATCCATTGAACTATCAGGAGATGGGCACGAGCGAACTGCCGGTGTACCTCTTTAAGCAGGGCACAAATTTTGAGAGCTACCGCTTTTTCGGCGCTCACCCTGCTGTGCAGGGCGGCCGTGAGGGCGTACTGTTTACTGTATGGGCGCCCCATGCAAAAAAAGTATCAGTAGAAGGCGATTTTAACGATTGGGATCCGGAAGCGAACCCGCTGACGGACCCTGACAAAAGTGGTATTTGGCAAGGTTTTGTAGAGGACCTGCCGGAATACGCAATGTACAAATACGCAATTACGACACAAACCGGCGAACAATTGCTGAAAGCTGACCCTTATGCTTTTCACACCGAAACAAGGCCCGGCAATTGCAGCAAAGTGTATGACCTTTCGGGTTATAGCTGGCAGGACGAGGCATGGTGCAGCGACCGCTCGCATAAAGATATCGTCAACACGCCGGTGAATATTTACGAGCTGCATGCCGGCAGCTGGCGCACCCATGCAGATGGCAATCCGCTGAGCTACGCCCAGCTTGCCGAGCAATTGGTGCCTTACATAAAAGAGATGGGCTATACCCACGTAGAGCTGATGCCGATGGCAGAATATCCGTTCGATGGCAGCTGGGGTTATCAGGTCACGGGCTATTATGCACCCACAAGCCGCTACGGCACGCCAAAAGATTTTATGGCATTTGTGGACACGATGCACCAAAACGGAATTGGCGTCATTATGGACTGGGTGCCCGCGCATTTCCCCAAAGACGCATTTGGCCTTTATAAATTTGACGGTGAAAACTGTTATGAAGATGCGGACCCGTTGCGCAGCGAGCACAAAGAGTGGGGTACCATGGTGTTCGATTACGGGCGTAACGAGGTGAAAAGTTTCCTTATCTCCAACGCACTTTATTGGCTGCGCGAGTATCACCTTGACGGCCTGCGGGTGGATGCGGTTGCCAGTATGCTGTACCTTGACTACAACCGTCAGAACGGTGAGTGGCGACCCAACATTCATGGCGGCAATGAAAACCTGGAAGCCATTGAGTTTTTGCGTACCTTGAACGCCGCGGTATTTGAGCGGTTGCCGGGAGCGATGATGATTGCAGAGGAATCCACTGCATGGCCGATGGTAACAAGGCCCGGCAAAGAGGGCGGCCTTGGTTTTAACTTTAAATGGAATATGGGCTGGATGAACGATATGCTGCGGTATATGGCCACTGATCCGCTCTTTCGCGCGGGCAACCATGACAAGCTGACGTTCAGTTTTATGTATGCGTTTTCTGAGCATTTTGTATTGCCTATTTCGCACGACGAGGTTGTGCATGGCAAATGTAGCCTGATTGGCAAAATGCCGGGTGAGTACGAAGAGAAATTCGCAAATCTGCGTATTTTCTTTGGTTATATGATGGCACACCCCGGCAAAAAGCTGCTTTTTATGGGGCAAGAGTTCGGCCAGTTTATTGAATGGAACGAAGCCAAAGAACTGGACTGGCTGCTGCTGAGCTATGAAAAACATGCACAGCTTGCAAACTATGTTAAAACGCTCAACCACTTTTATACCGAAACACCTGCGCTTTGGCAGATTGACTACAGCTGGGAAGGCTTCCAGTGGGTGGTTGCAGACGATAAAGACCAGAGCATCATCGTTTTCCGCAGATTGGACGACGATGGGCGTGAGGTGCTGATTGCCTGTAACTTTACGCCGGTTGCACGGCCCGGATACCGGTTCGGTGTTCCGCGTGCGGGCACTTACAAAGAGCTGCTTTCGTCAGACGCTGTAGAATTTGGCGGCACCGGACTGCACAACCCGCCAATACGCGCAAAGAAAAAAGCTGCCCATGGGCAGGAATACAGCATCGAGGTAACACTGCCCCCGATGAGTACCGTTTATTTTTCTGTGCCTGTGCCTAAAAGCACAGCCACGCAGAAAACAACAAAAACACCGGCCAAACGCACCGCGACGCAAAAGAAAAAGCCGGCTGTAAAATAAAGCAGCACCTCTTGTGGCCGCACCTTTGGGCGGTAAAAAGAAGTCTTTCGCAAGAAACTGCGGGCCATCCAGAAAGGAAGAATGTCTATGAAAGAATGTATCGCAATGCTGCTGGCAGGCGGGCAGGGCTCGCGCCTTTATGCGCTGACCCAAAAGCTGGCAAAGCCGGCAGTGCCGTTTGGCGGCAAATACCGCATCATCGATTTTCCGCTTTCCAACTGCGTCAATTCCGGCATTGACACCGTGGGTATTTTAACCCAGTATCAGCCGCTGGTACTAAACGAATATATCGGCAACGGCCAACCCTGGGACCTTGACCGCCTGTACGGCGGTGTGCACGTGCTGCCGCCGTATCAAAAAGCGAGCGGCAGTGACTGGTACAAGGGTACCGCAAACGCAATTTATCAGAACAGCAATTTCATCGAGCGGTATGACCCCGAATATGTGGTCATCCTCTCTGGTGACCATATCTATAAAATGGATTACTCCAAAATGCTCAGCTACCACAAAGAGCAGGGTGCCGACTGTACCATTGCAGTGTTAGAGGTACCCTGGGAGGAAGCTTCCCGTTTTGGCATCATGACCGCCGACACCAATGGTGTGGTGACCAAGTTTGAAGAAAAACCGGCAAAGCCGCAGTCGAACCTCGCTTCGATGGGTATTTATATCTTCACCTGGAGCAAGCTGAAACAGTACCTGGAGCAGGACGAAGCCGATACCAAGAGTGAAAATGACTTTGGCAAAAACATTATTCCCACCATGTTGGCAGATGGGCAGAAACTTTGTGCTTATCCGTTCGAAGGCTACTGGAAAGATGTCGGCACCATCGACAGCCTGTGGGAAGCCAATATGGACCTGCTCAACCCGAATGTTCCGCTGGACGTATGGGACGAGAACTGGAAGATTTACTCTCGCACGGCTGCCCAGCCGCCGCACCACATCTCTAACCTCGCACATGTAGAAAACAGCATGATTACCGAGGGCTGCGAGGTGGACGGAACTGTGGAGTTTAGCGTTATTTTCGCCAACGTGAAAATCGGCGCTGGTGCTGTGGTGCGTGATTCCATCATTATGCCCGGTGCGGTAATTGAAGAGGGTGCACAGGTGCACTACTCTATCGTTGCCGAAAATGTGACCATCAAAAAAGATGCCATTGTCGGTGCAAGGCCGGAGTGCATGACCGATTTGTCCCAGTGGGGCGTTACGGTACTGGGCGAAGGCATCACAGTGGGCGCGGGCGCAAGAGTGCAGCCCAAATCCATGCTTACAGAAGACGTCAAGGAGGTGCGCTAAGATGGTAAACCTGAACGCACTGGGTATTATTTTCCCCAATATGCACGACAGCGAACTCAAAGAGCTGACCGATCACCGTACCATGGCCTCTGTGCCGTTTGCAGGCCGTTACCGGCTGATTGATTTCGTCCTCTCCGGCATGACGGCAGCGGGCGTGCAGAACGTAGGCCTGATTGTTAAAAAGAACTACCAAAGCCTGATGGACCACCTTGGCAACGGCCGTGAGTGGGACCTTTCGCGCAAGCGCGGCGGCCTTACCATTTTTCCGCCGAATTCGGCAGGCGAAGGCGTCGATTACCATGGTCGCATCGAAGCGTTGCATACCATTTTGCCCTACATAGAAAAAGCAAAAGAAGACTATGTCATCCTTGCGGATTGCAATGTAGTCTGCAACATGGATTATGCGGCTTTGGTGCAGAAGCATCAAGAGCTGGGCGCCGACATTACAATTGCCTACACCAAAGAAAAAATGACCCCCGCAATTGAAAAGAACAACATCTCGCTGCAACTTGCGCCCTCGGGCCGGGTGCGTGAGCTGCTGACGAACGATTCTACCACGGGCAAACGTAACCTTTCAATGGGCATTATGGTAGTGGGCCGCGAAATGCTGGTTTCCATCGTCAAAAATGCTTTCTCCAAAGGGCAGGTGCGGTTTGAGCAGGAGATTATCGCCAAAAAGCTTGAAACTATGCAGGTGTATGGCTACGAGTTTTCGGGTTACCGCAGCCGCATCGTAGATATGGGCAGCTATTTTGAAGCGAATATGCAGATGCTGTATGTGGAAAACCTGAACCGGCTTTTCCCCGAAGGACGTCCCATCTACACTAAGGTGCGCGATGAGGCCCCGGTGCGCTACGCCATTGACTGCAAGGTGAAAAACGTAACCATGGCAGACGGCTGCATCATTGAGGGCGAGGTAGAAAATTGCATTCTCTTCCGCGGCTGCCGTGTGGGCAAAGGAGCTGTGGTCAAAAACTGTATCCTAATGCAGAATACAGTTATCGGCCCTGGTGCGAGAATGAACTACGTGATTACGGATAAAGATGTGACGGTGAGTGAGGGCCAGTACCTGGGCGGCACGAAGAATTTCCAGGTATTTGTGAAAAAAGGCTCTACCGTTTAAATAAAGCGAGACAGCTGCCGTGGCTGCCATCAGTTGCGGCAGCTGGCAAAAGCAAGTTCTCATTGACAGTGGGGCGCAGCCACAGACTGCCGCCCGGAAAGGACGCTTTGGATGAATATTTTATATTGTGCAAGCGAAGCGCAGCCATATGCCATGAGCGGTGGACTTGGGGACGTTGCAGGCAGCCTGCCCAAGGCGCTCAATGCGCGCGGTGCCGACTGCCGTGTGGTGCTGCCTCTTTACGACACCATTAAACCAGAACTGCGCGAGCATATGACCTACCTTGCCAACTTCACTGTACCGGTAGGTTGGCGCAACCAGTATTGCGGGGTGTTTACAGCAGAGCATGCCGGTGTTACCTATTACTTTTTAGATAACGAATACTATTTTAAACGCAGCGGTCTGTACGGCTTTTATGATGATGGAGAGCGGTTTGCATTTTTCTCTCGTGCGATTCTTGAAATGTTGCGCCATATCGATTTTGCGCCCGACATTCTGCACAGCAACGATTGGCAAACGGCGCTTGTGCCGGTTTACCTCAACCTGTATTACCGCGCAGAAGAGAAATATAGCAAAATCAAAACCGCATTCACCATTCACAATATCCAGTATCAGGGCAAGTACGGGCTGGAGATGCTGTCAGATATTCTCTCCATCAGCGAAGAGAATGCCCACATTGTTGAGTTTGACCACTGTGTCAACTTTATGAAGGGCGCTATTGAGGCAGCGGATAAGATTACCACTGTTTCCCCCAGCTATGCACTGGAGATTTTAGACCCGTGGTACGCCCACGGCCTCGATAAACTGCTGAGAGAAAAAGCCTATAAAACTTGCGGCATCCTCAATGGCATCGACGTAGATACCTATGACCCCGCCACCGATTCGTACATCGCAGCAAACTATGATGTTACCAATTACAGCGAAGGAAAATCAGCCTGTAAAAAAGCACTGCGCGAGCAGTTTAATTTAGAGCAGAACGATATGCCGGTGCTGGGCATGGTAACCCGCCTTGTCAGCCACAAAGGGCTTGACCTTGTGCGCCATGTAGCAGAATACATTGTGCTTTCCGGCATTCAAATTGTGCTAGTGGGCAACGGCGATTACATGTACGAGAGCTTTTTCAACGAGCTTGCGGCGAAATACCCCGGCAGAGTTGGTGTATATATTGGGTTTAACCCCGAGCTTGCACACCGCGTGTATGCCGGTGCCGATTTCTTTTTGATGCCGTCCAAATCGGAGCCGTGCGGCCTTGCACAAATGGTGGCACTGCGTTATGGCACGGTGCCAATTGTGCGTGAAACCGGCGGCCTGCGGGATTCTATTAAGGATTCCGGCGATGGCATGGGCAATGGTTTCACCTTTAACAGCTACAATGCGCACGATATGCTGGATTCTTGCCTGCGCGCCAAGACCGGTTACGAAAACCCGCAAGGGTGGAAGATTCTTGTTGAGCGTGCGATGAACTGCGATTTCAGTTGGAACACGAGCGCACTCAGCTATATGGGCCTATATGAAGAGATGAAAAATCTCTGGTAAATAAAATAAAACAGACTGCTCTGCTATCAGCGGAACAGTCTGTTTTTGTTTGTAAAAGCTATGAGGAACGGATATGTTATTCTACCGGCTGCAAAAAAGGTTCCGGATCAATAGGCTGGTCGTTTTGCAGTAGTTCAAAATGCAAATGCGGGCCTGTAGAATTGCCGGAGCTGCCAAGCGTGGCAATCTGCTGACCGGCTTGCACGGTGCCGCCTGCTGCTGCAAAAATCGGCGTTCCGGTTTGCCCGCGCAAATCAAGGCCAGCGTGAGCATCAGCGCCGGTGAAGCCACGACTCATTCCTTTTGCGCCTGAGGAGGCCACCGGGTACACCAGCACCTGTGTGTCGGAGGCCTCAGAAGAGTCAATACCGATTAGACCAAGTGCGGCCGAGGTGTCTACCGCGTTGCCATCTTGACGAAGCTCAAAATAGAGCATTGCATTTTTGCCTTTTGCGCTCATTACGGAGCCGAGCACGGAGCCTTGAGAAACGGAGCGCCCCTCAGCGACCTGGATGGTATCGCAGAAAGCGTAAAAAGAAGTAATTCCGCTGCCGTGGTCAATGATAAGATAGTTGCCGTAAACAGCATCGCCAGATACCACCTTTGCTACGGTGCCCGCAGCGGTAGCCACTACCGCTGCTTCTGGTGCAGCACTGTAAAACTCAAGCCCATTATTCTTGACGACAAGAAGCTCGGGCTTATAATCCGGGAGAGGCACCGCCCAGTCAGCGCTCGGCGCAGCAACATTAGAATCGGAGGCATCACCGGTAGCTCGTTCAGCACCTACGGAAGCAGGAGCCAGCGCATCTGCGAGAGAACTGGATTGATTTGCCGGAGTGCAGGCAAAAAATAAAGAAGAAGCTATAACGCTTGCACAAAAAAGTGCAAGCAGCGGTTTCGCTTGCTTTTTGGGCAAACCGCTATACATCGCTTCAAACCGATGGTGCAGTTGCCGGGCATCGCCGGCAAAGCTGGTGGAAAGCCCATGCGGCAACTGCCCGGCTTTTAAGGTGTTGAGCAAAACACGGCCATATTCCTGACAAAAAGCAAGGGACTTGCCATGCAGCATCACTTCATCGCAGGCACATTCGATATCCTCATCTGCCGCCTTTGCCATCCTCCATATCAGAGGGTTAAACCAGCAAAAGGCAGTGGAGAAAACCAGCAGCAGTTTCAATACCAAGTCATGCCGACGTGCGTGGCAGTTTTCGTGCTGCAGTATCAGGCGAAGCTGTTGCTCGGGAATATCATCACTTGGCAAGTAGATGGCTTTTCGGAAAAAGCCTGCCAGCGACGGACTGTGGAATGACGGGCAAGAATAAAGCGGCAACGGTTTGCCGAAAACTTCATCGCGCACAGCAAGCAGGTCAGGGGAGATAATTGTAGCGCGTGTTTTGTGCAACTGGTGCATAAAAAAGCCATAGCTGCCAAAGCGCAGGCACAAAACAAGGAGAGTACGGGCAAGCCAAAGCACCATTAAAACACCAGTGATTTCTGCTAGGCTAAGCAGTGCATGGTTGGATAAAAGTGGGATACCAAAGCGCTGTAACCCTGCGCTAGCTTCCCCAGGGTTTGCTGCAATTTCAGCGATAATACTGTTTTGTGCGACGGTATGCAGGTCTGCGGCGGAGGGGTGCCAGGCGGACAGTACCGGCAGCTGTACGGTAAGTGTGGGGGTAAAACGTGGCAAACGCAGAGGAAAGGGAATTGCACAGCGCAGTGCAAGTATCCACCACGCGGCACGGTAAAACTGCGCAGAAAGTGATATTCTGCTTTTACGCAGAAGCAACAGTAGAAGAATGAGCAAACTAACCCAAGGGGTAAACCCGAAGATTGTTAACGCAAGCTCATACAACACGTTGCTCACCCGCTTTCTCAATCAAAGCGGCAAGCTCCGAGAGATCATCCTCTGAGAGGTTGCTGTCGGTTACGAGAGAAGCTATCATCTGTTTTGCAGAGCTGCGGTAAAAGCGTTTCAGCAAGCCGGTGGTTTCTTGCCGGCGATAGCTTTCTTCAGAAATACGGGCACTATACAGCGTGAATCGCCCTTCGCGGGTACAGTCTACAAAGCCTTTGGCTTCAAGCCGTGCAAGTAAAACTTTAAGGGTAGAGAGCGTCCAGCTCTTGTCGGCACTGATGGCGGCCAAAAGTCGCGCAGTACGTACCGGCTCGCTAAAACGCCACAGGCAAAGCATAACCTCCAGCTCTGATTCCGGCAGGGTGGGGACAGCCATGGGGAAGACCTCCTTTATGTCGACAAATGTCGTTGGAACTATCGTAGCATATTCGTTTACAACTGTCAACGAAAATATTAGTTAGGCCATTATCGTTGCTTTTTTGCAAATCTTGTTTATAATTGTAGAGAAAAGTCTTGTGTTGTGTTTTGCTCAAGGGAGGCCATATATGAAAAAAACACTTAACTCCATTTTAACGCGCACCCTGTTTATCGTGCTGTTTGTCACTTTGCAGGCTGCCACTCTCGTTGCCATGTTTTTGGCATTTCGTAAATATTTTGCGTACTTCTATTTGTTCTGCATTCTGCTTACTGTATTTGCTACGCTTTATATTGTCAGCAGCAATACCAACCCTGCCTACAAAATAGCGTGGATTATCCCCATTATGCTTTTCCCGATTTTTGGTGGGCCGTTCTATTTGATGTTCGGCAAAGTGCGCCCCTCGCGCAAAGAGAGAAAGCTAACCGCAGAAATAGAAGAGCGCTACTACAGTGTGGTTAACCACCGCAAAGATGAGTTTAACAGCTTGCGGGAGGAAAGTAAGGATGCTGCCATCCAGGCCGCTTACATTGAAAAAGCAGCTTCTGCACCGGTATACACCAACACAGAAACTACCTATTTTTCGCTTGGCGAAGAGATGTTTGAGCGGATGCTGCAAGAGCTGGAGAAAGCCGAAAAGTTTATTTTTATGGAGTACTTCATTTTGCAGGAAGGCAAGATGTGGAATACCATTTTAGAGGTGCTTGAGCGTAAGGCAGCGGCTGGCGTAGACGTACGTGTAATGTACGACGATATGGGCTGTCTGTTTACGCTACCGGCAAACTACGCACAGATTCTTGAAAAAAAAGGAATTCACTGCTGCGTATTTAACCGCTTCACCAATATTTTCTCTTCTCGTTTTAATAACCGTGATCACCGTAAGATTTGTGTTATTGACGGCAACATTGGGTTTACCGGCGGCATCAACCTGGCCGATGAATATATTAACGCCATCGAAAAGCATGGCCATTGGAAAGACACCGCCATTATGCTCCGCGGCGATGCGGTATGGAGCCTCACCGTTATGTTTTTGGCACTTTGGGACTATGTTCGCCACGAGCAGGACGAGTTTGACGAATACGCTCCAACAATCTCTGTGGATGCCCCCGGCTACGTGCAGCCGTTCAATGACTCGCCGCTGGACAATGACGCGGTTGGCGAAAATGTTTATATGAATATGATCAGCCGTGCCAAAGAATATGTTTATATCACAACACCTTACCTGATTATAGACAACGAAATGATTACGGCGCTTTCGACCGCAGCCAAAAGCGGCATCGATGTGCGCATTATCACCCCTCACATTGCCGATAAAAAGTTTGTTCACAGCTTGACTCGCTCGCACTATGAGGTGCTGCTAACTGCTGGTGTGCGCATTTACGAATACACCCCGGGCTTTATCCACGCCAAGTCCTTTGTTTCGGATGATGAATATGCCATTGTGGGTACCATTAATCTGGACTTCCGCAGCCTATACCTGCATTATGAATGTGCGGCCTGGATGTATAAGACCCCAGCTGTGGCAGAGATTAAGCAGGATTTTCTCACAACACTGGCACGTTCGCAGGAAGTGCCTGTTGATGATTGCCAGAAGGTAAAAGGGATTCGCCGTTTGGGGCTTAGCATTTTGCGTATTTTCGCACCGCTGATGTAAGCCGCGAATCAAAGAAGTGACACCAAATAACTCGATAAAATAAAAAAGCTCCGGTACCGATTCAGTAGAATGGTTCCGGAGCTTTTCACTTTTAATGCAAATATAATAACAGCACTATCATGGCTGGTTTACAAATGGGTTATGGGGGTGTGCGGTGCAAGTTTTTTCCATCCGGTAATTTATCAGCTGGATGCCGCTACGAATAACAATGTTTTCTTCTATCACGAAATAGCCACGGCTTTCAAAAAAAGGTTTTGCGGTAATGGAAGCATAAGTCACAAAGTGGCAAATCTCCGCAAGCAATGCCTTTTGCTCAAGTGCCGCGAGAATTGCTGTGGCAACGCCTTTATTTTGAAAGTCGCGATGGACGTATAGCCTGTCCAGATATCCGCTATTGTCCATATCTCCAAAGCCTAACACAGTGCCATTTGCTTCGGCGATTACTGTGGTATGTTCTAAAAAGGATTGGTCCCATGCCTCCAAATCCACCTGGCCGGTAGCCCAGACTGCAAGTTGCTGCACTGTGTAGTCTTTTGCATTTACTGTGTGGACAGTCTGATAAAAAAGCTCTGCCAGTGTAAGGCAGTCGTCTGGCTTGTATGCTCTTAGCTTCATTTGTACACCTACAATCAATTTGGAGTGAAGAAAACGAGGCGGAATGCGCCGAGTCCACTCTAAAATAGAAAAGCCGGACAAAACAAAGAAGCCGCCGAAAACGGCGGCCCTTTTGAGAGAAAAAGAGGAAAAGGAGAAAAAGTTATTGTCACTTGCTACGATTGAATTATAACAGAATAGTTACAATTAATTGTTAACAAAGTGTTAACAATTGTAATTATTTTGTAATTAGTTCCAATCTATTTATAAACCACGCTGGTATGCAAGGGTGTGAGGGCTTGCAGCCGCGTGAAGAATAGTTTGTCTGCCGCACCCGGCAAAAAGCGTCCTTCTTGCCGGGGACTGGCAGTAATTTGTTTTGAAGCATATGCTTCTCTTTCGCATCTATATAACAGCATCAACGTCTTGGTGCGGAAGTCCAGGCTAATCTTTCCTGTTTCGCCTCCTTCGTTTATCGTGCTTTTAGTATAGCTTTCAAATGTGAATAAACCTTGATAATTATTTAGCGCATTTGCAACGAATGCGTAAAGGAATTGTGCAAACGTGAAGAATCGTGATATACTACCCTTAAAATAAACAAAAAGGACGGTGCTTTATGACGAGCGAAAAAATCGCACGGATTAATGCTTTGGCGAAAAAGTCCCGCGAAGGGGGGCTTACCGAGCCTGAAAAAGCAGAGCAGGCTGCGCTGCGCCAGGAATATCTTGCGGACATTCGCCGCAATGTGGTAAGCCAGTTGGAAAATACCATTGTAGTGGACGAGCAGGGCAACAAAACCCCGCTGAAAGATGCCGCACGCAAAAAAGAAGAGCCGAAAAGCTAATCGGTGCCTTCTTTTAAAATAGGTATGGGGCCTTTTGTGCATGCACAAAAGGCCCGTATGGTTGCCAAACGCCGGTATACTGCCTTTGTAGCTAAAGGCGAACAAAAACAAAATCAAAGAAAAGCGGCTGCCAGGCATTTTACTAGCAGCCGCTTTTATCATATCTGTTTTTACGCCCTATATAAGGTGGAAGAGATTATTGTTTATTGCGAATTAGCAAATTGCGCCCGCCGCGCTCGAGCTGCTCGTATTTTGTTTCAAACTGGCCCGTTGCATCTACTAATTTGTGCAGCCGCGAATACCCATAGTTGCGGGAGTCGAACTCAGCATAGAGGCGGCTAAGGGTAATGCCGACCTGTGAAAGCAGCATATAGCCATCCTCGTCGCTGTCATATTCGATAATGTTGCGAATCGAAGCCACGATGTCTGAAAGGGGAACGATAGAGCCTTCCAGCTCGTCATCGGTCATTACCTCGGCCGGTTCTGCTTCTTTTTTCTCGCGCGGGTGAGTGGCTTTGGGCCGTTTTTCTTTGGCGATGGGCTTTGCGGGCTGCTTCTTCTCGGATTCTGTGTTGTCGACCGGCGCAGGCTCTTCTTTGCCCATCAACACTTCCAGATATTTAAAGGTATCGCAAGCGGCTTTAAAGGCCATTGGCGTTTTGGTTTCGCCCATGCCAATCACCAACATGCGGCTTTCGCGCAGACGCGCTGCCAGTTTGGTGAAATCGCTGTCAGAAGAAACGATGCAGAAGCCATCTACGTTCTTTGCGTAAAGAATGTCCATCGCGTCAATGATCATAGCACTGTCAGAGGCGTTTTTGCCTTGTGTATAGCTAAACTGCTGAATCGGCGTAAGGTTGTACTCCAGCAGTACCTTTTTCCACGCGCTCATATCCGCGCTTGTCCAATCTCCGTAAATGCGTTTGTAAGCAGGGGTACCATAAATGGCAACCTCTTTGATAATGGCTTTGATATATTTGGGTGAAACATTTTCTGCGTCAATGAGCAGCGCAATAACTTTAGTGGTTTGTTCCATACCATTGGTCCTTTCTGAAAGTGTTTTCAAAGTTTCTAAGGCGCGGGCGCAACCGAGTTTGTAGGGTGGAATGCACTTTTGCACTCTATTGGGGTAATTATATCATAAAAAAACACGAGAAAACAGTTGCAGAGCGCGGCAAGTATGATTATAATGAAAAGAATTATGAGAAAACAGGGTGATCAAATGACAGAGTTATTGGTTCGCACATTTATAAAAACGCCGGCAGAAACTGCCGACCCAAAAGTGCGGCAACAGTATGGTACATTGGCAGGCTTTGTGGGGATTTTTTGCAACCTACTGCTTTGCGCCGGTAAATTTGCGGCAGGCATGTTGTTTGGTAGTGTTGCCATTGCTGCAGATGCTGTGAACAACCTTTCGGATGCTTCGAGCAGTATTGTAACGCTGCTGGGCTTTAAGCTGGCCGCAAAGCCGGCAGACGAAGACCACCCGTTTGGGCATGCTCGCATCGAATATCTTTCCGGGCTTACGGTTGCGGTGATGATTATCGTCATCGGCGTTGAACTTGTTAAAACCAGTGTGGACAAAATCCTGCATCCCGAAGCGGTAACCTTTAGCTTGCTTTCGGTTGCTGTACTAGTGGCCTCCATTTTGCTGAAATGTTGGATGGCGACATTCAATCGCTCCATCGGTAAGCGTATTTGCTCCGCCAGCCTGGAGGCAACTGCCGCGGACAGCCGCAATGACGTAGTAGCGACCGGCGCTGTGTTGATAGCAACCATTGCGGAAAAGCTGACAGGGTTAAAACTCGACGGCTGGATGGGCCTTGCAGTGGCCGCCTTTATTTTATGGAGCGGTATTGGCATTGTAAAAGACACCGTGGACCCGCTGCTGGGCGAAGCGCCGGACGAAGAGCTTGTGCATACGCTGCACCATAAAATCATGAGCTATGAGGGTGTTTTGGGCATGCATGACCTGCTGGTGCACGATTACGGCCCCGGCCGTCGTTTTGCAAGTGCCCATGTAGAGATGAGCGCCGACGCAGATGTTATGGTAAGCCACGACATTATTGATGACATTGAGCGTGCCGTTTTACGAGACACCGGTGTGCAGTTGACACTGCATTTTGACCCTATTAATGTAAACGACACGGAGGTAGCAGACCATCGAGCAATTGTCCTGCAATTGATTAAAGGAATTTCTGCGGAGCTTTCCATCCATGATTTCCGTATGGTAAATGGTCCGCAGCACACCAACCTTATTTTTGATATACTTTGCCCCAGTAATTTTAAAATGGGAGAAGCCGCACTGAAAGAAGAAGTGTTCCGCTGTATCCACGAAAATGACCCGACCCATTTTGCGGTTGTGACCATTGACCACAGCTTTACCCGAGGCAACGACCTGGACTAAAAACAAAACAGCGAAACACCCCGCGCTTTTGGCCGGGGTGTTTTTTTGCAAAAAGGGATAAAATATTATAGTTTAAAAAAATTTTTAGAAAACCCCTTGAATTTTGGAAAAAAGTGGATATAATATTAATTAATAACTCTTATCAATAAGGAGGCTCAGATGGAGAAGCGTAATACCATACAAAAAAAGTTGGTGTTAGAAACTGTCCGAAAGCTGCATAGCCACCCTTCTGCAGAACAGGTGTATGACTTTGTTTCCGCTGAGCACCCTACTATCAGCAAGGCCACGGTCTACCGCAATCTTAACTCTTTGGTAGAAGACGGGCTGTTGCAAAAAATTGCAATGCCTTGTGAGGCGGACCGTTTTGATGACACGGTAGAAGAGCATTACCACCTGCGCTGCCTGGGTTGCAACAAGGTGATGGATTTACCGATGGAGTACCAGCGGGAGCTGAACGAGAAAGCTGCACAAAACAGTGAGTGCACCATTGAAGCACATAACCTGCTTTTTATTGGTTGGTGCAAGCACTGCAAATAATAACGTCTTAAAGGTGAGTGACATCTTTAACATAAAAAATATTGGAGGTATTTATTATGGCAAATTTAAAAGGAACAAAAACCGAAGCAAACTTGATGGCTGCATTTGCAGGTGAGAGCCAGGCTCGCAACAAATATACGTTTTATGCTTCTAAAGCAAAAAGCGAAGGCTACAAAGTAATCTCCGACATTTTCACCGAAACTGCCGGCAACGAGAAAGAGCATGCTGAGCTGTGGTTCAAAGCACTGCACGGCGACGAGATTCCCGATACCGCAACCAACCTGCTGGACGCAGCAAACGGCGAAAACTACGAGTGGACCGACATGTATGCCGGCTTTGCTAAAGACGCAAAGGAAGAGGGCTTTGACCATCTTGCTTACCTGTTTGAAGCAGTTGGCAAAATCGAGAAAGAGCACGAAGAGCGCTATCGTGCACTCTCTAAACTGCT
Source organism: Pygmaiobacter massiliensis (assembly GCF_900199435.1). Lineage (GTDB taxonomy): Bacteria > Bacillota > Clostridia > Oscillospirales > Ruminococcaceae > Pygmaiobacter > Pygmaiobacter massiliensis. The sequence continues at coordinate 701,146 of NZ_OAML01000003.1, forward strand.
TGCTGAGGGCAAAATCTTTGCTCGCGAAGAGGAGCAGGTTTGGATCTGCACCAACTGCGGACATATCCACATCGGCAAAAATGCACCCAAAAAATGCCCGGTTTGCGCACACCCCGAAAGCTACTTTGAGCTGCGCGTAAAACCCTACTAAGCATTTTAAAAAGCATCGAACTGCTGCACAACAGGTTCTGCGTTTTGCGGTATTTCGCTGCCTCACGGTTAACGTTTGCAAAAGAAAAAAAGCAAAAACATTCAGCGCCCGTTGTAAAACGGGCGCTTTTTGCCGCTTGTAGGGCTGTATTCTATAAAAAACTTGCAATTCGACCAAGTTAGGGTACAATAATACTGTAATTTTTTTAACGGAGGATTCTCTTTTGATTGAGCTTATCCAGGATACTTTAATTGACACAGCAAAAATGCTGCCCTTCTTGTTTGTGGCATGTTTGCTGGTAGAATATGCTGAGCACCGGGCGGACGGCCGTTTGGTGCGGCTGCTCTCGCGCGGCGGCAGCGTAGGGTTTGCAGTCGGTGCCGGCCTTGGGCTGGTGCCACAATGCGGGTTTTCTGCAATGGCGGCAGACCTTTACTCGGGGCATGTGATTTCGCTTGGTACTTTGCTTGCCGTATTTCTTGCCACATCAGATGAAGCGGTGCTCATCTTTCTTTCGAATCCTTCGGCATTGCCGCTTTTGGGTAAGCTGCTCATTATCAAATTCTGTGTCGCTCTCATCGTCGGCTTTGTGGTAGACTACCTGCTGCGCGGCCGTTTGGTGCACAGCGGGCTGATGCGTGAAAAAGAGCCAATCGAATGCCCCTGCACCCATGAGGAAGGCGAGGAGAGCGTCTTCAAAGCAGCTCTGCTGCATACCGCCCAGTTGCTTTTTTGGATTTTGCTGTTCTCGCTGCTGATTCATGCAGGCATGGAATACTTCGGCAGTGATTTGCTCAGCCAGTGGATTACCTCCTCGCAGTTTTGGCAGCCCGCCCTTGCGGCATTGGTGGGTCTGATTCCCAACTGTGCCGCCAGTGTATTGCTGGCCCAGCTTTATCTGGCAGGGTCCATTACCTTTGCTTCGCTTACGGCAGGGCTTTGCAGCGCTGCGGGCATCGGCCTGGTGGTACTGTTTAAAACCAACAAAAGCAAAAAAAAGAGCCTTGCCATTCTTGCAATTCTGTATTTGGCCTCGCTCGCCGCAGGGCTTGTGATTGGACTGCTTGGCTTTTAACTATCTCGCCCAGCAGATAAAATAGGCAAATCAGCAAAATTTATCCAGCTTTTCGGTAGCAAAAAAGGCACGTACACAAAGTGTGAATTTGCCGCTTGCACAGTGGCTTGCTTCGTGCTATAATCAAGCTAAGCTTTACAAGAGAGAAGAGTCAAAGCGAAACGCGCCCCATGTTGGGCCTGTTTCGGTTTGGCTCTTTTTGTTTTTACGGCAATATGCTTTAACAGCGAAATTGGAAGAGGATAGAAAGGAAGGATCACCTTATGGTAGATGTCACTGTCATCGGCTGCGGCGTGATTGGCGCAGCAACAGCGGCTATGCTTGCAAAGTACGACCTTTCGGTTATGGTGCTGGAGGCGCAAAACGATGTTGCCACCGGCACAACCAAGGCAAACAGCGCAATCATTCACGCAGGCTACGACCCCGAACCGGAAACCCAGATGGCCCGGCTGAATGTGGAGGGTAATCGCCTTTGCAAAGAATGGGCAAAACAGCTGGATGTGCCCTGCAAAGAGATTGGCAGCCTGGTGCTGGCTTTTGATGAGGCGGACCTTGCAATGATTAACGAGCTGTACCGCCGGGGTGTTGCCAATGGCGTGCCGGAGCTGAAATTGCTTTCGGCAGAAGAGCTGCTGGCAATGGAGCCGAAGCTTTCGCATGAAGTAAAGGGCGCATTGCTTGCTCCCTCTGCGGCAGTTATCTCCCCATGGGACTTTTGTCTTGCGCTGGCAGAGACCGCAGTGAAAAACGGTGCCCAGTTAAAACGCAGCGCTCCCGTTACCGCAATAGAAAAAATCGAGGGCGGCTACCGGCTGCACACACCACAGGGTGTGGTAGAAAGCCGCATGGTGGTGAATGCTGCCGGTGTATTTGCGGATAAAGTGCACGATATGATTGCGCCGCACGCTTTCACCACTCATCCAAGCCGCGGCGAGTATTACTTAATGGATAAAAGCCAGGGCGCACTGGTCGACCACGTGGTGTTCCAGTGCCCAAATAAAGATGGCAAGGGTGTGCTTGTTTCCCCCACGGTGCACGGTAACCTTATTGTTGGCCCCAATGCCGAGCCGGTTGCAGAGGGCGATGATGTTGCAGTCACCGCAGACGGCCTTGCTTTTGTTCGCCGTCAGGCGGCAAAAAGCGTGCCGGAGATCAACTACCGCGATTCCATCCGCAATTTTGCGGGTGTGCGCGCCGTCACAGACCAGCCTGACTTTGTCATTGCTGAAGCCGAGGGTGCTCCTGGTTTTATTGACCTTGGAGGCATTAAGTCGCCCGGGCTTTCGTCTGCTCCGGCGATTGCGCTGCAGGCGGTCGAGCTGCTTGGAAAAGCAGGACTTACCTTAAAAGAAAAAGAAAATTACGTTTTTGAGCGCCGCGAAACACGTTTTAAAGAACTTTCCAGTGATGAAAAGGCAAAACTTGTGGAAAAAAGCCCTGCTTATGGCAGAGTAATTTGCCGCTGTGAGACCATCACTGAAGGCGAAATTATTGCAGCGCTGCACAGTCCTATTCCGCCGGTATCGGTAGATGGCGTAAAGCGCCGTTGCAATGCAGGCATGGGTCGCTGTCAGGGTGGCTTCTGCGGACCGCGTGTTCAGGAGATTATCGCTCGCGAGCTGGGTGTGCCTCAAACTGAGGTGCTGCAGGACAAAGCAGGCAGCCGGATTTTACTTTGCAAAACGAAAGGAGAGGACGCACAATGACAGAATACCATGAGCTGATAGTCGTAGGCGGCGGCCCCGCAGGGCTTGCAGCAGCCTGCGAAGCGTGGGAAAAAGGCGTGCGGGATATCCTGATCCTCGAGCGTGATAAAGAACTGGGCGGCATTTTAAACCAGTGCATCCACAATGGTTTTGGCCTTACCTATTTTAAAGAAGAGCTGACCGGCCCGGAGTATGCGGGGCGGTTTGTCAAAATGCTTTACTCCACCGATGTGAAGGTGAAAACCGACACAATGGTGCTCAATATTACTCCGGACAAAGAAATCCATGCCGTCAATACTTTTGATGGCTACCTCGTGCTGCGTGCAAAATCCATCATTCTTACCATGGGCTGTCGCGAGCGTACCCGGGGAGCCATTGGGATTCCCGGTGACCGGCCGGCAGGTGTACTGACCGCAGGCGCGGCACAGCGCTACCTCAATATCGAGGGCTACCTTGTCGGTAAGCGCGTCGTTATTCTTGGCTCCGGCGACATCGGGCTGATTATGGCGCGCCGTATGACGCTGGAGGGCGCAAAGGTGCTTGCAGTGGTAGAGCTGATGCCTTACTCTAACGGCCTCAACCGCAATATCGTGCAGTGTCTTGAAGATTTTGATATTCCACTGTATCTTGCTCACACAATCACCGACATTGAAGGCGGAGATGGCCGCGTTTCGAAGGTACGGGTAGCACAGGTAGACGAAAACCGTATGCCGATGCCCGGTACCGAGATGGAGTTTGACTGTGACACCGTTCTGCTTTCAGTGGGGCTGATTCCGGAAAACGAGCTTTCTAAAAATGCAGGGCTTGAGCTGGACCGCCGCACCAACGGCCTGGTGGTGTACGAAAATATGGAAACCTCGGCCGAAGGCATTTTTGCTTGCGGCAATGTGGTGCACGTGCATGATCTGGTTGACTTTGTAACAGCCGAAAGCCAGGCCGCAGGCCGCAGTGCCGCCGCCTACCTTGCAGGCAACCATGCCGCCGGCAAAGCTGACCTTGAGGTGAAAACGGCAGGCCATGTGACCTATACGGTGCCGCAGAAGCTGCGCCTTGCCAATGTTGAGCAGAGTGCAAAACTGTTCTTCCGGGTTAACCAGGTAATGCCAAAGGCAATTGTTACGGTCCGCAGCGGTGAGGAAACGCTCGCGACTTTCCGCCGCGAACATATGGCACCCGGTGAGATGGCGACAGTTACTATCCCACGTGTGCTGCTCGAAAAAGCAAACGGAACGATTACGGTTACTGCCGAGCCGGCAGAAGAAATTTGAGTGCGAAAGGAAGGATAACTATGGCACAGAAAAATATGATTTGTATTACCTGCCCGCGCGGCTGCCACCTTTCTGTCGATACACAAACGGGTGCCGTTACCGGCAACAGCTGCGAAAAGGGTGCCGAGTATGGCAAAAACGAACTGTTTCACCCGATGCGGGTGCTGACGACCACCGTGCGTCTGGAAGGCCAGACCGGCAGCCGACTGCCGGTGAAAACCGCAGGGCCGATTCCCAAAGAGCTGCTTTTTAAAGCAATGGAAGAGGCGAACAGCAGAATTGTGCACAGCCCGGTACACACCGGCGATGTAATTTTAGAAAATATTGCGGGCAGCGGTGTGGCGCTGGTAGCCTGCAAAGAGATGTAACACGCGCAAACATTGCAAAAACAGCAAGAACCGGTGCTTCTTTTGAAGCACCGGTTTGTTTTTGTTTTAAAATTGCCCCTCCGCGCATAGAGTGATACAAACTGTAAGGTTTCGGCGGGCGCGGCAGCCCGCGCGCACCCAATAAAAAATTCTGTGTAGGAGGCCCCGGTATGTTTGTTTTTACCATGAACAAAAACGGACTTAAAAAAGCGGCGGTCGCGCTGGGCTGTGCCGCGCTGATCGTAGTATCAGCGTTCACGGTGACAGGCGCTATGAATCGTGATGCTAAAGAAACGTCTGCAACGCCACAGCAGGCAACGACGGAAAAGAAAAATTACAAAGTGAAAAACACCGACGACATGGTCACATTCCTTTTGTCTTACGGTGTGGAAGCCGACCTTGCTTCTGCAAAGGTGGATAAAGTAAAGGTACCGAAAATTTGGGACGCCAGCTTTACTGCATTTAATGAAGTAATGAAGCAAAGCGGACTCGACCTTTCAAAGTGCAAGGGCAAAACAGTGGAAAAATGGGAGTTCCTTGCTCCGAACCGCAGCGCTGATGGGCAGACTGCTTCTGCAATTTTAATTGTAAAGAGCAAAAAAGTCGTCGGTGGCTACATCATTCAGCGCCCCTCCGGCGAAGTAAGCGCATTGCAGCTTGCGGCCGCACCCGATGCAACCTCGGCACCCACCACCCAGACGATGACCGATGCGGAGGCCGCGCAGCAGACTGCTGAAACTGCGGCAGTGCCGCAGGATACCGCAGCCGTAGAGCTTTCCCCGGATCAGCTCGCGGATATCACGGCAGCAGGCGCCGCAGCGGGGCTCAGTGAAGAGCAAATCGCAGCAGCGGCAGCAGCCATCGAAGCGGCGGCACAGCAGGCCGGCGCCCTGCCTACCGAATAATCGTTCTGTTTTACAGCGCCCCACCGGAGAGACTGCGTGCTCCCGTGGGGCGCTCTTTGCTTTTTGTGTGAAATGTGGTATATCTATAAGGAATGCTTCGGTGATTTGCCGAGAAAAGAGAAATGAGGAACAAAATGGCTACACTTCGCCTGGATAAGCTGGTCGCAGAAGCGGCAGGCGTGCCGCGTACTGAGGCGCGCAAACTAATCTTGAAAGGGCAGGTACAGCTGGACGGTGAAATCTGCCGCGCCATTGACCGGAAAGTTGACCCCACCACAGTGGAACTGTGCTGCGGGGGTGCCGCGCTTTCTCATCAGGCCAATGTGTACCTGATGCTGTACAAGCCAAAAGGCGTGGTTTCTGCCAGCCGTGACGGACGCGACGAAACAGTGGTCGATTTGGTGCAGGGCACTTATCCGCGGCGGGAGCTTTTTCCCGCAGGGCGGCTGGATAAAACCTCTACCGGATTTGTGCTGCTGACCGATGATGGTACTTTTGCTCATCAAATCCTGGCCCCGCGCCGCCATGTGTCCAAAGAGTATTTTGTAGAGCTGGATACCCCGCTGACCCAGCAGATGATAGATGGTTTTGCAGAGGGTGTGACGCTGGCAGATGGAGAAAAGATGATGCCAGCAGGGCTTTTTGCGGTAGAAGGCGAGCCAAACAGTGCCCGTGTAGTGCTCCGCCAGGGAGTATACCACCAGATTAAGCGCATGTTTGGTGTTTTTGATGCCGGCGTAAACGAATTGCACCGCAGTGCAATAGGGGAGGTGCGGCTCGATGAGAGCCTTTTGCCGGGACAATTTCGGGAATTAACTGCCCAGGAAGTGGAAGTTTTGCGGTCTACCACAGCTGGAAAATAAAGGGCATCTTCTCACTTTTTCGCAGAAAATCAACAAAAAATGAAACAATCCAACTCACTTTATCAAAATGCACAGGAAAATGACGGTTATTTTGTAAAATCCTATTGCAAAAGCCGAATTTGTTGTGTAAAATAGATATCGTAAACAAAGCGAATTGGTGAAAATCACAGAGAGCAGCATTGCTGCTTTAGAAGGGGAACGAATCATTATGGCAAATAGAGTTTTTCAAGGCGTAATTTACCAGATGAAAGACGCGATTGACCGTATCATCGGTGTGGTGGACGAAACTGGCGCCATCATTTCTTGCAGTGAACTGAGCAAGATCGGTGAGGTGCGCGATGGTATTGCGACCGACCGTCTTTCTACCGGCGATGTATTCGTGCGGGACGGCTACACTTACCATATGTTCAGCTCCAACCGACGCAACGACTATGCAGTATTTGTAGAAGGTACCGATGACGTAGCGGCACGTTATGCGGCAATTCTTACAATTGCACTGCAAAACATTAAACAATACCATGACGAAAAGTTCGACAAAGCGAACTTCATCAAAAACGTCGTGCTGGATAATATCCTGCCCGGCGACATCTATGCCAAAGCACGCGAGCTGCACTTCTCTACCGAGGTTTCTCGTGTGGTCCTGCTCATCCGTGTAACCAGCGGCACCGATATTTCGTCTTACGACGTTGTTTCGACGCTTTTCCCGGACAAGCAGAAAGATTTTGTTTTCAACATCAGCGAAAACGACACTGTGCTGGTAAAAGAAATCAAGCGCGGCATCGACCCGAAAGATATCTATAAGCTGGCTGCCTCTATTGTGGACACCCTCAATGGCGAGCATTATATTAAAAGTGTCATTGGCATTGGCACCCCCATTGCCAATGTAAAAGACCTTGCCACCAGCTTTAAAGAAGCACAGATTGCTCTGGAAGTTGGTAAAGTGTTTGATACCGAGCAGACCATTATCAGCTATGATAACCTTGGCATTGCCCGTTTGATCTATCAGCTGCCTACCACCCTCTGCGAGATGTTCTTGAAAGAGGTGTTTAAACAGGGCAGCATTGAAAGCCTGGATTCTGAAACTCTGTTCACCATCCAGCGTTTCTTTGAAAATAACCTCAACGTGTCGGAAACCTCACGCGGACTGTTTGTGCACCGCAACACACTGGTTTACCGTCTTGAAAAAATTAAAAAACTCACCGGTCTGGACCTGCGTGAATTTGACGACGCTATCGTCTTTAAAGTTGCGCTCATGGTCAAAAAGTACCTGAACTCCAACCCGGCCAAATACTAATTTTTGCGCCGGTGGAAATCATTTACATTGACAAATGTAGATGAAAAATGGTACATTGTTTGCGGCGACATTTGTCACTGAAAGCCGATGAAAAAAGAAAACCGTCCAGCGGGTAAAACGATACCCTTGTGGGATGGTTTCTTTTTTTAAACGGCGCTGTGCCCATCCGGGGCACCAGGGCAGTTGCTGCAATCAATAGGGCGGCAGCGCATTTGCGCTGTACCGGTGTACCATAACAAGGCGGCACCTGTCCTATTCCAAAGGAGTCACTCATGATCGAATTTAAAAATGTGAAAAAGGTTTATCCGGGCGGCAATGTTGCCCTGCACGATGTAAGCCTTAAAATTGACAAAGGCGAGTTCGTCTTTGTACTCGGCCATTCCGGTGCAGGTAAAAGTACGTTTTTAAAACTGATCCTGCACGAAGAAGAAGCTACTGAGGGCAGTGTTATCGTTAACGATTACGACTTGTCTGCTATTAAAAATCGAGATATTCCGTACATGCGCCGCAGTCTCGGCGTGGTGTTTCAGGACTTCCGCCTGATTCCCACCATGACGGCATACGACAACGTGGCTTTTGCGATGCGGGTTACCAACACCCCTGAAAAAGAAATTCGCAAAAGAGTACCTTATGTGCTTGGTCTGGTTGGCCTTGCAGAAAAGGCGCGCAGCTACCCGCCAGAACTTTCCGGCGGCGAGCAGCAGCGCATCTCGCTGGCACGTGCTCTTGTGCACTCTCCGCCGATTATTATTGCGGACGAGCCCACCGGCAATATTGACCCTGAGCTTTCGGTGGAAATTATGGAGCTTTTGACGGCTATCAACAAGGTCGGCGTTACCGTGGTAGTCGTTACGCATGAGCAGGATCTGGCGGCGCGTTTCCACAAGCGCACCATTTATATTGATAAAGGTCAGGTCATTGCCGATACCCAGGGCGATACGCTGTCATCTCCCTCGCATGCTATGGAGGTGGCAAAATGAATCTTTCCGGACTGAAATATCTTTCTCGTCAAGGTGTACATAACCTTGTTAAAAACCGACTGATGTCGGTAGCGTCGGTGGGCGTGTTGACCGCCTGCCTCGTCATCACCGGTATTGCGGCACTACTTTCTGCCAATGTGGCAAGCTTTGTCGATTACCTCGGTGCTCAAAACAAAGTCATCGTTTACCTGCAGCTGGACGCCACAGAAGAACAGGCACAGGCAGCTTACGCAGAAGTAAAGCAAATTCCTAATATCACAGAAATCAAATACACCTCGAAAGAGGATGCGCTGAATCAGACCAAAGAGTGGATTTCTGGCTATGACAGCGGCGCGTATGCCGGTGTACTGGATGGCTATGAGGGCGAAAACAACCCCTTGTATGCTTCCTTTGCCGTCACCGTGACCGATTTGACCCAAATCAGTACCACTGTGTCACAGCTTTCTAAAGTGACCAGTGTTGATTTTGTCGATTCGCCGAGTGAGCTGGCATCTACGCTGGTTGCCCTCAAACAAACAGTAATGGTTGCGGGCTGGGGCCTTGTTGCGGTACTGGCACTCGTTGCGGTTGTAGTTATCAGCAACACCATCCGTCTCACTGTCTTTGCGCGACGCAAAGAGATTAATATTATGAAGTTTGTTGGCGCAACCAACAGCTTTATCCGAATGCCGTTCTGGATTGAAGGCACTTTGATTGGTGCTATTTCTGCAGTGCTGGCATTTGGCGTGGTAAGTGGTGCGTACGTCTGGGTGCTCAAACTTGCAAGCACAAGCGGTATCAGCTGGCTGCAGAGCATCTACTTCACCTTCCTGCCGTACAATGCGGTTTGGATGTACCTGCTGGGCGGGTTTGTAGGCGCTGGCATCGTATTAGGCGGTATTGGCAGCTGTTTGAGCATTCGCAAGTATCTTAAAGTTTAAGGAGGAGCCCTTGATGAAGAAACGCACCATTCGGTTTATCTGTCTACTTTTGGCACTGCTGATGATCGGCTCGCTTGCTATGCCGTATCTCGCCCGCGCAAACTCTACGTTGGACAAGCTCCAGCAGGAGTTGAACGGCATCCGCGATAACCTCAATAATATCAAAGATGAAACCGAGCGGCAGGAAGCGAATAAAGCTTCGCTGCAGCGCCAGAATAAAATTATTCTAAGCCAGATTGGCGAGCTGGAAAAAGGTATCCAGACTGCGCAGGAAACCCTTGCACAGAAACAGCTGGAGCTAGACCAGAAACGCCGCGATATTCAGGAAACAGACGATTTATTCCAGCAGCGCTTGCGCGCTATGTACGTTATGCACAATTCCGGTGCGCTTTCCACGCTGCTTGGCGTAAACAGCTTTGAAGAGCTGCTTACGGCATCTACCACCCTTTCCCGCATCTCAGTTTCAGATACCGAGCTGCTGAAAAAGCTGGCAGCAGAGCGTGCACAGATGGAGGCTGACGAGCGGTATATCCAGGACCGCATTGCAGAGCTGGAGACTCAGCTCAATCAGCAGGAAAGCAAAAAGAACGAGCTGGCAGCAAACATTCAGGCGGCGAACAGCTCGCTGACCGAACTCGACGCAAAGCAGGAGGCAGAGGAACAGGCCTACGCTGCGAAACTGGCAGAATATAATGCTGCCCGTGCGCAAGCCGAGGCTGAAATGGGCCAAAGCTCCGGTGGTGAGTTTGTCGGCGGCAGTTTTGGCTGGCCGGTACCCGGATTCTATAACATTTCGTCGCCCTATGGCTGGCGTACCCTTTACGGCAAGCCTGACTTCCACACCGGTATTGATATTGCAAAAAGCGGTCAAATCTTTGGTGCGACGGTTGTTTCCAGCTTGCCGGGCACGGTACAGACGGTACGTTACGGCTCTACCGGTTATGGCTATTATGTCATCGTGGACCACGGCGGCGGATATAAAACCCTTTACGGACACCTTTCTGCCATTTATGTCACACCCGGCCAGGCGGTTGCACAGGGTACTCCCGTAGGCGCCGTCGGCAGCACCGGTAACTCCACCGGTCCGCATCTGCACTTCGAAATTCGTGCAGCCGGACAAAAGGTTGACCCGATGCAGTATTTGAAAGGCTAAGTTTGGCAAAAATAAATTGAGCGAAAAAAGTGCCATAAAATTGACACATTCGTTGTGTATGATATATCATAGAAATACACGCAAAGTTTTGCTTAGCGAGATTTCTTAAAACAAAATGAAAAGCAGTGCTTGTACTGCGCAGAACGCCCCGACCAGCGGACGGCAGCCATTGGGCAGCCGTCTGGGATGGCCCGGGGCGAACTGCGTATTCAGACGCTGCCCAGTGTACCCTATTTTGCTGCAATTCCCAGAAAGGAATCGTCAAAACTATGAAGAAAAAAATCTCCGTAAGCATGGTAGTCACTATCGTGCTGCTGGCAATGACTGTCACTTTTTCGGTGACGATGATCGCCTCGATGAAGTTGTTTGACCGCACCGTCAGCGATGTAAAAGAAAAAGAGCTGATGTACAGCAAATTGGCCGAAATCGACCGTACTGCACGCGACAGCTATTACACCACCATCAATGACCAGACTTTGCTGGACATGCTCGGCACCGGTTATATTGCCGGTCTTGGCGACAAAAACAGCAAGTATTACACTGCAAAACAGGTGGTGGCGCTGAACGACACTTACGCCGGTAAGCTGATGGGCATTGGCGCTGATGTCGTCAAAGATCCCAGCGGCTACTTCCGTATTGTTAAAGTGTATCGTGACAGCCCCGCACAGGGCGCTGGCCTTGCCAAAGGCGACATTATTACAAAGCTTGATGAAAAAGACCTGAAAACCCTTTCCACCGATGCGGTAAATGCTCAGTTGAAGGGCGAAGCGGGCACCAGTGTGCGTATCACTTACCTGCGCAATGCAGAAGAAAACCTTGTGGAAGTGCAGCGCAATGTGTTTGATTCTCCCACGGTAGAATATCAGCTGGTTGGCAGCACAGGCTACTTGAAAGTGCTTACTTTCGCTAAAACTACTCCTGCAGAGATGGATACCGCCATCAACCAGATGCTGACGCAAGGCGCCAATGCACTTGTATTTGATGTGCGTGGCAATACCGGCGGCAAGCTGGAATATGCGGCACAGTGCATTGACCAGCTTTGCCCGGCAGGTACCATTGTTTCGGGCGTTTATAAAAATGGCGAGACCAAAGTGCTTTACACCAGCGATGCCACCGAGATTACCGTGCCGATGACCGTAGTGACCAACGGCTCGACTGCGGCTGGCGCGGAATTGTTTGCAGTTTCTCTGCGCGATTTCGGCAAAGCAAAGATTGTCGGCGCAAAAACCGCTGGCAAAGGCACTTTGCAGAACCTGTTTGTTATGAGCGATGGCAGCGGCATTGACCTTACCGTCGCCAAAATGGTTCCCGGCAAAAGCGAAAGCTTTGACGGCATCGGCGTAACGCCCGATTACGAGCGCGCTCTTACCCCCGAGGAGGAGCTGGGTTACTACGACTTTACGATTGAAGACGACCCGCAGCTGCTTCGTGCATTTGAAGTTGCCATTAGCATGGTTCGTGAGAATGCAGCCCCGACTGGAGATGCTTCTTCGGCCCAGTCGCAGGTATCTTCTGCCCCGGCAGAAGGGGTAGAAGAGGCTCCGGCAGAGTCCAATTTGGGGTCTTCCGCAGCATCTGCCGAGTAAATAATAGAAAAAAGAAAAGCCTCTTCATCTTTAAGATGGAGAGGCTTTTTTGTGACAAAAAGCCCTTTGAATATAGTATAATAATGCAACATAATGTTGGAAAAATGAGAAAAATGGCGACTGGAACGAGCAAAAGCAAGATATGATGAATATAAGGCTGTATATCTATGCGAAAGGCGGTTTCGCGAACCACAACCAGCAATTTGGGCGTTTTTTCGCTTTGACGAAGGGGGTCCCACTTTGATAAAATCTTCAGTATCCTCGTTGAGAAGCAATTGTTTACGAAAAAAATAATTCGCCAATACTGAGGTCAATGCGGTATCTAACCGCGGATGCGCCATAGATCCATCTAAAAAGATGGTGGCAAAAGCTTCACCGGTGTTCCTTTCGGTGAGGCCGATTTACTACGACGGGCCGATTTTCCCGTCACCAGGGTGCTGACTGGCACAGCGCTCGGGTTTCAACTTTAAGGAGTGAATGAATGACCAGACTGAAAATTTATCTGCGCGAGCGTATACGCCATATTCCTGCAAGGGCCTATGCGGTAACCCTTTGCACAGCGGCGCTCTGCTGCAGCCTGCTTGCCCTGTATCTGACCCTCAATATTGTGGTGGTTACGGATTCGGAGGGCAGTAGGAAAATGTTGCTCACCCCGTCTGAAGACCCCCAGCGACTGATGGAGCTTTCGGGAATTTTGGCAGGCGAGCATGACGATGTACTTTATACCTCATACAATGGCAATGTAGCAAGTTTAACCATTCAGCGTGCATTCCCCGTTTATGTAGAAGCTGATGGCGAGGTGCGTACTGCTTACCTGACCTCTGGCACTGCAGAAGATGCTATAGAGCAGGTGGGAGCCGAGCTCGGTGAGCACGACTACGCAACCCCTACGCTTTCTACCGTGCTTTCAGAGGGCACAACCGTTGAAATCCACCGTGTGGAATATGTAGACAGTGTCACCTATGAAAGTATTCCGTCCCAGGTTGTATATGAACAAACCAGCCTGCTGAATCGCAACAAACGTAAAACGTATGTAATGCAAGAAGGCAGCGAAGGCCAGAGGGAGATTTTGACCCGCCAGCGCGTTGTAGACGGCGAGGTGGAATCTGCCGAAATCGTGAGCGATACCGAGGTTGTGCCAGCACAAGATACGGTAATCATGAGTTATGGCGCAGGTGTTCCCGTATCCCAAATGGCGGCACCCGCAGGGGTGACGGTTTCTAACGGAGTGCCCAGCAGCTACCGCCAGGTGCTGACCGGGCGTGCAACAGGTTATTCTGCAAGCCGCGGGCGCGGGGCCTCTGGCCTTGGCCTGTTTGAAGGAACGGTTGCAGTAGACCCTTCTGTAATCCCTTATGGCAGTTTGCTCTATATCACTTCCACTGACGGTCAGTTCGTTTACGGGTTTGCCATCGCGACTGACACCGGCACTGCAATGCAGCAGGGCCATGCATTGGTCGACCTGTTTTACGGCAGCTTTTTGGAAGCACGACTTAACGGCGTACGCAATGTAAATGTGTACGTGATTTAAGAAAGCACTGCGCAAGCTATGGATGGTATCATCTGATGCTTGGTAGCTGTGCCCCTATTCTTAAATACGAGGCTCCGGCTTGAATATTTTCAAGCCGGAGCTTTTGTTTTGTCCTAAAGCATGCTACAATGGCAAAATAGAGCCTGCACCTAGCCGGAAAGGATGAAAAAGATGAATTCGAAAGTTACTGCCATCGGGGAATTGCTGATTGATTTTATCCCTCAAACCCAAGGCCTGCCTTTATGTGATGTAGCAAGCTTTACCCGCGCGGCGGGTGGCGCGCCTGCTAACGTCGCGGTGGCAGTGGCGCGGCTTGGTGGCGATGCCGCAATGATTAGCCAGGTGGGCTATGATGCATTCGGCACGCATCTTTTGAATGTGCTGGCCGATGCGGGTGTCGAGACCAGCGGGGTGTTCCGTACCCATAAAGCAAACACCGGCCTCGCATTTGTTTCGCTCGATAGCAATGGCAACCGTGACTTTAGTTTTTACCGCAACCCAAGTGCTGATCTCTTCCTCGCACCGGAGCAGTTGAGCACTTCGCTTTTTGAAACGACAGGCATTCTGCACTTTTGTTCGGTAGATTTGGTAGATGCACCGGTCAAGGCGGCACACCGAAAAGCCATCGCATTGGCGAAAGCAGCAGGGGCATTGATTAGCTTTGACCCTAACGTTAGGCTGCCGCTCTGGGCTTCTCCGGCGGACTGTGTAAGTGCGGTGCACGAGTTTTTGCCTGCTGCGGATATTGTAAAAGTTTCGGATGACGAACTGGAATTTTTGTTTGCAACCAAAGACCCTGCACTGGCGGCAATGCAGCTGCTGGGGCAGGGGGCGTGCGCTTTCCTATACACCAAAGGGGCGCAGGGGGCAGAGCTGTTTACCTGCGCCGGGCATACAGCTGTTCCCGGCTACCCTGTAGAGGTCGTGGACACTACAGGTGCAGGCGATGCTTTCATGGGCGCGTTTCTATGGCAGCTTGCAGCGCGCAAAATCGACAAACAAAAACTGAACTGCATGGTCGAAGATCAGCTGCGGGAACTGCTGGAATTTGCCTGTAAGTATGGTGCGTGCACAACCACACGGCCCGGGGGTGCGGCTGCAATGGCCAATCGCGAAGATTTTAAGGCTTTTTGCAAGACTTATTCTCGCTAGATAAACGAGAAGTATAAGCGACCACGCGGTCTGCAAATATCATATTTGACGAATCAACGGAAATACTAACAGCACCTGCAATTTCTTCGAAGTGAGGTCATGCATTCATGTTTTCGCTTTGCTCGAAGAGATTGATGAGCAATTGCTGAAAGGAGATTCGATTTTATGAATTCGTCACAAGAATTCCACCCCTCTAAATCTCGCTTTAATGATGGACGCAGCACACTTTCCAGCTTCGTCCAGGGCGAGCCGGATCATCTTCCGAACCAAACCCAAAATAAAGCTACAAATGACGTGGAAACCTACGAGGGTCGCCCCGCTGTGCTGAAAACCAGCGAATCTGGCGCGCAAAACACTGTTGGCAGTAATGCCATTGATTCTTCACGCCGGCACACGGCCGCGATCGCTTCTGGCGAGCTGAAGGGGGAAGAGCATTACACCCAGTTTGCAGATACCCCGGCAGGCAAAGGCCACGCACAGGAGTGCGATGAGCAGGTAGAAAGCCGCATGATTAGCAAAGAAGAGTTTCCGCAAGGCTAACTCTGCCCGTAAAAAAGCGCCCCTTGTGTTTGATGCACAGAGGCGCTTTTTGCTTTTTAGAAAATAATAGGTGTGTTTTTGCCATAAAAACACCTGAAAAACGCGCCGGGGAAAGAACCCGGAAAAATACAAGCCAGAATTACAATTTGAAAACAGTGTGGCCTTTTTTACTTGCGCGCGGCGGTTCAGAATGTTATACTGAGACAAACCAAGGCGCGGCCGCAAGGCATGGATGCCGCAAAAAAAGGAGTTGTCCTCATGAGCAATATCTGGCACGATATCAACCCTTCCCGCATTAGCCCGGAAGATTTTATCGCCGTAATCGAAATTGAAAAAGGCTCGAAGAACAAATATGAGCTGGATAAAGAGACCGGTCACATTATTCTTGACCGTATTCTCTATACTTCTACCCACTACCCTGCAAACTACGGTCTGATTCCCCGTACCTATGCAGACGATGGTGACCCATTGGATGTGCTTGTGCTTTGCAGTGAAACCATTCACCCGCTGAGCCTGGTGCGTTGCTACCCCATCGGTGTGATGAAAATGCTGGACGGCGGAAAGCTTGACGAAAAAATCATTGCGATTCCGTTTGAAGATCCCACCTACAACGGCTATACTGACATTGATCAGCTGCCGGGCCACATTTTCAGCGAGATGCGTCACTTCTTTAGCGTTTACAAAAATCTCGAAAACAAAGAGACTGTTGTTAACGATGTGTCTAACGCCGAAGAAGCAAAGAAAATCATTCAGAAATGTCTCGATGCTTATATTGAAAGATACTGCCGCTAAAAGAAATAGAAAAGCTGCCGCGAAACTTCGCGGCAGCTTTTTTTATTTGTTGGGGAAGACGGCAATCAGCAGATGCTCTGCGCGTCAAAATGATCCATAAAATCCAGTGCTTCATCTGCAACCATCGGCCGTGCGAATAAGAAGCCTTGTGCCATATCGCAACCGATCTGTTGCAAAAAGCTTACCTGCGCCGTAGTTTCAACACCTTCGCAGATGACTTCGATACCCAGCAGTTTTGCAAGTTCGATGGTCTTTTCAATAACGACTCGCTTTTTAGGATGCGAGTCAGACTGTAGCAAAAAGCTTCGATCCAGCTTGATGGCATCTACCGGGAAGTTGGTGAGGGTGTTCAGCGAAGAATAGCCGGTGCCGAAATCATCCAGCGAGAGCCGGATGCCTTTGCGGCGCAGCTGGCCGAGCACCAAACGCACGTTGTCGGTTTCTTCCACAAACAGCGTTTCGGTAATCTCAAACTCCAGCAGTTGCGGCGGAATGTCATATTTGCGCAATAGCTCGAACACATGGGGCAGATAATTCTTTTGGAAAAACAGATAACGCGACTGGTTAATCGAGATAGGGGTAACAGGAAGATCCTTTTTTAAACGGTTTTGTAATAATGCACAGACGCGCTCCAACACATAGAAGTCCAGATGTTCGATAAATCCATTCTTTTCAAAAAGCGGAATATACTCATCGGGTCGAATAAAATTACCAGAGCTGTCAATCCAGCGGGTAAGCGCTTCGCTACCGGTTACTTCCCCGGTGGCGAGATCAATCTTAGGCTGTAGGTAAAGCTGGAATTCCCCGAGCCGCAATGCCTGGGCGGCCCTGTCCTCCATCTCACGCTCGCGGTTCAGCTCTTCCTGCATGGTGTGGCGATACACCGCGTACTCGCTGCAATAGCGGCTCTTTACTGCCCTTGCGGCAAGAGAAGCGTGATCAATATAGGCTTCAATTGGGTGGTTATAAGTGTTGATACTGCAAACCCCGCAATGTACCGAAACCGCCATCGAAGGCAGACCCATCGCAGAAAGGTCGATATGCTCCAGCGACTCGAACAGCTGGGCAAACCGAAGAGGCAGTGCATCTTCGTCTGTACGGTCGCAAAGCAGCACAAACTGGTCTGCTACGCCGTGGGCACAAAGCTCATGCCGGTCTATCTGTTTCAGCAAAATTTCGTTTACGGCGCAAATCAACCGGTCGCCATATTCAAACCCATGTAATTCGTTTATGGTGCGAAATTTATTAATATCTACCGTGATTACGGCATAGCGGGAAGGTAGCGGCGTAAGCAAACGGTGCGCCTCCTGCTTAAAGCAAGCTAGGTTTTTGCCACCGGTCAGCGGGTCGGTGTAAGCAAGCGCAAGCAGTTTGGCAGTACGTCTGCGTTTTACGAACAGAGCAAGCGAAAGTAATGCAAGAAAGACCAGCACCGCAAGTGTTGCAATTGCCGTGAAATTTCTTTCAAACCAGAGGGTAAATGAGGATTCATCTGTGGTATTCGTCCGACGCAGCCAGATCATCGAGGTTTCGGTAGGAGAAATAGAGCTGATTGCCTTATTTAAAATGGAGAGCACTACCGGATCAAGTGTGCGGGAAACGCCTATCGACAGCGGACAGCTGAAGCTGTTGGGCATCAGGTATAGCCCGGCATCCGGGTAATCTTGCAGCAGACGCTCAGCGCCGGATTGCGTATAAGCAATCATATCCACGCTTCCGTTTTCCAATGCCCCTACTATTTCACGGCTCGAATTTAAAGTAAGCAGAGAATAGCCAGCGCAAGTTTCTTCTAAAAAGCTGTGGATGTTTGGTAAGGTCGCAGGCACACCTACGGTAGGGGTGGAGAAGGCTGTGCCTTTTTGTGCCATACCAATCATTACAACAGGAATGGAAAAATAGGCTTGGGTGCAGTTGTTTTCTGTGTTTTCACGAATCGAGGAATTGTATAGGCAGGCACTGAGATCCGGTGCTTTCAGTGCCGGAGAATCTGAAAGGCTTTCCGAAGAAAGGACGCCGGTACGGTAAGTAAACTGGATGCCGCTGCGCTCAGAAATCAGCGCCAGAAATTCGCGAATAGTATCAGTATCGTCAGAGCCGACAATGGATCCAAAGGGAAAGTTGCAGTCTATAACAAGGTGCGGCTTGGTATTCAAATAGGCCTGCTCTTCGGGGGTGAAAACTGGAGTGCTGTAATTTTGGCGTCCATAATAAGTGTTATGTAAATTCGTCACAAAATTGGGGTCGCGTACAAAAAGGCTCGCCATTGCGGTATCCAGCTGAGCCATAATGCCAGCGTTTGCGGAAGAAACCGCAAAATAAAATGGCTGTACCGAAAAATGGGCGACGGTTTTACCATAGGAGGTACCGCTTAAATCGGTATCGATAAAAGCATCAACCACGCCGGTTGCTGCTGCCCGCAAAAGCTGAGCCGTATGATAAAAAAACACCGGTTTAAATGTAAAGTTATTTTGCTCGGCAAATTTTGTGAAATCGTCATTGTAGTCAGAGTCGTAGAGCATTCCAACACGCAGCCCGTCAAACGCAGAAAAGTCATTATAAAGGAGCGAGCTGAAAGGTAGGGTCTGCAGAGTGACTGTTTCGGTGCCAGCGGCAAGGGTAGAAAAAATTAGCCCGTCGGCAGCATCTGCACCGGGGCGTGCACTGCACAGCAAGTCTACTTTTCCGCTTTGCAGCATCGCCGGCAGTTCTGCACGGGGCGCTTCAATATATTGATATTTCCAACCTGTCGTGTTAGAAAGCTCTTGCAGATAGCTGGCCGCATAACCGCGGTAGCCCTGTTCGGTTCGTTCTAAAAAGCCGGGCGAATCAAAATACCCAACCCGAATCGTTCTGGCATTTGCAAAGGCTTGCAAGGGGAAAAGAAGAAGCAATAGACAAACAGTCAGAAGCATTGCGAAACTTCGAAGATGCTTTCGACGGTAAAAAGACATAAGCAAAGTCCTTTCCGACATAATTTTCCAAAACAAGACCACTTGTAAATGATAACACAAAAAAATGACAAAAGGAACAAAATTTTAGTTTAAATATGCTAAGCTTTTGGGAGTCAAAGTAAAATAGCACAAATTGCTTTATACTTTATTAAAATGGAAAAGCACGGCGATTGCATAAAAAAGTGCGCCCCACCTGAGTAGGGCGCGCTTTCATACTTATAAAAACAGAATAGCTTACAGGTCAATCTCCATCAAATCCCATAGGGCAACGATGTAAATCTGCAAAGCACGCATCAGTCGTGCAAGAGAGAAGCCCTCGTTAGCACCGTGGATTGGGCCAATAAAATCGGGGAACACTTCTTTTTCCTCTTCAATGCCGAAGCTGACCGCATTGGGCATGTGACGGGCATAGGTACCGCCACCCATGACAAACGGTTTTTCCTGCTGGGCGGTCACCTCGTTGTAAGCACAAAGCAGTGCCTGAATGGGCGCGCTGTCTGGCTCGATATAGAACGGTGCGTCGCAGCTGCCTTCTACCAATGTGGCACCATGTGCCGCAGCTTTGGCGTGCAGCGTGGTGTTCAGCGTTTCAATATTGGTGGAAGTGGGGAAGCGGCAGTCCATTGTCTGGGTGATGACGCCATCTGCCATAGAGATAGTACCGCCAATGATGGTGAGCGGGGTGAACAAACCATCATCGCTGGCAATACCAAGCAGGCTGCCATCCGGTGCGGCAAACAAATCGTGCAAAAGTTCGAGATAAGCTTTCTCTTCGCTTTTTGCGAGGTCATGATTTAGCAGATAGTCACAGATGCGGCCAATCGCATTGATGGTGCCCTCCGGCAGCGAGGCGTGACCGCCTTTGCCTGTCGCATCAACACGCACACCCTCAGCGCAGTCCGTAAAGGTAAGCCCCTCGGCAGCGGGCAGCTGCGCAGCGCACAGACCCTTCAGCACCGCAAAAGCACGGTCGGGCACTACATTATGTGCAACACCGCCTTCGATGTGGTGCAGTACACCATTGAGCACCGGACTGACAAACGATGCCCCATAAAGGCCCTTTTCACCGTTGCAGACGGGGAAGCTGCCGTCCGGACTAAATGTAAAGTCCGGTGCGGCATGGTTTGCAAGATAGCAGGGGACATCGCCCATAC
This sequence comes from Pygmaiobacter massiliensis, assembly GCF_900199435.1. Classification (GTDB taxonomy): domain Bacteria; phylum Bacillota; class Clostridia; order Oscillospirales; family Ruminococcaceae; genus Pygmaiobacter; species Pygmaiobacter massiliensis. Next base: position 721,535 of record NZ_OAML01000003.1, read on the forward strand.
CACTTTCTTCATCGCTGCCCAGCAGCACACGCACTGTGTGGCGCGGGGCGGTGCCGGTTTTGGCAGCCTGTTGCGCAAAGAATTTTGCGGCATAAAGGCCCAGCACAGCGGGACCTTTATCGTCGGCCACGCCGCGGCCAATCAGGTAACCCTCTTTTTCAATCATGCCGAACGGGTCGCTGTCCCAGCCGTTACCCTCGGGTACGACATCCACGTGTGCAATGATGCCGACAGCTTTGCCGCTGGTGCCGGCTACCTCAGCGACGCCCATTACGTCGTCCTCTACCGTAGCGGTAAGGTCGAGTTCTCTGGCGATGGCAATGCCTTCGTCCAAAGCACGGCGAGGGCCTGTGCCAAACGGTGCACCGGGGGCAGCTTCTCCCCGAACACTTTTGATATCCACCAGGCGCTTAATGTCCCGCACGATGCTGCGCTCATTTTGCGCGGCAAACTCTGCCGCTGCCTGCAAAAGCTCTTCTCTTGTCATCTTAAATTCTTCCCTTCTGGAGTAATCACTGCAATGCAGTGTTAGCCCTGCCCGAAAGCGGCAGGAAAATACCGAAAAAACTGCCTTTTAGTATAGCACAACGGTGTGTAGATTGAAATAGAGCGGCAAAGCTCTTATAATAAAAACAGGCGGGGACAAGCACACGATGCCCCTGCCAAGGAAGGAAAACACCCATGAAAGAAAAGAAATGGATGCGGCGCAGCGACTTAATTGTGCTTGCGCTGCTTGTAGTAATCGCAGCGGCGATTGGTATTTATTATGCTGCAAAACCCAAAGGGCCCACAGCCACCGTTACCTTTGCTTCTGGCGCGGCGCAGCAAAAGATACGCTTAGATAAAGATGATGTTTATACTTTTGAAGGAGATAACAATATTATCGTAACACTGCGGGTAGAAAACGGCAGCATCTTCTTCGAAGATTCGCAATGCCCCGACCATCGATGCGAGGGTTTTGGAAAACTGAGCCGAGAAGGGGACTATGCCATTTGTATGCCTGCTGGCGTGTCGGTGAATATTTACGCAGAAAACTCTTGATCTATCCGTATTTTTAGCAGCAACCTTGTAGGTTTCGTGCGGAGTAGATAAATAACCAAAAGGATTTTGTTGATATTTCCGTTTTATCATTTTTTCGTTAAAAACTATACACAGTTTTTACACAAAAATGCTATACTAAACGTGTATCTGTCAAGCAAAGACAATCATTATACGGACAAGCAAAGTGAAGCGTTTGTCCACTGGGGAAGGTAATTGTCAATGAATATCTTTTCGGCTATTTCACTTGCGGGCGGCATTGCACTGTTCCTATATGGCATGAGCATTATGGGCTCCGGCCTTGAAAAACTGGCCGGCGGTCAAATGGAGGGCATCCTTAAAAAGCTCACCTCGACCACATTAATGGCGGTTATTTCGGGTGCGGTGCTGACTGGTTTGATTCAGTCTTCCGCAGCGACCACCGTTATTGTCATCGGCCTTGTCAACTCCGGCATCATGCAACTCTCGCAGGCCATTGGTGTTATTATGGGTGCCAACATTGGTACCACTGTCACCGGCCAGATCATTCGTATGAGTGACCTCAGCGGCGACAGCCTGGTGATGCAGCTGCTGAAACCGACCACTATTGCGCCCATCGTTGCATTCATCGGCGCAATTTTGTATGTGTTTTTCAAAGCGCCCAAAAAGCGCAACATCGGGCAGATTATGCTCGGCTTTGGCATCCTTTTTACCGGTATGTTTACAATGGAAAATGCCGTTGCTCCCCTGCGGGAAAGCGAGCTTTTCCTTTCTATGTTCGCAAAGCTACAAAACCCGCTGCTCGGCATTCTGGCCGGCGCACTGGTGACGATTGCAATTCAGTCGTCTTCGGCTTCGGTAGGTATTTTGCAGGCGCTTTCTACTACGGGGGTTGTTACCTGGGGCAGCGCGATTCCTATTATCCTCGGGCAGAACATCGGTACCTGCTCCACACCGCTTATGGCAGCTATTGGCGCTTCCAAAGGTGCAAAACGCGCGGCAATGGTGCACCTGTACTTTAATGTGATTGGCACTATTGCCTTTATGGGAATACTGTACGGCGTTAAAATGACCATTGGTATTCCGTTTTGGAATGAGGTTATGAACCGCGGCGATATCGCAAACTTCCACACCTTGTTTAATGTCGTGACGACACTGCTCTTCCTGCCGTTTACAAAGGTGCTGGCAAAGCTGGCAATGCTGACGATTCCCGACAGCGAAACCGAGCAGCAGGATTCTGAGATGCCGATTTTGGACGAGCGTCTTTTCAATTCTCCGGCAGTCGCCATCCAGCAGGCACATAGCGCCGTGGAGAAAATGGCATCTCACGCACGGGCCAACTATGCCGTAGCGGTACCGCTTCTGTTCAGCCATGACCTTGAAATTATCACACAGGTCAATGCTCGAGAAGAAATCATCGACAAGCTGGAATATTATATTGCCAACTATCTTGTCAAAGTGTCGGATCATGACCCTTCTGAGGACAACAGCCATGTGGTATCTGAGCTGTTTGCCATGATTACCGAATTTGAGCGCATCGGCGATTACAGCATCAATGTAGTTGAGCGCAGCGGCGAAATTTTCGATAAAGAAATCGTCTTTTCGGCCAGCGCAAAAGAAGAGCTGATGGTGCTGGATGCGGCCATTAAAGAAATTCTGGAGCTTGCGTCCGACAGCTTCCGCCGCGGAGATATCCGGCTGGCAGAGCGGATTGAGCCGCTGGAAGAAACGATTGATACGATGTGCGAGATTTTGCACCACCGCCATATTGAACGATTGAAGAGCGGCAAATGTGCGATTGAAAGCGGTGTGGTTTTCTTAGAGATTATCACCAACCTGGAGCGCATTGCGGACCATTGCTCTAACATTGCCGCACGACTGATTGGCAGTGAGAGCGAAGACGAAGAGTTTGACGCACACGAGCTGCGCCGCCGCCTGCACGATGGACACGTTGAGGGCTACAACGACTTGCTTGCAAGTTATGAGCTGAAATATATTTCGCCCATCCGCGAAGAAATTGTGATTTAATTACTTATCTTTTCAAAGCCGCCGTGGTATACTTCTTTAAAAGTAACCACGGCGGCTTTATTTATACATTTCATTACCGTGGCAGAAGGGATGAGTTATTATGGCAGATGTAACAGGTAAAGTTGTTCTTATCACCGGGGGCGGCAAAGGCATTGGATATGGCATTGCTACGGCTTTTGCAAAAGCCGGTGCGAAAATTGCAATCACCGGCCGCACGGTTGCAACGTTAGAGCACGCAAAGCAGGAGCTGGAGGAGAAATACGGCGCTGAGGTGCTGATGGTGCAGGGCGATGGCGGCGAAGAAGAAACCGTAAACAACATTGTAAAGCAGGTTGTCGACCATTTTGGCGGCCTGGACGTACTCATCAACAACGCAATGGCATCCAAATCCGGCACCAGCTTGATTGACCACACCAAGAAAGATTTTGACCTTGCCATGTATTCCGGTGTGTATGCTACCTTCTTTTATATGAAAGCAGCATTTCCTTATCTAAAAGAGAGCAAGGGCAGTGTGATTAATTTTGCCTCCAGCGCAGGGTTTTCCGGCAAGCCGGGACAAGCCAGCTATGCGGCCTCAAAAGAGGGCATCCGCGGCCTTTCCCGCGTGGCGGCAACCGAGTGGGGCGAGTTTGGCATCAACGTAAACGTGGTTGCCCCGCTGGTTATGACCGAGCAGCTGGAAGCCTGGAGAAAACAGTTCCCGGACGTATATGAAAAAACGATTCAAAATATCCCGATGCAGCGTTTCGGCGATGCGGAAAAAGACATCGGCCGGGTATGCATTTTCCTCGCAAGTGAGGATGCAAAATACATCTCTGGTGAAACCATTGCTGTACAGGGTGGCACCGCACTGCGCCCATAAAGCAGCAGAAAGTCTGTACGACCAAAGAAAAATAAAAACAGCGCCTCAATCGCTTTTGGCGGTTGGGGCGCTGTTTTTTACTTGTAAGAGATAAATGCAATATCGCTTATAGTGACAAATAGGCAGAGCGCCGCCTTACAGCGAACGCCGCACTAAATCAGATAGGGCAGGAAAAGGTGCAGGCTGCGGCGGTCGGCCAGTGCTTTTACGTAAACACCGTCCTCGCGGTACTCTTCCGCAGAAATGCTGCCACCCGAACGCAGCTCTGAAAGCAGCGAGAGCTTATCGTAAGGCAGCAACAGCTCTACCGGGCGCACACGGTCAGCGAGCTTGTGGTCGAGAAACTCGAGCAGCTCGGCAATACCGTCGCCTGTTTCGGCAGAAACAGAAAGCCCATCTGCAGGGGCAAGGTGCAGTTTATCGCATTTGTTGTAAACTACCATTGCGTCGTTTTCGTCTGCGCCAATTTCGTGCAGCACTTCATCGGTAACACGAAGCTGTTCTTCCCGCAGCGGGTCAGAAGCATCCGCTACCTTAAGAATAATGTCAGCATATTTGGCCTCTTCCAAAGTGGATTTAAAAGCCTCTACCAAGCTATGAGGCAAACGGCTGACAAAGCCGACCGTATCTACAAAAACCACGTTTTGCCCACTAGGCAATGTCATTTTACGAGCGGTGGGGTCCAGTGTTGCAAACAGCATATCTTTGCTTTCTACCTCGGCACCGCAAATGCGGTTGAGCAGGCTGCTTTTACCCACGTTGGTATAGCCGACAAGGGCAATCACCGGCACCGCGTTACGGCTGCGGCTGCGGCGGGGTTGGTTGCGGGGCTGCTCAATCTCGGTTTCTTTTACACTACTTCTTGTTTATAAGTAAAAAGGGAAACAGGAAGATGCTTTTTTTTTCATCTTTTTTTTAATTTTTAGATGGGGTCCAACACACATTAGTCCCCTTGTTTTTTAAAATCTTTTTTTTCATCAAGTGGAATATAATCCTCGGGTGGACTAATGCACCGCCGCCGCCCGCGCCACCGCCGCCCTGTCGGGAGAGCGAAGCGCCAAGCCCGGAAAGCCGGGGCAGACGATATTGCAACGTGGCAAGCTCGGTTTGCAGTTTACCTTCGTTTGTAACAGCACGCGCTGCAAAAATATCAAGAATCAGCAGCGTACGGTCCAAGACAGGCAATTCCAATGCTTTTTCAAGGTTCTTAATCTGGGTACCGGTCAGCTCATCGTCGAAAATGCAGTACTCTACCTCATTGGTTTCGCAAAGGGTACGGGCATCAGCAAGCCTGCCCTCACCAAGATAGAGTGCAGTGTCGGGCGCATCGCGTTTTTGGGTGATCTCCAGCACCACCTCCATCTCTGCGCTTTCAGCAAGTGCGCGCAGCTCGCCAAGGCTGCGTTCCAGGTCCCATTTTCCGCAGTCGGCAGCAAAAAGTGCCACGCGGGTTAAAATTTTATCTTCAGTCATATAAAATCCTTTCAGTGGGAGCAAACCGCTCCCGGGTTTTGATTTGCATACAGAGGATTTTGAAGCAGGTAGCATCTGCACACGAATTCGCGTTTATGGTCAAAGCTTTTGCAGCGTGCATCGTGATCATAAACAAAACCGGCGTGTTCCATCACCCGGCCACTGGCAAGGTTGGGTGCCTCGTGTCGGCAGTAAAGCTGCGGCAGCCCCAAGGCGCCAAAAGCAAACTCGACCACTGCGCAAAGCGCCTCGGTTGCATAGCCTTGGTGCCAGTAGGCTCGGCCGAGCGCATAGCCCGGCTCATAGCCGCCGCTTTTTGCCAGCAGCGAAATGCTGCCAATCAGCGTTCCGCTCTCTTTTAAAGTAATGGCCCAATTATAGTAATCCGGCTCTTCGTCATAGGCAAAACACCAGCCCCGCAAAATGTTTGCGGTCTCGGCGGGAGAAGCATGGGGAGGCCAGCGCAAATAACGCGTCACTTCCGGGTCAGCCGCCCAGGTTTGATACATGGTATCTGCATCTTCCGGCACAAACCGGCGCAGCAAAAGCCGCCGGGTTGTCAGTGCCACGGTGCCGCAGTTATTCATTGCGCATTTTCACTCTCTCCTTTATTACAATGTAGAGATATTATATCTTTTTCATCCCTGTTATACAAGTAGACGCAAAAAGAGAGCAGTGTTTTTTGCCCCTGCGGTTTACCTGCGCTTTACAAAAGACATACAAAATCGCGATATTTTGACATGAATAAGTCTGGTAAACTAAAATCGTACCTCAGAAACACGTTAGATAAGCCGCACGATGCGGTTCTGATTACGAAAGGAAAAGGGACAAAATATGAAAAAACTGATTGCTATCGTACTTACCGCTGCAATGGCAGCGACACTTTTGGCAGGCTGCGGCGGCGCCGCATCTTCTTCTGCACCGTCTGCTGGCAGCTCTGCAGCTGGGCAGGCTGCACTTTCCGGCAAGGTTGCAACCAACGGTTCCACTTCGATGGAAAAGGTCATCGGCGCATTGGCTGAGGCTTTTATGATGGAAAACGGCGGCGTCGATGTCACCTATGACCCGACCGGCTCCGGCGCAGGCATCACCGCAGCAACCGAAGGCACCGCAGACATCGGCCTTTCCTCTCGTGGGCTGAAAGACAGTGAAACCGGCCTGACCGCCATCACCGTTGCACTGGACGGCATTGCTATCATCGTCAACAACAACAATCCCATTGCAGACCTCACGGTAGAGCAGATTAAAGGCCTGGCAAATGGCGAAGTGACCAACTGGAAAGAGGTTGGCGGCAAAGATGCGCCGGTCGTTATGATTGGCCGTGAGGCCGGCAGCGGCACCCGCGACGGTTTCGAGTCCATCATTGACGTAAAGGATTCTTGCAAATATGCACAGGAGCTGACCGCTACTGGTGCTATAATCGCAGCGGTGGCAGCAAACGAAAATGCCATCGGCTACGCCAGCCTCTCTGCTGTAGACGACACCGTCAAAGCCATCACCGTAGAGGGTGTAGAAGCTAGTGAGACCACCGTGCAGGACGGCAGCTACAAAGTGCAGCGCCCCTTCAACTTTGTGGTCAAAGAGGGTGCCGAGCAGAGCGCGGCTGTCAAAGCTTTCATCGAGTTTGCTGAAAGCAAAGAGGCTGCCGACATCATCATTGCAGCAGGCGCAGTACCCCTTGCAAAATAAAAAATAAAAATGTGCAGCATACCCCGGCGGTTTCCGCCGGGGCCTTGCCGCCCCATTTACCGAGTGAGGTAGGATCGAATGAAAATTAAAACGGTCACTGAAAAGGTGATGAACACCGTGTTTTTTGCGTGTGGCATCGTTGCTATCGCCTGCGTTGTCATCATCACCGGCTATATGCTTTATGCCGGTCTTCCGGCCATCTTTAAAATCGGCCCGGCCAAATTTCTGTTCGGCACCGAGTGGGCTTCTACTGCGGCTGAGCCGAAATTTGGTATTTTGCCGTTTATACTTACTTCGGTATACGGCACGGCAGGGGCTACCCTCATCGGCGTGCCCATCGGCCTGCTCACCGCCGTCTTTCTTTCTAAAGTAGCCCCGAAAAAGCTGGCCAATGCCGTACGTCCCGCGGTAGAGCTGCTTGCGGGTATCCCCTCGGTGGTTTACGGCTTGATTGGTATGATGGTGTTGGTGCCTTTTGTGGCAAAAACTTTTAACTTAGCCAATGGCACCAGTCTGTTTGCTGCTATCCTCGTGCTTGCAGTTATGATTCTGCCCTCCATCATCAACGTCTCGGAAACGGCGCTGAATGCTGTGCCGCCCGAATATGAAGAGGCGAGCCTTGCCCTTGGCGCGACCAAGATGGAAACCATCTTTAAAGTCAGTATCCCCGCAGCCAAAAGCGGCATTGCGGCAGGTGTTGTGCTTGGCATTGGCCGCGCTATTGGTGAAGCAATGGCAGTTATGATGGTAGCTGGCAACGTGGCAAATATGCCGGAACTGTTTACCAGCGTCACCTTCCTGACCACGGCGGTGTCCAAGGAGATGAGCTACTCGGCAGGGCTGCAGCGTGAGGCACTGTTCTCGATTGCACTGGTGCTGTTCTGCTTCATTATGTTGATTAATTTCCTTTTGAATGCATTGCTGAAACATAAAAAGGGGGGACGCTGATATGCTGCAAAACGACCGGAGTCCCAGACGTCGGCTTCGTGATAATCTGCTGCGCGGTGCCATTTGCGTGGCCGCGGCGACCACGGTGCTGCTGCTGGTCAGTCTGATTGGTTACATCTTTATGCGTGGGTTGCCCTATATCAGCTGGGAGCTGCTTTCCACCTCACCCAGCGCACTGCGCGGCACCATCGGCATTCTGCCCAATATTCTGAATACCTTTTACATGATTTTACTCGCGCTGATTATCGTACTACCCCTTGGCATCGGCGCAGCGGTTTATCTCAATGAATATGCCACCAACCGCCGCTTTGTTGCCATTATCGAGTTTGCAACAGAAACCTTGGCAGGCATTCCATCTATCATCTACGGCTTGTTTGGTATGTTGTTTTTCTGCCAGTTCCTCGGGTTGCAGGTTTCACTGCGCTCCGGTGCGCTTACATTGGTTATCATGATTTTACCCACCATCATCCGCACCACGCAGGAATCGCTGAAAACCGTGCCCGAAAGTTACCGTGAAGGCGCGCTGGGCCTCGGCGCTACCAAGTGGACGATGATTCGCACCATTATCCTACCCTCCAGCTTGGACGGCATTGTGACCGGCTGTATTCTTGCAATCGGCCGCATCGTGGGCGAATCCGCAGCACTGATTTTCACTGCCGGCATCGGTGCAGTTATTGCGGGGAACATCTTCCAGGCGATGAGCCGCAGCGGTGGCACCCTTTCGGTGGCCCTGTATGTGTACGTGTTCGAGCGCGGCAAATTCGATGTCGGTTTTGCAATTGCATCCATTTTGATGCTGCTTGTGTTTGGCATCAACCTGCTTGCCAAATTTGCGAAAAGACGGCTTTCCCGCTAAAAGAAATTCCTACATTTTGCTGCGCGCAAAAGTAAGCGCAGAATCGGAAAGGACTTAGAATAGCTATGAAACCTATCATTACCAGCAAGGACCTTGTATTGTATTACGATACGTTTAAGGCACTGCGCGGCATCAGCATGGAAATTCCGGAAAAGCAGATTACTGCTTTTATCGGCCCTTCTGGCTGCGGCAAATCTACCTTTTTGAAAACGCTCAACCGCATGAACGACCTTGTGCCGGGTGTGCGGGTGGAAGGTGAGGTGCTTTTTCGCGATGAAGATATCTTTGCGCCCAGCGTGGACGTAACGACCCTGCGTAGAAAAATCGGCATGGTGTTTCAAAAACCGAACCCTTTCCCGATGAGCATCTATGACAACATTGCTTATGGCCCACGTTTGCACGGCACGCACAGCCGCGCAGAGCTGAATGAGCTGGTCGAAACTTCTCTGAAAGGCGCAGGCCTGTGGGATGAGGTGAAAGACCGGCTGAAAAAAAGTGCGCTTGGGCTTTCTGGTGGGCAGCAGCAGCGCCTTTGCATTGCGCGCGCTTTGGCAGTGCAGCCCGATGTGCTGCTGATGGACGAACCGACCAGCGCACTGGACCCGGCGTCGACTATGCGCATCGAAGAGCTGATGGCAACACTGCGCGAACAGTACACGGTTGTCATCGTTACGCACAATATGCAGCAGGCTACCCGCATCAGCGATAAATGCGCTTTCTTTTTGCTGGGCGAAATGATTGAATTCGGCGATACCGAGCAGGTTTTCAGCATGCCGAAGGATAAACGCACCGAAGATTACATCACTGGACGTTTTGGCTAAGCGGTATTTGACAAAATAATTCTGTTTACCGCGGCCACCGCTTTCCTTATCCGTTTTCTTGTTTTATAATATGCTATAATGACGAAAGAGAGTGTGACCTATTTTGGCAGCAAGATTTTCGTTTGACGCAGAGCTTTCTGCGCTTTCTGCAAGCCTGCTTCGTATGAGCAGCCTTGCCACTGAAGCAATCGCCAGCGCGATTACCGCTTTTGAGCAGCACGACACCGCCCGTGCCGAAGCCGTAATTAAAGGCGATGCGCGCCTCAACGAATTGGAGCGTGAGATTGAGCACCAGTGCATGACCCTTTTGCTGCGCCAGCAGCCGGTCGCACGTGACCTGCGTATTATCTCTACTGCGATGAAGATGATTACCGATATTGAGCGCATTGGCGATGCCGCAGCAGATATTGCAGAGATCAGCCGCCATATTGTGCGGGATATCCCTGCCGTGCTGCCGGATATCCGTGCAATGGCAGAAGAGGCACAGTCAATGGTGTGCGATGCGGTGGAAGCATTTACACTGGCTGATGTTGCCGCTGCGAAAAAAATCATCGCGCGGGACGACATCGTAGACGATGCCTTTAACAATATCAAAAAACGCCTCGTCAGCGTGCTGACAGAGGATAGCTCGATGGCGGACACCGCAATTGACTACCTGATGGTCATCAAATATCTTGAGCGCCTGGGTGACCATGCGGTAAACGTCTGCGAGTGGACAGAATACTATAAAACCGGCGTGCATCATACCGGCAACTAATCAATCAGCCGGCACACCGGCAGAAAAAACCATTCCGGAAAGGAAGAGTGCGACAACATGGCAAAACGCATCTGCGTAGTGGAGGACGACGAAAGCATTCGAGCACTGCTTTTGGCAGCACTTTCGGCAGAAGGGTACCAGGTAAACGGGTATTCTTCGGCAGAAGAGGCGCTGGCAGCGCTTTCAGAGCTGCGCCCCGACTTGATTTTGTTCGACATTATGCTGGAGGGCATGGACGGCGTGACCGCGCTGAAACTGGTGCGCCGCAACCCGGTTTTTTCTGCAACCAAAGTGATTTTACTCACTGCAAAAGATACTGAAACCGATAAGGTCACCGGCCTCGACGCAGGCGCGGACGATTATGTTACCAAGCCGTTCAGCGTACTGGAGCTTTCTGCGCGGGTGCGCGCTGCTTTGCGCGGCACTGCCCCGGTGCAACCGGAAGTACAGAGATTCGGCCCGCTGACCATTGACATGAAAACACGGGAAGTTCAGCTTTCCGGCGAGCCGGTCGAGCTGACCTATAAAGAGTTTGAACTTTTAAAAATGCTGGTCCAGAATGCGGACCGTGTGCTGCCCCGCGAAGAGCTGCTGCAATCTGTATGGGGATACGATTACATCGGCGAAACGCGCACTTTGGATATGCACATTGGCACCCTGCGCGGCAAGCTGGGGGACACTGCGTCAGATTCGCAGTTTATCCGCACTGTGCGCGGCGTCGGCTACCGTTTTATTGGACAACAGCCGCAATAATAACCTGCCGGAGGAACTGAAGCGGCGCTGCATGGTTTGGCAGCGCGTTCAGCAGGCCCGGTCAGCTCCCAGAAAGGAAGGGGCATCCCCATGAAAAAGAAAATGCTAAACAGCACCTTGATTGTGCTGTTTATTGGACTAGTCCTCTCTGCTGTTTTATCGGCGTTGGTATTTGAAACGCGCGAAAGCGAGCGCACCCGCACAGAGCTGCAACGCACAGTGGCATTGATGGCACGCGGCTACAATGCCGAAGATGCCAAGCAGCAGGAAGTGAAAGATCTCTCCCGCGCGGCAGGCGGAATGCGCGTTACGCTGATTGCAGAGGACGGCACGGTTTTAGCAGACAGTACAGCCGATGCAGCCCAGATGAAGAACCATGCCGACCGGCAGGAGATTGTAGGCGCACGCAGCAGTACCTATGGCGTTGACAGCCGCCGCAGCGATACTACGGGCACCAACATGATGTATGTGGCGACTCGCCTTTCGGATGGCAGCTTTTTGCGGGTGGCAGCCGGTTACAACGGTGTGGTTACAGGGCTGATTCGTATTATGCCGGCTATGCTGCTGGCGGCACTGGTCGCGCTGCTGGTAGGCGGTGCGCTTGCAGACCGCATGGCGCGCAGTATCTCTGCGCCGCTTACGGAACTTTCGGACAGTTTAAAATTGGTTGCCGCAGGCGAAACCACACTTTCGCCCGAGCACTATAAATATGAAGAGCTGCAGGATATGGCGTCCGACATCAACCAGCTTTCCAGCGAAGTGGAGCGCGCCATCACCAAACTCAGCGAAGAGCGTGACCGCATCGGCTATCTGCTGGATAATATGAGCGAAGGCCTTATTTTGCTGAGCGAAAAAGAGGAAATACAGATGCTCAACGGTGCAGCGGCAGCACTGCTTGGCTGCCCGCGGGAAGTGCTGGGCAAAAATATCATCTACGCCACCCGCAACACAGAACTGCTGGATTGCGTAGATGAAGTGCAAAAACAAAGAGAAAATCGTTCCATTACAATTAAGATGTCAGGCGGGCACGTGGTGGAAGCACGCATTTCTGTTGTGGGCGAGGGCATTATTCTGGTGCTGCAAGACGTTACCACCCAGACCAATGCCGTGCGTATGCGGCAAGAGTTTTTCTCAAGTGCCAGCCACGAGCTGAAAACCCCGATTACCTCTATTCGCGGCTTTGCTGAACTGCTTTGCAAAGACGGGCTGACCCAGGAACAGCAAAAATCGTTTGCGGAGCGCATTTTAAAAGAAACCGGCACGATGCAAAGTCTGATTGGCGACATCATTATGATTAGTCGGCTGGAGGCGGGGGATATCCCGTTTGAGCGCGAAGTGCTGGATTTTGCCGAAATTGTAGAGGAGTGCATCCAAAACGCACAGCCGCTTGCGGATAGTTGCGAGGTACGGCTGTGCTGCGAAACTGAAAAAGCAGTGCTTTCCGCCTCCCGCCGCGAGCTGAACGAACTTGCGGGCAACCTGATTCAAAATGCAATTCGCTATAATATGCCCGGCGGCACCGTGCTTGCAAAGCTGACGGTAGAGCAGGGTCAGGCTGTTTATCGCGTCTGGAACTCGATGGGATATATCCCGCCGCAGTACCGGCAGCGCGTGTTTGAACGGTTCTTCCGCATTGATAAAGGCCGCAGCAAGGCGATGGGCGGCACCGGCCTCGGCCTTGCGATTGTCAAGCATGTTGCAAACGTCTACCACGCCACCATAGAGCTGGCTTCCAGCGAAGAAAACGGGACAACTTTCACCGTGCGTATTCCGCTAGGGCAGGTATGATTTCACTGGTTTTTCATTGCTATCCGGAGGATTTTGTGGTATTCTGAAAATAAATCAAACAGATTGGGCAGCAGCAGTTCGGACCTTTTCCGGCTGTATGTTTGGTAGGAATGCCGCAAGGCTTACCTCGCTATGCGGCCCCCGGAAAGGAATGGTCATCGAATGATTTGTAAAAAATGTGGCAAAGAGCTGCCGGATGAAGTGAAGTTCTGTGGTGCCTGCGGCACTCCCGTCACTTCGCTGAGCGATTTCACCACCCCGGCACCGCAAGCTGCACCCGCAGCTGCGCCCGAAACGCCGGAAGTAGACGCCCAGCAGTCCGCCTACCGTGCGCCTGCAATGCAAAACAGCTACGCGGCTTCTTCTTATGTGCCGCCGCGCACCGATGAAAACCAGCCCCTTACGGTTGGGCAGTTTTTGCTGATGGATCTGATTTGCGCTGTTCCGGTGCTGAACCTGATTATGCTGGTGATGTGGGGCTTCGGCTCTGAACCCAATGCCAACCGCAAAAACTGGGCGCGCAGCCGCCTGATTTGGGTTGCCATCGGCATGGGCTTTACAATTCTGATTCTGCTCTTGGCGCTGATTGGCAGCATGTAACCTGCACTGACGCAAACGCTTTACTTAACTAAAAAAGCCCTGCTTTTCTCCGAGTAATCGGTAAAAAGCAGGGCTTTTGTTTTTGGCTGAGCTTACGGTTTGCGTCGCCTTATCAGCAATAATATTCCGGTCACCAGTAAAAGCGCAAGAGAGATATAAAGAGCCATCTGTGCAAAATTAGTGCCGGTTGTTGCCAGAAAAACAGAGGTAGGGCCATCTGCCATGTCCACAACCGTACCGTTTGGCAGCTTACCGGCAAGCAAGCTGCGCAACGTGTACTGGACTGCTAATAGCAAAGTGCCGCACGGCAAAGCGCAAAGGCCGGCAGACGCAAATAAATAAAGCAAAAGGCGACGTGACGGCGAAGAAAATGTTGAGCGATTAGACGAGGATTTCATCTCCTTTGAATAATACAGGAAGCGCACGTTTTAAGAGCTTCGCCATAACCAAGCGGCTCATTTGCATTGCGCCATTACAGCTCGGCAATCATATCTTTAATACCGCCGAAGGTCCAGGTCGCCGCTTCATCGCTTGCGGCATACAGCTCTGGGGTAGCTTCGCCAGTGTAGACGAGCGCGGTTTTTACGCCGCAGCGCCCCAGTGCAATGTCGGTGTAAAGGCGATCGCCCACCATGCAAATGTCGGGCAGCGCAACCCCGAAACGGCTGGCTGCCGCTTCGGCAATAAAGCGGTTTGGCTTGCCGATGATTGCATCCGGTTCACGCCCGGTGCAAGCCTTTACCAGCGCGATAACGCCGCCGATATCTGGAATATAACCACCTTCTACCGGGCAGTTGAAATCCGGATGAGTGGCAATATAGGGCAGCCCTGCACGCACCGCGTTGCAAAGCCGGGTAAGTTTCTCATAAGTGAGGGTGGTGTCAAAGCCCAGCACCACGGCCTTCGGCTCGGCAGAATCCAGCAGGTATCCAGCATCGGCAAACTGTGCCTCTAAGCTAGGGGTGCCAATCAGCAGAAGCTCTTTAGAAAAATTCTCTTTTTCGAGAAAAGAAAGGGTAGCGTCACCACTGGTGAGCATCTCTTTTTCAGTGACAAAGACGTTCATTGCGGCGAGCTTTTTCAAATAGTCTTGCTTGCCTTTAGAGGAGTTATTGGTCAAAAAGGCAAAGGGAACGTTTTTGCTGCGCAATGCGTCCAAAAAGTCCAGGGCACCGGGCAAAGGGGTGGCATCCAGATAAAAAGTGCCGTCCATATCCAAAAGAAAAAGCTGAACCGAAGAAAGCTGACCCATAATATTGTTGCTCCTTTAATAAAAACAGCGCAGTGTGCGCCTTGAAAAATACCAGAAACAATTTTATTATACGATGAATTTTAGCACAGAGCAATTGCCAAACCACAGAAAGCACGGTACAATAGACCAGTGAAAAGAATCGAACGAAAGTGCAATGGTAAGAAAAGATATCGATCTTTGCAGTTTTGCGCTTTGTAACAAAGGAATAAGAGGGTGAAAATTTGAAAGCGACAGTGGTGATACCCAATCTCAACGGTGCGGGCTGGCTGAAAGATTCTATCGAGAGTATTTTTGCCCAAACCGAGCAGGATTTTGAACTGATCGTGATAGATAATGGCAGTACCGATGAAAGCCTGGAAATGGCGCGCGGCTATATTGGGCGAGAAAATTACACGCTTATCGAAAACAAAAGTAACACCGGTTTTTCGGCGGCGGTCAATGCGGGTATCCGTGCCGCAAAAGGCGAGTTTGTAGCGCTGTTTAATAATGATGCGTTTGCGCAGCCGGATTGGCTGGAGCAACTGCTGCACTGTGCAGAGCAGGACCCCAAAATTTTCTCGGTCGCCTCGCTAATGCTGCGCTATTACGAGCCGGAGCTGGCGGACGATGCTGGTGATTATGTAAACCTGTTGGGCTGGGCCTGCAAAACCGGCGATGGACTGAAAGCGAGCCGCTACCAAAAAGAAAAGCGCTGCTTCACCGCCTGTGGTGGCGCGGCCCTTTACCGTAAATCTGTTTTAGATGAGATTGGTCTGTTTGACGAAAACTTTTTTGCATACCTTGAAGATGTGGACATTGGCTGGCGCGGCCTTAGCCTGGGCTACAAAAATGTCTACTGCCCCAAAGCGGTCTGCCGCCATATTTGCGGCGCAACCACCGGTGGCGCAAAGGGCGCAAAATATAATGATTTTAAAGCAATCCAAAGCGGACGAAACAATCTGTTGCTGCCCTACAAAAACATGCCGCTGCTGATGCTGTTGCTCAACCTGCCGTTTTTGCTGGTGGGTTATGGCATTAAAGTGCTGTTTTTCTGTCTGCGTGGTTACGGCAAACCTTTTTTGCAGGGAGCCAAAGAGGCGTTTTCGGCTTTTGGCAAACTTGAAAAGCCCGAATTTCGGCTGAAAAACATCCCAAACTATTTTTACATTGAATGGCTGATGTTTTTGAACGTGTTCAAATATGTCGATTATCGAGTCCGCCGTGCATTTGGCTGGACTTAAGCCAGAAGATGAGTCTTTAATACAATAAAAAGCGAGGGCACTCTCCTGGTTTGAAGAGTGCCTTCGCTTTTTTAGCAAGAGAAAAGGCGGATATTTGAAGGGGAGAGGGAACCCTCACGGCCCAAAACAGACACCCGGTATTTATGGTATAAGTAAATCTGCCAGCAGGGTGCAGGCTTGGTCATAGTCTTTTTTGTGCACGTAGATAATATACTCATAGGCGCGCTCGGGGTTTTGCCCCGGGGTACCTGTGCGGGCGCGGGTATCCCTAAACGAAGAAGGAGCGTTGCGGTTTACCGTGCGCAGCGAATATGGAATATTCCGTGCCTCCAGACGGTCACGCAGGCGAGCTTGCTGCTGCATAGAAAAAGTACAAAGCAGTTCTCTGCGGTTGAAAATTGTCAGCAAGGGGAATGCCTCCTTTCAGTTTGGGGAAGAATCGCGATAGGATTAGGGTCATTTTGCTCAGTATAACAAACTTAATGCATGCCGTAAACCCAATTGAAAGAGCCGTTTGGCGGTTTAGGAGCCGAATGAAAAATGAAATAGTGCAGCGATTAGCTTTTTTACAGAAAAACGCTGCACCTCTCGCAAGGGATGCAGCGTAAAAAAAGACGAGCAGCCAAGTATCTGCTTAAACGCGCAAAAACTTGCGGCTGTAATCATTGCCTGAAGCGCGCGGCTGTGCCAGGCAAAGCCCGTACAAGGCATCGCCGCGTGCAGTAAGCGCTGCAATGCGCTCTGCTTCGGGCGAAAGCCGTCCGGCATCTGCGAGCGAAAAGGCAATGGGCAGCGTAGCGGCGGTTTTTGCTTGCCGCAATAGCCCAATGCCTGCTTCGCTTGCGCCCAGCACCCGCAGAAAAGGCGGGGTAGCCGGCAGTGTATCATCAATGCCAAGGTAAGCTTCCAGTGCAAGCCGGCGCACCCGTGCGTGGGTGTAGCGCTTACTCTTCAGCTGGGTGTAAAGCTCTTCGGCCGTGGCGGCTTTATGGGCAGAGGAGGCAAGCAGATGAGCGAGCCCCTCGCCGCCAGCGGAAGGGCAATGCGCAAACTGTGCGGAATCAGCAGTGCGCAGCACGGTGAGCAATGAGCGGGAAAAAGCATCTTCGTTGTACACCGCCCCGGTGGCGAGGTCTGCACAATACAGCTCAAATGCGGTGGAGGGCACATAGCTGCGCAGTGTAGCAAGGTCATCAGCGAACAGCGCCTTGCGCAGGGCCGAGGCACTGGCAAAACCGTTTGCCGCTGCGGGGGCATCATGCGCTGCACCCTGGCGCGGCAGGCAGGCGAGCTCTGGCGACCAACCGAGCACAGCAGCGGCCCGCAGATAAGCAATGCCCAAAATGTTATTGGGGGTGGCAAGCAGCGCGGCGCTGCCGGGTAAAAAGCGTTCTGCCACAGTGGCGCGGGCAGCAGGGTAACTGCCGCCCAAAGCGAGTTCCGCTTTCAGTGCTTCATCAAAATCAGGACGTGCCAGCAGCGCGGCCAAATCGTACAGCCATTCAGGGTCCGCTTGCTCTGCACCAAAAGAGAGTGTATCTATGCAGCCCAGTGAATGCAGCAGGTAAATTCCGCCAAAAGCAAAATCTGGCGCACTTGCAGCTGCCCACGGAAGGGGAAGTTCTATCACCAAATCAGCGCCACAGCGCAGCGCTGCCTCGGCTCTTGTAAACTTGGAAAAGGCCGCAGGACGGCCCCTTTGGCTGAAATCTCCGCCCATTAAAATGGTGATAGTTTCAGCGCCCCGACGGCGTAATTCGTCGATTTGCCACAAATGCCCTTTGTGAAATGGGTTATATTCTGCAATGATTCCGGCGTTTTTCAAGAAAAGACCGCCCCCTTTCTATTGAAAATGTCTGGGTCCTATTATATAATAAACATGATAATTTGAAAAGCGGGGCATGCTTTCCGCATTGTGAGAAGCCGTTCCGCATCGTAAAACGTACATTTGGAGGACTTATAAATGAAAATTCTGGTTATCAACTGCGGTTCCAGCTCGCTCAAATATCAGCTGATCGACATGCAGGGTGAAAAAGTGCTCTGCAAGGGCAACTGCGAGCGTATCGGCATCCCGGGCAGCAAGATCACGCATAAAACCAGCGACGGCTATCAGATTGAAATGGACTGCGCGTTCAAAAACCACACCGATGCTTTCACCAAACTGGTTGATTTGATGACCAAAGGCGACGGCGCTGTCATCGAGAACATCAGCGAAGTAAACGCAATCGGCCATCGTGTTGCACATGGCGCGGACATGTTCCCCCACTCTTGCCTCGTCGACGAGGCAGTTGTTGCGAAAATCGACAGCCTGTCTGAAATTGCACCGCTGCACAACCCCGCTCACATCCAGGGCATCCGTGCTGCACAGCGTATCTTTGGCGACATCCCCCAGGCAGTCGTGTTCGATACCTCTTTCCATCACTCCATGCCTTCCAAAGCATATATGTTTGCTATCCCCTACAACTACTACAAACAGTACCACATCCGCCGTTACGGCTTCCACGGTACTTCTCACCGCTATGTCAGCAAAACCTGTGCAAAGCTGATGGAGCGCCCCATCGAAGGCCTCAAAATCATCACCTGCCACCTCGGCAACGGCTCTTCCATCACTGCAGTTGACGGCGGCCGCAGTGTTGACACCACCATGGGCTTCACCCCGACCGGCGGCCTGATGATGGGCACCCGCAGCGGCGACCTTGACCCCTCCCTCGTTACCTATATTGCTGAGAAAACCGGCCTGCACGGCAACGAGTTCCTCCGCACCTTCAACGAGCGTAGCGGTCTGCTTGGCGTTTCCGCTATCTCCAGCGATGCACGCGACATCGAGAACGCAGCAGAACTCGGCAACGAGAATGCAGCTCTCGCACTTAATATGCTCTGCTACCAGATTAAAAAATACATCGGTGGCTTTGCAGCAGCAATGGGCGGCGTTGACGCTATCGTCTTTACCGGCGGCATCGGCGAGAACAGCTCCACCGTGCGTGAGAACGTTTGCGCTAACATGGAGTACCTCGGCGTGAAAATCGACCTCGAGAAAAACAAAACTCGCGGCGATGTCATCGACCTCACCGCTCCTGGCGCTACCGTCAAAACCTATGTCATCGCTACCAACGAAGAGCTGATGATTGCACGCGATACCCTCGCACTTTGCGGCGGCGTACCTGCACCGGCAGTCGAGAAAGCAGCAACCAAAAAGAAATAAGCAATCGTTTTGCAAACGAATCCCCGACAGATTTTCTGCCGGGGATTTTTTTATCGTAAAAAGCTCTGTGCCATTTGACTTAGGTACAGAGCTTTCATTTTCAGTTGTTAGAGTATGGCAGAAAGGTGGAAGGCAAGTCTTTCTGTTAATATTTCATGCAGCCGCCTACTATCGCAATCACGCGTTTGCCAGCGTTTGCGGGGTCCATCGCAGTTTCAAGTGCTGCGCCGATCACTGCGCCGGAAGCAGGGCAGGCGGCAATGCCGTCACAGAGCAGTGCTTCGCCTGCAAATTTCTTACCGTCACCGGTGGTCACAGGTAAAATGCTGTCTACGATATAGGGATTATAGTTTTCCGGCACAAAACCAAGACCGATGCCCTCCAGTGCATGGCGCATGGCGGGGCCACCCGAAAGCACGCGGCTTTCAGAAGGCTCTACACCGATGACCTGCACGCCATTTGTCCAGGCTTTTATGTATTCGCCGCAACCGGTGATGGTGCCGCCGCTGCCAACTCCAACCACCAGCCTGTCCAATCGGTTGCCGCAGGCTGCCAGCAGAGCCGGCCCGGTGACGCGGCGGTGATATTCCGGGTTGAGGTCGTTTTCGCAGTGGTTCACATAATATGCCTGTTGTGTTTTTACCACCATCGTAACCTTTTCTTCGCAGCCGCGGCGCCCGTCAAACGAATTAGCAAGCACCAGTTTAGCACCAAGTGCAGCCAGTTGTTTGCGTCGCGGCTCCGGGGCGGTGGCCGGCAGCACCAGGGTTACGGGGTGGCCGGTACGATAACCTGCCAGGGTAAGTGCAGCAGCGAAACTGCCGTGGCCAATCTCTACCACTGGCTGACCGGGTAGCAGTGCGCCTGCTTCTTCCGCAAGGCGAATCATACCTTCCGCCAGCCCATCTTTAAAGGTGCCGGTAGGGCCAAAATAATTAATGTAGCAAAGTAGCTCTGCATGGGGGTGGTAGCGTGTTTCTAAGCCATGGCAGCGTACCAGCACACCTGTGCTGACTGCTTGATTCAAATCATGATAAATTGTTTCGGGCAATTTCTTCACTCCTCAATGCAATCTTCTTAAATATGGTAAACTTTTCCTTATAGCTTGTCAATGAAAAAACGACCAAGCGGTCGGTTGTGAAAAATACAAAAAATAAGATAGGTGTTAGGTAAAACTACTTGACGAAATCTGCTTTTTCAAGTATAATAGCAGTTGTGTAAAGCAAAAAGCTTTACAGAATTTGCGAAGGAGGCCAGCCAAATGGCGAAAAACCTGGAGATTTCCTTCCTTCTTGATTTTTACGGCGATGTGCTGACCGAAAAGCAACGCGACGTAATGGAACAGTATTATAATGACGATCTCTCGCTTGCAGAGGTGGCCGACAACTTTGGCATTACCCGCCAAGGCGTGCGAGATGCGGTTAAACGCGGCGAAGCCATCCTGCTCGACCTGGAAGAAAAGGTCGGCTTTGCAGGGCGTTACCGCGCCGTGCAAGAGGGCGTTTCCCGCATTGGCGAGCTTGCAAAAGAAATTGAGTTTTCTAACAGCGGCAGCTATAGCGGTGGCAGCTATGGCGGCGATGCACAAATCAGCCGCGCAACCGCAGAGATTCTTCAAATCATTCAGCATATCAGCGAATAGGAGGGCAAACGCCCGTGGCTTTTGAAAGTTTAAGCGAAAAACTGGCAGGCGCGTTTAAACGCCTGCGGCAAAAAGGTAAGCTCTCAGAGTCGGATATCAAAACAGCAATGCGCGAAGTGCGCATGGCGCTGCTGGAGGCCGACGTCAACTATAAAGTAGCCAAAGATTTTATCGCAACTGTGACCGAGCGTGCCATTGGCGCAGAGGTAATGGAAAGCCTGACCCCTGCACAGCAGGTCATCAAAATCGTCAACGAAGAGCTGACGAACCTGATGGGCAGCGAAAGCAAAGGCATCCATATCAACTCAAAACCGCCTACGGTGATTATGATGTGTGGTCTGCAGGGTAGTGGTAAAACCACCCACTCGGCAAAACTTGCAAAGTATTACCTTAAGCAGGGGCATCGCCCACTGCTGGTTGCCTGCGATATTTACCGCCCCGCGGCAATTGACCAGTTAAAAGTGGTTGGCGAAAAGGCCGGTGTGCCTGTTTTCG
Source organism: Pygmaiobacter massiliensis (assembly GCF_900199435.1). Taxonomy (GTDB): domain Bacteria; phylum Bacillota; class Clostridia; order Oscillospirales; family Ruminococcaceae; genus Pygmaiobacter; species Pygmaiobacter massiliensis. The sequence continues at coordinate 742,938 of NZ_OAML01000003.1, forward strand.
AGATGGGCACCGAACAGCCCGATTTGATTGCAAAAAAAGCACTGGGCCATGCGAAAGATCATGGCAACGACATCGTAATTCTCGATACCGCAGGCCGTCTGCATATAGATGACGCACTGATGGAAGAGCTCTGCCGCGTCAAAGAGATTGTTAAGGTAGACGAAACCATTCTGGTCATCGACTCGATGGTCGGCCAGGACGCCGTGAACGTGGCGGAAAACTTTAATACCCGCATTGGGGTTGATGGAGTTATCCTCACCAAACTCGACGGCGACACCCGTGGCGGCGCAGCGCTTTCTGTGCGTGCCGTTACCGGCAAACCCATTAAATTCGCAGGCATCGGCGAAAAGCTGGATGACCTCGAAGTATTCCACCCCGAGCGTATGGCAAGCCGTATTCTTGGCATGGGCGACGTGCTGACCCTGATTGAGAAAGCACAGAATGTCCAGGACGAGAAAAAAGCTGCTGAAACCGCGCGCCGAATGATGGAAAACAAGTTCGATATGAACGACATGCTGGACCAGCTGGTGCAGGTGAAGAAGATGGGCGGCGCAAGCGCAATGCTCTCTATGATTCCCGGCGGCGCAAAGCTGTCTGACGATGACGTGGAAAGCGGCGAAAAGCAGTTCCGCCGCATTGAGGCTATCATCCAGAGCATGACCAAAGCAGAGCGCGCAAAGCCGTCGATGATTGACCCCAAGCGCAAACGCCGTATTGCGGCGGGCAGCGGCACAAGGGTAGAGGACGTCAACCGCTTGCTGCGCCAGTTTGAGCAGATGCAAAAGATGATGAAACAGTTTAAAAAGAACCCCAAAGCGTTTGGCCGCAAAACCGGCCTTGGCAGAATGATGGGCATGTAATTTTAGGTTTTTACCGGCTACCGGTTAAAATAAATTTTTCAACTTATTGATATTTTGGAGGATAAGACAATGGCAGTTAAAATCAGACTGCGCCGCATGGGCGCAAAGAAAAACCCGTTCTATCGTGTGGTTGTGGCAGATTCCCGCTTCCCCCGCGACGGCCGCTTCATCGAAGAGCTTGGCTACTATGACCCGACCAAAGAGCCCAGCGTTTTCGAAATTGATGCAGAGAAAGCTAAAAAATGGATCGCTACTGGCGCACAGCCGACCGATACCGTTCGCGTTCTGCTGAAGAAAAAAGAAATCATCTAATCTAAGCAATTAAATTAGACTGATTTGGAGGTAATTCCTAATGAAAGAACTCCTTATCACGCTCGCAGCCGGCCTTGTGGAAAACAAGGAAGCGGTCAACGTGACAGTTGACGAGCCGAACGAAGAAGGCGTTGTTGTCTACCACCTTAGCGTGGCAGAGGACGACATGGGCCGCGTCATCGGCAAGCAGGGCCGTATCGCGAAAGCGATCCGCGTTGTCATGCGTGCGGCTGCTGTCCGTGAGAACCAGAAAATCATGGTCGAGATCGACTAAGATTTTTGCTTATGAACTAAAGCGTGCCGCGGGATGCGATGCCCGTCGGCGCGCTTTTTTCAAACTTTTCCAGAAAAAGAGAGGGTACAGCTTATGCGCAAACAATATCTGGAAGCCGGCAAATTTGTGACCACTCACGGCATTATGGGAGAGCTGAAAGCTTATCCCTACTGCGACGGGCCGGAATTTCTTTGCGATTTTGACCGGTTTTATCTTGATGATGCCGGTAAAAAAGAACTTGAGGTGGTTTCTGCACGGGTGCAGAAAAATGTAACCTTGCTTGAAATTGAAGGAATCCATTCTATTGAGGACGCACGTCCTCTTATCAATAAGGTGTTTTATATCAACCGTGACGACGTAGAGCTGCCAGAAGGCTTGCATTTTGTGCAGGACCTGATTGGTTGCGCGGTGGAAGATGCCGAGACCCACGAGGTCTACGGTGAAATCATCGACGTCAGCAACAACGGTGCGTCTGACATTTACGAAATCCGCAAGCCGGATGGCAAGACCGTCTGGTTCCCTGCGGTAGAAGCATTCCTCGCCAGCACCGACATAGATGCAGGCAAGGTGCTGGTACGCCCCATCGGAGGTATGTTTGACGATGAGGATTGACATTGCGACGCTGTTTCCTGAAATGTGCGAAACCGTTTTGAGTGAAAGCATCATCGGGCGTGCCCGGCGCAATGGCAAAATCGAGATGCACTGCCACAATATCCGTGATTACACGATTAACCGGCAGAAAAGCGTAGACGATTATCCGTACGGTGGAGGACACGGTATGGTGCTTCAGGCCCAGCCGCTTTATCTGTGCTGCAAGGCCATTGAAGCGCAGCAGCAGGTAGAAAAGCCCCACGTTATCTTCATGACAGCGGGCGGCAAGCGGTTTACGCAGCAGCGTGCCAAAGAGCTGGCACAGCTGCCGGCGATTACGCTGGTGTGCGGCCACTACGAAGGCATGGACGAGCGTGCATTGCAGGAGCTGGCCGATGAAGAAATCAGCCTGGGCGATTTTGTCATCACAGGCGGCGAACTTGCCGCGTTGGTGGTGGCAGACAGTGTTGCTCGCATGTGCGACGGTGTGCTGTCCTGCCAGGAAGGGTATGAGGACGAGAGTTTTTATTCCGGACTATTGGAATACCCGCAGTACACCCGCCCGGAGGTGTGGCGGGGCCGCGCGGTGCCTGATGTATTGCGCAGTGGACATGCCAAAAAAATATCCGACTGGCGACAGGAGCAGGCGCTTGCACGCACCGCAGAACGCCGCCCGGATTTGCTGGAAAAATATCTGGCAGCGCACAAAGAAAATGAATGAAAACGTTTCCTGTTGGAAATCCTTGTTTTAATTCACTAACGATGTTGAAAACTTTGTGGTAATACTATACAATATAACTGCAAAAACTATGTTTTGAAAACAGCGACCCGCTGAATTTTAAGACAGCTGCAGGTTTGTGGTTGACGCAGAAACAAGTTTAGGATATCATAAAGATATGATAACGTATCTGTCACTTCATGAAAATTTTGACGAAACAGGAGTGTTTTTACTATGTTTGTAAAAGAAGTCACCGTTGAAAATCAAGTTGGTCTGCACGCACGTCCGGCAACCTTTTTTATTCAGAAAGCAAATGAGTTCAAATCTTCCATCTGGGTTGAAAAAGAAGAGCGCCGTGTCAACGCAAAAAGCCTGCTGGGCGTTCTGTCCCTGGGCATTGTAGGCGGCACCACCATTCGCATCATTGCTGACGGCGCAGACGAGCAAGCTGCTGTCGAAGGTCTCATTAAGCTGGTCAACTCCGGCTTCAGCGACTAATTATTTCATAAACGGAAATACTGCCTGTGAGCGTTTGCCCACGGGCAGTATTTTTTTGACTTTGCCGTTGTATTGTGGGATAATCTGTACCATAGAAAACCAAACAAACTGCCGCAGCTAAAAAGAACAAAGGCGGTGTGGGTTAACTCTAATTTTGTATCCGAAAGGGGCGGTCGCTTTTCCATGACCAAAGCAGAATTATACGAAAAGGCGTCGAAACTTCCGCTTTTACCGGGTGTATATATCATAAGTGATAAGCATGGCACCATTATCTATATTGGCAAGGCCAAGCGGCTGCGCACCCGGGTTTCGCAATACTTCCGCGAAGGTGTTCCGCATGATACCAAAGTCACCCGAATGATTGAGAATGCTTATTCTTTTGATTTTATCGTAACCACCAGCGAGTTTGAAGCGCTGGTGCTGGAGTGCAGCCAGATTAAGCTGCACTCGCCAAAATACAACATTCTGTTAAAAGATGATAAGGGATATTGCTTTATCCGGGTAGGAAAAGACGAATATCCGCGTATTACGGCAGAATTACAAAAAAAGGACGACGGTGCCGAGTATATCGGCCCGTATATGAGCAGTTTCGCGGTGCGCCAGATGGTAGAAACCGCTGTACAGGCATTTCGCTTGCCAACCTGCAATCGCGTATTTCCGCGAGATTTCGGCAAAGATCGGCCTTGCTTGAACGCGCATATTGGCAGATGCATGGCACCATGCACCGGTAAGATTAGCAAAGAACGCTATGATGAATGCGTCAAAGGCGCTGCCCGGCTAATAAAAGAGGGCAAAAGTGAAATCATCAAAACGCTGCATGGGCAGATGATGGCGGCTTCGGAAGCGCTGGAGTTTGAAAAAGCAGCCCTGCTGCGCGACCAAATTGCTGCAATCGAAAAGGTAACAGCGGGCCAGCGGGTGGTGCAGAGCAGTATTAAAGATGCAGACGTATTCAGCTTTGCGGTGAAAGATAACACCGTCTGCGCGGCGATGCTGGTGTTCCGCGAAGGGCGACTGGTGGATAAAAACGAGTTTTTGTTTAAAGAAACCGATTCGGTGGATGAAGTGCGCGATGAGCTGTTGCCCCGCTATTATGATGACGAGCATGAGATTCCCAAACAGGTGCTTATTGATGCACTGCCTCAGGATGCAGATCAATTGGAGCAGCTGCTAAGCGAAAAAGCCGGGCGCAAGGTGCAAATCACAGTGCCGCAGCGCGGGGATGGCCCACGGCTGGTGCAGATGGCGACCCTGAACGCCATAGAAAGCCTAACGCTGCGCAGCGGACGTGTTTCGAAAGAGGAACGGCTGCTTGACGAGGTGGCACGCACGCTCGGGCTGTCTCAGGCGCCAGAGGTCATTGAAAGTTACGATATTTCAAACTGGGGCGAGGGTACAAGCGTTGCGGGTATGGTTGTGTTTGAAAAAGGCAGACCAAAACGGAGCGGATATCGCAAGTTTAAGGTGAAAAGCGTGGTTGGTACCGATGACTTTGCCTCGATGGCAGAGGTGTTGCAGCGCCGCACCTGGGAGTATGAGCATGAGGGAACCGGGCAGTTTGGCATTAAGCCGGATTTGATTTTGCTGGACGGCGGTAAGGGGCAGCTTTCTGCTGTGCGCGCGGCCTTGCGCGGCACAGCGTTTGAAGATGTCGCTATCTTTGGCATGGTCAAAGACGACCGCCACCGAACCCGCGGTATTGTAGGAGATGGCGGCGAAATCGCACTTTCGATGCACAAATCAGTCTTTGCCTTTATCGGCACAATACAAGAAGAGGTGCACCGGTTTTCAGTCGGTTTTCAGCGCCAGCAGCGCAAAAAGAAAGCGTTTAAAAGCAGCTTGACTGAAATCGAAAATGTGGGTGAGGTAACTGCGAAAAAATTACTGAAAGAGTTCCGGACGATTCACGCCATCAGTGAAGCGACAATTGAAGAACTTTGTGCCGCAGGGGCTAGCTATAAGGCTGCTGAGGCGGTGTTCCACCATTATCACGCCAACCCTTGACAAAGCGCGCGAGAACCGTGATAATAGTTAGGCGACACAGATTGTCGCAGCTGGTATTTTGCTGGTTTTGTCTGGCAAAAATCCGAATAAAACATAACATTGCGCGGCGATGTAATGGCTGCGTTTTCCGAAAGGATTTTATGATGAGAGTAATTGCAGGTGACGCCCGCGGAACGCGGCTGGAAACTTTGCCGGGTGGCGAAGTAACCCGCCCCACCGTTGACCGAGTAAAAGAGGGCATGTTCAGCGCAGTACAGTTTGTGCTGCCCGGTGCCCGCGTACTGGACCTTTTTGCAGGCAGCGGACAGCTGGGCATTGAAGCGCTGTCGCGCGGCGCAGCACGCTGTGTATTTGTAGATGAATCCCGCGAAGCTGTGGGCGTTGTGACCAAAAACCTGAAAGCAGCAGGCCTGTTTACCAAGGCAGTCGTTACCAATATGAACGCACTTTCCTACCTTGCAGGTACACGCGATGCGTTTGACATTGTGTTGCTCGACCCGCCCTATCGGCATAACACACTGGCAGAAATTCTTCCTCAGGTGGCCGCAGTTGTTTCAGAGGGCGGCATTGTGCTGGCAGAGAGCGAAAAAGGTGCACAGATGCCCCAAGAGGTAGATGGACTTGTGCTGAAAAAGCAGTACAAATATGGCACAGTGCTTGTGACCCGTTACGAAAAAGAGTAAGATTGACCGCGTGCGGGTAACCCTGTTGCCCGCCGTTCGCTACCGTGCAGCTTTGCCTGCGGACAAGCTGTTACCGCCGATCCCGAAAGGAAGGATCTCCTCATGAATATTGCACTTTGTCCCGGCAGTTATGATCCCGTTACGCTGGGCCACATGGATATCATCCGTCGCAGCGCGAAAATTTTCGATAAAGTAATAGTCTTGGTGCTTGTAAACCGTGCTAAAGTACCAAGCTTTAGCGTGCAGGAACGCGTAGAGCTGATTCGCCGCGCAACCGCTAACATGCCGAATGTTTCAGTGGATTCGTCTGAAGGCTTGCTTGTGGACTATGCCAAAGAGCATGGGGCGCACGTTGCCGTTAAGGGGTTGCGCGCTGTAACCGACTTTGAGTATGAGTTTCAGCAGGCGCTGATTAATAAAAAGCTGGAAGATATGGAAACGATGTTTATGAGCTGCGCACCGCAATATATGTACCTTTCTTCGAGCATGGTAAAACAAATTGCAGCCGAAGGGCGTGACATTGCAGAATTTGTGCCACCAGAGTTATGTGAAGAAATTATGGAAAGGCTGTACAAACAGCCCGAATAACGATACAATAAGAAGATAACAAGAGAGAGGTGAACGCCATGAATATGGATGAATTGCTCGATTTGATGGATGAGACCTTAGAGGAATCGCCCAGTTTGCCCTTGACAGGCGGAAAACGCATGGTAGATGTGGACAAAATCCGTGACATCATCGATGATGTACGGCTTGCGATGCCCACCGAAATTAAACAGGCAAAAGCAATTGTTAACGACCGTGCAGATATTGTGGCGGCTGCCCGCAGAGAAGCAGAGGCCATCATCAAAAAAGCAGAGGATCGCGCCCGTGCGCTTGTAGATCAGGAAGAGATTGTGAAGATAGCCCAGCAGCGTGCCGCTGAGCTTTTGGGTGCATCTCAGCAGCAGGCGCGTGAGATGCGTACAACGATTACCGACTACTGCGAAAATATGCTGCGCCAAACAGAGGAATCTCTTGCAAGAGGTGCCGCTGAAGTGAAAAATGTGCGCCAAACCCTGCGCCAGACCAGCAAAAACCAATAAGAACTTTTAGAAGTTACATAAAAGCGGGAGCCTTGGAAAAAAGGCTCCCGCTTATTTATTCCGTTTTCTTAACGCGAAAATAGGCGCGGCAGGGGAAAGCTATCTATAGGAACCTTGCTTTATGCCGCAAAAAAACGCAGAAGATACCATAGCATCTTCTGCGTTTGTAATTTGTCACATTCCTTTTTTAGACGGGACCTTGCCTCTGTCTGAAACATGGGACTAGGAGCCGCTATGCATCAAGTGAGGCTTACAGCAGCTTCACACTGGCATTGGTGCTCGAAAGAATGATCTGAGTGCTGGTTTGCCCGATTTTCTGAAAGCGATTAATAAGCTTTTCCAGTGAGGACATATCTTTAGCAGCGACACTTACAATAAAGCTGTACGCACCCGTAACATGGTGGCACTGCAAAACGGCTGCCTGCTGTTCTACCAGCTGTTCGAACTCTTCACGCCGCTCTGGCGGAACGGAAAGGCTGATTAGCGCGCGAATGCTGCGTCCGGCCTGTTCCAGATTAATGATGGTCGTGTATCCTTCAATGATGCCTTCCAGCTCCATACGACGGATACGCTGCGATACGGCAGGCGGAGTCAGCGAAACTTGCTGTGCAAGCTCTTTTACCGTCATGCGTGCATTTTTTTCAAGCAATGCAAGAATTTGTTTGTCCAACATATCCATAAGTTTACCCTCACGCTCCATAGTTTTTTCTTTTTTTAGTTCCCGGCTAAAAAAATAAGGATACATTTTGTATTTTTTATTTTTATACCCATTCACTAAATTATATTAAATATTTTTGGGTTTGTAAAGCCCCTTGTGTTTTTTGGCTCGTTGGGTTTGCTTGACTTTTTTAATGTTTCAGATATGATAGTATTTGTAGCATAGATTTTGAAATCTATTGATACTTTCCCACCCCTCTATAAGGAAAACAGCCGCCATTCCCGGGCGGCTGTTTTCTTTTTATGTTTAAAGTAAAAGATGTAAAACGCGCAGACTTTGTTAGTCTGCGCGCGAAAATGCTTTGGTTTAATTTTCGTAACCGGCAGCAGTTGCAAGCGCTGCATCAATGATTATCGTGGCATTGGGGTGCAGCTTTAAAAAAGTGCTGGGATTTTGTGTGGTCACCTCATCGTTGCAAAGCAGCCCTCGAATTGCCGCGGCCTTAGCAGCGCCTGTTGCTACCAGCACGATGGACTTGGCGGCAAGGATGCTGGAAAGCCCCATGGTAATCGCCTGTGTCGGCACATCTTCTGATTTATCAAAAAAGCGTGCATTTGCCGCGATGGTGCTTTCGGTCAGCTGTTCGATATGTGTTTCGGTATGCAGCAGGTCGGCAGCTTCGTTAAATCCGATATGCCCGTTATTGCCGATGCCCAATAGTTGCAGCTCTGGCACGCCGTTCTCACGCACTTTTTTATCAACTTCGCGGCAGTTGGCAGCAAGGTCACCCAGCCCACTGGGGACATAAGTATTGGTTTTGTCTATATCGATCTCATTAAAAAGGTTGTGGTCCATAAACCAGCGATAGCTTTGTGTATTGCTGCCGTTAAGGCCGCAATATTCATCAAGGTTGACCGTACGGACTTTGGCAAAACTGATTTTACCGGCTTTGCAGTCTTCAATCAGTCTGCGGTAAATGGGTAGCGGTGTGCCGCCGGTAGCAAGGCCCAGCTTTGCCTGCGGGTTAGCCAAAACAGCGGCTTCGATGAGTTCTGCTGCGCGCTGGCAGGAGTCTTCATAACTTTTCGTAACGATCACATTCAAGACATGACCCTCCTTTTGTTTTCGGTGCATCCTTCTATTGTTCCATTCCACTAGCAGACAGAAAATTTCTGCAATTGCAGAGCGACGCAAAGAGCGACAAGGTCGCTGCTGTGTCGCTCAAAGGATTACACTTTTATTATAAACGTCTAAGACGGTTAATTCTAGCCATAAAGCTGGCATTTTTTATACACTTTTGTCTCGCTTGCGGCCTTACAGGTAAAGGCTACGAGGTACCAAACTGTTTTCCGTGGCTGGTACCCGCACACTGCGGCGGTAAGCGGCAGGGGTCATACCGGTGCTGCTGCGAAACACTTTGCAGAAGTAATTCGCCCCTGAAAATCCGGTCAGCTGCGCAAGCAATTCTAAGGGGCAGTCTTCGGCAGCTAGCAGTTGTTTGGCAGCTTCGATACGAATTTCAGTGAGATATTGCCCCGGCGTTTTGCCGGTGGCGGCTTTAAAGCTGCGAACCAAATGACTTTTGCTGACTTCCAGTACCTCAGCCAGCTCCTCTACTCCGTAAAGATGAGCATAGCGTGACTGAATTAGCCGTACCGCTTCTGCAGCCAGCTCTGGCAAGGGCTCGGCTGCTTCGTCAAAAGAGGCGAGCCGGCAGAACAGCGAAAAACAAAAGGTTGGCGAAGGGCTGCTTTGTGCTTTTGCAGCTTCTATAATTTGTTCGGCAAGGCCGGGTAATGAGGCAGCTTTTTGCACCAGAACACTCTTGAGTGCATCTGATAGCAATGAAATAGCGCTGCCACTTAGCGCTACGCCGTAAAGCTCTGTTTCTTCCACTGGTGCAAACTGAAGCGGTAGGGCGGTCAGTAACAGGTCACCGTCCCGCACCAAAAAAGGCGCGTCTTCTTCGGCGGTCACTGCAGCCTGACCTCGCGCACAGAAAAAAAGCCACAGACCTTTATGCGTTACAAAAGGTGCTAACCCAGTAAAATTAAAAAAATTGGAAAAGAAGCAAAGGTTAGAAGGGTCGAAAATCAAAATTTTTCACCACACATCAATAAATTACTATTTTAAAACGAGACAACTGTGTTATTATTATAGTAGTAGATAAATTTCTAGTCAATATAATCAATATTTTATAGTTTGTGGAGGTTTATTATGGCAAGTATCTCTTTACAGCACATCTTTAAAATCTATCCGGGCGACGTTACCGCTGTCCGTGATTTTAACCTCGAAATCGATGACCGTGAGTTTATCGTATTGGTCGGCCCTTCCGGCTGCGGCAAATCCACTACCCTGCGTATGATTGCAGGCCTGGAAGAAATCAGCAAAGGCGAGCTGTATATCGGCGACCGCCTTGTAAACGATGTCCCCCCGAAAGATCGCGACATTGCAATGGTGTTCCAGAACTATGCACTGTATCCGCATATGACGGTTTACAAGAACATGGCTTTCGGTCTGGAACTTCGCAAAACACCGAAAGACGAAATTGACCGCCGCGTTCACGAAGCTGCGAAGGTGCTGGATATTGAGCACTTGCTGGATCGTCGCCCGAAAGCACTTTCCGGTGGCCAGCGTCAGCGTGTGGCACTGGGCCGCGCTATGGTGCGTAACCCGGCTGTCTTCCTGCTCGACGAGCCTCTTTCCAACCTTGACGCAAAACTGCGTACTGCTATGCGCACCGAGATTATCAAGCTGCATAAAAAACTTGGCACTACCTTTGTTTACGTTACCCACGACCAGACCGAGGCTATGACGATGGGTGACCGTATCGTTGTTATGAAAGACGGTGTAGTACAGCAGGTTGATACCCCGCAAAACCTTTACGACTTCCCCTGCAATATGTTTGTTGCAGGCTTTATCGGCAGCCCGCAGATGAACTTCCTCGATGCAAAACTGATTAAAGAGGGCAACACCTATTACTGCGATTTCGGCGAGCAGAAGATGTCCATCCCCGCTGAGAAAATCGCAGCCAACCCCGGCATCGAAGCTTATGTTGGCAAAGATGTCAAACTTGGCATTCGCCCCGAAGATATCAAAGATGACGAAGCCTTCCTGGCTGCACATGCCGATGCCAACTTTGAAGCAGCAGTCGATGTTTCTGAGCTCATGGGCAGTGAAGTCTATCTGTACCTTGAGTGCCGTGGCAGCAAGATGACCGCTCGTGTGGCACCGAACACCACCAGCCGCACCGGCTCTAAAATCAAGGTTGCTTTCGATACCACCAAAATGCACCTGTTCGACAGCGAGTCTGAGGCAGCTATTCTCAACTAAATTTGGCTTTTATAACAAAAAAACGCGCTTTGAGTTTACCCTCAAGGCGCGTTTTTGTTATAATAAAGGCAATAAGGTGCCGCACGCTGCGGCGAAAGTGAGGAACATGGAATGGATAAGCGCAACGCTACTTTGAAAATTGCTCTGGCACAAATGACGGTGACCCATGGCGAAGTTGCCCCGAACCTTGCAACCATCTGCCGCATGACTGCGGAGGCCGCCCAGGCAGGCGCACAAATCGTGTGTTTCCCCGAACTGGCACAGTGCGGCTTCTATATGAAAAAAGAAACTCTAAACGCCCTTGCGGAGCCGATAGAAGGCCCATTTGTAACCAAGCTGCAGGCACTTGCAGCAGAACATCATATTCATCTGCTGTGTGGCTATGCAGAAGCGCCGACAGGCGAGGAGGCTCTCTATAACTCCTGCGTACTGATTGATGACGAGGGCAAAATTCTTGAAAATATGCGAAAAATATATCTCTGGGGCAGAGAAAAACAGCGCTTTACGCCGGGGCATCGCCTGCCCGTCGTAAACACCAAGCTGGGCCGCATTGGCATCCTGAACTGCTATGATGCCGAATACCCCGAAACCTTCCGTATCGAGGCGCTGAAGGGCGCAGAGCTGATTCTGGTGGGAGCAAACTGGAGCTTTACCGGGCAAAGCCGGTGGGAGCTGCAGCTTTCCTGCAATGCGCTGTGTAATTTGCTGTTTGTAGCAGGCGTTAATATTGCAGACCAGTACTGTTGCGGACACTCGCGGGTGGTTGCACCAGACGGGCGCGTGATAGGAACAGTGCATAATGAAGAAACGGTGCTTATCACTACCATAGATTTTGCCGAGATTGAAGAGCAGCGCGCCAAGATTCCTTACATGACCGATTTCAATCCGGAAACTTTTACGATGGATGCCTTGAAAACTTATTAGACAGCATATAGCTACTCGAATTCAGCGCAGGATTCTTCGGGCAGCTCTTCCGCCCCGCAGAGGTCCAGGAACGCTTGTGCGGAACGCGACATATACCGGCCCTTTTTGCTTGCCAGATAAACAGGACGGACCGCTAAGGGGTCATCCAGCTTGTAATAAACCATGTTGTCTGTTTCGGGCAAAAAGCGAAACAGTGCAGCACGCATAAATACAGCGCCAGCGCCGTTGCGCGAGATGAAGAACGAGGTGAGAATCTGATCCAATGACATATGTATTTGAGGAGTAAAACCTGCGTTGCGACAGATGGACATGCCACGCTTGTACATATCATTGCCCGGTTTCATCATCAAAAACGGAATGTCGTGTAGCTCATGCAATGGCACGGCGGGGACATCCGGTGAAACAAAACGCTCGGATTTAATATCCTGGAAGGTGAGTGCATAATCTTTCACTCGCGCATTTTCTTTAAAGCAGGAGGGGACTGCAAGAATGATGTTTTCATGCCCCATAATATAGCGGGTCAGCGATTCATCTTTTTCGGTCAGCGCAGTTTCAATAATGAGGTCCAGCGCCTGTGTGTGCAGACCGTATTTTAGGTCAGCCAAATTACCCTCCAACAAATCGATGGTAATGCCGGGGTGTTCTTTCTGAAACTCACCAATCAGGCTGGAGAGAACATAAGAGCAAAAATAAGAAGACCCGCCCAGCGAAAGGTGGCCTTTGCCGAGTGTGGAAAGGTCTTGATAATAATCCTGCACATTGCTTTCGGCCAGCAGAATTTTCTCAATGTTTTCGATGTAATAAGCACCGTATTCCGTCACCCGAAGGGGCACAGTGGTGCGATCGAAAATCGGGCAGCCAATCTTTTTTTCAGCTTTTTTCACCATTGCGCTTAGGGCTGGTTGAGTAATGTACAACTTCTTTGCCGCTTTCGAAAAGCTCTTTTCTTGATATACGGCATAAACATATTTCATTTCGTTCAGCAAGGGCCATCCTCCTTTGTCTTTAATATTCCATTTTCTATTATACCTTCTTTTTGATTGCGATGACAACAAAAAATTTAGCAAAGCAGCGTAGCACAGTGTTGGTTAAATGAAAACGAAAGAAAGTATAACGGCCCTAAAACTGAAATAACAACGCATAAAATGAGCGCCCTGCGGTGAAATCGAAAGCCGCAGGGCGCTCATAGGCATTATTGTGACGTAAAAAGTAAGTATTAACTTGGAGATTTTTGGAGAAAAGAAATGTAATTATTTATAAATGAGAAAGGAGTTTGGAAGATTAGACTTCGCCGAGGCAGGTAAGTTTGCCATCTTTTACGATGATCTCGCCGTCAAATTCGATGGTCGGGTTGTACTGAACCATGTCGATGTGAACGGTGGAACGTGCCGGCTGGCCATAGTAGAAGCCGTTGCCCATAGCAATGTGGCAGGTGCCGCGTGCTTTTTTCTCTTCTTCGAAGTCGCCGTTGAAGAGGCAAGCCGGGTTCAGGCCGATGCCGATCTCTGCGATGTTATCGCTGTCTTTAACTTCAGCAAGCTGACGGCGAATCTCGCGGCAGACGTTGCTGTCGCCGCCGACAACCTCAACAATGCGGCCGCCTTCGATGCGCAGCTCAACGGGTACAGACGGTTTGCCGTAGTAGCAGATGGGGCCGTCGATGACCAGTTTGCCGTGGGTAGAACCAATCACGGGTCCGAGAGAAACCTCACCGTCAGACCATGCCATTGCATCGCCGGGGTTACGGGCAATGCCGCACTCGATGATGGGTTCCATCTGGTTCATTTCCATGTACAGATCAGTGCCTGCCGGGGTGGTGATATGAGCGTTTTTCTTGCCGCGCCAGACAGCCTGCAGCTTCTCGCCGTCTGCATAAACAGCTTCGTAATCAGCCAGAGCGCCGCCACGGGTAAAGTTGTCGATGTGACGCAGGCAGATGGAAACCTCACGCAGAGATTTTTTGTTGACGAGCTCTTTCAGGTGGTTGTTGTAGATAGCAGCGCCGGAAGAAGTGGTCATGCCGATGAAAACATCGCAAGCATCCATGCCGAGCTCAAGGGATTTCGGGAAGATGGTGGCTTTGTCTTTGCCACGGATGGGCATCATGTAGATGCCATACTCAGCACCGCATTTCAGAGCAGCAGCAGCGCAAGCGTTTGCCATGCGCATATCGGTCTGCGGATCGATAACGATCAAAACTTCTTCGCCCGGCTTAACAGCCATAAGGTTGCTCAGCAGATAGTCAGCGCGTTCAATACACTCAATAATACGATTGTCTTCCATGATAAGTAGCTCCTTTAAATTTATGTAGAATAGTGTGAATTCTGAAGCCGCCGTAGCGGCATCAGTAGGGTGCGATTAAGGTTGGCTAGGCAGCCACTTCTGATTTACCCGCGTTCGGGTCGTGGAATACATCGCGGTCGAGGTCGCCTTCCAGAGCAGCAATGCAAACGCTGGTAACGAGGTCGCCGGAAGAGTTGGTAGAAGTGTGTGCCTGGTCGATGATACGATAGATACCGGAAACGAGAGCGATGGCTTCCAGAGGAAGACCCATCTGGGTAAGTAAGGTGATGCTGATAACGAGGCCAATCTGCGGGGTAGCAGCGCAGCCAACGCTCAAGAAGGTGGCCTGAACCACCAGCATGATCTGCTGCTGGAGAGAAAGTTCAATGCCGTAAAGCTGGGATGCGAAAAGAACGATGATACCGAAGTAGATGCAGGTGCCGTTCATGTTGGCGGTAGCACCGAGCGGTAGAACAAAGTTCGAAATATCACGGGGAACACCGAGCTTTTTGGGAGCAACTTCCATAGAAACGGGCAGTGCAGCACTGCTGGTGCAGGTGCTGAAAGCCAGCATCCAAGGCTCGAAAGCCTTTTTCCAGAACATGATGGGGCTGACGCGTGCCACGAATTTGAGGAAGATTGCATACACAACGATAACCATGATGGCGTTTGCCAGGTAGTCGGTTGCGATAAATTTGAAGACAGGTCCAAAAATCTGCAGGCCGTATTTGGCAAGCGCAACGCTCATCAGGCCGAAAACGCCGTAGGGGATAATGCCCAGGATGAGGTTGATGATTTTAAACATGGTTTCAGAAAGCAAGGTAATAATCTGTGCCAGGGGCTCTGCACGTTTGCCCAGGCTGATAATCGCAAAGCCGATGAACAGCGAGAAGACGATGATAGGCATCATGTCGCCGCTGGTCAAAGAAGCGAACGGGTTTGCAGGGATAAGATCCAGAATGGTTTGATAGATACCGGGCAGTTCTTTCACCTCGGGGCTTGTTACGGCGCTGCCAAGCACGATGCCCTTGCCGGGCTGAATGAGGTTTGCCAAGGTAAGGCCGATGGTGGAAGCGATTGCCGAGCTGCCGAGGAACCAAAGAATGGTTTTGAGACCTACGCTGCGTAGTTTTTTAATATCGCCCAGCGAAAGCGCTGCATCGATGATGCAGAAGAAAACCAAGGGAACGACGACCATCTTGATCAGTTTCAGGAACAAGTCGCCGATAAACTGCAAGAACGGAAGGACATAACTGCCAATGATGGGATTATCAACACCACCCAGGATGTTTAAGACATATCCGAAGAGAATACCGGCTGCCAAGGCTGCAAATATTTTAATGTGCAGCGGCATCTTTTTCTTAGCCGGTTTGCTCTGTTTCTGGTTTGCCGCAGAGTCCAATTTGATACCCTCCTTTTAAAAGCGTTGCGAATTCCGTTTTGTTGTTGTTGGGTGAAAACAGGAGATCAATCTGTTTTCTCGTTTCGTATCTCATGAGATTATGGTCATATTCTACACAAACTTGGAGAAGCAGTCAATGTGTTTTGGACATTATATACACATTGGTATGGGGTATAAGTTGAGGGTTATGAAATCACTCCTTTCAAGCAAGGCTCTGAAACGCTGTAAAAAGCCGAGCCAAAGCCCATGAATATTTGTAAAAACCGCGCACACCCTATCATCGAGGTGATTGTATGAAGTTGACCGAAAAAGAACGTTCTCTGCTGCGGGATCTCAAAGCGGAAGAACAGCTCTGCGTGGACAAATATGCCAAATACGCTGCTGATGCAGAGGATGCGATGTTATCCAACCTGTTCGAGTCCATCGGACAAACCGAACAGCATCATTTGGATACCATCAACCTGATGATGGCGGGCGGAGTTCCGACACTGAAAAAAGGCGGACGTAAAAAGCAAGCACCGCCTACCGGCAACCGCGCGCGCAAAAACCCCAGCCAGCAGGATGGGTATCTTTGCGCTGATGCACTGTCGACCGAGAAACATGTGTCTTCCGTTTACGATACCAGTGTGTTTGAATTTGCACAGCCGGAGCTGCGCAACGCGCTGAACCATATCCAAGGCGAAGAGCAGGGACATGGTAAACAGATTTATGACTATATGTCGAGTCATGGTCTTTACAACGCATAAAGAGAACAAAAAAAGTCGTCCTTTCGTTGCCGAAAGGGCGGCTTTTTTGTTGTCGTACAATGCAATTTTATGACGCCAGAGGAAAATTGACTGGCGGGTGTGATTGCTGTGCCAGCTGGCGCAAAAACTGAGCATAAGGAATGCGGCAGATTTCGGCCAGGCTGCATAGCTTATCTACCAGGCAAACAATGGCCGCAACGCGATGACGCGGGGGTATGACCGTCAGCGGCCACATATGCTTTTCGATAATATCCAGCTCTAGAGGGTTGACCCCAAAGCATTCCTGAGCATTACGTGCGGCAATACCGGGATGGTAAAAGCCGTGCCAACGCCCATGACCGGGGTCGTGCCAGTCGTAAAGATAAAAATCATGCAGCAGGGCTCCACGAATCAGCGAGCGCTCCTGTCCATGAAAGCCAAGAAAACGATAAAGCCTATAGCTATACCAAGCGACAGCAAGGCAATGGGTTAATGTGGAAGTATTGCCATGCTGGACATATTGTGCCATCTGCTGCACTTCGTGCCGAGTTAAAGTTTTGCCGGCGCAGCGGTAAAAAAAGGCCAGCTCATTTTCTTGATGAGCCATGGGCCCCACCTTCTTTCGCTTTTTAGTATATGCTGTGGGGGCCTACAAAATCAAGAAATAAATTGTAAATATTTAAAGATAAGACCAGAAGATTATAGATGCGTGGCGTAAGGTCCCTGTAACCCAAAGCAGAGCAGAGAAAACGTTTTATCGCGCACTTCTTGTGAACTGGGCACTACACCGCACACTATCTGCAAGGCCAGACCCAACGCGATTTCACCAATCATGGGACTAAGCGCAGAATCCGGGGCGAGCAGCGGGTCATAATCTGCCATACGGCCAAGCAATGCTGCAAAAGAAGGGGCGTCCTGCGCCAGACGGTAAGATTCGAAATAAGCGGAATGGCGCATCTGGCAGTAAAATTTGGTGTAGTCGGGATGTTGAAGGAAAAAATCGACATAGGCATTCAGCAATTGTCTGAAGCCACCGAAAAAATCTTCCCCTTCCATCGAAACTTCGAGCACGGCAGCTTCTGCATAGGCATCGATGTAGTAAAAGCAGGAGAGCAGCAGCTCTGATTTGGAGGGGAAATAGTTGAAGATGGAGCCTTCGGAAATTTCCAGCAGTGCAGCTACCTTACGGGTGGTAACATTCTCAAGGCTGACCGCAGCAGAAAGTTTGATTGTTGCTTCCATGATGTCTTCACGATGGATAGAATTTTTGCGCATAACTTTCTTCCTTTCTTTTCAAGCCTAAAGCCTCGACGCACCTGAAACCCCGCGCATGCCGCGGCGCAAATAAAAGAATAGAAGGGAAAATGTAACTGTAAAAAGACTTTCCCTAAGCGTGAGACTTACTTTATATATTTTGCAATATCTATTATAGCTGAAAGGTAACAAAAAAGAAAGAAAAAATAAAAAGGTGAAATTACTGTTACTGATTTTTGTGACCGAATAATGCGCTTGACATCCCCCTATTTATTTTGTCGGTGGCCCAGTGTGTTATGTCAAAAACAATAAAACAAATCTAAGCGTTACGGTTGCCGGACTCATAAAATTAGTATTGAGTGAAGAGAAAAGCTGCTTAAGAAAATAAAAACAGCAGATCCAGCCAAAGCCAGATCTGCTGTTTGGATTGCAACAATGCGGTTAGCAGGTAAAACCACACCGAAAAGGCGAAGCTGCTACCGGCCGAAAAAGCTGAAATTACTCAGCGTCTTTCATTTTTGCATAGCACTCGCTGCAGTAAACGGGGCGGTCCTCACGGGGTTTGAAAGGAACGCGTGCTTCTGCACCGCAGCCGGCGCAGGTAGCAGTGAACATTTCACGCTGGCCACGGCCTGCGTTTTTGCGGGCATCGCGGCAGGATTTGCAGCGCTGGGGCTCGTTTTCAAAACCACGGCTTGCGTAGAACTCCTGCTCGCCGGCGGTGAATACGAATTCCTGACCGCAATCTTTGCATACTAAAGTTTTGTCCTGGTACATAAGTGAGTCTCCTCTAAAATAGTATTTGCCCGCGAAAGGATCTAAACTGATACTTTTGGTAAGGACCAACGCTCTGTTTATAAGCTACAGGGGCATGTGTAAATATATATAAGCCGGAATGGCTTATACCAAGGTTAGGTGTGCGGCTTTAATTTTTGTCGCACGCGAACAAGAGCGTTGTCGACTGCTTTCGGTGTTCGGGATAAAGCTTTAGCGATTTCGCTGTAACTTTGCCCACGCAGAGATAGCAGCAGGGCTTCTTTTTCAAAGCCGGAAAGCTTTGTGTTGATGCCCCGAACCGCCTCGCGGTACTGTTCTTTTAAAATTGCGAGCTCTTCCGGGCCAGGTACGGTAGCGGATTCTCGCAAAGGGACAGAGCTGTTCAGAGGAGCGTGTTTTTTACGTCCGGCAGCGCGCATGGCCGTAACAATGGAATTACGGATGCAGGTAGTGGCATAGGTAGCAAAGGCAGTGCCTTTGGCGGGGTCATAGGTTTTAACGGCATGAAAAAGGCCAATATAGCCTTCTTGTACGGCATCGTCAAAATCAAGACCCGGGCTTTCAGCACGTTTTGCGAGGCTGCGAATGGTAGGCATGAACCGTGCAATTAAGATTGCAAGGGCTGCCTCATCACCGCTTTGGGCCTTTTCGAGACGAAGCGGATCGATCGGTTGTGTCATACAAACCTCGCTGCGATAACAACAATAATATCTCGCTGTTAATATCTATAATCCATTATATTGTATAAATCGAATAGCTGTTTGTCAATAGTTTTTTGAAATATTCAATAAAAATGACAATGAAATTAACCTTTTTTTGGCAGTAGTTACGGGGAGTCAAAGCCATTTTTGACCGATTGCACAAAAAATATGCAATTACTTTTGGGGGCTCATTTCAAAAGCGGACAGTCTATTCGATTTTGACGCCGAATAAGATTGTCCTAACACAGACAAAAGCGCAAATGCTTTTGCAAGGCAACCCGTAGCCGCCCTACGGGAAAAGAATGAAGGAGGTTCTATAGTATGGCAAAGTATGTCATGGCTTTGGACGCAGGCACAACCAGCAACCGCTGCATTCTCTTTAATGAAAAAGGGGAAATGTGCAGCGTTGCACAAAAAGAGTTCCCCCAGTATTTCCCGAAGGCGGGCTGGGTAGAACACGATGCCAAAGAAATTTGGGAAACACAGCTTTCTGTTGCAAGGGAGGCAATGAAAAAGCTGGGCGTTGCAGCAGAGGATATTGCGGCAATCGGCATTACCAACCAGCGCGAAACTACTGTTGTATGGGATAAAGAAACCGGCGAGCCGGTATTCCACGCCATCGTCTGGCAGTGCCGCCGCACTTCAGAATACTGCGACAGCTTAAAAGCAAAAGGTCTTGTGGATTCCTTCCGTGCAAAGACCGGCCTTACCATTGATGCTTATTTCTCCGGCACCAAGCTGAAATGGATTCTGGACAATGTGCCCGGCGTAAGGGAGCGCGCAGAAGCGGGCGAGCTGCTGTTTGGCAACATTGATACCTGGCTGATCTGGAAACTGACCAAAGGCCGCGTGCATGTTACGGATTATTCCAACGCTTCACGCACGATGCTGTTTAACATCAACACGCTGAAATGGGACGAAGAGATTCTTGCAGAGCTCGACATTCCAAAATGCATGCTGCCGGAGCCCAAACCCTCCAGCTGCGTGTACGGCGATGCAGATGCAGAGTGGTTCGGCGGCCCGATTACCATCGGCGGCGCTGCGGGCGACCAGCAGGCAGCATTGTTTGGCCAGACCTGCTACCATCCCGGCGAAGCAAAGAATACATACGGCACCGGCTGCTTTATGCTGATGAACACCGGTGAAACCCCTGTTTTCTCTAAAAACGGCTTGGTCACCACCATCGCATGGGGCCTTGACGGCAAGGTCAACTATGCGCTGGAAGGCTCTATCTTCGTGGCAGGCGCCGCTATTCAGTGGCTGCGCGACGAGATGAAGCTGGTCGATTCTTCGCCGGATTCTGAGTATTACGCGAAAAAAGTAAAAGACACCAACGGCTGCTACGTTGTGCCGGCTTTTACCGGCCTTGGCGCACCTTATTGGGACCAGTACGCCCGCGGCACCATCGTTGGCATTACCCGCGGCGTCAACAAGTACCATCTCATCCGTGCAACGCTGGAGAGCCTGGCCTACCAGACTTACGACGTGCTGCATGCAATGCAGGAAGACTCTGGCATTGAGCTTGCTGCGCTGAAAGTTGACGGCGGTGCTTGCGCAAACGACTTCCTGATGCAGTTCCAGTCCGATATCATCGGCGCGCCGGTGCATCGCCCTGTCTGCATTGAGACCACAGCAATGGGTGCTGCATACCTGGCAGGGCTTGCAGTGGGCTATTGGAAGAGCAAAGAAGATGTTGTGAACAACTGGCAGATTTCTAAAGTGTTTGACCCTGCCATGGCGGACCTGGAACGCGCAGAGAAGCTGGCAGGCTGGAGCAAGGCCGTAAAATGCTCGTTCGGCTGGAGCAAATAAGCAAAGGTTAGAAAGGAAGAGGTGGATTTCATGTTACCGTACATTGGCGAATTTTTAGGCACAGCAATTCTTGTTTTGCTCGGCGACGGTGTTGTCGCAAACGTTTCGCTCAATAAATCCGGCATGAAGGGTGCGGGCTCTATCCAAATCACGCTGGCGTGGGGCCTTGCGGTTCTTGTTCCAGCATGCATTTTCGGGGCGGCTTCCGGTGCGCACTTTAACCCGGCTCTCACCATTGCACTCGCGCTCGGCGGCAACTTTGCGTGGAGTATGGTTCCCGGTTACATCATTGCCCAAATGCTCGGTGCTATGGTAGGCGCAGCACTCGTCTTTATGTTCTTTAAAGACCAGTTTGATGCCACCGACGACCCGAAAGCAAAACTTGGCTGCTTCTCTACCGGCCCGGCAGTTAAAAACCTGCCCCGCAACATTTTCTGCGAAGCAGTCGGCACCTTTATCCTCGTTTTCGCTATTCTTGGCTTTGGCAACGTTGCTGGTGCATCGGCCTCTGCAGTGGATAAACTCTTTGTCTTTGGCCTGATCGTTTCAATCGGTATGTCCCTTGGCGGCACCACCGGTTATGCCATCAACCCCGCCCGCGACCTTGGCCCCCGTATTGCGCATGCTTTGCTGCCCATCCAGGGCAAAGGCGACTCCAACTGGGGTTATGCAATGGTGCCGGTCGTTGGCCCCATCATCGGCGGTATCGTGGCAGCATTGCTGTTTAATGCGATTCCGTTCTAAACCATAGCGCGCTATTCATTTGCGGCAATCAGCCGCGCACCCGCGAGGGGCAGACACGTCGGCAGACAACGTCTGCCTCTCGCATTTTTTTGAAGGAAGTGAGTTTTCTATGCTGGACGTCATTATTATCGGCGGCGGTGTTATCGGCTGCGCCATTGCGCGAGAGCTGTCACGGTTTAAACTGCAGGTGCTGCTGCTGGAAAAGACAGACGATATCTGTAATGGGCAAAGCAAAGCAAACACTGCCATTATCCATGGCGGGTATGATGCCAAGCCCGGCACCCAAAAGGCGAGATTCAACGTAGCTGGCAATAAAATGTACGAGTCTGTTTGTGCAGAGCTCGACGTGCCGCGCAAGTGGAACACTTCACTGGTGGTTTCATTTTCGTTTGACGACCATGACAAATTAGAAGAACTGTTGCGGCAGGGCGCAGTGAACGGCGTACCGGATCTGCGCATTATCGGGCAGGATGAGCTGCGTGCCCGTGAGCCGAATGTAGGCCGCACCGCGGCCGAGGCACTGCTGGTGCCGACCGGAGGCATCGTGTGCCCGTATGAGCTGACGGCGGCCTTTGCAGAAAATGCCGCAACAAATGGAGTGAAGTTCCGCCGCAATGCCGAAGTAATCTCGGTGGCAAAAACCGAGGGCGGCTGGAGAGTGGCTTGCAAAGATGCTGTTTATCGTACCCGCGCTGTCGTAAATGCGGCAGGCCTTTACTCAGACCGCATCAATAATATGGTGTCGGAGGATGAATTCCACATCCACCCGCGCCGTGGTGAATATTACATTGTGGATAAAAAATACGCAGATGTTTTCCACGCCGCGATGTTCCAACTGCCGACCAAGATGGGTAAAGGGATATTGGTTTCGCCCACCGTAGATGGCACAGTGCTCATCGGACCTACTGCGGAGGATATCGACGACAAAGCCGATACCCGCACCACAGCAGAGGGGCTGGAAAAAGCGCTGCGTTATGGCAGCCTGACCTGGGAGAACATTCCGCGTAAAGACTTTATCACGACATTCTCGGGCCTGCGCGCGCATAGCGATAAAGACGACTTTATATTGGGCGAACCGGCCGATGCGCCGCTCTTCTTTAATGCTGGCGGTGTCGAATCTCCGGGTCTTACTTCTTCGCCGGCCATCGGGCAATATCTTGCAGAGAGCATTGCCGATAAGCTGGGTGCCGCGCGCAACGAAGCATTTGACCCGATTCGTCACAGCATCCCGAAGTTTCGCGAGATGACAATGGAAGAGCGCGCCCGCGCGATTGCTCATAACCCCGATTATGCAAAGGTGGTGTGCCGCTGTGAAACCGTGACCGAGGCAGAAATTCGCGAAGCGATTCGCCGCCCGGTAGGTGCGCGCACAGTAGATGGCATCAAACGCCGTACTCGCGCCGGTATGGGGCGCTGCCAAGCAGGCTTCTGCACGCCCCGCACCATTGAGCTGCTTTGCGAAGAGCTGGAGCTTGACCCAACTGAAATTACCAAATGCGGCGGTGATTCGTACCTTGTACAGGGCGATGTGCTGCCCAATGCAGAGGAAGAAGGGGGCGAGCAGGAATGAAAAAAGTGCAGATTGTCATTGTAGGCGGCGGCCCTGCCGGGCTTGCTGCTGCCGTGGCCGCGTGGGAAGCCGGTTGCAGAGACCTGCTGATTTTAGAGCGGGAGGAAGCACTAGGCGGCATTTTGAAACAATGTATTCATAATGGGTTTGGACTGCACACCTTTGGTGAAGAGCTGACTGGCCCCGAGTATGCCGCGCGTTACATAGAGAAGGTAGAGGCATACGGTATTCCGTACCAATGCGACACGATGGTAGTAAATATTTCTGAGCAGCGGGTGGTGACTGCCGTTTCCCGCAGCGAAGGCGTACAGGAGTTTGAGGCAGGTGCGGTGATTTTGGCAATGGGCTGTCGCGAGCGCCCGCGCGGTGCGCTGGGCATTCCGGGCTGGCGGTGCAGCGGTATTTATACGGCTGGCACAGCACAAAAGCTGGTTAACCGCAAAGGGATGATGCCGGGCAAACGTGTGGTGATTTTGGGTTCTGGCGACATTGGGCTGATCATGGCGCGCCGCATGACCTTTCTCGGCGCAAAAGTGCTGGGTGTGGTTGAGCTTATGCCATATTCTTCGGGGCTCAAACGCAATATCGTGCAATGCCTCAACGACTACGACATTCCGCTGCTGCTTAGCCATACCGTGGTAGACGTTGCAGGCAAAGAGCGGCTTACCGGTGTAACGGTGGCACAGGTGGACGAAGCACTGCGCCCCATCCCCGGCACAGAGCAGATTTTTGACTGCGACACACTGCTGCTCTCAGTGGGACTGATTCCGGAAAACGAGCTTTCTTCGATGGCAGGGGTCGAGCTTTCTGCCGCGACGAGCGGCGCGTTGGTAGACGAACAACTGGAAACAAGCGTTCCGGGCATCTTCTCTTGCGGTAACGTACTGCATGTGCATGACCTGGTGGACTTTGTTTCGGAAGAAGCTGCAAAAGCCGGGCTGGCAGCGCTGCATTATGCAGAAGGCAAGCTGCCGCAGCCAGAAAACCAGATGGTTGTAGAAAGCGGCTTTGGCGCAGGCGGAGTTGTACCGCAGCGCATGTCCAAAACCCTTGCCGAGCCGGTGCAGCTGATGTTCCGCTCGCGCGGTGTATATCCAAATGCCGCGGTAGCCATAGAGCTGGACGGTGCAGAGGTAGCGCGCCGCAAATTCCGCATCCTTACGCCGGGCGAGATGGTTCGCATGGCATTTTTGCCCGCATGGGCGGCAGAACACCCGGAGGCGCAAAAAGTTACTGTTCGGGTGGTATTGCCGCAGGAAGGAGGCGAGCAGGTATGAGCAACAAAAAAGAGCTTACCTGTATTGGTTGCCCGATGGGCTGCCAGATCTCAGCAGAGCTGGATGAGGAAGGGCACATCCTTTCGCTTGCCGGGTTTACCTGCAAAGTGGGCGAGAATTACGCAAAAGAAGAGCTGACTGCACCAAAGCGCATGGTGACGGCACTGGTGCGTCTTTCCGGCGGGCGAGAGCCGCTCTCGGTAAAAACCTCAAAGCCGATTGATAAAAAACTGGTTTTTGACTGCCTGCGTGCAGCTGCTACAGTTTCGGTACTGCGCCCGGTGAAAATCGGGGAAGTGATTCTGCCGCATGTCTGCGATACGGATGTGGATTTGATTGCAACCAGTGAGGTGCTTTGAGTTTTCCACAAGCTTTCCACACAAGTTTTAAGACAATGTTGAAAAACAACCCTGCCAATACGAAAGGGGCGTTACTTATGAAAAAACTTATCAACCAGCCCGAAAATGTCGAGCGCGAAATGATAGAAGGTCTCGTAAAAGCTTATCCGCATATGCTGCGTAAATTGGATTGCGGAAATGTAGTGGTACGAGCCGAGAAAAAAGAAAGTAAAGTTGCACTCATCAGCGGCGGCGGCAGCGGGCACGAGCCGGCTCACGGTGGCTTTGTAGGCACCGGAATGCTGGACGCGGCAGTTGCAGGCGCAGTGTTTACCTCCCCCACACCGGATATGATTTATGAAGGCATCCGCGCGATTGCCACCGAGGCAGGCGTGCTGATGGTTGTGAAAAACTACACCGGCGATATTATGAACTTTGAAATGGCGGCAGAGCTTGCGGCGATGGACGGCATTGAGGTGCGCTCGGTTGTAACCAATGACGACGTGGCCGTTGAAGACAGCCTTTACACCACCGGGCGCCGCGGCGTTGCAGGCACCATTTTTGTCCACAAAATTGCAGGCGCCGCAGCACAAGCGGGGGCCCCGCTTGACCAGGTGCAGCGAGTGGCACAAAAAGTAATTGACAACGTGCGCACCATGGGCATGGCAATTTCGCCCTGCACCGTACCGGCAGCAGGCACCCCTGGCTTTGACCTTGCGGATGACGAGATGGAAATCGGCATTGGCATCCACGGCGAACCGGGCACCCACCGCGAAAAACTTGCCCCGGCCGATCAAATTGTGACGATGCTGACCGAAAAGATTCTCGCGGATATCGACTACGCGGGCAGTGAAGTAGCAGTGCTTGTAAACGGTGCAGGTGGCACCCCGCTGATGGAGCTGTTTTTGCTCAACAATAAATTACAGGACCTGCTGGCAGAGCGCGGAATTCAAGTTT
Organism: Pygmaiobacter massiliensis; assembly: GCF_900199435.1. Lineage (GTDB taxonomy): Bacteria > Bacillota > Clostridia > Oscillospirales > Ruminococcaceae > Pygmaiobacter > Pygmaiobacter massiliensis. The sequence goes on from NZ_OAML01000003.1 coordinate 768,718, forward strand.
ACAAAACGATGGTGGGCAACTATATGACCTCGATTGAAATGGCGGGATTTTCGATTTCGCTGCTGCGGCTGGATGATGAACTTAAGCAGCTGCTGGATGCACCCTGCAATGCACCGGCCTGGAAAAACTAAAGCAGCCTCGGCGACATTGCGCTCGCGGCAAATAGAAAAGTAGAAAACTTGAAAGGCAGCACTTTCAAGTTTCGGTATTGTGCCGCTTTCTTTATTTAATAGTATTATATAGCTTGGCAAAGCCGGGCGCGGCACAGTTTCCAAGAAAGGAAGGGCCATAGTTATGGCAGACAGCAAAAAGGTAGCTGAAGTTCTGCGTAAAATTGCGCAGGCAGTAGAGCAGGAAAAAGATGCGCTGACAGCGCTTGACCGTGCCATTGGCGACGGTGACCACGGCATTAACCTGGCGCGTGGCTTTGGTGCAGTTGCAGCACGTTTGGATGAAGCGGCGAATGCCAGCGTTGGGGCAATCCTTAAAATGGCGGGAATGACACTAGTTTCTACCGTGGGGGGTGCCTCTGGCCCGTTGTACGGCACAGCTTTTTTAAAGGCAGGCGCGGCGGTAGGCGAAAAAACAGAGATGGACAGCAACGACTTTATTCGTGCCTTTGATGCCGCCATTGCAGGTATCGCAATGCGCGGAAAAGCGCAGCAGGGCGAAAAGACGATGCTGGATGCGTTGATTCCCGCACTCAATGCACTGCGGGAAGATCCGGACTTTGCAAACGGTTTGCGGCGTGCCGTAAAAGCAGCCGAAGCCGGCGTCGAATACACCAAAACCATCCTTGCAACCAAGGGCCGCGCAAGCTATCTCGGCAATCGAAGCATTGGCCACGCCGACCCCGGCGCCGCCAGCTCGCTTTTGATATTGCAGGTAATTGCGCAGGAGGTGCTTGGCTGATGGTGGGCATTGTACTGATTTCGCACAGCGGTGCGGTGGCGCAAAGCGTCGCCGGGCTTGCCAAAATGATGGCGCCCGACGCGCGCGTCACCTTTGCGGGCGGCCTGCCAGACGGCAGCTTTGGCACCTCTTATGATGCGCTGTATGAGGCGGTGCGGCAAGCGGATGATGGCGATGGCGCAGTGCTGCTGATGGATATGGGCAGTGCAGTGATGACCGCCGAGATGGTGCAGGAAGCACTGCCGCAAACCCAGCTGCTGCTGGCGGATGCGCCATTTGTGGAAGGGGCGATTGCGGCCACCCTTACCGCAGGTTTTGGCGCTTCGGCCGAAGAAGTGCTCGCTGCCGCCGAAGCTGTGCGCGGCGAGCAAAAACTGAATTAAGCATGCAAAGCAAAACAGCCCGGCACTTGTTAAGGTGTCGGGCTACTTTGTTTTCTATAAAAATATGCTGGCCGCAAAGGGCAAGTGCAGGACTTTTTTAGGTGAAAAAGCGGCCGCTGTAAGCTCAGTCATCTAAAAAAGTCAATACCTGCTGGTTAAAATCAGGTGCTTCCTCGTAGGCCATATGGCCAAGCCCGTTGTAGAGCACGAGCTTACTGCCGGGAATCTTATTTGAGATTTCGGTAGATGCGGCGGTGCCGACAACATGATCCCTGTCACCGCCAACCACAAGGGTGGGGCAGTTTATTTCGGGCAGTCGTGTTGCCACATTATGCCCAAGGCATGCGTTTGCTTGAATGCGGAATCTGCTGAAGTCTTTCGGTTTACCCACTATCCCCAAAAGTGGAAGAAAGGCGCTGTGCTTTTTGATGTAGGCTTCGCTGTAAGACCGTTTAGCCGTATCAATGACCAGGCTTTTATAATCGCCGCGTTCGGCCATTGCAATCCACCGGCAAACCACAGTTTGCAAAGTTTCGTTTTGCTGCGCTGCGGTAACTGCCAAAACCAGCTTTTTTATCATTTCGGGATGGTTAAGCGCAATGTGTTGGGCTATCATACCACCCATAGAAACGCCTAAAAGGCAAACGTCAGAAAGTCCAAGTGCTTTCATCACGGCAACCTGGTCTTCGGCCATGTCGTGCAGCGAATAATTTTGCGGCATTTCATTTTTTCGGCTGAACACAAATACCCGGTAATCTTTTGCAAAAGCACGGTACAGGTACGCAAATGGAACGGCCATGCCTTTTACCGTTTTCAGCCCATCGCCCAAGCCTGGAATCATCACCAGCGTTTTAGGGCCATTGCCAAATGTAATATAGTTCATATCTGTATTGCCGATAGAAACGGTGCAATTTTTTGCATGATAAAGCATAAGCCCTCCTGGCAGGGTGGCCGAAAAAGCCACAGTAGCTTGCAGTACCTGAATTTTACCATATTTGTTTTGGTGTGTCATCTGCAAAAGCACAGCGAGCGCATATTTGCCAATGGACAACCGGCGCAAAATTGGATATAATAGAAAAGCTGAAAATCCCGATGTGATGCATCGGGGTTTTGCTTTTGTAAGAGATTTTACCGGAGGTTCCTCAGATGCTGAATGTGCAAAACGTAACACATGGGTATGGCGCGCGCTGTATCCTCGACGATGCTTCCTTTCGCCTGCGCAAAGGCGAACACGTGGGCCTGGTAGGGGAGAATGGCGAGGGCAAATCCACCTTTTTAAATATCATCACCGGGGTACTGCCGCCCGACGAAGGCACCATTACTTGGGGCAAGCATGTCACGGTAGGCTACCTTGACCAGCGCACCAGCCTCACCGCGGGCAAAACAATCCGCGATGTGCTGCGCGATGCATTCGCTCCCATGTTCCAGCTTGAACAAGAAATGCTGGCCATGTACGAAAAAATGGGCGATGCCAGCGAAGACGAAATGAACGAGCTGCTCGAAGAGGTCGGCGATCTGCAAAATATCCTCGACCACAGCGGCTTTTACAGCATTGATTCCCGCGTGGAAGAGTATGCCGGCGGCCTTGGGCTTGGCGAAATTGGACTTGACCGTGACGTCGCAGAGCTTTCCGGCGGGCAGCGCACTAAAGTGCTGCTGACCAAACTGCTGCTGGAAAATCCGACGATTTTAATTTTGGACGAGCCGACCAACTATCTCGATGAAAACCATATTGTCTGGCTGACCAACTTTTTGCAGAACTATGAAAATGCATTTTTGCTTGTTTCGCATGACGAAGCGTTTTTAAATAACGTTATTAATGTAGTGTACCATGTGGAAAACGGCGTATTAACCCGCTATAAGGGCGATTACAATAATTTTCTGGCGATGTATGACCTGAAAAAACGGCAGGTGGAGCAGGCGTACGAAAAGCAGCAAAAAGAGATTGCTCAGCTGGAGGATTTTGTTGCCCGCAACAAAGCACGTGCTGCTACCGCAAATATGGCGCGTAGCCGACAGAAAAAGCTGAATAAGATGGAAGTCATCGAGCTTGCAAAAGAAAAGCCGAAGCCAACCTTCGGGTTTACCTATTCGCGCACGCCGGGCAAGTTTATTATAGAAGCAAAAGACCTTGTGCTGGGTTACGACGAAGCCCTGACCCAACCGCTGAGCTTTGTGGTAGAGCGAGGGCAGAAGATTGCCATCAAAGGTGTGAACGGCCTTGGTAAATCCACTTTGCTGAAAACGATGCTGGGTATTATTCCGCCGTTTGCTGGCGAAGTAACAGTAGACGACACTGTAGAAACAGGATATTTTGAGCAGGAACATGCAGCGAGTAAAAACACCGCGCTGGAAGAGGTGTGGCAAGAATTCCCCTCGATGACCAATGCAGCGGTGCGCGGTGCACTGGCCCGCTGTGGACTGACCACCCAGCATATTGAAAGCCAGGTGCGGGTGCTAAGCGGCGGCGAGCATGCTAAGCTGCGGCTGTGCAAGCTGATGCTGCGCGGCATGAACCTGCTGGTGCTTGACGAACCGACCAATCATTTGGATGTGTATGCGAAAGAATCCTTAAAACAGGCTGTAGCAGAGTTTAAGGGCACAGTGATATTGGTCAGCCACGAGCCGGAGTTTTACAGCGACCTTGTGACTGATGTTTGGAACCTGGAAGACTGGACAACAAAAATCGTTTAGACAAAGCAAATTGAGATACAATAAAAGGCGAAAATAGCTTGCTGGTTTACAGCTGCTTGTGCTTTACAAAAGAAAAGGCCTCTTCTGTGTAAGAAGAGGCCTTTTTATTTTGCATTTTAAATTAAACGCTATGTGCGGGCAATAACCGCATTATAAAAGCGGCGTGGGTCATCCTTTTGCATGGTGAATACACCTGAGTCAAGCAGTGCGCGAATACGCTGGGCCACAAGCCAGTCACTGATGCCAAGTCTGCGGCGCCCCAGAACCTTGCCGATTAGCTCACATACCCGGCAGCCTTCTGGCGGGCACTCTTCTAATATGGCAGCATCGTAATAGTCTATCGGCGCACTGATGACGTGGCCGTTTTCGACCACCCGCAGCGGGGCATTTTCACGCACCAATTGCTGCCAGCGTGCGGCCATCTCTTTTAACTGCGACGCAGAAACGGGCACGGCATCTTTGGCAAAAACACCGTAAAGCTCGGGTGTTATATCACCCCAGCCAATCGGCTGAACGACTGCGTCATCGCCCATGGTATATTCTTTCGGCAGCGGTACCAGCGTAACAGGCGTATTAAAGTGCTGCAAAATATCTGCCGCAAACAGCAGCCCGCAAGCACTGGAGGGCAGATCGTCTGCCCAGATTCGGATTGCGTCTCCCGCCGCCGCGCGGGCTTTTAGTTTTTCAAGGTCGACAAGGCAATCTTGCCAAAACTTTGTGGCGGTGGCTTCCATCTGTTCCAGTTCACCCCAAGGGTCTGCGGTGAGCCACTGTTGCAGCAGTTGCTGCCGCGGGCAGTTTTCATCGCCGAAAGGTGCGGCAATATCGCCAATAGAAAAATCAAACGAAAGTGAGGCAAGGTCTTCTTTGCAGCCACCCAGCGGTACGGCCTGTGCTTGCAGTTTTTGCTGCCTGGCCCGGGCTTTTGCCTCTGCTTTTTTGCGCTGCCACCAGCTTAGCTTACCGCGACCAATGACGGCAATGCAACTGGCTCCGCCAATGCTGTTTTTACAGTGCTGCGCATAATGCAAAGCCCCTTTGACCGAATCACTAAAACAAACTTCCAGCATCGTTTTATCCTTTCGTGTCTGCACACCCAGAAAATCTAGCAGTAGTTATTAGCTTGATTATACCAACCTAGCCTGGTGTTTGCAAAGGTAAGCGCAGAACAAGAATAATATAAATAACATGTAAAATTAAAATCAAAGAAATAATTACACATTGACTTTAATAAAATTATAGTTTATATTTAATATTATTAAAGGAGTGGTGGCTATGGCAATAGAAATGATTCCGGAGTGGATGGCAGGGCTGGAAGAAGAAGACCTGGCTTTTATGAAAAAGTTTGTGCTTGCATCTGGCTCTTTAAAAGAAATTGCGCAGCAGTATGGCGTTACTTATCCTACAGTAAGGCTGCGGCTGGATAAGCTGATTCAGAAAATACAAATCAGCGAAGAAGTTTCTGGCGATCCATATATAGCGCTGGTCAAACGGCTGGCAGTCAATGAGAAAATTGATTTTGACACAGCAAAACTGCTGATACAAGGCTATAAAAAAGTAAAAGGAGAATAGATGTATGTTGATTGTGAGTGTGGGGCTTTTTATCTTTCTGGGCATTTTCTTGCTCTTAATCGGGCTTCAGGTCTTTTTCTGCAAAAGACATTCTAAAATGGCGCTCATTTTGCCCATTATAGCCGCGTGCGGATTTATTATAGTTGGCATCCCGGCAATTTTTGAGGCAGCAATCTTGTTTGCGATTTACTTTGTAAATAAAATGCTCGAAAAAGAAAAAAGAGAAAGCCTTGCAGAAATTGAAAAAATGAATATTGCAGACCTGTAAGCGAACAAAAAGGAGGTACCGAAAAACGGTACCCCTTTTTGTATGGATAAAGCAAGGCTGCTATATTTTAAAGGTCCTGCACTTCAAACGTTTGGACGGCTCTGCGATATGCAAGCAGCGTGAAAGCTGCGTAAAGCAAACCGCCAATTGCGAGAACAAGCAGTTTTGCAGAAAGATTTTGGGGGTCTTTGGTATCCAGTACATCGCGGAAGAACGGCACCACGTGTGCGGCAGCTTCGGCAATGCAGATATAAACAAAAACCACTGCGCTGCCCCAGGCAAAGGCAGTGCCGACTTTGTTGATATCTTTATAGTAAATGGCGAAGAAAACAAGGTTAAACAATCCCATTAATATCAACGAAAGCCCGAATAAGGCAATGTTTGCATCCATGCCAACCTGGGTGCCTGGCAGCGGCATTTGTTGGCGCAGCAAAGCAAAAGGAACCGCGATAACAAGCTGAGCCACCTGCAACAGCACCACAAAAGCAAAACGGCCCTTTACAATGTCCCGCTTTGGAATAGGCAGAGTAAGCGAGTAAAAAACGTCGTTGTTTTCGCGCCCCAGCAAACAGGTGAAAAAGATTGCCAGTGCATTATAAAAAAACACTACATAGTAAGGATAGTTGGGAATAAGCAACATTGCAGAAAGCAGCAAAAATAATGGTGCAGTGGGATGCAGCGCAAGCAGCAGCTCTTTTTTAAGTACGTTTTTCATTCTGCCACCTCTTTTTCAAGATGAATCATAATAGATTCCAGGTCTGCATCAGTGCAGGGCAAGCCGAGTGCTGCAGCATTTTCGGTTTTTACCAGAGCGGTGTAGCCATTTTTGCTGCGCTTGGTTCCAATCAGCAGCGCCTCTTTTTCTAAGGGGCACTTTTCTGCCAGCGTTACAGTTTTATACCCCTGCACAAATGACTGAATCGAAGAATTGGCTAAAATTTCGCCATTTTGGATGTAAATAATCTGGTCAGCGCATTTGTCGAGGTCAGAAGTGATATGGGTAGAAAATAAAATCGTTTTACCCTCGTCGCACAAAGCCATCAAGACATCCAGCAGGTCGTCACGCGATATTGGGTCAAGGCCGCTGGTCGGTTCGTCCAGAATAAGCAGTTCTGCATTGTGCGAAAGCGCCAGCGCAAGGGCGTATTTTACCCGCATACCTGCCGAAAGCTGGCTTGGCGTTTTGTTTTCGTCCAAAGCAAACAGCTTCAAATATTTTTGGTATGCAGCATCGTCCCAAGCGGGATAAAAGGCTTTGGTTACGGCAGTGATTGTCTTTATTTTTTTCTTAGTGTAATAATCAATCCCGCCCGAAACAAAGCCCACCCGTTGCTTGATAGCAAGCTCATGCTCGGTAATTGAATCACCAAAGAAACGGATTTCACCACTGTCTGGGTGCAAGAAATGAAACAATGCTTTTAGCGTAGTGGATTTACCGGCACCATTGCGGCCGATGAAGCCGGTGATTTTTCCTTTTTCCAGCGAAAAAGAAACATTTTTGAGCGTAAAAGCAGGGTAGATCTTGCAAAGGTTTTTTACCGTTAACACTTCTGCACTCATTTGCTCACCTGGCCTTTTTCCTTTGTTTCTTCAATCGCGCTGGCAAAACCGGTAAGATCGGCAGAATCGCCATCGGGGTCAAATGTCTGCGACTTACCTTCAAAAATTGCTTTTGCAATGTCTTCCATAACGCTTTGTTTATGAATAGCGATGCCACGGCTGCTGTCTGCCATAACCATGACACTGTCTCCCGGCTCGATGCCGAACATTTCTCGAATCTCTTTGGGAATAACGACCTGCCCTTTAGGCCCAACTTTCACTGTTGCCATAAAATGCGTTGGTTGCTTTTTCATCTATTTCATCTCCAGTTGGTATTAAAAGTTATACTTGTATAACTAATATACACGTGCTTTTAGAAAAATGCAACAAAAAAGAGCCCAAAATCCAAAGCGTTTTGCATTGGGTTTCAGGGCTCTTTTTATAAACAGCAATAATAAGCGAAATTATGCGCCAAACACCGCGAGGTAATCTTTTTTGAATTTTTCAATTCCCTGGTCGGTCAGCGGGTGATGAGTCATCTGCTCAAGTACCGCATACGGAACAGTGGCGATATGCGCACCAGCAAGAGCGCAGTCGGTCACATGAATGGGGGAGCGCACTGAAGCCGCGATAATTTCGGTAGTGATGTCCGGGTAGTTGTCAAACATCGCTGCAATGGTTTCAATCAGTTCAATGCCCGGCTGGCTGATGTCGTCTAATCTGCCCAGGAACGGGCTGACAAAAGTAGCGCCGGCTCTGGCGGCAAGCAGCGCCTGGTTTGCGCTGAAAATCAGGGTGCAGTTGGTCGGGATGCCCTTTGCGCTGAGCGCTTTGATGGCTTTTAAGCCTTCGGTGGTCATCGGGATTTTCACGACCATGTGTTTCGGGTCCAGCGCATAAATCGCTTCGCCCTCTTTTACCATCTCTTCGGCATCGGTGGTCGTTGCTTTAATTTCACCCGAAATCGGCCCATCTACAAAGGCGGCAATTTCACGCAGAACTTCTGCATAGTCGCGCCCTTCTTTGGCGATGAGGCTGGGATTTGTGGTAACACCTGCAATTACACCCATGTCATTTGCTTTGCGGATTTCCTCCACATTAGCGGTATCAATAAAAAATTTCATGCTATCTTCCTTTCTTATCCGGTCAAAAGGCTGAAGATTTCACCGCTTGGCAGTTTAAAAAGCGCGGCGGTATGGGTTGCCTTAAAACAAGGCAACCCAGCAATAGTTACCTCTTTAATATAGCACAAAATAAGCTAAAATCAACTGCGTGCCGGTACGGCAGGGCGAAAAGAAACCCTCCTGCTCTAACGGTTGGTCAAAAGCAGAAGGGTTGGGGGATAAGAGGAGAAAGATTTATAAAATTTGAGGGGGCATGAGATGAGCGAAGCAATGCTTATATCAGTCGTAAGATGCCAGCCTCTTCCAACTGGCCTAAAAACAGCGAAGCGGCAAGTAAATCTGCGCAACCGCCGGGGCTGATGTTTTGCTCGATAAAACGCCGGTTCATTTCGGCCAGTGCTGAGAGCGCGTGGTTGTCGATGACGGCGAAATCGGCGATGAACTGCTGGGCCTCGGCCTGTACTTGTTTGAGTGCACTGGGGCCCGCCCGGTTTAAGACATTCGTGTCCTCCACCTGTGCCATCAATGTAAGCAATATAAAAAGCTGTGCACTGTTGGCGCAGGGCTGGGTACGGTTTGCCTTTGCCAATGCTGGCAGCCCCACACAGCGCAGAGCCGGGAATCCGTCCAGTGCCTCGCCGCGTATGCCGCGGAAGCCATATTGAGCAAACAGCTTTTCGCCGTGTGTTACAGGCTGGCGACAACGCATTTCTTCAAAATCTTTTTTCAGCCAGGGGGTTGCTGCTGCGCTGCAAAGCTCGAAAAGCTCTCCCGCCGAAAAGAACCCCTTGCGGCGGAACAGATAACCGATGCCAGCTGCGAGAAGCCCAAGCGAAAAAATGGCGCCTTTGTGCGTGTTGACGCCCTCTGTCGCTGCAAACATTGCCTTTTCGGCCTCGGCGCCCAAACGGCGCAGGTGCGGAAACAATACGTCTGAAGCACCGTCAAAATCGTATCCCAGGGCGCCCATTGCAGTGAGGTATGGCGTAATGGCGCGGGTACTGGATGCAAACGTATCATAGCACATATCGCGGTGTGCCCCATTGTCTGCCAGGTCTACCAGGCCTGGTTTTGGCGTGGTGCGCACTTCTTCCATCAGGCCGAAAATAAGTGCCTGCTCCAATTTCGTCAAAAAACGGGCACGGCACAGTTCGGCATGTCCTTTTAAAGGCATTTCTACGGCCGTGTTACTGCATAGAAAAGGCTGCGCACAGGATTCGGTGTATTTCATCGGTCAATTCCTCCACACTGTGTTGCCGGCTGCGGGCGCAGGCATGGGCAGGGGATTCACAAATCAGGCATCGGCGTGGTGCTGCACAAATATCGGTACGGCTCATCTGGCGCCCGTTTGCATCCAGCACGTCAATATCAAATAAACGCCCAAGCGCATCCTGTTCTTCCAACGTTACCATCAGCGCTTTTAGTGCAGCTGCTTCGGCAGCTACACTGTAAAGCATTTCGTAGCCGGTTTTGGCGCGTGTTTCCTTCTGGTCGCTAATCGCCAGATTTTCTTGGGCAAGCAGGGTTTCCACCCTGCGGCAGCCCTCACAAAAGGCTTCCGCAACGCCGCTGAACACTTTGGTAGGGCCGGGGATATTTAAAGTAAGTGAAATTACAGGTTGCTTGTGCCCGTTTAACAACATTTGCTGCTTTTGCGCGCGTTGCTCTCGCGCCTCCAGCATTTCAAGCAGTGTAACTTCTTCGGGAAAAACTGAAGTAACCGGGTTAATAGTGAATCACCTCCACAGCCTGCTGAATCTTTTCGCGCACCGGGCGGCTTTCGTCCGATGCAAAATAGCTATAAGTTGTTTCCGGCACCAATCCGCGCAGTACTTCCAAATTGCCATCGTGAATGGCTTGCCGCACCTGAGAAGCACTGATGGCTTTGCCGTCTTGCGCTTTGCGCGGTGTCACCCGCAAAGCGATTTCGGCAGCGCTCAGCCGCTCGGCCATCACCTCATTATAGATGTTGGTTACCTCGCTGAAAGGCTCTTCGCCCACATAACGCACTGTCACGCCAAGCTTTTGTGCAATTTTGGTAAATAGCTCAGTGTCCAGCGCAGCCTGCGAGCGAATCACTGTTTCGGAGTCTTTTAAAAAGTAAGAAGGGAAGGTAGCGGACGAAATGAGGTAGCTGTCCGTATAGTGATACACAATGTTGCCCAAATGCGCAGACCCAGCGCGCACAAGCTGCTCTCGCACTGCAAACGGCACAAGAGAAGCATCTTCCGACACCATAAAGAGGTGCAGGATATCGCAGTCAGCGGCGGCGGTTTCCAGCAGGTATTGATGCCCCAGCGTGAAAGGGTTTGCGTTCATCACCACCGCACCTATGCGGCTACCTTTTAGCCCAGAGGCTTCGGTTTCTGCCTGCAAGCGGGCAAGATAACGGGCGAAGCCGTTTTTGCGATTTTCTAAAAACACAACCTTGTCACCGCCGCGCGCCACTTCATAAAAACCGAGGTCGGTAAAAAAGTGGGCGGTACTGGTTTTGGTGTATAGAAAAAGGTCAGAATAGCCGCGCCGAAACTGCCAGTCTACCAAATAGCTCACGATTTGCCCCATTAGGCCTTCTCCGCGGTGCCCACTGTCTACTGCAAGGCAGCGCAGTGTATTGGCAAAAGCAGAGCCGGTGGCAACCAACTGATAGTCTTCATCGTACAAGCCGACAGAAAATTCAAGGTTGCCATCTTTTGAGATGCCCTCTGCTTTGAGCAAGGTTTCCATCTCGCGCACTGCGCGGCGGTCACCGGGGCGTATTTCGCTAAAATGATAGTCCGACATGGCGGGCCATTCTCCTTTCTCAGTTACGGGTCAATGCAAAAGCAGCAGCACCAGATGAACCACCTGCGGAAAGATAATCACTACCGCAAGCAAGCGAAGGGTCTGCATCACAACAAGGTTGGGGCTTGTTACACCGAGATCTGCCGAAATCAGGGCCATGTCTGACGCACCGGCGGGGGTTGCGGCCAGCATACCCTCGCGGCGGGTAAAGTGACAGCCGCGGTGAAGCAGTAGCCCGGTTAAAAAACAGTTTACTGCGTAGCCCGCTAAAATAAGCAGGGCAGGTACCAGAACCTGACGCATTTCTATCAAATCTGGCGCGCTGATACTGCTCCCTATGTAGGCGCCCGAAAGAACCTGCGCCATTCGTTTTGCCCACATGGGCAAAACAGCGCGGTCGGTGGTCAGCTTAAACAGTACCGAAGCGATAACGGCAAAGGCCAGCGTACCGGCAGGAATACCGAGCGCACGGCCCAGCAGACCGCCTGCCGTGGCCACAAGCAGGGTAAGAAAAAAGCTTTGCCGTGGTTTGCTGCTTTCGGCAAGAGCACTGTCAGCAACAGGGGCATCCGCAGGCTGCGGTTGAGGTTCGCCACGGGTCATAGCGCGGATTACGGAGGGAAAAATAGCAATCCCCGCCACCATGCGCAAAAATTGCACCGCAGTTACCTTGGCGGCATCTGCCCCCATTTCGGCTGCAATAATAGGGATATCGCTCATACCGCCCGGCACAGCACACATAAAGGCGGTTACCGCGTCTAGCGGGCTAAACCGGTAGACGAGATAGCCCATTAAAAGGTTGAGTGCAAGCATCATAGAAAGTAAAGTCAGGATAGGGCGCAGAAGGCTGCGAAACCCGGCAAGGTCGCTTTTGCTAATGCCACAGCCGATGAATGCACCGGCGGTTACCTGTGCGGCAATTTTGGTCCAGCCCGGCATATAGGCAACACCGGTAAAGATACTTAGCACTGCACTGCCAAGCACCGCACCGACCATAAAGCCGCCGGGTATTTTCACACGGTAGGCTGCATAGCCTACCGAAATTGCGATAAAAAGCGTTATTATAAACCTGAACATAGCGCTCGCTCCTGACATATAGGATGATAAAACCAGCAATATTAAGTATAAAGAGGTTGGGGCCCAACCGCAAGTGGCACTTTGCGGTTGGGCCCCGAGAACAAAAGGTGAGTAGTAGATGGGTTAAAACTGGTAGGGCTTTACCTGATATACCACATCCATGACCGTGCCGTCGCGGGCCTCAATGATGCCCACCGCATGGTCTTCGAACCGGACAGGGTCAGGTGCACCGGTGATGGCATACGCTTTGTCGCGTAGTTCTTCAATGGTGCAGAAGGGCAAGTTGACGTCCTTCATGGCTTCCAGCAGGTCTTTACGTGCCGGGTTGATTGCAATGCCGTAATCGGTGATCACTACGTCTACCGTTTCGCCGGGGGTGGTGACTGCCGTAACCTCACTGCAGATTGCAGGTATGCGGCCCTGCAACAGCGGTACGATTACGATAGTGCATTTTGCACCGGCGGCGGTGTCGGGGTGGCCACCCTGTGCGCCAGTAATGACGCCGTCAGAGCCGACCACGACGTTGCAATTGAAGTGGACATCGACCTCAAGGGCAGCCAGAATGACAAAATCCAGCTGATTGACATAGGCGCCCTTGTTGAACGGGTTCGCATACTCGGATGCCGAGATCTCAAAATGGCGCGGGTTGGTTTTGATGGAATCGATAGCCGCGACATCAAAGTCCTGGGTGTCGACGAGTGTTTCGATGAGCCCGTCTTCGAGAAGCTGGCACATGGGGCCGGCAATGCCGCCCACACCAAACTTCATCTTTATGCCTCGCTCTTTCATGATTTTGCCGAGCGAAAGGGTAGATGCGATGGAAGCACCGCCCACCCCTGTCTGGTAACTGAAGCCGTCTTTAAACCACGGAGTGTTAATGACGAACTGGGTGCAGTAATCGGCCATCAGCAGCTTGCGCATATCGGTGGTGGGCTTTGCTGCACCGGTAGCAATTTTGGCAGGGTTGCCAATTGCGTCTACCACAACAACATAGTCTACATCCACCTGCGAGATGCTGGCCGGAAGGTTAGGAGAAGGCACGAGGCAATCGGTGACTGCTACGACCTTGTCTGCATACTGCGCATCGGACATTGCATAAGAGAGCACGCCGCAGTCGCTTTTGCCGCCGACAGCGCGCAGGTTGCCGTACTCATCAGAGGTAGGGGCACCGATAAATGCAATATCAATGTGCACTTCGCCACTTTCAATGGCGCGTACACGGCCGCCATGCGAGCGCATGATAGCCAGGTTTTTTAGCTTACCGGCAGAGATGGCTTCGCCGATCTTGCCGCGCACGCCGGAAGACTGGATGCCGGTGACGACACCCTCTTCAATCATAGGAACAATAGGGTCATTGGCTTTGCCCATAGAGCTAGCACAGATGGTAATATCTTTAATGCCCATCTGGCGGACTTCCTCCATGACCATATTTAAAACATAGTCGCCATCACGGAAGTGATGGTGGAAGGACAGCGTCATACCGTCTTTGATGCCGCAGGCCACCAGTGCATCGTGAATCGAAGCGATCAGCTTGCTGCGGGTGGGGTCCATGCAGGCGCGGACGGTGGGGGCTGCCTTTTTGTATTCACGGCCCTCCTGAGCGAAGGTGCCGCGGAAGATATCTTTACCGGTTGCAGCGAGTACTGCCTCCGGAATTTCTCTGCCTACTGCGTTTTTCATCTTACAAATCCCCCTCATATACGCCGGACGCTTTTGCGAGTTCAATCGTCCGTTTTGCGCCGTCATAGAAGGCGATGTCGATCATCTTGCCGTCAACAGTGAATACACCGATGCCCTGTGCCTTCTTTTCGTCAATCTCACGCACTACCTTTTCCGCAAAGATAATCTCTTTGGGGGTCGGGGTAAAGATGCGATGCACCACCGCAATTTGGCGGGGGTTGACGAGAGATTTGCCGTCGAAGCCCATCAGTTTAATCATTTCGACCTCTTTTTCAAAGGCTTCCATGTCATCCAGGTTGGTAAAGACGGTATCGAAACACTGCACACCGGCAGCGCGGGCAGCCATAATCATGTGCTGCCGTGCGCCAGCCAGCTCTATGCCGGTGCCGGTGATGTGTGTTTGCAGGTCCTTGGTATAGTCGCCGCCGCTCAGCGCAATGCCAAACAGACGGTCAGAGGATTCGCAGATTTCAAGCGCATTAAGTACGCCACGGCAAGACTCAAGCGCAGCCATCAGCAAGGTGCTGCCTTCGGGACGACCGAACTCCCGCTCGGCAGCGAGTACGTGTTCTTCGACGATCTGGACATCCTTGGCACTTTCGGTTTTTGCAATGCGAATCGCATCGCAGCCACCTGCCACGCAAACACGGATATCTTCTTTCCAGTGGGGGGTATCCAGGCCGTTGATCCGAACAACGCGCTCTATGCCATGGTAGTCAATCTCTTTTAATGCATGATAGAGCGAGAAGCGAGCGGAATCCTTCTGATTCTCCGCAACAGCATCTTCGAGGTCGAGCATAATCGAGTCAACACCGTAAACATACGGGTCTTTAATGAGGCTGGGCTTCTGCGCATTCAAAAACATCATGCTGCGTCTCAGCCTTTTTTTGTTCGGGTGAATCATCGGATGTCACCTCCCCAGGGGAAATTTTCTGTGATGCCATTGGCGCGGTAGACCGCGCACTCTACCCGTGCTTTCAGGGTGCAGTCGAGTGCGCCTTTATCCACCACGGTGACCTTCGCAGCAGTGACACCAAGCCGATCAAGGGTCTCCAGCACCGCTGTGCGGATTTGTCGGCCAAACTGGTTGATAACACTGCTTTCGATAGACAATTCGATGTCTTGGTTGCCGGGCTCAACCGTCACCTGAGCGTCGCTAGACTCCAAGGTGCCGGCCATAGCCGCTTTTAAGATTTCCATAGATCAAAGTTCTCCTTCCAATGGTTTGCGCCGCTTTCTCCTATAATAGTAATTACAGGATAGGCAAGTACCCAAGAGCAAGACCCACTGCCATGAAGATGACGAAGATACCTACGCACCACTTGGCGATATAAGCCTGATACTCAGCGAGGGTAATCTCGGTGCGATCCATCAGCAGATAGATGAAGGGAACCAGCGGGCTGAGGAAGTGGAACGCCTGGCCCATGAGGGATGCAAAGCCGACCTGAAGAGCGGTAAAGCCGTAGGTTTCAGCAGTTGCAGCCAGCGGGGGCAGCACGCCATAGTAGAATGCGTCGTTGTTGAGCAGGTAAGTGCCGGGGGCGCTGATAATTGCGATAATAACCGCGAAGAAACGAGAGAGGGATTCCGGAATGATGGAAACGAGGAACTGTGCGATAGCGCTGGACATGCCTGCGTCTTCGGGTCCGTTAAGAACACCCATAAGAACGCCTGCGCCCAAAACCATCATAACAACGTTAATCATATCCGGAGCAAGGTGGCTGATGACGTTGCGCTGTACTTTCTGGTTGGGGTAGTTGACGCACAGAGCAATGCCGGTGCCAACGCCGAAGAGAATAGCAGAAGAAGCAAGGCCCATAACCAGAGAGACGATGATGCCAACAGTGAGCAGCAGGTTGAAGATGATCAGCTTCGGACGTTTCCAAGCCTGCTCTTCTTCAGAAATCTCGACGAGATTTGCCTGAATAGCACCGGCTTCAGCGCTGCTGACGCCAAGGCGTTTGCGCTCTTTAAGGCCAAGGTAGTAAGCAACAGCAAGCACATAAACAACAGAAAGTGCCATGCCGGGAACCAGCGGAGCAAGGATAACGCCTGCATCGAGGTTAAGTACAGACATAACGCGAGCAGTCGGGCCGCCCCAAGGGATAAGGTTCATAATGCAGTTCTGCAGAATGATAAGGGTTGCAAGATAGATCTTTTTGATCTTCAGTTTGTCGTAGATGGGCAGCAGAGCGGTGCAGCAGATCATAACAGTAGTGGTGCCGTCACCGTCCAGAGAAACGAAGCCAGCGAGCACTGCAGTGCCAACAAGCACCTTCAGGGGGTCGCCTTTGCACCAGGACACAACCTTGTTTACCATCGGGTCGAACATACCAGAGATAAGCATGACACCGAAGTAAAGAATCGCGAAAGTCATCATCGCGAAGGTCGATGCTACGCTTTTGATACCATCCATTGCGTAGCCGAAGGTGTCCCAGCCATATCCCGCGATCAGGCCAAAGACAATGGGGACGAGGATAAGCGAGGTGAAGGGGCTAAGCTTTTTCGTCATGATCAATGCCATGAACACGACGATCATTGCAAAACCGAGAAAAGTCAGCATGATGTTTTCCTCCCATAACAAAAACAATTCTTCTTATTCTTCTTGCAGCCTGTAACACGGCTGCCCTGTATTTTCTCTTTGCTGCGATGCTAGCAACTCGCAGCAAAAGATCAAATCATTTTAGTGCAGGCAACAAATGTAACTATTTTCCAGATGAAACAAAGTTCTGTGATATTGCACATTTTTTGCCTTGCGTTTTCCTCGTGTTCAGTGTAGTATAATGATTGATATAAAGCAAATAGAAAAAATAGCATACGTGCTATAAAAAACATTTATAGGGGGCCGATATGAATCTTCAGCAAGCAAGTTACATATTGAAAGTCTATGAATGTGGAAGTATCTCAGCAGCGGCGAAAGAACTATACGTTTCTCAGCCGGCACTGAGCCACGCCATACAAGTAGTAGAAAAGGAAATCGGGGCGCGCATTTTTGACCGCACCACCGTGCCTATTTCGCTGACCTATGCAGGTGAGCGCTATCTGGAAGCAGCAAAGCAGTTAATGGAGCTGAACCATAACCTTTCGCTGCAGCTGGAAGAAATTAAAAAAGAAGAAAGCGGGCGGCTGGTCATCGGCGTTTCCACCCTGCGCGGCGCAGTGTTTCTACCCAGTATTTTGCCAGAGTTTCACCGCCAATATCCAAGCGTTGAAATAAAGCTGGTAGAAACCGGCTCCACCCAAATGGAAGAGATGCTGTTAAATGGTAAGGTGGATCTTGCTTTTTTGATTTCAGTGCAGGAAAAAACCCATCAAATAGAGTATTTAAGGCTTTGTAAGGAGCGTATGGTGCTGTATGCCGGCAAGAATACCGACCTTGCAAAGCGGATTCCACCCTTCTCGGAAATCAGCATAGACGAAGCAAAAAACGAGACTTTTGTGCTGGCAAAAAAGGGCCACGGCGTGCGCAGTATGCAGGACCATATGTTTTTTGAGCTGGGGATGGAACCGAAGATTTTCCTTGAAACCGAGAGCGTGGTTCTTGCAAAAAACCTTGCGCTCAGCTGTGATATGGTAGCGCTCTACCCGGAAACGCTGGTGACAAACCGGTTGCCTCGCTCCTCTATACAAGAAAGTTATTACTTTATTAAAGGGGAAGAATATACGCGCGAGTTCTACCTTGCATACAAAAAGGGTGCCTACATTACCAAGTACCTGGCAGCCTTTTGTGAGATAGCGCAGAACATTCCGTTCCATGCGCACCCGCTGGTGCAAGACTGGGCCGAGGACGGAATTGCAAAAAACTACCCCTGAAGCTTAGCAGATTCTAAACGCGAAGGGGCCTGCCGCGGCAGCTTTTGAGGGTCATTTTTTTGAAAAAGACGGATAGGACTCTTGTAAGCTTTGCAGCTTCTTAGCGAGAGCAAACCTTGAAAAGCACCTAAAACAGAATAAAAAAGGACGAGCAACGTAAGTTGCCCGTCCTTTTTTGTTGTCTTTTGTCAAAGAAATGCGGCGGTAAAATCATCTTTTGCGCATCAAAACTGCATCAAGTCTTAACGCTTTTTCATAAAACAACTGCCCCATCAAGGGTGAAAACGCCCTAAAGCAAAATCTCACGCATCTTATTTGCGTCAAAATGGTATTCCTTCTCGGGTCTGCCTTTGCGTGCGGGTCCCTGAGAAGGGGTTTCGTAGATTAGTTGTGAGTCCAACAGCTGCTGCAGAATACGATTACAGCTGCGGGAGGTGATGTTCAGCCATTTGGCAAGCATTGCAGAGGTAAGCGCAGTGCCGGGGTCCATCTCGAACAGACCAATAATACGCACCAAATTGCTTTCGTCAATGCCAACCTGCTTTGCATAGGAAGACGCTTTGTGGTTGGTATAGCTGTAAGTCAGCTGACGTGAGAGAGAAAGTGGCCCGGTGAGCAAGGCATCTTCGCCGGTAATGAGAAACGCATCGTTACACCCGTACCGCAAAGACTCCAGCAGCGCACTTTCGGCGTAATAGTGGCTTTGGTCCAGCGAAGGAGAAACACCGATGCCAATCCGGAACGATGCATCAAAGTATTTTTGGAGATAACGGACCAGTTCTTGCAGAATACCAGACATATCGCTGGGGGCGCCTGCCTGGGTGTGCAATTCAAAACGGTCAAACGAAGGCTGAATGCTGTAATCCAGCTTTTTGTCTTTTCTAAAATCGACAAGCAGTTTATATAAGGTAGCTTCGAGGTATTCACGGTCGGTATTGGCAAGTGAAGGCTCCAGCATCAACTTGATGATTGCGGTAATCTGATCGCAGTTTTCTTTCATCGAAAGACGTACTTCTTTCAGTGCCGAACCAATCGATTCTGCAATCATGTCCTCGGTCGGGAAAATGGCAAGGTAGGGAATACCTAGCTTTTCATAGGTGGGGATATTGTTGATACTGCGGGTGAGTACGAGGTCGATTTTACCGGCGTCCCAAAGCTCGCAGGCGCGGCGAGTAATGTGGGCGTAGTCATATACAAAGCTCTCGTAGCAGTAAGGACAAAACTCCGGCTTGAGGTAAGATTTCAGGTTCATGAAATTGTTCAGGGGGGTTAAAAAATCGACCAAAACGCGCTGCAGTGGAATGTTTGGCGTTTCCAACACGAAATTAAGCAGGATGGAAAGAATGTGTTTGGTGTCATAAAAGATGAAACTGCAGGGGATTTCGATGTCTGGAATGTGGTTGAGAATGTAGTGATATCCTAGCTCTCCGCTAAAGAAGATAACATCGCAGTTATCTTTGCAATCTTCATAAATCCACTTAATATCATCCAGCTGATTATAAACGTATCGATGAAACTCGCAGCCAAAATCGCGGCTTTCAATTACTTTATTAATGGGCCCAAGCGAAAGCTCGGGGCTGACGATGGCAACAGAAATCATTGTACTACCTCTTTAATAAGCCCGAAAATTGATAATTTGAGTATGGGCATTGTACCACATTTTGGAACAATGGTCAAAAAAGTTACAAAAAAATCCTAAAAGCATTGACAATTAGTAGATAAATATGCTACTGTAAAAACACAATAAAGGACTTGAATAAAATGTGTCCTTTAATAAATGAGGAGGAATTTCATATGACCAGCGCGTTACTTACAGATTTGCTGAAAAGCCTCGGGCTTTTAGGCGCATTTTTGCTTATTGGTGTGTTTTTGCGAGCTAAGGTAAAGGTTTTTCAGAAAACTTTTATCCCTGCGTCCGTAATTGGCGGCTTTTTATTACTGATTCTTGGTCCCCAGTGCTTTAACGTACTTCCCGTACCGAGTGAATGGTTCTCTGTTTACTCGCTGCTGCCGGGCGTACTGATTGTACCCGTTGTTGCAGCGGTTCCCCTCGGCTTGCGCATTGGCGGCGGCAAATCTGCCGGCGGCGAAAATGCAAGCATAATGAAAAATATCATTCCCCTGATTGGCGTTGGCCTTGGGGTTTCTATTCTTCAGTTTGCAGTAGGCTACGGTGTTCACGCAGGGTTCGGCGGCGAAGGTCTGTATGACACCTTTGGTATCGAGCTGGGCATTGGCTTCGTAGGTGGCCACGGCACTGCCGGTACACTGGGCAATATGCTCTCGGAGATGAACCTGCCTTACTGGGAGACTGCACAGGGCGTTGCTACCACCACTGCAACCTTCGGCATCGTTGGCGGCATTCTGATTGGTATCGCTCTTATCAACTGGGCAGCACGTCACGGCCACACCGCACTGCTGAAAAAACCGGCTGATATCCCCGAACCTCTGCGTGTCGGTTTCGAAAAAGACATTACAAAGCAGGCATCTTGCGGCCGTGAGACCACAATGTCTTCTTCCATCGATACCTTTGCATTCCACTCTGCACTTATCTTTGTTGCTTGCGGCCTTGCCTACATGGTACTGAAAGCAGCAAAAGCATTCAGTATCCCCGTCCTGTCCAGCATTTCTGTTTGGGCTTACGGCATGATTGTCATGTTCATCATCTGGGGCATCATGTGCAAACTCAAAATTGATTATCTGGTAGACGGCAAAGTAAAGAGCAAAGTTTCCAGCGCGTTTACTGAGTTTGCCGTTATCGCTGCAATCGCCAGCTTGCCCATCAAAGCAGTTGCTGCTTACATTGTGCCGATTCTTATCATGGTTGTGCTTGGCTACATTGTAACCACCGGCGTTCTCTTTTTCTTCTGCAAACGTTTCCTCAAAGGCTACTGGTTTGAGCAGATGATTGGCACCCTGGGCATGAGCACCGGCGTATTCCTCACCGGCGTTTTGCTGCTTCGCATCTGCGACCCCGAACTTGAGAGTCCGGCACTCGCAAACTACTCGCTCTCATACACGGTTACCAGTGTTATCTACTTTGCACTGTTGAACATGTTTATCAACCTGCCGATTAATCTCGGTGCAGGTATGGCCGCGGTCATTGCACTGGTGCTTGGCATCGTTTGCCTCGCAGCGGGCGGTATCGCTAGCCGTGTCTGCTTTGGCAAATCCTTTACAGGAAATAGTACAGCAAAAGGCGTAGGAGCAAATGGAAAAGTATAGCGAAATTTTAACCCAGTTAAATGCTGAAATCTGGGACAGCGCAGAAATCAAATTCTCAGAGCATCGCTCTGCCAACGCTATGGCAAAACTGCTTTTTCAGCAGGGCTTTAGCGTAGAGCAGGGGATTGCAGGCATGGAAACTGCCTACCTTGCAAAATGGGGCAGCGGAAAACCGGTTATCGGGTTTCTCGCAGAGTACGATGCGCTTTCTGGTTTAAGCCAGCAGGCCAATGTTGCGATGCGGATGCCCCGAGCAGGTGTCACCTGCGGGCATGGCTGCGGACACAATCTGCTGGGCACTGCTGCCCTTGGTGCTGCTTTGCAGCTCCGGGATTATTTGCAGGAAACCGGAAAGCCCGGCACTGTGGTACTCGTCGGCTGCCCGGCAGAAGAAGGCGGCTCCGGCAAAGCATATCTTGCAAGAGCAGGTGCTTTTGACGGACTCGACGTGGCACTTACCTGGCACCCCGGCAGTGGCAATGCCGTAATGACGGGTTCGCTGCAGGCCAACTGCCAAGCCTACTTCCGTTTCAAAGGCACTTCCTCGCACGCGGCCGCTGCTCCCCATTTGGGGCGCAGCGCGCTGGATGCGGTGGAACTGATGAATGTGGGCGTCAACTATATGCGTGAGCATATGGAGTCAACCGATCGTATTCATTATGCAGTCACCGATACCGGCGGCAGCTCACCCAATGTGGTGCAAAACCATGCAGAGGTGCTTTACCTCGTGCGTTCTACAGAAACCGAGAAGGTGAAAAAACTGTATGAACGCGTTTGTAATGTTGCACGCGGTGCGGCATTGATGACCGAAACCCAGGTGGAAATTGTTTTTGACAAAGCGTGCTCCAATATCATCTCTAACAGCGTGCTGGAGCAGCTTCTTTACGACAGCATGATTCAAATCCCCATGCCGCGGTATACCGAAGAAGAGTTGGCTTACGCAGAGCAGTTTAAAGCAACGGTAAGCGAACAGGATGTTGCAGGCGACCTTTCGCTAATGATGCTTCAAGGGCAGGAGAAAAAACAGGCAATCGCGCGGTATGCCGCAAAGCCCATGGTTGATTTTGTGCTGGAGCATCGGCATCTCGAAATCAACATTCCTGGTTCTTCGGATGTGGGCGACGCCAGCCACGTAGTGCCTACTGCCCAGTTTATAGCAGCGTGCTATACGCCGGGCACCCCCGCACACTCATGGCAGATGGTTGCGCAGGGCAAATCTGAAATTGCCGTAAAAGGCATGCTTTATGCGGCGGATGTACTCACAGATGCGGCAAAGAAAATCGTAGACGACCCGAGCATCGCACAAGCTGCACGCGAAGAGTTTATCAAGAGCACCGACGGAAAAGCTTATGAATGCCCCATCCCGTCCGAAATTAAACCCAATAGCAACGCAAAATAATTTTATAGTAAGGACAAAACCATGATTGCAGAAACAGCAAAAAGTTTGAACGATCATCTTATAGAGCTGCGGCATGCTTTCCACAGTCATCCGGAAGTATCCGGACAGGAGAAAGAAACCGCAGCTAGGGTAGCCGCAGAATTGCGCACCATCCCGGGCTGGCAGGTGACCGAGCAGATGGGTGGCCATGGCGTAGTTGCTGTGCTGCAGGGGGCAAAACCCGGCAAAACGGTGGCATTGCGCGCCGATATGGACGCGCTGCAAATCACAGAAGAAAACGATGTGCCGTACAAATCGCAAAACCCGGGTGTGATGCATGCTTGTGGGCATGACATTCACACCACGGCACTGCTGGGGGCCGCACATTTGCTGGCTGGCCAGCAGGCGCAGCTGTGCGGCACAGTACGGCTTATCTTTCAACCGGCAGAGGAGCTTTCGCCAAATGGCGGTTCCCGCGCAATGATTGCCGCGGGTGCACTTGGCGACGCGGATGCCGTATTTGGCTTTCACGTTTGGCCCGACCTGCCACATGGTGAGGTAGGCTGTATCGCCGGCCCGCTCATGGCGGCGTCGGATCACTTTTCGGTGACGATACAGGGCCGTG
Source organism: Pygmaiobacter massiliensis (assembly GCF_900199435.1). Lineage (GTDB taxonomy): Bacteria > Bacillota > Clostridia > Oscillospirales > Ruminococcaceae > Pygmaiobacter > Pygmaiobacter massiliensis. The sequence continues at coordinate 791,792 of NZ_OAML01000003.1, forward strand.
CCAGCCATGCAGCCAAGCCGGACGAAGGCATTGATGCTGTGGTGGTAGGTGCACAGTTTATAAACGCAGTGCAAACCATCATCAGCCGCTGTACCGACCCGCTGCAGTCTGCCGTAATTACGGTAGGCAAATTTACTGCGGGCACCCGATACAACATTGTAGCCGAAACCTGTGAGCTGGAAGGAACCTGCCGCACCCTCAACAACGAGGTGCGGGATTTCATTGAAGCACAGCTGCAAAAAACACTTGATGGCATTTGTGCTATCTACGGCGCCAAAGGCACGCTGAATTACGAGCGCGGCTATATGGCTGTCGTGAACGACGCGCAGATGACAGAGCAGGCTCGCGAAACGGTGGAAAAGTTGTTTGGCAAACAGGCAATCCACAGCCACGAGATGCCATCAATGTGTGCCGAGGACTTTGCTTTTTATCTGAATGAGAAGCCCGGCGCTTTTCTGTGGCTGGGAACCGGCATAGAAGGCGAAACTTCCTACCCATTACATAACTCGAAGTTCCATGTGGATGAGGACATTTTATGGCGTGGTGCGGCATTGCTTACACAGCTTGCCTTGGATGTCACTGCGGATGGTTCACAAGAGGCCTAAAACTTTCTCACATTAAAAAAGGTGCTGCATAATTGCAGCACCTTTTTTAGCTTTTCCTATATTATAATGTAATATAAAGGAGAAATGGTTGCACCGAACAATACACTGGACAAATTAGCCGCGCGGATTAATAGGAATTGTGAGCTGCTGATCCACAAAAATCAAATTGGGGTTGGCAATATTATTGTATCCGGCAATATTGGGGATGCATACCTTGTATTTGCGGCTTAAAGCCCAGAGGGTATCTCCACGCTGTACTATGTAAGACACAACGTTAACGCCCGGCTCTTCCTCTAAGTAGACTTCCAGTGGTTGCCCGGGGTGGATGACTTGGAAAATGCACAGGCTGTTGGTAGCGGCAAGAAAATATGGGTTAATGCCATATTGTGTCGCGATAGCCCAGAAAGATTCACCTGGACGGATTACGTGGATCACGGAAGTCACGCCGGCAGTGATACGTTGCTGATTCACTGATTTAATCTCATCATCAGACAAAAATGTTCCCTCAGAGAAATAATCCACGTCAACTTCATCTCCAATACCGTTTACGGTATTGCTCTGCCCATACTGGTAGGCAGTCCAAGCATCCCAAACAGGGTTATCCGGCAGAGCGTTGCCAGTATAATCGGCAATCCAGAGCGGATAATCAGCAAATGCATCTCCCCAGAGGTCGGTGGCGTTTGAGGCATCGGTATAAATCATCGGTACCACGTTGGTTGCCGCTTGCAATTCTTGTAAAAAAGCAAGGCCAATCGTTTGAATTTCAGCGACAGAAAGGTTGCCAAACTCTTCAAAGTCCATCGCCGGGTGCCCATCGTAGTTTTTATGAGCAAGTAAGCTGCCAAAATATTGTGCCTGAGATTTGGCTTCTTCTACAGTAGTTGCGGTAACGTAATAATAAAAACCAATCTGCATACCAGCAGCCGAAGCCTTTTTATAGTTTTGCTCAAAATACGGATCGGTGTTGTTATCACCCCACCCGGCACGAATGTACACTACCTTAAACCCTGCGCCTTTTACCTGTGCAAAATCGATGTCACCTTGATACTGGCTTACGTCCACGCCATTGTAAATTGTGCTAGATTCGGCCCCCAGGGCAAACGTTTGTATACCGGTGCCACACAGCAACAAAAGGCAGCAAAGCAGCACCGGTAGAAATTTGTGTTTCATTGTAAAAGTCACCTCACTTTCATTTATAGTTTATGCAACAGCGTTAAAGGTGCGTGAAAACATAGGCGAACAGTGCAGAACATTGAAAAACAAGGGGGGCACGGAAATAAAACAAAAAATAAAGAATAATGTCGAAATTAAGCGGATATTTTTCTCGAAAAAGAAAAGCGATAGCCCCAGCATGGGCAGAAAAATATTTTTTTCTGTCCATGCTGCTTTTTTTGATACCAACCCAAAGGCTTGTATGCTATAATGCAACTATTGCGGTTTACTTACCACCTGGCAGTAAAAGCAGGGGTGGCGCAAATTTCAAGATGGTAAAAGAGGATACTATGAACGAAAAAGAAATTTCAGAGATCCGCCGCCGCCTGCGGCCGGAAAAACACAACATCTCTCACATTTATGGCTGCTATGTCAACGAGAAAAAAGAGGTTATTTCTGTTTTTGACGAGTCAGTATCGCTGATGCCGCAGGACGAAACAGAAACTTATCTTAGCCTGCTGAAGAAAACACTCTCGGGCACACTGAATAAAAATTTGCTGGATGTTTCATTCCGCACGGCACAAGTGGCAGACAGCGAAGAGCACAGGCTGCTGATGGACTTGAAAAAAAGCGGCTTGAAAGACGAAACGGCTTTGCAGGCATTTTATCAGCGGGTAATCGAGGCATTGCACTTTGAGGGTAATTATCTCATTTTGGTTGCTTTAGATAGCTATGATGTGCCTTACCGCGGAAAAGATGATGCAGGTATGGCCGATGCCTCCAACGAAATGTTTACATATATGCTTTGCAGCATCTGCCCGGTAAAACTGGGCAAAGCAGCACTGAGCTATTCTATTTCGAAAAACGAATTCCATAACCGAGAGGGCGGATGGCTGGTAGCAGCGCCGGAGCTGGGCTTTATGTTCCCGACTTTTGACGACCGCAGCACCAACATCTATAATGCGCTTTACTACACTAAGGACACGGCAGAGAGCTACACCGAGTTTACCGATGCCATCTTTAACGTAGAGCTGCCGCCCCCGGCGGAAGTGCAGAAAGAAACGTTTCAAAGCGTGCTGGCGGATACTCTGGCGGAAGAGTGCAGCCTTGAAGTTGTACAAGCCGTGCACGAGCAGCTGACAGAGCGTATCGAAGAACACAAAGCAAACAAAGATGCTGTTCCGATGGCATTCTCTAAACGAGAGATGACCGAGGTACTGGAAAATTGCGGGGTAACATCAGAGCATATCGCCGCCTTTGAAGAGCGGTTTGACACAGAGTTCGGCGCTGACATTGAGCTGAGCCCTAAAAATATTATCGACAACCGGCAGTTTCAGCTGCGCACACCGGATATTATTATCAAAGTTAGCCCCGAGCGCAGCGATTTGATTGAAACGCGCGTGATTAACGGAACCAAGTATATTTTAATCTGTGCCAACGAGGGCGTAGAGGTCAACGGCGTGAACATCCATATTTGATCTGCCACAGAAGAGAAAAAGAAAAAACCGCAACTGCTTGATGAGGCAGCTGCGGTTTTTTACTTGATAAACGGGTATCCGCACAAAACGGAACCCTTTGGCACACCCAAAAAAGCAGTGAGGGGAACTGCCTTTACAGACGTACTTTGTAGAATTTGAATTTTGTAGTTGGAAGAGGAGAGCAGCAATAATCACTCACCTTGCTGCAGCTGTTTTTGCGCCATCTCTTGGTTGGCGTTTAACCAGCTGCGCACCTCCTCATCGCTTGGGGTACGGCCCAGCTCCAGTGTTACGGCATCGGTCGCCATTTTATAAAGGTAATTGTCCCACCCTTCGCGTGTGCTGGAATCATTGGGGTCGTGGCGATCATACGAAACAAACGGAATACGTACGTAGCGTTTGTTTCGCCTGGTGTCGCAAAACAGGTAGGCACCTGCGTAGTAAGGCCCATGAGAAAGACCTTCAGCTTCAGCACGAGAAAGCGGGGTACAGCGATCAGTCTGCATTTGAAAGCAACTCCTTTGTGGTGGCTCGCGGTGTCGAACCGCTTTGTGAGCCATGCTATGTTATGTAGCACACGCAGCCCTGCAGGTCAGCAGGCAAGACGAAACCTTGCTGAAAATTTTAGGGGGGGAAGCTGCGGGTGCCGGAAGTGGGGGATGAAAGGATGAGGATCTGGCCTTATTATGGACGGCTCTTGGAAGTTTAAACCAAATATTTTTTTATTTTCCATTTTTGTATTTTATGGGTAAAAAGCCAAAGAAATTCCATTTTTCTATTTACTGTTTCCCTCTATAAAACTTATTGATTAAAGCTGAAAAAGTATACAAATAGGAATAAGCGGTCGAAAAACAACAAAAATCTCCGAAACACAGTATGTTCCAGAGATTTTTGTCATGCAGAGCAGGGGAAACAAGCTCTACAAAGTGCCCGCAGCGGGCAGGCTCTCATATTTGCAGCAAATCAAACAGGGCATCACCGGGGGAAGGCAACGCACCGGCCTGCTAATTTACCGCGGCGGTCCATTTTGCCAACTCGGCATCGGTCGCCAGCACATAATGGCTGCCCTCTACGAGATGCTGAGTGCCAAGGTGATAATCTACCCCTTCGGCTTTGTAATCGTAAGTCTGCGCCACACGGGTACGCTCGGTGCGCGGGTTAGGGTGCGGAATAGCAGACAACAAACTGCGTGTGTAAGGGTGAATGGGGTTTGCAAAAATTTCGGCAGTGGTGCCGGTTTCTACAAGATGCCCTAGGTGCAAAACGCCAATGCGGTCCGAGATGTATTTCACCATAGAAAGATCATGTGCAATGAAAAGATAGGCTGTGCCGGTTTCCTTTTGCAGATCTTTCATCAGGTTAACCACCTGCGCCTGAATTGAAACGTCCAGCGCGCTGATGCATTCATCTGCAATAATCAGCTTGGGGTTCATAATAAGGGCGCGGGCGATGCCAACGCGCTGCCGCTGTCCACCCGAAAACTGATGCGGATAGCGGGAGGCATGCTCAGGCGAAAGCCCTACTTTGGCCAAAATCTCGGCCACCTTTTGGCTACGCTCTTCGTGGTTTTTGCACAGGTGGTGAATATCCAGGCCCTGTGCAATAATATCCTCTACTTTTTTGCGGGGATTCAGGCAGGCCATAGGGTCCTGGAAGATCATCTGCATTTGGGTGCGCAGCACATCGTTTTGTTTAGCAGAAAGTCTGCCGGAAATTTCAGTGCCATCAAAGATGATTTTGCCTGCGGTTGGGTCGTAAAGCCGAATCAGGCTGCGACCAATGGTGCTTTTGCCACTGCCGGATTCTCCAACAAGACCATAAGTTTCGCCGGGGTAGATAACGAAATCTACCCCGTCTACGGCCCGAACGGTAAATTTATGGCTGGTTTTAAAGTATTGTTTTAGCCCGCGTACCTCCAAAAGAGGTGTGCGTGTCTCGGTAGCTGTCATCGTACGCCCTCCTTTTTCATCCGGTCAATGCGAACCTGTAACTCCGGTGGTAATGCTACTTTGGGCGCGTGCTCATCCAGCAGCCAGGTGGCGGCATAGTGGCTTTCGCTGATTTGGAACATGGGCGGCTCGCGTCGGTCGTCTATGTTTAGCGCATAAACGTTGCGCGGTGAAAATGCATCGCCCTGTACGGGGTGCAGCAGGTTGGGCGGCGAGCCGGGAATTGTATAAAGCCGGTCGTCTTCCATATCAAGGTCCGGCATAGCAGAAAGCAAACCCCAAGTGTAAGGGTGGCGCGGGTCAAGAAAAATTTCATCAATGGTGCCTTTTTCTACAATGCGCCCGGCATACATAACATTCACGTAGTCTGCTACCTTTGCCACAACGCCGAGGTCGTGGGTGATATAGATGACACTGATGCCGCGCTCTTGCTGGATTTTTTGAATTAGCTCAAGTATTTTTGCTTGAATCGTCACATCCAGCGCAGTGGTCGGCTCGTCGCAAATCAGCAGTTCGGGGTCGCAGGCAAGGGCAATGGCAATTACAACACGCTGACGCATACCGCCCGAAAGCTGATGTGGGTACTGCTTCATGCGTTTTTCCGGCTCATCAATGCCAACCTCGGTCAAAAGCTCTACGGCTTTTTCGTAGGCTTCTTTTTTCGTCGTTTTATAGTGCCAAATCATGCCCTCCATAATCTGTTTGCCAATCGGCATAGTGGGGTCAAGGCTAGTCATCGGATCCTGGAAAATCATCGCAATTCGCTTGCCGTTGATATGGCGGCGCATATCTCGTTTTTTCATTTCGAGAATCTGTACTGTTTTGGGGGCGCCTTCATGCTGGTAGGTATAAAGGATACTGCCGCTTTCTACGTTGCCGTTTTTTGCAAGAATACCCATCGTTGCTTTTGCGGTGACAGACTTGCCGCTGCCGCTCTCACCCACAATCGCCAGTGTTTCGCCGCGGTAAAGGTCCATATCTACACCGCGTATGGCGTTTACGGTGCCGGCTGTGGTTGAAAAAGAAATGGAAAGGTCACGAATTTCAAGCACTTTTTCTCTGGTTTTCGTTGTCATAGCCGTCACCTCACATTTCTTTCAGTTTCGGGTCAAATGCTTCCCGCAGGCCGTCTGCCAGCATATTAAAGCAAAGCATCAGGCAGGCAAGCACCACAATGGGCGGGATGATTTGATAAGGGTGGGTGGTGAAGCTGTTAAACGCGTCGCTGATCAAACTGCCCAGGCTGCACATCGGTACCGGAATGCCAAGACCGACAAAGCTAAGAAAAGCCTCGGTGAAAATAGCGGTGGGGATGCTGAACATGAGCTGGGTGATGATTTGGCCAATGATGTTGGGCAGAATTTCGCGGAAGATGATGGTGAAATCTTTGGCACCCAAAGTGCGGCTTGCCAAAACAAACTCCTGCTCTTTCAGTTTAAGCATTTCGGCACGGGCAATGCGGCTCATGCCAATCCACTCGGTAATCAGTAACGCAAAAACAATCGTGGCAAAGCCGCGCGGCAGCACGAGCATCAGCAGGGTAACTACCACCAGTCGCGGGATGCCGTTGATGATTTCGGCGATGCGCTGCATAATATTGTCTACCCGGCCGCCGAAGTAGCCGCTGATGAGTCCATAGCTCATGCCGATGATCATGTCAATGACAGCGGCGAGCACCGCAATGCTTAAAGAAATGCGGGTGCCCTCCCATACACGGGTCCAAATGTCGCGGCCGAGCGTGTCAGAGCCGAACCAGTAGTAGGTGTCAGTGAGCCCTTTTTGCGTGTAGCCGTTGATGATTTTTACACCGCTGGTGGTGCGCAACGCTTCGTTGCCATCGAAAATACCAAACTTTTCAAGCCCGGGCACACGGGGGGCAAAATTCTTTTCGCTCAAGGTTTGGGTGGCGTAAGTATAGCCGGTCATTTTAGGGCCAAACGCCGCCAGTAGGCAAAGCAGCAGAATCACGACCAGTGAAACAATCGCGCCTTTGTTGCTTACAAAGCGCTTAAAAACATCTTTCCAATAGTTCTGGCTTGCAAAATTGCTATCTACCTCCGCGGGTGTGCTGCCGCGCAGCTCAAAATCATCGGGCAAAAAAGCATCACCGGTAAGGGGGTGAGAAACAGAAAGTTCGCTCATGCGTTGCCACCCTCCTTTGTGATGCGAATACGTGGGTCAATCAGCCCGTATAGCAAATCGACCACCAGCATAATGCCGATGTACATGGCACTGTAAATAAAACTGAGTGAGATAACAACGTTATAATCGTTGGACTGAATGGCAGTAACGAGCAGGCTGCCAACACCAGGTATCGAGAAGATTTTTTCTACCACCAGGCTGCCGGTCATCAAATCTACGATGAGCGGGGCAAGAACAGTGATAATGGGAATCATCGCGTTGCGCAGTGCGTGGCGCAAAATCAGCGGGGCGCCGCTGATGCCCTTGCTTTCGGCAAGCAGCATATAGTCGCTGCCCAGCACCTCGAGCATTTCGGTGCGGGTAAAGCGGGCGATGGAGGCCATAGTGAACATACCAAGCGCAATGCTTGGCATAACGCTGCTGGCAAACTCTGCTTTGCTGGAATATAGCATTGGCAACCAGCTTAGCCGAAAACCGAACGTGTAGCTTAATGCAAGTGCGAAAACATAGCTTGGTACCGATACACCGAGCACCGATACCGCGGTACACAGCGTATCCCAAAAAGTATTGTGGTTAAGTGCGGCAATCACGCCAAAGATAAGTCCTACAATTGCTCCTAGCCCTACTGCCATGCCTCCGATACGGATGCTGACGGGCAAGCGGGTTTGAATCAGTTGACTGATAGGTGTGTTTTTACTGATGTTATAGCTTACGCCAAAATCCCCCTGGACCATATTGCTGACGTACTTGCCAAACTGCACATATACGGGCTGATCAAGGCCGTATTTGGCATTTAGCACAGTGCGCTGGTCATCGGTGAGCTTTTCGTCGTTAAAAGGCGAGCCGGGCATAAACTGCAACAGGGTAAAAAGCACCAACGTAATTGCAAGCAGGGTAAAAACCGAAAGGAAAATGCGCTTTAAAATGTATTTATGCATGGTGAAGGTATCCCCCTTTCCTTCGCTTCCATTGTATTTTTTATTCTTTTAGATACCAAAAAGCGCGCAGCAGCCTTGCAAAAAAGCCGCTGCGCGCCATTGGTGAAGCAGAACCTTCTAATAAAGAGCCTGCTGCCTTATTTAGCCTTTGGTGGCATTTTTGTACACGCGGTTCAAAGCGACCGGGTGGAATTCGATGCCTTTGATGTTGGCCTTGATCATGTTTGCATCTGCTTTGGTGTAAAGCGGTGCAATAACAGCTTCATCCATGACGATCTTTTCAGCATCGTACAGGGCAGCCCAGCGGGCTTCCGCATCGGTAATGTAGGCACCGGTGGTGCAATCTGCGATAATTGCATCGTAGTCTTTGCTGCTCCACAGGCCGTAGTTATTGTTGTTGTCGGTAATCCACATGCCAAGGTAGGTCATCGGGTCGGCATAGTCGGGTCCCCAACGGGTGAGGCAAACTTCATAAACGCCGTTCTGGATATCCTCAACACGCTGTTTTTTCGGCTCTACTTTGAGGTTGATGGAAACACCGGGCAATGCGCCTTCAATCTGCTCTTTCAGCACTGCGGCAACGTTCTGGGTTTCGGTCTGGTCCTCCAGCAAAAGCTCAAAGGTAAAGCTGTCCTGCCCAAGTTCTTCGCAGGCTTTTTTGTAGTAAGCAGCGGCTTTTTCTGCATCGTCAGAGCAAACCTCTGCAAAGCGGGTCTGGTCTGCGCTGAAGTCAGAGCCGTCCGGGCCGGTTGCAAACTGAGGCGGTACAGCGGTGTAAGTTGCAACAGAGCCGTCTTTTACAACGTCTTCAACAATGGAAGCGCGGTTGACTGCATTGCTCAGTGCAAGGCGCATATTGGCGTTTGCCAGTGCCGGTACGTCATGGCCGTTCATAGTGAGGTACCACAGGTAGCCTGCGCCAACCACTTTCAGCTCGGGATCACCATCAACCTGGTCAACCTGATCGCCCGAAAGTTTGACGATATCAAGATCGCCGTTCTGGTAGCTCATAAATGCCTGCTGGCTGTCTTTGATGACCTGATAGTTCAGACCATCCAGGCTGACTTTTGCAGCATCGTAGTAATCCGGGTTTTTGACCAGGCTGAACGAAAGTGCAGCGGGCTCGTAGCTTTCTACCTTGAAAGCGCCGTTGCTCAGCACAGTCTCCGGGCTGGTACCGAAGGTGCCGGTGGCAAGGCCTTCATAAAAGCTGCGATTAATCGGGTAGAAAGTAGGGAAGTACATCAGCCCCAAGAAGTAGGAGACCGGCACTTCAAGCGTTACCTCAAGCGTTTTTTCATCTACAGCTTTAACGCCCAGGTCAGTAACGGGTTTTTCGCCAGCAATAATAGCGGCGGCGTTTTTAATCTGGCCAATATCACTGAGCATGTAAGAGTATTCGGAGGCGGTTGCAGGGTCTGCTGCGCGCTGCCAGCCGAAAACAAAGTCATCTGCGGTTACGGCTTCGCCGTTGGACCAGTTTGCGTCTTTACGCAGGTGGAAGGTGTAAGTAAGGCCATCTTCGCTGACGTCGCAGCTTTCGGCAATTGCAGGGACGGCTTTCCCGTTAGCATCCATCTGCATTAGGCCATCGGTGTAATCCGCAATCACCTCAAAGCTGGTTCCATCGGTAGCAATCTGCGGGTCCAGGCTGGCAACCTCGACCTCTACCATAACATTTAGGACGTTGGATGCCGCAGCCACCGCAGACTGCGCGGCGCTTGCAGCAGAACTTGCCGGTGCCGCAGATGACCCGCAACCGACTAAGCTGAACGCCATGGCGCCCGCAAGCAGCGTAGCACCAACTTGTTTCACAAGTTTCATAAACACTTCTCCCCTCTAATTCACTAAAGCGACCAGTTTAATAAAAAAAGCGCAGCACAGACCTCTGCACTTGCAGTTTGCTGTTACCGGACGCCTTTGTCGTTGAACATACAATAGCACTCGGTTTATAAGAAGTCAATTTCCAAAATGTATTTTTTCTCTTTTGTCTAAATCAGGCCAAGCGACGAAACCGTTTCTGGGCGATTATGACGGGGACAAACACGGGTTTTTGAAAACAAAATAGATAGTGTTTTTGTGGCGAAAACAAAAAATATTTTTAAGTCAATTGCTCTTAATTTTATTTTAAATTAATGTATGAGAATGCTTAGTAGAAAATGCTCGAAATCGATATTTATGTATAAAAAACCGCAATAAATGCGATTGCGACAATTTACCGGGTAGAAATACCGCTGCTTTATTGACAAAGCTTTCTACGAACCGTATAATATGAGTCGCCCAAAGTGCTTTTTTACCTTTAATAAACAAAGAAAAATGCCAAGGGTAAGCATCTTTTATTTGCCCAACAGTACACCTTACAAAGGCAGTTTACAATGTACTGTTTTGGAGGTAAAAAAACTATATTTGTTTTATTTGCTGTACATACAGCAGGAAGGTCGTGTTGTTATGGCCCCGGAGCCTTGCCCCAAGCCACGAATAATGTTCTATTATCAAAGCAAGGCATAGGCTCTGCTCTTTTTCGGCAGCGCTTTTGCCGAGAAAGGGTTTTTTATTATGGTAAACTATTACATCACCGAAAGCGATTGTCTGAAAAGCTTGAGCACCCCCAAACCGGGTTGCTGGATTTCGATGGTTGCGCCTACAGAGAGTGAGCTGCAGCAGACCGCCGTGCATTATGGGCTGGATGTTAACACGCTGCGCGCTGCGTTGGATACCGACGAACGCTCGCGCATCGACACCGAAGATGCGGGTACAATGATTCTTGTCAACATCCCCACCGTAGAAGAGAAAAGCGATAAAGAGCTGTACAATACCATCCCGCTTGCGATTGTAATGGCAGAGGATGCCATTATCACCGTTTGCAGTGAGAGCACCCCGGTGCTGCACGGGTTTGAGCAGGGGAAAGTAAGGGAGTTCCATACCGGAATGCGTTCCCGCTTTATTTTGCAGATTTTGTACCGTATTGCAACACTTTATTTGCAGTACCTGCGTGAGATTGATAAAAAAAGCGACCAAATCGAAAATCAGCTGCACGAATCGACCCAGAACCGTGAGTTGATTGAGCTGCTGAAACTCGAAAAAAGCCTTGTGTATTTTACTACCTCACTGCGGTCTAACGAGATGGTGCTCGAAAAACTGCTGCGCATTGAGCTGGTTAAAAAGTACCCAGAAGATGCCGACCTGCTCGAGGATGTTATCGTTGAAAACAAGCAGGCAATTGAGATGGCGAATATTTATAGCGGCATTTTAAGCGGCATGATGGATGCGTTCGCTTCGGTTATCTCGAACAACCTAAATATAGTGATGAAGGTACTGGCCATCATCACCATTGTTATGGCAATTCCCACTATGATTTTTAGCGCCTATGGTATGAACGTTAATATGGTCGGGGTTCCGTTTACCCAGCATCCGTTTGGCTTTTTGGCCATCATTGGCATTTCGGTTGGGCTTTCGGTGCTGGTCACACTTATCTTTGTGAAATTGAAAATGTTCAAATAAAAGTAAATCTCGAACAAAAAAAGCAGTCTGCCTAGGTGGCAGACTGCTTTTTATTTTGAAAAGAAGAGGCCTACTGCTTGGGTGCAGGGCGCCCTAGATCAATTTCCGGCATGAGCTCTTCGCTTACAATCATCAGCATTTCATCAAGCTTTGCAATATCCTCCGCAGAAAAACGCTGTTTTGCGCGGTCCACTACGGTTTGCAGGTAGGCGTAACTGATGCTGTAATAATCAATATATTTTTTGGTGGGCCGCAGATAATATTCGCGGCGGTCTGTTTCAGAGCGGATTTTTTCCACATAGCCCTTTTGAATTAAACTGTTGATTTTATAAGCTGCATTGGGTGTGGAAATCTGCATCATGCGGGAAAACTCTGCAATCGTCGGGTTTTTCAGCGCCATAATTACTTCCATGCTGAATGATTCCACAGTTGTCAGCGTTGCTTCCCGATTGGCGAAACGACCGAACACCTTTTGGTAAAAATGCAGCTTGAATTTTGTATATACTTCGCTGAATGCCTGATCGAGCATTGCTGAAACCCCCACAGAATGATTTTTTGCAGCAGATATATTGCTGTGTGTTGTACCTGCATTTATATAGTATAACATCTTTTGCGGCGTATGCAACGGGTCAGCCCTTTACTGCATCCACTACCGCAAATGTCAGCTCTGCCACCACGGCGGTTTTGCCGTTTACCTTCGCCACGGCTTCGCCCATGCCCACCGCGCCACGGCTGCGGGTAAGCGTGCAGGAAAGCTCCAGTACATCGCCGGGTACAACCTTTTTTTTAAAGCGGGCATTTTTTACGCCGCCAAACAAAGCAAGTTTGCCCTTGTTTTCAGGCAGGCTAAGCACTGCCACTGCGCCGGTTTGAGCCAGTGCTTCCAAAATCAGCACGCCGGGCATTACCCGGTTGCCGGGAAAGTGGCCGCAAAAAAACGGCTCGTTTACCGTAACGCACTTAATGCCGGTAGCCCACTGGCCGGGTTCGTGGTCTGTAATGCGGTCCACCAGTGCAAATGGATAGCGGTGAGGCAAAATAGTTTCAATTTGCTCGCAGTTCAGCGGGCGAGGAGTGCGCTCGGTTGTTTCCATCAGGCTTCCTCCTCGTAACGCTTCATCACGATGCAGGCATTGTGCCCACCAAAGCCAAGGCTGGTGCTGATAGCTACGCCAAGTGTGCCCGCGCGCCCCTCATTGGGCAGATAATCGAGGTCGCAGTCGGGGTCGGGCTGCTGATAGCCGATTGTCGGCGGCGCAAAACCATCGTGTAGGGCCAGTGCCGTAAACGCGGCTTCTACACCGCCGGCCCCGCCAAGCAGATGACCGGTCATAGACTTGGTGCTGGATACCCAAACATGTTTTGCCTGTTCGCCGAGGGCTGCTTTAATGGCAGCCGTTTCGCAGGAGTCGTTGAGTGGGGTAGAGGTGCCGTGTGCGTTGATATAATCAACTTCTTCGGGCGAGATGCCGCCGTCATCAAGTGCCAAACGGATGCAATCGGCACCGCCTACACCGCCGGGAGCGGGTGCAGTGAAGTGATAAGCATCGCAGTTAGTGCCGTAACCGACAAGTTCAGCATAAATATGTGCACCGCGCTGCTTTGCGTGCTCCAGGTCTTCCAGCACCAGAATACCAGCGCCTTCGCCCATGACAAAGCCGCTGCGCTCAGCATCAAACGGAATACTTGCACGGGCAGAATCGGTGGAAGTAGAGAGCGCTTTCATGCTGGAAAATCCGCCGATGCCCAGCTCGCTGATGCAGCTTTCGGCACCGCCGCAGACCATCACTGTTTCATATCCGTCGCGAATGCGATGAAAAGCGTCGCCTACTGCATTGGTGCCGCCTGCGCAGGCAGTGACAGGGCAGGTGCAGATGCCTTTAAAGCCGTGGGAAATGGCAATCTGAGCCGCCGCCATATTGGTAATGGCCATCGGCACAAAGAAAGGGCTGACCCGCTCAAAGCCTTTTTGCTCGCCGCGGGCATGCTCTTCTTCGATGACCGGTAAGCCGCCAATGCCGCTGGAAACGATAACGCCGATCTCCCCAGCGTTGGTCTGCTCAGCTGCAAGGCCGCTGTCCTCCAGAGCCTCGTTGGCGGCATAAAGTGCAAACTGGGTAAAGCGTGCCATCTTTTTTGCCTCGCGCTTATCAAGGCGATTTTCTGGCACAAAGTCTTTTACTTCAGCTGCCAGTTTTACTTTAAAGTTTGTAGTGTCGAACGCTGTGATAGGCGCAATGCCGCATTTACCTGCTTTGGCAGATGCCCAGCTTTCCGCCGCATCGTTGCCAATGGGGGTTACCAGGCCAATTCCGGTGATTGCTACTCTGCGTTTTTCCATATCGTTCTCCTTTATACCGCCATACCGCCGTCGATGCAAAGCACCTGGCCGGTGATATAGCTGTTTTCTTTTGCTGCAAAAAATGCTACGGCGCGTGCCACATCTTCGGCAGAGCCGGTGTGTCCCATCGGGATAGAAGCAAGGGTAGACTGGCGCGCAGCTTCGGGCATGGCATGGGTCATGTCGGTTTCAATAAAGCCGGGCGCGACTGCATTTACCGTGATATTTTTACCAGCCAGCTCTTTGGCAAGGCTTTTGGTCAGGCCAATCAGCCCCGCTTTGCTGGCGGCATAGTTGGCCTGGCCGGCATTGCCGCGCACACCAACAACACTGCTCAAATTAATAATGCGTCCAAACTTTTGGCGCATCATGGGGCGGCATACGGCTTTACAGCAAAGGAAGGCACCTTTTAGATTGGTGTCCAGCACCTGGTCATAATCCTGCTCGCTCATGCGCATCATCAGCCCATCGCGGGTAATACCGGCATTGTTTACGAGTACATCAATGTGCCCGAACTGCGCAACTGTTGCACCGATGAGCTGCTCTACCTCTTCGGCTTTTGCAACGTCTGCTTTTACGGTGAATGCCGCAGCACCAAAAGCAGTGCAGAGTGCGGCGGTTTCTTCTGCCGCAGCCGCATTGCCAGCATAGTTGATGCAAATGTCAAACCCCTGTGCAGCAAGCTGGGTACAGATGGCGCGGCCGATACCGCGCCCGCCGCCGGTAACCAGAGCGACAGGGCGGACGTTTTGTTGTGTGTTCTGCATTGCGTTATGCTCCTTTCAGCGCGGCGATAGCAGCTTGCAGCTGCTCGGCAGTTTCTACCGGCAGGCAGCGGATAGCATCGCCGACCGTTTTTTTGACAAAACTGGAAAGGGCTTTGCCGGGGCCGATTTCTATGACGGTATCCACGCCCAGCTCTGCAAGACGGCGGATTGTGTCTTCCATATAAACGCTGCTTTGTACCTGGCGCACCAATAGTTCTGCTACGGGCAGTGCCTCGGTATTTTCGCGCCCAAGGCAGTTGAACAGCACCGGGCAGCCAAGCGGAGCGAAGGTCATCTGTGCGAACTTTGCGGACAGCTTTTCGCCAGCCGGCTGCATCAATGTGGTGTGGAATGGTCCGCTTACGGCAAGGGGCAGGCAGCGTTTTGCACCTGCTTGTTTTGCAAGCGCGGCTGCTTTTTCTACCGCCGATTTTTCGCCGCCGATAACAAGCTGGCCGGGGCAGTTGTAGTTGCAGATTTCTACCACACCCTCTGCGGCGGCCGCTTTGCAGCAATCAGCAAGGGTTGCGCGGTCAAGGTTTAACACCGCGTACATTGCGCTTTCAATGCCGATGGCCGCGTCTGCCATGGCTTTGCCGCGAAACGCCGCAAGCTCTACTGCCGTTTTTGCATCAAAGGCACCGGCAGCGCAAAGTGCAGAATATTCGCCCAGCGAAAGGCCTGCTGCGTAGTCAGGGCAAATGCCAGCTTCGCGCAATACTGCAGTAACACCGGCAGCAAAAGCCACCATGCAAGGCTGGGTATATTGCGTCTCGCCGATGATGCCATTTGGGTCATCAAAGCAGGTTTCTTTTAAATCAAAATCAAGCGAGGGGGCATCGAAAGCTGCACCAAAAGCAGGGTAGGCGTCGTACAAATCTTTGCCCATGCCTGCGTGCTGGCTGCCCTGGCCCGCATATAAAAATGCCAGTTTCATTGGCTGTTTCTCCAATCTTGTGCAATTTTGTCCATAAGCTCTTGCACTGAGGTGAGCTGGGTGAGCCGTTCTACATGGGCACCACAGAAGAAAAGGCCATGCTCTAAATCCCCACGCACCGCAGCGATAAGCGCTTCGGTAATACAAAATGGCGTTTGGGTAGGTACACAACCGTGAATACACCCAGTGCAGTGCACGGGCGGCTGACGCAGCCCAGAAGCAAGCCGCTGAATGAGCGGCGTATTGAGTGCGCGCCCCGGCATGCCTACCGGGCTGTGCATAATGCGCACATCTTCGGTCTTGGCATGCAGCAGGGCTTCTTTATAAGCGGGGCTGGCATCACACTCGTGGGTAGCGATAAACGGCGTTGCAATCTGCACGCCGGCGGCACCCAGTTTACGGTAGTGGCTAAGCCCGGCACCGCCGTCTACACCGCCAGCCACAAATACAGGGATGCTTCGCCCAGCCTTTTCTTCAAACGGCGCAAGCGTTTTTAGCAAAGGAGGAAGCAGCTCGTCCAAAGCGGCGCAGCGTCCTTCCAGCAATTCAGTTTCTTCAAAGCCGAGGTGGCCGCCCGCTTCGCTGCCCTCAAGTACGATAAAATCAGGCAGACGGGCAAAGCGGCGCAGCCAGGTTTTACAGATAACCTGTGCCGCCCTTGCGCTGCTTACCACAGGGGCAATGAGTGTTTCGGGTAGTACAAGGCCGGGCAAATCGAGCGGAAGGCCTGCGCCGCAGATGACGGCATCGACGCCAGCTTCCACCGCGGCACGCACCGCATCGGCATATTGGCGGGTAGCGACCATCGCATTGATGGCAACCAGCCCCGCACCTTTTGCGCAGGCTTTTGCCTTTGCAATTTCTTTTTTTAATGCGCGCAGATTGGCCTCGGCAGTGTGCTGTAAAAAGTCCGGCTCACGAAAGCCGGTTTGTGCGGTGCTGATGCACCCCATACCGCCGCAGGCCGCAACTGCGCCCGCCAGCCCGCCGAGCGAAACGCCCACCCCCATGCCGCCTTGCAGCACAGGCAGGGCAAGCTGTTTGCTGCCAAGCCTTAACATAGGCGGTTCAGCCCAGCAATGCATGCCGCAGCATCGCGCGAAAGCTCCTCCAATATTTCAGCTACCGGCCGTACCGCGTGCAGTTGGCCGCAGGTCTGGCCAGCCATCAGGCTGCCCTCGTCGGTATCGCCGTCAAATACGGCGCGGCGCAGGCTGCCAAGCGTAAAATGCTCAAGCTCCATTTTGTCAGCACCGGCTTTTTCCATCCGCACGTACTCGCGGCTCATGCGGTTTTTCAGCACCCGCACCGGCGTGCCGGAGATACGTCCCGTCACAACGGTATCGCTGCCTTTCGCTTTGAGCAGTGCCGTTTTGTAGCTTTCGTGGATGGGACATTCCGTGCTGGTCAACAGGCAGGTGCCTACCTGAACCCCACAGGCTCCCAGCGCGAACGCGGCGGCAAGCTGCCGACCGTCCGCAATACCGCCAGCTGCGATTACGGGAATGGACACAGCGTCACAGACCTGCGGTACCAGTGCCATTGTTGTCATTTCGCCTACATGGCCACCGCTTTCGGTACCCTCTGCAATTACGGCATCTGCGCCGGCACGCTCGAGGTGCTTTGCCAAAATCGGCGCTGCAACCACCGGAATCACGAAGATACCGGCGGCTTTCCATGCGGCCATATATTTGCCGGGGTTCCCGGCGCCGGTGGTAACCACGGGAACTTTTTTTTCCACCACAATGCGGGCGAATTCGTCCGCTTCCGGGTGCATCAGCATAATGTTGACCCCAAAAGGCTTGTCGGTCAGTGCACGGCAGCGGTGGATATGTTCCACCAGACGCGAGGCATCCATACCGCCGGTGCCGATAATGCCAAGCGCACCGGCATTGGAACAGGTAGCAGCAAATTCACCGGTGGCAATGTTCGCCATACCGCCTTGAATGACAGGGTAGCGGATGCCGAGCAACTCGTTAAGCAGTTTCATGGGAGTCTCCTTTCCAGGTCAGCAGGGTGCCGGCCCAGGTGAGGCCGCCGCCAAAGCCGACACAGAGCAACCGCATACCGGGGCGCAGCTGCCCGCTTTGCCGCAGGCCATCGAGCGCCAGCGGAATGCTGGCTGCGCTGGTATTGCCATAGCGGCTCATATTTTTATAGAATTTTTCTGCCGGGGCAGAAAGCTTTTTGATACAGTGGTCGATAATGCGCTCGTTTGCCTGATGACAGACGACCCAGTCGATGTCGTCAAGGGTCAGTCCGGTTTTGGCAAGAATACCTTCAATACAGCGGGGAATCGCCTCTACCGCAAACCGAAAAACAGCGCGCCCTTCCATTTGAATATGGCTGGGCTGACTGCCCGGCCCGGCAGCACAAATAGCCTGCGAGCCGCGTGCGCCTAAAAGGTCGGCATACAGGCTTTCCTGGGTGCTTTCCAGCACTCCGGCGCCAGCACCGTCACCAAATAAAATGCAGGTAGTTCGGTCGGTCATATCCAAGATGCGAGAAAGCTGTTCGCAGCCGATGACCAAGGCATACCGGCCACCGTTGCCGCAAAGCAGGCCGCGCGCAACCGAAGCTGCATACAAAAAGCCAGTGCAGGCTGCATTGACATCCAGTACAGGGATATCCTCCCGCAGGCCGAGTGCTGCCTGCACCATACAGGCGACGCTGGGGGTTGCAAAATCGCCCGAAACGGTGGCACAGATGCAGCAATCCACCTCTTGCGGGGTAAGCTGTGCATTGCGCAGTGCCTCGCTTGCAGCAGCGATCGCCAGCGATACTGCACTTTCTCCTTCGCTGCAAAAATAGCGTTGCTGAATGCCGGTACGGCTGGTAATCCACGCATCGTCAGTGTCTACCATCTGTGCAAGTTCTTCATTCGATACGCTGCGGCGGGGCAGTGCACTGCCGGTAGAAATTAGTTGTAATCCGTTCATGTTGCTCCTTATCACGCGGGGCTGCCGCAATACCACACAATTTTGGCAAAGTGAAAGACGCAGCCGCGCTGGCAGCGTTTTCGCTCTGGTACTGTGCGGCGGACAGTTAACAGCCTATTTCGCGGAATTTTTTATATCGCCCGGAAGCTAGCGCCGCACGAGTTTGGCGGCGCAGCGCAGAAAGGTTCTTCTCCAGCGCAATATCTACGCAGCTGAAAAGAGCTTTTTTGTCCAGCTGTGCTCCACCCAGCGGCTCGGGAATGATTTCGTCCACAATACCTGCCTGGTAAAGATCCTGGGCAGTTAACCGCATCAGGTCACAGGCTTCGGCATGGCGAGAGGCATCTTTCCACAAAATACTGGCAAAGCCCTCAGGGCTAAGCACCGAGTAAACCGCATTTTCCAGCATCAAAATACGGTTGGCAACACCAATGGCAAGCGCACCGCCAGAGTTGCCCTCGCCGGTGACAATAGAGATGACCGGAACTGTAAGGCGACTCATTTCGGCTAGGTTGCGGGCAATGGCTTCGCCCTGACCGCGCGCTTCGGCCTCCACACCGGGGTAAGCGCCCGGCGTGTCGATAAAGGTGATGACCGGCCTGCCGAACTTTTCTGCCTGATGCATCATACGCAGTGCTTTGCGGTAGCCTTCCGGGCCGGGCATGCCAAAGTTATACTTCATGTTGTCAGCAAGGTTAGCACCTTTGCGGTGCCCAAGTACCGTTACGGGGACGCCTTTATAGCAGGCAATTCCACCTAAAATAGAGGCATCTTCCTTGCACTGGCGGTCACCCTTTTGCTCAAAAAAGTCAGTAAAAAGCGCTTCGATATATTCCTCTATCTTCGGCCGTTTGGGGTGGCGTGCCAAAAAAACACGTTCAGCAGAGGAAAGCTCGGCACAGCCAGCAACCAAGGCGCTGCGCTCTTCGGCAATCTCTGCCCGGCGCTGCGCCTCGTCGGGCGTACCGGAGAGGGTTTGCTGTTCGTTTTCCAGCGCCTGCAAGCGGCGCAATCTGTCTTGAATCATACTTTTTGCCCTTTCGGTGTATGCAGACGCAGCAGCTGGGTCATGGTTTCCCGCAGTTCACTGCGCGGCACAATCTTATCAACAAAGCCATGCTCTTCCAGATATTCACTGGTTTGAAAGCCTTCCGGCAGCTCGATGCCGAGCGTTTGCCGGATAACCCGCGGCCCGGCAAAACCGATAAGTGCGCCAGGCTCTGCAAGCATAATATCACCAAGGCTGGCGAAACTGGCGGTCACGCCGCCAGTAGTGGGGTGGGTGAGAAAGCTGATATACAGCCCGCCGCGTGCAGAAAATTCTGCAATGGCAGCGCTGGTTTTGGCCATCTGCATCAGACTGAAAATGCCCTCCTGCATTCTCGCACCGCCGCTGGCAGAGAAAATAATCAGCGGCCATTTTTTTGCGCTGGCATACTCTACCGCCTGTGTTACACGCTCACCAACGCCAGCGCTCATACTGCCCATAAAAAAGCGACTATCGAGCACGGCTGCTACAACCGGCATACCGCCAATGCGGCCAGTTGCTGTAATGGCGGCTTCCGAAAGGCCTGTTTTGCGCTTTTGCAGCGAAAGCTTTTCGGCATAACCGGGGAAGTGCAGCGGGTCCTGCTGAATTGTTTTTACCGAAAGCTCGTGAAAGCTGCCGTGGTCGAACAATAACGAAAGCCGGTAATATCCGCCGATCGGCTGATAGGTGCCGCAGTTTGGGCAAACATAAAGACTTTCGCTCCAGCGCTGGCGGGTGGCGCGGCGCTCGCAGTGTGGGCAGGTAAGAAAGGTCTGTTTGCTCCACAATGTCATCGGGCCAGCAGCTTCTAGCCGGGCTTTTAGACGAAACGTCTTTTCCTCCGGGCTGGCTGTCAATTTTTCCAATAATTCTTTCATAGGCGGCCGTTAAGCGGTGTGAGTATTCAGATAAGTAAGAATGTCGCCCACGGTTTTCATTTGGCGCAGCTCTTCGTCTGCAATGGTCAAGCTGCATTCGTCCTCCAGCGACATCTGCAGTTCTACAATATCCAGAGAATCCGCCTCAAGGTCTTCCATCAAGGAAGCCTCCAGTGTAACTTTTTCTTCTTCGCACCCAAGTGCCTCAACAATGATTTTTTTCAGTTCGTTCAGTTCCATATTCGTAACTCCTGTTCTAAATGTTTGAAATTGAAATAAAAGAATTTAGGTAAATATTTTTAACTAAAATTCTTGAACTAATTATACCCATAGCACCAAAGAAGTCAAGGCGTATTTTATGAACAAAATTTAAAATCTCGCAAACAAAATCAAAAAAAGCTGCTGTTTGAGCCAAAAACAGCAGCTTTCTATTTTCACTTTTAGGGGCGCTTAGGCACAAAAATTTATTCTGCTTTTTGCGCCTGCTTAATTAGTTGGTCGGTAAGTACCGCAGTACCGGCTACCAAAATGCCTTGTACGAGTGCAGTAAAAACAGCAAGGGCGATGTCCTGCCGGGTAATCAGCGTACTTGTGGACAAAACCCAAATGGCAGCAAGAAAAATACCGATGCCTACCAAAACCACCGGGATTTTATTATTAGGAAAGAAAGACGCATTTTTTAAGATGATGCCGAGGATGTAAAGGACTGCGACAAGCACCAGCAACTCGGGCTTTATAAATTCCGAAATATTGGAAAGTTCCATCAATGGTCCACCTCTTCTTTCACAAAATACTTGCAAAACAAAACGACCGCCAAAAGGTTGCGGTCTGTATCCTTTTTATATGTATTATTTTTAATTTACAAAAATACAGGGTTTTCATGGGAACTTGATAAAAACTTTGATTTTTTGAAAGCTCGCATTTTTTAAAATCATAGAAACTATGCCGAAAACACACCCGTTGGGGCCGAAAACGGCGGACGGTGACGCTAAGAATCCGTCAAGAGTCAAAACCATAAAATCAAAACAATGGATTATTGTTGCACTGCTAAACGTTTTTTCTCATACAAATACTAGTCGTTTGCGGGCGAACCTTGTCATTTTAAGGCATGTTTTTACGCTTCGGTTAGTTTCAACAAGCCTCGTTAGGTCGTATTGACTAAATTTTATAAGAACTCAATTATGCACCATATGTATTTGTGTATGGTGCACAAAATCCATGGAATGCAGAACAAAAATTATATAATCTATAGCCATAAACCCGCGAGGACCAGATTTTGTGCGGCTGCCGCTTTCGGTTTATGGCAGCATTCTTTGACCGCATACAAAGAAAACGCAGAGACCCTGGCTGCGGGGCAGCCAGCGCAATATAAGGGCATGCGCTGCTGTATAAGAAAAGATGTTAAAGATGCCTGAAGGCAGTGTACTGGCAGAAGGTTTCTCTGAACAGGAGGTGCAAAGTCGATCCTATTTTACCCCTTGGGTTTTGGTGTTGCGGTTCAGGTCCGTTGGAAAACAAAGATACAAAAGGAGTGGAGTTATGGTCATTTCCCTTAATTTAATCCAAAGCGTGTGCTTGGGTGTAGTTGTCTTTTTGGTAGGGCAGTTCATCGTCAAAAAAGTACGCTTTTTGGATACTTATTGCATTCCCGCGCCGGTAGTGGGCGGTCTGCTTTTCGCCATCATTCATTTGATTGGTGTGCAGACAGGTACTTATTCTTTTACGTTTGATTACTCGATGAAAGAATTCTTTATGATTGCTTTCTTCTCAACCATTGGTTTCAGTGCCAGCCTTAAAGTCATTAAAAAAGGCGGCGTCGCTATTGTGATTTTGTTCCTGGTTTCTTCTGTGATGCTCGTCATCCAGAACGTTTGGGGCGTTGCAATTGCGCGTGTATTTGGCTTGCACCCGCTACTGGGCATGTGCGCAGGTTCCATTTCACTGATGGGCGGTGTTGGCTCTTCTGCCGCATTTGCACCGCTGATGGAGCAAAACGGCGCCGTCGGCGGTCTGCCGTTTGCAATCGCATCTGCTACATTTGGTCTTGTTATGGGTGGCCTTGTGAGCGGACCGATTGCTAAGTTCCTCATCGAGCGTCGCAAGCTGAACGAAGCTGTCACCGTGAAAGCAGGCCATTCTCAGGTGGATTATTCCAGCCTGACTGCCGAAGATGAAGAAGCCACTGTCATTGAAGTAAGCAAAATGCACAAAGCTTTCTTTCAGATTGTTATTGCCATGGGCTTTGGATCAATTATCTCCTTGCTCATCAGCAAAACAGGACTTTTGTTCCCCGCTTATGTGGGTGCCATTTTCGCAGCTGCGATTATTCGCAACGGCGGCGAAAAACTGCACATTGAAATCTGCACCAAAGAGATTGATGCGCTGGGCAACTTGTTTTTGAACATTTTCCTTGCCATGACAATTATGGGCCTTGAGATTTGGAAACTTGCAGAAGTGGCAGTGCCGCTGCTCGTAATTCTGATCGGGCAGGTGATTCTGCTGGCCATTTTTGCAGCAGGCGTAGTATTTTTCTTCTGTGGCAGAGACTACGATGCAGCCGTCATGTCCGCAGGCTTCTATGGGTACGCCATGGGCGCAACCCCCAACGCAATGGCAAGTATGAATGCTGTGGTAGAACACTACGGCCGCCCCTCACCAAAGGCA
Source organism: Pygmaiobacter massiliensis (assembly GCF_900199435.1). GTDB lineage: Bacteria > Bacillota > Clostridia > Oscillospirales > Ruminococcaceae > Pygmaiobacter > Pygmaiobacter massiliensis. The sequence goes on from NZ_OAML01000003.1 coordinate 815,113, forward strand.
TTTTTCACCGTGCCTATCGTCGGCGGCTTTTTGATGGATTTCGCGATGGCGATTCTCATCGTCGGCCATATGAACTTGATTTTGGCCGGAGTCCTTTAACGGTAACACAAGGCGTTTGTCTTGTTCCGTTTTGTTGGCCGGAAACGGCAAAAAACAGACCTGCTTTCGGGCAGGTCTGTTTTTTTGAGCAACGCAAGGCGAAAAAATGGTAAAAAAGAAAGCCGCTTTTTCCCATGAGAGATAAAAGCGACTTTCTAAGGCAGAGAATAAAACGCTGCTAGGCCGCCGTGCAATGTATGAGAGGAAACACTGCGCGGCGCTGGGCACAAAGGCCCCGCTTGATTCTCTGGCTGACATAAAAAACGGCAACATTTGCCGGCCGTGGATAACCTGAACTTCTCGCAGGAGGACGAAGCAAAAACTGCACCGGCAGCACACCGGAAAAGTGGCATCTTTTCGGTGATAATGAGCAGCAGTTATACGCAGAAAAAGCACAATGCCGGTGCAGTTTATGGCGTTCGTCCAGAAGAAAAAGAAGAATTGGAACAAGTGAAAGGGTTAGCAGCTGCCGCGGTAATAATTAATCAGGCAGCCATCGGCAAGAATTTGCCGTTCCGGTTCGGTCAGAGCTCCGGTAGAGACGGTAAACGGCGTCACTGTGCCATCGGGCTTTACGGCAAAAGCATTCAGTGCGGGGCGGTTTTCGAGCACCGCATTGCGCACGTCCGGCAAAAAGATGTAATCACCGAGCGAGAAAAGCTCAGGAGATTCTACCAAAAACGGAGTGATACCCCAGTTGATGCAGTTGGAGCGGTAGCGTTTGGTCGCATATTGGCGTGCAAAATTTGCAGCGCCGCCCATTACACGCTGGCAAGAGGCCGCCTGCTCGCGCGCAGAACCATCGCCCGGCATATTTGCAAAGATTGCGGAGCCGATTACCGTGGATTCCGGTTTGCAGGTAAGCCCCGCCTGCACTAACGCTGCATAAACAGCCAGCAGCTCGGGGGAGAGAGGCTTGCCAATCTCGCGGTCGCGCTCTGCCTGGCGCATTTCTTTACTGCGCGGCACATAGCGAGGGTCACGGCGGAACAGTGCAAACTCACTCAGCCGCTCTGGGTTAGACCGGTAGCTCGAAGTTTCGCCGGAGGGAATCAGCTCGTCGGTGGTGGTGACAGGGTCGGTGATGTAAGCGCAAACCTTAACGAGTAAATCGTCTGAGAGGGCAGGCATTTCAGGCCAGTCTTTGATGTTCGGGCCAAATCGCAGTTCGGTTTCGGGTTCTGGGCGGCCCCAGCCATTGTAAACACGCTTTTCGTAAATACCGCCGTCATAGTGATAATCGGTTTTGGTATAGGCAACATCAATGTCGGTGGCAGCGGTGAGGCGGCCGCCGTTAGCGGCCGTTGCAGCAATGCTGCGCGCATCCATCAGTGCCACTGCCGACATCTGCCCCTCGCCGGGTTTGGAGCCTTCGCGATTGGGGAAATTGCGGGTGGTATGGCGAATCGAGAATTCGCCGTTTGCCGGGCAATCACCAGCGCCAAAGCAGGGGCCGCAGAAACATTCGCGCATAATCGCCCCGGCAGAAACCAAATCTGCCATCCGCCCATTTTTAGCAAGCTCTGCGTAAACCGGCATACTGCCGGGATAAAGGCTGAGGGTAAACGCGCCCTTGCCGCAGCTTTTGCCGCGCAGAATATCAGCGGCGGCGCAAAGATTATCAAAGGTGCCGCCGGCGCAACCGGCGATTTCGCCCTGATCCACCCAAATGGCATTATCGTGCAGCTTGCTCATCAGGTCCATTTTGGCACCCTGAATCTGCTTGTTCGCGGCTTCCTGCATTTCATACAGAATTTCTGCCGCGTTTTGCTGTAGCTCATGGATAGTAAAGGTGTTGGAAGGATGCATCGGCATTGCGATGGTGCACTCCACGGTGGAAAGATCAATAAAAACGCAGCCGTCGTAATAAGCGACCTCGCTTGGTTTCAGCTCGCTATAATCCTGCGGGCGGCCATGCAGATAAAAATACTCTTTCACTGCGTCATCGGTCACCCAGATAGAGCTCCAGCAAGTCGTTTCGGTGGTCATTACATCGATGGCATTGCGGTATTCTATCGGCAGTGAAGCAATGCCGGGGCCGACAAATTCCATGACCTTGTTTTTGACGTAGCCGTTTTTATAAACGGCGCCGACGATGGAGAGTGCCACGTCATGCGGGCCAACGCCGGGGCGCGGGGTTCCCGTCAGGTAAACTGCGATAACACCAGGGCGCGCAAAGTCATAGGTACGCCCCACGAGCTGTTTTGCCAGCTCGCCGCCGCCTTCGCCCACGGCAAGGGTGCCCAGAGCGCCATAACGGGTGTGGCTGTCGCTGCCGAGAATCATTTTGCCGCAGCCAGCCATAGTTTCACGGTTATAGCTGTGAATGTTTGCGAGGTTGGTGGGCACATAGATGCCACCGTATTTATGCGCGGCAGACAGTGCGAACTTATGGTCATCTTCATTGATGGTTCCGCCGACTGCGCACAAGCTGTTGTGGCAGTTTGTGAGCACGTACGGCATCGGGAACTGCGTCATGCCAGACGCCCGCGCTGTTTGAATAATACCTACATATGTAATGTCGTGGCTGGCCATACTGTCAAACCGCAACCGAAGCGCATCTATATCATCAGAAAGGTTATGCCGGTTTAAAATATCGTAGGCAATGGTGCCCTTTCTCGCTTCGTCAGCCGTTGTGTGATAGCCCGTTTTTTGCAGCAGTTCTGCTTGTGTTTCGTAAATCTCTGACCCGTTTGCCAGAAAGATGCCACCTTGATAAAGTTTGATCATTGCAATCTCCTTAAACGATAGGCGAACACCGGCAAACAGGTGCCGGTATTAGCTGTGGCCTTCGCCCGGAGCAAAGCGGTAGCCCGCCCCCCAGACGGTACGAATATAAGAAGGACGCTTGGGATCGTCCTCAATTTTATTGCGCAAGTGGCTTATGTACACCATAATGGCGTTTTCATCCACAATGGAATCTCCCCAGATTTGAGAGTAAAGCTGCTCTTTTGAAAAAAGCCGTCCAGCGTTTTCCATAAACAGCCGCATCATAATACTTTCTTTAGAAGAAAGCGGAATTTCGGTGCCGTTTTTAAACAGTTTCATTGTGTCGCAGTTATAAGAAAACGGTCCGCTTGCAATCAGGCTGCCGCCGGTGCTTTTGCGGTCACGCCGAATCAGCGCTTTTACCTTGGCACCAAGCAATACCGGGTTAAACGGCTTTACGATATAGTCGTCTGCACCGATGTCCAGCCCGTAAATTGTGTTGTAATCTTCGCTTTTCGCTGAAAGGATGATGATAGGGGTATCGCAGCCGGCACCGCGCACTGCCTGCACAACTTCAAACCCATCAATTTCGCCCATCATCACGTCCATAATCATCAGGTCGTACTGCTGTTTGCGCGCAAAAACAAGCGCCTCTTCTCCGCTGGAAGCAAGCGTGCAGTCCATCCCGTTTGACGTGAGCACACGAAACAGAATCTTACGTACCGCTGCGTCATCATCCACTACAAGAATTTTCTCGTCCGCCATCCGGCAGCCCTCCCTTACCTCTCAAAACGACACCAGAATTAGCAGATTCTTAGCGTCTGATTACTTTAAGTATATCGAATGAGAAGAAAAAAGCAAGGAAGGCAACGCCCCGGAGCATGATTCTTAAAAGATTTTAAGAATTTGTCGGTTGCACCAAAAAAGTTTCACGTTACAATAGAAGTATAGACAAGCTGCTAAGGAGCGTTGTATGAAAAAGAAGATGAAGCTGCTGACCAGCCGTGCGGTGCTGGCAAGTGCATTGGTCATACTGATTATGCTGGTAGGGATTCTGCGTATCCTTTCTACTTTTTTTGAGTTTCAGCAGACGATTATCTCACAGCAGGAAGAGCAGATGCTTGCGGTTTCAAAATCGGTCGCAAGCAGCATTTCCATTTACATAAATGGTTATCTTTCCGACATGACGGTGTTGCGTTCCAGCGAGGAGTTTGTTAAAGGCTATTGGCAGTTCACCCAAACGGGCGATGGTTCCGCATTGAAAGACTGCCTTGAGGAGTATACCGAAGTGCGGCCCAGCACGGTAACCGGGCTTTGCCTGCTAAATAACAACGGGCGGTATGTGCTGGGCACAGCGCAGGCGGCACAATATGCCAAGCGTACCATCGAACATACCAGCACCCAGATGCTTTATTTTAAAGATGACGCCGGTTCTTATTGCATCGGCATTGCCCTGCCGGTTTATCAGGAACATTGGCTGGTTTGCCTGCTTAACATCAGCGATATGTACCAGCGCATTGGTTCGGATATTCGCATGGGTACCAGCGGCTATGTAATGATTATGGCCTCGAATGGGCTGATTTTGATGCATCCGTCCTCGCGCGAAGTTGGCATTGACGTGGTGGAAGGCCGCCGCATTCGCTACGCTGACCGGGATTTTACAGAGCTTGCCGCTGTTGCGGAGCGCCAGAAGCACGGCGAAACCGGGGTAGATGTTTATTGGTCCTACGATTGGATGCGCCCAAGCAATGCAAAGCCGGTGCGAAAACTATGTGCCTACACACCTGCACCGCTGCGGGACGATTTTATGATTGTTTGTACGGTGACCGATTATGCCGCCATGTTGCAGCCACTGCACTCCTCAATGAGGCATATGCTTGGCGATGTGGTCATGGTTTTTGCCGGGGCAAGCGGGTTGTTGATGATTCTGCTCTACTTACAAAACAGCCGCCGCCGTGTGGCAGAAGAAAACCGTACCCTGCGTGAGGTGAACAGCAGTCTGGAAGAACTGCATGCCCGCGAAGAGCAGATACAGCACAGCCAGCGGCTGCAAACCATAGGCACCTTAACGGGAGGCATTGCGCACGAGTTTAATAACCTGCTGACCCCAATTATGGGGTATTCCGGCATGATGTTGCAAACGCTGCCGGAGGACAGCATGCTGCGCGAAGATGCACAGGAAATTTACACAAGCGCCGAAAAGGCGAAAGAAATCATCCAGCAAATTACGATGTTATCCCGCAAAAGTGTGGGGCATACCTTTACGCAGATTGACCTTGGCAAACTGAGCCAGCGTGTGGAAAAGATTACGCGTTCCATTTTGCCGCAGAATGTAACTCTGGAGGTCAGATGTGCATTTGACCATGCCGGGGTGCTGGGCAACGAAACGCAGCTGACTCAGGTGGTGCTGAACCTTTGTGCCAACGCCATTGGGGCGATTGGCACAAAAGAGGACGGTCACCTTGCGATTGTGGGCGAGCTGATGGACGCGGCACGTTTGCCCAATATGGTACCCCCGCGTGAGGGGTACAGCAGATATGCGGTAATGCAGTTCAGCGACAATGGTTGCGGCATTGAGCCGCGGCTGCTGGAGCGAATTTTTGAACCGTTTTTCACTACCAAAAAAGCAGGGCAGGGCACCGGGTTGGGGCTTTCGCTGGCGCAAAGCATTGTAGAAAGCCACGGCGGAGGCATTACGGTAGAAAGCACGCAGGGCGTAGGCACTACGTTTGCCGTTTATCTGCCGGTCAGCAACGAAAATGTAACCTTGCAGCCTACGGCAGAGGAAATACCCGATTTAGACCGGGCACCGATTGTGGTAGTCGACAACGACCCGCGTATCTTGAGAATGCTGGAGCGTGGGCTGACCGAGAAGGGGTATTCAGTCACTTCGTTTGATCACCCGGCCAAAGCTGCGGAGTATCTGCGTGGCCATTTTTGCGCGGCGCTTGTCACCGATTACTCGATGCCGGACATGCTTGGCACAAACCTTGCAGTGATTGCGCGAGGCATTCAGCCGGGTATCCGCATTATTGTTTTAACAGGGCTCATTGAGCGAGATATTGTTGAACTCAAACACCGCGAGATTATAGATGACTATCTGCTAAAACCCATTTTGTGTGAAGAAGTAAGCCGCCGCTTGCTGCAGCTGCTGCAAGTGTAAGCACTGCCGGCAAGGCGCTAAAGCCGAAAGAAGAGGGAACATGACAACCAGAGAACTGACCTATGTTTTAACAGCGGCACGGGAAAAGAGCTTTCAGACGGCAGCCCAAAAGTTGCAAATGTCGCAGTCGACCCTAAGCCGCAGTGTGCAGAAAATTGAAAGCGAGCTTGGCTGCGCCCTGTTTGTACGCTCAGCACAAGGCTTGATTTTGACCGATGCTGGCCGCCGCTATACCGCAAGCGCACAGCAGATTTTACAGCTGGAGCGAGAATTGCAGGCCGATATTTCGCGCATCAACAATCTGGCAGCGGGGCGACTTACGGTAGGCGTAACAGGTTATCTTGGCACCTACCTTTTACCCACACTGCTGCGTACGTTTGGCACAATGTTCCCCGGTATTGAAGTGCTCTTCGAGGAAGCCGATTCGTTGACGGTAGAGCAGCGGCTGCTTGCCGGTGAGGCGGATGTGGCGTTGCTGCACCTGCCGCTTGCGCTGGAGGGCGTTGTTGCACAGCCGGTTGCGGCGGATGAATACCTGCTGGTATTGCCCGAAACGGACCCAGCTGCCAACGAGGCTCGCCCTGCCAGTGACGGGTTGGAACCATTTTTACCGCTTAGCATGGTAGCGCGTCGTAATTTTGTGCTGATGGCTTCGGGGCAGCGTTCGCGCCAGCGCATAGATGAAATTTTTGCACAAGCAGAGATTACCCCGCGGGTGAAATACAATACGCGCAGCCCACATACCGCGCTGGCTTTTGCGCAAGCAGGCCTTGGCGTAACCCTTTGTACCCGCAGCTCGCTGCGAATGTACCGGCAAGAGAAAAATGCCCTCAAGATTTGCCGAATCCCCGGCCAGAATACAAACGTAACGGTAGCGGTGTGCTGGGCAGAGCGCCTTGCTCGCTCGGCAGCGGTGGGGGAATTTGCAAAAGTGTGCGGTGCTACGCTGCCGTACCTTTACCAAACAAAACCTATTTTGCTTTAAAGTTTGTTTTGGAGAAAAGAAAGCAAGGCTGCCTTTACGGCAGCCTTGCTTGTTGTTGTGCAACAGAAGCTGCTCAGACGCTTTCGTCCGGTCAGACTTTCGTATCTTGTTTGCGGCTTTTCTTAATGAGCGGAGCAACCGCCGGGCCAACGAGCATCAGCACGCAGGCAACCATAATTACAGCGGTAATGGGTTTTGAGAAAACTTCTAAAATGTTGCCGTTTGCGATTGTGACAGCGCGCCGCAGGTTGGATTCGCACATCTGGCCGAGCACCAAACCAAGCACCAGTGCCGCAGCAGAGAACTTCATTTTAGTGAACAGGTAGCCCAATACGCCTGCGATGACCATCAAAACAACATCGCCGGTGTTGTTGTTCAGCGCATAAGAGCCGATTACGGCCAGCATGATGATGATGGGGCCGAGGACGCTATACGGAACCGAGAGAATTTTGGCAAAAATGCGTGCAACGAAAATTGAGATGATAACCATGAGAACATTCGTCAGCAGCATCGAGGAGAAAACACTGGCGAGGTATTCTGGCTGGCTGCGCACCAGGAGGGGACCGACCTGCACGCCCATCATAACAAGAGCACTCATCATAATCGCAGCCGCGTTGCCGCCGGGAATGCCAAGGCTGAGCAGGGGAACCATCGAACCGCCGGTCGCAGCATTGTTTGCGCATTCCGAGGCGGCGATACCATCAATACAGCCGGTGCCGAAATCATCGGCATGTTTGCTGAGCTTTTTCTCGGTAGTATACGAGAGGAAAGAGGCGATGGTTGCGCCTGCGCCCGGCAGAATACCAACGATAGTGCCGAGAATCGAAGAGCGAATCATAACCCATTTGATGGAAAGAAATTCTTTCAATTTCGGAAACTCGGTTTTGACTCCGCCGCTTTTGTCGGTGTCGTCCATCTTGCGCGGATTTGTTGTTTGTTTGAGCACTTCTGTCACTGCAAACATACCAATCATGACGGGAATCATCTCCACGCCGCCAAGCAAGGTGTTATTCCCCCAGGTGAAGCGGGCAAGCCCGAGCATCGGATCCATGCCAATGGTAGAAAGCCAAAGGCCAATTAGGCCGGATATAAGTGTTTTTACAAGATTGCCGCCGTCAAGGCAGGTTAAAACGGAAAGACCGAGGAAAGACACTGCAAACAGTTCAGATGGGCCGAACTTCAGTGCCACAGCCGAAAGCTGCGGGCTGATGAGTGCCATTGCGAAAGCAGCGACCAGGCCGCCGAAAGCAGAGCCAATCAGCGATACGCCGAGGGCCTTGCCGGCTTCACCGCGCTGTGCCATGGGGTAACCGTCAAAGGTTGTCGGCGCGTTGGACGGGGTGCCCGGGATTTTAAACAGAATTGCTGTGATGCCGCCGCCTGTGATGGCTGCGCAGTACACTGCAACCAGAAAAGCGATAGCGACAATCGGTTTCATGGAATAAGCAAACGGCAGTGCCAGCGCAACTGCCATAGATGCCGAAACACCCGGCATTGCGCCAAAGATAACACCAAGGCAGGTGCCGCAAAGGATAAACAAAAAAGTTGCGGGCTGAAAGACGATGCCAAAGCCCATTGTCAAGGTTTGTAACATATCAGCCCCTCCTTAAAACGTCAGCGCGGTTTCCAGCATCAACGCAAATTCGCGGAAGATACCAACGCCGCGCGGCAGCATGATGCTGAGCCCGAGATAGAAAAGTACGAACAAGAGTGCTGTGATAAGCAGGCTGAGAATAAAGCTGCGCCCAATCCGCTTTTCGCCCAACAGGCGAGAGTAGCTCATGAGAAACAAAAGACAGGTGGGGATAAACCCAAGATACCCAAGCAAAACGGAAAGCACCATAACCAGGATAATGCCGATAAACAGCTTGCTGGTAAAAAAGGCTTTCAGCGATTGTGCGGTAAGCTTTTTCTCTTGCGGAACCTCTTTGAGGTCGCGGATGATTTTGTAGAGATTAACGACCAACAGGATGCAGAGCAAAGCCAAAATAATTTGCGGCCACTGTTCTGCGCCCAGCTCGTTTGCGCCGGATTTGGGCAGTGCAACCCCAATGTAAAAATAGCAATAGCCGAAGAAAATCAGCATTGCCAGATTGAAAATAAGTTCAATCGTCATGGTTCTTACTCACTTTCCTTTACAGCACGGGGGCTTCCAACGGAAGCCCCCTCTTTGCTGCAATTACAGATTATTTGCTGATTTCTGCAACCAGTTTTTCGAGGTCGGCGGTGTCAGCAGCCCAGGTAGCGGTAAAGTCCGCAGTGTTCTGCCAGCCGGGACGCTGGTCGAGACCCTGAGAAGCGGCCCAGTTCTGGAAATCAGAGCTGGCGACTGCTTTTTCAGCAGCGGCTTCAAAGGCTGCAATGGCTTCTGCCGGGGTGCCGTTTGCGCAGAAGATGCCACGGTACGGGCCATAGTAGCAATCGATGCCGAGGTCGCCCGCAGATTCGCAGTCTTTAAAAGCATTCATCGTCATACGGTTTTCGCTGCAAATCAGGATTGGCTTTACGTCGCCGGATTCCACAAGTGCCTGAATTTCAGCGGGGCCAACAACTGCAAGAGAGATATGGCCAGCCATAACGTCACTGTTAAGCTGTGCGCCTTCGGTGTAAGCAACGGCTTCTACATCGCCGTTGAACGCCTGCTGTACGCAAACGCCGTCAAGGCCGGTGATGGACATGCAACCCGCTTTTACTTTGCCGGGATTGGCTTTGATGTACTCCTGCAGTTCTGCAAAAGTGTTATAGGGCGAGTTTTTGCCGGTTACGATAACGTTGGTGTCGTGTACCAAACGAACTACCGGAGTAATGCCGCCTTTTACATCGGTGGTGGCAGCGCCGGTCAGCTGCGCAAGCAGCGGGCTCTGGGTGCAAAGCAGCCAGGTGTAGCCGTCTGCCGGTTGTTGCATGGCGTACTCTACACCGGTGGTGCCGCCTGCGCCGGTTTTATTGTTGATGACGACCTTAACACCGATCTCTTTTTCAAGTGCCGCCGCAAAGGTGCGAAGTGTGGTATCCGCGCCGCCGCCAGCGCCCCACGGGCAAACAATTTCGATGTTGCGTTCAAATTTCCATGCGGGGGCTTCTGCTGCGCCGGAACCGGATGCTGCCGGTGCCGCAGAGGAAGCGCTGCTGCCGCAAGCCGCCAAAGAAAGTGCCATGGTCAGCGAAAGCGCCAGTGCCAAAAACTTTTTCATGATTTTCTCTCCTTTTAATATTGTTGTGGTAATTAGCCGGGAAGGCAAGATGTTTAGTTTTCGCTAAGAACATCTCTTTGCCACAAGTATAGCCGCCCCGAAAAAAGAATTGCAAATGCATAAACTGCACTTACCAAATGCAAGTAAGGCATAGCGATTGTCTGCGCTCTTTAAAGACCAACAGCGTGGCTGGTGCTGGCATTTTTGCACCTTTTACCTGCGCGAAGCCGCCTTTGGCTGCCGCGATAACTGACGGCTACAGACGAAGTTTTGCACCGACGATGCTTCGGATACAATATAAAACAGCAAAAATATTTGGTCAATCTGCCAGAGAAGTTTTTCATCATTCCGCAAAAGGACGTTAAGAAATGGGAAGCTTTTTCAGAAACATCTTAAATCTTTTTAAGACATTTTTATTTGGGTGTAAACAATGTATGGTATAATAAGTATAACAGTCTAGATACTCCCTCTCGCTTACGTTGCTGCCACAGCGAAAACGGGACCTCCTCAAAAGCCCCGCCGCTCAAATTTGCGGCGGGTTTTTTGATGTCCGGTCTCGGCAAAAGTTTTAAATCGTGGTTGCATTTTCTTTGGCGCGGCAGTATAATGTTGGGCAAGACAAAGGCGTCTGTTCGGTAAAAGAACAGGTGCCTTTATTTTTTTATTTGGGAGGGATGTCGGTGTGAGACCTACGATAGGCTTGACCCCGCTTTATGACGAAGAAAAGCAGAGCTTTTGGATGCTGCCCGGTTACTTAGAAATCTTAGAGCAGTGCGGAGCGGCCCCGATGATTTTACCGCTGACGGCAAACACCGAAGTGTTAGAAGCCTGCTTTGCCCTTTGCGACGGCCTGCTCCTTACCGGAGGGCAAGACGTAGCTCCGTCATTTTATGGTGCGGAAATGCAAGAAACATGTGGGGCTGTTTGCCCCTCGCGCGACGCAATGGAAGCGGAATTGCTGCGTCGCGCATTGGCAATGAATTGCCCGGTACTGGGCGTTTGCAGGGGACTTCAATTTTTGAACGCTGCACTGGGCGGCACGCTTTATCAGGATTTGCCCACCGAGCGACGAAGCACCGTAGAGCACCATATGGCACCGCCTTACGACCGGGCGGTACATAAGGTGACGGTTGTGGCAGATACGCTGCTGAGCGAAATTTTGCAGAAAAAAGAGCTGGGCGTAAACAGCTACCATCACCAGGGAATCAGTAAACTGGCACCCGCCCTGCGTGAGATGGCGCACGCGGCGGACGGATTGATAGAAGCCGCATATCTGCCGGAAAAGCGCTTTGTAGCAGGGGTGCAATGGCACCCGGAGTTTGCTTTTCGCAAAGATCCCGATAGCGTAAAACTGGCGCAGGCTTTTGTAAATGCGTGCGCTGAGAACCGTCAAAAAAAATATTGCAGCAGGTATTGACAAAGCAAAAAGTGGACATTATAATAAATCCAACATCAAAGGCGATGGCATATTTCGTGCTCGCGTTTGATGTTTTTTTACCCTCTGTGCGGCATCAAAGGCGATGGATTATAAAAAGCCATCCTTTGGTGCCGCTTTTTAGTACAGGGGAAACAGAGCTTTTATAGAGGAAAGGGAGAGAATGAGTATGAAAAAATATCTTGCATGGGCAGCTGCGCTACTGATGGCAGCCAGCCTCGCCGGATGCGGCAGCACAGCAACAAGCAGTTCTGCAGCAAGCAAGGCAGAAAGCGGAACGGGAACCGCTTCTTCTGCCGCAGCAAAAAGTGACAAAGTGTGGATTATTACAACCGATACCGCATTTATGCCGTTTGAGTATACCGACGAAAGCGGGAAGTTCGTTGGTATCGACGTGGATATTCTGGAAGCGGTTGCAAAAGACCAGGGCTTTGCATATGATTTACAGTCGATTGGCTGGGATGGCGCCGTTGCCGCAGTGCAGTCCGGGCAGGCCGATGCCATTATTGCGGGTGCATCTATTAAGCAGGAACGCATTGATTCCGGCTGGGTGTTTTCTGAAGGCTATTACAATGCCACCCAGACCATTGCAGTGGCAGCGGATTCTAACATTGCAAAATGGGAAGATTTGAGCGGCAAAAATGTAGCTGTGAAAAACGGCACCATCGGCTGCGATTATGCCGAGAGTATGAAGGATAAGTACGGATTTACCGTAACCAAATTTGAGGATTCCCCGACCATGTATCAGGATGTCATCGCGGGCAACTCGGTGGCATGCTTTGACGATACACCGGTTATGGCAGCTAACATCAAGCAGCATGGCCTTGCTTTGAAAATTCCGGATGGATTTGAAAACGAGGGTGCACCTTATGGCTTTGCCATTATGAACAAAGACAATCAGGTGCTATTGGATATGTTTAACGCCGGCCTTGCTAACATTAAAGCAAATGGCACCTATGACAAAATTCTTGAAAAATATTTAGGCTAGCGACTGAGTGAAGTCAAAAGGCGCACGGCAAAACCCTCTGGGTGTCCTGTGCGCCTTTTGCTTTTCGCTGATACCACCAAGAAAGGAGGACCTCTGCCATGGTAAAGATTGTTCAAGTCTATGGCGGTATGTTGATGACGGCTATGGGGCAGACATTGCTGCTTGCGCTGTTATCGCTATTTTTCGCATCTATCCTTGGGCTTGTTTTCGGCATGTTGAAAGTAGTGCCGAATAAAGTATGTAATTTTATTGGTATGGTGTATGTGGACGCGATTCGCGGATGGCCGCTTATCGTACTCGCATTTTTTGTTTATTTTACCTTTCCGGCATTTGTACAGGGGCTGGGCTATCGCAGCTTTCGCCTTACGAGTTTGCAGGCCGGAACCATTGCGCTTGCACTGAACTGCGGCGCATATATGGCTGAAATTATCCGCGCCGGTATTCAAAGCGTAGACGGCGGTCAGATGGAGGCTGCACGAAGTCTGGGGCTTCCTTACATTACAAGCATGCGCAAAGTAGTGTTGCCGCAAGCGGTGCGTACCATGATACCCAGTATCATCAACCAGTTTATCATCACTTTAAAAGATACGTCGATTTTATCCGCGATCGGGTTTCCCGAGCTGACCAATGCCACAAAAACCATTGTGGCCAATACGATGAATACCCAAGGATGGATGGTAGCCGGGCTGATGTATATGGTAGTAATTATATTGCTTAGTAAGCTGTCAGGCTACATAGAAAGAAGGGTAAGGTATGCACAGTAATGTGAAAATTTCGGTGCAAGGTCTGAAAAAGAGCTTTGAAAAGCTGGAAGTGCTGAAGAATATTACGCTGGATATCACCGAAGGGGAAGTGGTAGTGCTGTTGGGCCCATCTGGCAGCGGTAAATCGACTTTTCTTCGCTGCCTCAACCAGCTGGAAACCGTTACCGATGGCACCATACTGGTAGACGACACCGACATCACCGCAAAGCACACAGATATGAATCAGGTACGTGAAAGTGTAGGGATGGTTTTTCAGCACTTCAATCTCTTTCATCATCTCACGGTATTAGAGAATATGACTCTTGCTCCGGTGCAGCTGAAAAAAGCAAATCGGCATCAGGCAGAGCAAACCGCCTTGCAGTTGTTGCAGCGGGTAGGCCTTGCAGATAAAGCGACAGTGCGCCCAGCACAACTTTCCGGTGGACAAAAACAGCGTGTGGCAATTGCCCGTGCGCTTTGTATGCAGCCCGACATTATGCTTTTTGATGAGCCAACCAGCGCGCTCGATCCCGAAATGGTGGGTGAAGTGCTGGCTGTTATGAAAAATCTGGCACGCGCGGGCATGACGATGGTGGTAGTAACTCATGAAATCGGCTTTGCGCGCGAAGTGGCAGACCGAGTGATTTTTATGGAAGGCGGGTATATTATAGAGCAGGGCGCCGCAAAAGAAGTGATTGATCATCCCCATGAGCCACGCACTGTCGACTTTTTAAGTAAAGTACTGTAAGTGTGGTATACTAAAATAAACCCTCTTACCTTATATAATAACAAAAAGCGCCAGCACTGCAAAGTACCGGCGCTTTTTTATGATGCGTTTATCAGATAATATGGGATTTATCTGATCTGACTCAACATTGTAGAGGTTTGTTGAGGCGGATTACTTTTTGTGCAGGTAGAGGCATCTGTAAACAAACACATATCTAATAGGCTTTTCTACTTTTCCAAACATTGCTCTTTGCGTGCTGCCAAGCGATATTGCAGCGGCGTGCAGCCTTTTTCACGGCGGAAAGAATCCGTATAATGGCTCTGGCTACCGAACCCGACTTCCGCGGCAATTTGCGCAATGCTGTGTTCGGTTTCGCGCAGCAATCGGGCACTCTGCTCAATACGGTATTGAATCAAATATTGAAACAGCGTTTGCCCAGTGGCTTTGCGAAAATAGCGACTGCACTCGCTGCGGCTGAGCCCGGCCTTTTTTGCAAGCTCGGCAAGAGTCAGCGGCTGCGCGTAGTGCTGCTCTATAAAACCTAAAATTAGCTTTAGTCGAAGGGAAGCGTCGCTTTGCCCAGCATCCGGCAAAGGCAACAGCGCAACCAGTACAGCCCAAATCTCCAAAAGTTCTGCGCGGCAGCGCAGCTCAAACCCGCAGGGCTGGCTTTGGCAAAGCTGCCACAGGTGTAAAAGCCTGTGCAAAATGTCTTGTTGTGCAGGTGCTTCAGGGCGTAGCTCAAAGCCGGAAATACCGCCGTTTTCTAAAACTGGGGCGAAATAACGTGACCAAAGCAGTTCGTCATCAGCCGAGCAAAGGGTGTGCAGCGGCAGATCAATGCAAAGGAAAACCGCCTCGTCACAGTCTAACGGAAACGAGCGGTGCACAATCCCAGAGTTGATCCAAAGCCCACCACCTTCGTGGACAAAAAAGCGATGTTTTTCCAGCTGAAATTCTACACTGCCGGACAAAACCATGCAAAACTGCGTTTCAATATGCCAATGCCAGTTGACCGAATCATAAGCGCCTTGCCTGAATTCCATTAAGTAGGCACTGAATCCCAGGCCTTTTACTGGCTGGGGCACCAACTCTTGCTGGTTGCTCAGAAGGTGCAGCGGCACCGGGCAGGTGTTGTTTTTCATCCGATACTCCTTAAATACGCAATATTCTGATAAATTTTTGGGACTATTATGATATACTTTGCTGCTTTTTCTCAATATACTAAAATTAACAAGAAAAAGCAATAAGGGGTAACTACAAATGGATGCCAGAGCAAAACGAGGAACTTTATGCGGCATACTCGGCGCTGTTTTTTGGGGCGTTTCAGGGGTGTGCAGCCAATTTTTATTTCAGCACTACACGGTGGATTCCATCTGGCTTACCGTAGTGCGTATGCTTTCCGCAGGTGCCATTCTTTTGGCAGTTGCGCTGGTGCAGCAAAAAAAAGCGGCATTTGCAGTGCTTAAGCAGCCAAAAGAGCTGGCGCACCTTGTGCTGTTTGCGATTGGCGGTTTGCTGCTGTGCCAGTTTTCTTACCTTACAGCCATCCAGCATTCCAACTCGGGCACCGCCACAGTGCTGCAAAATATCAGCATCGTCATGGTGGCGGTGTTTGTAAGTTGCAAAAACCGCAAGATGCCGCCGCCGGTGCAAATCTTTTCGGTAGGGCTTGCACTTGTGGGCGTTTTTTTGATTGCGACACAGGGCGACCCGCGCAATATGTCGCTTTCTGCCCGCGGGCTTTTTTGGGGTATCGTTTCGGCCGTTGGTGCTTCCAGTTACTCTTTGCTTTCCGACGGATTGGTAGATCGCTGGAGCAGTGTCACGGTATCCGGCTATGGCATGCTGATGGGTGGCCTTGCACTCTTGGCTTTTACAGGCGCATGGGGCTGGCCTGCCGGATTTGACATGACCGCGGCACTGCTGGTTTGCGGTATCGTTTTACTGGGCACTGTGGGCGCATTTTCTTTGTTTTTGCAGTGCATTCGAGATATTGGCCCCGTAAAAGCAACACTTTTTGCCTGTATTGAACCGGTGACGGCAACGGCACTTTCCGCTTTTCTTTTGGGCTCGGTATTTACCTTTGCAGACTTGATTGGATTTGCCTGCATCTTATCTACCGTATTTTTGCTTACGCTGAAAAAAGAGCGCAAAAAAACCCCAGCAGCGGAATGAGCATAGCGCATTTTAATTTAGCTTTAATAATGCAGCTACGCACGGCTGCAAAAGCGAGGATTTCCATGTGATAGTGATCACGACGGTTCGCCTTGTATTACATTAAATAAGTTCACTCCATTTTACCCCGGCGCCCCAAACCCAGCGGACTTTCCCTCTGCTGAATTTGGGGCGCTGTGTGGCTTTTGAAAAAGTAATTTTCATTTAAAAAGACACTATCACTATCTTTTTAAAGCAGAGTGCAATTTTTTGATTTATGGGTTAGTGAAACCTTTTCTGCGAGGTGATTGTGTAAAAAAGCAAGGGCTGAAATTGTAGGGTACTACAAAGTTAGGGCTTTTCTATTGACAGGGCTTTGCCGTCTGCCTATAATGAAGCCAAATAAAGACACAATTGAATCACCGCTGCTTCATTGCTACAATCATAAGGTCACTCTTATGTTTCAAAAATGAAAACCAGCAAGGACAAAGCCCCATGCTTTGCCTTGGCTGGTTTTTTTATTTTTACCCGGCAGTGCGGCAAACCAAGAAAGGAGGCCTAGACCTAGCAAAAACAGAATCGGCCGACAGAATGTTAATAAGGGGGAGAGGCCGCATACTTCACTATGCTTTGTTGAGGTGAATCGGTAAAATGCTTTTATAAAAAATAAAAATCTCACCAATATTCACAAAAAGAGTAACAAAGTATTGACAAAAAGTGGAATTAATTTCTATAATTAAAGTGTTGAAACAAACATTGGCAGGGAGGGCACGACATGGAACCAGAAACCTTATACATTGTAGGGGAGTCGCGCACTAACCTGGATAATGCAATTACCAAGATGTATGGCTCTTTTTATATTGCGTTTGAGCTGGAGGCGCAGACTGGGAAGGTAGTTGATCTGGGCTGCACCCATTCGCTGGAGATTACCGAGCGTTTTCTGCGCAAGATATTTATGGGCCATTCCCTCGAAACCGATTATAATGAGCTGGAAAGAGAATTGACCAGGCGATACTATGGCTCTTCGCAAAAAGCGGTGCTCGCTTCGATGAAGGATGCCTATAAAAAGTACCAGTTTGCGAAACTAAAATTGAATACTTTATAAGCTGCTTCTTTTTGGGGGATATACACAATATATCACAGTACAAAACGAAAACCAGCAAAGACCGGAACCTATTTCTGGCCTTTGTTGGTTTTTTGCTTTTTTGGAGGATAAAACGGTGAATTACAAGCAATGGATTGAGGAATCTGCACCTGATTTGATAGAGAGTCTGCGCGGCTGTGTACAAATTCGCAGCGTATATGAAGAGGATGGCTCCGGCTTTCCTTTTGGGCGCGGAGTGCAGGATTGTTTAAACTATATGTTGAGCCTCGCGGCCGAGATGGGATTTGCCACCTACAACCTGGATAACCATTTGGGGTGGTGCGAGTGGGGCGAAGGCGAAGAAATGGTTGCCGTGCTGGGGCATTTAGATGTTGTGCCGGAAGGGGATGGCTGGCAGATGCCCCCCTATGAAGGCAGGGTGCAGGACGGCAAAATTTACGGCCGCGGCACGATGGACGACAAGGGCCCCACAGTTGCTGCGCTATATGCCCTGAAAGCACTGAAAGAAAGCGGCGCAAAACCGACAAAGCGGATTCGGCTGATTTTTGGACTGAATGAAGAAAACGGCAGCGCCGATATGAAGTACTATGCGCAGAAAGGGCAGCAAACACCGGTATTTGGTTTTACGCCAGACGGAGAATACCCGGTCATCAACGGTGAAAAAGGACTTGTAAATGCTGCTTTTCGCTGCCGGTACGCCCAGCCGGGCGATTTGGTTTTAACCTACATAAAAGGTGGCACAGCACACAATATTGTGCCGGCAGAAGCAATTGTCTGGCTGCAGTGTCCGCCCAAGCTGGCCGAGCAAATTTTACAGCGGCCGCAAACAGCAGAAATCTGCCGCAGTCGTACCGCAACAGGTATAGAAATTAAGGCGCTGGGCAAGGGCGCACACGGCGGTACCCCGCAAGAGGGAATCAACGCCATTGGGCTTTTGATGCAGGAACTGCAAGCCCTGCCGCTTGCACCGGAGCTTGCCGCAAAAGTGAATTTCATGGCCGCGCGCATTGGCACCGAGTATGACGGTGCATCGCTGGGAATTGCCCAGAAGGACGAAATATCGGGGCCGCTGACCTTGAACCTTGGCACTGTGGAAGGCGGTGAAAATGGGTTTGAGGTGAAGGTGAACTATCGTTATCCTGTTACCAAAAGCTTTGAAGATTGCGGCCCTGCGCTGGAACAGCAGTTTGCGGAAGCTGGGTTTGAAAAGACCTGGTTTTCGCATAAAAAAAGCTTGTACCTGCCGCCAGAGAGTGAGCTGATTCAAAAGCTAACCCGCGTTTACCACGAGTGCACCGGGCTTGAGGCTACGCCCAAAGCCATCGGCGGCGGCACCTATGCCAAGATGATGCCCAACACTGTGGCGTTTGGCCCCATCTTCCCGGGGGACGAGGTACGCGAGCACAAACCCGATGAATTCATCGAGGTAACACGACTTATCGAAAACGCAAAAATTATCGCAGCTGCGATGTACGAATTGGCAAAATGAGAAAAGAGGGTTTACAATGAAAATTACTGAAGTAAGGCTCGGGAAAATTTCGGTGCCGCTGCGTGTACCATTTAAAACAGCACTGCGCACCGTATCCAGTGTCGAGGACGTCATTGTCGAGATTCATACCGACACCGGCGCGGTGGGCTATGGCGAAGCACCTCCTACCGGTGCGGTTACCGGTGACACCACCGGTGCAATTTTGGGTGCGCTGAAAGACCATATCATCAAAACGCTGGTAGGCCGCGATGTGGACGATTTTGAAGATGTAATGAAAGCGTTAAACAGCTGTGTGCTGAAAAATACCAGCGCAAAAGCAGCTGCTGATATGGCACTTTGGGACCTTTATGGCCAGCTTTACAAAATTCCTGTTTACAAGATGCTCGGCGGCAGTCGCAACAAAATCATCACCGATATCACCATCAGCGTCAATGACCCGGAGGAGATGGCACGAGATGCAGTAGATGCCATTGCGCGCGGATATGAAACACTGAAAATCAAAGTCGGTGCAAACCCGGAGCTGGACGTGGCCCGCTTGGTTGCAATCCGGAATGCCATTGGCAGCAAGCCCTGCATTCGTATTGACGCCAACCAGGGCTGGACACCGAAACAGGCTGTCCGGCTGCTAAACCAGATGCAGGACAAAGGGCTTGATATCGAGTTTGTAGAACAGCCGGTGAAAGCGCATGATTTTGAGGGACTGAAATACGTTACTGAGCGCTCTTACGTGCCGGTGCTTGCAGACGAAAGTGTGTTTTCGCCCGAGGATGCGATGACAATTATGCAGATGGGTGCGGCAGACCTTATCAACATCAAGCTGATGAAATGCGGCGGCATTTATAATGCGTTGAAAATTGCTTCTGCCGCCGAAGTTTACGGCGTGGAGTGCATGATTGGCTGTATGCTGGAGGCGAAAGTCAGCGTCAACGCCGCTGTACATCTCGCCTGCGCAAAACAGATTATCACCAAAATTGACCTTGACGGCCCAGTGCTTTGCAGCGAAGACCCCATCATTGGCGGCGCTGTGTTCAACGAGCGGGAAATTACCGTTTCGGATGCACCCGGCCTTGGCATTACCGGTATTACCGGCCTGCGTTATTTAGACTGAGCTGAAAAGCTCTGAAAAGAAATAAAAAGGAAGGGGGAGTAGAAGGTCAGGCTTTTTGCTGGGTGTGGGCAAGGGGCTACATGACAAAAGAGAGGGGACACCGCAACCTTAAAAAATATAAAAAAGGAGCGAGAATTATGATTACCAACGGCTTTACCTACATAGCATTCCTAATGTTTTTGGCTGGCGCGTTGCTGGCTGCGGAAAAGTACACCAGGTGGAAAGGGTTCGAGTACGTTCCGCCACTGGTGTGGATCTATGTGTTGAATATGATTTTTTGCACCATGGGCATGTATCAATCAGAGGCCTGTTCTGCAGTTTACTCTGCGCTGAAAAACAACCTGCTGTATGCAATGATCTTTGTTATGCTGCTGCGGTGCGATTTCCGCAAGCTGGCAAAACTGGGCGGGCGCATGTTGGCTATCTTCCTCGGCGGCGCTGCCTCTATTCTAATTGGGTTTATTGTGGCCTTTGTTATCTTTAAAGGCACACTTGGCGGCGGCGAAACCATCTGGGGCGCAATGGCGGCACTCTGCGCATCTTGGATTGGCGGCAGCGCCAATATGGCAGCGATGCAGGCGGCCTTCCCAGTTGACCCGGGTGCATACGGCTGCGCGCTTGCAGTAGATACTGTGTACTACTCTTTGTGGATTGCACTGCTGCTGATTGCTGTGCGCTTCTCGGGCAAGTGGGACAAAGCAGTAAAAGCAGATACCACCAAACTGCAGGCGGTTGCAGATGCTGCAAATGCTGAGGTTGCAAAGGACAAGAAAAAAGCAACCAGCGCAGACTGGATTTTCCTCATCGGCCTTTCGCTCATTGTCTCCGCACTCTCGCAGTGGGTTGGCGCAACCCTCAACTCGGCACTTTCTTCTGTCGGCGTAAGCGTATTTGATAAAGGCACGCTGACTACCGTATTTGTGACGGTGCTGGGCCTGGTATGTGCACTGACTCCGCTGGGCAAGCTGCCTGCTGTGGAAGAACTTTCGAACGTTTACCTGTATGCGGTTGTTTCGTTGCTTGCTTCCACCGCAACCCTTGTAGACCTTATTTCTGCTCCGATGTGGATCGTCGCCGGTTTGTTCGTGCTCGTCATCCACACACTTGCAATGTTTCTGCTTGCCAAAGCGTTCCATTGGGACTTGTGCATGGTTTCGACCGCTTCGCTTGCTAACATTGGCGGCAGCGCTTCTGCCCCGATTGTGGCTTCGGCATACGATCCTTCGTATGCCGGCATCGGCGTACTAATGGGCGTCTTCGGCGCAGCCATCGGTAACTTCTGCGGCCTTGCGGCAGGCTACATTATGCAGGCGCTCATTTAACCCGGTTTTACAAACAGCATTGATTTTTGGTATCCCTTCTTCTATGATGGAAGAAGGGATATTTATTTTTACAAGAAAAGTTAAAGGAGCATAAAATGAACATCAACGATAATTTTCGTTTTCTCTGCATGGGCTTGCCAGACGACATCCGCCGCAAAAAAGAATGCGGAGATTTTGATGGAGCAGTACGGCTCATAGATAAAAAGCTGGCAGAAGGCAAGCTGCCGGAAGCGCTTTGCCGCAGCTTAACGGTTCAGCGTGAGATATTGCTTCGGCTCCCGCAAGATTACCCTTACTCTCGCGCCGCGGCAATTGCACAAATACAAAGCAAAATTGCAGATTTTACCGAAACCGAATTTGACTCTTTGGTCGAAGAGGGGCGCATAGACTGGATTTATGTCCAGGGGCAGCAGCACTTTTTTAGCCGCTTTTTCGCGTCTCTTTGTAAAACCGACCACGTTTTTGCAGCGCGTGCCGGAGAGCCGTGGGACGAGGGAACTGTAAGCCCGCGCGAAGTAGCTGTAAAACTTGTAAAAGAGAAGGGCGAAGTTTCTGCACGGGTGCGTTGCCGTGCAGAGCTGCACATCAAAGAAGAAGCTTTTGTAAGGGGCGAAAAGGTGCGCGCCTGCCTTCCGCTACCGGTGGCCTGTGATAGCCAAAATGATATTTGCATCGAGTATGCCAACCCCAAGCCAAGCTGCATTACGCCGGAAAATTCGCCCCAGCGTGTAATTTACTGGGAGCAGACAATGCAAGAGAATACGCCGTTCACCGTTGAGTTTTCTTATACCCGCACTGCAAAATACCATGATTTAGAGAACCCCGCAACTACCAGCGAACGCCCGGATTTTGATACCGAAGAGGTAGCTCCTCACATTATGTTTACGCCGTACCTGCGCGCGCTCACTGCCGAGCTGACCGACGGGGTAGAACAGCCGCTGGAAAAAGCGAGAAAAATCTACGATTACATCACCAAAAACGTGACCTACGCATTTCAGCCCGCCTATTTTGGAATAGAGAATATTGCGGAAGGCTGCGCGCGCAACCTGCGTGGCGACTGCGGTGTTATGGCGCTGCTTTTCATTACGCTTTGCCGCTGTGCAGGGGTGCCTGCCCGCTGGGAGAGTGGCTGGTATGTAGAACCGGACTCTAGCGGAGCGCACGACTGGGCGCAATTTTATGCAGCGCCCTACGGGTGGCTTTATGCCGACACCTCGTTTGGCACAGGGGCCGTACGCGCCGGCAACGAGCCGCTTCGCCGCTTTTATTTTGGCAATCTTGAGTATTACCGCATGGCTGCAAATACCGAGTTTCAGGCAGACTTCGCAGTACCGAAAGACCACTGGAGGGTAGACCCATACGACAACCAGCTGGGCGAAATTGAGTTTGCCGAGCGTGGCCTGCGCGGCGAAGAATTTGAGTGCAAGAAAGAGATTCTATCGCTGGAATTGCTGTGATAAATGTTCGCAAGAAAAAATGCTTGCCGCCCCATGAAACAATTGGGAAGGTATTTTGGCAGCAAAGCCTGGATAAAATAAGAAAAAGGCAGGAGGGTTATTATGTGTGGAAGATATCTTTTTTCTGCGGCTGGCAGCAAAGAGCTACAGGCAATCGCAGAGCAAGTTCGGCAAAAGTATGGCACTAAGGCTGCCAGCTTTACCATGCCGGAGGAGATGTACCCTTCTGTTACAGCGCCGGTGCTGGTAAGTGAAAACGGCAACGTGACCCCAGAGCTGCAAAGCTGGGGTCTGCCCGGCCTGCGCAGTGGCCTTGTAATCAATGCGCGCGCGGAAACTGTGTCTCAGCGGCCGATGTTTCGGCGCAGCTTGTTCGATCGTCGCTGTGTAATACCCACTGCGGGGTTTTATGAATGGGACGGCGCGAAGCATAAATATTATTTTCACCTGCCGCACGAGCCGGTGCTTTACCTGGCGGGCATTTATGATAATGTAAGCGGAGTCAACAGCTTTGTGATACTGACCACCGCGCCTAACGATTCGATGAAAGAAATCCACGACCGTATGCCACTGGTACTGCTGCCCGAACAGGTTGGCCCTTGGCTGACTGAGCCGGAAAAAGTATTGGAGATTTTGGCGGCAGAGCCGCCGATGCTGGTGAAAAGCCGCACCGATGGTCAGCTGGCTTTGGACGACTTGGCTTAGCGCAGCAGCGGCTATGTGCAGCGTTTAAAAGGCACAACAGCAATAACACTGACTTTTATCTGGATAATAGCAAAAATAAAAACCGCCAACCCAGCTGGGGAGGCGGTTTTATTTTGTGAAAGAATATTGATTTTGGTTAGATTCTGGCTGGCTTACAACAGCAGCCGATGTAACTAAGTTACAGCGGCGAATACCAAAGGTGGATTTGGTACCCGCTATGGAGAAGCGCCGAAGCCAGCAAAAGCATAAAGGTCACAGTGCTTATTCGTGGCAGTGATGCTCGCCGCATCCATGCTCGCCGCAGGCACCCTCGTGGTGGTGTTCGCCATGGTGGTCACATTTTGCAGCCGGGTCAAATACGAGGCGGTCAGCCAGCAATGCCTGCACGGCTTCATCTGCATCGCCGGAAGCACCACCGAAAAAGCGGATGCCAGCCTGCTGCAATGCTTTTTGTGCACCGCCGCCAATGCCGCCGCAAATCAATGTATCGACACCGAGCTTTTTCAGTACGTCTGCCAATGCACCGTGCCCACTGCCATTGGTATTTACTACGGTAGCGGTAGCTACCGCACCGTTTTGCACATCATACACTTTAAAACGCTCGGTGTGGCCAAAATGTTGAAAAATCTGTCCGTTCTCATAGGTTACTGCAATTCTCATATTAGTTTTCCTCCTTGTTGTCAGCCTGGCGGCAGCGATGCCGGCAACCGTGGCTGCAATTGCAATTGCTCGTGCTGCCATCGCACAGAATATATTCTCCGCCTGCGATTTGCAGCTCTTTGCCGCGCACAAGGCATTCTGCCAATTTGGTACGCGCACTGGTATAGATAGCCTGCGCAGTTGTGCGCGCCACATTCATCTGTGCAGCGCATTGCTCCTGGTTCATTCCTTCTAAATCAATCAATCGAATTGTTTCAAATTCATCCAAAGACATGGTGATGCTAGGCAATTCGGACGTTGGCGAATGGGTAGGGCCGAAGCGTGCACAGCGCGGCATGGCACAAATACGGCGTTGCTTACAGGGCCGGGGCATAGTTGTCACCTCATTTCTGGCATATGTCATTTATAAGTATGAGTATAGCACTTAAATGGCATATGTCAATAACTAATACGGAATTATCTTTGCTGGCGGATAAAAACAAAAAGTCACCGGGCAAAGCACGTGTTTCGCTTTGCCCGGTGACTGTTGTGATACGCCTGAAAATCAAGAAGAAAAACGTAGATAAAGTGAGTTAGCGTATCCGGAGTGATAAATTAAGCTGCCAGCGGAGTTTCTTTTCTGGCACAAACGCGCTGGAATACAATGATTGCTGCGCAAAGTGCAAGACCGATAATGCTGCTGGTGGTGTCTGCGCTGATGAGCATCAAAGCATTGATGCCAGCAATGACACGCACTACAAAATTTACTTTAGTGTAAAGGAAGCCTTCTGTTGCAACGCCAATCATAAACACGCCAACAAAAGCAGTTACACCTACCCACAGTGCGCCAAGCAGGCCAACATCGGTAAGCAGAAGGCCCTGGTTGTAAACGAACATGTAGGGCACGATGAAGCCAGCAATCGCCAGCTTTACGCTGACCCAGCCAGTTTTCATGGGGTTGCCGCCAGAGATGCCGGCTGCTGCAAAAGAAGCAAGCGCAACAGGCGGGGTGAGGTTTGCAAACATTGCAAAGTAGAAGCAGAACATGTGCGCAGCCAGATCAGGGATACCAAGCTGAATCAGTGCAGGTGCAGCAATGGTAGCGGTGATGAGGTAAGAAGGAATGCTGGGCAGACCCATACCAAGCACCATGCAGGTAATCATCGTGAAGAGCAAGGTGAGGAAAAGGCTGCTGTTGCCGATGCTGATGATTGCAGAAGCAATATTCAGCGCAAAGCCGGTGAGGCTGACAACACCAACAATGATGCCAACGCACGCGCAGCTGATCGCAACAGAAACGGTGGAGCGTGCTGCTTTTGCAAACGCATCATAAATATCTTTCAGGCTCATGCGACTAATTGGCCGAAGTTGTGCAACGGCAATGGTCAGCAAAATGGTCCAGAAAGCGATTTTCAAAACGGTCCAGCCAGAAGCAAACATCATACCAACAAGGAAGATGATAGGGATAAGCAGATGGCCGCGCTCTTTCATAACCTGGCCAATCTGGGGCAGCTGGTCGCGGGGCAGGCCAAGCATTTTGTCTTTGGTAGCGCGCAGCTGAACCTGGAACAGAATGCCAGCATAATAAACGATAGCCGGGATGATTGCCGCTTTTACAATGACAGAATATTTTACACCCAGTGTTTCTGCCATAACAAAAGCCGCTGCACCCATAATGGGTGGCATCAGCTGGCCGCCGACCGAAGAGGTGGCGACAACTGCACCGGCAAATTCATCGCTGTAACGGTTCTTCTTCATCAGAGGAATGGTGAAAGCACCGGTGGTAACAACGCAGGCAACTGCCGAGCCGTTGATCATTCCGAGCAAGCCGGAAGCGATAACGCCAACTTTTGCGGGGCCGCCTTTGGTGCCGCCGGCAATCGAAGAAGCCATATCATTAAACAGTTGGCCCATGCCGCACTTATTCATGATTTCGCCAAAGATGATGAAAAGAACGATATAAGTGGCGGCAACCTTGATGGAAGAACCATAGATGCCGTAAACGTCGGTGGTAAGGTAAGTGATGATTTTGGACCAGGAGTATCCGCGGTGTTTGAACAGGCCGGGGATATAACGGCCATACATACCGTAGACTAAGAAGATGACACTCAAAATCGGCAATGCCAGGCCGCTAATGCGGCGGGTAGCCTCGAGCACCAGCAGCACCAAAAGAGTGCCCATAACAAGGTCCATGGTCGAAATTTTAAAGCCGGTAGAGATAAATGCATCGTAACGGTAGAACACATAAAGCGGTTCTGCTACCGAAATGCCGACGAGAATCCAATCGTACCACGCAACTTTTTTGCGGGATGCTTTTTCATACATGGGGTAAAGAACAAAGCTTAAAATCAGAATCAAGCCTACATGGATGGCATGATGCTTCAGGTTGACCATCTGCATAAGGCGAATGCCGGATGCATAGGCGAGATGATACATGGTAAACAAAAAGCAGAAAAATGTCAGGCTTCTTGCGAGTGTCTGGTTCGAGAGGGTGCGTACGCGGGCGGATTTCTCGTGCTTTTCCAGAACAGCCTGTTCTTTTGCTTCGCTTATTTCACCGCAAACAGCGGTTTTCAATTCTTCAGCCAAAGCGAAACCTCCTTTGTAAAATGACTTCGCACTGCACAAAACTGTGGTGCGGCAGGTCGGAAAAATTTAAAACGGATACACCGTTAATCGAAAGGTCTTTCATATTTGTGCTCGAGGTAATCCAGTTAAAGCGCTCAAATACCGTATTGATATTATCCATGTGGACAAGGCCGTCTTCTCCCACATAGGTGGGGACGTCCATCTCTGCCGGTATGCCAGCGCCGTAGCCGGCTACTTCAATGCGGCTCAGGTTAAACTGTAAGTCTGGGGTAACCAGGTAGTATTCGTTCCAGGGGATGTGCTCGAAGGAATGAGTAAGCCGCACTGCAATTTCATCGCCCGGTGTTACAGGCGTTTTGAGAATGGTATCTCCGGTTTTTTGATACGCCACCTGTAAGCAGGGCTGTAACGGAAACAGCAGCAGGCCCAACACAAAAACAAGAGCACATGCCTCTGTGAGCGAAATTGCGTAAAGCCATTTTTTCATGGAACTACAGCACCCCGTTCTCCTGTGCCCAACCAAAACAGGGCGGAACCCCTGCGGGTTCCGCTCTGCCGGATGATGGGGCCTCGTTATTTAACAAAGCCTTTTTCTTTCCAGAAGGCTTCTGCACCAGCGTGCAGGGGAATAGCAAGATCTTCAACGCCAACATCGAGAGAGATGTTTTTGTTTGCAGCGTTGTGAGATGCTTTGATGGTGTCGATATTCTCAAAGATACCGGTCAGCATGTCATAAACCTGGTTGTCGGGGAGGTCTGCATTGCAAACGAGGATGTTGTAAACGAAAACGCCCTGTACGTCCTCTTTATTGTTATAGGTGTCTGCCGGAATGACAGTGGGTGCGTAGAACGGGTATTTCTCAACAAGGGTGTCACGGCCTGCACCGTCGATGGGCACAATGACCATATCGTAGCTGGTAGCAAGCTCAGTAACGGTGGAGTTGGGAAGGCCGGAGGTGACGAAAACTGCGTCGCACTGGCCGTTTTTCATGTTATCGATTGCTTCGCCGTAAGCGAGGTAATCGGGGGTGAAGTCGCTGTAGCTCATGCCGTAAGCCTCGACGATCATGCGAGCATTCAGCTCAACGCCGGAGTTTGCAGCGCCAACACCAACGCGTTTGCCTTTCAGGTCTTCAACGCTTTTGATGCCGGTATTTGCGGTGGTGACCAGCTGGACGTAGTTCGGCCACAGACGCATTACAGCGCGCAGATCTTTTGCGGGCTCTTTGCCGTCGTAAGCGCCGAAGCCTTCGTATGCCTGCATCACAGAATCCTGCATGGCGATAGCAATTTCAGCGTCGCCGTCGAGGATGAGCTGGATGTTCTCAGCAGAAGCAGCGGTAGCCTGTGCGGTGGTTGTATAGCCCCAATCAGAAAGTGCGGTGGCAAATGCGCCGCCGATGGGGAAGTAGATGCCGGATGTCGGGCCGGTTGCCACGGTGATAAAGGAGTCTGCACGCTCTTTGTCTGTAAGCAAAGATGTGCCTGCACCGGAAACGGTGGAAGATGCAGTGCCGGAAGAAGTGGCAGGAGCAGCCGAAGAAGCGGAAGAACCGCCGCAGGCGACCAGGCTCAAAGACAGTGCCGCTGCCATGAGCAATGCGAGTGCTTTTTTCATAAGTACTTGTTCCTTTCTTTCTACCAAAATAATTTTACTAAGGCAAAATTGATATACCGCAAAAATTTTCAGTGGGAATACTGAAAATCAAATATGTCAATTTGCCCAAAACCGAGCATTTGAAATGCATGAGTTTGGTTATAATTATTAACAATTTCTTAACAATGTCAACGAAAACTGCGTGTATGGTTAATTAAGACGCGCGAACAGTTGTGAAAAAAGCATGAATAGAATATAGACAAAACGAGAAAAAAGAGTGTTTTTGTCAAAAAAGTGTCTTGATTTTGCCAAGATTTTACCTTATTCTTAAAAATATAATTACAAATTGGAAGAAATGCGGGGAACAAGTATGTCAGATAGTCTATTGGCCTCTTTATTTTTGAACATTAGCTTATTGCTCTGTGCTTCCGCATTCCTTACAGAGTTTAAATCTACCCGTAAAGTGGTGCAAAATCGAGAAAACGACCTAGGTTGCCAGATTATTATCGGGCTATTGTTTGGCGTCATGGCCTGCCTTTCTACCTATTTTGGCGTAGATGTGCAGGGCGCTATTGTAAATACGCGTGTAGTTAGCGTCGCCGGTGCGGGGCTGATTGCCGGGCCGGTAGGTGGATTGATTGCAGGCGGCATTGGTGGACTTCATCGTTACCTTTACAACCAGAGCAGCTTTACCTCGCTGGCCTGCGGTGTCGGTACTGTTTGGTTCGGCGTAGTAGGTGCGGTGGCACAGCATTATTACAGCAAAACACGCCATCGAAAAATCTATCTTGTAGCGGTAACCATTATAGGCGAGCTGTTTCAGGTGTTTTGGCTGTTGCTGCTGGCGCGCCCGCTTTCCGCTGTAATCGAGCTGGAAAAAGTCATTCTTTTACCCAAAATCCTCGTCAACTCGGTGGGCATGGTGTTGATGTTTGAAACATTTAATCGGTTGCGGCAAAACCATACCGATGAACTGGTGCAGTACCAAACCCGCGCGCTATATATTGCAGACCAATGCCTGCCCTATTTAAGAGAAGGGCTGCATAACCACGAAAATCTTTCGGTCGTTTCGGACATTGTGCGCAACAACACAACAGGTTACCATGTGCTGCTTACCGACTGCACCACTGTTCTTGCATACAGCGGTGCAGAAATTTTGGAAGGGCTGCCACCCAGTGTGATGGAATGCCTCAAGACCGGGGCACCGCAGATAGATTTGCATCCTAAAAAAGTCGAAGTAAAACAGCTGCCACGCTGCGCAGCAGAAGGTTTTATTACGATGCCGTTGAGAGCAGGCGAAGCAGTGATTGGAACCATGACGCTTTTACCGGATGCGGGCAGTCCACTTGCAGCTGAAAGCGATGTACATTTTGCGACTACCCTCGCCAAGTTCTTCTCTACTATCCTAGAGCTGAACAATGTGGATTATCAAATTAAACTGCGTCACCAAGCAGAATTTCGCGCATTTCAGGCGCAGATTAACCCACATTTTTTCTATAATACGTTAAACACGATTTCCGCTTTTTGCCGCACCAAACCCGACGAGGCGCGCCGGTTGCTTTGCACCCTTGCAGATTATTACCGGCATACTTTAAGCGTCAACGAAGAGTTTGTGACGCTCGCCAGCGAACTGAAAAATGTGCAGAATTACTTAATCATCACCCGCGCACGGTTTGAGGACGCCATCCATCTAAGCTGTGAGTGGCCGCCTGAAGCAGAAGAGTTTCGGCTGCCGCCGCTGATTATCCAGCCGCTTGTGGAAAACGCCGTACGGCATGGCGGCACAACGGTAACCGATCGGCGCATCCATATCCGCATTTGGCCGGAAAATGATCGCATGTGGTTTTCCATCCGTGATGAAGGGCATGGATTCCCACCCGAAGTATTAAAAGACTTGAATGACCCGGAGAATAAGAGATATTCCGGACTTTTTAATGTGTCTAAACGTTTGCTTAGCGAATATGGTTCTGAAAGCCGCCTGCGGGTGGAAAGTACACCAAACGGTTCGACCGTAAAATTTTCACTGCCCATAGAAACGGAACGCGAAAGGGGAGCACCCGCATGAAAATTGCAGTCATTGACGACGAGAGATACGCGCGCGACGAGCTGATTCATCAAATCAAGGAAATCATGCCCGACGCTTCTGTTTTTGAAGCGTCATCCGGTGTGGAAGCAGTGGAGCTCATTGAGCAGCAAAAGCTGGATATTCTGTTTGTGGATATTCACCTTTGCGATATGCTGGGTACAACGATTGCCTCGCTGGCCAGGCGGCTGCTGCCGGAATCCCGCATCATTTTTGCAACAGCATTTGCAGAGTACGGCGTGCAGGCCTTTGAGCTGGGCGTCGACAACTATCTGCTTAAGCCTTTTGCCCCCGACCGTGTGCGCCAGGTGTTAACCCTGTGCCAAACAGCGCGCACCTTAACACCCGCGCCCAAAGAGCCGCTGCCTAAAATTGCAGTGCTGGTAAACCGGCGAACGGTGCTGCTAAATTTGGAAGACATTGTTTATATTGAAACCAGTGGAACCGGCCACCAATGCGTGCTTTACACCAAAGAAAAAACCTATACTACCACGTCTTCTTTGGGTGAATATGAGGCGCGTCTAAAATCGCAAGGCTTTTTTCGAATCCACAAAACCTGCCTTGTCCAGCTAAGGCTGATTCAAGATATTTTCAGCTGGACCAATAACGGCTACGCCCTGCATATGCAAGGCTTTGATTGCATTTTGCCGATTGGACGCAACCGTGTGAAAGAACTGCGCCAAAGACTGCATTTATGACCTGCATTTAGCGATAGCTACGCGGAGTATACATATAATGAACCACCTGCCAAACCCTGCAAATGGTCCCGGCGGGTGGTTCTTTTTTAGAAAAGTTATGTGCTAAATAAATTGAAAATCTTATTGTTCAAATGTGGCGTTTTTCATGAGAGAACACTCTTGATTATTCCTTAAGATATCTTGTGAAAATGAGGCGTGACTTGCTTTTTTTGCTATGCTATACTAAACAAAAATGGATAAATATTCCACATCATGTACTTCGTAAAGGGGGCGCAGAAAATGTCTTTTTTGAAGCGTATCGGGGCAGCAATGCTCTGCACTGTTTTTGTCTTTACGGGGTGCAGTGCCTCAAGTAGTAAGGGGCAAAACTGCGCGGTGCAGCCAGAACAGCAGCTTGTGCTGTACACCAGCCACCCAGAAGAGATTTACGAGCCGTTTATACGAGAGTTTGAGGAACGAACCGGTGTTTGGGTAAGGGTAATAAGCGGCGGCACGCAGGAGTTGCTGGATCGCATTCAGCAAGAAAAAGACGCCCCTGCGGCAGACGTGATGTTTGGCGGCGGCGTAGAATCTTTAGAGGGGTGCAGTGCCTGCTTTACCAGTTACCATAGCGGCGAATCGGATGCTGCGACAATAGCTGCAATTTCTGATCCGCGTGACCGCTGGACCAGCTTTTCAGCGCTGCCTCTCGTCATCATTTATAATACAAAGCTGGTGAGCGAGCGGGATGCTCCAACCACATGGTCGAGCTTGTTGGATTCAAAGTGGCAGGGGCGCATTGCTTTTGCGGATCCGCAGGTTTCCGGGTCCTGCTACACTGCGCTGGCAACGGCTGTGCAGCTGTACGGCACAGAATATTTGCCTGATTTTGCCCGCAACCTGAAAGGTCGCTGTTTGCAGGAATCCCGAGAGATTGCACCACGGGTAGCAGATGGAAGCTATTCGGTTGGTGTGACACTGGAGAGTAATGCGCTGCAAACGATTGCCGAGGGCGCGGATATTGCCTACCTTTATCCGGAAGACGGTACCAGCGCAGTGCCGGACG
This sequence comes from Pygmaiobacter massiliensis, assembly GCF_900199435.1. Classification (GTDB taxonomy): domain Bacteria; phylum Bacillota; class Clostridia; order Oscillospirales; family Ruminococcaceae; genus Pygmaiobacter; species Pygmaiobacter massiliensis. Next base: position 847,149 of record NZ_OAML01000003.1, read on the forward strand.
GCGTTGCAGTGCTGGCCGGGGCGCCCCACCCGGAGAATGCGCGACAATTTGTAGATTTTGTGCTGGGCCGAGATGCACAGGCATACCTTGCGGGGGAGCTGCACCGCCACGCCGTGCGTGAAGGACTTTCACCCAAAGGGGTGCAAAAGCTGGAGAATATTCCGCTGATGGAATATGACGTAAAGTGGGCGGCCAAAGAAAAAAGCTCTCTTTTGGCACTGTGGACGAAAGAATTTGCTCCCGCCGAGGAGGACAGAAAATGAACCGGCTGAAACAACTTTCGTTTAAATATCGCATTTTTGGCAGCAGCCTTTTGGTGGCACTACTGCCGCTGCTGCTTTGCAGTATTTTGATGCTAAGCATCTTTACCGATACGCTGGAGCGCCAAAGCCACGAAACAGGAGAGCAGCAAATACAAAAACTGACCGACCGGTTTGCTTTGGTTTTGCAAGGGGAAGAAGAGGCCCTGCAACGGCTATGCGAAGATGAATTTGTGCAGCGCTCTTTGCTGGACCATACCACGGACGAGCTGGTGAAAGATGTTTACCTTGCACTTTATCAGGCCACCAACGGAATGAGCAACGGAGCTGCTTTTGCCCTTTATGATGCAGGCGGACAGCTGAAATTCACGACGCAGGAAGGCACGCCGCAAGCGCAGCTGCCGGTAAACTGGGGACTTTTGTATAAAGCGGCACAACAAAGCGGTACCGCCTATTTGGCCGAGCCGGAACAGGATGCAGCTTCTCAGGGATTGCCCAGTTTGCGCGCTGTGCGATCGGTACATGCTGCCAACGGTTCGCGTATCGGTTATGTGGTGTGCAGCTTAACGGCGCAGCAGCTCCGCCAGTCTTTTGCCGGGCTTTTGCCAGAGGGTGGACCGCTTTTTCTGTTTACCCCGCAAGGGCGGCTGATGTATGCCTCCCGCAGCGGTGTAGAGGAAGAAGCACAGCGGCTGCGCGAAGCATTGATGGCGGGCACTCTGCCGACACAGCCGGATCAGAATTATTTTTTGCGCACTGAGCCGGTTTCCGGCTGCCTGTTGATACTTCGTCAGCCGACGGCACTCAGCGCCGGTGCCGTGGGGCTGATGCGCAGCATCAGTTTTGCCTCTGCGGCCATCTCGCTGATTTTGTGCGTCGCGATTTCGTTTTTGCTCAGCCGTAGCCTGTCGCGCCCCATCGAAAGGCTAAGCCATGCCATGCACCAGGTGCGCAGAGGAGACTTGGATGCCCACGTGGACGTGGAACGCCAGGATGAGATTGGCCAGCTGACCGAAGACTTTAATGAGATGACCACCCGTTTAAAGGCACAGGTAGAAGAACGGGTTCAGCACCAGCGAGACTTAAATGATGCCCAAATTCGCCAGATGCAGGCGCAGCTGAATCCGCATTTCCTTTACAACACGCTGGATACTATGAAATGGCTTGCAAAGATTCACAAACTGCCCGAAGTGGCGCAGCTTGCAGGCGGCCTTGGCAGTATTCTGCGCAGCAGCATTGCAAGCGAACAGTTTATTACGCTGCGGCAGGAACTGGTGCTGGTGGAGCATTATATCGATATTCAGAAAATCCGCTTTGCAGGCAAATTTCAATACGTCATTGATGTGCCGGAACATCTGCGAGATATCATTGTTCCGAAAATGATTTTACAGCCGCTGGTGGAAAACTCGATTTTACACGGACTCGAAATAAGTGAAAGCGGATATATCTACATTTATGCCCAGTGCGACGAAAAGGTTTTGAATTTGTCGGTAACCGATGATGGCTGCGGTATGTCCACCGAGATGGTGGAGCGGCTGAACAGCCCGGAGCCGAAAATGCTGCAAGGGCATTTGGGGCTGTACAATGTCATGCGCATTGTACAACTTTATTACGGGCGGGATTATGGGCTACACGCCACAAGTCAAGCGGGAATTGGCACCACCGTTACGTTACGGCTGCCCGCCGGAAAGGAAGAAAGCAATGCTGAAAGTTGTAATTGTGGAGGATGAACCACTGACCCGCCAGGGGCTGGTGCTTGCGGTGGATTGGGCTGCAATGGACTGTCTGGTGGTAGGGGAAGCGGCAGACGGCCTTCAGGGGCTCAGCGTGATTCGTGAAACCCAGCCGGATTTTGTACTTACCGATGTGAAAATGCCCCGCATGGATGGGGTGGAAATGATTGCCCAGCTGAAAAAAGAAGAATGCCGCGCGGAATTTATCATCCTTACGGCATTCAGTGATTTTGAATATGCGCACAGCGCCTTAAAACTGGGGGTGGCAGACTATCTGCTGAAACCCTATGAAAATGACAGCGAGCTGGAAGCAGCAGTGCAGAAAATACGCCAGCGGCTGATAGAGCGCACGAGCCAAAACACAGAGCCTGCTTTGTTTCGATTTAACTTGGAGAAAGGCACGAAAAGTAAATACATCGAAGAAGCCATCGCTTACATACGCAGCCATTATGCAGAAGAAATTACGGTAGGTGCCTGTGCCGAAGCCATCAGCCTTTCAGAAGGGTATTTGAGCAGGCTGTTTAAAAAAGAAACCGGATATACTTTTAATGGATATCTTGCAGCTTACCGTATTCATGTGGCAATGCGCCTTTTGCGCGATCACCATATGAAAGTGTACGAGGTAGCCCCGCTGGTGGGCTACCTCGATACGAATTATTTCAGTACACTTTTTAAAAAGTCGGTTGGCATTTCGCCCAGCGAGTATCAAGATAGGTGCCTCTAAGCTGCCTTTGCATTTGTCACAGCCCAAGAAATTCTTGCAGTAAACGCGCAGTTGCTGATGCCTCGCGCATCGTTTGCATCTCGCAAAAGATGCGCAGCAAAGGCTCTGTACCGGAAAAACGCGCAATGATCCAGCCGCCGTCAGAAAAATAAACCTTGCAGCCGTCAGCATAGCTGATGTGTGCAATCGGCCGCCCAAAATCGGGCAGCTGTTTTTGATCGAGCAGCAGCGCGGCAATTTCTGCCTTGCGTGCGTCAGAAAATGAGAAGTCCTGTTCGGTCATCTCGTAATGCCCATAGCGCTGCTCAATCTCTGACCAAAGAGAAGAAAGCCGCTGACCGGATACGGCAATCATCTCCACCAAAAGGCTGGCAGCATAGATACCGTCTTTGCCTTGGATATGGCCCTTCACAGTGAGCCCCCCACTGCTTTCACCGCCGATTAGCGCATCTGTTTTTAGCATCTTGGCAGAGATGTTCTTAAACCCAACCCGCACCTCGTAGCAGGTTTGGCCAAAGTCCCGGGCAATCGCATCCAGCAGATGCGTGGTAGCAATGTTGCGCACTGCCGGGCCGCGCCAGCCTTTATATTGTAATAAGTAATAATAAAGCAGCACCAGTATTTTATTTGGGTGCAAAAACTCGGCCTTGTCATCAATGACGCCCAGCCTGTCGGCGTCACCATCGGTGGCGAGGCCAATGTCGCATTTGTTTTCGAGCACGAAATTTTGCAGGTGCAATAAAGTGTGGGCATTGGGCGCAGGCAGCCGCCCGCCAAACAGTGTGTCGTGCCGGTCGTGGATAACGTCTACATCGCAGCGAGCGGTAAGCAGCACCGTTTGCAACGCAGTTTTGCTTACACCATACATCGGGTCCATCGCAATTTTAAGACGCCGCTGCCGTATAGCAGCAAGGTCAAGCGCGTTTAAAATGCTGTCAATGTAACTGTTCATCGGGTCGATGAGCGTAAGGAGTCCTTGCGCCTGGGCAATCTCAGGATCCAGCTCTTTAATAGGGAGATTAGCAGATTCCAGCGCTGCAATCCGGGCTTCCAGTGCAGATGTGTAAGCTTCGTCTGCATCCCGACCGCCGGGTAAGAAAATTTTGATGCCGTTATAAATGGCCGGGTTGTGGCTCGCGGTTACGGCAAGCCCGCCGCCCAGTTTTTGCGCTTCTACCCAAAACATAATCAGCGGGGTGGGGGATTCCCGATCAATCAGCTGCACAGAAATTCCGGCGCCGCAGAGCACCTGCGCGCACCAGATGGCGGCCTCGCGACTCAAGAAGCGGCGGTCATAACCAATCGTGAAGCCCTGGGCCGCTGCGCCATCCGCTTTTAGCTGCTCTGCCAGGGCAGCGCAAAGCAGGCGAATATTCTGCCGGGTGAACTCCTCTCCAATCACGGCGCGCCATCCGCCCGTCCCAAAACGAAGGCTCATACAGTGCCCTCCTGCGCGGCGGGAAGCTGGATGCCATGTGCGGCAAGCGCAGCTTCAAACTGCGGCATATCGCCATAGAAAATGATGCTGTCCATGCCGGCACACTGGGCACCGTAAGCGTTCATGGGCTGATCGTCTACAAAAAGGCACTCGGCTGGGTTTAGCCCAAAATGCAGGCAAAAAGTGCGAAAAATACTCGGGCTGGGTTTCATTAAATGCCAGTCTGCACTGATAAACTCGCCATCAAAATAGCGCAGTGCCGCAATGTTTTTGCGGAAATTGTGGTAGCGTACACTGGTGTTTGAAAGCAGATAGATGCCATAGCCCGCCGCCTTGGCACGGCCAATCAGTTCTTCCATACCTTCCATTGGCGGGATATCTTCGTTCCAATGGGCGTAAAGCTGGGCCGCGATTGGGTGCAACCGTGGTGGAAGTCGCTTGCAGCAGGCTTCCACAGCCTCGGCTTCGGTAATGGTGCCGTGATCCATGCGTATCCACTCTACACTTTGAAAGACCTCGTGCAGCAGCAGCGGCCAATCCTCTTTGTTTTCGGCATACTTTTCCACATAATGCATCGCATTGTAGTGGATGAGCACGTTGCCCATATCGAACACCAGATTTTTGATTTTCATGTCAGAAGAAGTCCTTTCTTGCAAAACGGCCCGCCAGTTGGCAGGGCCGTCTTTTATTTGGTTAAACCACGCTTACTTTTCCCTTGCTTACTTTAAGGAAAATAAGCAGGCTGATTACGGTGCTAATGGTAAGGATAGAGGCCAGTGCCGCTGCGGTACCATAGCTGTTGCGCACGACCTCGGTGTAAATTGCAACCGAGATCGTGCTGGTTTCGCCGCCGTATAGCATAACGCTGGAGGACAGCTCGTTGATGCAGGTAATCCAGCTGAGAATGGCGCCGGATAAAATACCGGGAGCCATCAACCGGCTGGTTACTGTAAAAAACGTTTTCATCGGAGAAACACCAAGGTTAATGGAGGCTTCTTCCACGCTGGGGTCCATCTGCCGCAAAAATGCACTGCCGCTGCGTACCGTGTAGGGCAGCTTGCGTACGACAAAAGCGATAATCATAATAAACGCAGTGCCGGTAAGGATAACCGGCGGTTTGTTAAAGGCTACAATCAGGCTGATGCCAAGCACTGCGCCCGGAATGACATAGGGAAACATAATCAGCATATCCATCAACTGACCAGCCACACCGCGCTGCCGCACAATGATATAGCTGATGAGCAGACCAAGCAGCACGATAATGACGATGGCAATGGTGCTGAAGGTAAAAGTGTTGCGGATGTTGGTGGAAAGGCGTTTGGCAATTGTGGTATAGCTGTCAAAACTGAACTGGTTTTTAAAACCGGTGAAGTCGCATTTAATAAAGCTGGTTACAACGACCACAATTTGCGGCAAAAAGCCAATGAAAGTGACAAACCAGACGACAAAGCTTGCAGCAAAACGTTTTCCGCCGTGCAGTTCTTCCACTTTGGGTGGGCGCATCGAGGTCATCACATAGTTTTTGCGCGCCACCACGCGGTTCTGCACAAACAATACCAAAAGGCTGCACGCCACCACAATTACCGAAAGTGCACTTGCAAGGTTAGCGTTGCCGCCAATTTCGCTCATATATTCGTTATAAACAAGCACGGGCAAAACAGTGTAACCTTCGCCAATCAGCATCGGGGTGCCAAAGTCTGCAAGGCTCGTCATAAATACCATAATGCCGCCCGCCGCAATGCTGGGCAAAATAACCGGCAGTGTTACGGTTAAAAGGCGGCGCAGCTTGCTGCTGCCAAGGTTTTCGGCAGCTTCTTCAAGGCTTGAGTCAATGCTGCCCATCGCGCCGGACGTGTAAAGATAAACATACGGAAACAGCTTAAAGGTGAACACGGTGATGATGCCTGCTTTGCCGTAAATCGCGGGCAGCGTGATGCCGATTGCAGCGAACATCCGGGTAACAAGCCCTGCGCGCCCAAACAGCAAAATCCAGCTGTAAGCGCCAATAAAAGGCGGGCTCATCAGGCACATAATGATGAGAATGTGAATATATTTTTTGCCGAAAATATTATAGCGGGTCATCAGGTAAGCCATCGGTACACCAAGCAGCAAAGTAGTCAGGGTAGTGGTGATGGAAACAAAAAGGCTATGCCCCAAAGTGCTGTAATAATATTTTTTGGTGAAAAAGCGAATGTAATTGGCCAAGGTAAACCCCGCCTCTTTGGGCGAGAAAAAGCTGCGGCTTACAAGGGTGAAAAATGGGTAGATCAAAAAAATCAGCATAACTCCAATTACGGCGACCTTGACCCAGAACCAAAAATCCAGCCGCTTACCGGATTTGCTTTTCAGCATGAAAGCACCTCCCCGGTTTCGGGTACGTACAAGCTCACTTTGTCGGCGTCAAAACCAATATGTACCTCCTGACCGTCGGGGCGCACTTCGTTGACATCTTTGGTATATTCGTTCAGCTGCACCGTTTGCCCGTTGTGCAGTTCAATCTCGTACTCTACAAAGTCGCCTAAAAAAACAGACATAGTGATTTTACCGGCAAGCCCCTCGTTTTCATGGAAAAAGAGTTGCTCCGGCCGTGCGCTGAGTGTAGCGCTGCCGGTATATTCGCGGCGCAGGGGAGCAGATACGCTGTATTCCGGAGCAAGTTTTATCTCGGCTTTGCCATCTTGCCCGGCGGCAATTTCGCAGTTGATAAAGTTGGAAACGCCAATGAACCCCGCAACAAACGGATTCTCCGGCTTTTTGTAAATCTGCTCCGGCGTGCCAACCTGCATGATGTCGCCGGATTTCATGACAGCAATACGGTCAGAAATCGCAAGGGCCTCTTCCTGGTCGTGGGTGACATAGATGGTTGTAATGCCAAGTCTGCGCTGCAATTTTTTGATAATAGAACGCATCTGCACCCGCAGTTTTGCATCCAGGTTGGAGAGTGGTTCGTCCATCAGCAGCAGGGCGGGTTCAATGACGAAAGCGCGGGCCAGCGCTACGCGCTGCTGCTGGCCACCGGATAGCTCGTTCGGTTTACGTGCAGCAAGGTTTTCAATCTGCACCAGCTCCAAAGCTTCTGTTACGCGGCGGTCAATTTCGTCCTTTGGCACCTTTTTTGCTTTTAAACCGTAAGCGACGTTTTCTGCCACGGTCAGGTGCGGAAAAATCGCGTAGTTCTGGAACACCATGCCGATGTCGCGTTTGTGTGCAGAAACATTGTTGATAACAGTGTCGTCAAAACGGATTTCGCCGCCGTCTACCGTGTTGAAGCCCGCAATCATCCGTAAAAGTGTAGTTTTACCGCAGCCGGAGGGCCCCAGCAAAGTGAAAAATTCGCCCGGACGAATGCTTAAATTGACCCCGCCCAGCGCCTGAAAATCGCCATAGCGCTTTACGGCGTCCTGAATAATTACTGCATGACTCATATAGAAGTTCCTCTCTCATCACTGGAAAAGTTGAATTTGAAAAGCGGGGACATTTCGGTGTTGAAATGTCCCCGCCTGATTTGCGGTGCGAAACAAGGGGGATTAGCCCACCATGATGTCGTTGAATTTCTCGATGATGGTTTCTTTGTCGTTTGCGGCCCAGTCAAAGTCATAATCGACCAGTTTCAGCTCGCTGAGTTTTGCCATGCCGGCGGGTACTTCCATATCGTTGCGTACCGGGCGGCGACCCCATTTTTCGCTCTGAACAGTCTGGCACTCTTTGCTGGTTACAAAGTCGATAAAGAGCTTTGCGTTTTCTTCGTTCGGGCAGCCTTTTACAAGGGCAACGCCATCGGGCACGGCGCTGGTGCCGTCTTCGGGGTAAACAAAACCGACGCTGGCGTCATCTGCATATTTGATGGCCGATTTTTCGATGGTGAGGCCGACATAGAATTCGCCGTCTGCAACCATCTTATGGCATTTACCGGAAGAATCAACGATTTTGCCGTCGAGGTTGTCATAGAGGTCTTCGATGAAATCCCAGCCGTCTTCCTTACCGCCGTGGCCCAGCAGCATGGTGCAAAGCTGCGTATAAGCAGAGCCGGATTTGGAAGGCAGGCAGTAAGCAATCTTGCCTTCCCACTGCGGGTCAATCAAGTCAGACCATTTGGTGGGAACGGTCATACCGGCTTTTTCAATCAAATCTTTGTTATAAAAGATAACCATCGGCAGCGGGCTTTCGCCAATCCACAGGTCGTCTTTGTCTTTGTAAGCTTCGTCGATGACAGCGTCATTGGCGCAGACATACGGCTGAAAGTAATCTTTGAAAGCAGCCAGACTGTCAGCACCGCCGCCCCAAAGTACATCGGCGATGGGGGCTGCGCTTTCGGCCTTGATACGGTTGCAAAGTTCGCCGGTACCGGCGGCAACTACCTCTACCTGAATGCCCGGGTATTTTTCCATAAACATATTCACGCCGTCATTCAAAGGGTCAGCGTCGTGCGGGCTGTAAACCACCAGTTTGCCCGAAGGCTCTCCGCTGGAGGGTTTGGACGCGGTACTTTGTGCCGCTTGGGAAGAAGGTGTGCTGGCAGGCGTGCTGGAGGCAGAACCGCCACAAGCCGAAAGACTTAACGCAAGGGTAGCAGCAAGAAACAGTGCAAAAAACCTTTTCATGTTATCTTCTCTCCTTTTTTTGTGTAACACATTTTCTCCAATGTGTTTTCTCTTGCTTCTATTATAGAAAAGCTGTCGCGAGGTGAGAACAGGACAAAAATGATATTTCATCTGCAAAAATGACCATAATACACAGCGGAATAAAAAGTATAAGATGAGATGTGTGCAATATGCACAATACGTGATGTGGGATGGACTAACTGTAAGATAAGCAAAACGGCGGAGACGTGAATGACAAGAGAGAAAAGCATTGGCCTGCTGTGCTCTTCTCCATAAGGTGCTACAGGATACTATAGATGTAATATAAGTTGTACTTTTTATGAGAAGTAAATAACAACAAAAAACTGTGCCACGAGATAAGAGGTATTTTATGGTAATACGGTTCGAAAATCCTGGCGATATCAACTCAAGGTAATACAACGAAACCTTAGAAAGCCTAAGACTACCGGCAAAAAACACAAAAAACAGGCTTTGCAATTTCGACTTTTTTAGCAGCTCGCAGAAAGCGCAGAACTCGACAGGTTTTATTGACTTTCTTTCGACGATATGCTATGATGAAGACCTCAATTGAATATAACGTTGCCAATATAGGTTTGGATAATCTGGCCCAAATGTTTCTACCGCACGCCGTAAGTTGCGACTATTGGTTTCTTGAAATTTGCCCGTTATGGGTGAATTATGCTGGCAACAGACTTAAGTTACTTAAGTCTGTTTTTTGTTTGTTCCAAACAGCCATGTAAAGAAACTGGTAGAGGTGTGCCCAAAGCCTGGATGGCAAACACATTTTCGTCCGTATGTAATCTTTACATAAAAATTTTCAGGAGGAACAAACATGAAAAAATTGCTCACTTTGCTTCTGACAGCTGCGATGGCAGTGTCTGTTCTCACCGGTTGCGGCGGCGCGAGCAGCAGCTCGGCGGCCCCCTCTGCAAGCGGTGCCACTTCTGCCGCAGGTTCTCAGGCTGCGAAGGATGTCAAAATCGGCTTCATCTTCCTGCACGATGAAAACTCTACTTACGACAAAAACTTCATCGATGCTGCAAAAGCGGTAAAAGAGAAACTCGGTCTTTCTGATGACCAGGTCATCTTCAAAACCAACATCCCCGAAAGCAGCGAGTGCTACGAAGCTGCTGCTGACCTGGCTGACCGCGGCTGCGACATTGTGTTTGCAGATAGCTTTGGCCACGAGCAGTACATTGCTCAGGCAGCTGAAGAATTCCCCGAAGTGCAGTTCTGCCATGCTACCGGCACCACCGCACACACCGCAGACCTGCCCAACTTCCACAACGCATTTGCTTCTATCTATGAGGGCCGTTACCTTGCAGGCATCGCCGCAGGTATGAAACTCAACGAGATGATTGAAAATGGCGAATTCACCGCTGAAGAAGCCAAAATCGGCTACATTGGCGCTTATACCTATGCCGAGGTTATCTCTGGCTACACCGCTTTCTACCTTGGTGCAAAATCTGTCTGCCCCACTGCAACGATGGACGTGCAGTTCACCGGCAGCTGGTATGACGAGACCGCCGAGAAAGAAGCTGCTAACCTGCTGATCGGCCGTGGCAGCAAACTCATCAGCCAGCATGCTGACTCGATGGGCGCTCCCACCGCTTGCGAAACCGCAGGCGTTCCCAACATCTCTTACAACGGCAGCACCCTTTCTGCTTGCCCCAACACCTTCATCGTTTCTTCCCGTATCGATTGGGAACCGTACTTTGAGTACATCATCACTTCTTTCCTCAACGGCGAAGCAATCGACGCTGACTGGTCTCATGGCCTCGACGAGGGCTCTGTTGTTCTCACCGACCTCAACGAGAAAGTCGCTGCTGCCGGCACCGCTGATGCACTGAAAGAAGCCAAAGAGAAACTGGTTGCTGGTGAGCTGCACGTGTTTGATACCGCTACTTTCACTGTGAAAGGCGAAACACTGACCTCTTATATGGCTGATGTTGACACCGATGCTAACTACACCCCGGACACCGAGGTTATCGAAGATGGCTACTTCCACGAGTCTGAGAAACGCTCTGCTCCGTACTTCGATCTTCGCATCGACGGCATCAACACCCTGAACGAGAAGTTCTAATTTTATTCGCAATCACTGGGCGGGGCAGAAACTGTCCCGCCCAGAATTATTTTTAATTTTGCGTTTCAGCATTCGTTTGTGTAACGCTGAGAACAGGAGGAAACATGGAGGCACATACTGCTGCTGCAATCGAACTCAAACATATTGTAAAAACGTTTGGGTCGGTTGTCGCCAATCAGGACATCTGCCTGACGGTGAACCGAGGAGAGATTCTTTCCATCCTTGGGGAAAACGGAAGTGGCAAGACCACGCTGATGAACATTATTTCGGGGATTTATTTTCCCGATGCCGGTCAGATTTTCATCAACGGCGAGGAGGCGGTGATTCGTTCTCCCAAAGATGCGTTTGATTACAAAATCGGTATGATTCACCAGCATTTTAAGCTGGTAGATGTGTTTTCTGCTGCCGAAAATATCGTGCTGGGCTTTCCCGAAAAGGACGGCTTCAACATCAAGCGTTCAGCACAGCGCATCAAAGATATCAGCGAGCAGTATGGCTTTGACCTCGACCCGATGAAAAAAATCTACGATATGTCAGTTTCGGAAAAGCAGATGGTCGAGATCATCAAGGTGCTTTACCGCGGCGCGGACATTTTGATTTTGGACGAGCCCACCGCAGTGCTGACCCCGCAGGAAACGCAGAATCTGTTTGCAATTTTGCGCCGCATGCGGGATACTGGCAAAGCTATCGTTATCATCACACATAAACTCCATGAAGTTCTTTCTCTTTCTGACCGTGTTTCTGTACTTAGAAAAGGCGAATACATCGGCACTGTGCAGACAGCGGAAACAAGCGAAGCAGAGCTGACCGAGATGATGGTTGGCAAGAAAATTTCGCTGAACATTGATCGCAGTGAACCCGAAAATCCGCAGGATCGCCTGGTTGTAGAGCATCTCAACTGCGTGGATCGCAGCGGTGTGAAGATTCTCAACGACGTATCCTTCACTGCACGCTCCGGCGAAATTCTGGGCATTGCAGGTATTGCGGGCAGCGGACAGCGCGAGCTGCTGGAATCCATTGCGGGTCTGCAATCGCTGCAAAACGGCGAAATTCTTTATCACAACCCCAAAACCGGTGCGGTGGAAAACCTGCGGGACAAAACTCCGCTGCAAATTCGTGAACTGGGTGTACGCCTCTCCTTTGTTCCGGAGGACCGCCTTGGCATGGGCCTTGTCGGCAATATGGATATCGTCGATAATATGATGCTCCGCAGCTACCGCTCGGGCAAATCGGCAATGCTGGACCGCAAGGCCCCGCGCAATCTTGCCGAGCGCATTATCGACCAGCTGGACGTTGTTACCCCGAATGCCAACACCCCGGTGCGCCGTCTTTCGGGCGGTAACGTGCAGAAGGTGCTGGTCGGACGAGAGATTGCCTCCGCCCCGACTGTTTTGATGGCAGCTTACCCGGTGCGCGGTCTTGACATCAATTCTTCTTACCTTATTTATAACCTACTCAACCAGCAGAAAGAAAAAGGCGTGGCCGTTGTTTTTGTCGGTGAAGACCTTGATGTGCTGCTTGAGCTTTGCGACCGCATTATGGTAATTAGCTCCGGTAAAATCACCGGCGTTGTGGACGGACGCAGCGCAACCAAAGAGCAGGTGGGCCTGCTGATGACCAAAACCGAGGAAGGGGACAGCAATGCATAACAACGAAAAACACAAGCGTGAACCGCGCTTTCATATCGCTAAGCGCGATGCTCTTGTTTGGTGGAAAGCCTGGCTCATCCGCGGCTGTGCTGTTTTGACAGCACTCGTCGTAAGCGGCATCATTACTGTGCTGCTCACCGGCCTCAACCCAATCGGCGTTTACGCCACCATGATCGACGGTGCTTTCGGCACCACTCGCCGTATCTGGAGCCTTTTTCAAAATATCGCAATGCTGCTTTGTGTGGGTGTTGCTGTGACCCCGGCCTTTAAAATGCGTTTTTGGAATATCGGCGCAGAAGGTCAGGTGCTGGTGGGCGGCCTTGCAACGGCAGCCTGTATGATTCTTTTCAGCGAAACGCTTTCTACCCCTGTTTTGTTTATCGTGATGATTGCGGCAAGTATTCTTGCCGGTATGGTTTGGGCGGTTATCCCTGCCTTTTTCAGAGCAAACTGGAACACCAACGAAACGCTGTTTACCCTGATGATGAACTATATCGCCATCCAGCTGGTATCTTTCTTTACTTACCAGTGGTCGGTCCCCAAAGGCTCTGGGCAGATTGGCGTTATCAACCGCGCCACCAAAATCGGCTGGCTGCCTGCAATCGGCGGCCACAGCTATCTGCTGAATATCTTAGTCGTTCTTGCGCTTACTGTGTTTATGTATTTTTACCTGCGCCATAGCAAACACGGGTATGAGATTTCGGTAGTAGGTGAAAGTGAAAACACGGCACGCTATATCGGCATCAACGTAAAAAAGGTAATTATCCGCACCATGCTGCTTTCGGGCGCTATCTGCGGTATTGCCGGTCTGTTGCTGGTAAGCGGCACCGACCACACCATTACCCGCGACACCGTCGCAGGGCGTGGCTTTACCGCGATTATGGTTTCGTGGTTGGCTAAATTTAACCCGCTGTATATGATTCTGACCTCGTTTCTCATTGTCTTTTTGCAGAAGGGTGCAGTGGAGATTTCCACCACGTTTGGCTTGAACGATTCCTTCTCGGACATTCTGACTGGTATCATCATCTTCTTTATCATCGGCAGTGAGTTCTTTATCAACTACGCGATTAAAGCGCGTACCGTACAGAAAGGGGAGAATGCATAATGCTCGTTACTTTTATTCAGCGTGCCGTTGTGCAGGGCATCCCTCTGCTGCTCGGCTCCACCGGTGAAATCATCACCGAAAAATCCGGCAATCTCAACCTCGGTATTCCGGGCATCATGTATGTGGGTGGCATCAGTGGCGTTATCGGCGCGTTTCTCTATGAGCAGTCGCTTGCAAGCCCCGCAGCCATCAACCCGTTTCTCGCAGTGTTCATTCCGCTGTTTTGCTCGATTCTTGGCTCACTGCTGATGGGTCTCATCTATGCGGTACTGACGGTTACGCTGCGTGCCAACCAGAACGTGACCGGCCTTGCGCTGACCACCTTTGGCGTGGGCTTTGGCAACTTTTTTGGCGGCTCGCTGATTAAGCTGGCAAAAAGCGATATGCCTTCTATCAGCCTGACAGCTACCAGCAACTGCTTCCGCCAGACACTGCCGTTTGCAAATGACCTTGGCTGGTTCGGCAAAATCTTCTTTTCATATAGCTTTTTGGTTTATGCAGCCATTATCATCGCGCTGCTTGCCTCCTACGTGCTTAACCGTACCCGTATTGGTTTGCACCTGCGTGCTGTGGGCGAAAACCCGGCGACTGCCGATGCTGCGGGTATTAATGTCAGCCTGTACAAATACGCGGCTACCTGTGTAGGCAGTGTGGTGGCAGGGCTTGGCGGACTTTATTATGTTATGGACTATGCAAGCGGCGTTTGGTCAAACAACGGCTTTGGCGACCGCGGCTGGCTGGCCATCGCTCTGGTTATCTTTGCAGTGTGGCGCCCCAACGTGAGCATTTTGGGATCCATTTTGTTTGGCGGCCTTTTTATCGTGCACAACTACATCCCCAACCTCAGTGTCAGCATGCAAGAGATATTTAAAATGCTGCCGTATGTGGTTACCATCATTGTGCTGGTGGTCATCAGCATGCGCGAAAGCCGCGAAAACCAGCCTCCTGCACACCTCGGCGTGTCTTACTTCCGAGAAGAAAGATAATTGCGCAGCAAAATAGATATAAAGACAAAAAAGAGATGCCTGTTTTAATGGCATCTCTTTTTTCTTTTTGTTGCATTGGCATTGAGAAAAATAGAGGGAGAAGAGTGGACATACCTGCAAAAATAAAATGGCTTATTTTTAAGAAAAAAACAAAGCGTCTAATTTTAAAAGCAAAACAAGCAAGATTTTGAGGGCGAAAGTGACATTTTTTAGACGCTAAAAAGGACATAATAACTAATTTTCCTGCTCATATAAAGCATCTGAAAAAATTGGGCGTTTTTTGGACGCGCATTTGTTATACTGCAAGCAAGGGGAAGCTGGGCGGCTCCAGACTTCCACAGAGGAAGACTTTACGATTTGAGGAGGTAATTAGAATGAGCTTTGAAACCATCGAAAATGTCCTGACAATCAATACAGACGCGGTGATGACGGTTGCACTTGCGGCGGTGCTGCTGTTGGTTGGCTACTTTGTGAAAAGTAAATTGAAATTCCTGGTCAAGTATTGCATCCCCGCACCAGTGGTGGGCGGTTTCCTATTCATGTTTATTACATTTATCGGGCATCTGACCAAAACGTTCTCTTTCTCGTTTGATTCTTACTTTCAGGCACCGTTTATGCTTGCGTTCTTTACTACGGTAGGGCTGGGGGCCAGCTTTAAACTGCTGAAAAAAGGCGGCCTTTTACTTATTATCTATTGGCTCGTCGCAGGCGTGATTTCTGTTTTCCAGAACATCATCGGTATTGGCGTGGGCAAACTGGTCGGGCTGGAAACTCCCTACGCACTTCTTTCCAGCGCGATTTCGATGATTGGCGGACACGGTGCAGCAACCGCTTACGGCACAACTTTTGCTGAGATGGGCTATGCACCGGCACCGCTGGTCGGCGTGGCAGCTGCAACCTTTGGTCTAATCAGCGCAGTTCTCGTTGGCGGCCCGGTAGGGCGGCGCCTCATCGTCAAATACAACTTGAAACCCGATGAAAGTGCAGACTTTGATGCCGACATCAACTCTATCAATGCTGCGGCGGCAGAAAAACTCAGCGGCCTTGATATTATGAAAAACGTCACAGCTATTTTGGTTTGCATGGCAGTTGGCACCATGGTTTCCGGCTGGATTGGCAAACTCATCAACATGAGCTTCCCCACCTATGTCGGCGCAATGTTTATCGCCGTTATTCTTCGTAACCTCAACGAAAAATTCCACTTCTATAAATTCGATTTTGCATTGGTAGACGGTATCGGCGAAGTGATGCTTTCGCTCTATCTCTCGATTGCACTTATGACGCTGAAACTTTGGGAACTTGCAGGCCTCATCGGCGGCGTACTTATCGTTCTTATCTGCCAGGTTACTTTTATGGTGCTGGTCAGCTACTTTATCGTGTTCCGCATCCTTGGCAAAAACTACGATGCAGCGGTTATGTGCGCTGGTTTGTGCGGCCATGGCCTGGGCGCAACCCCGTCCGCTATTGTTAACATGACAGCGGTAAACGAGCAATACGGCATGTCTCGCCGTGCCATGATGATTGTTCCCATCGTTGGCGCATTTTTGGTCGACATTATTTATCAGCCGCAGACCATTTGGTTCATCAAAACTTTTGTACAAGGATTTGTAGGCTAATCTGGTAAGGCGATTGCTTTCTGGTTTATTGTTGTAATAATTATTTTAGGAGGAAATTTGAAATGGCAAAACTGGTAGAATGTATCCCTAATTTTAGTGAAGGCCGCAATCAGGCCGTTATCGACGGATTAGCAGACGTGGCAAAAAGCGTACCGGGCTGCACCTTAATGGATGTACAGTCGGATGCGACGCATAACCGCTGCGTATTTACGTTGGTTGGCTCACCGGAAGGCATTGAAGAAGTTGCATTCCAGCTTTGCAAAAAAGCTGCGGAAACAATTGATATGACAAAGCACGAGGGGGCACATCCCCGTATGGGCGCCACCGATGTCATTCCGTTTGTGCCTACCGTTGGCATGACCGTGGCAGAGTGCGTGGAAATCTCCAAGCGCGTTGCACAGCGGATTTGGGAAGAACTGAAAATCCCCAGCTTCCTCTACGAAGATTCTGCAGCTAGCCCAGACCGTGTCAACCTTGCAAGTGTACGCAAAGGCCAGTTTGAGGGCATGCCGGAAAAACTGTTGCAACCCGAGTGGGCGCCAGATTACGGCGAGCGCAAAATGCATCCCACCGCAGGTATCACCGCCATTGGCGCACGTATGCCTTTGGTTGCGTTTAACGTCAACCTTGGAACCTCTGATGTGCAGGTTGCTAAAAATATTGCAAAAGTGATTCGTGGTTCTTCCGGCGGCTTTAAATACTGCAAAGCTATTGGCTTGCTGCTGGAAGACCGCAATGTAGCACAGGTTTCGATGAACATGGTCAACTACGAAGGAACACCGCTGTATCGCGTATTTGAGGTAATCCGTGCCGAAGCAGAGCGCTGGGGCGTACCTATTATTGGCAGCGAGCTGGTTGGACTTACCCCAGCGAAAGCCCTGGTTGACTGCGCTGAGTATTATCTGAAAATCGAAAACTTTGACTATCACAAGCAGGTCATGGAGAATCATCTGATTGGCTAACTACAGACAAAGGAGTAGAAAAAATGAAACTTGTCGAGTATACCGTGCGTGGATTTGCTGATTTGATGGCCTCCTCGGAACCTGCACCGGGTGGTGGCTCTGCTGCTGCCTTACAGGGGGCTTTGGGCACGGCGCTTACCGCAATGGTGTGTGCGCTGACGGTAGGAAAGAAAAAATATGCAGAGCATGAAGAGCTGGCGCGCGAAAGCGAGCAGAAAGCAAATGCGCTGCGTGTACAGTACCTGGATGTAATTGATCGAGATACCGAAGCTTTCAATGGGGTGAGTGCTGTTTTTGCCATGCCAAAAGCGACCGAAGAAGAAAAAATGGCACGCACCGCAGCATTACAAGAGGCACTGAAAGCATGCACTAAGACCCCTTATGAAATGATGGAGCTTGCGTTGCGCGCGCTGGAGCTGACTTCAGAGCTGGTAGGTAAAAGCAATGCGAGCGCTGCAAGTGATCTTGGATGTGCAGCACTTAGTCTGAAAGCTGCAATTCAGGGAGCCTGGCTGAATGTTCTGATTAACATAGGCGGCATCAAAGACGAAGCATTTACCAGCGAGTACCGCAAAAATGGCGAACAGTTGCTGGAGAAAGCTTTGCCGCTGGCCGATAACATTTATCAGCAAGTGCTGGATTCTCTATAAAACTTACTGCAAGAAAGGAGTGCTTTGCATGGCGTCTGTCCTTCACAAAATTACGCCGGAAGATTTTGCGGTAAGCAACTGGAGCGGCGGTACCACAACGCAGCTTGCTATAGGTCCTGCCGAAGCTGTTTATGCAGACCGCGACTTTTTGTGGCGCATCAGCTCTGCGACAGTGACACTGCCAGAGTCGGACTTTACTCCGCTTAAAGACTATATCCGGTATATTTCACCGCTACAGGGAGAAATGAATCTCTCTCATAATGGTGGTGTAGAACGCTCGCTGGCTCCTTTTGAAATTCACCTTTTTGATGGAGCTGATGCAACCCACGCACGCGGAACCTGCACGGATTTTAACCTGATGCTGCGCAAAGGACGTTGCGAAGGCAGCCTTTGCTGCTTACAAGTGGCAGAAAACGCCGTGTTGCAATTGCCGCAGCAGCTTGTGAGAATATCCAAAAACAAAGTACTGGTTCTTTATTGTGTTTATGGAGAAGGCATGCTCGAAATCGAAGGGCAGGTATGTGCTGTTTCGGATAAAGAAGCGGTTTTGGTTTCTCACTTTTCCGCTTGGCCCAGCTTAAAGTGCAGTAAATCCTCAGCCTTTATGGTGGCAGAGATCGTGCCGCTCTAAAACAACGTATTTATAGTCATCGTTTTACGACTCAGCGACGCCCGTGGGTGGCTGCCTGTGCTACCTACGGGCGTTTTGCATCTAAAAGCGGGCGAAATGAAAAGCGCCTGCAACCAAAAAATTAAAGGAGGCTGTTTTATGAAAACCGATATTGAAATTGCACAGGAAGCAAGTATGCTGCCGATTGGGCAGATTGCAGAAAAGCTTGGTATGAAAGAAAGCGAAATAGAGCCGTATGGGCACACCAAAGCAAAACTGGATCTGCGCGCTATTAAAGATATGCCCTGCAAGGGCAAGCTGGTGCTCGTGACTGCTATTAACCCCACTCCAGCGGGAGAAGGCAAAACAACCACGAGTGTTGGCCTTGCAGATGCACTGAGCCACCTTGGCAAAAAAACAGTACTTTGCCTGCGTGAGCCGTCGCTTGGCCCCGTGTTTGGCGTAAAGGGCGGCGCTGCGGGCGGGGGATATGCCCAAGTTGTGCCGATGGAAGATATCAACCTGCATTTCACAGGCGACTTTCATGCCATCGGCGCTGCCAACAACCTGCTGGCCGCGCTGCTGGATAACCACATTCAGCAGGGTAATGCACTGAATATTGACGTGCGCCGCATTGTATGGAAACGCGTCATGGACATGAATGACCGCGAACTGCGCAATATCATCTGCGGCCTTGGCGGCAAGCCAAACGGCGTGCCCCGTGAGGATGGATTTGACATCACAGTTGCCTCTGAAATCATGGCGGTACTTTGCCTTTCCACCGACCTTGCAGATATGAAGCAGCGACTTGCCAAAATGGTGGTGGCTTATACTTATGACGATAAACCGGTTACCGCGCATGACCTGCATGCGGAAGGTGCTATGACGGCCTTGCTGAAAGATGCAATCAAACCCAACCTCGTGCAAACACTTGAGCATACCCCCGCACTGATTCACGGCGGGCCATTTGCCAACATCGCGCACGGTTGCAACTCAATTTCCGCTACGCAAACCGGCCTGCGCCTTGGCGAGTATGTGGTAACCGAAGCTGGTTTTGGTGCGGATCTCGGTGCAGAAAAGTTTATCGATATCAAATGCCGTGCCGGTGGCTTTGCACCGAGTGCCGTGGTTATCGTCGCAACGGTACGTGCGCTTAAACATCACGGCGGTGTGGCAAAAGCGGACCTCGGCATTGAAAACCTGGATGCTCTTGAAAAAGGCCTGCCGAACCTTTTGCAGCACGTAGAAAATGTGACGACGGTTTTTGGGCTGCCGTGTGTTGTGGCAATCAACGCGTTCCCCACCGACACAGCAACCGAACTGAACCTGGTGGAAGAAAAATGCCGCGCCATGGGCGTGAATGTCGCGCTAAGCGAAGTTTGGGCCAAAGGCGGCAAAGGCGGCGTAGCACTTGCCGAAGAAGTGATTCGTCTTTGTGAGCAGCCCAACGAATTTGCATATTGCTACGATGTGGACGATACCATCGAAGCAAAGCTGAATGCCATTGCGACGCGTATTTACCATGCGGACGGTGTGGTTTTAACTGCCGGCGCAAAAAAACAGATGAAGCAGCTTACCGAGCTGGGGTATGGTAATCTACCCATTTGCATGGCGAAAACACAATATTCTTTCTCGGACGAAGCAAAGCTTTTGGGTGCGCCGCGCGGATTTAAAATTACGGTTCGCAACCTGAAGGTATCTGCCGGTGCGGGCTTCCTGGTTGCCCTAACAGGCGATATTATGACGATGCCTGGTTTGCCAAAAGTGCCTTCTGCGGATAAGATTGACGTTGATGACGAAGGGCGCATCTCCGGATTATTCTAAGTGTTTCTATCAATTAAAGTTCACTGGACAGAGTAGAATCAGCGCGTTAAGTGTCTGCAGATGGGAGGTTGCTGCAGAACGAAAAGGCAAACCACCTTGCGGTGCTGGTTCGCTTCCGCTGCCACGGGCAAGAGCATGCTTCCTGCTGTGGCACCTGTTGCATGGAGGTTTTGCAATGAAAAAATTAGACATTAAACTGCTGACAACCCTGAGCTTATTAATCGCATCCCAGATTGTACTGTCTCGGTTTTGTTCGGTTTCTGCGTGGAATTTTAAAATAGGGTTCAGCTTTGTACCGGTGGTTATCGCAGCAATTTTATATGGGGCAAAGGCAGCTGCCGCAGTAGCAGGGATAGGCGATTTTATTGGCGCTGTGCTAATTCCCATCGGGCCATATTTTCCCGGTTTTACGCTGACAGCAATGCTGTGTGGCGTTTGCTTTGGCCTGTTGCTGCACAAAGTCCAAACGCCGTTACGAATGTTTACGGCAGTTACTGCCACACAGCTTGCGGGCAGCTTACTGCTGAATTCACTCTGGATATCAATGCTGTATGGCACACCGTATATAGTGCTGTTGGGAACCCGCATTTTGCAATGTGCTGTGGTAGCCCCGGTGCAGTTTTTGACCATTAGCTTGCTGGCAAAACTGCTAGTGCGATACCGGCAGCAAGTTATCGCATAAAAGAAAGCCGCCGGACGACCGATTGCGTCTGGCGGCTTTTCTTTTATATAGTATCACAAATGTGTTTCTAACACCTGATCCATCGAAAACTCATCAATTTGCAGATAGTATTGGGCGCAGTCGATGAGCGCCTGCATTGGCACAATGCCGACTATTTCGCTGCCCATCACCCTTGCGCCATAGCGCCGGGCCTCCATTTTTACTGCTTCAAACACGCTGTATAAAGCACTTTGAGTGTAATCTGTAAGATTCATAGTTACCTGCGCGAAATCGTGCTCATCCAGTGAGATACCCATGGCTTTGACATAGTGATAACCGCCATTGATGCTACGCACACGCTGGCTGATTTTGCGGGCAACTTCAACGTTTGGGGTATCAAGGTTGATGTTAAAGCAAACCAGTGGCATACGTGCGCCAACTGCGGTGGCACCGCCGGTCGGGTGCGGTTTCTCTGGGCCGAAATCCGGCTTCCAGCGCGCATCTTTCATTTTTTCGGAAAGACCTTCAAACTGCCCCTTGCGAATTGCTGAAATTTCAGCACGATAAGCGGCGCAAGCGGATTTTTCGTATAAGTAAACAGGCTGTGCAAAGCGTTCTGCAATGGCTTGGGCGGTAGCCCGGGCGATTTCGTCTGCATCCTGAATGGTGCAGCCTTTCACCGGAATAAAAGGGATGACATCGGCGCAGCCAATGCGTGGATGTGCGCCTTCGTGGTGGTTCATGTCGATAAGCTGCTGCGCAGTACCAACAGCTTCGATGACAGCGGCTTTCAAGGCTTCCGGCTCGCCCAAAACAGTAACGACACATCGGTTATGGTCTGCGTCGGTAGAGTAATCCAGCAGTTTTACACCAGGCTTGGCGCGGAACGCGTTGACGATTTGCTCTACCTTTTGCAGGTCGCGGCCTTCACTGAAATTCGGCACGCACTCCATCACTTTTTTTGCAGCGTCCAAAAAAACAACCTCCCTTACAATTGCATCTCTTAACGAAATATTTACAAGTTCATTATACCCTGCAACCGGAAGGGGCGCAAGCGAAGAAATAACCGTGCTCGACAAAATTTGCAGCAAACGCTATACTAAATAAAATGAGCTTTCAGGAGGGTTTTGCATGCTGAAGATCTCTCTGTTAAAAACGCCAAGCATAGAACTGGACGGGCGGTTAATCGTTTTTCCGTACCGTCGGGCGGAGGCGCTTTTTTATTATATGTTGGTGCAGCGCAGCGCAACGCGACAAGAGCTGATTGACCTTTTGTGGGAAAGCCATGACGAAGCTGCAGGCCTGAAAAATCTGCGCAATACGCTTTACACAATTAAAAAGGTATTGGGAGGAGAATTCCTGCTTTCACCACAAAAATCGGTGATTATCGTGAACCCGGAATGGGTGTACGAATGTGATTATGATAAATTCACAAGAGAACAAAACACCGATTCTTATGAAGGTCTGTTTTTAAAAGGGTTTGCCGTAAAGCAGGCGTTTTCTTACGAAGAATGGCTTAGCAGCACACGTGACCGTTTGCGTAACCAGTATTTGCAAAGGGTGGGGGCGTGTGCGCGTCAAGCATTCGAAGAAAAAGCATTTGAGCAAGCGGTAAGCTGGGCAGAAATATATCAGCAAGAAGACCCGCTAAACGAAGATGTTTGTGTGTTTTTGATGCAGCTTTGGCGGCAAATGCGGCAGTATCCGAAGTCAGCGCAGATTTATCAACATTTTAAAGAACTTATGTGTGAAGAAATGGGCGCTGAGCCTATGGAGAGCACAACGCTGCTTTACTATGAGGTAATGAATGAGTGGAATGAAACTACGCAACCGACGCAAGAACGAAAACTGCCCGTTTTAATTGGGCGAGAAGGCCTTTTTGGCACTCTTTGTGACGCAGCAGCGGCCTTTGTTTCAGGCACTTCCCGACATTGCTCTCAACTTGTAGTGGGCGAAATGGGTACCAGCAAAAGTGAGATTATCGACAAGGTGCTGCACAATGTGGACCTGAGTTCTGCGTTGGTAGTGCGGGCGGCTTGTTTGCAGGCAGAGAAAACGGTGCCGCTAGCGCTGTGGAACAAGGTGTTGCTGCCCATTGCAAAGACGGTGCAAAGTGAGAATTTATTGCTGCCAGAACCGATGCAAGCCCGGCTGGAACAGACTTTCTTTAGCTTTAAAAAAGAGAAAAGCCCGAATGGTTTTTTGCCAGACCGCGGGTGGCGACATCTAGACCAATCTTTAAAAGAAAGTGTGCTTTATTTAATTTCTGTATTGGTACGGCGTCGCAAGCTGCTTTTTGTGTTTGAAGATTTACAATGGATTGACGAAGATAGCCTTCTGCTCGCGGAAGAACTGCTGCGCGGATTTGCGGCGGAAAATGTGATGATGCTGCTGAGCAGCAGAAGCCATAGCAGTCGCAAAACGGAAGAATTTTTAGAAAGCGCAGTAGCGGATGGCCTGCTATTGCGTCATCGACTGATGCCGCTGACCAAAACTCAAACGGCAGCGCTGCTGGAAAACGAGCTTGGCCAAGAGGTGGCAACCCAGCTGCAAGCACAATTTTATGAAGAAACCAGCGGCAACTTGTTTTTACTTACGGAATTAATCCGAGCTTATCAGCGTAGCAAAAGCGTAACCCAAACGTTGCAAGCTTTAAACGACATTTTGCTGGAAAGGCTTAACGGCTTGGATGACAATGCCTTACACATGGCAGAAATGCTTGCGGTTTTTGGACAGGATGCCCCTTGCCGGATACTGCTGCAGCTCGTTGGTAAAGAAAATGGCAGCCTTGCGCAAGGTCTGGAAACGTTATTGCAGGAAGGCTTAATTGAAGAGTACAATTCAAGTGACGATATTGCTTATGGATTTTCGCACGAGCGTATTCGACGATTGGTGTACGACAGATTGAATTATTTTCAAAGAACTCCTTTGCACCACCAGATTGCAGAGCTTTTGTGCGAAGCAAAATTGCCGGAGAATAGCAACACCTGCCGCCGCGCGGCATGGCATTTTGAACGCGCCGGAGAACCACTGCGCGCACTCGCTTGCCAAGTGCGGGCTTTAAACCAGGAAAGCGCGCGCAGCTGTGAAGCTTTTCCGCTGTATACAGGAGATCCAGCGCCTTTTGTGCCGGCAGCACAAATAGAGCAAGAGTTGCATCATATTTCAGAAAAATTTGCCCACTTGCGGCAGACTGAAAAAAATGCACAGGTTATAGAAAGTCTGAAAAATGAGCTGATTTTGATTAGAGGACGCCTTGCGCTTTTTTATGGCAATTGGGAAGAAGGGGCCGAGCTACTGGGTGCATTGAGCGCAGCAGGGCGTGAGCGTGAACATTCTGTGATGGTTCATGCCTGCTACTTGCTGGCAGTATCAGCACTGTACCAGCAATCTGCAAGTCAGGCAGAGCGCTACACTATGGCTGGTATGCGGCTACTGCAAAAAGACCATAACCCTGCGCTTGCAGCACAGTTCCAGCGATTGCGGGGTGCTTGCTTTTGCTTGCGGGGAGAATACGAAAAAAGCAGTTATTATTACCTGGAAGCAATTGATGCGCTAAAAGCACTGCCGGATACGCCAGCCATGCGGGTGCAGATGGCAGCTGCACATGGCGACTACGGAAGACTTTGCCGCCAAAAGCAAGACTACGCCACGGCCTGTACCCATTTCAAGAAAAGCATTGCACTGCTTGACACCAAAAATTGGCCTGGTGCCGTATCGATTTTGGTACATTATGGGCGTGCTGCATTTTTAATGGAGGACCACCTGCATGCAAGTGAACTTTTTGAGCAAGCTTACCGGCAGGCGCGGATAACAGGCGAGATTTGGGGACGAACCGCAGCGGCTGCTTTTTGCGCCTATTATCGCGCAGAAAATGGACAGGAAGAGGAGGCTGCCAAAGCACTGACAGAGGCACAGGAATGTGACAAAAAATTCAGCTCCCCGTTGGAAGGTGGAATATTGTGCTTTGTTTGCACCATGCTACGAAAAAAAATAGAACAGGTTCCAGGCCCCCGCAGCGCGTTGCAACCGTTATTGCCTTTTTCGGCAGCGAGTTACGCGCGGCAAGGCATACGCCGCTTAGAGGGCATTACAGATGTTGCCGAAACGCAGCTTTTGAGTAGATGTCTGCGAGATGGCATTACTGGACAGCAGCGATTCCGAGCCTCTGAACTTTACAGCAAAAACAAGCACTTTATGACAGAATAATCTACGGGTTCATAGACAGCGTGTGCGCCGAGCAACTTGTAGAAACAAAAAGCCTTTGCCGACTTTATTGTCTTGGCAAAGGCTTTTTGTAATTGATTGAACCTTGAGCGGCCATGCTGCCCAGTACCGAGCGTTGTGACCTGATTTAGAATATGTTCGCAGGGAAGATACCATTGCAGAGCAAAAAATATTTTCAGCGAAGCAGACGTTGAGCAAACCGGGTTTTGCTCAACCCACAGATTGCTCGGTTTACCTAGTAATCAAAAGCCATTATCCTAAAGAAAAAGCCGTCGGTTTGCGTAAAAGAAAACCGACGGCTTGTAAATGAATTTATTTTTTGTGGGTAGCGGGGTTTTAGGGAGTACCAGAAAGCAGTTGCTGTGCCGTTTGAAATGCGCCATACAGCCCGGCTGTGTTGCCCAGCTGTGCGGCTGTTATTTGTGCAGATTCAAAGCCGGGAATTGCCAATGCTTTCACCCGCTTTTCGACCTCGGTAATAACATAAGGCTGCTCCAGCACACCTCCGCCGAGCACCAGCATCGGAACGTTGAAGAGAGCCAGCAGACTCAGTAACCCGGCAGCAACTTCGTCAATCCACCTGTCTACTATAACGCGCACGGCAGGCTCCTCTAGTCGTGCAAAAACCGCTCGACCATTGACCAGGGAATTGTCCAGCGCCTTTGCAGAAGCAACCAGCGCAGTTGCGGACGCAAACCGCTCATAGGTGCCCGCAAAAGGGTCGCCGGCACGCAGTGCTTGAGGACAGGTGACAAGGCCGCCAATCAACACATTGGCAGAGCCGCCGGTGCCGTAGTAGGGCTTGCCACCAAGCACTACGCCGCCGCCAACGCCTGTTCCATAGGTGACGCAAATGTAATCGGCCACCCCTTTGGCAGCACCGCAAACGCCTTCTCCCAGTGCGGCTGCATAAGCGTCGTTGATAACGGCGCACGGTACATTGAATTTTTTGTTAAAATATCCGCGCAGGTCAGCACCGGTGTAGCCTGGTAAATTTGCATTGGCATAGCGTATGGTTCCGGTCGGCACATCTACCTGCCCAGCAGTGCTGATGCCGATTGCATCAAAGGGGATGAATTGCGCTAAAAGCGTAGCTGCGCGGTGTAACACTGCGCTGGCGCCTTGAGCCGCCAAAGTATCTGTTTCTTGTTGTTCGGTCAGATGCCCGTCTACAAAAAGGCCCGCTTTAATCCGGGTTCCGCCGATGTCTAATACTGCGATACGTTCTTGCTTCATTGGAGTGCCGCCACAAATTTTTGCGTAATTTGCATGGGGCGTGTGATTGCACCGCCTACTACCACGGTGAGCACGCCAAGGTCCATTGCGTGGCGAAGCTGTGCAGGGGTACCGATATTACCCTCTGCCACCACGGGTTTGCCACACTCGCGCACGAGGTCTGCAATCATGCCATAGGGCGGCAGCTCGCAGCCACTGGTATACGGGGTATAGCTTGCCATTGTTGTACCAATCAAATCAAAGCCCATTGCGGCAGCTGCCATGCCATCTTGAAAATCGGCGCAGTCGGCCATGAAGAGCTGCTCGGGGTATTTGGCGCGCACTTCGCCGAAAAAGTCGGCAAGGCTGCGTCCACCCGGGCGCACGCGGCGGGTCGCATCCAGTGCGATAATCTCTACGCCGCATTCGACAAGTGCATCCACCTCTGTCATAGTAGGTGTAATATAAACATCCGGATGGTCCGGATAGACTTCTTTGATGATACCGATGATGGGCAGGTCTACGGTTTTGCGAATTTCGGTAATGTCAGCCACCGTATTTGCACGAATGCCGACGGCACCGCCAAGAAAAGCAGCGTATGCCATGCGAGACATGATATAAGAGCTATGGAGCGGCTCGTTTGGCAAAGCCTGGCAGGATACTACCAGCCCACCCTGCAAACGGTCTAACACGGCTTTATTTTTATCAGTCATAAAAAATCATCCATTCCGCCGCTTCGCGTCGGCACAAATTTTAATAAAAGTGCGCATCTTACCACGCGAAGCAAAAGAAGGATAAGATGATTTTCGTGCATCGGGCGGGAGCGAGCAAAGCGAGCGAATCGCCCTGCACATCCGCCGGAGGCTTCGTGTGAAAAAACGCTCACACGAAATCCCTTTTGCCTTATTGTAGCTACGAAGGGCAGGCACTTGCAAGCTTTGCGAAGCCCTTACAGCAAAGTTTGTATGCTTCCACAATAAATGAAAATAAATTTTATGTAAATATAACTATTGAAAATAATTTTCTGAAACAAGCAAAAGAAACGCCGGGTCTTCCGGCGTTAAACAAGCGATCAAATTGTTGATGTGAGTCCGTCTTTTTCAAAAATAGGTTCCATCCATAGCGAGCACAGAAAAGCCCATACCACCGGCATGAAAAAGATTGGCAGCCAGTAGCGCCAGCAAAGCCAAAGGCCACCCAATGTTACGATAAGCGTCAGCAATGTAGCAGGCAACCGGGCGAGTGTGAGACGGGCAGCGTTTAAATTTAGCTCGGCAAAGCGCATAGGAAAACGGGAACAAAGGGGAAACTGCCAGCAGACCACGCCAGCGGGGATAAGCAGCAGAATGCAAAAAATAATCAGCTGCAACAGTGCTGCACGGTGCCCGGCGAGCGCCATGAGTAATAGTATCTGAGCCCCAAAAAGCAGCCCGGCCCAAAGCAGTGCCCAGCATACTGAAGAAAGCGCAGTGGTGCGGAAAGACGCACGAAAAGTGCGGAAAAAATTTCGAAATGCGCCCGGTTCACGAGGCTTTACATAGTGCAGCACACTATCGTACAAAGCGGCAGTAGCCGCCCCTGCTGTAACCACAGGCAGCGAGCTGAACGCCCACAGCAGGCTGAGGCCCAGAATATCCGTTGCCCAGGCCACCCAGCGAAAAAAAGTGTTGTTAGGGTCAAATATCTGCATAGTTCACCTTAAAAAACGCTGCAAGTATGCAGCGGCAGGGGAGAAGAAAGTCTCCCGGAATCCGTAATAATTGCCCAAAGCAGCAAAGAAGCGGTGAGCCGCAACGCAACCTATTCTGTATCAAGTACTGCTTAGGTGACGCCATTATAGCATTTGCGGCCAAAAATGTCACGAGAGGAAAAACAAAACATCGAAAACAGCTGTATTGAAAAAAATTTTCATGTATGCTATACTGAACGCGCAAAAAGCAGAGCAATAGTAAGAAAAAGGCTGAAAGAAAGGGTGGCGAAGCAATGCCGGACAGCAACGTGTTTACCAGAATCAGCAATAGCTACTACCAACTGACCTCGTCAGAAAAAAAGGTGGCGGATTATGTTGTCGTGCAGCAGCAAAAGGTGCAATACCTGTCAATTTCAGAGCTGGCCGTAGCCTGCGGCGTTGCTGATGCGACGATCTCGCGGTTTTGCCGACAGATTGGCTACCGGGGCTATAATGCGTTTAAGCTTGCAATTGCCAAAGCCACCGTGGTGCGCCATGGCACACCGGGCCTGCTCTCTGGTGAGGTGATGCCGGAGGATAGCATTCCGGATATGTGTCACAAACTGTATACCGCGGCAGTAGAAACCCTGGCGCAAACCCGTGAGCTGATTCAGCCAGAAGCAATCCGCAAAGCAGCGGATGTGCTGCTGGCAGCAAATACGGTTCTTTGCATGGGGCAGGGCGGTACCATGATTATGGCGGAAGAGGCAGCAAATCTATTCTCCACGGCGTTTAGAGGCTTTTTTCCGGTGCGAGACTCGCACATGCAAGGCATGGCTGCCACCCATTTAACCGACAAGGACGCAGTGCTTTATTTTTCCTATTCGGGTGCAACGCGTGACTTAATAGAGCTGCTGCCTGTGGCGCGCCAACGGGGAACCACCTTTATTTTGGTTACTCGCTTTCCAAATTCTCCGGGTGCTGCGGGGGCAGACATTGTGCTGCAGTGCGGCTCGAACGAAAACCCCTTACAACTGGGGAGCGCTGCCGCCCGTATTTCGCAAATTTATCTGCTGGATATTTTAATGTCAGAGATGTGCCGCAGAGATATGGAGTGCTGTAAAATCCATCGCCAAGAGATTGCAGATGTTCTTTCAGAAAAGCATATATAAAAAACAGCAGCTACCTTAACCGGTAGCTGCTGTTTTTTGGCGAAAAATGCGTAAAAAATTAGCATGACAAAAAACATTTTGGTCAAAGTGCAATAAAAAATTTAGGTTTTTGAAAAGAAATACCAAAAATTATTAAATATAAAAATTTTTTTCAGAATCTTATTGACAAACCACCCGGTTTGTCGATACAATCACGACAGAGAGATTCGCCACGCGGCGAAAACTTTGGAGAAGAATTAAGATTTAAAAGGAGGAAATCCCATGAAAAAATTTATTGCACTCGCACTTAGCGCGCTCATGGCAATGTCTGCTTTCGCGGGTTGCGGCAGCAGCTCATCCAGTGCCCCTGCCGGCAGCACGGCGGCCTCGTCCGCAGCGGCGCAGCCGGTCAAGCTAACCTGGTGGACATTCCCCACATTTGGTACAGATGGCGTTTACGCACAAAAGGTAGCGGATGCCTTCACGGCAAAAAACCCCGAAATTACTATCGAGCTAGTCACCATTGATTTTACCAGCGGCCCCGAGGCACTGGCTTCCGCCATTGAGGGCGGCACAGCTCCCGATATTTTGTTCGACGCACCGGGCCGCATTATCGAGTACGGCCGCGCAGGCAAATTGGTTGCACTTGATGATATGTTTAATGCGGATTTTGTAAAGGATGTAAACAACGAAGAATTGCTGAATGCCTGCAAAGCAGACGGCACCGCTTACATGTATCCTCTGTCTTCCGCTCCGTTCTACATGGGGCTGAACAAAGAGATGCTCGAAAAGGCTGACGCACTGCAATATGTCAACCTCGAAGGCGACCGCACCTGGACGACGGAAAACTTTGTGAAAATGTGCGAAGCACTGCGTGATGCAGGCGTGGCACAAACCCCCGGCATCGTTTACTGTGGCGCACAGGGCGGTGACCAAGGCACTCGTGCCCTTGTCAACAACCTGTATTCTTCCACTATTATTGATAAAGATGGCAAATGGAATATTGACGAAAACGGCATCAAAGCCCTGACGCTTCTTCAGGACATGGTGGAAAACAAGAGCCTCGACGCAGGCATGTCTTATGCAGCAGCAGACGCCTTGCAGGAGTTCCAGGCAGAAACCAGCGCAACGACCTTCTGCTGGGGCACTTCCGACTCTAAAAACTATGCTTCTGAAGATTACACCGCAATCTCGGTTCCGTTCCCCTCTGAGGACGGCGTACCGGTGCTTGAGTACCTTGTCAACGGCTTCTGCGTATTTGATAATGGTGATGCCGCTAAGGTAGACGCAGCTAAAAAATTCCTGCAGTTTGCTTGCGATGATTCCGAGTGGGGCCCCCAGAGTGTGAAACAGACCGGTGCATTCCCGGTTCGCGCCTCCTTTGGCAACCTGTATGAAGGCAATGAAGAAATGGTGCTTCTTTCCAACTGGACGAAGTACTACGGCGATTACTATAACACCGCTCCGGGCTTTGCAAATATGCGTGTTGAGTGGTGGAACATGCTGCAGCGCATCTTCCAGGGCGGCGATGTAGCAACTGAGGTGCAAACCTACATTACCAATTCCAATAAAAGCTAGTTTTAGCCAAAAACCATAATTGAAACGAAAAAACAGCCTCCTCCCTCAATTGCGGGGGAGGGGGCTGTTTTACTCCTAAAGGAGGGTGTGTTATGGCGCATTCCGTCGCCGCAAAAAGTAGGGCAATCCGACGCAGAGAAACGATGGTGGCCTATTTGTTTTTGCTGCCTGCGCTTGCTGTTTTTGCCTGCTTTGTCATTACGCCAATGGTGATGGGGTTTGTCACCAGTTTTACCAACTCGCATTTAGGGGGCAGCGAATTTGTCGGGTTTGATAATTACATACGCCTCTTTCAAGACCCCAAGTTTTTGCGCTCCGCCTGGAACACCATTTTCATCGTACTCATCGCGGTTCCGGCCGTTACGGCTTTTTCCTTGTGGGTGAGTACGGCAATCTACCGGATGCACGCGACAGTGCGCTCCTTCTTTCGCTGTGTTTTTTACCTGCCTGTTGTTACCGGCTCTGTCGCGGTAGTTGTGGTATGGAAATGGATGTTCAATACCTATAACGGACTATTTAACCACGTCGGCACATCTATGGGCCTGCTTGAAAAAGGCATCGACTGGCTGGGTAACTCTACCACCGCAATCTGGTGCATTCTAATTATCCTATTTACCACCTCTATTGGGCAGCCCATTGTGCTGTATGTTGCGGCACTCGGCAATGTTGATCAATCGCTGGTAGAGGCAGCAGAGGTGGATGGCGCAACGAACCATCAAACTTTTTGGAAAATTAAATGGCCGTCGATTATGCCAACTACACTTTATATTGTCGTAATCACAACCATCAACTCGTTCCAGTGCTTTGCACTGATTCAGCTGCTCACCTCCGGGGGGCCAAACTATCACACCAGTACCGTCATGTACCTGCTGTATGAAACCGCATTTAAAACCTACCAGTATGGCTATGCCGATGCAATGGGTGTTATTCTGGCTCTCGTCATCGCCCTGTTCAGCGCTTTGCAGTTCAAGGTGATGAAGGGCGGAACCACAGAATAAGGAGAGAAGACAATGAAAATAAATAAAAAATCCCCCTATTTTATGGTTTGCGTCGTGTTGCTTATTGTGCTTGCAATTTTGTTTATGTTTCCACTGTACTGGATTATAACCGGTTCTGTGAAAGAAAAAAGCGATATTCTGCTAAAGGCAGGAGAGGCAATTCAATGGTGGCCTCGTGCAGCAACCAGTGTTAACTATGAAAAGCTGTTTAATATGCAGGTCACCTGGGAATTGTTCGGCTCCTCATTTCGGTTGCCAGCCGCTATTAAATGGCTGTATAACAGCGTTTTCATTTCGGTTATGGCAATGTTGCTTACCTGCGTAACGGCGTCGCTTGCAGGATATGTGTTGGCGAAAAAGAATTTTTATGGCAAGGCTATCATTTTCGGGCTGTTTGTCTGTGCAATGGCATTGCCCAAACAGGTCATTCTCATTCCGCTCGTTACCCTTGCCAAAACGCTTGGCCTTTCTGAATCGGCCTGGTCGGTTATTTTCCCGGTGGTGGGCTGGCCTTTCGGCGTGTTTTTGATGAAACAATTTTCTGAAACAATACCCACCTCCTTGCTGGAAGCGGCGCGCATTGACGGCGCAGGGGAGCTTCGCACGTTTTGGGACGTGGTTGTTCCCATTATCAAACCAGGTATCGGTGCCCTCGCCATCTTTACGTTTATTAATGCGTGGAATGAGTACCCGCTGCAACTGGTGATGCTGCACAAAACAGAGGTGAAAACCATTGCGCTTGGCATTGCAGGCTTGCAGGCAGAGATGTCTACCGATTATGGCCTAATTATGGCAGGTGCCGCGCTGGGCGCAATTCCGATTATTGTTGTCTTTTTGGTGTTCCAAAAGTATTTTACCCAAGGCATTACCATGGGTGCGGTTAAGGGCTAAAGAAAAAAGCGGGATACTTTGCCCGTGTGTGAATTAAGGAGAAGAAAATGAATTATGAGAAATATCGGGGCGTTTTCCCCGCATTTTATGCCTGCTATGATGAGGCGGGCAAGGTAAGTGCTGCGCGGGTAAAACAGCTGGCGCGCTATCTGCTGGAAAAAGGCGTTCAGGGGCTATATGTGGGCGGCTCTTCCGGGGAATGTATTTACCAAAGCGTGGAAGAACGCAAACAGGTGTTGCAGGCAGTGATGGAAGAAGTGGGCGGCAAGATGACGATAATTGCCCACGTTGCTTGCAACAACACCGCAGATAGCCAGCTGCTGGCTGCCCATGCCGAAGCGCTCGGCGTGGACGCCATTGCGTCAATCCCGCCGATTTATTTTCACCTGCCGGAAGATGATATTGCAAAATATTGGAATGACATTTCGGATGCCGCGCCCAATACCCCCTTCGTTATCTACAATATTCCGCAGCTTGCGGGGGTTAGCCTAAGCGTATCCCTTTTGCGTAAAATGAAGCAAAACCCGCGTTTGCTCGGCGTCAAAAACTCCTCCATGCCGGTGCAGGATATCCAGATGTGGCATGATGAAGAGGTGCTGGTTTTCAATGGCCCCGACGAGCAGATGCTTTCTGGCCTTGCCGCAGGTGCGTGCGGTGGAATTGGCGGCACCTATGCGGTAATGCCAGAGCTGTTTTTGGGAATTTACGCGCTTTATCACAAAGGCGAAATGGAAAAAGCGCGGGTGATTCAAAACGAGGTCTGCCGTATTATTTACCATGTGTTTTCCGCAGACTGCAACTTGTATGCTGTGATGAAGGAAGTGCTGCGCCAGCATGGTGGCCCCGATATCGGTGATGTGCGTGCCCCGCTTGCCGGGCTGACCGAAAAAGGTCGCGTAGTTGCAAAAGAAAGTGCAGAGATGATTGCTGCGGCAATCCGCGAGCTGCTTTAAGCAGAGGCCAGCGGCAGAAAGGAAAGAGCAGCAACATGAGAATCTACGAAGTAGCGGACTACCAGGAAATGAGCCGCTGTGCCGCAAATTTAATTTCTGCACAGGTTCTTTTAAATCCGCGCTCGGTATTGGGGCTTGCCACGGGTTCCACCCCGGTGGGTATTTACAGTCAGCTTATCGAGTGGTATCGCAAAGGAGATTTAAGCTTTGCAGAAGTACAAACGGTAAATTTGGATGAGTACCACGGCCTTGCGCCGGACCATCCACAGAGTTACCGGAATTTTATGCAGCAAAATCTGTTTGACCATATCGATATTTTGCCGCAGCAGACACATGTGCCGAACGGCCTTGCCAAAGATGCGGCCAAAGAGTGCGCTCGCTACGAAGCACTGATTGCATCTCTTGGCGGTATTGATTTGCAGCTTTTAGGGCTGGGGCATAATGGGCATATCGGTTTTAACGAGCCGGCTGCTGCCTTTGCGAAAGAAACCCATCTGGTCGAGTTGACTGAAAGTACCATAGAGGCCAATACCCGCTTTTTTGAGAGCAGAGAATCTATGCCGCGACAGGCGTTTACAATGGGCATTAAGACCATTCTGGGGGCGAAAAAGATTTTGCTCGCAGTATCGGGTAAAGAAAAAGCAGAGGCGGTTTACCGAAGCTTTGCAGGCCCTGTGGAGCCGGGCGTTCCGTGTTCTATTCTGCAATTCCACCCTGACGTGACGCTTGTTGGAGATGCCCCCGCGCTTTCAAAGCTAAAGGCAGCAGGTGTTAGAATCTGCCGTAAGTAACGAAAATTTGGCGCCGACGCGCAGGAGACGGATATGATTTTAGATAACATTGCACACCGCGACAGCTACCGGCAGATGGCAGACCTTACGCAGGTTCTGGAATATATGGCAGAGCAGACTGTTCAAACGATGCCGGAAGCCCCAATGCAGTTGCGTGAGGGTGAAGTGTTTGTAAACCCTGCTCAATTTACCACTAAGCCACTTGAGGAATGCCGGTTTGAATTGCATCGCAACTTTGCAGATGTACATTACATATTGGAGGGCAACGAGACTATTATAGTGGCAGATATTGCTGAAACTGCTGAAACAACGCCTTATAATCAGACGCAAGACATCAGCTTTGCTACATGCACCAAAGGTGTAGTTTGCACTCTGTACCCGGGCGATTTCTTGGTTTGCTTTCCGCAAGACGCACATCGAGTAGGCATTATGCAGAATGCCCCCGCACCTGTGAAAAAACTAATCGGCAAGATTAAAATGTAAAAAAAGTGCGAAGCCTTAAAATGCTTTGTGCTGTATTTGCTCAAAACTATTTTCCTAACCAATAAAACCCGCCAGCATAATGCTGACGGGTTTTATTTTTTGCGGCAGGTAAATCTAAAGCGTTCAGTCCACTTGGTGGAAACCAAAGAGATGCTTTTAGCTTGTGATGTTCACAGCAAAACCACTAGGCGGCTGAAACATGTCTGCAAAAGGAATGCAGAGCTGAAAGCACCCTCCTGGGAAGGCAAAGAGAATTCGCCAACGCGGAAAATGCAAGTATAGGGGACGGGCTTAAGCGGAAGTGCCAAGGCCGAGATAAATTCTGCCCACACGGGCTGTCAGCAGGCTGGTCAAAAACACGCCCTCATCCCCAATCAAGCCCGCAACCTCTTGGGCAGAAAGATGAACGCCGCCTGCGCTCTCACCAAAAAAGGTTACCACATCGCCAATCTGGCACGAGATATCGGTAACATCCACAAAGCACTGATCCATGCAGGTGGAAAGAAGCGGCGCCCGGCAATCTCCAACGAGTACCGGCGCATGTGCAGCTGCCAGTTGAGGACAAAGACCGTCTGCATAGCCCACGCAAACCACCGCAACGCGGGTGGCACGGGGAGCTGTCCAGGCACCGTCGTAGCCGAGTGTTTCGCCGGGGGCTAAGGTGCGAAGATTGGTCACGCTGGATTGCCAGCAGCAGGCTTCTGCAATCGCACCGTGCTCGCCGGGGTGTTTCTGGCTATCCATATAAAGCCGACGACCAATGCGCACGCCGGTGCAGATGGCCTCGTCGAACCATTCGCTTGCCCCACTGTTGCAAATGTGCAAAAGTGGGGGGCAGATACCGGCAGATTTGAGCTGTGCGACACCTCGCTGAAACTCTGCAAACTGGCACATAGTTAAGGGGCTGCCGTATACTTCGCCCTCGGCAAAATGGCTGAATGCCCCGGCTGCTTTAAGATGCGGGCAATTACGCAAAGCCTCAATCAATTTATCCAACTCTTCGCCGGGCAGCACGCCATTTCGGTGCAGACCGGTTTCAATTTTGATTTGTACAGGGAAAGCATTGACCTGCTGGCGGGCACATTCAGCCTCCAACGCGTAGGCGGTGGCCGCAGAAAATAAAGTAAGCCCGATACGATGAGAAACCGCAGCTGCAAGCAGTGGCTGCGGAACACCACCTAACACGAATACTTCGGCATCTTTCAGCCCGGCGCTGCGCAGTAATATCCCTTCGCTTACCTGGGCGACGGCTAAAAAGCTTGCGCCCGAGGCGTACAATGCTTTTGCAACCGGTACCAGTCCTGCACCGTAGGCGTTGCCTTTCAATACCGGAATGCATTGGCAGTGATCCGGCAAAGCGGACTGTATGGTTTTCCAATTAGATGATATTTTATTCAAATCTACTTGCAATAAAGAATTATAATAGGTATTCAAAACTACTTCACGTCCTTTTGTTTTTTGTAATTTTAGAATATATTATCACTTTATGCATAAATAATTCAATATATATTTTAAAAAATAGTGATATTTAGAATATATATTCATTAATTTCGCCAAAAGTTGTATATTTTCACAAATATAATAAAAATACATTGACTTAGCATAAAAATGCAACTATAATAAGCACCATCACATCAACAACATCAATGCGAAGAACAAAAGGGAGAGAACAATATGAAAAAAATATTTGCAGCTTTGCTGGCGGGTGCGCTGGCTATTTCTTTGGTGGCTTGTGGAACTTCAAGCTCTACCGCGTCGGTGGCATCGGCGGGGGATTCCTCTAAAGTAACTTCAGCCCCAGCATCCGAAACCCCAACACTGGATGCCATTAAACAAAAAGGCAAAATCGTAATGCTCACCTCAACCGGCTTTCCCCCATATGAATATTTGGGCGATGACGGAAAGCCCGCAGGCGTGGATATCGATTTGGCACAGCTGGTAGCAGATGACCTTGGGGTTGAGCTGGAAGTAATTGATATGAACTTTGACCTTTTAATTGATGCACTGAAAAGTGGAAAAGGTGACTTTATTGCAGCCGGCATGACGGCCAATGAAGAGCGCGCTACCCACATTGACTTTTCGCAAAGCTATACGGCCAATGGACTTTTAATGGTAGTCGCAGCGGGGAATGACACCATCAAAACAGCTGCCGACCTTGCAGGCAAAACCATTGCAGTGCAAAGCGGCACCACCGCTGACCTTTATGCAAACGACGAGGTTAAGGGTGCCAAAGTGCTCACCTTTAAAACTCCGATTGAGGCGGGCACCGCAGTGGCAGGTGGTAAAGCAGACGTTGCAATCATCGACAATCTGCCTGCAAAATCAATCGCAGAAAGTTCCAATGGTAAACTGCAGGTCATCGAAGGCTTTATTACCGAAGAGCCGATGGCAATGGGCATTGCAAAAAATCAAGAAGACCTTGTTGAAGAGATTGATAAAGTGCTTGCAGCCGCAGTAAAAGACGGTACGGTGGAAGCCTTGACCGATAAACACTACGAAATTGCCGGCGCATAAGCCGGTACAAAATCTTCGGCCAAAGGTGCCTTAAAAGAAAGGAGCAAGCTGTGGAAAAAATCGGTTCTGACCTTTACGCCGCGCTGATTGTGGGTGAACGGTGGAAAATTTATCTCGAAGGACTTGCAAATACGCTGCTGCTTTCGCTGATTGCTTGTCTTGTAGGCGTTTTGATTGGGGTTACCGTTGCGTTACTAAAAACCGCCGCAGCAGGCAAAAAATCTGTCGGCTGGCGCGTCATTGCCGGTATTTGCGAGTTTTACACTACCGTAATTCGAGGCACCCCGGTCATTGTGCAGCTGCTTATTTTATATGTGCTGGTGTTCAACAGCAGCTTTGCCGCCTGCATTGCCGGGTTTGGCATCAATTCAGGGGCATATGTATCCGAAATTATCCGCTCCGGCATTGCGTCAATTGACCCCGGTCAGATGGAAGCCGGACGGAGCTTAGGACTTCCACAAGGCAAAACAATGCGGCTGATTATTTTGCCGCAGGCTGTAAAAAACATTTTGCCCGCGCTGTTTAACGAGTTTATTGCACTCATCAAAGAAACCAGCGTGGCGGGGTACATTGCCGGGCGCGATTTGACCAAAATGTCTGACGCGCTGCGGCTGCGTACTTATAATTCGATGCCGCTTTTTATTGCGGCTGCAATTTATCTGGCCCTTGTGGTGGGATTAACGGCAGTGCAAAAACGTTTGGAGAGGAGGCTTGCGCGCAGTGATCGAAGTTAAAGGACTTGAAAAAACATTTGGAGAAAACCAGGTGCTGCGTGGTATTAGCGAAACCATTCGCAAAGGCGAAAAAGTCGCTGTAATTGGGCCCTCCGGCTCCGGCAAAAGCACATTTTTGCGCTGTTTAAATCTGCTGGAAACACCAACCGCGGGCCAGATTTTTTTAGAAGATACCGAGCTGACCTCAGCGCAATGCGATGTTAATGCAGCACGCCGCAGCATGGGCATGGTGTTTCAACATTTTCACCTGTTTCCACATCTCACAGTGCGCCAAAATATTACGCTCGCACCGGTACAGCTGGGGCTGATGACCCAGCCGCAGGCAGACGAAAAGGCCGACGCACTGCTAGCGCGCATCGGCCTTTTAGAAAAAGCTGAAACCTACCCCAATATGCTCTCCGGTGGGCAAAAGCAGCGGGTTGCCATTGTACGTGCTTTGGCGATGAACCCGGAAGTGCTACTGTTTGATGAGCCGACGAGCGCCCTGGATCCCGAAATGGTGGGCGAGGTTCTGGATTTGATTCGTGAAGTGGCAGCCGAAGGAATGACGATGGTAATTGTCACCCATGAAATGGGCTTTGCCCGCGAAGTTGCAAACCGCGTTCTCTTCATCGATGAAGGCATTGTGGTAGAGCAAAACGAGCCGGTTTCTTTTTTTGAACACCCGCAAAACGAGCGCCTGAAAAGCTTTTTATCAAAAGTATTGTGAGGGCCGAAAAGCCAAACAAGGCAATAGATTCAAAGGAGATTTTGAGATGAAACAGAAAAGCTATCAAAAAGTAGTGCTTGCCTATTCCGGCGGGCTGGATACCTCCATTATTATCCCCTGGCTGAAAGAAAATTACGGCTGCGAAGTCATTGCAGTATCCGGCAATGTCGGGCAGGCAGACGAGCTGGAAGGTTTGGAAGAAAAAGCGCTTAAAACCGGGGCATCTAAGCTCTACGTCGAAGACCTCACCGAGGCATTTGTTGAAGATTACATCTGGCCTACCTTAAGAGCCGGTGCAAAATACGAAGGAACCTACCTTCTGGGCACCAGCTTTGCGCGCCCTATCATTGCCAAACGCATTGTAGAAATTGCAAAAGCAGAAGGCGCAGATGCCATTTGCCACGGCTGCACCGGCAAAGGCAACGACCAGGTGCGCTTTGAGCTGGCTATCAAAGCCTTTGCACCGGAGATGGAAATTATCGCCCCCTGGCGTATCTGGGATATTAAAAGCCGGGATGAGGAAATTGACTATGCTGAGGCACATCATATTCCACTGAAAATCAGCAGAGAAACGAACTATTCCAAGGACAAAAACTTGTGGCATCTCTCGCACGAGGGACTGGATTTGGAAGATCCTGCAAACGAGCCAAAGTACGAAGAAATTCTGGAACTTGGCGTATCACCCGAAAAAGCACCCGATGCCCCGACCTATGTGACGGTGCAGTTCGAAAAGGGAGTCCCCACCGCAGTAAACGGCGAAGTGATGGAAGGCGTTGCGTTGATTGCGAAGCTCAACGAGCTTGGCGGTGCAAACGGCATTGGCATTATCGACATCGTAGAAAATCGTTTGGTTGGCATGAAAAGTAGAGGTGTGTATGAAACTCCGGGCGGCACGATTCTCTACCACGCCCACGAAGTGTTGGAGACCATCTGTCTGGATAAAGAAACAATGCACGTTAAAGCCAGCATTGCTCAAAAATATGCAGACCTTGTTTACAATGGGCAGTGGTTCACGCCGCTTCGAGAGGCACTGGATGCTTTTGTGGAAACTACGCAGCAAACTGTTACCGGCGAAGTGAAAATGAAGCTGTATAAAGGCAATATCATGAATGCCGGAGTAAAAAGTCCCTATACACTTTATGACGAGGCCACAGCCTCTTTTGGTGAGGACGATGGATACAATCAGGCTGATGCAGAAGGCTTTATCAACCTGTTTGGCCTGCCGATTAAAGAGTACGCAAAGCTGTCGAAAAACTGGTAAATTAAAGAGCTGCCGCAGGCAAAAAAGAATGCTAGGTGAAAAGAATGTTTAAATACGCAATTACAAGAAAACCTTGTAAGGCAATGATTAATGGCCTTACCGACCACCCGGAGTTGGGTGTGCCGGATTACGAAAAAGCGCTGGAGCAGCATGCTACATATGTGAAAACACTGGAAGCGCTGGGTGCGAAAGTAACCGTGCTGGAGCCGGAGGAGGACTACCCGGACAGCTGCTTTGTAGAAGATGTGGCTGTGCTGCTGCCGCAGTGTGCGGTACTTACCCGTCCCGCGACCGAAAGCCGCGTAGGGGAGGTTGCTCTCATGGCACCATTACTCCAACAGTTTTACCCCGAAGAAAAGATATTTCAAATTACCGCACCAGCCACGCTCGAGGGCGGCGATGTGATGAAGGTAGGTGACACCCTGTATGTGGGGCTTTCGCAGCGGAGCAATGCGGAGGGCGCAGCTCAGCTTGCAAAATACATTGCACCTTTCGGCTACAAAGTAGTCGGCGTCCCGTTTGAAGGGGTACTGCACCTGAAAACAGGAGCGGTTTATCTGGAAGAAGGACAGATGCTGATGAAAGAAGATTTTAAGAGCAAAATCGCTTTTGCAGAATACGAAAAGCACATTGCGCCGCAACAGGAAGACTATGCCGCTAACTGTGTATGGTTTAATGGCGCAGTGATTGTGCCGGAAGGATACCCGGAGGTACTGCAAACCGTGCAAAAAGCTGGCTATCAAACAGTGCAGTGCGACACCGGCGAGTTTAAAAAAATTGATGGCGGGCTTTCCTGTCTCTCGCTGCGGTTTACACCCGCTTTTGCATAAATAGAGAAGTTTTACGATTTCATTAAAAGCAAGACAAGTGGACATATCAAGGAATTTACTTCCTGATATGTCCACTTAAAAGTGTGGCTGATATTTTATGAGGTTTAGCTACAAAAGCAAAAAAGAACTTATGAAAATAAAAGTTTAACGCAAAGAAAATTTTCGCGTGCTCAGGGCTCTCACTTCGTTTACTAACACAGCATGGCAACTACCACCGCAATGTGGTAAAATAAGCATAGAGCTGCACAGAAAAGCGGCCGCACAGAAAGCGGTGGACGATTTGACGATACGAGATATGGAATATATTGCGGCGATTGCAAAAGAAAAGAGCATGACCAAAGCCGCCGCGCAGTTGTTTGTTGCACAGCCGGCGCTGAGCCAATGTGTGCGCAAGCTTGAAAAAGAGCTTGGCATCACTCTTTTTTTGCGCACGGTTACAGGCGTTTGCCCCACGGCAGAAGGTGAATGCTTTTTGCGCTTTGTAGAGAAAACATTGGCAGAACGCACTAATTTTGAGAAAGAGCTGGTAGACCTCTCGCTCTCGCAAAGCGAAGGCGGAGCGGTTCGTCTCGGCTTTTCCGGTGCACAGGCCGCATTTGTGCTTCCTCATTTTTTAACCAATTTTCGAGTTCAGCATCCGTCCATTGAGCTGCAACTGGTGGAAGCTTCAAGCGATACAATCGAAAAAGGCATTGAAGCAGGAGAAATCGACATTGGTATTCTGCATCTGCCAATCGCAAGTCCACGACTGGATTATTTTGAGCTCAGCCGAGATCGGTTCGTTATCATCCCCCGCAGTTGCGGCGCGTACGAGCAGTATATCTACTATAAAGAGGGCGAGAAGCTGCCCTATTTGAATATTGGTTTTTTGAAAAATGAGCCTTTGGTGCTTACGCAGCAAGGCCAGCGCAGTCGTATTGCATGCAACCAGATTTTTGAAAAAGCAGGCATTTTGCCACAGGTGAGGCAAGAGGTGCAGCATATCGGTACGCTGGACGCTTTAACCCTTGTAGACTATGCCTCGACGCTGCTGCCCGAAAAGCAGCTGACCGAGGATATCAAACGCCGGGGCTACTTTTTAATCGACGAAAAGTACAGCGTATCTTACGCCTTTGTTGTCTGCACTTTAAAGGACGCCTACTTATCAAAAGCCAGTCGTCAGTTGCTGAATCGCTTACAGGAAATACAATATACCTTTTAATTTACGAGAGCACGGTGGTTTACCGTGCTCTTTTTGTTTGGGCATAACAAAGGCTTATGTGGGCCAACTGGAATTGTTATTTAACAAACACTTCAAGCTCTGTTATCATAAAATCAGAGGAACTTTAGCCAGCTTGCTTGGGTGAAAACAGCCCTGTCTAAGCCGGCCGAAGTTTAGAAACCAAAACAGATATTTTGCATCTCTCTAAGAAAAGAAAGGAGCATTGAATGAAAATTATAAAAGCAGCGGTTGCAGGCACGCTGGAGTCCAGCGATATTCGCATAATGCTTTGCCCGCGAGAAGAGCATGGCATTGAAATTGAGCTGGACAGTGTGGTGAAAGCACAGTTTGGCCCTGCCATAGAGCACACAGTGAAACAAGCGCTTGCAGAGTTTGACATCCAAGACGCCTTTGTGCAGCTGCAAGACAAAGGTGCACTTGACTGCGTCATCAAAGCAAGGATGCAATGTGCTATTTGCCGTGCCTGTGAGATTACTTACGACTGGACAAAGGAGGATGCGCAGAATGAGCAATAACCATTTAAAGCGCACCAGCCTTTATGTGGGCGGCTCCAGCCCCAGCAAAATGTTGGATGCCCGGTTTTACCATGAGGACTGCATTGTTTACGACCTGGAAGATGCAGTTGCAGCAACCGATAAAGACGCGGCACGCTTTTTGATTTA
Organism: Pygmaiobacter massiliensis; assembly: GCF_900199435.1. Taxonomy (GTDB): domain Bacteria; phylum Bacillota; class Clostridia; order Oscillospirales; family Ruminococcaceae; genus Pygmaiobacter; species Pygmaiobacter massiliensis. Next base: position 889,939 of record NZ_OAML01000003.1, read on the forward strand.
TCAGGCTGTGCGCTGCCACCGCCCGCCGAATAAATATGTCCTTATTCGTGTCAACGGCATTTACTCTGATTTTATTGCAGAGGATTTGCAGGCCGCCGTGCGTGCACGACCGGATGCTATCCGGCTGCCCAAAGTAGAAAGAGCCTGCGAGGTGCAGCAAATTGATGCTGCCATTACCGCTATTGAAGCGGCGGCAGGCATTCCTTTGGGGCAAACAGAACTTTGGTGTAATATCGAATCGCCGCTGGGAGCGACAAACGCAAAAGAAATTGCGACAGCAAGCCCACGTGTGGTTGCAATGGCACTTGGCGCAGAAGATTATACTGCAAGCATGGGGGCGCAGCGGTCCAAGGCTGGCTGGGAGATTTTTTATGGCCGTATGCAGGTGCTGGAGGCCTGCCGCCTTGCAGGTATTTCCGCGCAGGATGCGGTTTTCTCAGATATCAATGATGCGGAAGGCTTGCAGGAAGATTTAAAGATGACCCGAGGTCTTGGCTTTGATGGTAAAACCGTTGTGCATCCACGGCAAATTGACCTTGTAAATGCGGCGTTTACCCCCACCACCAAAGAAATACGCAATGCGATGAAGGTGATGGAAGCGTTGCAAGAAGGGGCGCGCAACAACACTGGTGTTGTCGTTGTGGATGGCAGTATGGTAGATAAGCCGATGGAAATTCGCGCAAAAACAATTCTCGCGCAGGCCAAAGCAGCCGGCATAGAAACGGGGGAATGGCTGAAATGATAAAGAACAGTTTAGGGCGTGAGCTGCCCGAGCAAATTGGAGATTACGTTGTGCGCCCTTACCAGACGGCACAGGGCGTACCGCCCAGCACAGGCCCGGTAGTTACAAGACGTACAGCAGAGCACCGCCAGCGGGGCGAAGAAAAGTTGCAGCCCACCCTTGCCGATGCGATACGCGCTGCCGGCCTTGCGGACGGGATGACGATTTCTTTTCATCACAGCTTTCGGGAAGGTGACCTTGCTGTGGGGCAGGTGCTTGCAGCCATTCGCAGTCTGGGCATTAAAAATCTGCGGTTTGCGCCCAGTGCAGTGGTTAACCTCAAAAATTTTTCACTGGCAGAATATGTGCAGGACGGCACAATTACCAGTGTAGAAGCAAGCGGAATCCGCGGCGAGCTTGGAGACGGTATCATCAATGGCATCATTACGATGGAAAAACCGGCCATACTGCGCCCCCACGGAGCAAGGCCTCGTGCCATAGAGGCGGGTGAACTGCAAATTGATGTCGCGTTTATTGCAGCCTCCGCAGCAGATAGCTATGGTAACTGTACAGGGCAGATTGGTGCGAACCCATGCGGCAGTCTGGGGTATTCTTTTGTTGATGCGCATAACGCAGGCCGTGTGATTGTGCTCACCGATACACTGGTCCCTTACCCCTGCTGCCCGGTCAGCATCAGTCAGCAGTATGTTGACTATGTGGTGAAAGTTGATGAGATTGGAGATCCGCAGAAAATCGGTGCAGGCGCGGCACGGCTTACCAAAAACCCGCGTGACCTTATGATTGCCGAGCAGGTAGCAGACGTGATTGCTGCTTCGCGACGCTTTGAAGAAGGCTTCTCTTTTCAAACAGGCGCTGGCGCAATCAGTATTGCCTGCACCAAGTTTTTGGCAGACCGGATGAAAACACGTGGCGTGACGGCAAGCTTTGCGCTGGGCGGTATCACGGCAGCCATCATTGAAATGTACGATGCGGGGCAGATACGTGCCGTGGAATGCAGCCAGTCTTTTGATGCAGTTGCTGCAAATGCAATTGCAAGCCGCAGCGGAGTGGTCGAAATTGATAATGCTGATTACTCAAACGCATACAGCAAAGGCGGATTTTTGAACCATCTTGATTTTGGTGTGTTGGGGGCACTCGAGGTCGATACGGATTTTAATGTCAACATCCTTACCGGTTCCTCCGGGCAGATGATGGGCGGCCTTGGCGGTGGCCCTGACGTTGCTGCCGGTGCCGCAATTTCTATCGTTGCGCTGCCCATCGTAAGAGGACGGACCCCTTCTATTGTGCGGCATGTGTTCACTTGCTGCACCCCTGGTGAAACGGTGGCATGCGTGGTCACCCAAGCGGGGATTGCCCTAAACCCGCGCCATTTACGTTATGAAGAGCTGAAGCAGGATTTGCGGAACGCAGGGCTGCCGCTGGTAGCTATCGAAGAGTTGCAGCAGCTTGCCCAGTCAATCACCGGCGTGCCGCAGCCGATTGCAACGACCGAAAAAGTGGTGGCGATTGTAGAATACCGCGATGGAACAGTGGTAGACGTGATACGTCAGATTAAAAACAACGCAGAATAAAAAGAAAAGCAGCCGTGTGAAGTTATCACGGCTGCTTTTTTCTTTGCATTGTACCAAAGCAAGGGGAAAAGAAAAAGCGCGCTGGCTACTTGCCAGCGCGCTTTTTAAGTTGGTTTGCAGAGAATTGGTTTTGTTAAAAATCGTTAGCAACGATAATATCGGTGAGTTCTTCTGCAAACTGGCGGATGTCGATGCCCTTGGTAAAGGTAAGGCAGGTGCCGGAGGGGAAGCGAGTTTTTTCAATCCACGCGGCGGGCATCTGGCTTGCGCCGTATTTTGCACCTAAAATTACGCCTGCAACAGCGCCGATGGTATCGGCATCGCGCCCAAAGTTGCCAGCAAGCGTTACCCCGGTGCGGAAATCTTTGTTCATAGCTTTCAGGCAGACAAATGCAGAGGGCAGTGCCTCGGCAGTTGTTGCCCAAGAGCTGGTCCACAGCGCATCATGAATGCGCATCCATGCTTCCAGCAGGTTGCCGTTGCACTCGTCTAAAATTCCAAAAGCCTGCTGCATATTGTAATGCAGCCAAGAGTCTTCGGGAATTGCAGCCATCACTGCATCAAAAATCTCGTCCATCGTACCGTCTACCATGGCAACAGCAACGGCGGCAGCAACTGCCTGCGCGCCCCAAATGCCGTCACGGTAGTGGCTGATTTCTGATTCAATACGGGCGAATTCTTTCGCTTTTTCTACGTCACCGGCACACAAAATACCGATGGGTCCAATGCGCATTGAAGAACCGTCGCTCATGTGGAAAGTGTTGAATTTGCCGGAGAGAGGAGGCATCAACCCTTTGCGCAGATTGTTGGCAGCTTCAATTTCGCTGGCACCGCCGCGTTTGTATTCGTCCTGTGTAACGACATCTTCCATCCAGGATTTTACCACTTCTTCACTGGTCAGTTTGCCCTTGCAGCGAATCAGGGTTTTCGCGGTCAACAGGGCAAACTCGGTATCGTCAGTGCTCCACGAGGCACCCTTGTTAAAGTCAGTTGTCACCGCATAGTTAACGCGGTTTTCCTGCTTGCGGGAGGCATCGCCGAATGAATCGCCGATAGCAAGGCCGGACAAAGCGCCGTAAACCTTGTCAAACACGCGGTCCCTGTCTTGGATAAATTCCTTTTTAGATAACATAATTTTAAACACCTTTTCTGAATGGATTTGTTTTGCGAACAGGTTATGGACTTGGTGGGTTAGCCCAGTTTTTCGGTCAGAACAGCAGAGAAATCATCGCCGCCGGCCTGGTTCCATTTCTGTACAAACTCATCAAATGCCGAAATCGGTTTGACGCCGCGGATGATATCTGCTGCGTACTCGTTGTAGTAGTTGGTCATAGCATCCCACTGCGGTGCCATGTCTTCGGGAATCAGAATGTTGGTATCCTGCACCATGTATTTTGCAGCAGCGTCCAGAGAAGCGGTTGCGGGCGCGCTGAAAACAGGCTCAGCAAGAGACGGGTCCTTCGGCTCGAAGGTATTCATGGTATCCCAGAAACGAGCCCACCACTCGGGGAATTTTTCGGTAAAGACAATCTTGTTGTCGGTGACATTGTAGTGAACGCCTTCGATGCCGACTTTGTCGAGCACACGGCCTTCGGGGCTTGCCATAAACTCAAGTACAGCAAAAGCTGCATCTTTGTTCTGAGAATCTGCGTTCAGTGCAAAGCCGCGAGATTCTTTGGTAACGTCTACCGAGGTGTAAGCTTGAGAAACGCCTTTTGCCGGGGGCAGCACGTCGAGGAATGCCGCGTCGCCATTGACAGAAGTCATCTTGTTGTTGTAAATCTGGATAACAGCGCCTGCGGTGCCGGAGAGTACGCCAACTTTGCCGTCATAGAATTTCTGCTCCATCACGTCCCAGGTGTTGGTTAAAAACTCGGGATCCAGCAGGCCGTCTGCGTACAGTTTTGCATAGAATTCAAGTTTTGCTTTTTCAGCCTGGCTGGCTTTACTGAAGACCCATTTGCCGTCTTCTTTTACGACCGAGGCAGTAATGCCGAATGCATGGTTGAAGATGCTGTCAAGGCGAGCCGTAGAGCCGTCAGCAGTGATGCCGTACTCTGCAAGGCCTTTGTCCTTCATCTCTTTGAAGAAAGCGTAGTAGTTGTCGGGGGTGGGGTCTGCAACCAGAGCTTTGTAGCTGTCGAGCTGCTGTGCCCAATCATCGCGGATAACCGGGGTGTATGTACGAGGAGGAGCGAGCCACAGCAGGTACGGATAGTTTGCCATTTTGGTTGCGTTGGCTTCATCCATCAATGCTTTTACATAGGTGGATTTTTCAATGTAGGGAGTCAAATCTTCGAGCAGGCCTTGCTGCGAAACAGCGAGATCGCCGCCCTGGAAGTAAACAAGATCTGCATCAATCTCACCGTTCATCATAGCAAGGGGAACCGCAGTGGAATAGCTGCTTGCAGGCGGCTCTTCAAATACTACATTTACGTACTGGCCATTTTCAGCCATTTTTTCATTGATGTTTTTGGCGAGCAGCTTGACATCCTCCTCATCGGGGAAAACGTCTTTGATCATGATTTTTACATCGACGGGGGCATCGGCACTGCCAATTGTGCCGGCTTCGCTGGAAGCGCCGCTCTGGGGTGCCGAGGCAGATGTGCTTTGGGAAGAACCGCCGCACCCTACCAAAGAGGTGGTGAGCAGAGCAAGTGCCAAAGCAAGTGAAACAAACTTTCTCATAATAACCTCCAATTTTATTTTTGTGTCCGGGGAAAATGAACGCTTATTCTTTTACGCCGCCTTCCATCACGCCTTTGGTATAGTATTTTAAGACAAGCGGGTAAATCATAAGAATGGGGATGATTGCCACGATAATCGTGGCGTATTGCAGAGCCGTAAAATCAAGCTGTGCAAGCTCATTGTAATTAAGCAGGTTCTGGGTGCCAATCAAGGTGGTGACGTCGCCATCTACGATGAATTTTCTTAAAATGACCTGCAAGGGTACTTTTTTAATGGAGGAGATGTAAATACCTGCGCGGAAGTATTCGTTCCACCGCAGCACGCCGTAAAACATCGTCAAGGTGGCGATACCCGCTTTGGAAAGCGGCGCGATAACGGAAAACAATGTGCGCAAATGCCCTGCACCGTCGATGCGTGCGGCCTCGCAAAGAGACGGAGGAACCGCTTCAAAGTACCGCATCATGATAATCAGATAGTAAACGTTGACCGACATCGAAAGGATAACAGACCATTGGCTGTTCATCAGCCCCAGCGCTTTGACTACCATGTATTCCGGCACAATGCCCGGGTCAAACAGCATCATTACGATGAAAAATATCATTAAAATCTTTTTGCCGACAAGGTTGGGGCGGGTGAGTACATATGCTGCGGTTATAGTTAGGAAAATATTGATGATGGTGCCCACCAGCGTGATGAAAATGGAGTTGAAGATGGAGGGAACCAGATTTTTGTTGCTGAACAGCACCTCGTAGTTGATAAGGGTAAAGCCTTTCGGAATAATCGAAAGACCGCTCATCGAAGGAGAGAGCGCAGGATCGGAAAGCGAACGCGCCAAAATGTGCAGCAGAGGAATAATCATTGTAAGCGTGAGGAGCATCATAAATGCCATCAAGACAATCTGCAAAATACTGAATTTTTTCTTTTTCATGCTTACCACACTCCTTCGCCGGTGAGCTTTTTAGAGGTGATATGGGTTAGGTAAACCAGTATCACGCCGACGACGCCTTTGATGAGAGAAACAGCTGTTGCAATAGAATACTGTGCATTTTCGATACCAACACGGTAGATATATGTATCCAGAATATCGATGACACTGTTGACTGCAGGATTAGTAAAGTTAAACACCTGGTCAAAACCGGCCGACATAAAGAAGCCGAGATTGAGGATGAACACGGTGGTCATCGGGATAATAAGTGCGGGGAATATGATGTGCTTGATAATATCCCAGCGGTTTGCGCCATCCATCAGTGCTGCCTCGTACAAATCGGGGCTGATGCCGATGATGGCGGTGTAGAAGATGATCGAGTCCCAACCTAGGCTGCGCCAACCTTCGGAAAAGAACAAAACCCAGCGAATTGCACCTTTGCTGGTCATCAGGTCTACGGGTCCTGCGCCGAACCAGGCGAGAATTTCGTTCAATGCTCCGTTGGAAGGGGCGAGAAACGACATCCAAATACCGGCGATAACGACCCAAGAAAGAAAGTGCGGGAGGTAAGAGACGACCTGCACATACTTACGAAACTTGTTATGCCGCAGCTCGTTGAGCATAATTGCGAAAACCACAAAAAGAGGGAACAGCAAAACATATTTCATAAAGCTGATAATTAAAGTGTTTTTTAAGATGTCTGCAAAAGCAGGCGATTTAAAAATCATCTTAAAATATTTCAGCCCGGCAAAGGTCCAGTCGCCCTTGGCTTTATAGTTGTAAACAGCAAGCCGCATGTTTATCATGGGCCATACGCGGAAAATGCAAAAATAGATAAGCGTAGGTGCCAGTAGGAGATAAAGCGTTCTGTCCTGCCACATCCGGTGCAAGGTGCGGCGAGGATTTCGCTTGTGTTCTTTGTTTTTAAGCATAGTGGCCTCCGTTTTAAGTAACCGGTTTCTCTGTTAAACTCATTATAAAGACTTTCTAAAGCTATTTCAATGGTGCTTTTGTACATATTTGAGCAGTATTTTTCTATATTTAAGAAGAAAATTTCGCACGATTCTTGTAAAAGAAAGAAAAAATGCGAAATATTTAAGAAAGCGTTTTCTTAGAACGTCTTCAAAAAGAAAAAGTCCGCCCAAAGGCGGACTCTAAATTATGCAAGAAGGTCTATCTTCCGTATTCTTCATCATATTCGCGAGGTTTTGTTGTTTCGCGCAAAACCAGCTGCGGTTCAATTACGGTATGGGGAAACTTAACTTCTTCGCCCTCAATTACTTTAACAAGCTGCTTTGCTATGTGCTGCGCCATATCGTAGTGAGGTTTGGAAATGGTGGAAAGCGGGGGATTGAACACACTCGAAAGCTCAATATTATCAAAGCCGACCACTTCAATATCCTCTGGCACGCGGATGCCCTGCTTGAGCAGCTGCGACACAACGCCAATTGCAATCAGGTCGCTGCCTGTCATAATAGCGTCAAACTCCACGTGTTTATCCAGCAGCTCCATAACGGCTTTTTTGCCGTAGTCAATGCTGTATTCGCCGCTGATAATCAGCTCTGGAAATACTGGCAGTCCGGCTGCGGTATGTGCTTGATGATATCCTTCCAAACGCTGACGAGAACCTGAGATATCCGGGTTGCCCTCAATGTACACAATGCGGCGGTTGCCCCCGCGGATTAAATAAGAAGCTGATTTATAAGCGCCTTTCACGTTATCGCCAGAAATGCTTGCATCGCTTAGGGAGCTGTCGAAGGTGCGGCCAAGTAAAACCAGCGGCACCCGATATTGACGAAACTGTGAAAGAAACTCATGGTTAGAGATGCCCGAGCAGAGAATGATGCCATCCACCCGTTTATCAATTAAAGAAAGCAGGTGGCGCGCTTCACGCTCTGGCTGGTAATCTGAGTTGCAGACAATGACAGCATAATCCTTGGTGTCCATGTAATCGGTGATGCCTTTGATGATTTTGGGATAAAAGAAGTTAGAAACATCCGGGATGATAACACCGATGGTATTGGAACGGGAAGTCGCGACACTGCGCGCGAGTGCATTGGGGCGATAGCCCATCTCCTGTATGGTGGCCAGCACTTTTTGGCGCGTTTCTTCGCCTACACCATTGGGGTTGTTGTTGATAACACGCGAAACAGTAGACTTAGATACGTTGCAGATCTGTGCGATTTCAGCGATGCTGTATTTACGGTTTGGTAGCACAAAGTCATCTCCTTATCCTCTGACCGGCAGTGCCCCGCACTTAAGGCAAAGGGCAAATATTTTGCTGAAAACTTATTTTGCATCTATCCAAAAGGCATTTTTCTTTTGTTTATCATAACATTATAAGTAAAATAATGGCAAGTACAAACGGATGCTTGCGAAAGTACAAAAGACTTGCAAAGCCCAAAAGTGTGTACTATAATGCAGTTAAGAAACCGGTTACTCAAATTATATCGTGTGATTGAAAGGACGTCAATATGATAAACTGTTATTTAGAAAAAGTTTATGCCGGGTTCCTTGGCATGAACATTGGCATCCGCCTCGGGGCACCTGTAGAACCTACCATCTGGACCTATGAGCGGATTCAGTCTACCTATGGCGATATTACCGATTATGTAAAAGAGTATAAAAACTTTGCTGCAGATGACGATGCAAACGGCCCTGTATTTTTTCTGCGGGCGCTTTATGATGATGCAAAAGACCGCGAGTTGACCTCGCAGGACGTGGCCCGTGCATGGCTGAACTACGCCCGCGAAGGTGTGGGCATGTTTTGGTGGGGCGGCTATGGCACCAGCACCGAGCATACTGCGTACTTAAACCTCAAAAACAACATTCCTGCGCCGCTGTCCGGCTCGATTGAGCAAAACGGTGAGATTTTAGCAGAGCAGATTGGCGGCCAGATTTTTATTGATACCTGGGGCCTCGTAAATCCCGCAAATCCTAAAAAAGCTGCGGATTATGGCGCAGCAGCCGCCAGCGTGTCGCATGACGGCAACGGCGTTTGGGGCGCACGGTTTATCTGTGCTGCCATTGCCAAAGCCTTTGAAACGAGCGATGTGCAGGAATTACTGGATGCAGGCATCGCAGAAATTCCCGAAGACTGCACCTACCGCCATGTCGTAGATGCAGTGCGTGCTTTCCACACAGCACATCCGGAAAACTGGCGCGATTGCCATGCCATGCTAATGCGCGACTGGGGCTATGATAAATACCAGGGCGTTTGCCACATTATCCCCAATGCAGGCGTTTGCATTATGGCACTGCTGTACGGCGAGGGCCGTTTTGACCGCACCGTAGAAATTGCCACAATGGCCGGCTGGGACACCGACTGCAATGCAGGCAACGTGGGCACTATTATGGGCGTCGCTTGCGGCATCGAGGGCTTGCCTGCCCATTACCGGGCTCCCATCAACGATAGTATCGTTTGTTCGGGCATTTCCGGCTACTTAAATATTCTCGATATTCCCACCTACGCGAAAGAAGTTGCACTGCTGGGTTACCGGCTGGCGAATGAAGCAGCACCGCAGAAGTTGCAGCAGAGCTGCCGCCTGGGCGAGGTTTTCTTTGACTTTGAAATTCCCGGCAGCACCCACAATATTCGCGTTTCGGACCCGTTCCTCTGCACGGCATCGCACAGCACAGAGCAGGCGTATGAGGGCAGTGGCTCGCTGAAAATTTTGATGGACCGACTGGTGCGCGGCAATCAATGCAAAATTTACTATAAACCGTTCTACACCCGCGATGAATTTTCTGACGAGCGTTACAGCCCGGTGTTCAGCCCCACGGTGTATCCGGGACAGACCGTTTCGATGAAACTTTATCTTGACCAGTGGAATGGCAACGAAACCCCGGGCGTAGCACCTTATATCCGTACCGCAGGGGATAAAAAGGACCATCTGCAAGGTTTTATTAAACTGAAACAGCATGAGTGGATTGACGTGACGTTTACAGTTCCTGATACACAGGGCGACGGGGTAGACGAAGTTGGCGTTGTGCTGGAGGGCTATGCGCCGGCCAGCTTTAAAACCTTAGGCCTTGTATACCTTGACAATTTCACCGTCAGCGGAAAATCTGCTTACTCGATTGCAATTCAAAAACAAAAACGCAATTTTGCGGCAATCACGCCATTCTCGATGGACCACGGCGCATGGGATTTGTATGGCGGAACGCTAAACCTGATGCGTAACGAGCCTTCTTTTGCTTATACAGGCAACTACTACGCCGAAAACTATGTTTTTGAAGCACCTGTCACACCGCGCCATGGAGAGAGCCATCTGCTGGTTTGCCGTGCGCAGGGCGCACAGCGTTGCTACGCCGCAGGATTTGATGAAAAGGGCAAAGCCGTGCTGCTGAAAAATGACTTTGGCTTCAGCACCCTTGCCTCGTGCGATTTTGACTGGAAAGAAAACCAGACTTATCGGATGGAACTGCGCTGCGAGCAGGATGAGATTACCCTTTTGGTAGACGGCAAAGTTCTGCTTAGCGCAAAAGATGAAGCATATGGCTACGGCATGTTTGGGTGTGGCTCCTGCCGCATGGGCCGTACTTCCTTTGGAGACTTTACCTATCGCGAACTGTAAGGAGGAAGCATGAAAATTTTAAGCTTTGGGTCGCTTAATATCGACAAAGTGTATACGGTGTCACATTTTATACGCCCCGGAGAGACTATGGCGGCTGTAACCCTCGAAGAGTTTTGCGGTGGCAAGGGACTCAACCAGTCTATTGCGCTTGCAAAGGCCGGTGCCGAAGTTTGGCACGCAGGCTGTGTGGGGGAACAAGATGGTGGTATGCTGATTGAGGCGTTGCGCGCCGCGCATGTGGATGTTTCGTTGGTGCAGCGGCTGCCTTGCCCTACTGGCCATGCCATGATTCAGGTGAATGAAGAAGGCCAAAACTGTATTTTGCTTTATGGCGGCGCAAACCAATGCATTACACGCGCCCAAATCAATCAAACGCTCGATTGTTTTGACCCCGGTGACTTTTTGATTTTGCAAAATGAGATCAATGAGCTGGACTATCTCATTACCAGTGCAAGCCGCCGCGGGTTAAAAATTGTGCTGAACCCTTCGCCGATGACCGAGGCGCTGCGAAAGCTGCCGCTGGAACTGGTGGATTATTTTGTACTCAACGAGATAGAGGCAAAGGATATCTGCGGCACCGAGCTGCCGGAAGAGGAATATCCAAACCAGCTGCAAAAAATGTACCCGCAGGCTAAAATTGTACTGACGCTGGGCGAAAAAGGCTCCATTTATCAAGACGGAGCGCTTCGGCTGGCGCAACAGGCAGTGAGGGTCGAAGCTGTGGATACCACCGCGGCGGGGGATACCTTTACCGGCTACCTGATTGCCGGTATTGCAGCGGGCGCCACCGCAAAGCAGGCCTTGCGCACTGCCACCTGCGCGGCGGCAATCGCAGTAGGGCGCAAAGGTGCGGCTCCTTCTATTCCTATAAAGCAGGAAGTAGCGGCTTTTGAACAAGAGACTTTTCAATAAATGATAGAAAATGAAGCGGAGGAACTTCTGGATGAAATTTTTTATTGATACCGCAAATGTGGAAGATATTAAAAAAGCAAATGACATGGGCGTAATCTGCGGTGTTACTACAAACCCCAGCCTGATTGCAAAAGAAGGCAGAGATTTTAACCAGGTCATCAGCGAGATTGCCTCGATTGTGGACGGCCCGATTTCGGGCGAGGTAAAGGCAACCACCGTGGATGCTGCGGACATGATTACCGAAGGCCGCGAAATTGCTAAAATTCATAAGAACATGGTAGTTAAAATCCCCATGACGACCGAAGGGTTGAAAGCAACCAAAGTGCTTTCCGCAGAGGGCATCCACTGCAATGTGACGTTGATTTTTTCGGCAAACCAGGCGCTGTTGGCAGCGCGGGCAGGTGCAGCTTATGTTTCTCCGTTCCTGGGCAGGCTCGACGATATTTCGCAACCGGGTATCGATTTGGTTCGCACCATTTCAGAAATGTTTGATTTGTACGACGATATCAAAACCGAGATTATCGCAGCCAGTGTGCGCAGCCCGATTCATGTAACCGAGTGTGCGCTTGCAGGTGCGGACATTGCAACGGTGCCGTATGCCGTGATTGAGCAGATGACAAAACATCCGCTGACCGATGCAGGCATTGCAAAATTTCAAAAGGATTACCTTGCGGTATTTGGCGCTTAAGGGCGTGATTGACACATTACTCGCAAAATGATTTAGTACTGTGCCGCTTGCGGTGCATCCGGGTGTGATTTTGGATAAAATAAAAACTGCTGAGGAAGCCAAGCTCCTCAGCAGTTTTTGTATGCAATACAAGTGCGAAAAAATAAGATCTTTTCAGAGATTACTGAAAATTCTCTTGTGCATACCGTGCCAGCTCTTCTCTAAAATCGGGGTGCGCAATGGCAATCATGGCATCTGCACGCTCGCGCAGGGATAAGCCGGAAAGCTTGGCAACGCCGTATTCGGTTGCAACGTATTGAATCATGCCGCGCGGTGCACTGACGGTGCAGCCGCCTTTGATAAACGGAACAATGTTGGATTTTAAGTTGCCGTCTTTGTTTTTTCGGGCAGAGTTAAGGCAGATAAAGCCCTTGCCACCTTCAGAGCGGAAAGCACCTTCCAGAAAATCCAACTGGCCGCCGGTGCCGGAAAGCTGGCGGCTGCCAGCAGATTCCGCATTTTCCTGGCCCATCAAATCAAGCTCTACACCACCGTTAATGCTGATGACATTTTTCATCTGGCCAATGCGCTCTGGCGAATGAACATAATCAACATCTGCCGGGCGGAAAAGGGTCGGCTCATCGCGGAGCCAATTGTACAGTTCCTGCGAGCCCATTGCGAGGTTCCAGGTCGAGTAGCCGGTGTCAATTTCTTTGCGCTTGTTTGTAAGTTTGCCAGCGCGGTGAAGTGCCAAAAAGGCATCGCTAATGGTACCGGTGTGGCAACCGAGATCTTTCAGGTCTGATTCTGCAAGCATCTGCGCAACGGTAAACGGAACACCGCCAACACCGAGAGAAAGCACGGACCCATCAGAAATTTCGTTTACGACGTGCTTTGCAATTGCTACATCGGTAGGCGAGGGATCTTTGTAAGTGCGAAGAGGCAGCGGCTCATGCTCGCCTTCTACGATATAGTCTGCCTCAGAAAGATGAACACGGTGCGAGCCGTCGACACCCAGCAAAGTGGGCAGGTGCTCATTGATTTCAAAAACAACGGTGCGCGCGTTTTCGAAAATGGTGCGCCACGCATAGTTGGAAATACCAAGGCTGCAATAGCCGTCGTTGTTCGGCGCCGAAACCGGCACAAATGCTACGTCTACCCGAATATGGTGGCGGTAAAGGTCCGGCAGATAACGCAGAATCATCGGCATAAAGCGGCACAGGCCGCGTTTTTGCAAGGTGCGCTCGTAGTCGCCGATGTGCCAGCTGTAATAAGTGAAAGCAGATTGCTCAGGATCACACTCCACCACTTCGATGCGCGGGCGAATCACAAGGCCGCCGCGAATTTTAACATCGCGCAGTTCGTGTTTTCGGGCGGCAAGTGCCTTGTCCATCAATTCAGGAAAGCCGGCGCCAAAGCCATAGTCTACCCAGTCGCCAGACTGGACCGCTTTTGCCGCGGCGACTTCCGGCGTGACGAATTTTTCTCTATAATCGCTCAACATTTCATTTCTCCTTGTTGCGGCAATCTTTACCTGCCGCATGCATATGGCGGCAACGTATGCGGTGAAAATGCACCTTGTGACGCACAGGTAAAGTGCTCAAAAGCTTTTTTGGTTTCTCTTAATACTACCAAATTTCGCGTAAACCTGCAATTGCCCTTTCTCTGCCAAAACCGGTATGCAAAGCCGAGAATTTGCCCAATGAGCAATGCGAGCTGTAAAATAAGTTGCATGGGCACTATTTTGTGCTTCTTTGTCAAAAGGGCTTGCTGGTGCAGCGAGTGGATGCGTGGTATAATTGCTAACAGCAATCAGCTTTATTTCCCGTAGCTGCATTAGTCGAAGATGCTGGAAGATAAAACGCTGCGTACGCTAAGCGTATTTTAATTTATAAAGCGAAGGCACAATAAATAACAAACGAAAGATTACGCTTTAAGGAGATAACATGCCCAATATTATAGAAATCACCGATTTTACCCTGCCAGAGCTGGGCGTGTTTGCACGCTTGACCGAGGCGCAACTGCGCAACCGGCTAGAGCCGGAAAAAGGCATTTTTATTGCAGAGAGCCCCAAAGTAATTGCGCTTGCATTGGATGCAGGGTACGAGCCGGTTTCGCTGCTGATGGAGCGTAAGCATATTTTAGGTGACGCAAAAGAAATCATTGCCCGTGCAGGAGACATACCAGTCTACACTGCCGAAAGAGCAGTGCTTGCAGAATTAACCGGCTTTTCACTGACGCGCGGGGTGCTTTGCGCCATGCGCCGCCCTAAGCTTCCCACAGCAGAAACCCTTTGCACCGGTGCACGCCGTGTTGCAGTGCTCGAAGATATTGTAGACGCGACGAATATCGGCGCGATTTTTCGCTCCGCAGCCGCGTTGAATATAGATGCAGTGCTGGTTTCACCCTCTTGCTGCGACCCACTGAATCGGCGCGCGGTGCGGGTGAGTATGGGCACCGTGTTTCAGGTTCCTTGGGCATCTATTGGCGAACAGGCGTCAGAATGGCCGGGGCCGGGTATAGACCGTTTGCACAAGCTGGGCTTTCGACTTGCCGCGATGGCGCTAAGCGATGAAGCGGTCAGCGTGGACGACCCACAGCTGATGGTGGAAGAAAAGCTTGCCATTATTATGGGTACAGAGGGCACCGGACTTTCTGCCCAAACCATTGCAGGCTGTGATTATACGGTGTGCATTCCAATGGCGCATAATGTGGATTCGCTGAATGTTGCGGCTGCCAGTGCGGTGGCCTTTTGGCAGCTAAAAGCGCGATAATGCGCGAAAATGCAAAAATAAAGTCGAAAGCCCATGCGGGTTACTGTGAGTAGCAATGAGAAAAGCGTATCGGCCATTTGACTTATTTTTTTAACGTGGTATACTAGTAGACATAAGAGAACCGTCTGCTATAGAAGGGCTTTTGTTTGTTTCACTGAAAGGTGAAACAGGGAAAGCCCTTCTTTTTTTTATAACAGGCGGAATAATGCAAGTCAACTTCACAAGGAGGACCACAATGGACATTATTGCTGTAGAAAAAAGAAACACACAAGTAAAAGGCAAGCAGTTGCGAAAAGAAGGCATTGTGCCTTGCTGTGTTTACGGCGGCAATCTTCCGGCTTCAATTGCAATTCAGATGGAAGAGAAAACCGCCGACAAGCTACTTCGCACGCTGCGGCTGGGGAGTAAGGTGAAACTGAATTTAGAAGGCGAAACCATCACAACACAAATCAAGGACAAAACCAGATGCTTTGCAGATAATAAAATCGAGCATATCGGTTTTCAGGCACTGTCACCCAAGCAAAAGGTAAACAGTGTAGCACACGTGCTTTTAAAAAATGACGAAAACGTACCCGGCGTACTGGAAAAAATGATGCTTGAAATTCCCTATGCTTCACTGCCCAAAGACATGATTGACACGGTAACAGTGGACTTGGAAGGCAAAAAGATAGGTACCGTATTAACGGTAGCAGATATTCCGGAATTTTTAAGCGAACACGTTGAACTACAGGTTGAACCGGATGCTATGGTTTTAAGAATTACTGAAAAGAAGCACGCGTCTGCAAAAGAAGAGGCTGAACAGTAACCGAGCCTTTCGCGCAGATGGATTACACCAGAGCCTTGATTGTCGAACCGATAGAGACAAGAAAGGCTCTGTGTTTTATTTACAAGAAAGGTGTGAAGAATGTGCAATTAGTAGGCCAGACAATTAAACACAAGGTTTTTGGTAAAGGCATCGTAACGGGCAGAAATAACAACATTCTCACCGTTGATTTTTCTGCGGGAGAAAAGCGTTTTTTGTTCCCAGATTCTTTTTCAAGCTTTTTGTCGCTGCAAGATGGAGGGCTGCAAAATGAGATTCAAGCGCTTTTGCAAGAAAAGCACGCAAAGCAGCATGCAAAACAGCAGGAGATAGCAAAAGAAAAAGCTCGACGGGATTATCTGCGCTCTTTGAAAATTGTCCCGAATTCTCAGGCGGTTTTCAATCTCAAAAAAGAGGAGATTGCTAAAACATTTGCAGATTGGTCGGTTTGCACCGGCTATTACCTCAGCGGCTACTCAAAAGGCAAGCCGCGCACGCTGGATCGGCTCGCCCCCAATTCTATTTGTGTGTTGACCCATTGTAAAAATGGAATGATAGAGCAAGATCGCAGAATTATAGGTGCTTTTATGGTACCGGAGGATTTTCTGGGGTCCGAGTGTGAAGATGGTATCATCCCAGCCCATGAAATCTATCGTATGAAACTGGCACCGAAAGATGAACTGCTGTTTTGGCCGTATTTACAAGAAACACCCCCTACAAAAGCGTGGGGCAGTGTGGCATTTCGGTATCTGAGCAATATTACCGCTGCAAAAATTTTGTTTGACATGAAAGAAGCGGTGCGCGGTACCGGTGAGCAAGAACACGCAGAACAGTTTTATGAGCATTTTTGTAAAATAAATAAATTGAATTTATCTTTTTAACTTGGTACGCCGCAACCAGACCAAAACTACGCATAAGTCGAAACAAGTGCCGCTGCAAAGCTCTACTTAGGCTTAAGGTGTTTTACTCAAAGGCAGTGTGCTCTTGAAAAGTGCAAAAATATCGCGAAAGCATAACGGCGCCGGGCGTTAAAAAACCGGTGCTGTTTTGATGCAAAAGAAAAAGCCGCTTAAACGTAAAGTTTAAGCGGCTTTGTTATTTCTCTAAATTTAAAAGGGAGCTGATGGACGTTACCTTGGCCATGGCAAGGCCTTGCAATAAAGCCCCATTTGGGGTCGCTCAGCAGTGCGTTTATCGTTTGCAAAAAAGTTTGTGCTAAATACAAAACTCAATACAAAGGCCTTGCGGCAGATTATCCGATACTTTAAGTGTGCCAGCATGCTGTTCAATAATGCGTTTCACTAAAGCTAGCCCAAGGCCATTGCCGCCAATTTCGCGGCTTCGGGAAGCATCTACGCGGAAAAACAAATCAAAAATATGTGGCTGCAATTCTTTGGGAACACCTCTGCCGGTATCTGCAACGCGGCAGCAAACCTGTCCCTCGCGCTGGCCGAGTGTTACTGTTACAGTCCCGCCGGGCAGATTGTATTTTACAGCATTCTGCATCAGGTTAAAAAGGGCGCGCTGCAGCAAACAGTCGTTGCCGGTGGTTTCAGCATGGCCGGTTACTGTAATCGTGATGTTCTGCTTTGCAGCCAGTGGTTCCAGATCTATGGCGGCTTCTTCTGCAAGCGCACGCAGATCCACATGCTCTTCCATGTCCACCGCGGTTTGGTTCGTCAAATCCAGCAACTGCTCCACCAGCCCAGACAGGCGCTCGGTATTTCGGCTGATTGTATCAATCAAATGCCCGTATTGGTCTGGGGTGTGCTCTGGTTTCATTTGGAATACGTCGATGCGAGACTTCATCGCGGCAATCGGGGTGCGGAGCTCATGCGCTGCACTTGCAGAAAAGTTTTTTTGCATTGTGTACGCATCGTTTACCCGCCCCAGCATGTCCGAAACAGCCCCTGAAAGCTGCTCTATTTCGTCCCCGGTAGAAACGATGTCCAGTGAACAGGAAAGGTGGTCGGCATCCAGCTGACGGACCTGCTGCGCCAAAGTTTCGAGAGGCTTTAACGATTTTTTTACATACCAAAACAAAAATGCTCCACCCCCAGTCAAAACCAGTAAGGTAGAAAGTACGGTTACGCCACTAAAAGAACGTTGCGCAGCTGCGGCGGGCGTTGCGGTCACGCTGGGGAAACCCTCTGACATGTCTGGCAATGCCTCGGTGGTAAGCTCAGAACGCTGTGACGGGGTTAAGAGCATTGCATTGAAAAATACCCGCGATGCAGACATTGAGATAAGTGCAAGTGCAAGGCACATGGCAGCAGTAACACAAAGCACTACCAAAGTGAGTTTAAATCTTAAAGTTGATTTTTTGTTTTTCATAGCTTTTCCCTCAGCTGATAGCCTTCCCCAATGACATTACGGATAGGGTCGTATCCCAGCGCAGTGCGCAGTTTGCGCCGAAGAGAAGAAATGTGTACGCGCACCGAGTTGGAAAACGAATCCACACTATTGTCCCAAACGTGCTCCAGCAGTTCGCTCAAAGCTACCAGTCTTTCTTTATGCAGCAGCAGATATTCTAAAATCGCTGTTTCTTTGGTGGTCAGCGGTACTTCGGATCCGCTTGCAAATACCGTGCGGGTAGCTGTATCAAACGATAAATCATCGCAGGTTAAAACGGTGCTTTCCTGCACCGTTTTTCGGCGCAGTAACGAGCGTACCCGCGCGAGCAATTCAGCAAAATGAAAAGGCTTTGTAAGATAATCGTTTGCCCCGTCGTCAAGGCCGATGATTTTATCTTCAAGCGAGGCGCGTGCCGATAGAATTAGCACATTCACCGTTTGGTTTTGACTGCGAATATTTTTAAGCACCTCCAGTCCATCCATACCGGGCAGGTTCAGGTCCAGAATAATCAAATCATAGCTTTCGCTAAATGCCATCTCGTCAGCCACTTCGCCATCGGCGCAGCAGTCTACAGCATACCCTTGCATCCTCAAGCCTTCTACTAAGGACTCACGCAAGTCTTTGTCATCTTCAGCGACCAGTAGTTTCACAAATCACGCCTCCTTTTACATTAGTATAGCACGACAATATTAAATCCATATAAAGAAACTTTTTGCTTTCTTTATACGGATTTTATTTCCGCTTTGCTATACTCAGGGCATCTACTCAGCAAAGGGGAGTTAACAAAATAGATGAAACACTTAGATAAAAAGAAAAAAATACTGCTGGGCGCAGGCACAGCAGTGGTGGTTTTGCTGGCAGTGGCAGCGGCTACTTATAAGCCACCGCAAGAAGAGGCTCGGCAACGCGAGTACCCGGTAAAAAAGACAGACATTGTTGTAGGAATCGATTCTGCCGGAGTCATCACATCGGAAAAGGCAGGGCAGTTTATTGATACTGCGCTGCAGATAGAGGAGTACAAAGTAAAAGTAGGCGACAAGGTGAAAAAAGGCGATATCCTTGCGCTGCTTTCTGAAAAAGATGTTCAGGAAAAATGGAAATCTGCTGATGAAAAACTGAAGAACGACCGCAATGCACTGGAAAAGCTGAAACAGGAAAAACAAAATGCCAAGCTGGAAGCTGAAAAAAAGATGAACGATTTGCGCGCGGCAGGAGAGGCAGCCTATCAAGAAAAAGCAGGGGCCACACTCGCGAGAAAAAGTTCATTGGAAAGCAGTCTTGCTCAAAAACGCGCAAGGCTTGAAGAGCTAAAACAGCAGTTGCAAAAGAATGCCACCGGGGCAGACCTCGCGGCGAAAGAGCGCGAAATCAACAGCCTGCAAAATGAAAATCAGGAGTTGCAGCGCCAAATAGATGCACTGATAGCCGACACCACACAAGACCATGCCGCAGAGCTTGCCCAGCTAAATGCTGCAAAAACTGCAAATGATGCACGCCTAGTTGCGTTACAGCAAGAGAGCGATGTGCTTAAAAACGCAAGTAGCGAGGCAAACCAAGCTCAAATTAACAACGAAATTGCCCAATTGGAAACTGAAATTGCCAACTTGACCGCAGAGCTTGCAGAAGTAGAAAAAACGCTGCAAATTTACAGCAGCCAGCGCGAGCAGGAAAAGCAGAAAGAAAACGAATCCATTGATTTGATGGCAAAACAAAAAGATACCCAGATGATTGGGCTTGATCAAAGTATTGCCGAAGCACAAAGCAAACAAGAGGAATCTCAAAAAGCAGTGAATGA
Organism: Pygmaiobacter massiliensis; assembly: GCF_900199435.1. GTDB lineage: Bacteria > Bacillota > Clostridia > Oscillospirales > Ruminococcaceae > Pygmaiobacter > Pygmaiobacter massiliensis. The sequence continues at coordinate 909,747 of NZ_OAML01000003.1, forward strand.
ACTGCAAAAATACAAAAGCGACCCGGCTGTGCGCGCAGAGCACGACGGTGTTGTTCTTAATCTGGGATATAAGCAAAACGGTGTTACCGATGCCACTACCCCGATTGCAGAAATTGGTCAGCAAGAGAAAAGGGTGTTGCGGCTTTCGGTTGATTCCTCTGAAATCGTGGATGTATCAATCGGGCAAGAAGTGTCTTTTTATGTAGATGCTTATACGGATGCGACCTTTTACGGTAAGGTGGAATCTAAATCATACCTGCAGGATGACAAAGGCAAATATGAGGTAATTGTTGCGTTTGACCCGCCCGAAGAAGAGCTTTTTGAAGGTATGGGCGCCAATGCAACTCTTGTAGTAAAACAAAAACTGGATATTTTGACTGTTGCCAACAAAGCAATTGTGCTGGAAGACGGCAAGTCTTATTTGATGGTGAAAAATGAAAAAGGCGAACTCGAGAAAAGACAGATTACCACCGGCTTTTCAGATGGCAGGCTGACCGAAATATTGAGCGGGCTGAAAGACGGTGAAGTTGCCGTGGTAGAGGAACGCTATGAAAAAAAGTGAACTGATACGCCTGGTGTGGATTAACACTCTGCAAAACAAGTTTAAAGTGCTGCTTACCAGCCTTGGCATTATTGTGGGCACTGCCACTATCGTGCTGGTAATTGCAATTGGGCAGGGCGCAAAAAACGATGCGGAAGCGCAATACTCCGGCCTTTCCGCAGACACTCTTTTTATCAACTTAGACTATAAGCAGTTAAACGGAAATTTTGATACCTCTAAAATTGAAAAGCTGGATAAAAGCCTAATGGACCACATATTTGAAGAGAATTTTCACCTGAAAAGCATTTGTTTGCGTAACGAGGTAACCCGCGAAGTGCGTACCGGCAAGGTGAAAGAGTATGCCAGCATTGCCGGTGTGACCGAAAGTTATAGTGATGTATTTTCTTTGGAATTTGTAGAAGGAAATAATTTTACCCAAGCGGATTTTGAGGACGAAGCAAAGGTAGCCGTCATTGGTTTTGGGCTTGCAGAAAAATATTTCGGAGATGCCGGTCAGGCAGTTGGACAACGTATTAAAATTGGCGATGTGTCGCTTGAGATTATTGGTGTGTTGGCGCGCAATGGCGACGGTTTGCAGGGAGTTATGCATGACAGCACAATTTATCTGCCCTATGAAACTATGGTGAAAAACAAGATGGACGATGAGTTTTCGCTGCCACAAATTACTGCGAAAGTAAATTCGCTGAAAGATGTAAAAAAAGCCATGCAGCAAATGCAAGGCACTATGGATTATTACATGGCCAGCAGCTCCAGTTATGCAGTAGAAGATGCTGGCAGTCGTATTGAAAGTGCGACTCGATCGGCCCGCACAATGAGTATGCTGCTTGTTTCAGTCGCGCTTATCGTTCTAACGGTCGGCGGTATTGGGATTATGAATGTGTTGTTCGTCACCATAAAAGAAAGAACCAAAGAGATTGGCGTGCTGAAAGCACTTGGCAGCCCGGACAAAGATATTCTTGTGCAGTTTTTGCTGGAATCGCTCTCTATCGGTGTAGTGGGTGGCTTTATAGGGCTGCTGGTCAGCGGCGTGGGGCTTGCGCTGATGCGCTATACCGATCTGCCTATTGCACCCTCTGCGGGGGCATTCGTAATTGCGTTTATCTTTGCCATGCTCACCAGCGGTTTGTTTGGTTTTTATCCAGCCTACAAAGCGTCACAGCTTAAGCCCGTAGACGCCTTGTCATATGAATAAATGAAAGAAGGATTTTGTTATGAAAAAACTAGTTGTATTTATGCTCTCACTCTCACTCTCGCTGGCTTTGGTTGGCTGCACAGGCGGCAGCTCTGAATCTAAGCCCGACACCACGCCCCCTACTTCCGGTACTTCCTCATCGGAAGCGGGTGAAACCATTGAGATGCCAACCACTTACTTTGGAAAAGTAAACAGTGTGGCAGGCAATGAAATCGAGCTAAATTTGGCAAAAGAGCCTGAGATGCCCGATGTGTCGCAGCAAGAAACCCCCAAGCCAAATGCGGATGGTAGCTTTGACGCGGTGACGACAGTACCGAGCACAGAGGCAGGAGCAGGTGGAAACGGTGCTGCACAACGCGTCGAAGTAGAGTACACCGGTGAAATGAAATCGTTTGTGATTCCCGGCGGTATGAAAATTAAAGATTCCATGGGCAACGAAAAACAGCTGTCTGAAATTAAAAAAGGCTCTGTGATGAACTTTTATGTAGACGCTGAAGGCAACCTAATGGAAGTTTTTCTCTATGAATAACATGCTGAAACTGCACAAGATTAACAAAGAGTATCACATGGGCGAAAACCGGCTGCATGTGCTGAAAGATATAGACTTTACTGTGCAAGAGGGTGAGTTTGTTTCGGTACTGGGCGCCTCCGGTTCGGGTAAATCCACGCTGATGCACATTATCGGCTGTATGGACCAGCCGGACAGTGGTAGCTATTGCCTGGCAGGGCAGGAGGTTACTAAATGTACTCCGGCACAGCTTGCTGTGCTGAGAAACGAAAAAATCGGGTTTATCTTTCAAAAATATCACCTGCTGCCTCAGTACACTGTGCTGCAAAATGTGATGATGCCGTTGCTTATTCGCGGTCTGGGCCGGGAAGAAGCACAGCAGCTTGCCGACGAGAGCATTGGCCGCGTTGGGTTGCAAGAGCGCCTGTCACACCGCCCGAACGAGCTTTCCGGCGGACAGCAGCAGCGCGTTGCGATTGCACGGGCACTGGTCACAAAACCGGCACTGCTGCTGGCAGATGAACCCACCGGTGCCTTGGATGCTGCAACCGGCAAAGAAATCTTGCAGCTGTTTCAAGAGCTGAATGAGGAAGGCAAGACCATCATCCAAATTACCCACGATTTAACCGTGGCGAAAGCCGCAAGTCGGCTTGTGAAATTAAACGACGGTGTACTGGAATGTCCTTGAAAGATTTTTTAACCTGAAACTGAAAAAGTAAAGCCGCTAAAACATTGTGTTTTAGCGGCTTTTTACATCGAAATAAGATTTGATAATTTACAGCGGATAAAAGTAGAAAGTGGCGTTTAGCACACTTTTATGTCGGCACGTCTTCGGTAACTTTTATCTCAATCATCGTTACAAATTCATCAATGCTCATAACACATAAATCGTTGATGCCAACTTCGTAAGAATAGCCTTCCAGGGTGATTTCGTGCTTTTTACAAAAGGTCAAGATGCGCTCATAAGTGGGGGTCAGGTCTTCAAAATTTCCGATATGAAAAGCACGGAGATACCGCCCAGCGGGCCGAACATGAGCACATTTTAAAGTGCCCATATTGGAGAAGATGGCATCGGTATGATTGTAGTGCCTCTCGTAAAGATTGTGCACATGATTCATGGTGCCAAGTTCCATATTAAATAAATGGTGTGGCAGAGATTTGCCGTGCTGTATCATCGCATCTACATAGCTTTGGCTTTCGGTCACCGGCGTGATGGCATAGTTTTTCTTTTTGCAATCGATGATTTCGATAGAGTTTAAATCTTCGGCGATATAGCATAGCTGCTCCTGCTTAACGGAAAGCAGACTTTTGGTTTCTTTTAAGTCTTTTATTTTTTTGCTAAGTTCTTGTTGTTTTGCGACAATCAGCTCGCTAAAACGTTCTGGCGTTCGGTGTTCCATATATTGCTTAATGGCGTCCAGCGACATATCAAGTTCTCTTAAGGTTAATATCATCTCCAGCATTGCGCCTTGCGCAAGAGAATAATAACGATATCCGTTTTCTTTTTTAATTGCGGGAGAAAAAAGCCCGATTTCATCATAAAAATGCAGCGTGCGTTTACCGATTTCGTGCAGATCTGCAAATTGCTGAATAGTAAATAATTGTGGTTTCATTTTTTGAAATCTCCTGTTGACTTTACGGTTACTGTATAGTTTATAGTACCCTATACACTCAACAAAAACAAGTTTTCGGAGGTAAGTAAATTGGAATTTAGAACTTTTATGGCGGAGGACGAAATTCGTCTGGCCGAAATGATAAGAGATACCTGGGGGTATAATCGGCTGAGCGCGAAGCCGGAAGTTGCGCTGTTAATGGGTAAAATTTATTTGTATAGCTGTTTATGCAGCCAAAATTTTAATCAGGTTGCAGTCTATCAAAATTTGCCGGTCGGCATTATTATGGGGCGTACAGAGCGCGGCCCTAAAGCACAGACCGCGCTTTATCAGCAAAAGCTGATGAAATATTACAAAGAGATGACCCAGTACTCAGAGGGTAAATTTATTTTGGATATGTTTTCGGGCTTCGAAAAGCTGGACACTGAGATGCTGGCGCAAACCGGCAAAAGCTACGATGGTGAGCTGGTGTTTTTTGTCACTCATGTTGCGGTGCGCGGGCATCATATAGGAACCGCTCTTTATGAAAAGTTTTTAGTAGAGTGTCACAAGTATCAGTGCGAAAGTGTCTATGTGTACACGGATGCCACCTGCAATTTTGGCTTTTATGAGCATCAAGGATTTGTGCGGGTAAATCAGCGGATGCATCAAGTACACGACCACCAGTTTGAATTTTATGTTTATGAAAAGGGTATTACCGAATGAAGCCAATGGAAAATCAGTTTTGGAAATATGTGATTCCCAGCATGGTTACGGTGCTGCTGGGCGGCACATTTGCCTTTGTAGATGGCGTTTTTATCGGGCAGGGTACCGGTGATTTGGGATTGACAGCGGTTAACCTTGTGGCGCCGGTAGCTGCGCTGGTTACCGCGCTGGCAGCGGGCATCGGTATGGGTGGCTCTATTTTAATGTCGACCTATGCTGGCAATGGAGAAAAAGAAAATGTCCAAAAAGCGCGGGGCGCTACAATTACTACTTTAGCAGCAGTTTCGCTTATACTTTTTCTTGCAGGTGGGTTATTTAGTAAGCAAATTGTAGATTTGCTGGGGGCAAAAGGTGCTGTGTTTACGCCGGCGTTTGATTACCTCAAAATTGTTTTAACTTTTGGATGCTTTCAGATGTTTTCCAGTGGGCTCAGCAATTTAATTATCAACTCTGGTAAATCGGTACTTGCCATGGCGGTGATGGTTGGTGCCCTGGTTGTAAACATTATTTTGGACGGCGTCTTTGTACTGGTGTTTGATATGGGGACGCTGGGCGCTGCACTTGCGACCGTAATTGGACAGGCGCTGTCTGCCGTTGTCTATACCATGATTTTGCTCAAAGATAAAAGCACTCGCCCTAAAGTAGAATATTTAAAACCGGAAAAAGAACTGCTGAAAAAAGTTGTTAAAACCGGGTTTTCTCCTTTTGGAGTTCAGTTGGCACCCTCCATTGTGGTAATGTGCGTCAACTATGCCTGTGTATGGACAGGCGGCACAGCAACCCTGGCAGCTTTTGCGGTGATGAATCAATTAATTCTGGCAATCCAGATTCTATTCACGGGCATCGGCAACGGAATTCAGCCGATTATCAGTTACTGCACGGGCGCCAACAATGGCAAAGCGGTGCATAAAGTTTTTCGCAAAGCCATGGTGTTTATGTTATGCGTAGCAAGCTTTTTGATTATAGGGATTTATGCAGTACGCTTTCACATACCGCGGCTTTTTAACGCATCTAACGAAGTTGCAATTACAGTGCAACACGTGCTGATTTGTCTATTTCTTATGATTCCGTTTACCGGTTTTAACCGCGTTTTAGTACCATTCTTTTTTGCATCTACCCAAAGCCGAAAAGCAAATCTGCTTACGTATATGGAACCGCTGGCGGTTACACCGTTTTTTCTGCTGGTTTGCTGTTGGTGGAAAGGCTCTCACGGCGTCTGGGCTGCAATGCTTCTCGCACAAGTGGCACTATCCGCATTGGGGTACTGGTTGTTAAAACAAAGCTTAGCGAGGCAAAAAAGCAGATTGATGATGCGAGAGAATATTAAAACAAAAACTAAGAACGGATGATGAAAAGCGATTTTTAGAATGAAGAATTTTATTTGAATGATTTTGATCTTTTAAATAGAGACCAAATAAGATGGGAGGTATTTTATTAGACCTGCCTTTTGCCACTTGAAAAGTGTAGCTCATTAATACACATAATAGTTGACGAGATTTTAACATAGTGATATAGTGGACACGTGATTACTAAATATGCCTTTTATGTTTAATGAAGTTTAGCAAACAAGAACGAACGTGGGGGAAAAACTATGACAATTAGAGAATTGGCCAAATTAATCAATGTTTCACCCGCTACAGTGTCCATTGTTTTAAATAGAAAAAAGGGCGTTAGTGAAGAAACGCGCAAAAAAGTGCTTGAGGCCATCGAAACTTATCACTATATGCCATCTATTCAGAAGGCCAGCAAATCCAAAAGCGTGCTTTTAATGAAATATTGCAAAAGCGGTATGTTCGTAGAAGAAAACCAGGGCTTTATTTCTATGATTATCGATTCGATTGAAGAGCAGCTGCGCATGGAACACCTTGGCATGACGATGATGGTGGCGAAAACAGAACTGCGCGCGGTCTTAAACTCCATCGATTACACCAAATACTGTGGCATGATTGTGATTGCAACAGAGATTATGGAGGACAATTACAAAACGCTGCAAAGCATTCCCATTCCATTTGTGGTGGTAGATAATACGGTGCCAAACTATGGATATAACAGCGTTTGCATGAACAATTATGAGAACGTGTGGATGGCACTGCAGTATTGCAAAGAGTGCGGACATACCGAAATGGGATATCTCGGCAGCATTTCGGATACGGAAAACTTTCGCTCTCGCAGTAAGGCGTTTCAGATGTATGTGAAGGAGTTTGGGTTCCGCTTTGAAGAGAGGTGGAAGTTTCTTGTCACCCCAACAATGCTTGGTGCGCATGACGATTTTATCAAGATGCTTACAAAAAAAACGGAGCTGCCCTCTTGCTTTTTTGCGGAGAACGATACGATTGCCTTGGGCGTGATGAAAGCACTGAAAGAGCAGGGCTATAAGGTGCCAAACGACATTTCTATCATTGGGTTTGATGATATTCCGTACGCTTCGATTAGCTCTCCAGCGCTTACCACAGTGCATGTACAGCGCAATATTATGGGGCGTCAATCGGTGTTTCAGCTGTTGCAATTGATGGAAGATTCTCGGTTTACGCCTATTAAAACACGAATTACGGGCCACCTTGTGGTGCGGGATAGTGTAAAGGATCTACGCGAGACCTAAAATTAAAAATATAAATTGAAAAAGATGACTTAAAGACGCGAAAAAGCGGATTTAGGTCATCTTTTTGTTTAATAAACAAAACTGAAAAAAATAAAGGCGAAAAAACGGAAAAATACGCTCATTGGAATGGACAAATGTACCAAAAAAATGTAAATACTATGGTTAAAACGGTAAATTACACCAAATGTTATTGACAACAATGAAAAACAGTTGTATTGTTTAGCCAAACGAAACTAAATATGTTTCGACACTTGTTTACTAAACAAAGGAGGAAAAGGCGTTTATGAGGAATTCAAGAAAAGTTATTAGCTTAGTACTTGCAGCAACCATGGCGGTTTCATTGCTTGCAGGCTGCGGTAGCAGCACAGCCAGCAGTGCCGCCGCACCTTCGGCGGCTCCGCAGGGCAGCTCGGCAGCGGCTCCCGCATCAAACCCTGTACAGGGCAAAAAAGTAGCGTATGTCATGTTGCTTCCTTCTGCAACGATTTTTCAAATGTGGAAGGACTCCTGCGCAAAACTGTGCGACGAGCTCGGCGTTCAGTTCGACTTCTTCTTCTGTGATGGCGACTTCAATAAGTGGCAGGATACTATCCGTACCTGTGCTTCTGCAGGATACGACGGACTGCTTGTCAGCCACGGCAACCAGGACGGCTCGTATGTTTTCCTAAAAGAAATTACCGAGCAGTACCCGGAGCTGAAAATCGTGACCTTCGACACCCAGTTCTACACCGATGGTCAGTACCAGAAACTCCCCGGTGTTACTCAGATGTTCCAGCAGGACAAATCGCTGGTTACTGTATTGCTCGATCAGATGATTGAAAAGTACGGCGAGGGTGTCCGCCTTATCAAAGTTTGGAGAGGCCCCAACTACAACAGCCCGTTTGATCGCCGCGAAGTTGGCTGGGAAGAGTACGAAAAAGCCGGCAAAATCAAAACGGTTGGCGAGATTCAGCCGCTTCAGGACTCTGTTGACTCGGCAAACACCGTTACTGCAGCTTACCTGCAAAGTGTAAAACGCGAAGATGTTGACGGCATTATTGCATACTACGACATGTATGGCCAGGGTGTTTACAACGCCATCATCGAGAACGATAATTTCAACGGCAAAAAAGGCGATGCACTGCCGATGGCCTCTGTGGATATCGACCCCGTAGACGTAACCAATATGCAGACCAGCCCCGATATTTGGTCCGCAGCCGGCACCACCGACTGGACCATGAACGGCGAGATCGGCATGCGCATTTTGTTGTTGCAGCTGGCCGGCGAGTATGACAAAATCTATGACCCCGCAACCGATAAAACCGGTGTGGACGTAGTGGAAGTTCCGGGCACTGCCATTAAAGCGACTGAGCTGAAAACGGATTCTACTGTAGAGAACCTTGGAAATATAGCAGGAGAAACCTATGGCAATCTTGATTACTTGTCCGAAGCGACATGGATGCCGAAGGACCTGATCCATAAATAAGCGCCGACAACAGCGCTTACTTTCTAGCGGCAGGATCCAAAGCGAATGCTTCAGACAAAGGAAGCGTCGGGGTTTGCCCCGGCGCTTCCTTTTTTTAGAATTCACTTTGACGGAAAAGAGGAAATCTATGAATCGAATTAAGCTTGAAACGAGGCAGGTTTCGATAGAATTTCCTGGCGTAAAGGCCCTCGAAGATATTAACTTTTCGGTAACCACAGGCGAAATACGCGCAGTGGTTGGGGCGAATGGAGCAGGAAAATCAACACTGATGAAAGTGCTTGCCGGCGCAAACCCCACTTACACCGGAGAAGTACTGCTAAACGGCGAAAAAGTAGAGGTGCGCACCCCTGTGGATGCGAAAAAACTTGGCATCCAGATTGTTTACCAAGAGGTCGACACCGCGCTGTATCCCACCCTTTCTGTTGCGGAGAATATCGTCCAAAACGATATGCTGATGGGCACAAGCGGATACATAGTAAACTGGCGCAAGGTATACCAGCAGGGGCGAGCGGCACTGGATAAGCTACACATCAGCCGAGAGCAGATTGATGAGCATGCATTGGTGCAGACACTGTCGCTGGCACAAAAGCAAATGGTGCTGATTGCAAAAGCCTTACAGGCCAAGTGCAGCTTTTTGATTCTGGATGAACCGACAGCGCCTTTGAGCAACACCGAAACCAACGAGCTGTTCCGAGTAGTACGCCATCTGCATGAAACTGAAAACATTGCAATTCTGTTTATCTCGCACAGGTTATACGAGATACTTGAAATTTGCGAAAATTACACAGTCATGCGAAACGGCAAGCTTATTGGCAGTGCGCCGGTCAATGCGTCGACCACAACCAAAGAAATTGTGGAACAGATGCTGGGCCGCAAGTTTGAAGAAAACTTCCCCAAAGAAAAGTGCAGCATAGGGGATACGCTGTTTGAGGTGGAGCATCTCTCCGGTGCAGACGGCAAGGTGAAAGACGTTTCGTTCTATGTTAAAAGCGGTGAAATTGTAGGTATTGCGGGGCTGGTTGGCGCAGGTAAGTCAGAGCTTTGCAAAACCCTTTTTGGCGCCTATAAAAAGACGCAGGGCAAGACGATGATGAAAGGCAAAGAGCTGAAAATCTCGAACCCCTCAGACGCCGTGCGGCAGCGAATGGCATTGGTGCCGGAAGAGCGCCGCAAAGAAGGTGTATTGGTCAACGAAAACGTGAGCTTTAACCTTTCGGCGAACTGCTTATCAAAATTTTGCACGGCTTCTTTTATCAATAATAAACTGGTCAATGAAAATGCCAAAACGTATGTGGCTAATTTGGGCATTTCTACACCTTCCATCAAACAGATGGTGCGTAACCTTTCAGGCGGAAATCAACAGAAAGTGGCCGTAGGCAAATGGCTTGCAGCAGACTGCGATTTGTACATTTTTGATGAGCCCACCAAAGGTGTGGACGTGGGTGCAAAACAGGATATCTTCCACTTGATTAATGAAATTGCAAAACAGGGTAATGGCGTGATTTATGCTTCTTGCGAAAACTCAGAGCTTTTGTCTTTGACTGACCGCATGTATGTAATGTACAACGGCGCAGTGATGGCAGAACTGAAAACCGCAAATACCACAGAAGACGAAATTATGAACTACTCTGTTGGCGGCAGAGCCGACGAAGGTCTGAACGCGAAAACAGGAGGAACAAGATAGATATGATTAAACAAAAAAGTGCAGCAAAAAATGTAACGAAATTTCTTGTAAACTGGGCAGCTGTGATATCTTTAATTGCCTGTTTTATCGTGTTTTCTGCCGTCAAAGGCAGTGCCTTTATGTCGGGCAGCAATATGGTGAATATTTTGCGCGCCATGGCGATTAATACGGTGTTTGGCATTGCTGCTACCATTACCATGGCACCGGACGGTTTTGACATGTCGGCCGGTACGCTGGCGAGCTGTTCAGCCTATGTGTTTGTGTCCGCTTATCTTTGGTTTGGGCAGTCGCTGGGTATGTCAATTATCATCTGCATTTTGGTTACCTTGCTGATGTACCAACTGACGATGTTTCTTATTCTGGTTTGTAAAATTCCAGATATGCTTGCGACCTGCGCGCTGATGTTTGTACATCAGGGCCTGGGCCAGTGGTACATTGGCGGCGGCGCTGTTTCTACCGGTATGAGAACCCCTTGGGGTGCCCAGCCGGTGCGCACAACACTCTCCAATTCTTTTTCTGCAATCGGCCGTGCACCGTGGATTATTATTATCATGCTGGGTTGCGTGCTGGTGGCGTACCTGTTTTTGAATTTTACAAAGCACGGGCGGTATCTGTATGCCATGGGCGGCAACCGTGAGGCGGCTAAACTCTCCGGCATCAACGTAAAGAAATACCGCTATATGGCGGGTATGCTTACCGCTGTTTTTATCGCAATTGGCGGCATTTTGGTTGCTTCCCGCGGCAGTTCGGCACAGGTTATGTGCTGCGACAACTACTTAATGCCATCGCTGGCAGCAGTGTTTGTGGGCCGCACCGTGGGTGGTGCCGAAAAACCCAATGCGCTTGGCACGATGATCGGTTCGATGCTGGTTTCTACGTTGGAAAATGGCCTTACCATTTGCGCAGTTCCGTTCTATGTACTGCCGGCAGTAAAAGGCGCAGTATTGGCGCTGGCACTTGTCGCGGCTTATGCATCTAAAAAAGAAAATTGAGGAGGAATGGATGATGTCTCGTTTTGACCATTATTTTCAGATGAATGTGGATGACGTAATTGAATATACGCTGGAAAAAGCGACCGAGATTGATTGGGACAGGGATTCTATGGAAGCTGTTGTGCCTGATTCTCACGGTAACCTCAACTATGTTTACCGTATTTGGGATGGTAAAGGGCACTCGCTCTACATCAAACAGGCAGGTACCGAAACCCGCATTTCAAAAGATATGAAACCCTCAAAAGACCGCAATCGGCTGGAATCGGAAATCATCATGCTGGAAGATAAATTTGCGCCGGGTATGGTGCCGCACATTTACTTTTTTGATACGGTTATGTGCGCCTGCGGCATGGAAGATTGCTCTGACTTTATGGTAATGCGTGACGCAATGCTGCGGCACGAAACATTCCCCAGATTTGCAGACGATATCTCTACATTTATGGTAGAAACATTGCTGCTCAGCAGTGATTTGGTGATGGACCACAAAGAGAAAAAAGAACTGATCCGCAAGTTCATCTCTCCGGACCTTTGTGATATCACCGAAAAACTGGTACTTATGGAGCCTTACAACGACCTCAATCAACGCAACAATGTGTTTGTCCCCAATGCTGATTTTATAGAGCGGGAGCTGTACAATGACCCCGCGCTGCATCTGGAAGTGGCAAAGCTGAAATTCAAATTCATGACCGACGCGCAGGCGCTAATGCATGGCGACCTCCACACCGGTTCCATCTTTATCCGGCAGGATGCCACGAAGGTGTTTGACTCTGAATTTGGCACCTACGCCCCAATGGGTTACGACGTGGGCAACGTGGTGGCAAACCTTATTTTTGCTTATGACAATGGCCTTGCAGCAGGTGCAACCGCGTTTTGCGATTGGATTTTAGAAACCATCGAAAAAACCATGGATTTGTTTATAGAAAAATTCAGCAAGAGGTTTGACGAAGCAGTGACCGAGCCGATGGCTAAAGTTTCCGGGTTTAAAGAGTGGTATATGGAAGGCATTCTCAATGATACGGCTGGCTACGCTGGCACAGAGCTGCACCGCAGAACAGTGGGCATGGCTAACGTTGTCGACGTAACGAGTATCGCAGACGAGCAAAAGCGTTTGCTGGCAGAGCGAATTAACATCTTCGCAGGAAAAGACTACATCATGCATCAAAGCTCGTTCCGCACCGGTGCTGATTTTGCAGCGGCGGTGACGAAGGCGAAGGAAGCGGCAGAAAAGACGCTGTAAAAGCCGCAGACAAAACGAATAAAAAACGAAGGGATAGATGATGATGACGGTAGATGATTTCTTTAATAAGGTGATTACGGTTCGTATGGCAGCGGATAAAAGCGCAGTGGATATTATTGACCAGACGCTGCTGCCCGGCACCATTCGCAGAATCGAACTGCGCAGTAAAGAGGAGATTTGGGAAGCAATCAAACAGCTTAAGGTGCGCGGTGCACCCGCCATTGGTGTGGCGGCTGCGTATGGAATTGCTTTGCTTGCTTCCCGCATCAACGCGGACAGCTACGAACGCTTTCACGAAGAATTTCACGCGCTCAAAGAGTATCTTGCTTCTTCCAGACCCACAGCGGTCAATCTGTTTTGGGCACTGAACCGCATGGAAGATACCGTAAAGGCAAGTCACAGCAAAAGTGTTGCTGAAATCAAAGAGATTCTGTTTGCCGAGGCCGAGGCCATTCGGGAAGAGGATGTACAGATTAGCCGTAACATCGGTGAAATTGGTTTTGGGCTTTTGCAGCAGCTCAAACAAGAGGGCAAAGAGATCGGCATTTTAACACATTGCAATGCCGGTACCCTTGCGACCGCAAAATATGGCACAGCCACAGCACCTATGTACATAGCGCTTGAAAAAGGTTGGGCAGGCACCGATATGCACGTTTACTGCGATGAAACCAGACCGCTGTTGCAGGGTGCCAGGCTAACTTCTTTTGAGCTGTACAACGCAGGGATTACAACGACGCTGCAGTGCGACAATATGGCTTCCATCCTGATGAAATCGAAAAAGATTGATGTGATTTTTGTCGGCTGTGACCGCGTGGCCCAAAACGGCGATGCAGCCAATAAAATTGGCACCAGCGGTGTTGCTATCCTTGCGAAGCATTATGGTATTCCGTTCTATGTCTGTGCACCCAGCTCCACCATTGATCTGGCAACGCCAACAGGGGAGGAGATACCCATAGAGATGCGCGATGCCGACGAGGTGACCGAAATGTGGTATAAGGAGCGGATGGCCCCCAGCGGTATTGAGGTATTCAACCCGGCGTTTGATGTGACCGATCATTCCCTTATTACCGGCATCATTACCGAAAAAGGACTCTGTCACGCCCCTTACGACAAGGCATTCGAAGCCCTCGGCATGGGGAGGTGAGCATATGTTGAGAGGAATCCCAGCGTGTATTTCTCCCGAATTGCTTAAGGTACTGCACGAAATGGGCCACGGTGACACCATTGTAATTGGCGATGCGAATTTCCCAGCGGCAGCGGTGGCAGAAGCGAAAAACCATGTAAATATCCGCTGTGATGGCCACCGGGCCACCGAGATGCTAGACGGCATTTTGCAGCTGTTTCCGCTGGATGAGTTTGTGCCGCAGCCTGTCACCATTATGGATAAAATGGAGTTGCATAAAGATTTGGTCTGCCCCGTGTGGGAAGATTTTAAAACCATTGTTGCAGAGCATGACAAACGGGGCGAAAGTGCTGTGAAATTTGTGGACCGATTTGCCTTTTATGAGGCTGCGAAAGATGCTTATGCGGTGGTATCTACCACAGAAACAGCTTTTTACGCCTGCATCATTTTGCAGAAAGGTTGCCTGTAATTCTAAACCAAAAGGCAGCGGATTCTAAAAGGAGACAATTATGCTTGAAGAACTAAAAAAAGAAGTTATCCGGGTAGCACGAGAAGCAGACAGCCTTGGTATGTGTAAGCACAAATCCGGGAATTTCAGTATCTACGATCCGGCGACAGGCTATCTGGTGGTTACCCCCAGCAGCGTTGCGCGGGAGGTGCTTACACCAGAGGATATTTGCGTGCTGGACCTCGACGCAAATGTGATAGAGTGGAATCACAAAAATAAGCCCTCCAGCGAAACGCTGATGCACATTTATATCTACCGGCAGCGCAAAGATGTACGGTCAGTGGTGCACACTCACGCGCGTTATTCTACGGCTTTTGCGGTGCTGAATAAGCCTATTCCGCCGATTGTGTATGAGTTTTCATACATCGGCAAATGCAGCACTGTTCCGGTAGCGCCATATGGCAGGCCAGGCACAGCAGACCTTGCAGAAAAGGTGGCCGCGACACTGCACAATACAGATTGCTGCCTGATGGAAAGCCACGGCGCAATTGCCATTGGTGAAGATATTGATGATGCTTTCATCAAAGCGCAATACATAGAAGAGGTGGCGGAGCTGTATTATATTGCGCTTGCCGCCCGAAACGGGGAAGAGCCGCCGCCGCTTTCAGAAGAAGAGCTGGCAAAGTGGGCCTATCCGCAGGAGATTAAGTTTTAAGCGCAGCTTTGAACACCAAGGCAGACGATTTTTGCAAAGGCGAAGGAGGAGTTTGGATGAAGAAACTGATTAATGCGCCGGAAAACTACACAGATGACATGCTGCGAGGAATTTATGCTGCGCATCCTGATTTGGTGAAATACGCCAGCGGTGATTTGCGCTGCTATTGTACGCGATACAAAAAAGCTGGTAAAGTCGCCATTATCACTGGCGGCGGCACGGGGCATCTGCCGCTTTTTCTAGGCTATGTAGGTGAAAATTTGCTGGATGGCTGTGGGGTTGGCGGTGTGTTTCAATCACCCGCCAGCGAGCAGATTTACAACGTGGCAAAAGAAGTGGAATCGGGCGCCGGTGTGCTGTTTTTATACGGTAACTACACCGGAGATATTATGAATTTTGATATGGCCGCAGAGATGCTTGATATGGAAGATATTCCGGCAAAAAGCATTGTAGGGGCGGACGATGTGCTTTCCAGCTCCAATATCCAGGCGCGCCGAGGCGTTGCGGGCATTTTTTTCCTTTACAAATGTGCCGGTGCAAAAGCCGCCGCAATGGGAACGCTGGAAGAAGTGCTTGCGGCGGCCCAAAAAGCAAAAGACAATACAAGAACGGTCGGGTTTGCCCTTACGCCTTGCGTGATTCCGGAGCTGGGGCACTCTAATTTTTTGCTTGCTGAAAACGAAATGGCATTTGGCATGGGAATTCACGGAGAGCCGGGCGTCTGGAATGGCCCTGTAAAAACAGCAGACGAACTGGCGAAGGAATCGCTGGATGAAATATTGGCAGATATGCCGATTGCGGAAGGCGAAGAAGTTTGCGTGTTAATCAACGGCCTAGGTGCCACCAGCCAAGAAGAGCTGTATATTCTTTCCGGCAGTGTAAAACAATTGCTGGATGAAAAGGGCATCCGCATTTACCGCACCTTTGTAGGGGAGTATGCCACCAGTATGGAGATGGCGGGTGCGTCAATTTCCATATGCCGCATGGCAGACGACGAAATGAAGGAATGGATTGATCTGCCCGTCCATACGCCATTCTACACACAGGTTTAAACTGTGTGATGCGAGAGGAGGTTCAGAGCCTTGGAATATATAAGCTGTCAACAGCTGTCTGACTTTTTTAAAGGAGCGGCAGATATTTTTACAGAGAAAAAACAAGAGCTTTGTGAGATGGATGCTAAAATGGGTGACGGAGACCTGGGGCTTACTATGTGTAAGGGGTTTGGGGAACTTCCGCTGCTGATTGCAGAGAATCAAGAACCTGACGACATTGGAAAAACGCTGCGCAAAGCCGGCATGAAAATGGCCAGCCTTGTTCCCTCTACCATGGGTACACTTATGGCGAGCGGGTTGATGGAAGGCGGGAAGGCGGTAGCAGAAAAAGCCGCAATGGGTCCGCAGGAACTATCGGACTTTTTAACAGGATTTGCCTCGGGAATCCAGAAGCGTGGAAAATGCCAGCCGGGCGACCGAACAATATTAGATGCGATGCAGCCTGCAGCAGAAAAAGCAATGCAGGCCTGCGCTGAGGGCGGTACGCTTGCCGATATTATAAAAGCAGCAGTGCAGGGTGCCTCCGAAGGCGTCGAAGCAACGAAACAAATGGTTCCTAAGTTTGGTAAAGCGGCGGTGTTTGCTGCAAAGGCACAAGGCGTACCGGACCAAGGGGCAGTGGCAGGCCAATATTTACTGGAGGGACTCGCGAGGTATCTTGCATGAAAATCTTGAATTTCGGCTCTCTCAATATCGATAACGTCTATCAAGTAGACCACTTCGTGCGAAAAGGAGAGACGATATCCTCAAAATCACTCACTTTATTCAGTGGTGGTAAGGGCCTCAATCAATCGGTTGCACTTGGCAGCGCAGGGGCCAAGGTCTGGCACGCGGGCAGCATTGGCAAAGATGGTTTGTTCTTGCTGGAAACGCTGCGAACTGCCGGGGTAAATGTTTCCTGCGTGCGTGTACTGGAAGAGGGCAAGACGGGAAACGCCATTATCCAGAACGATGCAGAAGGCGATAACTGTATTTTACTCTATGGGGGAGCCAACCAAAGAATCACCAGAGAACAGATAGATGAAACGCTGTCGCACTTTTCTGCAGAGGATTTTTTGGTACTTCAAAATGAGGTCAATGAGCTCCATTACCTGGTGCAAAAAGCCCATGAAAAAGGCATGCGCATTGTGCTTAATCCGTCCCCTATGGATGAAAAAATTTTTGAGATTAATCTGAGCCTTGTAGACTTGTTTGTTTTAAATGATCTTGAGGCAGCAGAGCTGACGGGGGGCACTGGCACTGAACCGGCAACGATGCTTGCACTGCTTCAACGCAAGTTCCCTTCCGCTTGTTTTGTGCTGACATTGGGCCCACAGGGTGCTTACTACGCGGATGCAAAACAAACCATATGGCAAGAGATTTACCCTGCCAAAGTGGTAGATACAACCGCGGCAGGGGATACCTTTACCGGGTATTTTTTAGCTGCAATTTTGGAAGGCAAAAGCGTAAAAGCTTCTCTCGACCTAGCGGCGAAAGCCGCGGCAATTGCAGTTTCCCGGCCAGGCGCTGCACCCTCTATTCCAAAGCTGGATGAGGTTTTGGAAATGTGGAATTGATAGCATTCAATGATAAGCACGGCCCACAAATAAAAGCTTATAAAACGCCTATAAAAAAATAAAAGAGCCCGCAGCAGTTAAATGCTATGGGCTCTTTGCTTTTTAATTTTTGCTTGAAAACAGACAGTGTGAGCGGATTGTTCGCTATGCCTCTATTAGTCAACCAAACAATCCAATCGCACAGTTTACTCTTCTCTTAAACGGCAAATCATGTCCCAAAGCGTTTGGGCAGAATTGAAGTTTTCAGGAATGATTTCGGTAGCCGGAATTTCGATTTCAAATGCTTCGTTTAACTCGTTGATTGTTTGGATAATATCAAAAGAGTCGAAAATGCCGTCATCAATCAAAGTCGTGCAGGTGGTGTAATCTACGTCTTCTCTAATTTCCTTCAAAATTTCAATTAGTTTTTCCATGTTCTGTTCTCCTTATGGTATTCAAAGTGTAGGTATCCGTTAACGGCCTAGCCAGGCATGGGCCGGAAAGCGCAGAGTACAATAAAACAGTGGGCATAGCGCGGCTTAAAAACAGGTAAGGCGCTTCTGTAATAGAATAGGCACCGGTGTTATAAAAAGTGAGCAGGTCGCCAATTTGCAAATTCTCAAAAGGGGCTTTACGCACAATGACGTCAGCGGTCGTGCAAAGACTGCCGCATATGGCCCAGTCTTCAGTTGCGCCACTTTTGTGCTGGGCAGTATGCGCAATTACAGGCAGCTTCATTGCAAGGGTCTGGCCGAAATAATTTAGGTGGTGAATACCGCCGTCCACAATGCAGTAATTAGTGGAGTGGTTGCGCTTTAAATCTGCAACACGAGTAATATAACTGCCACAGGAAGCGACAAAGAAACGTCCCATTTCAATGGTGACTTGGGTGGTTTTGGCAAATGCCTTCAGGGCGGGCAAAATTGCTTTCAGTGGAGCTAAGGTATCACTGAAATCCTCGTTTGCAAAATACGGAACAGGTAGTCCAGGACCATATTCCAGCTGCGCGGCCACAAAACTATAGTCTTGCTCTAACGCGTCGAAAAAATTACGTAACAGGGTAAGCTCGTCCAAAATATCGGCAGTCTTTTTTTTCTGGGTGCCGGTAAAATAATGGATTCCTTTAATGCTGACCATCGGGTAATTGTCCCGCTTAGCAATTAATTTTCGAACCAGAGCTTCGTCCATGCCAAACTGGTTACCATTTGTTAAACGCAGCAGTATAGGATAAACCGTACCGCGCTTTTGCGCTTCCGCACAAATTAAATCAAAATGCTTTTCGCTTTCGCAGGTGAAAATACCTACGGCGCAATCGGCGGCGTTTTTTACGTCTTCGGTTGTTTTGTTTACGCCGGAAAAAACCACTTGCTCCATAGCAATCCCAATAGATTTGCAAATTTCCAGCTCGCCTGGGGAGCAAACCTCAAGCCGGTCACAAAGTGATGCCATCGCAGGAATTAAAAAAGGATTTGCCTTTACCGCAAAGCAGAGGTTGATTTGTTCTCCGGTTAAAGCTCGAATGGCATGCATACGCTCGCGAAGAATATCGGTATCGAAAATATACATGGGGGTGGGGTATTGCTGTGCAAGCATCGAGGCTGTCATCCGTTCGTTTCCCTGCCTTTCTCGTATTCTTCTTGCAAAAATTTTCGGTCAATCTTACCATTTTTGGTGATTGGCATTTGGTCTAGTTGTATAAAAACAGAGGGCAGCATATAAGCAGGCAACAAGCCGCGCAAGGCAGCAACGATGGCGCGCTTTTCGGCAATGCCGGTGTAAAATGCAAGAATTTTTTGCTTTTGCTCAAGGTAAAGACAGCAAACACGGCTGATGCCCTCCAACCCGTTAATTACCGTTTCAATCTCGCCAAGCTCAATACGGTGACCCATATGTTTGATTTGAAAATCTTTGCGAGTCACATAGTACAGGTTCCCCTCATGGTCAAATCGAGCAAGATCGCCAGTACAGTAAATTTGTTCATTATAATATGGATTTAACGGATTTTGAATAAAGACGCTCTCTGTGCGTGTGCGATTACCAAAATAGCCGAGGGCCAAAGCAGTTCCGCTCACACAGATTTCACCTAAAACGTCCGGTTCGGTTACAGGCTGATGATTCTCGTCGAGCAGAAAAACTTTTTCGTTATCAAAACAAACCCCAAGCGGCAGAACACTGTTATCGGCAAAATCTCGGTCTACAATATAATACATGCAGTTGCAGGTGATTTCGGTGGGACCATAGAGGTTTACGTACATTGCATCGGGCAGAAATTGCTTCCATAGCTTGAGATGTTTTATCGGCATGACCTCGCCGCTGAACATAATTTTAGAAAGGCTTTTTGGCACTTTATATTCCAGCCCCTTCATGGTTGTAACAAAGCACAATGCGGATACCGCCCAGATCAGCACGGTGGCTTTTCGCTCTTCCAAAAAGTCCATCAATTTGGTAGGAAGCATAAAAAACTCGCGAGGAATCAAATGCACACAAGCCCCAGTAGCAAGCCCGGAGTAAATATCTTTTACGGATACGTCAAAGTCAAAAGGTGCTTGGTTGGCGATAACATCGCTGTGCGAAATTCCAAAAGTAGCCACGAAAGTGTCGATAAAATCAATTACCGAGCGGTGAGATACCACTACCCCTTTGGGAGTGCCGGTGGAACCGGAGGTGAAAATCGAATAAAGGGGATCAATATCCAGCGCTTGCTGGCGGATTTTTGACAAAAGGTCAGGGGCGGCCTGTGTTTGCAGCAAAGTTTCCAGTTGTAGCACTTCACAGTCAAATCCAACTTCACAAGCTTTATCATAGTACTTTTCCTCCGCGACAACACAAGTTGCGTGCAAGGTGTCCAAAATTGCCTTGGCACGCAAAGTAGGTTGTTTGGGGTCGATTAAAACATAAAAGCCGCCAGCATATACGGAACCCAGAAAGCCACTGAGCAATAGTGCGCTTTTTTCGCCGTAAAAAATTACGGGGCTGCGCGGGGCGATGTGAGAGGATAGCCCCGCGCCCACCGCCTGCGCCTGTTTCTGCAGCTGCGCAAAGGTAACACTATGGTCTAAATCAGCAAACGCTGTTTTTTGAGGAAACGCTGCGACCTGCCGCTCTAAATATTCTAATATCGTTTTCATTGTGCCCATCTCCATTATATCTTGGTAAAACAACGGCTGGTAAGAAGCAGGCCAGAGCCGATGCCCTGCTGCTTTTTAAAACTGAAAGTAGATAAACGGTGCGGGCACAAACATAGGGCCGTAGGCACCAAATAAAGCGATTACAGCAACGCCGGCAAACAGAATGCACCATCTTATAGGTAGCTCAGCGTTTTTTACCCACACAAATAAATCCTGCTTTTGAGCACGGTGTTCAATTACCATCATAAAACAGATAGCAACCAGTGCAATTGTCATCTCAAATGCATTCAGCCCTAGTGAGGATAAAAAGCCCCCGGTGAGCGCATAAGGATTGAATTTGGAGAACATATTTATCAGCATTCCGGCTGCCATCTCGACAGAGGAAGAACGAAAGATAAGCTCGCCAATGCAAACAAGTAAAAAAGTGCGGAGTATCGAAAAAATCTTCCAAGAGCAGGATACAGTATTAATACGCAGTTTCGCACACAATTTTTTCGAAAGAGGAGAAAAACTCATGCCGATGATGACCAAAAAGCCATGATATAATCCGAAAGCGATATACTGTAATCCTTCACCATGCCATAACCCGTTGCAAAACCATAAAATCAGCAGCGCCAGATAAGAAGGAATCCATTTGCCCGCCCATTTGTTTACGTGCTTGGATAACCACTTCGTCAGTTTGCTTAGCGGCTTACTGAACGTGATGGGATAGAATACGTAATCTCGTAGCCAGGTCCCCAGCGTAATGTGCCACCTTCTCCAAAACTCCGGAATGTTTTTAGAGAAAAAGGGACTTTTAAAGTTTTCTGGCAGATCCACACCGAACATTTGAGAAACGCCCAAAGCAATATCGATGCCACCCGAGAAATCAGCGTAGAGTTGGAAAGTATATAAAATGGCTCCCAGTAAAATCTCAAAGCCAAAATACTCTGTGTAATTATCAAAAATATGCGCAACAGCGATATAAAGCCTATCCGCGATGACAAGCTTTTTAAAAAGACCCCAAAGAACTCGCTCTATGCCCAAAAGAAGATTGTCGTAGGAAAAGCGGTTGCCATTAAACAGTTCCCAAGAGATTTGGTCAAATCGGCTGATTGGCCCTTCGATAATTTGAGGAAAATACATGGTGAACAAAATTACTTTAAGAGGGTTTTTCTCCGGCATGATTTTTTTGTTGTAGATGTCGATAACATAGCTAAGGACCTGCAATGTATAAAAGCTAATGCCAACCGGCACAAGCAAATTTAGCTTTGGCAGCACCGAGAAAGAAGCAGCGGCCATCGGGTAAAACTTAAATCCAAGCAGCATGCCCAAATTCAGCAATACAAACAACCAGAGTATAATACGACGGTTGTTTTTAAAATTGCGTTTTATTTGATTTTTATCCTCTTTGGAAAGCCGCTCTTTTTGCTGTGACAAAACTTGCTTTTCTGCGTGATGTACACGGCCGATAATAATTGCGCAGAGCCATGCAGACAGCGCACTCAGCAACATGCATGCCAACCGCCGTCTTCCAAATGCGTGGTAAAACACAAAATTAGCAAAAAACAGTGCAAGCCACCGATACTTTAGTGGCAATAAATAATATACGACAATACAAACCGTCACAAAGGCTGCAAATTGTAAAGACATAAATGACATTTTAAGCTCCTTTTATCGCTACCATAAAATACCAATTTATACAATACCATAGTTCGGGGCAACAGTCTATGGCTTGCACTGTGTTTAGCGTAAGTGTATGATATAGACATGAAAAACTGATGAACGTACAAATGAAAAAGGATTTTTTTATGATGTTTACAGAGAATCAAAAAGGTGTATTTCGGCTACTGATATTTGTGCTTGTTTTACTCATTTTAGTACTGCCGTTTTTAACTTGTGGAGAATTGCTGCGAGCTGCGAGCGTAGCGCAAATACAGCAGCATATGGGCAAAGAATTTTTGTACGGAACGGCTTACTCTAACAATTATTCTCATTATAAATATCAAGTGTTAAAACAGCGTAAGCCGAAAATACTTGCGATGGGGGATTCTCGCACTCTGCAAATTAAAGGAGATTTCTTTAAACACCCGGAAAATTTTTATAATGCAGGTATGCTTACCGTTTCTCTGGATGCGAATATCAATGCCTTGCTTAATTTTCCCAAAGAGCTCCTTCCCCAAACACTCATTCTTTGTATGGACCAAAGCTTTTTCACTCAAAAGGGTGTTGAAGATCAGCGCTACTTCGATGAACCGTCTTTTTTGAAAAAAGAAGACTACCAGAGTTTTAACATATTAATCAGAAGAATGGCGGATGATCGGCGCAAAGACAAATTCCATTTTTGGAATTTGTTGTGGCAACCTAACAAAATTGGTGTTTTGGCCAAAACCAAAGGGTTTGGCTTTAAGCAAGACGGCTCATATTATTATGGAGATGTCTATCAGTCTAAAAAAACCGGAGCAGAGCGAACCGCGGTGGATCTTGACCGAATCCGTAAAGGAGAGGGCTGGTTTGCCGGTGGAGAACATGTCTATTCCAAAACGGTGGAACGTGTACAGGCTTTGATTGATTTTTGTAAAAGCAATAAAATTCACTTAATTGCTTACACTCCGCCTTTTTCGCAAAGCGCTATGCAAATTTACAAAACGCGTAAGGATGTTGGATTTTTAAAAGAAATTGACCCCGTTGTTGGACAAATGATTCGTAATGCAGGATTTGAGTTTTACGATTACACCGACCCGTCCAAGCTCTCTCTTACAGACGAAAATTTCATAGATGCATTTCACGGCTCGGACGTTGCGTACTGTTTGATGCTAAGAGATATGCTGCACAAAAATTCGAAAACCAGCCAATATATCGATGCTGCAAAACTAGAGAAATTGTACCAAAATCGAGTGTCGGAGATTGTGCTCGAGGTTGGGATGTAAGGCGAGCCGCGCTGTGCTTTTACTTCCACTGAGATGCCAGTACCACCATTACAAAGATAACAGAACTCATTCAGAAAAAAGAAGTGCTAATTGACTGTAGAACAAATTTCAGAGAATGACAAAATAAAATCCCCTGCACTATCTCAAAAGAGTGCAGGGGATTTTATTTTAATTTAGGTTATGATGTGAAGACCCAAATGTGTTTAAAAGTTTGCATAAACAATATAAACGAGCACGGATAATAGCTTAACCTGGATAAAAAGTGGTGAAGCGATTCATGGCACTTGTTCCGAATCAGCTGCAAACGCTGCGGCAGGTGCCATGGCTCGCACCATGCACAAAGCCATTAGCACGCCTGGAACTCGCTTGTTATGCTATTTCTCCCAACTGATTTTGTATCAGCTTCAATAGTTCTAGAACGCTTTGAAATTCTGATCCGGAACCGTTTGCTGTTTTAAGTATCCCTTGCCACTCGGCGTGTTCTGTGCCGGTGATAGTCAGGGTGAACGTGTTTTCCATAGAGTTACTCCTTCCTTCCGTTTCTTAAATATGCTTCAAAATTCAGAATAAACTCTGCTACCGCTACTGCGGCTATGCCCTCTTGCAGCTTGCCTGGCCCGCTGTTGTTGACAGCGTCGATCAGTGCCTTCAGCGCAAACTGGTTTTGCTCCACAGCCTTTAATATTAAGGCCTGCTGTTCGTCCCTTGCGTATGGGATTTGCGCTCCACTTCGCAGGCCATAGCCGTTGCTGTCGTGGAAAACCACTGTACCTGGTTTTAGGCACAGTTCGTCTTTCGTGTTGTCCATTAAGCGCCTCCCTATAGTAAGTTCAGCGTTTCAGCGGCTTCTTTGGCTTCGCTGCGGCGTTTCACACTTAACTTTTGCAGAATGCTGCGCACCTGGCTTTTTATTGTAGGCAGTTTAACGCCCAAAATATCTGCAATTTCCTGATTGCTGCGGTTGTGACAAAGCAGTCGTAACACCTGCTTTTCCGCAGGGGTCAGCGGCTCGGCCAGTGCGATGGCAGGGCGGAGAAAGTCCGGGTAGTACACAGTTTGCTCGCGCGTTGCAGCCAGTAGTCGTTGATAAAATGCAGGGTCTTTGTTCCAGCCGCAGGTGGTAAGTAGAGGTAAAATGGCGGCGCCGTACTGTGCTACCGGTGTGATGAAGCCGTAATCGGCAGCAGCATCCAACGCTGTCAAAAGCTCTGGTTTCCAATGGTCATCTTTTTGCCGGTAGTGGCAGATGGCAACCAGCACCCGCAGATGCAGACTATCCATGATGCGAGCACAATGTTCGCAGTATGGCAATAGGGGGGCAATGCTTAAAAGGGCCTCGTTTGGTGTGCCACATGCAATTTGCACCATAGCCTTGGTCATATACTGGTACCGCCACATGGCGCGAAAATGCGATGTGATAGACGGCGCGGTTTCCCGCAGCCAGCGGTCAATCTCCTCTTGCATCCCCAGCCTCAGCCAGATTCGGCAGCGCATAGCATCCACATTGGACAGAAAGCGAGTCTGCCCAGTTTCCACAAAGTTCTGACGCACTTCTTCCAGTGTGGAAAGTGCTGTATGCGCTTTACCCTGCATCACCTGTACACGAATCATCAAGCCCATGGTGGCAAAGAAAATATCCGGTGTACCTTTGCGCTGAATCTCGTTTATTCGCGCCATCAGAGCAAGTAGCCGGGTAGAAATATCCTCGCCTTTTTCGAACTTGCTCTCGCAGATAGCGCAGTCAGCTAAGCCGATGCCATCTTTGCCCAGCACTGTTTCCAACGGCAGACGCATTGTAGCATACAACAGATCGTCCATTTTGCTCCACTCGCAAAAGTCCTTGCCGCCGTTCATTACACTGGGCAGGGTGCTGGTGACGGAAAAGGCCGGAAGCCGCAAATTTTTATCCGTCATGGCACGGAACACCGTGCCTATCAAATCAATTAAGCCCTTGCTTCCTCTTTGGGGGAGTGCGATGTCCAGATAAATCAGTCTGCTTTTTGCTTCTTTATAATTGGCGTCGCTTTTTTGCAGCCGGGCGACGTAGTTTTGCAGTTCCGCATACCATTGTTCCGACGCTTCAAAATCAAGACACATGGCCGTGAGCATACTCATACCACACATCAGCACAGGGGAGCGCAACACGTCCTCCCGTGGCATGGCATAATAATACTGCTCCATTTCATGGTAATGGGCTACGCCGGGATGGAGTTGCGCATTTTTAATCAGTAGGTCGCATACCTTGCGATGGTCGCCGCCCTTACTATAGCAATCCAGCGCATGGAAGTAATCGTCCTGCAGCTCGTAGGAGAACCCCGCACGGCGATAAATGTCGTTTTGTTCCTCCACTGTGCAGTCCTGCTTCATCTCCCAAAGCAAAAACTGGCGGAAGGTCGGCCAGAAATGATAGGTTTCCACACCGTCAAATTGCAACATCGTAGTGTCATGCAGGATTTGTGCCAACAGATCGTTTACATGGCTGTCGCCGCTAATCAGCTTGGCAAGCTCCGCATCGAAGTGCTCAAAGCAGGCAAGGCGCACCAGAAGCTGGCGTAGGGACGGGTCAAATCGACGGTAAACCGCTTCTTCAAAATAGAAGAACATCTCTCGCCGCACTTCGTCCGCTACGCTGACCTGGTACGGCACGCCGCCCGCCATGCGGCGACTGAGGATGGAGATTGCCAGTGGGTAACCGTTACTGTCGTTCTGGATGGCGGTCAGCTCCCCAGCGGTTGGCTCCACGCCGTTTTGTGACAGCAACCTACCAGTGGTGGCGCGGTCAAACATCAGCTGCTGTGCTTCGATAGCAAGCAGCAGTCCGGTAAACTGATAAGGCATCAGCCAGCCGGGCAGTGCGCCGCGGCTGAGCAGCACAAAATGTACGTTGGGGTTTACATTGATCCAGCCGCAAACGGTTTGTTGGTCAACGGGATTTTTTAGCAGATGTACCTCGTCAATCAGTACCGCATTGCAGGTCGCATCAAGGGGGGCGGACAAATCATCCGGTTGCGCTGCGCTGCGGCGGCACACCGTTTGGCCAGCCAGCAGCACGCCCGCCGTGGTGGTTTTACCAAACCCGCAGGGCGCGCTGAAGAAGATAACGCGACAAGTTTGCCAGCCGGCTTCAAAAGCTTCCCGCAAAGCGGGCGTTACCACGTCGTTACTTATATGGGGCTTCATTTGCACACTTCCCTTTGATTTGATATTATTGTGGCAGTGATGCGTTTTAGAGTACACTTGCACAAACCAATACAATACATGGTATATTATACCAAAGGGGTTTTCTACCCGTCATCATCCCAAAGGATGAAATGAACTGATTTTGAAAGTTTTTTCGACGATTTTTACTTTTAGAGTCCTCTTTTGTTTATATTGGACATAAGGAGAAGATTCTTTACGGCAACGCTTAAAACGAAGAGTTTATGTCCTGGATGTTGGATTTTGAGCAAATAAGAAACGAAATGGCAATATTGCTCATCAAGATTGATACAAGAAAGTAATAAAAAGCATAAAAGCTAGGCCCCGGCAAAATGCATTATTGCATTCGCTGCCGGGGCCTAGCTTTATCAAAAGAAGGTTCAAGAACGCAAAGTAAGGCAGTTGGAAGCAAGGCTAAAGGCGGGGACTGCATGGAGCGGAGAATATAATTTAGTGTTTGCTGATGAATTGGACAAGCACTTAGCGATTCATTCGTTGTACAAGTATTTTAAACGTGCAGTGACAAGAATAGGGGTTCCCGCTGCTCGCTTCCATGACCTGCGCCACACTTATGCAGTTGCGGCGATACAAGAGGCGATGACATTAAAACCGTGCAGGGGAATTTGGGACATGCCACGGCCAGCTTTACGCTTGACGTATACGGTCATGTAACAGAGAAAATGAAGCATGAAAGTGCTAGCCAAATGGAAAAATTCATTCAAAAGAACATTAAAAAAGCATAAAAAAATAGACCCTCGCAGAGAATGCAATAATGCATTGTGATAGGGTCTACTTTTATTAAAAAGGATGCAAAACCTGTAAAGGGTAAATTAAAGAATATATAAAAATAAAAAACCGCAAAAACGTGATGTTTAAGCGGTTTTCCATGGCGGAGAAGGAGAGCGACCCGTGAAGCACACAACAAATTCTAATGTTAATGTGCAATCGGTTATTGGTTAAGGGTCAAGCAATGTGATTAGTATATGCTGAAGAGTTTGCCACCCCATTTATTGGGCTTTAGACTAGTCCAAAATGCTTTTCGAAAAACTTCTGTGATTTTTCAATTACAGTTTGTTTTTTTGCGTCTCTGCCGCCGCCGAAGCGAGGCACCGGCGGCAAAATTCGATCAATGTCTGTGCGGGTGGTTTTCAGAGATCCGTCACGGAACGAATTGTCCAAAAACTTACGGATCGCTTCTGGCTTGAGCTTTTGCTCGTCAATAATGATGGCCATATCCGTTTACTTCTGTTCCCGGACAAACTTCTGTCAGTTATTATTTACATCGGTGTCAGCATTGATGATACCAATAAACCTTTGATCAGTTTCTTCTTGAACCGCAGCTGCAGGCTAGACTTGATAGTCAGACAGTTATCCGCAACTGGCTTGCAGAATCGGATGGCTGGATGGCCGAGAGAATTAATGCTCGTCAGGCCATTCGTGACGACTTATGTCAATGTGATAGTTGCCACCGGCACAGAATTTGACTCTGATTGCACAGACAGCGTTCGTTTGAATTTCTCCCAGGACCACGAAGCTACTGTGGAAGCGGAAGCTGCCGGACTGACCGGGGCAGAGAAGAATACGCACAGTGCGGCCCGCAAGGACTACCGCTGCGGCTACTGTCCTCGGCGTTTTGACACGCGGATGGGTACCATGTACCTCATGGTACCAAAGCTGCGAGGGCAAGACTACGCCCCGTTCCGCAAACAAGGGCTTGATCGCTGCGCTCAGAGAGAGTTTCCGGGGCTTCTCTTGGCAGCGGTGCAAGGTGCATTTCATGTACAATATCCTCGCCCATGTCCCGCAAAAAGCCAAGGGAATCTTTGCTGCCAACTCAAGGAGATATGGCTCGCTCCGAGCACAGAGCTGGAACAGGAACGCGCCAAGGCACTGGCTGATTGCTACAATGTGCGTTTTACGAAAGCGATCGAGACACTGGGACATGGGCTAGAGGATTCGCTAGCCTATTACGCGTATCCGGAGGTGGATGCTCGGAAGGTATCGTCTACTAACATGCTCGAGCGGCTTAATATAGAGATCCGCCGACGTCAAGAGGCCGGCTCCACATCGTCTGCAGTGCCCCTAACCTCGTGTCCGGCTTGTGCTGCGAGGTATACTTCCCGGCTTCCGCCGGCAATCATTTTTCATTCACTTTGCGGAGAAATTGCGAATTTCTATTGACACTAGCTTGGAATCCCTTTTGGCATAGAAAACACCCAAATTGTTATTTACAGTATATCATACTGTCTAACAATTTGGGTGCAGTTTACAATATGTGGCCAGAGATGATCGTTCATTTATGAGGTTCGGTTTTATTATTTTGATGCCCGAATTCTTTAAAACGAGTAAGTATATTTTTGTAGCGGAAGCGTGCCATTTCGTTTTTTGCGCATACATCGGCTTCACTGCCCGTATAACAACAACGCAGACAATAATATTCTTGCTTGTCGTTATCGTAAAACATATCAATATCAAGGTCCCGCATAAAACAAGCCGGGCATCGGTAGTTCAATTTTCCTTTTCCAGCCTGAGCCATGACTTCATCTCCTCCCCACAGACAATTTTTTGTTTTAAGCCTAAGGTAAACATTGGGCTAAAGGCATAGCCTTCTTTATAATAGGCTGTGGATGGAGAATGGCTTTGTACAATTACCCGGGTTTGAATTGCGAGGATGCTGGCCAGCGCACGATATCCTTCAGCCGAATCTTCGCGGCAGCCATAGGCATACTGGATAGAGCGGCGCAAATCACCTTTTTCAAGCGTAAGCGTAATACCTGTCATGTCCTCCGGGTATTCGGTGGTGCCGTAGCAAGCTGTGATGTACTCATTTAGCTCGATTTCAGCAGCAGGGTCACTGCATTCGATTATTTTTCGGCTGATTTCTATTTCTGAGCTACCTTGACGAAACGTAAAACTGCTGACGAGTTTAAGTGAGACGCCGGATAATACGATTTCCACAGGGTCCAGAACGATGACGCGGCAATCTCCCTTTTGCGAAAAATGTGCCCAGCTTCGGCAAAGGCAGAGATCCGCCTCTTCTCCTTTATAGGTAAGCTTGCAGCTTTTTACGGTGCCCTCTCCAGCATAGTGGGTAAAATACCCTGCCCGATAATTGGACTGAATTAAAAACGGATAACTCGCGTTTTGCACATGTGGTGTACCAATGCCGACCGGCCAATTGAGTTTTGCAACATAGGGCCGCAAATCAATGATGGCACCGCCTTGATTCATATCTAAGCAGCACCGCATATAAGGGTCAGCATACCAAAAATACTGTTTATCAGAACCATATAAAATATCTCGCCAAAGTGCGCATTCGGGCTGTTTATAGGTATGGGTTGCACGGTAAAAGTCAGAAAACTCGGACATAGTCATATCGGTCAGGTTTCCTTCTTGTTTTAGCTCGGCATAATAGGCCATACCATCTTCGTAGCTTTTGAGAAGCAGTGAATAGGGTGCTTCCCAGCGCCCCATTTTGTTCATCCAACCCGGCCCGACGAACATCATGTTGTAAGCGTATCCCTCGTTATAAACTGCTAGGCTTCTGTACTGATCAATTAAATTATAGAGATAAGGGTATTGGCCATCTCTATAGATCATACCTCGCAACACATTTTGGGGATGTGTGCCAAAATTAGATCCATTGCCATCAAAACAGGCCATCAAATCCCGCGAGAGATGCGGAATAGCAACAATTCCGCTGTCTTCTTCCGCATTGGATGCCGGCGCGTGGGTGTTCTGCTTTGAGGGAATCCACGGGTTCCAGGGGCCGCCATCGAATAAGGTATACCAAGAATTGTTGCACGTGCGGTAGGCTTTGGGACCCTCCTCCCAACAAGTGGCCACCGCGCATTTTACGCTTGGGTATTTTTCTTTTATGTAGTTGATAAGTTCGGCGTCCAGATAATAGCTGCCTGTGGATTCCGGATAAAAACCAAAACACATAAAAAACTTTTCAAAGACATCGGTAACGATTGCTTTTTTATCTTTCATAGAAAACATCCAGATACAAAAATCTTTCGTCTTATATTTTTTTTGGAATTTTTCACAGGTCAGCCCCAGCAAAGTAAGGGCGATTTCATCGCCGAACTGCTCGTGATGTTGTTTTGCCAGAGCTACAGCCTCGTCATTAAAAAGGCTGGCATAGGTCATCTGTATCGTAGTGCGAAATCCGTTTTTATGTGCAATTGCTTGCTGCGTTTTGAAAATATCGAGGCTTTCAGTAAGAAGGCTTTCTCGGCTAATGTCTTCTTCTTTTCCATGGCTCGTTACTTTCTCTGCATATTCTGGCACCATCTCAGGGCGGTGTACCACATTCAGTATAAAGCGTTCCATCAGTTTTTCTCCTGTTTGCAGTGGGCACGGTAATCAGAAGGATACATGCCCACATTTTTATAAAAGGTTTTTGAAAAATACAAGGCATTGGAATAGCCCAGTGCTTCGGCAATATCTTTTGACAGTATGGAGGGATTTTCTCGCAGCAATCGTTTGGCACTTTCGATACGAATGTTTTGAATATATTGCGCAGGGGAAACCCCTTTGTACGTTTTAAAAAGTTTTGAAAGATAAGGCGCGACCAGCCCGAATTGAGCGCTAAGCTGCTTTAAAGAAAGCGGAGAAGTGATATTAGCAACAATATAATCATCCACTGCTTGCATCAATGCGGATTTATTCCCAGTATCAAACGGTCTATTTTGGAAAAGATCGCCGCAATAAGTAAGTAGATCTTTAAACAGAGAATCATAGTTTTCGTTTCCGCTAACCAGTTCCAGCGCAGTGGCATGAGCATCGCGCGCACTGTCTACGGCAAACTCTTCAGTTAACAGCTTTAGAATAGCGGTGAGCAGGCTTTCCAGTTCTTTCTGTGTAACTTGGTGTATCCGCATTTGGTCGGCAAGTTTATTCAGCACCAGCGAGAACTCATCATAATTGCGTTTATGGGCGGCTACCTGCAACGCGCTGCGGTCTGCCACCGATAGCTGAAAACCTGATGTCGGCGGAGCGGCTTGAATTAAGCGGCCTTTACTGAATACAAGCCCTGACCTGAGCCAGTGGGCGAGTTTTGAAGTAGTTTCGTGCAAACGTGTAACGTCTGAAACGTCTTCTGCTGCAACAGTGACCGGAAGCTCGAGATTTAGCTGGCTGCACACCAAATTGGCGATTGGAATGAGTGAAAGCGCAGAGGTGTTTTCTAAAATCCAGATGGCCTCGTTCGGGTGCTGACCAAAAAACAGCCACGCGTCCGTACACTTCAGCTCTTTTTTTACTCGCAAGAGCATGTCATTGTTAGACAGTGCACCTGGATCAGCAGGGTCTTCGGCCGTTTGTGCACTTTGAAAACTACCAACGCATAAATAAAGTAGCTTAAGTGGCTCCCAGCAGCATTTTTGCACCGAAACATCATCTGTCCCGAACAGGCAGCCAATCAAAGCTTCCCGCTTTTGCGTATACGAACGGCTGGAAAGCGACTCTTTCAGCGTGGTTAACAACCCCACCAGTTCTGTGCGGTCAATCGGTTTAAGCAGATAGCTTTTTGCCCCGTAATACATGGATTGACGGGCATACTCGAACTCGTTATACCCGCTGATCACCACAATCTCGAGCTGAGAGTTTAGCTCTCGCGCCTGTTTCATCAAATCAAGACCGGAGAGAATCGGCATATTGATATCCGTAAACATCACATCTACACTGTGCTGGGTAAGATATTCTAGTGCCTCTTTGCCGTTTTTTGCGCAGCATACCACCGAAAACTCCGAGTCAATTCGCTCAATAAGCTGACGAATGCCGCGCAGCAGTGGCAGTTCATCCTCGGCTATCAGCGTGCGTATCATCAATATTTCCTCCCAACGTTACCACAGAGCCGTGGTTGGTATTGCGGATTTCGCAAATAAATCGGTCGCCGTAGCACAGCTTTAAGCGCATGTAAATGTTAGGCAAGCTTAGCCCGCCTATAGTGCACTGCTGTATCCGGTCCCGCATGCTATCCAGTGTTAGGCCATTCTTAAACTGATCAAATTCTGCAAGAAATTCAGGTGTTACACCGGTGCCGTTGTCTTCTACTGCAATCACCCACATACTGTCACATTGCACGGCATCTACTCTTATTCGCCAAACTTCTTCAGAATTCATAAAAGCATGCTTAAAGCAGTTTTCACATAAGGGCTGAACAATCAGTTTGGGGATAAAGACATTACAGAGAGATTCGTCCACCTGCATGTTATATTCAAACCCATCCTCATAGCGCTGTTTCATAAGCTCCAGGTAGTTTTCAGTGTGGCTTAACTCATCCCCCGCTTTGGCAAAGCCATCGCCCATAGACGAAGAATAACTGAGCATACGAGAAAGTGCTTTGCAGATGGTAACCGTTTTTTCGTTACCATCGATTTCAGCTTCCATATTAATAATAGCGAGGATGTTGTGGATGAAGTGAGGGTTCATCTGGGACTGAAGTGCAAAAAGATGAGCCTTCAGTTCGTTTGTTTGAGAAAGGAGCTGTCGTTCAATAGCATGGTGCAGATGTGCCAGCATTTTGTTGAACGCAGCATCCAGCTGCTGCAACTCATCACTGTCTTGCGTGTTAGCAAGTTCTAATTTAAGGTTATCAATATTTACATTTTTAATAGAGCGATTCAACTCTACCAGTGGCTTAGACAAGCGTTTTACGAGAACTTGTTCGCTAAAAATGGCAACCAACATGGCAAGCAGTAAAGCTACCACCAAAAACAAGCTAAAACTGACAATGGGAGTAAGTATCGTAGAGCCGGATTTGAAAAATATAATATCTAGTGGAGCTTCTTCTGTTTGATATCGGCCATAAAAATCCTGATCGTGCCGTATTACCCCTAGAGGAAGGGACGCAGGATTTAGTTTTTTGAATTTTTCCAGCACTTCAGCGTTTTCTCTCAGTGCTGGGCACAGATAAATCAAAGCCCCTTTTTGATTGTAAACTGCGGCATAACTTTCTTCGCCCAAATCACTGAATATTTTATCAATGCGCGCAACCGATTGTTGTACCTCAACATAGCCATTTTCTTGGGTGCCGGAGTAGTAATCTTTGATTTGCCGAACAATAGAAAAGTAATTCGGACTCGGCAGGCCTGAGGTGTTTAAAATATCGGGTCCAGGTGCGCGAAACATGGAAAAAACATTGTTGTCTGCAAAATGTGTGTTTACCTTTTTGAAATCGTCACTGGCAAAGAAGTTGGCAACGCCGTCGGCGGTTGTCATAGTGGTGGCAGAATATACAAAATCATGGTCGTTATTATAGAGGCAGATACGGGTGTTGCCGTCTTTCTTAAAGTTGTAGGAATTCAGTAGTCGGATGACTTCCGATGCAACCAGGGGATTCTCAATAAAATAATTGGCAGACGGATTTTTTGTAAGGCTGGTGAACCGCGCAACAATGGTAGGGTTTGCAGCAATTTGCAAAGCGGTTTTATCAATATTATAAACCAAGGTATCAAACTGCCCGGCAGTTTTGCCGGATAAGGTTTCAAAGTCAATTTGCGCACGGCTTTGGATATCGCGAACGACCCAGTAATAAAACACGCCTGTAACCAAAAGAATAATAGAAAAAAACAGCAGTAGATTGTAAATAATCATTTTGCTGGTAAAGCGCGCTCGTTTCACACAAATCCCCCCATATCTCACCAGATTGTCTAAAAACACCCTGTGTCCATTATAGCCGCTATCTCTTTTTTATGAAAGGATATCTATTTTTTCACTTTTCGGCATTTCCTCTTTTGCGCTGTGCAGGTACACTGGGGTCAGAAGGTGATAGCGAAAAAATCGCTATCCAAAACGTAAGGAGGTTCCAAGAAAATGAAAAAAGCAGTTTCGTTTTTGCTCACACTTTCCATGATGCTCTGTGCTGTACCAAACCTGCACGCAGTAAGTACGGTGCCGGAAAGTCCGGGCTGGCAACTTGTGTTTCAAGACGAGTTTGAGGGGACAACCATCAATCCTCAATACTGGAATACTTTTGACCCAAACCTGTCAGCGCAAGATTATTATTTCTATGCAAACTCGCCAGAAACAATCGTCTGTCCAGAGAATGTTAGCGTAAGCAATGGTATGTTAAAGCTGCATGCAGAGTATGCACCGATGCAATTTGGCGGGGCAACTCACGATTACCGTACCGGTACGCTGCAATCTCGCGGCAAAGTAGAACTGACTTATGGTCTGTATGAGGCAAAAATTAAAATGCCGGACTTGCCCGGAAGTAACCCTGCTTTTTGGCTGATGCCGCACCATGATGGGACAAATTTTTCGTTTATTGGCCTGGGGGGCACGGGTGCGGAAGTAGATATTCTGGAACACCTTTATAACGACAACGACCATTACCAAACGACCGTCCACTGGGGTGGATACGAAAGCAACCATAAAAGCTGGACTGCATCTCCAAAACCATATATGGGTTCTATGCACGACTGGCACGTGTTCGGCGTGGAGTGGGCACCTAGCTTTCTTAAATTCATGGTAGATGGCAACGTGGTTGCAACTTACACTGGCGAAGCAGTTCCATACGGGCCCGAATTTATCATTTTAAGCTTAGGCCTTGGAGGGTGGATTGGACAGCCGGACCGGGCGAAAATGCCTGCGGATATGCTGGTAGACTATGTAAGGGTTTATCAGCGAACAGACAAAATAGAAAACGGTCGATATGTTATTAGCTCTGAGTTTTCTGGTAAGGCGCTTGAGGTTTCAAGCGCGGCAGCAGGAGCGGCCATTGTGCAGAAAATACCAAGCCAAAGTACATTGCAGCAGTGGGACGTGCAGCAGATGAGCGATGGAACCTGCAAAATCACCAACGTAGCCACTGGCCTATCTCTAGATGTATACGGCCAGCAAACGCAGAATAACGCTCCGATTATCCAGTGGAATGACGAGGGGCGTGCCAACCAGCGATGGCTGCTGGAGGCTTCAGGGAGCGGCTCGTTTTATCTGATCAATCAAAACAGCAAAAAAGTAGCCGATGTGGCTGCAAGAAGCACACAAGACGGAGCGAAAATCATACAGTACGAAAACAATAGAGCAGACAATCAGCGTTGGCGCTTTTCAAAGCTGGGATAGTGGAATCAGGCGGGCGGTGTAATCACCGCCCGTTTTTTCTATTTAAATCGTCGCAATGCAGGAAGGAGATGCAATATTATGCCAGAAAGGCGCCGGGATGTCGACATGCCCTGCTTGCGCTTCCTGCACGTCAAAAGGAAGCTGCTCCATATCGAGCTCTTCGATTGTTGTAATTTCACCGCGCAGGTAACTTTCGATTCGCGCAGCTGCCGTATTTACACGCTGGAGCAGTCCGCCCAGCCTTAAATCGAAGATATCCAACCCAGCGGGGTTGTTTTCTCTCAGCCATAAGACATGAAAGGCCTGACCGAAAGTTTCCAGCGCTTTTCGAAGAGTGGGAAGATCGGCGTCGCAAATGGTGCGAAGCGAAGCCTTGTCTTTGTTTTGCCACGCGGTGTTCAGCTGCGCACGTACTTGTGTTTTTGCGGCCAATGCATGACAAAGGGTACGCTGCATCTGAAAAAGATAGCTCCAGTCGCCAGCGCTGGCTTCTGCTTCTTCCAGCAGTCGCTCACACGCTTCAAAATGCACAGTATATTTATCCAGTTCCATACAACTGCTCAACAGAGGAAAGAGAAGATCTTCATATAAAAGAGTTTTGGTGGCGTTTACCGCACACCGGCCGGGTGCGGGGTTGTTAGGCGTAAATACAGCGTGGTCCAATTGCATAAATGAGGCCCAGCTTCCCTCACAGCAAATCTCAAATCTTTTTGCCAGCGCTCCGGGCACGGCGGATTCTTCATAGCAAAGCTCTGCCCAATACTGAAGAGTGGGCAGTACTGCAAATGGAGAGCATTCTGCCCCATTATCAGACCACATAGTGAGGAGCACCTCTTTTATGCCGTGGTTGACACAGGCAAAATGTGCAAGGTCGGCAAGCTGCATACTAAAGGTGTTGCAGGGTGCAAAACCAGACCACTTCCACGCACCGCCCGCAAACATAACATTAGGGCTAAGCTCGAAATGTTTCTCTAGCATGCGCTCATAAGTGGCGAGGTCAGAGGAGTAATAATCCCAGTAAACCAAAGTAGTATCTTGTGGAATAGATACGGTAACGCTGGAATCAATTTGGATATCCTTGGCATAGTAGTCTCCGCCAGAAGCAAGACGAAAGAACATGTCGCTCCAAAGCATGGGTGAAAAGCCATGTCTGTTTGCGATTTCGTGTACCTTTTGAAAGTGATTTAGCATCAGTTCTGTCCGGTTAGCCGCTCCGTGCAAGTCAAGGTATTTGCCAAGCCCTACAAGGTGCGCCTCATCCATACCGATGTTAATTCGGTGCGTATTAAAACATTCTTCCATTGTAGAAAACATTGCGTCAATCAACGCATAGGTATGCTCGTCGTCAATTAAAAGGATATCGTTTACATCCACAAGATGTTGCATTGCTTTCCATTTAAGGGCCTGCCCCAAATGCGCGAGCGTCTGAATTGCGGGAATTAGCTCAATGCCGACACTTTGGGCAAAATGGTCTATCTCTTTTAACTGATCTTTGGTATAGCCGCCGCGCCCGTATCCGAAATAAGGATATTCAGATAGTTGGTAGACATCTTCCATATAAAGTTGCAACACTTGAAAGCCCATGCGACTAAGGCAGCACAGCAATTTTTTGACAGTGTCCACTTTAGGAACCGCGTTGCGCGAGCAGTCGAGCATTGCACCAAGGCGTTCATACCGGGGGATTTGTTTGAGCTTAAACCCCGCGGGGCGCGCGTCGTTTTCACAAACCAGCATAGCGGCGCGGCCCAGTAGGGAAGGACGGGCAAGCGTTACCTGCCATCCGCCAATGCGGCGCTCTAGTTCGATACCACAGCCGCCAGTCAATACATACACATCGGATGCGGGCGTAGGGAGACCTAGATTTTGCAGCAACTGCTTTTGAAATTCTGTAAGGCCATACCACATAGAAAACACCTCGTTATAAAAATCAGCCTTTCACTGCCCCGGCTGTCATGCCCTCTACAATATATTTTTGCAGGCAGAGATAAAGCAAAACTACCGGTAAAATCGTAATCGTCAGCGCAGCAAAAACGTAGTTCCAGCTACGGGCATACAAACCGTAGAAATTAAATACTGTCATCGGAATGGTCATGCGTTTTGCACTGCTCATTAAATAGAGTGGCACCTGAAAATTATTCCATACACCGATAGCCGCAATGATTAAATTGGTGACAATAACAGGCCGCATGATGGGCAGCAAAATGCGAAAAATTAGAGTCAGCGGACCAGCGCCATCAATCAGCGCGGCCTCGTCGATTTCTCGCGGTACGCTGGTGACAAAACTGGAAAATGTCATGACTGAAAAGGGAAGATTAATAGCAGCAAATACGAGAATAACACCAAGATAGCTTCCGCTGAGGTTCAAATCAATCATCAGCGTATAAGTAGTAACCATCTGCATGGTGGCGGTAAGGCCAAAAAGATAATAATAATAAAGGCATTTGGTAGCACGGTTTTTTCGTCGGGAGATAATAATACCCGTAATTGCGCCGAACAGCAGAATCAATATGACGGCGCCAACTGTAATAATAAAGCTGTTAAAGTATCCCCGTAAAATAGAACCGGTGCTCAGCACGTGCTGATAGTTTTGAATCTCAAAATGTGCAGGTAGGCTAAGATCCAGATGAAGCACCTCGTTTTGATTTTTAAAAGAGCCAAGCAGCATCATCAGAATAGGGATAAAAAACACGGAAGAGATAAGTAGTGCCGCTAAAGTTCGCAGTAATTTGACATATCGTTTTTTCATTATGTTTCCACCTCTCTGGATTTTAAGAACCGGTTCAGCAGGAAGGTGATTGCAACAACCAGAATGGAAAGCAGGATTGCTGCGGCACTCGAGCGACCAAGCTGTCCCATGCTGAAAGCGCGGTAAACATAAGTGCTGAGAACTTGCGTATCAAATCCCGGACCACCGCCGGTAAGTGCATAGACGAGGTCAAACACTTTAAGACCGCCGGTTATATTTAATGTTGTAACTACAGTAAACGAAGGGGCAAGCAGTGGCATTGTAATGTGCCGAAACTGCTGCCATGACGTTGCGCCTTCAAGCTGTGCGCTTTCGTAATAGTCTTTTGAAATTGCCTGCAGACCGGAAATGAAAATAAACATGCTAAAGCCGGCCCACATCCAGATTTCCACTATAATAATCCAAGCCATAGCACTGCCATAAGAGCCAAGCCAATCTCGTGTGAGAGAAGATAGCCCCAGACTGTTCAGCAGATTGTTCAGCAGGCCGTCTTGTTTTAAAATAGCCGTAAAAAGCAATCCAACAATCATAGTGCTTAATACACAAGGCAGATAAAACAGCGTACGAAAAATGCTGTTGCCGGGGAACTTTTTTACCACCAGTAGAGCAAGCAATAAACCGATGAGAGTTTTAAAAAATGTCGTAAATAATGCAAAGATGAGAGTGTTTGCAATTGAACGCAAAAAGATCTCGTCTTTCAAAAGGCTGACGAAATTGCTAATACCTACCCAGCTCGCAATGTGCATATGGTCCAGATTCCAGTTGGTGAAAGAGTAGCCAAATGCAGTAAAAATAGGAACAATAAAGAAGAGTGAATATACTAGCAGACCGGGGCCTGCCAGCCATAAAGGATAGGCTGTGCGCTGATTTTTGCTTTTCATTCAAAGGGCCTCCTTTTATAAAAAAAGCGGTCTGCCAAGGCAGACCGCTTTGCTGTTTGATTAGAAGCCCTGAGCACCTTGGTCTTTCATGTACTGATTAAAATCTTTCTGAAATTTCTCCATAATGGCTTTACCGTCCATGTTGCCTTTGGCAGGTGCATCCACATAATATACATACAGGCTGCTCTCACACAGTGCATTCAGATTCATTACGTAATAGTTGAACTCAGGCATTGCCTTGCCTGTTTTGATGTACTTTTCATTGATTTTCTGCAAATAAGCAGGTACCGGGCCACCGTCAACATCTTTAAAAGCAGGGAATGCAGGGCGATCTGCGAAATACAGATTAGCGTATTCCGGGGTAGACCACAAATCAAAAACTTTTTTTACAGTATCAAGATTTTTAGAGTTTTTGTAAGCGACAAATCCAGCAGAGGACATATTTTCGGTAATCACATCCACGCCATCTTTTATAGACATCGGGAACATGCTGATATTAGCGTTGGGATTTGCTTCAAGCACGCTGGCTGCGAAGAAATCGCCGTTAAAATGCATAGCAGCAGTGCCATCAGCAACTGCCGCAATAGCGTCGTCATAAACGGCAGAAGTGAAGTTGTCATTGACATAGCCTTTTTTATAGAGCTCAAGATATTTGTCGATGACAGCTGCAAATTCGGGCACATCGGTCCATTGGGTCTCATTTTTCATAACTTTGTCTGCAAACGCCTGCGCGCCTTCATCGCCCAGTGATTTTGCAAAGTTATCGGTCATCAAAATTTGAGGCACCCAAGTGTCCTTCGGCATGAAAATAGGTGTGATACCAGCAGCTTTGATTTTTTCGCAAGCGGCAAGTAGCTCATCCCAAGTAGAGGGCACAGCAGTGACACCTGCTTTTTCAAAAACGTCTTTATTGTAAGTAAAGCCGTGCAGACCGGGCACAGAAAGGAACGGGAAACCATAAATTTTGCCATCGGTTTTGCAGGCGACGTTATCGGGGATGATAAGACGCTGTGTCCAGGCTTCGTCGCTCATATCGGCAAAATATTCTGCGGGGTTTACAATGTCATAAATGGCAGGCACGTTATAGTCGATAATGTCAGGTGCTTCGCCGGAGTTCAGCTTCATTTTAATCATGTTCAGTGCTTCGTCATCGGGGACAATCTGAGCATCGACGATGATGTTTTCTTCTTCTGCCAGTTTCTTGATCATCGCCTGCAGTCCGTCAAAGTTTCGGGACTGCTGAATAAGAGCGGTAATGGTGACGGGTTCTCCTTTGGAAGCAGTGGAATCTGTTTTTGCAGAGCCGGAAGCAGTGCTGCCACTGGCAGAGGTAGCGCCGCAAGCGGTCATGCTAAGAGCTAGGCTTAACGCTAAAACACAGGCAATCAGTTTTTTCATGAAATAGTTCCTCCTTTTTCTCAAACAAAATTTTGGGTAGCCTTTCACACAAAAGCCCCCTTTAACGGCTCCTATTGTACCGTAACCAAGCAAGCAGGTAAATGTAAAAAATGGAAAAGAAAGATGTAAAGAAAACAAAAACTAGCCAATGTGCAGTATTGTTGTGCGCAGCTTGGGATATATTGCACAAAATGCTAGCCGAAAAGCCGCAATGATTCTATCTCAGCAACTTTTTGCTTTGCGACGAAAAAATTTAAGAGAAATGTGCATATCCAAAAGCTTCAGTTTAAATAGCTCACTTAAGTTGTTTTTGTTGCTATTAAATTGCATTTATAGATTAAATTACCACATCGCAAAAGCAGACTGATTTTATTTAGTGTTGCTGAATTTCAAAGATAAGCCTACAAGGCTTATCTTTATTTTTTATTGTAAGCAAAGTTAATTCATAAGTATAACTTTTTCAAAAGAGCAGCACATGCATGACTTAAAACATCTGTATTTTATAACACAAAACAAATTGGCCAAGTTTACTCACTTTACTTTTTTTACCGTTTTTTGTCATAGGGTTGGTGTTTGTGGTTTTCAATTATTTTTATAATCAAAGCACAAAAAACAAAAGGCAGACTGAGGTGCAAGCTCAGACATTCTATACTGTAAAAGGCGTTTTGCCCCAAGGCTTTGTGGGGCACATTGCTTATAACATCGTTTTGCCGAAAGCCTTAACAGATGTACGGCTGAAATTTGTATTTGATAAAAAGAATTTGCTGGAAGATGAAACGGCTTACTCTTGACCATGGAGGAATACAAGTAACGAAGTATATTCGCGCAGAGCTGCACAATCATATCACCCACTCTGACGGACAGCTGCAAGTAGAACCGCTGCTTGCGTATGCCGCCGAAAACGGGTTTAAAACTTTGCATTAACAAACCTCGACGCCGTTTCGTCTCGTGTATTTTTGCCCGAAAACGACAACGAGCAGTGCCTATCAGATGGGTCTGCTTATGGGCACGTCCCAAAAAAGAAAACCAAGTTTATTGATACCGTTTATCGCAAAGAAAGCGAGACCGATTAGGGTATAGCCTATTGGCACAAGAAAGTTTTGGTGGGTATGGGCTCGAGTAATGTGTATGGTCAATTTCTTCTGTGACAGAAAAGAGCAGATATAGTTGAAAAATGTAAAAATTTGGAATATACTGGGATAAAAGATATACGGTAGGCAAATTCCACCGCATAGCAAACAATTAACGCCGTACAGAGAATATCTGTACGGCGTTTTGTGTGTAAGGAAAAACTAAGTATAGCAATAATAAGAAACTGACAGTTACCCAAATCAATGGGCTTGGCGGTATAATTAATCCATATCTAAGTGAGAGATAAAAATGGACAAAACAGTTGTTGAATTGAAGTTAAACAAAAATGTGCTATATACGGAACTGGTTCGTCATAACAAAGAATATAGTTCTACTTGTGTGTCCTATCCTTAATTCAGGATGTTGGAGAATACGCAATAGATATACACTGCCACCATTGTGGCAAGAATCGGCAGAGAGAATAATGACTATGCATAAAATGGTAGCTATGAAAAGGTTTTTAAACAAATTATTGTCATACAGGTAATTTCTATATATGGGTTCATGGTAATTTTGATTTATAAGAGGATGTGTTTTTTATGCTTGATAAAATTCGGATAAAGAATTTCAAATCAATCAAAGAAATTGTTATTGACT
Source organism: Pygmaiobacter massiliensis (assembly GCF_900199435.1). Taxonomy (GTDB): domain Bacteria; phylum Bacillota; class Clostridia; order Oscillospirales; family Ruminococcaceae; genus Pygmaiobacter; species Pygmaiobacter massiliensis. The sequence goes on from NZ_OAML01000003.1 coordinate 952,237, forward strand.
GCAATGATCGTTTTAATGTTATAATCGGGCAAAATAATATTGGTAAAACTTCCGTTTTCGAGGCTATTCACCTGTGGAAAATTTGTTATGATGCGTGCATTCAAAAAAGTGACAAGAAATCATTTTATGCAACGTCCAAAAATATTCTTTTTTCAGATAATGAATACTTAAGGGTTTTTGAAGACAAGGATCTAGTAAACAATGATCTTTATAAAGATTGCAAAGATATCGAAATCGAGTTGATAATAAAATATAATGGAAATACCTGTGCACTTGGTTTTCAGATAACAAAAGTTTTAACACTAGACAATGCGTACTTACAAACATCATATATAAATAGAGATGAATTTAATAGATTTTCAAATATTGTAAAGCTTTCAGAGTTTAACCTTACTAATATTTTGATAATATGCGAATCAAGACCTATTGCCAATATAGTTGCAAAAGAGCCATACATGTACAAAAGCCAAGTAATAGATAAAATATCTCGAGGAAAAGGTTACGAAGTATTAAGGAATAAAATAGTGAAATCAACTCAGGTTAAAGAATTGATAGAAATGCACATAACTAATGTCTTAGGCTCATCTTATAGTTTTAGTGAGATTGATAAAGATAATAAAACATATATAAGACTGCTTGTGAATGGCACCAATATTTTGTCTCAAGGCAGTGGCTTTCTGCAGATCGCGGAAATATTTTCATCGTTAGAATACACCCAAGCAGGAATATATATATTACTAATTGATGAACCAGATTCACATTTGCATATGTCTTTACAAAAAGAATTGATTAAGGAACTTAGAAGCATAGATAATAGCCAAACATTTGTTATTACGCACAATGATAAATTCATTTCCTACATACCTGAACAAGAGATACTATTCATTAATGCCGCCAAAAAAGAAAGCGGTATCATTTCTCCTATTGAGCAAGGATATAAATATTTGATTTTAGAAAATTTAATCGGTGATGTTGATAAAGTTGATAGGCTTAGGGTAGCTAATAAAATAGTGTTATGTGAAGGACAAACCGATGTTGCTTTTTTTAATCAGCTTCTAGAGAAATACAAAGAAATAAATGATGTTCAACTTCCAAGTATATTTATTGAAAAGCTTGATGGAATTGATGCCTTAAATGACAAATTAGTGTCTTATTCAAGAGCGTATAATGAAATAGTTCAAGAAGATGCTGAATGGATAGTCATTAGAGATTCTGATTGTTTGCCTATTTCCAAACAGAAAAAGTCATCTAAAAAAAGCAAAACATATATTACAGCAACAAATAAGCAAATTGTTTTTCAAGCAGGTTATGGGATAGAGTCCACATTTATACATGAAGTCGACAAACTGACCGATTTGATTTTGGCTTATTATGAATTAGATAACGCTAAATACGAGATAGTTAAAGCAATAATTCAAGAATTAAAAAATGAATACGCTACAAAGGTTAGGGACTGTTTGGATACTGTTCATATAGAGTTAGAACGGCATTTTAACCGACAATTTAAAGTACGAGATGAATATAAACATTTATCATTACATGATATGTTAGCAGAAATAAATAGTGACAATATTGAGTACATTATGACTAAACCTATATTAAATATGTTTTTATCGTCACTTCATGATAGAATTATTGCCAATTATGAAGTTCAAACTGATAAGTTAGATAACGATACAATAATCGCTTTTTATTTATCAAGGGTAAGTACCGAAAATATCTATGATTGTCATCAGGATATCCTCAATACACTGATAAATTAAAACCAAAAAGATCAACTTCATATTATGTTTAATTGGTGGACAACCGATTGTAGCAATAATACGCAATTTGTTTAGCGGAAAATCATAACAAAAATGCACACTTATGAGAGATAGAAGCACGGCTATATAATACTGCAAATTACACCCCAAGAAATGCATATGCCGTAATGCCTTTATATCAAAACAGAAAGCAGGGAGACGTGATATGAATATTTCATCTATACATGTTCAGAATTTCCGAAAACTGCAACAGTGCCACATAGATTTCAGTAAGAATACTACTTTGTTCGTTGGGGCTAATAATAGCGGAAAAACTTCAGCTATGGATGCATTAGGTAAATTTTTAGCAGGAAGAGGCTTTGTTTTTAATGATTTTACTATCTCAAACCGTACTGCAATAAATGCAATTGGTGAAGAATGGACAGCGGAAAGATGCCAGATGCCAGAAGACTTGGTAAAATGGGACAATCTTGTGCCTATGATGGATGTTTGGCTAGAAGTTGAGCATAGCGAAATTCACTATGTAGCAAGTATCATTCCTACGTTAAAATGGCGCGGAGGAAAGCTTGGAGTTCGCTTAGCCTTTCAGCCCAAAGATATTTCAAAAATATTTGCCGAATATCGGGATGCTTATTCTGCGGCTCGTACTACTGAAGCTGCGGGAAGAGAAAAGGAAGCAGTTCATATAAGTCTATACCCAAGGAATTTGTGTGATTTTTTAGACAAAAAATTAAATGCGTATTTTTCTATTAAGTCATATGTACTTGATCCAAAACAGTCATTAGCAGAACCACCACAATCAACCCCTTATTCAATGGAATGTTTCACAGATAACCCATTAAAGGGTATTATCAGGATCGATATGATTGATGCCCAGCGTGGATTTTTTGATCCGGATTCTTCTGATGAAAATGAAAGGTCACGGAAACAATTATCTGCCCAGATGCGGAGCTATTATGACAAGCACTTAGATCCAGAAAAACTCCCTACCTCTGAGGATTTAGAAATATTGGAAGTCACCGAACAAGCGAGAGGTGTTTTTGATAAAAATCTAGCCGATAAATTTGCCCCTGCAATTTCGGAACTAGAAGGTTTGGGTTATCCCGGAGTAACCGATCCTAAAATTACGATTATAACTAAAATTAGTACAGGTGAAACATTGAAACATGATTCTGCCGTGCAATATGCCCTTAGTAAAAACGATGAGACACTAAAGTTGCCGGAAAAATATAATGGTTTGGGCTATCAGAATCTAATTTCAATGGTATTTGATCTTATGAGTTTTAGAGATAGTTGGATGAGAGTGGGAAAAGCTCAGCAAACACAGGATACTCCAGATACAATTGAGCCGTTGCATCTAGTTTTAGTGGAAGAGCCGGAAGCACATTTGCATATGCAGGTTCAGCAAGTTTTTATACGAAAAGCCTACTCGGTATTAAGAAATCATAAGTTTTTGAAAGAAAATAAGAATTTTGCCACACAGCTTGTTATTAGCACCCATTCCAGCCATATTGCACGCGAGACAGACTTTGCGGATTTACGCTATTTCAAACGACTTCCTGAATGTGCGAGCTGTAATGTTGCTACGACAAAAGTAATTAATCTATCTGATGTATTCGGTAATGAAGATGAAACAGACAAATTTGTAACGCGATACCTGCAAACAACCCATTGTGACTTATTCTTTGCAGATGCTGCTATATTAGTTGAAGGTTCCGCTGAAAGTATGTTGGTACCGCATTTTATAAAAGAACATTATCCGGAATTGCATCAAAGATATGTTTCGATACTTAGCATAAGTGGCCGTCATTCACATCGTCTAAGTCCTTTGATTGATAAGCTATGCTTACCAACATTAGTGATTTCTGATTTGGATTCTGCTGAACCAAGCGGACACCATAAGGCAGTTCGCCCTGAACGGAACAAAGGACTAATAAGTAGTAATTATGCTATCACAAATTGGCTGATTAAAGAAAAAGATTTGGACAAACTTCTTGATCTTGGGGAAAAACAAAAAGAGTCTGAATGTAATATCCCTTACATGTACTCTGTACGAATTGCCTATCAGACTCCGATGCAAATTGATTTTAAGGGAGTTCCGACAGAGGTGCTGTCCAGCACCTTTGAGGACTGTATGGTTTATGCGAATTATAAACTATTTAAAGATCTTAAGCTTGAGGACGATGATGCAGGTGAGGCTGGGAACCTTCTTAAGAAAGTAAATGCCGCACTCAATGCTGAAAAGCCATTTGATAACATACATAAGCAAATATATGATGAGCTTAGAACTGGAAAAAGTGATCAGAAAGCTGAATTTGCTCTGGATTTAATTTATGCCGTTGATCCCGGTAAGCTTACGGTCCCTCCATATATTGCGGAAGGATTAGAGTGGCTCCAAACTATTCTGCGCCCTAAGGAGTGTTGAAATGGAAGATATAAAAGTTACTCATCCATTATCGGATAACTATGTAGATGATCATGTGGATGATGAAATAAGAATATGTTTTTCTGAAGATAATCCCAAAAGCTTCTTTATGTTTGCGGGAGCGGGTTCTGGCAAAACGCGGAGCTTAATTAATACGCTTTCTTTCTTAGATAAGAAAATGGGAGCAAAATTGTCCGTATATTCAAAACAAATTGCAGTTATAACTTATACCAACGCTGCTTGCGACGAAATTTCTAAAAGACTTCAGTATAAGCCGATTTTTGCGGTATCTACCATTCACAGTTTCCTATGGGAACTGATTAAAAACTATCAGCCTGATATTAAAGCTTGGATTATCGAATCTCTAAAAAGAGATATTGCAGAGTTAAACGAAAAACAGGCTAAAGGACGTGGCGGTGATGCCGCCATTAAAAGAGCGGAAGAGATAAAAAAGAAAACGGTTCGCATTAGTAAAATTGATACCATAAAGAAATTCTCCTACAATCCTAATGGAGATAATGTGGGCTATGATTCTCTAAACCATAGCGAAGTCGTTAAAATGGGCTCCGAATTTATAGCTACCGAAGAAACCATGCAGGAAATCCTAATCGGTAAATATCCCATCTTGTTAATTGATGAGAGCCAAGATACAAAGAAAGAGCTTGTTGACGCTTTGCTTATCGTTTACGAAAAATATAAAGACAGATTTGTTATTGGCATGTTTGGTGACACCATGCAGAGAATATATATGGATGGCAAGGACAATCTGGCCGATTGTATTCCCGATGAATGGGAAAAACCCGAAAAAGTCATGAACCATCGTAGTGCTACGCGCATAGTTGAGCTTGCCAATACAATCAGGAAGACTATTGATAAACAGCAACAGCGGCCACGCACTGATGCTGAAACAGGAACAGTACGTTTATTTATAGCTGATTCTTCTGCTAATAAAGAAGAAGTAGAACATCAAGCCGCTAAAGCTATGTCTGAGAAAACTAATGACAAAGCATGGCTTGATGCCACACAATATAAAAGTCTGATTCTAGAGCACCATATGGCTGCCAGTAGATTTGGATTTCTTGAATTGTATTCCCCGCTGAACGAAATAGATTCCTTCAGCACATCTTTACGTAATGGATCAATATCTGAAATATCATTTTTAGCAAATGTTATTTCTCCCTTAATAAAAGCATATCAAAGCGGCAATGACTTTGAGGTTTCAAGAATTGTGCGACAGTCTTCCCCTCTTTTAGGCAAAAAGGCTTTCCTAGAAAACTCTACAGATCAGAGCAAATTGCTTGAATCCGCCGAAAAAGCAGTCGAAGAATTGCTCTTACTCTGGAAGGACGGATCTATCCCTACTTGTGTTGATATATTAAAGGTCATCAAAAAAACTAACCTTTTTTTCCTTAATGATCGTGTAGACGAAATTTTGTCTGGCACAACAGCAGATGAGGATAAAAAGATAACCGCTTTAAGAGAAGCACTGTCTGTGCCTTTTGATAAGTTGGAAAGATATTCGGCATATGTCACTGACAATACCCAATTTGCTACGCACCAAGGTGTAAAAGGCTTAGAGTTCCCTAGAGTTATGGTCATTATGGATGATGCCGAGGCCAAAGGATTCCTATTTAGCTATGAGAAGCTTTTCGGTGCGAAGGCCAAAACAGAAACAGATATCAAAAATGAACGCGAAGGCAAGGACACGGGAATAATAAGAACGACACGACTTTTCTATGTAGCATGTACGCGAGCAGAAAAAAGTTTGTCAGTTGTGGCTTACACGAATGATAAAAACGCAGTCAAGGATACTGCAATTTCAAACGGCTGGTTCTCGGTTGAAGAAATTGAGCTCTTGTAATGACAAGATATGATTACTTAAATAAATGTAATAAAGCAAACTTGGAAAGATATTTAGTAAGAAGATTGGATTTGTGCAAAGAAGGATTTATCTTAATTAAACGTTGCCTAATGTTTATGCTTCGTAGTTCCTTGTTATAGAAATAATATAAACTAAAGCCGATGTTTAGCAAATCCAAAAACAAATACAATAAAATTATATAAAATGAGAGAAAAAATATGAAACTTGGTAAAGCCTTTGAAATACTTGTAAAGCGCATTCTATTAAATATTGGGTTTTCAGAAGTTATGTCTGATGGTTTGTATATATTTGATGGTGCTCCCGGTCAAATGATTCAAGGATTGGGAGAAGCGCATAATGCTGATGTACTATTGGAGCCTCCTGTTCAAACACCATTTTATTCTAAAACAAGATTACTAGTAGAGTGTAAAGATTACAGTAGAAAAGTTGGTTTGAATACTGTAAGGAGTGTTTTAGGTCTAAGGGAGGATATTAATAATTTTGAGATCGTAGATTTAAACGAGTTGACCGCTCGTCGTCGGCAGAATCGTAATGGCGTCGTTTATAGTTTTGAAAGATATTCTTATCAAGTGGCGATTGCATCCATAAGTGGATATACTGTACCTGCCCAAAAATTTGCGGCAACATATCGTATTCCTTTACTGGAATTTAATAGAATGCCATTTTGGAATGAATTTTGTGAATTAATTAGTAATAGGGGTATTTATCAAAATCAACATAGACTATATATGAACGAATTTAGAGATGGCGAGATAGAAACTCAAATCATAGACTTTGCTGATAGGGTTGGAAAGTATATGGCTGTGGCAATTACCAATTCGGGGCAAATGCTGTTTTTGTATCGAACAACTGGTGAACGAACTCAATTCTCTGACTATTATTCTTTACATTGGAATGAACCAACACAGCCGTGGAGTTTGAACACAGGAGAACAAACATATATATTTCAATTACCTGATAATATTTTGAAACTGTGGTTGGATAATGCCAAAAACGAGCTTGAAATGAAAAAGGAAGCCATTAATTGTAAAGCAAGCTTCTTTGCAAATATGATTGTATATTTTACCGAACACAGCCGTCCAGTTATCAAGATGATTTCCATAGATAAATATGAACTTGAAAGAGCCAGAGAGTCTCTATACGTCTAAACGCATGTGGATCAGTTATTAGATATATCACTTATTTTGGACTTCCGATTATGTTTATTCCACGAACCCCACAACAACGCCATAAGAATGCAGCTGCGTTTTCACATAAAAAGAACAGCATTGGCCTTAAAAGCCAATGCTGTTCTTTGGTAAGGTGGAAAATCGTATGGAACGATTTGTCCGGCAATGGAATGGCGCAACTTTGTGCTGGGGGCGAGTGCCTAGACCTTGCTAAATCCTTCCATAGCTTTTTGGATTGCAAGGTCACAGCTGTCGCCCTCATAAGAAATCAGTATGGAGACAAACACGTGATCCACTTTCCGCACCAGTGCGATCCAGGACTGTGTGGTGTCGCCCTCACGCTCGTAATGGGTCACTACCAGCTTCTGAGCAGCGTAAGAGCGACCGGCGACTTTCTTGGTGGTGGGTTCTGAAATTCGTGCATCGGATAAAGAACGCTTGGCGGGATCACTCGGCAGTCTGTTTAGAAGCAGCTGATTTGCTACCTCGGCAGCGGTAAGGTCTGTCTTTTCTTTTCCTGCGACAAAATCATTGGGGAATTTGGTGCTTTCCACGTCGTAAATCGTCAGAGCAATCGCATAGGTCGGACCATAGGTGGCGCCCTGCAAATCGCTAATACAAAATTGAGAATATACATAGGAATCATGTACGGTTCCATCTATCGCAGTCCCTGAATAAGCGTCTAAATCCTTCGGCTTTTCCCATTTAAGGCCGATTTCTTTATTCACGTATTTGCTTTTTCGCTCGGAATAAGAGCCCTTGAGAATGCTGGTTTGTTTTCCACAGGAAGAGAATGTGAGCATAACGGCTACGCAGAGCAGGAAAGATGCGCACCGGAGCCATTTGCGATGCCTATTGTCGTTATCCATTCTGAACACCCTCCAATTCTAACCGGCTCAACATTGTGCAGAAGGCATAGATTTCCTCATCACTCATGTGGCAGTATAAAATTCTTGACGGCTCACCCAACTGCTCTACGCCGCAGTAATAAATCGCAATACTGCCGGCTTCGCCATAGGTTATTGATGGAGCAGATTCAGTCTCACCATTTGCCGGAACAGAGGAGCTTTCAAGCGCTGCCCTTTCATCTAAGGTTGGTGGTACTGCGATAGGGAATTGATCGATATAGCGTTCAATTACCACTGTGGCGGCAAGTCGATCGATGATGAACTGATAAACCATATATTCTGTGTTTTTCAAGGAGTTCCCCTCTGAAAGAAGAACAGGTGCTTTTTCATAGGGATTGTCTGTATCGAATAATTTTTTGGCAGAGATATTTTGAAAACCACTGCCTGGAAACCCGATAGTAACCTTTCCGGATATGCGATCTACTAAAACCTGTGGGCCAATACTGTTTTGCTTGCCGGTCGAAATCATATCCTCTAATTCTTGGCGCAGTTCGTCTGAATCCAAATAAGGGCTGCAAGTTTTCGGATAAAGATTATAACTGCCGGTAGCTGCATCCTGTACAAAGCTGTCAGCATTGGTGTACGGAAAACCCGGCGAATCATGGGATATGAGGGCGGTTGGTTGCATTTCAAAGCTTATGAAATCAGAGCTGTTTTGTGCCCCACAGCCGGTGAAACTAAGTAATAATAGAAGGAACAAAGCACACTCCGCAAAACGACATGGGTGCAAAGATTGATGTTTCATGTTAAACCTCGCTACTTTCTGCTCTTGGCAAGAGAATATAGAGCGATTACGGCGATAATTGTGACCACGGTTGCTAAGAAAGGATTTTTCGCAAAGCCTATTAAAATCAAATAGCTCCCAACTAACCCGTAAGCGGCGACTTTTACTAACTCCCTTGTAAAACCGCCTTCAAAATACATCACATCAAAAATACTGTGATACACAAACCAAATCACACCGGAACAGATGACCCATAAAATAAGAAATCCCATTTTAACCTCCTCATAACAAAGAACTGTATTTTGTATCTAAGCCATTCATTTTTCTCTCGTTTTGCCGCATAGCAAAGTATGGCGCATGCCAATAATAACGGTATATCTCTATAACGATAATTTGTAAATACTATAAAAGTAATCTCTGCAACGTTTGAATGATATCATTAAAGTGATAAAGCAACGTGGGGGGAACGATATGGATGTAGCTGGTAGAATTAAATTTTTCAGGGAGCAAAAAGGCTTCACCGTGAACCGGCTGGCCAACCAAGCGGGAATCTCGCAAAGCTATGTGCGAGACATTGAGCTGGGCAATAAGAATCCGACCGTTGATCTCCTCGAAACCCTGTGTGAAGCACTGGATATCACGCTCAAAGATTTCTTTAATGATGAAACCCTGAAAGCAATAGACCAAAACAGGGCACTCCAAGCCGTTTATCGGCTTACCCCTCAGCAGCAAGAGCGATTACTGGATTTTCTCCAGTCGATATAAAAAGAAGGCCGCGGCCTTCTTTTTTTGTTGCCTTATTGACTTTTCAGCGGCTCGGCATAAAATCCGTGAGGCTTTGTGCCACGGGGCTTGCCAGCTTCCAGTGTCCCAAGTAATATGACGAAGCCAATGAGCAGCATAGTGGCAAATATCCTTTTGTTTTTCATATTCGCTTCTCCCGCAATAGCCGGTAAAAGGTGCTTTTGCTAATCTGCATCTGGCGAATCGCCTGGGCGGCAATCAGCTCGCCGGAGAGATACCGGCGAAAGATAGCCTGCATTTCCGCTGTCAGCGCAATGGGCGGCTTGCCCTTGTACTTTCCGGCTCGTTTGGCAATCTCAATGCCTTCCCGTTGCCGCTGCAAAAGATATTCTCGTTCCAGCTCTGCCACCGCTGCAAACACCGTCAGCATGAATTTACCGGTAGGTGTCGCGGTGTCGATTGCTTCTTTCTTACTAATAAAAGAGACCTGTCTCGACTCAAGGATTTCCATGAGTTCGAGCAGGTCTTTTGTGTTTCTGGCAAATCTCGAAATGCTGTCCACGATGACCACATCGCCGCAGCGTGCAAATGAAAGCAGCTCTTGCAGCTGTGGGCGCTGCATGTTTTTGCCGGACGCTTTGTCGATGTAGACTTTCTCCACACCGAGCGAAAGCATCATCTCTTCTTGACGTGCCGTGTTTTGTTCTGCGGTGCTGACACGGACATATCCAATCTTCATTTTTTCATTACCTCCATCATCAGATTACAGCCTAGCCGAAAGCCAGAAGCAAAACTGATTTCACTTTCCATCTTCCCGATTTTACGAAAGGTTTCCAACAGCGCAGAAAGAGCCTCTGTATCTTCCTTTGAAAAATGCACGGCGATTTCTTTTTCACGCCAATTCGCTTCATTAAGCAGCGCTTTGTAATCGGCATCGGCATATGTGGCGTCACGCATCGGGTCAATCGTCCCTTGAAAAAGCGCAGAAATGGTTGGCTGCATAGCATTGCCCCCTTTAAAAGTAGTAACCGCAATCAAAGCATTCGGCTAATGCGGTTTGCATCTGCGAGGGATGCAGCAGCATTTCTTCGATTTCTTCTTCGCAAAAGCCAGCGTCCAGCAAGCAGAAAATCTCGTCCTCGGTATAGCCCATGATGTGAGAAATCTCCAGCAATGGCGCCAATGCGTCGTTGCCAACCCCCTTTTTCTCGCAGTCGCTAAACCACCCCCTATAGCCATACGGTACAGAAAAGAAAGAGGGGACAAAGTGCGGGCGATTGAGCTTTGCTGTATCAAAGGTGCTGCGCTTCATCTTACCGGCGGCATTCAGCGAGAGAATTTCTCCTTCTTCTATTGGGATAACGTCACAAGTGCCAGAGAGAAAGCTAGCCAGGTATAAGGCTTTTAATAAGATCTCTCTGGTGCTGGCATAGCAAATAAGACCAGAGCCGGCAAAACGAGCGATGCAAAGCGGGTTGTTGCCACGCATAAAGAAAAGGGTATTATTGCTGTCCAGCACCGTAAAGCTGAAAGTACCTTCTAGCTGCTCTGCCATTTCTGCCAGCGCATTAAAATCGAGCTTTCCGCCCCTCTCCAAAAGCTGTACGGCGACATAGCTGTCCGTTTCCACTTTGGTTGCAGGTAAATGCTGCTGCAATGCAAGCATAGAATCATTTGCAATGACACCGTTATGCGCAAGTGCAAATGAATTTCCCTTAAGATGACCGGGGAATGGATGATTGTTTTCGTTGTGGGAGGCTTTGCCCTGGGTCGCCATGCGCACATGTCCCATGACGGCAGTGGTTTTCGCCGGCAGCGAAAACTGCATCAAACCTGCGGCTCTTGGGCGTTTGTAAATGCGCAGTGCGCCGTCTGTGCTGACATATGCAATGCCGGTGGCATCGGTGCCACGCACGGCACTTGCCTCGGCAAGGCAGCGGGTCAGCCGATTTGCCTGCTTTCGTGTCAAAGTATGATTCGGGTCAGAAAATCCAAATAATCCACACATCGTTTTACACCTCACAGTCTGCCGCAATCGGTTCATTGACATAAAGGCGCCGCTCTTTTAAGTACTGCACCAGCTCCGGCTTTTCCGCTGCTGAGATTCTCGCCACGAAATCCGGCCAGCTCAGCGACTGCATTTCTTCCTCACCGAAAGAAAGAGCCACGCTGCAAATCTCATCAACAAGCTGCAGCGTGGCTAGAAAAGTATTGTATTTTAAAGTGCCCCGGAAGATGCGGAACTCAATGGTATTTCGGGGTAAAAGGTTAACACAGGAGTATCTGCCGCTATCGGCTTTTTTGGCGTGTTCCAGAATCTCACGGCCGGAATCCTTGTAGCCATATCGTGCCGCCCACTGGCGAATCTGCCCCTCGGTGCGGCGAGAAAAGCACAGTAGCTCTTGCCAGAACCGTTCAAAGAAATAGAGGATGTGCCCGATGGCGGCTTCCTGCAATTCTTCGCTCTCTCCAAATGCAGCACGGCTGACATGGACATGCAAGCCACAGGTACCGGCATTGTGGGAGCGGTAATGAAGCGATTTGAACTTCTCCAGCGTTTCTTCCCACGGGAGATTTTGTTTGTGGTACGCAAGGGTGCAGGGATGGGTCACAAGCTCCCAGCCATCCTCAAGGCTGCCGTCAGCTTTGCCGTATCCAATCGGCTCGGCATCGCTATTCTGATTGAAAACAGCAAGCACCTGACGGGCCTTTCCAGAATCCTTGCCGCCGTCGTCCACTTCCAGCTCTACGCCAAAATAACGGGGCGCATTGCCGTAGAAGACAGGCGCCGGCTTGTAGCTGTAGGGATGAATGGGAACGCCCACATTATCATAGCAGGCGGGACAATAAGGATAGTCCTCATCATCGTCCAGATAGTAAGCCTGTGAGTTTGGGATGATTTCTCCGCAGTGGTGGCAGCGGGTGTAGTAATCGTCATAGCAGTGGGTACAGACCTGCTGGCAGGCATCTGCCACCATGTTGTCGAGATAGTACCGCTCGCCGCAGCGGTCGCAGATGGCGGTCTGTGCATCCGCACAGTCTTGGCAAAGTGGTTCCTCTTCCGCCCAATAGGCTTCTTCCTGGCGGCCCACGGCTCCGCAATGGGTGCAAACAAAGGTTTCCATATTTCGTATTCTCCTTATTTTTCGTCGGTAATTTTTTGGACGAGCATGACCAACAAGCTGGTTGCAAGCGCGACGAACGCTTCCGCTGCCTGCCGGCTCAGCTTGAAATTATTTTTCGGTCATATACAGGCCTCCTTTAGAGATTCATAGCAGTGTTGCTTGCTGGTATGATATATCTCTTAGAAGGTGGAGAATACGAAAATGGCCGTCTCGTTATCGCACTATGGGCGGCCTAAAATATATTGCAATAAGTTTTCTTTGTAGATGCGCCAGTGAACGCCGGCACGAAAGCCTTTCAGCACACCGGTATTTAAAAGCTTGTAAACGGTATTCAGATGAATGTTTAAAAAAGCGGCGACATCTTCTGGCACAAGAATTGCAGGCAGATCGCCCACTTCATAGATAACTTCACTGTTGTAGTCGTTCATATCCATTCCCTTTCTGTGTACGCAAGTGGTAGAGAGTGAAGCTTACGCTTATCCACTCCTCTCCACATGCTGCACACACTATGTTCTTTTGTAAATTGATGATTTTCTCTCACGCTCGGTAAATGCCGAGTGTGGGACAAATTTTATCTTCAAATTAGATTGAAAAAACAAATCCAGTTTTCTGCTTAATCTAGCTCTGTAGCCTCAAAATCATCATCCTCGATCTCGTTTGCAGAAACGCTTTCACCGGATTCTACATGACTTTGCAACCATTTTTTGCTGATGCGATATCCGCCCAGCTTGACTGCGGGGATCTCTCCGTGCCGCACCATTGCGTAGACAGTTTGCTTGGTCAACTGACAAAGATCTGCAACCTCTTGCAGGGTTAGAATATCTCCATAATCACAAAATTTTTTTGGCGTTTTATTTATCATTGTAAACACTCCTTTACTTTTTTGTTGTAGTCCTTAACTTTCTGTTGTATCGGTTTTTATTTTTACCACACGGGGTTGCTTACCGTACTATGGTCTACACGTTCTAACAGGCTTGGGTAAAACCCTGACCAGCTATCACTATCTTTCGTCTTTCCCGGCCATAAAAGCACAGATGCCCCGAAAGCGCTTTTCAGCAGTTTTTCGCAATAAGGGAGGTCGATATTTCTCTTTTGGGCAGACTGTGCGAAACTTTGCCATGCTGTATGTCTGCGCTGCTCTTCCCAACAGTCTAAAAGCATTTGGCATGCTGGGGTACTCACTCGACGCTGCTCTGTTAATATTTTAAGAACTTTCCAAGCCGATTCCTGCACAATGTAACGGCAATCAAGGTGCAGCATTTTTAAAACGCGGATCATCTCATGCTTGCTGGTGGTTTCTACGTCCTGTAAAAAGGTATGAACAGTAGCAGCGTTTGGATTCTCTGTGAGCTTTTTGGCTTTCATCTGAACTTCAATCCTCAAAATTCCTTTGGCGGCAGCGGTTTCTTCTCCTGAAAAAAAGCCATCTGATTTTTGGTTTTGACTTGCTACTTGGTCGAATTTGCTATAAGCGACAAAGGCAAACCCGCTGCTTTCAAAATGTACAGAGTGGGGGTACTTGCTGCGGTGCGTAACAGGATCTCGTTCGTCTATCAGCTTGATTTCATAGGGAGGGCGGGATTTCTTTATTAGCTTTAAATAGGCGTTGACTTCCTTGTTGTTTTTCATCTGACAGTTCATGCAATAATCCGCCCGGGTGATACGGTAGCTTTCCGGGCCAAAATCCGAAATGAAAAGCCCTACCACATAAAGCAGTTGCTTTTCCACCTTCCATGCTGCCTCGGCTGAGGCGCAAAACAGGGCGATATGGTCGGGCGGCTCATTTTGTATCCCCTGCACCACACGAGCAGGGTTGACAATTAATTTTAAGGTGTAGGAGCAATAGCCACTCTCCTTTATCAAAGCCTTGGTCAATATGATACGAATACCCGCAAGGGCGGCTTGTAATGCGGCGTCTTTGCAGCTTCGGGCAGACAGGTACCATTTATCTTGTCCTATGGCCCAGAATGCTTTTTCGGGGTATCCTCCGTTTTCTTTTATCATTGTTTTTGCGCAATGAAATTGTTCGCTGTTTAACCGATAGGTTAACTCAAACGTATGTACCGAGTAATGAGGATTCATAGTAAATACACTCCTTTTGCAGCTGCGCATATTTTTATAAAAGGAAATCATTCTTATCTTTCGGTATTCTCCGAATAAGAAAAATTTTTCTATCCTTTTTCATACAGCAACCTGCCTTTATTATTATGGAAGCTTTGGTAACACCAAGCCCCTTATGACAGGTGTTGACATAGGTGGTAAAAAATTAAACGGCGTAGCGCTAAGTGTAAAAAAATATTTTGCAGCAACAACGGTGTAAAAAGAAAACACCGTGCGGCAAAAACATAAGGGATGGAAAGCATATATCATCTCCTAAATAGCCCGTGGTGAATAGGAGGATTTACATATGAAATATTCTATACAGCGATTGGACCACGTTAGTTATGAAGAGTGCCCCACGCAGGAGTGGGACATGGAAAAATATTTGCAGCTATTGTGCGAGTGCCTATATGAGGCCAGTGCAAGCTGTGCCTGTACAGTACAGGAGGAAATCAATCATGCAGCTTAAAGAAGCAGGTCCACTTCGAGCAGTTGCATATGCTCGGTTTTCCAGCGACTTACAGCGCGAGGAAAGCATAGATGCTCAGATTAGAGCGATCAGAGAATTTGCAGGGGCCAATGGAATGGCTTTGGTTGATACCTATGTGGATAAAGC
The DNA here is from genome assembly GCF_900199435.1 of Pygmaiobacter massiliensis. GTDB lineage: Bacteria > Bacillota > Clostridia > Oscillospirales > Ruminococcaceae > Pygmaiobacter > Pygmaiobacter massiliensis. The sequence goes on from NZ_OAML01000003.1 coordinate 967,693, forward strand.
CTATAGTGCAACTACAGATCAACGCCCTGCTTTCCAACAGATGATAGCCGATTCACGAAAAAGACAGTTTGATGTGGTTTTGGTACACAAGCTGGATCGGTTTGCGAGAAATCGGCAGGACAGTGCAATCTACAAACACGAACTGAACAAGTCCGGCGTAAAGCTACGCTCGGTTCTTGAAAACTTTGACGACTCTCCGGAATCAGCCATTCTAGAAAGTGTAGTCGAAGGATTTAATGAATACTATTCAAAGAACTTAGCCCGCGAAGTAAAAAAGGGACTGAAGGAGAATGCCCTGAAGGGGCACCATACCGGTGGGGTTCCACCGCTTGGCTACCGGCTAAACAAAGAAACTATGATGTTGGAGGAAGAACCTTTTGAGGCGCAGGCTGTCAAGCAGATTTTCCAGATGACTGCCGCCGGTGCAGGCTATGGCGAGATTGTGAATGCGCTGAATCATGCAGGATATCGCACAAAACGTGGTAGCCTGTTTGGGCGCAATTCCATTTACGATATTCTCCGCAACGAGAAGTATACGGGTACCTATGTTTACAATAAAAGTGCAGCAAAAGATAACAATGGGAAGATGAATCGCCATAAGTATAAAAGCGAGGAAGAAATTATTCGGGTACCGGATGCACTTCCGCAGCTTGTAAGCCGAGAGGTATTTGATGAAGTGCAGCAGCGCATGGCGCAGCGCCGACACAAAGCTGCCAAATTCACAGCCAAGCAAAACTATTTGCTGAGCGGGAAAATCCGCTGTGGGGTCTGTCAAAGTGCATATGTCGGCAATGCCCGACACCCACGGCCGGACCATCCGCTCTATGTTTCTTACCGATGCAGTCGCCGAAATGGCAGTGTTCCTTGCAAAAATCCTGAAGTACCACAGGATGCGATTGAGCAAATTGTGTGCAGGGCATTGGCCACCCGGCTGTTTCGTCCGGAAGTGCTGCCTGCTTTGCAACAGCGTTATGAAAAGTTTCTGTCCGCACAGAACACGCAGGGGGCGCAGAAGCGTGAGGCGATTACGAAGCGCTTGCAGGAAGTGCAGCGGGGCATCGGCAATGTGGTAGAGGTGGTAGTAAAAACCGGCTCGGCCGCTCTCACCGAGCGTTTAAACGCACTGGAGAAGGAACAGCAGGAACTGCAAGCTGAGCTGGAGGATTTGCAGCGGGTGGAAATAGAGCAGCGGGTGGATTTCAAACAGTTGACCGCACTGTTTCGCGAAGCAAAAAGACTGCTTGAAACCGGCGGCTTGCAGTGCCGCAAAAAGCTGATAGAGCAATATGTTGAGGTGGTAGAAGTATTCCCGAATCGTATCCATATTGTTTTGCGGCTCAATGACATGTTTCATATGGATGAGTGGGTTTCGATTGAAAATAAAAAAGATGCCAGGAAAAATTCCTGACATCTTTTTTTATTTGGGAAGTTTGTCCTTCAATATGCAAAGCACATAGTGCTTTTCTCCTTCATAGGTGCGGTAATTGCCCAAAGCCGGTCGGTTGGGGCGAAGCTTGAGCAAACCGGAGATTTCATCCTGGACCTCTGTACGGTTCAACTTGATTTCTGTATATTTCTCAAATTCGGCAAACCACGCATGTGCGTCCAGATAGTAACAGTTTTCTTTTCCGCTATGCTCAACGCCCTCCCAGTGTAGATAGGTTGGGGTGACACACTGCGCCACAAAAATATCGCGCAGGTAATTACAGAAAAGCTGTAAAGAGGAATTGAGTGGCAAAAGGCTGGCTTTTAATTGCTTATATAAAGCCTTGGTTCCCTCGATTGCGTATTTTGCAGTGTATACGCTATCGGCGTTGCCCTTGTTTAATTTGTATAGCAGATAATTTTGAAATGCCCAAAAAGTCATAAGCAATATTAAGTGTGCAGGATAGGGTTTCAGAACGTGTATCATTTTTTTCACATCAAAATCAGTGGATGGATTTTTTAGCACTTTTTCTGGTGAGACAAAGCTGCTAAAAGAATAAAGCGTGTTCTGAGGTGTGTTTAAGCTGTCTTGAATTGCTAATATGAATTTGTGAATGTAATACCACCAAAGGAGAGTTGTGTCTTTTATGATTTTCTTCTTCAAAATTTGTTTTGTTACGGGAGGATAACTCTTTGCGGGCAGCTGGCAAATAATGTGGCCTAACAGTGCTGCCTCAGCACGGCTGTACTTCAAATTGCTTGTGTGCGTATAAAGACATGGGTAGCGAAGGAGCTTGCTATTCCAATGATCCAAAACATCGTTGGATATGGCAGAAAGTTGCTTTTGCAAGACGAGGTTGTGCACCGGATAAGTCATATCTCCTACAATTCGGTTTTTATCCGCTTCAAAGCCTAAAAGGGTGTGAGGCCAACAATAGGGAATTTCTTCTGTTGCAAAAAGATTAGAGGTAAATGGGTTTGCGTAAAGGTACTGCAACAAGATATCTTCTTTCGGGCAGATGCCAATATTGGTGAGGGTATACGGCGGATTAAAATTAGAATGGCCAATAAATTTGCAGAAGTCGCCATCGGGGTTTGTCCATTGTCCGTAATTTGTATATGCAAAAAGTGCATAGGCTACAGTGGGCAATATTTCAGGGACTAATTGCCAAAGTAACATAGGTTCTTTATAATTTCCATCTCCCGGCTTCTGGCGTTTAAAGCTAATGTCGGCAAAAAGTGGATAATTTAATCCATTAAATTTATACTTTCCTTCCCTGGATGCCCAACCTACCAGCGGCTCGATTTCGAGCTCTGGGATGGCTTCAATATTAGAGAGAATCTGTTCAATAAATTCATCGTAATCAGAATTATGAGGCTTTTTCACTTCGGGATTTTCCAACCAACGAAGCTGTTGCGATATTCTAGCTTTGTTTATATGTACCCGAGGCGTTGTATACGTTTTTACAAAACGTTGATAAAAACGTGGCGAACGGTGAATTCCTGCATTTTCATTGCGGTAGTAGCTGACAGGCATGCGGAAATAGTCCACCTTGACATCAGTGACAAGGTAGCGGGGATGTTGACAGTATTTATAATGCACCTTGTAGTCTTGGCCGGTTACATGGCAACCAGCATACAATATTGTTATAACTTGGAATTTGCTCTTTTTCATAAACTCTCCTCGTCTATCAGGACGCAAACGATAAAGGTCAGTGCTTTTCACACACGGCGCTAAAGCCGGAAAAAGGGTTTCACTTATGCCTGTTTTAGAAAATTTTGGCCGTATCTATATAGGGGGAGGGAAACATAGAAAACAATTGTTTTAATGATACTCTGAATGATATAAGTAAGCATACCACAAAGAAAAAAATTTATCAAAAAATATGCAAAAAAATCTCAACTTCTCAACTTATGATAAGACATTTCATGGCGCTTTTTTGCAAACTGTAAGCGCTATTATTTTTCTTTCGCTCAGGTAGTGAAAACGTAATTGTGGTTATTTTAGAGGTCGGAGCTTTACTCTTTTTTCTTAACATGGGCACTGTAATGCTTTCGGCATCTGCCTTTTGATGCTTGTCCAAATCACAAGCCAACCATTTTTTATGCCGATTATGCTCACTGCTCACACAGTTATTTTTTGCATACCGAAATCGCAACGATTCTTTTTATAACACAAAAAAACAAGCCCACAACGTTTCCGTTGTGGGCTTAAATGTGTGGTCTGCGTATAAATGTTATCCTTGCTGATTTAGCATAAGATTTGAGGCGACAAGTCAACTTCGGGTTGTACTTATTTTGACTAATTACTGATAGCGTTTTCCATACTATCAGCAATATCACAGAATTCAACACCCCACCCATTTGAAATCGAAATTTCTTGAAGGCTACCAATGGGCGCTAATAAAAAACACAATTGTTCCGCAGCATAGGGTTTCCTATTGATTATATCATTTTCTAATGTGGCAAGCTCCAATAATATTTCGTCAATGTTACTGTAGCGTGACCAAGATATATCAGTGGTATTGTACTGCAAAAGATATCTTAATAGATTAAACTGTTGCTGTATTATAGAAAGATTTTTGATTTATATACCTCGCAAAAAAACAAGCACACAACAAATGTTGTGTGCTTGAATGGCGGAGAAGGAGAGATTCGAACTGCAAACTTTCCGTCTGTTTTCAAGGGAGGGACAAGCAGTTACGAATTATTACGAAACTACTTTAAAACCAAGATGTAGCAAAGTTTCAAAATAAGAATGGTGTGCTACTGAAAAAACGTGTGCAATCTTTCAAACAGTGTAATTTGGTGATACAATATTACTCGATAGCAAGCGAACTACTTGTTATGGCTGTGGTGTCCCGATTTCGATACTATTCCAGATTTCCGCTTGTGGTATTCTAGTATTAATGAAAAATTGAGTAAGAATGCATCAACTTATTTTCAAAAGTATCTTGGACGAAATCAGCATAAACGAAAGTAGGATTCTATAATAGCTTTGCCTAACACACAAATATTATCTGTTTTAGATTCCTTAGCAATTATGTCTTCCTCCTTTAGCGACGCAGTTTGTGGTATGGGAGATTTGGACGATTTGCGTTTCAGTGTTCACGGAGAAGATTTTCATGAACAACTAAAAAAGAAGCACCTTTTTGGAGGAAAAAAGCAGAAGAAGTGGACAACTTGGGTTACTACAAGCTTGCCACCGTTTTTAGAACTTTAGCTGATAGAGTAAATCAAAATTTTCTTTTCGGTGATTAACTAAAATATTGCTGTTCCTGATATGATTATAATGAATAAGTTTGTTGGAGGAATTGGAGACGATTTGTATTCCGTTAACACAAAAAATTTCAGGCAACTGTTTCTTGCAGTGTTCGCTTAGTTGACTTTACAAACGACATATATTAATTAAGTACAAAATTGACAGTATTGCAAAATCCGTTGCACCTTGTTAGCCTATAAATAAGACTTAGACAGAATGAAGGCTATCTTGCAAAGGAAAGGAATATGGTTTAGAATTAAATATAAAAATAGTGTTATTATATATTTATATTGATATTGGAAGTGATTGCTTTGGGTTATACTATAAGCCGACTCCTTCGCACAGAGATTGAAATCGAGCATTTTGTGGATAACGTTTTGCAAATAGTGCCCACTACTGAAAAGCGAGACGCTATTCGCAAAATTTGTTCTCAAGAGAACAACGTGCTGGCATATGGTTCTCATTCGACTCTTCGTGATGATTCGCACCGAGACTTTGAATATCGCGATAGCAAGCGCCGGGAAACACTTAGAGAGACAATTTTAACGGAATTAAAGGATCTCCCGAGACTCTCAGATGATGATAGCATTAAACTTGGGATAGGGGGAGCAAAGCCCCCTGCGGGTATGCGCGCAGAAAGAAAAGCTTTTTACATAATTGGTCCTCCAGCATCTGGGAAATCTAAAGTTTCTAATATCCTTGCTGATAGAATGGGGGCATATATCCTTGACTCTGATTTCGCTAAAAGGAAACTTCCAGAATATACTAAAGAGGGAGGCGCGTCCCTAGTTCATGAAGAGTCTGACGAAATTGTATTTTCAGGTGAAAATAATTTGATGTCTTGGTGTGTTAGTCAATCAGTTAATCTAGTTATTCCTAAAATTGGACACACTATAAATAGTATTAATGATATTTGTACAGGACTGTCAGAAAAAGGTTATGAGGTATATCTTATTGCTATCGATCTTGATCGACAAAAAGCCACTAGGCGTGCATATCAAAGATTCATTGATTCCAATAGATATGTTCCGCTGGCTATAATTTTTGATCAATATTCTAACGAACCTCTTATTAATTATTTTCGCATTAAGTCAGGTCCCAAAACTGTATTTTCCGGATTTGCGCGTATCTCTACAGATGTACCAATCGGCAGTCCTTTTGAATTAAAGGAACAGATTAACTTAGATGAATTAAAATATATTGAATGGAGGTAATTGTTAATGACTAAAGAGAGAAACACTGCTAGGACACCAACATCGTGCACCAGTGCGAGAAAAGTAAGTGCTTCTAATTCTTGGGTACCAGCCCGCCGTGATTTGGAAGTGGCGACCATAGGTGTGCGGACTTCGAAAATGAAGCGATCGGCTGCGGGCTATGTTGTAAAGAGCGCTGGAACGATGGAAATTACTCCCTCGTCCGCTTTCGCGAGTGGACGGAAGAAAATCACTAACAGGAATAAAAAGTTGCAGTCTGCCTATGACCGGATTATTAAACAAGAAGATATTGATTCTGCGCGTACGTTGCAAGCTTTACGTGCAATTAAATAATAAGCTACAGAGAGTTGTTAGTAGCACAGCCCTGCATGATTAGCTCGATGTTGAATTTTCAACAGTCGTTCGAAAGATAGAGGTAATGCTCTCAAACCAGTTGGCATGCTTGTTATGTTTTACAATAAAAAATCCCCGACCGATGAGGCCGGGGATTTTTTAGCTTTATTCTTTTTTACTCGGTTTCTTGAGTATATTGTCCCATATATTTTCGGAACCAAGTTTGCCAGCAGAGAGAAGAGTGATTAAGAAGTCCGGGATAGTCGCCCCCATTTTGTTTGCGTTTTCACAAATGCTGCCGAGTTCCGTGAAAATATACCAGCAGATTACTACGGGAAATACCATCATGCCATAAGTAAAGGGAAGTGTAAATCCGGGAATGTTGTTGACGATTTGACCGAGTATTCCGTCTACGATTGCTGCAATAATGACGACGAGAATCATCCCTGCTTTGTGCCAGATGCCGTCTCGCGCGGTGCTCGACTTCCACTCACCATTCTTCTTGGCTGCGGCAGAACCCGACATCCAGTCCAATGCCATGCAACAAACCCAGCCTACGACAAGCCAACCAATCCAACCAAAAGCAGCGGTAAAGGCTGTGGCTGTCCCTACGATGCCGCCCTTGATGACTGCAAAGATATTGCGCTTCTCTTCCATGTCTATACCTCCGTTTTGCTTACGCTGATGTTACCCAGTCGAGCGGCCTGTTCAGAAATTAGCGCAAACAGGCTGGCGGCATCGCCGCCGGTGCACGGGCTGGTCGAAATGACAAAGTGAGGTGCGGGTGCTGCGGGCTGTGCCGGGGCTTGTACCTCTTCTGCAAATCCGTTCAGTTTTGCACCCTTAATCAGGGCCGGGTAGTCGTTATAAGCAAAGTTGCAATCGACATACCCGGAAACGCCCGGCACTCTGCCCCGGCTGGTGTGCTGCCACATACCATGCTTGATGCTGGGCCGGATGCCACGATAGTCTGCAATCCAGAGGTCAAAGGCAGCAAGACGGCTCATGTTCAACTCGGTCTGATGGTAATATGTATAGGTGTAAATCATCGCATAGCAGCCCCAGCTTTCAATGGCCTTTGCGGCTCTGATAACAAGGTCGGTCAATGCATCCGCAGAAAGCGGCTTGAGCAAGTTCTCCTCAACATCAACAACCATCGGGTACTCAAACTGCTTGCCTGCAATTGCCTTACGCACCATGGCCAGCTCTGCATCCACCTGCGCAGTGGTCTGTGCATAGGTGTAATAGTAAACGCCTACCGGGATACCAAGGCGCTTGCACTCTGCATAGTTGCGCTCAAACTGCGGGTCGATGTAGATGCCGTATTTGTTTGTGGATACGGCACGAATCATAACAAACTCCGCTGCGCCAGATGCTTTCACCTGGTCGAAGTTAACTACACCCTGATGCTTGGAAATATCAATACCTTTTTTCATTTTTATAACTCCTTTTGATTAATAAACTTCATGGCTTTGCGCAATGCGCTTAGCTCGCTGTGGACGTATGTGTTGCTGGTAACATCAATGGAACGATGCCCCAGCACTTTTGCTATGGTGTAAATATCTGCGCCATGTCTGCGAAGATAAGTACCATATGTGTGGCGAAGGATATGCGCAGTCAGCTGATGCACTCCTGTTTCCTTCTCAAAGTGCTGCATCTGCGTTTTTAATCTGCGGCTCCACGCTTCCGGGTTGATTGGCTGTCCATTATCATGCACTAGGTACGACCCGTGTCCGTATAGGTCGATGCAAGCTTTGTATGCTTGCACGGCGATGTTTGACAATGGATTAATACGGTAGCTATTGCACTTTGGCGGGCGTTCTTGCGGCCCGCTGCCGGGTGCTAAGATGATACTGCGCTCTATGCGATAATACTTTCGTTTCAAATCAAAATCATCTTCTTGCCAGCCTGCCATTTCACCACGGCGGGCACCGGTTTCCAGTATTAGAACAACTTCCGGCATGCGCGACATAAACCACCGCTCTGCTGCGATTATTTCTTCATCGTCATACACCTCCTTGACCTTTTTTGCGCGCTTACTTTTTAGTACAGAAAACTTTGCCGGGTTTTTATAGCAGCGATCATTAAAAATCGCGGTTTCAAATATTGCATTTAGATCCATTTGGATTTTGCTACACATCGAAGGCGAAAGCTCCGATTTTTCAGCATAGAATTTCTGCACGTCGGTTGGCGTTATATCTACAAGCAGCTTGTCCCCAAAGAATGGCAACAAGTGCTGATAAACAATACTTTCATACGTTGTGTAATAAGCTTTTGCTGTAACTGTGGGCTGCTTGTACACTAGCAACCATTGTCTCGCCCAGCCTGCAAATGTGTACTCGTCGCCCTTGCACCTTTTCTCTGGCCCGCCGTTCGCCTTGATATATTCCGCTGCCTTTTGCTTTGCTTGCGCTACCGTAATTCCGTAAAATGCTTTTTTAATGGGACGCCCATCCGCTCTTGTTCCAACTATGCCCATATGCTTCTTTAGCTTCATTTTCTTACCGCCTTAAAATGGTTTTATTATCCATTTTAAAGCATATCTGTTTGCGATGCTAATTTAGCAATAGGCGCTAAAGTAGGTACAAGAACACATACGTTAACCGTCGATGAAATACCAACACATACGCACAATATTCCCATTCAGATATATAGCAACAATTTTGGAGATCAGAGCATAAGCGGAAATGCTGCAGGCGCAGCTAAATTAGGGACTACCGGATATACTGGTGGAGGCAACGCTCACAATAACATGCAGCCTAGCATCGGTATCAATTACATCATAAAGGTGTAGCCGTTTGCGATGCTAATTTGCAACGCGGATTTACGGTTGGCGAAAAGACGCATAAATTAACTTTAGAGGAACTTCCAGCATTTCAACCACGCATCCCAACTGTCGTGGGTAACGGCACCACTAGCGGCATCCCTGACGCACAGCGTATAACAGGGGGGTTTTTCAGTGCAATATATAGTGACCAAACAATAGGTGAAGACAGACCATTTAATGTTATGCAACCCAGCATTGGAATCAACTACCTCATCAAGTTTTAATAATGAAATGCATTGCACTGTATGGCTGCATATTGTTGTGAACTTGATTTCCAACATTGCCCTTAGAACCTGTTATAAAACGAGAGCTAGTAACACCAGCAACGAGCTGAATACCATATCCTGCTGCGCCCGGAGTATAAATTCCAATTTCGTTTCCATCTACATAAAGCCCTGTATGATAGTGTTCTGGAAGCTCTTCGAGCTTTAGTAAATGCTCTTTTTCTCCTCCTAATTTGCCTCTCATTAAATTAGCATCGCAAACGACTACGTCTTTATGATGTAGTTGAGACCCATGCTTGGCTGCATAACGCTGAATGGAGTACCGCTACCAGATATGGCTGATTCTGACATGACGTTACTTCCAATGTTTCGATTGTCCCATGCTAGTGCAGCACCACCTAATGTGCCGGGGGAAACATAACCTTGACCATATACGGCATGAGTATGTGGTCCGTTATTGGCACCGGTTAGAGCCACGGTTCGTGAACCCTCAGTTTTACCACGCGCTAAATTAGCATCGCAACCTACTGGCACACGCCCGCGCATATCTGGCAGGTTAAAAGTTGTGCTGCCATTGCCACCACCGAACGCTGTTCCAATTACATTAAAGAGTCCGGCATATGCTGTTCTGCTCACTGCGGCACCATCGCAAAACAGCCAACCCTCTGGCGCGGACGCTCCTGCGAATGGTATAACTGCCCCTGTGGGTGTTAGAGCAGCGACTGGTGCAAATCTTTCATCTGCTTGAGGTTTTGTGTACACATTTTCTAACGCCTTTGCACTTTGTTCCGCGGACGAAGCGCTTTGTGCGGCAGAAGCAGCACTATTGGCCGCTGCCGTTGCTTTTGTACTTGCTGTGCCTGCTGATGCGGCTGCATTAGTTTCACTCGTTTTTGCAGCCTTAGCGCTTGTATCTGCTGCCGTTGCTTTTGCGCTTGCCGTGCCTGCGGATGCGGCTGCATTGGTTTCACTCGTTTTTGCAGCCTTAGCACTTGTATCTGCTGCCGCTGCTTTTGTACTTGCTTCGCCTGCTGATGTGGCTGCATTCGATGCTGAGCCATTCGCAGATACAGCACTATTAGAAGCTGCACCTGCACTATTTGCTGCGTTAGTTTCAGATTTTAAAGCAGCATCCGCTGCTTTTTCTGCGGCATTTCGATATTGCAACGTCAGTGCAACCTGTGCCGTTAGCACATTGTAGTAGTCGCTTGCGACTATATTCTGGTCGCTGCATGGATCTTCCTCTATTTCAATCGGGATATTCCAGCTTCCAATTCGGTAGCCTGCCACGGTGTAAATTTGTAAACTAACAGCACCTCTTCCGGGCTTAGTAAGTACAGCTTCAGCGAGTTCAATGGTTATACTACTGCCGTCCACGGAAAAAGCGCTGTGCGTTTTTTTGCCATCAATTTCGGTTATTGTGTCATACCATCCGCAGCCGCTAGGGGCAACATATCGCAGCGTGAACACAGCACCTTCTGGCAGCTGGAATTCCGTGCTGTTGTCCCATAATTCCAACTTGAAAAATCTGCTGTACCGATCATTTTGTTTTGTCTTCAGCGGGGTCAAGATTGACTGCCGCTGTAAATCAAGTTTAATTGTTTGCATTTAATACCTCCTACCACGGTGTGGATTTACCGCATAGTGCCCATTGGTCGGAACCATCGGCAGCGTTTATACGCACCCAGTTTGTATAAAGGGTGTTTTGCCCTGGCGCGGGACGAAGTTTTGTTAGTTGAATTGTGTCTGCGTCAACGGTGTCTGTTTTAACGGCAAATCCGTCCATGTGCGATTCATGTTCTATACCGTTTGCATCTTTTCCATAAGCAAACACAACACCTTGGTCGCGACCTTCCATAGTGCTGGCGTTAATTCGGATTTTTCTGCCTGTCTTACTGTCTAAACTTAAGTTTGCAGCATCCAGCTCGAGTGTGTAAATCCCGTCTACGCTTTTTACGTGGTCTGCGATTAAGTTGATAACCTTAACCATGGCAGCGTTTAGCGTTCCTGCTGTGATGAAATCAGCCACAATTCGCCCGTCTTGAGTGATGGCTGTGGTATATGGCCCATTGTATCCATTCCTAGAAAACCCAAGCCCTCCGATATTCCACCGCCAAACTTTTTGCGCAACGGCGATGTCATAATCGTCCATCATAAGTGCTTCATATGGCCGCCCATTGGCATCTTTTCGGATTACATGGCATCCGCCATTTGCTCCGGTAATCCACCCGGTCGCGTGGTCAACCGCTGCTTGAAGAAAGCTTGTGCTGGTCTTTTCTGCAACGGTTTGGTTGGTACTGGCGATTGTTCCGGCTAATGTGGATTTTGCGTCACCAATCTCGATGTGGTCATATCGGTCAAGCAGCACATTATAAACCGTGGAAATAACCTTGGCTTTTGCTGATACGCCGAGCTTGTCAAATATTACGGTGACGGTATCGCAGAGCCGCACACGTTCGAGCGGTGCGATGTCTTTGTAATCCTCTGTCTGCCAAAGAGCAACAAAAGAAACATCAAGGCTAACTGTTGGAATGCCGATACCACTTTTTGAGATGTAGGCTTGCGCTTTTGCACGCAGCTCTTCGGCTGCCGGCTTTTCTTCAAAATCTCCGGAAAGGTCAAGCGGTACCGTGCGCGGGTAAGGATAGTTCGCTGCACTTTCAGCAGAAAGCACTTTCTCCGGCAATGTGACGGTGATACCATCTGTACCAACCCAAAATGGGCAAACGCCTGTAATTGTGTTTGAGATATTTTCTTCTTGTGTGAGGTCAGTGATGTTTTTGCCATAGCGGAGCGTGACACCATTATCAGCCCCGCGCGCTGCGTGAAGCTTAACAGTATAGCCGTCCCACTCATATTCACCGCCGTAGGTATCGAGGATGGACCCCTCTACACCGCCAAGCCGGGAGCGAATACTTGCAGGAATAACTTGCGAGTAATTGCCCACCGTGGTCACGTCCGTCCAAAACTCGAACGGACACGCTTCTGCCGCATTGGTTTTAAGGCCAGAGAGCGCCAGACCAGCAGAACCAGCCGAGAAAGGCATACAAGGTATATGTGACAGCTGATAGCTGATGTGCTGCGCGTAGACCGTAACAATGCCGTTTAGGGGCTTTGTGATTTTGTAGATGCGGAATGGCTGCTTATCGCGTCCGTCACCCGGCACCGCGAGAATAGTGCTTGAAAGCTCAATCTCGGCATAATGCAAACCGGTAATGGGGTATTGCATTTCCAGCTCGAACATGCCGTTGCGCTCTTCGGTTACGATACAAGAAACGGCATCAGCCAAAGCGCCGATGCCGTTTGTATTAAAAATAGTTGTGCTTGGTGCGAAAAGTAAAGGTGTCATACAGTCCACCACCTCGGTTTGATTTCAATTTTGGTAATGCCGCCGGAGAAACTGATGCCGGTACCGCCGGGCGGCAGCTTAGGAAAGTCCGGCGCGTAAATATTGCCGTTGCAATTTGAGATGCCTTTAAATGCATCTTGCAGTTCACAGTCCAGGTCTACATATTCGTTGATACTTTTGATTTGCACCACGGTATTTCCGACCGTAAGCGTGCCAGCTGAAGTACCATAGATACGAATCAGTGGGAGCGCCGTAAAGGCGGTATGATTGTAGATTTTTCCGGCGGTGGACATTGTCACCAGCATCTCGCCATCGCACAGATACCGCTGTGGTTTGCAATCAAATGCAATCGTGAATTCTGCCGCTTTCAGCACATACGATTCAATATCCAGTGGGCCGATAAACCGAGCCATGCGAAAGAATGCAGGGTTGAAGTTGTCCTGCAGGCGACGATAACCGGCCTTGTTTAGCAGCCATGCCTTGAGTTCATCGGTGCGCTGTAAAGCGTTTTCATCAACAAATGCCGGATACTGTATCGGACGGTTTTTATACCTGTTGTTTGAAATCACCAAATCACCATTTTTACCGGGAATTGATATGGCCTCTGCATCAATTTCGGGGCTATTCAAAGTGCCACCGCTGCTGATATAGAGGCCTAAATCTGCGCTTGAGCGCCCGTCTAAGAAAAAGATGCCTTTCAAGCAAATACCATCTCCCTTCGCTGGATTTCATTCTGCAGCTCATCTGCAGTGGCTTTTGCGGTTGCTTTGGGGTCGCCAAGGTTTTGACCGTAAACGGTTACATTGATATCTCCGAAAGAAGCACCCGCTGCCTTTATCTGCTTTTGGCTGTTGGTAAGCGGGGTAACACGTGCAGCGCCGCCGATGAGCGTGAGCAGTTCTGGACCTGCTTCACCTACAATCGCGGAGCCTTGGCTAAATGTGCCGCCTTTTGCAAGAAAAGGAATAGACGGGATAGACGGCAAGTTGGGGTGCCAAGACCCACCGCCAAGCCATTTCGGCATTGTAAAGCCCATGCTGTTGAAACCACGGATGAGCGAGTTTACCGCAGAAATTGCCATATTGAGCAGCCCGATGATGCCATTAATCGGTGCTTTGGCGATGGCATCCAGACTGCCGAAGATGCCGCCGAAAATCTCCGTGATGCCTTTCCATGCGCGTTCCCAATCCCCGGTAAACACACCGCGCACAAAGTCTATGACACCGTTAAATATGAGCATCACGCCGTCCCAAATGCCTTTGAATGTTGCAAAAAATGTGTTAAGCAAACCGCCCAGCACCGGACCGAGGATGTTTGTCCAGTCACGCGCAAAAATGGTTTGCATGAAGGTATCGACCCCTTGGAAAACAGCCTGTATCTCATCGCCTTTAATGGCAATCAACGCAACAGCTGCCACCACAGCAGCAACCACCCACGTGATAGGAGATGTAAGTGCAGCGATGATTTTTGCAAGCCCCATAGCTGCCGTACTGCCTGTTGTGGCTGCCCCGGTAAATATAGCCAGCGCACCGGATAGGGTGCCAACCATTCTCGCAGCTCCACTTACAATTCCGGCAACAGGAGATATAGCGGCAACTAGAGCCAAAACAGTAACAATTGCAGTTTTTTGTCCATTGCTCATGTCAGAAAAGGCTTTAACAGCTTTTGTCACGGCTTGAATTGCTGCCGTGATTGTAGGCATGAACACCTCTCCAAATTCTTTTGAAGTGTTTTTAAGCTCTGTTGTAGCAGCTCTCCAACTGCCAGACGCACCATCTGCTTCTCTCGCTGCCTGTCCAGTGGCCGCAGATGATTGTTCTGTTATGAGTGCCAGCGTGGCAGCTTGTTTTGCTGCGAGTGATAGCTGTTCTCCTTCCGAAACGAGACCCATTTCAAACGCTTTGTTCTTTATGAGCGTTTCGTTTACCGCCATGCCGTAGTTGTCTAGCATGGAGGTATTGCCTTTTAAAGCGCCTGTAAGAGCCTGTATAGCGCTCTCTGTGGTGCCGCCAAACATCGCAGTTAAATCGCCAGCCAGCTTTACAAGCGTTTGTGACTGCTTCGCGGCTTCCGCTTCAGACAACCCACCAATATTTTGAAGCATTGCCCCCATGGTGTTTGCATAGGTAAGAGCTTCTGTGCCGGCTATGCCGTAATATGTTTCAAGACTATCCGCCCACCTTTGCATGGTTTCAGATTGCGACTTGAAAATCTGGTCGGTTGCTCCGATTGCATCCTCCGCTTCGCTTGCCGCATTAAACGCAACTGCGCCAATACCAGCGATTGCAAGTGTTGCGGGAGCCATCTTTTTGGATATGTTACCAGCAGAATCGGCAATTTTGTTGGAAACCGTTGCAACGTCTGAAAGCGTTGTGTTTGTTTTTTCTGCCTGTGCTTCAAGTTGTTTGAGGTTTCCTTCAGTCAAAACAATTTCACGCTGCAGTGCGCGGTACTGTTCTGCATGGTCTTTTTTAAACTGCTCGCTACACTGAGCATCGGCCTGCTTAAGCGTTTGCAGTTTATTTTTTGTTTCGGTTACGCTGCTGGCCAGCAACTCTTGCTTTTGCCGCAGTAATTCTGTATTAGTAGGGTCGAGTTTGAGCGCTCGGTTGACTTCTCGCAGCTCAGATTGTAGGCTTGCAGCCTGACTGTTCACGCCTTTTAAAGCTTTATCCAGCCCCTGCGTGTTGCCGCCAATGTTGACGGTGATACCCTTAATGTTATTTGCCATGCTGCACCTCGTTTCGGTCCATCGGCATCACAATTTGTGCAGACAAGCGCTGCGCTTTTCTCAGTTCTTTATTCATCTTTTGCAGTTCAATTCTGCAACTTCGGATGCACCCCGTGAGTCTTTCAATGCTTTT
The DNA here is from genome assembly GCF_900199435.1 of Pygmaiobacter massiliensis. GTDB lineage: Bacteria > Bacillota > Clostridia > Oscillospirales > Ruminococcaceae > Pygmaiobacter > Pygmaiobacter massiliensis. The sequence continues at coordinate 983,191 of NZ_OAML01000003.1, forward strand.
GAAGCTTTCTTCGCTGACATTGCAATCAATTGCAACTTCGATTCCCGTAATTTCTTTTTTCAAGTTTTCACCACCTTAAATGCAGAAAAAAGCAAGCCCTCGTTATTGGGCTTGCTTTTCTGCTGTTTTTGCGCTGAACTGTTTTCTCAATGCGCCACGATCTGGCTCTGTTTGCTCAAACAGCCAGCAACGCTCTAAATAGGTTCTCCCGTCCTCGCTCTTGTTTAATTCTGCGATTGCGGCATCCCGGCGATACAGCAGCCATTCATCAATGGGCATCTCTTCCTGTGCGGTAATGTCAATGCCGGTATATTGGTACACCAGATGTTCATAGATAAGCTCGGCTGTGTAGTACAGTTTTGCGCCACCGCTGCTGGGGCAGGACGGGAGTTTTAGTTTGGGCGGGAGAGTTCCTTTTCGATGAAAGCACCGTAGCCTTTGAAAAATTCTTGAATCTGCTTAACATCCAAATCTTCGGCAGATACCTTTGTTTTCATTTTGTTTCTGCTTAAAACAGCAGAAGCTGCATCATACATGGCATCGACAGTTTCTTGCGTGACGTTCTCTTCCTCAGAAAGCTGCGCCACAAGAATCATCTGGCTAAGCTGCTTTTTGGCAGGCAGCCCCACCATAATGAGTTTGCCGTCCGGCATTTTGTAGCTGTAAAAGCAATTTCCCATACTGTCCTCCTGTTACGCCAAAACGGTCGGCGCGGTTTCTTCCATAATAATAAGCGTACCCTCGCCATCGCAAGGCTCTGCGGTGAACTCCGGCTCAAGCAAGGTGCCTTCCTCCATCGCGTAAGCGAGCGAAAGTCCTGCGGTGTTGGTGCCGACAATGGTAATGCGCAAATCGCCAAGCTCTTTGTCCGGGTGTACGAATCGCACCACATAGCGCAGCCCGTCATCATTGCTAATACCGCCGATTTTGATTGTGGTTTTGTTGCCGACTGTCGCTTTGCGACCGGTGGCCACGAGCTGCGGCAACTTTTTCACAGACCAAGCAATAAAGCCGCATTTGAGGGTCGCTTCCTCGCTTGTCGTAATGGTGCGGGAAACATGGCCCATATCGTCCTTAATGGTCTTTTTCTCCGGCTTGTACACGATGGTAGCACCTTTCTGTACATAGCCGAAAAGATTGTCTGCCGTTTCAATGGCCTCATCGGCCGGAATCGAGCCTTTGTACTCCGCAACGTAAATATAGCCGCTGCCAAGCGGGATTTTTACATCAGCAGTTCTGTTATCTGCCATTTTTATTTACCTTCTTTCTTTAAAACTGAGGTCGAATACTTCCATAAAGCAGCTTTCTGTCGCCAGCCACTGCTTGTCACTGGAATAACCCGGGTCGAGCTTTTCCAGCAAATCTAGCAACTTTGCATTCGGTTCTCCATCGGCGCTGTACCGCTCCACGGTAAGGTCGTGCTGAATCAAATCGCGGCGAAAATCGGAGCCGATGCCCTCGGCGCTATCCAGAAACACGATAAAAGGGTAATCGTGTTTATCGACAAATGCAGTATCTGCTACATCTTCGCCCGCTGCCGAGAGGTACAGTTTAACGTCCAGCATTTTTGATTGCCTCCTTTGCCAGTTCTTCCATGCGCTCCTGCGCCAGCTTTTCGCCGTAAATGATATGAGGAAATGCGTCGGTGCGTCCGCCTTGGTGAAGTGCGTGCCCCTTTTCGAGTAAGTGGGTCAGCCTGGCTTGAGATTTGTCTGCATACCATGTGCGCTCGCGCCGATAGTGTGAGTCATAGGTTTTTTTAATGCGAAAAGATTTGACGTAGGCTTTGGTGGGCTGCTTGAATGTGATGTGTCGTTTGATTTCCTCGTTGGCTTCTTTGGCCACGCGGTCCACACTTTCTTTAATACCTTCGGTTACATCGTTCGAATATTGCTCGAGCTCTTTCATCAACGCGGCAGCAAGGGTGTCCGGGGTTACTTCTTTCATGGAATCGCCCCGATTCGTTTAAGCGTCAGCACCATGCATGGCGGGTTGGTGTCTCGTACAGGCTGCAGCTGCTCAATTTTGTAGCGTTCGCTGCCAATCACGACATTGTCGTGCGGGTCAATCCCGGTGCGGTAGGGAATATGGACAACGCGGCTGATTTCTGTGCTGGCGGTGCGCGCTGCGTAAAAGCGTTTAAAGCTGACGGTGCGCTCACCAAAACGAATGCCGGCGGCCTTTTGCGGACCTGGCTTATTGGCCACGGTTTCAAACACCGAAAGCCGCCCATCGTTAAATGTCACAAAATCAGTAGGTACTTTGATTTTCAACTGGTACCACCACCTGACTGAGGAAATTGAGCGAAACCAATTCGCTTAAAAAATTCTTTTCAAACATTTCGAGCGCCTGCGCATTGGCATACCGGCAACGGGCCATCAATAAATCGCGCGGCAACCCCGGCGCTATAAAATCAAGCGGAGCGCCTGCAACGACCTGCAGACGCTCCATTGCTGATTTTATGTAACCGTTGATGCGCTTTTTTGTGGCCTCATCGTCGTTTCCTGACAGCTCTTCCATTACATCACGCAGCAGCTCTTCCAGTTGCTCTTTTGTAGGTTCTGCCATGGTGAGCCCTCCTTACTTGGCTACGCCTGTGCGGCCTTGGTGGTCACAACGCCTTTGACTTCCTCAACGATTGCAGAAGTGGCGACTGTGCCTTTAACGGCTGCCGGCAGCGCGGCTTCTTTGAGATTGGTGATATCGGCCACTACAAAGGCATTTTCGTCGAGCGGTCTGCCGTTGCCGTACATTTTGGTCAGATAGACGCGCTCATCATCGAGGAAGCGAACGCTGTCGTCATACTCAATTTTGCCACCGATGCCGCCTTTACCCACGCCCATGAAATAACGATCTGCAAGACCGAAAATCACTTTGTTTGTGGGAACGTTGATGTCCTGCTCAATTCTGGTGGGGTACGGCATGACGTTGTTGCGATAGGTGCCGTCCGGCAGCAGCAGGGTAGTGGCAGGCATGATTTTTTCAAAGTAGTCCACCGGGTTGACCACCAGCAGCAATTCGGGAACAACGCGAGTACGGCCGTTCGGGCCAGTAGCGATGGTCTTTGCAATGCCGCCGATGGTTTTCGGTGTGATTTCGGTCAGCGTGATTGCTTCTTTGTCGGGATAGACGCCATTCTGCACGTTAGCGGTTGCGGAAACATCTTTGAGCATGCCAATCGGCTGGTCCTTACCGGTACCGGCCACCACGGCTTTACAGAGAGCGCCGCCCAGGGCTTCGGTCAAAACTGCACGCACATATGCGTCAATCCATGCCGGGCCAGCGTCGAGCATGTCTTTGCTGACCGGCATAAACGCAGTCAGTTTGTTGGTGGTGATGTCGATTTTGCCGATAGCACCTTCCAGCTCTTCGGTGATTTTACTGCCAAGCGCGCCCCACATAGCGAGCTGAACGCCTTTTTTGTTGATCAGCATCTTGGTGACTGCTGCGGTGTTCTGTACATTGATTGCACCGAGCAGGGGGAATGCGGTAGAGATATCATCCAGCACTGCATCAATGACGGTTTCCGGCATGTCGTTTTCAATGCCGGTGAAAGCCTGCTTGATATCGCCGGTGCGTACTGCCTGCATCATGGCGGTGTAGAAGCCCTCTTCGGCGCTGGTCAGCTGGCGCACGCCACGCTTTGCCATAATCTGCTGGTCGCCGGTGCGCTGGAATGCTTTGAAATCGGCCACCACTTCCTGCTGAATGCCCATGGCAAAATCAGCGAGTGCTTCAGTCAGCCCTTCGGCATTCTGGGAAGCGAGCGCGGTGTCGAGCTTTTCTTTGAGTTCGTTTTTTACTACATCTTTGCTTCTCATATTCGTTACTCCTTTTTGGTGGCGAACGCTGCCATCAGCTGTTCTGCGATGGTTTTGTTCTGTGTAAATTCTTGCGGCACATTTTGTGCCGGTGCGGGGTTCCCTCTTTCAATAGCGAGCGCCTGCGCTTTTGCGGCATCCAGCCGCTGCTGCGCAACATCTTCCACGGACTCTTTGGCCGCGATGCGGTCCGCAAGGCCATACTTAACGCAGGTCTCGGCATCCAGCCAGCTCTCTGCATCAAGCAGGGTAGTGAGCGTGGCTTCGTCCAGCTTGTCGCCAGCCTTTTCGAGATACGCTTTGCAACTTGCGGTGTCGATGACTTCAAGGTCATCTGCTGCTTTGCGTAATTCTTTCGGGTTGCCGCAGGCACACAGCCAAGCGTGATGAATCATCATCAGCGTATTGCTGCCCATAACGACATCATCGCCCACCATGGCAATGACGCTTGCCGCGCTGCAGGCGAAGCCGTCCACATACACGGTTTTGTGCGCGCTGTGCCGCTTGAGCTGATTGTAAATTGCCATCGCTTCAGAGACATCCCCGCCGTAGGAATTGATGAAGATATTGATTTGTGAAACGTTTCCGGCCGCATCGAGAATATTTTTCATGTGCTTTGCCGAAGTGTCGCTTTCAATCACTTCACCCGTCCACCAGTCACGCCCGTCGGCCGCGATGTCATCATACAGATAGATGTCCAGCGTTTCCGCTGCCTGCTTTGCCACCCACATGGTTTTTACCGGTTTACTCATTTTGTGTTTCACCTCCTTCAAGGTCTGCCAGATTTTTCGTCAGCCAGTGCTTTTTGCTCCACCATGTGTTCAATGGCACAGCGCCGACCAATTCACGGATTTCATCAATGCAGAAAATGCCGTCTGCAATGAGCTTGTCGGCTTTTTCCGCGATGCTGAATATATCGATGTGCTTGATGCACATGGTGTTGATTTTAAGGCACGAGCCAGCGAGAACGCTTTTCTTGCCGTAATATTTGCGATTCACTTCGGTGGCAATGATGTCTACAATATGGTCGATGCAGAACGTGAGGAACTCGTCCACCACACTGTCCACATTTGCAATGTTGCCCAGCAGCAGCGAGGGATTGATTTTAAATGCCTGCGCCACGCGGGTGAATGCTTCTTCTGTGATTTTGGCGATGTCACCAACCTCACTGGTGCTTTTCTTGCTGCCCTCGCCGGTAATTTCTTCATACTCCACACCTTTTGGCAGCACGACCAGTGCGTTTTCATCGCTGTAGTAGGATTTAAAGCGTCTGCCGTAAAGGTCGTCAAGGGCTTTCTGCCACTTCTCATCTTTTGTGGGAACGGTGTCTGTTTTCACTACACCCTTGCGTCCGCCAGCGCGTTTGTACTTACCGACGGCCAAAGTGAGCAGGTCGGCATATCCGGCCATTACACCGGACAGCAGAGCGCGAATGTCCTTGTTTGCGTATGTAAAGTAAAGAACCTCATCAGCGGAAAAGCTGCGCAGAAAAGTGAAATCCTTGCGCGTGACGTTGCTGAACTTGTCCGGGAAAAGCGCATATTCGTCATGCGTGAAGCTGTCTGCAATGATCAGCTGGCCGTTCATTTCCACGACAAGACACTCGTTGTAATAGAGCATCTTCGCAACGACCTCATGCCAAAACTGGCTTGAGTTCTGGTTTTTGTTCGGCTCCACGTTGAAGGTGTAATAGTCATCGCCTTTTACTTGCTTGCCTTTCAGCATGGTGCGAAATTCGCACTTTGCAATGGTACCGGCAATCAAATTGATTGCCATCTGAATTGCAAAATCTTCGACCGCCAGCTGGTACCGCGCCGACTCTAATTGTTGGTTGACGTTGACCGTTTCTGCGCTGGTAAAGATATTGCGCAGCATCTCAACAAGTTTCACTGATTCGCCTCCTAATAGCTGTAAACCTGAGTAGGCTCATATTCTCCGCTGCTGTCCTCGCAGTCCTGCAGGCTTTCGCTTGCACACACCGCCGAGACCAGCGCCATGAAGCCATCGGTTTTGCGTGATTTTTCCTCTTTTTTCTGATAAAACGTGTTTCCTTCTTTGTCTGTGGTTGTACATGTGTTGTTGGTATACCAGTTCATTAATGGGTTAATCCCCCAAACCATTTTTTGATTTGTGAAAATGCTTGCAATAACGGGGGACCAGCGCATTACAGTGACACGCTTTGTGAGCAGAATATTATTTCTCCCGCCTTTATCCGTGTCAAATCCATGGTCTCTCAATGATTTAGCGAGTAATGTGAAACGGAAGTTGTCGAGCCCAAGGCATGTGGTTTCGTACTCATCTGCTTTTTCCTCTAGCCACCCTGTTACAATGTCGGGTGAAATTTCTGGACCGTCTACAAAAGTAAGTAAGCCTTTGGCTGCCCACTCATCCAGTGGGGCTTTGATTCTTTTCAGATCTGGCGATTTTTTGCACACCCAAGTATGCGAAAGCCAATAGTAGGTGCCTGCCTTTTTGAAGAGAAGCCCCGCTGCCACAAAGTCGGTTGTTTTCGCATAGTCGATGCCAGCCACGCAAGGCATGCCGCGCAGATCAGGCAGAGGCTTGTTTGCAGCGAGAACATTAGACCATTCGGTAACATCGTCCTCTAAGCATTCCGGCGGCAAGTTCATCCGCTTAGACATAAAAGAAGCCGCTGCCGATGGGTTCTTTTTGTATGCTGCGTATTCTGAAATGAGCTCCTGCATCAGCACAGGGAAATAAACCAAAGAGGGGTTTGCCTTGTGCCACATGAGCTGGTTGTCTACTTCGTCCGGGCTGTCTAACCGGCAGATGAAGGGGAGAAGTCCGCAATCATCTTGCCCGTGGTAAAGAACGTCCTCAGCCAATCGCTTTAAATCGTCGAGTGGCCCACCTCGGATGTTTCCGTCCGTTGTGATAATTGTCTTGCGGGGAAATTCTTTTTTGCCAAGGCCGGTGGTGGCAACGTCGACCATGCGGTAATCTTCGTAGGCATGGTATTCGTCAAAAACAACCGCGCCCGGCCTGCCTCCGTCTTTGGTTTTATGCCCGGAAGTGCAAAAGCGCAGGTGGCTTTTGGTTTTTTTGTTGGTGATGCATTCGCTGTTCCAATGGAAGTATTTCTCCATCTGCGCGCGGTTTTCGTCTAACACATCACGCACATCGTCCGGGCTGGTTCGGGCCTGCTTTTCGCTCGTGGCGAAAATATCAACGTCATACTTAGGAACTCCGTTAATTGGCGTAATCCAGCAGAAACTTTCAAAAGCGAGATATCCGTTTTTTCCAGCACCACGCCCAACCAATACAAAGAGATTCGGCCAGCGCAGCAAACCGCTTTCGCGCCAGTAGGTACAGTTGTGAAGCGTAAAGATAAAAAGTTCCCAGGGGAATAGTTTGAAAGGAAAATGCTTTTGCTGTGCCAGGTAACGCTGAAGCTGTTCCTCATTGACATAAATATCTTGCGTATTGAAGCAACGCTCTACATGGTCGCACAATGCGATTTGATCTTTGCATTGAGGTACATTCGCGGCGCGGACATATGCGATGTAGTTGGCGATTTCGGGTGGCAGATTAACCAAGGTCACCATCTGCCTCACTGCCGGAGCCGCCGGTAATCTTCTCCGTGCTCAGCCCCATAGAGGAAATAATAGCGAGCATTTGGCGCGAATATACGATTGCATTTTTCACCGATGGGTTTTCTTTTTCGTACTCTTTGCCCGCTGCCGAATAAGCAGTGTAGGTGTGCCCTCGCTCTGCAATATCGCGCTTCATATGCTCAAGTTGTTTAAAGAAAAAGACGTAATCTTCAATCATTGAGCGATATAAATCCACGTCTGCACCCTTGCTTTTGAGCTGTTGTGTCAGCGATTCTCGGATTCTTTTTTCTGAAAATTTGGCCATATTCTACCTACCTCCTTCTCGTTTTTTCCTCACGCGCGCGAAGTTTTCCATTTTGTCGACCCTTTGCCCGTTCTCCTGTTGGGCGGCCGCTTTTTGAAATTTTTGACCGGGGGGCTACCACTTCTCATCGTTCCACTTCGATTCTGTTTTGTGATGTCTGGCATAGTGGCACTCATCGCACAACGCGGTGAGATTGCTCTTGGTTAATGCCAGCCAAGGAAACTTGCGGACAGTCTTTTCATGGTGTACTGTGGCTGCCGGTGTATAGAGTCCTTTGGCTTTGCAATCCTGGCATTCGTAGTGCTGTTCTTTCAAAACCAATGCTCGAAGGTGAATCCACGGCTTGCAGATATAAAAGCCGTGAATGTTATCCGCTGCCACTAATTCTTGTATCCAACGTGTAAGCCCTTCCGGTGTGTACCGCTGATTCATTGCCGCTGCTTCTCCTTGTTGGTTTTGATGGGGTTATTTTTAATTTTGCGCAAAAGAAAAAGCAGCTGAGATTGCTCTCGGCTGCTTTTTCTTATTTTGCACAATATTAGTTTAGCATGAAAGTAGGTCCTCTTGGTGACCCAATTTGAATATTTTTAGAAAATAATATTCTTGTATCGCGTGAGAAAACGCTAGGTATAGGACTACTGTATATTAATAATAGATCGGCATCTAGGATAGTTAGAACACCCGTAAAACTCTTTGCCAGCATTAGGCCCTTTGAAGGCTTTACGCAAAACCATGACAGCACCGCATTTCGGACAAAGGATCTCTGTTGCTTTTGCCTGTTCCGTATTTTCCGTTTCCGCTGCAGTCGAGCAAGCTTCTTCTAAAGCAGCTTTGAATTTTTCGGTATAATCAATATTGGGTTGCTTGTGTATTTGAAGAAAAAAATGTGCCATTGCCTCCATGTCTTTTTCGCTCATGGAAACAGCATTTGGCTCGCTGTCTATTCTGCGTATATACTGAGCTAATTGGTCTGCTTTGATAACCTGTGATTTCACTTCTTTTTTTGCATATCGATCATAAAGGACGGTTTTAGGATTGGCGAGAACCACAATTGACCGGTATGTATCATAGAAATATCTTTCAAAAATAGCTTTTAAGAAGATGTTTCCTATTTCGGCAGAACGGATTTCCTTAATGAGCTCCAAATGTCTTCGATTTTGTGTAATAGGGGAATAGATACCTTCCTTTTTTGTGCTGCGTCCGTAAGAGATAGTGCGCGTGAAATCACCGGCGCTGTTAATTTCAATATTACCATAAAGATTCTTGCATTCCAATACAAAGCAATGCTTGCGGGTAACAATCAAGTAATCAATCTGGCTTGTTAACCCTTCATGTTCTAAATATAAATCATGTAACACGAACATTGGGATATGGCTGTTCTCAAGCTCATATCGAACAGCCTTTTCACCGAAAATACCGGCATCTACGCGGCGGATTTCCTCATCGAGTTTGTTAGTCAATTCTTCGGTTGCTGTTTTACGGAACTTTTGCAAGACGGTAAGTTGGCGCTCCGCTTCACTGTCATCTTTCAAAAAAATAGGTTCCTTGATTTTGTCGAATAGGCCCATGGGTACCCTCGCTTTAGTAAGTAGTTATGGTCATGACTATTTCACGCATAATAAACATAATGGAAAACTTACATCAATAATTTCCACAGCGAAAAAACGCCACAAATGGCTGCTTTGTTTCACCTCAAATTAAGTGTTTTTACTCTCGGATAGCATCAAGCCAATTCCGATCAAGATGCAAAATTAAGTTTCTTGTAATTCCTCCCAACACAATGTTGACATTCAGCAAACCAAACAATCGCTCCTTTTCATCAAGTGCAATTTCTCCACCAAACACAGAAGCATAATCTAATGATTCAGGTGGCGTGAAATAGAATCTGCGATGGTCGTCATTGATTTCCATCCAGAATAGGCGTTGTCCACCATTCACATTATTATAATTGCGAGTAAAGTAGACGCGACAACGTCCTTCGTCGGAGGCCGCGAATTCATCCTCAGGAAATGGCCTGTTACCAACGAAATGAAGAAATACTCCTGTAGCGGTTGTCGCGATAAAACTGGATTTTATTATTACAAGTTCGTTTTGAAGTTGTGATAAGATTTCATGGTATCCGTCAGCACAATACTGTGCAAAGATATTTTGGTCAAAATTTTGATTGCGAATTGCAGAAATGAAAGTTCGCTGAAAATCATTCCAGTGTCCAGCTTTTATGCAATTCACTGATAAGTAGTTTGATTCAAATTCCACAAGAGTGTTTTTTATTTGGTCAATCAAGTAATTGTTAGCATATGAGATTGTCTTAATGCCATGGGCGTAGGCAAGTTTTTCGGCCTCCGCTTGAAAGCCACTTGCCGAAAAGTAGACACCAACTTCTGCCTTCCTAGGATAGGCCTCTTCAGGACTAACACCATCTGCGACAAAATAGTTTTCTTGAATATCTTTCACCACTCCGATATATTCCCGAATATGTTTTTTTGCTAACGGGCTTCTATAAAATTTCACTTCGCCCAAAAGACGCAGCGGATAGGAAAATGGAATCAAACGATTAAAATCGCAGGGACAATCAATTTGGTGCCAGCATCCGCGCCCTCTGATTTCTATAAACCCCTCCCGGTTCTTTCTTACCCGTTCCTGAGGTTCTGTAGCGAAGGCTATCAGAGTGAAACCGTTTTTCCTAAGGAGTTCATTAATTATTACTTCGAACAAATATCCTTTTAGTTGGCTGCGATACATACTAAATTCATTCCGCATAATATTTTCCCCACCCTTTTCGTTTACTACTTGCTTTTAGCCGAGGTTAAGGTTCTAATCAACTCGTACCAGTTTTCTAAGTACGTTTCTGCTTCTGGTAGATGGAAGATTAAGTGCGGCTCGTTTAGGCAGTTAATAAAACATAGAATGTCTTTTACTGGCCGCCGTTTTTCGGTTGAAGATAAGTAGTTACAGGAGCTTGTTTTCAGCGCACCTTTCACATCTTCTAAACCATGGCTTTCTGTGTTAAGTACTAAGCGATACAGTAGCTAATTGCTTTTCTGGTAACAAAGCTAAGCTAACATTCAATCGTTACAAAATATCTGCAAAATACCCAGCATTGGTTCTGGAAAACATAACTTTCGATGGGAACACATTCTCGCCCCTATTTGCTAAATCAACTAAAGTCATCGCCCATCCAGATAACTCTTCTGGAATTCGATAGCACTTTACCTCGTCTTCTTCTAAAATCGTAACTACTGGAATCATTCCTTTGCTTATGCCTACTGATAATACATCAAATGTTTGATGTCCATTTTTTATTTCAAGAAAAGGTTGCTTGTCAATGTCAAAGTAAACCTTTGCTCCTTGGCGATTTATTAAAAAACCATTAGATAAGTCGTTATCTGTAACAGCATCAATTGGCAACGCAGGCGTTTGTCTGCCGTTTCCCATCCGTTCAAAATGCTCAGCAAGACATTTACAACAATAAGCGTTGAAATACTCACCTTGCATATCAAGGCTTTTTTTTATATCTTCCACCGATTGAAAATGATTCATGAAATTTAAGAGAGCAATGAACACTATCAAATCATCCGAGTATGTTCCAGCAAACGTCTTATACCATGCCGTGTTCAATTCAATGGCTACTTGGTGTAATTTCTTGTAAAGGGCAAGCTGCCGCTCATTGATAACGAACCAACTCTTATCGAGGATTTTCTTGTTTAGTGGTTCTTCAGGCGAAGCATATTCCAATTCGTTATGTAGTGCCTTAAGCAATTTTGAAATGATGCCTGCCAACATATCAGCCATACGAATTCCGCAGGAGGTCAATGAGTCTGCCTCGGAAACTGCGCATAAGCCCGCTCGTTCAGCGGCTTTCACTGTGTTGCTATTTTCGCCTTCTTTGTCTATGGTAATCGAATAATCATGAATGCCTTTTTCATCCAGAAATTTTCTAAATCCCACGAAAGCGATGTCATAGTTCCAGTCAATTGTTTTAATCGAGGATACGTCGTCCAAGAGCAAGAGAATTTGGCTAAATTGCTTAATTTCCTCTTGTTTCAACGTTTCGTTTGCCTTATCTTTTTCGATTTGGGATGTAAAGAAGTTTTTCAATAAACCAATAAGTTCACTTGTGTTATTATACATCCCCGCCATAATTTCGCTTGGCTGATACAAGACTATTGCCTTCGTGATGGAATATTTCATCGCATCCATATTCACGAAAAGGCTGTTTTCATATTCCTCAAATAACTGATAGATTATGTATTCGATTTTACTTGTGACAGCATAATAGACAAGGATTCTTCCATCGAACAGCGTCAAGAAGTCCTCTAACAAGGAAAGGCTGTCAGCGTTCAAGGAGGCAAAACCACTTTTTAGTTGGCTTTGCTTGATAGTAGTGCTTTTTAGTTCGCCGTTTGACTGCCTGTGCTGATATTTAGACTCAAACGCTGCGTATCTTTTATACAATCCGGCCTGATTGTCAGAGAACCAGCCAACGATAACCGCAATAAAGCTGTCGAAATAATTCTCTGCAGTAATGGTTTTATGGTTGATTTTTCGGCTATGCTCAGATTCATCATAATAGAAATTATATTTACTCACAAATTTGGCTCCTTCTGGCAACAAAATACATTCTGTATAAGCAGGTAGGATGTTTCGATTATTGCTATAAATTTTCCGTGTGTGCTTTTATGATACCATTTGAAGCCATCGGAAAGAATTGAAAAAATGCTCAAAAAATAACCAAAAATATGTGGGATATTACATTATTTTCTATTTTTCGCAATATATTGAAAGGAAAAGCAAAAAACTCTTGGCACAGCAGCTGCAAAACACACTGTTCTAAGAGCTTTTTAGTATCTTATTTATTTAATTTTTTATCTAAAAGATAGAAGAACTTCCGCCTATCTTCATAAAATTGCCGACGCCCGCAGGCAGGGGATAGATACTCATACGGTAGATTAGCTGCGGTAACATTAGCAAGTAAACTGTGATAGTTCACCGAATCCACCTCCATCGCAGTTTGCTCAATCAGTTCGATGTCCCTCGCAAGCTGCTGAGCACGTTCTGCCTTGGCTGCGGTTGGGTCCGAAGTTCCACTGCCGTGGGGCTCATTGCTATATGTAACTGCGCCAATTCCGCGCAACGCTGCAAGTCGCTGCTTTTTTTCGTCATACTGCAAGCAGAAGTTTTTTAATTCGCGGTAGCGGTATTTTGATATTTCATATTTTTCGAGGTTTAAATCCTTTTGGTTTGGCAAAGTTGCGTCCTCCTTCTGCATTTGACGATGTTCTTACTCTGTACGCTCGTTGGCTGTTTTGAAATGTTCTGAATCTATTTCAAAGCCTACATAATCCCGGCCAGCGTTTAACGCTGCTATCTTGGTGGTGCCGCTGCCCATACAGCAGTCGAGGACAAGCTGCCCTGGCTCTGTGTAGGTGTGGATCAGATACTCAAACAAGGCAACCGGCTTTTGCGTCGGGTGAAGGCCGTCCCGTTGGCAGGGGAAGGTAAGTATCTGCCGCGGATAATTTGTGTATTTACTGGTGTATGCTTTGCTAAGTGTCTTCGGATCATAAACGTAATCGCTGGCAACCTTTTTCGCTGTGTGCGGTTTTGGATTTGAGATTGCAATAAGCCCTTGCGGATTGTAGATCGGTGTTTTGCGATAGAACACAACGACTTCCTCGACGCAGCGCAAAGGCTGGTATTTCGCGAATGGAAAACCGGTGACTTGGTTTTTGTTCCAGTACCAAGCGTATTTGAAGTGGCGGCGATTGCTGTTAATTAAATCGGTAGTGAACGGCTGCGCAGCGGTAAATACCATTGCACCGTTTGGCTTGCAAACGCGGTTTAGTTGCTGCCAAAGCTGGTCGAAGGGGATAAGGCTATCCCAGCGGCACCCGGTAATGCCATAAGGCAGATCAGTCAGCACCATATCCACACAGCTATCGGGAAGGAGCTGCATCCCAGCGATGCAGTCCATGTTAAAAAGTTTGTTTGTGTATTCCATATTGTCCTCTCTCCTCTGCTTATTGGTTAGATGTAACCACTCCTTTCGTTCTCGGCTTTTACACCCAGAAGCGTTAATACCCAGCAAGGCTCTTTTGGGTTTCCTCTCCATTCTGGACGTGCCCCATGCCGTAGCCGTGCCGTTATCGTGCAATACAATTTGGGACTATCTGCCCGGTACCCGTTCCGCAGGCATATTTCCATTTGTCCATTAGCATTCATTGCGGGGCCAAATCGCGCGGCATAGCAGGGTGTGTCGGAACGGTATTCTTCCAGTTTTTCGCCTGCTGCGATCATGTCGAACCACTTCTTTTTAATTGGCAATGTTAGCATGACGGTTACTCCTTTCTGTCGTCGGTCACAATCTCGCGCCAAAGCCATCCGCTGGGCCGAGCATGCCGCTCGATGAAAAGCCGGCGGCGTAAGGTGTAGTCGCGGGATTTTCTCTTTGTGAATTTGCTTTTGATTTCCACTACTTCAACTGTTCCGCTGCGGTAGTGAAGTACAAAGTCTGGCTTGAATACCGCTGCCGGAAACTTTTTGCCGCAAAATTCCGCTGCCGGGTAAAGTTCAAACTCTCGGTGTAGTTCGCATTTTGCAATGGTGCCATTGCGCAGCCCGGGCAAAACCTCGGCAAGATAAAACTCGCGCTCGCCGTTGCTGTCAAAAGCATCTTTGGGCAACTTTGCAGGCATTGCGCTTTTTCGCTGCTGCCCGGCGGCAAGCTGGCGGGCAATTTGCCGCTGTGCATCTGGACCGAGACGGCTGATATCAATCCCCATTGTGCCTACCTTGATTTGCGAGCAGCTCTTTTCTTGCGCAGCAGTACAATCTGGTCAAGCTTAAAGCATTCGCGGTAAAGCACCTTGTATTCTGCGGACCGCTTGTCCGGAAATTCCACGGTTACAAACTGGCCGAGCGGGTGAATAAATACCAAGGTGCCGATGGTTGGCTTTTCGGTGGCCGCTTCAAATTTGCCGAGCGGTGCTTTCGCGTTTTCGGGGCGAATAGCCCGCACGGTTGCGCCTGTTTTCAGTTTCATAGATATGTACCTCCAAATTTTCGTTATACAGCAGGGAAGTCCTCGAAATTCTCTTCCGCTGCTCGTTCCCATGGAATCAGCCGGTAGAATTGACAGGGCAGGCCGTTGAGTGGGTTTTCGTAGTTCTTTACGCCGCTGCCATCGCCAACCGACTTGTCTATGTAGTAGCCCTTTTTCGCCTTAGGCTCCTTAGCCCATTCGGATGCTGATACTTTGATGATTTTCACTGTCGGCTTATCGAGATTTGTAGAAGCAACCCAGCGGCGCTGATGCCGGCCGGCACTGTCTTTTCTGTGCTTGGTTTCTTTGATAAAATAGTAAGCCAGATTAGCAAGGTGCTGTGTATCCCGAATCGGTGTGCCGCGCAGGGTGCCGAATTCCCGCCACATTTTTTGCAATGGGCGAATGTCTGCGTCTGGAATAATCATGTGATGGTGAATGGCCGTGCTTTCGTACTCTGTAACATAGACATATTTGAGTTCGTTTCCCAATGTCTTTTTAAAGTACTCCCGCATTTTTGCGACCTGCTTTTTAAACACTGCCTTTGCCTGTTCTGGTGCAGGCCTTCTTTGCGGGCGATAGGTGAATACTAGATGCCAGTCATTTGCTTTGAAGTTCGTGAAAAGCAATAGCCGGAGCTTTTGTTCTGCGTTGGCATCGTTGACTTTTTCCACATCCAGTGGGGTAGGGTTGCAGTTTTCAGATCGTGCGATGCCTTTAATGCCAACCCTTGCGGAGTATGTTTTCTTTATCTCGATGATGCCGCCGGCATTGTAGATTTTCTTAATATACGGCACTGTGCTGTGACCCCCTTTCAGATTCCAGTTATTAATACTTGAACCTAGGCAAACGGCGGCTTTGTGCCGCTTGCAAGGAATAGAAAAGGGTGGTATAATATTCTCAGTTACGTGGGAATACTTTTCCACCCGAGTCCTTCATGGTGCCAGCCGTGAGGGGCTCTTTTTTTGTGCTTTTTGGTTGAAGTGCTGTTCCAGTGTTTTGAGGGCCGAAGCGCTGAGCATTTCTAGTTCAAACTCGGTGCGCTCAAGGTCGCTAGGCGGAAAGCGGGCCTGTCCTTTTTTCTCAAGCCGCCAGTTTTGGTAAAGCAGGTGCATGGCGGGGTGAGATAAGTTGAGTAAGTAATAGGGGAGCGGGTTGCGTTCTCGCCGTGCGCTTTTCGCAAACATTTCACTGCGTTCCTGCAGGATTGCCGCTGCCAGTTCTTTTCTGGTCATCTGCAACGCTCCTTTCAATGTGGTTCTCGGATATGTAGATGCACCGTCCGTTGTCGAGCTGCACCAAACAGCGTTTTGGGGCACGTTCCAGAATACTGCCGCCGCAGTAGATGGCACCCTTCATTCCGCGAAAGCAGCCGCAGGTGACATACACCCGCTCGCCGGGCTTGAATTTGTTTTTGAAAAGCCGATTCACTGCTGCACCCCCTCGGAGAGCAAATACACTTTGTGCGAGCCGTAGCCTGACCAGTGCAGCGCGTTTTCGTGGGTGTCCACTGCAACGTCCAGTTTGTTTTGTTTTACTTTGCTGCCAATATCCTGCGCTTGCCGAATGCCGACCCCTTCGATGTAGATCCAACTACCAAGCGGAATCACTTCCGGATCTGCCGAAACGCTGGCACCTGCAGCGACAGGCGCGCCGCTGGCGGTGATACCGGTGCCGGTGCCGCAGATGTGCGGGTAAGCTTCGCAGCAATATGCGGTGCAGTCAAATTCACCGAGGTATTCAACCTCAATGGGTGCGGTCTGTTGAAAAGCCATGGTTTCCGCTGCTGCGGTTTCTTTTTGTTGAATCGTGAGCCGCTCGATAGTGGCGTTTGCAGAATCTAGCAAAGCCTTTTGCGTCTGCATCCCGTTTGCAATGACAAAGCCGAGTAGTAGCACGACACCGGCCATGCCGGCAGTGTAAAAGGAAAGCCGCTCGGCGCGATGCCGCTCGGCTTGGTAGGCGGTGCGGTATTTACGCGCCAGTATTTCATCCGTGCTACGCGGTTTCGAGAGATTCTGCGTATTCATTTGCAATCCTTTCTACATCCTTGCGAAGCTTGTCCGCTGCTGTTTGGATGCCGTATTGCTCCGGCTCTGCATGGAGTGTACGGTTGATACGGTCGGCAAAATCGCAGAGCATTTCTGAAAGCTGTGCGCCGTTTGGGTTTGCGTGGTCGGTGTTTACCTCTGCGGTGTAATTGCCGAAGTGGTCCACCAAAATGTTGATGGAACCTAATTGTTTTACTGCCATGTGTATTTCACTTCCTTTTGGCCGCGCTTAGCAGTTCTTGGATAGCGAGCTTTTTGCCCATTGCGAAAAGCAGCGCGGTGTTTGTGATTTTGCCATAAAGGCGGCTTTGGGCATTGTCGGTGCGGTCGAACAGCTCTTGCAGCTCCTGCGGGGAGCAAGCTGCGTAGTAAATTAAGTAGTGTTGGTGTGCCTGCTCGAAAGCAGATAGTTCCTTGGGCTGCGGCATATTACGTTGCCTCCTGCTGGTTTGCGTGTGTTATGACAACACGAGTGCAATTTTTTCTAGAGTGGTGCGGCCGCCGACAAACCCGAATTTTTTTGCTTGGTTGTAAATGGTGCGACGCTCGTACCCGAGCAAATCGGCAACTTCCGCAGAAGTGTATAGCATTTTTGCGCCATATTTTTCTGATGCGATGCGTCGAAGGCCTTCCAGTGTGTCACGGTACAGCTCTTTTTCTCTTGGCATTTTGTATCACTCCTTTAGAAGTCCGTTTTATTGGACATATATAATGGTATAATTTGGATGCAAGGCTGCTAAATTGACAAGATGAAGTTGGAAGGCAAATAAACCCCCGTTTAATTGTTCTGTTTGTATTCCGCTCATTCAAATGGTAAAACATGGTCGAAAGAAGGTGGAAATGTTTGATTGATATTTTTTTCTCCATATTAGGGAATTTGGTTTGGGTCACATTGGTGTACGCTTATAAGTGCTGGCAGAAAGTTGAAAAAACAAAAAAATACTATATTTTGATAAAATCGTTGTTCTTTATAAACATGTCAGTAGGGATTTTGTCTGCCATATTCGCAGTTGAGAGTAACGGACTAATTTTTGTCTTGCGAGCGGTATCTGCATTCGGATGCTTTGGAACGTCTGCTTTTATGTTTTTCAACTTTGTAACGCTCACACAGCGTTTCGAGCAAGCCGCCAAAAAAAACTCCAGCACAACAAAATAATGCAACTAATTCGGATTTCCCCATTGCTTGTCCTTTCTTATGTAATAGATTTTTCAGCGATTAGTTCATCTATAGCTTTGCGAAACACAACTTCTGCAGTTTTCGGATTACGCTTCCCATTAAGTACAGCATTTGTGTATTCACGCGAGAAGCCTAAATGCGCAGCTATTTCAGATTGGCTTATATTGTGTACATGCATTTTGCCTACGATTTCAGCGGTCCATTGTGCAGACATACAAAGTTCACCTCCGTTCACAATTTTGAGATTCAAAATGTTTACATTTGTGAACAAAAGTGATATAGTGAAGTTGTTCAGACAGTCACATCACCGAAAGTTCACTTTTGTGAATCCGTTGCTCACAGTATAGTACACTTTCGGAAACTTTGCAATACGTTAAATTCACATTAGTGAACTTTTAGCGTACTGCACAATCTTTGGGAGTGAGTATTGTGTTTTTCGATAACTATTGTGAACTTTGCAAAATCAAGGGGAAGTCTCCAACAGGTGCCGCCTTGGAAATAGGATTAAGTAGGAGCGCGGTGTCGGCATGGCGAAACACGACTAGGCTACCGCAGGCTGCACAACTGCAAAAAATCGCAGATTATTTTGGTGTAACAATTGATCAATTGTTAGATGGCGAACAAAAAGAAAACCACGCCGCAAAAAGCGACGAGGTAACATTTGATGACTTCACATATGCGCTGCACAACCAGAGCAAAGAGCTGAATGACGCAAATAAGGAAAAACTTTTAGATATGGCACGAATGCTAAAATTAGCGCAGGACGCGCAAAAAAACAAGTGAGGATATCACCATGGTGTCACTGGAATCCATTTATGAGGATGTAGACCGGCATAACATTATAATTTTTCAATATGCCTTGGAGGATATGGCAGACGGTGCAA
This sequence comes from Pygmaiobacter massiliensis, assembly GCF_900199435.1. Taxonomy (GTDB): domain Bacteria; phylum Bacillota; class Clostridia; order Oscillospirales; family Ruminococcaceae; genus Pygmaiobacter; species Pygmaiobacter massiliensis. The sequence continues at coordinate 1,002,045 of NZ_OAML01000003.1, forward strand.
TTATAGGCAACGCAAATGGATATGGCGTGTTTTTGGATTTTTCGCAATACAAAACAGTGCGTCAATACAAAGCAGCACTGATTCACGAAACAAGCCATTGCGCAACAGGGGCATTGCATAGAATTGATAGTCCTTTTGAGCTGGTGGAGCGCAATGAATATAAAGCACAACGCAGATCTTATGAAACATATGTGCCAGTAAACGAGATAAAACAGGCTATGCAATATGGATATACAGAGCCATGGGAAATTGCTGACTGGTTTGATTTGCCGGAAGAAGATATAAAAAAAGCCCTGCACTACTGGGTAGAGTGCAGGGGTGTGAATTTTAACAGTATGGAGGGTTAATATCAATGCTAACGATGGATATAATCCGTTCGGTAAAGCCGGAGCGTATTGAAAAGGGTGCAAGCCTTTTGAGTTTGCCCGACGAGTATGTATGCATCGATTTAGAAACAACGGGACTTGATCCCCAGTGTGATGATATTATCGAGGTATGTGCTTCTCGAGTAGCCGGTGGCATTATTAAACAAACATATAGCACATTAGTTCGCCCACCTTTTCAAATTAGCGAGTTTATTTCAGAACTAACAGGGATAACAAACGAAATGCTTAGAGACCAGCCGACGATTAATACCGTTTTGCCCGAACTGTTGGACTTTGTTGGGCGGTCTGTTATCGTAGGGCACAATGTTAATTTTGACATTAATTTTTTATATGATGAATGCATCCGTCAAGGGGGAGAAGCATTCCCTAATGATTTTGTTGATACTATGCGAATATCGAGAAGACTGTTTCCCGATTTTGAAAATCATAAGCTGAAGACATTGGTAGAAAAATTTGAATGTAGCCGGTGTAACACACATCGTGCTCAAGAAGATGTAGCAGTAACGGTGCAATGTTATGAGTACATGAAAAACTATACTATAAATAATAATATTCAGATAAGTCAATGCAGAAAATCAAAAAATCATTCAACATTGCGAGCCAAAGACATCTCCCCCAATGCCGAAAAGATTGATCCGTCTAATCTTTTTTTTAATAAAACTGTCGTGTTCACTGGTGTTTTAGAACGGATGACTCGTAAAGCCGCCATGCAGTATATCTCTGACATTGGAGGCTTTAATGGGGATGGAGTTACCCAAAAGACAAATTTTCTTGTGTTAGGTAACAATGACTATTGTGCCAGCATTAAAGATGGAAAGAGTACAAAACAGAAAAAAGCGGAAAAGCTAAAGCTCTCTGGCAACGACATTGAAATTATTTCTGAACGAGTCTTTTACGATATGATAGAAAGCGAGGCGTGAAAAGTGCTTTGTCCTGATAATTACATAAAATTTGAGTCCGATGAAATAAAATTTGAGTTTTTAAAATCTCACGGATTTACCAACGCAGTAACAAATGGGGAAGTACCTTTAGTTTATCGAGGGGTATTCACCAATGCTCCGCAAGTATGCGAAGCGGCAGGAAGAATAGATAACGAGATAATGGTAATTGCTGTTGCAGGTCAGCTGCACAAGATAGCATGTGACTTTTTACTGCAGATGCAGCCCACTGTGAAAGTTTTAAAAGAGTTTAAAGAAACAGGTGATATTAATTGTATTCCGCAGATGACATTCTAAAAATTGTAATCGAACAGGTGCCTCAAAACTATTTAGATGTATGTGCAATAAAAGCACGAACATTAAAAAATAAAAATAAGTTTTGTGTAAATATTGAGGTGCTTATTGCTCCTTCTATATACTATTCGAATGTGGCGACCCAGACGCTTTGTAAATTTGATGGAAAGTGTTTAGTTTTTCAAAATCCTGCTGAAGTGATTGAGGCTCTGGATTTTATAGATGTAATGCGGTTAAAAGCAGCTATTAAAACGCATTTACGAACGCTTTTTACCTTTGAACAGTTTGGCTGCTGTAGCCGCTATCGAGAATGTAGTAATCTAAAATGTTGTACACACGAAAACCCATTCTATTCCGGGGCATGCATGTATCGCAAGAACTTAGAGGCCGGAAAGGTTTTCTATTGACCTCAAAATGGAAATGTGTTGGCAACATATATTCTGTAAATAAAAAAATCCCCCACCGGCGGCAACCGGCAGGAGATATAGAAGAACAGCTTACCCCGAAGGATACGCAGCCCACAACTGTATTGTATCACCTCTGGGGTAGGCTTATCAAGTCATACTTTGGAGGTGTTTTATTATGGCAAAAAAAGCTAAAACAAGAAAAGACGGTCTAATAGAGAAAGTGGTGGACGGACATCACTTTTATGGGCGCACAGAACGAGAAATTTTGAAAAAGCTGAAGGACTACCAAGGAACAAAAGAAAGCGGCATTTCGTTTACCAAATTGGCCGAGGACTGGTATAACAAGCATATTAATACCGTGACACCAAACTCACAAAAAAGTTATAATGCAGGATATAAGAAATGCACAGAATGGTTTCGTGGCACTCCGTGGAAGACAATTCAGATTTCAGACTGCAATGCTTATATGAACCATCTCATCAGCCGCGGGTACGCATTTAAAACTGTTTCCAATGCTATGTTGGTATTGCGGTTGATTTTAAAGCATGGTTGTGTAACCTATAATGTAACCGAAAACCCTATGGTGCTGGTGAAAGTACCGCGAACGCTGCCCAAAACAAAGCGCCGCTGCCCAGAACAATCTAATTTGGAACTCGTGAAGTCTCACGGCGACACGCCAGCGGGATTGATGCTCTACTTCATTTTATATTCGGGGTTACGAATAGGGGAGCTGCTGGCGCTAAGATACGAAGATATTGATTTTGATGCAAAAACAATTTTTGTGCATCGCTCCATTTATTTTGAAAGCAATGTGCCACACGAGAAGGGACCCAAGTCCGAGGCTGGCACGAGAACCGTGCCGCTGCTGGAATGCTTAGTAGATAAAATTCCACATAAAAAGAAAGGCGTTGTGTTCCCGGATCTCAATGGCGAATGGTATACCAATAAGCGCATCTGGACGGTGATGGACAACTACCGGAAGGAAACCGGCGCGAATGTAACGCCCCATGAGCTGCGCCACGCTTATGCAACGATGTGTTTTGAAGCTGGGCTTATGCCGAAGGACGTGCAGCATTTGCTGGGCCATTCCGACATTACTACTACGATGAACATCTATACCGACTGGCGTGACAACCGAATTGTGAATGCCGCAGATAAACTCAATAAAGTGAAGTTTTGAATGGCTTCGAGATTTACGAAGAATTTACGAAAAAATGCGGGTAAAACGAGTGCTTTTGAGGTTGTTTTAAGTAAGCCATACAATAAAGAAAAACCGCATTGTTTAGCCGTTTTGGCTTCACATTGCGGTTTTATCTTATGGCGGAGAAGGAGAGATTCGAACTCTCGCGCCAGTTTCCTAGCCTACGCCCTTAGCAGGGGCGCCTCTTCGACCAAGCTTGAGTACTTCTCCATGCTTGCTATCAAAGTGATAAGCAACTATTAAATTGACACCTTTTGCAAGATGATGGCGGAAAGGGTAGGATTCGAACCCACGGAGCATTGCTGCTCAACGGTTTTCAAGACCGCCTCCTTCAACCACTCGGACACCTTTCCACAAATGAGTGCTTAGCTATAATAGCATATACAATATGGCTTTGTCAACAGCTTTGTCCCATTTTTTTCAAACTTTTGATGAAACCATTGAAGAAGAGAAGCACAACAAATTTATTATTTGGCAAGTAAAAGATTTCTATTCACTTTTCCATAAATTGGAAAAGTATAGTTTAAAACGGTGTCTGGAGTGGCTTTGCCCAAATCATATAAAACCTCGCTATTTTTACAAAAAGCCCTGAAAAATATTCTTAAATGGCTGTTATTTTAAATTTATATCGTATATAATAAAAGACAATGCTTTGAAAAGGTGGGATACTATGGCTTTTTGCGAAATTGCTTTTCGGGACTTAACAGAAAATCCGTTTTCTTTAATTGGTGACGACTGGATGTTGATTACCGCTGGTACCGAAGAAAAATGCAACACCATGACAGCCTCTTGGGGCGGGCTTGGCGTTTTGTGGAATACACCCGTGGCTTTCACCTTCATTCGTCCCCAGCGCTACACCAAAGAGTTTGTAGATGCACAGGAAGAATACTCGCTTTGCTTCTTTGAGGGCATGCATGATAAATTAGGCTATCTTGGCAAGGTGAGCGGGCGTGACGAGGATAAGATTGAAAAAGCAGGGCTCACTGTGGCGGTTGAGGATGGTGTTCCTTATTTTAAGGAAGCACGACTGGTGCTGTTTTGCCGCAAAAAATATCGGCAGCAGATGACACCTGAAGCGATGTTGGACTCTGACATCATCGCAAAGTTTTATCCTCAAAATGATTTTCATGAAATGTATGTAGGCGAGGTTACGAAAATTCTGAAAAAGGAAGTATGAGTGTCCCGGCACTTTAATGCCGGGTATCCTCAAAGCGGACAAGCCTTACATATATAATAAGAACAGACCGAAAGGCTGGTTACAAGATGGTACTTACAGTAGATATCGGAAATTCCAACATTGTGCTCGGTGGTTATGTCGACGGGCAATTGTCCTTTTTTACGCGGTATGCGACCGAGTTGAAGATGGAGGCAGACCAATACGCTGTAGAACTCGGCGGACTTTTTAATCTACATGGGGTTGACCCTGCGCAGATTACGGATGTTGTAATTTCTTCGGTTGTGCCTGGTATTACCTCACTGGTGGCGGGTGCATTGAGCAGACTGATTGCAGCAGAACCTTTGTTTTTGATTCCCGGTAAAAGTAATACCGGACTAATAGTAGATATTGACAACCCGGCAGAGCTGGGGGCAGACCTGCTGGCTTGTGCCATTGCCGCAAAACAGCGTTTTCCGATGCCCTGCATTATTGTAGATATGGGCACTGCAACCAAGCTGACTGCAATGGACAAAAACGGCAATGTTTGCGGCGTGGCAATTATGCCTGGTGTGTTTATTTCGCAAGAGGCACTGAAATCGCGCACCAGCTTGCTGCGTGGCATTGAGCTCGAAGCTCCCAAGCATGCTATCGGACGCAATACCTCTGACTCTCTGAAGAGTGGCGCTGTATTTGGCAACGCTGCGATGATTGACGGCATGGTGCAGCGTTTTGAAGAAGAGCTGGGTCAGGTGGCAACTGTGGTTGGCACTGGTGGCATTGCGCGTAAAATTGTGGCATGTTGCCATACTAAAGAAGTGATCTATGAGCCGGAATTGCTGCTGGACGGCCTTTATCGGTTCTATCTGTTAAATAAAAAAGATACAGACCCCACCTAACAAACACAAAAGGAGAATGAATGATGGTTGTAATTACAATGGAAAACGGCAAGGAAATTAAGCTGGAGCTGGATGCTGCTGCTGCACCGAAAACCGTAGAAAACTTTTTGAAACTGGTAAACGAGGGCTTCTATGACGGTCTCGGTTTCCACCGTATCATCCCCGGCTTTATGATTCAGGGCGGCTGCCCTCTGGGAACCGGCACCGGCGGCCCCGGCTACGGCATCGAAGGCGAGTTTGCCTCTAATGGACATCCCAACCCGATTAAGCATTCCCGCGGTGTGATTTCTATGGCACGCAGCATGATGCCGAACTCTGCTGGCAGCCAGTTCTTCATTATGCATCAGGATGCTCCGCATCTGGACGGCGACTACGCTGCTTTTGGCCACGTGGTGGAAGGTATGGACGTTGTGGACGAAATCGCTGCGACCAAAACCGGATTTGGCGATAAACCGAAAAAAGCTCAGATCATGAAAACGGTGCGTGTGGTCGAGGCATAAGATGAAAAAGCTCGTTCGTTTTTTCTGTGACCGCAGTCTGGTCATCTTTCTGATTATCGGCGGGCTGAACACCATCATTTCGATGGCGGGCAGTCAGCTGTTGCTCAATGCACTGGGATATTGGGGTTCCACCGCCCTGATGTTTACCCTGTGCAGCTTTACCAGCTTTTACTTTAACCGCAAATACAGTTTTGAAAGCAAAGCACCGCTGCTGCAAAGCGCGGTGCGGTTTGCGGCGGTAATTGCCGGTTGCTACTTAATCAGCTTTGGTCTTTCGCATTGGCTGGTACCCACGGTACTTGATGCTTTGTCGCTGGGCCTGAGTGTGGAATGGAAAACCCGCATTGCCATGTTGGTCGCACAGGTTATCTTTACCGGTTGCAACTATATTGGCCAGCGCCTTTGGGCTTTTAAAGAGTAATAATAATAGAACAAACACCCGCTTGCAAGCATTTTTGCAGGTGGGTGTTTTGTGTTTTGACTTATACAAAAAATAATAAAATATTTTACACAATATTATATTGACAAACTATATTATATTGAATATAATATGTGCAGTGGTATAACATACACATGCAAAAAAGATGGAGGTGAATTGTGTGGCATTCACAACAGGCACAGCGATGATGGATGCAATCGTGCTTTCGGTAGTGGGCAAAGAGCCGGAAGGCACCTATGGTTACAAAATTACGCAAGATGTACGCAGCGTCATAGAAGTGTCAGAATCTACACTTTATCCGGTATTGCGCAGGCTGCAAAAAGATGGTTGTTTGGAGACCTACGACCAGGAGTTTGGCGGGCGCAACCGTCGATATTATAAAATCACACCGGGTGGGACAGAGCGCTTACAAGCGCATCTTTGCGATTGGCAGGATTACAAGACGAAAATCGACCGGGTTTTTTATGGGGAGGAAGCAGAATGACGAAAAGGGACTTTTTGCTGGCGTTAAACGATGCGCTTGGCTCGATGACCGGCGATGAACGCAGCGCGGCCATCAAATACTACAGCGATTATATTGATGATGCAGGTCCAGAAAACCTGGAAAATGTTTTGCAGGAGCTGGGTTCTCCTGAGCAGGTAGCGGCCTCGATTTTGGCAGATGCGGATGCTGCCCAGCAGGCTGTAAACGGCGCAGCGGCGGCCGAAGCTTCTCGCACGATGCCGCCCCCAGCACCGCGTGCTCCCGGCGGGATGCCCGTTTGGGCATGGATACTGCTGATCTGCCTGTTATTCCCGGTTTGGCTGCCGATTTTGGCAACCCTGGGCGGCTTGCTGGTAGGCGCAATCGGCATAGGTATCGGATTTTTCGCTACAACCTTTGCTTTGCTAATTTGCGGCGTTGTACTCGTTTGTGTGGGCATTGTAACCGCATTTTCTGCCCCGCCGCTAGGGCTGCTCGTTATGGGCGTTGGCTGCATTGGGCTTAGCATTGGTGCGTTGTTCTGTATGGGATGCGTATTCCTTTGCCGCACAGTAATTCCTGCTACGGCACGTTTTGTCGGGCGGATATGCAGCAGAATTTTTCGCAGAAGACAGCCGAAAACGGCACAGGGCTAACTGAGCAGAAAGGGAAGGCTTTTTATGAAGAATTTTTATAAGGTCATGGCAGGCCTGTGTGCTGGCTTGTTGGTGCTGGGTGTTCTGTTCTCGGTGCTCGCGGTGTACACAGGGGCCAGCAGATATGTGACGGCCGATGGTACAATAGAGGTGACGGATTACATCCGGCTGCCGGCTTACTGGCTGCAAGATAGATGGGAACAGGAACATGAGGTGCAGGTTCCCGAAACCCCGCAAAGCAACTCTGCCGGCGTGGTAGTAATTGAACCCGAGCACAATGGCGATACCGCTGTTTCGCAGCCGAATTCCGCAGCTGATGAAGTTTCCAGCGTCCCCGTTTTCCAAAAGGGGACCTACGAAATTCACAGCATTGACGCAGAGCTGGGCGCAGGTGAGTTTATTCTGCGCCACGGTGACGGGTTCGCCGTTACCAGCGAGCGTGGCGATGTGGGCAAAATCAATTCTTATGTCGAAAACGGCGTTTGGAAATTGGAAGGCCCCGACCACCTTGTCAATTTTGCTAAAACTTTGGGTCGCGTTACGATTACGGTGCCGAAAGACTTCTATGCGGAATCTCTGGAAATTGAACTGGGCGCCGGTAAAATGACGATAAAAGAGCTGACTGCCAAATACGCAAGTGTTTCCGTAGGTGCAGGCCAGATTGAGATGAAGGACTGCTACCTCGAATCCGCAGATTTGGAATGTGCCATGGGCGAACTGCTGTTTGACGGCACGCTGACTGGCAAAGGATCGATTGACTGCGGTATGGGCAATGTGGAAGTGTACACCAAAGGAAATCCGCAGGACTATGGCTATAGCGTAGATTGTGGCATGGGCAATGTAGAAATTGCAGGCCACAAATACAGCGGCCTTGGCGCAGAGGCGGTACAAAATACCGGCGCCGCAAATTATTATGAGATTGATTGCGGCATGGGTAATGTGGAATTCCGCATCGGATAAAAGCGCTGCAGAAATTCGGCAGCGGATACCTTAAAGCGTTTTAATGTAAATTATTGTTAAGAAAGGAACGATGACAAATGGAACCGAAAAAACTGACAAAAGATCGCTCTCGTGCAATGCTGTGCGGCGTTTGCGCAGGCCTTGCAGAGTATGCAGGCATTGACGTTACCATCGTGCGACTGCTCACTGTGCTACTGGCGTTTACCAGCATTGGCCTGATTTTATATATCATTGCCGCCATCATTATGCCGGATAAAACTTATTAACTGTTTTCAATCACCCTGTGATTAATTATGTGAGGAGAATATAATATGCGAAAAAGAATTGGAAGCGTTTTGTGGGGCGTTGCCTTCATCATTGCCGGCTTGGGTTTTGCAGGTAACGCATTTGGCATCTGGGATTTTGACATCTTCTTTGATGGTTGGTGGACCCTGTTCATCATTATTCCGGCCATTATCAGTATGGTAGAGAACGGCCCCAATACCGGCAACAGTATCTGGCTGATTGTAGGCGGTGTGCTGCTGCTTTCCGCCCAGGATATTATTGACGGACGGATTGTTGGTAAGCTGTTCTTCCCGGTTATTCTGGTGTTGATTGGATTTTCCATCATTTTTGGTAACCGTGTGCGCCAGTCGGTGCCGCAAAGCGCATTTGCAAGCGTGCCTGTGGGCGGTGTGCCGGGGTATAACGCTATTTTCTCAGGCAACGATGTGCGCTGGCCGGCAGAGCAATTCACTGGCGCAAGCCTTTCCGCTGTGTTCGGCGGCGTTACGCTCGATCTGCGCAATGCAATTATTACAGAAGATGTCGTCATTAACAGCACCTGCATTTTTGCGGGCATTGACATCTATGTACCGCAGAACGTACAGGTTAAGGTTGCCGGTGTGCCGGTATTTGGCGGGGTGGATAACAAAGCTGCCAATGCAGCACCCAATGCACCTACCGTATATGTCAACAGCACCTGCATTTTTGGCGGCGTAGACATTAAATAAGTCGGTTTTCTTTTGGCTCCTCCAGGGCTTAGGCTTTGGGGGAGTTTTTTTGCGCGCAAAAAAATAAGGCAGCGCAATATAAAAAATTGCAAAACCTGTTGACAATAAAAAAATATGTGATATAGTTAGTTACACAAGTAATTAACCACACAACCAATACGGGCAACAGCGAGGTGAGATGTTTGAACTTAAATTTGACTGAGGAAAAATCCATCTATCTACAGATAAGTGAAACGATAGAGGACGATATCCTGCGCGACATTTTGCTGGAAGAGGAGCGGGTGCCCAGCACCAACGAGCTGGCAAAGCTTTATGGTATTAACCCGGCCACTGCAGCAAAGGGCGTAAATCTGCTGGTAGACAAAGGTATTCTTTATAAAAAGAGAGGTATCGGTATGTTTGTACAAACAGGGGCGAAAATGCAAATCGTCGCGCAGCGCAAATCAGAATTTTATGAAGCATTTGTTACGCGTTTGGTCGCAGAGGCGAAAAGCCTTGCCATCAGCGAACAAGAACTGATCGATATGATCCACAAAGCATTGTAAGGAGAAGAGCGGAATGAATAACGTGACAACACAAACCCTTTCCTGCACCGGCATCACCAAAACTTATGGTAAAACCGAGGTCCTGCACGGTGTTGACCTCACACTGGAAAAGGGTAAAATTTATGGCCTCATCGGCCGCAACGGCGCAGGCAAAACCACCCTGCTTTCTATTTTAACAGCACAGAACCCCGCTACCAGCGGCAGCGTTGTTTTTGATGGTGCAAAGGTGTGGGAAAACCAGGAAGCACTGGATCATATCTGCTTCTCGCGTGAGCTGAACCCCATGACTTCGCTGGGCCAGAACAGCTTTAAAGTAAAAGAGTACCTGCGTATGGCTGCTACCTACTACCCCAATTGGGACAATGCTTACGCAGAGCGCATGGTCAAAGAATTTGGCCTGGATAAGAAAAAGCGAATCGCCAAGCTCAGCAAAGGCATGATGTCGATGGTTACGATTGTTGTAGCACTTGCTTCAGGCGCTGATTTCACGATTCTCGACGAGCCGGTAGCGGGCTTGGACGTCGTAATGCGCGAGCGTTTTTACGACCTGCTGCTCGAAAACTATACCGAAACAGGGCGTACCTTCATCGTTTCCACCCACATTATCGAAGAGGCTGCCAACGTGTTTGAAGAGGTTATCATCATCAAAGACGGCCGCCTGCTGATGAAAGAGAACACCGAAGAGCTAGTTGCTTCCTTTGCGCATGTTTCGGGCAAGGCCGAGGATGTGGATGCTGCCACGGCTGGCCTCGAATGCTACCGCGCTGAAAAAATCGGCCGTTCCAAAGCAATTTGTGTGCGCACCAAACCGGGCGATTCTATACGCAAACACACCGAAAAGTACGACCTGGACGTAGAGCCTATGAACCTGCAAAAAGTGTTTGTGGCACTGTGCGGTGAAGAAAAACAAGAGGCGCAGTTCGCCTAATGCAACACTGGACGCCAACCCACGAAATTGGGTGGGGATGGCACCGAGAAAGGGAGAGGTTTTCATGAACCAAGGGATGATTCGCAACCTGAAATATCAGGGGCGTATAATGGGCGAAATGCTGCTGTACACCCTGCTTACCGCTGCGGCAATGCTGGTATGGCAGGCACTTACCACGCCGCTTTCTTACCTTGCTGCCAACCTTGCAGTAAACAGCGTGCTGTTTTTGGTGTTCGCAGCGTTTATTTGGAGCGCAGGCTGCTTTTTGGCAATGCACACCAGTTACATGCCGTATATGTTAGCGATGGGCACGACCCGTAAAGCCAGTTTTGCTGTTTGCCAGCTTTCTAAACTGGGCTATGCGCTTGGCATTATTGTTATGGGACTTATTGCAAACGGATTTATCGGCGCGCTTTCTTCCGAAGAAAAACTGCCGTTTACCGGCTCGATTATTTTGCTGGTTTTTTGTGCGACTATCTTCTTTTGCAGTATGATGGAAGTTGTCGGCATTATGGCAAAACGCTTTGGCAAATGGGGTATGATTGCCTACGTTATTATCTGTATGATTATGGGCGGTGTTGTAGGTGGCACCGTTGCTATGTCCGGTACAGGTACGCTTGCTGACATTGCACAACACCTGATTCACTGGTCAAGCGGTAATGGTTTGCTGTTTGCTGCTTGTGGATTGTTGCTGCTGCTCAGTGCGCTGTCTACACTGCTTTGCTGGCGCATTTATCGCAAAATTGAAGTTTAAGCCGTCTGCTACGGCGATTATCACTGATTTTACTCGTGTGGCTTTGGGGCGGGCACTTCGCCCTCAAGGCACTTTCCCGAAAGGAAGGGTCATAAAACAATGTTGCTTTCTATCAAACAACAATTTAAACTGCAGTGGGATAATCTGTGGCAGTTTGCGCTGATTATGCTGGGTATGTTCGTCGTTGGTTTCATCATCGTTTCGGTGCTGGTAGCTACCGGCGTAGCAGATACTACTGCAACGCTCGCTTCACTTTTCGCTGTTCTCGGTCTGGGATTCTGGTTCTTTGGCGTAGGTGCCCAGATGAGCATTGGCTTAAACAATGGCATTACAATGAGCCGTACCCGCAAAGGTTACCTCGCGGCCCATTACGTGGTTAGCCTGGTTTATACTGTGGCACAGTGTGCGCTGATGCTTCTCCTGTTTCAGCTGGACCGGCTTATGCTGAGAACTTTCTTCTCACATCTGAAGCTTGATGTGGATTTTTCCGTATTCTTTGGTTGGAAAGTCCTGCTGCTGGTCGTGGTGGCTGGTGTCGTGGTGGCATCTTTCCTCGGCGCGCTGCTGGCCCGTTATGGCAAAACCGCTTTCTGGATTCTCTGGGCCATTTGGATGTTTACTTTTCTGGTGTTGCCCCGTGCAAGCGAGGCTGCCGCGGAAAGTGGTAATGCCACGATTCTTGGCATGATTGCGATTCGTGTGGTAGAGTTTTTCACCAGCATTCCGCTTTCTACTTGGAAAGTTTTGGGCGGAGTAGGCTTGGTAGTCTGTTTGATTAGCAATTTTCTGCTGGTCCGCAAAACAGCCGTTACAAACTGAATCAAGAGAAAAGAGCGCCGTTTTAGTGGAAAAACAGCGCTCTTTTTGTTATACTCAAGAAAGTACCTGTTGCATACATAGAGCAGGTGGGAAAGGAACAAAACAATGAGATTGATTTCATGGAATGTAAACGGCCTGCGTGCTGTGCTCAATAAAGGGTTCATCGACATCTTTCAGGAGCTGAATGCCGATATTTTTTGTCTGCAAGAAACCAAGATGCAGCCGGGCCAGGCAGAAATAGAGCTGCCGGGTTACACCCAATATTGGAATAGTGCCGAGAAAAAAGGTTACTCAGGCACTGCGGTGTTTACGCGCATTGCCCCTATTTCGGTTACATACGGCATCGGCTTAGAGGAGTTTGACCACGAGGGCAGACTGATTACCCTTGAGTTTGAAGATTTTTACTTAGTGAACTGCTATACACCTAACGCACAGCGCGGGCTGGCACGGCTGGGCTTTCGCATGAGCTGGGAGGATGCCCTGCGCGATTATCTGATGGCGCTTGACATCACAAAGCCAGTGATTTATACCGGAGATTTGAATGTAGCGCATCAGGAAATTGATCTTAAAAATCCGAAAAGCAACCGTGGCAATGCAGGTTTTTCTGATGAAGAACGCGGTAAAATGAGCGAGCTTCTCGATGCCGGATTTGTGGATACCTACCGTGCACTCTACCCAGAGCAGACAGGCGCTTACAGCTGGTGGAGCTATATGTACCATGCGCGTGAAAATAACGCAGGATGGCGTATCGACTATTTTATCGTCAGCCGTCGGCTGCTGCCGCTTGTGACAGATGCTTTGATTCTGCCGCAGGTGCAGGGGAGCGACCACTGCCCGGTAGGGCTGGAATTACAGGAGGCTGCGGCGCTCGCTACAGTTTAGGCAATAGAAAAGGAGGAGTGCGAGATGAAAAAACGCTTGCTCACCACGATAACTCTTTTGTGGGTCATGTGCCTGCTCGGCATTCCGGCACTGGCCGATACCGGCCCGAAGCCCGCGCTGACCATTACCGTGCAGCATCCACCGCAAGAGCCGTACTACCTTGATTTGCTGGTGCAGCGAGATGCACCCTATGATAACCTGTATGAAGCGCGAGGGGATCTTGATAAAGAGATGCTGGAACTGCTGAAAAGCCAAATGTCAAATGGATGGTACCCGGCACTTTCTTATGGCAACGGCATTCCGCTACATGGTAAGCTGACTGGCGAACCAGTCAAAAACGGAACGATGATGCACCGCTTTTCATATTTTGGAGTACCAGAGCAATACCGCATTTTCATCGTAACCGAAAGTGGTAAAATGACACTTTCGGTGCCGATGCAGAAGGAAGCGTTTCAAGAAAAAGTAACCTTCGATTATGAAAAGGCGCAGCAAACAACATTTGGCGAGGCCGAAGTAGGGCAGAAGAACCAGTTGATGGCTTATTTTATCCAATTTTTGACAACACTACTACCGACGCTTCTTTTAGAAGGCGTAGTGCTGATTTTATTTCGCTATCCGCTGCGGCGCAATTTACGGCCGTTTTTGGCAGCGAACATTGCCACCCAGGTTTTGCTTACGGTGGCACTTGGCACGGTGCTTCACCAAACCGGCTTGATTGAAGCATATCTGCTTTTGCCGCTGCTCGAACTTATTATTTTTGCAGTAGAGGCCGCTTATTATCACAAGGTGCTGGTGCGCCCGGCCGGGCCAGGCAAGCCGGTGTTGTATGCGTTTGTGGCCAATTTGCTCAGCTTTGGCTGTGGCTTTTTGATGATGAATTTCGAGTTTGGCATCCATACCATGTTTTAGCGCAGCGTGCTAAATATATAACCGACAAAAGTGCTGGGTGATAACGCACTTATTTATTTGTTCACAGTGGGCAAGGGCGTTGCCTGCATAATAAAACTTCTGTGTAGTGCGTGAATTTGCACAGCACTGCCACGGAGAAAGAAGGCTTACGTTTGCTGCAAATTTTGGTTTTGGTTTATCTGGTGCTGCTTGGACAGCTGCTCTTTGTAGGTGGTAGCCGCCGCTTTTTCAAATACTATCCTATCTCAAAGACATGTGCCAGCGCGGGCTTTTTGGTGATGGCTCCCTTTGCATGGCTCACCGGGCAAAGCAATGTTTCGGTCACGGCTTTTACCATTTGTATGGTGGCCTTGGTGCTGTGTGCGGCAGGGGATATTTTACTCGGTTTTGCCAACATCCGCGGCGGCTCGCAAGGTTCCATTTTTAAACTTGGCGTAATGGCGTTTGGCCTTGCACACTTGGTATTCTGCGCACTGTATTATACTGAGTCGCAGTTCTATTTGCTGGACTTACTGCCCCCGCTGCTTTGCGTAACGATTACCTTCTTTCTCGAAAAGTGCAAAGTGTTGCGACTGCGCAAAATGAGAGTGCCTGCACTTTGCTACAGCTTTTTGGTCGGTCTCATGGTCACCAAAGCGGTTGGGCTGACAGTATGGGACGGCTTTTACGACCAGCGCCATCTGCTGCTTGCCATAGGCAGTGTGCTTTTTATTGTGTCAGATATTATTTTGGTGTTCATGTATTTTGGCACCGCCCTCAACGACCGCAAACGTCATATTTTGAGATTCTTTAATCTTTCTACCTATTACATCGGGGTATTGCTGATTGCGCTTTCGCTGTTCTATTAAAAGTGCAAAAAATAGCGATGCGAGTTTTTGCCAACTCAATTTGGGCGAAGTGCAAAAGCGAGTGTTTACGAAAAAAGCTGCTGTGAAATGCATCACAGCAGCTTTTTTATTTTAACGGAGAGAACAGGTAATGCCCTTCGCAACAGGTAAGTTTTACAGAAAAAGCCTGTTCCAGCACGCCGCTTGCGGCAATTTGCTCGGGTGCAGCGCAGTCAATCAGCGCACCGTTTGAGAATACCGCCACCCGCTCACTATATTGCAGTGCCTGTGCAAGGTCGTGCAGCACCATAACGATGGTTTTGCCGCGTGCATGCAAAGTTTGCACCAGTTCTAAAAATTCAAACTGCCTGGCAATATCAAGATAGGTGGTAGGCTCGTCTAAAAAAATGTAATCGGTATCTTGCGCAATGGTCATTGCAAGATACGCTTTTTGCCGCTCGCCGCCAGACAGCGTACGCAGCTCTCGGTGTCGTAGTGCGGCAATGTCGGCAGCTTCGAGAGCAGCCTCACAAAGCGCGCGGTCTTTTTCGCCCGGTTTGCGCATCAGCCCCAGCCAGGGAAAGCGCCCGTGTGCCACCAAAGCCTCCACCGTGATGGCGGGCACCTCGCGAGATTGGGGCAGAACTGCAACCCGGCGTGCAAACTCGCGCGGGGCGAAAGAAGAAATCGGTCTGCCGTCGAGCAGTAGCTCGCCGCTTACCGGCGGCAACAGCCCAGCGGCAGTTTTTAGCAGCGTGCTTTTGCCGCAGCCGTTGATGCCCACCAGTGTGGTAATGCTGCCTTCGGGGAATTCGAGGGAAACGTTTTGCAAAATTGGAGCGCCGCGGTATCCACAGCGAAGATCACGAAGTTCAAGCATAAAGACGGCTCCTTTTTTTGCGCAGCAGTAACATAAGGAAAAACGGCCCGCCCAAAAAGGAGAGCAAAATCCCTACTGGGACTTCAAATGGGGCAAACAGCACTCGTGCCAGCAAATCACATACGGTCACCAACAGCGCACCACCAATGGCAGCGCCCGGCAACAGTATACGGTGGTCGTGCCCAAACAGCGCACGTGCGGCATGGGGGACGATTAATCCCACAAAGCCCACAAGTCCGGCAAAGCTGACCGCAGCACCAGCAAGCAGGCTGGCAATCGCCACCAGCAAAAAGCGGGTAAGGCTTACTCGCAGCCCAAGGCTTTGCGCGGTTTCTTCCCCCAGGGTAAGCAGGTTTAGCCCACCTGCAAAACAGAAGGCCGCGGCAAGTCCCACGAAAATATAAAGCGCAGGGGCCTTAAGCGCCTGCAACGTAACCCCCGCGAAACCGCCGAGAAAAAAGTTACTTGCACCCAGCACAAGCTCTGGGAAAAGCAGTTCCAGCGTGTTGCTGCCTGCGGTTAATATACCGCTGATGGCAACGCCAGCCAGCACCAGCGTAATGCGCCCGGCACCCGTTTTTACTGCAATTCCATAAACCAGCAGTGCAGCAAGCAGGGCTCCTAAAAAAGCTGCCGCAGGCACGAATGCCGCGGCGGGCAAAAAGATGCTGACCAGCAACACGGCGAACCCTGCGCCTGCATTCACACCAATGATATTAGGGCCAGCAAGCGCATTGTTTAATACGCCCTGCAACAAAACACCGCTGACACTAAGTGCAGAACCGCAAAGCAGCGCAGCGCAGGTGCGCGGTAGTCTTACATGCAGTAAGATGCGCGCAGCTGCACTGGGTGTACCGGAAACTGCCTCACGCAGCGCGGTGAAAAGGTCCAGCCTGGTTGCCCCCAAAGATACCGAACCAGCCACCGCCGCGATGAGCATTAAGCAACAAACCAAAAGCCGAAAAGCAATCTGCTTACTCGTTGGGGTAGAGGATATCGACAAGGTATTCATAGCTATCTCCCCACTTTTCGTTGGGTTTATAATGGAACAGCTCTTTCGGCAATACGATGAAACGGTTGTTCTTTACCGCAGAAAGGTCTTTCCAAGCCGGGTTCGAGCCGAGAGTATCTGCAATGGATTTCATTGCGGCTTCATCATCGGTGCCCATAATTGTAACAAAGATAAAGTCGGGATCTTCTGCGATGATGGTTTCCATCGAAAGATCTTCCAGCAGACTTTCGTGACGGGAAGCAATATTATCAGCACCCAAATCTTTCAGAATAATGCCAGCCAGATTGTCTTCTGCCTTGGCCTTGACACCGCTGGAAAAAGCACGCAGCAACAGCACGGAGGGGTGCTCTGTCTGTGCTTTGGCGCGCTCCATGGCTTCGTTGATTTCCTCTTCCATCTCGATGCCGTTTTCTGCATACAGGTCGTCACGGTCGGTCAAATCGCAAAATCCGCGCAGCACTTCAAGGTAAGCATGGTAGTCATCCATGCGCAGGTAAATATGGGGAATCTTTGCTTCGGTAAGCGCGGTGTCAAGCTGCACCTGCGGGGCTATATCGGCAGAGAGGATAACTAAATCTGGGGTGAGTGCAATGATTTGCTCAAGGTTCGGCTCCTTAACGGTGCCAACGATGGTCACATCATCATCGAGATCAAGGTCGCGCTCTTTAACGGCATCATCGGTGGCGCCGATTACTTTGCCGCCTGCAAGCATCCAGCATTCAGCAAAGCTGCCGTACAGCGAAACCACACGCTGTGGCATGGTGTCAATCTTAACTTGGCGGCCCAGCGCATCGGTATAAGACCAGCTGCCTGCGGCTTGCGAGCTACTTTGCTGCGCAGCAGAAGAAGCCGAAGAAGAAGGCGCGGCTTTCCCACAGGCTGCAAACATGCTGGCGGTTAACGAAAGAGCAAGAGCAAATGCAATTACTTTTTTCTTTGTCATGAGAATCTCCTTTTTACACCTTAATGTGTGTCATAATCTGTGCTCTCCACATCATACAACGTTTTAACGATATTGTATAATATGGATTTTGCGTTATAATGATAATAATATACCTATGGCAACGCCGCAAAACGCTTGCGAGAGCAGCCAAAGCTATCGGCTGCTGCAGGGGATACAACTGAGGTGCTGCCAAGAAGAGAGGAAACGCCATGACATTGCGCAACCTGGAGATTTTTTTAGCGGTAGTAGACTGCGGCAGCATGCACGCAGCGGCCGCAGAGCTATATATTAGCCAGCCCTCGGTAAGCGGGGCGGTAGCAGAGCTGGAGCGGGAATACAGCACCTTGCTGTTTGAGCGTTTGGGGCGCAAGCTGTACCTTACCCCTGCCGGCAGCACCTTGGCAGATTATGCCCGCCATCTGCTGAAACTATCCGACGAAATGAGCGGCGCAATGCACCATGCGTCTGATGGAGAGGAACTGCGCATTGGCGCTACCGTAACGGTAGGCACCTGCGTGCTTTGCGACCTGCTTGCGAAGCTGCCCGGCGCAACCCCGAAAGTGCTGGTAAACAACACTGAAATGATTGAGCAGCAACTGCTCAAAAGCGTGCTGGATATCGGCATTATCGAAGGCACTGTCACCAGCCCGGACCTTGTGGTGCGGCCGGTAATGCAGGACGAAATGGTGCTGATTTGTGCACCGGAACACCCGTTTGCGGCAAATACAGAGTTGCCGGTTGCAAAACTTGCAGGGGAGCCGATGATTTTTCGTGAAGCGGGCAGCGGCAGCCGAAAGCTGTGCGAAGCAGCTTTTGCACTTGCGGCAGTCAGCGTAAAGACGGTATGGGAATGCAATAATACCGAAGCGATTCTGAATGCGGTGCAGCATGGGTTTGGCAGTTCGGTCATTTCGGCACGGCTTGCAGCACCGGCAGTAGCCGCGGGCCGCGTTGCCGCAGTACGGTTGACTGGCTGTAACTTGATGCGTGAATTTTCTCTGGTCTGGCATAAAGATAAATATATCGGCAAGCGTCTGGCACGGTTTATTACACTGTGTGAAGAGGGCTGAGCAAATAGAAAAGCGGAACCGTAGCATTGCGCGGCTCCGCTTTTATTTTGTTGCAGGTAGGGCTACATCGCCCAAACAGCGGGGTTTGAGGAAGAGACCGCTGCGGCTCCGGCACGCAGCGCAGCAAACACTTCGTCTTTGGTTTGAATCATACCCCCGGCGATGACCGGCAAGCCCGGGTGCTCTGCCGCAACCTTTGCAATGGCAGGGGTCATCAGCCCGGGCAAAATTTCCACCAAGTCTGGGCGGTGTGCGGTAAGCTGGCGCTCAATGTTCGCCGCGGCGATGGAATCCAGCAAAAAGAAACGCTGCACTGTTAAAAAGCCACAGTTATGTGCATGCTTCAGCAGTGACGGCTTGGTGGAGATAATGCCATCCGGCGCGGCTGTCTTTTTTAAAAAGTCCACCGCAACGTCTTTCGGGGCAAGCCCCTCTATCAAATCCAGATGCACAAAAGCGAGCTTGCCGGCTGCTTTAATCTGTGCCACGATAGAATCGATATTGCAGACGGTGCCGAAGAGAACAAAGATGATGTGAATATCACATTGTAAAGCACGTTTTAGGCCGTCTTCGTCTTTGACTGCGGCAATGACCGGCGTTTCCTGTAACAGTTCGCTAAGGTCCATCTTAAGCCTCCTTATCAGTATTATTCAAAATAAAGGTTTGCATCAAAGCAGCGGGTACTGCCCTCGGTGCCGGTAACATACCAGCCTTTGCGGCCGTTGTTTTCAATTTCGCCGCGCGCCAGCTGCATGGTGCGGCCCAGCGGCAGCTCACTGCGGAAATTGATAACGGCCTTTTTTGCATACCGGCCAGCTTCCCACTCTTTCAGCGGCAAAGCGTCACAGAGTAAATCCGCATAGCGAGTATTATTTAAGTGACGGTTTACATCACATTGCGAATAGGATGCGGCGGCCTCACCACCTGGAACAAGAGCATCTGTACGAAGAATGTTCAGAGAATGTTCTTTGTCCGGTACGGCCTGAAACGGGAGTGTCATGCCCTCTGGCGGATGGCGCAGAATGCGGCGCGTATTGATGTCTGCCATAATCCAGCGCGCATCTGTTTGCGCAAGCAGTGTGCCGTCGTTTCCGTAAAACGAGGTGACACGCTGATATACTGCATGTACCGGGGCAAATGGCTCGGTGACAATTCGCAAGCGGTCTCCGTCACGCAGCTCACCATATACTTCTACGCTTACTTTTGCAAGAATCCAAGCTGCACCGTAGCTCAGCATATACGCGCCGCCAACGCCCAGTTTTTCACATTGGTCTGTGCCAGCCTGCTGCGTGGCACGCAGGATGCCGCCCAGCGTAAAACGACCGTTTAAATCGCATTCGGGCTGCAAGAC
Organism: Pygmaiobacter massiliensis; assembly: GCF_900199435.1. GTDB lineage: Bacteria > Bacillota > Clostridia > Oscillospirales > Ruminococcaceae > Pygmaiobacter > Pygmaiobacter massiliensis. The sequence continues at coordinate 1,022,253 of NZ_OAML01000003.1, forward strand.
AGGAAAGTTTTCTTCATATACCGACATTGTTTTTCGACCAGTCCTTTTTCTTATTGCTTTTATTATAGCGCAAACCATACCAAAGCAAAAGTAAAAATAAGCAAAAACCGTCAAAAACGGGTAGCATAGCGGTTGCACAGGGGTTCATAATAAGGTAGAATGAAATTGATCTTGTGCGAAATGTACGGAGGAATGGCTGTGAATATCAGCATTTTTGAAATACTTGGTCCGGTCATGATCGGGCCATCTTCATCCCACACCGCAGGGGCTGCAAAACTGGCACGCACGGCGGCTGCTATCGCTGCAAAGCCGTTTCTGCGGGTTCGGTTTGAACTTTCCGGCTCGTTTGCAAAAACCGGCCTTGGCCATGGCACTCACCAGGCCTTATTGGCGGGGGCAATCGGCTTGCATGAGGACGACGAGCGACTGCGTGTGGCAGATAAACTTGCCAAAGCGCAGGACATTGACTGGGAATTCTCTGAAATAGAGCTGCCCGACGCACATGAAAACACCGTCGCGTTCACCTTTTTTTGCACCGATGGCACTCAGGTGCGCATTGTTGGTTGCTCGCTGGGCGGTGGGCGGATTCTGGTTACCGACATCGACGGCATGAAAACCGAGATATCGGCCGAGCAGCCTACCATTGTGGTGGAACAAAACGACAAACCCGGTGTTGTCAGTGCAATCTCCCGCGTGCTCGCAGAGCAGGGCATCAATATCGGCGTCATGCGGGTCAGCCGAACGGCAAAAGGCGAAGCGGCAGGCTGTGTCATTGAAACAGACACGACTGTGCCGCCGGAGGTAGCCGCCCGACTATGCGCGCTGGACAATGTGCATACAGTACGCGTGATTGAAGGGTAGGGTGCAAAGATGGGATATGATACGATTGCGCAGCTGATGGTACAGTGCGAGGGCAGGCCGGAGCGGATGCCTCAAGTGATTTATGAAAACGAAATCCGGCTGACTGACCGCACAAAAACAGAAATTTATGCAGAGCTTGAGGCGCGTTATGCCGTTATGCGGCTAAGCGCCGAAAAGGCCCTGCGCGAGCCACAAAAGATGGTGTGCGGGCTGATTGAAGGGCAAGCAATGCGGCAGCAGAAATATGCCGCAGAACGCGGCGGTATCAGCGGTACTTTTTTCAACCGCATTATGGCACTCGCACTTTCGGGCAGCGAGGTAAATGCCTCTATGGGGCGTATCTGTGCAGCACCCACAGCAGGTAGCTGCGGCATAGTGCCCGCTGTACTCGTAGGGCTGGAAGAGCAAGGTGGCTGGAGCAAAGAGAAAATGCTTGATGCCCTGCTGGTAGCAGGTGGCATTGGCGCGGTGATTACAAAAAATGCTACCGTTGCAGGGGCCGAAGGTGGTTGCCAGGCAGAATGCGGCACGGCAGCAGCGATGGCAGCCGGGGCGGCAGCCTGGCTATTTGGCGGTACCCCGGAGCAAGTAGGTGATGCTGCGGCAATTGCACTCATTCATGTAATGGGGCTTGTATGCGACCCGGTGGCAGGACTGGTACAGCTGCCGTGCAGTTTTCGCAACGCTTCGGGCGCGGTAAATGCGCTGATTAGTGCAGACCTTGCCCTTGCGGGGCAAATGCCGGGCATCCCGCCTGACGAAGTGATAAACGCCATGTATCGCGTAGGACGCAAACTGCCGATGGAGTTGCGTGAAACCGCACTGGGGGGCATGGCCGCAGAGCCGACCGCCCGCGCAATTGCGAAAAAACTGTTTGCAACGGACGAAACAACTTAAAGCGATGCCGTAGTACTTAGCGTAAAAGCTAACGGGGGTACGGCTTCGCTTAAATAGCTGCACGCCACCCGGCAAACCAACAGGCGTGAGAATCAATTAGAAAAGAGGAAATCACCTGTGAAACCATTCAAAAAAGCGTTGTCCTTACTGGGAGGGCTTGCGCTCTGCGGCCTCGCAAGCTACTGCGTCATTCAGGCAAACATCGGCCTTGCACCGTGGGATGCACTGAACATGGGCACCGCAATTTTAACCGGGCAGAGCTATGGCAATATGTCGGTACTAATTGGTCTGATTATTCTTGTGCTGGATGTTCTGCTGGGAGAAAAAATTGGCCTTGGCACAATTCTGAATACAGTACTGGTAGGCAAGTTTGTGGACCTTTGTGCTGCTTTTGAGTTGGTGCCGCAAGCAGAAAACTTTGGCACAGGTCTTTTGCTGCTTGTTATAAGCCAGCTGCTGATGAGTGTAGGCGTCTTTTTCTATATGCGTACCGGTATGGGCTCCGGCCCGCGCGACTCTTTAATGGTTGCAGCCTGCAAGCGCTTTCCCCAAGCACCCGTTGGGCTGCTGCGTGGGGGTATTGAAGGCCTGGCACTGTTTGCCGGTTGGCTGATGGGCGCAAAAGTTGGGCTTGGTACCGTGGTTTATATGTTCGGCATCGGCCTTATTATGCAAGCGGTATTTAGCGTACTGCGTTTTGATCCTAAACAGGTGCACCATGAAAATGCTTTAGAAACACTGCGCCGCTGGAAGGCTGAATTTGCCGCAAAGCAAACGGTAAACTCTGAAAATAATTAAGGTACTTATGGTGTGAAATACGCCCCATAGCGAAAAATAAACTAAAATCGCTTTTTCGGGCGCTATCCTAAAACTAAAAGAGGGCAGGCTTCCAAACAGGGAAGTCTGCCCTTTTAATTCTTTCGTCTGTATTACGCAAGCCGCTTCAGGCGCTTGTTTTAACAAGGCAGCCCGGTGTTGTAACTTGCATTGCCCAAAACTTGGGCTAAGTCTTCGCGCGTTACCTCGCGCTTCCAATAGCCACAAAGTGCGCGCAACTGCTCGCTGCCCTTGTGCTCCGCCTGCTCTACAATTGCAGCCATGCCGCCGATGTGCGATTCCCCGGTATACGGGTCGAGCCATGTGTCGGGCACATCCGGCTTCATTTTACAAGGCTGCATGTGGCTTAGTGCAAAACCGGGCTTATGCAACGCGGCATCTAGCAAACGGGCAATCAACTTTTTGAAGCCATAGCGAGAGCGGAAACTGCGATGTACCCAGTGGAACCAGCGGTAGCTGTCTGAAATTGCGAGAAAAGGAATATCCTCGCCAAATACTGCAAAAATTGCACGTTGCAGCAATGCCGTGGTTTCTCCCAATTCTGCGGGCGAAAGCACGGGGCAAGCTTCGCTGAGCGGAAGTACCGCGTGGCGATCTCCGGTGTCTTGGCGGTAAGTAACACAGTCCAGTGCGGACTCGTAAAAGCAATGGCCATTCGGGATATGATAGATGCCGTCTTCACTTTCGCACAAAAATGCAACGTATGGGTGCGCCAAACTGTCGAGCGTATTGTGCATAATAAACCCGGCTGCAAAGCTGCGCTGAATGTCTCCGCGTGCCAATGTTGCCAACGCCATTAAGAATGCACCGGCCCGCTCACTGTGCAGCCGCTCTGCAAGCGCGTAAAGGTCGGGATCGCGGTGGCTCGATAAAATTTGATAGGAAAAGAGGGGGTCGGGACCATTTGCGCCCATCTCATAGGCTGCTAAGCAGCGAAGCGAGCATCCGCTTTGCTGCAGGGCAGCTCTCGCAGTGCGGATATGTAAGTAGGCGTCTGGCATGGTTTCCAAGTCCTTTCTTTCAGGCGAGTGATAAAGGAACGTGCAGCAAAGCTGCATTTCCTTTATTTATTATACGCGAACCTGACAGGTAAGAAAAGCCTTAGATTTACTCTTTGTTAAGATATTTGGGCAAAACGAAGAAATAAAGCCCTCCGCCGATGAAAAAGATGAGTAAAATACTTAAAACGCCCCAAGGTGCGGCGGCAGCATCAATCAGCTCTTCCGGCACGGTACCGTTGCGGCGGAATACATTTGCTGCCAGTGCAGAGAAAAAGGCAACGACCGCGGGGCCGATAATCGAAGAAAATTTACCAAAGATATCATAAAATCCGAAGAACTCGCCGGTTCTGTTTTTGTCGGGAATCATTTTGCCAAACATACTGCGAGAAAGCGCTTGGATGCCGCCTTGGCTCGTGGAAACCAGAATTGCCAAAACCCAAAACTGCCAAACCGAGCGGACAAAAAAGCCAAATACGCAGATGAACATATAAATAATGATAGCACAGCCTACCATGCGGCGTGCACCAAAACGTTCTGCAAGGCGAATATAAAGCAGGCAAAAGGGGAGACCAAGCAGCTGAACCACCAGCATGGCCAGCATCATCATGGTGGAATCCAGCCCGAGGGTGTCGCCGTAAATGGTGGACATGTGGATAATGGTTCCCACGCCGTCTATGTAGAAGAAATAGGCAATCAAAAAAACGAGAATGTTTTTATGCGCCGCAATCTCCTTTACCGTTTTACGAAGCCCGCGCAGTGCATCACGAATGGCACCGGGGCGGCGTTCTACATAGCTTTTTTGCTCTACATTTGCAATTAGCGGCCAGCTGAAAGCAGCCCACCAGATTGCAGTAAAACCAAAAGCAAAAGAAAGACAGTATAGAATGTCAACCCCAATCAGGTTCAGTACCAAAAAGCCAAGCAGCGGGATGGTAGAACCGCCGATGTACCCAAGCCCGTAGCCCATTGTGGAAACGCGGTCCATGCGTTCTTCGGTGGTCACATCGGTCAGAAAGCTATCATAATAAAGGTTTGCCGCCGAGTATCCTACCTGACTGACGACATATAAAATAAGGATAACAAATCCAATGCGGGCGGCTTTTTGCGGGTCATCAAAAAAATTAGTAAGCGGCGTAAAAGCTAGGCCAACGCAGGCCAGCACCCCCATAGTAAGAAAGGCGATGAACAGCTTTTTGCGATAGCCACGGAAATCGCCAATCGCGCCCAACAACGGCGCCAAAATTGCGCATATCAGCATTGCTGCACTCGTCACATACCCCCAGGTGCTCATGGCCGAGCTGGAATCCAGAGTATAACTTGCAACGGTAGAGTAAAAAATCGGCAGCAGTGTTACGATGATAACGCTATGGGCACTGTTGGCCCAGTCGTACATCATCCAGCTTTTTTCTTCTCTGGTAAAATTCTTTAGCATATAGCAGCACTCTTTTCTGCCGCAAACGCAGCTTTCTTAATGCTTCTATTGTACAGCGCAGTGCAGGTAAACAGCAAGCAGCTTGCAAGAAATTTACATAGCATAAAAAAACTTCGGCGTTATGACAAGGCAATCAGCTCGCCTTTGCGCAAAGTGTACTGTCGTGGTGCCTGGGCCGCCAGTTTTCTGTCGTGAGTAATCATTACCACCGCGGTGCCCTGCCGCTGCAATTCGCCGATGGCACCCATAACGGCGTTGGCACTCTCGGCATCCAGGTTGCCGGTTGGCTCATCTGCAAGCAGCAGCTTTGGTTGGGTAGCCAGTGCCCGGGCAACGGCCACACGCTGTTGCTGCCCGCCAGACAGCTGGCCCGGCAGATGCTGCGCGCGATCAAGTAAATCTACGGCTTCGAGCGCGGCGAGCGCTGTGCGCCGCCGTGCAGCGGCGGACATGCCACGGTATTTCAGCGGCAGCTCAATATTCGCAATTGCCGACATAGACGGAATTAGATTATAACTTTGAAAAACAAACCCCAGAACCTGCCCGCGCATACGGCAAAGCAGCTGGTCGCTGGCCCCTTCAACCTCTTCACCGAAAATACGAAGGCTGCCCTCGTCAGCTGCATCCAAACAGCCCAATAAGGCAAGCAAGGTGCTTTTACCGCAGCCCGAGGGTCCGGTAATCGTAACGAAATCTCCCGGTGCCACGCGCAAATCTATTCCACGCAGCACCTCAAGCACGCCCTGCGCGCCCCTATAAGTTTTAGTCAGCCCCTCGGCTTCCATCGCAAACTGCAAAAAAATCCCCTCCTAAGGTCACACCGTACAGTGTGCGCTTAGAAGGGGCATTTTATCATGCAAACCTTGGAATGAAATATTAGGAAACCTGTGAAGTGGGCTCACTTACTACAGAAGCGGAAGCCTCCTGCTGTGCCTGGGTGTAGCCTTCACTGTATCCGTTATCATAACCTGTCTGATAATCGGCAGTGTCTTCCTCTTCTGCATATTCCGAATAATGTTCGTTTACCATTTCAGCAAGCTCTGCCGGAGTTTTGTTGAGAGCAAAACGGCTTGAAATTTCCACAGACATCTCGTGCTGTGCTGTTTCAGAAGAGTTATTCCAGCGAAAATTCATCCGGTCTACCGGATATCCACCATTCTGCAATGAAGCCAAAATACGGGCAACGTCTGTAGCAAAAGCAATTTTATCTCCCTGCGCATAATTGCCGGCAAGCTTGAAGTCAAGAGAGCTGTAAGTGCTGTCAGGGTCGCTGCGCAGTGTTTCCAAAGAAGCATTTTTATCAAAATCCCAGCCTTGAAAGTAAACATAGCCGGTGCAATCAAAAACACTTTTTTCGTTTGCCAGCAGGGTGTAGCAATTATCGCCGAGCTCTCGGGTCAGGCGGCTTTCGGTGCGCTCACGCTCCGGGCCGTAATAAGTGAGCATTTTAGGTAACAGGGCCAAACCAAGACTGCTGACTACCAAGATGAAGCAGACAAACATCGAGAGCCAATCGTACTTGATTTTCTCATCTTTGCTGCGCAGGCTGAAAAAGAGCACCTCGCAGCCAAGCAGAACCAAAAGCAGCGGCGAAAGCCGGAAAGCGAGAGTCAGGTCAACGTTCGGGGCAAACATTGCAATTGCAATCAAAAGGCCGGTTGCAATCAGTGCAAGGCCCATGGTGCTGGTACCTACCCGACGCATTTTGCGCGGTGTGGGCGGGGGAAGAAAATCAGAAGGCGAAGAAACGGGGGGCGAAAAGTTTTCTTCGGGCATCGCTGCACCGTTTTCCGGCTGGATAGGGTCGAACTCATTCATTGGTTTTGTCTCCTTTGTATTCAATCACGTCATCAGATTCCGACGATTTGCCGCCTTTGACGAGCCGAATGCCCACCAAAATGATAAGGATAGCAACACAGAGGCTGGGCAGCTTATACATAAATCTCCAGACGAAGTAGAGGTCGTACGGCAGCGCATCCAACACCGAGCCAACAAGCGGCATCAGCACGGAGCCGTAGATGGCATAAGCGCCAATCACGATAAGACCAATGCCAATGAAAACGTGATATTTTTTTGCCAGGTCAGCTACGGTAGCGCGGCTGGTCTCAGCGGGCAGGTCAATCATAAATGCATCAGGATGCGATGCGAGGTATTCCGCACTTGCGTTGCGCAAGTTGAAAGCATCAAAAAAGGCGAAGAACCAGATGACCGGCAGAAAGATAGCGAAGATCCAAAGATCTAAAAAGCCGCCGATGCCGAAAATAAGAGAAAAAGCAAGCATCAAAGAAGCTCCGCGTTTGGTATAGCCAAGATACATCTGGCCGGCACCTGCGCAGCAGGCAAAGCAAAAAGTTAAAAACAGGCTTTTGCGGTGTAAGGGGCCAGGTCCGGGGCCGGGCACAGGGTATTGGTTTTGGCTCGGTGTTTGGTTTTGGAACATAATCAGAAACCTTCCTTTCAGGTGTACGCAATTTACTTTTTAGGTGCGCGCCTTAAGCAGCGCGAAAGAGTTTTTTATTGTATTATCGTTTTTTGTCGTGAAGTGAGCGCATCAGCTCTTCAAACGCGCCGGAAATTTTCATTTCAAGAGTAGCTTCGGGGGTAGCCTCTTTTTCCTGCTCGCTTACCGCTTTGAGCGACTTGCGTAAAGCCACATCTTCTTTTTCGCGACGGTCTCGTATCTTTTCCATCTGCTCAGACTGGGTTACCGTGGGCAAAAAGCCGATAGCCTCTACCGGGATAACCCCGGTACCGGTGCCGGCAAGCCATAAGCCCATGGCAAGGCAGGCCGCTGCACCCACTTTTACGATGCGACGGAAAAGAATCGTGCGCGAGCGCTTTTCTATCCGGTGGGTGACAACGGGAGCAATCGGCACCGGCGGTTCAATTAAAATATCTTCCGTTAAAAGTGCAGCATATTTTTCACAGCAGAGATCACAAAACGCGAGGTGTTCCGAAAGTTCAAGGTTGCCTAAGGTATCGGCATCGCCGGCAAGCAGCACGGCAAAGCCTTCATCAGAGATGTGTCCGTCCGGTTTAAACAGTTCCACGCGAGATCCCTCCTTCTATCAATTTTTTTTGCAACATTTGTTTGGCACGGTAAAGCTGGGTGTGTACGGTTTTGGGTGGTCGTTCCAGCAGCTGTGCAATTTCTTCTACAGATTTTTCTTCTAAAAAGTAGAAAACCGCCACCTTTAAGTAAGGCTCTTTTAAGCTGCGCACGACGGAAGCAATTTGTGAAAGCTGATCTTTTTCAATCGTAATGTCCTCCGGCGGAGGGGTAGCATATAAACTGTAATGTACATCTTCGTCGTCGTCCGTCAAATCCACCTTGCGGTTATATGCACTTTTCAGGTAATCTTTTGCCTTGTTGGTGGCAATGCGGCACAGCCATGGTTTTAAGTTGGCCTCGTCACAGCTTTCACGGTGGGTATAGGCCGAAAGAAATGCCTCCTGTGCAAGATCTTGCGCGGTGTGGGGGTTGCGGGTCAGCTGGAAACAGATGGTATACACCAGCTTTTCATATTGCTGAACAAGTTGTTCAAAATTTTGCTCGGTAACCGGCACACCTCACACCCCTTTCCTGTTTGCATTTCTTCGTCTGATTAAAAAACGAGCGAGAAAAAACAATTTCTTCAAAATTTTCAAAATTTTTTCAAATCTTTGCAGATAATAAAACTGCGCGGCATGCAAAATGCAAATGCCACGCAGTGTGCTGTTTTGAAAATTGCTGCTTGTTATACATTAAAAGAGAACGCAGCACAACTGTTGCTTAGCCCAGCAACATCCCCAGCCCGCCAAACACGCCAAGCGAAAGCGCGCCCATAATAAGGCCGGCGGTAAGTACGCCGCCGAGCACCGCCAAAACGCTGGGCCAGGTTTTCATGTCCAACAAGGTTGCGGCAAGGCAGCCTGTCCATGCGCCGGTACCGGGCAGCGGAATGGCAACGAAAAGGAAGAGCGCAAAGTAAAGGCCCCGGCCTGCTTTTTCCTGCATTTTAGTGCCAGCTTTGACACCTTTATTATAAATCATACCAAAGAACTTGCCTACATAAGGTAGTTTGGTACACCAAATGAGTACCTTTTTGGCAAACAGAAGGATGATGGGAACCGGCAGCATATTACCAATGATGGCTGCAATATAAATTCCCAGCAAAGGCAGGTTGCCCATAGCAACGCCAACAGGGATTGCTCCGCGCAGTTCAATCAGCGGAACCATAGAAATAAAAAGAATCCAAAAATATTGTTCGATCAATGCAAGCATAGTTTACCTCAAAAATTTGATATTTGGTTTTAACTTGTTGTAGTATACATGATTTTAGAAAGCCGTGCAAGAGCTCGCATGTTGTCGAAGCCTTGGCGCAAGCAAAAACACTATGTTTTTTTGGAACAACGTGATATACTGTTGTTACTTTATTTTGGTAAAAGCGGGTGCGCAGGCAGCCGCTGTAAGTATTGGAAAGGCGGTTTTTTATTATGCTTTTATGGATTGCACTTGCGGTTGTTGTTATTGTGGTGCTGTGGGGCTTTAGCGCCTATAATGGTCTGGTACGGGGACGCATCAGCACAGAGGAAGCTTTTTCCACCATGGATGTTTACCTCAAAAAACGTTTTGATTTGATTCCGAACTTGGTTGAAACGGTAAAAGGTTACGCCAAACACGAAAGCGAAACACTGGAAAAAGTAATTGCCGCGCGCAACGCGGTTGCTGCTGCCCCCAGCGACGCAGCCCGTGTGGAGGGCGAAAACATGATTTCTGGTGCTCTGCGCCAGCTGTTTGCTTTGACGGAAAGTTACCCTGACCTTAAAGCAAACACCAATTTTCAGCAGTTGCAGGACCAGTTGAAAAAGGTAGAGGACGATATTGCAAATTCTCGTAAATATTACAATGCTGTTGTGCGTGAATACAACGTCAAGGTACAGAGTATTCCCACCAACATTGTGGCAAACATCGGCGGCTTTAAAACCAAACCTCTTTACGAAGTGGAAGATGCCGCGCAGCGTAACAATGTGCAGGTGAAATTTTAATGAAAAAAGCATTGCGGCTTTTTGGTCTGGTATTGGTGCTGGTAGTTCTGCTTGCTCTGCCTGCTACCGCACTGGACGAAACAGACACGGGCTATACGATTGAAGATTATCGCATTGAAGCGGTGCTGCGCGAAGATGCTACCGTAGACGTGACCGAAACGATTAAGGTGAATTTTACCGAATCGTCACGCGGCATTTTTCGGGCATTCCCTTCCACTGTGCGGGTACTGAAAGAAACCGGCGGCAAAAGCAAGACGATGCGCTATGTCCCGAAACTGCGGGACATTTCGGCAAGCGAGGCGTTTGCAGAGTACTCTGAGGACGGGATTGATTATATTCGGCTCGGCAGCGAAGATGTCTGGCTGAGCGGAGAGCACGAATACCGTATTCATTATGTGTACGATATGGGTGACGACCGCGTGCCGGAGTACGATGAGCTTTATTGGTCACCGGCAGGGTCTGATTGGAACACCACCATCAAAGCACTCAATTTTTCGCTCACACTACCGAAATCCGCCGCGCTTGACGGGCTCGAGGTTTACTCTGGCGGGTACGGTACCACGTCGAATCTGCTTGCCAGTGTGCGAGGAGAAGGACTGACCATTACCGGCAGCGCAATCCGTGCGCTGGCCCCGGGCGAAGGCATTACCCTGAGACTTCGCTTGCCGGAAGGATACTTTTCTGAAGTGCAGGGCTTTAACGGTATGCCAGCTCTGGCAATGATGGTGGCGGGGGCAGCACTTGCTGCGCTGATTGTGTTCAAACGCCTTTCTGTAAAAAAACAGCAGGTGGTCGACACGGTCGAGTTTTACCCGCCGGAGGGCATCACCAGTGCTGATGCAGGCATTATTGTGGACGGCGTGGCAAACGACAAAGATTTGCTTTCGCTGATTATCTGGTTTGCCGACCAAGGTTATTTGACTATCACCGGCAAAGAGGAAACGCTGAAACTCACGAAAATAAAAGAGCCTTCGGCAAATTGGTCGGTGGCAGTGCGTGCGCTGTGGAACGGTCTTTTTGTCGATAAAAAACAGACGGTAACGCTGAGTGAGCTGGAGGGTGCTTTTTACGAAACACTTAACGCGGCCAAAGCGGCGCTCACCAACCACTACAATACCAAAGAAAATCGTCTGACAAAACCAGGCGCAACGGCCACGGGGCTGATTTGTTCCATCGGCGTTAGCGTGTTGGGCTTTATTGGCATCTTACTTTGCGGTGTTGACATAGAGCCGGGCTTGTTGTTTATCGCTTTGATTGCTCTGTTTGCCGCATTGGCAGCGGGCATTACCGGTGTTGCAACCGCACAGGCAAGTCGTTTTTGGTCCAATGGCACCCGTTTTGGGATGCGGCTACTGTTTGGTGGATTATATCTTACTATCCTTCTTTGCGGTTTTGGTGCATCGGCTATCTCTCTTGCACCGAAGTTTATTCCTCTGGTACTCGCTGTGGCAATGGCAGCAGCCGCATGGGCGGCAACAGGGATGCAGCAGCTTACAGAAAAAGGCGCCGAGCTGACGGGCAAATTGCTCGGCTTGCGCAGTTTTATTGAAAAAGCGGAGCTGGACCGACTGAAGCTGCTGGTAGAGGAAAGCCCAGAGTATTTTTACCACGTGTTGCCATACGCCTATGTGTTCGGCCTTTCTGATGCATGGGCGAGCCAGTTTGAGAGTCTCGCGATTCCGGCACCGCAGTGGTATTCCAGCAGCAATGGAGATTTGTTTACCGCTATTTGGCTGACCCGCAGCTTGAATCGCAGCTTTAGCCAGGTGCAGACCAATGTGATGAATGCCGCGATGAAAAACTCGATGAATTCGGGTGGCGGCGGTGGCGTCAGCTTTGGCGGCGGCGGAGGTTTCTCCGGCGGTGGCTTTGGCGGCGGTGGCGGCGGCAGGTGGTAACCTGCTACGAGCCTTTGCATATGTGTAATTTATTTAAGAAATACGGGGCGGGCGAGAAGCGCGTCCCGTATTTCTTCGCAGTCTGGGCAAAATAAAAACAATGATGCTAAACATGGAGTATTGTTGCGAATTTTTTGCTCCAGAAAGTAAAAGTGCAAATTGTTCAAAAAAAAGTCCATTTGCTTAGTGTGAAAAACAGCGTATCATAGAAAAAGAAAAAGAGATTCTAATTGCTAGTTTACTTAGCTTTATTCAAGGAGGTTATTACCATGGCAGTTCTTGTTTGTGGAGGCGCAGGGTATATTGGTTCCCATACCTGTATCGAACTTCTTGCAGCGGGATATGATATCATTGTTGCAGATAACTTTTTTAATTCCTGCCCGGAGGCAGTAGAACGTACCCGCGAGCTGGCGGGCAAAGATTTCCCGCTGGTCGAAATCGACCTTTGCGATGCGGAAAAAACAGATGCTCTTTTTGCAGCGCATCCAGAGATTGATTCGGTCATTCATTTTGCGGGTTACAAGGCAGTGGGCGAAAGCGTTGCAAAGCCGCTGGAGTACTATGACAATAACCTTACCAGCACATTTGTACTGCTGAAAGCAATGCGTAAATATGGGGTGAAAAACTTCGTATTCTCGTCTTCGGCCACCGTTTACGGCGACCCGCATACAGTACCTATTACCGAAGATTTTCCGCTTTCGACCACCAACCCGTATGGTTCTACCAAGCTGATGATCGAAATGATTCTTAAAGATTTGTATAAAGCACAGCCGGAGATGAACATTGCAATTTTACGGTACTTCAATCCTATCGGCGCACACAAAAGCGGCCGCATTGGCGAAGACCCAGCAGGCATTCCCAATAATCTGGTGCCGTACATTGCCCAGGTGGCAGTTGGCAAGCTGGAGCACGTCAACGTATTCGGCAATGACTACAATACGCCCGATGGAACCGGCGTGCGCGATTACATTCACGTGGTGGACCTTGCAGCTGGCCATGTAGCAGCCATTAAAAAGCTGGAGCAAAAGCCCGGCCTTGTAGTTGTTAACCTTGGCACCGGCAATGGATATTCGGTGCTGGATGTGATTAAAGCTTACGAAAAAGCCTGTGGCAAAACACTGCCGTATGTGGTTGGCCCGCGCCGCCCCGGCGATATTGCCGCTTGTTATGCAGACCCGAAAAAAGCCCGCGAAGAGCTTGGCTGGGAAGCAAAATACGGCATTGAAGAGATGTGTGCTGATTCCTGGAATTGGCAGAGCCACAACCCTAACGGCTATCGCGCTTAAAAATCACAAGCCAAGTTTTTGGAAGAATACCGCAATAAAAGCCGTCTTGCATTGTTGCAAGATGGCTTTTGTTCCCTTATAATAAGTAAGAACGCGCATATGTATAGTGATATATTGGCGCATACTAAAGTAGATCAAGATGCCGGCAAATATCGGCGTTTAGGAGGATATCGTTATGCAAAAACCAGTATTGGCGGTTATGGCAGCAGGGATGGGTTCTCGCTACGGCGGGCTGAAACAAATCGACCCGGTCGGCCCTAGTGGAGAAGTTATCATTGACTACTCTTTGTTTGACGCACGTCGTGCAGGGTTTGAAAAAGTCGTTTTTATCATCAAACACGAGATTGAGGACGATTTTAAAGCAGTAATTGGTGAGCGCATTTCGAAAGTGATGCAGGTGGAATATGCTTTTCAGCAGCTTGATATTCTACCCGAAGGTTACACTGTACCCGAAGGACGCGAAAAACCATGGGGAACTGCCCATGCAGTGCTGGCAGCGAAAAGCGTAATTGATGGCCCGTTTGCAGTAATTAACGCCGATGACTATTATGGCCCTGAGGCATTCCAGAAAATTTACGATTATCTTGCTACGCACCAGGACGATGAAAAGTATGAATATGCCATGGTAGGCTACCACCTGCGCAACACGTTGACCGAGCATGGACATGTAGCTCGTGGTGTCTGCGAAGTAGGGGAGGACGGTTTCTTGCAGCGCGTGACCGAGCACGTGAAAATCGTTAAAGATGGCAACGATGCAAAGTTTACCGAAGATGAGGGGAAAACCTGGGAGTCGTTGCCCGGCGAAACGACTGTTTCGATGAACCTTTGGGGTTTTACACCGAGCTTTTTAAAAGAGACCGAAGCTCGTTTCAACACATTCCTCGACCGTACCCTTACTGCAAACCCGATGAAAGGCGAATACTTTTTGCCGTCGGTCGTCAGTGCACTGATTGACGAGGACAAAGCCCGTGTACAGGTGCTGACCAGCAAAGATAAATGGTACGGCGTAACCTATAAAGAAGATAAGCCTGTTGTGGTTGCCGCCCTGCGCAGCTTTATTGATGCAGGCGTTTACCCGGAAAAATTGTGGGAGGAATAGCCATGCCCGAGACGATTAAACTGCAGGAAGCGCTTGCGGCCTATGATTTCGCAGGAGAAGTAATTTCCTGCGAGCGTTTTGGCGAGGGCCACATCAACGATACCTTTGCCGCAATCGTAAAACATCCGGACGGCAGCACCCAGCGCTGGATTGTGCAGCGCATTAATACCCATGTGTTTAAAAAGCCGCTTGAGGTTATGGAAAACATTATTGGTGTGACAGACTTTTTAGCGGAAAAAATTGACGCAGCAGGTGGCGATGCTGCCCGCGAAACGCTTTACGTACTGCGCACCAAAGAGGGGAAACCCATTTTTGCAGATAGCGAAGGCGGCATTTGGCGTTGCTACCGCTTTATTGAAGGAACCATCTGCTTGCAGCAGGTAAAAGACCCTGCCGACTTTTACAATTCGGCACTGACCTTTGGTAACTTTCAGCGCCAACTCGAAGCCTACCCTGCGAAAACCTTGCACGAGACGATTCCTGATTTCCATAACACTCCGGACCGTTATCAGAAGTTTGAAGCAGCGGTTGCCGAAGATAGTTGCAAGCGCGCTGCCAATGTGGCAGATGAAATTGCCTTTGTAAGAGCACGCAAAGCGGATTGTGCCGTACTGAGCGACCTGCTTGCAGCAAACGAATTGCCGCTGCGCGTCACGCATAACGATACAAAGCTCAACAATATCCTCATTGACGCGGCCACCGGCAAAGGCCTCTGTGTAATTGACCTTGACACCGTAATGCCCGGCCTTGCTGCGCACGATTATGGCGATTCGATTCGCTTTGGAGCGTCGACAGCAAAAGAGGACGAGACAGACCTTTCTAAGGTGCATTTTAGCCTGCCGCTTTTTGAAACGTATACCAAAGGCTACCTTGAAGCTGCGGGGGATGCGCTGACTGAAAAAGAAAAAGAAACACTGCGCTGGGGCGCTAAGTTGATGACGCTGGAATGCGGAATGCGCTTTTTAACCGATTATCTGCAAGGGGATGTTTACTTTAAAACGACTCATCCCGAGCACAATCTTGAGCGCTGCCATACCCAGTTCCGCCTTGTGGAAGAGATGGAAGACCACTGGGATGAAATGCAGCAGATTATTCGCAACTACAGCAAGTAAAACAGCAAGATGCAACTCTTTGAGTTGCATCTTTTTCTTTTGCCGGGTAATGCTGGAAAGCGGCGGCGCCGGTATGTTATACTGAGAGCACTTCGTTTTTGCAATCTGATGTCAAAGCCAGCATCAACTATGGTGTACCAAAGCCAAACGGCCCTAACCGATAAATATATAATAATGTAATATAAGATATGCCGGAAGGCAGTTGCTCGGCAGTTTACAAAGTGACAGGTGCAGAAAAATAAAAATGGCCCTGCAACGTAAATGCCGCATTGGAAGGGCAAAGCCATGATTTAATGAAACATACGTGATTCATAGAAACGAGACGCAAAAATAATTTTGAAATAAGGATGGAAAAATAGGATGAGAGCAAGAGTAAAGATGCTTGCCGCGATGCTCATTTTTGGCAGTATTGGGCTATTTGTACGGCAAATCCCAATAGAGAGCAGCGTTATTGTCTTGTGGAGATCGGTCATTGGCAGCTTTTTTCTGGCGGCGGTATTATTGCTGCGTGGCCAAAAGCTGAATCTTCCTGCATTGCGCCGCCAGTTGCCTTTATTGCTTGTTTCAGGCGCGGTGATGGGAGCAAACTGGGTTTGCCTGTTTGAAGCCTACCGTTATACAACAGTTAGTGCTGCAACGCTTGCTTATTATTGTGCACCGGTTTTTGTTCTGTTGGCATCTCCCTTAGTGCTCAAAGAAAAGTTGACCTGGCCCCGCCTTGTGGGTATTACAGCTGCAATGGCGGGCATGGTGCTCGTAGGCGGCAGAGAATGGACAGGTGGTGCAAGCAGCATAAAAGGAATTCAGCTGGGCCTTGCAGCCGCAGCACTTTATGCAACACTCATGTTATTGGGCAAATTTGTGCGTGACCTTTCAGGGCTGGAAACGACACTGGTGCGCTTGGTGGGCGCGGCAGCAGTTATGGCAGGTTATCTTGCATTCAGCGGCATTCAGCCATCTCTTCCCCCCATGGGACTGCCTTTGGCTGCACTGATTTTGCTTGGTGTAGTACACACTGGGCTTGCGTGTTATCTGTTCTTTTCCGCTATCGAAGAGTTGCCGGCGCAAACCAGTGCACTGCTTAGCTATATTGACCCTGCTTCAGCGCTGGTGTTCTCGGCCTTGTTTTTAGGGGAAAGACTGCAGCTGCCACAGCTGTTGGGCGCGTTGCTTATTTTGGGTGGAGCTGCCTTTGGCGAAAGCTTTCACAGCAAAAGAAAGGAAACGGTATGACTGTATTTATTGATGCCGATGCTTGCCCGGTGACGACCGAAGCCGTGCAAATTGCGCATGCGCAAAAGGTAAAAGTAGTGCTGCTATGCGACACCTCACATGAGATTACACGCCCGGGTGCAGAAACGGTAATCGTAAGCAAAGGAGCGGACAGTGTAGATTATGCACTGGTCAATCGCCTAGCGAGGGGCGATGTTGCCATAACGCAAGATTACGGCTTGGCCGCCATGTGCCTTGCACGCGGGGCTCATGCGATGAATCAAAATGGTTTAGTGTATAACGAATTTAATATTGGGCTTTTGCTGGAGCAGCGCGCGGCGGCAGCAAAACAGCGACGAGCAGGCAAGCACGGTAAAGGCCCGGCAAAACGAACAGCAGAACAGACAGAAGAATTTTGCAAAAACTTTCAAAAATTGCTTTTTGCATTGCAGTTAAATCTTAATTGAATAAAACAAAAAACTGCTAAAAATCTGCAAAGAAATCCCTTGAAATACGAAATTTTGTAGAGAATTAAGAGATGAAAAACCTCAAAAAACCAGCAGACTAATAAAAAAGTTTGCTGGTTTTTCTCTTTTTTCTCTCTATTCGAGCCTTACAAATAATTTACAGGAAAAATACGACAATGAAGAGAGTGTAGCACAAGTAACAAAAAGCGACATACAAGTAAAACTATTTTAGAGATTTGTGCAATTGTCTGTGAAAGAACTGTGTAAGAAACGTTACAATTGGTTACTTTGTGTGAAAAAGGGTTGAACTGGCTGTGCAAAATGCTATAATAACAAGCGTTCCTTCTGGTTTGCCTTTGAGGCGGCTAGATAATAAAACAAAAATTTTGGAGGTTCTTTTCTTATGAAAAAGATCATTGCTATTGCTCTGGTGCTCGTTCTGGCACTGTCCCTCGTTGCTTGCGGCAAAAAAGAGGCTCCGGCTTCTTCTTCCGTAGCTGCTTCTTCCGCTGCTTCTTCTGAAGTTGCTTCTTCCGAGGCTGCTTCTTCCGAGGCTGCTTCCTCTGAGGCTGCTTCTTCTGAGGCTGCTTCCTCCGAGGCTGCTTCTTCCGAGGCTGCTGCTTCTTCTTCCAAAGCTGCTTAATTGTAAGCTTAAGAAAAGCAATAAAAACCGGTATGCATTGCATACCGGTTTTTTGTTGTTTAAAATACAATTTGCATAGTGCGAATTTCGCTGCCTGGGGATTTAATCAATGACAGTGGGCGTTCTGCCAATGCCTACCGCAGCGTTCGCAATCTTGCGCCAGGAAGCACAGCCGCAAATACCGTCTGCCGTCAGGCCGTTGTCGCGCTGGAAGGCTTTGAGTGCGGTAAGGGTGTTGTTGCCGAAAATGCCGTCCAGTGTCTTGGTGCTGTAGCCCAGGGCGTTTAAAGCGTCCTGCAAAATCAGCACGTAGGTGCTGCGGCTGCCATTGCGCACGGTCGGGTAGCCGGAAGTACCACCGCAGGCAGGTGTGCCATAACGCCGGTCAAAGTGTACCCAGGTTGGCGTCATCGAAAGCGGCTCAACGTAGCCCCATACGCCAAGGTCGTAGGCCACGTTCCAAATGCGGCGGCGCTGTGCGGCAGTCAGCGTTTGCCCAACATCAAAGGCAACGCCGGCATAGTGCTGGCTGGTTGTGCCATGGCCACCCTCCCAAATGCGCTTGAAGGCATAGCCGACGGGAATCCCAGAGCCATAGGTTTCGCGGGTTTCGTTCCAGCTTTCCATTGCACGGGTTGTTGTCCATAGGGTATTGCTCTTGCTCGAGCCGCGGAACTCACGCACCAGAAGAGTGCGCCCGGTGGAATAAGGCATCGGGTCGGTGAGGTCGCGGTAGAAGATGTAGAATTTATTTTCATACTGGTCGTAAACGAAAATTTTCAATTTAGATACCGCCCTTCCAGTGATTTGCAGATAGTAACCATAGATAACTTCCCAAGTGGCTTCATCGACCACGCCGGTCACCGGCAGCCCAAACGCTTGCTGAAAATCTATTACGACCTGTTCGGTTTGCGGGCCAAACCATCCATCCTCATCCAAAAAGTCGATTGCGCAATAACGCTCGGCAATGGATTCAATGTAATACTGCAGCTCAAGCACGGCCGGGCCGGCACTGCCGTACCCAAGCACGTAGCCGGGGTATGAGCCCGCTGCAACGCTCAGCTCTCCGCCGGATGCGACGAGTAATTCTTTGTAAACTTGCACCATGGTATTCCAGGTTTCCGTGTCGACCTCTCCGGTAATGGGCAAAGCGAAAAGCTGCTGAAACGCCTTAACAGCCAATGTGGTATCCGGGCCGTAATAGCCGGAATTATCTGTTTCCGGGATGGAGTCGTAGTAGTCGTCGGCAAGGTCCAGCATCTGCTGTACAAAGCTTACCACATCTCCGCTCATGCCTTCTTTTAAGGTGTAAGAGGGGGTATCAGAGATGGTGTATGTCACAATAGGCCCATCTATGGTGCGCAAACGAATGACAGAAATATAAATTGACTGCCAAGTTGCAGGGCCAACAATGCCATCCTGCGTGAGGTTTGCGAGCTTTTGGTAAGCAATAACGGCGTTTTGGGTTGCCACACCGAACACACCGTCATAAGCAATGCGCGGAATGGATGAATAGTAGGCAGAGAGTAAAAAGAGATAAAATTGCACCTCTTTCACCTTTTGACCGGTACTGCCAACAGTAAGCGGAGCACCGGGATAGACGCCCGGGGTTTCGTTCGGGTCAAGTACGCCGTTTACGAGATCGGCGTATACCTCATACAATTTATCCCAGGTTGCCTTGCCGATTACACCATCTGCAGCAAGCGAGAACCTATTCTGGAATTTGATGACCGCATTCGCAGTAGCAGAACCGTAGATGCCGTCCGGGCTAATGGCAGGGATATCCGGATACGAGCTGCTGAGTACGGTGAGGAAGAACTGTGCAAGCTGCACTTCGGTGCCGGTGCTGCCAACCCGCAGCGGGGTGCCGGGATATTGGCCGATCCAATCGGTGCCGGGGGGAGTGATATCACTTTCTGTACTCATGAATTCGTTGTACAGTGCTGCCCAGGTAACAGGGCCGACAACGCCGTCTTGCGTGGTGGGTACAGTGGCCTGGAATGCTTTTACCGCAGCGGTTGTAGCAGGGCCAAAAATGCCGTCAATGCTCACCGTAGGAATACTGCTGTTAAACTCCGATAGTACAGAAAGGTAAAATTGCACACGCTTGACGTTGGCACCGGTATCGCCCTGCTTAAGGGCTGTGCCCGGGTAAGTGCCGGTGGACGGAAGGCCTGTCGGCTTCTCGCCTTCGCTGGTTAGCTCTGCCAGCTTTTTGACTGCAACATAAATGTAGCTGATTTTGTACCAGGTAGACTTGCCCACAACGCCGTCTTGCGTAAGTGAAAATTGCTTTTGAAAATTTTTCACGCTAGATTGGGTTGCGGAATCAAAAGTGCCGTTAACCTGCAAAGTACCCAGCGCAGGATAGTTTTTGCTGATACGGTTGAGCTGCCGCTGCATAATGCTTACATCTGTGCCAGTACTGCCCAGGCGCAGCGGGGTGCCGGGGTAACTGGAAGGAATCGCCTGAATGTTATTGGTGGTAATCAGCTCTATACTGTTGCCGTAATAATATTGCAAAATTTGCAGGGCGGTTTTACCCTGGTCTGCAAGAGTCTTGGTGCCCCACTGTTTCATGCCTGGGCAGTTAGGTACAATTTTGCCGTCGCAGTATTCGGCGTAAAAAGGCTCTACGGTGCCGGATTTGCGAATGTAAGTATTAAAGATGTCGTCGACCACTTTGCTGACAGAATCAAAAATATTGCGACCATAGACGAAATATTGATCATAGCTGGTGGAGTTGGTAATGGTGAAAGGATAGCCCTTGCTGGGATACCATTCAGTGAAAACGCGGTTTAGCGCAAGGCTGATTTGGGCATAGATGTTAGCCTTGAGGCTTTCCTCCGGCCAGGTGGGGTAGATTTCGCTGCTGGCAACGTTTTTGATATAGTCGCGGAACGATACGGTTACGTTTTGTGCGCTGCTGGTGGGTCGGCCAAGGTGTACGATTACATTGGTGGGAATGATGACTTCGCGCAGAACGAATTCGCTTGAGTCGCAAAAAACTTTCGGCTCGGGGCCGCTGCCGCCGTCGCCTTTAAACAGACTATGTACCGGAACATCGAACATTTCAGGTGCGGCCCGTACGACCGACTCCTGATTTTGAGGCTCCATTTCCAGATACATTAGTGCATTTTCTTCTGCAAATACCTGAATATTTTCAACGATGAAGTTTTCCCAACCTGTTTTCTCTGCCGATACAGTATAAACGGCATAGGGCAAAACAGTGCGGTTGTTTTCGTCCAAAGAAAACGCTTTATCAGGGGCGGGTAACGCAATGGGGTCGGAATAGCCGCCCTCATCGGTAACTACGGTAATGACAGTGCCGGTGGCTGAGGTTATAGTGGCGGTAACAGCATCCACCGGGATGCCGTCGCGTGCGGAACGAGAAAATAACTGAAGATAACCAGTGCTCATAACAGACATACCTCCTTAATCAAAGGTATGCAAAACATCTGCCCCGCGTGACATATTTACCGACCATAAGACAAAAACAGCCGTACACCGCGCAGATTGTCTGCCCGTGTACAGCTGTTTTTTCTGTTTATTTTGCAAAGGCTACCAGCAAAGTGCCTGCTGTAATCAGTCCGGCCCCCAGTGCTGTTTTCCAGTTAAACGCCTCGCCAAGGAACACCGCGGCAAGAAGCATGGTAAGCACCAAGCTGAACTTATCAATGGTGACAACAGAGGTTACCGGCCCTGTTTGCATCGCCTTATAATAGCAAAGCCAAGATGCGCCGGTTGCAATGCCGGAAAGCGCAAGAAAACACCAGCTTTTGACCGAAAGCTCACGCAGACCCTGTCCGTGCCCGGTAATCGCGACCATGCCCCATGCCATAATCAGCACAAAAACGGTGCGCACCGCGGTGGCAAGGGTTGAGTTGATTCCGGTAATGCCGACCTTTGCGAAAAGCGCCGTTAAACTGGCGAAAACAGCGCTGAGCAGTGCGTAAACTGCCCACATTTTTTTCATCCCCCACGGTGCCCTGTTTGCGGCCAACGCCCAGCAGGCAATGCTGCAATAGGCTGGCTGCCCGACAATCCAATTTGATTATATCACACAAACCAGGACACGCCATAGACGAAACTCGCAGGTTGTCGCTATGCCTGCGGTGTTTCCTCATCCCGCTCTGGGTGGTATTTGTGACGAGTGGCAAGCCCGCCGCGCAGGTGTCGCTCCTCTTTGTTTTTTTGCAGCACCTTGGAGACCTCCCGCCAAAGCGATCGATCTATCTTGCGCAGTCTTGTTGTTACATCTTTATGTACGGTAGATTTGGAGATGCCAAACACGGTAGCTGCATTGCGCACCGTTTCGCCTGTTTTGACGATATATTCTCCTAGCGCAATAGCGCGCTCTTCAGGGTCACCTTTCACTGTAACTCACTCCTAACAGCCCGTTTGTCCAATTGTATGCGTCAAACATTTAGGATTAGAACAGTGGAGAAATAAGCAAAATTTTCTTTACTATTTAGACAATTTGTTTGCCGGAAAAAGGGCGATATGCAAAACATATCATTTGGTAGCGGGCTTGTTTAAATACCAAAAAGAGAATAGATTACCAGAGTTTACAAGGAGAAAAAGCTGGTGCCATTGCTATGGGAAAATAGAAAAGCTATTCTTTTCCTGTGCTTCTAAGAGCGTATAATGTAAATGAGCATTTTAATCGAATAGCCTAGAAAATGGTTCTAAAACAGCCGAAAAGCTTCTTGTCAAAAAGTAACCGGTATTTCTGAACGTTTCAGCAAAAATACTTGCGCTTTAAGCAATAAACTTAAAGCGTTGTTAACTACCACCAAAGAAATCAAAATTAATTTGGAAGAACGCCGACGCTAAGGTGCTTGCAAGCTGCAAAAATCTAAGCTACAATATAAGTGTCAGTTGAACTGACAACTATATTACAGTAGATTAGGGAAGTGCGCATGTCTTTAGAAGAGTTACGTGAGCAAAACAAAGAAAAAGTGGTTGCAGCTGCTTTGCAATGTTTTTTGCGCTACGGCATTGAGAATACAAAAATTTCTACCATCGCAAAAACTGCCGGTTTAACAGAACGCTCTATTTATCGGTATTTTGCAACAAAAGAGGATTTGGTTTTGGCGGTTGCTCTTTTGTTTTGGTCGCAAACCATGCAGGAGTCAGAGCGAGTATACGCTTCCAGCGCAGTAAAAGCTTTAAAAGGCGCACAGCAAATAGAAGCCGTGCTCAAAGCTTATGCCAGCCAGTACTTTGCCGCAAAAGAAAAAATTGTTTTTATACAAGAAGCAGAGGTGTATCTGCACAGAAATGGTATGGCTGCGCTGATTGCCAACAAACCCCCAGCCCCGTTTGACCAGTGCGAAGGCCCGCTCAGCCAGGCCATCCACACCGGCCTGCGGGATGGCTCAGTAAAGAACCGTGAGTATGTGGAGCGGCTATATTACAATGCCTACGACGGATTGCTGGGCCTGATGCAAAAGATGGCGACAAGCGCTCCCAATACCTGGGCACACACAGTCGATGATAAGCAGAGGTTAGATGATTTCTGTGAAATGATGGTGCGGGCATTTTGCGGATGACATAATGAAAATAAGATAAGAAAGAAGGCAAGTTTCTGCGCCACAAACCAAGTGATATTGTGGCGTAATTTTTTCACCCAAGGCTGTTAAAAAAATATCAAACAAGAGGGAGATTTTCGTTAAACGCATGCTAATGCATGTAAAATAAAGGAGGAATATTGTATGCACACGACCCAAAGCGCGGCCAAACAGAAGGTGGAAGTTTTATTTAAGCTGATCATGTTCACGGCGGCCATTTCTGGCATGGCACTTTTGGCCGCATTTTATCCCATCTATGCCAATCTTCCGCTCATCGTCATTCCCTCTGTTTTGGTACTTACCTTGGCAAAGCCCGTCTTTTTTGAAAAGATGAAGCTGATGACCCTAGTCGCGATGCGGATACTGATTGTGTTTGCGGCACTTCGGTGGTTTAATCCGCAGGTCTATGTAGATGTCATCATGCTGATGCTTATCGTAAACATTCTGGAAGCTACGTTTACCGATCTGCTGCGCCACAAAAAAATGTACAATGCTATTTCCGGTTTCGCGGTAGCAATCGGCGTAATTGCATTAAAAGGCACTTGGCTGTTTGATGCGGCAGTAGGGGATTATTACATCGCAACGGGCGTAGTGCCCCTGGTAACGGCGCTATATGTGCTTGCTTACACCTTATGGAACTGGATTTTTGTAACCAATGAGTTTAGTGATTCGGTTGCACTGATGCATATTGGCTTTTTGAGCGCGCCGCTGATTGGCGCTATTTGCACGCTTTGGCTGGGTGCCTATGGTGGGCTTGGCATGTGGCTGCTTTTGCGCGCAAACTCGCTTGCCATTGGCGGCTGGCTGCAAATTGGTGCGAAAGAATGGTTCGAGCGTGAATTCCATGACCAGAGCTTTGCTCGATTTGTGGCGTGGACAAAGCAAAAGCCGGTACAGATTACCTTGATGATACTTAACCTTGCACTGATTGCGACAGCACTTTTCCTTACTTTTTCAAACGGCGGAATTTCTTTTACCTTTTCTTCGTTGAAGATATAGACCATAGAAAATTGATAGGAGGAACAAAACGAATGCAACAGTATGATGCCATTGTTATTGGAGCCGGTAACGGCGGCCTTGCCTGCGCCGCAACCTTAGCGGAAAAGGGCAAAAAGGTAATTCTTTTTGAAAAGCACAATATTCCCGGGGGCTGTGGTACCAGTTTTCGCCGGGGGCGTTTTGAATTTGAGGTAGCGCTGCACCAGCTGAGCAGCATGGGAACGCCGGAAAAGCCCGGCCCGCTGCGCGAGCTGTTTCGGCGTTATGGTATAGAAAATCAAATTGAATGGATTGAAATTAAAGAATTGTTCCGTGTCAATTTTCCGGACGGAACCGGCATCAGCATCCCGGCCGACCGTAAAAACTGCGAGGCGTTTTTGTGCTCACAGTTCCCGCAGGAAAAGGAATCCATTCTGCGTTATTTCGAAACAGTATACGCGTTTTGTTCAGAATCCGCCGCGTTTGCTGAAAAGAGTGCTCAAAGCACGGGTGAACCCAGTGCTGCCAAAAAAGCCATCATGAAAATGGGATTTCCTAAAATGTATCCTACCTTGGCACGCTATGCGCTGAAAAGTACACAAGAGGTGCTGGACGAATTTTTCAAAGATGTCAAGTTGCAGCTTGCGTTAAGTGCCTACTGGTGCTTTATGGGCATGCCGCCCGCGAGATTTCCGTGGTCGATTCTTGCAAAGTGTACCAATATTTATATGGAAGACAAACCTTTCTATCTGCGCGGCACATCCATGATGATGAACCAGGCAATTATGGATGCTGTGCAGCGGATGGGCGGTGTGGTGCACCTCAACCGCGGGGTGGAGCGCATTGTGCTGGAAGGTGGAGCTGCTGTTGGCGTGGTGGATGAAAAAGGGGAAGAGTACCGGGCAAGCAAAATCATCTCCAATATTTCGCCGCTGGCAACCTACGGCGCACTGCTGCAGCCGGAAGAGGTGCCACAGGCAGCACAGGAATACCTGCGTCCCTACACTATCGGCATTTCGGCACTGACCTGCTTTATCGGCCTGGACTGCACGCCGGAAGAAATCGGCTTTGCGACTTCGTTTACGCTGAACTATGAAAGCTTTGATGCCAACGAGGATTTCAAGGATGCCTACAAGCTTTTGCCGGAAAAAGATCCGCTGGTCGCGACCTGCTACACGGTAGACGACCCGGAGATTTCGCCGCCGGGAACCAGCATTATTACCGCCGGAACGCTGAAATACAGCGCCGAATGGGAAAAACTGACCCCAGAGCAGTATTATGAGAAGAAATACGAGGCCGGCAAGCGAATTGTTGCGCGTCTGGAAAAAATGTATCCCGGATTTACCGACCATATTGAAGAGATGGAGGTTGCAACCCCGCTGACTCATATGCGCTACTTAAACCATCCCGGCGGAGCGATTTACGGATACGAGCAAGACGTGATGTCCTCTGTGTTCTTCTTCCCGGCAGAAAGCAAAATTCCAAACCTTGAGTTTGCCAGCGGCTGGGTAAATGCCTGTGGATTTGGCCCGAACTATCTCTTTGCCGATAAAGTGGCAACCAAGATTGCTCTGGAGGTGTAATAATGGCAAAATCAATCAAAGAAACGTTGCTGGGCACTTTGGTGCACGGAGAAGAAATTTTAGAGAACATACGCGTGATGCGTGAGGTTTCGCAAGATAAAATTACGGCAGGTAACGAGGCGGATGTCCGCATTGCTCCGCTGCATACCAAAGAGCTGAACCTTGTCGTCAGTTCTGTCGCAGATACCGGTAAGCAGGCAAAAGTGATTCGACTTTCTTCGCAAAATGGTTATTTGCCGCCTTTCGAGGCAGGGCAGTACATTAACCTGTTTGCCGAAATTGACGGTGTACGCACCAGCCGACCGTATAGCATCTGCTCTTCGCCGCGTCAGCGCGCTTATTACGAAATCACAGTTGCGCGTACCAAAGATGGCTTCGTTTCTGATTATATGCTGGACGAGGTGAAAGAAGGGGATACCTTTACCGCCAATGGCCCGGCAGGTGTATTTCGGTACCAACCGGTTTTCCACAGTAAGCGGTCGCTGTTTTTGGCAGGCGGCAGCGGCATTACTCCCTTTATGAGCATGCTGCGTGAAATCATCGATGCCGGGCTGGATCGTGAGGTCACATTGCTTTATGGGTGCCGCAATGTAGAAAATGCCCTCTTCCATGAAGAGCTTTCGGGTTACGCGGCAGAGCATCCAAACTTTACTTATCATCTCGTTCTTTCGGATTCGGCAGAAGGCTGGAGCGGGGAGCAAGGCTTTATTGACGCCGCTCGTATCGCGCGGCTGGTGCCGGATTTTTCAGAGCGAACCTGCTACATCTGCGGCCCGCAGGTGATGAACGATTTTTGCAAAAGCGAATTGCTTGGCATGGGTGTGCCACTTAAAAAAATACGCCGTGAAATGTTTGGCGCACAGCGGGATATTACAAAAGAGCCGGGGTGGCCGGTAGATTTGACAGGGCAGGAAATATTCCGCCTTACGGTAGATGGGCGTGTCATTGAGGCCAAATCCGGTGAGTCGCTGCTGACCGCGCTGGAACGAGCAGGGGTACGTGTCAACGTATGCTGCCGCAGCGGTGAGTGCAGCCTGTGCCGTGTCAAACTGGTATCCGGCAAGGTGTTTTTGGCACAAGGCATTTTGCAGCGCAAGGCGGATGAAGCCTTTGGCTATCTGCACTCATGCAAATCGTACCCTGTGAGTGATGTGGAGATTATGCTTTAACACGCAGGAAGGTGGTAAGTATGGGCTTCTTTTTTCAAGGTTACAGCGCTGCCACAATCATCACGCTGCTTTTGCTGGTGGCGGCTCTGGTGGCGGTTAACGAGCTGACACGGCGCAGTAAGGCAGCTGCGATTGCCGCTTACTGTATTTTCCCGGTTGTTTTGGTGGGGTTAATTGCAGCAGGTGTGGTTAGTAGCCCTTCCAGTAAAACATGGTTTGGCGTTGTCAAAACTTATTCTGCTTTACTGGGCGTCACTGGGTTTATGGCCATTCGTTATACCAAATGGGGCAAACGGAAGTTTGCATGGTATTTTCCTGTGGCGATTTTAGCAATTAATATTGTGGAAGCTATTGCACGTGAGCTGGAGGTGTTTGAACGCTATAAAACCCCGACGGTGGATGCCGGAGGAGTGATGCTTCTTGGTGGTCCCTGGAATTTGCTCAATGCGCTGGCAGGTGTCTTTTTGCTGCTGACACTGACAGGGTGGATGGGCATTCGGGTGGCACAAACTCCATCCCGGGATATGGTTTGGCCCGACCAGTTATGGTTTTGGATTCTTGCGTATGATTTATGGAATATCGCTTATTGTTACAACTGCATTTCCACCCGGTCCATGTATGCCGGTGTGGCGCTCATCGCGGCAAGTGCAGTGGCTGAAATTGCTGCAAAGCGCGGCGTTTGGCTACAGCACCGTGCGCAAACGCTTGCATTGTTCGGCATGTTTTCGCTTGCGGTGGATTACCAAGCGCTGCCCTCCTTTGGGATTACAGCGACCTACAACCCGACAGCATGGTTTGCATTAAGTGCACTTGCCTTAATTGTAAATATTGCGGTGTTTGTGTACGAAATGTCACAGATTGTAAAAAGCAGACGCAACCCTCTGCGACAGGAAATGTATCAGCATCTGGGCGCCTATCAAAAAAATTTACTGGCAAACAATTTGTCTGCACCCAAAACTAAAGTGTAAACCAAACGATAAAGCAACACAAAAGCAAATTGTCTATTATAAATCAAAAAACATTCGCACAGGGTGTAAGCCGGTGCGAATGTTTTTTATTTGCCATCGCTTGCACACTATGCACTCATTTTTGAGGAAGTCTTAGACTTTGCAGAAGGGGATAAGAAAAACAGGATAAATCTATCAGTGAAAAAGTGGAATACAGTGGTAACCACACTTAGCCCGCTAAGGCCTAAAAGAGCAAAATACAGGTTTCACTTGTGCAGAATTTACAGCAAAAAAACATAGAGATTGGAGATAAACACGAAAAAGATACAGAATGATTAAAAAATACGATACAGTATTTACAATTTTTGTATAGAATGTTAAGATGTGAATGTAATCAATTACATTTCGCACTCGTAATTATCTGAAGAATAAAAAATGTTGTTGAAAAATCAGGAATTATTAGTGCTTTTATTTATAATGCAGATGTAAACGATTACAAATTGTGATATACATTTTTTATTTTCAAATTTCCCAGCACGGTGACCTTTAAGCGCGTGGCACGGCTTTTCTTGGCATTGACAGTCGAAACCACACGCTTTAAGATGAAAACATAACAGTTTTCACAAGCTGGATATCACTTTTCATCGGAGGTATGCCATGCACACGATTCAAGAAGTTGCAAAAGAGGCGGGCGTTTCGGTCGCAACCGTTTCGCGGGTGATTAACCAAAGCCCAAAAGTAACACAGGAAACACAGCAGCGTGTTAATGCTGCTATCGCAAAACTAGGCTACCACCCCAACGTTTGGGGGCGCAGCCTACGCCGGCAGGAAAGCCGGATGCTGCTTGTCTTTGTGCCTAATATTACAAATCCCTATTATGCCAACATCATTACTGGTATTGAAGACACAGCCAAAAAGAACAACTACAACATGATGCTGTGCGTAACAAACGGAGATAAGGAACGAGCCAAAGAATATTTTGAGTTGTTGCGCTGCGGCAATGCCGATGGAGCGCTGTTGCTGGACACCACGCGCAATGACCAATATGTTCCTCGCCTTGCGAAAAACTTCCCGATTGTACAGTGCTGCGAATATTGCGAGGATGAATCTATCGGGCATGTTTCTATCGACAATGTCAGCGCAGCAAAGCAGGTGATTCAGTACCTGGTGTCACTGGGACACAAGCGTATCGGCTTTGCAGGTTCTGTCAACGAGTTTATCTCTACCCAGCAGCGCGAAACCGGGTTTCGGCAGGCGGTGGCAGAAGCAGGGCTTGCACAGGATGAAGTCTGCTTTGCCTATGCTGATGCAGACTACAACTTCTTATCCGGTGTGCGCGCAGTAAAAGAGCTGCTTTGCCAGCCTAAGCGACCTACCGCGGTGTTCTGTATTTCCGATATGATTGCGCTCGGCGCTTTGCGTGCTGCGAGCGAATTAGGGCTGCGGGTGCCAGAGGATTTGACGGTAGTCGGCTTTGACGATGTTTCTTACGCGACGATGTTTCAGCCGATGCTGACTACCGTAAGCCAGCCGGGTTATTCGCTTGGCAAAACTTCCTGCGAAATGCTGCTCAAGAAGATTGCAGGCGGTATACCAAGCCACGTTTTCTTAGAGCACAAAATCATTCTTCGAGATTCTTCGGCGTCAAACCACGCCTTGGAATAAAAGTAAAACACAAAATTAGGAGGACCAGACAATGAAAAAGTTACTCGCACTTGCTCTTGCATCCGTCATGGCGCTTTCCTTGGTGGCATGCGGCGGCAGCGCTTCCAGCACACCCGCTTCCGCACCTGCATCCGGGGCTTCTTCCGCTGTTGACAGCGCAGTAGCCGGCGGTGCCCACAAAATCGGCATCCTCGCACCGGCTGTTACACACGGCTGGGTAGCAGCTGTTGCTTATAATGCAGAAGCACGCTGCAAAGAGCTGGCAGACCAGGTGGATTACAAACTTTACACCAGCAACAACGCAGAAGAAATGACCACTCAGCTGGATGACCTGATGACTTGGGGCGCCGAAGCAATCGTTGCATTCCCGCAGTGGGAAGGCATGGAAGTGCCCATCCAGAAAGCACTCGATGCAGGCATCACCGTTGTTAACTTCGACATCGAAATTGCAGCAGACGGCGTATACCGTGTATCCGGCGATAACGAGGACATGGGCGTTCAAGGTGCAAAATACATCGTTGACAAAATTGGCAAAGAGGGCACCGTTGTTGTGCTCGAAGTACCGACTTCCGGCTCTGTTTCTGAGCTCCGCAAAAAAGGCTTCATGGATACCATCGCTGAGCTGGCTCCCGACATGAACATTGTAACCTATGCAACCCAGTTCACCCGTGAAGACGGCTTGAAAGATTTTGCAGATATCCTTACCAGCAACTCCAAAATTGATGCTGTTTATTCTATGGACGACGAGACTTCTATCGGCGTACTGCAGGCCATCAAAGAGAGCGGCCGCAGCGACATCAAAGTTGTTACCGGTGGCGGCGGCAGCCAGGAATATTTCAAGATGATGCCCGAGTATAAAGACCTCTGGATTGAATCCGCCCTGTACAGCCCGGCCATGGTTCGCGACGCTGTGGACATGGCACTGGATGTACTCAACGGTAAACAGGTCGAGAAAATCAAAATCATTCCCACCACCATCGTGGATAAAGACAATTACACCGAGTACCTGGACGAAAATTCCCCGTACTAATCTGTAACAGACCGAGTATAGGGGCTATGGCAATGCCATAGCCCCTTACTTGAAGAAATGGAAGTGATAGCATGACGCTGGAGATGCGCGATATCTGCAAGTCTTTTGGCAGCAACACGGTACTTAAAAGCGTTAGTTTTACATTGCGGGGTGGCGAAATTTGTGCGCTGCTTGGCGAAAATGGCGCAGGCAAATCTACGCTGATGAATATTTTGGGCGGGGTATTGCCCGCAGATTCCGGCAGTGTCCTGCTAGATGGCAAAGTGCAGTCGTTCGCATGCCCGTCCGATTCTCTTGATGCGGGTATTGCTTTTATTCACCAGGAGCTTAGCCTGATCAATGACCTCGCAATTTACGAAAATATGTTTATTGGGCGAGAGTTGAAAACCAAACGCGGTCTTTTAGATGCAGCGGCGATGATAGAAAAAACGCAGGCCGTTTTTGACCGCATTGGTATTTCGCTTGATCCTAAAACCATGGTACGGGACCTGGACGCTTCTTATAAGCAAATCGTCGAGATTAGCCGTGCGATGATGATGGATGCTTCGGTTATTATTATGGATGAACCGACGACATCATTGACAGACCCTGAAATCGAGCGCGTTTTTGAAATGATGCGCACCCTGCGTGAACAGGGTGTAGGTATTGTTTTTATTTCTCACAAACTCAAAGAAGTAATGGAAATCTGCGATTGCTACACCGTACTGCGCGACGGCAATATGGTAGCCGCGGGCAAAGTGCCGGAAACATCGATTGACGAGCTGGCGCGCCACATGGTTGGACACAATGTGCGCACCGAAGCCCTTTGCAAAAGCGCAGAATTTTCTCACGATGTGCTGCGCGGCGAACATTTAACCGGCAGCGGGTTTGCGGATATTTCCTTTTGCGTACGCGCCGGCGAAGTGCTCGGTGTTACCGGGCTGCTGGGCGATGGCCGCAGCGAACTGTTCCAGACGATTTTTGGGGCAGGAGGGAGCTATACCGGGCAGGTATATCTGGAAGGAAAGCCCGTGAAAATCACCAGCACAATGCAGTCCATGCGGCTGGGCGTGGGGTATTTGCCGCGCAACCGCAAAGAAAATGGTATCATCGGCGATATGAGCATTCTCGACAATGGTTCAATTGTAACCTGGCCATTGCTTGCCCGCTGGGGCTTTATTGACCGCAAAAAGCAGCATGCAGAATTTGACCGTCAAAAAGAAGAGCTTCATATTAAGATGGGCAACAAATCAGACCTTATCACCAGCCTTTCGGGCGGTAACCAGCAAAAAGTGGTGCTGGCAAAATGGCTTAGTGCAAACCCGAAAGTGCTGATTTTAGATAACCCGACCCAAGGCGTTGACGTGGGCGCGAAAGAAGAAATTTACGACATCATTCTTGCACTGGCGAAAAAAGGGGTGGCTGTCGTTGTACTTTCCAGCGAGGCGCAGGAGATTATCCGGGTATGTGACCGCTCTCTTGTCATGTTCCATGGCAGGCTGATTGGCGAGGTAAGCGGCGAGCAGATGAACGAGCACGAGATGATGCGGCTTGCCACTGGTGGTGACCAGACAGCGCATGAAACTGCTTAGATGTGCTGCAAAGCGATAAAGCGTAAAGGAACCCTGGCTGCTGCTCTTTGCGGGCAGGCGGCGCAAGCACAGCTCCTCAGAAAGGAATAACAGATATGAAAACCACAACAAAAAAGCAAACCAGTTTTTTCTCATGGTTCCGGGATATGTGGATGAATCATCCCTTGTTCAGCACCGGCATTGCTCTGCTGGTGATGATAGTTTTGCAAACGATTGCACTGGGCTTTGATTTCTCATCCATTGGTGCATGGTTCAACGTATGGGCCCGCAACTGGGTCAACATTCTGCGCAACAACGCCGGTGTTGGCATTATTGCCTTGGGTATGACCTTTGTCATTATTTCGGGCGGTATCGACCTTGCTGTCGGTTCCACTCTTGTAGCTGTTGGTGCTGTATTGATGATGTTCATTGATTCCGGCGCTAAAGGCATCCTTGCAGGCATTGGCATAAGCGGTGTACCCGCTTTTGCAATCGGCATTCTGGTTGCAGCAGGGTTTGGTACCATGCTTGGCGAAATTACCGGATTATTGATTACAAAAGGCAAGCTGCCGCCGTTTATTGCGACACTTGGCACCATGAAAATTTGCCGCAGTGTGACGCAGCAATTTATGCAGGGGTATACCCCCACAGTGCCCAAACCGTTTTTGCAGATTGCCAGTTTTGAAATCGGCGGTCAGATGCTGATGCCGATTCTCTACTGGGGATTGCTTGCTTACCTGCTGCACGTTGTATCCAAGCGAACCACCTTTGGCCGTCATGTGTTTGCAGTAGGCTCGAACGAGCGCACGGCAAAACTTTCGGGCGTGAATGTGCAAAAAGTGAAACGCCGCGTTTATGCGCTTATGGGCTCACTGGTTGGCCTCGCAGCAGTGTTGCAGGTAAGCCGTATTGGCTCGATGGACTATGCGAACGCAGGCAGCGGATATGAGATGGATGCTATCGCTGCGGTTATCGTGGGCGGTACCAGCATGTCTGGCGGCAAGGGCTCGATCGTGGGTACCGTGCTTGGCATGTTGATTATCGCAGTAATGAATAACCTGCTTAACCTGATGGGCGTACCCCCGTTTTTACGCGAGGCCTGCAAAGGTGTTATCGTCATTGGTGCGGTGCTGCTGCAGAAAAAAGAAAGCGCTTCCTGATAATAAAAGCCAAGGGGGGAATCACGATGTTTCACATTGGAATAATCGGTTGTGGGAAAATTGCACAGGTTCGCCACATTCCGGAGTATGCCGATAATCAACAAGTACATATGGCGGGCTTTTTTGACTTAAATACCGAGCGCGCCGAAACCTTTGCTACACAATATGGCGGAAAAGTATACCCTAGCTACCAAGCCATGCTTGCCGACCCGCAGATTGATGCGGTCAGCGTCTGCTCTGCAAACGTTTCTCATGCAGAGATTACGATTGCTGCGCTCAAAGCGGGTAAGCATGTGCTGTGTGAAAAGCCGATGGCCACCACGCTGGAGGATTGCGAAGCGATGGTGAAAGCGGCACAAGAGGCCGGGAAATACCTGATGATAGGGCAAAATCAGCGTTTGACCAAAGCACATAAAAAAGCAAAAGACCTGATTTTAGCCGGAGCCATTGGCAAAGTGCTTACCTTTCGCACTACTTTTGGCCACGGTGGGCCAGAGAGCTGGAGCATCGACCCGGGCAAAAACACCTGGTTCTTTGATAAAAACAAGGCTTCAATGGGGGCGATGGCAGACCTCGGCATTCATAAGACAGACTTGATTCAATACCTGCTGGGTGAAACCGTGGCAGAAACCAAAGCAACTGTAACAACACTGGACAAAAAAGACGCGAATGGCAACCTGATTGGTGTGGACGACAATGCCATTTGCATCTACACGATGAGCGGTGGTGCCACTGGTACGATGACAGCAAGCTGGACCTATTACGGCGCCGAGGATAACTCCACTGTGCTGTATGGCACTGCGGGCAGCATGCGCATTTACGACGACCCTGCTTATGCTATCCAGATTACCACTGCGGCAGGCGAGCGGATTCTTTATGAAATGGAAAAAATACAGACCAACGACAACCAGACAAAATCTGGTGTGATTGACCTGTTTGTAGAGTGCCTTGCGGAAAACAAAGCACCAGAAATTTCGGGGGCGTCTGTTCTGCCGGCAATGAGGGCCGTTTTTGCAAGCATCGAATCCAGCGCTACCGGACAAAGCATCAAAATAACACAGTAAAGCGAGGCGTATCTAGTTGAAACTGGGATTTGTAAGTGCCATTCTGGACGGGTGGACCTTTGAGGAAATGATAGACACCGCAAGTGAAATGGGCTACGAATGTGTAGAAGTAGCCTGCTGGCCGCAAGGCAAAGCAGAGCGCCGATATGCCGGAGTCTGCCACATTGATGTGGATACTCTGGACGAAGCTAAAATTACTTATATCCACAATTATTGCAAAGATAAAAAAGTTGAAATTTCTTCTCTCGCGTACTATCCCAATACAATGGATCCGGATATTGAAAAGCGCGCGACCTGCATTGCGCATCTGAAAAAGGTAATTGATGCAAGCCATCGGCTGGGCATTGGCATGGTAACTACTTTCGTAGGGCGCGATCAGTCCAAAACCGTAGAGGAAAATATCGCATTGTTTCGCGAGGTTTGGCCGGATATTATCCGCTTTGCCGAAGAAAGAAAAGTAAAAATTGCCATTGAAAACTGCCCCATGCTGTTTGGGCCAGACCAGTGGCCGGGCGGGCAAAACCTCGCCACTACACCTGCAATTTGGCGCCAGCTTTTTGCAATTGCAGAAAGTGACTACTTTGGTCTGAACTACGACCCGAGCCACTTTGTGTGGCAGATGATGGATTATCTTGCACCGCTTTACGAGTTTAAAGATAAAATCTTTCATGTGCATTACAAAGACATTAAACTGTATCCGGATAAGCTGCGCGAAGTGGGAATCATGGCCTATCCGCTCGAGTATATGGCCCCCAAACTGCCTGGGCTTGGCGATGTGGATTGGGCGAAATATGTATCCGCGCTCAATGACATCGGCTATAACGGTTACACCTGCATTGAGGTGGAGGACCGAGCTTTTGAAAGCAGCCGTGACCGGGTGCTTGATAGCCTGCGTCTTTCTAAACGCTATATTGAGCAATTTGTGATTTAGTTTAAAAGTACAAACGCGCAGGGCTGTGAGCTCAGCGCGTTTGCTTTACCGTGGTTTTGAGATACAGGTAAACAGAGATAAGGCATGTACTGCCTTTAAATTAAAGCCGCGAAAGCGGCAGAATGGAGCTTTTATGAAACGTATCATTGCGGTTAATTCTAATTGCTATCATGGTTATTCCATAGAAGATGCCATCGACGGCATAGCTGCGGCAGGGTTCCATTACATAGAGCTGACAGCCACCAAAGGCTGGACAGAACACGTCTTTCCCACCATGCCTCTCGAGCGGCTTTGGCAGGTCAAAGAAAAGCTGAACAAGGCAGGGCTTATGCCTTTTGCAATGAGTGGGCATTGCAATTTGATGGACACGGCACGCATCTCGGATTTTGTTTCTAATATTCGCCTAGCAGCGTTTTTTGGCTGTGATTATATCGTGTCTTCAGTCGGTGAAGCCCACTTGGAAGACAAAGCCATTGCAAGCAATGAAGAAGTGGCGCGTCACATCCGTGCATTGGTGCCGTATCTCGAAGAGTATCGGCAGACGCTGGTGCTTGAAACCCATGGTGACCACAGCACAGGGCGTATTTTAAAAGAGATTGTTGCCTTGGTGGATTCGCCGCGTGTGAAAATCAACTACGACACCGCAAACGTTATTTTTTACGGAGATGTTGCTCCGCAAGACGATTTGAGCTGCTGCATCGAGGAGGTAGCCTACATGCACCTGAAAGACAAAGCGGGCAGCACACGAGAATGGAACTTCCCGGCACTGGGGGAGGGAAATATTGATTTCCCCAAAGTGTTCCAAAAACTAGAAGCGGCAGGCAATGATTGCCCGTTCAGCGTCGAAATTGAATTTACCCAGGCTGGCCCTGAAAGCCTTGCGCAAATCAATGCGGCAGTCGAAACTTCAGCAAAGTATCTTATCGAGCATGGCTTTGAGCTGTAAAGGAGGACACTATGATACGCATAGGACTGGTTGGTGCCGGAGGCATGGGAACGGTACATCACAGCAATTACGCCCATATTGAGGGCTGCGAGGTAGTGGCGGTTGTTGGCACTTCACCGAAAGACCATGAAAATGCTGCGGCATGGAATCTGCCGCTTTATGAAACTATCTCAGCGATGGTGGCAGCGCAGGAAATTGACCTTGTGGATGTTTGCACACCGACTTTTTTGCACAAACAGCATGTGATGGAAAGCCTCTTGGCAGGCAAACATACCATCACGGAAAAACCAGTAGCACTTTCTGCTGAGGATGCCCGTGCCATGTTTGCGCTGGCAGAAGAAAAAGGTGTACAGCTTTATGTGGCACAGGTGTTGCAGTTTACGAAAGAAGTAGAGTTGCTACACCGTCTGGTGACCACAGGGGTGTATGGCAAACCTTTGGATGCCTGTTTTGAGCGCCTGTCCGCCTGCCCGCAATGGGCACAAGGGGGATGGCTGTTTGACAAATCCAAAAGCGGCCTTGTACCGTTTGATTTGCACATTCATGATTTGGATGTGATTGTGAGCCTTTTTGGCAAGCCCGACCAGGTAAAGGTAACAAGCTGCCGTGGCGAAAGTAAAGACTACGCAG
Organism: Pygmaiobacter massiliensis; assembly: GCF_900199435.1. Classification (GTDB taxonomy): domain Bacteria; phylum Bacillota; class Clostridia; order Oscillospirales; family Ruminococcaceae; genus Pygmaiobacter; species Pygmaiobacter massiliensis. Next base: position 1,059,252 of record NZ_OAML01000003.1, read on the forward strand.
AACAGTATCGGTTTGCATATACTTTTGGGAAACTGAATGTCGTGGCGGAAGCCGGTTGGCTGAATGCCGATATTCCATTTACGGCTCGCTGGCGCGTTTATTTTGAAAATGCGATGGTCGTCAACGATGGCACACAGGTAACGGTTTACCAGTTCGGTGAGCCGCCACACGTATTCGATACGGAAGACGAGGTGAAAATCCCCACCGGAATTAATGTGCCGCCGACCGGTTGGTACTTAACCGAGCTTCGCCACTTTATCGAATGTGTAAAAGAAAATCAGCCCTCACCGCGGGTGCCAAAAGAACAGGTGCTTACCGTGTTGGAAATTTTGGAACAGGTCGATGCTTAAATTCACAAAGGTGTAAAACCAAAAAAGGATAGCCTGTGAAAAGAGCCGACGCACGTTTTGCAAATGCATATATTAAATAAAAAAAGAAACCCCGAAGCAGCGAAAGCTGTTTCGGGGTTTCTTGATTTCAGGTTAATGCAGAAAAAATGGCTAAAATAAAGTGTTTTGAAAGAGTGCAGTCACTTGCATATTAAGAAACATCTGTGTGTACGGTAGATTTGGAAATGCCAAATACGGGAGTTGCATTACGCACCGTTTCGCCTATTTTGACGATATATTCTCCTAGCGCAATAGCGCGCTCTTCAGGGTCACCTTTCACTGTAACTCACTCCTAACAGCCCGTTTGTCCAATTGGATGCGGTAGACATTAAGACGGTAGCGCGTTTCCGTTTGTTTTTGTCACTTGTGCGAACCAGTGTGCGCTGTCTTTCGGGATGCGCCTTTGTGAGGGATAATCAATATAGACAAGCCCAAAGCGTTCCCCATAGCCACAGTGCCACTCAAAATTATCGGTCAGGGACCAGGCGAAATAGCCGCGCAAATCCACACCGTCTTCACAGGCGGCGCGCAGCTGCAAGAGGTAGCGATGCAGAAAATCAATGCGGTCAGGGTCATGCACTTTACCGTCTAGAAAAATGCGGTCATTGCAGCTTTGCCCATTCTCCGCAATGCAAACAGGCAGGCCGTAACGCTCTGCGATAAAACGTGGCCCCCAGCGCATTACTTCGGGCGTAACAGGCCATTTGGTCGCAGTAAGCGGAAAGCCGCGTTCTCGCTGGGCGTAAACAGGCTCGCCCTGCGGATCTGCCAAAACCTTGCATCCATTATAAATATTTAGTCCAATCAGGTCGGGTTTAAAGTTTATTTCCTCCAGTTCTTTTCGAGGAATACGCGCGATACAATCGCCAAGCGTACCGCTGCATTCGGGATAATGGCCAAAGCACACCGCGTCCAGCACGATGTTATGGGTAAACATCCAGTCAATGTCTGAAAGAATAAAGGTTGCCTTGCGGGCAGCGATAATATCAGCTTGTGATGGTGTGGCCGGGTAGCAAAGTCGTCCGGTGGTAACAATGCCAATTTCGGCGAAGGGGTCTTCGCTGCGCAAAGCAGCAGCGGCCAGCCCGTGCCCACGCAGCATGCCATGCAGTTGTGCAAAAGCCTCGGGCAGCGGCATCTTTTTGCCGGGTGCATGAATGCCCCAAGCGTAGCCCAGCTGAAGCACACATTCGGGTTCGTTAAGCGTGAAGTAGTGGTGCACCCTACCTTTTAAGTAGGCGCCGACCGCCCGCGCATAGCAGGCAAACTGCTCCGCAGTTTTGGGGTTTGCCCAGCCGCCGGTCTCTTCCAGTGCCTGCGGTAAGTCCCAATGGAAGAGGGTGACATAGGGAGTGATGCCGGCACGAATGCAAGTGTCTACTACCTTGCCGTAATAGGCGAGGCCTGCGGCATTAATGTTACCATCGCCCAATGGGTCAATCCGTACCCAGCTAATACTGAAACGATAAGCGGAAACGCCCATTGCTGCCGCAAGTGCAATGTCTTCGGCATAACGGTGGTAGCTATCGCAGGCATCTTCCCCGCTCTCGCCGTTTGCAACGGCATTTGGACGACGGCAAAAGGCATCCCATACCGATTCGCCCCGCCCATCTTCGCTGACCGCACCCTCGATTTGATAGGCAGCCGAAGCGACACCCCATACAAAATCTTTTGGAAATGGCATAACAAAATCCTCCTAAAACAAAAGAGCCTGCTTTGAGCGAACAGGCTCTTTTTGTAAATCATCCCATGGTTACCAAAACATCCACACGGCTGCCGCTGGGGGCAACAGGCAGTACGTCCGAACACTCAACCCCATTGCAAATCAGCTTTGCCACGCCTTTTTCAGCGCCGGTGCTGTTGTCAACTTTAATATGGTATTCTGCACCGCGATAGCAACGAACGATAGAAAATGTGGTTAAATTGCGCGGTACACAAGGGTCAATCCGCAGGCCATCTAATGTAGGCTGAATGCCCAAAATATATTGGCTGACGTTCACGAAGGTCCAGGCAGCCGTGCCGGTCAGCCAGCTATTCTTGGCTTCTCCGAAGGTTGCAGCATCGCGTCCCGCAATCATTTGGCTGTACACATAGGGTTCGGTGCGGTGCACTTCGCTGATTTCTTCCAGATAAGCAGGGCAAGTGCGGCGGTAAATCTCAAAGGCGCGGTCACCGTGCCCCAGCATAGTTTCCGCACAAGAAATCCAAGGGTTGTTGTGGCAAAAGATGCCGGCATTTTCTTTATAGCCGGGTGGGTAGGAAGAGATTTCGCCAAGGTTCAGCTGGTAAGTTGTATAGGCTGGCTGGTGCAGTACGATACCGTATTTTGTGTCCAGCCGCTCCTTTACCCTGGCAAGTGCTTTTGCGGCACAACCATTCTGGATGCCTACGCCTGCCATAACGCACATACCTTGCGGCTCAATGAAAATCTGTCCCTCGGTGCACTCAGCACTTCCAATCGGCGCACCAAAGGCGTCATATGCACGGCGGAACCATGCGCCGTCCCAACCCGCATGCAGCAATACAGTTTCCATCTCGGCAACTTTCGTCCGAGCATCAGCGGCTTCTTCAGCAAGCCCCAGATTTTCGCAAATTGCTGCCCACGCATGCCCGTATTTTACGAACATGCCCCCGATAAATACACTTTCAGCCTTGCCGCTTTCAAAATTCGCGCAGGTCTGGAAGCTTTCTCCCGGCTCTTTAGAAAAACAGTTCAGGTTCAAACAATCATTCCAGTCTGCACGGCCAATCAACGGCAGGCCATGCGGACCCAAGTGAGAGGGGATGTAATCAAAACTGCGGCGCAGGTGCTCCGTAAGCGGGGCAGAAAGAGTAGCATCGTTATCAAATGGTACCAATTCGGTGAGGATGGAAAAATCGCCTGTTTCACAAAGGTAGGTGTAAACTGCGGCAATCAGCCAAAGAGGATCATCGTTGAAACCGCTGCCCACATCCAGATTTCCGCGTTTGGTTAGCGGTTGATATTGGTGATATGCGCTGCCGTCTGCAAACTGGGTGGCGGCAATGTCGAGAATGCGTTCGCGTGCACGCTCGGGAATCAGATGTACAAAGCCCAGCAGATCTTGGCAGGAATCGCGAAATCCCATACCGCGTCCCATACCGCTTTCGTAATAGCTTGCACTGCGGCTCATATTAAAAGTTACCATGCACTGGTACTGGTTCCAAATATTCACCATCCGGTCAAGTTTTTGGTCGGGCGAGGTGAGTGTAAAACGAGAGAGCAGGGTGCTCCAATGCTGCCGCAGTGCGGTCAGCGCGTCCTCCACCTGCTGTGCAGTTTCAAATTTTGCAAGCAACGCGTTTGCTCGCTTCTTATTTACAATGCCGGGTGCAGCCCATTTTTCTTCTTCGGGATTTTCTATGTAGCCAAGCACAAAATTAAAACTTTTTGTTTCGCCCGGGGCCAGCGTTATCTGTAATTGCAATGCGCCTACCGGTGCCCAGCCGTGGGCAATGCTTTCCGTGCATTGGCCTTGCTCTACGGCAAGTGGGTTTGCAAAACTGCGGTAGTCACCTAAAAATGCGTCGCGTGAAGTATCGAAACCTGCTACCGGGGCATTGACGGAGAAAACTGCATAGTGGTTGCGGCGTTCGCGGTACTCGGTTTTATGATAGATTGTGCTGCCCTCCACCTCGACTTCGCCGGTATTGAAATTGCGCTGGAAGTTGGAAGCATCATCGACGGCATTCCAAAGGCAAAACTCCACAAAACCAAAAAGCGAAAAATTCTTTTGCTCGCACCCGGTGTTGGTAAGCACCAGCCGATCCACCTCGCAGGCTGTGCCGAGTGGAACAAAAGAGGTTTGTTCTGCGCGCAGCCCTTGTTTCTCGCCCGTAATCACAGTATAGCCAAGCCCGTGCCGGCACTCGTAAGCATCCAGTTCGGTTTGTACCGGCTGCCAGCCTGGGTTCCACACGGTATTGCCGTCTTTGATGTAAAAATAACGGCCGCCTGCATCGCAGGGCACATTGTTGTAGCGATACCGTGTCAACCGCATTAATTTGGCATCACGATAAAAGCTGTACCCGCCTGAAGTATTGGAAATTAAACTAAAAAAATCTTCGCTGCCCAGATAATTAATCCAGGGAAGTGGAGTTTTAGGGGTGGAAATCACATATTCCCGATTTCCATCATCAAAATGTCCATATTGCATGATTCATATCTCCTTTTTACAGCGTACCCCGCTCATATTAACGGGAAAACCTGTCGCTTGCGAAAACGTTTAAGTTTTAACTGAAAAGGAGAACCTATGTCTTTAAGATACCGCACGCCGAACAGATTTGCAAGAAGATTTTGAGAAAACACTGCTGAAAAAACAAGTTTGATATTGTGCAAAATGCTTATCCACTGAGCGATAAGCATTTTAGAAGAAAAGCTTCTTTCGAGAAAAGTCGTCGCTATGCTTGCATTTGAAGAGAAACGAAAGCAGAAAAATGAAATAATTTTGACGTATTAATGTAATGTTAAATGGTTTTAAACGTTTTCGCAATTATCATGTTTTTCGACCCATTTAGCCTTTCAAAATGCCCAAAAAACTTAAGACGGCTCTATTGGAAGTGCCAAAAATTGGATTTATACACAAATATTTCAAAAAAACTATTGAAAAACGATGCAGAGTGCGTTAATCTTTAATTGCGAAAACGATTAAGTGAAACTATTGCTCCTCCAGATGGATATGAGTATAATTAGAACAGAAAACGATTTCTGCATTTTTATGATTTTCATATATCCCAAGGGAGGAAAACACATGGTATCCATCAAAGACATTGCTGCACGGTGCGGGGTGTCAGCTGCCACGGTCAGCAAATCGCTGAACGGTTACAGTGACATCAGCGAAACAACCCGTGCAGCCATCCGCAAGGTAGCGGACGAAATGGGCTATATGCCTAATTCCGCCGCTCGTGCACTGAAAACGAACCGTACATATAATTTGGGGGTTCTTTTTGTAGACGAAACAATGAGCGGTTTAACTCACGAGTATTTCTCCTCTGTGCTGGATAGCTTTAAAGTAGAGGCAGAGCAGCGGGGATACGACATCACCTTTATCAATCACAATATCGGGGGCAGACCTACCACCTATCTGGAGCATTGCCGCTACCGTGGGGTAGATGGAGCAGTAGTAGCCAGTGTGGATTTTTCAGATCCCCAAGTGCTGGAATTGATGGAAAGTGATCTTCCGGTTGTCACCATTGATCACGTTTTTAACAGCAAAACAACCATTATCTCAGACAATATCACCGGCATGGCAGAGCTGGTGCGGCATGTCTATCAAAAAGGGCATCGGCGCATCGCTTTTATTCACGGTGAAAAAACATCGGTTACCGAAAACCGCTTGGCTAGCTTTTATAAAGCCTGTTATGAGCTAGGCCTGGAAGTGCCAGACGAATATGTGCGGGAAGGGTTATACCATGACCCCAAAACCTGCGCCAAGGTAACAAAAGAATTATTGGCCTTGAAAAAGCGACCCACCTGCATCTTCTTTCCGGACGATTTTTCTTTTATTGGCGGACTTAATGCAATTACAGAAACCGGTCTTACCGTACCGGAGGACATATCCGCAGTTGGATATGACGGTATTTATCTCTCCCAGGTGGTACGACCCAAACTGACCACCTATAAGCAGGACACCGAATCCCTTGGCAGGGAAGCGGCAATCCATTTGATCGATTCTATCGAGCGGCCAAAGACTACTTTGCCGGAACGTATCCTTGTGAAGGGCAGCCTTCAAGAAGGCAGGTCGGTAAAGCAGCTGTAAGCGCCTCGATCAGGACGTGAAACAGTTTTGTAAACCGACAGGTTTTCATTTTTAAAGGAGGATATTTACATGAAAAAAGCACTTGCAGTTCTTATGGCATTGGCCATGGCGTCTTCGTTGCTCGCCGGGTGTGGCGCGTCAGCCAGCTCCGCATCTACCGCAGCTCCTGCTTCTTCCACCGCCTCTTCTCAGGCGGCCCCCGCAGAAGGCAAGGTCCTGCGCGTTTACTGCTGGAACGAAGAGTTCAAATCCCGTGTGGAAGCATATTATCCTGATTACAACAAAGATACCCAGATGATTGGCGACACCAAAGTGGAGTGGGTTATTACCCCCAATGAAAACAATGCATACCAAAACGCGCTGGATGAAGCGCTGCTCAAACAATCCACCGCAGCAGATGACCAAAAAGTGGACCTCTTCCTCATCGAGGCAGACTACGCGCTCAAATACACCTCTGCCGATGCAGGTGTTGCAATGAGCGTGCAGGATGTAGGCTTGACCGATGCCGATATGGCAGATCAGTTCCAGTATACTCGTGATGTTGTAACCGGCGAAGACGGCGTACAGCGCGGCATTTCCTGGCAGGGCTGCCCGGGCGTTATGCTTTACCGCCGCGACATCGCGAAAGATGTTTTTGGCACCGATGACCCCGCAGAGATTCAGAAACTTGTTAGCGACTGGGATAAATTTGACGCAGCTGCAGAAAAACTTTCTGCCAAAGGCTACAAAATGCTGCCCGGCTTCGACGATACTTACCGCGTATTCTCCAATAACGTTTCTGCACCTTGGGTAACCGATAACAAAATCAATGTTGACCCGGCCATTACCCAGTGGGTGGAGCAGACAAAAGAGTACACCGACAAAGGCTACAACGAAAAAGGCAACCTTTGGAGTTCTGAGTGGTCCAAAGGCGCTACCGACAAAGCATTCTGCTACTTTGGACCGGCATGGTTCATCGACTACTGCCTGGCAGGCTACACCATGGAAACCAGTGAAGCAGACGGTGGCAAAGCAGAGCTGGGCAACGGCACCTACGGCGAATGGGCGGCTTGCGCTGGCCCGCAGGGCTATTTCTGGGGCGGTACCTGGATGTGTGCAGCAGAAGGCTCTGATAACACCGCTTTGATTGCTGATATGATGAAGACCATGTGCTGCAATGCTGATACCGCAACCAAACTGGCGAAAGACGTCAACGAGTTTGCGAACAACAAAACCGCAATGAAAGCACTTGCTGAAGATACCAGCTTTGGCTCCAATTTCCTTGGTGGCCAGAACGTTTACGGCGCAATGTATGATTCCGCAGAAAAAATTGTCATGGATAAATGCACCGCATACGACCAAGGCCTGAACGAGAGCTTCCAAACTGCATACCACGATTACTTCAACGGCACCGTAGATAAAGATACTGCATATGCAAACTTTATCAAAACCGCACAGGAAAAATACCCCGAGCTGAAAGGCTAATTAAACGAGTTGTTCTTATAACACCGAAACCGGGCGGGCAAGCGCCCGCCCGGTTTTATTCAACCATCTGATGCAACAAGGTACGAGGTGATATTATGCAGGCAACCACAGCACCGGCAGAAAAAACCGTGGAGCCAAGGCTGAAGAGAAACCGCAAGAGCATCAGCTATGCAAAATGGGGCTACTATTTTATTGCACCGTTCTTTGTTGTATATGCTGTATTCTCGCTTTATCCGCTGCTGTCTACTTTTTATTATAGCTTTTTTGAGTATTATCGCAGCGGCTTAAAATTCATCGGCCCCAACTTTGTAGGGTTCGAAAATTTTAAAACTCTGTTTGCTAACGGAGACCTTGTGATGTACGCGAAAAATACGCTCATCATGTGGATTCTCGGCTTTATTCCTCAGATTGTTTTTTCATTGCTGCTAGCGGCGTGGTTTACCGACGTGCGGCTGCATATTCGCGGCAGCGGGTTCTTTAAAACAGTTATCTACATGCCTAATATCATTATGGCCTCAGCTTTTGCAATGCTGTTTTTTACGCTGTTTTCTGATAAAGGTCCTATCAATGACATCTTTATCAGCCTTGGCTGGATGGATGCGGCAAGGCCCTACCAGTGGCTCGCAACCACCGCGGGCAACCGCGGCTTGGTGGCATTCATGAACTTTCTAATGTGGTACGGCAATACCACCATTATGCTGATGGCGGCCATCATGGGCGTAGACCCGGGGCTTTACGAGGCGGCGGAAATCGACGGCGCTTCCAGTACCAAACAGTTTTTCTCCATTACACTTCCGCTTATTCGTCCCATTTTGCTATATGTGGTTGTCACCAGCATGATCGGTGGCATTCAGATGTTTGACGTGCCGCAGATTTTGACCAACGGCAAAGGCCTGCCGGACCGCACAAGTATGTCGCTGGTGATGTACTTAAACAATCATTTGTTCAGCAAAAACTACGGTATGGCAGGTGCTGTGTCGGTTGTGTTGTTTATCATCGCTGCGGTTCTGAGCTTTTTGGTCTTCCGTTTTAATACGCGAAAGGAGGAGCGCTGAATATGAGTAATACACAGGCAGTGCGCATTCGCAAAGGCCGCAGTACATTAACGCTGCGCAGAGTCATCGCTTATACGGTGTTGATTTTGCTGACGCTTCTCTCACTTTTCTCCTTTTACGTGCTTTTTATCAACGCGACCCGCGGACATTACGATATTCAAAAAGGCTTTTCGTTTTTGCCCGGCCGTGCATTGATGGCTAACCTCAACAATGTAATGAGCTCCAGCGAGATGCCGGTGCTGCGCGGCATGCTCAACAGCTTTATCGTGGCTACAGGTTCCGCAGCGCTCAGCGTCTACTTTTCGACGCTCACTGCATATGGTATCCATGCCTATCAGTTTAAAGGCAACAATGCAGCGTTTAAATTTATCCTGCTTATTATGATGGTGCCGACACAGGTTTCTGCACTTGGTTTCATCAGCTTAATGAACAACTGGGGGCTGCGCAATTCCTTTATTCCGCTGATTGTTCCCACCATTGCGGCACCGATGACTTTCTTTTTTATGAAGCAGTATATGGAAAGCAACCTGCCGTTGGAGATTATCGAAGCGGCGCGCATTGACGGTTCCGGCGAATTCGCCACCTTTAACCGTATTGTACTGCCAATGACAAAACCCGCCATTGCGGTGCAAGCCATTTTTACCTTTGTTGCAAACTGGAACAATTACTTTATTCCCTCGCTGCTGATTGACAACAAAAACATGAAAACGCTGCCCATTTTAATGGCACAGCTGCGCAGTGCAGACTGGCTGAAATTTGACTTAGGGCAAGTATATATGCTAATTGCGCTGGCAATTCTTCCTGTTGTTATTGTTTATCTGTGTCTCTCGCGGTTTATTGTGGGCGGCGTCGCGCTGGGCGGCGTAAAAGGATAAACGTATTGTCTGGCTTTCACAGAGCACTGGCTCTTTCGATGATTTTTAGCTGCTGGCGTTATAAAATGCTTTATCAATTTGCGAAAGAGAAACGTAAGCAAAAAAACTGGATAAAATCAGAAATATAGAAGCAGGGCATAAACTCAATTAAAACAAGGGCACTATTGCGAAAGGCGATAGTACCCTTGTTTTTTATTTGGATCTCTTCTACCGAGCCTTTATAAATAAGAAGCAAGAGAAAAAAGAGCGGATAAGAGCGGTACCTTAAAACGCAAACTGGCATAATGCCAGAAAACGAAGCAACGTTTGGGTTAATTTCCCAAACTTTTGAAAAACAGCCCAAAGGCCATTGACAGAACCATAAAAAAGACTATACTGAAACTACACCAAACAAGTATAGTTATCGAAGGCGTTCGATTTTTCATTTAATTAAAGGAGGTTCTGTCATGTTATTTCAAACCACTGAAGTTCACGAGGCACTGCGCGAAAAGGTTCGGGCCTTTGCAGAGGCAGAAGTTAAACCCATTGCATTTATGCTGGATCAGCAGAATGAGTTTCCCACTGAGGCTGTCAAAAAGATGGGAGAACTGGAGCTGATGGGCTTACCTTACCCCAAAGAATACGGTGGGGCAGGGATGGACGTTTTAAGCTACGCCATCGCAGTAGAGGAGCTTTCTCGTGTAGACGGCGGTACCGGCGTTATCCTTTCGGCTCACACTTCGCTAGGCTCGTATCCGATTGCCGCATTTGGTACCGAAGAGCAAAAACAAAAATATCTCGTGCCGCTGGCAAAGGGCGAAAAAATCGGTGCGTTTGGATTAACAGAGCCTAACGCCGGCAGTGACGCGGGCGGAACAGAAACCACCGCAGTGCTGGAGGGCGACCACTATCTACTCAACGGCGGCAAAATCTTTATCACCAATGCCGGTAAAGCAGATATTTATGTTGTGTTTGCCGTTACCACGCCGAATATTGGCACAAAAGGCATCAGTGCTTTTATTGTGGAAAAAGGCTGGGAAGGCTTTACCTTTGGCGATCATTACGACAAAATGGGCATTCGTTCTTCCGCTACGGCCGAGCTGATTTTTAACGATGTAAAAGTACCGAAAGAGAATCTGCTCGGTAAAGAAGGCCAGGGCTTTAGAATTGCAATGGCAACACTGGATGGCGGCCGCATCGGCATTGCCGCACAGGCGCTGGGAATTGCGCAGGGGGCTTATGAACATGCACTCGAGTACTCGAAAGAGCGTGTTCAGTTTGGCAAACCTATCTGTCAGCAGCAGATTATCGCGTTTAAACTGGCGGATATGGCCACCAAGTTGCGCTGTGCAAGAATGTTGATTTACAGCGCAGCCGAGCTGAAAGAGAACCATGAGCCGTATGGTTTGGAATCTGCGATGGCAAAGCAGTATGCCTCAGACATTGCACTGGAAATTACCAATGACGCCGTGCAGATTTTCGGCGGCACCGGCTACCTCAAAGGTATGGAAGTTGAGCGCGCTTACCGCGATGCGAAGATTTGCACTATCTATGAGGGCACCAATGAGATTCAGCGTGTCGTGATTGCCTCTCACATTATCGGCAAGATGCCGAAAGAGCAGGTCGCATTTGCAAAAGCAAAAGGCCCGGAGACCGGTGCCCGCAAAAAGGTGATGCTCAAAGAGGGAACCGCGGAAGAGCGTGTCAATACTCTTGTAGAAGCACTGAAAAAAGACGGCTACGATTTTACGGTTGGCATTCCTCTTGACACCCCCATTGTAGAGGCAGAGCGTGTCGTCAGCGCTGGCAAGGGCATCGGCCCCAAAGAGAATATGAAACTAATAGAAGCACTCGCCAAAGCGGCAGGTGCAGCCATTGGCTCTTCGCGCCCTGTGGCAGAAACGCTGCAATATGTGCCCCTTAACCGCTATGTTGGTATGTCCGGGCAGAAGTTCAAAGGAAACCTTTACATCGCTTGCGGCATCTCTGGTGCAGGCCAACACTTAAAAGGCATCAAAGAAGCAAGCACTATCGTAGCAATCAATAACAACCCCAATGCGCGCATCTTTAAAAATGCCGATTACGGCATCGTAGGGGACGTAGAAGAGATTCTCCCCCTGCTGACCGCGGCACTGGATAATGGCGAAGAAAAACTGCCTGCGCCCCCGATGGTGAAAATGAAACGCTCGGTACCCAAAGAGGCTGCCCCCAGCTACCCGCTGTATGCCTGCAATGGCTGTGGTTACGAGTATGACCCTGCTTTGGGCGACCCCGAGAACGACATTTTCCCTGGCACTTTGTTTGACGCGCTGCCCGAAGAGTGGATTTGCCCCGACTGCGGCGAAGCAAAAAGTGAGTTTATCCCCGTCTAATAAAGACGGTACAATTGATGCAAGGAGGCATTGACTATGTATTGCTATCGCAAAGTGACCGATGACCTTTACTGGGTAGGCGGCAATGACCACCGGCTGACCCTGTTTGAAAATATCCATCCGATTCCTCGCGGCGTTTCGTACAACGCCTATCTGCTGATGGACAAAAGCACCGTGCTGTTTGACACGGTGGATTGGTCCGCCAGCCGCCAGCTGATTGAAAACGTCGAGCATCTGCTCGCCGGGCGCGCACTGGATTATCTCGTCATCAACCACATGGAGCCCGACCACGGTGCTTCCATTGAAGAAATTGTGCTGCGCTACCCGAAAGTGAAAATTATCAGCACCGAAAAAGCGTTCCTCTTTATGCGGCAATTTGGCTTTTCCATCGAGGGCCGCACCATTGAGGTAAAAGAAGGGGACACCCGCAGCTTTGGCAAACATACGGTTACCTTTGTTGCGGCGCCAATGGTCCACTGGCCGGAAGCAATGGTTACCTTTGACACCACCAACGGCGTTTTATTTTCCGCAGACGCGTTTGGCTCTTTTGGTGCACTGGATGGTAAGTTGTTCAACGATGAGCTGAATTTTGACCGCGACTGGATTGATGATGCACGCCGTTACTACACCAATATCGTGGGAAAATACGGCCCCCATGTGCAGGCGCTGCTGAAAAAAGCAAGCACCATCGATATCAAAATTATCTGCCCCCTTCATGGACCGGTGTGGCGTTCTGATTTTGCTTACCTGTTAGACAAATACGACAAATGGAGCCGCTATGAGCCGGAAGAAAAAGGCGTGATGATTGTCTATGCTTCGATGTATGGCAATACCGAATCTGCTGCTGGCGCACTGGCAGCCCGCCTTGTAGAAAAAGGCATGACCAACGTGGTGATGTATGACGTTTCCAAAACACATGTATCGTACCTGATTGCTGAAGCCTTCCGCTATAGCCACATCGTGCTGGCATCGGTAACTTACAACCTGGGCATTTACCCGGTAATGCACAACTACTTGATGGATATGCAGGCTCTTCACCTGCAAAACCGCACAGTTGGCATCATTGAAAATGGCTCTTGGGCGTGCAAATCCGGCACGTTGATGCGCGATTTCATCGAAGAAAATATGCGCGGTATGAATGTGCTTTCCGACGGCGTGACCATGGCTTCTGCTATGAACGAAAACAATCTGCCGGATCTTGAATCACTGGCAAATGCTTTGATGGATTCGATGAAATAGCCACCTTTATCTTTTGATATGACGGGCTGAAGCATTCTAAAAGGAAGAGTAGCCTTTCGCAAACGGGTTGCTCGCAATAAGAATAGAACGCAGAACCTCTTTCTTGTGCCGGTGCTCCAGCACGCCTCATATAATCTCCAGAACAATCGCCTTATAAATTTCTCCAAATATAAAACCACTTGGCCTGTTCCTTTTGGCCGAGTGGTTTTATTTTTTTGCGGTAGAGCAAAAGTGCCAGAACAGTTTTGGGTGCTATTCGTGACAAATAAATGGCACAATTTCTATGCAAAAGCGAGAAAAGCGGAAAAAAGCAGCTAAGATTATCTCAACAGACGTAAATCGATTGAAAAAAGTACTGGAAAAGCTATAATGAAATTTGAAAATAGGGATAATGGGCTACTACGCCCATTTGTAATAGTATTTTTTCTGCTTACCTTATATAACATAATATAACATAGATGTATTTGGTAGACTTTTTTATGCAGCGCCGGGTAGCGGTATCTTATAACGACACATCATAAAAAGACAACCCGGGGAGGAAAGCGAATGACGCAAAAAAAGCAAACAACAGAGCTGGAGCGCAAATTGCATTCGGCGTTTTTGCTACTTTCTACTCTAGTAATCCTGCTTTCTCTCGGGGTAACGCTTTATTACGACGTGACCCGGCAGAAAAAAGATACCGATGCCATCATCAGTGGTACGGCTGCTTATATCGCGATGCTTCCCGGTGTGGTGACGATGTTGGAGGAAGGCTATCCTGACCCACAGGTGAAGCAGGCGGTAGATTCGCTTTGTGATACGATTCCGGATATCAATGTAGCGGTTATCTGCGATAAGAACGGCTTGCGTTTTTACCACACAGACCGCCAAAAAACCGGTGATTCGTACCTTGATGGAGACGAAAAGCAGATTTTAGAGGGCAGTGCGCCTTATGTTACAACCGGCTATGGTAGCAAGGGCAACCAGCGCAGGGCTTTCCACGCAATTACAGGTGCAGATGGAAAAATCATCGGTTACGTTATGGTGTCGGTGTTCAGCGCCAGACTTACCGCGCGCCACCGCAGCATTTTACTGGTGCATTTTTGTATTTTGGGTGTTATGTTGCTGGCAAGCGTTGTGCTTACCAATGCCATTCTACGCTCGCTTCGTAAATCGTTGATGGGATTTCAGCCGGAAGAGCTGCTACGTCGCTATCTGCGCCAAGATGAAGTGCTGGGCGCTGTGGAAGAGGGACTCGTGGCGTCAAACCCACAAGGCATCATTATTTTCGCAAACCACGCGGCCGTAAACTTTTTCCCTGACACCGAAACGCTGGTTGGGATGCAAGTGCAAGAGCTTTTCCCGGATACCTGCCAGACCACCATTATCGAAACGGGTAAGCCGGAGCACCGTCGCTCTTGGATTATCAACGGGCACACGGTGCTGGCCAACGAGATTCCTATCCATACAGAAGACAACAAGGTGCAGGGTGTACTTACTATTTTGTTCGATAAAACCGAAATGCTGCGGGTGTCAGACGAGTTGTTTGGCGCACGCAGTATGCTGGATGCACTGCGCTCATTCAACCACGAGTTTTCGAATAAGCTGCATGTTATTTTGGGCTATCTGGAAACAGGGCAGACCCAGCAGGCAATTCGTTTTATCGTTAATAGTAACCTTGTTTCCGGCCAGTTGATTTGCCAAACGGCAGAGCTGATTCGCAATTCCGAGCTTTGTGCGCTAGTCATCGGCAAAATGATGCATGCGGCAGAGCTGGGTATTTTGCTCAATCTTGCTGGTGACAGCTGCTGCATTGAGCAGGATATGCTGCTGCCGGTAGATGACTGGATTACCCTTACCGGAAATCTGCTGGAAAATGCCATTGAAGAGCTGAGCGGCAGTGACCGTGAAATTAAAGAAATCAAGCTGGGCATCTATTGCCGCCCAGACTGCAATATTCTGGTTTGCGAAGATACCGGTGGGGGGATTCGCCCCGAGGTTGCAGACCATATCTTTGAAAAAAATGTTTCAACCAAAGGGCAAACGCACGGCATGGGCCTGTATCTGGTGCAGCGCATCGTTAAAGCAAACGATGGAAAGATTGAAATAGACACCGAACCGGGCGAAGGAACCTGCTTTACCTTGACCTTTACAAGAGAGGAAAAGAACCATGTATAGGGTAATCATCATTGAAGACGATCCCATGGTAGCCGCCATTAATCGACAATACATAGAAAACACCCCCGGCTTTCAGGTGCAAGAAGTATTTAAAAATGGCTGCGATGCGCTGGAATACCTGAAAACAAGGGATACCCAGCTGATTATTTTGGATTATTACACCCCGCTGATGAACGGCGGAGAGTTTATTGACCAGCTGCACCAGATGGGCAAAGCGCCTTCTATTATTATGGTAACCTCGGCAAATGACACCCAAATTGTGCGTGACTTAATGAGTCGTGGCGTTTTTGACTATCTGGTAAAGCCGTTTGAATACGGCAGATTTAAAGCGGCACTCAATAAATTCAGTCAGGCGCAGTCGCTGTTGGGGAACTCAAAAATGTGTTTAAACCAAGAAGATATTGATCGGCTATGGGTGCCGGCAGAACCCTCGCCGGCGGCGACGGCGACACTTGCCAAAGGGCTGAACGATGCTACAATGGGACTGATTCGCAATTTTTTAAAAGAAAATCCTGCCGCGATGTACACCAGCGAACAGATTGCAGAACAGATTCATCTTTCACGCATTACCATACGCCGATATATGAATTATCTTGTAGAAACACACGAGATTGCAAGCACCATTGACTACCAAACAGGGGGTCGGCCTTCTATAAAATACCGCTCTCGGTAACAAACGCCAACAAAAAAATACACAAAAACTGATTACAATACTTACAAAAGACCTACATTAGTTACAGAAAATTGAAAAACTCGGCCTACCTTTTTATACTAAAGAGCAGTGAAGTGCGCGCTTCAAAAAAGGTTGGAGGGTAATAAATCATGGACATTTTAAGTTACTTTGGCACTTATACCCCTGCGGCGGATGGGGCAATTGCGTCATTCAAATTCGAGTACTTAATTACTTTGGGCATTGCGGCAATCGTTATTTTCGTCGGTCGCGCTATCGTTTCTCGCTCGAAACTTTTGCGGAAATACGCGATTCCCGCACCGGTTGTAGCGGGCCTCATCTTTTCGCTGCTGATTTCAGCAGTCAAGGCATCCGGCACCATCGCCCTTTCGTTCGATACCAAAACCATGCAGGACCTTTGCCAGAACCTGTTCTTCCTCTGTGTTGGCTTTGGCTTCAGCTTTAAAATGATTAAAAAAGCGGGCGGTAAGCTGTGCATCATGATTGCTGTTGCTGCTTGCTTGCTTATCACCGGCCAGGACATCCTCGGCGTGCTGGTTGGCAAACTGATTGGCCTGCACCCGCTGCTGGCATTGCAGTGCTCTTCCGCATCTATGTCTGGCGGTGTTGGCACGGCTTCTGCCTTTGGCCCCATTTTCGAAAGTATGGGCGCACCCGAAGCAACCACCATTGGTGTTGCGGCAGGTACCATGGGCAACATTATGGGCTCCCTCATCGGCGGCCCGGTTGCAGCTTTCCTGATCAGCCGTCACCACCTTTCTGCAGACCCCAACGACAAGCCGGAAGCAGCACAGAACGGTTCTGCTGCACTTTTGGATAACGGACGCATGATTTCGATGTTTGCAATGTGCTTGCTCGTAGCAGCACTTGGCATGCCCATTTACTGCCTGCTCGACAATATCCCGATGATTGAGATGCCGAAGTTTATCGGCTGCCTCTTTGCCGGTGCAATTGCCCGCAACGTAATGGAAGCAACCAACATCAAATTCTACACTCCCGAAGTTGACGCCATTGAACATATGTTCCTAGAGCTGTATCTGGCACTGGTACTTATGACCATCGATATCACCAAGCTTGCCCCTGTTGCAGGCCAGATGGGTATCATCCTGTTGGTACAGGCAATCTTTATGGCATTGTTTGCTATCTTCGTTTCGTACAATATGTTTGGCCGCAATTACGGCGCTGCTGTTATGGCCGCTGGCAACTGCGGTTGGGGCTGCGGTTCTGGCCCGAACGCTGTTGCAAACGAAAAAGCAGTTATGGAGCAATACGGCTGGCACAACGTTGCATGGGTGCTGTATCCTTCCTTCGCGGTTGTAATCGACGATATCTACAACCCGATTTTCCTTTCCATCTTCGGCAGTTTTATGAAATAAGCGGTTCTACCGATTGTTTGTTGTATATTAAAATGATAAAACGAGTGCCTGCTATATTAGCGGGCACTCGTTTTTCTTTTTTTCTCGCGACCTTTGATAGAAAAAGTCTTGAAATTATGGTATAGTAATTTTGTACATAAAAAGCATAGTAATTGCCTAGAAGGCTTAATGTGAGGCGAATTTAAATTATAATGCAGAAGGTGTGAAATCTGTCTGCGATGAAAATACAAGCAAAGGTTTGGTGAGGTGCGGTGGACAAAAAGCGGATAAGCAAATTTGCTGCCGGGGTGGTTGGCATCCTGATACTGGCGGCCGGTATCGGTGTGGCAAGCAGACCTTTCTGGGATTCCACCACGTCAGGTTTGCGCCCAGACAAAACGTCTGAGCCGCAGCTTATGATACTTACCATCGGCACAGCAGACAGTGGGGGCACTATGTACCCAGTAGGCAGTGCAATTGCACAGGCGCTCACCGCAAAAGAACCCTTTTTAAAAGTTAATACCAGCGCTTCCAGCGGCTCGCTTGCCAACGTGCAGGGCATTGAAAATGGCCAGATTGATATGGGCCTTGTAAGCGCTGATGTGGCATTGGTAGCATATGAGGGCAAAGCAGAATTTTCAGGCAAGCCGGTGGAAAACCTGCGTGTGATTGCGGCGGTATATTCCAGCCTGTCTAACTGGATGGTGCGTGAAAATGCAGATATCGTTTACGTGCACGATTTGATTGGCAAGCGCGTGGCTCTGGGACCGGAAGGCTCTACTACCGAGCTCTCTGCGCGAAATGCGCTGACGGTGCTTGGCATTAATAAAAACAACACGCAATTTTTAAATTACGGGCTGGGCACCGCCGGCACTGCCGTTATGGAGAATGATGTGGATGCAGTGCATGGATTTGCGGGCATCCCCATCAATGGACTCGAAGAAATGGCCCAAAAAACGCCGACTCGGTTACTCCAATATACGGATGAGGAATTGCATAAAATTTTAGCCCGCAATGCCAGCTATTCGCGCTCGATTATTCCGGCGGGCACTTATACAGGGCAAACACAGCCGGTAGAAACCTTTGGGGTGAAATGCCTACTTTGTGTCAGCGCGGATATGGATGAGGAACTGGTTTATACCATTACCAAAGCCTTGTACGATTCGGTAGAAGAAATGGCTGCGGAACAACCTGTGATGGCGGAGATGAAAAAAGAAGATTTTTGTTACAGTAATCTTCCTGTACCGCTGCACCCAGGCGCAGAAAAGTTTTACCGCGAGCGTGGCCTGGTGCAAGATTAGTCTTTTCCTGCTATAAAAGAAACACTGCAAACAGGGCCTGTCAAAAGATAGGTTCTGTTTTTTGTTTTTGAAAAATAAAAGCAATAATTGAATATGGTAAAAAATTACTGTAAAATACTGTAAGACAATGTCGAAATATAGAACAAAATCCCTTGCTTCTTTTGCTTTTACAACGTAGAAACGATTTGTTAAGCTTGGCTCAAATATTAAGAAATGTAGCTGTGCTTTTTCTGCATTGATAATTTTCGTTTTATTTCTCAAATTTTATCCCTTTGATGCGGCAGTACTGCTCTTTGGCAGAAAAAATAACGCGAGAGAAGAGACAATAAAGCGTCTGCAAAAGCCAAGGGAATAGGAGGAAAGCGGAGTGCCTTTTTTAATGATAACATCATTGCTGCTGCTTTTTGCAGTGGCAATGATGCAAATAAGCAAACAGAAATTTACATATTGCCTGCCCCTGGTCTGCTTTTTAATCATTATAAGCAGCTATCTTTTGGCGGTGCTTGGTGGCTTGTGGCTTGCGCCTGGGTTGCTGCGCGGCTTGGCTGTGGCTGCCTTGCTTTATTGCATTTATGCCTTTTTCAAAACGAAAACGCTTACCGTGCGCGAGGTCGGCTTTGCGATGATGGCGTTTTGTGTATTTGCGGCCTTACTTTGGTGGCTTTGCCGCGGCAGAATATTTTTTGACTGGGACGAGTTTTCTCATTGGGGCTCTTCCGTTAAAATCATGTATTACAGCGATGAGCTGTACAGCGCTCCTGCTTCCAGCGATTTATTTAAGTCTTATCCACCGGCGCTTGCATTGCTGCAATATGTTTTGCTCAAAACCTTGGGCTTGCCGTTTCGTGAAGATGCTGTTATGTTATCCGGCGCATTACTTTCGGCATCTATGCTACTGTATCCGCTTGGGGCTATTTCTGCAAAAAAGCGCCCGGTGGGTGCACTGCTTAGCTGTGCAGTTTTGGTGCTTGCACCGGCGGTTGCAACAGACCACCCATATTATCAGGTTGCCGTAGAAATGCCGATGGGGATTTTAGTAGCCTTTTTGCTGCTTGTGACTTTTTTGCCCGGTAAAACAAGGCCACGACTTTTTCTCGTTAACATGGGCTGTTTTGTATTAACTTTGCTCAAGGGTACTGGCGCGGGGCTTGCTGTACTGTGCTGCTACGTCGTAATGCTTGTATTGTACAAAGAGTTGGCTGGGCAGGAGCAGTTGCAGCACAAGCGCGCATTGCGCTCGCTGCTTGCTGTTAGCCCGCTTTTGGCGGTTGCAGCGGCCAAGCTTTCGTGGAAGCTATACCTTGCTGCGGTAGGGGTAGCAGAGCGCTGGCAGGTGCAGACAACAGTAGGGGACATATGGTCGCTACTGACAGGTCGCAGCACAGGTTACCGTGCGAAAGTACTTACAAAATTCAAAACAGACTTGTTTATCACTGGTGCTTATGGCCCGGGACAATTTGCTTCACCGGTTTGCTGGGTGCTGGTGCCGCTACTTGCTGGCGTACTCGTCTGCTTGCTGCGCCCTAAAAATGAAAGAAAAAGAATTTGCATAGCGTTTGCCGGTAGCGCAGGCCTCTTTTTAGCGTTTGTTGTGTCTCTGCTTGCAAGTTATTTGTTTGCATTTGACCCAGAAGAGGCAGTAGTTCTGGCGTCTTTTTACCGTTACCTTTCTTCGCTTATTACTTCAATGGTGGTTTTTGCGGCGGGGATGCTTTGCTGGGCACTGTGCGCAGCGGAGAAAAAGAGCCTGCAGTTCACATTGGCAGTGTTGGCGGCAGCACTGGTCCTTCCGTTTGCGACCAGTCGCAATTTTGTCACTCTTTTGCTGAACGCCCCAACGGCAGCGGCACAAACGCACCACGACCGCTATCTTTACCAGCGCACGGCTGCATATATTCGTCAGCTGGGGCAGTCAGATCCGCGCCTTTATCTGATTACCGCAAACGATGCAGGCAAAACACAGCTGATTGTAGGCTATGAGCTGCTGCCGCAAACTTTGCCTGAACAGGCAACAATCATCGCGGCAGAACCTTCCGAAGAACCGTGGGTCAAGCAATACAGCGCCGAAGAGTGGAGTCAGCTGTTGGCCAAAGAATATGACTATGTATATATCCATTGCCCGGAAGACCAGTTTGTGCGGGATTACATTTCTGTTTTTGAGGACGAAAGTCAGGTTGTAGTAGACAGAATGTTTGAAGTGGTACAGCAGCCAGACGGAACGGCAAAACTGCGTCGCATTATGATGGAGCCGGTGCAATAAATCATTTTTTTATTTATAAATTATCCAATAAAAGCCGGGGCAGACGATAATGCTCCGGCTTTTTGTGCTTTCGCTTCAAGCAATTCTGGGCATGCAAAGACAAATGGGACAGAATATGATACAATAAAACTTCTGGCATAAGTGCCAGTGAGAATTTTGCAATTTACGCAGAGCCGCGTATAAGCCGATGAGAAAACCAAATGCGGATATGCTGAAATAGAGGAGAAACGGATGAAACACGCTAAACATTCTGCTGGCAGAGCAAGGGATGGATTTCGCACAAAATGGGGATTTATATTAGCTTGTATCGGCTCAGCTGTGGGCATGGGCAATATTTGGTTATTCCCTGTGCGAGTGTCCGGATACGGCGGTGGCTCTTTTTTGCTGCCCTATTTCTTTTTTGTTATGGTTATCGGTTTTTCAGGGGTAATTGGCGAAATGGCGTTTGGCAGAGCGACCCGCTCGGGGCCGGTAGGGGCTTTTCAGCAAGCGGCACAGCGTAAAGGATGGTCTCAAAAAGTAGGCACAGTGCTGGGGCTAATTCCCGTTTTTGGCTCGATGGCACTTGCCATAGGCTATTCGGTCGTGGTGGGATGGATTGCCCGCTATACCGCCGGTGCGTACACGGGCAGCGGGCTTGCGCCTGAAACGGTCCAGCAGTTTGCCGACCGATTTAACGATACCGCACAAAGCTTTGGCAATACCTTTTGGCAACTTGTAGGGCTTGCAATTGTATTTTTTATTGTGGTCGCAGGGGTGGCAGGTGGCATTGAAAAAGTCAACAAAGTGCTAATGCCTCTCTTTTTCGTGATGTTTTTGGGCATTGCTGTTTATGTGGCGTTACAGCCGGGCGCAGCGGCAGGTTACCGCTATATGTTCACGGTTGACCCTGTGCTGCTTGCAGACCCTAAAACTTGGATTTACGCGCTGGGACAAGCATTTTTCTCTCTCTCGCTTGCGGGCAACGGAACTTTAGTGTATGGTTCGTACCTCGATGACGAAGAGGATATTTTAAACGCCGCGTGGAAAGTTGCACTGTTTGATACCTTGGCGGCGCTGCTGGCGGCACTCGTGATTATCCCCGCCATGGCAACGGTAGGCGAAACCCTGACACAGGGCGGGCCGGGGCTGCTGTTCATCTTTTTGCCGCACCTGTTCCGCGGTATGCCCGGTGGGCGATTATTGATGATTGTGTTCTTTACTGCGGTACTTTTTGCAGGGCTTACATCGCTCATTAACCTTTACGAAGCGCCGATTGTTACGTTACAACAAAAATTTACTTTGCCTCGGGCGAAAGCTGTAGCACTGGTGCTGGCGTTTGGTGCGCTGGTCAGCGTGGGCATCCAAGGCATTGTAGGCGGCTGGATGGATTTTGTTTCTATCTATCTTTGCCCGCTGGGCGCGGGGCTTGCGGGTGTTATGTTTTACTGGGTTTGCGGCAAAAGCTTTGCCCGCAACGAGCTGCAAAAGGGACGCAATAAACCCATTGGACGCTGGCTTGAGCCAATGACCCGATACCTTTTTTGTGGATTAACTGCCGTGGTATTTCTGCTCGGCATTTTTTATGGTGGCATTGGTTAACAAAAAACAGCTTTTTGCTTTATGCAAAGAGCTGTTTTTGCATTTTCAAGGTTGACAGCTTAGGTTTATTACGATAGACTCAATAACAAGAAGGTTTATCGCGATAAATCAAAAGAGGTGCAGAATGAAAACACAGCTGTTTGAAGCGGAATATCGTTTGATGGAAATCATCTGGGCGCAGGGCAGTGTCGGCTCTACAGAACTGGTGCGGCTTGCAGCAGAGCAGGTCGGCTGGAAAAAAAGCACAACCTACACGATGCTGCGCAAGCTAGGCGAGCGCGGTGTTTTGAAAAACGAAAATGCACATATTACGCCACTTGTCAGCCGCCAAGAGGTACTGCGCGCCGAAGGCGATGCGCTGGTGCAAAAAAGTGGCAGCCTGCCCGGGTTTTTTGCGGCATTTTTAAGTGGTAGAAAATTGACAGAACAAGAAGCGGAGGAATTAAAAGCACTGATTGACCAGAGCAGAGAGGATGGCTAGCATGTGGTTATTTAGAAGCTTGTTTCTGAATACTCTTAACAGTAGTGTTACAGCAAGCATTGTTATTTTAGTGCTTTTGCTGCTTCGTCCACTACTAAAAAAGCTGCCGCCACAAGCGGCCGGTCTTGCTTGGTGGCCTGTTTTTTGGGCGTTTTTCTATCCTTATATTTTTCACTTTTCCTTCGGCTTGCAGGCCCTTTTAGTGCCGCGCACGCAAGGGTTTGCTGGTGGCGACGGGGCAGAATATTTTCCTTCGGAGCTGTCGAGTGGTGGTACAACGCGCAAGATTTTACTCCCGGGAGGCATATCCTATCTGCCCGGTGACACGCCCGAACAGGCAATGCAGATTACCGAACGCATCTTTTTCTGGCTCGCGGTTGTTTGGATAGTCGGCATGGCGGTGTTTGCTGCAATTACGCTGTGGCGCAGTTTGACCCTAAAAAATTTGATGCAATTAAACGGAGCCCAGAAGCTGAGCGAGAAAGAAGCGAATGCGATACTAGCGCCTTACCGCTACCGTGCCCGCAACCATACCGAAATCTGGTTTTCGCAAGGGCTGCCCACCAGTTTTGTTTATAATGGGTGGCGGAATTCGAAAATTTGCATTCAAGAAGAGTTGTCAGAGCATTATCGCGAGATTGCAATAACACATGAGATATGTCATATCCATTGCTTTCACGATTATTGGAAATCTTTATTTTTTGCAGCTTGCGTGATACAGTGGTTTAATCCGCTTATCTGGGTTGCTTATCGTATTTTTTGCCGAGACATCGAGCTCGCCTGCGATGAGGAAACGCTGCACCGGATTGGAAACGAGCGCAAAGCAGAATATGCTAATATGCTACTGGAACTTGCTTCAGCAAAACCGCTGTGGGGTACACCCACTGCTTTTGGCGAATGTGAGGCTGCGGTGCGCATCCGGCATTTAGTTCATTATCGTGAGCGTAATCCAGCGATGCGCTGGATTAGTACCGGCCTTGTGCTGGCACTTGGATTTTTGCTCATTGCAAACCCACCGCCGCGCGGCCCGCAAGAAGAGATACAAACGACCTTTGAGCAGTTTTACTGGAAAAGCATGAATTCTTCTTTCGATGAGGATTTAGCACCGCATGAGCTGCGCTTTGGTGCAAAGGCGGTTTGGGCAAAACCGCTAAGCGACGGGACCAATGACATGCGGCTGGGTTTTGAGGGATGGGACGGAAGCTGGACTGAGTACATTTTACGTTACAATGCCTTTAATCAAACATGGAAGACGGAAGACGAGGATTATGGCAATGGGTCGTATTACTTTAAAGTCACCAGTCGCGAACGCCCGGAAGATTTTTCGGATTGGAAACTGATGGAGCAGGGAATGGAAATACCGGACTTTAAAAAAGAACCGGAAGGAGCTGAAAGTCAGCCCGCCGAGCCACCTGAGTCCTAGCAAGTGATGGCCCAAAAAAGTCGGCCACGGCACAAAGTGAAAAGACTTCTGTTTATAAAACGAGAGCCTGCGGATAGCCGCGGGCTCTTTTGTTTTGCAGTTCCTGAAATACACAACAAAATTGATAAAGGCCGATGGCAGATTGACAAAATAAAATTGCAGGCAGCGCATCCCTCAAAAGAGAGAACGCCGCCTGCAATCAGGAGGGCAAGTAATCATAGCTAATTAAAGAAAGCATAAAATCCCTGCATAAAATGCTGGGCAATCTGAAAAATAGGGCAAAGGATTAGAATGCTTTGCGCTCTACATAGCAGGTGTGCAGCAGTTTATGTGCCCGTGGCTTGCCGGGACCATCTAAAAATTCGTCATAGATTTGCTTTGTTACAGGACTCTCGTGTGACATGCGAAGTTTTGATTTTTTATCCAAATCGTAAAGAGCAGCACTGCGAAGTGTTTTCAAATCAACATAGTTGCGCACGCTGTCGCTTTGTAGTGGCTGGCCGCCGCCATTAATACAGCCGCCGGGGCAGGCCATAATCTCCACCATGTGATACTCTTTTTCGCCCGATTGGACACGGCGCAGCACTTCGCGCGCATTAGCAAGCCCGGAGGCAACTGCTACGTTGATGCGCAGTCCAGCAAGATCGTAGCTGGCTTCTTTGATGTCTGCTGTGCCGCGTACCTCTTTAAACTCCGGGACTTTTTTCAAATCACCGCCAAGGGTGACAGCAGCGGTACGCAGTGCAGCTTCCATCACACCGCCGGTGGCACCAAAAATAGCGCCAGCGCCCGAAGCAATGCCAAACGGATCGTCGAAAGCTTCGGCCTTTAAATCGCGCAGTTTAATGCCAGCGCCCTGAATCATTCTTGCAAGCTCAC
The DNA here is from genome assembly GCF_900199435.1 of Pygmaiobacter massiliensis. Lineage (GTDB taxonomy): Bacteria > Bacillota > Clostridia > Oscillospirales > Ruminococcaceae > Pygmaiobacter > Pygmaiobacter massiliensis. Next base: position 1,084,530 of record NZ_OAML01000003.1, read on the forward strand.
GAGTGGTGAGTGCAACATCGACATCCTGAAACTCGAAGGTGCGCAGTTCTTTTCTACCGATTTCAAACTTTTTGGCGGTGCAGGGAATGACACTGACCACGTATAAATCTTTCGGCTCAATGCGCATTTTCTGGCAGTAGTAGGTTTTCAGCAATGCGCCAAACATCTCTTGCGGAGATTTGCAGGTAGAAAGATGCGGCAGCATTTCGGGATAGTAATGTTCGCAAAACTTAACCCAGCCGGGGCAGCAGGAGGTAAACATCGGCAGTTCGCCCTTGCGTTGAATCCGCTCTACCAGCTCATGTGCTTCTTCAATAATGGTAAGGTCAGCGGTGACGTCCATATTGAAGATGCCGTCTACACCCAGGCGGCGAATTGCGGCAACCATCTGTCCTTCTACATTGGTGCCGATGGGCAGGTCAAAACATTCGCCAAGCGTAGCTCGGATGGAGGGCGCGGTGAAGAACACAACTTTCTTTTGCGGGTCGCTGATGGCATCCCAGACCTCGTCAATCTGGCTTTTTTCGCTTAATGCGCCAACGGGGCAGGCAACGATGCACTGGCCGCAGCCTACACAAGGTGAATCTGCCAAGCTGCGCTCGAAAGCACAGCCCACATGTGCATGGTAGCCGCGCTGAATTGCACCAATCACCGAGACGGACTGCATGTTATTGCAAGCCGCAACACAGCGCATGCACTGGATACACTTGTTATTGTCCCGCACAACATAAGGGGCAAGCCCGTCAATGGGGTAATGCGTTTCTTCGGTGCGAAAACGGTCTTCGTCTACCGCATAGTCAAATGACAACTTTTTCAGTTCGCAGTGGTCGCTGCGCACGCAAGAAAGGCATTTTTTGCGGTGGCTGGAGAGAATCAGCTCGATTGTGGTTTTTCGTGATTTACGCACTTTGGGAGTGTTGGTCAGCACCTCCATGCCCTCTTCTGCGGGACAAACGCAAGAAGCGACCAGCCCGTTGCGGCCTTTGATCTCTACTACGCAAACACGGCAGGCACCGATGCAGTTGAGATCTTTTAAAAAGCACAGTGAAGGAATTTCGATTTGGGCGGCTTTGGCTGCATCAAGAATCGATGAGCCGGCCGGTACCTCAACCGGAAATCCGTTGATTTTCAGATGAATCATATCCATATAGCAATCCTTCCTTTCTGGGGATAGCGTTTGTTTTGTCTGTTTTACAGCCTACTGCGGTGGCAGTTTAGCGGTAAAGGCAAAGGTCTGTTATCTCGTGTAAACGGCGTCAAAATTGCAGTTGCGCATGCACAGGCCGCATTTAATGCACTTTTCGCGGTCGATAACATGCATCTGCTTGGGACTGCCGGCGATGGCCCCTACTGGGCAAAGCCGTGCACACTTGGTGCAGCCACGGCACTTAGAGGGGTCAATCTCGTAAACAATCAGATCTTTGCAGACTTTGGAAGGACAGCTCTTATCTTCAATGTGGGCGACGTACTCATCACGGAAATACTTAATGGTGGAAAGCACGGGGTTTGAAGCTGTTTGGCCCAGTGCACACAGCGAAGAACTCTTCATATGCAGTGCCAGCTCTTCAATCTTTTCAAGGTCCTCCGGCTCGCCATGTCCGGAGGTGATTTTCTCTAAATACTGCAGCAGTCGGCGGGTGCCAATGCGGCAGGGGGTGCATTTGCCACAAGACTCTGCCACGGTAAACTCAAGATAGAATTTCGAGATGTCCACCATACAGGTGTCCTCGTCCAGTACAATCAGTCCGCCAGAACCCATCATACTACCCAGCGCAAGCAGGCTATCATAGTCAATCGGGGTATCGATGTGGCAGGCTGGGATGCAGCCGCCCGAAGGGCCGCCTGTTTGTGCTGCTTTGAACTTTTTGCCGTCTGGGATTCCACCGCCGATTTCTTCGATAATTTCGCGCAGCGTGGTGCCCATCGGGATTTCTACAAGGCCAATATTGGTAATTTTGCCGCCCACAGCAAAGACTTTGGTGCCCTTTGAAGTTGCAGTGCCGATAGAGCTGTACCATTTAGAGCCTTTTAAAATTATGGGGCAGACATTGGCGTAAGTTTCAACATTGTTTAGCACTGTCGGTTTGCCAAACAGGCCTTTGACGGCGGGGAAGGGAGGACGGGGCCGCGGCTCGCCGCGGTGGCCTTCAATCGAAGTCATTAAGGCCGTTTCTTCGCCGCAGACAAATGCGCCAGCCCCCAGACGAATCTCGATATCAAACGAAAAGGTGGTGCCGAAAATATTGTTGCCAAGCAAGCCGTGAGCGCGTGCTTGCGTAAGTGCAATCGCAAGACGCTGCACAGCGATGGGGTACTCTGCCCGGATGTAAACATAGCCGCGCTGTGCGCCGATTGCATAAGCGGCAATAGCCATCGCTTCAAGCACACAGTGGGGGTCGCCCTCCAGAATCGAGCGGTCCATAAATGCACCGGGGTCTCCTTCGTCGGCATTGCAGCAAACATACTTCATGTCGCCCTCCGAAGCCCGTGCAAACGCCCACTTTTTGCCGGTGGGGAATCCGCCGCCGCCGCGTCCACGCAGACCGGAAGCCGTTACTTCCCTGATAACATCATCGGGGGTCATGCTTGTCAGCACCTTGGCAAGTGCCTGGTAGCCGTCAACGGCAATATATTCATCAATATCTTCAGGCGAGATAACACCGCAGTTGCGCAGCGCTACGCGCATCTGCTTTTTATAAAACTGAGTTTCAGAAAGTGAAATAATGCTGCCATCGGTATGTACAGTTTCTTGATAGAGAAGTTCCTTTACTACGCTGCCGCCCTGTGCCAGATGCTCTTTTACCACGCGCCGCGCACCTTCAGGTGTAATCTGGCTATAAAAAGCGCCTTCAGGATAAACAATCATAATGGGGCCGAGAGCACAAAGGCCAAAGCAGCCGGTTTTTACAAGCAGCACTTCTTTCTCCAGCTTACTTTCTTTCAGTGCCTCTTCCAGTGCATCCACAACATGCTTGCTGCCCGAGGAGGTGCAGCCGGTACCGCCGCAAATTAGCACCTGTTTGCGATAGGATGTTTTGGCGGCCATTTCTTCGGCTTTTTCTTTGACAAGGCGGCGCACCGCCACAAGGTCGGCTTTTTCGGCACGAATCTTTGCAAGTTCTTCTAGTGTCATTCGGTCCGTCCTCCTTTTTCGATATAGCTTTCAATAATAGCTTCTGCCTGTGCCGGGGTTACCTTGCCGTAAACTTCTTCGTTTACCATAATAACAGGAGCGAGGCCGCAGGCGCCAACACAGCGTGTAGAATCAATCGAAAAAAGGCCGTCTGGTGTACATTCGCCACTTTTGATGCCAAGTTTTGTTTCGATGGTTTCTAATATTTTGGCCGAGCCTTTGACATAGCAGGCTGTGCCAAGGCAGACGCTGATGCGATAGATTCCTTTTGGCACCAGCGTAAACTGAGAGTAGAAGGTGGCAACGCCGTATACCTCCGAAAGTGATATGCCAAGCCCTTCGGCAATCATTGTCTGCACTTCAATAGGCAGATAACCATAGATGCCCTGGGCCTGTTGCAATACCGGCATTAAGCCGCCTGGCAGGGTACGGTAGGTTTCGATGAGCTCTTTGAGCTGATGCTCTTGAGTCAGCGTTCCCTTAAAAGTATGTACGAATTTTTCTTCCATGGGGTTCCTCCTTGCTGTGGCATTTAAGCATGTTGTTTAGAGTTATAGATAAAAACTATAAAAATACAATACTATGTTAAAAAAATATCTACACTTTACCCGCTCATTATAACGAAAACATTGTTAATTTTCAATCAAATATTTTGCGGCAAAAACTAAAACAGAAAAAAGCAAAGAAAAGCAAAATGTGCTTTTAAAGTAATATCAAAATAAAATAAATAAGAAATGCTGCATTTTGTTTATTTTAAAGCGGTAAAGTGCTAAAACAATAAATTTTGTAATTTTAAAATTATTTCAGTTTAAGATGCAATTTTAGCGGGACCTCAACAAGCAATATTGCGAAAAAGGGCTAAAAAGAGAGGGTAAACAAATGGTCGATTGCTTTTTGGCTCTCTCTCGCGTATGATAAAACAGCAAGGAGGTGCCTGCGTGGAACGAGAATTATTCGGCAAAAAGCTGGCAGACCTAAGAAAGCAAAAGGGCCTGACGCAAAAAGAAGTGGCAGAATGTCTACATGTTACCGATAAGGCAGTATCAAAATGGGAGAGAGGTATTAATTACCCGGACATTACTTTAATACAGCCCCTGGCAGACTGCCTTGGCGTTCCAGTAGAGGAGCTGCTGGCCGGGACACCAGAAGAGCTTAACCAGCCTGCAAAAATTGTAGAGAGCTGTGTTGCTGTGGCACAAGAAGAAACCACGAGAGAAAAATGGCAGTCTTTTTTTAAAGGGCTGGTAATTCCGCTCGTGCTTCTTTTGCTCAATATTTCGATATGCGTCTCGATGTGGCGGCAAGCACTGCAAGGGCAGATCGCCCGGGCGCCGGTTTACTTTGAAAGTCCATCGGCAGTCGTAGAAAAGCTGGGGCAGGGTACAGATATGTCGTTTGCCCATAGCGGCAAAAGTGAAACTGCGGAAGGACAAACGCTTAGTCTGGATTTTCATCACAACTATCTCTGTGGCAGCAGCCAGCCGGACACGTTTACGCTGGAAGATGGAGCAATTCACCTCAAAACAAAAATCAAAGTCGGGGAAGCCAAGTTGATGCTGTTGGACGATAAAGGCAAACTTTACTACTATGAACAGCTGGAAGAAGGAGAAAAAATAATACCGTTGCCCAATGGCGCATACCAGGTATCGGTATGCGGATATTGGTTTAGCGGAGATATATGGCTGGATGTAAACGAGAGAGATGAAACTTCTGATCATATATAAAAAAGCAGGCTGTTTTAAAGCCTGCTTTTTTCTATGTGTCTAAAAAATGTTTAATACTCACCGCTAACGTATTGTCAGATGCAGAAAATCGCTCATTCTACTGCTGGTCGGTTGCGGCAGTGTGCAGGTAGCGGTACAATAGCGGGGTAAGGAGGCGAGGATGATGTCGGAAATCGATAATCAAAAATTTGGTGCATTTGTAGCAGAACTGCGCAAAGCCCAAGGGATGACACAAAAGGAGCTTGCGCAAAAATTGCTCATTTCAGATAAAGCTGTAAGCAAGTGGGAAAGAGGGCTGAGCATGCCGGATGTTAGCTTATTGCTACCGCTTTCGGCACAGCTTGGGGTAAGCACTACCGAGCTTTTACGGGGCGAGCGCATAGCGCAGCCGTCCTTTTCTTCAGGCGAAGTAGACGCATTGGTAAACGAAACCATTCGTCTATCTTCTGAAAAAGAGCAGAAAAAACAAAAGACGAAGCGAAAACAGAGGGGCGTGCTGTATGCTGGTTGCGTGGCATTGGTCGCACTGGAGCTATGGATACTGGTCCAGACGGGGACCAATTTGCTTTCGATGAAAGACGATTTGCTATTAATAGAGCTGCTAACCCTGATTTTTGGAGGCTGGTTTTGTCTGTTTGCAAAAGAACGTTTGCCAGCGTATTACGATGAATATAAAATTAACACCTATAGCAGCGGTGTCGTGCGCATGAACATCCCGGGACTGTCATTTAACAATAGCAACTGGCCGCACATTTTACGCGCTGGGCGTATTTGGATGATGGCAGTGGCCATCCTTTCGCCCCTTGTTTATTTGCTGCTTGAAAACCTGTTTTTTGAAGGCTGGCAAAATTACGGTCGTTGGGTCGTGTTTGTAGGCTGCCTGGGATTTTTCGTACCAATGTATTTTGCGGGCAAGTATTACGAATAGAGCTTGGCGAGCACTGCTGCAGATTAACACAAGAAAAAGTACAACAGCAAACAAGTGTATGCAAAAGGATAAAAGGCGAAAATAGAAAAAAGCCGAACTTTTTAAGGTTCGGCTTTTTCGTTATTGTTTTGTTGTTGAAAATTCACATAAAACAAAAAACTCGTAAACTAAGCTTCAGTAAAGCTGAATTTACGAGTTTTTTATGGAGCTGTCTATGCGATTCGAACGCACGACCTCTTCCTTACCAAGGAAGTGCTCTGCCGACTGAGCTAAGACAGCATATGGCGACCCGGATCAGGCTCGAACTGACGACCTCTAGCGTGACAGGCTAGCGTTCTAACCAACTGAACTACCGGGCCACAATGGCAGGGGCAGAAGGACTTGAACCCTCGGCACGCGGTTTTGGAGACCGCTGCTCTACCAACTGAGCTATACCCCTATCTGGGCTGCACCCGAATTGAGAGCGCTCATATATAATACCGAAGATTAGGCCAAAAGTCAATACATTTTCCGAAAAAAGTTTGATTTTTTTTAAAAAAGTCTTAAAACCCCTGTAAACACTGCATTTTCGCTTGTTTTGGCGAAATATAGAGAGCCAAAAAGAAAGAAAAACAACCCCCTTTTGCTGATTGCAACGGGTTGTTTTTCTATAAAAAGCCACCGATATGGCCGCTTAAATCATATCTTCAATAAAACCGCCGCCGGTTACAATGTCTCCATGGTAAAGCACAGCAGATTGCCCGGGGGCAGGGGCACGGGCAGGTTCAGCAAAACGCAGGGCAAGGCGGTCATCGCTTGCATCCACGATGGTACAGGCCACAGGGGTAGCTACCGAGCGGATTTTGATTTCATACTGCTCGCCAGCTGCAAATGGCTTTAACGGGGCAACCACGTCACTCAGCGTGATGCCATCGTAAAACTCGTCGCCAGAAAAACCAAGCTGGATGTCCCCGTTGTCACAAATGCGCTTTACAAAGGCCGGACGGTTGAGTGAAAGGCCGAGACCTTTTCGCTGACCGACCGTGTAGTGCATTACGCCTTTGTGGGGGGTAAGGCGTTTCCCATCCGGTGCAATAAACCAGCCTTCCAGCCCGGCATAGCCGTGTGCCTGGATGTAACCGGCGTAATCACCGTCCGGAATAAAGCAAATTTCCTGACTATCCGGCGCATCGGCACAGCACAGCCCCATTTCGCGTGCCATTTCTCGAATAGCGGGCTTTTCAAACTCGCCAAGCGGCAAGCAAAGACGGGACAGTATCTCTTGCGGCAACCGGTACAGCATATAGCTTTGGTCGCGCGCAGTGCTAACTGCTTTTTGTACGGCAAAGCCATGCGGAGTTTCTGCAATGCGGGCGTAATGGCCGCTTGCGATATAGCGGATACCCATTTCATCTGCGGCATCACACATTGCTTTAAATTTTACGGCTGGGTTGCAAAGTACGCACGGGTTTGGTGTGCGCCCTTTGCAATAGCTGTCGCAAAACGGACGAATGACCGCTTCATTGAAGCGGTCTTCGCAATCTAACACGCGCAAAGGAACACCCAGTTGCGCGGCTACTTTTTTGGCTTCTTCAACAGCTTTGTCGTGTGCGGGAGAAAAGCGGATGACCGCACCTTCCACGGCAAATCCCTGATCCCGCAAAATCTGCACGCAAACCGAGGAGTCCACCCCGCCCGACATGCCGACCAAAATGCGGTCCAAAGCCGAGTTAGGCATGGCAGCCACCGTTTTCGCAGCAGTCGTGGCAATCTTGTACCAGTTTGCCAACCAGCGGCTCGGGGTCAACACCCTGACGGCGATAGTAATCAGCAAGAGCAGATTTAACAGCCTGCTCCGCCAAAACGCTGCAATGCACCTTTACCGGGGGCAGGCCATCCAAGGCTTCAACAACCGCCTTATTGGTCAGTTTCAGTGCGTCATCAATGGTTTTGCCTTTAATCATCTCGGTGGCAATGCTGGAAGTAGCAATAGCCGCACCGCAGCCAAAGGTTTTAAACTTTACGTCTTCGATTACGTTGTTTTCGATTTTGAGGTACATTTTCATGATATCGCCGCAGGTCGGGTTACCGACCTCGCCGACACCGTTGGCATCGATAATTTCGCCGACGTTACGGGGGTTCGAGAAGTGATCCATTACTTTTGCACTATAATTCATACTGTTTTCAGTCCTTCTATTCTTATCAGTTGTATATAAATTAAGATAAAATCAATCAGTGAACGGGAAGGTGAGCCGGTACGCGGCCTTTTTCAATATCCTCCCACATCGGGCTCATTGCACGCAGACGGGGGATAATGGTCTCAAGCGCCTCACAAGCTGCTTTGGCCTCTTCCATGGTGTTCTGCACACCAAAGGTAAGCCGTAGGCTGCCGTGTGCAACCGCATGGGGCAGACCAATCGCCAGCAAAACGTGGCTGGGGTCCAGGCTGCCGCTGGTGCAGGCGCTGCCGGAAGAAGCGCAGATGCCCTTTGCATCAAGCAAAAGCAGCATGCCTTCGCCTTCAATGCCCTCAAAGGAAAGGTTGACGTTGCCGGGCAGACGCTTGGTGGGATGGCCGTTCAGTTTAACATAAGGCAAAGCAGCGCAAAGTGTTTTAATCACGTAATCGCGCATCTCGGTAAGCTTTGCAGCTTTGTGCGGAATATCCGCGGTTGCGATTTCAATGGCTTTGCCCAGGCCGACGATGCCTGCGACGTTTTCAGTACCGGCACGACGTCCGCCCTCCTGTCCGCCGCCGTCGATGAGGTTGGGCAGACGCACGCCTTTTTTGATATAAGCAGCACCGATGCCTTTGGGGCCGTTGAACTTATGGCCCGAAAGCGAAAGAGCATCAATGTGCTGAGCTTTAACGTCAATTTCGACAGCGCCGACAGCCTGAACCGCATCGGTGTGAAAAAAGACACCCGCTGCGTGGCATACTTCGCCAATTTCAGCAATCGGCTCAATGGTGCCGATTTCGTTGTTGGCATACATAATGGAAACCAGCGCAGTGTCAGGGCGGAGCGCGGCGCGAACCTGCTCGGCGGTGACAAGGCCGTCTGCATCTACCGGCAGGTAGGTCACTTCAAAGCCTTCTTTTTCAAGCGAAGCCATGCTGTGCAGCACAGCATGATGCTCAAAAGCGGTGGTGATTAAGTGCTTTTTGCCCGAGGGGGCCAATTTATGTGCAACGCCTTTGATAATCCAGTTATCGCTTTCGCTGCCGCCCGCGGTGAAAAATACTTCAGCGGGTTCGCAGCCCAGCGCAGCGGCTACTTTGCCGCGTGCCGCTTCTACAGCGGCGCGGCTTGCCTGTGCCACCGAGTAGATACTGGAGGGGTTGCCGTAATGCTCCTTAAAATAAGGCAGCATCTCGTTTAAAACATCTTCCGCAACCGGTGTGGTGGCTGCGTTATCCAGATAGATCGTTTTCAAAACAATTCACCATTCTTTCCTGTTAATAGCCGAGAACCGGGGAAAGTCCGGCCTCTGTGATTAATATATACCAATAAGGTAGGAATTGCAATAGCAAACTACTCAATTTCAGTATAGTTTAAAAAATTTTTTATGTGCATCACAAGCGTGCCCAAAAATAAAGCCCGCCAAGATGCAAAGCAGCAACAAGGCGGGCGAAAAAAGCGAAAAAAGGCTTGCCACAAAAACACAGGGATAAAAAAATCGGTTTCGAATCGTACTTTCCGGAATACATTTTGTGGGATTGCCAATCTTAAAAGCAGGCACCTTTTATAAAAGTTGAAAAGCAGGTGCGAGGGATTTACTATTTGCGGTATTTTTGGCTCTGGGCGACCGCCATTGCATCGCATCGCTCATTTTCTGCATGCCCTGCATGGCCTTTAATCCACTGATATTTTAAGGTATGGGGCTCGGCAGCGGCAAGCAGTGCTTCCCAAAGGTCACTGTTTAGTGCGGGCTTTTTATCCGCTTTGCGCCAGCCATTGCGCTGCCAGCCTTTGGCCCAGCCTTTCTGTAAGCCATCAATCACGTATTTAGAATCGCTGCAAAGGGTAACCTCACACGGCTCGCGCAACAGTTCCAGTGCACGCAGTACCGCGGTCAGTTCCATGCGGTTATTGGTGGTTTCAGGCTCACCGCCGCAAAGCTCTTTTTCTACCTGCCGATAACGCAAGATGGCACCCCAGCCGCCAGGGCCTGGATTTCCACTGCATGCACCGTCCGAAAAAATTGTAACTTGTTTCATATATCCTCAACATTCCTTTTTAATGTGATATTCTTTTTTACATTTATTATTGTATTATATCGGCTTTTTGATTGAAACACAACTACTGTGCAAAGAGGAGGGAAAGATGGAGAAACGGTGCCCACAGCGCAAGAAAAAAAGTAGGGTCCCCGTATGAAAAAAAGATAAAGTGTGCTATACTATATACTAATTATTGCACAAGATTTGCTTTTCCGCATTTGACGGATACCCAGCAAGGCTAAATGCGCGGCAACGCCGGCGCTTAGATAAAAGACAATAAAATGATTGACCGGGTTAAAAGCGACGCAGCGGAAGTGACCGCATTTTCGGTGGGGAACGGGGGTTCTCCGCCCATGTGTATGGCTTTGCCCAAAATTGGAGGACAAAATGGAAAATAATAAAAATGCCGCCCCGGCAAACGGAGCGGCTGTTCAAGGTACCGCTTCGACGAAAGCGCAGAACAAGCGTAAGTATTACCCCCGCAGACCCAAAGCAGCCCAGCCGGCTGCCCCGGCTGCTGCTGCGGTCGGTGCTGCTGTAACAGAAGAGGCAGCACAGCCCGAGCGCAAGAACAACCAGCAGCGCGGACGTAGAAATAACCAGCCGAAAAAGAACAATGTGCAAAACCAGCCTGCCGCACAGGCAAACGCAGCAGCGCAGCAGCAGAAAAATGCAGCGCAGCAAAAGCCCGTACAGCAAAAACAGCCCCGCCAAAACAACCAGCGCGGCCGCGGCCGTAATGGCGGGCAAAAGAAATCGGCACTTCGCATCATCCCGCTGGGCGGCCTGGGTGAAGTGGGCAAAAACATGACGCTGTACGAATGCAATGGCGATATGTTCTTGGTGGACTGCGGATCGATGTTCCCGGACGGCGAAATGTTCGGCGTTGACCTCGTTATCCCGGATTTCAGCTATGTGATGGCGAATAAAGATAAAATCAAAGGCATTATCATCACCCACGGCCACGAGGACCACATTGGCTCGCTGCCGTATCTGCTCAAACAGATTAACCTGCCCATCTATGCAACCCGTCTTGCTTGCGGGCTCATTGGCAATAAGCTGGCAGAGCACGGTCTTAAAGCCTCGGCAAAACTCAATGTGATTACGCCGAAGCAGAAGGTTCAGCTTGGCTGCATGAGTGTCACCCCTATCCGGGTCAACCACTCCATCCCCGATGCAGTCGCGCTTGCCATCGAAACTCCGGCAGGCACCGTAATTCAGACCGGCGACTTTAAAGTAGACTTCACTCCTGTCAGCGACGAAGTTATCGACCTTGCAGCGTTTGGCGCTTATGGCGACAAAGGCGTGCTGGCTCTGCTTTCGGACTCCACTAACTCCGAGCGTCCGGGCTTTTCCCGTTCCGAGCGGTCGGTGGGCGCCAGCTTTGCAACCCTGTTTGCAAGAGCAGAGGGCAAACGCATTATCATTGCAACCTTCGCTTCCAACCTGCAGCGTATTCAGCAGATTATCGATATGGCCGTGAAATACAAGCGCAAGGTGGCAATCTCTGGCCGCAGCATGATTAACAATACCGCAATGGCTTTTGAGCTGGGTTATCTGAAAGCACCGGAAGGCATTATTGTAGACATCGACCAAATCGGTCGCATTCGCCCCGAAGACCTCGTTATCGTCACCACCGGCAGCCAGGGCGAGCCGCTTTCTGCGCTCTCTCGTATGTCCGGCGGAAGCCACCGCAATGTGCGGGTTGGAAGCGGCGATTTCATTATTATTTCGGCCACCCCCATTCCGGGCAATGAGAAGATGGTTACCAAAGTAATCAACAGCTTGATGAAGCTGGGTGCTGAGGTTATTTACGAGAGCATGTATGACATCCATACCTCGGGCCACGCCTACCAGGAAGAGCAGAAACTGCTGCTGAGCCTGACCAAACCGAAATTTTTCATTCCTGTTCACGGTGAGTATAAGCACCTCAAAAAACATGCTCTTACCGCCGAGGATACCGGCATTCCCGCCAAAAATATCCTGATTGCAGATATCGGTGATGTTATCCGGCTGACCGATGATGCCATCGGCATCGAGGACACTGTGCCGGCAGGCCGCGTACTGGTCGATGGGCTTGGCGTTGGCGATGTTGGCAGCGTAGTGCTGCGCGACCGCCGCCACCTTTCGGAGGACGGCCTGATTATGGCAGTTGCAGCGGTGGACAGCATGACTGGCTCTCTTGTTTCCGGCCCGGACATTGTCTCGCGCGGATTCGTTTATATGAAAGAGGCCGAAGATTTGATTCGTGAGGCAAAAACCCTTGTGAAAGAAATCATTGATAAGAACGAGGCAGAGTTCCAGCGCCGCAACCCCGAAGAGCTGCGCGGCGCAGTGCGGGACGGTCTTTCTACGCTGATGTATCGCCGAACCCGCCGCAGCCCCATGATTCTGCCGGTGATTTTGGAAGTTTAATGATGGCATAAACGGGGCCGCTTTGTCATTCTTTGGGAGAACTGCGCATGAAAAAACAGTTTATTACAACCGATTTTGCAATCGTGCTGCTGTCAGTGGCGTGTGGCGGGCTGGCCCTGCTGCTCGCCCTGGCAAGCCCGGCACTGTTTGTGGTAGCGCTTGTTGTGCTGGGTGCTGTGGGGCTTGTACTAACCCTTAACATTTACCGAATGCGCAAAACAATCGCTAATATTTTGCATGGTGCGGGCTACGATGACAGTGTTACCCAGATGTCCCTTGCACGCCTTACCATGCCGGTGCTGATTCTTTCGGGCAAAAGCATTGTTTGGTATAACGATGCATTTTTAAATGATGTCATGCACGGCAAAGAGACTTATCTGCAAAGTATTTACCGCGTACTGCCAGGGTTCGACGCCGAAAAAATCTCGGCGCCGGGCGGGCAGGCACTGGAGGCAAATGGCCGGGGCTTTACGGTACAGGGGACCGGTGCCTTCAGCGGAGATGGCCTGTACATTGCTTACTTTACAGAAGATACCGACCTAAAGCAGCGAGCCGCAGAATACAGCCTTTCGCGCCCGGTGGTGATGCGCATTGTTGTGGATACTTATGATGAGGTGCTCAAAGAGCTGAAAGACAGCGAGAAAGCGCGCATTAGCAGCGAAATTGACAGCGTATTCGAAACTTTTATCGAAGCGACTACCGGTTTTTTGCAGCGCACCTCAGCGTCGCGCTACATAGCGGTTATGGAAGAGCAAAACTTTGCGAAAATTGTAGAGAGCCGGTTCGACATCCTCGATAAAATGCGGGACGTCGGTACCGAAACAGGCATCGTGACGCTTTCCATTGGCGTTGGCCGGGGCGGAAAAGGCTTCCGGGAATGTCTGGAGATGGCGGATTCTGCACTGGATATGGCCCTGGGACGCGGCGGAGATCAGGCTGCTGTAAAATCTCCGGAAGGATTTGAATTCTACGGCGGCGTTTCGCGTAGCGTAGAAAAACGCACAAAAGTAAAAAGCCGTATTGTTGCAACAGCACTGCGCGATATTATTGCGCAAAGCGACAGCGTGCTGATTATGGGTCACCGTATGACCGATTTGGATGCGATGGGGGCCGCTATCGGTGTGCTGCGTATCTGTAAAATTCTCGATAAGCCCGCAGCTATTGTAGTTGACCGCTCGCGTACGCTTGCAACGAGCGTCATTGACCGCATGTGCCAAAATGGCTATGGCGAAGATTTTGTTTCGGTGCAGGATGCACTGGACGGAGTGACTACCTCTACGCTGCTTATCGTTGTGGATACCCATATTCCGACGCTGCTCGAATCGGTTGAAATTTACGAGCGAGTGCAAAACGTCGTGGTCATTGACCATCACCGTAAGATGGTCGGCCACATCGACAATGCTGTTATCTTTTATCACGAGCCGTATGCTTCTTCTGCCAGCGAACTGGTGGCAGAGCTGTTGCAATATACCGGCGGCAGGGAAGAGAAACCCACCCCGCTGGAAGCGGAAGCGTTGCTGGGCGGCATTATGCTGGACACCCGCGATTTTGCCATCAATGCCGGTGTGCGCACCTTTGAGGCCGCCGCTTACCTGCGCCGCATGGGCGCACAAACCCAAAACGTGAAGCATCTGTTCGACGGTTCGCTGGAATGCTATGAAGCAAAGGCAAAGCTGGTTGCACAGGCGAAGATTTACAAAGGCTGTGCCATTGTAGCGGCAGAGCAGGTCGAATCCGACTCTGCGGTTGTAATACCGCAGGCGGCGAATGATCTGCTTGCCATCGAAGGGGTACAGGCAAGCTTTGTGGCAGTGGATACCGGCAACGGTATTATGATTTCGGCTCGCAGTATGGGCGAAGTGAACGTACAGCTCATTATGGAAAAACTGGGGGGTGGCGGCCATTTAATGATGGCAGGTGCACAGCTTCAGGATGTGAGCATGGAAAAAACAAAAAGCTATTTGATGGCTGCGATTGATGAATATCGCACCAATCAGAATAAAGAATAATCTCTCTGCACCGGTGCAGGCTCTGCCGAAGGGCTGCCTGCGTCAGCGCAGTGTTCAGAAAGGAAGAACTCAAATGAAAGTCGTACTCAAACAGGATGTCAAAGGCATCGGTAAAAAAGATCAGCTGGTGGAAGTATCTGACGGCTATGGCCGCAATTTTCTTCTGCCCCGTAAACTTGCGGTAGAAGCTTCTGCTTCTGCGGTGAATGATATCAAAAACAAAGAGAGTGCAAAACAGCACCACGCAGAGGTGGAGCTGGAAGAAGCCAAAGCGGCAGCGGCAAAAATTGACGGCAAGACCGTGACGCTGCATGCCAAAGCAGGCCAGGGGGGCCGCTTGTTTGGCGCTGTTACAGCAAAAGACATTGCCGAGGCTGTGGAAAAACAGCTGGGCCAGCAGATGGATAAACGCAAATTTGTGCTGGACCACGAAATTAAAAACTATGGCCGTTATGAAATTGCGGTAAAAGTTTACCCGGGCGTCAGCGCAAAGCTGGCGGTCGCAGTAGAAGAATAAACGTTCTGCCGTGCTGATATGGCGCGGCAGCGTATGCCCGGCTGCTCATTTTTTGGGGTCTGCCGGGCATCTGCTTTGCAGGTTATAGCCCCATTGCGGGGCGGCAGCCCTGACGATGATTCACCCTTCGGTTTCAAAAAATCCAATCGAAAAGCAGGAACAATTTATGGACAACCTCTCTTTCACACTTGAAAGTCTTGGCATCAATCTGCCTTACAATATGGAAGCCGAACAAGCGGTGCTGGGTGCAGCGCTGCTTTCTGGCGACTGTGTGCCGCTGCTCATTGAAAAGCTGCGTCCGGAGCATTTCTATTCTCGTCAAAACGGCGAGATTTTCAGTCAGCTGATTCGTCTTTTTACCGGCGGCGGTGCGATTGATTTTGTCACGGTACTTACCGCAGTGACAGGTGCTGGCGTTTTTGGCTCTGCAGACGAGGCAAAGGTGTACCTCACGGCACTTGCAGAAACTGTGCCCTCGATTTCCAACATTCCGACCTATGCGGATATGGTCTATGAAAAGTATCTCATCCGTCAGCTGATGAATGCCGCCAAAGACATTCTTGCGCAGTCGAATGAGGAATCGGACGCGGACATTTTGCTGGAAGCCGCCGAGCAGAAAATCTATGAGATTCGCTCTGGTCGCGACCAAAGCGCCATGCAGCCAATCTCCAGCACAATCATTGAGACCTATTCTCATTTGCAGCAGATTTCAGGTCCCGACCGTGACAAGTTCCTCGGCATCCCGACAGGCTTTACCTATCTTGATAAAATGCTGACCGGCCTTGGACGAAGCGACCTTATTATTCTGGCGGCTCGCCCCGGTATGGGTAAAACCAGCTTTGCGCTGAACATTGCCACCAATGTGGCGAAAAAGCAAAAGCTGCCGGTTGCAATTTTCTCGCTTGAGATGACAAAAGACCAGTTGACGACCCGTATTCTTTCCAGTGAGGCAGGTATCGATAGCCAAAAGCTGCGCACCGGCACGCTTTCGGGCGAAGACTGGGTCGACCTTGCACAGGCCGGTGATATTCTGGCTCAGACGCACATCTTTATGGACGATACCTCATCGGTTACTGTGCCGGAAATTAAAGCAAAGGTGCGCCGTATCAATCAAGATCCCCAAAAGCCGGACGTTGGGCTGGTCGTTATTGACTACTTACAGCTCATGAGCTCCGGTAAGCGCAACGAATCCCGCGTACAGGAAATCAGTGATATTACCCGTAACCTAAAAATCATGGCAAAAGAGCTGAATGTGCCGGTTATCTGTCTGTCACAGCTCTCTCGTAATACCGAGCGTGGCAGCGGCAGAGATCATCGACCGATGCTTTCGGACTTGCGTGATTCCGGCTCAATCGAACAGGACGCGGACTCGGTGCTGTTTTTGTACCGCGAGGCATACTATGACCTCGATGGTGAAGAAACCAGTGCTGACACCGCGGAATGCATTGTTGCAAAAAACCGACACGGCGAGGTCGGCACCGTAAACCTTGGTTGGGACGGCGCTCATACCCGCTTCCTCAATTTGGAGTATTCACGCGATGAGTATTAAAGCAAAAGTATCGGATACCATTGCTGCTTGGCGGCTGATTCGCAGCGGAGAAATTGTGATTGCGGCAGTGTCAGGCGGTGCAGATTCGGTTGCGATGTTCCATCTGCTGCACGACCTTTCGCAGAAGCAGGACTTTCGGCTGCTGGCAGCTCATGTAAATCATGGGCTGCGCGGGGCTGCCGCAGATGCGGATGAAACATTTGTACGGCAGCTTTGCGAAAATGCCGACGTGCCGCTTTTTGTATGCCACGCCGACCTTGCCGCGAAGGGGAAAACATCCGAAAATGATGCGCGCGAGGCGCGGTATGCTTTTTTTGACCAGCTTGCAAAAGAGCAGGGGGCAAAGGTTGCTACCGCACATACCCTCACCGACAATGCTGAGACGGTATTGCTGCGGCTTGCCCGTGGTTGTTCACTCGGCGGGGCGGGGGGCATACCCGTACAGCGGGATGTTTTTATTCGCCCGCTTTTATTTTGCACAAGAGCGGAGGTAGAGCAATATTGTAAGGCGGAAACTCTGAGTTTCGTCACCGACGAAACAAACGCCAGCCTGCAATATGCCCGTAACCGGGTGCGCCACAAGGTAGCACCTGAACTTGCCCGCATTAACACGCGTGCTGCACAAAACATTGCTTTGTTTGCGCAGGATGCTGCCGAAACCGCACAGTACATTGATCAGCAGGCGTGTGCACTGCTGTCAGCGGCGCGTACAGACACCGGCACTGCTGCCGCTAAACTGCGCCGTGCACCTTTGCCGGTGCGTAAAGCAGCTTTTTGCCAGCTGATGGAACCGTTTTGCACCCCCGACCGTGCCAAGGTGGAAGCTTGCGCAAAAGCGTTGGAAGGTGCAAAAAAAGCACAGCTGGCGCGTGGACTTAATGTTTTTGCTGCTGTGCGGCAGGGCAGTTTTGTAATTTACCGCGAAGAGCCGGGGCAAACTATCGGGGAACTTGCCCCCGACTTGCGTGTTTATACAGAGTTTCCGGAACACGGGTTCGAAATTTTAGTGTTACCTGTGGACCAAATGATAAAAAATTGTAAACAAAACAAAAAAGAGTTAAAAAATTATGCCGATTATGGTATGATAAAAAATAAGCTCGAAAAAGGCGGGGTGTTGCGAACCCGCCGTGCACGGGACCATTTTCGACCGGCAGGACGCGGTGTTGGCAAGACACTGAAAAAGCTTTTTATCGAAGACGGAGTACCGCTGCCGGAAAGAGACCGGCTGCCTGTGCTTGCATGTGGCAGCGAAGTGCTGTGGGCTTGGGGATATGGCTTTGCAGAAGATTATGTGCCCGGGTCACAGACGGAGGAAGTCCTGCTTGTTAAAATTGAACCATAGAACTTCAGGGGGAAAATAAGGATGCACGAAATGTATAATGATGTTAAAAATGTTTTGCTCAGCGAGGCTGAGCTTTCTGCAAAGGTTGCCGAAATGGGCGCACAGATCAGCAAAGATTATCAGGGCAAAAACTTGTTGCTGGTTACTGTGCTGAAAGGTGCGGTTGTTTTTCTTACCGATTTGATGCGCGCAATTGACCTGCCCGCGGAGATTGACTTTATGGTCGTTTCTTCTTACGGTTCCGGCGTAAAAAGCTCTGGCGTTGTCAAAATTGTAAAAGATCTCGACACCGAGATTGCCGGCCGCGATATTTTGATCGTGGAGGATATTCTCGATACCGGTATTACGCTGGAGTATCTTACCCAGCTGCTGCGTGACCGCAACCCGGCGAGCATCAAAATTGCGACTCTGCTTGATAAACCCGCACGCCGCAAGGCAAACATCCAGGCGGATTACATTGGCTTCTCCATTCCCGACGAATTCGTAATCGGCTATGGTCTCGACTATGATGAAAAGTACCGCAACCTGCCGTTTATCGGCATTCTCAAACCCGAGGTTTATACGGTTTAAGGCTGTTTTCTTTAATAAAGCGGCGAACCATTTGAAATTGGAGTTGAACTGAATTTGATCAAAAAACCAAAGAATTCTGCCGGCATGTATATCATGCTGATTCTTTCGCTGGTGATTATGGCTGTGGTACTGCGTATGCCCTCGGAATATTCGACGGTAAAGTATTCGCAGATTCTCAGCTACTTCGAGGAGCAGAAAGTCGAAGGATTCACCATTGACGCTGGCAAAAGCCAGTTGACGTTGAAGCTGCAAAAACCGGATAATAACAGCGATAAAAACGGCAATATCCTTTACAAGGTGCCGTCCGTTGACCTGCTTTATGCAGAAGTTCGCGATGACATCGCTGCTTATAATGAGGCAAATCCGGATAGCCCGATGGTGTATGACATTATCCCTGCCACCACCAACTGGTTTATCACCCTGCTGCCGACACTGGGTAGCTTGCTCTTGATGGGTGGCCTTTTCTACTTTATGATGCGTCAAAGCGGCGGTGGCGGCGGCATGATGAATGTCGGCAAAGCCAAAGTGAAAGACCAGACAGAAACCGGCCGACGCGCTACCTTTGCGGATGTGGCTGGTGCGGACGAAGAAAAGGCTGAGCTGGAAGAGATTGTCGAGTTTTTGAAAACTCCAGGCAAATTTAGCACTTTAGGTGCGCGTATTCCGCGCGGCGTATTGTTGGTGGGCCCTCCGGGTACCGGTAAAACTTTAATTGCCCGCGCTTGCGCAGGCGAAGCAGGTGTACCGTTCTACTCCATCTCCGGCTCTGACTTTGTCGAGATGTATGTCGGTGTCGGTGCTTCCCGTGTACGTGATTTGTTTGATAAAGCAAAGAAAAATGCGCCCTGCATTATCTTTATTGATGAGATTGACGCCGTAGGCCGCCAGCGTGGCACAGGCCTTGGCGGTGGGCATGACGAACGTGAGCAGACCCTGAACCAGATGCTGGTTGAGATGGACGGCTTTACCGCCAACGATGGTGTAATTGTCATTGCTGCAACCAACCGTGCGGATATTCTCGATCGTGCGCTGTTGCGTCCGGGCCGTTTTGACCGCCAGATTTATGTTGGCCTGCCGGATGTGCGTGGCCGCGAGCAGATTCTGCGCGTGCACACCCGCAACAAACCGATGGGACCCGACATCAACCTGTCTACCATTGCAAAAACCACCCCCGGCTTTACCGGTGCGGATTTGGAAAACCTTGTAAACGAGGCAGCGCTGCTTGCTGCACGCCGCGGTAAAAAGGCGATTACCCAGTCCGAAATCGAAGAGGCAAGCATTAAGGTTGTCGCCGGCCCGGCGAAAAAGAGCCGCGTCGTGACCGAAAAAGAGCGTAAGCTTACCGCTTACCACGAAGGCGGCCACGCCATCGCCACCTATTACAGCCCCACGGGTGACCCGGTGCATACCATCACGATTATCCCGCGCGGAATGGCAGGTGGCTTTACGATGAGCCTGCCTGAAAAAGATGTTTCGTTTGACACAAAGCGCCATATGGAGGACGAAATCGTCATTCTGCTGGGCGGCCGTGTTGCCGAGCATTTGGTGCTGGACGATATTTCGACCGGTGCATCCAACGATTTACAGCGCGCGACTGCAATTGCCCGGGCAATGGTCACCCGCTATGGCTTCTCGGATAAACTGGGCCCCATGGTGTACGGTACCGACCCGAGCGAAACCTTCCTGGGCCGTGACTTTAGCCAGGGCCGCAACTACTCTGAAGAGGTTGCTTCTGAGATTGATGCAGAGATGCGCGAATTTATTGAAGAGGCATATGCAGAATGCACCAAACTGCTCAGCGAGCATATGGAGCAGTTGCATGTTGTGGCAAATGCTCTGTTGGAGCGTGAGACCCTTTCGGGCAGCGAGTTCCGCACCCTGATGACGGGCGGCACCTTGCCCCCGCTGGAGCTGGACGCCTCGAAAGAGCAGCCGAGCGAAGCCGCTGAGGCGACCGCTACGGAAGTAAGCGAAGCGGCAGAGCAGGAGAGCCCGGCAGCAGAGCCCGCAACCGAGCTGGCAGCGCCCGCAGATGCCGAAGCACCGGCAGCGCAGCCTGAGGAAACACAGGACGAAGAAAATCACGATATCTAGAAAGATTCTCGTGGCAGACAGTATGTTGAAGAAAACATACTGTCTGCTTTTTTGTCACTGCATAAGTACCACGTAACCGGAAATAACAAAAATAAGTGAGAAAAATTGGTTACGAGCGAAGCACAATATCTTTGGTGCCGCCTTGACAAAGCCACAACGAAAAGTGTTTAATAATAAGAAGTAAGGGTGCAGTGCACCCTTTTCAATTCAGATTCTGGAGGCAAAGATGCCAAAAAAACAACAAGCTTATAATGATGAGAGCATCTCCAGCCTAAAAGGTGCTGACCGGGTACGGTTACGCCCAGGCGTTATTTTTGGCTCTGACGGATTGGAAGGCTGCGAACACGCGGTGTTCGAGATTCTTTCCAACGCGATTGACGAAGCCCGCGAAGGCTATGGCGATCGCATTGTCGTTACCAAATATAAAGATGGCTCCATCGAGGTACAAGACTACGGCCGGGGCATCCCGGTAGAATACAACAAAAACGAAGAACGCTATAACTGGGAGCTGCTGTTCTGCGAAATGTATGCAGGTGGCAAGTATGACAAAGGCGATGGCAACAACTATGGCTATTCTTTGGGGCTCAATGGCCTTGGCCTTTGTGCCACCCAGTACGCTTCGCGTTGGCTGAAAGCGGATATCTACCGTGATGGCATGCACTATCACCTCGATTTTGAGCGCGGTGAAAATGTGGGTGGGCTGCAAAAAGAGCCTACCCGCCAAAAGCGGACAGGCACCTGCATTCGCTGGCTGCCGGATGCGGAGGTATTTACCGATACCCACATCCCCGCAGATTACTTTCTTGACGTAATGAAACGTCAGTCAGTTGTCAACGCTGGTATCCAGTTTATCTTTAATGATGAATCTCAGGATCCAGCATCCACTACCGAGTTTTGCTATGAGCACGGCATTGCGGACTATGTAGCCGAACTTGCAGGGGAGGATGGAATGACTCCGGTCATTTTCCGTGAATCCGAAACAATGGCGCGCGACCGTGATGATAAACCGGAATACAAAGTGAAGATGAGCGCTGCTTTTTGTTTTTCGAACAAGCGTCAGCTGCTGGAATATTATCATAACTCCAGCTGGCTGGAGCATGGCGGCAGCCCGGACCGCGCGGTAAAAACTGCGTTTGTAGGGCAGATTAACGCTTACTTGAAAAGCAAAAATATGTACAAAAAAGGTGAGAGCACCATTACTTTTACCGATGTACAGGATTGCTTGATGTACGTTTCCAGTGGCTTTTCTACCGAGACAAGCTACGAGAACCAGACCAAAAAAGCGATTACCAACCGCGGCATTGCCACTGCAATGACCGAGTTTTTGAAGCATACACTTGAAGTTTACTTTATTGAAAACCCGGACGAAGCGCAAAAGGTGTGCAGCCAGGTTCTCATCAACAAGCAAAGCCGTGAGCATGCAGAAAAGACCCGTCAGTCCATTAAAAAGACGATGACGAGTCAGCTCGACATTGCAAACCGCGTGGCGAAGTTTGTCGATTGCCGCACCAAAGATATGTCTCGCCGCGAAGTTTACATCGTGGAGGGCGATTCTGCTCTTGGCGCCTGCAAAACCAGCCGCGATTCTGAGTTTCAGGCCATCATGCCGGTACGTGGTAAAATCCTGAACTGTTTGAAATCAGATTACGACCGCATTTTTAAAAGCGATATTATCACCGACCTTGTAAAGGTGCTGGGCTGCGGCGTAGAGCTGCACGGCAAAGCAAAAAAAGAACTTTCGAGCTTTGATTTGGCCAATCTGCGCTGGAACAAAGTCATCATTTGTACCGATGCTGACGTTGACGGTTATCAGATTCGAACACTTATCTTGACGATGATTTACCGCTTGATGCCGACCCTGATTGAAGAAGGCTTTGTGTTTATTGCAGAATCTCCGCTGTATGAGATAGAAAGCAAAGGGAAAACCTACTTTGCCTACACCGAGCCGGAAAAAACTTCGATTATGAACCGCATCGGCAAGGATAAATACACAATTCAGCGTTCTAAAGGTCTTGGCGAAAATGAGCCGGACATGATGTGGCTGACAACAATGAACCCTGAAACCCGGCGCCTGATTAAGGTAACGCCGGATGATGCGGCACGCACGGCCCAAGTATTCGACTTGTTGCTTGGCGATAACCTGGAGGGGCGTAAAGAACATATTGCAAACCACGGCTACGAATACCTGGACGATCTCGATGTATCCTAGCCCAGCCGCCGCAGCCTGCGGCAAAAACGAAATTCTGTGCCTGGCTTCAGGTGCGGAAGAAAGGCGAAATTGACCGATGGCAAAAAAGAAAGCTCAAAAAAATATCCTGCATCGCCCTCAGCTTGGCGATGATGTCGAGATACTGGATGCGGGCGTCGTGGTAGAAACCCCGATTACGCAAACGCTGGAAACAAACTATATGCCCTACGCAATGAGCGTTATCGTTTCTCGTGCGCTGCCTGAAATCGACGGCTTTAAGCCCGCGCACCGTAAGCTGCTTTACACGATGTATGAGATGAACTTGCTGAAAGGCAACCGCACCAAATCTGCAAACATTGTAGGTAGCACGATGCACCTGAACCCCCATGGCGACCAGGCTATTTATGATACGATGGTCCGCCTGGCGCGCGGCAATGAAAGTTTGCTGGTGCCGTATGTATCCAGCAAAGGTAACTTTGGTAAGGCTTATTCGCGCGATATGGCCTGCGCTGCTTCCCGTTACACCGAAGCGAAGCTGGAACCCATCTGCGCGGAACTATTTGCGGATATTGATAAGGAAACTGTCGATTTTGTAGACAACTACGACTCCACAACTACCGAGCCGACGTTGCTGCCGGTAAGCTTTCCGACGATTCTTTGTAATAATACGCTTGGCATTGCGGTCGGCATGGCATCTAACATCTGCTCGTTTAACTTAGACGAGCTTTGTGAAACGACGATTGCTTTGCTGCGCGATGAAAAGCATGAAATTATCTCTACACTGAAAGCACCGGACTTTGTGGGCGGCGGCTATCTGTTGTACGATGAGGCGGCGCTGCGTAAAATTTATGATACCGGCCGCGGTGCAGTGCGTATGCGCGCAAAATATGTGTATGTCAAAGAAAACAATATGATTGAGATTTCCCAGATTCCGCCGACCACAACGGTAGAAGCAATCATGGATAAAATCGCAGAACTCGTAAAATCGGGACGCATCCGGGAAATCAGCGATATGCGCGACGAAACCGACCTCGGCGGTTTGAAGCTTACGCTTGACCTCAAGCGCGGGCAGGACCCCGAAAAGCTGATGACACGACTGTTTAAGCTTACTCCGTTGGAGGATAGCTTTAACTGCAACTTCAACATCCTCGTCGGTGGGCAGCCGCGCGTTATGGGCGTGCGCGAAATTCTGACCGAGTGGAGCGCGTTCCGCACCGAATGTGTGCGCCGCCGCACTTATTATGACCTGACCGGGAAAGAAAAACGACTGCACTTGCTGCGCGGCCTGAAAGCCATTTTGCTGGATATTGATAAAGCGGTGCGCATTGTACGCGAAACCGAAGAAGAGAGCGAAGTGGTGCCGAACCTAATGATTGGGTTTGGCATTGATAAAGTTCAGGGCGAATATGTTGCAGAAATTAAACTACGTCACCTCAATCGTGAATATATCTTAAGAAGAACCGAAGAAATCTCCTCGCTGGAAGATGACATTGCCGACCTGCGAGAGATTTTGGAAAAGCCGGCCCGCATCAAAAAAATCATCATTGCAGAGCTGCAGGAAGTACGCAAAAAGTACGGCCAGCCGCGCCGCACTGAGATTTTGTACGAAATCCCCGGTGGGGCAGACGATGAGGACGGCGCCGAAGAGATGCCTGACTATCCCGTTACTGTTTTTTACACCGAAGAAGGTTACTTTAAAAAGATCACCCCGCAGTCTTTGCGCATGAGCAATGAGCAAAAGCTGAAAGAGGGCGACGCGCTGCGCTGCCAGATTGAAACAAAAAACAACGTAAACCTTTTGTTCTTCACAAACAAAGCGCAAGTATATAAGTGCCGTGCGGGTGAGTTTGACGATACCAAAGCCAGTGTGCTGGGCGAATACATTCCGGCACGCATGGGTATGGAAGATGGAGAACTGCCGCTTTACATGGCGCTGACCGAAGATTTTAAAGGTTATATGGTCTTCTTCTTTGAAAATGGCAAGGCGGCAAAAATCCCTATGGAAAGCTACCAGACAAAGCAGAACCGCCGTAAACTGCTGGCGGCCTTTAATGATAAGTCGCCGGTGGTGCATATGGAATATTTGCCGGAGGAAGCGGAGCTTGCCGTAACTACCAGTGCCGGCCGTATGCTGCTGGTGCACTCTACTCAAATTCCTGAAAAAGCGACCCGCACCACTGTGGGTGTAGCAGTTGTCACTTTAAAGAAAAACGTACGCATCGAAAGCGTGCGCAGAGCAGATATGCTCGAGCTTTCAGACCCGCATCGTTACCGCGTGCGCACGCTGCCTGCCACAGGCGCACTGGTAAAAGCAGATGATATTGCGGAGCAAATCTCGTTTTAAGTAAACCAACGATTAAAACCCGGCGTGGTGTGTGACTGCGCCGGGTATGTGAGGGGGATTTATTATGAAATGCACGAAATGTGGCACCGAAAACCCGCAGGGCAGCCAGTTCTGCCAGCAGTGCGGAGCACGCCTCGAAGATGAATTTGCTGCGCAGAATGGCGCTGGTACTTCACCAAGCGGCCAGGCAGCGGGTCTATCTGAAGACGAGATTGCTTTTATTGGAGTGAAACAGGACTATTACCAGTATTCTTTCTTTAAAATGCGTACAACCAACAACAAGGTTTCGTGGAACTGGTGTGCTTTCTTTGTTTTCCCGTATTGGGCAGTTTATCGTAAGATGTACAAAGAAGCTGTCATTTACATAGTCGGTACCTGGGGCCTGCGGATTTTACTGAACAGCGTTTACCCTGGGTTCGTGATTGAACTGTTGGCAGGCTTGTTTGGCAACTGGCTTTATATGCGACATGTGGATACTCACACGATTGCTGCAAGTGGAATGCCACAACTAGAGAAAGAAGCATACTTTGCTAAATTTGGCGGGGTGTCCTCTGCAAACGTCTGGATTTTGCTGGCTATTACGGTTGGTGCCTCGATTATATGGGGCATTATTGCCGGTATGTTCTTTGGCTTTTTCTCGATGCTTTATTAATTAACAATAGGCAAAACAAAACGCCCGGATTATCTCCGGGCGTTTATAACATCAGCAGCACTGCGGTTTACTCAAGATACGACAATTCGCAGTGCTGCGTACTGTGTAAAATAAGTATTCCGTTTTCGTACCGTGTGTTATGGTGGTAGTATAGCACGGGACGGCGGCATTATTACTTTTTTTGATTGCTATTTTATGGCGGCGGTGGATAGCATAACCAATAGAAATTCGCAAATCTATTGCTTTTCATACAAGAGTATGTTACACTAAATATTGCTTATGGTGTAGGCAAAGCCCTGTCACCTAACTTTAGGAGGTTCAAACATGAGTGTTTTAGAGATTGTTGGCGGCGTTTTGTTGATCGCAAGCAGCCTGATTATCATCGTGATGGTCATGATGCAGGAATCTAAAGGCAAAGGCCTTTCCGGTGCAATCGGCGGTGGCGAAACCCAGATGACCGAAGCCCGGACGCGCACCACGGATGCGCTCCTTGCAAAATACACCAAAGTAGCTGCCATTGTTTTCTTTGTTGTAACCCTGGCGGTTAGCTTATTTAGCGTATTTGGCAAATAATCAAATGCTTAAAGTCCCGCCCTTGCCGGCGGGATTTTTTTACATTGATTTTTAGGAAAAAATTGGCAGTAATAAACGACAGCCTTTGGTTTTCTTGAGCTAATTGGGTTAAAATAAAAGAAAAAGGAAGATTGGAAGAAGTGTAATATTCGGCTTGCAGGCCGAAAGCCGCGAAAGCGGAGGGAAAACTGCCTCGCGACAGCGCAGGTCGTTTGCGTTGCGTAAAGGCTGCAAAGCCACAGTGCGCAATACCCGGAAAGGAAACGGAAATTAGTATGTCATTAAGAGAAAAAGTATTAAAAGATGTAGAGCGTAGACCCCGCCGTTATAAAGAGCTGAAATTGCGGTTTGGGCAGGAGAAAAAGCTGCAATCGGTGCTGGGTTACCTCGTCGAAGATGGATTGATTCAAGAAAAAGACGGCGTTTATTCCAAAGCAACCCGTCCGGTGCCCGCCACAGTAAAAGGCGGCAAAACCGTAAAATGCGTTATCTCCAAGCTGGCCAAAAACTTTGGCTTTGCTACCCCCGTGCTGGAAGGTGATGCCGCAGCAGGGGACAAACCTGCCGATTACTTCATTCCCGGACGCTTTTTGCTGGGCGCTATGCCGGGAGATGTTGTCATGGTAGTTGTTACCCCCAGCGAGCGTAGCAGTGATGAAGGCCGAGTGGTTTCAATTGTCGAAGAGAACAATAAGCTGGTTGGCACTGTCGATAAAATCGACGGGCGACTGGTGCTACTGCCGGACCGCTGCCCAGCTTTGCCGCTTGTGATTAAAAAGAGTGCAGATGGCGGTGCTGAAATTGGCGAAAAGGTGGCAGCGGAGTTCCTCGAACGCGGGCAAAGCCATCGCGATCACCGTGTAGGTGTATCGCAATGTTTTGGCTCCAGTGATAACGCCAAAGCCTGCACCAAAGCTATTTTGTTCTCACATGGAATCGTGAAGCCTTTCCCGGCAAAGGTAAAGGCAGAAGCGAAGAAATATGAAAACGCAGAGGTGTCGACAGAGGATTTGCGCGGCAGACGCGACCTGCGTGACTGGACGATTTTCACGATAGATGGCGCTGATACCAAGGATATCGATGATGCAATTTCGCTGGTTCGTACCGAGCGTGGTTATCGATTGGGTGTCCATATTGCTGACGTAAGCCATTATGTGACAGAGGGCACCGCGTTGAATGATGAAGCTTACAAACGTGCTACCTCGGTTTATACCGCGGGCGCGGTCGTTCCGATGCTGCCGCGGCAGCTGTCGAACGGCATCTGTTCGCTTAACCCGCAGGTTGACCGGCTTTGCTTCTCTTGCATTATGGAGCTGGACAACACTGCAAAAGTTATTGATTATACCTTTGTAAAAGCGGCCATGCGCAGCCGCGTCAAAGGCGTTTATACCGAAATCAATGAGATTTATGCGGAAACCGCAAGCAAAGAGCTACTCGACAAATACAGCGAATGCGTTGACACCTTGCATCTGATGCGTGAATTATATGAAAAGCTGGCGCAGCGCCGTGCAGCCCGAGGCTGTATGGAGATTGAAACCGGCGAAGCAAAGATTGTGCTGGACGAAAATGGCCGGGCTATCGACATTAAAAAGGTCGAGCGCGGCATTGCCGAGCAGATGATTGAAGAGTTTATGCTGCTGGCCAACACCAGTGCCGCACGGATGGGGCAGAAAATGGAGATTCCGTTTGTCTACCGTGTGCATGAGCTGCCTGACCCCGAACGGGTAGAAAAGCTGCATGATGCGCTCACCGGCATGGGCCTTGATGCCAAATTTGCCGGTGAGCTGCCCACCCAGCTGGAGCTTGCTAAGTTGCTGGACGATGCCCGCGGCACCCCGCTGGAGCGCGCTGTGCACATCAACGTGCTGCGCAGCATGGCAAAAGCGAAATATATGTCGACCCCGAAAGGACATTATGGCTTGGCGCTGCAAGACTACACCCATTTTACTTCTCCTATTCGGCGCTACCCTGACCTAATTGTGCACCGGATGCTCTCCGCTGTGCTGGCAGGTGTGCCTGAAAAAGCGTTGAAAGGGCAATATGGCAACTTCGTCGTAGAGGCCTCTGCACATTGCAGCGAACGCGAAGTGCTTGCCATGACAAGCGAGCGAGATTCTGATGACTGCTACAAAGCAGAATTTATGCAGGATAAGATTGGCGAGGTTATGGATGCCACTGTTTCTTCGGTCACCAGCTTTGGCATTTATGTCGAGCTTGCGAACACCGTAGAAGGACTGATACACATCAGCCATCTTTCTGACGGCGAAATGAGCGTAGTAAACAATATCAGCCTTGTGGATGTGCTTTCCGGCAAAAGCTACCGTATCGGTGATCCGGTGAAGGTACGTTTGATTGGCGTTTCGGTTTCTGCCGGCAACATTGATTTTGAGCTGGTAGCGGACGCTACGGAAAAATAAAAAACAAATAGACAAGCCCGCAAAATGAGAAAGCTCTCGTTTTGCGGGCTTGCCCTGTTTAAGCAAGTTCTTTTTGCCCATACTTTTGGCATAAACTGAGAAAGAGGTGAAGCAATTGGAATTTGCAGCAATGCTTACGACGCGGCTGCGTCCGGCAGTGCGAGAAGAGGTCACTTGCGGGGCACTCGCTGAGCCGGATCGCGCAGAATATCGCAGCCAATTAAAAGAATGCGAACGTCTGTTGCGCAGCAATGAAACGCTTTTCAACATGGAAACAGAAGACAGCATGATAGAAAGCAGAATTTATGAACGGGAAGCACTGCTTTGCCGCCATAAATACCTGCTGGAAAAAATGCGGGAGGGCTGAACGCCACCGCAAGGTGCAGCCCAGCCCGCCGATGAAGAAATTTCTGCCCTTTTGCCCTGTGCAGGCAATTTAGTGCCTAAGTGGCTGGCGGAGTTTGAGAAAGGAACGGGCAAGCATGATTCGATGGGGAATACTTATTTTTGGCGCGATAGCAGCAATTTTAGTTGCCGCTACCGCCGCACGCGGCAAGCACCCGCTGCGCTCTGCCTTGGGCAACGGGGTATTGGGTGCAGCCTCTTTGGGGGCAATTAACCTTTTGGCCGAGTATACAGGCATTTCCATAGCGCTCAGCTATGGTACTGCACTGATTGCGGTAGTGCTGGGTGTGCCTGGTGTCATTACCATGCTGCTGTTGCGGCTGATGTGTCTAGCATGAAAAAAGAGCAGGTCACGAAGAATCGTCGACCTGCTCTTTTTTATATAAAGCGACCAGCCCGTAAGCCGGGTTCTGTATTAAACGACGATCTTTCTTGTCCCTGCGTCGCCGCAGGGCTCACGCCACCTCCGTGAAAGCACACGAGGCTGTGTATCGCTTTCGGTCGGGTGTTGCTTCAGGTAGGGTTTACATAGCCGCATAGTCGCCTATGCGCTGGTGAGCTCTTACCTCGCCTTTCCATCCTTACCGCATTGCTGCGGCGGTCTATTTCTGTTGCACTGTCCCTAGGGTCGCCCCCGGCTGCTGTTAGCAGCTACCATGCCTCTGTGAAGCCCGGACTTTCCTCACCCGCTGTGTTGCCACAGCGTAGCGCCGTCGTATGGACTGCTCGCTTTAAAACAATATTTAGTTGCCCAAGGGTACACCGTAAGCGTCGGTTGTAATCGAGTTACAAAGAATCATAATCGCTTCAACAAAAGCCCAAACCCAACTGATGGTGCCGCAGCACAGAATGCCGAGAATCAGCTGCCATAAGCCCTTGTCATTGTACCCCAGGTAAAAGTTATGTATGCCGAATCCACCAAGAAAAATTGCAAGCAATACAGCAGCAAGTTTGCTTTTGGGCGGGTAAGGCGGTACATTTCGGTAATTATTTTGCTGGGCTTGATACCCGGCATTGCCATAAGGCGGTGTATAGGTAGGTGGGGGAGGCGGCATTCCGCTGCCCGAATTATCGGTTGATGCAGCGGCAGGTGCAGGCTCCGGGCCCGCAAGAGGGGCGCCGCAGTTGGTGCAAAAAGCAGAGTGCTCTTCCGTAATATTTCCACAGCGCGGGCAATGATGCTGACCGTCACCGGCAGGCATACCACAGGCTGGACAAACTCCTTCAGCTTCGGCAAAATCTTTTCCGCAATTTCGGCAGAACATATGCGCGTCTCTCCTATTTCAAAAATATAATTTATTGTATCACAAAACAGGGGTGTTTTGCAACTGCTGCGGTTTTTTGCTATAATCTGAATACTATAAAAAGAAAGAAAGGAACGCGTGAATGAAACTGAATTTTACTGTGCCGCAAAATTACGACGGCAGACGCCTTTCTGACTTTTTACATGCGGTAGGGCTTACGACCGGGCTGATTCGCTCAATTAAATATCAAGAGCAAGGCCTCGAAGTTGACGGCGTTCGGGCAAAAACAAACCAGTTGCTTTGCACCGGGCAAACTGTAAGCGTTTTTATGCCGGAAGAGCCGGACACCTCGGTACAGCCCGAAGAAATGCCAATGACAATTTTATATGAAAGCGATTTTTCGATTATCTTTAACAAGCCGGCAGGGCAGCTGGTCCACCCTTCGGTAGCACAGGCACAAAGCACACTTGCGGGCGGCTGGTGCTGGCTGATGCAACAGCGGGGCACCCCGGCGCCGATGCGCCCCATTACCCGAATTGATAAAAACACCTCAGGACTTGTGCTTTGTGCAAAAAACAGGTTTGCCGCGCCGCTTTTGGGGAAAAATCTGCACAAGGTATACTATGCGGTGACGGAAGGTGAAATGCCGCTCGGGGCGGGCACCATCAATGCGCCGATTGCCTTGGCGGAAGAAAGCAGCATTTGCCGCTGTGTTGCCCCAGACGGAAAGCCGAGCATTACAGAATATACTGTGCTTTGCGCGAAAAATGGGCATAGCCTGGTGAGGGTAGAGCCAACAACAGGACGCACGCATCAAATACGTGTTCATTTTGCCTCTTTGGGCCATCCGCTGGCGGGGGATGATATGTACGGCGGCAGCAGGACACTGATTGAACGGCACGCACTGCATGCGGCGCAGCTTCGCTTTTTTGAGCCACTTGACAGCACACCGCATCTCGTTGGAGCACCTCTTCCACAGGATATGAGAGACCTCTGCGCAAAACTCGAGCTATTTGGCCAATAATTTCTGTACAATAAAAGGAAAATATCTTTCACGAAAAAGCAAATGCCAGCTATTTTTTAATCGGAAGGTGATGTGTGAGAGAGATGAAATATTTACAAAAAGATTGCAGATAGCGCGAAATAGTGTATAATATAAGGTATGCTTGCCGGCACAGAATCCTTGCGTCGGCACATCCTACAAGGAGGTGAGCCATCCTTTGCCCCGTGAAACGAATAGCGATAATCGTCGCGAAACGTCCCCTAAGGCAGCAATGGAAAGCCAGAAATCCACGAAGCGTCAAGTATATTCTACGTTAAGAAAAATTAAAATTAAATTGGGCAGACTTTTTTATGCCCTCGGCTCCGAAGCCGAATATAGAGTAGTTTGCGCAGGCAGACGCCTGTGCCAGCTCGGCAAATTTTTGCAGCGTATTTTAAAAGGTTGGAAGCTGAGATTCAAAACCTATCTGCACCACACCTTCCACAATGTTCGATCTGACATCAGCGAGCCGGTTACCCGTGCAAAGCAGGGGGCCAGCGGCCTTAAAACTTTGATTGCCGACGAAAAGGCAAATGGTATGGGCCACGCCTTACGTATGGCTGGCGGCTATGCAAAAGAGGGTGTCAAGAAGAACGCATACCTCGCAAAAAACTTAGCGTATTATATTCTTCCGCTTGCTGCTGCTGTGGTTTTTGTAGTCACAGTATATCAGTTTATGTCTACCAATTATGCGCTGGCTGTAGAGTACCAGGGCCAGGTGGTAGGCTATGTAAAAGAAGAGTCTGTTTACCAGAACGCTGAAAAAATGGTAAAAGGCCGTATCGTTTACACCGATTCTAACCAGCAGAGCTGGTCCATTGACCCGACTTTCTCGGTAGTTGCCGCTTCCAATGCGGAAATCAGCGATACCGAAACACTGGCCAATGCCATCCTCGAAAAGAGCGGTGCCGAAATCTCGGAAGCCGTCGGCCTATACGTTGATGGGCAATTCTACGGTGCAACAACCGATGCATTGCAGCTGGAGAATGACCTTGAGCAGATTAAAAAGCCTTACCAGGAGCAATACCCTGACGCAGAGATTGGCTTCGTACAGAATGTCGAGCTGAAATCCGGCGTTTATTTGACCTCCAGCGTGGTAGAGTATTCGCAGCTGAGCTCGCTTTTGACCAGCCAGGTTCAAGGCCAGCGCACCTACACGATTGCCCAGGGCGATACCCCGCTTATCATTGCAGGGAAAAATGATATCAAGCTGGCGGATCTGTATGCGCTGAACCCCGTATTGGAAAACGGCAAGAGCGTTTTTGTTGGTCAGGAATTGCTGATCTCGGGCGCTCAGTCGTTCTTACAGGTAAAAGCGGTAAAGACCGAAGTGGTGGAGGAAGAAATTCCGTTTACTACAAATAAAACAAACGATTCCAACCTTGCTTTTGGTGTTTCTAAAACAACCCAAAAAGGCGAGAAGGGTCTCGATAGCGTTACCTATACCGACACTTATGTGGATGGTGTACGTGTATCGCATACCGAGGTTGCCCGCACCGTTCTGCGCGCACCGGTCACAGAAGAAGTTTCCGTGGGTGCAAAAGTGACTACAAGTGGCCAGACAATTACGATGGGCACCGGCCCGCTGATGTTCCCGGTTGGCGCAGGCTATAAGGGTATGAGCCGTGGCTTCACGGGCGTTTATGCCCACAACGGTCTCGACTTGCGTGGTTACGTCGGCACGCCGATTTATGCGGCGCAGAGTGGTGTAGTGACCACTGCTGTTTACAGCAATCGCGGCTATGGCATCCATGCTGTCATCAACCATGGCGGCGGTATGTCTACCTTGTATGGTCACTGCAGCGGCCTCGTTGTCAGTGCCGGACAGGCTGTGCAAAAGGGCCAGCTAATTGGATATGTCGGTTCTACCGGTAACTCCACAGGCCCGCACTGCCACTTCGAAGTTATCATGAATGGTACACGTGTGAACCCCATGAATTACTTCTAAATTTTAGGGCAAGCTAACCTTTACCGGAACGCTCAAATGCTCCCGCTCGTCGGGAGCATTTGTTTTGCCTTGAAATAGAGAGAGAAATTGCCGAAAAAGGCACAAACTTACTTTTGTTTAAGTAAAATTGTTACTTTTATTTGGAGCACAAAAGTGATATAATAATAAGAGCTGTGAAAGTATGGAATTTAGAAATTTGACCATATTCTTAATGCAGTTACCATACGATGTCACTTTACATTTCTTCTCAGGCACGTTTGGTATTATTTAAACTAAAAATAAGCAGGAACCTATTGTAAGGGGAGTTTACTATATTGGAAAAGTTTGTTGTCAGCGGTGGCAAACCGCTTGTCGGTGAAATCACCGTAAGCGGCGCTAAAAATGCCGCGGTTGCCATTCTGCCTGCCACTATTCTGGCACAAGGACGCTGTGTAATAGAAAATTTGCCGGACATCAGCGATGTCGCGGCCTCTGTAAAAATTTTAAGCGACATGGGTGCACAGGTGCGCATGATCGATGCTTCTACGCTCGAGATTGACACCGGACACATGTTTACTACCGTTGCACCCGAAGAATTGAGCCGCCGTATGCGTGCGTCTTACTACTTTTTGGGGGCACTGCTTGGCCGTTTTGGTGAAGGCAGCGTATCGATGCCGGGTGGCTGCGACTTGGGCCCCCGCCCGATTGACCAGCATCTGAAAGCATTTGCTTCGCTGGGAGCTTCTTATAACGTGGATTATGGCATGATTAATGTAAGCTGTGATAACTTACAGGGCGATCATGTTTTCTTCGACACCGTTTCCGTAGGCGCTACCATTAACGCCATGCTTGCAGCTGTACGCGCAGAAGGTACAACTATTCTTGAGAACGTTGCAAAAGAGCCGCACATTGTCGATGTTGCCAACTTTTTAAACACGATGGGCGCAGATGTGCGTGGCGCTGGCACCGACGTAATTAAAATTCGCGGTGTTTCCGAGATGCATGGCTGCACCTATTCCATCATTCCGGATCAGATTGAAGCGGGCAGCTATATGGTTGCCGCAACCATTACGCACGGCAATTTGCTGATTAAAAACGTGATTCCTAAGCACCTTGAGCCGATTACAGCAAAGCTGGAGCAGGCGGGCGCAACCATTGAGGAATTTGACGATTCGGTACGGGTTTGCTGCATTGGCGATATTGAGCCGCTGAACATTAAAACTATGCCGCACCCCGGCTTTCCCACCGATATGCAGCCGCTGATGGCTGTGCTGCTAAGCGTCGCTAAAGGGACTTCTATCATCAAAGAAAGCATTTGGGACAACCGCTTCCGCTATGTGGACGAGTTGTTGCGCATGGGTGCAAATATTCAGGTAGACGGCCGCACAGCAGTCATCGAAGGTGTGCCGAAGCTTGCGCCCGCACCGGTACGTGCAATGGATTTGCGCGCAGGTGCAGCATTGGTAGTTGCCGCTTTGGCAGCCGACGGTGTTTCTGAGATTGATGAAATTAGCTATATCGAGCGCGGATATGAAAATCTGGTAGGAAAACTGCGCGGCGTAGGGGCAGATATCAAACGTATCGAAAAGCCCGATTCCGTTTTGAAAAAAGCACTGTAAAACCTTTAACGCCAAAATCTTGCATTTTGGCGTTTTTTCATTTGTAAATTTATATTTTAATGCTATAAATAATACGAGCTGGGCTGCGATTAGGTTTCAAATAGAATCTGAAGTTTTGCAGAAAAATAAAAAAGTTGAAAACCACAAGGATTTTAGCACAGATTTATCTTTTAAAACAGCAATTCTTTGCCGTTTTCAGCCTTTGCGGCTAGTACCAGAAAGGACATTTTTCTATATGGCATCTTTTACTTCACTATACTCAGGCTCTTCCGGCAATGCGGCGCTGGTAGGGTGCGGCGATGAATACCTTTGCGTAGATATGGGCAAAAACTGCAAAACGACGCTGGCGGCTTTGCACGATGCGCAGGTGGAGCCCCATCGGTTGCAAGGCATTTTGGTAACGCACGAGCATCGGGACCATATTGCAGGGCTGAAGGTTTTTTTGAAGAAATATGCCATTCCGGTATATGGCAGCAGTGCCACGCTGGATTATCTTGCAGAATATGATTTGGTTCAGCCGAGCACCGTGTTAATTCCACTCGAGGGAAAAAGCGACCAGATTGGCAGCTTTGAAGTTGCTTCTTTTGCCACCAGCCACGACGCAGTAGACTGCCACGGATATCGTATCACTACTGCAGACGGGCGGCAGCTTGCATTGGCGACCGACCTTGGCTGGGTGAGCGAATCGGTCTATAGCAATCTGCAAAATGCAGACCTTGTGGTGCTCGAAGCCAACTATGATGCGATGCGTCTGAAAAATGGCCCGTACCCCTATTACTTAAAAACCCGAATTGCGTCTGCCAGAGGACATCTTTGCAATACCGATTGCGCTGCCGCTTTGGCACGATTGCTTGCGGAAGGCTGCGAAAAGTTTGCGCTTTGCCATTTGAGCAATGAGAATAATACTCCTGAGTTGGCGCGGGGTGCAGTGCAGCAAGCGTTTGAAGCACAAGGGGCGCAGATTGGTCAGGATGGCTTACTTAAAACACTTTCTCGCCATATGGTGACAGCGCCTATTGAATTTTAAGGAGAAAAAATGCAAAATATTACCCTGATTGTAATTGGCAAATTAGGCCAGGCTTTTTTACAGGACGGCTGTGCCGA
The DNA here is from genome assembly GCF_900199435.1 of Pygmaiobacter massiliensis. Taxonomy (GTDB): domain Bacteria; phylum Bacillota; class Clostridia; order Oscillospirales; family Ruminococcaceae; genus Pygmaiobacter; species Pygmaiobacter massiliensis. The sequence goes on from NZ_OAML01000003.1 coordinate 1,120,524, forward strand.
GTACACTAAGCGGCTTTCTGCTTTTTGTAATTTTAAAGTACTGGAACTGTCCGAAGAATTGATTAGAGAAAAAAACGCTTCGGAGGCAGCCATTGCAAAAGCACTTGCAAAAGAGGCCGAGAAAATTTTTGCAGCAGTGCCAAAGGGTGCGGAGATTTGTGCACTTTGCATTGAGGGAAAGCCGATTTCCAGTGAAGAAATGGCGGCTTATTTTAGCGAAAAAGCGCTTTCCGGAAATGGAGATATTGCATTTGTAATCGGCTCTTCTCACGGGCTTGACCCGAGTGTGAAGCAGCGTGCTGCAAAACGAATTTCAATGAGCCGTATGACTTTTACACACCAGATGGCCCGCCTGCTTTTAACAGAACAGATTTACCGCGCCTGCACCATCAACGCGGGCGTGAAATATCATAAGTAAGCACAAAGCGAAAAAAGGGGAGATGCAAAATTGACCCGGCAGTTTGAAAATTACCTATACAATAAAACATTGCAGCTTGGCAAGCAGGCGAAAGAACAAAACGGAACTCTGCGCTGTGCGACAGATAGCAGGGGCAGAATCGTTGATCAGCATATGCTCAGCGCCTACCGCATGGGGAGGGTAACCTCTGAAAATGCGGGATGTGGCTGGGTGGCCTGCTACGACGCGCTGCGCTTGCTCGGTAAACCCCAGAATGCAGCAAGAACCATTTTGGAACTTGAAACGGCATTTGTTTTTGGCGGAAAACGGGGCACCCGCACGGTACAGCTTGCTCCCTACTTTCTTAAAAAAGGCTTTTCTGTCAGCTTTTCTACCACAAAGGCTGCCGCGCAGAAAAAAGCAAAAAACTGCGCAGCAAATATCATCTATTACGTGCGGGGCGACCTGCGCACGGCGCACTTTGTAGCTTTTTCTCCAGCCGATGGCGAGAAAGACGGTGCACCGTTGTTTTGCTGGTATAATGCGCTTTCAGCACTGCTTTTGCCGCGGGCCCCTTTTCAGGAAGCAGCACTGCCTTGTGTTTGCTTTGGTGGGGATGCAGGAGATTTGCGCACACTTGCCGACTTACTGGCTCCGGAGAAATCGATTTTTTGGATTGTCATGCATATAACCGCGAAAACATAAACAGACTCAGTGGTCTACAAAAAGATGCAAAATGATTTGTTTTGCGTCTTTTTGTTTTAATTTGGAGGTAATTGCCTGCAGTTATATCGGTTTATCGGCTGGCGTGTTTGGGGCAATCAAGAACAAGTTAAGACAAAGATTTTTGGTGCCCAATACCCGCCCATAAGACACCCTGGCTATAAGCCATAAGCCCTTGCACCGAAAACGAGAAAACAACAAAAAAGCCCCGGCATTTCTGGAATATACAGAAACGCCGGGGCTTTTATTATGCGATTAAAAGACTTGTTTTTAGCCTTCGTTAAAACGGGAGTGAGATTTGCTGTCGCGATGAGAGTGGTAACCGTCTTTTTTCGGTTTGCCGCGGAATTCACGACGAGCGCCGAAATCGCGGGTCTTTCGTCCAAAGCCGCCGCGAGAAGCGCCGCGTCCGCTTTCTGCTGCTTTCGAGAACGAAACAGCACGACCTTTGATTTTTGCGTTTTTCATTTCCGCAATTACACGGTCAGCATCTTCGTTGGCAAGATCAATATCGGTATGATCGCTGTAGATATTGATTTTGCCGATGCTGGAAGCCGGCAGACCGGTGCCTTCTACAATCGCGCCCACGATAAAGTTGGGGCCGATTTTTGCATCGGAGCCAATTGTGGTGCGAACCCAGCAGCGTCCGGGAGCAGCAGCCTGAATGCCGAAGCTCTTTTTGCTGGAGCTGGAGATAGAAGTGACATTGCGTACACTGGCAAGGCGTTTGTTGCGGCTCTGGGCGCGCTCGCAAAGCACTGCAGCAATATCTTCAGCAGCAAAGCCCTCTTCTACGAGGCTGTGCACAAAGTCGCGCCAGCCGTCGTCCACGCCGTCTGTAAGGCGGCTGCGAAGGTCGTCTGCAAAATCGGTCATGCGGTGCTCGGCAATGCTTTCAAGGCTCGGTACCGGCTGCTCAGAGATCTGTGCACCGATGTAGCGCTCGATTTCACGCAGGCGCATCAGCTGGTTGCGGTTCGCAACGAGTGTATGAGAAGCGCCCGCTTTGCCTGCACGTCCGGTGCGGCCGATGCGGTGGATATAGTATTCATACTCCTGCGGGATATCGTAGTTGAAAACTGCTTCCACATCTTCTACGTCGATGCCGCGTGCAGCAACGTCGGTAGCAATAAGAATGTTGGCGCGGCCAGATTTAAACTCGCTCATCACGGTGTTGCGCTGGCTCTGCTTCAAGTCGCCATGCAGCCCGGCAGCGCGGAATCCGCCCTCGCAAAGGCTGGCACAAAGCTCGTCGACCATTTTTTTGGTATTGCAGAACACCAGAGCACGTTTCGGGCGGTGGTATTCAATCAACAGTTTCAATGCATCGATTTTGCCTGCCTGCGGGATATTGTAGAAGTTCTGAGTGATACCGTCTACCGTTTTTTTGCCGCCGTCAACCGTAACCATGACGGGATCTTTCTGGAAGTCCTGCATGATTTTGAGAATTGCGGGGGGCATAGTTGCGGAGAGTAACACAGTCTGACGCTCTTCGGGAGCGCTTTCGAGAATGGTGTGAATGTCATCTACAAAGCCCATGTTCAGCATTTCGTCAGCCTCATCGAGAATGACGGTGTGCAGGTTGTCGAGCTTAAGGGTGCGGCGGCGCAGATGATCCATGATGCGCCCCGGAGTGCCGATGACGATTTTGGCAGTGCGCAGCTGACGGATCTGATTATCCATTGCTGCACCGCCGTAAACCACACCGCAGCTGATGCCCGGCAGATACTTTGCGAATTTGCGGATTTCGCCTGCGATCTGCATTGCGAGCTCGCGGGTGGGGGATAGGATGAGTACGCTGGCCTTGTCGTCACACTCGGACGCCATCTGCACTGCAGGTAAACCGAAGGCCGCTGTTTTGCCGGTGCCGGTAGAAGAACGTCCAGTAACGTCGCTGCCTGCCAAAATTGCAGGGATAGCGCCCGCCTGAATGTCCGTCGCCTCAGCAAAACCCATCTCCTCTAACGCGTGGAGAATTTCGGGTTTTAAGGAAAGTTCACTAAATTGCATGAAGATACCTATTCTTTCTTTGAATTATATTACAATATATAAACATATATTTTGTACAAATTGTCAACAAGTATTAATTGTATCATGCCTGTCAAGAGGGAGAGACGAAAAATCAGGAAAACGAGCAAAGATTTACTCGAATTTATTCTAGTGTGCGAATAAAAAGTAAAAACATGCTTTATCGTACAAATCGCTCAAATGTACCGCCTCGATTGTTTCACAGCCTGCAAGGTCTGCGATGGTGCGGCTTACCTTTAAAATACGGTCATACGCACGTGCAGAGAGGCCAAGCCGTGCAAAAGCATTCCCCATCATCTGGTCGGCGGCGGGTGTAAGCTTACAAAAGCGGCGCAGCAGTTTTGGTGTGAGGTGTGCATTACAGGTAATGCCGGTACCGCGGTAACGTGCAAGCTGTAACTCTCGAGCGGCAACCACTCTTGCACGAATCTCTGCGCTTGATTCGCCGCCGCTGGAGCTGGAGAGGGCACTATATTCCACTGGCGGCACTTCCACGTGTAAGTCGACACGGTCAAGCAGCGGGCCGGATATTTTTTGCAGATAGCGGTCAATGGCAGAAGGCGTACAGCTGCAAGGCTTGGTAGGATGCCCATAAAACCCGCAGGGGCAGGGATTCATAGCGGCAATCACCATCATACGGCAGGGATAAGTTGCAGTCGCCGCTACACGGCTGATGGTCACGGTGCCATCTTCCATAGGCTGACGAAGAATTTCCAGCGCATCGCGTGAAAATTCCGGCAGCTCGTCCAAAAACAGAACACCGTTGTGCGAAAGGCTTACTTCGCCCGGGCGAGGATTACTGCCGCCACCCGAGAGCCCCATCGGTGACACCGAATGGTGCGGACTGCGAAAAGGGCGTATTGCCGAAAGTGCAGTGCCTTTTTCTAAGAGCCCAGCCACTGAGTACACCTTTGCGGTTTCAATGGCTTCGGATTCCGTCATCGGAGGCAAGATGGAAGGCAGACGCTTGGCCAGCATTGATTTACCGGTGCCAGGCGGTCCAACGAGCAAGCAATTGTGAAATCCGGCAGCGGCAATTTCCAGCGCACGGCGCGCTTCTTCCTGTCCGTGCACCTCGGCAAAGTCGGGCATTGCCGGCAGCTCCACAGCGTCAAACAAAATACGCGGCTGCACCGGCAATAAACATGTGCCCGAAAGGTGTCCTAGCAAAGCAGAGAGGGAGGGCACGCCAATGACGGTAAGCCCATCAACCACAGCTGCCTCCGGTGCATTGTCCTGCGGAACAAACAAAACGCGCACGCCGTGCTCGGCTGCGGCAATCGCCATGGGCAGCACGCCAGTCACGCTTCGCACCGTGCCATCCAGCGCAAGCTCGCCTAAAAAGCCGCTCTCAACTGGTAAACCCGACGGTAGTTGTTCGGAAGCCAGCAGCACAGCCAAAAGCACCGGCAAGTCATATACGGGCCCCGTCTTTTTAATATCGGCAGGGGCAAGGTTCACCGTGATGCGGCTGACCGGCCACGAAAAGCCATTGTTTTTCAGCGCGCTGCGCACCCGGTCTTTTGCCTCTTTAACGGCGCTGTCCGGCAAACCCACAATTTCAAAGGCAGGAAGCCCGCCTGAAATATCGGCTTCTACTGTGACGCGGAACCCTTCCAGCGCAAAGCTGCCGCAGCTGGTGACTTGTGCATACATAGCGTGGCCTCCATTTTACAAAACATTAGTGCTTTCATCATAACCTGCCTGCCAATTTTCTACAAGTGTAACTTTACTCTTGCAAGGAATTAGGGTATACTAAAACCATGTAACAAATTGATTATAGATTCCGGAAAGGATGAAGTTTTTATGTATAAAGAAGCTTATGAGCGATGGCTGGCTTTTCCGCTGGAAGATGCAGATTTGCTGCCCGAACTGGAAAATATCCGTGAAAATGATGAAGAAATCCGCGACCGTTTCGCGGTGAACCTTGAATTTGGCACCGCGGGCCTGCGCGGCGTTATCGGTGCAGGCACCAACCGCATGAATATCTACACTGTGCGCCAGGCCACCCAAGGCCTTGCAGCGTATTTGAAAGAGCAAAAGGCAGAGCCCAGCGTTGCCATCTCGTACGACAGCCGCAACAAAAACGTGGCTTTTGCCGAGGCAGCAGCAGGCGTGCTTGCAGCGAACGGTGTCAAAGTATACATTTATGATACCCTGATGCCGACCCCGGCACTTTCGTTTGCGGTGCGTGCGTTGCACTGCGATGCAGGCATTATGGTCACTGCGAGCCATAACCCTGCAAAGTACAATGGCTATAAGGCTTACGGCCCAGACGGCTGCCAGATGACAACCGAAAGTGCAGATGCAGTTTACGCGAAAATTCAGAACAGTGATATTTTTGATGACGTAAAACATATTCCGTTTGCGGAAGGGCTTGCCGCAGGCAGCATCAGCTATATTGAGCCGTCGGTGATTGCCGACTACTACGACAATGTGAAGAAGCAGAGTGTGCGCCCCGGCGTATGTGAAGGCGCAGGCCTCAAGCTTGTTTACACCCCGTTGAATGGCACCGGCAATCTGCCCGTGCGCCATATCCTCAAAGAGATTGGCATTGACGACATCACTGTCGTGCCCGAGCAGGAGATGCCGGATGGCAATTTCCCGACCTGCCCGTATCCCAATCCGGAAATTCGCGAAGCGTTGCAGCTTGGGCTGGACCTTTGCAAACAGACCGGCGCAGACCTGCTGCTGGCGACCGACCCGGATGCAGACCGCGTGGGCATTGCGGTAAAAGACGGCGACGATTATAAGCTGCTGACAGGCAACGAGGTAGGCGTACTGTTGCTGGATTACATCTGCCAGGCTCGCACCGAGGCAGGCACGATGCCCAAAGACCCTGTTTACGTGCGCAGCATTGTTACTACCTCGCTCGCAGATGAAGTGGCGAAAAGTTACGGCGTTACACCCATCAAGGTACTAACAGGCTTTAAGTATATCGGCGAGACGGTTTTGCATCTGGAGCAGAAAGGTGAGGAGGAACGCTTCCTCTTTGGTTTTGAAGAAAGCTACGGCTACCTTGCAGGTGGCTATGTGCGCGATAAGGATGCCGTTGTGGCGAGTATGCTCATCTGCGAGATGGCAGCTTACTATGCTTCTATCGGCAGCTCCATCATCGAACAGTTACAGCGTATCTATGGCACTTACGGCACCTACCTGCACAAGGTTGATTCTTTCGAGTTTGAAGGCCTTGCTGGTATGGAGCTGATGAAAGCACTGATGGCTTCGCTGCGACGCGAGAAAATCGAGGAAATCGGCGGCTGTGCTGTGGTGATGCTGGAAGACTATGCAACACAGATGACCACCGACTTTACTACGGGAACCCAGACAGCTATTGACCTGCCTGCTGCAAACGTGCTGATTTATCACCTTGACTGCGGTGCTTCGGTCATTATTCGTCCCTCTGGTACTGAGCCGAAAATCAAGGTGTATTACGCTGCAAAAGCAGATACACCTGCAGCAGCGGAAACCCTGCAAAAGAAGCTGGCAGAAGGCGCGCGCGACCTGCTTGGACTGTAAAAATAATCCAAGCTAAAAAAGCTGTGAGAATGTAAAAAAGTAGTTGCAATTTTCTGTGGATTGTGATAGGATATGAAAGCAATCGCTATAAACAGAGGTTGTGATGCTGTGTATGCCAACTAACATGCACTAATAATCAGAACCAGAGAGAGGTGAATCAAATGAAGGAAGGTATCCACCCGAAGTACGAGGAAGCTACTGTCACTTGTGCCTGCGGCGAAGTGTTCAAAACACGTTCAGTTAAATCTGACATCCGTGTTGAGGTGTGCTCCAAGTGCCACCCTTTCTACACCGGCAAGCAGAAGCTGGTTGACACTGGCGGTCGTGTTGATCGTTTCAAAAAGCGTTTCAACATCGAAGACTAATCTCAAAAACGAACAGCGCGGTTATGCAGATAACCGCGCTGTGTTTTTTCATATCCACAAGGGCGTTTTGCTGCCCACAGTGCGAAAAATGACGAAACGGAGGATTTCGATGGAAGCTTATACAACGATTTCCGGTACCGCAACCGCCACCATTGTGGAAAAAAAGAGCGAATTTATCGCGAGCGCCTCGTTTGCTGAAAGCGAAGAAGCGGCACAGGCGTTTTTAAATACCGTCCGCACGCAGCACCGCACGGCCCGGCACAATGTTTACGCTTACCTGCTGCGCGAAGGCGGCCGCACCCGCTATTCTGATGACGGCGAGCCGGCAAAAACAGCAGGGCTGCCGGTACTGGAAGTGGTGCGGCATTCCGGGCTTACCGACATAATTGTCGTTGTCACGCGATATTTTGGCGGCATTCTTTTGGGCACAGGCGGTCTGGTACGCGCTTACACTGCCGCGGCACAGGCAGCCATCGAAAATGCTGAAATTGTCACCGTGCAGCCAGTGCGCGATTTTACGCTTGCACTGGAGTATAGCCTTTATGAGCAGGCGCTGCGCCTTTTGGAAGCTGCTGGTGCAAAAGTAACCTCTACCGATTTTGCCAGTGGCGTTACCGTTAGCGCTACCTTGCTTTGCGGCAGGGAAGAGCCGCTGCTGGTTGCCTTGCAAGAGCTGTGCAGAGGGGAGCCGGATGCGCTCCTCAGCGAGCCATATTACGCTCCTTTTTAAGGAGAAAATCAAGAAAAACGCGAAAAAATGTGGCAGTGTTTTCTCTGCACTCGAAAAAAATCGGGCTATTGTATAAAAATGGAATAAAACCGCACAATAACAGGATGTTAGACAGCAAAGCCGGACGGACGGCCATAGATAGGGGCGAATGCCCGCGAAAAAGCACTTGGCAAAAAATTTTTTTGAAAAAATAAAGGGTTTTACTTCGCTGCATCGTATATTATATTAGATGGCTTTTGCAAAGTGCCATCTCTAAATAGATAAAGTGCGAGGTGAAAGTGCATGACGATAAGAGAGCGAACGGAAGAAATCGAGCGCATGACACTTTCGCCTTTTGCGGCGCTTTCGGAAGATAGCAGCGGCCGTGCTGTGCAGGAACAACCCTGCCCGATGCGCCCCTGCTATCAGCGAGATCGCGACCGCATTATTCATTGCAAAAGTTTTCGGCGGCTAAAGCAGAAAACCCAGGTGTTTCTCTCTCCGGAAGGGGACCATTATCGCACCCGCTTGACCCATACGCTGGAGGTATCGCAGATTGCGCGCACCATTGCCCGCAGCTTGCGTCTGAACGAGGATTTGACCGAAGCGATAGCGCTCGGCCACGACCTTGGGCATACCCCTTTTGGGCATGCAGGCGAGCGTGCGCTAAATGAGCTTTGCCCAGAGGGCTTTCGGCATTATCTGCAAAGTGTGCGTGTGGCAGATAAACTGGAGAAATATCCGGATGGGCTCAACCTGACCTGGGAAGTGCTCAATGGCATTGCCTGCCACACCCGTGGGGCAGAGGCGGCAACGCGCGAGGGCCGCATTGTAAAATATGCTGACCATATTGCCTATATCAACCATGATATAGAGGATGCTATTACTGCTGGCGTGCTGCACCCGGATGCTCTGCCAAAAGAAGCTGTGCGTGTGTTGGGTAAAACCAAAAGCCAGCGCATTACAACCCTCATCACCTCGCTTGTAGAGCACGGTGGAGAGGAAATATGTATGGCCCCAGAGATAGAGGCGCAGTACGAGGCCCTGCACGATTTTATGTATAGCACTGTTTACGTCGATAAAATTGCAAAAAAAGAAGAGCAGAAGGTCGAGCGGGTTATTGCTTCATTGTACGACCATTACCTGCAGCGCACCGAAGAAATGCCGATTCAATATCAGCATATTGCTGAGCAGGAGGGACAGGATCGCGCTGTGACCGACTACATCTCGGGTATGAGCGATGAGTTTGCAATCCGCGCGTTTGAAACGCTGTTTGTCCCCAAAAGCTGGAGCGTATATTAACTACAGCTTTTTGCCCGCACCAAAACCCAAAAACCAAGCCGAGAGGAGGTGCTGCGGGTGATCTCTCAAGACTATTTGCTGGAACTACATCAGCGCAGTGATATTGTTGAACTTGTAAGCAGTTATGTTCAGCTGCGGCACCGCGGCCGAACCTATACCGGGCTTTGCCCTTTTCACAGCGAAAAGTCGCCATCCTTTGTGGTTTACCCTGAAAACCAAAGCTTTTACTGCTTTGGCTGCGGGGCAGGCGGGGATGCGATTACTTTTGTGAAGCAAATCAACAACGTCGACTACATAGAGGCAGTGAAACTTCTTGCAGCGCGTGCCGGGCTGCCTCTGCCCGATGAGCGAGACGATACCGGCAAGCTGAAAAGCAGGATTCTTGCAATGAACAAAGAGACGGCGCGCTTTTATTACGAGTCGCTCAATACCGAAGCAGGGTTGGCGGCAAGGCGCTATCTGCGTGGCCGTGCGCTTTCTGATGCTACCATCAGACGCTTTGGTTTGGGATTTTCTCCGGATGGATATAGCGCAACGAGTGATTATCTGCGCCGTCGGGGATATACTGAGGAAGAAATGCTCGCGGGCGGCATTGTCAAACGCAGCCAAAGAGGCGGCGTGTATGATTTCTTCCATGGACGGGTCATGTTTCCTATTTTTGACCTGCGCGGCAATGTGATTGCATTTGGCGGGCGGCGCATGGGGGATGAGGGTGGCCCGAAATACCTCAACAGCGGCGACACCCCCGTGTTTAAGAAAAGCCGCAACATGTTTGCGATGAACATAGCCAAAAAGTCCACTTCACGCAGATATATTCTATGTGAGGGCTATATGGATGCTATCGCGATGCATCAGGCTGGTTTTGATACTGCTGTTGCACCGCTGGGTACCGCGTTTACGCCAGAACAGGCAAAGCTGCTTTCTACCTATGCGGACGAGCTGGTGCTGAGTTACGACAGCGACGAGGCAGGGCAAAAAGCGACAAAGCGTGCCATCAGCCTGCTGGCGAGCGAACCGATGAAAATTTCGGTGCTGAAAATTCCGGACGCAAAAGACCCGGACGAATTTATTCGCAAGTTTGGGGCCGAGCGCTTTCGTATGCTGCTGGATGGTAGCGATAATGCGATAGAGTATGAGCTTTCTCGCGCACGGGATAAATATGATATTACGCGACCAGACGGCATAGTGGGCTATATAAAAGATGCTATCGAGGTGCTGGCGGGCCGCTGCACGCCTACCGAGCGGGATGTCTATGCCGGGCGCATTGCGGAGGAAACCAACGTTACCAAAGCAGCGCTGCTCAATCAGCTGGAAACACGGCTGAAGCAAAAATACCGCAAGGCAGAAAAAGACCGGCAAAAGGAACTGCTGAGCGAGGGACAAATTTCTCGCATCAAGGTGCCTTACAGCCAGGGTGGAGATAAAGCCAAAGGCGTAGCCAACGCTGAATATCAGCTTATGGCAGCCGCAATAAAAGACCCACAGCATTTGGTGCGTGTCTGCGAGCGCCTTTCGCCAGAGCGGTTTATCACACCGCAGATGGCAGAGGTGTTTCGCGTCCTCAAAGAAGTACACGAGGCAGGACTGCCCGCAGAGCTGGCAACCGTTTCACATCAGCTTTCGGACGAGGCGCGCACCGCGCTGACCCGCTCGCTGGCAGATAATTACGATATCCGATTTACCGATGCAGATCTTGATTTTTATTTTGAGCGCATCGAAGAAAGTGTGCCGAAATCGAGCAAGGCGGCAGAAATGTCTGCCCAGGAGCTTGCGGCATATATGCAACAATTAAAGGCAAAAAAACAATGACCGATAAAGGGGAATCATCATGGCAGAAAAAAAGAATGTAATCAAAGATCTGATCGAAACCGGTAAGCGCAACGGTAAGGTCACCACAAAGGAGATCAGTGACGCGCTGGAGGAAATCGGCTTTGACGTAGTAGAGCAGGTAGACAAACTGTACGAAATGCTCGAATCGCACAACATCGAAATTGTGGACGAGCCGGACCCCGAAGTTGAAGAGTTTAAATTGACCGAAGAAAACACCGATCAGTTTGAAGGTGCTCTTGCAGCAGAAGGCGTTTCTATCGATGACCCTGTTAAGGTGTACCTCAAAGAGATTGGTCGTGTGCCGCTGCTTTCTACGGAAGAAGAGATTGAACTGGCAGAACGTATTCTTGCCGGTGCAGCCGCAGATGAGATGCTCAAACGCGAAAAAGAAGACGAAAGCTTTGCTTTATCTGAAGAGGGTGAGCAGGCTGCGAAAAAAGCAGTTCGCCGCGGCGAGCTGGCCAAACAGCGCCTGGCAGAAGCAAACCTGCGACTTGTTGTTTCTATTGCAAAACGTTATGTCGGCCGTGGTATGCAGTTCCTTGATTTGATTCAGGAAGGCAACCTTGGTCTGATTAAAGCTGTAGAAAAATTTGACCACACCAAAGGCTTTAAATTTTCCACCTATGCCACATGGTGGATTCGTCAGGCAATTACCCGTGCCATTGCCGACCAGGCTCGTACCATTCGTATTCCGGTGCACATGGTCGAAACCATCAATAAGGTGAAAAAGGTATCCAGCCAGCTGCTGCACCGCAACGGCCATGAGCCCACTGCAGAAGAAATTGCAGAAGAGCTGGAGATGCCGGTAGATAAAGTGCGCGAGATTATGCGTGTTGCACAAGAACCCGTCAGCCTCGAAACCCCCATCGGCGAAGAGGAAGACAGCCACCTTGGCGACTTTATCCCCGATGAGGATGCTCCGGTACCCGCAGAGGCAGCCAGCCACACGCTGCTGAAAGAGCAGCTGGGCGGCGTGCTGAAAACCCTTACTCCGCGTGAGGAGAAGGTGCTTCGCCTGCGTTTCGGTCTGGAAGACGGTCGTCCCCGCACCCTCGAAGAGGTAGGCAAAGAGTTCAACGTTACCCGTGAGCGTATTCGCCAGATTGAAGCAAAAGCACTGCGCAAACTCCGTCACCCGAGCCGCAGCAAAAAGCTTCGCGATTTCCTCGATTAGTAGACAGTCGCGCAGCATTTTAACGTGAAAAGCCGACGTGCCTCTTGTGTGCCGCCGGCTGGGCTCAAAGCAGCATGCTTTTTTGCTCGTATTTTGAAAGCCTTTTGTAAAATGCAGCGGACCTATTTCCTGGGAATGTAAAATGCCTGTGCAAGTTGCGTAAGGTTTTGTGTGTTGCGGTTGTTTTCAGTTAGCAAACGGCAGCCCGGCACAATAGATTTGACAACACGTGTTTGCGCTGGCAGGGTTACTATTTTTGCGGCGGCTTTGGTTTAAGTTGCCTCGCTACATATCCGTATTTACCGCATACGCGAAAAATTGCGCCGGCAAGGGTTGCTCAGACGACGCAAAGCATTTGTAAAGCAAGAAAGAAACCGCAAAAAGTCGAATATTTAAAATCACCCGGGAGACACTTCTTCTGGGTGATTTTTTTATGAAGTTTAAAAACAGGCGCATCGGCATTTTTTTTTACGGGGCTTTTGGCTATGCTTCGCTGGAAGTTTTAACGCGTGGCTATACGCATTGGAGCATGATGATTGCAGGCGGTCTTTGCTTGTTGTTGCTATTTGAAGTAAGCCAGCGCATGGCAGATTACAACGTTTTTCTGCAGGCAGCTGCCGGGGCACTGGGCATTACATTGGTTGAGTTTTGCTTTGGCGTAATCTTTAACCTTTGGCTGCAAATGAATGTTTGGAGCTATGCGGATGAGCCATTTAATCTGCTGGGACAGGTGTGCCTTTATTATACGGGTATCTGGTATCTGCTGGCGCTGCCGGTGATGCTTTATTTTAAACCCATCAAATCGCGCCGCATCGCTTGACAGTACCTGTTTCGTTTGCTATACTCAATGTATATTCGTTTAGTATAGTTTTATTGGAGAGAAGGTCGCCACCATGTATCTTACACAAGAAACAGATTATGCGGTGCGAATCGTTTATTGCCTTGCTGAGAGCGGGGGCCGCAAAGATGCCGGCAGCCTTGGCGCACAAATGAACGTAACACTGCGGTTTTCACTGAAAATTCTCGGTAAGTTAAGTGCTGCCGGTGTGGTGAAAAGCTTTAAAGGTACCCATGGCGGCTACGAGCTGGCCCGTGACCCGTCGCAGATTACCTTGAAAGATGTGGTAGATGCGGTAGAGGGTTCGCCATATGTAATCAGCCGCTGTATTTCGCAAGGCGGGGAATGTAATCGCGGAGCATCTGGGTGCTGTGCTTTTCAGCATGAATTTGCAAAGATTTCTGAGAGTATCAATCGTCAGCTTTCGGCGGTTACTTTCGCTGATTTGTTAAAAAAGGAAAAGCACGAAACTTCACAAACAGCAAAGTGAACAAAAAAAGAAAACTGTTATTGACATATCGCGTAAACGTGATAGAATGAATAGCATCGAAAGCAAAGGCGCTGCCGTAAAACGGCAGCGCCTTTTTTGCTTTTTCCGGCCGGTTTAGCTGTGGCAGCGCACCACAGCGCAAAACGTTGTATGTCTGTGCATGAGGTCTTAAAAAAACGCACGGGCTTGGTGAAACCGAGGAGGAGAGACGATGTATTCAGCGATTGATACCGTATGGGTCTTGTTGGGCACTACTTTAGTGTTTTTTATGCAGGCTGGCTTTGCCATGGTGGAAACGGGTTTTACCCGGGCCAAAAATGCGGGCAATATTATCATGAAAAATTTGATGGATTTTGCCTGCGGAACAGTAGTATATTGGGTGCTGGGTTTTGGCCTGATGTATGGAAGCACAGAGCTGCTACCCGGTTTACTGGGGAATTTAAGCGTAGCCTGGCAGGCGGATACCAGATGGACAGATTTGATTTTTCAGACGGTTTTCTGCGCCACCGCTGCGACCATTGTTTCCGGTGCCATGGCTGAGCGCACGAATTTTAAAGCGTATCTGCTCTATTCCATTGCAATCAGTGCAGTGGTTTACCCGGTTTCGGGGCACTGGATTTGGGGCGGCGGATGGCTTTCCACGTTGGGAACGGCAGAAGGTCTTTTGCCAAGACTCGGCGCTTATGGCTTTCACGATTTCGCCGGTTCCACCGCAGTGCATATGGTGGGTGGACTTTCCGCTTTGATTGGGGCAAAAATACTGGGACCTCGCATCGGTAAGTATAATAAGGATGGCAGCCCCAATGCCATACCGGGGCATAGCTTGACCTTGGGTGCACTGGGTGTGTTTATTTTATGGTTTGGCTGGTTTGGCTTTAATCCTGCTTCCTCGCTTGGGGTGGAAGGGCTGGAAGCAAACGTAGGACGCATTTTTGTAACCACCAATATGGCTGCGGCAGTAGCAACCTGCACTGTAATGGTGATCACCTGGGTGCGCTATGGCAAACCGGACGTATCCATGACGTTGAATGGTTCGCTCGCAGGGCTGGTTGCAATTACTGCGGGCTGCTCTACAGTAACGGTCACGGGCTCGGCGGTTATCGGCTTGCTTGCCGGTTGGATCGTGGTTTTTGGTATTGAATTTGTAGACCGGAAACTTAAAATTGACGACCCGGTAGGTGCAGTTGGTGTACACTGCCTGTGCGGTGGTGCGGGTACGATATTGGTGGGGGTATTTGCTTACTTTGACCCGTATACCGACAGCACGGTTTTGCAAAAAGGACAGGGGCTTGGGCTGATTTACGGCGGCGGCACGGCACAGCTGCTGGTGCAGGTTTTGGGTGTGGCCGCTGTTGCATTATGGGTTACGGTTACCATGAACGTAATTTTTCGACTGATTGACCGTGTGGTGGGCCTGCGTGTTTCAGAAGAAGAGGAAATCGACGGGCTGGATCTGCACGAGCATGGTTTGATTTCGGCTTATGCAGATTTTATGCCCGTAAGTATGGCAGTCAACGAAAACACCAATCTCGGCAATGACGATTATATTTCGGCTTCACCGGCAGCGATAGAAGCGGCAATACCAGTAATGCAGACTACCAGTTATCCGGCAGATTCTGCGCAAGCGGGGAGGATAACCAATGTCGTCATCCTCTGCCGTCAGACGAAATTTGAGGCACTGAAGACTGCTTTGAACGACCTTGGCATTACAGGGCTGACACTGACCCATGTACAGGGATGCGGCATTCAAAAGGGTGGAGAATATTACCGCGGTGTTCCGCAGGATATGAACCTGTTGCCCCGGGTCAAAGTTGAAGTTGTAGTCAGCCAGGTGCCCGTGGCAGATGTGATTGAAACCGCAAAACGGGTTTTATATACCGGACATACGGGCGATGGAAAAATCTTTGTTTACGACGTTCAGAACGTTGTAAAAATTCGCACAGGGGAGATTGGGGTTGCGGCTTTGCAGGATGTAGAATAGCTGCTTGCAGTAACTGCAAACCGCCCGCATAGGGGCCTAATATGGAACTATAATTTAATTGCTTTCACTACATTCACATAAAGAGCAGCAGCGGCGTACCTTGCAGCAACAGGGGACGCCGTTGCTCTTTTTATTTTATTTGTGAGAATTAGGTCGGAAGTGTTGACAAGTTGACAATAGTGCTATATAATATTCAACTGTATAAAAACGGGTAGTCCTGTCAATTTTCACAAACTTTGATGTATTATGCTGTGCAAGATGCACAACAGCGTGAGAAGTCAATGCCCGTTTTCGTGTCTGTTACGCAGAAGTAAATTATAGATGAATAGGAGTGGTCGCTAATTATGGTGAATGTCAAGCCCGTACAGCTTGGTAAAACCACGCGAATGAGCTTTTCTAAAATCGATGAAGTGCTGGAAATGCCCAACTTGATCGAGGTCCAGAAAAACTCTTATAAGTGGTTTTTGGAAAAAGGCTTAAAAGAGGTCTTCCGCGACATTTCCACGATCGAAGACTACACCGGCAACCTGGTTCTGGACTTTGTGGACTACCGTCTTTCTGACGAGCCCAAGTACACGATTAAAGAATGCAAGGAACGCGACGTTACCTACGCCGCGCCGATGTATGTTACGGCACGTCTTTTCAATAACGAAACTCAGGAAGTTAAGCAGCAAGAAATTTTTATGGGTGACTTCCCGCTGATGACCGACGCCGGCACTTTTATCATCAATGGTGCAGAGCGTGTTATTGTTTCTCAGCTCGTTCGTTCTCCCGGTGTTTATTTTGATTTCAGCTATGATAAAACCGGTAAAAAACTCTACACCGCAACCCTCAACCCGAACCGCGGTGCATGGTTGGAGTATGAAACCGACTCCAATGACGTGTTTTATGTTCATATTGATAAAAACCGCAAACTGCCGGTAACCACCTTTATCCGCGCACTCGGCCTCGGCGACGATGCCCAGATTCGCGAATTCTTTGGCGAGGACGACCGCATTGAAGCAACCCTCGCAAAAGACAGCACCCACTCTGAAGAAGAGGGCCTGCTGGAGACTTACCGCAAACTGCGTCCGGGCGAGCCCCCGACGGTTGAGAGCAGCCAGGCACACCTCAACAGCCTGTTCTTTGATGATCGCCGCTATGACCTGTCCCGTTTCGGCCGTTACAAGCTGAACAAGAAGTTGGCGATTGCACGCCGCATTCAGGGCCAGAAGCCGATGCGCGACATCATTGCACCGCTGACCGGCGAGCTGCTTTGCGCCAAGGGTGAAGTCATCACCGCACAGGTTGCTGACGAAATCCAGAAAAACGGCGTTTCTGTTGTCTATATTGATGCAGAGGGCAAAGAGGTTAAGGTTATCTCCAACGGCATGGTAAACCCGGCCGATTACCTGAGCTTTGATCCCCTTGAGGTCGGCCTCGAAGAGATGGTCAACTTCAACGAGCTGCAGAAAATCCTGACCGCAGCAAGCGACATTGAAGAGCAGAAAAAGCTGCTTGACCAGAATCGCGATTTGCTGATTCCGCGTCATACCACAGTGGATGATATGCTCTCTTCCATCAACTATTTGAACAATCTCGCTTACGGCATTGGCGTAACTGACGACATCGACCATCTTGGCAACCGTCGTATTCGCTGCGTCGGCGAGCTGCTCCAGAATGCTGTCCGTACCGGGTTTGCCCGTATGGAGCGTGTCATCCGCGAGCGCATGACCCTGCAGGATACCGAAGCGGTTACCCCGCAGGCACTGATTAACATCCGTCCTGTCGTGGCAGCAATCAAAGAGTTCTTCGGCTCTTCTCCGCTGTCTCAGTTCATGGACCAGAACAACCCGCTGGCAGAGCTTACTCATAAGCGTCGTCTGTCCTCTTTGGGACCGGGTGGTCTGTCTCGTGACCGCGCAGGCTTCCAGGTTCGTGACGTTCATTACACTCACTACGGCCGCATGTGCCCGATTGAGACGCCTGAAGGTCCGAACATCGGTCTGATCTCTTACCTCGCAACCTTTGCGAAGATCAACCAGTACGGCTTTATTGAGGCTCCTTACCGCCGCATTGACAAAGAGAATCACAGCGTTACCGATGAGGTTGTCTACATGACCGCCGACGTCGAGGATAACTATGTTGTTGCTCAGGCAAACGAGCCGCTGGACGAAAACGGCTGGTTTATCCATGAGCGCGTCAATGCTCGTTGCCGTGACGAAATCATGTCGGTTGAGCGTGAAAAGGCTGACTTCATGGACGTTACCCCCCGCATGGTGGTTTCTGTTGCAACTTCGATGATTCCGTTCCTTGAGAACGATGACGCGAACCGTGCATTGATGGGTTCCAACATGCAGCGTCAGGCTGTGCCTCTGCTGATTACCGAGCAGCCCTTTGTTGCAACCGGTATGGAATACAAGGCCGCCTGCGATTCCGGCGTTTGCGTACTGGCAAAACGTGATGGTATTGTTGAGCACCTTTCGGCAGATAAGATTGTCGTTCGTGCAAACGATGGCACCTCCGATGCCTATGACATTATTAAATTTATGCGTTCCAACCAGGGGACTTGCGTCAATCAGCGTCCCATTGTTGAAAAAGGTGAGGAAGTCAAGGCCGGACAGGTGCTGGCCGACGGCCCCGCAACCAAAAACGGCGAGATTTCGCTGGGCAAAAATGCGCTGATTGGCTTTATGACCTGGGAAGGTTATAACTACGAGGACGCCGTTCTCATCAACGAGAAAGTTGTCCGCGAAGACGTGTTCACTTCTATCCACGTTGAGGAGTACGAGCTGGAAGCCCGTGAAACCAAACTGGGACCTGAGGAAATCACCCGCGATATTCCGAACGTCGGTGACGACGCACTGAAAGACCTCGACGAGCGCGGCATCATCCGCATCGGTGCAGAGGTAAAAGCCGGCGATATTCTGGTTGGCAAGGTCACCCCGAAGGGCGAGACCGAGTTGACCGCAGAGGAGCGCTTGCTGCGCGCCATCTTCGGCGAGAAAGCCCGCGAAGTTCGTGATACCTCGCTGCGTGTACCGCACGGCGAATATGGCATCATCGTTGACGTTAAGGTCTTTACTCCGGAAAACTGCGACGAGCTGAACCCCGGCGTCCGCCAGGTTGTTCGCTGCTATATCGCTCAGAAGCGCAAAATCAGCGTCGGCGATAAGATGGCAGGCCGCCATGGTAATAAAGGTGTTGTTTCCCGCATTCTGCCGCAGGAGGATATGCCCTTCCTGCCCGATGGCACTCCGCTGGACATCTGCCTCAACCCGCTCGGCGTTCCGTCTCGTATGAACATCGGACAGGTGCTTGAAGTTCACCTTGGTATGGCTGCAAAAGCCCTGGGCATCAAGGTGATGACTCCGGTCTTTGACGGCGCACACGAATCCGACATCCGCGACATGTTTAAAGAAGCCGGCATGCGTGAAGACGGCAAGACCTTCGTTTACGATGGTCGAACCGGCGAGCGCTTTGATAACCCCGTTACTGTCGGTTATATGTACTACCTCAAACTGCATCACCTTGTTGACGATAAGATCCACGCCCGTTCCACCGGCCCGTACAGCCTCGTGACCCAGCAGCCTCTCGGCG
Organism: Pygmaiobacter massiliensis; assembly: GCF_900199435.1. Lineage (GTDB taxonomy): Bacteria > Bacillota > Clostridia > Oscillospirales > Ruminococcaceae > Pygmaiobacter > Pygmaiobacter massiliensis. Next base: position 1,139,462 of record NZ_OAML01000003.1, read on the forward strand.
GTAAGGCACAGTTCGGCGGCCAGCGCTTTGGTGAGATGGAGGTTTGGGCACTTGAAGCATACGGTGCAGCTTACACCCTGCAGGAGATTCTGACCGTTAAATCTGACGACGTTGTGGGCCGTGTAAAAACCTACGAAGCAATCGTCAAAGGCCAGAACGTGCCGAAGCCGGGCATCCCTGAGTCCTTCCGCGTTCTTATCAAAGAGCTGCAGAGCCTTGGCCTTGACGTGCGTGTTCTCGACCAGAACCGCGACGAGATCGACCTCAAGCAGAACTTTGACGATGACGATATGGGCTTTGACCCCGCGAGCATGCGTCTTGGTGACGATGTGCTGGTGGAAAGCGAACTGGAAAACTACACCATCAACGATGCCGAAGAGGGCGACGCAGAAGTTACTGACGAAGAAGACAGCGGCGACCTGTTCCTGGATTTGGGAGAAGACACTCTCGCCGATAATCTCGACGACATCGAATAGTAGTTATAAATTACAGTAAAGGAAGGGTTCGCTCAATGGAGTTTAACGTCTTTGATTCTATCAAAATCGGGCTTGCTTCTCCCGAACAGATCCGTGCATGGAGCTACGGTGAAGTTACAAAGCCCGAAACTATAAATTACCGCACCTTGAAACCTGAGCGGGACGGCCTGTTCTGCGAAAAAATCTTTGGACCCATGAAAGACTGGGAGTGCCATTGCGGAAAGTATAAACGCATCCGCTACAAAGGCAAAGTCTGCGACCGCTGCGGCGTCGAGGTAACTCGCGCCAAAGTGCGCCGCGAGCGCATGGGCCACATTGAACTCGCAGCACCGGTTTCCCACATCTGGTACTTTAAAGGTATCCCGTCCCGCATCGGCCTGATCCTCGATATCAGCCCCCGTCTGCTGGACCGTGTACTCTACTTCGCAAGCTATATCGTTACCGATCCGGGCCTTACCCCGCTCGAAGAGAAACAGCTGCTGAGCGAAAAAGAGTACCGCGAAATGCGCGAGCGCTATGAAGACGAGTTTAAGGCTGCCATGGGCGCCGAAGCTGTCAAAGAGTTGCTGGCCAAAATTAATCTTGAGGTGCTTTCTGAGCAGCTGCGCGGCGAGCTGGAGGATGCCTCCGGCCAGAAACGTATGCGCTTGCTGAAACGTCTTGAAGTGGTTGAGGCATTCCGTCTTTCCGGCAACCGTCCGGAGTGGATGATTCTCGATGCAATCCCGGTCATCCCGCCCGATATCCGCCCGATGGTTCAGCTGGACGGCGGCCGTTTTGCGACAAGTGATCTCAACGATTTGTATCGTCGCGTTATCAACCGCAACAACCGTCTGCGCCGTCTGTTGGAGCTCGGTGCTCCCGACATCATTATCCGCAACGAAAAGCGTATGCTTCAGGAAGCGGTTGATGCTCTGATTGATAATGGCCGTCGCGGCCGTCCCGTTACTGGCCCGAACAACCGTCCGCTCAAGAGCTTGTCTGACATGCTCAAGGGTAAACAGGGCCGCTTCCGTCAGAACTTGCTTGGTAAACGTGTTGACTATTCCGGCCGTTCGGTTATCGTCGTTGGCCCGGAACTCAAAATGTACCAGTGCGGTCTGCCGAAAGAAATGGCGCTCGAGCTCTTCAAGCCCTTCGTTATGAAGGACCTCGTTGAGAACGGCGTTGCAAACAACATCAAATCTGCCCGTAAGATGGTCGAACGCATCCATCCGCAGGTCTGGGATTCTCTTGAGAAGGTCATCAAAGGCCACCCGGTCATGCTGAACCGTGCACCGACCCTTCACCGTCTGGGCATTCAGGCTTTTGAGCCGGTTCTCGTTGAGGGCCGTGCCATTAAGCTGCACCCGCTCGTATGTACCGCATTTAACGCCGACTTCGACGGCGACCAGATGGCAGTGCATCTTCCGCTTTCTGAAGAGGCACAGCACGAGGCAATGACCTTGATGCTCGCTTCTCACAACCTGCTCAAACCGTCTGACGGTAAGCCCGTCACCGTGCCGACGCAGGATATGGTGCTTGGTTCTTACTACCTCACCATGGTCAACGAAGGCGACAAAGGCGAAGGCAAAATCTTCCGTAACGAAGATGAGGCGATGATGGCCTACCAAGAAGGTGTTATCACCTTGCAGGCACCCATCAAAGTGCGCCGCACCATGGAGATTAACGGTGAGATGAAGAGCAGCCTCGTGGATACCACAATGGGCAAAATCATCTTCAATGCACCGATTCCGCAGGATCTTGGTTATGTCGACCGCAGTGTTGAAGAAAACCTCTTCCGCTATGAAATCGAGTTCCTCGTCACCAAAAAGACCCTCGGCCAGCTGATTGACCGTTGCATTCATGTGCATGGCACAGATATCACTTCCGAGATGCTGGACGCCATTAAATCGCAGGGCTTTAAATATTCTACCCGCGGCGCAGTTACCGTTGCAGTTTCCGACGCAGAGATTCCGCCGCAGAAGGCAGAAATTCTCGCCGGTGCAGAGCAGCAGATTAACAAGGTGCTGAAACAGTTCAACCGTGGTCTTATTTCTGATGAAGAACGCTATAACAGCTGCATCAACATCTGGAATAAGGCAACCGACGACGTTTCTAAAGCAGTTACCGAGAACCTGTCTGATCGCAACCCCATCTTCATGATGGCGGATTCCGGTGCTCGTGGTTCTATGAACCAGATTCGTCAGCTGGCTGGCATGCGTGGTCTGCTTGCAAATACCGCAGGTAAGACCATTGAGGTGCCCATCAAGGCAAACTACCGTGAAGGCCTCTCTATCTTGGAGTACTTCATTTCCAGTCGTGGTGCTCGTAAGGGCTTGGCTGATACCGCACTTCGTACCGCTGACTCGGGTTACTTGACCCGTCGTCTGGTTGACGTTTCTCAGGATGTTATTGTCCGTGAAGATGATTGCGGTTCCACCGAAGGCATCTGGGTTGAGGATATCCGCATCGGCAACGAGATGTACGAGCCGCTCGAAGAGCGTCTGCTCGGTCGTTATCCGGTCCGCGACATTCTGGATCCGGAAACCGGCAAACTGCTGGTTTCCGCCGACACCATGATGCACGAAAAAGAGGCCAAACTGGTTGTCGAAGCCGGCATCAAAAAGGTTGAGCTTCGCAGTGTGCTTCACTGCCGCGCACGTCACGGCTGCTGCGCAAAATGCTACGGCGCAAACCTTGCAAACGGCCGTCCGGTCGAAATCGGTGAGTCTGTCGGTATCATTTCCGCACAGTCTATCGGTGAGCCGGGTACCCAGCTGACCATGCGTACCTTCCATACCGGCGGTATCGCGAATGCTGAGGATATTACCCAGGGTCTTCCGCGTGTTGAAGAGCTGTTCGAGGCACGCCGCCCGAAATCGCTCGCCATCATGACCGAGATTGCAGGTACCGTCCACATCGACGACACCAAGAAAAACCGCCATATCGTGGTTTCCGGTGTTGACGAAAACGGCGCACCCGTTGAGAAGAGCTATATGATTCCGTTCGGCCAGCGCATCCGCGTTGCCGAGGGCGATGTGCTTGAGCTTGGCGATATGGTCACCGAGGGTAACGCTTATCCGCACGACATCCTTGCTATTAAGGGCCGCGCTGCAACCGAAGCATACATCATTGCTCAGGTACAGATGACCTACCGTATGCAGGGTGTTGATATCAACGATAAGCACATCGAGGTTATCGTACACCAGATGATGCGCAAGGTTCGTGTAGACGATGCAGGCTCTACCACCCTGATTGGCGGCGCACTTGCCGACAAGCGTGAGGTGGAGCGCCAGAACGCGGAAATCCGCGAGCGCATTGCAAACGGCGAAACCAATCTCGCCGAGGCAAAAACCACCGATGTTATGCTTGGTATCACCAAAGCATCTCTTGCTACCGATTCGTTCCTCTCCGCTGCTTCCTTCCAGGAGACCACTCGTGTCCTGACCGAGGCTGCCATCAAAGGCAAGGAAGACCCGCTGCTGGGCCTCAAAGAGAACGTTATTATCGGTAAACTTATTCCGGCAGGTACCGGCCTTTCTGAGGACGGCACCCCCATCGAAGCCAACAATCGCAATAGCGATACCGGAATGTTCTTCGATGATCTCACCGACGATATGTAACCCCTGTTTTAGCAAACAAAAACGCAGAAGAAGTGTGAAAGCTTCTTCTGCGTTTTTTCTTTGTAAAAAATTGCAACCGGCATTGTAAAGTGCTATGATGAATATATTCCAGCAGGGAAGTATAGTGCGCAAGATTTGGTCTTGTATTTGCCGAAAGGGGAGATACAGATGAAATACAAAAGTAAGTATGAATGGTATTATCTATTTCTTTGCGTTGCCTGGCTTGTGTTTTCAGAATGTGAACAATGGGCTCCATTAGGGAGTACTTTACGCGCTGGCTGTGTCTGGATTAATTTTGCAGCGATACTACTTGCTTTTTGTATCGCACTTTACGAGCGCAAAAAAATGCAGGCATTTATGCGCGAGCAAGCCGAGCAGGGAAGAGTGACGCCTACGCCAAAAGCACGCGACTGGAATCTTTTGTTCGTTATCTTACTCGGCATAGCAGCGCTCTTAATGCTTATTAAACTGCTCTACCTTTATTTATAGCATTTCCAACAAAGCCTCTTGTTTTTACGGGAGGCTTTGTTTTTTATGGAAGAAAGATACAGTAAGTTTGAGAAAAAATGTATATATTCCAAACCAGACCGCAAAATACCACAGAGTGCAAGCACAACTTTTATAAATGCTACGGAACTGGAAAGAAAAAATCAGCAATATGCCGAAAAAGTAGAACCTTTTCTGTTGACAGGAACGAGATTTCCGTGTAAAATATAAACGTTGTGCTATAGGTGTAGGCCTTAAACCGCATTTTGTGGTCAAGCCGCCCTAGCAACACAGCAAATGGTAGCACAAAACCTGCCAAATACTTGAAGAAAGGAGAAAACTAATGCCTACTTTTAACCAGCTCGTCCGCAAAGGTCGTGAGGTCATCGAAAAGAAATCCACTGCACCGGCTCTGCTCCGCGGCTACAATGCCCAGAAAAAGCAGTACACCGAGCAGAACGCTCCGCAGAAACGTGGCGTTTGCACCGCAGTGCGTACCATGACCCCGAAAAAGCCGAACTCCGCACTTCGTAAAGTTGCCCGTGTTAAGCTCACTAATGGTATCGAGGTTACTTCTTACATTCCCGGTATCGGCCATAACCTTCAGGAACACTCCGTTGTCCTGATCCGCGGCGGCCGTGTAAAGGATCTTCCCGGTGTGCGTTACCACATCATCCGCGGTACTCTTGATACCCAGGGTGTTGCAAACCGCAACCAGGCTCGTTCCAAATACGGTGCAAAACGCCCCAAGGCCGGTGCAGCAGCGAAAGCAAAGAAGTAGTTTTAGTCGCCTAGACATGCAAGTAAGCAGGTTTGATATAGCAATCAACCTCTTATAGCACTGTCGGAAGCCAAAACAACTTTCGAGTACCGATGATATCATTATGTGAAGGAGGGAAGAAAAGATGCCTAGAAGAGGTAATATTGCAAAGCGCGACGTGCTCGCGGATCCCATCTACAATTCGAAGATGGTCACCCGTCTTGTCAACAGCATCATGCTGGACGGCAAAAAAGGCGTCGCACAGAAAATCGTTTACGGTGCGTTTGACATCGTAAAAGAGAAAACCGGTAACGATCCCCTGGAGATGTTCGAGAAAGCTCTCGAGAACGTCATGCCCTTGCTGGAGGTTAAAGCTCGTCGTGTCGGCGGCTCTACCTACCAGGTGCCGATGGAAGTTCGTCCGGAACGCCGCGAGACCCTTGGTCTGCGCTGGCTGACAGCTTACTCTCGTAACCGTAACGAGCGCACCATGCGCGAGCGTTTGGCTGGCGAGATCATGGATGCCGTCAACGGCACCGGTAACGCTGTTAAGAAACGTGAAGATACGCACAAGATGGCTGAGGCCAACAAGGCGTTCGCTCACTACAGATACTAATCGCTGTCTTAAGATTTTAGGAGGTAACTATGCCAAGAGACGTTTCTCTGGAATTGACCAGAAACATCGGCATAATGGCGCATATCGATGCGGGCAAGACCACCACCACCGAGCGCATTCTGTTCTATACCGGTGTTAACCATAAGATCGGTGAGACTCATGACGGCGCTGCGACGATGGACTGGATGGCGCAGGAGCAGGAGCGTGGTATTACCATCACCTCTGCTGCGACCACCTGCTACTGGAGCCACACTGAGCTTCAGAATGATCCTGCCAAAGCAAAGAAAAACCGTCACCGCATCAACATCATCGACACCCCGGGTCACGTTGACTTCACCGTTGAGGTTGAACGTTCTCTGCGTGTTCTTGATGGTTCTGTTACGGTTATGTGCGCAAAGGGTGGCGTTGAGCCCCAGTCTGAGACAGTGTGGCATCAGGCGGACAAATATCATGTTCCCCGTATGGTCTATGTAAACAAAATGGACATTATGGGTGCTGATTTCTATAACGTTATCAACATGATTAAAGATCGTCTGAAAGCAAACGCACTGCCCATTCAGCTGCCCATCGGCAAAGAGGAGACCTTTAAAGGTATCATCGATCTCGTAGAGATGAAAGCCGATATTTATTATGACGATCTGGGTAAAGATATCCGCGAGGAAGAAATTCCTGAGGATATGAAAGAAATCGCTCAAAAGTATCATGACGAGATGATCGAAATGATTGCTGAGAGTGATGAAGAACTGATGATGAAATACCTCGACGGTGAAGAACTCACCAAAGAGGAGATCAAAACAGCTCTGCGTAAAGAGACCATCGCAAACACCGTTATTCCGGTTGTCTGCGGTACTTCTTACAAAAATAAAGGCGTCCAGAAACTGCTTGACGCCATTGTCGACTATATGCCCGCCCCGACTGATATCGAGGACATTAAAGGCGTAAACCCCGACACTGAAGAAGAGGAGACTCGTCCGTCTTCTGACGACGCTCCCTTCGCTGCGCTCGCATTTAAGATTGCGACCGACCCGTTTGTTGGTAAGCTGTGCTTCTTCCGCGTTTACTCCGGTAAAGCAGAGGCTGGTTCGACCTACTACAACTCGGTTAAAGACAATAACGAGCGTATGGGCCGCATCCTTCAGATGCACGCAAACCATCGTCAGGACATCGACACCTGCTATGCAGGCGATATCGCTGCTGCTGTTGGTCTGAAAAATACCACCACCGGCGACACCCTGTGCGATGAAAAGCACCCGATTATTCTTGAGAGCATGGACTTCCCGGAACCCGTTATCCGTGTTGCTATCGAACCTAAAACGAAAGCAAGCCAGGAGAAAATGGGCATCGCGCTGGCAAAACTGGCAGAGGAAGATCCGACTTTCCGCACCTATACCGATGAAGAGACCGGACAAACCATCATCGCGGGCATGGGCGAGCTCCACTTGGAGATCATCGTTGACCGCCTGTTGCGTGAGTTTAAGGTTGAAGCAAACGTTGGTAAACCCCAGGTTGCTTACCGCGAGACTGTTCGCCGTGAAGTGAGCCAGGATACCAAATATGCTCGTCAGTCGGGTGGTAAAGGTCAGTACGGCCATGTTAAAATCCGCATCGCTCCGAATGAATCCGGCAAGGGTTACGAGTTCATCAACGCTGTTGTTGGTGGTTCTATCCCCAAAGAGTTTATCGGACCGATTGATCAGGGTATCCAGGGCGCAATGCAGGCCGGTGTGCTTGCAGGCTACCCGGTAGTTGACGTTAAAGTCACCCTGTATGATGGCTCTTATCACGAGGTTGACTCCTCTGAGATGGCGTTTAAGATTGCCGGTTCTATGGCATTCAAAGAGGCTTCTCGCAAGGCAGACCCCGTTATCCTCGAGCCCATCATGAAAGTTGCAGTTATCGTCCCCGAGGATTACATGGGCGACGTTATCGGCGACCTCAACGCACGTCGTGGTCAGATCCAGGGCATGGAGTCCCGCGGTGCTGTCCAGCAGATCAATGCGTTTGTCCCGCTGTCTAACATGTTCGGTTATGCAACCGACCTGCGCAGCAAAACGCAGGGCCGTGGCCAGTATACGATGGAGCCCAGCCACTATGTGGAAGTTCCGAAGAATATTGCCGAGACCATTATGGCCGGCCGTGCGAAAAAAGAGGACTAATTCCTGGCAAAATGCCCGGGATAAAACAAAAATCCACTTGATTTTTATAGCTCTAATTGCTACAATTAATGCAAGTGACTAACAAAGTTATTAAGGAGGCTAATTACCATGGGTAAGGCAAAATTTGACCGTACTAAACCGCATGTCAACATCGGCACCATCGGCCACGTTGACCACGGCAAGACCACTCTGACCGCTGCTATCACGAAGGTGCTCGCTATGCAGGGCGGCGCTGACTTTATGGACTATGCCAACATCGATAAAGCTCCTGAGGAGCGCGAGCGCGGCATCACCATCAACACCTCTCACGTTGAGTATCAGACCGCTGCTCGTCACTACGCACACGTTGACTGCCCGGGCCATGCTGACTATGTTAAAAACATGATCACTGGTGCTGCTCAGATGGACGGCGCTATCCTCGTTGTTTCCTCTGCAGACGGCCCGATGCCCCAGACCCGTGAGCACATCCTGCTCTCCCGTCAGGTTGGCGTTCCCTATATCGTTGTCTTCATGAACAAAGTCGATCAGGTTGACGATCCCGAGCTGCTCGAGCTGGTTGAGATGGAGATCCGTGACCTCCTCTCCAGCTACGACTTCCCCGGCGACGACACCCCGATCGTCAAAGGCTCTGCGCTGAAAGCGCTTGAGTCTGCATCCACCGACATCAATGCTCCTGAGTACAAATGCATTCTTGAGCTGATGGAAGCAGTTGACAGCTATATCCCCACCCCGGATCGTGCTGCTGACCTTACCTTCCTTATGCCCGTTGAGGACGTCTTCACCATCACTGGCCGTGGCACCGTTGCTACCGGTCGTGTTGAGCGTGGCACCATCAAAGTCGGCGAAGAGGTTGAGATCGTTGGTCTGACCGAAGAAACCGCTAAAACCACCGTTACCGGCCTCGAGATGTTCCGCAAACTGCTCGACTTCGCACAGGCTGGCGATAACGTCGGCGCTCTGCTCCGTGGCGTGCAGCGTTCTGACATCGAGCGTGGCCAGGTTCTCGCAAAGCCGGGTTCCATTCACCCGCACACCAAATTTGCTGGACAGGTTTACATCCTGAAAAAGGATGAGGGCGGCCGTCACACCCCGTTCTTCAACAACTATCGTCCGCAGTTCTACTTCCGTACCACCGACGTTACCGGCGTTATCGAACTGCCGGAAGGCGTTGAGATGTGCATGCCTGGCGACAACGTCACCATGGACGTTGAGCTGATCACCCCGATTGCTATCGAGGAAGGTCTGCGCTTCGCTATCCGTGAGGGTGGCCGTACCGTTGGCTCCGGCGTTGTTTCCAAAGTCAATGCCTAATTAAGCAACATTGTGAAGCCCCTTTGCGGTTCCGTAAGGGGGCTTTGCTCTATCTAAAACTCTAAGCGTTTAGGTAGAGCAAAGCCCAAAAGGCTCTTTTGCAGTGTTAGGCACTGCTAGTATCAAAAAATGGAGGTCATGTATGGTTCACGAAACAATTATCATCGTGGATTTCGGCGGTCAGTACAATCAGCTGATTGCACGGCGCGTGCGTGAAAATAACGTATACAGCGAAGTGGTGCCGTTTACGAAAGCTGTTGATGTGATCAAAGAAAAGTGCCCCAAAGGCATTATTTTTACCGGCGGCCCTGCCAGTGTGTATGAAGAAGGCGCACCTGCGATTAACCGCGAAGTGTTTGAGCTTGGCATTCCCGTGCTGGGCATTTGCTACGGCGCTCAGTTGATGGCATATACGCTCGGCGGCGAAGTTTATCACCCGGAGCATCGCGAATATGGCAAAATTCCGGTTAACGCAGACGGCGGCTGGATGTCAGGCGTTTTTAGCGAAGGAATTTGCTGGATGAGCCACACCGACCAAATTTCTAAATTGCCGGAAGGCTTTGTTGCAACTGCGCACAGCACTACCTGCCCGGTAGCTGCGATGGAAAATGCGGAGAAGCATCTGTATGCAGTACAGTTCCACCCGGAAGTAAACCACACTGAGTTTGGCAAAGAGCTGCTTCACAGCTTCTTGTTTGATATTTGTGGCTGCGCTGGCGATTGGACTGCTGCTGGCTTCGCTGATAGCAGTATTGCTGCGATTCGTGAGCAGGTAGGGGACAAACGTGTGCTCTGCGCTCTTTCTGGCGGCGTGGATTCTACGGTTGCTGCAGTTATGGTACACAAAGCAATCGGTGACCAGCTTACATGTATCTTTGTTGACCACGGCCTGATGCGTAAAGATGAAGGCGATCAGGTTATGGATACTCTTGCAAAAGAATTCGATATGAAAGTAATCCGCGTCAATGCCAAGGAGCTTTTCCTGGGCAAATTGGCTGGTGTGACTGAGCCTGAGCAGAAGCGCAAAATCATCGGCAACGAGTTTATTCGTGTGTTTGATGCGGAAGCTGTAAAACTTGGCAAAATGGATTATCTGTTGCAGGGCACCATCTATCCCGACGTTATCGAGTCTGGCACCGGTGACGCTGCAGTCATCAAAAGCCACCACAATGTTGGCGGTTTGCCGGAAGACGTTCAGTTTGAGCTGCTTGAGCCGCTTCGTCTGCTGTTTAAGGATGAAGTGCGCAACGTTGGCCGTGAGCTTGGCTTACCCAACTACGTTGTAGATCGTCAGCCGTTCCCGGGTCCCGGTCTTGCAATCCGCTGCCTCGGCGAGGTAACCGAGCCGAAACTCTTCATCATCCGCGAAAGCGATGCCATCCTGCGCGAAGAAATTGCGAAAGCAGGCTTAGATAAAGAGATTTGGCAGTACTTCACCGTGCTGCCCGGCATCACCAGTGTTGGTGTTATGGGCGACGGCAGAACCTATTGCGATGCAGTGGCAATCCGTGCGGTCACCAGCATTGATGGCATGACCAGCGATTGGGCTAAGATTCCGTACGAAGTGCTGGAGAAAATCAGCTCTCGTATCGTAAACGAAGTCCCCGGTGTCAACCGTATCGTATATGATATCACTACAAAACCGCCCTCAACGATTGAGTGGGAATAACAACTAGTAAAATCCGAGAAGCTGCTTTATAGCACTTCTCGGATTTTTCTGCTTTCAGAGGCTCAAATACGCCATAACCAAAATGGCATAAAAGTAAACGCCTCGGCAACGTGCAGCAAGCACATAAAGCCGGGGCGTTCTGCTTTTACTATATTAAATAGGCTTTGTGAGAAGAGAAGCTTAAATTACTATATTTATTTTGCGGCTTTTTCTGCGTAGGTGTTATCCACGAGGCGATTAAAGTCGACCCACTGCTCATGTTGCAGCTGACCAGCGGTTTCCATTACGGTTTCCAAACGCTCGAGCGCTTCTTGCTTCATCACAGGAGTTGCATTCCAGGCATCGATATCCTTATAGCGCTGTGCAACAGAGGTGAGCACTTTGATATCAGTATCGGGGAACTGGTCAGCAATGGCGGTTGCAATTTCTTCCGCAGAATGCTCCTGCACCCATTTCTGGCCTTTTGCTACTGCGTTGGTGAATTTCTGAATTACATCTTTATGATCTGCGATATAGGTCTGAGAAGCGAAATAAGCAGTGTAGGGGATTTCGCCGCTTTCCTGACCGATAGAAGCGAGTACATAGCCTTTGCCAGCCAGCTCAATTTCGGTCGCCGTGGGCTCAAATAAGGTAACAAAGTCGCCGTTGCCGCCGGTGAAGGCGCCAGCCATCATGTTGAACTGTACAGTGGTGTCAACAGTAGCATCTTTGCCCGGAACTACGTTGTTCTGACGCATTACGTATTCAAGAGTCATTTCCGGCACGCCACCGGCACGGCCACCAATGATAGTTTTGCCCTTGAGGTCATCCCAAGAGAAACCATCTTTGCTGCGGCCCACCAGGAAGGAACCATCACGTTTGGTCAGCTGTGCAAATACAACAGGGTAATTTTCTTTGCCCTGATTCAGCACATAGATGCAAGCCTCCGGTCCCGCCAAACCGATGTCGGATTGATCTGTAAGTACGGCAGTCATTACCTTGTCTGCACCGCCGCCGTTGGTAAGCTCAATGTTTAGACCTTCTTCTTTAAAGAAGCCCTGCTTCATTGCGACATACTGGGGTGCGTAGAACACCGAGTGGGTTACTTCGTTGAGTCGGACGGTGGTTACAGCTTCGGTTTTGCCACAGCTGCAGAGTAGTGCCAACACTAAGACCAGTGTAAGCAGCAAAGAACACGCTTTTTTCATGCAATCACTCCTATACGTTTTTTCATAAAAGTTTCCAACCAAAGCACAAATTGATACATTACGACAGCCGCGATTGCAAGTAACAGCACGGTAGCCATAACGAGATCCATGTTAAAGACCTGAGAACCATAAACAATCAGATAACCAAGCCCAGCTTTCGAAACCAGGAACTCGCCCATGATAACACCAACCCAAGAAAGACCGACATTAACACGCAGCGTATTGAACAAGGTATCGTAGTTCGCGGGGAAGACTAGATAGCGTAAAATCTGCCCACGCGTAGCGCCCAGGGTGCGCATCATACGAATTTTTTGAGGGTCGGTAGAAAGAAAACCAACATGCATATTTAAAATGGTCACAATGATGGAAATTGCGAGGGTCATAGCAATAATGGAGCCGGTGCCTGCACCAATCCAGACGATGAAAATAGGGCCTAGCGCTGTTTTCGGCAGTGCATTCAGCACCACTAAGTATGGCTCAAGGATGCGTGAGAGAAAGTCGCTCCACCAAAGCCCGATAGCAATCAAGGTGCCGAGCACGGTGCCCAGTGTAAAGCCCACGACAGTTTCAAGTGTGGAGGTGCCAAGGTGCAGCCACAAGTCTCCGGATTCATATAGCTTGCGCAAGGTAGCCACCACCCGCGTAGGGGAGCTGACTATAAAAGCATCTACCCAACCCATGCGCGCAGAAAGTTCCCAAAAAGCAAGAAAAAACACCAGCAGGGAAATGCGTATCACATGAATGGCTGTTAAGCGGCGTTTACGGGCTTGCAGATAGGCAACACGTTCTTCTGAGGGGGGCGGCCCGGGCTCTGCCAGGCGGGCTTGGCGGGCACGCAGCCATGAGACTTGCTCTGCTGAAGAAGATTTATCAGACATTGATCTCCAGCTCCTTCCAAATTTGATTGAAATAAGTGCGAAAATTGGGGGCATCTCTGCGTTCCATCGGAGAAAGCGATCGCAGCTCTCCCAGGTCATGAATCGCTTTCACCGTTGCGGGGCGGTGAGAGAGCACCACAATTCGGTCAGACATGCTGATGGCCTCAGAAATATCATGAGTAACCAACAGCGCGGTTTTCTTTTCTTGCCGGATAATACTGTGAATATCATCGGACACCGAGAGACGAGTTTGGTAATCCAATGCGGAAAACGGCTCGTCGAGAAGCAAAATGCGAGGGTCAGTGGCGAGGGTGCGTATCAGTGCACAGCGCTGTCGCATACCGCCTGAAAGCTGGGACGGCTTTTTGCTCAAAAATTCGCTTAAGCCATATCGTTCTAACAGCTCCCGCACGTGAGCCTGTCGCTTCGGTGTGTTCTCATGTCTTACTTCCAGCCCTAAGGTAACGTTACTCCATATAGTACGCCACTCAAATAATTGGTCGCGCTGTGGCATTAAGCCTATTTTGGGGGATGGTGCGGTTACGATGTCACCGTCTACCCAGATGGCGCCATGCGATGGTTTTTCCAGCCCCGCTACTAAAGAGAGCAACGTCGATTTTCCACAGCCTGAAGGGCCAATGATACTGACAAATTCACCTTCTGCCATGTGAAACGAAACATCTTTTAACGCTTCGATTTCTCCATCAGGAGATTGGTAAGTCAGGGCAACCTGCTGGAGTTCAATAATCATGCCCAGGTACTCCTTCCGTTAGTTCGCTACACACCTCATAGTATGTGGGCAGTCGGTTACCCGTCACTTAATTTTCTATATTAGCATCGCTTTGGACGGCAAAAATGGTCGAAAAATAGTGATTTTACTGTCAAATCATGAAAAGTAAAAAACGCCTGCCACAGCTAAAAGCTGTAACAAGCGCTGAGAAACAAAAACAGCCTTGCCGGAGGGAGCTGGCAAGACTGCTTTTGTTTGGTGTGAAATTTTTGGAGATCCACCAGCAAAGCCTAAGCTTTGCCATACGTGCTGCGTGGAAAGTCACAGCACTAGTCCATTCGTCAGGAGGCAGAAGTGTTCATCTTTTACCCGGTAGGGTGAAAGCAAAAGGGGATAGCTTTTGCTAAAAAGGTAGGCACTATCGGCACGGCAAGCGAATTTTGAACTCAATACAAGAGTGATACACTGCCAGTGGCGGCGTATCTGAGGGGAGAAACCTAGAGGGCGCAGCGGCAGTATGCACTGCAAGGGGAACTACGCTGGGCGAAATACGGCAAAAGCCACAGCGATAGCAAGAGGACAAACGCAAAAGCGCCGGCCTCTCTTTCTAAGTTTCAAACCCGGCAAAAGGTTTGGTTATGTAATAACTTAAACTTTTGCAGTTTGGTTCTCTTTGAGACGAGCGGCCTTCATGGCGGGGAGCCATTCGGTGAACGCCAGAACCAGCGGGACAAAAAAGCCGAGGGGAGAGAGTACAAGACAGTTGATAAACTCTTTGCGTGCTTGGATATATTCGGGACTATGCATAATTCATTCCTCCTAATGCTCTAGCTTTGCGGAACCAAAATGCCGCTTAGCTTTCCATATGCATTATAATCCAACCGCGCGCTAATTTTTCGGAAAGGAGTGGCAGATTTCCACTTCCTTATCGAGTAATTTTTAGAGCTGTGATATAATCAATGTAGGCCAGTGCCGAACTGAGAAAGAACAGAAGATTGCAGCAATATAAAAATGTGCTATAATAGCTCCATCAGGCATTCTATTAAGCCCCAAACAGTCTGTTTTGGATTTTGTGCAACTATATGGCTTTAAGCGTTATGCGGTTGCGGTACAGCTTTTAACGAATGTCTACTCTAACTCTTTCAGAGGAGACCTTAAAAGATGAAGTACAACAAAAAACTAAGAGATTTGGTTTACAGCTTGCTGGTGATGGGATTATCATTGGCCATTTCTTTGCGGATGTCGCAAATCTTTGATGACAACAACCAGTTTGCAGCACCGGTGTTTATCTTGGCGATTGCGTTGATTTCTCGATTTACTGATGGCTACCTTTATGGCATTGTCAGCTCGGTAATAGGGGTATTCTGTGTGAATATCA
Source organism: Pygmaiobacter massiliensis (assembly GCF_900199435.1). Taxonomy (GTDB): domain Bacteria; phylum Bacillota; class Clostridia; order Oscillospirales; family Ruminococcaceae; genus Pygmaiobacter; species Pygmaiobacter massiliensis. The sequence goes on from NZ_OAML01000003.1 coordinate 1,154,714, forward strand.
TTTTTACTTATCCGTTTTGGGAATTCAATCTGACGATTGCAGGATATCCGCTGACGTTTGCGGTAATGCTGTTTGTTTCTTTAATTATCAGCACGCTGACCTCACGGGTGAAAATGCAGGAAAAGCTGAAATACGAAGCGGCAAAAGAGAAAATGCGAGCCAATTTGCTGCGGTCCATTTCGCACGATATTCGCACGCCACTTGCCTCTATTATGGGTGCCAGCTCAACCTTGCTTGAAAATGATGGGCTGCCCACTGCAGAACGAGACGATTTGTTGCGTGAGATTAATAAGGATGCACAGTGGCTGGTACGGGTGACGGAAAATCTGTTGTCGGTGACAAAATTCAGCGGTGATAATGTAATCCTGAAAAAGTCCGACGAAGTTGTGGAAGAAATCGTCAGCAGCGCCATTGTGAAGTTTAGAAAAAACCAGGCGTCTATTCCAATCACGGTCACAAAGCCGAGTGAGATTTTACTCGTGCCGATGGACGCGGTGCTGATCGAGCAAGTGCTGATTAACCTGCTCGAGAACGTGGTGGCCCACGGCGAAAAAGCAACTCACATCTGGGTAAATATCGAGTGTCGTAACGGGCAGGTGATTTTTCGGGTCGCAGATGACGGAGTGGGCATTCCGCCCTCTCGCAGAGCGCACATTTTTGAAGGTTGTGAATTGCAGCAGGGGCCCAAAACCCAGGACGGCAAACGAAATATGGGCATTGGCCTTTCGGTGTGCAGTTCCATTATCTCTGCACATGGCGGAGATATGACAGCAGAAAACAATGAATACGGCGGCGCAACATTTTCTTTTTGGCTGCCTTACGAGGAGAATTGTAATGAGCATTGTATTACGGGATAAAATTTTGATTGTAGAGGATGATCCCGGTATTGGTAAGTTTTTAAAAGCGAACCTTACCGCAAATTCTTATGATGTGGTAATTACAGAAACCGCAAAAAGTGCGCTGGCGATGATTTCATCTCATTGCCCAGACTGCATTTTGCTGGACCTTGGCTTGCCCGATTTGGATGGCAACCAGGTAATTCAAAATGTGCGTGGCTGGACCAAAATTCCTATCATTGTCATTTCTGCACGCAGCAATGAAGACGACAAAGCACGTGCTTTGGATCTTGGTGCAGATGATTATCTGACCAAACCTTTTGGCACGGTAGAGCTGCTTGCGCGTATCCGCGCCGCATTGCGCCATACCAGAACCAATTTGGAAAATGACGAAATTGCAATGAGTGGATGCTACCGCGTCGGTAAACTGCGCATTGACTACCGCAAGCACCGGGTATATCTCGATGATGTGGATACCAACCTTACCCCCAACGAATTTAAAATTGTCGCACTGCTGGGCAAACATGCAGGCCAGGTGTTGACCTACAAGCAGATGCTTTGCGAGTTGTGGGGGCCTTCTGTTGGCTCTGACAACAAGATATTGCGGGTACATATGGCGAATATCCGCCGCAAAATCGAGCCGAACCCCGACGAGCCGATTTACATTTTCACTGAAGTTGGCGTGGGTTACCGCATGGCGGAAGAAGAGAAATAAAAAAGAGGGCTGAGCCGTTTGGCAAAGCCCTTTTTTCTTTTGATAACGACGGATAAGTGATGTAGCGGTTTTGCATGTGTGGCAAAAAACTACTCCAATGAAGGCTCGGGTGCCTTATAGAAAGAGGGCCAGTAAAACAAGCGGTCTCCCAAAATGGATTTGATGGGGGAGGGGATTTTTTTGCAGCCTTCAATCGCTGTGAGCAAAATATTGCGAATGCTGAAACGTGAAAAGCTGGCGTTTGTGACGGCTTCTGCCGCTGTCACTTCTGAACGGGCGCTGTATAGCAAAGCCTCCATCAACCGCGGAAAAGAAGCGATATAGCCTCTTTGAATGCCATAGTTCACGTCAAGAGCGACATAGTTCTGGAAGTTTAAAATTTTCGCACCGTCCGGATTGCTCTGCAACACGACAATTTCCACTTCGCCTGAGTATCTCCAGCCAAGCCTTGTTTCCAGCGCGTTCTTAAAGTCGGAAAAAGCTTTCTCGCTGAAATACCAATCCCCCTCCAGATTTTCAGATATCGCACGAAATCCGGCTTCTTTTGCCACCTGCGCATCGTTCGTGTAGCCTACGGCATACACTGAGCAATAGCGGCCCGCATTGTACTTAAGGTAGTCAAATTCATTGATGATTTCTTGTGCCCCTCGTAGGCTGGGGCGCACAAACAGCAAAACAATAATATGGCGGTCGTTTAGCTGTCGCTCGTTTTTCTCAATTTCTTCATAAGTATTTACTGCAAACATAATGGCCTCCGGTAAAAAGGCATAATATTTCCTAAAGAACTTTCTGTTTCAGCATATTACAGCAGGGACACTTTTGTGACAAAAGAATCCAAAGTTTGCGTAGCTTGCCAGTTCGCAAAAACGCAGAACTTGGAATGATGCGCCCAAGCAAAAGTGAAAAGGAAGCCGATGTTTACAAGGCGGCCTTTACAAGGAGTCGATTCTACGTACAATGCCAAGCAGGGCAACCGCACAAGCAGCCTGTACAAAATATAAAACTAACCCCCAAGCAAGCCCATAATAGATTAATAAAAGATTGACAATAAGCAATCTATTGCGTATAATGTGCAATAGGTTGCTCATTTTTTACGGAGGTGCACCAAGATGATACTGACAAAAGAATTTTTATTTGGCAGCATCTTTTTACTGTCGAACAAACTACAAGCTTTGGGCGATGGCTATTTAAAAGAAATCACGCTAAAACAATGGCTGCTGCTTATTATGATTCAGACAATTGACAAAGAACGACCTTCAGTGACAGAAGTTGCAGTCTTCATGGGCAGCACAAGGCAAAATATACGTAAAATGCTAGAGGCACTGGAGAAAAAAGGCTATGTCATTCTTAGCCAAAACGAGAAAGACAAAAGAAATTTATCAGTAGCGCTGACTTCTCAAACGCAGCACTTTTTTGAGCAGTTTGAGGCACAGGGCGATGCCTTGCTTGAGCAGCTTTTCCAGAATATCAGCCCAGAACAGCTCGCAACCACACGTCAGACCTTTGATACTTTATTTGAGAATATTGAGAGGATGGAAGAAGCTCATGTCTAATATTGCAGTTATTTACAAATCCCACTATGGATTTACCAAAACCTACGCCAACTGGATTGCGGAAGAATTATCTGCAGACTTAATGGAAGCTGATAAAGTAAAAGCGACTGATTTGCAGCGGTACCATACAATTATTTATGGGGGCGGATTATATGCAGGCGGAGTAAGCGGTGTCTCTTTGATTACTCGAAATTTTGAAAGTCTCCAAGACAAATCTCTCTACCTCTTCACAGTGGGAGCAGCCGACGTTAGCGATGAAGAAAATATTGCTTCTATAAAAGGTTCCCTCGCTCGGGTGCTTACACCTCCCATGCTGGAGAAAATCAAAGTTTATCATTTTCGCGGCGGATTGTCTTATTCCAAAATGAGTTTTATGCATAAATCCATGATGGGAATGATGCACAAAATGTTATTAAAAAAGCCGGAGAGCGAGCTGCGCAGTGATGACAAAGCCATGCTGGAAACCTACGGGCAGGATGTGAGTTTCGTGGACAAAAATCTAATCGCTCCATTGATACAAGATATTGTTCAGAGTGCTAGATGAACGGAAAAGAAGTTAGCCTAGGTGAGAGGATGCTTTAGGATGTACTAGCCGCAGCTGTGAGGCCGGGAGCGTGGATGTGCTGTGGATTGCAGCTCCCTTGCACTGGCGCCAGCAACAGTGCCGCTGAGGGCGTTTGCGTGGACGTGGAGATATTACAAGCCTACACGTATATTTTAAGCGTCCAAGAAAGAAAAAGCCGAGCCTTTACTGGCTCGGCTTTTATTATCTTTTGCCTTTATATAATGTAAAAAAGAATGACTGAAAATAAAAAACAGAAAAATAGATTGGACTGTTTTTGCTGAGAAATAAATCTTGTTAATATAAAAAAATAATCCGTAAAAACCGCTCAACAAAGCAATTTCTACGGATTATCTGGTCCGAGTGACATGACTTGAACATGCGGCCTCTTGACCCCCAGTCAAGCGCGCTACCAGCTGCGCCACACCCGGATATCTGCCTGTTTTTGGGCAGCAAATATATTATATCTATTAGCCTTAAAATTGTCAACTGTTTTTTTAAATAAAACTGATAAAACAGGTAAAAATCTTCATTTTTTGACAAGAACTGACACTGTATATGCGATATCCACCTACATATACTAATGTCGGGAGATCACTTCGTCTCACAAATAAATTTATTTAGATGCAAGCAGGCGAAGGCTTTGTGTGCAGGGCCCCCATCGGGCCAAAAAGCAAACTAAGACAAAGGTCGTATCTTCCCGGAAAGGAAAAAGCCATGAGTCACAAGAAAAAAGAAAGTAAAAGCGACCATCAGATCTTTGACGGTGGCCGTCCCGAATTTCGCAATATTAATGAAAGAATCTTCTCTGCACTGGAGACGGACTACGACGGCGGATACACCTGGGACCCTGAAATGGACTCGCAACACAGTGCTCAGCAGAGCCAGAACTTGATGGATCCGATTCACGAGGACCGTGAGGATGACCCTACGGCAGAATTTGATTATTAATTTGGCGCAAGGCGATGAAACACCGCCTTCTGTTTTTTCTAATTTGCTAACCCTTTTTCCGCTTACTCCACAGCTGAGTACAGCAGGCGCATTTGCGTAATTGGAGCGTAAAAGGATAACGCTAAAAAGATATTAGAAAAACAGAAAACCAGTTGATAACGAAATCCCTATCAAGTATCAAGATGTATAAAAAAGCCGCACCCTTTTAACATTTGAGGGTACGGCTTTTTTTATAGTGTTATATTAGCTTAGCTTTTCAGAAGATGCATTTTGCGTAAAAAATTGTTTTGCCAAACGGTCAAAACACCGTTTAAGCGGCCGATAAAGGAACAGTGCAGAAAGGGCGTTGCCGACACAATGTGCAATGTCAAACGGAATACCGGCAATCCACCAACTGACGCCAGCCCAAAAACCGCCAATTGCAGCATAGGTAAGGGAAAAAAACAGTCCGAAGAACAGCCCATATGCTGCATTGACTACAGCCCAAAACACAGCAGAGTCGTTTTTGCGGAAAAGCAAAGCCAGCAAAAACGGAACAAGCCATATATACAGGTAGCCAAACCACCAGCTGCCAAAGCCATAGATCAAGCCCTCGAGCAGCACGAATACATAAATCGAACCCAGCGCCACCTTACGCGGAAAACAGAGCGCATACAAGACAATCAGCAAGGTAGCCAGCTCAATGTTAGGGAGAAAAGAGAGTGCGACCTGCGCTAACATGAGCACGGCGCCCAGCAATCCCGTCATGACAATCTCTTTTGGTTTCATTAAATTAGTACCCGACAGTCAACGTGGCCTCAAATTGGTCGCCGTCTGCAATCGGGGTAGTATCTACGCCGGTTGCCAGCATTTCGCCGCCTTTGGTAAAGCACCACCACTCCTGTTTTGCATCATCTGCTTTAATGCCGTTTACCGCGGTGACAAATAAGCCATAATTGCTTTCAGAGCCTTCTACCAGCTTGGCTTCTTCCAATGCACCGCGCAGGTATTCTTCATCGGTGTGCAGAGTGAAATTCTCTGATTTTCCGGTAGTGTCTACAACACTGACTACGATGGTTTTGCTGCCAGCGGTACCTTTCGGCCCCCAAACCGCATAAACACTGCCAAGCAGCAAGGCAAGCACAACGACAACGGCAATGCCAATCCAAAGTTTTTTCTTGTTTTTCATTTTTTTGTGTCCTTTCTTTTTGATGATGGAAAAATCACAAAACAAAACACCCTTTCGCCGAGAAAGGGTGCAGAAAAAACAAATTTGTTTTGCACTGTATCCATTCATCGTGAACAGCAGTACCCACATTGGGTGGCGATCTGGCTTAAAAGCAATGCTTTTTTACAGTGGCGGAACCGCGCAGGAATTTCACCTGCTTCTCCATAAATCCAATGGGCAAAGGGTATTTAGTTTGTCCATTTATTGTAACATGTTAAAGCAAACTTTCAAGCAAAATTTGACGGCGCTTTAAACTATGGGCTTCTTTTATTGAAAAAAATCATCACAATGGTATAATAATACGGTGATTTTTTCTGAAAAGGTGGAAGTGGAATGAACAAGTTGTGGCAGCTATTCTGGTCGTTTTTTAAAATAGGCGGCCTTACTTTTGGCGGCGGCATGGCGATGCTGCCGAATTTACAGCACGAGGTGGTGGATGTTCACCAATGGACAACTGAGGAAGAATTGCTGGATATTTATGCGATTGGTCAATGCACTCCGGGTATTATTGCAATTAATACCGCAACCTTCATTGGCTATAAAGTAGCCGGAGTTATGGGGGCGTTGGTGGCGACCATAGGCGAGATTTTCTTGCCGTTTATACTCATTGCTACCCTTGCGAATGTACTGGGCATGTTGACCCATATGGCCGCGTTTAACCATGCCATGCAGGGGGTGCGGGCGATGGTTTGTGCATTAGTCGTCAGCACAGTGTGTCGGCTTGCAAAGAAAAGCATTGTAGATAAACTGACGCTGGGCATCTTTGCGCTCGTACTATTTGGAACGATTTTGTTCCGCTTGCCCACCGTAGTTTGCATCATTGGTGCTGGCAGTGCAGGTGTAATTACACAAAAGCTGAAAAAGAAAGGGGAAGAGCAATGACCTATCTGCTGCTTTTTGCTGAGTTTTTTAAAACTGGCCTCTTTGCTTTGGGCGGCGGCCTTGCCACAATTCCTTTTTTAATGGAGCTGCCCGCCAAATACGGCTGGTTTACCGCAGCCGAGCTGACTGATATTATTGCCATCAGTGAAAGCACGCCGGGGCCGATCGGCGTAAATATGGCGACCTATGCAGGCTTTAAAACGGCAGGCTTGCCGGGTGCATTTACCGCTACTTTTGGCCTGGTGCTGCCCAGCATCGTCATTATATTGCTTATTGCCAAATTTCTTTCAGGCTTTGCCGATAAGCCGTTGGTGAAGCACATCTTTTATGGCTTGCGCCCGGCAGTTTGCGCATTGATTGCAGCAGCGGCATGGTCTTTGCTACAAAGCTGTCTGTTTTTAGAAACCGGCATTGACTGGAAGCTGCTTGTTCTCTTCCTGGTCGGGTTGATTCCGCTTAACTTCAAGAAAACAAAAGATTTACACCCGGCGCTTTGGCTGGCGCTGGCCGCTGTGGCAGGCATAGTTTTTAAACTGTAAACCATTAGCGGCAGAAGCTGAAATAAAAAAGGATGTTCGAGGATTTGAGAGGAAACGCAAGCAAAACAGAGGCAATCCATGAAATCCTTGAGAAAAACACGGCAAGTGTCGGTTTTTTCCTAATATTCGCAGAAATTTGCAAAAAAGTATTGACATTATGCGGCTTTCGCCGTATAGTACATATTGTGTGTTTGCATCTTATAACACATTGGCGTTGTATGTACCGCTGTAGCTGCCGGCTTCCCGGTGGTGTAACAAACCTTTTGCGGGGCAGTATAATTGACGCTGAGCCTGTCCGTGCGGCTTTTCTGCACGGCAAGTAGTAACTACCGCAAAGGGGGATGCACAATGGATGATACTGTAATTGTAGCACTTAAAGACATTGTTGTTGATTTTGATGATGAGTCTATCCTATCCGGATTGTCTCTCGACATCCACGATAAGGAGTTCGTGACCTTGCTTGGGCCTTCTGGCTGCGGCAAAACCACGACACTTCGAGTAATCGGTGGGTTTCAGTCACCAAAGTCCGGCAGTGTCTTTTTTGACGGTAAAGACATCACGGCTCTGCCACCGTATAAGCGGCACGTGAATACTGTCTTTCAAAAATACGCGCTGTTCCCGCACCTGAATGTGTACGAGAACGTCGCGTTTTCTCTTCGTTTGAAGAAGGTGCCGGAGGCTCAGATTAAGTCTTCGGTACTTGAAATGCTCGAGCTGGTTGGCCTCAAGGGATTTGAGCGCCGCAACACAACCACTCTTTCGGGCGGGCAGCAGCAGCGCGTTGCAATTGCGCGTGCGCTGGTGGGCCACCCGCGGGTGCTGTTGTTGGACGAACCGCTCGGCGCGCTGGACCTCAAACTCCGCAAAGAGATGCAGGCGGAGCTTAAGCGTATTCAGCAGAGCCTTAATATTACCTTTATTTACGTCACTCACGATCAAGAGGAAGCATTGACCATGAGCGACACTGTCGTCGTTATGAAAGGCGGCTACATTCAGCAAATCGGCACCCCCGTTGATATTTACAACGAGCCGCAAAATGCCTTTGTAGCAGATTTTATCGGCGAATCCAACATCCTTTCGGGCGTGATGGACAAAGACTTTATGGTCGAGTTTGGTGGACAAACCTTTACCTGCGTGGACAAGGGCTTTACCCGCCAGCAGCTGGTAGATGTCGTGGTTCGTCCCGAGGATATCAAAATCGTCCCCACCATTCAGGGTCAGCTTTCCGGCGTCGTAAAAAGCGTTCTGTTTAAGGGCGTGCATTACGAGATGATTGTCGAGCAGGCAGGCTATGAGTGGAAGATTCATTCCACCCAAGCGCAGCAGCCCGGCGAAATCGTCGGCATGAACATCGGCCCGGACGAAATCCACATCATGCATAAGATGGAGGATTAGTGCCATGAAATCGAAACCCTGCGCTTATCCTTATCTGGTATGGATGGTGATTTTTATTGCAGCGCCGCTGCTAATGGTGCTGTATTTTGCCTTTACGGATAAAGCGGGCAATTTTACGCTGGCAAACCTTTCGGGGCTGGGGCAGTATTCCGCGGTGTTTGTGCGCAGCATTCTGCTTGCCGCTATCGCCACAGTTATCTGCCTTGTACTGGCTTACCCGCTTAGCTATATGCTTTCTCGTCTGCATGCCTCAAAGCAGCGCATTATGCTGATGCTGATTATGCTGCCCATGTGGATGAACTTTTTGCTGCGCACCTACGCCTGGATGACTCTTTTGGAAAAGAATGGCTTGATTAACCGCTTTTTTGGTTTGTTTGGCCTCGGACCTTTCCAGATGATCAATACACAGGGGGCCGTAGTACTGGGCATGGTGTATAACTATCTGCCCTATATGATTTTGCCGCTTTACACCATTATGGTAAAAATCGACAATAGTGTGATTGAAGCAGCACAGGATCTCGGTGCCGGCCTGATTGGCACCGTAACAAAAGTGCTTATTCCGCTTTCGATGCCCGGTATCACAACCGGCATCACCATGGTGTTTGTGCCGAGTATCTCGACCTTCATCATCAGCCGTATGCTTGGCGGCGGCAGCAACCTGCTGATTGGCGATTTGATTGAGCTTCAGTTCCTGGGCAACAGTTATAACTATAACCTCGGCAGTGCCATGAGCTTGGTATTAATGGTTATCGTTCTGCTTTGCATGAGCCTTACCAACCAGCTTGACTCCGAAGAAAAGGAGGGTATGCTCTGATGAAAAAAATGAGTGTTTTTTCTAAGATATATCTCGCCGTATTCTTCTCGTTCATGTATATCCCCATTGCGGTCATGATTGTTTTCAGCTTTAACGAATCCAAAAGCCGAAGCGTTTTTACCGGCTTTACGCTGGATTGGTACAAAAGCCTGTTCCGCAATGAGATGATTTTGTCTGCGCTTGGCATCTCCCTGGTGCTTGCGTTTGGGTCTGCCATTGTGGCTACCGTGATTGGTACGCTGGCATCCATCGGCATCAACAGCATGCGCAAAACCACCCGCGGCATTATCATGAATATCAGCTATATGCCCGTCATCAACCCGGAGATTATTACCGGTGTTTCGCTGATGCTGCTGTTTGTTGTAGCTAAAACGGCGATGGGCGGCAAAATCTTCGGCATGAGCACATTGCTGATTGCTCACATTACTTTCAACCTGCCATACGTTATCTTTAATGTTACTCCTAAACTCAAACAAATGGATGTAAAGATGTACGAGGCGGCACTTGACCTTGGTTGCAATCCGCGGCAGGCGTTTTTTAAAGTTGTTCTGCCCGAAATTATGCCCGCGGTCGTTTCCAGCTTTTTAATCTGCCTGACTTACTCGATTGATGATTTTATCATCAGCTATTTTGCAAGCGGCACTGTGCAGACATTGCCCATTGCAATTTACAGCATGACGCGTAAAAAGGTCAGCCCAGAGATTAATGCGCTTTCCACGATTATGTTCGTGGTCATTCTGTCGGTTATTTTGCTGATCAACGCAAAAGACAGCCAAAGCCAGAAAAAGAAGAAAACAAGAGCGTGACCTCACGCGTTACTCGGTGAAAAAGGGGATGGAACAGAATTGAAAAAAATGATTTCGGCACTGCTTGCGCTGGTGCTTACTGCGATGCTGCCAATGGTTTCGGCAGCCGCAGCAGAAACAAAGTCTGATTATAACTATACCCGTTTTAAAGGTGCAGGTGTTACGCTAAACGTGTATAACTGGGGCCTTTATATTTCTGACGGCAGCGATGGTGCTGCAGATGTGGTGAAAGACTTTGAAGAGCTGACTGGCATTAAAGTAAACTACACCACCTACGACACCAACGAGAGCATGTATGCAAAAATCAAATCCGGTGGTGCGGATTACGATGTCATTATTCCCAGCGACTATATGATTGGTAAGATGGCGCAGGAGGGGATGCTTGCAGAGCTGAACTTCGATAACATCCCCAACTATAAAATGATTGGCGACCAGTACAAAGGTCTTGCCTATGATTCCGACGAAAAATACAGCGTGCCCTACACCTGGGGCGTTGTGGGTGTCGTGTACAACACCACCATGGTAGATGGCGAAGTAGACAGCTGGGACATTTTGTGGGATGCAGCTTATAGCGGCAACGTGCTGATGTTCAACAACAGCCGCGATGCGTTTGCAATTGCCGCAAAAAAGCTGGGGCTTAGCCTCAATCCTTCCTCCCAGAAAGAAATCGATGAGATTGCCGCTGAGCTGAAAAAGCAAAAGCCCATCGTGCAGGCTTATGTCATGGACGAAATCTTTGATAAAATGACCGGCGGAGAGGCTGCGCTTGCCCCTTACTATGCAGGCGATGCCATCACAATGATTGAAGATAATCCAGACCTTGCTTTTGCGATTCCCAAAGAGGGCACGAACTATTTCGTTGATGCAATGTGCATCCCGAAAGGCAGCACCAACAAAGAGGCTGCCGAGATGTTCATCAACTATATGTGCGAAACAGAAGTGGCCCTTGCCAACTGCGAGTTTATTGGATATTCCACCCCGCAGGTAGAAGCAGTGAAGCTGCTGCCGGAAGAGCTGGCAAACAGCCCGATTATGTATCCTTCTGAAGAGGTGCTTGAGAACACTGAGGTGTTTGAGGTGCTACCGGAAGAAATCAATACTGCAATGGACGCTGCATGGAGCAGCATGAAAGCCCACGAAGAGGGTGGCAGCGGATGGATTATTCCAGTGCTGATGTTGATTGCGGTAGCGGTAATTATCCTGAGCATCTGGCGCAAAAACGTGCGCAAAAAGCGCGACGACTATTAACAAAAAATGGCAAGCCGCTCTCAGCACTCTGCTGACGGGCGGCTTGTTTTTTTCTTTGCCCTTCTTGCTTTATTTTTCGCTCTTTTATTATGTCTTTTGACGCATTCTAGAAAAAACTAGGAAAACAAGCCAAAAAGACCAGATGCTATATTTTATCTCTTACAAAAGTGAGGGAAGAACTACAAAGGCGCAGCGGATGCAAAACGGTAACTTTCATCGATAATTTTGCTGTTTCTTGGTGTGTCAGCCTTGTGAAAAACAGGCGGGCAGGTTTACTTTTGGTCGATTTTAGGATAAAATATATTCATATATGCAGAAATCTACTTAGGTGGTTGAAAGCTGCCGATACTCGATTTTAGTTTGAAAGTTTTTCAAACTCTGGCTTTGCCTCCTGTGACAAGTTCTGGTGCACAAGATAAGCCGAGCCGCGGAAAGGAATGAAGCATTAATGTCTGAATTTGCATTGCAAATGCAACATATCACCAAAGCCTATCGAGAGGGCTTTGTTGCCATACACGACGCAAATCTTGAGGTCCGCAAAGGCGAAATTCATGGGTTGCTGGGCGAAAACGGTGCGGGTAAATCCACTTTCGTTAAGCTGCTTTCGGGCGTATTGCCGCCGGACGAAGGCGTCATTTTGCTGGAGGACAAGCCCTATACGGTGAAAACGCCGGCAGAGGCAGCGCAGCATGGCGTTTTCAAGCTGCAAAAACGGTCTGATCTGGTTCCTTCGTTGACTGTGGCTGAAAACATCTGTCTGGGCAAAGGCGAAGGCTTTTTGTTTGATAAAGAACAAGCGGTGAAAACTACACAGGCTCTTATCGACCAGTTTGGCATTGTGCTGGACCCAAACCAGCTTGCGGTGCGCCTGAATGAAGAGGATGCGCTGGAAACAGAATTGCTCAAAGCCGTGCACCAAGGGGTCAAGCTGCTGATTATCGATGAGCCCTCTTCTCATATCAGCATGGCGCAGGTAGAGTACCTGTTTACAATGCTGCGCAAGTTGAAAGATGCAGGCATTACAATATTGTACGTGACGAATCACGAAAAAGAGGTCATGCATATTTGCGACCGGGTTACGATTATGCGCGACGGTACCACGCAGGAGCCAGTTGAGGTGGCAGCCACCACCGCCACCGAGCTGCGCCGCGGCATTACCTCGGAAAGAGCAATTAAGCCGCTGCTTAAATCACCGTTTCGTCCCCAGGATACCGTGCTGAAAGTGCGCAACCTTGCTACCTATCACACGCCGGGGCTCACTGCGCTTACCGACATTAATTTTTCAGTGCGTGAAGGAGAAATTTTAGCAGTGCTGGGCAACGCAAGCAGTGGCACCCACACTCTGTGCGAAGCCATTGCGGGGCTGGGGCACATTGTAGGCGGGCAGATTGCCGTATACGATGACGATGTTACCAAAGACGGCGTACAGGGCACCCGTGCACTGGGCGTGTCGTTCCTGATTGCGGCTTCTCACCGTACTGGTGTTGCCAACACGCTGAGCATTCAAGAAAACTTGCTGCCGTATCAGTATTCCAACCCGGAATATCTGAACGAGGGCCTGCTGGATAACGACAAACTCGCGCAGGAAGCACAGCACCTGCTGGAAGAATACCAAATTGACTACGATGATGTAAATGATCTGGCTAGCACATTGTCTTCTGCATCGAAACAGAAGTTGCTGTTTGCAAGAGAATGCTCTAACGAGCCGGTGCTGCTGATTGCTTATCGCCCCACAGCGGGCACCAGTGGCGCGAATGCGTCGCTGTTGCGCCAAAAGCTGCTCGAACTGCGCCGCGAAGGCACCGCAATTTTGCTGGTGCCGACGGATGCAGAGGAATATCGCCTTTTGGCAGACAGCTCTTTGGTGCTGCATCAGGGCCGTCAGACAGCTTGCTGTCAGGGTAAGCCCGAGCAGGAGCTTCTGGACCAATATATTTCGGGCGAGCTGTGCATGACCCGCGAAGAAATGGAGGCTATGTGCTTTGAATAACAAAAAGAAACTTCCTCTTTCACAAAAAGTGCAGCATAGCTTGCTTGCTATTGTGGCATCGCTTGCAGTTTGCCTGTTATTTTTGCTTTTGTTTGCTACCGGCGGCAGAGGAGAAGCCCTTAAGAGCTTTTTCATTCTGCCACTTACCACCGCTAACGGCTGGAGCGAGATGATAAATGCGGCAACCACGTTTACCTTCATTGCAATCGGCGTATCAGTAATGTATCAGTGCCGGCAATACAGCCTGATTACTGAGGGCTCATTTTTGTTGGGTGCTTGCACTGTCAGTCTGTTTTTGCTCTACAACAATACAAAGCCGAGCAGCTTTCTTATTGTCGGTGCACTGTTTATAGGCGCAGTTTCTGGTATGTCAGCAGCATGGGTGCCAGCGCAGATGCATGCAAAGCACGGCGTAAATGTTACCTTAAGCTCTGCAATTATGAACTTTTTCATTCTGCAGGTTACCACTTGGCTGCTGGAGCGTTTTATGGCGGACCCGTTGCAGACAGAAACCGTCTCGTTCAGCATTCCTGAGCGGATGCGCCTGCCGGTGATTCTGCATTCCCCAATGGTGCGTGTAGGCACCCTGTTTGCGATTGCAGCTGGCATCATTGCTTATCTGGTGCTTTACCGTACCCGCCGCGGCTATGAAGTGCGCATGGTAGGGGCTAGCCAGAACCTTGCCACTTACGTTGGGCTTTCTTCTGCGGGCATCGTTATGTTTTCCCAAGTATTTGCGGGCGCCATGGCAGGGCTTGGCGGCGCCATACAGATGATGGGTATTGCGCCGAGATATACCTGGGACGGTGTCTTTTCCAACATCGGTTTTGCAGGTATTATTGTGGCATTGCTGGTAAACTGCAACCCTGCGTGGGTTCCGCTTTCGGCACTGCTGTTTGGCTATTTAAATACCGGCGGACTGTTTTTAGAGCAAAATACCGGTATTTCGCAGGGACTTGGCGGCCTGGCACAGGCGATGATTCTTTTGTTCCTTTTTGCCTTCCGTTATATTTCCAAAAAATATCCGGCAGGGCTGCCTTTCATGCAAAAGCTTGTTCGGCACACAACTGACACTGGGGAGGTGGAGCCGAAATGAGCTGGTTTGATTGGATTTTAACCGTGATGGAAAACCTTATCAGCGATATTAGCATTCAAAAATTGGTGCTGGTAGCGACGATTTTTCTGCTTGCGACGCTGGCTGCCTTTATGGCGCGCAGAAGTGGCATTTTCAACCTGGCATTAGATGGCACTATTCTTGTGAGTGCGTGTTTTGCCTTTTTGTTTTCACAGCTCACCACCCACTGGATGGGCGACAAACCGGGCGCGATTTCTGTACTGGCTGGCGTGCTGGCAGGTGTGTTTGCAGGCGTGGTTTTTACCGCCCTTGTTGGCTGGTTGATTATTTATGCTGGCGGCAACGATATTATCGTGGGACTTGTTGCAAACTATGCGGCACGGCACTTTAGCCTTGTTATCACCGGGCTTGCTGCAAGCATTGTAAGCACTGCGGCCATCAGCAAATTGCCTGTTGTGCGGCTTGCTTTTTTAGATGGAATCCCCATCATTGGGCCTATTCTTGGTCAATCAAGTATTTTGTCTTGGCTTACGGCGTTTGTGCCGGTGGGCATCTATATGCTGGTAAACCGTACACGGCTCGGCCTTTGCCTGCGTGCTGCGGAAGAAAACCCCACGGCGCTTGTAAATGCCGGTGTGCAGGTTTCAGCTTTGAAGATGAAGGGCCTGCTTATTTCTGGTCTGCTTGCAAGCTTTGCAGGTATTGGCTGTGTACTCGGCTCTGGCATTATATACAGCAGCGAAAGTGCTGCACCGCAGAGCTACGGCTACCTAGCACTTGTTGTAGTATTTGCAGCAGGTGGACGCCTTGGCAAAAGCTGCGGTTTTGCGCTGTTGCTCAGTATTCTTACGGCTTTGCCGGCGATGCTCTCTACCGTTGAGAAAATGCCGTTGCCTCTGGTGCGCAGTTTGGTTTACCTTGCCGCGCTGATTTTGATGCTGTTGCACGTGTTCCGTCATCGTCACCGCTTTAAGATGGGTATGCGTAAGCAAGTAACCCAGGCGGAACAAAAGCTGAAAGACGAGAAAAGACTGAAAGAAGAACAAAAACAGGCAGAAAAACAGAAAAAACTGCGCGAAAAGCAGGAACAGGCAAAAGCCGAAAAGGCCGAAAAGGCTGAAAAAGCGGAGAAAGCTGCAAAGCCGCGTGGTAAAACAAAAAAGCTAACTAAAACGGCACCAACCCCAAAAGTAGACGGGCAACCCGTTGCTGACGAACTGGAAAAAAAGCCGGTTCGCAAACCTCGTAAGCCGAGAACACCGAAGAGACCGGCACAGCCGGAGCAAGCTTCGCAGGATGTTTCTGCTGCTGAGGGCACAACCGGCGATTAAATAAAAAACTCCTCTCACCGCAAAAGCAGGTGAGGGGAGTTTTGTTTTACAAACAATTACGAGCAGCTTATTCTTCTGGCTTTGCAACATGGCCGAGAATTGTTTGCCAGCACAAGTATCCGCAAAAAAGCCACAGAAAACTAAAGTAAACGATAGGGACAAGAAAAAGCGTATAAGGCATTGCAATTAGGCAGGCTATTGTGGCACCAAGCAAAAGAAGAACCATGCAGCCAGTGCGCGCTGGCATGAGCAAAAGCAAAAGCACGGCATTGCGCAGTGTGGCAGACGTGGGAAGCTGGATATTTGCAAGCATCATATAAACATAGAACATTACCAAAACAAGAGCAAGTGTCAGCAGGCCGCAGAAGGTGAGCAGAACAGCCGAAACAGCGCCGGGGTTAAACAGATAAAAGACAGCCGAAACAAGCAGGACGGCCGCCACAGCATGCGCCGCAACACCTGCCAGCGCCCCTCGGCGCCAATTCTCGCGAAAAGCCGAGAAGAAGATACGGTAAGGGTCGTACGCAGTACCGCGCAACAGACTAGCAACGAGTTTAGCCATAGCGACCGAAGCCGGGCCTGCAAGCAAGCCGGAAAGGATAAGCATACCTGCTGAAATAAGCAAAGGGACTTCGGTAAGAAAAGACCAGAGCGCCCAAAGCATCGGCGCACAAAATAAAAAATAGATAAAGTTAAACACCGCAAGGTCCCAGCCCCGCTCACTTAAAATTTGCAAAAGCAGTTTGCGGCCAGTTGCGCGGTCCTGCGGTCCTTCAGCACGAGATTCGGCAACGGGGTGGTCGCCTAATTGAAAAAAGCCCATATTACTTCTTGTTCCTTTCCGGTAATCAGTACAGCAAAAGCGCAGAGCCTTTGCTTGCTGCTGCAAAAAGTATAGCATAAAACGTGCCCAAATACAAAAGAAAGACATTGATCGAGCAACGATTTTATGCATATTCGAGTATGCAAAAACTGCTGGGCACAAACAAAAGAGAAAAGGCACCTGTATTAAAACAGGTGCCTTTAAAGATTACAGCAACAAGCGGTTCGCTGAAAATTACTCTACAGTTACACTCTTAGCAAGGTTGCGTGGCTTATCAACGTCGCAACCACGCAGAACCGCCATATAGTAGGCGAACAGCTGCAGCGGAACCGCAGTCAGCATCGGCATAAAGAGCTCAGCATATTTCGGCAGGGTGACGATATAATCCGCAACATCCTGGGGAACCGACACGCCCTCTTTGGTAAAGAGAATAACGCGGGCACCACGGCTCTTGACTTCTTTGATATTGCTGATGGTCTTTTCAAAGACATCATCCTGGGTTGCCAGAGCAATAACAGGGGTGCCATCCACAATCAGGCTAATGGTGCCGTGTTTCAGTTCGCCAGCGGCATATGCTTCGCTGTGAATGTAGCTGATTTCTTTGAGCTTCAGTGAACCTTCGAGGCTAAGCGCATAGTCAAAGCCACGGCCGAGATAGAACAGATCGTCGCAGTTCATGAATAGCGATGCGAGATATTTGATGCGGTCACTGCTCTCGAGCACTTTCTCCAGCAGGTCCGGCAAACGAAGCAGCTCAGCTACGTCAGCGCGGATTTCCTCTTCGGATTTTGTGCCGCGGGCCAGCGCAAGGCGAAGCGCAAAGACATAAAGCACTGCCAGCTGCACGCTGTAAGCCTTGGTGCTTGCCACAGCGATTTCGGGACCGGCATAGGTGTAAATTACATCATCGGCGGCACGGGCGATAGAAGAGCCGACCACGTTGACGATAGCGAGGGTATGTGCGCCTTTTTCTTTTGCAAGTTTCAGCGCAGCGAGTGTGTCCAGCGTTTCGCCGCTCTGCGAAATGATAATTACCAGCTCATCTTTTTCGATGATGGGATCACGATAGCGGAACTCGGAAGCGATATCTACCTCTACCGGTACACGGCACAGCTTTTCGATGGCGGTTTTGCCCACCATGCCGGCGTGCATTGCGGTGCCGCAAGCGACGATGTGAATGCGGCGCAGGCTGCGCAGATAATCGGTGGTCATAGATTCCAGTCGCAGCTTCGGCAGACCGTCCTCAATGCGGGAGCTGATGGTTTGCAGCATTGCTTTGGGCTGCTCGTGAATCTCTTTGAGCATAAAGTGAGCATAGCCGCATTTTTCTGCTGCTTCGACATCCCAGTCAGCGACCAGACGCTCTTTTTTGATGGGGTTGCCGAATTCGTTATAAAACTGGATTTTCTCTTTGGTAATCTCAGCGATTTCACCCTCTTCGAGGATGCTGTAATCACGCGTGTATTTGAGCAGAGCAGGAATATCCGAAGCCAGGAAGTTTTCGCCTTCGCCGTAGCCGACAATGAGCGGGCTTTCTTTACGCACAGAATAGATGCGGTCCGGATAATCTTGGAACATGATGGCCAGGCCATAGCTGCCACGCACCTGCGAGAGCGTTTTAAGGATGGTGCAAAGCGGGTCGCCGTCATAGTTGTAATCCAGCAGCTTGACGAGCACTTCGGTGTCGGTCTCGCTCTGGAAGGAGTAGCCGGCTTCGGTAAGCAGTGCTTTCAGTTTCAAATAGTTTTCAATGATGCCATTGTGCACCAGTGTGATGCGCTCACTGGAGTGGGGGTGGCTATTGACATCAGAGGGGGCACCGTGGGTTGCCCAGCGGGTGTGTCCAATACCGCAGGTAGCGGTCAAATCTGTGCGCTTTGCAATTTCATCTGCAAGCACCTGCAGGCGGCCGGTTGCTTTGATTACTTCAATTCCGTCTTTTTCAAACAGTGCAACGCCAGCAGAATCGTATCCGCGGTATTCCAGTTTAGAAAGGCAATCGATTAAAACTTTCTGGGCTTCTTTTTCGCCCACGTATCCAACAATTCCACACATAAGACATATTCTCCTTTATGGTGTAGAGAAAAATGCAGACAGCTATCCAGGCACCGCAGAGGGTATCGCCCAAACTGCCGCACTTTCTCAAAGGCCTGCGCAAAAATGCGAGGCTCGGTTTATATTATCGTAAAAAGAAGTTGTGCCCGCCAAAGAAAACAGCAAAAATGCTGCTGGCAAAGCAAACTTTTGCCGCCTGCTTTCGGTTGCAGTGTTTACAGGCAAGCTTTAAATATCACACCGCCGCCCTTCCGGCAGCGATTAAATTCAAAAAGTTCCCTTAAAAACGCTTCTGTTACGGCATTGCTGCCGTTCTTTGTGCGTTTTCATATGGCCCTCGGGAAAGCGACGTTCATAACTCGTCTAGGGCCAGCAGAGCATCCGCCGAATCTTTCGATAACTCTGCACCTCGTCACCCGCATTGCAAACGGGCCCGGCGCTTTACATATAAAACTGTTCTCTTTCAGCCCCTTTCTTTGGTTTCGGCCTTTCCCTCGTCCAATGCTACTATTTCAGCACCTTGGGACGGAGCCGATAATAATAAATCAACCGGATCTTGACCAGTGCAAGATCGTAGATGATAAACGCGACGTTAGCAAGAAGAACAAGTGCGACGGTAAACCAAAAAGAACTATCGGCAAATTCTTCTACCACGGCGCGGATGGGAAACAAAAATAAAATGATGCCATACATGGAAAAGATTGCGGCATTAAACAAAAGAAGTTTCGTGCCCCATTGTATGATGAACGACTTGATTTTGTCAAGCGACCATTTGATAATTGGGTAATAACCGAGAAAAAAAATAAAAATCAGGCTGATTTCTCGGTCAGGAACGATGAAAAATGCAATAAAGCCAACAGCAGCATAGGCGATGAGTCCGCTGTTTTTTCCAAATTCCAGCGCGAGAGGCAGCAAGAACATTCCGGCCAGTGCCGGAGCAGTAAAGGTGGCAAGCGGCAGTAAGCCGCCCATAAACATCATTACAGCGGAAAGGGCGGCAAGTACACCGCAAAGTGCGGTCTTGCGGCTATTTTCACGCATAAGGCAAACTTCCTTTCAAAATAGACACTGCGCGGCAAGGCCCGCAGAGGGGTGGCAGATTAGCATCCGCGCCCGCAGCCGCAGCACATATCCATGCACATCAATGCAGTGCACATGTCGCAGCAGTTGCAGCCGGCCGCAGTGGGCTGGTAGCCACCGTAGGGGTTGCCAGCAACGTTGCCGTTTGCCGAGTTGCGCAGCCGGTTGTAAGCTGCCTGGTACTCCTGGTTTCCCGGTGCAAGGCTGACAGCTTTTTCAAAATAGCGCACAGCGTCGGCAAGCCAGCCTTTGTAATAAAGGGCACTGCCATACAAAAAGTTCCACTCGCCGTCGGTATCAGCACCAGGCATGGCAGAAAGTCGGCTCATGGCTTCATCAGCGCGCCCCTCGTTAATCATGGTGCGAATGTCGGCATAGGCAGTACCGGCACCGGCGGTTTGGCCAGCGCTGCTGCCAGCAGTGGCACCACCAGTGCGGATTTGGCCCATCAGCTGGTCAAAAGCTGCGTCAATTTCAGCAAGGCGCTCTTTGGCGGTTGCTTCCAGCGGGCTGCCGGCATAATTATCTGCACTGTATTTTTGAGCAAGTTTTTTGTAAGCTAATTTAATCTCGTCGGTGCTTGCACCCGGTGCAAGGCCCAGTACCTCGTAAGGATCTCTCATTTTTATCAGCCTTTCTGTAAAGGAATGTTAAGCGAGTTCGCCAGAAGGATTGTCCTTCTTTTTGGGGCAGCCTGCTGCGGCAATTGCTTTTGGTAGCCCCAGATACATAACATTATCAAAAATTTCGCGGTAGCGGCGCATCGCCAGCAAATGATAGCAAAGCGTGGCTTCGCCCGCGCGCATATTGCATTGTTCTTTGGCAAGCCGCAGGGCTTCGTCCCTCGGGATACCGGCAGCATGGTAAACATTGTAGCTGCCGCTGGCTGCATCTTCGTCGAAATCATCAGCAGCATCCAGCAAATAAATAATCTGTCCCAAAAACATGCCAAGCCTTGCGGCAGCGGGGCGGTCAGCACCTTCTGCACAGTCGGCAAATAAAGCAGAGAGCATCTCGCCGGTGGGGGCAGCGGCCTCATCGGGAGAGGTGCAGCCCGCAGCTTCTAATGCAGATTGCTTTTCTATCGCAGCGGCAATGGCTGCGGAAAGCTCGGGTCGATGCTGCGCTGCACGGCGGTAATGGAAATGATAGAACGGCAGAGCGGCTGCACAGAGCAGCTTTTTGCTAAGCTTTTCGTCGTGCAAATTATCGCGCAGTTTGTGCCACGAAAGCAGCAGCAGACTGTCAGCGGCAAGTGCAAGACCGGCAGATTCACCGGCAGTGGGGCGCGGACGCACCGGGTTAACGATGCAGCGCTCCGGCCGGGTGCCGCCATCTTCACCGGAAAGGCCATCTGCCAGCAACGCGACCAGCACAAGGTCGTAGTTGAGCAAAAGACGGGCGAAGAAGCCGTAACGTCGCTTTAGTTCTTTACAAAGCCCACAGTAAACGCTGCGGTATTCGGTGTACTCGCGTACGCGCAGTTCCTCTGTTAGCGGGGTGATGGTGCCAAACAAAAAAACATCCCCCTTTTCACATACAAAGTAATACTATTATACAGGATTTCGTATTGCATTACAAATATGCGCAGGGGGAATTATGTTAATTTTTGATGAATTTTCAGACCGGCGGCTGGCTTTCAGTCGTTATAACCGGGGTTGCGGATTTTGGAGGATAATTTTCCAGCACATCAAACACATACCCTTCCTTACGCAAAGATTCGATGATGTCAGGCAGGGCTTGTGCGGTTGTTTTCGTGGCTTTGGTGTCATGCATTAGAACAATCACTCGTTTACGGTTGTTGGTGTCGCGCATGACATGCTGCAACAAAGTTTCGGGAGATTTTTTCTCCCCCACCGCGTCGTCGGCGCAACTGTTCCAGTCAAAGTAGCGGTAACCTTTTTCGTCTGCTTGCTGTTTTAGCGTTTTCATAATGCCGCTGCCGCCATATTTGTGCGAAACAGAATTGGTGCTGCCGCCAGGGAAGCGCAGGCAGGTAAGATGAGCGGTGTCGCCTACATAGGGGGCTATTTTCTCTTTCAATTCCTCAATGTCGTTCCAGTAGCTTTCGGGGCTGCTGTAAATCTTTTTGTAGCTGTGGCTGCTGGAATGCAGGCCAATCTGATGGCCTTCTGATACCGTACGAGTGAGGGTAGGAAGATAGTTTTCGTTATTCTCAGCGGCGCACACAAAAAAGGTCGCTCGTACGCCATATTCTTTTAAAACATCCAAAACCAGCTCTGTGGTTTCGCTCGGGCCATCATCGAAGGTGAGATAGGCGACTTTTTCACCCTCGGCACCGGTGTCCTGCGTGGGGGGAGATTCCGCCACCTCCGAGTTGGCTTTTGCAGCGGTCGCGAGCATTTCGTTGGTGCAGTATTCGGTACCGCCGCCTTTTAGCAGCGAAACCGAAACTGCCAGTGCCGAAACGGCACAAAGTGCGGTAAGTAAATGGCGTTTACGGATACGAAACGAACAAAACATTAAGGGATGGCCACCTTTCGGTTGATTCTATTGGGCAAAGCATTTATACTATGTCTATGTAAGCTATCCCCCGATTATTAAAGGAGATTTGTATGGATTTTTTACTTTACCTGGTGGCCGCGCTTTCGGCAGGTTGCCTTGTTGTTTCGATTTTGTGTTTGCTCAAACGCGATAAAAATGCGATTTCCCGCGCGGAGCTGGACGCTTTGCGGCGCGATGTAAGCGATGAGCTGCGCGCTACCCGTACTGAAATGACCACTGCGGTGAATGAAGCGCTGAAAACCTATGGCGCAAGCCAGTCTGCCGCATTAGGCCAGATAGCAACCATGCAGGATGCCCGCCTGCGCGCACTCGATGAACGCTTTAAAACCCTCGGTGTGCAGACAGAGCAGCAGCTAACTGGCGTGCGTGCCACAATGGAAAACCGTATAGCAGCACTGCAGGACGATAACAACAAACGCCTGGAGCAGATGCGCGCCACGGTGGATGAAAAACTGCAGAAAACACTGGAGGATAAGCTGACTAAGAGCTTTGGACTTGTGAATGAGCGATTGGAACAGGTGTACAAAGGTCTTGGCGAAATGCAAAACCTTGCCACTGGCGTTGGTGATTTGAAAAAAGTACTCTCTAACGTTAAGACACGTGGTATTTTGGGCGAAATTCAATTGGGCGCAATTTTGCAGGAGATTTTGACACCGGATCAATATGACGAAAACGTTGCGACCCGCAAGGGCTCTTCAGAGCGTGTTGAATTTGCAGTAAAGCTGCCTGCGGGAGAAGATGGATCAATCTATCTGCCTATCGATGCAAAGTTCCCTGGCGATTTGTACAGCAACCTGATGGATGCATACGACAGCGGCGACTCCGATGCCATCAACGCAGCGGGCAAAGCGCTTGAAAACCGTATTCGAAGCGAGGCAAAGGATATTCGTGATAAATACATTCATGTGCCGGAAACCACCGAGTTTGGTATTCTGTTCTTGCCGGTAGAAGGGCTGTATGCCGAGGTGGTACGTCGGGGTATGGTAGAACGGTTGCAGGCGGACTACAAGGTGAACATTGCTGGCCCTACCACCATGGCGGCCCTGCTGAACAGCTTGCAGATGGGCTTTAAAACGCTTGCCATCCAAAAGCGTTCCAGCGAGGTTTGGGATATTCTCGGCGGCGTAAAGTCGGAGTTTGAAACTTTCGGCAAAGCACTTTCGCAGGCACAAAACCGTATTAACCAAGCTTCTGATGAGCTGGAAAATCTGGTGGGCGTGCGGACGCGTCAGATTCAGCGAAAACTCAAAAAAGTTACGAGTTTGCCCACTGCCCCCACCGGCGCATTGCTGGACGCAGCCGACGAAGACGAATAAACTACATAATAAAAAAGAGCCGCCCGTGTTGGGCGGCTCTTTTTTGCGCTTATAAGCTTTGAGAGAAAATGGCTCATTCATCACGCACCGTTTCCAGCTGGGAGGTAAATGCCCCCATATAATTGGTGCCGCGCGAAGCGAAGGTGCCAGTAAGTAAAACACCCAACCATGCCGGTGAAAATTTTATAGTTAGGGTAGAGAATAAATCGATTTTGCCTAAAAAGCAAAGCAATATGCTAAGCAGCAAGGATGAAGTATAGTAAACGAGTTTTTTATACTTTTTATTTTGAAAAGCCAAGACAAGAGTTTTTAGATATTCCATAATGCCTTCTACCGTAACGGCAATCACCAAAGAAAGTGCAATCGAATTCATAGTACTCCTCCTTGTCTGACTTTACATTATGCACAATGTCGCTTGCGCGTGTATCAGAACCCAAAAGCATTAGGTGAATTCACAGTCTGGTATTTTTGTGACGAAAAAGGAAACCCTTACAAAGTAAAACAACACTTATCCTCTCGCACAACGTGGAGAATTTGTAATCAGGTTACTGTAATAAAAGCGCTAAAAAGTTAAAATTGGCACATAAGAAATAGACGGAGGCACAAAATGTTTCAATTTTTTAAAAAGTCGCGATCTGCAAAGCTGACAGATATTAATACTGTTCCTGAACTGATGAGCGGTGATAACGAGGTACGTCTTCTGGATGTACGCACACCCCAGGAGTATCGTGCAGGGCATCTGCCGTTAAGCGAATCGCTGCCGCTGCCCCGTACCGAAGCGTTGGAAGAGCTGGTGCCAGACAAGAGTACCACTGTGATTGTTTATTGCCAAAGCGGGATACGCAGCACGCAGGCAGCGGGGATTCTTGAGCGTTTGGGTTATACCCATGTAATCAATGCAGGCGGCATAGCTCAGTGGAAAGGCGAACTGGTGCAATGAAAAAAGCGAGCTCAAAGAGCTCGCTTTTTCGTTTTAGGTGTAAACGCATAAATAAAAGAAAAACACCGAAGATTTTTCAATCTTCGGTGTTTTTCTGGTGCGGAAGATGGGACTTGAACCCACACGTCATAGACACACGCACCTCAAACGTGCCTGTCTGCCGATTCCAGCACTTCCGCATATATTGGGCATCGGTCTCCCGTGCCGCGAGAATTATTCTATCATACCACAGACGCAAAAGTCAAGCATAAAAATCAAGTTTTTTGCATTTTTTTGCTTTTTTTGAAAAATGGCATTTTGTGAATAGATTACTCTTACCGAATATAGAAAAAGAAAGCCTCCCATTTCTCGCTATCAAACGCTTGCATCTGGCACGCGCTTAAAATCTGCCGCAAAGGCTAAATCACAAATTTATGTGAGATTTTGGAAATTTGTATACCTTTATGATACTATATAAACGGAAAACGCGAAAAGGGGAGACTACATGGCACATAGTGTTAGGGTAAAACAAAGATGGCTCGCCACGTTGGCAACGCTGGTGCTTTTAGTAACCGGCGGGGCTAGGTATGCGCATGCCCAAACCGTTGCGGCAGCTGAGCAGAACCCGGTGAAAATCGCTTATTCGACATCAGATTTTTCGGTAAGCCCGAACGAAGAAACCGCGAGTGACTATGTGCATGCTTATCTGCAACGTGTTGCGCTGTACACAGACTGGTCTTATCAGTACCTTTATGTGTCCAGAGGGGAAGCAGAGCGGTTGCTGCGCGAAGGGAAAATTGATTTTTTATGTGCCACAGAGCCGAGCGCACAAGAGGAACCGCTTTTGCGTTCCGAACTGCCACTGGCACAGCGGGGGATAGTTTTATATACCATGCCTCAAATCGATTTATATTATGAGGATTATGCGTCTTTAAATAAAAAGAAAATTGGCTATGTAAAAGAGAGCTTTTCGAAAGAACTGCTGGAGGAGCTGGAAACTCAGCAGGGCTTTGTAAGCGTTCACAAAGAATACCAAACCGCTGATACAATGGAAAAGGCGCTGGAAGCGGGCAAAATTGACGCTGCAATCTCGGAAGAAATGCAGGAGTGCGCAGAACGCAAAGTAATTGCTTTGATGCAAGCTCCCTCAGCTTACTTATATGCGCTGCCTGAAAATGAAAAGATGCAGCAGCTGAACACCGCGATGCTCCGCATTGAGCAGGAAGACCCGTTTTACCGTGAAACGCTGCATAGCACTTACTGGCGAAAAAATCTTGGCCGATTCCCTCTTTTTACCCGTGCTGAGGCAGAATACATCCGCACCGCTCCCGAAATTACAGTAAAGCTGAGTGGGAAACGCGGGCCTTTTTTTGTAGAGGATGACAAAACCGGAAAAATGGAAGGTATTGTACCACGTATTCTTCAAACGATGACTGACCTTTCGGGGCTGCAATTTCGTGCAGAAATCGCCTCTGAATCCGGGCAAAGCCAGGCAACTGTGATCGAAGTGGAAAGCTTGCCAATGAGAACGCGGGCAGAAGGTAATTCTTTAGGATTCTTTACCGGAGATATTCAATTTGTAAAACGGGGCGAGGCTGTTTTGGATTGGAACAATACCGTTCGTTTGGTACTGCCCAGCTCTATGAAAGCTTTTGCAGAACCGTTGCTTTCTGCTTATCCAACACTGTCAATTACTGCAGCTGACGATTTGGAGCAATGCTTGAATAAGCTGCTCAGCGGTCAGGCAGACATAACACTGGAAAGCAGCTACTACGTATCTTCTTTATTGCAAAACAACAAGTATAGTGGACTGCGCACTTTTGAAGGGAAAATAACGCAGGAGCGCGTCAGCTTCAATGTGGCATCGAACGACGAAATGCTACGTAGCGTTTTAAGCAAAACACTTGCGGCAATGGAACGCACCGAAACAGAAAAACAGATTTTGCACGACGCGGCAATGATGAATGAAAAAATAACGATGAGTGAGGTGCTGGATGTAAACCATACCTTCGTTATATTGTGCGGTGTGCTGGCGGTAGTTTTATTTGCAACACTTGTTTTTACACGGGCAAAGCACGCACGGCTGCTAAAAGAGCAAAACCGCAGCCTGGAAAGACGCTACCAAGAGGAGCTTGCGTATCGCAAAGCGTTGCTGCAAAATGACCAAATGCTTGCCTCCCTCAAAATGAACTTAATTACCGGAAAAGTGGAAGATACACAGGCTGATTATTGCTTTAGTGGCGTTGTGGACTGCGATGAGCTTGTCAATCGCATTGTCGAAACAATTCCGTCGGAGCGAGACAAGCAGGCATTCCGTGCCTTTTTCGGGTTAGAGCAGATGCGCAAAAATTTTGCAGCCGGTAAAGCCGATGCCCAACTAGCCTACCGCAGACGACTGAAAACAGGCGAACTGCACTGGGTAGAAAGCATTGCTCGAATATTAAAGCGCCCCGGCAGTGAAGAAATTACCGTGTTTTTCTATACCCGCACCATTCAAAACGAGACGCTGATGAAAAAACTCATCAGCACCTTAATCCTAAATGATTATGAGGCACTTTTTTACATTGATGTGCAGCAAGACGTTGCACAGCTATTCCCCCGGAAAAACGATAAAAATAATATGGAGCAGATTTCGGGCTTTGAGAAAAGGCTTCTGGAATGGGTTTACGAGCACAAGGATAAAACCGCACCGGGCGATATTATGCATCAGCTTGCAATGAGCAAAGTGCTGCATCATTTAGAACAAGCTTCCGTATTTCAATACGTTGTACCGCTGGTTGGCAAGCAGCGAAAACTGACACAGATGCGCTTACGGTTTTCTTATATTGACCGAGAAAACCAGTTGCTCTGCCTGGCTTGCGACGATGTGACGTACCTGTATGAAAGAGAGCAGCAACAAACGCAGCGTCTGCGAGAGGCGCTTTCTATGGCGGAGATGCATGCTCAAAGTAAATCCGAGTTTTTATCGCGCATGAGCCACGAGATGCGTACTCCGATGAACGCCATTATCGGACTTACCGATTTGGCGAAAAAAGAAGCAGAAAGTTCGCCTGCTGTGCAGATCTACTTAAATAAAATCAGCGGTGCCGCGGGATATTTGCTTAATCTCATCAACGACATTTTGGATATGGCGCGCATTGAGCATGGCAAGCTGCAAGTGCGGCAAGAAGCTTTTAGGTTTGACCAGATGCTGCTGCCGGTGCTTGAAATGATAGAAACGCAAGCAATCAAAAAGAAAGTTTATCTGAAAATTGAATCCACCTTAGATGAAGAATGGTTTTATGGGGATAAAATGCGTATTCAGCAAATGCTCATAAATCTGATGGGCAATGCCATCAAATTCACCCCCTCGGGTGGGCAGGTGCGTTTGGATGTTGCCAGAATAGCCTCTGAAAAGGGATCACATCAAGTTTCATTTTTGATTTCCGATACCGGCATTGGCATGAGCAAAGAGTTCTTAAACATTATGTTTGAACCTTTCTCGCAGGAAAACGTGGGAGCGACGAGCCAGTACCGCGGCACCGGGCTGGGACTGCCCATCTCAAAAAACATTATTGAACTGATGGGTGGCACCATAGAGGCAGAAAGCGAAAAGGACAAAGGCACCCTGTTTACAGTTGCGCTGCCGCTTTCGCCAGCGAGTGAGCCTCAAACCGTAGAAACGGCAAAGCAGATAGACTATGCTGTAGCGCTTAAAGGCAGGAAGATTTTGCTGGCAGAAGATCATCCGCTCAACATTGAAATCACCAGCAAATTGCTGACAAGCCAAGGTGTGGCGGTGACAGTAGCGCGGGATGGACAGCAGGCGATGGAGCTGTTTGCAGCCTCGGCGCCCGGGTGGTATGATGCGATTTTGATGGATATCCGTATGCCGGTGCTGGATGGATATGCCGCAACCGCCGGGCTGCGCCGAATGGAACGAGCGGACGCTAAAAAGGTGCCCATTATCGCGATGACGGCAAATGCTTTTCAGGAGGATGTTGAGCAGGCGCTTGCCGCAGGCATGAACCTGCATCTTTCTAAACCTGTGATACCAGATTTGTTGTACCGCACGCTGGAAGATCAGATTCATCGTTATCGCACTGAACAGCCTTAGGGCAATCTGAAAGCGAAAGGCTCGCTGCATTCTCGGCAAGAGAAAAGCAGCGAGCCTTTATGATTTTGCTAGATAAGGGAAAATAAATCGTTGAGAGCCTCTGACATGGTAGGATGGGTGAAAATCTGGTCGCGCAAAACGGTGTAGTCTGCACCCATTTGCATTGCCAGCTTTACGGTGTTGATGATTTCGTAAGACTCTGGGCAGATAAGCGTCGCACCTAGAATTTTGTCGGTTTTTGCATCTACAATAGCTTTCAAAAAACCTTCCGTTTTGCGCAGAACCTGTGCCTTGGGCACTGCTGCGGTGGGCAGCTTTGCAACTTTTATTTCATATCCGGCCTGGCGAGCTTCTGTTTCAGATAAGCCTACACGAGAGAATGGCGGGTCCAGAAATACGCTGTACGGCACATTGGTGCGGGCAGCGGTAGAGCGGTTGCCGCCAGCAAGGTGATCTTTTACGATGCGGGAATCATCTAAAGAAATGTAGGTGAATTGCAGCCCGCCAGCAACGTCGCCCATAGCATAAATGTGCTCCGCAGAGCTTTGCAGATATTCGTTTACCTGCACGGCGCCCCGCGGCGTGGTGGCTACCCCGGCAGCGGCAAGGTTCAGCTCATCGGTGTTGGGGCGGCGGCCGGTGGCAATGAGGATAGCCTCAGCGGAAAGTGTATATTCGGTGCCGTCTTTGGTGTAAACCACAGCGGCAGTGCTTTCATGATTTTCCAGGCGGGTGATTGCGGTGTTCAATATGAATTTCACGCCTTTCTTTTCTAAAATCGCCTGTAGCTCGTCTGCCACATCACGGTCTTCACGCGGCACAAAATCTGCACCATCCTGCACCACGGTAACCGCACTGCCGAAATTGGCGTAAATAGAAGCAAATTCCAAACCGATGTAGCCCCCACCGATGATGACGAGCCGCCGAGGCAGAGTGTCGAGGTCAAGCATACCGTCGCTGAACAGTACGCGCCGATTACCCTCGATGCCCTCAATTTTCGGCACGACGCTGACCGAGCCGGTATTGATGAAAATCTGCGGGGCAGAAAGCAGCTCTTCGCTCTCTGCGCCAGCTACTTTTATAGTGTGGGCATCCACAAAGCTGCCAGTGCCGTCAAACACGGTGGTGTTGGGGTGAGAGGCAAGTTTATCATAGTTTTTCTGGCGCAGCATACTGGTTAGACGGCGCTTTTCGGCAATCGCGGCACGGTAGGCAGCCGCTTTTTCTTCAAAAGCAGCGTCGGCGTGCTGCTTGGCGGAAAGTGCGCTGTGCACGAGGGATTTGGAAGGAATGCACCCTACATTAATGCAGGTGCCGCCGTACATCTCTTTGGAACGCTCAACCAGCGCCACTTTTTTACCGCTTGCGGCTAGTGCGGCGGCAAGCGTTTTTCCACCTTTGCCAAAGCCAAGGATGATTGCATCAAATTGTTTCATAATAAAATCTCACATTTCTACGGATAAATAAAAGAGAAAAAAGGTCGGCCGATTAAATGTTCTGGCTTTTCGGACGAAAAATCTGGGCATCAATGTCAGCGATTGAGATTTGGGCAAGTTTTTGTTTACAGGTATCGTCCAGCTCCTCGCAAATATGATCCATGATATTGGCCATTCCAGAGGCAACAAGGCATTCCATGTCCAAGTTGCCGGAGCGCCAGGTCAGCTCTACCACAGGTGTCTCTAAAGCGGTGAGAATTTGTGCTAAGTTGATTTTGTGCGGGTCGCCTAAAAAGGTATAGCCGCCGTCTGCACCCTCGCGTGTAAAAACGAGCTCTGCTTTTTTTAGCTTTGCCATCACCTTACGAATACGCGCCGGGTGGGTACAAACATTTTCTGCAAGTGCGTCGCTGGTAAGGGGGCGCTGCATGTGGTTGAGGTATACGAGGGCGTGGACCGCCACGGAAAATTCACCGGTCATTTTTCTGCCTTTCCCGATACTGTGTCGTATGGCCAGCTATTAATGCCGCCAAAATCGTAAACGTTGGAATAACCCATCCCAATTAGCTTTTCTGCTGCCTGTCTGCTTCGGTTTCCAGAACGGCAGTAGATGAGGATTTCAGCATCCTTATCCGGCAGCTCGGCAGGTGGTTCGCTGATGATTGTTTCGTTAGGGATTAGCACAGCACCCTCGATATGCTTTTCTTCAAATTCAGCTTCGGTGCGCACATCCAATACGACAATAGAATCGCCACTGTCCATTCTGGCTTTGGCTTCTTGTGCTGTCAGGGTGCGATATTCAGCCTTTTCTACGGCAGAGGAGCTAGCGGGGGAAGAGGCGCTGGAGGAGGAAGAGAGAGCACCGCCGCAGGCAGCAAGCATTGCTGCCAGGGCAAAGGACACAATAAAAAGTGATTTTTTGAACTGCATAGAGCACAATCCTTTCTATCATCCAAACGTGGTAAAATCGTTTGGGTAAAGCGGGAAAGATGATACTGTAATTATGTGAGTTTCAGTTTGCAAAGTCAACGCTTTTTTCTAGAGTGTGTGACTAAGTTACGAAACAAGGCAATAAAAATCAAGCAAGATTTTGATATTTTTCCATATTTTGCTATAATAAAAACCGTCTGCATAAAGCATGCAAAAAACGAATTGATGATTTAGAGGCGAGGAAGATATTGACTAACAACGAAAAGATGAAAAAAGTAAAGTCGTACCTATTCACTTTTGCTAAGTGGTTATTGTTGTCGATATTAATCGGCAGTTTATGTGGGGCTGCGGGTATTGCATTCCACTATGCGTTGGTAAAAGTGACCGCGTGGCGTCTGGCTGACAAGCGCTTGATGCTGCTATTGCCCTTATGGGGTGTGATTATCGTCTTTTTTTACTACAAATTTAAAATGAGCAAACATCGGGGCACCAACGATATCTTTGAAGCGGTACGTTCTGCCGAACGTGTGCCCTTGCGGCTCGCTCCGCTTATTTTTATTGGTACCACATTGACCCATCTCGCAGGTGGCTCTGCCGGGCGAGAGGGTGCTGCACTTCAAATGGGAGGCAGCATCGGCGCGGCATTTGCGCGCGTGGCCCGTTTGAACGACCAGGAGCTGCGCATTGCAATGGTTTGCGGTATGGCTGCGGTGTTTAGTGCCCTGTTTGGCACACCACTGACAGCGACGTTGTTTTGTATTGAGGTAATTAACGTAGGTGTTTTTCAGTATGCGGCATTGGTGCCGGTGCTGGGGTCTTCGCTCATTGCATACCAACTGGCTGGCTGGTGCGGAATAGCGCCGGAACGATTTGTGCTGCGCCACGTTCCAGAGGTGTTTTTGCTTACCACAGCAGGCCGTGTGCTGGTGCTTAGCATATTGTGCGGCGCAGTATCTATTGTGCTATGCGAGGTGCTGCATAACAGCGGAAAAATCTATAAGCGGTTTTTCCCCAACCCTTATTTGCGAGTGATAGTAGGCGCGCTACTCGTCTTGTTTTTGACTACGCTGGTTGGTAATTTTGATTATAACGGAGCGGGAATGGAACTTGCCGCCCACGCCATAGAGGGCAAAGCCGTTGCCCCCGCAGCCTTTTTGCTGAAATTGCTTTTTACCGCGCTCACTCTGGGCGCCGGTTTCCGCGGCGGCGAAATTGTGCCTACCCTTTGCATCGGTGCTACATTTGGCAGCGCAGTGGGGGGCTTGCTTGGGCTTGATCCGGGCTTTGCCGCCGCCTTGGGAATGATTGCGGTTTTCTGCGGCGCCGTTAACTGCCCCATTGCCAGCCTTGCGTTAAGTGTAGAATTTTTCGGCAGCGAGGGGCTGCTTTATTTTGCGATTGCGGTAGCGGTAGGGTATATGCTCAGCGGAAGATACAGTTTGTACGCCGCGCAAAAGCTTGTCTACTCTAAGCTTGCACCGATAGAGCTGCCTCCCGATAAAGACATATAGCACAGCCTGCGCTATGCTGCAATTTTGATAAATCTAAAAAAGTCTAAAAAACCTTATCACATTTTAAGAGAAGAAAAGTCCTAAATGGCTTGTCTTTTTGCTTGATTTTCCGCTACAATAAAACACAGTGAACAAAAATCGAGTAGAGGCATATCGCGAATAAGCAAAATAGAACCTTTTCATCGCACAAGAAATGTCAAGAATCTGCCAAATATTTTTGCATATAAATGGCTTGCAAAAGGCACTCTTTTCATTTATTGCGGTGCAGTAAGAAGGTGTATGCCGCTGAAAACGCTAGTCTGCAACGTTTTTAGCGCGCCAAGTGTCCCAACCGCAAAATTTGGACACTTTTGGAGTTTGTTTAAAAAATCACAAAATTCGCATTGCAAGCCCCTAGCAAATCAACTATAATAGACGCAGATTGGCTTTAAAGGAAAAAGGAGGAAAATTCAAATGGAGCCTAGTAAATGGATCGTTATCCTGACAGGTATTACTTTAGTCTTTGCAATTTTGGTACTGCTTACTTTAGTTATTAAGCTGCAGGGCAAAATTTTCACTGGCATCGACCGTAAAAAAGCAACCGAGGCGGCTGCAAGCAAAGCACAGCCTGCATCGTCAAGCCCGGTAGCAAATGTAGCACCCGCGGGGGCCGCTGCAGCAGTGGAGCCGGAACTGGTAGCGGCAATTGCCGGCGCGACTTATGCAAACGCTTCACCGGCTGGTGTGCCGGGCGAAATCGTGGCAGCTATCACTGCGGCAGTGGCAGCAGTCAGCGAAGGCCCCTTTGAAATTTTGAGTATCACCAAAAATAAGCAGAAAAAGGTGGCTGGCCGCAGTGCCTGGTCCCGTGCGGCAGTGAGGGCTTATACGGAACCGTTTTAAAGGCGTAGTGCTTTTATAATTTGACAGAAAAGGGTGTTTTGAATCATGGAGGGATTTTTAGGTGCGATTCGCGGAATCGCTCAAGAGTCTGGCTTTAATGGATTGTTTGAAGACCCGCGCTATTTAATTATGATTTGTGTGGCGTGCGTTCTGCTGTACCTTGCCATTGTCAAACAATTTGAGCCTCTATTGTTACTACCCATCGCATTTGGTATGCTGCTTGCCAACCTCCCCGGCGCAGGCATCATCCATATGGAATATTTTCTGACAGAATCGGGACATCCCGACTTTATGCAGGTGCTGAATAATGGCGGCCTTGCGGATATGCTTTACCTGGGTGTTAAACTTGGTATTTATCCGCCGCTTATTTTCCTTGGCATCGGCACAATGACGGATTTCTCGCCCCTTATTTCGAACCCCGCCAGCCTGCTTTTGGGCGCAGCGGCGCAGCTTGGTATCTTCTTTACATACTGGGGCGCAAAAATGCTCGGCTTTACAGGGGCGGAGGCAGGCTCTATCGGCATCATCGGCGGCGCAGATGGCCCCACGGCAATTTTCGTCACCACAAAGCTTGCCCCACATTTGCTAGGTGCCATCGCTGTGGCGGCTTACAGCTATATGGCGCTTGTGCCCATTATTCAGCCACCAATTATGCGTGCGTTAACGACGCATAAAGAGCGCAGCATTGTAATGACACAGCTGCGCCCGGTATCCAAAACAGAAAAAGTTATTTTCCCGATTATGTGCACCATCTTGATTTCACTCATCCTGCCTACCGCAGCACCGCTTGTCGGTATGCTGATGCTGGGCAACCTGATGAAAGAATCCGGTGTGGTGGATCGTATTTGCAAAACTGCCGGCAACGAGCTGATGAATATTATCACTATTTTCCTCGGCTTGTCGGTTGGCTGCACCACCAGTGGTGATACCTTCCTTACCTGGCAGACAGTTAAAATCATTGGTCTTGGCCTTGTGGCGTTCTCATTCGGTACTTCCGGTGGTGTTATGCTCGGCAAGCTGATGTGCGTGCTCACCAAGGGCAAGGTTAACCCGTTGATTGGCGCTGCCGGTGTTTCTGCAGTGCCGATGGCAGCCCGCGTTGCCCAAAAGGTTGGACAGAAAGAAAACCCGCAAAACTTCCTTTTGATGCATGCTATGGGCCCCAATGTCGCTGGCGTTATCGGCTCGGCAGTGGCTGCTGGTATTCTTATTAATATGTTGGGATAAAATTTTTCTTACGAAAGATCGCTCACTCAGCGGTCTTTCGTTTTTTTATGCCTATGAAGTTGGCGGTTTGGTGACTTCGACACTTTCCAACAATGCTGTTTTGTGCTACAATAAAGCGAACTATATTGAAAAGCAGGCGTCCGGGAATTTCCCTTCCCGGACACGATTTTTGCAGGATGAAACGGCATAGTGCAACATATATGCCGGCGGCAAAAATCGGGAAAGGACCATTGAGATGACAGAGAACCAGCAAACGCAGTTTTTGAACCTCCGTAAACGCTACATCGAGGGGCGCTTTGGGCGCCTAAATCCGGTGCAGAAAGATGCCGTGTTTACTGTGGACGGCCCTCTGTTGATTTTGGCGGGCGCAGGCAGCGGAAAAACCACAGTACTGGTTAACCGCATTGCTAATTTGGTGCGGTTTGGCAAGGCTTACCACAGCGATAAGATTTACGGTACCGTAACGGCCGAACGGATTGCTGAGCTGGAAGATTTAGTCCAGCGCGGCTCCAGCGAGCCTTCTCCGGAGCTGGAAGAGATGCTGCGGGTTTCTACCGCACGGCCTTGGAATGTCCTCGCCATCACTTTCACAAACAAAGCGGCAGGGGAGCTGAAAAACCGCCTTTCCGATATGCTTGGCAGTGCGGCGGAAGATATTACTGCCTCTACCTTTCACTCTGCTTGCGTGCGCATTTTGCGGCGTGAAGCACAGGTGCTGGGCTGGCCGCAGGCATTTACTATCTACGACAGCGACGATTCTCAGCGTGCGATGAAAGAGGTGTACAAGCAACTTTCCATCGACGATAAATTTTTGCCTGTGAAAGCGGCACTCTCTGCAATTGGGCACTACAAAGATAAGATGCTCGATTATAAGCAGGCAGCAGAGCAGGCAGGCGATATGCGCTCGAAACTGATTTGCAATGTTTACGAGGCCTACGCCAAACGTCTGCGGGCGGCAGGTGCATTTGATTTTGACGATTTGATTTTCCATACTGTAAGGCTGTTTGAACAGCACCCCGACGTGCTGGAAAAACACCAGACGAAATATCGTTACATTCTGGTAGACGAATATCAGGATACCAGCGTGGCACAGTTCGAGCTTGTGCGTCAGCTGGCGGCAGGCAGCGGCAACATCTGCGTCGTTGGCGACGATGACCAGAGCATCTATCGTTTCCGCGGCGCAACCATCGAGAATATCCTCAGTTTTGAAGAGCATTTCCCGGGGGCCAAGGTGGTTCGGCTCGAGCAGAACTACCGTTCCACCTCTAATATTTTGAACGCAGCCAACGAAGTCATCAAAAACAATGAGGGCCGAAAAGGCAAAACACTATGGACTGAAAACGGCGATGGCGACAAAGTGCACCACTATCAGGCAGATAATGAGCATGACGAAGCGGCCCATATTGCCGAGGTAATTGGTGAACACATCAAAGAGGGTGCAAAGCTTCGCGACCATGCCATTCTGTACCGCATGAACGCACAATCCGGCCCCGTCGAGACCTATTTTGCGCGTGCCGGTATTCCTTATAAAATCGTTGGCGGCCAGCGATTCTTTGACCGAAAAGAAGTGAAGGACATTTTGTCTTATCTTTCGATTTTGGCAAACCCGCAGGATGATTTGCGTCTGCGGCGCATTATCAACGAGCCTGCCCGCAAAATTGGTGCAACTACCGTCGATAACATGGCACAAATCGCAGATGGACTTTCTTGCTGCATGCTGGAGGTTGCCGCCACAGCAGCAAACTATCCGGCGCTTTCCCGTGCTTCGGCAGCGCTGCAAAAGTTTTACACAATGTACGAAGAACTGCTGTGCGCTGCTGCGGAGCAACCGCTGGACGAGCTGGTTACCTTTGTGATTGACCGCACCGGATACCGCTCGATGCTAGAGGCACAGGGCGAAGAGGGCCAGACCCGCTTGGAAAACTTGGGACAGCTGATTTCCAGCGTTAAAACCTATGTAGATGCAAAAGGGGAAGAAGCAAGTCTTTTTGGCTACCTTGAAGAAGTTGCTCTCATCGCGGACATTGACAGCTATGACGAAAGCAGCGACGTCGTTGTTATGATGACGATGCACGCAGCGAAAGGCCTTGAGTTTCCGTATGTTTTCATTGTAGGTCTTGAGGATGGCATCTTCCCGAGTGAAATGGCGCGCTATAATGCAGAAGATTTGGAAGAAGAGCGCCGCCTTTGTTATGTTGGTATTACCCGTGCCAAAAAAGCGCTCTACCTTTCTTCTGCCGAGATGCGTATGATTTTTGGCCAGACCAAGCGCAACCAGCCTTCTCGCTTTTTGGGAGAAATCGACAATTCGCTCATCGAAGAGGATTGCTCGTTTATGATTGCCCGCCGCAAAGAGCAGGCTGCCGCTTTTGGCAGCCGTCGGGTAGAACCCGTAGCGCCGCGGCACCCCGCCGCTGGCCTTGGCAGCTTTTCTCGCGGGTCTACTTTGGCTGGGGCAGCACCGCAGCCGAAAGCTGCCGGCACCAAAGCTGCCTTTAAGCCGGGCGATGTAGTACGGCATAAAGTGTTTGGGCGCGGTATTGTCCTGGAGGTTACCCCGGTGGCAGGCGACACGATTGTGAAGATTCGCTTTGACACCGTAGGTGAGAAAAAGACAATGGCAAACTACGCACCGCTTACGCTGGAAGAATAATTTAGGGCAGGCAGTGCTTGCTATCGTGCAATTCCCCGGCAGCGGTAGAGCGGCCAGAAAAAAACGACAACAAGCCCATATTATCCGCGGTGAGAAAACCGCGCAAAAGATAGCTTTGAGAGGATTTTCTTTCAACGCTTATTGTGCCTCTGGATTTGCGCTGATAGAAAAAGCAGCAAAGCTCAAGACGGCACAGCCCCTAAGAAAGGAATGGTCATAATAATGAAAGTACAGTTGATTGCCCACACGCCGGAACCGGAAAAAATTGTAGCAGCTGCAGCAAAGCTTTGCTATTCGCAGGTGGGTGTAGAAGAGCTGATGCAGGGCCTTACCCCGGAGAAAACAGCTGAGTTTGTGCAGATGCTGGCATCTCTCGGGCACGAAAGCCCCACCGAGCACGTTAGCTTCACCTTTGCTATTGAGGGTGTTTCTCGCAGCCTGTTGGCACAGATTACCCGCCACCGCATCGCAAGTTACAGCGTGCAAAGCCAGCGTTATGTTCGGCTGAACGAGTTTGATTATGTGACCCCGCCGGAAATTGCAGAAAATGAAGAGGCACAGGCGGCCTATGATGAAATGATGGAACAGCAGGCAGAAAGCTATCGCAAGCTTGCGGCAATCCTCAAAGAAAAACATAAAAATGAGCTGATGGCAGCGGGCGAAGATGAAAAAGCTGCGACTCGCAAAGCGGAAAAAATGGCAATTGAAGATGCCCGTTTTGTGCTGCCGAACGCATGCGACACCAAGATGGTGGTCACGATGAATGCACGTAGCCTGAACAATTTCTTTGCTCATCGCTGCTGCAATCGTGCACAGTGGGAAATCCGTGCGCTGGCAGATGAAATGCTGCGTCTGGTGTGCGAGGTTTCGCCGGCACTGTTTGTGAAATCTGGCCCGCCCTGCGTAAAAGGCGCTTGCCCAGAGGGTAAAATGACCTGCGGCGCTGCAGCTGAAATGCGTGAAAAATATGCAGAATTGAAAGAAACGGTGCGCTAAAGTATTGCCTTTTGATGGCTGCTAACAAAGCAAGAACAGTAGCCCCGCAGTGATGAGGGCAAACGAAGGATTTGATAAAGAAAATGGGTAAACTAATCGTGATAGAGGGGCTGGACGGCAGCGGAAAAGCGACTCAAAGCAAATTGCTTGCAGAGCAGCTTTGTGCCGAAGGCAGGCAATGCCGACGCATCCGCTTCCCTGCCTATGAATCGGGTTCCAGTGCGCTGGTAAAGATGTATCTTGCCGGATGCTTTGGCGATAAGCCGGGCGATGTAAACGCCTATGCGGCCTCCAGCTTTTATGCGGTAGATCGCTTTGCAAGCTATAAGCAGGATTGGGGCAGCTTTTACCAAAGTGGCGGTATTCTCGTCGCAGACCGATATACTACCTCCAATGCGGTGCATCAGTGCTCTAAACTACCCCGCGGCGAGTGGGACGCTTATCTTGATTGGCTGTTCGATTTTGAATACAACAAAATGGGTATCCCTGCGCCGGATGAGGTATTGTTTCTTGATCTGCCCACAGCGGTTAGCCAAAAGCTGATGAACGAGCGGTACCACGGCGATGAAACCCGTAAAGATATCCACGAAAAAGATCTCGAATACCTTTCCCGCAGCCGGGAGGCGGCCTACTACTGCGCCGAAAAGCTCGGCTGGGAAAAAATTGACTGTACCCGTGATGGTGTGCTTCTTTCTATCGAAGAGATTCATCAAAAGGTGCAGCAACGCGCAAGTGCATTGCTGTAACGGCCCGGTAAGCTGAAAGCAATGCGGGCGGCTTATCGCACAAGCAGTGCGCAGCAAAAAAATGAACTCATGGTCAAGGCCGCTGATTTGCAAAATGGAGAATACATGGAATACCATAAAGTAACACTCGAAGACGGCAAGTGGGTACGCCCACTGCTGGAAGCAACCAATTACAAAACCTGTGAGTTTGCCTTTGCCAACATCTATATGTGGGCAGAGCTGTATCACACTTATATCGGCGAGTATCAGGGCTATGCGCTGGTACGTAATATTGGCAGAACGCATCACCATTTTTTGTACCCGGTGGGCGGCGACAACTTGAAAGCGGTGCTTACCGAGTGCATTGAAGATGCCAAAGCCGGCGGCAAAACCCCGATGATTTACTCGATTCCGGAATCGCAGCTGCCTCGGATTGAAGCGGCTATGCCGGGCGTATTTCACTTTGGCACAGAGCGCAAAAACGATGACTATCTTTATCTTGCCAGCGACCTTGCCAACCTGCCGGGCAAGCCATACCAAAAAAAGCGCAACCACGTCAGCCGCTTTTTGAAAGAGCATCCGGATTATACGTTTGAAGCTATCAGTCCTGAAAACATTGAAATGGTAAAGGAGTTTAACCAAATCTGGGGTGCAATGTACGATGCAGACAACCCGGGGCTGGAAGGCGAGCACGGAGCCATCGTTCGTGTGCTGGACCACTTCTTTGAGCTGGGTCTTGTGGGCGGGCTGCTGCGCGATGGAGATAAACCGTTGGCTTTTTGCTATGGCAGTAAGCTGAACGACGAGGTGCTTTGTACCCACGTGGAAAAAGCTTATCACGAGGTAAACGGCGCTTATGCGCTGATTAACCGTGAGTTTGCGCGGATGTACGGGCAGGACGTGACTTATATTAACCGTGAGGACGACCTTGGCGAAGAGGGTCTGCGTAAGGCGAAGCTCTCGTACCGTCCGGCAATGCTTGCAAAAAAATATTTTGCTGTTTTAAAGCGGGAGGCACCTGCTTACCCGCCTGAAAGAACCGAGGAATGATGCTATGGTGAACCACCGGAAAGCAAAAGAGGAAGACAGGACCGACCTGTCGGCTCTTTGGCAGGCTGCATTTAAAGACGAGCAGCCCTATATTGATTTTGTATTTGACCGCTTTGCCGGGTTGGAACACACCTGGGTGGCAGAAGAGGCAGGCCAAGTGATTGCCTCTGTCTGCGCGGTGCCTGTGCTGCTAAAAAAGCTGCCGGGCGTTTACATTTACGGTGTCAACACCCGTGCTGATTTGCGCGGCAAAGGCGTAATGAAGGCATTGCTGGAAACGGTGCATAACGAAGAGAAAAAAGCAGGGCGTGCATTTGCCGCACTCGTACCGGCAAGTGCATCTTTGTTTGATTATTACAAGCTCTTTGGCTACGAAACGATGTTTTATCGGCGCGTGGTGCAGCGCAGCATCCGCGCAAACCTGTGGGCGGTGGCAGATTTTGATACAATCACTGCGCCCCGCCTTGCAACCCTGCGAGAAGAACGAATGGCATGCGATTATATGAGCTTTGGAAAAGAGGCGCATGCTGCTATGGTGCAGGATTTATATACCGGTGGCGCGACCACAATAGAAACAGATAATGGCTATGGCGTTTATTTTGAAACCAGAGATACTTTGGTTTTCAAAGAGCTGCTGGCAGACGGCAGCTCCGCCGCAGCGAAAATTTTAGAAGCGGCACGCCAAAAGACCGGACGGGAGCAGGCGGAGATTTATCTGCCGCAATACAGCGATGTGTTTTTGGGCGAAGGTGAGCTTTGCCCCTATGGCATGCTCTGCTGGCTGGATGGCCCGCATCAGCTGACCGACCCGTACATGGGGCTGATGTGTGACTAGCTCGCGCATCTCTGACAAACTTGTTTCCACGAGCCATCTGCCGCAAGTAGCGGTGAAGGCTGCCTGCCCTTGGGCGGGCAAATACGTTTTGCGAAAGGACGAAAGAAAAATGGTCTACCTATTTTTAGCGGACGGTTTTGAAATCACCGAGGCAATGGCACCGCTGGATATGCTCAAACGTGCCAAGGTAGAGGTGACCACCGTTGGCATCGGCAGCCGCAGCCCCCGCAGCAGCGCAGGAGTGCAAGTGATTGCAGACCGCACTGATGCAGACTTTGTACTGCCCGAAGATGCCGAAATGGTAGTGCTGCCGGGCGGTATGCCGGGTACTACCCACTTAATGGCGTCGCCCGTAGTACGCGAGGTGCTCGCAGAAGCAAAGCGACGCAACCTGTTTGTTGCAGCTATTTGTGCCGCCCCCTGGGTATTGGATGCAAACGGTTTGCTGGATAAACGCCGCGCTACAATGTACCCGACCATGCAAACCGAGATGGAGCATGGCGTATATACGGAAGAGCCGGTAGTGGTGGACGGCAAAGTGATTACCGGACGTGCTGCCGGGTGCGCGGTACTGTTTGGGCTGACACTCGTTACAGAGCTCAAAGGCCGTGAAGTTGCGGCAGCGTTGAAGCACTCCATTTATCCCAACTGGTAAAATGCGGTGCGCTGCACCAAAGAACGTGAAAGGTTTGGTCTTTAATATGAAAAAGGTACTTATCACACTGGGCATTCTCGTCCTCGTGGGCGTCCTCGTGCTGACAGGCGGCTTCTTTTACTATTCCTCTGAGGTTGCAGGCAGCGGCGCTGTGGGCGAGTCTC
This sequence comes from Pygmaiobacter massiliensis, assembly GCF_900199435.1. Lineage (GTDB taxonomy): Bacteria > Bacillota > Clostridia > Oscillospirales > Ruminococcaceae > Pygmaiobacter > Pygmaiobacter massiliensis. The sequence goes on from NZ_OAML01000003.1 coordinate 1,196,497, forward strand.
GCGAGTTTGTAGTAGAGCAGGGGACTTCTCCCAATACCATTGCGGCAAAACTCAAAGAAGAGGGCTTTATTGGATCTGATCTGTGCTTTAAGATTTACCTTAAGCAGACAGGTGTTGGCCCGAAATTCCAGTATGGCACCTTCTCTTTGCAGGAGGGCATGAGCTATGCTGCCATTGCAGAGGAACTGCAAAAGGTCAATAAAAACGTAGAAACCGTTCGGGTAACTTTCCCGGAGGGCAGCACTGTGCTGCAATTTGCTGCGATTATGGAAAAGGCGGGCCTTTGCACCAAAGAAGAATTTTTGCAAGAGGCAAACCACGGCGATTTTTCCAACCTTGCAATCTGGAATGAACTGCAGCCTTCTGAAAACTGCTTTATGCGTGCAGAGGGGTATCTCTTCCCGGATACCTACGACTTCTTCCCGGATGACACTGTTCACAACATGGTGGGCAAGCTGTTTGCAGAGTTTGATAAAAAATGGACGCCGGAGCGCCAGGCGAAAGCCAAAGAGCTGGGCCTTAGCGTGAAAGACGTTGTGAATCTGGCTTCCTTTATTCAGGAAGAAGCCGGCGACCCAGTGAACATGCCCGGCGTTTCGGGCGTTTTCCACAACCGTTTGGCACAGGGGTCTCCCTATCCCAAACTGGAAAGCGATGTTTCCTGGTACTATATCCAGGACTTTATCCGCCCCTACTACGAAAACCTTGGCCAAAAAGTACCGGCGGGGATGGAAGAGGCTTACTATACCTATGATTGTGTAGGCCTGCCCGCTGGACCTCTTTCGTCCCCGGGTGAAGCGGCCATCGATGCTGCACTGAACCCCGAGAAGAACGATTATTACTTCTTCCTTACCGATTTTAACGGCAAATACTATTATGCAAAAACCTTTGAAGAGCACCTTGCCAACGTCGCAACCATGAAGCAGATTAATGGCCAGGTAAAAGCCTCGATTGGTGCAAAAGGTTAAGCCTGCGGGCAAACTTCCAGAAAGGAACTTCTAATACGATGATATCCACTTTCCCAGAACTGCTATTGCCGGCAGGAGATATGGAACGGCTGCGCTTTGCCCTTAGCTATGGCGCGGATGCAGTTTATCTTGGCGCAGACCGTTTCGGTATGCGCTCCTCCCCCAAAAACTTTGACCTTGAACAATTGGCAGAAGCAGTGCAGTTGACCCACGCAGCTGGTAAAAAGCTGTATTTGACCCTAAACACCGTTCCCACAAACGCAGAAGCTCGAGAATTGCCGCAATTTTTAACTGAAATTCGCGACCTCGGCATTGACGCGTTTATCGTAGCGGATATTGGCGTAATTTCGATGTGCAAAAAATATGCCCCCGGCATTGAATTGCACCTTTCTACTCAGGTGGGCATTATGAACTACGCCACCGCAAATGCCGCCTATGAGATGGGCGCAAAACGTGTAGTGCTTGCGCGTGAGCTGACTTTGCAGGAAATTGCAGAGATTCGCGAAAACACCCCGCCGGAACTTGAGCTGGAAGCATTTGTGCATGGTGCCATGTGCTTAAGCTTTTCCGGCCGCTGCTTGCTTTCGCAGTATATGGCAGGACGCGACGGTAACCGTGGCGAATGCGCACAGCCTTGCCGCTGGGAATACTCGCTTGTAGAGAAGAGACGTTCCGGCCATTATTACGATATTGGTGAAAATGAGGATGGTGCGTTTATTTTGAATGCAGACGACCTTTGCGCCGCACCGTTTCTCGACCTTATTCTGGCAGCGGGTGTAACGAGTCTTAAAATTGAAGGCCGGGCAAAAAGCTTTTATTATGTAGCAAGCCTTGCCGCAGCATACCGCCGTGCACTGGATGCCGTACTCGCAGACCCATACCACTATACCTGCCCGGAAGAAACGCTTGAAGAGCTGGGCAAAACAAGCCATCGCCACTACTCTCCGGGGTTTTATTTTGGCAAAGAGCACGCCACCCAAAACACGGCAACCAGCAGCTATGTGCGTGACTGGGAAGTGCTTGCAGTGGTGGACAGCTGTGAAAATGGCATTGCAAGCTGTACTCAGCGCGGACGTTTTTTCCTTGGCAATGAAGTGGAATTGTTGCTGCCGAGCGGCGAAACCTGTACTTTTGTACCGGGCTGGCTGAAAAACGAAGCAGGGGAAGAAATTCAGGCGACACCTCATTCGATGATGCATTTTACGATGCCGGTGCCGCATGACGTACCGCCGCTTTCGATTTTGCGCAAACGTGCAGAAGAGATTCCGGCACAGGCTTAAAAAATACAAAAATGCCCTGTTTTATGCGACAGGGCATTTGTTGTTTGAAAATGGAGGGGGAAGCCTGAAAGGATTTTTTCAGGCGATGCAATTGTGCTGAGAACGAAGCAAAAGGCTGTTTGAACTTAAAGGCACAAGACGCAATCAGAGGAGGAATTTATGGACGCACAAAGCATGTTGAAAATGCAGGCCATTATGTTTTTGTTGATGGCAGCAGGTATTTGGGCAAAACGCAAAGGACTTATGACAGACGCGGGCAAAAAGTGTCTGACAGACATGATTTTACATATTATCGTGCCATGCAATATTGTTTACGCATTTGCTATTATTGATGGCAGTGCCATGCAAACCTTTGGGACGGTGCTGCTGATTGGCATTGTGACTGAAATTGCTTCTATTTTGCTTTCAATGGTGCTCTATCGGCGGCTCGCCAAAGGGGAGCAGACCATTTTGAAATATGCCACTGTCTGTTCTAATGCGGGCTTTATGGGCAATGCCATCGCGGAAGGCTTGTTTGGTTCTATCGGCATGGTTTACACCTCGATTTATCTCATTCCGCAGCGCCTCTTTATGTGGTCGGTCGGTGTCTCTTATTTCAGTGGTGGCGGCAAGGATAAAAAAGCAATTTTCAAAGCACTGACGCACCCTTGCCTTATTGCGGTTTACATTGGCATTGCTATTATGACCTTCCGCATTCCGGTGCCGGAAATTCTGCTGTCCGCGATTAAAAAATCCAGTGACTGCTGCACGGCGCTCTCAATGTTTGTTATCGGTGCCATTTTGACAGAGGTGGATTTCCGCACAGTGTTCAGCAAAAAGACGATACTTTTCTCTGCACTGCGGCTGATCGGTATCCCAGCGCTTACGCTGGGGGTTTGCATGCTTGCCGGGGCAGACCCGCTGGTGACCGGCGTTGCTGTTATTCTGGCAGGTATGCCGGCTGGCGCGACAACCTCTATCCTTGCAGCGAACTATAATGTAGAGGAGCGCTTTGCAGCTAAAATCGTTGTCCTAACCACTGCGCTTTCTATGGCAACTATTCCAATTTGGGGCCTGGTGCTGATTGCAACCGGCATGGCCTAGTTTGGGGACCTAAATTTCGTTGTTCTTCCATATATATAAATGAATCCACTATGGCTCATAAGGAGATAAGCTTGCGTCTGTGGCAGCAGATGTAAAGAGCTCAGCGGGCTGTGGTGAAGGCAAACGCTTTTCTGCTTTGGCAGAAACAGATTGCGTAAAATGGGGGAACAGCATTGAAAAAACGGTTGTTTGTAGAAAATGCAATGTTGCTGACGGTGACCTCTCTGCTACTGCGGGTGGCGGGAATGTTTTTCCGCATTTACATTGCAAATAAGGTTGGCGACGAAGGCATGGGCCTTTATCAGCTGATCTTTAGCTTGTACAATTTCGGCATTACTCTGGCAACCACCGGCGTTTCGGTAGCGTCTACCCGTATGGTGGCAGAATGGCTCGCCCGTGACGGGGGAAACCCGCGCCAGTTGGCAGGCCGGGTGGTGCGGTACAGTTTACTCGTAGGCGGCGCAGCGGGCGTGCTGCTTTATGTAAGCGCAGAGCCTGCTTGCACGATGCTTTTGCAGGATGAGCGCGCCATTCTGGCCGTGCGCATTTTGGCCCCGAGCCTGCCGTGCATGGCGGTAGGTGCAGCACTGCGCGGGTGTTTTTCGGCTTGCCGCAATGTGCGCAGTTCTTCTGGCAGCCAGATTTTTGAACAGATTGTCCGCATTGCGCTTGTGGCGTACTTGTTGCCGCGTTTTCTGCCGTACGGCGTATCGATCGCCTGTGCAGTTATCGTGGTGGGCAATACCGTGTCGGAGTTCTTGTCCGCGCTTTACATGGCGATTAGCTGGAAGCGGTATGTTGCCAAAATGGGCAGCAAACCCGCGAAAGCGCTGGAGCATCCGCTGCGCGATTACGCTGCAATGAGTGCGCCGGTTACCGCAACACGCGGTATCGGCAGCCTACTGGTGACCGCGGAAAACATGATTGTTCCCGCTTGTCTTGCTTCTTGGTTTGGTGAGAGAGCGGCGGCACTTTCTGCATTTGGCCAGTTAAAAGGTATGGCCATGCCGGTTCTCTTTTTCCCATTTTCGTTTTTGGCAACCATCTCCACTTTGCTTTTGCCCGAGATAACCGAGGCCCACGCAAAAAACGATACCAAAGGACTCGAGCGGCTGGTACGTTCCACCATGCTGGTCACCTCGCTGGTATCGGTGCTGATGGGCGGACTTTTTACTATTTTTTCTGCCGAACTGGGGCAGGCGCTCTACCATTCGGAGGAGATTGGCTTTTACCTGCGGGTGATAGGTCCATTGGCACCGCTGATGTACTTAGAAAGTATGGTCGACGGCATCTTGCGCGGCCTTGGCGAACAGATTGCGACTTTCCGGTACAGCGTTTGCGATTCTTGTCTGCGCATTGCGGGTACGTTGCTGCTGGTGCCGCGTTTTGGCATGGCTGGTTTCTTGTTTGTAATGCTCTACTCTAACCTGTTTACCAGCGTTCTGAATTTGCTGCGCATGCTGCGGGTGACCGGAATGCGCTATGACTGGTCGCTTTGGGCAATTAAGCCCTGCATTTCGCTTGCGGCAGGATTTATCGCTTACCGGTTTGTGCTGCTGCCGCTCGTCGGCGCGGCGATGGGCCTTGTCGTACGGCTCATCGCCGGCATGCTGACGGTCGGTATCTGCTATCTGCTGTTCTTGTGGCTGACGGGTTGCATCTCGAAAGAAAAGCTGGAAGCCTTTCGTCCTAAAGCGAAGCGATAATTCGCTCGGTAATGCGGTCAATCTCAGCAAAATCAGCGGCAGAGGTATAATGCTTTTCAAGCAGGTCGTGGCTTGCTTTCGCTTCTTTTTGCAGTGCACTGGCCTGCTCAAGCAGTTCTTCGGCAGCGCGGCGGTTCCAGCGCAGACGGCTGCGGTAGCCGGCGAGCGTTTCTTTGTTGCAGAAGCGGCGGCAATGAATGGTGCGGGCGCCCTCAAACGGCTGCGATAAGAAATAGTTGCCGGTGACAAAAGCAAGCGACAAATCGGGCAAAATCAAGTGCTCGATTTTATCCCACGGTGCAAACGGGCAGTAGCAGGTAATCACGTTGTGACCACGTGCTAATGCTGCATCATGCAGGGTGCGCAGAATGGTTTTGCTAACAGCGCCAAATTCGTCTTGCAACACGATGATGTTGTCAGCCAGCTTTTTGACTGTGTCGGCATAGAAGAGAACGCCATCTGCCATATTGGCAGAAAGCAGACGCAGCTGTTCGTCGCCGCCGTTGCCGTTTTTGGGGAAATACTTCAGTGCAAGGTGACCCGCAAAAGCTTTAGCTGCGGGAAGGTTTGCCGTAGAACCGGCGATGCGCATGCTGTCGGTTAGCAGACTGCCAGCAGCGGTGATGTAACGCCCGGCCCGCTCTTGCAGTGTGCTGCATTTGGTGAAAAGATCCACCACATCGCTTTGTGCGTCGTGTAGCTTGCCGCGGTCCAAACAGTCATACAGGCTGATGATTTCTTCTGATGCCCCGGGATAACGCGGCTCAAGGGTGTGGGGCGCGGTAGCGTCCACAATGCAGAACTTGCGATTCATGCAGATGACGCCATCCAGCGAGTCGGGGTCAGAAGAGCAGTGGATGAACTCCACCGTTTCGCCCGCGGCGACCAGTGCGTCGCTGATGCGATGCATCATTGTGGATTTGCCGCAACCGGGGCCTGCTTTAATCAGCAGCGTACGCCACCCAGATTTAACCGCCAATACCTGGTCGAAATATCCGGTGAAGCCACCCGGGGAGACTGCACCCAGAAGAAAATCCAGCTTTTGCTTTTCGTCCAAAACAAATCACTCCTTTTTGGACGCAAAAGCCAGTTGTTTTATTGGTTTCCGACTTTTGCGTTTTGTGTCCCATCGTATTCCGAAAAAGCAAAATGTGTTACAAGGAATGCTTTCAAAAAAGCAGAAAACAGGTGGGAAAAGCCTCTGAAACCCAAAGAAACGTAAAAGAGGAACAATATTTTAAACCATAGGGCCTCGACAATCTTTGATAAAAACAAAATATCCGTGCAAGAAAACTCTCTTGCACGGATATTTGTTTGAGTCAGAATCAATGGTTAGTAAGTGTGGTCACACACTTCTTTGATTTTTTCACGCAGGGCGGCAAAATCTTCAAAAGCAATCGGTTTATTATTGGGGTTGCGCAAAAGCGCGGCCGGGTGAAATGTGCCCATGAACAGTACGCCGTCTTTTTCAATAAACTGCCCGTGTTCTTTGGTTACCTGAAAGTCGGGGCGAATAATCTGCTGTGCGGCAATGCGGCCCAAGCAAACGATAATCTTCGGGCGAATCAGGCGAAACTGCTCTCTCAGCCAGGGCAGGCAGGCTTCACGTTCTGCCGGCTGCGGGTCGCGGTTTTGCGGAGGACGGCATTTGATGGTGTTTGCAATATAGATGTTCTTTTCGCGGTCAAGGTCGATTGTGTGTAGGTAAGAATCCAGCAGCGCACCGCTGCGACCCACAAACGGCAGACCCTGCTCGTCCTCGTTTTGGCCAGGGGCTTCTCCGATAAAAAGCACTTCAGCGTCCTCTGCGCCGGTGCCGAATACCACATTTTTGCGGGTTTCGCACAGAGCGCAGCGAGTGCAGGTAAGACATTCCTGTTTGAGTGTTTTGAAATCCATGATATTGATCCTTTCTATTGCAACATGCAGGTAGTTGGTAAGTAGAAATGCCGCACCTGCAAGAAGTGAAGATAAAAGAGTGAGATTGCATTTTTAGGGAATTCTAATAGGGGAATATGCAAAGATGCAAGGGCAATCTGTGCAAAAAAATCCTTTAATTGTCATTGTTTTCCGGCTCATTCCCTTATTTTGTTTATTGTAACATATTTCCCTTGAATTTTTAAGAAGGAAAGTTTACAATTAAGGTGTAAATTAGAGAAGGAGGTTTTTCTTATGGAAAAAACTTTTATTGTGGAAACTTCTGCGCGTCATATTCACGTTACGCGCGAGGCTCTCGATGTTCTTTACGGTAAAGATTACAAACTTACTCCGAAAAAGAATCTTTCTCAGCCGGGCCAGTTCGCCTGCGAAGAGAAAGTTACCGTTATCGGCCCCAAAGGTGAGCTGAAAATGTCCATCCTGGGACCTGAGCGCCCCTACAACCAGGTTGAAGTATCCAAAAGCGATGCTCGCACCCTGGGCCTTGATCCGGCCATCCGTGAGTCCGGCGACCTCGCTGGCACCCCGGGCTGCAAAGTAGTTGGCCCCAAAGGCGAAATTGAGATGAAAGAGGGCGTCATCGTTGCGCTCCGTCATGTTCACTTCCCCCCGAAAGATGCTGAAGAGTTTGGCGTGAAAGACAAAGAAATCATCAAAGTTGCTTGCGGCGGCGAAGGCCGTACCCTCATCTTTGACGACGTTCTGGCACGTGTTTCCGAGACTGCTGGCCTTGCAATGCACATCGACACCGATGAGAGCAATGCAGCTTATGGCGCATCTATCGGCTATATCGTTCGCTAAATTAAGCGTAAAACAGGCTCCTTTTATGGAGCCTGTTTTCTTTTTTGTCTTGCTATTTTGTGCAGTTTCGGTTATAATTATAACGTTGCAGGCAAAGCAAGCCTTTTGCCGCGCAGCATGAAAAGACACGGGGCAGGGAAAATTGTGCCTTAAATACGGAGCGTTGGCCCTGTGCGATGAAGGGCCATGAACCATGTCAGGCGGGGAACCGAGCAGCATTAAGTGGTTTTCTTTGTGCGCCGCAGCAAGCCTGCGCTTCGTATTTAACGCATAATCCAGGCTCGGTGTTTTTTCATATTAGCCGTTAAGGAGGCGAAGAGAATGCATCATGCACTTTACCGCAAATACCGTCCCAAAACCTTTGCGGACGTATTTGGCCAAAAAAGCATTACGGAAGCGCTCAAAAATCAAATCGCTTCCGGCAAAGTGGGTCATGCATATATCTTTACCGGTACGCGGGGCACCGGCAAAACGACCTGTGCTAAAATTTTTGCACGTGCGGTCAACTGTCTGGATCCGCAAGACGGCGAGCCCTGCGGTGTGTGTGCCAACTGCCGCGGATTAGAAGAAGGCTCTATCCTGGATGTTGTAGAAATCGACGCAGCATCGAATAACGGCGTCGACGATATCCGAGATTTGCGCGATGAGGCGGTGTATACGCCGACCAACTGTAAATACAAGGTTTACATTGTGGATGAGGTGCATATGCTATCGACCAGCGCGTTCAATGCGCTGCTTAAAATTATGGAAGAGCCTCCGTCCCACGTTATCTTTATCCTTGCAACCACCGAGATTCACAAGGTTCCGGCCACGATTCTTTCTCGCTGCCAACGCTATGATTTTGGGCGCATTCGTCCCGAAATTATTGAAGAGCGGCTGACCATTGTGGCAAATGAGGAGAATATCCCGGTGACCCCCGAAGCAAAGCGGCTGATTGCGCACCTTGCAGATGGAGCGCTGCGCGATGCGCTTTCGATTTTGGACACCTGCGCTTCGGCAACGGAAGAAGCTGTGGATGAGCCGCTGGTGCGGCGCATGGCAGGCGTAACCGATAAAAGCTATTTGTTTTCGCTTTCTGATGCAGTGAAAGAACAGGATGCAGCCAAAGCAATTTTGCTGGTGGCAGAGCTGCGCGAAAAGGCGATTGATATGAAGCGGCTTTGCGAAGAGCTGATTCACCACTACCGCAGCTTAATGCTCGCGGCTGCCAATGCGGCGGATAGCACCGGTGCACCTGACGCTGCGCTGGCAGAGCGCTATAAAAAAGAAGCTGCAGAAATCCCCCTGCCGGTGGCGCTGAATGCGCTGCGAAAGTTGGGTGATTGCCTCGACCGTATGGGCCGCGGTACCGACCCGCGTATTGAGCTGGAACTTTGCTTGGTAGGGCTTTGCACACCGCAAGCAGCCCCTGTGGCAGCTGCGCCGGCCGTGGCAAAGGCCGCATCTAAAGCGGAGCGTGTTGTTGCACCGCCCGTGGCTGACCGTCCCCATTGGGAGCAAGACGTTTCATCCGAAGAGATTGCAGCGGCAAAGCCTGTAAAGGCCGCTGCAAGTGTTCCAGAAGGGGTACAGCCTTGTTCGTTTTGGCAGCAGGTGATAGATCTTGCGCAGGAACAGGATAATATGGTATATGGATTCATCAAAAACACCCGTGCATATGTGCAGGAAAAACGTGTTTTGATTGACGGTAGCCCGCTGTTCCTCAGCTTTATGCGGGCAAACAAGGATTCCGCAGAGCGCATCCGCCGCCTGATTGAACAGGTGACCGGCGAAAAATATGCCCTAGGACCTTATGAAAAGAAAAAAGGTGCTGCAAGCACCGTGGATGATAAAGCGGAAGAGACTTTCCGCATGCTGCGCGAAAACGGCGTACCAGTCGAATTCAAATAAATGGGAATCATTTCCCGACTAGATTTTAACTTTAAAGGAGACAATCAATTATGAAAGCAAGACTTCCTCAGGGCTTTGGCAAACAGGACCGCGGTGCCATTCTTGCCCAGTATCAGCAGATGCAGCAGAAAATGGAAGATTTGACCGCAGAGCTGGAAGCTCGCGAGCATACTGTTACCGCAGGCGGCGGCCAGATTGAACTGACCATGGACGGCAAGTACGAAGTCCGCGGCGTTAAAATCAAACCCGAAATGGTTGATCCGGACGACGTCGAGATGCTGGAAGACCTGATTGCAGCAGCTGTAAACGAGGGTGTGCGCGTTGTACGTGATACCCAGGAAACAGAGATGGGTGCACTGACCAGCACTATGGGTCTGCCCGCAGGTTTTGGCCTGTAATTTTGCCATAAAAGGAGTCAAACCGTATGTCTGCCAATGCAGCGCCGCTGGAAAAGCTGATTGAACAATTTGCAAAACTGCCCGGGATCGGACGCAAAGGCGCTACCCGTTTGGCTTATCAAGTTTTGGGCATGCCCAAAGCGGAAGCGCTGGAGTTTGCACAGGCGATTGCCGATGCACACGAAAAGCTGCACCGCTGCAAGCAGTGCCAAAACTTTACCGATGCCGAGCTTTGCCCGGTGTGTGCTTCGACTACGCGGGATAAAACGACCATCTGCGTGGTCGAAAGCCCACGTGACGTGACCGCATTTGAACGCACTCGCGAATATAAAGGCTCTTACCATGTGCTGCATGGGTTGATTTCGCCCATGGATGGCATCGGCGCAGAGCAGCTTACGGTAAAGGAGCTGCTGACCCGGCTTGCCACAGATGAGGTGCAGGAAGTCATTATGGCCACCAACCCCACAGTAGAAGGCGAGGCCACTGCAATGTATTTGGCAAAGCTTATCAAACCGCTGGGCGTTAAAGTAAGCCGGCTTGCCTATGGGCTACCGGTCGGCGGTACGCTGGAATATGCAGACCCTACTACGCTGCGGCGCAGTCTCATCAGCCGTGATGAGCTGTAACAGCGTTCGACAAAGGGTCTCTTGACAGCATAATCGAAAGCGTGTATACTCAATATTCCAGAAGGGAGGGGACAGAATGGCAGAAAAAGAAGGCAACCGCGTGATTGCCGATAACCGCAAGGCGCGGCATGACTATTTTGTCCTCGAAGCGCTGGAAGCAGGTGTTGAGCTGGTAGGCACGGAAGTGAAAAGCATTCGCACAGGCTCTGTTAACCTTAAGGATTCCTGGGTAGACATTGTAAACGGTGAAATGCTGGTTATGGGAATGCATATCAGCCCATATGAAAAAGGAAACATCTTTAACCGGGACCCGGTTCGCCCCCGTAAACTGCTGGTGCATCGCCGCGAAATTGCAAAATGGAGCGCGGAGCTGAAGCAGCAGGGGCTTACCCTGGTGCCGCTGAAGTTGTATTTTAAAGGCTCTCGTGTAAAAGTAGAAGTAGGGCTGTGCAAAGGCAAAAAGCTGTATGACAAGCGAGCTTCTACCGCAGAGCGGGATGCGAAGCGCGACATCGACCGTGCGATGAAAGAACGTGCACGGACATAACCTATGCCAAAACGCAGAGTTTTCTGCGTTTTAATATGGGGATGTAAAGGTTTCGACAGGGAGAGAGAAGCCGAAGCAGCGGGTAGTGGTGGGGCCACCACTATAAAAGGCTCCAAAAAAATAGCTAACAATAATAAATTAGCAGTCGCTGCCTAATTAAGGCAGCTGTCCGACCCGGCTTTCCGCGCGCCGGGACCCGGGCATCAATTTAGCGGAGCACGTGAACGGACTTAAGCTTTGCGGACCGTCATGAACTAATGAAGCTACTAAACTGTGCAGCCTGCCAGATGGCGGCACAGCAAGGGAATGCAAACGTCTGGCTGCACCCGGAGACACTTTAGTGGATTTCTTTTTGGACACGAGTTCGATTCTCGTCATCTCCACCAAACAAAACGCCCGAAAATATAGCTTGTATAAGCCATATTTTTCGGGCGTTGTTTTATGCTTTGACCACACTTTTGACCACACTTGGGATTTTATCAGAGGTGGAAACTGAATTTGATTCTAATACTGAATCAAAAATGCTGCCCAGCTCCTTTGCTTTACGTTCAGCTTCGCCTGTTGGAAGGTTTCCATATTGGCCATAGGTGTCCCTATTTTGAGAGTGTCCAACCAAGGGCTTAACTTGTCCCTCTGAAAGATATTTGGCTATTGAAACAAAGGTATGGCGCAACTCATAAGGGGAAATATGAGCAAATCCGTTTGATTTCAGATAACGGCTCCATCTACCATAATAGGAATGTTGGCAAGTAATTTGGAACAGGCGAGTATTTAAATTCAGAGGAATACCCCAAGAACGTAACAAACCAAGCTGAGAACGGTATGATTCGAGAGCCTGCGGCGGAGTTACAAAACTGCGTAAGGTACCATCATTTTTTTGCCGCGAGTTTCTTGGTCTTTTACATTAAGAGAACGATAAAGCGCTGCAGGCCACAGTGGCACAAGAAAAAGTACCTAACCCGGTGTCTAAAGAGAGTAAAGCCTATAAGGCATTTGATAAGGGACAGCAGCGGCTAGAAGAAGCCCAAACAGGCCTATCAAATGATGAGAAGTTTGCTTATGGAGTTGGCACCAGCGTAGCACAAAACGCAGCGATGCTGCCCATGGAAGCAGTAGTGCTGGGGTCAGGCATTGCAATGATGGGTGCTCTTTCTGCTGCGGATACCGTGAGAGAAGAAACAGAAAAAGGCGCAGGCGCATCAAAAGCGATGGGCCGTGCCTTGGCATCTGGACTGATTGAAGCGGGAATAGAAAAAATCGGTTTGGATACCTTAACAGATGTAGTGAAGGGGTCTAATAAATCGGCAGTTAAAAATATAATTAAAAAAGGGTTTGAAAAAGCAGCGGGCGCCGCAGGCGGTGAGGCTGTTGCAAACATGCTATCTGAAATGACGGCAGAGGGATTGGAAGAAGTCGCGGGACACATGGCCAACTATGCCGTTGACAAAGTAAGCAAAGAGCCGGATGCCGAGTTTAGTTGGATCGAGTTGCTGCAGAACTTTGCGGCCGGAGCACTGGCGGGTGGGATCCTTGGTGCCTGTGATACCGCGGTGAACACCCTGCAAAACAAAAAACAGCAAAATGCAATTGAATTGCAAAATCAAATCAGAGAAATAAATTCTCTAAAAAAAGAAGATGCAACCGCTTTGTTCAAGACTGGAATAGGCATAAATGCCGACCCCAGCAAAGCGATTGCATCTTATGAGAGCAGTATACCACAGCTGAAGCAAAAGGCAATAGAGAATATGCCAAATGCAGAAATGAACGAGCAAACTCAGGTGAACGATAATCCGGAAACGCACACAGCACAAGAAATGAAGATTATAGCAGAGTTTAAAAACTCTGTAGATTCAGGCCTAGTAGAATATTTCAATAGTACGCTGTTGGGAAAGGCGGCTTCTTCTCCATATGTGGTATCTAGCGTGTCGAGCAGGGAAGCACAATCAAGAGCCTTACTAATCAAGTGATTCTCTCACAAGCAAATAGATATCAAGCGAAAAAAAGCAGACAACGTTTATTGCCTTGTCTGCTTTCTTTGTTATTGGCTTTTATTCCCCCTAGCCTCTCCTGCCACGCTGCAAATTCCTTTTGCCCTTGTTCACTAGGTGAAACTTGCGCATCTCTGGCACAAGAAACCGGGCAAACGATTCTATGATGGGCTGCGGAAGTTCAATATCATCATGTGGCATTGTCGCGGTAAAGGTTATTTCTATAATAAGCGGTGTTATTGTGAAAGAATATAAAATTATCAGAGTTAAAATGAGCAAAGATTTTTCTGAAGAGGAAAGTCTTATGAATACCATGGCATCGGAAGGTTGGGAAGTTGTGAGTGTTTCTCCCGATGCTCACACCAAACTAACAAGACATCTCCTCATCACATTTTCACGCGAAAAATAAATTAGAGTTAAATATATTATGAGCCGTATTGTAGTACAAGTTTAAATTACCCGATAAAGCCAGACTGACATCTACAAATACCAGCTCATACAAAAAAAGCGGCTAAAACACAGTGCTTTAGCCGCTTTTATTTAATTACAAGCAATGTAAACCTCTGCTGAAACGCTGTATTTTGTAAAAACCATGTGGCTGCGGTCGTGCAGTTTACATCTGCTTATTGGATAAAGAATGTGTTTTAAGACGAAGGAAAATGCAGGGGATAAAACAAAGACACACGATAGCTTTTTGGCTTTATCTATGATAAAATTTAAGTGTAATATTCAATGCATTTATTAGAAAACGAAAAAGAGGAGTGCTGATATGAACTGCCCGATTTAATAGCACAAACAAAGAGTGAAACACCACATATAGGTGGTGTTATTTGCTTTGCAATCAACGAATAGGGCGGTTTTATGTTAAAAAAGAATATTTACCTTATGTATGCCATTGCGCTTTTGCAAGGTATGGTTTTCTATGGCCCAATTGCAACGTTGTATCGGTTAGCGCAAGGCATTACGGTGTTTCAAATAACGCTAATCGAGAGCATATCGCTTGCGCTGTGTCTTGCACTGGAACTTCCGTGGGGCATCATTGCAGACAGAATAGGTTATAAGCGCACCATGCTGGTTTGCTGCCTACTGTTTTTTATCTCGAAGATTATATTTTGGCAGGCAACGAATTTTGCTGGTTTTTTGCTGGAGCGGCTGGTTTTGAGCGTGGTTATCTCTGGGCTGTCGGGGGTTGATATCAGCATTTTGTACTTGTCCAGTAAAAAAGAAACCAGCCAGCAAGTTTTTGGCACCTACAACAGTTTGTCCACGGTCGGGCTGTTAATCGCGGCCTTTGTTTTCTCGGTCTTTATTCGCGAAGATCATATGCTTGCAGCGTTATGCACTGTGATTTCTTATGGTACTGCTGCCATACTGGCTTTATTTTTAACAGAAGTAAAAGATACAGCGCGATGCAAAAGCCACGCTGCGAAAAATGAATGGATGAATGCGCTAAAGGCTGTTTGGAGTAACAAATACCTTTTATTGTTCTTGATTGGTGTTGCGCTTTTAAATGAAACACACCAAACGCTAACAGTATATTTCAACCAATTGCAGTATTTAAAAACAGGAATGCCGCAATTTTTCATCGGTGCTGCCTATGTGCTGGTGACGTTGGCGGGGTTGGTTTCTTCGCTTTCTTCAAAGGTTACCCAGAGAATAGGCGCAGCGAAGTTGATGGCAGGGTGCTATCTTTTTGCAACTAGTTGCTGCGTGTTGCTGGCTATTACATCTTCTGCGGTAGTCTCTGTCGGATGCATGATTACATTGCGGATATCATTCAGCTTATTTCAACCCTTGCAAAGTAAGCTGCAAAATTTACAGGTTGCCACCGAAAACAGGGCAACAGCCCTGAGCCTTTTTGCGGTGATTATCAACGCGATTGGGGTAGGCACGAATGTTGTTTTTGGCGCACTTGCAGATAGAAACATATGTTACGCTTTTATAGCGGGCGCGGTGCTCTGCTTGTTCGGTTTTATTGGGCTTAAAATTTGGTCGCGCGGCACAGAGAACAAGTTTTTAGTATAATTTAGATGGACACATGGAAAATAGCAGAGCGTCACAGCTTTGCATTTCAAAATTTCAAATCAGTATCAAACCTATGATAAAAACTTATAAAAAAGAAAAAATGGCCTGTTTGGCAGCTTCTGCGCTGTTGATTATGCCTAAAAGAGGAGTAGAACTAATGACTCAAGACGAACTTTTTATGCAAAAAGCCATCGAGCTTTCTGCCCTTGCGGTTGAACACGGTAACGAGCCTTTCGGGGCGGTGCTTGTGAAAAATGGTAAAGTGGTATACACCAACGAAAACCAAATTTACACGAAGACAGATCCCACATTTCATGCAGAGGCAGGACTGATTCGCCGCTTTTGCGCAGAAACCCAAATCACCGATTTAAGCGAATATACGCTGTATTCCAGCTGTGAACCCTGCTTTATGTGCTGCGGCGCTATGGTTTGGGTTAAGCTGGGCCGGCTGGTATATGGCGCAAGCGATAAAGAGTTATGTGCCCTGCTGGACGAAGCAGGCAGTGACTGTGCTGAGCTTGTATTCCAGAACTCGCCGTTTCGGCCGAGTGTGACCAGTGGCGTACTGCGAGAGCAGGCACTGGAAGTACTTCATAGCTATTTCAAAAGCCACAAAAAAGGCTAAGTATTTCACACGATTTAAACAAAAAACAAAAGCCCCGCTCTGGCAGAGCGGGGCTTTTTGCATTGCCAATCAAAATCAGCTTTCTAAGCTTTTGCGAATGATGCTGTAAAGTACGGGTTTCATGTTGTCAATCTTGTCCGGTCGCCCAAGCACAATAGAGGAATAACAGGTAGAGCCGCACATTTCAATGATGATGAAGATGAGCTTGAATACCTCGTCCTCTGTACGGTTTTTCATCACGGGGCTTTCACGCACATCACGCATCATACGCTCAAACAGGGGATCGTCGCATTTTGCCAAGCGGTTTTCGACCATTGGCCAGGAAAAATTACGCTCCATCAACCGCAGCACAAGTACATCGCGCTTAAAGTATTCAATAATATAGTCCACCAAAACCAACACGTTTGTGGCAAAATCTTCTGACCGGTTTTTCTCTACATGGGTATAGGCCTCAGCCAGCACTCGATAACTGATGCGGTACATCAGCGATTGCAAGATGTCCTCTTTATCGCGAAAATAAAGATAAAAAGTGCCTTTTGCCACGTTGGCTTTTTCTACAATGTCGCTGATAGAGGTTTTGCCGGTGCCTTTCTCTAAAAACAGCGCATAGGCGGCATCCAGCAGGTTCTTTTGTTTTGCTTCTTTCTTTTGGTCCAGCAGATGACTCACCGCGCATTCCCCCTTTTTTCGTAATTTTAGTATATCGCAGCAAGGCCGCGTTTGCAATCCCCGCATAGTTGACAAAAAAATCACAATAAAAATTATGACTATTGGTCACTTTGAATATTGACCGACAGTCATTTTTGGAATATACTAGCGTTCAGTGACTAATGGTCATTTCTTGGAAGGAGAAACTCGTTATGGAACGAATCGCAAAATTCATTGTAAAGCACCGCAAGTTGGTGCTGGTTGTTGCAGTGCTGCTGTTGATTCCGTCTATTATAGGCGCCGCAGCCACACGCATCAACTACGATATTCTTACCTACCTGCCGCCAGAGTTGGAATCGATGATTGGCGAGCAGAGCCTGGAAAACGATTTTCATATTGCCGCCACCGGCATGGTGACAGTGGAGGGGATGCCGACATCGCAAATCCTGAAGCTGAAAGACCAAATTGCCGAAGTAGATGGCGTATCGGACGTTTTCTGGCTCAGCGATGTGCTGGACGTATCGGTTCCAACCAGTATGCTGCCCGCAGAAGTGCAGGATATGCTGTACAACGAAGAGCACGATGCCACAATGATGGTGGTTCGGTTTGACGATGCAGCGGCAAGCAAAAGCACGATGCAGGCAGTAGCGGGCATCAAAACTCTGCTTCGTGAAAACTGCTTCTTTGGTGGCATGTCGGTAATCTTGCAGGACACCAAAGCACTGGTCGACAAAGAAATGCCAATGTATATTCTTTGCGCAGTTGGTGCAAGCCTTGTTGTTCTGTTCCTCGCCATCAAGGGTACAGTGGTGCCGCTGCTGTTCATGCTGGGGTTACTATTCCCGATTTTGTACAATTTCGGATCGAATATCTTCCTCGGACAAATCAGCTACATTACCCAGGCACTGGCCACCGTGTTACAGCTTGGCGTAACGATGGACTTTTCTATCTTCTTGCTGCACCGCTATGAAGAAGAGTGCCAGACCCACACGCCCGAAGATGCGATGGCGAAGGCCATTCAAAACACCTTTGTTTCGCTGGCAGCCTCATCCCTTACCACAATTGCGGGCTTCCTGGCACTTTGCACCATGCGGCTGACACTGGGACGCGACATTGGCATCGTTATGGCAAAAGGCGTATTCCTCGGCGTACTTTGCACAATTACCATTCTTCCGTCGTTGATTCTGTGCATGAAAAAGCCGATTAGCAAATATACGCACCGGGTTTTCATCCCGCAGCTTACCAAAACCAGCCACAAAGTAGTGGCGCACCATAAAATTATTCTGGCAGTTTTTGTTGTGTGCTTTATTCCGTTTGTGTTTGCACAGGCCAAAACCAATGTGTACTACACCTTGTTTGACAGTTTGCCGCAAGACATGACGGGCATTGTGGGCACCAACAAGCTGAAAGAAGATTTTGGCATGACGACAACCCATTTCGTGCTGGTTTCTGAAAAGCTGGAGAATAAAGAAATTACTCAGCTAAGCTCTGAGATTCAAGACATTGATGGCGTTTCAAGCGTGGTGGCAGTAGAAAAATACCTCGGTGCGGCAATTCCGGAAGATATGCTGCCGGCAGATGTTTTGGAACTGTTCCACGCGGGCGGCTACCGTATGCTGATGGTCAACTCTGCTTATGAAAGCGGCACTGATCAGTTGACCGAACAGCTTAACGAAATGAATAGCGTCATCAAAAAGGCTGACCCGAATGGATTGATTACCGGTGAAGGCGCAATGACAAAAGATTTGATTGAAATTGCAGATGTTGACTTCAAGAACGTTTCAATTGCGTCTATTGTAGCTGTCTTTGTTATTATTGCACTGTCCTTCAAGAGCCTTTCGATTCCGGTACTGCTGGTTGCGGCAATTGAAAGTGCTATTACCATTAACATGGGCATTCCGTACTTTTCGGATACGACATTGCCGTTTATCGCCAGCATCGTTATCGGTACGATTCAGCTGGGCGCTACAGTTGACTATGCAATTTTGATGACCACGCGTTTCCGTGAAGAACGACGCGCCGGACGCAATGCCAAAGAAGCAGCGCAGATTTCAGTTGAGCGTTGCAGCCAGAGTATTCTTACCAGTGGCCTTACTTTCTTTGCGGCAACTGTGGGTGTTTCTGCCATCTCTCGCATGGAACTGTTACAGAGCATCTGCCTGCTTATCTCGCGTGGTGCTTTAATTAGTATGTTCGTGATTCTGCTGATTCTGCCCTCGCTGCTGATCCTGCTGGATCCTATTATCAAAAAAACAACCATTCGCTGGATTTCCAAATCCAATGTAAAGGAGTAATCTGTTATGAAAAAAGCAACACGTTTTACCGCTTGTGCACTTAGTGCGGCCTTGGTTTGCCAGTCTGCACTGCCTGCATTTGCAGCGGAAGTTACAAAACACGAAACGGTTTATGTCAACCTTGGTGCCGACGGCACAATCTCTAAACAAACTGTCAGCAACTGGGTGCATGCAGATAAAGGCCTTGGCAATATCCAGGACCGTGCACAGCTTGCCGATATTGTTAACCTGAAAACCAGCGAGGTGCCGGTAGATAAAAACGGTTTTTTGCAGTGGAGCACCCAGGATCGCGACGTTTATTATCAGGGCATTTCTCAGGGGCAGCTGCCGGTTACAGTAGAAATCACCTATGTTCTTGACGGCAAAAAGGTGACCGCAGAAGAAGCCGCAGGCAAAAGCGGCCATCTGGTGATGAAGCTGGCCTTGACCAACCACGAAACCCGCACCGCAACCGTAGACGGAAAATCCCGTAAAATTGCGACTCCGTTTGTAACGGTGGTTGGCTGCGCATTACCGGTGGACAATTTTGAAAATGTCGTTGCCGACCATGGCATTGTACAAACCGACAGCTCAAAACAGATTGTGGGCTTTGTAACACTGCCCGGTGTACGCGAAAGTCTCTCTGGACTAATGACGGGGCGTCTTGATTCTTTAAACGACTACTTGTTAGACACTGTAACCATTGAAGCTGATGTAAAAAATCTGGAAGTACCCAGCTTTATGATTGCCAGCAGCTGCGACACAGACCTGCTGAAAGAGAAGAACAGCAATGGCGATTTTGACAACGTTTTTGCGAGTCTGGATGACCTTGAAACTGCAACCAATGAGCTGATTGACGGCGGCAAAAAGTTGGCAGACGGCGCAAGCGAGCTTTCGACCGGCGCAAACAAACTGGCTTCCGGTACTGGCGACCTCAGCGGTGGCGCAGCGACGCTCTCTGGCGGTTTGGCTACCCTTAACGGCAAAAGTGGGGAATTGACCGCAGGTGCACAGGCAATTGCCGACGGCATCCTTTCCAACGCTAACTCGCAACTTTCTGCACAACTGAAAGCTGCTGGATATGCTGGCGAAATTCCGGCACTTACCTATGACAATTACGGTGCTGTACTGGACTCTATTCTCGGTGCAGTAGGCACACAGGCAAAAGAAAGCGCACGCAACCAGCTCCGCGCAGCAATCAATGCAAGCGGCTCGCTGGATGAGGCAAGCGTGACCACCGTACTTTACACCGCCAACAAAATGGTTGCGGAAGGCGATAAGAGTGATTTGCCCACCCTGCTAACTGGCGCTGGCGCCAAAGCTACCAACGCGGCACAGGTGGCCGCGTTGCAGGCTGCAATAGCAGCTGCCGGCGGTTTTTACGCTGTGCCGGAGGTGCAGAGCATTCTGACAACGATGGCCATCGGCGCAATTATGCAGCAGCAGGGCTGTGATGCAGCAGCTGCGCAGCAGGCATTTGCCGCGCTGCCCGCAGACCAGCAGGCAGGGGCACTGGCCGCTGCGTTTGAAGCAACCAAAGCAATGATGGATCCCACCGGCAGCTATGATGAAGGCACTTTGCAGCTGGTGTTTGCAATCGGTGCAAAGGCATACCGCGCAGCCAACCCCACAGGATTGGACCAGGCCGCTTTTGGTGCAAGCCTTGCCGATGCGAAAAATAAGGCGCTCGACGCTCAGTTCGTTAGTGCAGCACTTGCTGCTGGCACTGATGAGCAGGTCGTTGCATATGCAGTAAGCAGTTCCGGACAGTTGGAAGGGGCAAACCAGGCCATGGCATCTCTGCGCAGCAGTTTGGATGGCGTGCGTGCCTTTATCAGCGGACTGGGTCAGTATACTGCAGCAGTTGCCGAGGCAAGTGCGGGCGCGTCGAAGCTTGCTTCCGGTGCAGCGGAGGCGAAAAAAGGCGCAGATGCACTGGCTTCTGGCGGCAAAGAACTTGCAAATGGCGCGGTTACCTTGCGCGATGGCCTCATTAAATATAACAATGAGGGCATCAGTAAGCTGACCAGCTCGCAAGAGCTGAAAAATGCGGGCACCGCAGTAAAGGTGTTAGACGAAATGCAGCAGTCTGCTGAGAGCTACCATAGCTATGCAGGTGCACCTGACGGTGCGGATGTAACCACCCAGTTTGTGATGAAAACCACTGCGCCCAAGGCAAAAGAAAAAGATAACGGCACAGCAGACAAGGCAGCGAAAAAGACCAGCTTTGTAGAACGCATTAAAAATCTGTTTGTTTGAACAAAGCAAGGCGATTTCTTGGAGGACGACTGCCGCAGCGAATGAATGCTACGGCCGGAACACCACCGCCAAACAAAAGGACACCCGGCTTTCCATTCGGAAAGTCCGGGTGTCCTTTTTTATCAAGTCAGTGCAACTGGTTGCAAAAGCAAGCTTTGTACGAAGATGCGAACAAAATTAGCCGAGCAGTGCTTTTAAATCTTCTTCCGGCGTGGTAGTGGGGGCGATGCTAAAGTTTTCGACAAGGTATGCCAACACATTGGGAGAAACGAAAGCCGGCAGTGTAGGACCAAGGCGAATATTTTTGATGCCGAGATAAAGAAGTGTCAGTAAAATGCAGACAGCCTTCTGCTCGTACCAAGAGAGCACCATGGAAAGCGGCAGCTCGTTGACGCCACAGCCGAAGGCTTCGGCAAGGGCAACAGCAACTTTGATGGCGCTGTAAGCGTCGTTACACTGGCCCATATCCATCAGACGGGGTAGACCGCCAATCGTACCAAGATCAAGGTCATTGAAACGGTATTTGCCACAGGCCAAAGTGAGAATAATGGTGTCGTCCGGTGTCTGGCGAACAAAATCGGTATAATAGTTGCGGCCCGGACGTGCGCCATCGCATCCGCCTACGAGGAAGAAATGCTTAATTGCGCCTGATTTAACAGCAGCTACTACCTGGTCTGCGACCGAGAGAACAGTGCCATGACCAAAACCGGTCATAACGGTACTGCCGCCATTGATGCCTGTCAGCAGGGTGTCTTGTGCATAGCCACCAAGCTCTAAAGCTTTTTCAATGACAGGGGTAAAGTCGCGTGGCTCTCCGATATGTACCATTTCAGGGTAAGAAACAACCTCAGTAGTAAAGACACGGTCGGCGTAACTTGCTTTAACTGGCATCAAGCAGTTGGTGGTAAACAGCACCGGTGCCGGGAGATGATCGAATTCTTTTTGCTGATTTTGCCATGCAGTGCCGAAATTGCCTTTAAGATGCGAATATTTCTTCAGCTCCGGGTAAGCATGCGCAGGCAACATCTCGCCGTGAGTGTAGATGTTGATTCCTTTGCCCTCGGTCTGTTCCAAAAGCAGCTTTAAATCATACAGGTCGTGCCCGGTAATGACGATGAAGGGGCCTTTTTCAATGGTCAGTGGCACAGTGGTGGGAACGGGAGTGCCAAAAGTTTCGGTGTTGGCTTTGTCGAGCAGCTCCATGCAGGCAAGATTCACCTTGCCGACTTCCATGACGACCGGCAGCAGTTCTTCCATACCCCAATCTTCGGCAAGCACGTAAAGTGCCTTGTAGAAGAAGGCGTTGACCTCATCGCTGGTGTAACCCAGCACCATCGCATGGTAAGCGTAAGCAGCCATGCCGCGAATACCAAAAAGAATCAAAGATTTCAAGGAGCGAATGTCCTCATTTGCATTCCACAGGCGCTTGAGGTCGTAATTGTCGGTGCTGCCACAGCGAGAAGCACAGGCAGTGCAGCCCGGTACGATGCGGCTTTTTTCTGCACTTACTTTTTCTGTTAGGGCGCGTACCGTTTCATCATTGAAGTTGACATTGGTGATTGTAGTGAAAAGCCCTTCAAGAATAATGCGGTCGGTATTCTCGGTTTTGGGATTGTTGGCGCAAGCACGGGCCAGCCCAATCAAAGCACCGGTCAGCTCATCTTGCAAATTGGCATTTGACGCGGATTTACCGCAGACACCAGCGTTGCCGGTACAGCCGGAGCAACCGGCTGTCTGCTCACACTGGAAGCAAAACATTTTTGTATCCATCTTAAATTTCTCCTTTAGTAGAATAAGCGTTTATTTGTTGTAGGGGAAAACGACCAAAAGACTCATCTTGAATTTTTCTTTTGCAAAAACAGCATGAGGTTTTTGTGCTGGCATTACAAGCGATTGCCCTGCAGCAAGTTCATAAACTTTTCCATCTACAGTAAACTGCCCCACACCTTCGAGTACGGTGACCATCGCGTCACCGGCGGAATCGTGGGTGCTGATTTCTTCGCCTGTATCAAAGGCAAACAAAGTAACGCTAACAGCAGCATTTTGCGAGAGAGTTTTGCTGACGATCTGGCCGGGCTGGACCTCCACCTGTGAGGCAAGGTCCAGCACCTGCTCATGCGCCAGATTTTTTATCATGGACATGAAGCGAGCTCCTTTCGATTAAACGGTTTCAATAGCAGCGACAGGGCAGCCAGACTGTGCTTCCAGCGCAGAGGCTTCTGCATCCGGCGCAACCTCAGCGTCTACTGCTTTTGCAAGGCCGGTGTCGGTCATTTTAAATACTTCCGGGCAGGTTGAGGCACACAGGCCACAGCCGATGCAAGCGTCATTAACAAAGAATTTCATAACAATGCTCCTTTCAATTGCCGCGTTTTGCGGTTGGGTCATGCAGAAAAGCATGACAAGAACAGTCTTCCCAAAATTATTCTAAAATTCGGCCATCAGTAGAAATGGTGACAACCTGCCAAGGGATAAATTTACCGCTTTGCTGCAAGGCAGTAACCGCAGCATGTTCAATGCCGCCGCAGCAAGGCACTTCCATACGCACCACCGTGACACTTTTAATGTCGTTTTGGCGAATAATTTCGGTGAGTTTTTCGCTGTAATCTACCGAGTCCAGTTTGGGGCAGCCAATCAGCGTTACTTTGTTGCGCATAAATTCCTGATGAAAGTTTGCGTAGGCATAAGCGGTGCAGTCTGCGGCAATCAGCAGATGGGCGCCGCTAAAGTAGGACGCATTGACTGGAGCAAGTTTAATCTGTACCGGCCATTGACGAAGCTGAGAGGTGGGCGCAGCAAAGGCTTGCACTTCCGGAGCCTCCTCGTACGAAATGGTGCGCGACTGGCTGCCCGGACAGCCGCAAGGCAGGGGGGCGGCGGCTTCTTTTTGTTTCTGGTTTGCCAGCACAGCAGCCTCGTCGTAAGCAGCGGCTTCGCGCTCCGTAAAGCTGATGGCCCCGGTGGGGCAGGCGGGCAGGCAGTTGCCAAGGCCATCACAGTAATCATCGCGCAGCAGTTTTGCTTTGCCGTTTACCATGCCAATGGCACCTTCGTGACAGGCTTTGGCACAAAGGCCGCAGCCGTTGCATTTTTCTTCATTTATCTCAATAATTTTTCGAATCATAAAAAGCACTCCTTTTTGTGTGGTTGACTTTATGCTTTGATTATAATATAATGATTCCACCATTTATGTTGTTTAAACAACAAAAACGAGGAGAGCTATGAATTACAATTTACTCATCAAGTTTGCACTATTTCGCGGAATGTCGGAACAGGAAGCGAAAGATGTGCTGGTTTGCTTGCAAGCAGAAAAGAAAAGCTTTAGCAAAGGCGAAACCATTTATCATATGGGGGACGCCATCTATGCCATGGGCATGGTGCTTGCCGGTGGTGTTAATATTGAAAATGACGATATCTGGGGCAATAAAAATATTTTAGACAATATTGGGCCGGGGCAGGTGTTTGGCGAAACCTATGCTTGTCTGCCCGGCGAGCCGCTGATGGTTAATGTGGTAGCGGCGGAGGAGTGCCAGGTGCTGTTTTTAGAGGTGTCGCGGCTGCTTGCCACCTGTTCGAATTCCTGCGGCGCGCACCAGCGTCTGGTACAGAATTTGCTTTGGGTGACAGCACAAAAAAATCTGGCGCTTTCTCGCAAAATTTTCCATACTACGCCCAAGTCCATTCGGGGGCGACTGCTTTCATATTTATCTGCTCAGGCGGTAAGTGCAGGCAGCAACCAATTTATTGTGCCCTTTAATCGCCAGCAGATGGCAGACTATCTTTGCGTTGATAGAAGTGCTATGTCAAATGAACTAAGCAAAATGAAACAGGAGGGGTTGCTGGATTTTCATAAAAGTCAGTTTTCGATTAAAGAGAAAGCTTCTTTCACCGAGCTTTATTAAAAGCACAAACACCAGAATATTCCTTGCATTTTCGCCGGTGCGCTTCGTATACTACCGAAACAATCATTTTTTAATGAAAAAGGAGGTTTTATACTATGAATAACAGTGGTGTAAAATGTGATGTGAGTGAGTGTGCATATAACGTAGAGTGCAGCAAATGCAGCCTTGCAACGATTGAAGTTACTCATCAGGCTCAGGCACAAAATGCAGTTGCTACCCCGCACTTCTGCAAGAGCTATCAGAAAAAATAACAAAAGCACCCTCGCTTTTTAAATTGATTTCAATATACAAAGTGCCTTGGAGCAGACTAGCCTCAAGGCACTTTGTGTTTATTTGGGCCGTAAAGAGGGCCGCCAACTTTGTGCTATATTAATAAGGGACAAATCAACAAAACAAAAAAGCACCCTGCAGCAAACATCGCTACAGGGTACTTTGTATTTTGCAAAGGCTACTCTACATCGCCGGGAATGTCCGGAGATGAATCGGAGGAGAAAAGAGCGGGAATAGCAATCAGCGCTGCAAGGCCCACAATCGTAAAGATAATACGGGCCAACATAGAAGCACTGCCACCAAAGAGCCAGCCGACAGCGTTAAAATTGAAGATGCCGATGAGTCCCCAGTTAAGGCCGCCGACAATTAATAAAAGCAGACTAATTTTTTGAACCATGATTCCTCTGTCCTTTCTTATATTATGTGCAAACCAACGCCGCGTTCTCAGGTTCGCACATTCAAAAATCTATACCAAGTATGCCGTAAAAGCCCGTAAAATATACAGGGCGCGCCCTTGCAAAATAGAGTTTTGTTGGGTACAATAATAAAATACAGCCAAGTTAAGCGACAAAGGCTCAATACAAAATAAGAGGTGTTTTTAATGACTTACACAAAAGATACAATTATTGGCGATATTCTGGATAAAGACCCGAGCACTGCACCGTATTTCCTCGAAATTGGAATGCACTGTCTGGGCTGCCCGTCTTCCCGCGGCGAAACGATTGAGCAGGCTTGCATGGTGCATGGCACCGATGTGGAAGCACTGCTTGCAAAGCTGAACGCACACGCCAGCAAATAAATGGAAAAAATCGTTTTAGATGCGCGGCTTGCCGCTGTTGCAGCAAAGGTCCGCCCCGGGGTGCCGGTGGCGGATATTGGCTGTGACCACGGCAAGCTTTCTGCGTTTTTGGCGCAAAGCGGCAAAAGCCCATATGTAATTGCTGCCGATCTACGGCCGGAACCGCTTTCCAAAGCAAAAGACACAGTGCGCCGCGCGGGGCAGGCAGATAAGGTAGAGTGCCGGCTTGGCAATGGGGTTTCGGTGATTTCTGCCGGAGAAGTCAAAGATATTGTTATCGCTGGTATGGGCGGTGAAACGATTGCCGAGATTTTAGAGGCCGCGCCATGGACCAAAAGTGAAGCATACCATTTTGTCTTTGTGCCTGCTACCGGTCATCCGGAGCTGCGGCGCTGGCTTTACCAAAACGGGTATGAGCTATGCAGCGAGACGCCTATCAGCCAGGGCAAGTATTGGTACACCATCATGGAAGTGCGATATACCGGGGTATCCCTATTGCAAAGTGAGCTGTTTTACACGCTGGGGCTTCATACGCAAGGCAGTGGAAAAGCGACATTAGGGTATCTGCGAAAGGTTTACACAAAACTGAAAAAAGAACTGGATGGCAAAAAAGCCTCTGGACGCTACTTAGATTTAGCAGAGGAAGAAAAACTTTGTGAAGAGGTTGCAAAGGAAGTGGAACGATGCCTAGAATAGAAGAAGTCTACGACTATCTAAGCCAATTGGCCCCAAAAGAGCTGGCGGAAGATTGGGACAACGTCGGTACGCTAGTGGACTGTGGCGGGGATGTAACCAGTGTGATGGTTGCACTGGACATCACTGACGAGATTGTGGCCGAAGCGGAGATGTCGGGCTGCCAACTGATTGTTTCGCATCATCCTGTTATCTTCAAGCCGCTGCGCAGTGTACGCAGAGGAGACGTCGTTTACCGGATGATAAAAAAGAACATCAGCGGCATTTGTATGCACACCAACCTGGATGCAGCAGAAGGCGGCGTGAATGACGTGCTTGCTGCCATTTTCGGTCTGACTAATGTGCAAAAGCTTGATGAACTGGGCCGTATCGGCCAGCTGCGCGCGCCAATAAGTGCAGCTGAATTGGCTGCGCTCTGCAAAGAGAAGTTCAATACTCAAGTCAAGCTGGCGGATACCGGCAAGCCGATTTCTCGACTGGCGCTTGTTGGTGGCAGCGGCGGAGACTTTATCTGGTCGGCACTGGCTGCGGGTGCAGACTGCTTGCTCACCGGAGAGGCGAGCCACCACGAGGCAATTGACGCGAAGCACGCTGGCATCAGCATAGTCACCGCAGGCCATTTTGGTACCGAATATCCTGTTGTGCCGGTCCTTGCTGATCGCCTTGCAAAAAACTTCCCCGGCCTGCGCGTTCTGGTCAGCCGTCGCTGCAAGGATCCATTTACTTATATATAAGGTATAATAGAGATACCGGCAGCGACTACAATTTAATTTATTAGAATCCAATAGAAACGAGGTGAGGATGATGGCACTTGATGCTGCGACCCTCGCGCTGCTGGCAAAAGAGTTAAGGGAAAAAATGCTCTCTGCCCGCATTGATAAAATATTTCAGCCTACACGTGACGAGGTGCTGATTGCCATGCGCAGCCGTACCGAAAACTTCAAATTGTTTGTTTCGGCACGCAGCGGCTCGGCACGCATCGGCATTACCAATGAGAAATTCGAAAATCCGCAGACGCCGCCTTCCTTTTGTATGCTGCTGCGCAAATATCTTACCGGCGGACGGCTGGACGATGTACGCACTGTGGAAGGGGAGCGCATTATATTTTTAGATTTTACCTGCACCAGCGAAATGGGTGACACTGTCACGGTTACGCTGGCCGCCGAGTTGATGGGCCGCTATTCGAATTTGGTAGTAATTAACGGCGAGGGCAAAATCATCGACGCGCTCAAACGGGTCGATTTTGAGGCGTCGGAGCTGCGTCAGTTGCTGCCCGGCCTGCCTTACACTTTGCCCCCGCAGCAGGACAAGCCCAGCTTTATGCAGGTGCCAGCAACCGAACTGGTTGCTGCGGTACGCAGCCAGCAGACCGATGTTGCTGCGGCACTTATGCGCTGTGCGGGTGGCATTGGCCCGGTGGTTTGCCGCGAAATTACGTTCCGCGCGCTGGGTGAGGGCAAACTGGCAGCAGACGAGCTGACAGATGACGATGCACAAAAATTGGCGCAAGGCATTGATGCTTTGCGTGCGCTGTACGCAACCGGGGGAACACCCACGACGGTATGTACCGCAGAGGGGAAACCAATCGAGTTTAGTTTCGTACCGCTTACACAGTACTTGCCGGCATGCAAATTGATAGAAAACGAAAGTTACAGCGCTCTGCTGGATGATTACTACGCCGTCAAAGATGCGGCGGAGAGAATGCGTCAAAAGAGCAGGGATTTGACCAAGTCTGTACAGAACCTGCTTGAGCGTGCCCGCCGCAAGCAAAATGCCCGTATGGAAGAGCAGAAGGAAAGCAACGACGCCGATCATCTGCGCATTTGTGGCGAGCTGCTGCAAGCGAACCTTTACGCCATTGAAAAAGGAGCCCGCAGCGTAACAGTGACCAACTATTACGATGGGCAGCCGATTGCGATTAAGCTGGATGCAAGGCTTTCGCCATCGGCAAATGCGCAGAAGTATTTTAAAGAGTACAAAAAGAAGCTGACTGCGGCCAAGATGCTGGTGAAGCTGCTCGAAGAAGGGCAGCGGGAGATTGAATATCTGACGACAGTGCTGTATGAAGTTGAAGTAGCAACAGGGGAGCCTGCGCTGGAAGAGATCCGCGCTGAGCTGAAAGCACAGGGCTACCTACGCAGCTATAAACTGAAAAATAAAAAGCAGAAGCCTGCTGATTTTATTCGCTATACCTCCAGCGATGGATTTACAATTTTGGTAGGGCGCAACAACTTGCAGAATGATAAACTGACACTGCACACAGCGCGCGGCAAAGATTTGTGGTTTCATACCAAAAATGCACCGGGCAGCCACACGGTCGTAATGAGCGAAGGGCAGGAGATTCCCGATTCCACCAAAAACGAAGCTGCAATGCTGGCGGTACACCACTCCAGCCAGGCAGCGTCTGCTAAGGTAGCGGTTGATTACACCGAGGTGAAAAACATTCGCAAGACCGGCGATCTCGCACCAGGCATGGTGCTTTATGAGCACTATGAAACCGCATATATCACACCAGATGCCGCAGTACTGGAAGAACTCACCAAAAATTGCAAGAAATAAGCGAATTTATGAATTTTCTTAGAAAAAACCAGTATAGAGTGAGAGAAAATTCATCTTTGGTGAAACGTACAAACTTTTTTTGAAAAATTCTATAATTTTTTTAAAAACCCCTTGCATTGCTTGGGGTTTTATTGTATTATGATTAGGCGACTGCGATGCCCCTGGCATTCAGCAGGGGCAGATATGCGTTGAAGCGGGAGGTTGCCATGCCTAGCATGGGTTTTTCCGCCGAGTATGTCCGATCATGAACCGGGCGACAAAATACTGATTGCAAAGGGTTATGACCCCCGTGTGGGTCCAATTTCCACGAACTTTGCGTGATGGCTTGTCCGGGAGAACTGCGCCTAGCGGTTCACCGGCTTTCTTCATGCAAAAGCGTGATACACCCGGCGCGGTGTTCAGTATTTGTTAACCGCCAGGCAGACAAAAATCAAGGAGGCGATTACATTGGCAGTCAAGGAGAAAATCAGAATTCGTTTGAAGAGCTATGATCATCAGCTCATCGACACCGCTGCGGAGCGCATCGTGGAGACCGCTAAGCGGACAGGCGCTCGGGTTTCCGGCCCGATCCCCCTGCCCACCGACAAAGAGGTCGTTACCATTCTGCGCGCTGTCCACAAGTATAAGGATAGCCGTGAGCAGTTCGAGATGCGCACCCATAAGCGTCTGATCGACATTCTGAAACCGTCCAACAAGACGGTTGAGGCTCTTCAGAGCCTGCAGCTCCCCGCGGGCGTCGAGATCGAGATCAAAGGCTAATTTAAGAGTTACTCCTTAAACAAACCGGATTTCAAACTCGTCTCTCATCGGAGAGGTCATGTTGAGGGCGAACGCCTTCAACCAATAACCTATTAGGAGGCATAAAAATGCAAAAAGGTATTATCGGCAAGAAGCTGGGCATGACTCAGCTGTTCGATGAAAAGGGCAAGGTTGTTCCTGTCACTATCATCGAGGCTGGCCCCTGCGTTGTTGTCCAGAAGAAAACCGTTGAAAGCGATGGCTATGAAGCTGTGCAGCTCGGTTACGGCGACATCTCCGCAAAGAAAGTCAGCAAACCTGCGAAAGGTCACTTCGATAAAGCAGACGTTGCTCCGAAGCGCACCCTCCGCGAGTTCCGCCTGGACGACATCTCTGCTGTTGCTGTTGGCGACATCGTAAAAGCAGACACCTTTGCAGCTGGCGACCACATCGACGTTGCAGGCTTCAGCAAAGGTAAAGGCTACGCCGGCACCATCAAACGTTGGAACGGCCACCGTCTTCGTGAGTCTCACGGCACCGGCCCTGTGGCACGCCACGCTGGTTCCAACGGCTCCTGCTCGACCCCGAGCCGTGTCTTTAAGGGCAAAAAGCTCCCCGGCCACCTCGGCGCAGAGCGTGTGACTGTGCAGAATCTCACAGTCGTCAAAATCGACACTGAAAATAATCTTATTGCTATCAAGGGCGCTGTGCCCGGTGCAAAGGGCAGCATTGTTACCCTGAGCGATAGCGTTAAGGCGTAAAGGAGGAAAGCAAAATGGCGAAATTTGATGTTATGGATATGTCCGGCAAGAAAGTTTCCACGATCGAGCTTTCCGACGCCATCTTCGGCATTGAGCCCAACGAGCGCGTTATGCATGCGGCAGTTGTCAACTTCCTCGCTAACCAGCGCCAGGGCACTCAGAGCACCAAGACCCGCAGCGAAGTTTCCGGCGGCGGCGCAAAACCGTGGCGTCAGAAAGGCACCGGCCGTGCTCGTCAGGGTTCTATCCGCTCTCCGCAGTGGACCCACGGCGGCATCGCACTCGGCCCCAAACCCCGTGATTACAGCTACACCCTGAACAAAAAGGTGAAACGCCTTGCAATGTTCAGCGCGCTGTCCGCAAAGGCAGCCAGTGGCGACCTCGTCATCGTCGACAAATTCGATGTTACCGAGTTCAAAACCAAGACTGTTGTCAATATGTTGACTGCAGTTGGTGCTACCGGCAAAAGCCTGATCGTTGCTCCCGAAGTTGACCAGAAGCTCGTCAAGAGCGCAGCAAACATTGCTGGCGTGAAGACTGCTGTTGCAACTGCGATGAACGTTTATGACGTCATCAATGCTCGCAAACTGGTCATCAACGTGGATGCCGCGAAAAAGCTCGAGGAGGTATTCGCGTAATGAAAGTTGCAGCACAGGACATCATTCTGAAGCCCGTCATCACCGAGGCTTCCATGCAGAACATGCAGCAGAAAAAATACACCTTCAAGGTGGCTACCTTTGCAACCAAAGTCGACATCGCTCGCGCTTGCGAAGAGCTGTTCGGCGTTAAGGTAGAGAAAGTCAACACCATCAGCGTGCGCGGCCGTTTCCGCCGCCAGGGCGCTAACGCAGGTTATACCGCTTCTACCAAGAAAGCGATTATCACCCTTGCGAAAGACTCCAAAGGCATTGCGTTCTTTGAGAGCATGGTCTAATTTTAGACCCGCGTTGACTTGATAGAAAGCGCACGACGCTTTCAAGTATGGGGCATATGACCCCGCGAAGCTCATAAGGAGAGTGAAATAGTAATGGCCATCAAGAAGTACAAACCGACTACACCGGGCCGTCGTGGTATGACGGTCACCGATTACTCGGTTCTTTCTAAGGTCGAGCCGGAAAGAAGCCTGCTCGAGCCGATGAAACACAAAAGCGGCCGCAATAACACTGGCCGCATCACCGTTCGCCATCACGGCGGCGGCAACCGTACCAAGTACCGCGTCATCGATTTCAAACGCAAAAAGATCGACATGCCCGCAGAGGTCAAAACCCTCGAGTATGACCCGAACCGCAGCGCTTTTATCGCTCTGATTCAGTACGAAGACGGCACCAAAAGCTACATCATCGCACCGCACGGCCTGGCTGTCGGCGACGTTGTTGTTAGCGGTGTGCATGCTGACATCAAACCGGGCAACTGCCTGCCGTTTGCTAACATTCCCGTTGGTACCATCATCCACAACGTTGAGCTGTACCCCGGCAAAGGCGCACAGCTGGTTCGTTCCGCTGGCAATCAGGCTCAGCTGATGGCAAAAGAGAACGGCTATGCACTGGTTCGTCTGCCGTCCGGCGAGATGCGCAACATCCCGCTGAACTGCGTGGCAACCATCGGCCAGGTCAGTAACATCGACCACGAGAACGTCAACATCGGTAAAGCCGGTCGCAAACGTCACCTCGGTTGGCGTCCGACCGTCCGCGGCTCGGTCATGAACCCCTGTGATCACCCGCACGGCGGCGGTGAGGGCAAAAGCCCCGTTGGTCGTCCCAGCCCTGTTACTCCGTGGGGCAAACCCACCATGGGCTACAAAACCCGCAAAAAGCACAACCGTTCTGACAAGTTCATTGTCAAACGTGCAGAAAAAAGATAAGGAGGGGAGAGCATCATGGGTAGAAGTATTAAAAAAGGACCTTTCGTACAGGCCGCTCTGCTTAAGCGCGTGAAAGAAATGAACGCCGCAGGCGAGAAGCGCGTGCTCAAAACCTGGAGCCGCTCCTCTACGATTTTCCCGCAGTTCGTCGGCCACACCTTCGCGGTGCATGACGGCCGTAAGCACGTGCCCGTCTATGTCACTGAAGACATGGTTGGCCACAAGCTTGGTGAGTTCGCACCGACCCGTACCTTTAAGGGTCATGGCGGCTCCAAAACATCGAAGTAAGGAGGAGGATTCAAACAATGGAAGCAAAAGCTAAATTAAGCTATGCTCGCATTTCGCCTCGCAAGGTTTCCATCGTTCTGGACTTGATCCGCAACGAACCCCTTGATAAGGCGCTTGCAATTCTGCAGTACACCCCGAAGGCCGCCTCTGAGCTCCTTTACAAGCTGGTGAAATCTGCTGCTGCAAATGCGGAAAACAATTTCAATATGGACAAAAACAACCTGTATGTTGCAGAGTGCTATGTCACCCCGGGCCCGACCCTGAAAAGAGTTATGCCCCGTGCACAGGGCCGCGCATACAGAATCCTCAAGAGAACTAGCCACATCACGGTTGTTCTTAAAGAGATCGAAGGGTAAGGAGGTAAAACAGCATGGGTCAGAAAGTTAATCCCCACGGTTTCCGTGTTGGTGTCATTAAAGACTGGGACAGCCGCTGGTTTACCAGCAAAAAAGAGTTCGGCGACACCCTCGTAGAGGACTACAACATTCGTAAAGTGCTGAAAAAACAGCTTTACAACGCCGGCGTTCCCAAGATCGAAATCGAGCGTTACAATGACGCAACTGGCACTGCCATTGTCAAAGTAACCATCTTCTGCGCAAAACCCGGCATGGTTATCGGCCGCGGTGGCGAGGAGAAAGAGAAAATCGCTGCTCAGCTCGAGAAAATGACCGGCAAAAAAGTCTTGGTCAACATCCTCGAGGTGAAAAACCCCGACGTAAATGCACAGCTCGTTGCAGAGAATATCGCTTCTCAGCTGGAGCGTCGTGTGGCTTTCCGCCGCGCAATGAAACAGTGCATCGGCCGTACCATGCGTCTTGGCGCTAAGGGCATTAAAGCTCAGGTCGGCGGCCGTTTGGGTGGCGCAGATATCGCCCGCTCTGAGAGCTATCATGAGGGCACCATCCCCCTGCAGACTCTGCGTGCTGACATCGACTATGGTTTTGCTGAGGCAAACACCACCTAT
Source organism: Pygmaiobacter massiliensis (assembly GCF_900199435.1). Lineage (GTDB taxonomy): Bacteria > Bacillota > Clostridia > Oscillospirales > Ruminococcaceae > Pygmaiobacter > Pygmaiobacter massiliensis. The sequence continues at coordinate 1,230,387 of NZ_OAML01000003.1, forward strand.
GGTAAGATCGGCGTTAAGGTCTGGATTTATAAGGGCGAAGTGCTGAAGGGCGCTAAACCCCGTAAAGAAGGAGGCAGCAAATAATGCTTTTACCGAAACGCGTTAAATACCGTCGCCAACAGCGCGGTCGCCTCAAAGGCAAGGCACAGCGCGGCAATAAGGTCAACCAGGGCGAGTTTGGTCTGCAGGCTCTCGAGCCGGCATGGATCACCTCGAACCAGATCGAAGCCGCTCGTATCGCACTGACTCGCTACATCAAACGTGGCGGCCAGGTGTGGATCAAAATTTTCCCTGATAAGCCCGTTACCGAGAAGCCGGCAGAAACCCGAATGGGTTCTGGTAAAGGCAGCCCGGAGTACTGGGTCGCAGTCGTCAAACCCGGCCGCATCCTGTTTGAGATCGCCGGTGTTTCCGAAGAAAATGCTCGCGAGGCTATGCGCCTTGCTGCACACAAACTGCCCGTTAAATGCAAGTTTGTGAAAAGAGAGGAAGAGGAGGTAGCTGAATAATGAAAGCGAATGAGCTTGCAAAAATGAGCGCGGCTGATCTTGCAAAGAAACTGGCCGAGCTGAAAGAAGAGCTGTTCAACCTGCGTTTTCAGCATGCCATCAACCAGCTCGAAAATCCGCAGCGCATTAAAGCCGTCAAAAGAGACATTGCCCGTGTGAAAACTGCACTTCGTGGCATTGAGCTCAAGGACGCACAGTAAGAGAGAGGGAGGAGTTAAACAATGGAGCGCAATTTACGCAAAACTCGTACCGGCGTTGTAGTGTCGGACAAAATGGACAAAACCATCGTGGTTGCAATCGCTGACCACGTCGCACACCCTCTCTACAAGAAAATCATCAAACGTACCGTTAAGTTTAAGGCTCATGACGAAAATAATGAGGCTCACATCGGTGACCGTGTAGTGATTATGGAGACCCGCCCGCTGTCGAAAGACAAACGCTGGAGACTGGTCAACATCGTAGAAAAGGCGAAATAAGCCTGTTACTTTGAAAGGAGGACGCAACTGTGGTACAGATGCAAACCTATCTCAAAGTGGCCGACAACACCGGTGCAAAAGAGCTTATGTGCATTCGCGTGCTTGGCGGTTCCCGTAAGAGATATGCCAACATTGGCGACGTCATCGTCGCTTCTGTAAAGAAAACTACCCCCGGCGGCGGCATGGTCAAGAAGGGCGAGGTCGTTAAGGCTGTTATCGTCCGTAGCAAAAAAGGCCTGCGCCGTGATGATGGCTCCTACATTCGTTTCGACGAAAACGCTGCTGTTATCATTAAAGAAGATAAAAACCCGAGAGGCACCCGTATTTTTGGACCCGTGGCCCGCGAGCTTCGCGAGGGCGGCTACCTGAAGATCTTGAGCCTGGCTCCGGAATCGCTGTAAGGAGGTTTTAAAATGAGTAAAGTTCATGTTAAGACCGGCGATACCGTTATGGTTATCAGCGGCAGAGACCGCGGTAACACCGGTAAGGTATTACAGGTCAGCCCGAAGGAAGGCAAAGTTATCGTCGAAGGCCGCAACATGGTTACCAAACATGTGAAACCCCGTCGTGAGGGTGAGCAGGGCGGTATCGTGAAAGCAGAGTCCGCGATTTATGCTTCCAAAGTTATGCCTGTATGCCCGAAGTGTGGCAAAGCCACTCGCGTCGGCCATATCGTAAACAACGGCAAAAAAGTGCGCGTCTGCAAAAAATGCGGCGCAGAATTTTAAGGGAGGAGTTTAAACAATGGCTAGATTGAAAGAAACTTACGCCAAAGAGATTGCTCCCGCCCTTATGAGCAAATTTGGCTATAAGAGCGTCATGCAGATCCCGAAGCTTGACAAAATTGTCATCAACTGCGGCTGCGGTGAGGCTCGCGACAACCCGAAGATTATGGAAGCTATCCTCGGAGACCTTTCCAAGATCACCGGTCAGAAACCCATCGTCTGCAAGGCGAAAAAATCCGTCGCGAACTTTAAACTTCGCGAAGGCCAGCCCATCGGCGCCAAAGTCACCCTGCGCGGTGAGAAAATGTACGAGTTTGTTGACCGCCTGTTCAGCGTTTCGCTTCCGCGCGTTCGCGACTTCCGCGGCATCAACGGCGACGCATTCGACGGCCGTGGCAACTACTCTTTGGGTATCAAAGAGCAGCTGATCTTCCCGGAGATCGATTACGATAAGATCGATGCTATTCGTGGCATGGACATCGTGTTCGTCACCACCGCGAAGACTGACGAAGAGGCAAAAGAGCTCATCCGTGCGCTCGGCGCCCCGTTCGCAAACTAAGGGAGGGTAACTAATGGCTAAAACATCCATGAAAGTAAAGCAGCAGCTTGCACCGAAATACAGCACCCGTGCTTATAATCGTTGCAAAATCTGTGGCCGCCCTCACGCTTATCTGCGCAAATATGGCGTTTGCCGTATTTGCTTCAGGGAGCTCGCTTATAAAGGCGAAATTCCCGGCGTAAGGAAAGCAAGTTGGTAATCTATCTACTATAAAAGGAGGTACATGGCATGCACATCACCGACCCTATCGCTGATCTGCTCACCCGTATTCGGAATGCCAGTTCTGCAAAACACTCGACAGTAGATATTCCCGCTTCTAACCTGAAGAAGGCGATCTGCCAGATTTTGTTAGACGAGGGCTATGTCAAGGGTATGCAGCTGAAAGAGGACGACAAACAGGGCGTTATTACTGTTACGCTCAAATACGGCGAGAACAATACCCCGGCTATCACCGGACTTCGCCGGGTTTCCAAACCCGGTCTGCGTATCTACACCAACTGTGAGGATATGCCCAAGGTCATGAAAGGCCTTGGTACTGCAATCGTTTCCACTTCCAAAGGCGTTATGACGGACAGAACTGCTCGCGCACAGAACTGCGGCGGCGAAGTCCTCGCCTTTGTGTGGTAAGAGAGGGGAATTAGACAATGTCGAGAATCGGAAGAAAACCCATCGTCATCCCGGCAGGCGTCACTGTTGCTATCGAGGGCAGCAATGTCACTGTTAAGGGCCCCAAAGGCACCTTGAATTCCACCCTTCACCCGCTCATCAAAGTTGAGCAGCAGGGCGAAGAGATCATCGTGTCTCGCCCCAATGATGATAAAGAGGCTCGCAGCCTCCATGGCCTGTCCCGCACCCTCGTCAACAACATGGTTGTTGGCGTAACGGAAGGCTTTAAGAAAGCACTCGAGATCCAGGGCGTTGGTTACCGTGCTGCAAAGCAGGGCCAGAACCTCGTCATGAACCTGGGTTACTCTCATCAGGTCATCGTACCTGAAACCGATGGCATCACCATCGAAGTGCCCGATGCCAACCACATTACTGTGCACGGCATCGACAAACAGCGCGTAGGTCAGTTTGCCGCGGAAATCCGCGAGAAACGTCCGCCCGAGCCTTACAAGGGTAAAGGTATCCGCTATGTTGGCGAGTACGTTATCCGTAAAGAGGGTAAAGCCGGTAAGGGCGCAAAATAAACGAAGGAGTGAAATAAGATGGTTAATAAGCCGAACAAAAACGAAGCTCGTCTTCGCCGTCACCGCCGTGTTCGCGGTAAAATCAGTGGCACAGCCTCTTGTCCGCGCCTCGATGTTTTCCGCTCTAACTCCCACATCTATGCCCAGGTCATTGATGACGTTGCAGGCGTAACGCTCGCAGCTGCATCTACCATGGACAAAGGTTTTGAGGGAATCGGCAGCAACATCGAAGCAGCCAAAAAGGTTGGCCTCGCAGTCGCGAAAGCAGCCCAGGAGAAGGGCATCACCAAAGTGGTGTTCGACCGCGGCGGCTATGTCTACCACGGCCGTGTGAAAGCTCTGGCCGAGGGCGCCCGTGAGGGCGGCCTTGAGCTGTAAGGGGAGGATACAAAAGTGGCATTTGATAAAAAATTCGACAGAAGAGCCGGCAGAGGCTCCGAGGACCAGAACGAGTATATCGAGAAGGTCGTCGCAATTAACCGCGTATCCAAAACCGTAAAAGGTGGCCGTATCTTTAAGTTTTCGGCCCTCGTAGTTGTCGGCGACGGCAAAGGCAAAATCGGTTATGGTCTCGGTAAAGCTTCCGAGGTTCCCGAAGCAATCCGCAAGGGCATCGAAGAAGCTAAAAAGAACATGATCCAGGTTTCTCTGAAAGGTACCACCATTCCTCACGAGACCCTCGGTCTGTTTGGCGCAGGTCACGTTATTCTGCGTCCGGCTGCTCCCGGTACCGGCGTTATCGCTGGCGGCCCGGTTCGTGCAGTTGTTGAAGTTGCAGGCATTAAGGACATCCGTACCAAATGCGTACGCACCAACAATCCCTGCAACGTTGTTATCGCAACTATTAACGGTCTGAAAACTCTGCGCACCGCAGAGCAGGTTGCTGCAATTCGTGGCAAAACCGTTAAAGAAATCTTAGGATAAGGAGGCAGTACTCATGGCAGAAGCAAACACCACTGTAGCTACTGAAGAAGTAGTAGAGAAAAAAGCGCCGGCCAAGAAGACCGCCGCCAAAAAACCCGCAGCAGCAAAAACCACCGCTGCGAAAAAGCCCGCTGCTAAGAAAGCTGCTCCGAAAAAGGACGCTGAGAAAGCACCGGCAAAGAAAACTGCAGCAGAGAAGGCCCCGAAAAAAGCAGCTGCTAAGAAAGCTGAAAAAGTCGAGGGCACCATCACTGTGAAACTGGTTCGCAGCCTTTCCGGCCGCAAAAAAGACCAGATCGCAACTGCTACCAGCTTGGGCCTGACCCGCGTGGGCAAAGTTTCTGTCCAGCCGGATAACGCAGCAACTGCTGGCAAGATCGTCAAAATTTCCCACCTCGTCGAGGTTACCAAAGCGTAAAAGCAAGGAGGTGCACTAAAATGATGCTCCATGAATTGAAACCCGCTGCTGGCGCAACTCGCCCGGCGAAACGCAAGGGCCGTGGCGCAGCTTCCGGCAACGGTAAAACCGCTGGTTACGGTCACAAAGGTCAGAAAGCTCGCTCCGGTGCAAAACGCCCGGGCTTTGAAGGTGGCCAGATGCCTCTGGCTCGCCGTCTGCCGAAGCGTGGCTTTAACAACATTTTTGCTACCGTCTACACCACCATCAAGGTCAGCGACCTGGATCGTTTTGAAGACGGCACTGTGGTTGATACCGCTGCAATGCTCAAAGCTGGCCTGATCAAAAAGGTCAACGATGGCGTAAAAGTCCTTGGCAACGGTGAAATCACCAAAAAGCTGACGGTAGAGGCCGCTGCCTTTACTGCCTCCGCAAAAGAGAAAATTGAGAAGGCAGGCGGGAAGGTAGAGGTGAAGTAGTTTGTTCAAGACATTTAAAAATGCTTGGAAAATTGAGGACCTTCGTAAGAAGTTGCTCTTTACACTGCTCATCATTGTTATCTTCCGAGTTGGTGTTGCGATCCCGGTTCCGTTTTTGGACCCGTCTCAGCTTGCAAATATGATTGAAGGCTCCGGCAACCTGCTGGGCTACATCAACATGCTGACCGGCGGCGCGTTTGCACAGGCTACCCTGTTCGCGTTGTCCGTGCAGCCCTATATCAATGCTTCCATTATCATTCAGCTGCTCACGGTTGCGATTCCCGCTCTTGAGCGCATGCAGAAAGAAGGCCCCGAAGGCCAGCGTAAGCTTGCCCGCATCACCCGTTACACGGGTTGCGGCATTGCTTTCGCGCTTGCTATCGCTTACTACTTCCTGCTTCGCAACCAAAATGCAGTTCTCTACACTGAAGGCGGCTATGGCTGGTTTACTGCCACCGTTATCGTCTTCGCGTTCACCGCAGGCTCCATGCTCATCATGTGGCTCGGTGAACAGATTGATACCAAAGGCATTGGCAACGGCATTTCGCTGCTGATCTTCGCCGGTATCGTCTCTCGTATGGGTACCATTCCCGGCACCATCTACGGCTATGTCCTTGGCATCATCAACGGTTTCCAGGGCAAAGCTGAGGGTGCTACCTCCTTGAGCGGTATGCTGGGCGATGGTTACAAATACTACTTTATGAGTGCTGAGGGCGAGATGTTCGCATCTTATCCCTGGTACTACATTCTGTTCTTGCTTCTGATCCTTGTTTTGGCTGTTATCAGTGTTGCTTTCATCGTTGTGATGACCAGCGCTGAGCGCCGTATTCCGGTTCAGTATGCAAAACGCGTGGTTGGCCGTAAAATGTACGGCGGTCAGTCCACTCATATCCCCATTAAGGTGAATATGAGCGGCGTTATGCCCGTCATCTTTGCATCGGCACTGATCAGTATCCCTGGCACGATCAAAGCACTGTTCCAGATTAATGATGGTTTCTGGTCCACTTTCTTGGGCTGGTTTAACTACAATCAGCTGGGCTATGCGCTGATCTACCTCATGCTGATCATTGGCTTCAACTATTTCTACGTTGCGATTCAGTATAATCCGGTAGAAATTGCCAATAACCTGCGTAAGAACAATGGCGCGATCCCGGGCATTCGCCCCGGCAAGCCCACCACCGATTTTATTGTGAAGGTGCTCAGCAAAATCACTTTTGTCGGTGCGGCGTTCCTCGCAATCGTAGCTCTGCTGCCGATCGTTATCGGTAACCTGACTCACATCAACATTCAGCTTGGCGGTACTTCGCTGCTGATCGTCGTTGGTGTTGCATTGGATACTGCCCGCCAAATGGAGAGCTTTATGCTCATGAGACACCATAAAGGCTTCTTGGAATAAAGAAGAGGAGGGCAACTCCGCCATGAATATTATTCTGTTAGGCGCACCGGGTGCTGGTAAAGGCACTCAGGCCGAAATCATCAGCCAAGAGCTGAATATCCCTGTCATCGGCACCGGCAATATTATCCGCGAAGCGATTAAAACCGGCACCGAAATGGGGAAACAAGCAAAAGTTCTGATTGATCAGGGCCACCTCGTTCCTGATGATGTGATTATTCAGATCATCAAGGAGCGACTGGCGGCTCCGGATTGCCAGAACGGTTTCATCCTGGACGGCGTGCCCCGCACGCTCGCTCAGGCTGAGGCCATCGAGCGACTCGGCATCGTAATCGACAAGGTGATTGACCTTGAAGTTGCGGACGAAGTGATTGTGCAGCGCCTCACCGGCAGAGTTGTTTGTGTGTCGTGCGGCACCAGTTACCACGTTACGCACAACCCCAGCCGCGACCCGCATAAGTGCGATCGCTGCGGCGGTGAGCTGATTGCCCGCGAGGACGACCAGCCCGAAACGGTTGTCGAGCGTTTAAACATTTACCACGAGCTGACAGAGCCTTTAAAAGACTTTTATGCAGAACGTGGCAAGTTGGTCGTTGTAGAAGGTAACGGGCTCGTGGCGGACACGTCCGCGCTCGTACTGAAAGCATTGGAGGCATAATGTGATTTCTGTAAAAACGGCGAAAGAACTCGAGTTGATGCGACATGCGGGCAGAATTTCGGCCCGGGCGCTCGCGCTCGGCGGAAAAGCTGTGAAACCCGGAGTCACCACTGCCCAGATCGACAAAATCATCTATGACTATATCCTCAGCGAGGGCGCAAAACCGAACTTCCTCCATTATGGCGGATTTCCGGCGAGTGCATGTATCTCGGTGAATGACGTGGTAATCCACGGCATTCCCGATGATACTGTCATTCGCGAGGGTGATATAGTAAGCATCGACACAGGTGCTGTCTATCAAGGCTACCACGGTGACAATGCTGCCACATTTGCGGCAGGCAAAATCAGCGAAGAAGCCCAGAAGTTGATGGATGTTACCAAAGAATCGCTGCAACGCGGTTTGGCGGCTGCTGTCGCGGGCGCGCGAATTGGTGATATTGGTCACGCAGTACAGACTTTTGTTGAAGCAAACGGCTTTTCCGTAGTACGCGACTACGTCGGTCACGGTATTGGCACTGACATGCATGAGGACCCGGAAGTCCCGAATTTTGGTACTCCCGGTCGGGGCCCGCGCCTTGTTCCTGGCATGGTGCTCGCGATCGAACCCATGGTCAATGCAGGAAAGCCGCCGGTGCGGCAGATGCCCGATGGTTGGACGGTTCGGACCCGTGATGGCTCTCTGAGTGCTCATTTCGAGTATACGGTAGCAATTACGGCAAAAGGGCCGGTTATCCTCACAGACCCGGAATAGAGGGGGACGAAATGGACTATCATAAAGGCCAGGTCGTTCTTTCGAAAGCTGGGCGTGATCAGGGGTTATACTTCGCGGTGCTCGGCATCGAGGGAGATATGGCACTGATTGCCAACGGCAAAGAGCGGCGGGTTGCAAAACCCAAAGCAAAAAAGCAAAAACATCTTGCTGCCACCAATAAAACGCTCAGTGAAGAAGCACTGGCGACTGACAAACTGCTCAAAAAAGCGATAGCAGAATTAACTGCCACGCTTTCCACGACCTAAGGAGGGTAGGAGCTTGTCTAAAGACGATGTAATCGAAGTAGAAGGTACCGTAGTTGAGGCAATGCCAAACGCAATGTTTAAGGTAGAGCTCGCAAACGGTCACCAGTTATTGGCTCACATTTCCGGCAAGCTGCGTATGAATTTCATCCGCATACTGCCCGGAGATAAAGTAACACTTGAGATGTCGCCCTATGATTTAACAAAAGGCCGCATCACTTGGCGCTCTAAATAAGAGTGAAGCAATAAGGAGGTACCATTATGAAGGTAAAGCCTTCCGTGAAACCGATGTGCGAAAAGTGCAAGGTTATCAAACGCAAAGGTCGCGTTATGGTAATCTGCCCCAATCCGAAACACAAACAGCGTCAGGGCTAAGACGCAATATTTAAATAGGAGGTGCAAGGAATTATGGCACGTATTGCCGGAGTAGACCTGCCCAGAGAAAAACGTGTTGAAGTCGGTCTGACTTATATCTATGGCATTGGCGGCAGCGCCGCAGCCGAGATCCTCAAAGCGACTGGCATCAACCCCGATACCCGCATTAAAGATCTTACCGAAGATGAAGTCGCTCTCATCCGTGAGTATATTGACAAACACTTCATCGTTGAAGGCGACCTTCGCCGCAACAGCGCGATGGATATCAAACGCCTCATCGAGATCGGTTGCTATCGCGGTGTTCGTCATCGCAAAGGCCTGCCTGTCCGTGGTCAGCGCAGCAAAACCAATGCGCGTACCCGCAAAGGCCCGAAGCGCACCGTCGCGAACAAGAAAAAGTAATACCCAAAGGAGGTAAAGGTTCATGGCAACAAAAGCTAATACAGCCGCTGCCCGCAAAGCTGGCGCGCGCCGTAAACGCGAGCGTAAAAACATTGACCGTGGTCAGGCTCATATCCAGAGCACGTTCAACAACACCATCGTCACTATTACCGACGTACAGGGCAATGCCGTGTCGTGGGCAAGCAGTGGCGGCCAGGGCTTCCGTGGCTCCCGTAAAAGCACTCCGTATGCAGCTCAGACTGCTGCAGAGGTTGCTGCTAAAGCCGCAATGGAGCATGGCATGAAATCGGTTGAAGTATTCGTTAAGGGCCCCGGCCAAGGTCGTGAAGCCGCTATCCGTGCGCTGCAGGCTGCCGGTCTGGAGGTAAATATGATCAAGGACGTTACCCCCATTCCCCACAACGGATGCCGCCCGCCGAAGCGTCGCCGCATTTAAGTTAAGGAGGAAACAGACATGGCAAGATATACAGGCGCAGTTTGCCGCCAGTGCCGTCGTGAAGGACAGAAGCTCTTTTTGAAGGGCGAACGTTGCTATTCCGACAAATGCGCGCTTACCCGCAGAAACTTTGCTCCCGGCCAGCACGGCCAGGCTCGCAAAAAAGTCTCTGAGTACGGCGTACAGCTGCGTGCAAAGCAGAAAGCTAAAAAATACTACGGTGTGCTCGAGAGCCAGTTCCGCAAATACTTTGTTATGGCAGAGCGTCAGGCCGGCATCACCGGTGAAAATCTGCTTCGGATCCTTGAAAGCAGACTTGACAACGTTGTTTACCGTGCAGGCTTCGCAATGAGCCGTGCAGAGGCAAGACAGCTTGTTCTTCACCGCCATTTCACTGTCAACGGCGAAACCGTTAACATCGCATCTTACCTCTGCAAAGAGGGCGACGTGATTGAGCTGCGTACCCGTGACTGCGAGAAGATCAAAGAGTGCAGCGAGAAAAACTCTGGCCGTCCGACCCCGGTTTGGATGAACCTTGAGAAAGACAACTACAAGGCTACCCTTACCCGTCTGCCTGACCGTGCTGACATCGACTTCGACGTCGAAGAGCATCTCATCGTTGAGCTTTACTCCAAATAACCCCAAAGTAGCATTGGGAATGCGAATATTTGGCAAAGGCTGCTGGGCAGCTTTTGCACAAGAAGGAGGGTTTTAACATGATAGAGATCGAAAGACCGAAAATAGATACCGCCGCCCTCAGTGCGGACGGTCGCTACGGCAAGTTCGTTGTGGAACCTCTCGAGCGCGGTTTTGGCACTACGTTGGGCAATAGCCTGCGCCGTGTTTTGCTGTCTTCTCTTCCGGGTGTTGCTATCACCTCTATGAAGATTGACGGCGTCGTGCATGAGTTCTCTACCATCGAGGGCGTTAAAGAAGACGTTACTGAGATTGTTCTCAACTTGAAAGGCGTCACTGCAAAGCTTTATTCCGACGGCCCCAAAACCGTTCGCATTGAGGCTTCTGGTGAAGGCGAAGTCACTGCAGGCAGCATCCAGCAGGATGCTGAAATCGAAATTTTGAATCCGGATTGGCACATTGCTACACTGGACGAAGGCGCTAAGCTCGTTATGGAGCTCGTCTTCGACCGTGGCCGCGGCTACGTCCCGGCTGACCGTAACAAAAATGCCGAGTTTACTGCGCTGGGCGCAATCCCCATCGACAGTATCTATACTCCGGTACTGAAGGTCAATTACACGGTGGAAAATACCCGTGTAGGCCAGATCACCGACTACGACAAGCTTACGCTTGAGGTTTGGACCAACGGCACCATTAATGCAAAAGAGGCTGTAAGCCTTGCAGCACGCGTGATGACCGAGCACCTTAACCTGTTTGTGAACTTGTCTCAGGAAGTGATGGATACCGAAATCATGGTAGAAAAAGACGACAAAGGCAAGGAAAAAGTGCTTGAGATGACCATCGAAGAGCTCGACCTGTCTGTTCGTTCCTTCAACTGCCTGAAACGTGCAGGTATCAACACGGTCGAAGATTTGACCAACAAGAGCGAAGACGAGATGATGAAAGTGCGTAACCTTGGCCGCAAGAGCCTGGAAGAGGTTATCGCAAAACTGGAATCCCTCGGCTTCAAGCTGAACAAAGAAGACGAGTAATAACACCGCAAAGGAGTGAATTGGGATGCCCGGTACCAGAAAACTTGGCAGAACCAGCGATAGCCGTAAGGCAATGCTCAGAGCAATGGTCACCTACCTGTTCGAGAACGGGAAGATTGAAACCACTGTGACCCGAGCAAAAGAGGTTCGCGCGGTTGCTGAAAAAATGATTACGCTTGGCAAGCAGGACAGCCTGCACACCAAACGTCAGATTTATTCTTTCATCACCAAAGAAGATGTTGCGAAAAAGCTGATCGACGAGATCGGCCCGAAGTATGCTGACCGTAACGGCGGCTATACCCGCATCATCAAAATCGGCGCTCGCCGCGGCGACGCTGCTGAGATGGCGATCATTGAATTGATCTAATTTGGATCACGAAAAAGCCCTCTGTGTTTTACACAGAGGGCTTTTTTATCGTAATTCGTGTGATATGGAAGAGTGGCAGAAATCCTCTTATGGCATAGCAACAGGTATTGTGTTTCCTGTTATACTGTGCGCTCGCAAAGGCACCCTAAAAGCTATTGCATGCGATGCAAGTGAAAATTATCGCGAAAAAAATAATAAATAATTAAGTCAATGGCATAAAGACAAATGATATAAATCCCGGCCCGCAGTAAGAAAAACAAAATTTTTTCTCCTACAGAGAAATCATAGTAAGTGCTAGCAACGGAAGCCAAACGGCTTTGAAAAATGTAAGGGACAAGTGTTAAAATCCAAAAAAGAATACGAGCAATTTGTTTGTTTTTTTCAATCAAAAGGCGACTGCATTGCGGGCATTCTGCATAAACAGGCCATCTGCCGCGAAAAGAAATAGGCACTTGAGCATTGCAATGTGGGCATATCACCGGTTTCATAATCTCCTCCTTACAAAACAAACCTTTCGTAGGTAGGCGGTAAAAAGCGAAGAAAAAGGACCGATACTCCCGAAACATCGCAAATTCAAAAGTGATTGACAGCATCGTTTGCTATCTACTCTTTTGAGAGGCCATTTTCTGGGACTATAGGTCCTTATAAGATTTTGTTTAGACAAACTTCTCAGTCACGCTGTGGCACTTGTTTTAAAACTATTCCGTTGCGGCACTGGAAAGCTGACCAATAAAATTGATAGATGCGGCAATCTCACCAACCGGGAACTCTAGGTTTTTCGGCAAGCCCAGCTCACTGGCGTCTACCGGTGTGCCGTACGGCCTAAAATGCTCGTTAAGGAGTGGAGCAAGCGTTTCGGCGTTAATGCCATACATGCCTTTATGGCCGTTGGTTTCATACAGACTGCCGCCGGGGCAGCGTGCGATGCCGATGTTGCTGCTATCCACTTTTTGCAGCCAGCCAAACAAAGAAAGCATTTCAGAAATGCTCAGGTCGGTATTGATGTAGCTGGCAAGGCCGGGAGCAACTTTGATGAGGTCCGACATGGGGAAGGTCATGAACGTTTTAAATACGGCTGCATAAAAATACTGCTGCACTTCCAAACGCTTTAGATCGCCCTCATTATACTCTTTGCGCTGCCGGACGATCCACTCAGCGGTATTTCCGTCTACAAAATGAGTACCCTGTGGCACGGTATTGCCCTCTGGATCAGTAATATCCCAGGGAACGTACATCTCAATACCTCCCAAAATGCCAATCAGCTTTTTGAAAGCGGCCATATCAATCGTAACATAATTATCGACAGGCAGTTTGAATTGCTCGTTCACCACTTTTGCAAGGTTTGAAATGCGATTGCGAGAATCTTCACCATGACTGTAAACCGCATTAATTTTGCCAGTGCCGCCCGTGGGGGCATTTTCTCCAACATAGCTGTCGCGCGGAATCTGAAGCATACGAATCGAACCCTTTTCAATATCGCAACTGACGTACATAATAACGTCGGTCATGCCCAGGCCATCGGAGTAATCACGCCCATCGTCATCGGAATCATAATCGATACCGGCTACGAGAAGATTAATTACTTTTTTGCTGATTTCCGGCTCCGTTGGAACAATATCTGGTGTAAGCTGACCGGCATCGCCTTCGTTGACAAGGTTATCAAGGTAAACGTATACGCCTACACCGATCAGCATGAATATGGCCAATATAACTGCCGTGAGCATAATTGCAGGCCGGTAGTTCTTTTTCTTTTTGCGTCGCCGTCTTTGGGGCGCGCGATGTCTTGGTTGTTCCAAACAGGAAACCTCCCTCAGTGTAATAACATGGTTAAAAAATACCGTTTCGCGACAGTGAAAAAAGCGCGTAACTGTTAACAGTATATCATAAAAAACCTGTCGCACCTATGCACAAAAAAGAAATTTTTGTAAAAGATAGTAAAAAAAGCTGCTTCACTTATCGTAAAGCAGCTTTTAAATCCAGGGATTTATAATACAAATAAGAAAACCGCAAGATAATGCGAAAACGAGCCTAGCAGAATAAAAACATGAAAAACTTCGTGAAAACCAAAACTCGCAGAAGGATTTGGCCGTTTTAGTGCATAGAACACAGCACCGATAGAATAGAAGATGCCGCCTAAGGCAACCAAAAACAAGCAACCGGGATGTGAAATGTCAAAGTCGCGGATGACAAAAAGAATTGACCAACCCATCGCAAGATAAAGCAAAGTGGTAAGCACACGGGGAGCGTTAATCCATAGAATTTTTGCTAAGATGCCGATGATGGCAATGCCCCATAAAACTGCGCAGAAGATAGTGCCTTTTTGTGGAGGGAGCATCATTAAACTGAACGGGGTGTAGCTGCCTGCAATCAGCACGTAAATCATACTATGGTCTACCTTGCGCAGCACCTTTTTAACACCGGTGCTGGAAGTGTTGCCTGGGTAAAAATGATAAATGGCACTTGCCGAATAAAGTGCAATCATAGAAAGACAAAAGCACATTGCTGAAGCAACGGCCCGAGCAGAGCTGCCGGCTTCTGCCCCGCGCACTAACATAAAAAAGCCACCCAGTAAAGCCAGCAATGCCCCTAATGCGTGGGTACCGCAACTTACGGGGTCTTGTGCATTACGAAACAACTTTTCCATAACAATTCTCCTAAACATGTAATGTAGTATTTAATATTATATTACACCATTATATGTAATATATCAAGAAGAATTGAAAATATTTTTTTATTGTACACTTATACTCGCAACAAAGGCGGTAGAAAAGCAAAAAGATCCTGCGGCAACATCGTCTCTTCGCTTGTGACGTCAGCGCAGGCATCTGCGGCAGCACCATGCAGATAAGTGCCAATTAAAGCGGCATCAGCAGGGGAGTACCCTCGTGCAAGCAAACCCGTAATCATCCCAGCAAGCACATCACCACTGCCGCCACGTGCAAGGCCAGCATTTCCGGTGGTGTTTTGGTAAAGCGTGCCGTCGGGCAGAGCAATCAGTGTACGATGTAGCTTTAACAGTACAACGGCATTGCTTTGTATGGCAAACTTTTGCACGGTGCTTGCCGGATTTGCAAGTACATGCGCTGTTGTAGTATGGCAAAGCCGTGCCATCTCTCCAGGGTGGGGTGTAAGTATGGCCGCACGCTCAAAATGAAAAGGTTGCTGTGTACTAAGCAAATTGAGCCCGTCAGCATCCAGCACCAGTGGCTGTGTGGTATCTGTGAGCAATGCAAGCAAAGCTGCATTGGTATCTTCTGTTTGAGAGAGCCCGCAGCCAAAAAGTATAGCAGTTGCTTTGCTGCTGGCAGAAAGCAGTTGAGGCAAGCTAGCTGCTGAAAGAGAGCCGCTTGCAGCTTCCTCCATCGGTAAGCAGACACATTCCGGCAAAGCCGGCAGTACAATATTTAAAACTTTTTCGGTAGCGGCCAGCGTAACCAAACCCGCACCGGTACGCAGAGCACCTTCTGAAGCAAGGCGCGCCGCGCCGCGATACCTTGCGCTGCCACAGCAAAGCAGGGCATGCCCGTGCGAACCTTTATTACTTAAGGGGTCACGTGGCCGCAAAAGGCTCGCAATAAACTCTTGAGTGGATTGCTGCATTACATTCATCTCCTTACGGCTATTGTAACATACTCGGGCGAAAAATGGCGATGCATATTGAACAAAAGTAACGTGCGTTTCCAGTGGCAAAGAGTAGTTTGCTTTGCCGCAACAAGAAGTCTCCGATTTTCTTTATTTTGTGGTAAAATAAACCCAGTAATACCGCATGTGGACTAAAACCGATTTATTTTAAAGTAGTTTTAAGGCAAATGAGGTATAATTTATCCAGAAAGCGAGGGGAATGCGATGCGCTTGCTATTGGCAGAAGATGAAAAAGAGCTTTCCAATGCACTGGTAGCAATATTAAAACATAATAATTATTCGGTAGACGCAGTATATGACGGCGAAGAGGCGCTGGATTATTTGGAAACAGAAAGTTACGATGGAGTCATCTTAGATGTTATGATGCCGAAGAAAAATGGCTTGGAGGTATTGCACGCTTTACGCGCACAGGGTAAGGATGTGCCGGTGTTAATGCTGACGGCAAAAACCGAAATAGACGACCGAGTAGCTGGCTTAGATGCTGGTGCAGACGATTATTTGGGCAAACCGTTTGCCACGAAAGAATTGCTCGCTCGCATTCGTGCCATGACAAGGCGACAAAATCAAGTAACCGATGCAGTGCTGTGTGTAGGCAACCTTAGTTTAAACCGCGCAAGTTTTGCGTTGAGCGGACCAGGTGGTGTCTTTCGGCTTGCCAATAAAGAGTTCCAGATGATGGAGATGCTGATGCTTCACCCAGGACAGATAATACCGACGGAACGGTTTATGGAAAAAATATGGGGTTACGACAGTGAAACCGAGATGAACGTTGTGTGGGTGTATATCTCCTATCTAAGGAAAAAGTTAGCCACATTAAAGGCCGACATTAGCATTAAAGCTACCAGAAACACAGGTTATTCTTTGGAGGTGACGCAAGCGTGATTAAAAAACTGCGCACCAAAATGATTATTGTATCAACCTTGTCTGTTTTGGCAGTGCTTGTCGTAATTCTTGGCGTGATTAACGGGGTAACATTTTATAATATCAACCAAAGAGCAGACGAGCTGATTCATATCCTCGCTGAAAATGAGGGACGCTTTCCCAAATTGGTGGAAGGCGAACCAATACAGCAAAAAAAAGACCGGCACAATGTTTCACCCGAAACACCATACGAAACCCGCTTTTTTACAGTGTACGTAGATAGGTCGGGAAGGGCGTTGGCTGCTGATACGGGGTCGATTGCCGCAATTAATACAGCAGTGGCTAATGAGATGGCAGAAAAAGCTTATGCCAGCGGCCGCGGTGATGGTTTTATTCAAGACTATAAATATAGTGTTTCAAAAAATGGCGATAAGGCAATGATCGTTTTTCTTGATTGCGGACGAGACCTGCGCACCTTTCGCTCCTTTTTAGTTACGAGTTTAATGGTAGCGGCGGCGGGGTTGGTTGGTGTTTTTGTTCTCGTTTATGTCTTATCCAAATTCGCAATTAAGCCTCTGGCCGAAAGCTACGAAAAGCAAAAACGGTTTATCACCGATGCCTCGCATGAGATAAAAACTCCGCTTACTATCATAGGTGCAAACACCGAGATTATCGAGATGCAGAGCGGTGAAAGCGAATGGACCCAAAGCACGCGCAATCAAATTCGCCGGCTGACAGAGCTGACAGTGCAGCTAGTATCTCTGGCAAGGATGGATGAAGAAAATGCCAAACTGCCCATGGTTGATTTTTCATTGTCCGATGCGGTACAAGAAGAAGCAGAACCTTTTGTGCCGCTTGCACAGACCAGCGGAAAAACATTGATGCTGGAAATAGAAGACGGGATTTCGTGTTTTGGTGATGAGGCAGCTTTGCGTAAAGTGGTGTCAATATTGCTGGAAAATGCAATTCGCTATTCCGACGCAGAGGGCAAAATTAGCTTGAAGTTAAGCCGACAAGGCAAAAAAAATCGGCTTTGGGTCAGAAATACCGTAAACGGCATAGAGCCCGGAAGCCATGATATAATGTTTGAACGCTTTTACCGAGCGGATTCTTCACGCAATTCCAAAGCAGGGGGATACGGTATTGGCCTTTCGATTGCACAGTCTATTATAGAGCAGCACAAAGGAAAGCTAACAGCGCACAGTAAGGATACGCGCTCCATTGAATTCACCGCGCTTTTTTAGCCAAGCACTCCATCCAACAGCCTCGAATTTTTCGGGGCTGTTTTTTGTTGTAAAAAGATTTGCAAGAAAAAGCAAAATTTAAACTTGGTTTTAAGTTAGGCCTTTATAATGGCAATATCGCAACGAGAGCAGAAAGGAGAGCGGAGATGGTAAAAACACCAACTGTTTTCAAACGATATGAAAAGAAGTATTTGATTACCAGGGAGCAGCAACACGAGATATGGCAGGCCATAGCGGAACAAATGCAAGAAGATGCCTTTGGCCGGAGCACCATTTGCAATATCTATTTTGATACCCCGAGCGATTTGCTGGTACGCCGCTCACTGGGAAAACCCATTTATAAAGAAAAGCTGCGGGTGCGTGCTTACGGTATCGCTACCGCCCAAACGCCGGTATTTGTCGAGCTAAAGAAAAAATACAAATCGGTGGTTTATAAAAGAAGGGTTGCAATGCCAGAACAGGACGCAATGGCCTACCTTTGCGAACAAGCGGCGCCACCTGAAATAAGCCAAATTACCCGCGAGCTGGATTATTTTCGCGCGTTTTACGGTAAGCTGATGCCCAAAGTATTTTTATCTTACGAGCGGCAGGCTTTTTATGCAAAAGAAGATCCGGAATTTCGGGTGACATTTGATGAGAATATCCGCTGGAGAACCAAAGAGCTTTCGCTTTGCGCCGAGCCATATGGCACCTTGATACTGCCCGAGGACAAAGTTTTGATGGAGCTGAAAACGATTGGCGCACTCCCGCTTTGGATGACCGAGATACTCACCAAACAGCGAATCTACCAGACTTCATTTTCCAAATACGGCACCGTATATCAGCAGCTAATGACAAGCATGGAAGGAGCATAAACGTGCAGAATTCGATTTTTAAAGGGGTATTCGATACCACAACCACAACCACTATTGCCTTAAATGACTTTTTACTCTGCCTTGGCGTGGCATTGGCCCTGGGGCTTGTGCTCGCTTTGGGCTATACCTATAAAAGCAGATACACCAAAAGCTTTGTTGTAACACTTGCTATTATTCCGGCAGTGGTCTGTGTGGTTATTATGCTGGTGAACGGCAATGTAGGCACCGGCGTAGCTGTGGCAGGCGCGTTTTCTTTGGTTCGGTTTCGCAGCGTGCCGGGGACCGCAAAAGAGATTGGTGCAATTTTTCTTGCGATGGGTGCAGGACTGGCAACCGGTATGGGCTACCTGGCTTTTGCCGCATTGTTTACATTGATTCTTATCGCCGTTACCCTGCTGTACCAATCGCTTGGGCTTGGCGCAAAAGGCAGCACCGCACTTGAAAAAACCATGCGCATCACAATACCAGAAGATTTGGACTACAGTGGCGTTTTTGACGATTTATTTGAGGGCTACACCACCCACTGTGAAGTGGTTAACGTGAAAACCACTAATATGGGCAGCCTGTTTAATTTAACCTATAATCTAACGCTAAAAGAGGCGTCTAAAGAAAAAGAATTTATTGACCAGCTGCGTTGCCGCAACGGCAACCTTGAAATTTCGATTTCCCGGCAGGAAATGAATACCTGCGAGCTTTAAGGAGGTAAGTATGAATAGGAAAATAATTGCGTTTATCGTAGCGTTGGCGTTTGCGCTGTCACTTGCAGGATGTAGTGCGACAACCACCCAAACCGGGCAGTCTGACAGTACAGGAGCATCCTCTGCAATAGCCGGCACAGGGCTTTTGGACATTTTTCAAATGTTTACCGACAATGACAAAGAGATTGGATATGATACGAGCACAGCGAAAACAATCGAGCTTTCAGAGGAGTCAGTAACCATTAGTGAAGAAGGCACCTATGTGATAAGTGGTACTCTTACCAATGGGCAAATTATTGTAGACACAAACGAGAATGCAAAGGTGCGCCTGGTTTTTAATGGAGTGCAGATCAACAGTGACACTTCCGCTGCACTATATATCAAACAGGCCGAAAAAGTATTTGTCACTCTTGCGCAGGGCAGTAACAATACACTTTCCAATACGCAGGAATTTGTAGCGATTGATGATAATAATATCGATGGTGTTGTATTTTCAAAATCAGACCTTACCTTTAACGGGCAAGGCAATTTGACGGTAAATGCGGCATACGGGCATGGCATTGTATGCAAAGACGATCTGGTGTTTACCGGTGGCAATTATACTGTTAATGCCCAAAACCAAGGCGTAACGGCAAATGACAGTGTACGAATTGCTGACGGGACTTTTGCCGTTACGGCGGGTAAGGATGCAATCCACGCAGAGAATACCAAAGACAGCGCTCTGGGCTTTATCTATATTGCAAATGGCACCTTTACGCTAAATGCATCGGGCGATGGACTGGATGCTTCTGGCGTGGTGCAAGTGGATAATGGAACAATGAATATCACCGCTGGCGGTGGCAGTGATAACGCTGTTGCAAAACAAACGGCACAACCAACCGGTAAAGGTGAGCGCCCGCAGCGTGGGCAGATGCCAAATGGCACAGAGCCTGCGGCAAATGGGGAGCGGCCTGCGGATATGCCGGAGCTGCCACAGGGCCAGGAAGACGGCAGTATACCGGTAGCAGGCGCTACACAAAAAGGGCAGAATGCGCCGCCAGAAGGCACCGCACCAGAAGCAAACGGAGAGGAAGGGGCTACTGCAGATGCAGTTGCCCAGCCACAAGCAGAGCCGAGCACTTCAGCAGAGAGCAGTGCGACCCAAGCACAAGCGGAAAATTCGACTTCTACCAAAGGCATAAAAGCAACAGCAGGGCTTTATATACAGGGTGGCACACTGAACATTGATGCGCGAGATGATGCGTTGCATTCCAACAGCAATCTGCAGGTAAATGGCGGTGAGCTTCAGCTTAGCTCAGGCGATGACGGTATCCATGCCGATGCACAGGCAGCGATAACTGCGGGCAATTTAACGATTGCAAAAAGCTATGAGGGTATAGAAGGGCAGAGCATCGAAATCAGCGGCGGAAATATCAGTGTGACTGCCAGCGATGATGGGCTGAATGCAGCGGGCGGTAACGATGCAAGCGGCATGAACAGCGGTGATACCTTCCATACTGACGCAAATGCTTACATTTTGATTTCTGGCGGTAAGTTAACGGTGGATGCCGGCGGTGATGGTGTGGATTCTAACGGCGATTTGACCGTAACCGGTGGGGAAACCTATGTGGCTGGCCCAACAAACGACGGCAACGGCGCGCTTGACTATTCGGGCAACGCGAAAATTTCCGGAGGCGTTTTTGTAGCAGTAGGCAGCGCGGGCATGGCACAAAATTTTGGCAGCGATTCTACGCAAGGCGCGATACTAATCAACACCCAAACGGCTGCAGCTGCCGGCACCGCAGTTACGCTTAAAAACGCAAATGGCGAAACGTTGGCAAGCTATACTTCGGCAAAACAGTTTAATTCTGTTTTAATCAGCTGTGCAAGCCTTGAGAAAGGCGGCACATATACTTTGCAAATTGGGGCGGAGGCACAGACCATTACACTGACGGATATCATTTATGGTGCGGGTTCGGCGCAAGGTGGCCGTATGCAGGGTGGCAAGATGGGAACAGCACCCAAGCAGCAGACCACCAACGCCAGCTAACGGCAACAAGGCGCAGACAGCAAATAGCATCGCTAAAGCAAAAACGGATAGACGCGCAGAGCGTCTATCCGTTTTTTAGATTAAAAAAATAGCAGTTTAAAGTGCATTGAATTTTGCAACACCGCGTGTTTTTAAAAGGCGATGCAACAGCAGGCAACCGATGATAAGCAGTACCCAGACCAGCCATAAAACAGAGGTGATGCCCAATAAGCGTCCCAACAGCCAGCAAAGCAGTGCGCCCAGACCAACCGGCAACAGCCCACCCAGCATGGAAACCAAAACGCTTGCGCTCTGCTTTACAATTACCGTATCGTTTACGCCGTCAAGCTTTGGTAGCAGCAAATTCGCCCACAAGCCGAATAGCCCTTCGTAAAAGGTCATCGTAATGCCCAGCAGCAAAAGCAGTAAAACGTGGGTAGCGCTAAGGCTTAATACAAAGCCAAAGCAAAGCACTGCAAATACCACAGACGGCACGATAATAAGCAGGTGAAGTTCCAACTTTGCCCGGAAAATATCCATCACCGCAATCGGTGCTTCTTTTAAAATCCAAAGGCGGTTGCTTTCCAGGGAAATAGAAGGGGCGGTGATGCAGGACATAGCGAGCAGAAACCCAAGGCCGGCGCAGACCATTGGCAAAAGCTCTGAGCCGGGCATGCCCATGCCACCGAGTGCTTCGAGCAGCGTGGAACGTGCAAACAAACCATAAATGCTGCCGCCTACCAGCATCAGCGGTCCGATAATCGTATTGAACAGATAAATCGAAGAGCCAAAATATTTGCGCAGCTCTTTGCGCAGCAAAGCTTTGCGCATGCTGGTGGCCGATTGTGTGCCGAGGCTGTAATCATTGCGTGCACTGCGACTTTCCAGCTTGGAAATGAGGGACTTATAAGTTTTAGAGAACAGGTAAGAAACCGCAATAATAAGGCCTAAAGAAAGCACAGCCAGTTTCAGCAAAGCAACGATGCTGCCGTCGGCAATGCAGTCGCGCACCCAGTAAAACGGAGGAAGGTAAGTGGCTAGCGCGTTGCGCATGCCCTCAACATTTTGGGCCACGTAAGCAAGGCTGCTGTTTAGCTTAAGCGAGCCAATCATAATCGCTGCAAAGAATAACAGGTTGCATACGATGCTCAGCAGCGCGCGGTGTTTGGAGCGGCTTTCAAACAGGCTAACCAAAAACGAAAGCACCAGCGACAGTGCAGAGGGCAGCAGCGGAAGCAGCAGAGCCACCGGGAGAAAGAAAACAACAGCCGAAAGAAGTGACCCACCAAAAGCGACATGAGCAATGGTGGCGGGCAGCAAAATGCAAAAGCAGAAGAAGAGATTTTCTAAATAAAGAGCCGCTAATTTAGAAAGAACAATTACGAACGATGAAATTGGCAGGCTGAGCAGCAGATTGTTATCTTTGGCACCAAACACGAAGCTGGCGGCGTTAAAAATGCAAAAGATAAAGCTTGCCATTGCGGCCATCGCGCTCATAATCGGCAGCACAAGGTCGGCCCCGCCAGCAGGGGCAAGCTGGCTTGCCAGCAAAAAGCTGTAAATGCAGCCAATGTACAGCGCAATAAACGAAAGCAGCAGCAATGCCCCTACACCACTGGCGGCCTTTTTGCCCGCTTTGCGGTGTTGGCTGGAAGAGAGCAGAAGCCCTTTGAGATTGATGCGGCTTAATGCGAAGAAAATTTTCACAGAGTACCGCCCTCGCTTTCTTTGGCGGCAAGTTCGAGGAAAACTTCTTCCAGTGAAGAGTTGCCTACCACTTCGGCGGTGTCGCCAGAAATGACAAGTTTGCCGGCTTTGATAATTGCAATACGGTCACAGAGCTTTTGTGCAACTTCCAGCACATGGGTCGAAAAAAGCACCGCGCTGCCTTGGTCGCATAGTTCTCTCAGAAAGCCTTTGACGGTGTGTGCGGCCACGGGGTCCAGCCCTACAAACGGCTCATCGAGAATCAGCAGCTTAGGCTCGCGAATCAAAGCACTGATGAGAGCGAGTTTTTGTTTCATGCCATGTGAGTAGCTGCCGATGCTGCTGCCCAGCGCGCCGGTCAGCTCAAAGGCATCGCC
This sequence comes from Pygmaiobacter massiliensis, assembly GCF_900199435.1. GTDB lineage: Bacteria > Bacillota > Clostridia > Oscillospirales > Ruminococcaceae > Pygmaiobacter > Pygmaiobacter massiliensis. Next base: position 1,253,349 of record NZ_OAML01000003.1, read on the forward strand.
GTATTTGCGAATCAGCTCTTCGCGGCGCGCCGCAGAGATGCCATAGATATCTGCAATAAAGTTCAGGTAATCAATACCGGAAAGAAAATCATAAAGGTCCGGATTGTCGGGCAAAAAGGCAGTTACCTGTTTTGCTGCAACGGGGTCTTTTTGCACATCGTGGCCGTCGATGGTGATGATGCCCTCTTCAAAATCTAAAATGCCTGCAATACTGCGCAGGGTTGTGGTTTTGCCGGCACCATTGTGGCCGATAAAGCCGAAAATTTCACCTTTGCGCACGGTGAGCGAAAGGTCGTCTACCGCACGCTTTTCGCCTGCGTAAATTTTAGAAAAATGTTCTATTTGCAGCATTGCAAAACACTCGCTTTCTATGTTTGTTTGATAATTAGAAAAACATCTAAATGTTTGTTGCCATTATATCCTGTTGCCTTGTTATTTGTCAACCATATTGGTGTAAAAACAAAGAAAAAGCAGCAACCATGCGAAAAATGCATGGTTGCTGCTCTTGTTTCAAAAGGTATTGCACAAAGGCTGCGCAGTTGAAATTAGTTTTTGAGTGCCTGCATCGGTGCGGGAATTTTGCCGCCGCGCGCGATAAATTTGGCAGGGGAGAATTTGCTGATATCCATAATGGGGCCGTAGCCGAGCAGACCGCCAAAATCGAGCTGCTGGCCTTTTTCAAGGCCGATAGCCGGGATAACGCGGACAGCGGTGGTTTTGCTATTGACCATGCCGATAGCGGCTTCGTCTGCAATCAGTGCGCTGATGACTTCAGCCGGGGTATCACCGGGGATGACCACCATATCGATGCCAACACTGCAAACCGCAGTCATCGCTTCGAGCTTTTCGATGCACAGGCTGCCGCATTCGGCAGCGGCAATCATGCCGGCATCTTCAGAAACCGGAATGAAAGCGCCGGAAAGGCCGCCAACTGCATTGCTGGCCATAACGCCGCCTTTTTTAACAGCGTCGTTGAGCAGGGCAAGAGCAGCCGTAGTGCCGCAGCAGCCGCAGCTTTCGAGGCCCATTTCTTCCAGCACATTAGCAACAGAGTCACCGATAGCCGGGGTAGGGGCAAGCGACAGGTCAACAATGCCGAAGGGAACGCCCAAACGCTCGCTCATCAGATTACCGACCAGCTGGCCCATGCGGGTGATTTTAAATGCGGTGCGCTTAATCAGCTCGGCAACCTGGTCAAGCGACATGCCTTCGCTGTCTTTCGCAAGAGCGGCACGCACTGCGCCAGGGCCGGAAACGCCGACGTGAATCTCGCAATCGGGTTCGCCGGGGCCGTGGAATGCACCGGCCATAAAAGGGTTGTCCTCGGGCGCATTACAGAAAACGACCAGCTTTGCCGGGCCGATGCAGTTGCGGTCAGCCGTGATTTCTGCAGCTTTGCGCACAACTTTACCCATCATTGCCACAGCGTCCATATTAATGCCTGCTTTGGTAGAGCCGATGTTGATGCTGCTGCAAACAATATCGGTTTTGGCAAGCGCTTCAGGAATGGCATTGATAAGTGCGATATCGCCCGCCGAAAATCCTTTTTGCACCAGTGCAGAAAAACCGCCTACAAAGTTAACGCCTACTTTTTTTGCTGCGGCGTCCAAAGTCAGTGCAAATTCAACAGGGTCAGGGTTCTTGCAGCCTGCAAGAATCATCGCAATGGGGGTAACTGAAATGCGTTTATTAACGATGGGGATGCCATAAGTGTTGCTGATGTTTTCTGCCTCAGCGACCAGATTTGCCGCTTTGGTGGTGATTTTTTTATAGATTTTCTCGCAGCATTTGTGCGGGTCTTCATCAACACAATCAAGAAGAGAAATACCCATGGTTACAGTGCGTACGTCCAGGTTCTCGTCGGTGATCATGCGAATCGTTTCCAAAATATCGGTGGTGTTCAGCATGGAGAGGTTCCTTTCTGGTATACTTAAGATGAAAAAACAATGCAGTTATCGGCCGAACAATACGGCAAACCCGATTAGATTCGGTGCATCGCGTCGTAAAGTTCCTGGCGCGTCATTTTGACTTCAACGCCCTTTTCAGTGCCGGCGGCGGTCAGCAGACGCTGCAGCTCATCAAAAGCTACGGTGCATTTGCTTACGTCGACAACCATGATCATAGCAAAGGTGCCACCCAAAATGCTCTGGGTTACCTCTTCCACATTGACACTGTGGTCTGCGCATACGCTTGCTACACGTGCAAGAATGCCCACAGTATCCTGTCCAACAACGGTAATAACTGCTTTCATGCCTGTACCTCCGTAAAAATAAAATCTTTGAAATAAAAAGGCAAAAATTGTAGATTAATAAAGAGCATTATAGCAGATAATTTACAATTTGCCAAATGTAATGTATAATAAAATATCATTTGACGCAAATAAAATAAAACCACTTACGAAGGGAAGGGCTTGTTATGAAAGATCTTTTGAAGCTGATGGAGGAAAACGCACGGCTTTCCGTCGAAGAACTCGCCGCCATGGTCGATGCGACCCCCGCAGAGGTGGCTGCCGCCATCGATGAATATACACAGCAAGGTATCATCAAAGGCTATAAAACGCTGATTGATTGGGAGAAAACAGAGGTAGACCGTGTGAAAGCACTGATTGACCTGCGTGTTTCGCCTAAAAAAGACCATGGTTTTGATGAAATTGCCACCCGTATTGCCCTTTACCCCGAAGTGGAGAGCGTAATGCTGATGAGCGGTGGATATGACCTTTCGCTGGTGATGTCCGGCAAGAACTTTCAGGAGATTGCAATGTTTGTTGCGATGCGCCTTTCCCCAATGGATGACGTGCTTTCTACAGCAACGCATTTTGTGTTGCGCACCTATAAAAAACATGGCGTAAGCTATGCGCCCGAAGCTGACGAGAGAGGGTATAACAATTAATGAATTATGAATCTATCATTGCGCGCCGTGCGGCAGAAATCAAGCCGTCCGGTATCCGTAAATTTTTTGACCTTGCGGCGACGATGCAGGATTGCATCTCGCTAGGTGTAGGCGAACCTGATTTCAAAACGCCCTGGATGATCCGCGATGCTGGCATCAAAAGCCTGGAACGCGGCAAAACATGGTACACCAACAATGCCGGTCTGCCGGAGGTACGAAATGCGATTGCAGATTATCTGGAACGCCGGTTTGACCTTTCGTATGACCCCGCCACCGAAATTGCGGTAACCACCGGCGGCAGCGAGGCAATCGACCTTGCGCTGCGTGCGCTGCTCAACTCCGGCGAAGGGGAAGAGGTTATCATTCCGGAGCCCTGCTATGTCAGCTATGCGCCGCTGTGCGAATTGTGCGGCGGTGTACCGGTGCCGATGCCGCTGCATGCAGAGGACGGCTTCCGCATTACGGCTGAAGGTCTGCGCAAAGCCATTACGCCGAAGACCAAGGCTATTATTATGGCATTCCCCGGCAATCCCACGGGTGCCGTTATGCGTGCAGAACATCTTGCCCCCGTGGCAGAACTACTGCGCGACACAGATATTATGGTAATTACGGACGAGCTGTATGCGGAACTGACCTATGGACGTCAGCGCCACGTGAGCATTGCTGCCCTGCCGGGCATGAAAGAGCATTGCATTTACGTCAATGGCTTTTCAAAGGCATATGCCATGACCGGCTGGCGCCTTGGCTATATGTGCGCTCCGCAGGAGATTATGCGCATCATGGTCAAAATCCATCAGTTTGGCATTATTTGCGCGCCAACTACCAGCCAGTACGCAGCGCTGGTTGCACTGCGCGATGGTGACGACGCAATTGAAGCAATGCGCCAAGAGTACGATATGCGCCGCAAGCTGCTGGTAAACGCACTTAATAAAATGGGCCTGACCTGCTTTGAGCCGGAGGGCGCCTTCTATGTCTTCCCATCTATCAAGGCAACCGGGCTTTCCAGTGCAGAATTCTGTGAACAGCTGCTTTATGCTCAGAAAGTTGCAGTTGTGCCCGGTACAGCATTCGGCGATTCTGGCGAGGGCTTTGTTCGTATTTCCTACTCTTATTCCATTGAACATCTTTCTGAGGCGCTCAAACGCATCAGCGCTTTTTTGGAAGAGCTCAAAAATAAAAGTAATTCTTAAAAGAACAAAACGGCGCATCTGCATTAAGCTATCATCTTGCAGTGGACGCCGCCTATTTCCGGCAAGGCTCAAAATGTTGGGCCTTGCCGGTTTTTACGGCATTGCGTAACGCCAATTACCAATGCTGAAAGGAGAGTACCTACAGTATGAAGCAGGTTGTTTTAAAATCTGGACTTTCGTACGCCGATGCCGATGCGCTGGATGCCGCGGTAGAGGCTATTTTTGCTGCAAGCGAAAAAGCAGCAGCCCTTGGGCCACACAGCCGCGTTTTGCTAAAACCGAACCTGCTGGCAAAACATGCCCCAGAAAAAGCGGTGACAACTCACCCCATGGTGGTGGCAGCGGTGGCAGATGCCCTGCACCGGCGCGGCGTTGCCGATATTACGCTTGCGGATTCTTCCGGTGGCATTTACACCGAAAGTTCGATGCGGGCAATCTACAAAGCTTCTGGGCTGGCGGGCGTGTGCGAAGAAAAAAAACTGCGCCTTTGGGAGCAAACCACCAGCGGGCGAAAAGCTGCAAATGGATTGCGGTGCAAAGAATTTAACCTGCTCACTCCGGTAATCGAAAGTGATTTTATCATCGACCTGTCGAAGGTGAAAACCCATGTGATGACCGGCATGACCTGTGCGGTCAAAAATCTGTTTGGTTGTGTGCCGGGGCTACAAAAAGCGGAATTTCATATGCGCTTTCCCGACCGGGAGCAGTTTGGCGAAATGCTGGTAGATCTGTGTGAAACAGTGGCCCCGGCGCTTACTATTGCAGATGGTATTGTAGCACTGGAAGGTGACGGCCCCGCGGGTGGCACACCCAAAGTAATGGGGATTCTCTTGGGTAGTGAAGACCCATATTTGCTGGACCTTGCAGTTGCAAAGCTGATTGGTATTACGCCGGAAAAAGTGCCTTATCTTGCCGCAGCTATGCGCCGCGGGCTTTGTGCAAAGCAATTTCCAGAAGAGGCGCTGGCATCGGGCAGCGACTCGCTGGTGCTAGCAGAGGGATTTTTACTGCCCTCCAGTTATGCGGATATTACGTTTGGCGACCAAGTGCCTACCGGGTTGCGCTGGGCGACCCCGATGGTGACACGGTTTGCGGCACCGCACCCTGTTATCCGCCGTGCAAAATGCATTGGCTGCGGCAAATGCGCCGAAATCTGCCCCGGGCGTACCATTGAGGTCAAAAACAAAAAAGCAAAAATTAAAAAAGACGACTGTATTCGCTGCTTTTGCTGCCACGAAATGTGCCCGGTAAAGGCTATCGATGTAAAGAGTCTCCCGTTTTTTAAGCTCTGATGAATCAGAAAGGAATGTTACCATGAACAGCGTAATCGTTTCGGCACCTGCAAAATTGAATTTGACGCTGGATATTACCGGCATCGAGCCGAATGGCTACCACACAATGGATATGCTGATGCAGGCAGTGAACCTCACCGAGCGGGTGACCCTGGCGCGCGCCGCAGACATCTGCGTTACGGCGACGGGTGCAAGGCTGCCCATGGGCCCCAGCAACACGGCCTATAAAGCGGCGGTTTTGTTTTTTCAAGAGACAGGGCTCCTTGCTGGCGTACATATCCATATCGAGAAAAAAGCGCCGATTCGCGCCGGCATGGCAGGCGGCAGCGCGGATGCAGCAGCTGTTCTGGTAGGGCTTAACACGCTTTACAGCGCAGAGCTTTCACTAGCGGAGCTTTGCACTCTGGGTGCTGCGGTTGGTGCGGATGTACCGTTTGCCATTTGTGGGGGCACTGCGCGTGTAGGTGGCTTTGGAGAGAAAATCACGCCGTTGCCTGCACTTATGGATTGCCGCTTTGTCGTGGTCATGCCGGGATACGGCATCTCTACCCCAGAAGCCTTTGCGAATTACGATCAGGTGGGCACAGATAAGCGTCCGAATAACGAAGCAGCCGTGGCGGCACTGACGGCGGGAGATTACGATGCCTTGATGCCATGCCTTGCAAACGTGTTGGAAAAAGCAAGTAACGGCCCGGATACGGAGGCCATTTGCAACGCCTTAACGCAAGCGGGCGCAGGTGCAGCACTAATGACCGGCAGCGGGGCTGCGGTTTACGGGATTTTTAAAACCGAACAGGCAGCCCAGAGTGCGGCAAGCCAGCTGAAAAAGCGCTGGCAAAAGGTTTGGGTACTTGCCCCGCGTGCAGAAGGAACAAAAATTGAAAAATAATTGGTATAAATTACCGAGTCCACGTCCATACTCTCAGCACAAGGCTTAAAACAGCCATAAAATGCAGAGAGAAGGACGTGGATTCTTTTTTGAAAAAGCTAAAAATTGCTATCGCGGTGGGAACACTGCTTGCTATTGTACTTACTTCGAGTTTTTCCTCATTCGCCGCAGTTTGCGATGCCATCCGTGAAGATACTTTGCGGTTTCATGTGCTTGCCAATTCGGATTCAGAAGCGGACCAGGCGTTAAAGCTGAAAGTGCGCGATGCTGTGCTGAAAGTAACCGCAGCAGATTTTGAGAAAGCGAACACCAAGCAAGAGGCGGAAAAAGCAGCCGATGCGCAGCTGAATAAGATTCGCGCCGCTGCAGAAAAGACAATCCGCAGCGAAGGCTATGATTATTCCGTTAAAGTATATCGTACCCGTATGTATTTTGCGACAACCCGTTACCCGCGTGCAGCCGGTGGCAGCTATACGCTTCCGGCAGGCCAGTATGATGCAGTGCGCATTGAAATTGGTGCAGCAGCGGGGCACAACTGGTTCTGCGTATTGTTCCCGCAGCTTTGCCTGCCAGCAGCACAAAGCGATGCAACCGCTGATGCGCTGTACACGGACGAAGAAAAACAAGTGCTGGAAAGCGGCTATGAGGTGCGCTTTGCGCTAGTGGAGTGGCTCAGCAAAGGAGAAAAAAAGGACGCCGAGCCCGAGCCGACACCTACGCCGACCCCGACCGCAACACCGAAAGCCCAGTTAATGGAACAGGCGCAAAACTCGAAAAAACGTTGACCTTTTAAAACAGCCATACTACAATTAAACCGACAGCTTTTGCAAAAGCAATGCAAAGGCTGTCGGCTTTTTCTTTTACTTTAAAGTAAAAAAGACGAGAACGGACAAGCCGAGAAAAGAAATTGTATTTGGGCCGCGCCGAGTATTTACAGCCGATGCTTTTTGGCATTCGTTTACTTATTGATTTTTGCGCAGGCCACCAGCTGTGGCTGACAAGCAGCGCATTGAAAAGAACTTTTTGAAAAAAGATTGCCTGGTTTGTTTTGTATTGGGCGGCAGCCCATTAATAAGGCGCCATTTTGCCCAGAATACAGTAATCTGCTGCCGCAAAGCGAAACAGCGGCAAGAAAGGAAGACGCGATATGCTTAATTTGTTGCTTGGCACCTCTGGCACCGGCAAAACTACCCGGTTGCTGGAGAGTATTGCCGCGCGCGCCAAAGAAGGAAAACGCAGCATTTATCTGGTGCCGGAGCAGTTTAGCCAGGCGGCAGAGCTGCTTTGCTACGAAACTTTAGGGGAGCGGCTTTCGCCTTATTGTACGCCGGCTTCGTTCCGTACTTTATCGGAGCGAATTGAAAACCTTGCAGGCGGCGGGGCAGTGCCGACGCTGAGCGATGCGGGGCGCTGTGTTTTTGTGCGCCGCGCCATTGAGCAGCTTGGCGATGAGGTGAAATATTATCACCGTCACCGGCACAATGCGACTTTTCTGGCAAGCTGTGCAGAAGTAATACAGCGTTTTAAATCCGCCGGGGCAGATTGCGAAACCCTTTATGATGCTACACGTGAGGAAGCAGGCGAGCGGCTTTCGGAGCTGGCCTTAATTTACAGTGCTTACGAAGGCGTGCTTGCTGGCAAAGCACTTGATCCCGAGGACAGAATCTCGCGCAGCGCAGCAAAGCTGACGGCAGGAATGGCAGAGCCGGTTGCCTTTTTTATTGATGATTTTGATGCTTTTACCGCGCCGGAATATGCCATGTTGCGCCGCATGATTGCTTTGTGCGATGGTGTGACGGTAGCGCTTTGCTGCGATGGGCTTGCTGACCACGAAAATGGTCTTGGAATGTTTAGCCCGGTGAAAGCGACCGCAGAGCGGCTGATTCGCTTTGCGAAAGCAGAGCAGGTGCCGGTGGCTACCCCGGTGGTTTTAACTGAAAATCTACGCACCCAGCGCAACGGCATCACGGCGATTGATGCATTGCTGTGTGGGCGAAAAATTACAGATGCAGCAGCCGATGGTGTGTGGTACACATCTGCGGCAGATCGCTATCAGGAGTGCCGCACCGTGGCGGCAAAAATATGCCAGCTAATTATGGACGGGGCGCGTTACAGCGAGATTGTTGTGATTTGCCGTGACCTTGAAACTTACGGCGAGATTTTAAAACAGGAACTTGGCGAAAGAAATATTCCCTGTTTTGCAGATACCAATACTACGGCGGAGTACACAGCTCCCTCTGCATTTTTGCGCGCTGCACTGGGGCTTGCAAAGTCGGGGCTTTCTACTCGCAGCTTGCTTGCGCTAGTGAAAACGGATTTGTGTGGGCTTTCTATCGAGCAGGTAACTGCGCTGGAAAACTACGCGTTTGTATGGCAGCCGGGCGCGGCAGATTGGCGAGAGTCATTTACTCTGAACCCTGCCGGTTTTGGAGAAATGCGGGAAGAGGACAAAGCGCAGCTTGCTCTGGCAGAAGCTGCGCGTGCCGCTATCGTACCAAAGGCAGAACGCTTTTTGGAAGTTACCCGCAGCACAACAGGGGCCGGGCTTGCCAAAAGTTTGTTTTTGCTGCTGGACACCTTTGGTGCCCCGGACCACTTGGCTGAGTTTGCGGCGCAGCTGCGCGATGCAGGGCGACTTGCTGCCGCCGAAGATGCACTGCGCAGCTGGGATCTTGCCATGGACGCGCTGGACACGATGGCGCAGCTTTTGGGAGAAGATGCTGTTACCCCCGCAGAGTTTGACGAGCTGCTGCTGATTTTGCTGCGAGGCAGTGAAGTGGGCAATGTGCCCCGCACGCTGGATACCGTAGCAATTACCAGTGCTGACCGTATGCGTTTAGCCGGGCCGAAGTACGCTTTTGTGGTGGGCCTTTGCGAGGGTGAATTCCCGCGCGGTATTGCGCAGGCAGGGCTGCTCACCCAAGGAGACCGAGACTTTTTAGCCTCCCACGGCATTGAAATGTCGGGTGGGTTTGAGGCGCGGGTATTGCTGGAAGAGATGTTCTTTTACCGTGCACTCACCAGTGCTTCGGATGGGTTGTGGCTGAGCGCGCCGGCATTTGGTGGCGAGGCCAAGACGCTCTCCAGCGCTGCGGCCAAAATCGTAGAGCTGCTGGTGCCGCCGCAATTGGCACTGGCCGACGAGGCGTATTATACCAGTGTTCCGTCTGCGCTTGCCGGGTTTGCGGCAGGTTATGCGGATGATACAGTATTGACGGCCAGCCTTTCTGCTGCGCTGGAGCAAGAACCGGCCGCATCTGAGCGCCTGGCAAAACTTGCAGCCGCAGCTATGCCGCGCCGGTTTGATGTGCAGGACACTGCTGCAATGCATCAGCTGTTGGGCGAACGACTGCACCTGTCGCCCTCAAAAGTAGAGCAGTTTTATAAATGTAGCTACGGCTACTTTTTGCAATATGTACTGCGGTTGCGTCCGCGCCGCCCGGCAGAGCTTTCACCGGTAGAAAGTGGCAGCTTTGTGCATGCCATTCTCGAAAAAGGCATTCAGTGCTGTGGTGGAACTTTTACGGAGCAGACAGACGAAGAGCTGGCGGCCTTGGTAAACCGGCTGGCAGACGAATATATTGCAGAGAATATTCCGCCTGCCGCGGCAAGCGGTATTCGCTTTGGCTACCTTGTCAGCCGCTTGAAAGCCAATGCTACCCGTCTGTTGATTTTCATCCGGGAAGAGCAGCGGCAAAGCAGCTTTCACCCGGAAGCATTCGAACTTGGGATTGGCCCGGGCGAAGAGATTGCCCCACTGACCATGCAGACACCCGACGGACAGACAGTACTGGTTTCGGGCAAAGTGGACCGTGTAGACGTGTTGCACCGCGATGGGCATGCCTATGTGCGAGTTGTGGACTATAAGACCGGAAGTAAAGACTTTAGCTTGGATGAGGTCTATGCAGGGCTGAATTTGCAAATGTTGCTTTACCTGTTCAGCATCTGCAACACGTCAGATGGTCGTTTTGCAGGTGCCGTGCCTTCGGGTGTGCTGTACCTTTTGGCAGACCCGGCACCTGCGCTGATGGAGCGCGAAAAAGCTCGCGAATGGACACCTACCTATAAAGTGGATGGCCTTGTAATCGAGGATGAGATGGTGCTGAATGCGATGGATAAGCAGGGAGGCGGTGTCTTTATTCCGGTTCGGCGCACGAGCACAGGCAAAATCAGTCCGCGCGCCAAAATTGCGGACCTCGCAAAGCTTGGAAGAGTGGAAAAACGAATTGAAGAGCTGATTGCTGAGATGGCGACCGGCTTATATGAGGGTGCGGTGGATGCTATGCCGCTGGTAAAAGGCCAAACACGCCCTTGCGAATATTGCGATTACCGAACCGTTTGCTGCCATGAGGACGGCAAGCGAGAGCGTGGCATTACCGTGAAAGCGAATATTTTTGACGAAGAGGAGGTGGGCGCGGATGCCTAAATGGACAACACAGCAGCAAGCAGCAATCGAAGACGAAGGCGGTACGCTCCTGCTTTCTGCTTCGGCAGGCAGCGGCAAAACGGCTGTATTGGTGGAACGCGCCTTTCGGCTGATTTCTGCCGAAAATCCTACCAGCGCAGACCGCCTGCTGATTTTGACCTTCTCCAATGCTGCGGCCGCTGAGCTGCGCAGCCGTATTGCGCAGCGACTTGACCACGCGCTGGAGCAAGACCCCGGCAGCATGCATCTGCGCCGCCAAAAAATGCTGCTGCAGCGTGCACAGATTTCTACCGTCAGCGCATTTTGCATGCAGCTTTTGCGCGAGCAGTTCAGCCGGCTGCCCATTCCGCCGGATTTTCGCGTGGCCGATGAATCAATCCGCTACGAACTTTCGCAGGCAACGCTTGCGGCTGTGCTGGAAGCGAGCTATGAATCACCAGCGTTTCGGGAGTTTGCCTCAGTGTTTGGCAAAGCACGCAATGACCGCGCTGCCGGTGATGCTGTTTTAGGATTGTATGAACATCTGCGGGCGCTGCCGTTTTTTGAAACTTCACTTTCGTCCATGTGTGCGCTTTTCCACGGTGAACAAGCCATCGAAGAATCCCTCTGGGGCAAAGAGCTGCTCAAAGGCGCGGGAGAAGTTGCCAGCGAGGGCATTGCGGTTTGCAATGCGGCACTGGATATTATCCGGGAAACGCCGGAGCTTGCCGGCTATGCCGACGCCCTGTTGATTGATCGTGACTGCTTTTTGCGGTTGCAGGAGCTGCTTGAACAAAAACGCTGGGACGACGCACGCATTGCAGCCGGGTATCAACCGGTTAAGCTGAAGTCGGTGCGCGGGTTTGACGGCACCGAAAAAGAAACAGTTCAAGCGCTGCGCAAACAGGCGAAAGAACTGCTGGGAGATATTTTATCGGATTATCTTGTTTGCTCGGCAGAGCAGTTCGAGGAAGATCGCGCTGCCCTTGCGCCGATGGTGGATGCTCTTGCCGATGCGGTACGGATGTATAGTGACCGCTTTTTTGAAGCAAAAGTATCTGAAAAAGTGCTTGAGTTTTCCGATTTTGAGCATCTGACGTTGCAGCTTCTTGTTGATGAAAATGGTAAAAAAACACCGCTGGCCAAAGAAATCAGCGCGCGCTATGATGTGGTGATGGTAGACGAATATCAAGATACCAATGCGTTGCAGGATATGCTGTACCGCATGCTGGCAAATGAGGACGAGAGCAACCTGTTTCTTGTAGGCGACGTAAAACAGAGCATCTACCGGTTTCGCAAGGCGATGCCAGAGCTGTTTATTGATAAAAAAGAGCGGTTTGCCCCTTATGATGGCAAAAGCCATCCGGCAAGCTTGATTTTGCCCCACAATTTCCGTTCCACCGAAGCAGTGGTAAGCGGTATTAATGATTTGTTCTGTGCGCTAATGTGCCGCGAGGTTGGTGAGATTACTTACGACGGGGCAGAGAAACTGATTGCCGGAGCAGGCGAAAGCCCAGCGCCCGGCGGGGTAGAAATTGATCTGATTAATATTTCCGAAAACAAAGAGCTTGGCGAAGCCGAAGCGGTTGCACAGCGTATTCGCAGTATGGTGCGCGAAGGTTTTCTTGTGCGCGAAAAAGATGGCACACTTCGCCCTTGCAATTATGGGGATTTTTGTGTTTTGATGCGCAGCCCGGCAGGCAGCGGTGAACTGTATCTTACAGCGCTGGAGGCACATGGCGTGCCAGCTACGGCTGACCTTGATACTGCGATGCTTACCGAACCTGCGGTACAGCCGGTAATTGCGGCATTGAGGGTGCTGGATAACCCCGCGCAGGATGTACCGCTTGCTGCGGTGATGACCTCGCCGATGTTTGCTTTTTCAGGCGCAGAGCTTGCGGCACTAAGGGCCAAAACCCCCCGGGGCGGCCTTTGGATGGCGCTTCGGGCAGACGATACCGAAAAAACACAGCGATTTATTTCTACCATTTTGACCTTGCGCAGGGAAGGCGGTTTGCTGCCGGTTGCGGCGCTGACTAACCGCCTGCTGGAAGAAACCGGTTATCTGCTTTGCACACAGGTGGCAGACGCTGCCGATGTTGCCGCAGGTGCCGCAAGACTTGGGGCTTTGCGCAGCTTTCTTGCGTTTGCAGGGGAATATGATGCGAGCAGCGGCGCGGGCCTGGCGGGCTTTCTGCGCCGTATCGATAGCAGCCTTGCTTCCGGCCGCAGCGTTTCGACCCAAGGTGCTGCTGCGCCGCAGGGCATGGTGCAGATTATGAGTATTCATCGCTCGAAAGGCCTTGAGTTTCCGGTTTGCATCTTAGCAGACACTGCGCACGGCTTTAACCGACAAGATCTGAATGTGGCGCCGGTGCTGCGCCATACGGCACTTGGCATTGGCATGACACTGCGCACCGAAAGTGGCGCACGATACCCAACCGTACCGCAAAAAGCACTGCGCAGTGCGTTGGAGCGGGAACAGATGTCGGAAGAGATGCGGGTGCTTTATGTGGCACTGACCCGCGCAAAAGACCTTGCAATTATCACCTGCGGTGCGTCGGACCCGGAAAAGGTGCTTGGCAAACTGGCGATTCAGCTGGCGGGCGCGGGCGGCATTACCCCATGGATGTTGCGCACGGCAAAAAGCTTTTCCGAATGGATTTTAGCCGCCGCGCTGCTGCATCCCGATGGGGCAGAATTCCGCGCAGCCGCAAGTGCCGCTACATTGCCGCTGCAAGTTGCCGAAGGCAAACTTTCGGCGCGCATTCTCGCGGCACCGCTGCACGAAGAGTGCGAGCAAAAAGCACAGCTTCTTCGCACGGCCGAGCCGGACGAATCGCTTGTAATGCGGTTGCGCAAAGCCTTCCATTGGCATTATCCGCGCGCAGAATTGCTTGAGCTTCCTGCAAAAGTTTCGGTTTCCGCGCTTACCCATCGCATCGGCGAAGCGTCGGTGCCAAAAAGGCCGTCCTTTATGTACGGCAGTGGCCTTTCTGCCACCGAGCGTGGAACCGCCCTGCACGCGGCATTGCAGTACGTGAACTTTCTTTCGTTGCAAAGAGATACCGAGGCCGAGATTACAAGACTCGTGAATTCTGGATTTATTTTGCCTGAACAGGCAGCGGCCATCGACCGCAGAGCGCTGAGTCGCTTTTTGGAATCGGACATCTTCCGCTCGATGTGTATGGCGGACAAGGTGCTGCGAGAGTATGCGTTCTTCACTCATCTGCCGGCATCCATGCTGAAAGATGGGCTGCCGGACGATTTACAGGACCACCAGGTATTGGTTCAGGGCATCGCAGACTGCGTGCTGCTGTTCGGCGATGAAGCAGTTTTGCTGGATTATAAGACCGACCGCGGCAAAGACGAAGCCGCTTTGCGCCGCGCCTATACGGCCCAGCTGCTTTTGTACAAGCAGGCGGTAGAGGCAGGACTTGGCGTGCGAGTGCGGCAATGCTGCATCTACTCGTTTGCGCTGGGTAAAGCCATTGAAATTGCGGTAGATACACCGCTGCCGGCCCTGCAAAAATAATTTTGTGCCAAGGTTGACAAGTTTTGCAGGTTATGGTATAGTTGATAGGTCAATAAAGCAGATGCGGCAGCCCCGCACTCACCTTGCAGGCCTACGGCCTCGGGTCAATAGGCAATTACAGGCGTTCTGTAACTGTGTATTCTCAGAGTGTGGCTAAATGCGGCCACACTCTTTTTACATTATTTTGGAGGTGTTTTACGATTAGCGGCAAAAAAGAACTGGAACTCAACGAAGGAATTCGCGACAGAGAGATTCGTGTGATCGGCGCAGAAGGCGAACAGCTTGGCGTTATGGCCACTCGAGATGCAATGGCAATGGCAGCAGAAAAGGATCTTGACCTTGTCAAGATTGCTCCGACTGCAGCCCCTCCTGTCTGCAAGATCATGGATTACGGCAAATTCCGCTTTGAGCAGCAGAAAAAAGACAAAGAAGCGAGAAAGAACCAGAAGATCGTTGATACAAAGGAAATTCGTCTTTCGCTGAATATCGACACAAACGACTTTAACACAAAAGTCGGCCACGCCAAACGTTTCCTCAAAGAGGGCAATAAGGTTAAGGTTTCGATTCGGTTCCGCGGTCGTGAAATGGCGCATACCGAGCTCGGCCTCGAAGTGATGAAGCGCTTCGCTGAGGTCATGGCCGGGGAAGCCAACATCGAAAAACAGCCGAAACTTGAGGGCCGCAGCATGCAGATGTTCCTGGCTGTGCCCAACTCCGGCAAATAAATTTTTATAAGGTTTTAATTTTAAGGAGGACTTCTATTATGCCTAAGATGAAATCTCACTCGGGTGCTAAAAAGCGTTTTGCACTGACCAAAAACGGCAAAATCAAACGCGGCAAGGCATTCCGTAGCCACATTCTTACCAAAAAAACCACCAAGCGTATGCGTGGCCTTCGCAAACCCGGCTATGTTGATGAGACCAATGCAGCAACCGTCAAGAAAATGCTGCCCTACGCTTAATTTATTATAAAT
Source organism: Pygmaiobacter massiliensis (assembly GCF_900199435.1). Lineage (GTDB taxonomy): Bacteria > Bacillota > Clostridia > Oscillospirales > Ruminococcaceae > Pygmaiobacter > Pygmaiobacter massiliensis. Next base: position 1,268,522 of record NZ_OAML01000003.1, read on the forward strand.
TAGGCTGACACGAACGAAATTCATCACGACTAAGATTATATATCAAAGGAGAACAAAATTATGGCTCGTATCAAGGGCGCAATGATGACCCGTAAAAGAAGAAAAAAGACCCTGAAGCTTGCAAAGGGTTACTACGGCAGCAAATCTACTCACTTTAAGATGGCAAAACAGCAGGTCATGAAAAGCGGTAACTACGCTTTCGTTGGCCGTAAAGCAAAAAAACGCGACTTCCGCCGTCTGTGGATTGCTCGTATCAACGCAGCTTGCCGCGCACAGGGCACCAACTACTCCAGCTTCATGGCTGGCCTGAAAAAAGCAGGTATCGATTTGAACCGCAAAATGCTCTCTGAGCTGGCGATCAACGATGCAGCTTCCTTTGCAAAACTCGTTGAGACCGCAAAGGCTGCGAAATAATTTTTGACTCGCAGGGGACGTGTGGCGCGCCCGGTGCGTGTCACAGGTAACGCCCGGGCGCAGTAGCGCGCGGGCGTCCCTTTGTATTGGGGCAAATTTGCAGTGCCATCTAATGGCACTGCAAATGGCCTCATTATGTAAAGTAAAGAGGTGAGGATCACGCCGGAACAGCTGACAAGCCGTGACAATGAACGGGTGAAATACGCCCAAAAATTAATGGAAAAACCAGCCTTCTGCAAAGCCGAACAGCGCTTTCTTGCAGAGGGCAAAAAGCTTTGCCTGGACGCAGCCGAAAGCGGTATCGTCATTGAAATATTATATTATACCTATATGGCGCAAAAACGCTGGCCTGAAATCGATAGCCTGCCCGGCGAGCATATCTCTATCAGCGAAAGTGTCGCTGAAAAAATATCCGGCATGAAAAGCGCACAAGGCGTATTCGCCGTTTGCCGATTGCCGGTATGGAATGAGGCCCAGGTGGACCCGACAGGGCGCTATATCGCGCTTGAAAATGTGCAGGACCCCGCAAATGTCGGCGCAGTGCTGCGCAGCGCTGCGGCATTTGGGTTTGACGGGGCGCTGCTTTCGCAAGGCTGCGCAGAACCGTTTGGGCAAAAGGCCTTACGTGCTTCTATGGGTGCAGCGTTTAAACTGCCGATTATTCGCACGCCGGATTTACCGGCTGCTTTGCGTGTTTGCTCTGCAAAGGGAATGTCCACTGCCGCTGCAGCGCTGCGCGGGGCGGTAGATCTTTCTGAGTTCAAACCTCAGGGCGGGCTTGTGCTTGCCATTGGCAATGAGGGCAACGGACTGACTGACGATGCCATTGACGCCTGTGAAATGGCGGTCAAAATTCCTATCAGCGAACGGATGGAATCGCTCAACGCCGCAGTTGCAGCCTCTGTGCTGATGTGGGAGTTCCGCAGCCTTTGCTAACCAAACAACGAAAGCGAGGGAACAGCATGGACGAGCAGCTTTACTGGCTTTGGCTTTCTGCCGGACTCGGTGCCGGCGCGCATGGTATGCAGGCGCTGCTTGCAGCTTACGGCGCAGATGCCGAGGCTATTTATGCAGGCCGAATGGATTTGCTGCGGCAAGGGATGGTGACCCCGTCCCAGCAGCGCATTTTGGCCACAACAACGCCGGATAGCCTAAAAGCGCGTCTTTTGCAACACGAAGAAAAAGGCGTTACCATGCTGTGCTATACGGATGCGCGTTATCCCTCGATACTGAAACAAATCGACACACCGCCGCCGGTACTTTATGCTACCGGAGATGTGCGGTACCTACAGACTGAGGTTCCCGTCGGAATGATTGGTACTCGCAGGCCTTCCGCTTATGGCATCGAGGCGGCAAAGCTCGTTGCAGATGGGCTTGCAACTGCTGGCGTAACGCTGGTGTCAGGGCTTGCAGATGGGCTGGACAGTGAAGCCCATAAAGCCGCTGTACGAGGCAACGCGCCCACCATTGCCGTGTTGGGAACAGCTATCGATGTTACCTTCCCCGCGCGCAATACCACCCTGAGAGGACTGGTAGAGCAGCACGGCGTATGTATTTCAGAACTGCCCATCGGCACAGCGGGGCAGGGTGCTTATTTTTTGCTGCGTAACCGTTTGATTGCAGGTCTCTCTAGAGGACTGTGCGTCATTGAAGCGCGCAAGCGCAGCGGCACAATGAGCACTGTGCGTTTTGCGCTAGACTACGGGCGCGATGTGTTCGCGGTGCCGGGCAGCATTTTTAGTCCTCTCTCAGAGGGGACAAACAGTTTAATTGCAGACGGCGCAAGGCCGATTGCTTCCGCAGCGGATGTGCTGGCGGAATACTTACCGGCGGCAGAGATTACGCCGCAAGATGCCCCCGTTGTAGCACAGCAAGAGCTGCTGCCGCTTTCGGACGCGGCGCAGAAATTGAGCAAGGTGCTTTCAGCCCAGCCACAGCCCATTGCGGAACTTTGTGCAAAAGCGCAGCTACCCTTTGCGGCTGCAATGGCGGCGCTTACCGAGCTAGAGCTTGCCGGGTTATGCACCCAGCAGGCCGGGCGACAATTTTTAAAAAATTTTTAAGCATAAGCATAAGCAAGATTTACAGAAAATAGCATAAACTGCGTGCAGATGCCATAGGAACCAGATTGGTACTAAAATGAGTAGCGGGTAAATGCTTGGCTATTGATTTGAAAAACAAAAAGGGAATGTGGTAAAATATCCCACGCGGCTTATTTTATGAGGATAAAAATTCAGGGAATCATGCCCTGTAAGCCGAATACTTTGGTGCAGGGAACTGCATAGTAGAAGAAAATCGGCATTGGAATTCGTTTTTTAGATGAAAGTTAGTTCCTGATTTGCAGGAATTGAAACAACTACGAGGTGTACTATGTCTAAACTCGTCATTGTGGAGTCACCCGCAAAGGCAAAAACCATCCGCAAATATTTGGGCGATGGGTATGAGGTCATGGCCTCGATGGGGCATATTCGTGACCTGCCCGGCAGCCAGCTGGGTATTGATGTGGAGCGTGGTTACGCACCGCAGTATATCAGCATAAAAGGCAAAGAAAAATTGGTCAAAGAGCTTAAATCCGCCGCAAAGCAGAGCGATAGCGTTCTGCTCGCGACTGACCCTGACCGCGAAGGAGAAGCTATCAGCTGGCATCTTGCAAATTTGCTGGGGCTGGACGTGGATGCAGAAAACCGTGTCACCTTTGGTGAAATTACCAAAAAAGGTGTTACCGACGGTATGGCACACCCGCGCAGCATTGATAAAGATTTGTTTAACGCGCAGCAGGCTCGCCGCGTTTTGGATCGTTTGGTGGGCTATAAACTCTCGCCGTTTTTATGGCGTAAAGTCCGGCGCGGCCTTTCTGCCGGTCGTGTGCAGTCGGTCGCAGTACGGCTGATTGTAGACCGCGAAAAAGAAATCGAAGCATTCCAGCCCGAAGAATACTGGAATATCGACGCACAGCTCTCTGCACAAGGGAGCACCAAAAAGTTTGCGGCACGCTTTTATGGCACTGCAGCGGGCGAAAAACGTGCAGTGCTCAACCAAGAGCAGTCGGACGAAATTTTGGCCAACTTGGAAGGCAAAGAGTTTGTTGTCAGTGCGCTGACCAACGGCACCCGCAAAAAAGTACCGGCACCGCCGTTTATTACCTCTACATTGCAGCAGGAGGCTAGCCGCCGGCTTGGCTTTACCGCTACCCGTACCATGCGCGCGGCACAAACCCTTTATGAAGGCGTTGACATCGCAGGCGTGGGTACGACCGGTTTGATTACCTACATGCGTACTGATAGCCTGCGTGTTTCTGACGAAGCCGTCACCGCAGCCAAAGAGTTTATCACCGGTGAATGGGGCGAAAAGTACGTCAACAAAACAAAACGCACCTATAAAAGCAAAAATGCAACTGCCGCGCAGGACGCGCATGAGGCGATTCGTCCCTCTAACCCTGCCCTGACGCCCGCCGAAGTGGAAAAAAGCATCTCGGGCGATACTGCAAAGCTGTACCGGCTGATTTGGAGCCGCTTTATCGCAAGCCAGATGGCAGATGCGTTGCACAATACCATGGCAGTCGAAATCACCGCTGGAGAATATCTCTTCAAAGCCAGCGGATATACTGTGGCCTTTGACGGTTACACTGCGCTTTATGAAGAAGCGACCGACGAAAAAGAGAAAAAAGAAACTGCTTTGCCCCCGCTGGAAAAAGATGCAAAGCTGAAGCTGCGCGATTTGTCAGCAGAGCAGAAATTTACTCAGCCGCCCAGCCGTTATACGGAAGCAACGCTCATCAAAGAGCTTGAGGAAAACGGCATTGGTCGTCCTTCCACCTATGCGCCTATCATTACTACGGTAATCGACCGCGGCTATGTGGAACGTGATGCCAAGAAACTGGCGCCTACGGTGCTGGGCCGTACCATCAACGAGCTGATGATGGAACAGTTCCCCAGCATTGTTGATGTGCACTTCTCTGCACAGATGGAGAAAAACCTGGATAAGGTAGAATCCGGCGATGCCGACTGGGTCTCTACGGTGGATTCCTTCTATCAGGACTTCGATAAAACGCTCAAGCAGGCCGAAGAAAATCTCAAAGACACCAAGATTAAGGTGCCGGATGAAGAGACGGATGAGGTTTGCGAAGTTTGCGGACGCAAAATGGTAATCAAAACCGGACGTTACGGCAAGTTTTTGGCTTGTCCGGGATTTCCGGAATGTAAGAACACAAAACGTATCGTAAAATCGGCGGACGGCGAATGCCCGCTTTGCGGCGGACGCATCCTGATCCGTCATTCGAAAAAAGGCCGTATTTATTATGGCTGCGAGAAAAATCCCACCTGCGGATTTATGACTTGGGATGAGCCGAGTGCCGAAAAGTGCCCCAAATGCGGTAAAACGCTGTTTAAAAAAGGCGGCAAAAACGGCAACCTCGTCTGCATCACGGAAGGGTGCGGCTACACGACGCCGATTAAAAAATAATGAGCAATCAAGAAGTGAAAATCATTGGGGGCGGGCTTGCAGGCTGCGAGGCGGCACTGCTGCTTGCAGACGCAGGCTTGAAAGTGCGCCTGTATGAGCAAAAGCCGGTGCATTTTTCGCCCGCACATAAAAAAGATGGACTGGCCGAGCTGGTCTGCTCCAACTCGCTGAAAGCCGACAGGCTGGATTCCGGCAGCGGACTGTTGAAAGCGGAAATGAAATTGCTGGGCAGCCACCTGCTGCCCGCAGCGGAAAAAGCGCGCGTTGCTGCCGGCGGCGCACTGGCCGTGGATCGGGATGAATTTTCTGGGCTGGTAACTGCAGCGGTGGAAGCGCATCCGAATATTACGCTTTGCCGCGAAGAAGTTACTGTGATTGATGAAAACGAGCTGACCCTAATTGCCAGCGGCCCTCTCACCGAAGGTGCGCTTGCAGAGGAAATCACCCGCCTGACAGGACAGGAGAGCCTTTCTTTCTTCGATGCAGCGGCTCCGATTGTGGCGGCTGACAGTTTGAACATGGAAAAAATCTTTGCTGCCTCCCGCTATGGGCGCGGCACCGCAGATTATCTGAACTGCCCGTTTGATAAAGCAGGTTATGAAGAGTTTTACGAAGCATTGGTAAATGCAGAGCGCGCAGAATTGCACGAGGGCGACACCATCAATGTCTATGAGGGATGTATGCCGGTTGAGATTATGGCAAAGCGCGGCATGGACACCTTGCGCTATGGGCCGCTGCGCCCGGTAGGGCTTGTAAACCCGGCCACCGGCCATCGCCCGTGGGCAAACATTCAGCTGCGCAGTGAGAATAAAGAAAACAGCCTTTACAATCTGGTCGGTTTTCAGACAAACTTGAAATTCGGCGAGCAAAAGCGAGTTTTCTCTATGATTCCAGGCCTTGAAAATGCAGAGTTTGTGCGCTATGGCGTAATGCATCGCAATAGCTTTTTGTGCAGCCCCAAGGTGTTGGGCGGCAATCTGGCCCTAAAAGAGCACCCAAATGTCTTTTTCGCAGGGCAGATTACCGGCGTAGAAGGCTATATGGAAAGTGCCGCGGCAGGGCTGATTGCAGCACATAATATTTTGCGGCGGCTTGCAGGCAAAACGGAATTGATGCTGCCGGCAGAAACCATGTGCGGTGCTTTAATGCGCCATGTTACTACCGAAAATGCAGATTTTCAGCCGATGGGCAGCAATATGGGCATTTTGCCCCCGCTGGAAAATCATATCAGAGATAAACGCCAACGCTATTTGGCACTGGCAGAGCGCGGCGTGGCCGCAATGGAACAGGCGCTTGCTGAAGCATAAAGCACGGCGGTAAAGCAGTAACAGACAGGAGGAAACAGAGATGCGTGTCATTTTAGATGCAATGGGCGGAGATAATGCCCCAGCGGAAATTCTCAAAGGTGCCGCGTGGGCGGTAAAAGAGCTCGCAGTTGAAGTAACGGCAGTTGGCGACGAGCAAAAGATACTTGCCGCAGCCAAAGCAGAAAATATTGACCTTTCGGGCATTGAGGTGGTACACGCCAGTGAGATCATCGAAATGTGCGACGACCCCACCAAAGCAATTCGCCACAAAAAAGATTCCTCGATGGTGGTCGGTCTGCGGCTGCTTGCAGAGGGCAAGGGTGATGCCTTTGTTTCTGCCGGTTCTACCGGAGCACTGCTTTCGGGTGCAACGCTTATTACCAAACGCATGAAGGGCGTCAAACGCGCTGCAATTGCAACGGTCATCCCTGGTCGCGATCAGGCGTATTTACTGCTGGATTCCGGCGCAAACGTAGAGTGCCCCGCAGAAATGCTCGACTGCTTTGCAACCATGGGCAGCGTTTATGCAGAAAAGGTACTTGGGCGCCCTTCGCCCAAAGTGGCACTGGTGAACAACGGCGCCGAAGAGAGCAAAGGCACTCCCATTTATGTTGCGGCACATGCGATGATGAAAGAAAACAAATCAATTCATTTCATCGGCAACATTGAGCCGCGCGAAGTGCCCACCGGCGCTGCGGACGTTGTGGTCTGCGACGGATTTACGGGAAATGTTATTTTAAAACTGACCGAAGGCCTTGCAAAATTTTTCACCGGCGAGCTAAAAAAGATGATGTTCAAAAACCTGGGCACTAAGCTTGCAGCGCTGACTTTAAAAAGCGGCGTACGCGAGTTTAAAGCAAAGCTGGATGCCGACGAATACGGCGGAGCGCCGCTGCTTGGCATCAGCAAGGTGGTTATTAAAGCGCACGGTTCTTCTAACGCGAAAGCAATTAAAAATGCGATTCGGCAGGCGAAAACCTGCTGTGAGAATGGTATGATAGAAGCAATCGAGAAGAATATGCACAACGCGCAGGAAAAAGCTGCAGAAAGTGAGACGTAGAGATACGATGGGAAATCTGCAATTATTAGAAGAAAAAATCGGTTATACCTTTAAAAATATCGCATTGCTGCAAACAGCAATCACCCACTCGAGTTATGCCAACGAGCAAAAACGCAACGAGCAATTTAATGAGCGGCTCGAGTTTTTGGGCGATTCGGTGCTTTCTATCGTTGTCAGTGACTATTTATTTGAAGCACACAAAAATCTGCCCGAGGGCGAATTGACCCGCACCCGTGCAGCGCTTGTCTGCGAAACCAGCTGCTTTGAGTTTGCAAAGCGACTGGACCTTGGCAGCTATATGCGTTTGGGCCGGGGCGAGGAACTTTCCGGTGGTCGCGAGCGTTCTTCTATTTTAGCTGACGCATTTGAGGCAGTAATCGCTGCAATTTATCTGGATGGCGGAATTGATGCGGCAAGAGATTTTATTTTGCCGTTTGTGACCACCGAGCAGGTAAACCAGGAAGACTATAAAACCCGGCTGCAGGAGATTATTCAGCAGAACCCGGAAGAGCGGCTGCGTTATGTCGTGGCAAGCGAAAGCGGACCCGACCACCACAAAAGCTTTACAGTGGAAGTGCATCTTAACTCCAATGTGCTTGGCACCGGTACCGGTTACAGCAAAAAAGCGGCAGAACAGCAGGCGGCAAAGCAGGCACTACAGCTGTTTGGCAACCGCGAATAAGTTAGATAAAGGAAGAAACACCGTTTGAAAAAGCACGCAAATCTTTCTATCTTTGTGCCGCATGCAGGCTGCCCGCAGCAGTGCAGCTTTTGCAACCAGCACAGTATTTCCGGCGCGATGAATCTGCCGACGGCAAAGGACGTTGCGGCGATGTGCGAAGCGCATCTGCCTGTTCCCGGCGAAGGGGCTAATACAGAAATTGCCTTTTTCGGCGGCAGCTTCACCGCGATAGACAGAACGCTGATGGAACAGCTGCTGGCAGCCGCGGCACCTTTTGTAGAAGCGGGCCGCGCAGCAGGCATCCGCATTTCTACCCGGCCAGATGCCATTGATCCTGCGGTGTTGATGGTGCTCAAACACTATCATGTTACGGCCATTGAACTGGGTGCCCAAAGCATGAGCGACACAGTGCTGCGGCTAAACCGCCGCGGACATAATGCACTTTCGGTGCGGTTTGCCGCGGCCCAGATTAAAAATGCAGGCTTTTCGTTGGGGCTGCAGATGATGGTAGGACTATTTGGAGAAACAGACCCGGTGCGCTTTGCAAGGGATACCGCCATTGCGCTTGCCGGGCTTGCTCCTGATACCGTGCGCATTTACCCGGCCTTAGTACTTAAAGATACTTATCTTGCCACGCTGATGGAGGGCGGAACCTATAAGCCGCTGACCGTAGAGCAGGCAGTAGAAGCGACCGCACCGCTGATTGCTTTGTTTGAAGAAAAAGGAATCAAAGTGATTCGGGTAGGGCTGCATGATGAACCATGTCTTGCTGAATCGGTGGTCGGTGGGCCATATCATCCTGCTTTTCGGCAACTTTGTGAAGCAAGACTTTATCTCGAAGAGTTTCGCCAGCAGCTTTTATCCGCAAAGCCGGGGGAATATACCGCAATTGTCGCAGTGGGCCAGCGCAGTACAGCTGCGGGTCAAAAAAACGAAAATCTTACACGGCTTGCCCAGGCAGGCTATCAGCTTGTGATTACAGAATCGCCGACGGTTACCGGCCGCACGGTAATGATCCAGACTAAATAAGGATGTGAAAATGTGTTTTTAAAGGCACTTGAGATACAGGGATTCAAATCCTTTCCTGACCGCACCCGCGTAACCTTTGAAGGGGGCATTACCGCAGTTGTAGGGCCTAATGGCAGCGGAAAAAGCAACATTTCAGATGCAATCCGCTGGGTGCTGGGCGAAACTTCGTCCAAACAGCTGCGTGGTGCAGGCAAAATGGAGGACGTCATTTTTGGCGGCACCCAGCTGCGCAGTGCCATGGGGTTTGCTGCGGTTTCGCTTTATATTGATAACACTGCGCGTCGGCTTGATATTGAAAACGATGAGGTTGTGATTACCCGCCGCTATTATCGCAGCGGCGAAAGCGAATACGGCATCAATGGTCAAAATGTTCGCTTAAAAGACATTTACGAGCTGTTTTTGGATACCGGCATTGGCCGCGATGGCTACTCTATTATCGGGCAGGGCCGTATTGCTGAAATCGTTGGCGCAAAATCCAACGAGCGGCGCGAAATTTTTGAAGAGGCTTCCGGCATCGCAAAATATCGCTACCGCAAAAACGAGGCCGAGCGCCGTCTTGCCGCAGCAGAGGACAATCTGGTTCGTCTGCGCGACATTTTGGACGAGCTGACGGCCCGCGTTGGACCTCTTGAAAAAGAAAGTGAAAAAGCGGAAGCGTTTTTGCAGCTTGCCGCTGAACGCAAATCGCTGGAAGTAACGCTGTGGACCGATATGCTGCGCAAAGCAAAAGACAATGTGCGCGGCGCGGTACGCAATATTGAAACAGCGCAGGCAGACTATGACCGCTCTTCCGGAGAGATTGACAAAATTGACGGCGAAACGGCGGACATTCGCAGCGGCATTGAGCGGCTTAATATCGAAATTGAGCGTGCAAATGCAGAAATTCGTTCTATCACCGAAGAGGTGGCAGGTTCGGAATCTACCATCGCGGTGCTGAAAAATGATATTGAGCATAACCGTGCCACAATCGCGAATCTCGAAGCCGAAATTCGTGCGGCGGGCGAAGGTGAACAAAACACGACTGAAGAGCTTGTCAAATATGAGCAGGCGGCAGCGGAATGCGAAGAAAAAATCACGAAATTCAGTGCCCGTATTGAAGAGTTGGAGACATTGCTCAGCGACCTTGCAAAGCAGGGCGAGGCAACCGGCGAGCGCAAAGGTATTATCTCTGCGCGGCTGACCAATCTTTCTCAGCGTGCCACCGACCTAAAGGTAGAAGCGGCCTCTGCGCTTTCTGCACGGCAAAGTGCAGAAACACGTATGGCTACGTTGGTTTCTGGCAGTGAAGAGGACGAAAACGAAACCAAACGTTTGCAGGAAGAAAAACGCGACACCCGCACTTTGCTGGGTGACTGCGAGGACAAGCTGACGCGGCTTGGCAACATAAAAGAAGGCCTTTCAATGAAACTTGCCGCCCGCCGGGAGGCACTTGCCCAGGCACAGGAAGCGGCAGAACAGGCAGATCGTCAGGTGGATTCTGCGAGCCAGCGTATTCGTATTTTAAAAGACCTTGAGCACAGCATGGACGGGTACAGCCAGAGCGTAAAGCATGTGGCACGTGCCTCAGAAAATCGCCGTCTGCGCGGAATCATTGGCCCAGTCTCTTCGATTGTGAATGTAAAGCAAGGCTATGAAACAGCAATTGAAACGGCGCTGGGATTTGCTGCACAGAACATTGTTGTGGCGGACGAAAACGCCGCAAAAGCCGCCATTACATTGCTGAAAGAAGAACGCGCCGGCCGTGCAACCTTTTTGCCGCTGGATACTGTGCGTCCTTCCAGCTTTGATGTCAACCGGTTACCGCAGGGGGCCATGCTGGCATCTGACCTTGTGGCATACGACGAAAAATATAAAAATATTGTTTCCAGCCTGCTCGGACGCATTGTTGTAGTAGATGAAATTAACGCTGCTTCGCGGGCGGCGAAAGCACTGGATTACCGCTATCGTGTTGTTACGATGGATGGACAGGTCGTCAACGCAGGCGGCTCGTTTACCGGTGGCTCGGTTTCGCGCAGCGCAGGCCTTTTTACTCGCCGCACCGAAATTGAAGAGCTGACCAAAAAGATTGAAAAGCTGACCGCGCTGCGCACCGAGCGTGTCGCGGCAATGGATAAAATCAAAGCGGAAACCGAAAAGCTGGCAGCGGAGCTGGCCGTTACCGAGAGTGAGGCAATCACTGCGGGCGGCGATAAGATTCGTGCAGAAGCGGAACTTTCTCGCTTAAACACAGCCCTTTCTCAGCGCGAAGCGGCCGCAGAGCTGCTTGCAGCAGAGCGGGAGAGCCTTGCTGTGGCGATTGGCACGGCAGAGGCGACCACGCGGCGGTGCGCAGAAGAGGAAGCGACACTGCGCAGCGAAATTGATGCGCTTGAAAGTGAACTTGCAAGTATTACCGATGGCGACGACAGCTTTAACGAGACTCGCAATCGTATTTCGGGCGAGCTTTCTCAGTGCAAGATGGACCGACTTGCTGCTGAAAAAGACGGAGTGCTGGCACGCCAGAATATCGAAACCCTTCGCCACCGAACAGATGATACCGCGGAGCGTGTGACCACGCTGACCCGCAGCATCAACGCGCTGAACGAAGTAATCGCACAGAGCGAAGCCAAGATTGCAACGGTAGAACTGCAAAAAGCAGAAAGCACTGCGCGCATTGCGGCAAAAGAAGAAGAGATTCGAACAGCGGCCGACCGCCGTATGGAGCAGGAAGGTTCGATTACGCGCCAGACTGCGCGGGTGCGTGAGCTTCAAAATGAGCGCGAGGCACTCTCGCGTGAAATTAGCCGTTTAGAAGAACGCAAAGCTGCAATGGAGACGGAATATGATGCGACAACACAGAAATTGTGGGAAGAATATGAATTGACCCCCGCAGATGCTGCTGAAATTGCCATAGAGTTTGAATCTTCGGCAGATCTGCGCCGCAGAGTAGGCGAAGTGCGCGGTAAAATTAAAGCCCTCGGCAATGTTAATGTGGGCGCGATTGAGGAATATGCTGAAGTGCGCGAGCGTTATGAATTTATGCGCGCACAGGTCGGCGACGTAGAAAAGAGCAAATCGGAACTGGAGAAGCTGATTGCAGATCTATCCGGTGAAATGAAGTCGTTGTTCTCGGCAAGCTTTGAGGAAATCAATCATCATTTTGGCCGCATTTTTGCAGAATTGTTTGGCGGCGGCACGGCGAGCCTTTCGCTGGCAGAGCCAGAGAATGTGCTGGAAAGCGGCATTGATATTACCGTTGCGCCTCCGGGCAAAATCATTAAAAACCTGTCGGCACTTTCCGGTGGCGAGCAGGCGTTGGTCGCGATTTCTATTTACTTTGCAATTCTCGCAGTCAATCCTGCACCGTTCTGTATTCTGGACGAGATTGAGGCAGCGCTTGACGACGTTAACGTTGTACGTTACGCAAGCTACCTGCGCAGAATCACGCAGGACACGCAGTTTATCGTCATCACGCATCGTCGCGGCACCATGGAAGAGGCTGATGTGCTTTATGGTGTAACGATGCAGGAAGACGGTGTTTCCAAGCTGCTGCGTTTGAATGTCAACGAAGTTGATGTGAAGCTGATCTCATAATCAGCGCAGGCCAAAAGTCACAAAGCCGCCGGGCAAACCGGTCTACATACCTCTGCGAGCTGCTGCCTTTTGCAGGTAAGCGCATCGCAGAGGTGATTGCGTAACAAGGGGGATTACACCGTGGGATTTTTTGAAAAACTAAGCGCGGGCCTTGCCAAAACCCGCAACGCGATTTTTGGCAACATAGGCGAAATGGAAAACGCCGACCGCATTGACGACGAGATGTATGAAGAACTGCTGGAACAGCTTGTTTTGGCAGACACCGGCATCGACGTTGCGGAAGAGCTGGTGGATAAGCTCAAGGCGGAGGTGAAAAAGAACCGCCTGAAAACAGGTGCAGAAGCACTGGAAGCTTTAAAAGGACTAATTACTGAAATGATGACACCGGAAACGCCGTTTGCCCCTGCGGGTAAACCCGCGGTGATTCTCGTCATCGGCGTAAACGGTGTAGGCAAAACAACCTCAATTGCAAAGATTGCAAACCTGTACAAAAATGAGGGCAAAACGGTTTTGCTGGCAGCGGGCGATACCTTCCGCGCAGCAGCGGCAGAGCAGCTGACCATCTGGGCAAACCGCATTGAGGTGCCAATTGTGGCACATAGTGAGGGCTCTGACCCGGCCTCGGTGCTTTTTGATGCAGTGCAAAGTGCATCCGCCAAGGGTATGGATATTGTCATTTGTGACACTGCGGGCCGCTTGCACAACAAAAAGAGCTTGATGGATGAGCTGTCTAAAATCAGCCGCGTGGTCAAAAAAGCCTGTGGCGAGGCAGATGTGGAAACCCTGCTGGTGCTGGATGCGATTACGGGGCAAAATGCCATCAGCCAGGCGGCGCAGTTTGTGGATGCAGCAGCAGCCACTGGCATTGTGCTGACAAAGCTGGATGGCACGGCCAAAGGCGGCAGCGTCCTTTCCATCAAACAAAAGCTTGGACTGCCGGTGCGCTTTATCGGTGTGGGTGAGGGCGTAGACGATTTGATGGAATTTGACCCGAAAGCCTTTACGGATGCACTATTTGTAAAATAAAAACACGCTTACCGGGCACCGGAACCGGGCAATATAAGGAAAAGCATGGAAAATAAATTTTTCAATGTGTTTTTTACCTACGTCTGATAAGCTGATATTATTGAATCCGGCAAGTTTTAAAGAAAGGCATGGTCTATAACATGGAATTTTGTGCCGCAACGGGCAATGCAGGAAAACTAAAAGAGATTCGTCGTATTTTAGAGCGGCAGGGCCATACCGTGAAAAGCCAGAAAGAGCTGGGTATTACGCTAGAGCCGGAAGAAACCGGTACGACTTTTGCAGAGAATGCAGAGATAAAAGCAAAAGCAATCTGCAGAGCTGCACAAATGCCGACCATTGCCGACGATTCCGGGCTGTCGGTAGATGTGCTGGACGGTGCACCGGGGGTGTACTCTGCACGGTACTGCGGGCGGCATGGGGATGACGAAGCAAACAACGATAAATTGCTGCAAGCTTTGCAAGGAGTACCTAAGGCAGAGCGCGGTGCAAAATTTATTTCTGCGGTTTGTGTTTATTTTCCCGACCAAAGCTCGTATTTGTTTGAAGGAGAGTGTCCGGGCTTTGTAAGCACTGAACGCACGGGAAATAATGGATTTGGGTATGACCCGATTTTTGTTCCCGCGCAAGTTGGTCTTGCAGAAGGCGGCAAGCGCCCGAATACGGAAGAACGCAGCTATGCCGAGCTAGAGGACGCGGAGAAAGATGCCATCAGCCACCGCGGCGAGGCAATGAGAAAAATGGAACAGGGATTGCCTAGCCTCCTTGAAAAATAGGCGTAACCTTCAATGCCACATAGGTAATGCTGTTGTGTGAAATTATGCAGAGGGGCAGTAGTTTTGCTGCGCCTGCATCATTCAGGCAATAAAGGCAGGGCCCACAGCGGCAATCATATATTACAAAAAAGTTCTTGTGCGTCTGTTTTTGACGGCCGCGCCGAAGTTTAACAGAAAAGAGCAGCGCAATACGCTGCATTAAGAATGGAGTAAATTATGCTTACAAGCAAACAGCGCGCGACTCTTCGCGCAAAAGCCAACACACTGGAAGTCGTTTTTCAGGTAGGCAAAGGCGAAATCGACGAGCAACTTATCAAATCTACCGCAGACTGCCTTGCAGCACGCGAGCTGATTAAGATGAAGGTGCTGGAAACCAGCATGTATACCGCCAAAGAGGCAGCAAATGCCCTTGCAGAGGCAGTGGATGCAGAGGTCGTACAGGTAATCGGCGGCCGTTTTGTGCTTTACAAGCAGAAAAAAGAAAACAGCGCTTATGCAGAGCTGCTAACTGAGACCAAAAAGCGCAAGTAAAACGCTTAGGAGAACAAGATGATAGCAGAAATTCTGAGCCGCCGCAGCATTCGCCGATTTACCGACGAGATGCCAAGCCGCGAACAACTGGAGGCGGTGCTTACCGCAGGGGCGCTTGCACCCTCCGGCAAAAACAAACAGCCTTGGCGATTTGTGGTTTTGGGTGGGGCAGAAAAACAGCGTGTGCTTAATGCAATGGAACAAGGCTTAGCCAAAGAAGAAGCAGGAGAGGGCGTTTTGCCGGAATCTGCTGTTTGGGGTATTGCGGATGCAAAAAACACGCTGAGCATTATGCGTAGCGCACCAATTACGGTGCTGGTGCTGAATCCGTTTGGGAAATCGCCGTTTGACCCGATTCCCCCGGAAAAGCGTATCACGGAGTTGGTGGACACTCAGTCAGTCGGAGCTTGCATTGAAAATATGCTGCTGGAAGCAGAGCATCAGGGACTTGGCGGACTGTGGGTTTGCAATACCTTTTTTGCTTATCGCGAATTATGCGTATGCCTTAATACGGAAGATACGCTGCTGGCAGCCGTGGTGCTTGGGGTTGCAGCAGAGCAGCCTCCGGCGAGACCACGACATGCGCTGGAGGACATCGTAGAGTATCGCCTTTAAACGAAGACGGCGCTAAGGGAGAGAATTGGTTTGAAGCTATTGCTGTTTGGCGGCACATTTGACCCGCCACATAACGGGCATGTTGCGCTGCTGCGCCATGCAATAGAAGCAGTGCAGCCGGATAAAATTATTGTAATGCCGGCAGGCACACCGCCGCATAAAGCGGCGTCGCAAACACCGGACGAGTGGCGGTATGAAATGTGCCGTTGCTTTTTATCGGTAGACCCACGCGTGCAGCTGAGCAGATTTGAGCTGCAGCGTCAAGGCAAAAGCTATACCTTGCTTACGGTAGAGCATCTGGCAGAAAAATACCCTGGTGCGAAAATTTATCTTGCCATTGGCAGCGATATGTTGCTGACTTTTACCGAGTGGCATGACTATCGCACGTTGCTGAGCAAGGTGATATTGGTGGCACAAAGCCGTGACGCTGAGGAAACGGCACAGATGCTTCCTGCCATTGAGGCACTGCGTAAAGAAAACGCGGAGATTCTGTTTATGGATGTGCAGGTGCTTAAACTTTCTTCTACGGCGCTGCGCCAGGCAGCAGAGGAGGGCAAAGATATCTCGGCGTTTATTCCGCTAGAGGTGACAGAGGTATTACACCGCCACCCGATTTACAGAAAGGGGATTCCCGCAATGATTGATGCGGGCTATTGCCGCAGCCTTGCCCAAAAAACATTAAGCGAGCGACGCTATACCCATACCTGCAATGTAGCGCAGCTGGCAGCGGCTTTGGCAAAGCAGTATGGGGCGGACCCGCAAAAGACAGAAATAGCGGGATATTTACATGATATCTGCAAAGAAATGCCCAAGGCGCAAATGTTGCAGATGTTGCATGAAAATGCTATAATTACGGATAACGTTGACCAAAAGCCAGCAGGTGTATGGCATGCGGCAGCGGCAATGATTTACAGCAAAGACACGCTGCATATTGAAGATGAGGCAATATTGAATGCGATTCGGTATCATACATCGGCAAGAGCCGGTATGACGAAGCTGGATAAGATTATCTATATGGCGGATATGTGCAGCGCGGAGCGTAACTACAAAGAAGTTGGGGAACTTCGGGCATTGCTGCAACAGAATCTGGACACAGCAATTACCCGTGCGCTTGAACTAAGCCTGCAATGGCTTACAGAAGAAAAACGCGACATCGACACAGACAGCATTGCGGCGCTGGATTGGATGAAGCAGCAGGCAGAAGGTACACATTAGCCTGTACCGCTGCCCTACAGAAGAGCATATCGCTGCCCAAAGGCAGCGCGCTCGGCTGAAAGGAAGGAACAACCATTGAAAAAGCAACCCACCAATCCTTATTATCATCCCGAAGAAACGCAGGGGCATCGCCGCGCGGCCCAGTCGTCTTCTCCATATGCACAGGATACCCGGCAGACGGGACGCAGCGGAGCCTCGTCCCGTAAAAAGAAAAAGAAAAAGGGCGGACATCGTTTTTTGACAACACTGCTCGTTTTACTGCTTATTTGCGGCGGCGGGTATTATGCGCTGAACCACCTGGTCACAGGCGGTGCCGTTTCATTGCCTAACTTATTGAATACCCCGCAGGAAATCCGCGATGACGTGGTTAACATTCTGTGTGCGGGTATCGACTACGAAGAAGGCAGAGATTACAGTGATGGCATGGGAATGACAGACGTTGTGATGTATGTTTCCTTTGATGTAAAAGCGAACCGCATCAACATGCTTCAAATCCCGCGTGATACTTATGTGGGCGAAGAAGTACCCACCGGCGGCACCGGCAAAATTAACGCCGTGGCGCGCTCCGGCAAACAAGACCCTGCAATTGCAAACCTTGCATCGGTGCTGAATGAGCAGCTGAAGCTGCCGGTTGACTATTATGTCACCATCGACATGGATGCCTTTAAGACGGTAATCAATGCCATCGGCGGTATCGAGGTTACGGTTCCGTTTGACATCACCGATGACTACGGAAATACGCTGCGCGCCGGTACCCAGATTGTGGACGGCGCTACCGCGGAGTTTATGGTGCGCCAGCGCCACAACTATGCAAACGCCGACCTTGGCCGTCTTGAGATGCAGCGCTATATGTACTCGGCATTGCTCAAAACGTTCAAAAGTTTCCCCGCAAAGGACATTGTAAAAGTAATGCCTGCTTATATCCAGTATGTCAAAACCGACATTGGTCTGGCAAAAATGGGCGGCCTTGCCCTGAAAGTACGTGAGGTGCCCAGTGAGAACATCACAATGTTTACCTTGCCTTGCGAGCCCTGCAACTGGAATGGAAAATCTCTGGTGAGCGTGCACAAAGAAGCAGCAGCGGAAATGCTGAATACCTACTTCCGCCCGTATAGCGAGCCAGTACCGGCAGACCAGTTGACCATCATCGAACTTGCCAATAACGGCAGAGACAGCGGCACCGTACAGTCGATGGATAAAATTGACAGCGGTACGGCAAACTGGGGCAAAGACAGTTATACCCAGCCGGAAACGCCAGCCTCTTCCGGGGCACAATAGAAATATTCCGCTGATTTCAGCGGTCCATGCTGCCCGACCAAATCGGCCGGGTATGCAGTTTAGAAAGGATGAAAAAATTTATGAACGCACTTGAAATTGCAACCATCGCCGCGAAGGCTTTGGATTCTAAAAAAGCGCGCGATATCCGTGTGCTGAAAGTAGAAGACCTTACCGTTCTTACCGATTACTTTGTTATTGCTACTGGTACCAGCTCGACGCAGGTACGCGCTTTGGCTGATGAAGTAGAATTTAAACTTTCTGAGGCTGGCCGTAAGCCAGACCGTCGTGAAGGTCTTGACGCGAAAAACTGGATCGTCATTGATTACGGTACCGTCATTGTCCATGTGTTTTACCCCGAAACCAGAGATTTCTATGACCTGGAGCGCCTTTGGGCAGATGCTACTCCCGTTGAAATCGAATATTGACCCCTGGTTATTTTAACCCGCCGGTGGACAAGCTTTGCTGCCGGCGGACACATATATTGAGGAGTGATCATCGTGAAGTATGACTTCAAAGCCATTGAAGGAAAATGGCAGAAAACATGGGCGGACGAACACACATTTGCGGCAAAGCAGGATTTTACGCTGCCTAAGTTCTACGCACTGGTTGAGTTCCCGTACCCCTCCGCGCAGGGCCTGCATGTAGGCCACCCGCGCAGCTATACTGCGCTGGACATCGTGGCGCGCAAAAAACGCCTAGACGGCTACAACGTGTTGTACCCGATGGGCTGGGATGCTTTTGGTCTGCCGACCGAGAACTTTGCGATGAAAAACCATATCCACCCCGAAATCGTCACCAAAAACAACGTGGCTCGCTTTAAGAGCCAGCTTCAGGCGTTGGGCCTCTCGTTTGACTGGGACCGCGAAATCAACACCACCGATCCGTCTTACTATAAGTGGACGCAGTGGATCTTTTTGCAGCTTTACAAAAAAGGTCTGGCTTACAAAAAAGAGATGAGCGTTAACTGGTGTACCTCCTGCAAGGTTGTGCTGGCAAACGAAGAAGTTGTTAACGGCACCTGCGAGCGCTGCCACGGCGAAGTAGTCCACAAGGTGAAAAGCCAGTGGATGCTGAAAATCACCGAGTATGCAGACCGCTTGATTGACGATCTGGATGGGCTGAATTTCATCGAGCGTGTTACCACCCAGCAGAAAAACTGGATTGGCCGCAGCCATGGTGCAGAAGTTACATTTGGTACCACACAGGGCGATGATATGGTCGTTTACACCACTCGTCCCGACACCCTGTTCGGCGTAACCTACATGGTTATGGCTCCTGAGCATAAATTCATCGATAAATGGGCAGACAAAATCACCAACTTTGATGCAGTGTCTGCTTACCGCAAAGAAGCAGCGGCAAAGAGCGATTTTGAGCGTACCGAACTTGCAAAAGATAAGACCGGTGTTTGCCTGGAAGGCGTAAAAGCCATTAACCCGGTTAATGGTGCGGAGATTCCCATTTTTATTTCCGACTATGTTCTCGCCACTTATGGTACCGGCGCCATTATGGCAGTGCCCGGCCATGACCAGCGCGACTATGACTTTGCAAAAGCCTTCAACCTGCCCATTATTGAAGTGGTTGCAGGCGGCGATATCGAGAAAGAAGCATTTACCGACTGCGCTACCGGCATGATGGTAAACAGCGGCTTCCTCACCGGCAAAACCGTAGACGAAGCCAAAGAAGCTATTGCTGCATGGCTTGTAGAAAACGGCAAAGGTGTGAAAAAGACCAACTTTAAACTGCGTGACTGGGTATTCAGCCGTCAGCGTTATTGGGGCGAGCCCATCCCGATGGTTTACTGCGAGAAATGTGGCTGGCAGCCGATTCCCGAAAGCGAATTGCCGCTGCGCCTGCCCGAGATTGCGGATTTTGAGCCGGGCGAAGATGGCGAAAGCCCGCTTGCTAAAATGACCGAATGGGTTAACACCAGCTGCCCCTGCTGCGGTGGCCCTGCAAAACGCGAAACTGACACCATGCCCCAGTGGGCAGGTTCGTCCTGGTACTTCCTGCGCTACTGCGATCCCCACAATGATGAGGCCATCGCAAGCCCGGAAGCATTGCAATACTGGTGCCCGGTAGATTGGTACAACGGTGGCATGGAACATACCACCCTGCATCTGCTGTATTCTCGTTTCTGGCACAAATTCCTATATGACATCGGCGTTGTGCCGACGCTGGAGCCTTACGCAAAACGCACCAGTCACGGTATGATTCTCGGCGAAGACGGCATTAAAATGTCTAAGAGCCGCGGCAACGTGGTCAATCCGGATGATGTTATCAATGAGTACGGTGCAGATACCATGCGTATTTACGAGATGTTCATCGGCGACTTTGAAAAAACTGCGCCTTGGAACACCTCTTCCATCAAAGGCAGCAAACGCTTCCTCGAGCGTGTATATGACCTTTCTGCTATTGTGGTGCCCGGCGACGAGTACCGCAAAGAGCTGGAAACTGCCTTCCATAAGACCATCAAAAAGGTCAGCGATGATATCGTCACCTTGAAGATGAACACGGCCATCGCTACCCTGATGAGCCTGCTGAACGATATTCTTGCAACCGGCAGCATTACCCGTGGCGAATACCGCACCTATTTGCTGCTGCTCAACCCGTTCGCCCCGCACCTTACAGAGGAGCTGTGGCAGATGGCTGGCTTTAAGGGCCAGGTTGCACACCAAAAATGGCCGACCTACGAAGAGGAAAAGTGCAAAGAGGACACCGTGGAGCTTGCTGTGCAGGTAAATGGCAAGGTTCGCGCACGATTCACTGCGGCGGCAGACATTTCTAAGGACGATGCCCTGGCACAGGCAAAAGAGCAGGAATCCGTAAAGGCATCGCTGGAAGGCAAGCAAATTGTAAAAGAAATTTACGTGCCGGGCAAACTTGTGAATATTGCCGCGAAATAACCATACGCTAGTATCGCTTTTCTTGTTTTAGTTGTGCCAAGGCGGTCTCAGACCCCCGCTTGGCACAACTTGGAAAGCAAGAAAATAAAAGGATGTATTTTGCTCGCTTTGAAAAAAGTGGTGGTGAAATAATAAATTTGCCTGAAACCTTTATTTAGTGTTGACACCAGGGAAGGTTATAAGGTATAATTTGAATGTTGATTCTTTAGAGGGAGTTCCTCCGCTTGAATGGATCACACTCCTACCTCAAACGTTAAGGGAGGGACAAAGATGTCGGAAATCCGAGTGAAAGACAATGAATCACTTGACAGTGCACTGCGCCGTTTCAAACGCTCCTGCGCACGGTCTGGTGTTCTTGCAGAAGTTCGTAAACGCGAATGCTACGAAAAGCCTTCCGTAAAACGCAAGAAAAAGTCCGAAGCCGCCCGCAAGCGTAAATTCAAATAACTGCTGCGGCGTGTGATGACGCATTGAAAGCGGGCCTGTCTACCAGGTCCGCTTTTTTCATTTTATCATGCTGCGCCTTACCTACAGATGCAGCCCAGTCGTTTTGTTTTAGCGGCCCCGCCGCAATCAGAAAGGAAAGAGTATCAGTATGCCCTTGTTTTTGCCCACAGACTTTTTTGCGAGCGTCAGCCGCATTACACCCGAATATCTGAAACAGCGCGGTATACGCGCATTGATTTTAGATGTGGACAATACCTTGACCGAACACGGAAGCCAGGACCTGCCGGAAGAAGTAGAGCTTTGGTTGTGCCAAATGAAGGCTGCGGGTATATCCTTGATTGTCGCGTCCAATAATTTCAAGAAGAGGGTTGCCCCGTTTGCAGCACGCATCGGCCTGCCCTTTGCCTCTTTCAGCTTAAAGCCTCTGCCACGGGGCCTTGCAAAAGCGCGCCGCGCACTGGGCCTGCCCAAAGAGCAGATTGCGCTTGTGGGCGACCAGATTTTTACCGATGCACTGGGCGCTAATCTATATGGCATTACTATGCTACTTGTAGTGCCGCGTGCAGAGGATACCAAGTGGAATATCCGCTTTAAGCGTAAGTTAGAGGTGCCATTTATACGGCATTATTATAAAAAGGGCGGTAAATTGCATGAGTGAGATTCGGTTTGGCACTGCGGGCGTTGCAGACGATTTTGAAGAGCTGGGCTATAAAAATGCTTTTCAGGTTCCGGAATATTTGCATTCTTTTGGACTGAATGCGTTTGAGTACCAGTGCGGGCGCGGCGTACGGCTGACCGAGAAAAACGGCAACAGGCTGGGAGCAATCGGCGCAGAGCAGGGGATTCGGTTTTCGCTGCACGCGCCATACTATATCTCTATGTCGGGCTTGGATGATGAAAAGCGCATGAACAGTATTCGATACCTGCTGCAAAGCGCTGCTGCGGTTAAAAGCCTTGGCGGCAACCGCGTGATTTTCCATTCCGGTTCCTGTGGCAAGCAAAGCCGGGAAGCAGCGCTGGAAAAAGCGCTTGATACTATGCGGCATGCCGTAGAGGCAATGGATGAGCATGGTTACTCGGATATTACCCTTTGCCCTGAAGTGATGGGCAAGGTAAACCAGCTGGGGACAGTAGACGAGGTGCTGGCGCTTTGCAGCGTGGACAAGAGGATTACCCCTTGTGTGGATTTTGGCCATTTGAATGCCCGTACCATGGGCGGGCTTGGCTGTAAAGAGGACTTTGCAGCTGTGCTGGACCAAATGCAGGAATCGCTGGGCGATGACCGTGCTAAAAACTTTCACGTTCATTTTTCCAAAATACAATATACGCAAGGCGGCGAAAAATGCCATCTGACCTTTGCAGATCAGGAGTACGGGCCAAACTTTGAGCCGTTTATAGAGCTTTGTGCCGAGCGCGGCCTGACACCGACGATTATTTGTGAATCAGCAGGTACGCAGGCGATAGATTCCCGCGCAATGCGGCAGTATTACGACAGTCTTACAAAATAAAAAATAAAGAAGGTACAATTATGGTAAATCGTATTGCCAAGCTGGCCGACGCAATGCCGGCAGATTTTGAGGCAGCCCTCATTAAGACCGAGCCCAATCGGTTCTACTTTCTGGACCTGGACGCAGGCGATGCCGGCACGGTACTGGTGCTGAAAGATAAGGCCTATTTCATCATCGATTCTCGCTATATCGAAATTGCTCGGCGCGAAGTACAGACTGCAGAGGTTATCCTTGAGAAAAACGCTCTTTCGCAGGTAGCAGAGCTGCTGAAAAAGCATAATGTCAAACGTCTTAATGTAGAAAATGACATTACCTTAAAGTACTTCGGCGAGCTGAAAAAAGAATTGCCTGGTGTAGAGCTGATCAGCGACGCATCTCTCTCTCAAACTGTTGCGGCTCTGCGTGAAATCAAGGATGAGGATGAGCTTGCCCGTATGCGCGAAGCACAGCGCATTACTGACGAATGCTTTACTTACATCTGTGGGCAGATTCGTCCCGGTATGCGGGAGATTGACATCTGCCTTATGATGGAAACCTATATGCGAACCCACGGGGCCACCGGGCTTGCATTCCCGACAATTCTGGTTTCTGGACCCAATACCAGTCTGCCTCACGGCGAGCCGGGCGAGCGCGAGCTTTGTGATGGCGACTTTATCACAATGGACTACGGCGCCAAAGTGCGCGGCTATTGCACAGATATGACTCGTACCGTGGCCCTTGGGCACGTCACCCCCGAGATGGAAGAGGTCTATAATACGGTTTTGAAAGCACAGCTTGCGGCTTGCAATGCAGCTAAAGCAGGCATGGATTGCAAAGCAATTGATGAGATTGCACGCAAAGTGATTCGTGATGCAGGTTTTGGCGATAATTTCGGTCATGGACTCGGACACTCGGTTGGCATCGAGATTCATGAGGAGCCGCGGTTCTCTCCGACAGCGAAAGCCACTGCGCAAAAGGGCCAAATGATGACCATTGAACCGGGTGTTTATCTGCCGGGCAAGTTCGGCGTACGCATCGAGGATACGGTGGTCATGACCGAAGCTGGCTGCGAAATTCTTGGTAAAAGCAATAAAAATTTGATTATTCTTTAATTTACGCTCAATTACTTGGTGTTACTCTTGCAAAACACAGGTTTTTAGGGTAGAATATACAGGTAAATCGACTCATGATAGCTAAGTTGTAGCTGTCTGAACATTTTATACTCAATTTTGTTTGGAGGATATTTTATATGATTTCTGCAGGCGATTTTCGCAACGGCGTCACCTTTGAAGAAGACGGTAACGTGCTTCAAATCGTAGAGTTCCAGCACGTTAAACCGGGTAAGGGCGCTGCTTTCGTGCGCACCAAAACCAAAAACGTTATGACCGGCGCTGTGCTGGAGAAAACCTACAACCCCACTGCTAAATTCCCCACCGCTTTCATCGAGCGCCGTGAGATGCAGTACCTGTATGAGGATGGTGGCCTGTACTACTTCATGGACACCGAAACCTACGAGCAGTCTCCCCTGAATGCGTCCGAGCTCTCTGACGCTTTCAAATTCGTTAAAGAGAACGAAATGGTTAAAGTTCTGTCTTACAAAGGCAAAGTCTTTGGTGTTGAGGCTCCCAACTTTGTTGTCCTCGAAATCACCGAAACCGAGCCGGGCGTAAAAGGCAACACTGCAACCAACACCCTTAAACCCGCAAAACTCGAAACCGGCGCAGAGATTCGTGTTCCTCTCTTCATCAATGAAGGCGAGAAAATCCGTATCGATACCCGCACCGGCGAGTATATGGAGCGCGCATAATCGAATTTTCGATTTTGTAATAATAGAAAAAGAAAGGCTAGGTGCAACATAATGAACCTTACTGAAAAAGCCGCATATCTGAAAGGCCTCATGGAGGGCTTGGAGCTCGACGCTTCCAAAAAGGAAGTCAAAGTTTTGAACGCAATGTACGATATGCTTGAGGAGCTGGCACAGACTGTGGCAGATCTTGATGAAGATGTTGACCAGGTCTATGATGAGCTCGACGCAATCGATGAGGATCTCACCGATATCGAGAACGTTATCTTTGATGATGACGAGTGCGACGAGGATTGCGATTGCTGCGGTGGTGAAGAGTACACCATCACCTGCCCGGCTTGCGGCGAGACCGTTACCGTTGACGAAGATACTCTTCTCAGCGAAGATCTGTCCTGCCCTGCTTGCGGCGAGAGCTTCGAAATCGACTTTGACGATGAGGAAGAAGGAGAGGATAAGGAATAATCCTATCCTTACTCTTGCAGCTACAAAGGCATGGCCTAACAGTTGATCTATTAAACACCGCAGAGATTTACTCTGCGGTGTTTTTTAATGCTGATACGAAACTCAAGAGGGTAAAGATAAACCAAGCAGCGCACTAATGAAGAAACGTTTGTGTAAAAGTGGAGCGAAGAATTCAAAAAAACAAGTTTTTTGGTGCTGAATCTGAGAAAGATTCAGTGCGCACTTTTTCAGAAAATGTATTTTGAGCACTTCGTGTGCGCTTTTTTCACACGCAGGTTCCTGCCGCAAAAATTGATGTTTGTTCAGTAGGCGTTAAAATAGCGTAATAATGAAGGTCGTAAAAACAATTTAAGCAAAAAATTCGCAAAATCACGGCATAAGAAAGCCCGAAAACAGCTAGAATATCAGATAAAAACAGTAGATATATACCTTGAAAGCACCGAAAAATGGCATCAAAACGCTGTATTTAGGGGTAAAACAGACTAAGGGAAGGAATATCTATAAAAAACTTGCATTTTTGCAAAAAAACTTGAAAAAAGGTGTTGACTTTAAGATGGTGGCATGGTATTATATATGAGCTGCTCCGGTGAGCGGCTGACACGAAAGGCGAGCGGGCCTGGAGGAAAAACGAAGTAAAGAAACGAGCCTAGCGGCTTCGAAAAAAACTTCAAAAAACCTCTTGACAAAGCGAAATCAATCGTGTATAATTAATTCTTGCAACCCGCCGAAACGGCGGCGAGCGAAAAAGGCCGAAAGGCTGCAGGACCTTGAAAATTAAACAATATGAACGAAGCTTAAACGGAACCCTTGAGCTGCTAGGAAAGCAGCTCGTTAATATAAAATTCCTATTTAAGTAATTCATTTTAAGGACGCAAGCGATTGCGTACTGAGTGAAGAGCGATCTAATTCAGATTCATCTGATTTTGATATCATTTGATTAAGAGTTTGATCCTGGCTCAGGACGAACGCTGGCGGCGCGCCTAACACATGCAAGTCGAACGGAGCTTGCACTTCTGAAGTTTTCGGATGGACGAGGTACAAGCTTAGTGGCGAACGGGTGAGTAACACGTGAAGAACCTGCCCTTCAGTGGGGGACAACAGTTGGAAACGACTGCTAATACCGCATAAGACCACAGTACCGCATGGTACAGTGATCAAAGGATTTATTCGCTGAAGGATGGCTTCGCGTCCGATTAGGTAGTTGGTGAGGTAACGGCCCACCAAGCCTACGATCGGTAGCCGGACTGAGAGGTTGATCGGCCACATTGGGACTGAGACACGGCCCAGACTCCTACGGGAGGCAGCAGTGGGGAATATTGCACAATGGAGGAAACTCTGATGCAGCGACGCCGCGTGAGGGAAGAAGGTCTTCGGATTGTAAACCTCTGTCTTCAGGGACGATAATGACGGTACCTGAGGAGGAAGCACCGGCTAACTACGTGCCAGCAGCCGCGGTAAAACGTAGGGTGCAAGCGTTGTCCGGAATTACTGGGTGTAAAGGGAGCGCAGGCGGGAAGATAAGTTGGATGTTTAATCTACGGGCTCAACCCGTATCAGCATTCAAAACTATTTTTCTTGAGTAGTGCAGAGGTAGGCGGAATTCCCGGTGTAGCGGTGGAATGCGTAGATATCGGGAGGAACACCAGTGGCGAAGGCGGCCTACTGGGCACTAACTGACGCTGAGGCTCGAAAGCATGGGTAGCAAACAGGATTAGATACCCTGGTAGTCCATGCCGTAAACGATGATTACTAGGTGTGGGAGGATTGACCCCTTCCGTGCCGCAGTTAACACAATAAGTAATCCACCTGGGGAGTACGACCGCAAGGTTGAAACTCAAAGGAATTGACGGGGGCCCGCACAAGCAGTGGAGTATGTGGTTTAATTCGAAGCAACGCGAAGAACCTTACCAGGTCTTGACATCCCGTGCATAGTGTAGAGATACATGAAGTCCTTCGGGACACGGTGACAGGTGGTGCATGGTTGTCGTCAGCTCGTGTCGTGAGATGTTGGGTTAAGTCCCGCAACGAGCGCAACCCTTATTGCTAGTTACTACGAAAGAGGACTCTAGCAAGACTGCCGTTGACAAAACGGAGGAAGGTGGGGATGACGTCAAATCATCATGCCCTTTATGACCTGGGCCACACACGTACTACAATGGCTATTAACAAAGAGATGCTAAGCCGCGAGGTGGAGCGAACCTCATAAAAATAGTCTCAGTTCGGATTGCAGGCTGCAACTCGCCTGCATGAAGCCGGAATTGCTAGTAATCGCGGATCAGCATGCCGCGGTGAATACGTTCCCGGGCCTTGTACACACCGCCCGTCACACCATGAGAGCCGGGGGGACCCGAAGTCAGTAGTCTAACCGCAAGGAGGACGCTGCCGAAGGTAAAACTGGTGATTGGGGTGAAGTCGTAACAAGGTAGCCGTATCGGAAGGTGCGGCTGGATCACCTCCTTTCTAAGGAGTCAGGCAAGCACGAACACTTAGGTGATCGATGCTTGGTACAGGGTTTCGTAAGAGTTTCTAATTCATATTGTTTAATTTTGAAGGCCTTGCCTTCAAAGCATTTAGCGACCGCTATGTATGGGGGTGTAGCTCAGCTGGGAGAGCACCTGCCTTGCACGCAGGGGGTCAAGAGTTCGAACCTCTTCATCTCCACCAAATGTGGGCTCATAGCTCAGGTGGTTAGAGCGCACGCCTGATAAGCGTGAGGTCGGTGGTTCGAGTCCACTTGAGCCCACCACGTTTCGAAAGAAACGATATAGCGAGAAGCGAAAATGCAAATGTACCTTGAAAACTGAACATTGATAACTGCGTAAAAACTACAAAGATGAAGTATTTACTCCCAAGTGAGTACTTCACAAAATTTAGATTTGATTAAAATCTACAATTTCGTAAAAATTCTTTTAGTTGGCAAATGGAGAATCAAAATAGCAAAAGAAAACGGTCAAGCTAAAAAGGGCGCAGGGCGAATGCCTTGGCACTAGGAGCCGATGAAAGACGTGATAAGCTGCGATAAGCTGCGGGGAGTTGCAAATAAACATTGATCCGCAGATTTCTGAATGGGGAAACCCCTACGGAGTCATGTCCGTAGAACATACACTGAATCAAATAGGTGTATGTGGGGAACTGCCTGAACTGAAACATCTAAGTAGGGCAAGGAAGAGAAATCAAAAGAGATTCCGCTAGTAGTGGCGAGCGAACGCGGAAGAGGCCAAACCGAGGGTAGAAATACCTTCGGGGTTACGGACTGCATTTAAGATTCATGAGAGTTAACCGAAGTGTGTGGGAAAGCACGCCGAAGAATGTGAGAGCCATGTAGGTGAAAACTTGAGTGACTGAGCAGGATCCAGAGTACCGCGGGACACGTGAAATCCCGTGGGAAGTCGGGGGGACCACCCTCCAAGCCTAAATACTACCTAGTGACCGATAGCGTATAGTACTGTGAAGGAAAGGTGAAAAGCACCCCGGGAGGGGAGTGAAATAGAACCTGAAACCCTGTGCCTACAAGCACTGAGAGCACGTCAATGTGTGATCAGGTACTTTTTGTAGAACGGTCCGGCGAGCGAATGTATGTAGCGAGGTTAAGTTGTTCAGCAACGAAGCCGCAGCGAAAGCGAGTCTGAATAGGGCGCTTAGTTGCATGCATTGGGCCCGAAACCGGGTGACCTACCCATGGTCAGGATGAAGTGGAGGTAAAACTCCATGGAGGTCCGAACACACGCCCGTTGAAAAGGTCGGTGATGAACTGTGGGTAGCGGAGAAATTCCAATCGAACTCGGAGATAGCTGGTTCTCCCCGAAATAGCTTTAGGGCTAGCCTTGTGATAAGATACCTGGAGGTAAAGCACTGAATAGTCTAGGGGTCGAGAGATTACCGAAACTTATCAAACTCTGAATGCCAGAGTATTGTTTCACAGGAGTCAGACAGTGTGAGATAAGTCTCATTGTCAAGAGGGAAACAGCCCAGATCTACAGCTAAGGTCCCAAAGCAGGTTTAAGTGGAAAAGGATGTGGAGTTGCTAAGACAACCAGGATGTTGGCTTAGAAGCAGCCACTCATTCAAAGAGTGCGTAATAGCTCACTGGTCGAGTGACTCTGCGCCGAAAATTCAACGGGGCTAAAACCTGCACCGAAGCTTAGGCAGATATGCAAATATCTGGGTAGGGGAGCGTTGTATACGAGGTGAAGTCGTAGCGTAAGCGGCGGTGGATTGTATACAAGTGAGAATGCCGGAATAAGTAGCGCGAATGTGGTGAGAATCCACATGGCCGAAAGCCTAAGGTTTTTGGAGCAAGGTTCGTCCGCTCCAAGTTAGCCGGGAGCTAAGGTGAGGCCGAAAGGCGTAGCCGATGCACATACGGTAGAGATTCCGTAGCCGCCAAAATTGTTAAGTGTGGGGACACATTGAAAGGGTACATCCCAGGTGTTGGTTTACCTGGGCGTAAGGGACTGAAATTTAGTAGGGAAGTGTACTTGGACGATGGCGAGAAAAGCCACATGTATTGATTAGGCGCCCGTACCGCAAACCGACACAGGTAGGTAGGAAGAAGATTCTAAGGCCAACGGGAGAAGGGTTGTTAAGGAACTCGGCAAATTGACCCCGTAACTTCGGAATAAGGGGTGCTCACAGCAATGTGAGTCGCAGAGAATAGGCCCAAGCAACTGTTTAGCAAAAACACAGGTCTGTGCTAAATCGAAAGATGACGTATACGGGCTGACACCTGCCCGGTGCTGGAAGGTTAAGAGGATGTGTGCAAGCACTGAATTGAAGCCCCAGTAAACGGCGGCCGTAACTATAACGGTCCTAAGGTAGCGAAATTCCTTGTCAGGTAAGTTCTGACCCGCACGAATGGTGTAATGATTTGGGCACTGTCTCAACAGCCCGCCCGGCGAAATTGTAGTACCGGTGAAGATGCCGGTTTCCCGCGACAAGACGGAAAGACCCCATGGAGCTTTACTGTAGCCTGATATTGGGTTTCGGTATTACATGTACAGGATAGGTGGGAGGCTTTGAAGCCAAGGCGTCAGCTTTGGTGGAGCCAATGTTGGGATACCACTCTTGTGATACTGAAATTCTAACCTGCGGCCCTGAATCGGGTCGGGGAACATTGTCAGGTGGGCAGTTTGACTGGGGCGGTCGCCTCCTAAAAAGTAGCGGAGGCGTTCAAAGGTTGGCTCAGCATGGACGGAAACCATGCCATAGAGTGCAAACGCATAAGCCAGCCTAACTGCGAGACAGACACGTCGAGCAGTAACGAAAGTTGGAGTTAGTGATCCGGTGGTATGTGAGTGGAAATGCCATCGCTCAACGGATAAAAGTTACCCTGGGGATAACAGGCTGATCTCCCCCAAGAGTCCACATCGACGGGGAGGTTTGGCACCTCGATGTCGGCTCATCGCATCCTGGGGCTGTATTCGGTCCCAAGGGTTTGGCTGTTCGCCAATTAAAGCGGTACGCGAGCTGGGTTCAGAACGTCGTGAGACAGTTCGGTCCCTATCTGTCGTGGGCGCAGGATATTTGATGGGATCTGTCCCTAGTACGAGAGGACCGGGATGGACGCACCTCTGGTGCACCAGTTGTTCTGCCAAGGGCATAGCTGGGCAGCTAAGTGCGGATCGGATAAACGCTGAAAGCATCTAAGCGTGAAACCGGCCCAAAGATAAGATATCCCACTGAGTTAATCAGGTAAGACCCCTTGAAGACTACAAGGTTGATAGGCATCATGTGTAAGTGCTGTGAGGCATTGAGCTAGGATGTACTAATAGGTCGAGGGCTTGACCACATCTTTTGTCAGGTTCTACATTTGTCAACGCAGTAAATCAATGTTTAGTTTTGAGGGTACAAACCCTTTAAAAGAAAAAGAATATGTGTAAGGCTAGGCTCGAAGCAAAGTTCTGAGCATATGTAGCCGGTGCCGATGACGTCGAGGTTCCACCTGTTCCCATTCCGAACACAGAAGTTAAGCTCGATCGTGCCGAAAGTACTTGGTTGGAGACGACCCGGGAGGATAGGTAGGTGCCGGCTCTTTTTCTTTTTTATGGCCCGTTGGTCAAGCGGTCAAGACGGCGGCCTCTCACGCCGCAAACGGGAGTTCGATTCTCCCACGGGTCACCAATTATTCCTCCTTAGCTCAGTCGGTAGAGCATGCGGCTGTTAACCGCAGGGTCGTTGGTTCGAGTCCAACAGGGGGAGCCAAAAAGCAGTGCACTCAAAAGAGTGCACTGCTTTCTTTTTATTGTTTTAGACAGAGAAATCTACTTCACTCTAAAAAATGGCGACAACTTAAAGTTGCCGCCGAATCAGCATATAAGTGCGATAAAATCCTTAAAAAACAAGTTTTATCAGACATAAAATGAAAAGTCTACTTAATCACATGGAAACTCACTTTTAAGCGATAGGGGAGGGTGCACAGAAAGCTACTTCTTTATCTTTACGCCCCATAAAGTGATTAAGTCAGCTGCTTGCAGTGCATTAATTTCACAATCTTTTAGCTCCGCCCCAGAGGCAGAAACGATAGGTGCGGCTAATTCGCTACAAGAAAAATCCATTCCGGCCAGAGCTGTTTGAAAAAAGTTGTTTCGCACAAAGCGGCACTTTAAGTTTTGCACTTTTTTCAAGTTTGCTTCAGACCAAGATACGTTAGAAAAGTTGCTGTCATCCATTATAATATCGGTCATTTTGGCACCATCAAGGTAAGCAAGTTCAAAACTAGTCCCCTGTATCAGTACTGATTTCCATCGGGTATCTTGCATTTGGGCACCTATGTACTTGCAGCGCAAAAACTGGCACCGTTCAAAATAAGCATCTGTAAAAGTGCTGTTGGAGAAATCACAATTTTCGAAGCAAACATCAATAAAGGTGGCATGGGAAAATCGACAGGCAGAAAAGGTGCAGTTTTCAAACCTGCTTGCTCTGATTTCGAGCGCAGAAAAATCAAAACGATTTTCTTGGGCATGATCGATCAACAGTTGAGAGAGCGTAGATTCTTCTGCAAGCGCCCGCTCTGATAAATCTGAAAGTTGAGAACACCGAACCAATGAACTTGGCATACGGGGAGGATAAATTGGCATAAAAAAGACCCCTTGTAAAAATTAAAGCGAAAAGCTGTTTTATAATCAGGCGATATTACCTCTATTTTAAGATAAAGATTTGCTAAAGTAAAGAAAAGTAGGCGAAGAACAAAAAAGAAGCTTTGGCAAAACCACGAAAAAAAGCGCGCTCCTTAGGCAACCTGAATAAGTTCTACACTTGCCTACAGAAAACAACGCAGAATAACACAAACTCGCTAGCTGCCAGCTAAGCTCGTCTATTGACGCGAGCCCGTTTGTGGGGTATACTTTGATAGAGAATGTATCTCCCATGCATCACTTTAATTTTGGAGGAAATTATCATGAAATGCTTAATTATTGACGCAGTACACGAGTCCATTAGCGCGGAACTCGGCAAATTTATGCAGGTCGACACAAAAATGCTTCCCACCCAGGAAGAATTGAAAGCTTTGATCCCCGAATACGAAGTTCTGATTATGCGTGTGGATCCCAAAATCAACAAAGAGATTTTGGATGCAGCAAAAAATCTGAAGGTTATCGGCGTTTGCTCCGTTGGCCTGAACCACATCGATATGGATTATGCAAAAGAGAAAGGCATCCAGGTCTTTAACGCTCCCGGCCTCAACGCAAATGCTGTTGCAGAGCTGACCATTTCCAAAATGCTGGACCTTTCCCGCGATACCATGACTGCAAACAACGATGTTAAAGTAAAGCACGAGTGGGATAAATACAAATTTGTTGGCCGTGAGCTGCGTGGCCGCACCCTCGGCGTAATGGGCTTTGGCCGCATTGGCCGCCGTGTTGCAGAGCTGGGCCGTGCTTTTGGCATGACCATCGTTGCGTACGACCCGTTCCTGAAAGCAGAGGACTTTGAGAAAGAGAACGCAACCGGCATGACCGTTGAAGAGCTGCTCAAAGCATCTGACTATGTTTCGATCCATGTGCCCCTCACTCCGGAGACCAAAGATTTGATCTCTGCAAAGCAGATTGCTTTCATGAAAGATGATTGCATCGTGCTGAACATGAGCCGTGGCGGCATCGTCAACGAGAAAGACATGTACGAAGCACTGCAGGCAAACAAAATTGGCGGCTATGCTTCCGACGTTATGGAGAACGAACTTGCTGGCGGCGGTTTGACTGCTGGTGCAGGCTTTGCATCTCCCCTGTTTGAGTGCGACAAATTCATCGTCAGCCCGCACATCGGTGCTCAGACGGTTGATGCTTCTCGCGATATCGGCCAGCACATCATTGGCAAAGTGAAAGAGGCTCTTTCGCTGTAATTTTAGCTTAATTTTAAACCGCGCAGAATTTCTGCGCGGTTTTTTCTTTTTGAATAATTTATTCTGCCCATGAAAACGGTGGGAAAAAGCTTTACACATCTGGAATCGGCAGAATACTACTTTAAAACTTGAGCATTTGCACTTTATTCCGTTGCGGAGGAAAACACCCAAAAGCCCAGAAGCAAGACACATTGACCTCAGATTAAGTGCACGGTACAATAAAGAAAACACTGGCTTAAATGTTGTGAGAAGATAGGGAGAATGTAATGAAAATTTTATTGATTGGTGGTACTGGAATTATTAGCACAGAAGTCAGCCGTCAACTGGTGGCGGATAGCAACGAAGTTTATTTATTAAACCGTGGTAACCGACCACTGCCAGATGGTACTGTTGGTATTTGCTGTGACATCCACAATACCGAGCAAGTAGATCAAGCGTTAAACCAGATGCAGTTTGACTGTGTGGCTGATTTTATTGCGTTTAATCAAGCAGATGTAAAGAGGGATCTTGCCTTATTTGCGCACCGCAGCAAACAATATATCTTTGTCAGCAGTGCATCTGCCTATGAAAAACCGCCGAAAAACTTTTTTATTACTGAAGAAACACCCCTTGCGAACCCATACTGGCAGTATAGCCGCGACAAAATAGAAGCAGAACAGTACCTGCGCGGATACAAAGTGTCGGGCGGCGCAGCCATTACGATTATACGCCCAAGCCATACTTATTCTGAGCGTAGCCTGCCGCTTGCCGTAAAGGGGGACCGCGGGCCCTGGAGCGTATTACAGCGCATTCAGCAAGGCAAGCCTGTACTGATTCATGGTGACGGCAGCAGCTTGTGGACAATTACACATAGTAAAGATTTTGCGACAGGATTTGTAGGATTGGTAGGCAACCCGAACGCCTATGGCCAGACGCTCCAGATTACTTCTGGCGAAGCACTTAGCTGGAACCGGATTTACGAAATTATTGCAGATGAATTGGGAAGCGCGCTGCACCCCGTTTATGCAACGAGTGAATTTTTGGCACAGGCAGGCAAGCAGTACGATTTTTACGGCAAGCTGTTGGGGGATAAAGCGCATTCTGTGCTGTTTGATACCGCTCGGCTCAAGCTGATAGTGCCGGACTATAGACCAGTGGTATCGGCAGAGGAAGGGCTGCGCCATAGTGTGCAGTATTTACTAGCACACCCGGAGCTTCAGCTGGAAGATCCAGAGTTCGACCAGTGGACTGACCGGGTGATTGCTGCGCAGCAGGCTGCGTTGACAGCAATGAATGAAAACAGCTAATGATCTTTGTTGCGCCTAAAAAGCACAGCAAATAAAAGAAGTGAAAAGTTGGCACTATTTTAGTGCTTTAAAACAAACAAAGCCAGATATCTGATGGATGTATCAGATGTCTGGCTTTGTTTTGGTCGTATTCTTTTTTGCAGCAAAAACAAGTTCAAAAAGCCCAAGTACTATCATACTGTTCCAACCAGCATTCGGATAAATGAAATTCATTTTTATGATAGGACAATAGCCCGTCTCGTTGCATCAAACTAAGCTCTTTGGAAAGTGCGCTTCGATCTACGCACAAAAATGAGGCTAACTCTTCGCGATTGAGCGAGATTGTAAAATTAAGAGTTTGGTGCGCCAGATACTGCTTGTAAAGATAAAGGGAAATGCGATCACGCACGCTGCCGCCCGATAGAATCGTGCTGCGCCGCGCGAAAGAGCGCGATTCACTGTTAATAATCGCAAGTAAATTCAGAAGCAAACGGCTATAGCCGTGCTCGCCCAAATAAAGCAGACGGCGGCAGTCAATATGGTAGACAAAACAGTCGGTATGGGCTCGTACGCTGTAAGTAAGCTGTTGCCCAGGGACTGCGGCAAAACTGGCACACAAAAGGTCATCGGGCGAAGCTTCTTCTTGCAGTAAAATGCGCTTACCACAAGGAATTGTTCGCTCAATGCGCAATTGCCCTTCTACCAACAAGCCTAAATTTGAGGCTTCATCCCCCTGACGGAAAATCAGTGTACCGCGGGGATGTGCGCGCATTTGTGGCTCGAGGAAATTCCAAACCAAAGCAAATTGTTCTTTGCTAAGGTTTTGGAATAAAGGATGTTCAATTAGGCGGGATTCATCAAAAATTCTCATTTTTTCTCAATTTCGTGGCAAAAACAACAGAAAGTCTATTTAAATGATAATAAAATATAAGAGGAAAGTCAAGCGACTCTCCCAACTGAAACCACTTTACCCGAAAAAAATTGCCGAGAGGAGCGAAGAATCGCAGAAGAAGAAAATATACCAACAAGGATAATAAAACAAAAAATGAGAAACGAAATAAAAGCGCCGCCCTTGCTGAGTGCACAGCAAATGAGGACGACGTTTTTATTTTTTCCGGAGAAAGCTATAACTTGTATCACTGCCGGAAATGGATTATACTATAAGCGATAACAAGCGGCATAAAAAGCCGTATAAGAGCCGGTCAAGCGGGCTCAAAGGAGTTTTGAAATATCATGGATCAGCCCAAACTGTATATTGTAATTCCCTGCTATAACGAGCAGGAGGTTTTGCCAATCACAAGCGAGTTGTTTTTAGACAAGCTCCGCAGCCTTATCGCTCAAAAAAAAATCAATGAAGAAAGCCGGGTGCTGTTTGTCAACGACGGCAGTAAAGATGATACCTGGAACATTATTAAAGAGTTGTCCCACAAGGACGAACATTTCGAGGGCATTTGCCTCTCCCGCAACCGTGGCCATCAGAATGCCTTGCTGGGCGGCCTGATGTATGCAAAAGATCGGTGCGATGTCACCATATCAATTGACTGCGACGGACAGGACGACATCAACGCGATGGATGCAATGGTAGATGCTTACCTGGACGGCTGCGATGTGGTTTACGGGGTGCGCGCAAAACGCAGCACAGATACCTTCTTTAAGCGGTTTACCGCAGAGGGATTTTATCATTTGATGAACTGGCTCGGCGCAAATGTCGTCTTTAACCATGCCGACTACCGATTGATGAGCAGCCGCGCATTGCAGGAATTTTCCCAATTCAAAGAGGTTAATATTTTTTTGCGCGGCATGGTGCCGCTGGTCGGTTTTAAAAGCACCAGTGTGTATTACGATAGAGCCGAACGTATGGCGGGCGAGAGCCATTATCCTTTAAAAAAAATGCTGGCACTTGCCTTTGACGGCATTACCAGCCTTTCGGTAAAGCCTATTCGTATCATTACCGGTATGGGCTTCTTGGTGTCGGTTATTAGCTTTATCGGCGTGCTTTGGGCAATCCTAAGCAAACTGGTCGGTATTACGGTAGCAGGCTGGACCAGTATGGTCTGCGTCATCTGCTTTATGGGCGGCATTCAGTTGCTTTGCCTTGGTGTCATCGGCGAATATATCGGCAAGATTTATATGGAAACAAAGCAGCGGCCGCGCTACATTATCAGTGAAGCGACCGAAGAAGACAATAGGCCGGAATAAAAAAGCCGGCCACCTCTGGCAAAAAAGTTTTTTTGCCCTCAGAAAGGAAACAATCTATTATGAACTGGACAGACATTAAAATTACCGTGCCCAAAGCAGAGGCCGAAACCGCAGAGGCAATCGCGACCGGGATTTCGGGTGGCGGGATTTACATTGAAGATTACTCGGATCTCGAGCAGCAGGTCGAGGCAATTGCCCACATCGACCTGATTGAACAGGAGCTCATCGAAAAGGACCGCAGCATCGTGGCTGTCCATCTCTATCTTTCACCGGACGAAAACCCTGCGGAAGTGGTAGAACTGCTCAAAGAGCGGCTGCAAAAAGCCGAGCTGCATAGTACGCTGGAAATCAGCGGTGTGGCAGAAGAGGACTGGGCCAACGGCTGGAAGGCTTTTTATCATGCAATGACGCTCGGCAACCGACTGGCTATCTGCCCGTCATGGGAAACCATCGACACCGACCGTGTTGTGCTGAAACTTGACCCCGGCATGGCCTTTGGCACCGGCACCCATGAAACAACCTCCCTTTGCCTTGAAGCGCTTGACGAGTTTGTACAGGGTGGCGAGCGGATGCTCGACATCGGCACAGGCAGCGGTGTTCTGGCAATTGGCGCGCTGCTGCTGGGTGCAGCCTCTGCAGAGGGTGTAGACATTGATGAAATGTGCGTGCGCACCGCCGCCGAAAACGCTGCCCTCAACGGGGTAGACAGTCGCTTTATTGCAAAGGCAGGTAACCTGTCTGACAAAGCAAGTGGCACTTATAACATTATCACGGCCAACATTGTCGCCAATGCCATCATCAGCCTTTCGCCCGCAGTAAAACCGTTGCTCGCAGAGGGTGGCTTATTTATTGCAAGCGGCATTATTGACGAGCGTGAGCAAGAGGTCGCAGCAGCCATTGAGGCAGCAGGGCTGAAAGTACAGGAAATCCGCCGTAAGAATGGCTGGGTCTGCATTTTGGCGCGCTAGTTATATTTCGCTATCTACGTTTTAATGAGGGAGAACCGATTATGAGCCACCTTTATTTTACGCAATCCATTACAGATGGAAAAGCTGTTCTCTGCGAAGAGGATGCTGTTCATCTGGTAAAGGTCATGCGCGCCGCCGAAGGGGACGAAGTGCGCCTGTGCGACGGCGCTGGCATGGAGTATCAAGGGCGGCTTTCTACCGTTTCGGTGAATTATGTAGAAGCGGAAATACTTTCCAGCGCGCTTTCTGCATCAGAACCCGACCGAGAGGTTACGCTATATGTGGGCCTTGCAAAGGGCGATAAAATTGATTTTATTATTCAAAAGGCAACAGAGCTGGGAGCAAGCCGCATTGTACCTTTTGAGAGTCGGTTTTGCGTTGCGCGTGCCAAAAATGAAGATAAAAAAGCACAGCGCTGGCAACGCATTGCAAAAGAAGCCGCAAAGCAGGCGGCGCGCGGGCGTATTCCCACAGTAAATACGCCTATTTCTTACAAAATGTTATTAAATGAAGTAAAAAACTACGATGCCTCGTTCTTTTGTTATGAAGAGGGAGGCGAACCGTTGTTTGCAAACGGTCATTTACATAGCCGGTTGGCGGATGCAAAACGCATTGCACTGGTCACCGGCGCAGAAGGCGGATTTTCACCCGAAGAGGCGCAGCAAGCACAAGAAGCAGGCTGTATCCTCACAGGGCTGGGTCCCCGCATTTTGCGCTGCGAAACCGCGCCCGTTGCTGCACTTACTGCAGTAATGGTCCTAACCGGCAATCTATAAAAGAAGGTTCTGACCCTACGGTCAGCCTTCTAAAAAAGGATGGATGATCGTTGGTTAGAAAAATCGTTTCGTTGCTTACCGTGTGCCTGTTGGCTGCTGCACTCTTCTGC
The DNA here is from genome assembly GCF_900199435.1 of Pygmaiobacter massiliensis. GTDB lineage: Bacteria > Bacillota > Clostridia > Oscillospirales > Ruminococcaceae > Pygmaiobacter > Pygmaiobacter massiliensis. Next base: position 1,307,242 of record NZ_OAML01000003.1, read on the forward strand.
GGCTGCTGGGGCAAAGATGATTCCTCTTCTTCTTCGGCACAGGCTACCCCCACACCTACCACTCCGAGCTCCGGCTCTTTGGGCGCCGATAGTATGATGCCTGATGGCAGCGGTACCACAGTTCCGGGTAACTCTAGCAGTGGCAGCTCCAGTGTAATGCCTGACGAAAGCATGCGCCCGGATTCCGGTATGGATAATAACTCCGCTTCAGTTCGCCCCACGGCGAACTGGGGCACCATGCTCGTAAACGCAGAAAATCCCCTTCCTGGGGATTTTTCTGTTAAAACGAGAAGTATTGAAAAGTATCCCGACCGCTCGTTTGATGAACGCGCTGCAGCAGACCTGGAAGCTATGCTCAATGCTGCCGCCGGCGATGGTTGCCCGCTCTACTTAGTATCCGCCTATCGTAGCGTTGCCCGGCAAAAAGCCCTGCACGAGCGAAAGGTGAATTTCTACCTCTCTAAAAATTACGAGCCAGAGCTCGCAAAAGAGCAGGCCGCTAAATGGGTGGCGGCTCCCGGCACCAGCGAGCACAACCTCGGTCTTGCGGCAGACATCGTATCTGCCAAGTGGTACAATACCCACGACGACTTGACCGAAGAGTTTGAGGATACCCCTGAGTTTGAGTGGCTGATGGCGCATTGCGTTGAGTACGGCTTTGTACTGCGCTATCCTTCTGACAAAACGGGCACAACCGGTATCGGCTACGAGCCGTGGCATTACCGCTATGTGGGGCGTGATGCGGCAGCCTATATGAAGGCACATAACCTTTGTCTCGAAGAACTTCATGCAGAACAGCTTGCAGCGGGCTAAGCAAATAGCCCGGCTTTGTATCACGGCACAAAGTGAATGCAGCACAAAAATGAGCTATGGCTGCCGGACGAGCAAAACAGCCAGCGTTGGCATAGGCTGTACCAAACAAGCAGCCGGGCTCTAAGGAATGATCGAGATGGAACAAACAAAAAACAAAAAATGGTTTTCGGCAATATTTTTTGCCCTGCTTTTACTGGCTACGGCATTTGTGTTGTGGCATTGGCGGCAAGAGCTATATTCACTGATTACCTCGCAGCAGGCGAGGGATGAGTTTGTCGCCTTTGTGCGCAGTACAGGGTGGCGTGGCCTGCTGGCCTTTTTGGGGCTGCAAATGCTTCAGGTTCTTGTCGCTGTGATCCCGGGCGAACCGGTAGAGATCATGGCAGGTGCGCTTTACGGCACTTTGGGCGGCATGATAATCTGCCTGGTTGGGGTGCTGATCGGTTCGGTACTTATTTACTGCTTTATGCACTTTTTGGGGGCAAACCCACTAGAGGGCGAAAAGTTTCACAAGTACCGATTTTTACAAGAACCCCGGCGGGTAGAGACTTTGGTGTTCTTGCTGTTTCTGGTACCGGGTACACCAAAAGATATTTTGCTGTATCTTGCGCCCTTTTTACCGATGCGCCCCAAGCGATTTTTCATGCTCTCCACGCTCGCACGGATTCCGTCGGTGGTGTCCTCTACCTTTGCAGGGGCTACTTTGGCACGCGGGCAGTTTGGCCTGATGATTGCCGTATTTCTGGTTACCGGTGCGGCTGGGCTGGTCGGCATTTTGTGTCACGACCGGCTGATAAAGATGCTTTCTGAAAAAAAACAGCAGGTGCAGCATCACCGCGAGCAAAAAAAAGAAAAATAAAAAAGCGCTTTCTCGAAAATTTATCGGGAAAGCGCTTTTTTAGTTGACAGATTGCCTACCTTGCAATACAATGTAGTAAACTACTATACAATGCAAAGTAGGTGAAAGAATGTTTGATAAGTCTCAATTGCTCAAAGGCACGCTGGAAGGCTGTATCCTGCAAATTGTTTCAGCAGAAACCACTTATGGCTACGAGATTGTGGTGCGGCTAGCCGAGGCGGGGTTTGATGGTGTGCGTGAAGGCACGGTTTACCCGTTGCTGATGCGGCTTGAAAAAAAGGGATTGCTGTTTGCAGAGTTTCGACCATCGCCACTGGGGCCGAGCCGAAAATATTTTTCGCTGACACCGGAAGGCGAGCAGACGTTAAAAGAATTTTATGACGCATGGGCAGAGATATCTGCCGCGGTTGCCAAGGTGCAGAATGGAGGGGGCTCGCAATGAAAAACGAGTGGAAACAGTTTTGTAAAGAAAATAACACGCGGCAGAGCCGCTTGCGCGAAAAAGACCAGGATATCTTAGATGATGTGCTGAGCTATTTAAAGAGTACAAACCGCAATCCGTACGACCTTGAAGTGTTGCGCAAAGATCTTATCGGTATGGCGCAAGAAGCACAAAACCGAGGCGAAAGCTTAGAGGACGTGATAGGCCCCGACCGCAAAGAGTTTTGCGAAGGGCTTGCAGAAACACTGCGGCATTGTTCTTTTCGAGATTGGATTCTTTTTATGGCACCCTCGGCCTCATTAGCAGGATTAGTCATACTTTCATTTTGCGTGAGGCCCAGAAACCTTCCGTTTTTTATTCAAATTGATATAGGATTTCTTATGTTTGCGTTATTTTGGGAGATTTACTTTGGAATGCTGTGTTGGGCATATCAGCTTAATCGCTTTCATGCGTGGAAAAAGAACCCGAACTATAAAGTTCTTTGGCTTGGAGCAATTACGTTGCCCGTAGCAATAGTTGTTTCTCGGTGGATATCGTTATTGAGCCAAGGTTTTATTTATACAGCGCCTGTTATCTCAGTTATTCTCTTGCCGTGGGGGCTTTACCTTCTGCTTAGGTGGCGGCGGGAGCTGCGTATTACTCAGCTTGCACAAGAAAGCCCTTGGAAGGACGGGGCGAAACCGTCGTGCGAATAGAAAATAAAAAGGTTATATCGTATCGGCAGAATGGAGGAGTTTCGCAATGAAAAACGAGTGGAAACAGCTTTGTAAAGAAAATCGTACGCGGCAGAGCCGCTTGCGCGAAAAAGATCAGGATGTCTTAGATGATGTGCTGAGCTATTTAAAGAGTACAAACCGCAATCCGTATGACCTTGAAGTGTTGCGCAAAGATCTTATCGGCATGGCAGAGGAAGCACAGGACCGAGGCGAAAGCTTTGAGGACGTGATAGGCCCCGACCGCAAAGAGTTTTGCGAAGGGCTTGCAGAAACACTGCGGCCAAGCACGATGGCCGACTGGGTGGTATTTAATGCGCCGAATGCGCTGTTTGGTGCCTGGCTGGCGCTTTCGTTCTCTTTGTCCAAAGACCGCTTTGGCATAGAATTTGGATCAACACCGGGCATGGCACTTTTACTACTTGTCATTTACTTCTGGCTCGTGACGATGATGTACCAGCGCACCCGTTTTCGGTATCAATCCGGACAGCCGAATTACAAAGCACTGGGGCTGAGCGTCCTTCTGTTTATACCGATTGCGGGCATTGCATATTGGTATGCCAAGATGGGCAGCGCAGTGTGGTTTACGTTGCCATGGCCAGTTGTAGTGGCTGGCGGTGTGGGTATATGGGTCGCAGTCGTTTGGTACCGCAATCAGCGAGTAGCACAGCTTTCAGAGCAAAATCCCTGGAAAGATGCTGCATCAGAGATTAGCAAAGCCGATTAAGGCATATACAGAGTATTAAAGACTATTATGGTGAAAACGCTTTCTCGAAATTTTATCGGGAAAGCGTTTTTGGTAAAACATAAAAAGCGACGCGTCACGCAATAATTTTCAACAACGAGCGGGTGCGCTGGTGGAAAGTTTGCAGCTCTGTCAAACAGCAGCTCCTCATATTGCTTTTTGCGTTGCTTTAGTTACTTTATAAAACAAGGCAAAAGAAAAGAGCAGGGCGATGCATTTTGCAAAACTCTGCTCTTTGTGTATTTATTTGTGCTCGCCCAGCCAAAACAGTGCCACGGTGCCGGGGCCAGAGTGGCAGCCGATGACCGGTCCGATGAGGTTGGTCACGATGCGCTCAATGCCATATTTGCCGCGCAGCTGCTCTTCCACATAAGCCGCATCTTCGGGTGCGTCGCCGTGGCTGAGAAAAACCACCGGGCTTTTGCCCACCCAAATCGTTTCGTCCAGGTGCTTGAGCAGCGCGTCGAGGCTCTGGCGGCGTCCCCGCACCTTCTCCATCGGAATCAGATGGCCTTCGTCATCTACATGCAGTACCGGCTTGATGGAAAGCATAGAGCCGACCACAGCGCTGGCAGCGGAGACACGACCGCCGCGGTGCAAAAAGTGCAAATCATCCACAGTAAACCAGTGGCACAGATGGCCGCGGTTTTCGGTTACCCAGTCGGCAACCTCGGCAAGCGTTTTGCCAGCCTTTTGCTGCTGTGCCGCGTAATAGACAAGCAAGCCTTCGCCCATGCTGGCTGCGCGGGTATCTACCGCAACGATTTCGCGGTCGGCAAACTCTGCTTTCAGGTCCTCCACCGCAAGGGTGCAGGAGTTGTAGCTGCCCGAAAGACCGGAGGAGAATACAAGGAAAAGCACGTCTTTGCCTGCCTGTAAATAGGGGCGTGCAACGTCGCAATAAGTTGCCATGTTTACCTGCGCAGTGGTGGCATTGCTGCCCGTGCGCAATTTATCGTAAAACTCTTTGCCGGAAAGATCCCGCTCATCGGGATAGTTGCGGTAAGAAACATCGTCCAGCATAAATTCCATGGGGATGACCTGGATGCCAAGTTCCTCGCAAAGCGCGGGGGTGAAATCACCGGTTGAGTCGGTGATAATGATATAATCGTTCATAAAAGATTCCTTCCTTTCACAGTGCAAGCCGACCGCCGCCAAGGGCGGCGAAGGTGCCGGCAGTGGTTAAACAGAGCGGATCAGCGCGTCGTTGAGCCGAAGCTTGACATCACTGATCGACACCGCCGCCATCGAAAGCTTGCGGACCCCCAGCGTTGCATACAGCAGCGCAGTTTCGGGTGCAGCGGCCGCTTCGCCGCAAACCGAAACAGGGATGCCAGCGTCCTCAGCAGCTGCAAGCGTCATTTTAATAAGCTTTTGCAGCGCGGGGGCGTGTGGGTCAAAATAACGGGTGACGGCCGGGTTTAGCCGGTCTGCCGCCAGTGTATACTGGGTTAAGTCATTGGTGCCGATGCTGAAAAAATCAACTTTCGGCGCCAGCTCTTCTGCCATCAGGGCAGCCGCCGGCGTTTCAATCATACAGCCAACCGGCAGCTCTGCGCGAAAATCTGCGCCGCGTGCCGTAAGGGCTTCGCGCACTTGATCGAGCACCGCAAATGCTTCATCCAAATCCTGCGCAGTTGTCACCATGGGGAACATGATGTGCAAATCACCGTAGATAGCAGCACGCAGCAAAGCTGCAAGCTGCGTATGCAGCAAATGGGGTTTTGCAAGTGAGAGCCGCATGCCGCGCAGCCCCAGGGCCGGGTTTTCCTCCCGGCTTTCGCTTATACCTGCAACCGATTTATCCGCGCCAATATCCAGTGTGCGGATGGTCACAGGGCGTCCACCAGCGGCAAGCAGGCAGTCGCGGTAAAAACGGAACTGCTCCTCTTCGTCGGGCAGGCGGTCACCTAAAAACAAAAACTCGCTGCGCAGCAGTCCCACGCCTTCGGCACCGGCTGCAATCGCCGCTGCGATGTCCTGCGGGCCCCCGCAGTTGCCGAGCAGATTTATTTGAATACCATCTTTCGAGATGCAGGGGGTGCGGCGCAGTTTCTCTGCTTCCATGCTGACACGGTGCGAGATGCTGATGCGGTGAGAAAAACGCGCAATGGTCGCTTCGTCCGGCTCTGCAACCAACATGCCTTCGCCGGCGTCCAGTGCGCAAAGCATACCTGCAGGTAGAGAAAGCAGCTCTTCGCCGCAAAGAACAAGCGCGGGGATGCCATAGGTGCGCGCAATAATAGAGCAATGGCTCTGCGCAGAACCTGCGCTGATTGCAATACCGAGAATGAGTGATTTGTCCAAGCTGACAAGGTCGCTGGGCATCAATTCGTCCGACACCAAAATAGAAGGCTCTTTCAGATGCACACGCTCACGCGGGCGACCGTCCAAAATGCTGACCACTCGGTGGCAGGCGTCCAGCACATCACCAGCCCGGTGCGAAATATAATCATCCGGAACGGCGCGCAGCTTTTCGGCATACAGGTTGGCGGCCCGCTCTACCGCAGCAGCGGCACCTTCGCCTGCGTCTATGTAACGCAATATCGTGGACAAAAGTCCATGGTCGTTCAGAATTTCGCGTTGGAAAATAAAGATGTCGCCCTCTTCGCTCGCAGCTCTGTGCGCAAGCGAGGCAATCTCGTCCTGCGCAAGCAGTGCTGCCGCTTCAAACAAGGCAGCTTCGCGGCCGGGCGCACTGACAGTGCGGCCCGAAGCGGAGTAGTGGCGCTCGACCGTAACGATACGGCCGAGTGCCAAACCGGGGGAGGCGCAGAATCCATTGATTTCTTTCATGCGGCTCTCCTTTCTTTAAAGGTAGATTGGTTCAGCGTTTGCTGAGCATATCCGAGGCAGCCATGACCACTGCTTCACATTGCAGCTGGTCCAGGCTTGCCATTGCAAGGCCAAGGGTAAGCACAGAGGGCGATTCGGTGCCTCTGAGCAAGCCGGAGAACTGGTAACCACGCTGGTTTTTGCGGCTGAATTCTTCCACCAAGGCGGTGCAGAATTCCTCTGCTGTGTAAACCACAGTGGGGTCCAGCCCCAGATGTTCGGCGGCGGTTTCCAGCGCAAACAAGAGCGATCTCTGCGGGTTGCGGGTGCGCTCTCTGCCTTTTGAAATCAGCAGAGACAGCGCAGGCCCAAAGGGCAGGTGCCGCTCGCAAACATGTTCTATCATTGCCTGGTACCGTACGCCGCACCCGGCAAGCAGTTTGGTGTACTCCGGTGCGCGCAGCGAGTATGCTTGCCCTTTCAGCTTGCCAAAAGCACGGTAGGTATCCAAATACCCAAGCGAGATATTGCGTTTAGCCAGCAGCGGGTCGAATTTTAAAATATTGCCAAGAGGCCAGTAACTTTGTACATACCGCACTTTAAGCCCGGGCGTTTTGGGCCGGCGGGTAAACCCTATGCCGTCGAGGTTAACGGCGACAATTTGATCTGCGCCCAGCCGAGCAGCGAGATCAATGGGCATATTTTCGTAGTAACCACCGTCAATGTACGCCTCTTCGCCCAGTGCATGGGGGCGGATTGCGGGGAAGCAGGCCGCAGAAGCCATCATATAATCTGCAAGCTGCCCGTGAGGGATTTCATCCAGCCCCACTTCGAGCGGCTTTAATGTGCGTTTATTTACGGTAATTAGCCCAAAAGCAACGCCGCTTGCGCGCAGTGCGTCTTCGTCCATCAGCATACGCACTTTTTCTTCCAGCGGAGAAACGTCCATGCCGCCCCCGCCCTGTACGTCGCGTAAAAAGTCGGTCAGCTCGCGACCCCAGAATTTTTCGGGCATCACCATGACGTCTTTGTCTGCAATCTGCAGCCACATGCTCTCGGCTATATCGTCCAGCCCAAGCGCAAACAGCCCGGCGTTTAAGCAACCGACGCTGGTGCCGGTAAAAACTTTCGGCTGAAATCCCAATTCGTCCAGCGCCCGTTTTACCCCTATCTGGTAAGAGCCGCGCGCGCCGCCGCCAGCCAGAACAAGACCCTGTGTCATCGAGAACCCCTCCTTGAAAAAACGCGGAAAATGGTGGTCGATTCGCCCGCTTGCCAGCGCTGCAAAAGCGCATAGCATCGGTGAAAAACAATACGTTGTGAAGAACTAATTCTATAAAAAGCATACCATAAAATGGCGCAAATGTTAATAGGACAATTTGCTGCAATGGTCGGACAAAAAAGAAGGGCGGCTTGTGGGTTTGTCCCGTCAGCCGCCCCGGCGCAAAATGGGCCAGAAGGTATTGCTGCTTGCTTACAGGTCGTCAGCGTCCTGCACCGGCACGGCATTTTCGTCCACAGGCCTCCCGGTGTAGCTGCCGTTCGGGTCGGTGTCGCTGGGGGGCATATTTACGATGCTGTCGATGATCTCCTGTGCTGTTTTTTTGTTTTTATTGTTCATGCGTAAGATTCTCCTTTCGTTATTTTGTATATATTTTGGCCGAGCCGCCGAGAATATATCCTGAAAACTTTTTAGGGGGAGGAAGACGATGAGCAGACGCAAGGCGTTCTGGGTCAGCTTTATCTGTACGCTTGCCGTACTCGTACCGCTTTACGCGGCGGTCTATTACGCAAAGACCATCAGCATTGGCCAAAAAGCACCGGCAGCAGTTTCTGAACAGGGCGTTGGGGTGGATCTGCCCACCGTGGACGACAGCCGAAATCTGTTTGTGGTGGTCAAAGGCGAAAAAACACGCTTTGTACTGATTCGCTTTGATGCTTGGCAGAGCCGTGTGGCGGTAATCGCCCTGCGGCCGGACACCCTGCTGCGCGGTGCTAAGGGCGGTGTAGTTACCACACAGGCCGCGTGGGAATACGCAGGCCCCGGTTATGTGGCAGAACGTATCGCCGAGACCTTTGATATGAAGATTGACCATTACCTGCAAATGAGCTCTGAATCGCTGATTGCGCTGGGCACCAAAATAGGTGCGGTGCGCATCGATGCAAAGACGATGGCACTGGCCGGGGCAGAAAGCATGGAAACAAAGGACAAGACAGCAGCCCTTTCGGCGCAGAACATTGCCGATTTACTGCGGCTCAGCCATCTGGATACCGAATCGGAAACGCCATTTATAGCCCGTATCTTTGCGCTTTACGTGGCGGCGGGGGCGGACAGGCTGCAAACGCTGGTGCCGGACCTGCTGCGGTCGGGCGATACCGGGCTTTCTACCAGCATTCTCGCGCCGGAAATTTACCAGTATGCCCGCATTTTTGGTTTCTTTGTACGCCAAAGCCCGGAAGTGCAGTATGACGCATTCCCTGGTAAAGAAACAGCAGACGGATTTGAGCTGGACCCCAAAGCCACCGAGATGGCCACGAAATATTTTAGTTGATTCTTGCAAAATAAAAGCCACCACAGCACAAGCGGCTGGGGTGGTTTTTTTAGTTGTTGAAAAATGAATGCATCTAACACGCGGCAGATAAGGGGCACTCACTCCTCTACGCTGATTTGTTTATGCTTTTGGTATTCCTGCACTCCCTTGCGAATATCAGAGGGTAAAACCAGATGCCGAAACAAAAAGGAGCCTTTGTCGATGTAATCATCATAAAACTGAATTTCTTTTTGCAGCCGCCTGGGGGTAAGCTCTGCTACGGCAAGACCTATCCGGGCTTCTTTAAAGTACAGCGGCGCCTTAGAGGGCAGATACACGCCCGATTGCCCCATTAAGCGATAATTGCTCATCAGTGTTCCGGTTACGCCTGCCATGCGGTCCACAGGGCCGGTGGCGTTGCAAAACAGTACAGGTACGCCAAAAGCATCGGCATAGCTGCGACCAAGGAAATCTATCTTTGCAAGGGTGGGCGGGTCTACTTTGCCGTGCCGGCCTACCGGCATTGCCCATGCGTGCGGCATCAGAATCAGCACCAGCTCTTCTGTTTTTATACCTTCATAAAAACAGGCGCGGTGAGAATCAAAACAAATGCCGACCCCAATGTTGCCGAGCGGTGTGGAAATGACGTGCGAAAATTTGCCGCGGCAAAAAATATTAGATTCCGCCTCTTCTTTATATACACTGCCGCACACACCCTCTGGCCCGGTAATCAAATAAGCATTGTAATAATCTCCGTCAGAAAAATCCAGATAGCCGCAGGCGAGGTAAATGTTATACTTTTTTGCCATTTCTGCGGCCCAGGTTTTGGTACGCATGCCGCCCGGCTCTTTGTATTGCCAAAGCTCGTACGTGGGCAAATAGCCGGGGGTAGAAAGCTCGGGCAGCATCACAAAATCGACACGCCCCAGCTGCGCCAGTTGCTGCTCTATCATCGCAAAGCGATTTTCGATGCCGGTGATGGCATTGTCCAGCTGTAATACTGCAAAAATCAAAGCCGCTATCCCCCCAAAACACGCACATTCGGGTCCTCTGGTTGCATTGTATCATTTGGCTGCGGCACTGTCCACAGCAAGAAAGCGCGGCTTTTGGGGAAAGTATGACAAAATAAAAAACCACGCCTGCAGGCTGTTTGCAGGCGTGGTTTTTTGAAAAAAGGAGAGACATCATATATCCGAACAGAGGAGAAGGCTAGTCCTCCAGCTGGCGGCCCAAAAAGGCGGCGGCAGTCGCGATCAGTTTTGCCTGGCTGTCGTCGGCAGGTGCATCGCCGGCAAGGGCAACAACAGCACCTGCAATATCGCCGCGGCAAAGAATCGGCGCAGCGATGGAAACGGCAGGGCCGTCCTCAAACACCGGCACGCTGTTGCCCGGCTGTGCAACATAAAGGCGGCGGTTTTCTACAATATCTTCAAACGCGCGGGTCAGCGGGCGGTCTACTGCATCTTTTTTGGGGAAACCAGCGGCTGTTACCACGTGGTCACGGTCGCAGATAAGCACCGGTGCGCAGGCATTTTTGCTCAGCACTTCGCCATATCTGCCCGCAATGGCCCAAAGGTCACCCAGCGGGCTGTATTTTTTAAAAACGACCTCGCCCTCTCCTGTTACAAAAATTTCAAGTGGTTCACCTACGCGGATGTGAAGGGTGCGGCGGATCTCTTTTGGGATGACCACTCGCCCCAAGTCGTCGATGCGGCGCACGATACCGGTTGCTTTCATAGCTATAAAACCGTCCTTTCTAGCTTAAGGGAAGACGCGAAAAGCTGTAGCTTAACACGGTTGTCCCTCTTATGTTCTGCCCCTAGTATCTGTAAACAGAGGGAATAATATACAGCCAAAATTTTAAAAGTGAACGTCGAGTTTCGATTGTTTTTGCGAGTTTTGTTGGTATTGTAAACTTCTCTAAAGTTAAGGGTAAATTTTTGTGCAATCCTTGGCTGTTTGCCAAAAAATAAGAAAGCAATGAAAAATGGATTGCTTTTACCCACAAGATTCTCTACAATGAAAAATGCAGGCAATGATGCCGTGCCAAACGGAGGACCCTATTATGAGCAAACAGATTTTCTGGCTCTCATATGACACTGGGGCGAACTGCCCCCCAAGCGCCCATGGTGCGCTCTCCGGGCCTAGCTGCAACATTCTAGGGGTGAGCTGCCGGCGCAATAGCTGCAAACAGAATAAGTGTAACATATAAGACTAAGGCGTATCGCGCCCTAGTCTTTTTTTGTTTTTTAAAAGCGGAGGTTGAAACGAGATGGAAGAGAAAAAAGTAGCTGTCATTATGGGCAGCGATAGTGATTGGGCTACGGTAAAAGCGGCCGCAGCAGAGCTGAAAAGTATGCAGATTCCCTGCGAGGTGCGCATTATGAGCGCACACCGCACACCGAAAGAGGCCGCTGCATTTGCCGCTGCCGCGCGCGAAAACGGCTTTGGTGTAATCATTGCCGCAGCGGGTATGGCGGCCCACTTGGCGGGCGCAATGGCGGCAAGCACCACACTGCCGGTCATCGGTATTCCCATCAAGGGCGGCGCCATGGACGGGTTGGATGCATTGCTCGCCACCGTGATGATGCCCAGTGGCATCCCGGTTGCCACGGTTGCGCTGAACGGCGCAAAAAATGCTGCTGTGCTTGCAGCACAGATGCTGAGTATTGAAAACCCACGTATTGCAGCACTGCTGGCAGAAAAACGCGCCGAGATGGCGCAGCAAATTGCCGCGAAAAATGATTTGCTGCAGGCGGAGCTGGCCTCACTTTAACGCCCCGCATAAGCCGTGCCGCCCCACGCGGCCACAATAAAAAGGAGAACAGACCGATGAAAGAACTGCTTACAGACAAGCTGCATGAAGAATGCGGCGTTTTCGGCCTTTATGACCGGGGAAATCTCGGCGATGTGGCAGGCCTAACCTACTATGGCCTTTACGCGCTGCAACACCGCGGGCAGGAGAGCTGCGGCATTGCAGTGAATGATGACGGTGTCATCAACCTGCATAAGGACACCGGCCTGGTAAACGACGTATTCAACCGGGAAAAACTGGATGCCCTGCCCGGTCAGATGGCGGTAGGCCACTGCCGTTATGCAACCACCGGCTCTAAGCGGCGCACCAATGCGCAGCCGCTGCTGGTGCGCCACGTCAAAGGCCATATGGCGTTGGCACATAACGGCAACCTTACCAATGCCGCTGAGCTGCGCGAGGAGTATGAGTTGGAGGGTGCAATCTTCCACACCACCACCGACACAGAGGTTATCGCTTATACCATTACCAAAGAGCGTATCAAAAAGCCTTCGATTGAAACGGCTGTGCTTTCGGCAATGGAGAAAATTGCCGGGGCATACAGCCTTGTGATTATGAGCCCGCGCAAGCTGATTGCTGCACGCGACCCGATGGGCTTTCGTCCGCTTTGCATGGGCAAAATCGGAGAGAGTGTGGTGTTTGCCAGCGAATCCTGCGCGCTTGACGCGGTAGGCGCTGAATTTGTGCGGGACATCGAGCCTGGCGAAGTTGTGGTCGTTACCAAAGACGGTATCACGAGCCACACAGAACACTGCAACAAAAAGCCGCGCAGCCTATGCATCTTCGAGTTCATTTATTTTGCAAGGCCGGATTCGGTCATTGATGGCTCCAGTGTACATCTGGCACGCCAGCAGGCCGGGCGTTTTCTTGCACAGCAGCATCCGGTAGAGGCAGACGTTGTCATCGGTGTGCCGGATTCCGGTTTGGATGCCGCGCTCGGCTATGCACAGGAAAGCGGCATTCCATTTGACCTTGGCTTTTTGAAAAACAAATACATCGGCCGCACCTTTATTGCACCCAGCCAGGCGCAGCGCGAAGATGCCGTGCGCATTAAACTCAACCCTATCGCGGAGGTGGTACGCGGCAAGCGTATCGTGCTTATCGACGATTCCATCGTGCGTGGCACCACAAGCCTCAAAATCGTGAAACTGCTGCGTGAGGCGGGTGCAAAAGAGGTACATATGCGGCTTTCGTCGCCGCCGTTCCTCTATCCGTGCTATTTCGGCACCGATATTGATTCCAGCGAAAATCTGATTGCTTATAAACACACCATCGAAGAGATCCGCGATATCATCGGGGTTGATTCGCTCGGTTATCTTTCCACCGACTGCCTGGATGCGCTCGCGCCGAAAACCGCGCAGGGCTTTTGCAAGGCATGCTTTACCGGCAAATACCCCACCGAGCCGCCGCGCCAGACCGAAAAAAATAAATTTGAGATGAAACTTTCTGAGCGCACCGCGTCAGAAGAAGATAGCGACTAGGCCGAAGCAGTACAAGCGCTTACGGCAGGGCGAGCAGATAAATACCGCCGCCCGGAAAGGAATGGGTTGACCAATGGAAAAGAGCTTTAGCGAGAGCTATAAAGCGGCGGGCGTAGACATTACCGCCGGATACGAGGCAGTTCAACTGATGAAGCAGCACGTGGCCCGCACCATGACAGCGGGCGCACTGGGCGGCTTGGGCGGCTTTGGTGGCCTGTTTGAACTGGATTTGGAAGAGTTTAAAAAACCGGTGCTGGTATCCGGCACCGATGGCGTAGGCACTAAGCTGAAGATCGCTTTTATGATAGATAAGCACGATACCGTTGGTATCGACTGCGTGGCGATGTGTGTCAACGATGTAATCTGTTGCGGTGCAAAACCGCTGTTTTTCCTTGATTACATCGCCTGCGGCAAAAATGTACCGGAGAAGATTGCTGCGATTGTTTCCGGCGTAGCGGAAGGATGCGTGCAGTCCGGTGCGGCGCTGATTGGCGGCGAAACCGCCGAAATGCCCGGCTTTTACCCGGCAAACGAATACGACCTTGCAGGCTTTACGGTAGGTGCTGTAAGCAAAGAGAAAATTTTCGATAACACCAAAATGCAGGAGGGCGATGCGATAATCGCGCTGCCGTCCTCCGGTGTGCACTCCAACGGTTTTTCGCTGGTGCGCCGCATCTTTGATTTGGAAAACAAGGGGCTGGATTTGTATAGCGCAGAGCTGGGCCGAACCCTTGGTGAAGCGCTGCTGGAGCCGACCCGCATTTATGTAAAACCTGTGCTTGCGTTGGCCGAACAGGTAACGGTGCGCGCGGTCTCACACATCACCGGCGGCGGATTTTACGAGAATATTCCGCGCTGCCTGCCGGAAGGCTTTGCCGCAAAAATTGAAAAAGCAGCGGTCAAAACGCCGCCCATCTTTGCCCTAATGCAAAAAATCGGCAATGTGCCGGAGCGTGATATGTTCAATACCTTTAACATGGGTGTCGGCATGTGCGTGGTGGTGCCCAAAGCAGATGCGAACAAAGCCGTTGAGATTTTACGCGCCAATGGACAAGAAGCCTACGTTATGGGTGAAGCGGTCAAAGGCGAGGGCGTAGCGTTATGCTAAAGGTTGCTGTTCTTGTTTCCGGCGGGGGCACCAACCTGCAGGCGATTCTTGACGCGAAAGCCGCGGGGCAGATACCACACGGCCAAATTGCGCTGGTGGTGGCCTCCCGACCGGATGCGTTTGCCTTGACCCGTGCACAAAATGCAGAGGTTCCCACCGCGGTGGTACGGCGCAAAGGCTACCCAGACAGCACAGCGTTTGACGATGCCCTGCTTGCCACCTTGAAAGCGGCGCAAATTGACTTGATCGTGCTGGCGGGGTATCTTACGATTTTATCGCCCCGCATCATCGCTGCATATCCCCGCCGCATTCTCAATGTCCACCCCAGCTTAATCCCCAGCTTTTGCGGCGAAGGTTTTTATGGCTTGCGAGTACACGAGGCCGCGCTTGCAAAAGGCGTTAAGGTGACCGGTGCAACGGTACATTTTGTAAATGAGGTGCCCGACGGCGGCGAGATACTGTTGCAAAAAGCGGTAGAGGTGCAGCCCGGCGATACGCCGGAACTTTTGCAGCGCCGCGTCATGGAAGAGGCCGAGTGGCAGCTGTTGCCCCGCGCCATCGAACTTTGCTGCGCGGGACTGGCGTAGTGAGATATACCGTACAAGATAACTAAAAGCAAGAAACTTTGCTGCGGGCACATTTCGCAGCCCATACTTAAGGCGGACCGAAACGTAAAACGAAACAAGGGCTCAGGCACGCTTGTGCGGGCGGCCCGAAACAATAATAGAAAAAAGGAGAGGGTATTATGGCAGGTTTAGACCTTACAGCGCTTCTTACAGAAAACAGCTACCCCGGCCGCGGCATTGTGCTGGGCCGCAGTGAGGACGGCAAGAATGCCGTGATTGCCTATTTCATCATGGGCCGCAGCGGCAATAGCCGCAACCGTGTGTTTACACCCTGTGACGGCGGCATTATTACCGAGGCGGCAGATCCCTCCAAGCTGGTTGACCCCAGCCTTATCATCTACGCGCCGGTACGGGTGCTAGGCCAGCGCACGATTGTGACCAACGGAGACCAGACCGACACCATCTATGACACGATGGCAGACGGCGGCAGCTTCTCCCGTGCGCTGCGTACCCGCACCTTTGAGCCGGACGCACCGAACTTTACTCCGCGCATTTCCGGCTATGTAAAAATAAACAGCGGAAAAATGCGGTATCGCATGTCCATCTTAAAAAGTGACGAGGGCAATGCAGAATCGGTAGAGCGGTTTTTCTTTGAATATCCGCAGCCGGTTGCAGGCGAAGGCCGCTTTTTGCACACCTATCGCTGCGACGGAGATCCGATTCCCAGTTTTGCAGGCGAGCCGGAGCGAGTAGTGCTGCGCGGAGACATCGATAGCTTTGCAAACCAGCTTTGGGAGAACCTTAACGAAGAGAATAAAGTGAGCCTGTTTGTGCGTTACTTGCCGCTGGACGGCAGTGAGCCTGAAACAAGAATCATCAATAAATACGAAAAAACAGCCGGGCAGACGGCAGAAAAACCCATCAAAAAAGCCGATATCATTCGCTGAGTGCGCAGCGCGAAAGGAACATTTGAGGATGAAAGAATTAGAACTGAAATATGGCTGTAACCCCAACCAAAAGCCGGCTAAAATTTTTATGCAGCAGGGTGAGCTTCCGGTTACAGTGTTATGTGGGCGCCCCGGCTATATCAATTTTTTAGATGCGCTGAATGCCTGGCAATTGGTAAAAGAGCTGAAAGAAACCACCGGCCTGCCCGCAGCCGCTTCTTTTAAACATGTCTCGCCCGCGGGCGCAGCGCTTGGGCTACCGCTTTCGGATACGATGAAAAAGATTTGTTTTGTGGAAGAAATGGAGCTGACCCCGCTGGCCAGCGCCTATGCGCGTGCCCGCGGCGCAGACCGTATGTCCAGCTTTGGCGACTGGATTGCGCTTTCAGACGAGTGTGACGAGGCGACTGCCCGCATCATTGCCAAAGAGGTTTCGGATGGCATTATTGCCCCGGGCTATTCAGAGGCAGCGCTGGCAGTGCTGAAAACCAAAAAGAAAGGCGCTTATAACATTGTGGCAATTGAGCCCGCGTATTGCCCGGCGCCCATCGAGCATAAGGACGTATTTGGCGTTACGTTTGAGCAGGGCCGCAATAACCTTGCCATTACCGGGGAAATGCTGCGGCAGGTTGTTACCAAAAACAAAACCCTTACCGAAGAACAGCGCCGTGATTTGCTGGTTGCGCTGATTACCCTTAAATACACCCAGTCCAACTCGGTATGCTATGCCAAAGACGGACAGGCCATCGGCATTGGTGCCGGGCAGCAGAGCCGCATCCATTGCACCCGCCTGGCGGGAAGCAAGGCGGATATCTGGCACCTGCGCCAGCACCCGAAAGTGCTTGCATTGCAGTTTAAAGAAGGTCTGGGCCGTGCCAACCGCGACAATGCCATTGATGTTTACCTCAGTGATGATTACGAGGATGTGCTGGGCGACGACGTTTGGCAGAACACCTTTGCCGTACGCCCCGAACCGCTGACTCGCGAAGAGAAAAAAGCATATCTCGCGGCTGTTACCGGCGTTGCGCTGGGCAGCGATGCATTCTTCCCGTTTGGAGATAACATTGAGCGCGCACACCGCAGCGGCGTTACCTGCATTGTACAGCCGGGCGGCTCTATCCGCGACGATAATGTCATTGAAACCTGTGACAAGTACGGCATTGCCATGGCCTTTTGCGGGCTGCGGCTGTTCCACCACTAAAACGGCTAAAATCCAGTTTGTGCCCTTTGCACCGCGCGAAGGCACAGTTCCCAGGAAAGGAAGCGTTATCATATGAAAGTTGCAGTAGTGGGCGGCGGTGGCCGCGAGCACGCAATTATAAAAAAGCTTAAACAAAGCGCAGAGATTACCGAGCTGTTCTGCCTGCCCGGCAATGGCGGCATCAGCTATGATGCCACCTGTGTGCCCATCAAGGCGACAGACCTCGACGGCGTGGTAGATTTCGTCAAAGAAAACGGCATCGAATATGTCGTGGTTGCACCGGACGACCCGCTGGTGCTGGGCCTTGTAGACCGGCTTGCCGAAATCGGCGTACCGGCGTTTGGCCCTAGCCAAAAGGCTGCCATCATTGAGGGCAGCAAGGTGTTCAGCAAAGAGCTGATGAAAAAATACGGCATTCCCACGGCGCAATATGCGGTGTTCGATTCTGCCCACGAGGCGGTGGATTATCTCCGCCACGAAGCACGGTTTCCCATCGTACTTAAAGCGGACGGATTGGCACTTGGCAAAGGTGTGCTGATCTGCGATAATTTTGTACAGGCGGCGGCAGGCGTAAAAGCCATTATGGAAGATAAAATGTTTGGCAGTGCCGGCAACCAGATGGTAATTGAAGAGTTTTTGACCGGCCCCGAAGTAAGCGTGCTGGCATTCACCGATGGCAAAACGATGGTGCCGATGGTGAGTAGCATGGACCACAAACGCGCGCTGGATGACGACGAAGGCCCAAACACCGGCGGCATGGGCACGATTGCTCCAAACCCCTACTACACGCCGGAAATTGCAAAGATTTGCATGGAAACGATATTTCTGCCGACGATGGCGGCAATGAACACCGAGGGCCGCACCTTTAAAGGCTGTCTGTACTTTGGGCTGATGCTTACGCCGGACGGGCCGAAAGTGATTGAATACAACTGCCGCTTTGGCGACCCCGAAACCCAGGTCGTGCTGCCGTTGCTCGAGAGCGATTTGTTCTCCATCATGCGTGCAGTTACAGAAGAACGCCTTGGTGAAGCCGAAGTTCACTTTAGCAGCGGCGCAGCCACCTGCGTGGTAGTTGCTTCGGGTGGCTACCCGCAACAGTACAAAACCGGCTGCGAGATGCGCGGTCTGACAAAAGGCGGCGTTGCGCTTTGTGATGTGACGGTTTACCATGCGGGCACCAAATGCGAGGGCGAACGGCTGGTTACGGCGGGCGGCCGGGTGCTGGGCGTGACCGGCACAGCCGAAACGCTTGACCAAGCCATCGAAAAGGCTTATCAGGGCGTAAAACAGATTTCCTTTGAGGGGCACTTCTGCCGCAGCGATATCGGTCAAAAGGCGCTTGCCGCTAATCAGAGAAAGGACGGGTGACCCCAAATGGTTTACCGTATTTATGTAGAGAAAAAAGCCCCTTATGACGTAGAAGCACAGCACCTGCTGGAAGAGCTGCGTAGCTTGCTTGGCATCACCGGACTCACCGGCCTGCGCTTTCTCAACCGTTATGATGTAGAGGGTGTAAGCAAAGAGCTGTTTGATGCCTGTGTGCCCACTGTTTTCAGTGAGCCGCAGATTGACCTTGCAACCGAAACGCTGCCCGATGGAGCGGATTTTGTTTTCGCCACCGAGTATTTGCCCGGCCAGTTTGATCAGCGCGCCGAAAGCGCCGCTGAATGCGTTCAGCTGATTAGCCAGGGCGAGCGCCCCGCGGTGCGCAGCGCAAAAGTATATCTGCTTTTTGGCAAGCTCGCCGAGCAGGAGCTCGCCGCCGTAAAAGCGTATGTCATCAACCCGGTAGAATCCCGCGAGGCAGACCTTGCAGAAAAAGCCACCCTCGCTGTAACGTACCCCGTGCCAGCAGATGTGGCGGTGCTGGAAGGTTTTTTGGCGCTGGACGCGGCGGGGCTTGCGCAGTTTGTAGAGGACTACGCTCTCGCAATGGATGCGGACGACATCGCATTTTGCCAGGACTATTTCAAACAGGAAAACCGTGAGCCGACCATCACCGAAATCCGTATGATTGACACCTATTGGTCGGATCACTGCCGCCACACCACTTTTGGCACCACCATCGACGCAGCCAATATCCAAAACGAGGCGGTAGCGGCAGCTTTTGCGCGCTACATCGCTATGCGTGAAGAGCTGGGCCGCACGAAACCCATCAACTTGATGGATCTGGCTACCATCAGCACCCGTTATTTAAAAGCCAAAGGGCTGCTGCCAGAGCTGGACGAGAGCGAAGAGATTAACGCCTGTACCATCAAGGTAAAAGTAGATGTAAACGGCGAGGCAGAAGACTGGCTGTACCTGTTTAAGAACGAAACGCACAACCACCCCACCGAGATTGAGCCGTTCGGCGGTGCGGCCACCTGCATCGGCGGCGCGATTCGCGACCCGCTCTCGGGCCGCAGCTACGTTTACCAGGCCATGCGTGTGACCGGTGCGGGCGACCCGCTGGTGGCGGTTGCAGACACGATGGAGGGCAAGCTGCCACAGCGCAAGCTTGTTACTACCGCAGCGGCAGGCTATTCCAGCTATGGCAACCAAATCGGCCTTGCCACCGGTTTTGTGGATGAGCTATACCACCCTGGCTATGTGGCGAAGCGCATGGAAATTGGCGCCGTAGTAGGCGCTGCACCCGCCAAAAATGTGCGGCGTGAAGTACCGGCCCCCGGCGATATTGTAGTGCTGCTGGGCGGGCGCACCGGCCGTGACGGCTGCGGCGGCGCAACAGGTTCTTCTAAAGCGCACAAAATGGAAAGCCTTGAAACTTGCGGAGCCGAGGTGCAGAAGGGCAACGCGCCGATTGAGCGCAAATTGCAGCGCCTTTTCCGCAATGGCGAAGTGACCCGCATGGTTAAACGCTGCAACGACTTTGGCGCGGGCGGTGTGTCGGTTGCGATTGGTGAGCTGGCCGACGGCCTTGCAATTGATCTCGATGCCGTGCCGAAAAAATATGACGGCTTGGACGGCACCGAGCTTGCCATCAGCGAAAGCCAGGAGCGGATGGCCGTGGTGCTTGCTCCGGAAGATGTAGATGCGTTCATCGCGGCTTCGCATAAAGAAAATCTGGAAGCAACCGTTGTGGCAAAAGTCACCGCAGAGCCCCGCCTTGTGATGCACTGGCGCGGCAAAAAAATTGTTGACCTTTCGCGCGCGTTCCTCGCGAGCAACGGTGCTGAAAAACATATCACAGTAGAA
Source organism: Pygmaiobacter massiliensis (assembly GCF_900199435.1). Lineage (GTDB taxonomy): Bacteria > Bacillota > Clostridia > Oscillospirales > Ruminococcaceae > Pygmaiobacter > Pygmaiobacter massiliensis. The sequence goes on from NZ_OAML01000003.1 coordinate 1,327,430, forward strand.
GTTGGCCCACAAGCGGTGCAGATAAAACCCGTACCGGGCAGCAGCATTGCCGAAAAATTGCAAAACCTCGTCACCGACCTTAACGTATGCAGCAAAAAAGGCCTTGTGGAGCGATTTGATTCTACCATCGGTGCAGCCACCGTGCTGATGCCGTTTGGCGGCAATACACAACTGACTCCGGCTCAGGCAATGGCAGCAAAACTGCCGGTGCTGGGCGGCGAAACCAATACTTGCAGCGGCATGGCATATGGTTTTAACCCGTCTATCAGTGAGCAGGATCAGTATACCGGCGCTTACCTTGCAGTGGTAGAAAGTGTTTCAAAACTGGTGGCAGCAGGCTTTGATCACGATGAGGTCTGGCTCTCTTTCCAGGAATACTTTGAAAAGCTGGGGCAGGACCCGAAGCGCTGGGGCAAACCGTTTGCCGCTTTGCTCGGCTCGGTAGATGCACAGATGGATCTTGGCGTTGCCGCCATTGGCGGAAAAGACAGCATGTCTGGCAGCTTTGAAAACCTCGATGTGCCGCCGACGCTGGTTTCCTTTGCTACTGCACTGGGCGATGCACGCCGTGTTGCTTCACCCGAGTTCAAGCTTCCCGAAAGCCGTGTTGTATGGGTCGCCCCTGCGCGCCAGGCAGACGGCCTGCGCCCAGATCCCGAAAGCCTCAAAGACATCTACTATGCTGTGGAAAGCCTTATTGAGCAAGAGGAGGTTATTTCGGCCTGGACACCTGCCTTCGGCGGCATTGCAGAGGGCTTGTTTAAGATGACACTCGGCAACCGAATCGGCTTTGCCCTGGATGAAGATTTTGACCCGGAAGAACTGTTTGGCCCCAATTACGGCGGCTTTATTTTAGAGCTGGCTGGCGATGATATCGACATTGGTGTGCCGCTGGGCATCACCACCGAAGAATACACCTTCCGCGCCGGTGACGAGGTTATCAACCTGGATAAACTGCAGGCAGCATACGAGGGCAAGCTGGAGAGCGTGCTGCCATGCAATATTCTCACCACAGATGAGAAGGTAGAAAAATTCAGCTTCGACACCAACGAATACCGCGTGCCAAAGCTTGGCATCGCAAAGCCGAAGGTGCTTATCCCGGTATTCCCCGGCACCAACTGTGAGTACGATTCTGCACGCGCAATTGAGCGTGCGGGCGGCGAGGCCGAAGTGTTTCTTATCAACAACTTAACCCCGCAAAGCGTGGCCGAAAGTGTGCAGGAGATGTGCCGTATCATCGGGCAGAGTCAGGCTATCTTTCTGCCGGGCGGCTTCTCGGGCGGAGATGAGCCGGATGGCAGCGGCAAGTTTATCACGGCGGTATTCCGCAATCCCGCCGTCAAAGATGCAGTCCACACCCTGTTGCATCAGCGTGATGGCCTGATGATTGGTATCTGCAATGGTTTTCAGGCACTTATTAAGCTGGGGCTGGTACCGTTTGGCGAGATTATTGATACCGACGACACCTGCCCGACGCTCACCTTTAACACCATCGGCCGCCACCAGAGCCGGTTGGTACGCACCCGCGTGGCATCGAATAAATCTCCCTGGCTGATGCACTGTAATGTCGACGAGATGCACACCATCGCTATCAGCCACGGCGAAGGCCGACTTGTGGCAAGCGAAGAACTGATTCGCCGCCTTGCTGCAAATGGGCAGATTGCCACCCAGTACGTGGGGCTCGACGGCGAACCCACGATGGATATTCGGGTGAACCCGAACGGCAGCGTGTATGCCATTGAAGGGCTCACCAGCCCAGATGGACGCGTCTTTGGAAAGATGGGCCATTCTGAGCGCACTGGTGCCGACATTTTCCGGAATGTGCCGGGCAACAAATATCAGCCTATTTTTGAAGGCGGTATGGATTACTTTAAATTCTAACGATAGATACACAAAAAGAAGGCACTCTTTCACCAGAGTGCCTTCTTTTTTATTTCCCTTTAGGAAAAAGCGCACCGCCTAAAAAGGCGATGCGCTCGGATTTAGCTTAAAAACTCACACCGATTAAGGAGTAGGTGCCGGATCCACAGGGGCAGAAGAACTGGGCGCTGTGGTTGGCGGCGTGGTAGGTGGTGTGGTTGGCGGTATGGTTGGTGGCGCAGTTGGTGCCGTGGTCGGTGCTGTAGTCGGAGCCGTAGTCGGGGCGGTAGTTGGTTCCGTAGTCGGTGTTGGTGGTGTTACAGTGGGAGTCGGGGTCGGGCTCGGAGTGGGAGTGGGAGTCGGTGACGGTGACGGCGAAGGCGTTGGTGTTGCCGCTTTTTTAAAGTGCGCAACAATCGAAATATTCTTTTCGTCCTTCAGCTTTAATGTAAACACCACTTCCGGGTTTTTGTCATCAATAGAGCCGACATTAATCGTCCAGTGCGAGAACATGTAGCCGCTGTTTGGCACTGCTTTTACCGCAGAGGTCTTGTCGCCCACAGCCAGTGTCTGGGTGGTGGCACCTTCCAGCTTGCCAGCGGCGGGGTCCTGCACGCTGAAAGTAACAGTATAGTTCTTTGCAGTTTCAGAAGAAGAGGGGGACGGCGTTTTGTCTGCATGCACAGCAAGCGGGTCCTGCGTGATGATATCGTACGGGGCCTCCAAACGGGCAGGTACCTTTTTCAGTGCAGGGCGCTCGTCTTCGGTGATGTAGCTGTGGGTGCGGAAGTAGGTAAACATCGCGGTCATCGCTTCTTTGTTCAAATGGATGCCATCGCTAATGGTGTAGTCCCACTTTGCAAAGCCGGTCTCTTCATCTTTCAGCACCTCGGCGCTGTTCAAAAACTTATAGCCCTCCTGCTTTGCAAGGTCGACAAGTGCTTTGTTAAAGCTGTCAATCGTCTGCATGGTTACCGACGGATTGTCGCGGTAGCGGTGCACAGGGGGAATCGAGTTGATGATAATATCGGCATAGGGGTAAGCCTCGTGAATCGCATCCAGTGCCTTTTTATACTCTTTTACAAAAGTATCGGGCGACCAGCCGATGGTGTTGTTAGTACCAAAGGTGATAATGATGCGGCGGGGCTGCATAATTTTTACGGCCTGCGGAATCGTCACGCCATTTTCGTAGCCTTTAAAAAATGCGCATTTTTTAGAGGTTACGTGTTGAATGCCCATCGAAACAGTGCCGATGTCATTTTCGAGCGTGGTGAAACCGTACGACATCATGCGGGCAGTGTTCGAATCGCCGATAAACAGCGTTTCGTCAATATAGTCCTGCCCGGCATCTTTGCTTTCTGGCAAAATCGTTTCTTTGTACTGGTCGCTGTTCAGCGAGTTTGCATTTTTATCATAGTCCTTGTCTGCTGCGGGGGTGCTGCCAGATACGCTCGACGGAATATTTTCGAGGTAAGAAGAGCTTGTGCCGCCGCTTGTGGCAGAAGCGATGAGCTTAAACATAAGAACAATGATAAGTACCAATGCCAGCACAGTGCCGCCGCAAAATAAAATGAGCTGCTTTTTCTTTTTGGGTGACAGTCTCCGAATTACTTCAATGTAATCGGAAAAAGAGCTATGCTGTGGCTTTTTGCCCCGTTTTTTTGGCGAACGGTTGGTAGGAAATTCAGTCAAAACAGTGCGCTCCTAACATTATAAAGTATCCAAAACTGGGTTAAAATGGAAGGCTCATATAAGTATAAGCGCATTTATCATAGCATAATAGCGCCCTAAAGTACAGTGAAAACGGGGCGGAAAATTTCTCTAAATAAAAAACCGACACAGAAAAAACTGCATCGGTTTTGTAAAAAATGATGATTATTTTTGGATGCGGCGGCACTCGAGATAATACCGTTTTTCTTCTGCGTGGCCCATGCTGAAGGTCTTGCGGGGCAGCACGCCGCCCAGATAAACACCTTTAAACAGGTCGTCCTTTTCGAAGGGCGGCAGCAGAATGCCCGCAGCGCCTTCTGCACAAAGTGCACGCACAGCTTCTTCGCCGTGGATGTAATCAACGCGGCATTCCGGATGGCTGGGCAAAAATGCGCCTAAAAATGTTTCAATGCTGCCAGCGCAAAGCGGCTCTTTTGGCTCGCGTAGTGCAAGCTGTTCGTCCTCTGCCGGGCCGCGGCCAATGACGGTAAAGTGCTGCTCGCCCTCGCTTCCAAGAGTTTCGCCGAAATATTCTTTCAGTGCGGCAGTAAAGGCTGCCTTTTCAATGCCGAATACCACGCGGTGAATCGGCTCGATGAGAATGGCAGGGCTGTGGATGTTTTCCAGCTCGGCAAGGGCGTAACGTGCCGGGTGGTTTGCAGCCTCTTCGGGTGAAAGAGTTGCTTTCAGCTCCTCCCAGTAGGCTTTTGCGGTAGCGAGCGAGTGGTTTCCGTCGCCTGCCGCAATCGCAATGGGTGCTCTGCCGCCGGGGCCGGGGGTGGCAGCAAAACGGTCAATCGCTGCAATAACACCGTCCACGAGGGCGCGGTCTTCCACGGCCCAGCCTGCGACGTTGCCGCCGCCCAGCATCAGCTCGGTGTCATACAGTTTAGGCAGGTGCTCTTTTGCAGCGACAATGGGGCCCAGAACAGTGTCAGTGGGGTCGTCAAGCAGCATCAGAATATGCGGCAGCTCGAGCGCGGCACCGCGGCGCACCGCAAGGCGGGGCGGGATGCGGCTGGTAACGGTACCCTCAGTCGGGCGAATCAGCGGCTCTGCGCCGGGTTCATAGCTGTAAGCCTCCAAATCCAATGCGCAAACGAGGCCGGGGCGCACACCGCTCTCGGTGCAGCGTTCGGTATAAACAAAGCCGTGGACAGCGCGGCTGAGCACCGAGCCCAGTGCCTGGTCCATTTCAGCGTGAATTGTTTCAATCCGTTTTTCTACGCCCGGCTCTTCTAAGTAAACCTCCGGCAGTACCAGACGCAGGGCGCTGGGCTCGCTGCCGACAAAGCGCTCTGCCGCTTGCCAGTATTCCGGCTGAGAGGTGAATTGGTCGCAGGCAAGTGCAGGCCATTTTTTCATGTCGATGTTCTCGCCCGGCAGCAGAATCTCTGCGGGGGCAATGATGTGTTCAGTCATGGATCGTTTCCGCCCTTCATATTGTAGAACAGCAGCGGCATCTTCTGCTACTGCCTGCTGTGCCGCGCCCGTAAGGCGCCCAAAATGCACAGCGTGAAATAAAGTTATAACGACATTATAAAGGAGAGTGACCGCCATTGCAACCAAAGCATGAGAAAAGGGGAACCGGCGCGCTGCTTTGCCTTGCGGCAACGCTGGCTTTCAGCATCGGCGGGGTTTGCGTAAAAGCGTCGCCCGGGCTTTCGCCCATGGCACTGAACAGTGGACGATGCTTTGTGGCTGCGCTGCTCACCGGTGCGGTTTGTTTGCTGCGGGGGCATCGGATAAAGCTCAATTTCGCAGTTATCACCGGGGCACTCTCCGTTTGTCTTACCGGCATTTTTTATATTTTTTCGGCGCGGCTTTCCACCGCGGCAAACGCGATTATTCTGCAATACACCTCGCCTGTGTTTGTGGCACTGTTGCTCTGGGCTTTTCAGGGGCAAAAGCCAAGCAAAGGAAAGCTGCTTTGGGTAGGGGTGGTGTTTTGCGGCACTGTGCTGTGCTGCGGTGCCGGCGGCGGCAACAGCGTGGCAGGCAACCTGTTTGGCCTTGCATCGGGCCTTACTTTTGCGGGTGTGTTCCTTTCCGGGCAGATGGAAGAAGCTGATGCGCTTTCGGCCTGTTTGCTGGGAGAACTGCTTGCTGGGGTAACGGGGCTGCCCTTTTTAATGAACGAGCCGGTAGATACAGCCTCGCTGGCTTGCATCGTTGCAATGGGGCTAATTCAGACCGGCAGCGCTTACCTGCTGCTTTCCGCAGGGCTTGCCCGCACCGACCCGCTGACGGCAAACCTGATTTGTGCGCTGGAGCCGGTGGCAAACCCGTTATGGGTTGCGCTGCTCTGCGGAGAAATTCCACCCTTGCGCACCTTGCTGGGCGGTGCAGTGGTGGTTTTTGGTGTCGTTTGCTACCAAAAACAGCAGAAAGAAAAAATACCCGGCAAAGCGGCTGCTATCGTGCAGAGAAAGTAAAAGAGCCAAATTGTTTTGGCAAGCTCTACGGGCCACAGCCTAATAAAATAAAATACAGCACAGTGGTTTCGCAAACTAGAATGCGAAAGCTGTGCTGTATTTTTTATGGCTTTCTTATGTGTGCAACGGCAGTCATACTGCAATAGGCGCTGTTTGCCAAACAAAACCTTTGCAGCTCAGTTGTTCAGTGTGTCAGCGATTACAAGGCAGCAGACGAGAACTCTGCACAGTGCAGCTATTAAGGAAATGGTGCGCTAGAAAGGCGCGCGGCAGACCGGGCATTCCCCGGCAGGCTCGCCCAGCGCTTCGCGCAGGGGCAGCGTTGTCACGGCATAGGCTCCGGTCACAGGGTTACGGTCCGAGTAATCAAAAAGTGCCAGCACCTCGCTGTCGGAGCAGCAGCCGTAGCCGCTATATAAAATGCAAAAACCTATTTTGCCGGCATGAAATTTTTCGGGTAGCTTGTCTGCGCCCGGCAGGTGCGCAGCGCCGGTGCGTACCAGCAGATTAATGCGCCGCAAGCGGTCGTCCCGCACCTTCAAAAAGTCAGGCAACCGCATCGCCCGGCGGGAAGAAAGTGTATCCAGCGCCAACAGGTCCCGCAGCAGCGCGGGTTTGATGCCTGCAATGCCGCAGCCAAAACGATAAAAGCACTCAGCAACGGCCTCGGCGGCCGGGTACTCGCCAAGCGGGACGAGCATAGCCGAAAAAGCAGAGAAAAAAGCAAACGCACCGCCCTGCCAAAGCGAGAGCAGATACGGCAGGCTGCGATGATAGCGGCCGCTGTTATAAATCAAGTCCAGCGCCTGTTCTGCGCGGGTAAGCCGCGCAAGATCCGCAGGGGAAAGCCACTGGTTCTCTGTAATCTCATACGGCGCGGCAGCTGCACAGCGCATACCGTAAGCGTCAGCATCTCGCCGCAGTGCACTGCCGTGAATCAGCTTTAAAAACCCGAGCTGCAGCTGGTGTGCACCAAGGGCGAAGGCGCGGTTAAAACTTTCCGTAAAAGTTGCAAGGTCTTCATGCGGCAGCCCGGCGATAAGGTCAATGTGCAGGTGGAGATTGCCGGGGGCAAGCAGCGCAGTAAGATTGCGGCAAAGTTTATCCAAATCTGTTTTGCGCTGTACGGCGGCGAGCGTTTCAGGGTGGAAGCTTTGCAGCCCTGCCTCAAACTGAAAGAGCCCTGCCGGTACCGAAGCGAGGAAAGCAAGGCAGTCAGCAGTAAACAGGTCAGCCGCTACCTCAAAATGAAAGCATACGCCCTCAGGAATCAACCCTTCGGCCCGCTTTTGCGCTAAAAACTCCCAGATACGGCGGGCGCGCGGCTCATTTGCATTAAAAGTGCGATCGATAAATTTAATCGTCTTTGCGCCGCTTGCGGCTAATTTCAGCAACGCGGTAAATGCGGCGTCGAGAGAAAAACAGCGCAGCCGGTCTTCTCGACCGGAAAGACAAAATGCACAGGTAAAGGGGCAGCCTCGCGTGGTTTCAATATAAGGGATACGGCCGCCCAACGCTTCAAAATAAGCGTCGGTGTAAGGGTCGAACAGCTCTTCGAGCGGTGCGGGCGGTGCAGAACAGACGATACCGTTTTTGGTGCGGCGGCAAAGGCCGGGCACTTCTTCTATCCCGCTTACACCGGCAGCGGCGTCCGCAAGTGCAGCAAACGAACGCTCACCCTCGCCGCAAAGGATATAATCCACCTGCGGATTTTGTGCGAGGAAGGCCTCGGCACAAAAGCTGACCTCGGGGCCGCCAAGCACAAACACCGTATTGGGCAATGCCGCGCGCAGCTTTGGCAGGAGTCTGCGCAGTGTTTCTACATTCCAAATATAGCAAGAAAGGCCAAGCAGTTCCGGCTCATGCTGGCAAAGCAGCTCAATCAGCGCATCGTCTGCCTGGTTTACCGTGCCCTGTGCAACGTGTATGGTATGCGACACGGTGCAAAGCTGCTGCGCGGCAGCGGCAAGGTACCACGGTGCCAGTGCCGAATGCACGAATTGGCTGTTGAGCTGACAAAGCGTGATGTTCATAAAAGGTCCCTTTCTGTAAAAACATAAAAGCAGCGCCCGCAACAGGCGAAACGGCGCGCTGAGAGATATCTTGTGCTATTATACCGCACCTGGCAAAAAAGCAAAAGGCGGCACCAAAAAAAGAGGCTAAAACGCGATGATTTGGGCGAAATTTGTACCCCAAATACATATTGCCGACCCCGGGGGGAAATAATCCCCACAGGAATCACAAAAAGGGGGATCACCATGAATCTCACAAAACAGCAATATGCAGAGCTTGTCAAAAAAGCAAGTCCAAACTCTAAACTGCTGCCAGACTGCCTGTGGGCGTTTGTAGTGGGTGGGGCAATTTGTCTGCTGGGGCAGGTGCTGCGCAATGCTTACATGGTATGGGGCATGACACTGACCGATGCCGGTACGCTTTCGAGCGCAACACTGGTCGCCATGTCTGCCGTTGCCACCTCGCTGGGTTGGTACCAAAAGCTTGCGAGCAAAGCCGGTGCAGGTACCCTTGTGCCCATTACCGGGTTTGCCAACGCTGTAGTGTCGCCGGCCATCGAATTTAAAGCCGAGGGCTTTGTGATGGGCACCGGTGCAAAAATGTTTGTCATTGCAGGTCCGGTTATCGTCTGGGGCATGATGGCAAGCGTCATCTGGGGCGTTGTCTACTATTTTATCCGCCCGTTTTTGGGTTGATACTGCCCGCGAGATTAGCCGGAAAGGATGAACGAAGCAATGGAGCAAAGAAAAGGATCAACGATTCTTTTTGCGAAGCCGGCCTCGATAGATGCATTTGCCGCCGTAGGTGGTAAAAAAGAATGCGAGGGCCCGCTGGGCAAAGAGTTTGACCTGTGTGATACAGATACGATGTTTGGCGAAATGACTTGGGAGCGCGCAGAGGTGGCAATGCAGCGGCTTGCTGCAAAAAAATGTCTGGAGAAAGCCGCGATTGAAGCGAATAAGCTGGATATGGTGTTTGCGGGTGATTTGCAGGCACAATGTACGGCCAGCAACTACGCACAGCGCGATATAGGTGCACCGATGGTGGGCCTATACGGTGCGTGCAGCACTATGGCGGAAGGGCTTGCCCTCGCCGCAAGCTTTTGCGCGGCAGGGTATGCAAAACATGCCATGGCAATGACCTCCAGCCATTTTTGTGCGGCAGAGCGTCAGTTTCGCTTTCCGCTCGAATACGGCGGCAAACGCACACCAAACAGCCAGTGGACAGCCACCGCCGCAGGCAGTGTTCTGCTTGCGCCGAATGGCAAAGGCCCTTATGTACAAGCCGTTACCTTTGGCAGAATCAATGACATGGGCATCAAGGACATCAACAATATGGGCGCCGCAATGGCACCGGCTGCGGCAGACACTCTGCTGCGGTTTTTCAGCGATACCGGCACCGAACCAGCTGACTATGACCGCATTTTTACCGGCGACCTCGGCGCAGTGGGCAGCACTTTGCTGGAACAGCTTTGCGCGAAAGGTGGCAAAAAACTGACCAACCACAGCGATTGCGGCTTGCTGCTGTTCGACCGTGAAGCTCAAAATACGGGCGCGGGGGGCAGCGGCGCGGGTTGCAGTGCCTCGGTGCTTTGCACGTATATTTTGCCCAAGCTTGTGCGCGGTGAGCTGAAAAAAGTGTTGTTTGTGGCAACCGGCGCGCTGATGAGTACTACCACATTCCAGCAAAAAGAAAGTATTCCCGGCATTGCACATCTGGTATACCTTACCAGCGAGGCCGGGTCTCATTCGTAAAACCGTGCAAAAAGGAAGGGAGTGAAAACAATGCAATATGTATGGGCCTTCGTCATCGGTGGTTTGATCTGCGTTGTCGGTCAGCTGCTGATTGATTTAACTACGCTGACCCCTGCGCGCATTCTGGTGCTTTACGTTGTGGCGGGCGTGGTTATCTCTGCTCTTGGCTGGTACGACCCACTCGTCGAGTTTGCTGGCAGCGGCGCTACGGTTCCGCTGATTGGCTTTGGACATTTGCTCGCACAGGGCGTAGTGCACGCCGTAGAAGAAAGCGGTTTGCTGGGCGCGCTGACAGGTGGTTTTTCCGCCTCAGCAGGCGGCATTGCCGCAAGCTTGGTGTGCGGTGTTATTGCCGCGGTCATCGGCCACAGCAAAGATCAGTGCTAAAAGTAATATAAAAATTAATTGATGAGGTTGCAAAGAAAAAGCGAAAAAAAAGACCTGTCCGGTTGGACAGGTCCTCATTTTCCGCTGAAAATAAAATTATGCTTTGTTAGCAGCGCGCATCACGCGAGAAACGCGACGAGCAGCGGTGTTCTTGTGAAGAACGCCTTTGTTAGCAGCTTTATCAATGGTAGAAACTGCTGCAACAACAGTCTTGTCAGCATCAGTAGCGCCGGTAGAAACGGCGGCCTCTGCCTTCTTAACGACTGTTTTCAGGTTGGTCTTGATTGCCTTGTTGTGCGCGGCTTCTTTCGCAGCCTGCTTCACACGGTCTTTCTGAGATTTGATATTGGGCATAATACCACCTCCTTTGTAAACCATAACAGTGCTATTTATATTACCATTTTTAAAGGAAAAATACAATAGTTTTTTCAATTTTTTTTGGGGGAGACTAAAAAATGCCAATTTATACAGACATTGCTGCCGAATTATGGCAAAAAACAAAAGGAACGGTGCCCCCCGGTGTTGAGTTTGAAACCTGCTATGTTGCAGACGTCACAATCACCCGGGTGCAGATACTGCGCGACGGGTTGGCGCGCAAAAAAGGTGCTTACTCTACGGTGGATATGCCGAACTTCGCCTATATTGACGACCACAACCGACACTATATCGATGCAATTGCGCACGAGCTGAAAAACTTTTTGCCTGACGAGGGCGATATCCTGGTCGTTGGGCTTGGCAATGCATCAATTACTGCCGATGCCTTGGGCCCAGAAGTTTGTGATAAGGTGCTCGTCACCAGGCATATCCCGGTAGAAGAGGACGAACGCGCGTTTCTTAAACTGCGCGGTGTTTCTACCTTCTGCCCCGGCATTGAGGGCAAAACCGGCCTTCCTGCCGCCGCAACTGTGCGGGCGCTGGTCAAAGATACCCAGCCCGCGGCGGTGCTCTGCATCGACAGCCTTTTTACCGGCGACCCCGCGCGGCTGGGCTGCACCGTGCAGCTGACCGATACCGGGCTTTGCCCCGGCGGCGATGAAGCCAAGCGGCTGGACCAGGAAACGCTTGGCGTGCCGGTCATCTGCATGGGCGTACCCACGGTAATGGATGCCGCTGAAGTTTGCAGCTGCAACCACAGCTTGGTGGTAACGCCGAAAGAGATTGATTATATCATCCGCCGGGCCGCCAATGTACTGGGGCTTTCCATCAACCGCGCGTTGCAACAGAACCTTTCGGTAGCCGAGCTTACCTTTTTAACCTCATAATTACTCTTTTGCCCGCATAAACTGCTTTATAGCCAGTCGTGCGGGCATTTTTTTGCCCCGCCCGGCAAAAAAGAGGCAAGCTATCGGCAGGGAGGCGCGAAACCGATGAACAGAAAACAATTGAATGCGGCGTTTGCCGGGCCGCATCAACCGCCGGCGCCCGGCAGAAGGGAAGGCCGGTAAAAGATGCACAGACGCAAACGATATCGCCGAGCGCTGGTGCTGCTGCTTTGTCTGCCGCTTTCGGCTGCACTGGTGCTTTCTGTACGCACTTTAAGCCCTACGGCAGCGGATGCACTGCAAGCCACGGCATTGGCAGGTACTTTTCTTGCTGCCCCCAAAAGCGCAGTGGCGGCAATGGGGCAGGTGTTCAGTATAGAGGATGGTTCCGCTACACCGGAAAAAGAGGGCGGCGGCTTCTGGACAGAATTGCCCACGCCGGCTCCGTCAGAATCTCAATCTACTCCGGCAGAGCCGCAAACACCAAAGCCGGAAAATGCAATGCCGGTTGTGCTTGCGACCTATACCGGTAAAGAGGATAATATCACGGTAGCCTGCGGCAACGGGTTAATCAAAAATGTAACCGACCTGCCGCGCGCGGAAGTGGCAGAAGCATTGGCACAGCCAATGCCGTTCCAGCTCGACAAAAACAGCAAAGAGCCGCAGGTGCTCATCATGCACACCCATACCACCGAGTCGTATCAATCCACCGGAGAGCTGTGGTATGACCCGGCAGAGGGTAGCCGCTCCACCGATGTCACCCGCAATATGGCGAAGGTTGGGGATGTTCTTACGGACACCCTGAATGCGGCAGGCATTGTGACGCTGCATGACACCACGCTGCATGACTACCCGTCCTATAACGGCAGCTATGACCGTAGCAAGGCGACGGTAGAAAGCTATCTTGCACAATACCCCAGCATTAAAGTAGTGCTGGATATTCACCGGGATGCCATTGAAAAAGAAGATGGCACCCGCGTGCGCCCGGTGACGACGGTGAACGGTGAAGAGACCGCACAGGTGATGATTATTTGCGGTGCAGACAACGGTAATATGGGTATGCCGAACTATAAGCAGAACCTGCGATTTGCAGGTGAGCTGGAAAATGCAATGGCTTCCCGCTGGCCAGAGTTTGCCCGCCCGGTGCTGTTCGATTACCGCAACTATAACCAGCAGCTTACCACCGGCAGCTTGCTGATAGAGGTAGGCGGCCACGCCAATACGTTGGAAGAAGCCTGCCACGCGGCAAAGCTGGTGGGCGAAGCACTCGCCTCGCTCGCAGTTTGACACGGCAAAATAAGCCGCCCGATTAAAAAGGCAAAAAACAGCCGACCCTTTACCGAAAGGGCGGCTGTTTTTGTGTGTGCAGATTACGGCTCCGCCCTTTACATTCCGCAAAATTCCTCCTATAATAAATGATGTATTGTTTTATCCGGCCGTGGCCCCTTTTTCAGCCGCCGCCGTGGAATACAGGAAGTGGGTGCCCGGTAACATTCCGGCACCCCATAGAAAGGAATCGTCAAGATTATGGAAAGAAACGAAATCGTCTCTCTTTACCGCGCCACACCGGCAGACGGCACTAAAGTGACCGTGGCAGGCTGGGCAAAGACGGTCCGCGATTCGAAAAGCATCGGCTTCATCGAACTCTCGGACGGCAGCAGCTTTAAAAACCTGCAGGTCGTGTTTGAGGAGAATAAGCTGAATAATTATAAAGAAATCACCAAATGCGGTGTCGGAACCAGCTTCATCGTAGAGGGCACTCTGGTGCATACCCCGAACAGCCGTCAGCCGTTTGAGGTCAATGCAGACAGCATCACCGTGGCAGGCAGCTGCCCGGCCGAATACCCGCTGCAGAAAAAGCGCCACACTGTAGAGTTCTTGCGCACGATGCCGCACCTGCGCGCACGTACCAATACCTTTGAAGCCGCTTTCCGCGTGCGCAGCGTGGCTGCCTATGCACTGCACAAATTCTTCAACGAAAATGGCTTTGTCTATGCGCATACCCCGCTCATCACCGGTTCGGACTGTGAGGGTGCAGGCGAGATGTTCCGCGTAACCACGCTAGATGTTGCCAACCCGCCCCGTACCGAAGACGGCAAAGTCGACTATAGCGAAGACTTCTTTGGCCGCAGCACCAACCTGACTGTTTCTGGCCAGCTGGAAGCAGAGAGCATGGCACTGGCCTTTGGCAAGGTATACACCTTCGGGCCTACCTTCCGCGCAGAGAACAGCAACACCCCGCGCCACGCAGCCGAGTTTTGGATGGTTGAGCCGGAAATTGCATTTGCAGACCTTGAGGACGATATGGACCTCGCCGAGGCAATGATTAAATCTGTTGTCGGCTATATCCTCGAAACCTGCCCGGACGAGATGGCGTTCTTCAACCAGTTCTATGATAAAACACTCATCGAGCGCCTCAACGCGCTGGTGAGCAGCGATTTTGCACGCGTCACCTATACCGACGCAGTGAAAATCCTCGAAGAGCATAACGACAAGTTCGATTATAAAGTGGATTGGGGCACCGACCTGCAAACAGAGCACGAGCGCTTCCTCACCGAAGAAATCTACAAAAAGCCAGTATTTGTCACCAACTACCCGAAAGCCATCAAGAGCTTTTACATGCGTGAAAATGAAGATGGCAAAACCGTTGCGGCAGCCGACATGCTGGTACCCGGCGTTGGCGAGCTGATTGGCGGCAGCCAGCGTGAAGAGCGCCTGGAAAAACTGATTGCCCGCATGGAAGAAAACGGTATGGATCGCCGCGATTACGAGTGGTACCTCGACCTGCGCCGTTTCGGCACCGCGAAGCACGCCGGCTTTGGCCTGGGCTTCGAGCGCCTGATTATGTACGTTACCGGCATTCCCAACATCCGCGACGTGCTCCCGTTCCCGCGCACCGCTGGCGGCTTCTAATAAAAGCCTGCCCGGCGCTATCACAAAGAAAAGGCGGTGTCCTGATTGGTGCAGGAGTCTCAATTTCCAAAACCGGTCTACCAGCTCATCGCGCTGGATATGGCAGAGAGTATAGCCGGGGGCCGATACCAGCAGGGCGAAAAGCTGCACGGGCGGTCTACCCTTGCCAGCAAATATAACGTTTCGCCCGAAACCGTGCGCCGTGCCATGTTTTTGCTCAAAGACATGGATATCATCGAGATGAAACAGGGCAGCGGCATCTTTATCAAGAATGTAGACAAGGCGCAAAACTTTGTGGAAAAGTTCCGCAATGCAGCCGCCGCAGATGAGCTGAAAGAGAACATCAATCTGCTCACCCGCGAGCGCCAAAAGCTGGACTGCCGCTTAAATGAGGCGGTTATGGCCCTGCTGGACTCTTACGAGCGATTTGCCTACCTCAGCCCGCTTACCCCGTTCGAAATTCCGATTCGTGAAGGGGATGCCCTGATGGGGCAAAACCTGGCGGACGTCAACTTTTGGCACAACACCGGCGCAACCATCGTCGCCATACGGCGCGGTGGTAAACTGATGCTTTCGCCCGGGCCGTATGCCGAGTTTTTGCCCGGCGATGTGTTTTTGCTGATCTGCGATGCCGAGAGCTATTCTCGTGCCAAACGCTATGTAGCCACCGGTGAATAAGGCGCAGCGCTCAAATTTTACAGCAATGTGATGAAAAAGAAAGCTCCGAGCCGATAAGGCACGGAGCTTTTTGTGATTTATAGCAAGTTTATAAGTTGCGAAAGTGGAGTAACATAGGTTTAACGAATCAAAAGAAAACGAGGAAGCTATGAGGGGTTTTGCGCATGAAAGACATGATATGCCTCATCTTCCATCAAAACCATAATCATTCCATCTCCAAAATCAGAGGTGTAGGGATTTCCGATGCAGCCAAAATTTGATTCGCCATTTTGCGAAGGAATTTCGCCCGAACTTACGGCAGAAGAAATCTTCCCCGCTACACAGCCCGCGTCGCCCATAGGGCCAACCTCGTCTGTGCCATAGTACAATGTTTCGTTTACCATAAGGATGGCATCAGTAGCAGCTGCGCTTAACTGGGCACCTTGCTGTGCGCCACAGGCGCAAAAAAACAGAGCAAATATGGCAAAGAGGCTAGCGAAAGCGATGCCTTTTTTCATTGCGCTCCTCCTGAATTTCTAGATTATTCTGAGGCGGAAATATTCAAATATCTATGTTGATAAGTATAGCATTTGTCTTTCTCTGCTGCAATGGCGTGCCAAGAAGTTACTGCCAAGCCATAGGGCTAAATTATTCTGATTGCGGGGGAATCTTAAAGCACAGTTTAATCTGCACTTCGGATTTGTCCGGTTTATCCTCGTCAATTTCAGCGACAAGCCCACCCAGATGCAGATAAAAATTCAGCGCATTCAAATTATAGCGGTTTACCGAGATAAAAAACTCTCGGCAAAAAACGGCCTCAAATTGCTGTCGTGCAATAGAAAACAAGGCTTTGCCTACGCCATGGCCCTGATATTCCGGCAGTACATACAGCAGGGCAAGTTCCTGCCGGTACTCCCGAAACGGGTGCAGTGGTTTGCCGCAACACATATAGCCGATGATTTCTTTGCCGCGGTGAGCAACAAAAAGAGAGATGTCGGAAGTTTGGATAAGACTGAAAAAATACTGCTCGTTTTCGGTAAGGCTGTAGTTATCGATTTTGCTATCCGGATAAATGCCGCGATAGGTTGCCTGCCATACCTTTTGCTTTACGAGTGCAAGGGCGGCACAATCTTCCGGCGCAGCTTTGCGGTAAGAAATCATGCGATAAGCTCCTGTTCTGTCTGTAATCGATGTTTGCCCACGGCGTACTGCCTGTATTTTAGCACGCAAAAAATGCTTCGTAAAGGTTTTTGGTGCTAAGATGGCGTACAGCGGCTGGCAAAGGTCCTGACTGCGCAAAGTACAACGAATCAACTTTCTTTATCTGCCGCTTTTTGCTATACTCAAAAACAACAAAGCCAAAAGGCAAAACACTTGAAACACCTACACGAGCCCAAATGAGCGACGTTTTGCTTCTGGCTACATAACAAAAACAAGCGCACATTATGTGCACCAAAAGAAAGGGGAACCAATGATGGAGGACCATAAGGTGAAGGTTGTGGTAACGCAGTCTGATTGCCCGCATTATGCGGTAGGCGACGAGATTTATTTTACCGGCGCCTGCATAGACACGATTAAAAGTGCAAAGCTGTGCATGGTGGCACTCAATGCAATTTATCCATTTGCCTACGCAGCGCGCCGTGGCGGCAGCGTAAAGCCTACGCCGGTACAATGCCCAGACTGTGCCGAGTGTGTAAAATTCCAAGTAATGCTGGATGAATAGAATATGCTTTTCACCCTTAAAAAACTTGGTTATCTGCGGAAAACTGTGCTTTTTACTTATGAAAAGCTTTCATGTTAGCCAATGTAGACAGATTGCCAACCATAGTTGCTTGTTCAAATTTCAGCAATAAGCTATGTTGATGATAGAAAATCAAAAAGGAGATTTGAACAAATGAAGTTTCACGAAAAATTGCAGTCCCTTAGAAAAAAGCAGGGGCTCTCTCAAGAAGAATTAGGCTTTGAGTTGCAGGTGTCCAGACAAACCATTTCTAAATGGGAGGCGGGGCAGTCCTACCCGGACTTTCAAAGGCTGGTGATGTTAAGTGATTACTTTGATATGACCTTAGATGAACTGATTAAGGATATCGACGTGCAGGATGTGCGTGAAAAAAGCTTAACAGACGAAAAAGTGTCCTCTCTTTTTGCAGATGTGGAAAAAACAAAATCGGTGATCAGCAAAGCATGGAAAATTGTCTGTTATTGCGGCATTGCGATTTTAGCTGCGGTTCTCATTGCATTTATTTTACATCTCATTTTTCCGGGCTGGAACTTTTTGTGGGTAACGAAATAACAATATCTAACCTTCGTGCCCCATAAAAAACACCGCACAAACCAAAAGGCCATCGTTTTATTAACGATGGCCTTTTATAATATCTTGATGCAAAAGCAAAAGAATACTCGCATGGTCGCAACCTGCAAAAGCTAGAAAAACATTGCTTTGATGCCGATTAGCAGAAGAATCACACCGCCGAAAGCCTCAGCACGTTCGCCCAGCAGGTGGCCGAACCGCTTTGCCAGCTTTGCCGCAAGCAGGCTGAAGAAAAAGGTGGTAGCGGCAATAATCGGTGCAGCGGTAAAAATATCTGCGCCGGAAGCGCAAAAACTGACGCCGACCGCAAAGGCGTCAATGCTGGTGGCAATCGCCTGCACCAGCAGAATTTTAGGTGTAAGTGCTTTGGGCGCTTCGCTTTCCTCTTTGTGAGAAAAGCCTTCTTTTATCATCGAAACACCGATAACGCCCAGCACGACAAGGGTGACAAAACCCGCATAGCGGCTGATGAAATCAGCAAACAGGCTGCCAGCGAAAAAGCCGAATACCGGCATGAGCCCCTGAAAAAGGCCAAAGGCCCCCGCCATGGCAAATACCTTGCGGCGCGGAATTCCGGCGTCCCCCAGCACATTGGCAATGGTAACGGCGGCGGCGTCCATAGAAAGACCAACGCCGATTAAAAGAATATCAAACAACCCCAAAACGATCACTCCTAAATAAAGTTGGCAGGGCAATGCTGCAAAACGAAAAACCAATAAAAAAGACCTATGTATAGCCCTTCTAAGAAAAGCTATACATAAGTCTCGTTTTTTAATCCAAGCCAGGTGAAAAAACACCAGAATGTTGACTTGGCACAGGCAGAATCGCCGTGCAAACTACTCCCTTATGTGAGTATAAATGCTAGAATACATTACTATATGATACAAAGTGACAAAATGTTTGTCAAGCGGCAATTTATTCCCGTTTAGCCCTGCCGGTTATGGCGTGGCGATTTGCCGGACGCACTGCCCTGCTGTGCGGGGCGCTTGCCTCGCGGCGGGTAGCCCTTTTTTTTGCCGCCGCCCTGCTTTGCACCACCTGCCGGTTTGGCGGGACGGTTTTCACGCGGGGGACGGGGTGCGCGCTCCTGTTTCGGGGCCGCCTCAAAAATCTGCATCGGGTACGGGTGCTCTTCCACAACCGGAATCTTTTTGCCAATCAGCTTTTCGATGTCCTGCAAGTAGGGCAGCTCATCGAAGTTGCAGAAACCAACGGCAACGCCGCTGCGCCCTGCACGCCCGGTACGCCCAATACGGTGTACGTAGGTTTCTGGCACGTTGGGCAGGTCGTAGTTGATAACGGCAGCAAGCTCGCTGATGTCGATGCCGCGCGCGGCAATGTCGGTTGCCACAAGCACGCGGATTTTGCCCGATTTAAAGCTATCGAGTGCCGTGACGCGCGCCGTCTGGCTTTTGTTGCCATGAATTGCCATGGCCTTTGTGCCAGCCTTTGCAAGGTCGCGCACCACGCGGTCTGCGCCATGTTTGGTGCGGGTGAATACCAGCACCGAGTCCATCTCCGGATGTTCTGCCAGCACGAGGTTCAGCAGCGGCCGTTTGTTGGCCTTGTCCACTTTGTAGAGGCTCTGTTCAATCGCGTCCACCGTAGAGGAAACCGGGGTTACCTCTACTTTGGCAGGATTATGCAGAATCTGCGCCGCCAGTTTTGCGATTTCGGGCGGCATGGTGGCAGAGAACAGCAGCGTTTGACGCTGCGCGGGCAAACGTTTAAGCACCTTGCGCACATCATGGATAAAGCCCATGTCGAGCATACGGTCTGCTTCGTCCAAAACAAAGTGCTCGAGGTGAGATAAATCGATGTGGCCCTGGTCGCACAAATCGTTCAGTCTGCCCGGTGTTGCAACAAGAATATCCACGCCGCGGCGCAGGGTTTCTACCTGCGGGGTTTGGCCCACACCGCCGAAAATAACAGTATTACGCAACTTAAGGTGTTTGCTGTAATCATCAAAATTTTCTTTGATCTGCAAAGCGAGTTCCCGGGTAGGGGTAAGCACCAGTGTGCGGATATACCGTCGCCCCGAAACAGGGTTGCAGGTGAGATTTTGCAAAATGGGAATGGCAAAGGCTGCCGTTTTACCGGTGCCGGTTTGTGCGCAGCCAATCAGGTCGCGCCCTGCCAAAACAGGGGGGATGGCTTCTGCCTGAATCGGCGAAGGAGTGGTGTAACCCACCTCTTCAATTGCCTGCAAAAGCTGGGGGATGAGGTCTAAATTTTCAAATGTCATATGGTTCCTTTTGCTGTAAAGCAGTGATAAATTGTAATTCTGCGTTTTATCGCATAATTTTATTAGTATACACTATTTTGAAGGAAAAAGCAAAAATGAATAAACTCTAAATTATGTTAAAATCAAGTGTATTTTATCGGCAGAAGCTTTTAATGCTAAGCGGTGTGTGTTAGAATGAAGGTGAAACCAGACCCTATTATAGATAACGGGAGAGAATTCCTTTGATTACATTCGAACAGGTTACAAAGCGCGTAAGCGGCGTGACGGTGCTGCGGGATATCAGTCTTGAAATCCCCACCGGTGAGCTGGTAGTGCTGGCGGGGCCTTCGGGCTGCGGCAAAACCACCACACTGAAACTTGTCAACCGGCTTATCGCGCCTACCTCGGGCCGTGTGCTTATTGACGGCAAAAACATAGCCTCGCAGGACGTAATCGCACTGCGCAAAAGTATTGGCTATGTCACCCAGCATACCGGCCTTTTCGACCATTTGACGGTGCGTGGCAATATCACCGTGGTGCCCGCCATTGCACTGTTACCCGCAACAGAGCAGGAAAAGCGGATGGAGCTGGCACTGGAGCAACTGGGGCTGCCGGGCGGCGATTTTGTCGGCCGTTACCCCTACCAGTTAAGTCCGTTGGAAAAGCAGCGACTTTGCATTGCCCGCGCCTTAGCATCGGACCCGGAAATACTGCTGATGGACGACCCGTTTGCGGGGCTTTCTGCGGCAGACCGCAGCGACATGCAGGACGAACTGGTGACCCTGCAGGCCAAAAGCGGCAAGACAGTGGTATTCATTACCAGCGTGATTGAAGAGGCGATTAAGATTGCCGATAAGCTGTGTGTGATGAATGAGGGCAGTGTGGCCCAATATGCCAAGCCGGAAGAGATTTTAAAAGCACCCGCAAACGATTTTGTGGCAGCCTACATTGGCCGCAACCGCATTTTTGAGCGCCCGGAAGAAATCCGCGCCCGCGATATTATGCTTACCCGCCCCGTCATTACCGGGCCGGAGGTGCCGATGCTGAAAAGCATTGAAAAGATGCGGCTCTCAAAGGTCGACTCACTGCTGGTTACCGATGAAGAAAACAACTTCCTCGGCATCGTAAAGGCGGAACACATCCACCATTGCGACAACAAAGACCTTGCCGTGCTGAGCGTGATGCGAGAGGCGAAAACCACCGCCGCCCCCGACGAGAATATTTTGCAGCTGCTGGCGAAATTCCGGCAGTACAAAGTAAATGCTATCCCGGTGGTGGAAGAGGATAAGCTGATTGGCCTGATTACCAATTCCACCGTTGTTACCACCCTAAGCCAGCAGTCGATTGAGCTTGAGGAGGTGGAAGAGTTTTGAGTTTGGGAATGTTTCTTGTGGAAAACAGCAGCTTTGTGCTGGAATGTACTTTGAAAGAGTTGCTGCTTGTCTTAATTACCTTCAGCCTTGCGGTGGCACTTGGGGTACCACTGGGCTGGCTTTGTTATCGCAACGAAAAGCTCAAAGGCCCGCTGCTGGAGCTGATTGGCCTGCTGCAAACGCTGCCAGCGCTTGCGCTGTTTGGTATTTTTATTGCCATTGGGCAGCAGGGGCTGATTACCACACTACTGTTGGCACTTATTTACACGTTGCTGCCGGTTATTTTCGGCACCGATAAAGGGCTGCACCAAATTGACCGGCCTACGCTGGATGCTGCGCTCGGCATGGGCATGACCTACCGCGAAACCTTGTTTACTGTAATGCTGCCGCTGGCAAGCCCGCACATTTTTCGTGGGGTGCGCAAAGCAATGGTTGCGGCGGTCGGCATGGTTACCATCGCCACCATTTCTGGCGGTGGATTGGGCTTTTTGATTCTCGACGGAATGCGTGCACATAATATGGGCATGACTTTGGCAGGCGCACTGCCTGCCTGCCTGCTGGCGCTGCTGGCAGACCTCGGCATTGGTGTGCTGGAGAAAATATTTGTGCCCGAAGCGCTGCGCCGCACCCCCGAGCAAGAGCTTTTTATCAGCAAATAAGCGATTTCTTCCCACACGGATAGTTGTGCCGGCATTGGGTAAAACTATTGTAAAACCGAAAAGTTTATCTTATAATAAACTCACGATACACCATATTTCGGAGCTTGCAATAGTAGGCACTTATGGTCTTTTTTTGAAATAGCCAAAACAGGCTTTGCGCTTTTGCGCGGCATATGGCTGAAAGGAACGAGCGGTATGGGAAAATTGGTGAAAACCATCGCCAAAACAGCAGCCATTAAAAAAGCGGTAACGATGATGTCGATCTCTGCGGGGGCTGTGGCTGTAGCGGGTAAAACTTTTGTAAATGATTATAAACGCAAGAAAAGAAAACAAAAAGGGGAAATTACAATGAAAAAATCTACTTTTGTCTCCATCTTGGTTGCCCTTGCTGCCGTTGCGGGCGCATTGGGTGCTGCATACCTTTACCTCGTAAAACGCGAGCAAGAGCTGGCTGAGTATGAGCAGATGCTCTTCAGCGAGGACTTTGACGATAATGAAGACCTGAACTGCGATTGCGGCTGCGACTGCAGCTGTGGCTATGATTGTGGCTGCGAAGATAGCGAAGCTGCCCCGGCAGAAGCAGCTGCTCCCATCGAGGAAGCTGTTTCTGCGGTAGAGGCTGCTGTAGAGGCGCCCAAAGCGGACTAATTGAATTATTCAAAACAGGGTGCAGCACGGGAAACCGGCGCACCCTGTTTTGTCTTTTTACCACGCAGTGAAAGGAGCTGGAGTCATGGCTCAGGCAGAACAGGTGGCGCATCCCCTTGCGCCGGTTTATGATAAAAACAGCAAGGTGCTGATTCTAGGCACAATGCCTTCACCCGCCTCCCGCAAGGCCGGGTTTTATTATATGCATCCCCAAAACCGCTTTTGGAAAGTGATTTGCACGATACTGAACGAGCCATTGCCTGATACAATCGAAGAAAAGCGTGACCTTTTGCTGCGTCGAGGCATTGCCCTTTGGGATACGCTTGCCTCCTGCGAGATTGAGGGTGCGGCAGATGCCGCAATTAAGTGCCCAGTACCAAACGATTTTGGACCTATTTTAGAAACAGCCTCGCTGCGCGCCATGTTTACCACCGGCAAAAAAGCATATCAGCTCTACACAAAACACTGTGCGGAAACCTGCGGCATACCAGCGCTGTTGCTGCCGAGCTCGAGCCCGGCCAACTGTGCAGTAAAGTTTGATGCACTGTGCGACGCCTATGGTGCCATCTTGCCTTATTTGGATGCTCCAAAGGAGCGAGAGGAGTGACTGATGGACCTGAAAGCTGCGGCGAAAAAACTAAAGCAGGATATCCCGGCCGTTTTTATCGCCTTGAAAAAGAAAGAAACGCCGCTTGCCGCAAAGCTGGTGGCGGCACTTACAGTTGGGTATGCGCTTTCACCGATTGACCTTGTACCGGATTTTATTCCGGTGCTCGGCTACCTGGATGATCTGCTGATTTTGCCCGGCCTTGTAGCCCTCACGCTCCGGCTTATCCCGCCCGAGGTGTTGAGCCAATGCCGCAAAGAGGCCGAAAGCCTGTGGCAGGACGGGCGGCCGCGCCGCTGGTGGTACGCGGTTCCGATTGTTTTGTTTTGGGTGGCCGTAGTATGGCTGGTGGCGGCAAAACTGCTGTGAGTGCACTGCAAAATACATAGAGCGGTGATGCGAAGAAAGCTGCGCGTTACTGCTAAGCGGAGTGGATAACATGAGAAAAGCAGTGCTATATATTGCGGTGAGCCTTGACGGGTATCTGGCAGATGAACAGGGCGGTGTCAGTTGGCTGCAAGGGGACGGAAGCGACCCGCAGGCCGCCGGCAGTTATGAAGCATTTTTAGATACGATTGATACAGTGGTGCTGGGCGGCAAAACTTATCGGCAAATCGTCACTGAGCTTTCGCCTAGCGTATGGGCGTACCCGGACAAGCGCAGCTACGTTATTACCCGGCAGCCCCAGAGGGATACCGAAGAGATTGTTTTTACGCGCTGTGCACCGGCGCAGCTGGTTGCCGAGCTGAAAGCTCAGCCGGGCAAAGACATCTGGATTTGCGGCGGGGCCTCGCTTATACAGCAACTGATTGCCGCAGATTTAATTGAACGCTTTTGCATCACGGTCATCCCGGTGCTGCTGGGCAAAGGAATTCCGCTGTTTGCCCAAAGCTCGAATGCGCTGTGCTTAAAACTGATTTCAACCCAAAGCTACAACGGAATGGTAGACCTCGTTTATGAGCGAAGAAGATAAAAGAAAAGTCCCGAACCGGCATAGTTACCGGCTCGGGACTTTTTTGGTGCATCAAAAGCAAACGTGCACCGTAAGAGTGGTTATTTCTTTTCTGCCATTGCCTCGTCCGCAAGCTCGCGGTATTCCTCGGCGCCCTGTACGCACTGGGCGCGCTCGGCATCATTCAGCGGGCGAATAACCTTTGCGGGGCAGCCAAGCACCAAATGCTCATCTGGCACTATGGTATTGCCGGTAACGAGTGCACCGCCGCCAATCAGGCAGCCCTTGCCGATAACCGCGCCGCTGAGAATGGTGCTGCCCATGCCCACCAGTGTACCGTCGCCTACGGTGCAGCCATGCAGCACGGTACCGTGCCCAACGGTGACGTTTTCGCCTACCATGAGGCAATGGTTGTGGTCGGTGTGCAGCACGCAGCAGTCCTGAATATTGGTGCCGCGGCCTACCCGAATAGAAGAAATATCGCCGCGGATCACGGCGTTGTACCAAACGCTGCAGCCAGCCTCAAGTACTACATCGCCCAGCACACGCGCGCCTTCGGCGAGATAAACGGAAGAATCGATTTGCGGAGTTTTCAACAGGAGACCCTCTTTCTTGTGGAAAATTATCGCTTCATACTGCGCAAAAGCTTTTTATCTTCTGCCGAAACACGAAAGCTTTCGCAGCATTTTTGCAATGTTTTGTTGTACGTAAAATCATCAAGCGGATATTGGGCAAGCGCTTCGAGCGTTTTTTCACGAAACCGCACAAAGGCGACAGAAAGTGCCCATGCCACCGCCATTTTAACATAGTATCCCTCATGTGTCATCCCGCAAATCAGCGGCAGCACCCGGTCGATAAAATTTGGCTCTAAGAAAAAATCCAGCATCGCCACAATGGCAAACCGCTTTTCGTATTCCCCGGGGCGGCGCAGTGTTTTGCAGATAAAAGCAAAGCCGAGCTCCGGCTCTTTGGTGAGCACACGCAGCGAAGAGGTGCACATATCGCAGATGGCCCAGTTGGTGATGGCGGGCAGAAACGCTTCAATAAGAGGAAATGCCTCTTCGGGGGTGAGCTTTGCATAGCCGAGCACCAACCCGTGGAGCATCGCTTCTTCATAGCTGTTGTCGGTGACCAGGGTAAGGAACGAGCGGAAATCGCCGCGTGCAATCTGTTTTGCAAAATTGCGCAGTTTGGGGGCGCGTACGCCCAGCACGTTATCTACTCCTGGCAGCAGGCGGGAATGAAAAACGCGGTAGGGCTCATCTGCGGATTCGCGCAAAGCGGCCAGCAGAGTAGTATAATCATCAGGTGTCCAGGCAGGCAGCGTAAACGGTGCAGTCATGGTCGCTCCTCGTTTCGTTTATCGTAGTCTTAAACTAAAGGATATAAAACCCCCAGCTGGGCAGCCATTTAAGTGCGGCAGCCCACCCGTAGGGTACCGGTACGCCTGCGAGCACCGGGTAGAAAAAGCAGAACAGCAAAACTGCCGCCGCCGGCAACAGGTACCGCAGCCGCTGCACAGTGCGGGGGTGCGCCGCTTCGCAGCGCATCAGCAGCATGGTAAGTGCCAGAATGATAAATGGTACACAGGCAAAGTAATGGTAGAGAAAAACGGCACGGGTAACGAGCACCCAGGGCAGCAGCTGTGCGGCAAACGAGATAAGCACCACGGTGCCCTCGGCACGCTGCCCGCCGCGCACGGTGCGCACCAGCAACCAAACAATACCGGCCAGGCCGCCCCACCAAACCAGCGGGTTACCAAGCACAGCAATGCTGGCATAGGTGCCTTGCGGCAACCCCGTGCCCATATAGTACCACACCGGGCGCCAGAGCACTGGCCACGAATACCAGGAGGACTGGAACGGGTGAGTGGCGGTAAGGCCGCTATGGTAGCGGAACATCGAAAGCTGGCAATTCCAAAAATCGCGCAGACCAAAGTTTGTGTCCGGCCGCAGAAAATAGGGCAGATAAGAAGCAATATAAATGAAAAGTGGAATCACAACGAAAAAGGCCAGCCCGGCCCAAATCGCAGTGCTGAAATCCTGCCCAAAGCGTTTGCGGGCATCCTCTTTTTCGGCGGTTTCACAAAGCAGCCGGTACCTTGCAATCAGAGTGCCAAAGTAAAGGACGCAAAGCCCCGCACCGGCATAAATGCCTGTCCATTTAGAGCCGCATGCAAACCCAAAGGCAATGCCGGAACCGGCGATATATTTGAGTGCGGTGCGAGTGCCCTCTGCAAGCATCGTTTGCATGGCGGCTACCATAAAGTAGGTTGCCAGCAAAATAAAAAACACGACAAATACATCAATGGTCGCTATGCGGGACTGGGTGAACCGCATGAAATCAAACAAAAACAACGATGCCGCGAAAGCTGCCCACTCGCGCCGCCGCAAAAGCCGCCGCGTAAGCAGGTAAAATACCGGCACCATCGCAGCACCGAACAAAGCGCCCATAATGCGCCAGCCCAAGGTGTTCATGCCAAACAGCGCAATGCCGAGCAAAATGAAATCTTTGCCAAGCGGTGGATGCGTGGTTTCGTAAACATCCAGCCCATGCAGCATTTCGTAGGCGGTGCGGCCGTGATAAATCTCGTCAAAATACATACTGTCCAGCTGGCTCGGACGCGCAGGGGCAGAGCCCGGCTCATCAAAAAGCGGGGCGAATTCTGTTTTGCCGTCCGCAACGGTAACAGGCACCGTGTTGCCGGCAGTGTCCTGAAAAGCCAGCTCGTTTAAAGTGAGCCCGCCCGAAAGGGTAACCGTAAGCTGTTGGCCCGCCGCGGCCGAAAGAGATGCTTCTTCTGCAATCTGCCAGGAAAAACAGCTGCCCTGCGAAAGCTCAAAAGCATAAAGAGGCAAACCCTCAGGCGTTGCTACCGTGCACTTGCCGCTGCCAATGCCAGGGAAAAGCAATGCCCGTTTCACCTCTGCCGGGGCGCTGAACTGGACGGTAAACTGTGCTTCTTCGGTGGTGTGCAGGCTGGATTGCGGCGCGCGCGTGTTGCCGAGGTAGCAAACGCCAAGCAACGTGGCGACAGCGGTCAGCAGTGCCACGGCAATCGTGTCAAAGCGGTTCCAACGAGGCTGTTTGGTGTCACAAAGCTCCGTCCAGCGAGAAGCAGGCCGGGGTGTGTTTTGCATTGGGCTTACCTGCCCGCGAATGCATATCTGGTAGCAGACGTAGCAAAGCCAGCAAAACAAAAGCACCTGTGCCAGCGAAATGATAAAAACAATTAACTTGGAAGAAGCTGTTGTTAAAAACTCATCGCTGCCGCTCACGTGCAGGTAAATGGTTGCCACATTGGCGAGCGCGCTGAAACTAAAACAAACGGCAAGCGCAAGCAGGCGTCTGTCGCGCAGCAAGGCAAAAGCAGCGAACAAAAACAGCACCGCTGGGAAGAGATACCGCTCGTGCATATTGTGCGCCAGGATGAAGATGCCGCAGCAGTAAAACGCGCCCAGCAAAAACGGTGAGAATTGTTTGGGGTTGCGGCGGTAGCTCACAACGGCAAACCAACCGGTAACCACGGTGATGACAAGAATGCCGACAAAGCCCCACTGTTTCCAGCTCAGCAAAAAAGGCACGGCATCCTGCGGGGCCCAGTTGCCACCGAGCAGCGCGAAAAGATTAAATGCGTTAATCGACGCATAAGGATAAGAAACAGCGGTGGTGGTGTATTTCTTCAGCAGCCAGCGCAGCGGCTCCTGCTCGCCCTGAAAAAGCAGCGCAAACACTGCCAGTACGCCAAGGCAGCAAAGCAAGCTTAAAAAGGCATTTTTTAAAGCTTGTCCTCGCTGTTTTGCGTTTTCTCCAAAGCAAAATGGCAGCAGATAGCAGGCTGCAAACACCGGCCCAAACAGCAGCGCCTGTGGTTTTATCAGCAACGCAGCAGCGTAAAATATACCGGCGGAGAGATATTGTTTGCCTTGCAGCGCAAAAAAACAAAGCAATAAAATCAGCGAAAGCACCGAGTCCACCTGTTTCCATACGGCGCAGTCAAAGATGAGCATCGGCGAAAACAGCACCAGGCAAAAAACAAGCAGGCCACCGCGCCGACCCAGCCGCGGTACCGCCATGCGGTAGAGCAAAGCTGCCAGCGCAAGGTCACACAAAATTGGCACAAGGGTAAGCAAAAACAATGCAGTGCGGCTGTGGATGGCAACGCCGAGCATCCGCACCAGGCTGCCGACGCCCCAAAGCACCAGCATATACCCGGGGGGATAGTCTGCAAAATAACCGGGCGAATAGAAACCGCTGGGGCCTTGCGAGGCCATGTGCTGTGCCCATGCCAAAAAAGTATTGGTATCGTAAGGATACCCTTCGGTAGAAACCGCAAGAAAAGCCCGCAGCGCAAACCCCGCAAACAGCAGTGCCGGTAAAAGCCATTTCTCCCGGTAGCTGCTACGTGATGTTGATGCCATAAAACCACCCTTTCGAAGAATTATTCTAAGACGCACAGTTTGTGCATGGTATATTGTCTGCTGCAAAAGTGGTGCGAGCCATAAAAGCAAGCAGCGCTTTTCTGCTTTATAAGTTTGGCAAAATGGCGGCCGCAAAAGCCGCGCAAAATCGCCGAAAAAAGAAAAAGTATTCTTTATATTATACCGCGAACAGAAGGGAAAAGAAAATCTAAAATTGCCATATGTGTTTGCGCAACGCGACAAATTGGCGGGTTTGCCGAGGGACACCACCCCAAAAGCGTGCTATACTCAAAATAAAGCGGGCAGCCTTTGCTGCCAAACAAAAGCCATAGCGATAGCCCCGGCGGGGGGAAAGGAGTTTTCGATGAAGGGCCAGCAGCGCACAAAACGGGTGATTGCAGCAGCAATGAAAAAGCTGATGCAGCAAAAGCGACTGGAAGAGATTTCGGTGGGTGAGATTATTGCGGAAAGCAAGATAAGCCGCAATACGTTTTACTATCATTTTCGCGATAAATATGACTTGGTGAACTGGATTTTTCGCAGCGAAGTGCCGCTTGCCATGTCGACCATCAGCGGAAGCAACTGGCAGGAGGTTTTGTACCGCACCTGTGGCTATCTGCGCGAGAACCGCGCCTTTTACACCAATGCCCTTCGGCTTACGGGTCAAAATTCGCTGCAAGAGTACTTGATTGCCTACCTTACGGCACAGATGCACGACCAGTTTTACAGTGCCACGCAGGCAAGGCACCATGCAATATCAGAAAAAGAGCTGGATTTTGCCGCCCGGTTTTATGCCTATGCAGTTGTAGGGCTGGTGGCACAATGGGCGCGCGAGGGTATGAAAGAAGATTTTTTGGCATATAGCGAAAGTTTGCGCCGGGTGCTGAATGGCAGCCTGGTGGACGACTGTATTCAGCCTCAGCCAGAAACAGCAAATACATAAAAATAGGCAGATGCCATCGCTGGTATCTGCCTTTGTTTTTTACAAAATTAATTTTTAATGCGGATAATCAACGCGCCGTTTTTGTAAGAGAAAAGCGGAGAAGACGTTTGCCCCGGCATTTGGTCATAAAAACATGCGCCAGAGCGAAAAACCGAAAGCATCAATCCGGTGAGTCCGGCATTGAGCACCAGTGCCGCATTGCCAGAGGAGAGGAACGGCAACGAAAATGCTGAGAACAGACCGTACCCAAGATTGGTTGCAAAATAAAATGCACACTGTAAAAACAGTACAGACAAGACCGAAACAGAAATCAAACTGCCCAGCATGCTTTTTTGCTTTGTTAAAGTGTACCCCGCAAAGCCGATGAAAAGCACAAACACCCCAAGCACGACAAAGAGCGCGACCCAGCCAAAGCGGTAAATCATCAGCGTGAGCAGATAGTCGGGGGAAGAATGATCCAGCGCGGCAAGGCTTGCGGCAGTTTCAGCAGAAGCTGAACCGGTGCCATACATCTGTGCGTGGGCAAGCAAATCCCGCACAAGGCAGAGAAGAAAGCCACTGCCGTTTCGCTCGGCATAAGGGTCTGCCAACAGCGCGAGCTGAGCAGAAAAGTAGGGATGGCCGAGCAAAATAAATGCGCCAACGCCGAGCACCACTGCGGTGGGTACCAACACCAGCGCAAAGCCGGCAGCTTTATTACAGCCAAACCAGCCGCGCGCCAAAGCAAAGCAGAGCAGTGCTAAGGCAGAAAGTGT
This sequence comes from Pygmaiobacter massiliensis, assembly GCF_900199435.1. Taxonomy (GTDB): domain Bacteria; phylum Bacillota; class Clostridia; order Oscillospirales; family Ruminococcaceae; genus Pygmaiobacter; species Pygmaiobacter massiliensis. The sequence continues at coordinate 1,357,314 of NZ_OAML01000003.1, forward strand.
AAACAGCAGCATCCCCGAGACAAAAGAAATTTGTATCAGGATAAACATAAGCGGCAAATAGCCCAGCCCGCATAAAAGTACACCTGCCAGCCCATGCCCTCGCAGAGAATAAATAAGCATTGCAAAAAGCAACGGAAATACAATTGCAAAGTAGCTCATAGAAAATCCAAACCCGCCCAGCGACAGCCAGGCTGTTCCATTTACTTGGGGCCCCGTTAGCAGCCCAAAGCAAGACCCCAGCAATACGGCAAAGTAAAGCGGCAGAGTATGCCGGGCAAGAAGAGAAAAATCGAGAAAATAGCAGCCCAGCAATGCCGCGGCAGCCATAAAAAAGCCAACAGGCTCGGCAGCACCGCCGAATACAGCCGAGCAAAACTGTCCGGCCAGCAGCAAAACTCCGGTGAGCCCAAGCAGTGCCCATTGTGGTTTGGGACGGTGTGTGCCGTCCAGCGCGGCACCGACGGCTACTGCATCGCCCATCTGCTGCACTGCACTGTGAATTGCGGCGGTCTCTGACATACCGGCAGCCCGGTAAGCATCACACTGGTCGTAGAGATGGTCTTTGAGCTCTTTTTCTATCAGTGGTTTTGCTTTTTTCCATCGAATTTGTCCGCAAACAGTATCGCAATACTGCTGAATTTCATCAAACGATGCCATAGCGCAAACCTCCGTTCAATACTTTGTTCACAGCGCTTGAGTAAGCAGCCCATTCCATGCATTTTTCCTGCAGCAACTTTTTGCCTTTGGGGGTAATGCGGTAATATTTACGCACCCGCTCGCTGTCCGCTTTTTCTTCGTACGATTCCACCATGCCTTTGTTTTCCAGCCCGTGCAAAAGCGGGTAAAGTGTGCCGGCTTTGAGATTAAAGGTGTTGTCTGACCGTTTGGCAAGCGTTTCAATCATCTGGTAGCCATACATATCCTGCTCTTCCAGCAACTTTAAAATAAGCGTGGCGGTGTTGCCTGCGGCAAGGCCTTTTTCTGGTGCCATAGCAATGCCTCCTTATATAGATTATCTACATATGAATTATAGATAGATAATCTATATATGTCAAGAGTAGAAAATTTGCTGGCGAGCAAAAAATAAAAAAGCCGTGCAACCTGAAAGCAAAAGGCTGCACGGCAAACGGTGAAAAAATTGATATGGAGGTGAAAGCAGCTTATTCGCTGAAAAACGCAGTGAACAGCCTATCCAAAGCAGGGTCGTGGGTTACATAGCCAATGGCCATTTCGTTGTTGGTCAGCTGGGTGAGGGTTTGCGCTTTTTCGGGGCCGAAAGCCCCGCAAAGCTCTACTGCACCAAAGCCTTCACGCTGCAGCTGTTGTACCAGCAAACAAGCTTCATCAAAGTCTCTTGCGGTGCAGATGCGGGTAATCATCGCTTCGGTCTCAAACAGGGCAGTGTGCTGCGACGGGGTATAATCGGGACCCATCAGCAAAAAAGCAAATTTTTTCTTCATACTGGATGCTCCTTGTTTTTATTATCGTGTTAGCCTCATTCTACCGCAAAATTCCCGGCGGCGCTACTAAAACAGCAATAAGCCGCAAAAGCAATTGCTCTGTGCCGAAAAACCGAACCCAAGGCAAGTAAGATATAGGATGGTTTTAGAGTTTTGTACTAATTTTATACAAACGGCAAGAACTGACGCAACCACCTGCAAATAGGACATGGTATCGTAGAGTCAAGAATATGATATTCCTAGAACGGTGTGAGAAGCAGCTTGTGCCGCAACAGGAGAAAAGAGGGAAATAGCATGGCGTTTCGTATGAAAGAGTATGTAGAAAGTCTGGGCGCAAAGGTTGCGCTTTCTTACCTCGAAGATGAACCGGAAACCAATATCCCTAAGGTGCTGGACTGGGTGAAAAAATTTGATAAAGAGGGCCATTACGCGCCCGCCTATGAAATGATTGGCGAATTTTTGAAAGACCCCGACAACAACTGGTACAAATATATCCAAAGCCTGTATACTGATATCGATGCAGGAGTGCGTAAAACCCTGTTTCGCAACTTTTTACTTAACAGTGCCATCGTGGGTATGAACCGCAAAGAAGAGGCAGAAAAACAGTACAACTGTAATATCCCCTGGGCGATTTTGATGGACCCGACTTCTGCCTGCAACCTGCACTGCATCGGCTGCTGGGCCGCCGAGTATGGCAATAAGCTAAACATGGATTTCGATACCCTCGATTCCATCGTTACCCAGGGCAAAGAGCTGGGTACTTATATGTACATCTATTCCGGCGGCGAGCCGCTGGTGCGCAAAGATGATATCATCAAGCTTTGCGAAAAGCACGATGATTGTGCTTTCCTTGCCTTTACCAATGCTACCCTTATCGATGAAGCCTTTGCCGACGAGATGCTGCGGGTGAAAAACTTTATCCCTGCCATCAGTGTAGAGGGCTTTGAAGAGGCAACCGACTTCCGCCGCGGTGAGGGCACCTACTCTGCCGTAGTCAAAGCAATGGAGCTGCTGCGTTCTCGCAAGCTGCCGTTCGGTATCTCCTGCTGCTACACCAGCCAGAACACCAACGTCATCGGCAGTGAGGCCTACTTTGACGATATGATTGCCAAGGGTGCAAAATTTGCGTGGTTCTTTACTTATATGCCGGTTGGCAAAGATGCAGTGCCCAGCCTGATGGCCACTGCCGAGCAGCGCGAGTTTATGTACCACCAGATCCGTAAGTTCCGCTCCACCAAACCCTTGTTCACGATGGATTTCTGGAACGATGGTGAATTTGTCAACGGCTGTATCGCAGGCGGCCGCTGCTATCTGCACATCAACGCGGGCGGCGATATTGAGCCCTGCGCTTTCATCCATTATTCCGATTCCAATATCCACGAAAAAACACTGTTGCAGGCATATCAGTCTCCGCTGTTTATGCAGTACCGTGCAAATCAGCCGTTTAACGAAAACCACCTGCGTCCCTGCCCGCTGTTGGATAACCCCGGCCGCCTGACCCAGATGGTCGAAAACTCCGGTGCACATTCTACCGACCTGCAGAACCCGGAAAACGTGCGGGACCTTTCTGCAAAATGCTGCGAAGCTGCCGAGAGTTGGGCGCCCGTAGCGGATGATTTGTGGCAAAAGAGCGGTAAATGCACCGCCTGTGCCGGTTGTGGCGGCTGCAAATAAATTCTTGCAGCCAGTTGGTGCAAAAAAGTGCCCCTAATAACACTATAAAACAAAAGCCGAAGCAGCACAGCGTTGTGCGACTTCGGCTTTTGCCGTGTTTTGTTTGCACAATAAGGCAGGGTGCAATAAAGCAACCTGCCTTATATTATCTACAAACCGTCAAAAAAGGCCCTTGCACGGCGGCATTTGCCATCAGCGCGGAAGGTTTGGTTCTTTGCTGTTTTGCGCAATTTCCAGCGGCGGGTCCTCCTCTTCGATATACATTTCCTCTGTTTGCTGCTGAATTTCTTCCAGATCATCAATCATCTGGGTGATCTTGTTAAACAGCGTTGTGTACATTTTTTTGTAGTCTGCCATGCTATCCCCCACCTCACAACACGATTTTACTACCGGCAGATAGTAAAAAACTGCTCTGTTTTTGATAGTAGAATGTTATTGTGCATACCGCAAGCGGTTTTATGTATCGTCTGTGCCGGAGATGCTACCATGAAACTACGGCAGGGGCAGTTTTCGCTCAAAAAGGCGCAGGGTGGCAAAATAACGTCACCCTGCGCACGGCTAACGACCCTGCGCAATCTCATAGGGCCAGCGGTCAATGCCGCCATCCATCATAATTACATCGGTGTACCCTTGCTCGCAGAGAAAACCGCAAGCCAAAGCACTGCGCCGCCCACCCTGGCAATAGACGATATAGCTGGCAGTTTTGTCGGGCAGCACTTCGCGTGCACTTTCTTCCACCGTGCCCAGCGGCAGGTTTATCGCGTTGGGCAGATGGCCTTGCGCATATTCGTCCCGCTCGCGCACATCTACGAGGATTAGGGGCTCACCGTTTTGCAGCAAAAACCGCACCATGGGCGGCTCAAAATGAAAATAAGAAGCCGGCATAGACTCTCCACTCCCTTTAGGGTTTTTCTCAGTCTATGCCGGCAAGTGTCATTCTGTTTCTGTTTCGCTCAAGTCAAATTCGGGGCAGCAGTCGAGCGTTGCAAAGTAATCTTGCGGGGTTTCGGCACGGCGAATGAGTGCGACACTGCCGTCTTGTTTCAGCAGCAGCTCGGCGCTGCGCAGTTTGCCGTTGTAGTTGTACCCCATCGAAGAGCCGTGTGCGCCGGTGTCGTGGATGACGACAAGGTCGCCGGGCACGGTTTTGGGCAAGGCGCGGTCAACGGCAAATTTGTCGTTATTCTCGCAAAGGCCGCCGGTGACATCATAAGTGTGGTCGGCAGGCTGTTGCTCTTTGCCCATTACCGTAATGTGGTGGTAGGCCCCATAAATGGCGGGGCGCATCAGGTTGGCAGCACAGGCGTCCAGCCCGAGGTAATCTTTGTAAGTGTGCTTTTCGTGCAGCACACGAGAGACAAGATACCCGTGCGGGCCGGTCATAAAGCGGCCTAGCTCGGTGTAAATAGAAAGCTCAATCCCTGCCGGCTTCAAGATTTCGTCGTATACTTTTTGCACACCACGCCCGACGGCAGCAATGTCCACCTTAGCTTCGTTTGGGTGGTAAGGGATGCCAATGCCGCCCGAAAGGTCGATGAAAGAAAGCGAGATGCCCGTTTCGTTCTTCAGCTCTACTGCAAGCCGGAACAAGCTTGCAGCCAGTTGCGGATAATAGTCCTGTTCCATCGAGCAGGAAACCAGCAGCGCATGTACGCCAAACCGCTTTGCACCTTTGTCGCGCAGCAGCTTCATTGCCTCAAAAAGCTGCGGTTTTGTCATGCCGAATTTGGTGTCAGAAAGATCACCCATAATGCAGTTGGTCATGGTGAAGGTACTGCCGGGGTTATAGCGACAGCAGATGGTTTCGGGAATGCCGCAGACCGACTCGAGTAGAGGAATGTGGGTGATATCGTCCAGGTTGATGATGGCACCAAGCTTATGTGCCAGCGCGAAATCTTCCCCCGGAGTATCGTTGGAGCTGAATAAAATATCTTCACCTGTCAGCCCTGCCGCCTTCGAGAGCAGCAGTTCGGGAATGGTAGCGCAGTCAGTGCCACAATCCATCGAGCCGAGCAGCTTTAAAATGGCTGGATTCGGCAGCGCTTTTACCGCAAAATACTCTTTAAAGCCGCGGTTCCAGGCGAAAGCATCATACAACCGACGTGCTGTATCGCGAATGCCCGCTTCGTCATAAAGATGGAACGGAGTGGGGTACTGCGCGATAATTTCGCGCAGTTTTTCTTCCGAAAAGGGCAGGGTTTTCATGGGAGGACTCCTTTTTTATTTACAATTTTTTCAAATTGGTATATTATTACAAACAAGATTTCTGCTATAATAGCACATCCTTGCAGCCAAAGGGAAGAGGCAGAACCGTAATTTTTTTAATACGGTACTGGCTGGGCTGCCAAAAAAATGTGGGAAAGCGAGCGTGACCTCAAATGAAAGAACGAATGAACCCCGCCGTTACCGGCATTGCAATGTCTGGTATCCGTGCGTATTCCGCGATGGCAAAAGCCACCCCGGGCTGCGTTGCGTTAACCATAGGTGAACCGGACTTTAACACGCCGGACGCGGTGAAAGAGCGCGCCAAACAAGATTTGGATGCAAACCTGACCCATTACCCGGAGGGCAACGGCGAGCCCTACCTGCGCGAGGCCATTGCCAAATTTGAGCAGGAGAAAAACGGCTACGACTATACCCCGGATGAAGTTATCGTTACCGCCGGCGCGACCGGTGCGCTGTTCTGCGCGCTTTGCGGCATCCTTGCCCCCGGCGATGAGGTGGTAGTGCCGACCCCCGCGTTCGGACTTTATGAAACCATCATTGCAATCAGTCGCGGTGTCTACGTGCCGATGCCCACCCAGGACGACCATTTTCAAATCACCGCAGAGCGGCTGCGTGCTGTCATTACCGAAAAAACCAAAGCGATTATCCTCACCTCTCCGAACAACCCGACCGGCTGCGTGTACAGCGAAGAAAGCTTGCAGGCCGTGCGTGCCGCCGCAAAAGAGCATGATTTGTTTGTGCTGTGCGATGACGTTTACGCACAGCTGAGCTATACCGAAAACTATCACAGCTTTGCGTCATACCGCGACCTGCGCGATCGGATTATTCTGATTCAGAGCTTTTCCAAACCCTATGCAATGACCGGCTGGCGTGTGGGTTACCTTTGCGCAGACGCGCCGGTGCGCGCTGAGCTGCAAAAGGTAAACCAGAACTGCATTGTTTCCATCAATGCGTTTGTGCAGCACGCGTGTGTCACCGCACTGGGGTGCGATGTTACCGAGATGCGTGAAACCTATCGCCGCCGCCGCGACTTTATTTTGGGCCGGCTTGCAGAGATGGGCATGGAGGTTGAAAAACCGGAAGGCGCATTTTACGTATTCCCCTCGATTGCAAAATACGGGATGAGTTCGGAAGAGTTCTGTACCCGCATGATCAAAGAAGGCGGCGTCGGCGCAGTGCCAGGCGTGTTCTTCAGTGCAGAAGGGTATATTCGTTTGTCCTACTGTTACAGTGACGAAGAGCTCCGCACAGCGATGGACAAAATGGAAGCATTTTTGAAGACACTGTAAGCGAGGTTGCCCAAAAACTTGCACCGCAAACCACAAAAGAAAAGTAGCGCAAGAAAATCGGCGCTAACGCCACAGCGTTATAAGTAATTTTAAAAGCTATGCGCTTTGCCCTGGAAAGCAAAGTGAATCTTAAGCTCCGTAACTTGAGATTTCTTGAAGAGATACCGCGGATTTACTATCATAGCCAGACAAATAAACTTTTGGAGATGAAAATCACAACAAAAACAAAAAGCCGCTGCCGAATTTTAAATAGAGAGTGGCTAAAAGTGCTGGCTATGCTTTTTATGGTCTTTGACCACGCTTATATGACCGTTGTAAATGTGGCGGGGTATGGCTGGATGACACAAATAGGGAGAATTGCATTCCCGATTTTTGCACTGATTTCGGAAATTCCGTACAATTTGATGATGGGTGGAGAAATAATAGGCCCGTTTCATCAAAACGTGATGTTTACATTTTTGCTGGCACTGGTCTTTTTAAAGCTGATTGATAAGGTGCTGGCATGTAGCTTTCATTTGGCCATAAAGGTAATTTGCATTGCCGGCATTTGCGTTTTGAACGTTATTACAGGAACCATTGCTTTCGTTGATTATTCAGAGGTTGGCGTTTTAACGGTTTTGATTTTTTACCTGGCAAAATTGATGCCGAAAAAATACATAGAGTTGGCGGTACAATTTATAGGCCTTTGGTATATTAACTGGGTTTGCCTGGGTGGCAAAGTGCTTATTTTCCCCAACGGCTTTGAGTTCCCGAGCAGGGGCTGGCATTGCTGAGTTTAGTGTTTATTTAGCTATACAACGGCAAAAAATCCCTGACGGGAAAAAGCGAAAAAGCCTTTAAATATTTTTGCTACTGGTTTTACCCCGGGCACATTTTGCTGTTAAGCTTTATTGCGCTGTATCTGATATAAGCCGGATACAAGCAACGGAACAAAGGATGAGAAACGGACACCACTGCTGCTTAAAGCGATGGTGTCCGTTCGTTTTTATTCCTCGATTATTTCAATGCTTTCAATCGTGTCAATACGCAGCAGGCGGGTTTTTTGCCCCGCTTTTTTATCGGTGTAGGTAAACTGTACCCACTCATCGTCAGCGTCGACAATCTGGCAGGTCAGCTCGGTGCCGCCAGAAAGCAAAAGGGCTTCATCGGTTTTTAGCTTGCAGGTTTTGCCCACCAGCGAAGAAATCAGTTTTGACATAGCGGTCCCTCCATTTTGCACGCGTTCTAATTTTTTTACCTGTTTTTCGAGCCGTTTCACTTTGCCGGGATAGGACGAGTAGCAAAGTAAAATCATCAGGCATACAAAGCCCATCCACTCCAAAAAGCAGACCTCCTTTTAGCGCATAGTGCGCTGAGTTTTTTGACGGCTGCCGGGGCAGCGCGGTTTAAAGCGCCAGCAGCGATTTGTAGAATTCAACGCCTGCAAGCAGGGTGGATTCCTCAAAATCAAAATGGTCACCGTGCAGCGGCTCGCTGCGCCCGGTACCGAGAAAGCTGAACACTGCCGGAACTTCTTTACCGTAAAATGAAAAGTCCTCGGCGGTCATAGAAGGCTCAGTCAATCGCAGCATTTCCGGACGCATCGCAAAAAGCTGTTCGGTCAGTGTTTCATCGTTGTGTACAGCAGGGATGCCCTCGGTACAGTGCAGGCTGCCGGTGCAGCCAAACTGCGCAGGCACGGTTTCTGACAGCTCGCGCAGGCGGCGCTGCAAAAACTCAAAGTCGGCATCGTAAAAAGCGCGAAGGCTGCCGCGCAGCACCGCAGTTGCAGCAAGGGCGTTGCGCACGGTGCCGGCATGCAGCTCACCAAATTTCAGCAGCCGTAGGCAGTCGGCTGGCAGCTCGGTGCGTTCCATGCGGTAAGCCTCCAGCAGCAGTGCGGCAGCGGCCTCGGCGGCATCGGCACCCTCGGCGGCTTTGGCAATATGTACACTTTTGCCGGTAACGGTAACGTTGACCTCGCAGGAGCGTGCCATCAGCGGGCCGGGGCGAGTGGCAAGCTGACCGGCGGGCAGGCCGGGCCAGAGGTGCAGCCCAAAGGCAGCGCGCACGTTATGGGCTGCGAGCAGTCCGGTGGCGCAAACGCTTTGTGCGCCGCCGGTTGCCTCTTCCGCCGGCTGGAAAATCAGCAGTACATTGCTTTTTAGTTCGGTTTTGTGGGCGCTTAGCCAATCGGCAAAGGCCAGCAGCATGGCGGTGTGGCCATCGTGTCCACAGGCATGCATCTGCCCGACATGGCAGGAGGCATAGCTTGCACCGGTTTTTTCTTCGATCGGCAGTGCGTCCATATCGGCGCGGAAAGCGAGCGCAGTCTTGGCGCCCGCATCAAAAAAAGCAGTAATAGCACTTTCGCTGGGCAGGGCAACAGTGCAATCCAGCGCAGCAAGATGTGTTTTTACAAAATCCAGCGTCTGCGGCAGCTCGTAGCCCAGTTCCGGAATACGGTGCAGAGCGCGGCGATAAGTAATGACGGTTTCCATTCGGCGGTCCCCCTTGGCAATAGTAATTCTCTGCCATTGTAACCCAACATGAGGCGGCTTGCAACCGCAGAACACTGCAAAATGCCGGTTTTTGAAAAAACATAGCGTGTAAGGGTTGCTTTTTTGCGGAGCGGGTGGTAGAATACGAGAAAATGATAGAGGCGCGGATGCGACAAGAATTGTGAGAGCCGACAGGCAGTGACCACGATTTGCAGCAAGTCCGCCGAACTGCGCTTGCCGGGTACGGCGGTGTGGTGGGGTCCCGGGGAATACCCGTGGCACTGTCTGCAAACCAATTGCAGGGGAGCTATCTTACGTTGGAATCGTTCTGTAGATGGGTGCGTCTATGGATATACGGTCAGTAAGGGCTTTCCTTACTGGCCTTTTTTGTTTGTCTTTTTACGGACAAATTTGAAAGGTCAGGCAGGAAGGAGAGAACACTTTCATATGAATGTAGTACACAAGTACGGCGGCAGCAGTGTTGCCACCATCGAAAAGATCAAAGCAGTCGCGCAGCGGGTGGCAGAAGTCAAACGCTCGGGCAGCAATATCGCAGTGGTCGCCTCTGCCATGGGCAAAACTACAAATGAGCTGATTGCGCTGGCTTCTCAGCTTGGTGAGGACCTGCCGCCACGCGAAATGGACTCGCTGCTTTCTACCGGCGAGCAGAAAACCGTTACACTGCTGGCGATGGCGCTTTCGGCACTTGGTGTGCCGGCGGTATCCCTTACCGGTTTTCAGGGTGGGTTTGTGACAAACCAAAATTTCCGCCATGCAAAAATCAAGGATATCCGCATTGAAGCGGTGCAAAAGTATATTGATGCAGGGTATGTCCCGGTGTTGGCCGGGTTCCAGGGCATCGACGAAGAGGGCAACATTACCACCCTCGGGCGCGGTGGCTCTGATACAACCGCGGTTGCCCTTGCGGCAAAGCTCGGTTGGGATTGCGAAATTTACACTGATGTAGACGGCGTTTACACAGTAGACCCACGCCGTTGCCCGGGAGCAAAAAAACTCGCCACAGTCACCAGTGACGAGATGATGGAAATGGCTTCGCTCGGTGCCGGTGTGCTGGAAACCCGCAGTGTAGAGTTGGCCAAAAAATACGGTGTCAGACTTTACCTTGGGCAGTCGCTCGAACCAGACCACACGAAAGGGACGTACATCATGGATCAGATGAATTTTGAAGAGATGCCAGTTACCGGTATCAGCATTCGGGAAGATTGCTGCATGGTCACCGCGCGCGGGCTGCAAGCCGGCGGCGCACCGGTCAATGCGTTATTCTCGGTGATTGCGGCGCTGGACATCAATGTAGATATGATTTCGCAGCAGATGGGTGCAGATGGCAGCTGCATTTTGACCTTCAGCTGCAGCGAAGAAGCTGCTAAAACCCTGCTGGAGCAAGCACCGCAGCGCGGCTTCGCTTCTCCGCTGGAGCTTCAGCCGGGCCTGTGCAAATTGTCGCTCGTCGGTGCGGGCATGGTCACCCACAGTGGCATCGCAGGCAAAGCGTTTGCCGTGCTGCAAGAGGCAAACGTGCCTTATTACCAGATCACCACCAGCGAGATTTCGATTTCGCTGACGATAGATGCTCAAAATGCCGAGCGCGCCATTGCGGCACTTGCCGCCGCGTTCGACCTGTGTGAAGAAGAGGAGGCATAGTATGGCCTGGAATGTAACCGGTTCTCTTGTTGCTCTCGTCACCCCGTTTGCCGCAGACGGCAGCGTCGATTTTGACGCGTTGGGCGCGCTGATTGACTTTCACCTTGCAAACCACACTGACGGTCTGGTGGTACTGGGCACGACGGGTGAATCTTCTACCATGACCCACGAAGAGGATGCCGCGGTTTGTGACTACACCGTAAAGCGGGTGGCAGGGCGTATTCCTGTCATCGCGGGCAGTGGTTCCAACTCTACCGAAACAATGCTGGAAAAAAGCATCATGTTTGAAAATCTGGGTGCAGATGGCCTGCTGCTGATTACGCCGTACTATAACAAAGCAAATGCGGAGGGGATCTACCGCCATTTTGCCACCGTGGCAGATGCGGTGCACATTCCCTGCATCCTCTACAATGTGCCGGGGCGCACCGGTTGCAGCATTCCGCTGCCGGTATTGGCGCGGCTGGCCCAGCACCCGAACGTTGTCGGTATCAAAGAGGCGTCGGGTGACATTTCTTACGCGACCGAGGTAGCAAAGCTACTTTGTGATAATTTTTGTATGTACAGCGGCAACGACGATATCATTCTGCCGCTGCTCAGCCTCGGGGGTGCGGGCGTTATTTCAGTGCTCGCAAACGTCTGCCCCGCGCAGACGCACGAGCTGGTCGCTGCATACCATGCCGGCGACATTGCCCGCGCAAGAGAGATTCAGCTTTCTTACCTCGAGCTGATTCACGCGCTGTTCATTGAGGTAAACCCCATTCCTGTAAAAACGGCGTTGCAGATGATGGGAAAAGCGGTCGGAGGCTTCCGGCTGCCGCTCTGTGAAATGACAGCAGAGCATGCCGAAACATTGCGCAATGCGCTGACAAAGGCGGGAGTTTTGTGAGAATTCTTTTGATCGGACATGGACGTATGGGCCAGATGCTGGAAGAGTGCATCGCCGCGGCGGAAGATTTGACGCTGGCGGGTGCAGTAAACAGCAAAAATATCGATACCCTTGCTACGCTTGAAGACGTGGCAGATGTGGCAATCGATTTTTCTTCCCCCGCGGTACTGCCGCAGGTGGCGGAGTTTGTGCGGCGAACGGGAACGCCGCTGGTCTCTGGCACAACGGGCTATGCGGAGGATCAGGCTGCCGAGCTGCGCGACCTTGGGACGGTTGCGCCGGTGCTTTACAGCGCAAACTATGCGTTGGGCGTGGCAGTCATGGCACGTGCGCTGCGTCAGATGGCCGCCGTGCTGAAGGATTTTGACATCGAAGTAATCGAAACCCACCACAACCAAAAAGCGGATGCCCCGAGCGGCACCGCTAAGCTGTTGGTAGATGCAGTAGACCCCGAACACCATCTCACACCGGTGTACGGGCGTCAGGGCTTTTGCGGCAGACGCGGCAAAACCGAAATCGGCATCCATGCTATCCGCGGCGGTACCGTCGCGGGCGAGCATACTGTCAGCTTTTTTGGCGAGGACGAAGTGCTGGAGATTACCCACAAGGCAGCAAGCCGACGCATTTTTGCAAGCGGCGCCTTGCATGCCGCACGTGCGCTTGCCAAACTACCGAAAGGCTATTACACGCTGGATCAGATCCTTTTTGAGAACGAGGCGGAATAAACAGACGGGAAAGCTGTTCGGTTTCTCTCGCAAAAAGGTCCGGCAATGGTGGTCAGGAGAAGGCGTAAAGCCGATGCATAGCAAGAGGGGCTGTGCACCGGCCGAAGCCCTCTGAAACCGCTGCGGCTAAGCTGTTGTGCTTGGCCGGGCGCAGCGCCTGTAAAGCAGGCAGCGCCGAAGGTCTGTATCAAAAGGAAGTTGCCGAGCAGCGGCTTGTTCGCCGTAAACCGGCGCAGCGATTTGCATGGGCACAACGACAGCTTTTGAGCAGACCCTGAAAAGGAAAGGGGCATCACCATGAAAAAAACCGCAGAAGAGATCATTCACTATATCAGCACCGCAGAAAAAAAGACACCGGTAAAAGTCTATATTAAAGAGAAAGCACCGGTCGATTACGGCACGGCGCAGGTGTTCGGCGCAGGCGATAAGATCGTCTTTGGCGATTGGAAGGAGCTGAGCCCGATCCTCGAGGCACACCGCAGCGAGATCGAAAACTTTATTGTAGAAAACGACTGCCGCAATTCCGCTATTCCTCTGCTGGACATGAAAAACATCAATGCCCGCATCGAGCCGGGTGCAGTCATTCGCGATGAAGTCGAGATTGGCGATGGCGCGGTGATTATGATGGGTGCTATCATTAATATCGGCGCAGTAATCGGCAAGGGCACCATGATTGATATGGGCGCCGTGCTGGGCGGCCGCGCAACTGTGGGTGCCAACTGCCATATCGGCGCAGGTGCGGTGCTTGCAGGTGTTATCGAACCGGCAAGTGCAACGCCGGTTATCGTCGAAGACGGTGTGCTCATTGGCGCCAATGCCGTTGTAATCGAGGGTGTGCACGTCGGCAAAGATGCCGTGGTTGCAGCGGGCAGCGTGGTCATCGAAGATGTTCCGGCTGGCGCCGTGGTTGCCGGTGTACCGGCACGAGTCATCAAGCAGAAGGACGCCAAAACGATGGACAAAACCGCACTCATTGACGCGCTGCGCACCCTGTAAGAAAAACGGTTTGCCTGCCCACGGGAGGCATTGCAAAAACTTGCAGTGCTGGGTTGACAAATCATGGGAAAGTATCTATTATAAATAGTAATATAACAAATTGCGTTGATTGGGAAAAGTAGCCCGTGCGGAGAATTCCAGAGAACTTATCATTTGCTGAGAGATAAGGTTTGAGGCCGTGTGTGAAAAATCCCCCATGAGCAGTCCGCGGAAAAGGCGTTGCCTGAGTATGTGGGACCGGTTGACAGTCGTTATCCTGTCGCACATTGACCGCCGTTTTAGGGCGAAGATGTTGCAAAAGGGGCTGCCATATCTTTTTAGAAGGGCAGCAACAAGAGTGGTACCGCAGAGCAAACGCTTTGTCTCTTAGATAAGAGACAAAGCGTTTTTTTATTGCTTGCAATAAAAGCGCACAGCGACGGTAGAAAACGGATTTGTTGTAGCTGGTTCATTTCATTTTTTTGTGACATGAGGAGAATTGCTATGAAAAATTACAACGTCTTTCGTCCTGCCTATACTGCGGGCAGTGGAGCTTACCAGTCGGTCGCAGCGGTATGCGAGCCGTATGGCAAAAAAGTGGTGGTGGTGGGCGGGCGCACCGCGGTGACAAAGGTGAAAACCATGCTGACGGCTTCGCTCGCGTTTTCTACGCTGAAGTTGGTGGATTTTGTTTGGTATGGGGGCACCGCTACCCGTGCAAATGCAGAAAAACTTGCGGCACATAAATCGGTTAAAAAGGCCGATATGATATTTGCTGTGGGCGGCGGTCAGGCACTGGATACCTGCAAAGCGGCAGCAGACCTTTGCGGCAAGCCTGTATTTGTTTTTCCCACAGTCGCGTCCAGTTGCGCAGCAAGCACTGCGCTCAGCGTACTTTATACTGCGACAGGTGAAACGGAGCTTTACTTTTGCAAAAAAGCGCCCGAGCACATCTTTTTGAATACGGAAATTATTGCGCAGGCACCGCGCAGCTTTTTGTGGGCGGCAATTGCAGATGCAATGCTGAGCCATGCCGAGAAAATTTTTGCCCAGAGCAGCAAACAGATGGAACCAGCCAAGCACCTGGGCGAGCAACTAAGCCGCCACTGTAAGCTTGTGCTGGAAGAAGTGGGCGAGGCAGCTCTTGCAGATTGCGACCGCAACACGGCGAGCAAGGCGTTAGAGCGGGCAGCGCTTTGCCTCACCGTCACGGCAGGAGCCGCCTTTGTGCCTCTTTTGAGCGGCTTGCGCGCAAGTGCATCAGGAGAAGAGCAGATGCCGTATTACGAGGTTTTGCACCGTTTGGTGCGCCCTGGCAAGTACACCGATGCACAGCGGCTTGCGGCATGTGAGGCGCTGCACCGCACGGCAGACCTTGCTGCCGCAGTGGGGCAATAATGTGCTTTATAAGCAAAAATTTTGCTGTACTTTTAAAAAGTGGAATATATTTTTGAAAAGCGGCGTACAATAAGACATGGAGAAAACGCAAAAGAGTGCTTGACATCGTAGAATCTATGTGGTATACTCATTAAGCACTCAAGGCAGTGCCTTATATCGCGGGATGGAGCAGCCTGGTAGCTCGTCGGGCTCATAACCCGAAGGTCGTCAGTTCAAATCTGGCTCCCGCAACCAGTTAAAAAGTGGCTTAAACATTATGTTTAAGCCACTTTTGTTTTCTTTTAGAAGGTTGCTTTTAAGCCCGGCCAAAGCATAAAAACCCTAGGATGCTCCCAATACCCCTACCAGTAATATACATAATAGACGAATACAAGAAAAAAGGGCAGCGAACTGTCTCTGTGAAATCAGAGAAATTCCGCTGCTCTTTTTATTTTTTACTAAAGATAAAGATTGGACATTAGGCTAATGGTCTTGTGCCTATGCTCGTTTGGCATATGTGCATAAGTGCCCAACGTGAACGCTACGCGGTAGTGTCCTAAAACGGCAAAAATGATTTAGAAAGCATGCTTTGCTTTAATTGGATGGCTTTTCTGCGGCCATCTTACCCCGCCAGCGAATGTGTTAATTCAAGTGTACAGGTCCCATCCAACTTGCTGCATTGTGAAGGTTTATTTTATAAAGCTTACTTCCTTACAAATATCCGCGATGGCTTTTTCTTTCCGCTGGTTGAAAACAACTTTATTTTCCTCAAACATGTTCCGACCGCTAGTGTCGATAGATACAATAAGTGGGCCGAATTCTTTCACGCGGCAGACCCATAGTGTTTCCGGCATACCCAAATCGCGCCACTCAGCGCGCTCAATTTCCTCCACCTCGGTTGCCGCCAGAACGGCACACCCAGCGGGGAAAACACAATGGATTGCTTTTTGGCCTTTGCAAGCGGCTTCGGTGTTCGGCCCCATGCCACCTTTACCCACAATGATTTTCACCCCTGTTTGTTCTACGAATTCTTTCTCGAATTTTTCCATGCGCATACTGGTTGTTGGACCAACAGAAATCATTTCAAATTTGTCATTTCCTAAATCTCGAACAATTGGTCCAGCATGAAAGATTGCAATGCCGTTCAAATCTACTGGCAGGGCGCGATGTCCTTCGATTAATCTACGATGCGCTACATCCCGGCAGGTGACGATATATCCATTCAAATAAATAATATCCCCCACCTGAATGTTTTCAAGGTCCTCCGATTTGATTGGGGTTGTCAGAATTCTTTTTTCACTCATAATTGCACCTCCGCATGCGTTGTAATGGTATAGTTCATATCTTTGTCAAAAATAATATGCCCACGGCGATGCGACCAGCAGCCCACATTGACGGCTACGCCGATGGTGGACGGGTGACGTGCTGTGTTTTCAATGTTAACACCCATGACCGAAAAAGCGCCACTCATGCCCTGTGGGCCAAGGCCAATAGAGTTAATTCCATCCTCCAGTAGCTGCTCCATTTTGGCGGCACGTTCATTGCTGTTATGGCTTCCAATGGGGCGCATCAACGCTTTCTTTGAAAGCAGTGCCGCAGTTTCAACACTGGTTGCAACACCTACCCCCACAAGAAGCGGAGGACAGGCATTCAAGCCGTAGCTTGTCATAACGTCTAGCACAAACTGTGTCACGCCCTCATATCCAGCGCCGGGCATCAGCACCATTGCTTTGCCCGGTAGAGTGCAACCGCCGCCGGCCATATAGGTGTAAATTTCACATTGGTCAGAATCCGGGACAATATCCCAAAACAGCGTAGGGGTACCCTTGCCGATGTTCTTGCCAGTGTTATATTCGTCAAAAGTTTCTACGCTATTATGACGCAGTGGCGCATTTACAGTTGCGCGTAGCACAGCATCTGTCAAAATTTGCTCCAACTGTGCCATCAGTGGAAATTGAGTGCCGCATTTTATCCAAAATTGCAATACACCGGTATCCTGACAGCAGGGGCGGTTCAGCTTCATGGCAAGTGCTTGATTTTCTGCCATGGTGTCATAAATTGTAGTAGCCAGACGGCTGGTTTCTTTCGCGCGCAGTTCGGCGAGTTTAGCCTCCACGTCATCTGGCAGCTTTTTGCCCACAAGCGCCACAAAGGCGCTCATTGTGTCGGTCATAGAATCTATTTGTGCTTGGTTGCTCATAACGATACCTCCAGTTTAATAATGAGTTAGGGATAAAGTGGCAAGGGAAGAAGCAAAGGACTTTCAAGGCCCATTGTGCAACCGCTAGATGGGGATAAAACCCAGTACAATTGCAGTAACCAGATAAATAGGCAAGATAGGCCAGGCATGCTTTATATACTCTTTCTGAAAATCGATAAATTCTTCTTTCACTGCATCACACAATAAGTAAAGCGCAGGAATGACCGGACTAATTAAACGGAAAGACTGCCCTATCATGGAAGCAACAGCCGTCTGTTCCGCAGTGATGCCAAACTGCGCCATAACACCGCAAACCACCGGAGCAATTCCGAAATAAAAGGCGTCCTGTGGTAAGTAACAAATGGCAGGGGCTGCTGCCGCTGCATACACCGGAAGCATATGCGCACCGATGGATTGTGGTATCAGCGAAGCTATACTACCAGCGAGGGATGCCGCCATACCGCTGCCCATAAGAACCCCAGAAAACACACCAGCCGCCAAGGTGGCAAGTGCCGGAGCAAGAGCATCCGCAGCTAAATCGTTCAATCGTTCGTTAGATAATTTTACAGTTTTGTAGTTTACTAATAGTGCAATCGCGCTACCAAGCATAAACAGCACTCCGCCATGTGCTACGTCAAGAATTAACATGGCGACCAAGGAAAGCGTGAATAGCAGATTGAACCAGAACAACTTCGGTCGTTTCAACTCCGGTTCGTTTTGACGGATAGCATCCAGCATGCTTTGCATCATTTCATCGGAAATCTCTTTTGGGGCTTTGGGGTCAAATTGCAGCCGTTTACGTTCTTTTTTGCCTATGAAATATGCCATAAATACCGCATAGCAAGCAGCTAGCACCATCCCCGGAAGCAAGCGAGTAAACAGGGCACTGATATCAACATCCAATGCTGTAGCAGCTGCAATTGTAGGGCCGCCCCACGGCAATTGATTGAAAATACCAATAGGTGTGACGACAATAACTGCAAGATAAATTGGCTTCATATTCATCTGTTTATACAGCCCTAAGAAAGCTGCCAACGCAATGAGTATGGTGGTAGTCGTGTCACCATTAATGGAAACAATCATCGTTACAAGCACGGTGGCCAACGCGACCTTGAGGGGATCTCCCTTTGCACGTTTAATAAAAAATTCGCATAAAGGGTCAAACAAACCGACGCCTAGCATGATGTCAAAATATAAAACAGCAAACAGAATCAAAATCGCAGGGGAAATCACCCCCATAGAAACCTTGCCACTTTCAGCGTTTACACTATAAAACACACCGTTTTTGATCCACATAAAAATATCCGTCAGTTGCCCACCGGTCATAAAGACAGCAATGAGCCCGAACGCGAGAGGGACCAAGGTGAGTGCAGTAAACACTGATAACTTTTTTGTGGCGAGCGAGAGAATGAATACCAAGATCATACAAAGAGTTAAAATCGTGAGTGCCATGTCATTCCTCCTACTTTATTACGGCACATTATCAAATATTAGATATATGATAATGTATCCATTTATTAAGCACAGAATACCTTCTCTTCATGAAATTGTCAATTAAAAAAACAAAAATCAGCATAACACCAAAAAAATGCCGTATAAGCTGTGGATATTCACAATATGCATACTAACAAAATTTAATAATGCGTATCCTCTGCGGTTGTCGAAAAATGAGTCATAATATTTTCCATGCTGCGCATGATGTGCGCGTGCATTTCCTCATAGGCTCGTTGCCCATCACACTGAGTAAGAGCTAGTAAAATTTTCTCGTGTTCCTTTATGGAGATTTTTGCGTAGTCTTCTGCAGTTATCTTTTGTCCTATTGAAAGTCCATTCCACATCTCACTAAGCAACGTTTTCATTTTACTGTTTCCACTTGCTTCCCAGATAGCAAAATGAAAAGCTTGGTTGCAGTTGGAATAGCTTAAGCTATCACCTTGTTTTATTGCGCTCTCGCTCGCTTCATATGCACGCTGAATTTCTGTAAGATTTGCATGATTAAGGCAAACATTTCGGGCACAAGCACTCTCTAAAACTGCGCGCGTTTCATAGTGGTCGTGAATAAATTTAGGCGTAATGCCTTGCACCTCGGCCACTTTGTTGGGGCGTTGTACGAGCAAACCCTCCCGCGCCAAAATTTGGAATGCTTCGCGTACGGGTGTTGCCGATACTTCTAGTTGTGATGCAATTTCGTCAAGTGTAATTACGGTACCTTGAGAAAGCTCATGTGTCAAAATTGCTTTGCGCACTGCAGCTGCAACGCGCTCCCGAGCAGGAAGCAATTGAATGGGGCGTAGATTATTCAAAGTGATTCTCCTTTACAGCTAGCTGTGCTATGTCCATGTAATATCGACGAATTGCTATTTGAAGCGCTACCACATTTTCGTCCATAAAAGCGTTGTAGATATCCGTATTATTGGAAAGCATTAATTTCCAGTCTAGCGACAAGTGAGTCAAGCAAAATCCAAAAAAACCGCCACGTTGTTTGGCATGTAACTGAGAGAGTTGTTGGTTTTTTAGTGCGTAACTTATTTGCAAATGGAACGAATTTTCTTTTTCTATGCCTTTTTGTGCGCCTTGCTGCGGTACACTGGCTCTGTAACCTTCAAATGCATGTTGTACACTTTGGCTGTGCGGTTGCGCTTTTAGAAGCTGGGTTGCAAGTTCGATTTCAATGGCGGCTAACATAGAAAAAACTTGATGAACATGTTGCGCGGTGATTCCGATCACTCGTACATGCCGATTGGGTAACCGCTCCAATACGCCTAGTGATTCAAGCTGTAAAAAAGCCTCACGTACAGGCATGCGAGAAACACCTAGCTTAGTCGAAATTTCTTCCTGGGCCAATTCTTCTCCATCTTTTATATTACCGACAAAAATTTCTTGTTGCAAAGTTTCAACAATTTTATCTTTAAGGGAGGTCGCTGAAATAGGTTTCATTAAAGGATACCTCATTGCTTCAATATAATATTTATGACAATGGATACATTATATCTTTTTTAAGCTTGGATCACAAGCCTTCCTATAATTTGTATCCATTTTTACATTATAGATGAATACAAGAAAAAAGGGCAGCGAACTGTCTCTGTGAAATCAGAGAAATTCCGCTGCTCTTTTTATTTTTTACTAAAAATATAGATTGGACATTAGGCGAATGGTCTTGTGCCTATGCTCGTTTAGCATAGGCGCATAAGTGTCCAACGTGAACGCTACGCTGTAGTGTCCCAAAATCGCAGAAAGCGTTTTGGGATCCATACCTTGTTCTAACGCTCTTGTTGCAAAGGTATGACGCAACGCATGAAATGTAAAATGGGGAAGTCCGGCGTCTTGCAGCAAAGAAAAGCAAAGGAGAGAGCTACTTGGACATTTTTGCTTTTAGCGGAGAGATTATTATCAATGTGACTTAATTTAAATGATAATAATTGAAATTATCTTACATTGGCGTTAAGTCTTTCAAGGAATCGTGGCATAAACCACATCGTAAAAGTTTTTTAGCACTAACTGTTTCAAATTATGAGAATCATAATCGCTCCACATTTTTTCGTCCTCAATATTTTGGGCCAAGGGATAATTGCGAAAGAAATAGTCTTGCGTTAATTGCTCGTTTTGCTGTCCAAATAATTGCAGCGCATGTTTTGCAGAAAATTGAAGCGCGCCTTGAACAGCAAGGATCCCTTTTTCTCCCAAAACCGCAATAGCCGCGCAGAAAATGTGGTGTAATATTTTGATATACAATGAGCTAAAACCATCTTTAGCGGTGGGGGATGTAAGAGGATGTGAAGGGCCGGAATAGTCTGGATCGTATTGTTCAAAACAGATTGGCTTAAGTTCTTCTGGAAGATTTTCTGGAATTAGCAGCACATTGAACGCACAATAATCATCTTCTGCCTGTGTTTGAGTTTTTGACAAATTTACTTTTGTATAGTTATAAGCGTAGTGAGAGTAACAGGCATTATGAAATTCCTCACAGTAAATTCGGCCAATATCCATCATCCCATAATCTTTCCAAATGGCAGCCATAGGACAATAAAGTGTGTGTGAGACGCGCGCTTCATCTACAATAAACTGCAGCTCTCTTTTAAAGCGAGGGTCGCTCGGAAGGTCGTATCCGACCGTGAAAAGACTTTTCATGTTTACTTTATAGTTTGCTTCTAAGTGTCTGCGCCGTAAGGCCTCCGCGCGATCACGTCCAAAAGCTCTAGTGCCATCTCTTAATGCTTTTTCTCCAAGGTCACCATACATTTGAATTAAGGATTTTCCAAGAAATCCATAAGCTAAAGTAAAACTGTCCGACAAGTTGGTGGCTTCCTGTTGCTCCTTAGTCAGCATATAATCGCTCCTTTTTCATTTTATCCATTGTGGAGTGAAAGCGTACTAGTACATTTGCATCAAAGAATAGGGCTGTTTCTTCGGGCATTCTTTCCAGCATACTTTTATTTGATGTAAAGGGACAGTACTCTCGCAAGAAAGCTTCATCAAGAGTTTCCCCTGTGCGTTGCACTGTGGAGATCATCAGTTTGATGATCTCATTGGTGTATTCTCGCAATCCACATGCCACCGCACGGCGAGCGTCGTTATTGTTTTTAATTTGGTCATACACACAATTGTATAACAAGAGAATATCGTCTAAAATATAGTCTTCTAAAACTGCATCGGAACCTTGGGAAAAAAGCACTTTTTGTTCATCTGTCATATTAGCTTTCCGATAATAGAATGCCAGCACACATCGATTATCGGTGCTTCGTGTCAAATAATTGGAGACGTTCGCCTGCCCTACACTTTCAGTGTAACCATTTATGAAAGCATGAAGGTATTCTTCGCAATACCATTCTCCCAATTTCGAACATTCCATATTTCCCCATAGTGTTGCTAACGGACAGGAATATACCTCACACAAATTAACATCTGCTTCGTTTTTTTTGTAGAGACGAAAAAAACGAGGATCCCGGCCGCAACAATTTTGGGCAATGAACATATTCTTCAAGTCCACTTTGATTTTGGCTTGTGATTGTTTTTGTCTTAACGCGGTTCCTTTAGAGAAGCCGTAGTTTTGAATAGCTTGGCGGAATAACCTTTCGCCCCGTTTTCCTAGCCATTCATTCATAGACAGAGCTAGATGTCCATACAGTTTTCCAAAGAAATCAAATTGAGTTTGCTGCCTTAATTCAACTAAATTGTTCATTGTAACGCCTCATTTCAGAATTTACTGCAACTTTTACTTTATTAATAAAAAAATTAAAATTGTCCAAAGCCCAATAACACCTAAACCCAGAGCCGTGTGCTTGTTGGATGTTAACCTTTTATTATCTATGTAAGTAGGAGTTGACAAAGTTTTATGGATGTCTTTTTACATAGTTAATTGCAGCAATTAACTATGTATATAATATCACCGCAAAAAATTTCTGAGAAGCGGCAAAATCAGTCAATTGCTGATTGTTTTTGTGACAGCAACCTTAATTTGCGCCGACAGAAAATCTTTGTGTGAGTGAAAAATTGAATATTTAACGCGTTTCGTATATGATATTAATGCGAAGGTCGACGACTCTCACAAGAGGTTGTTTCTATATTGGATTGAAAGGAGTGCTTTACGTGACCTTTTCACAACTACAATATGTCGTAGAGATTTCTCGAACAAAGTCAATTTATAAAGCTGCGCAAAACCTTTTTATTTCGCATTCTGTCGTTTCATCTGCCATAAGAAATTTAGAAAAGGAATTAGGCCAGCCAATCTTTTACCGAAGTAATAAGGGTGTTACCCCTACTGCTTTCGGTGTTTTATTCATTGACCATATCCTGCCTATTAAACTGTCATTAGATCAACTGGATGGCTTTCTGCAAGATAGCGGACAACAAACTTTTTGTGTAGCTAGCATGGGATTCCCCTTTGTAACTGCCATTTGTGCTGACTTAATAAAACAATACAAGGAACAACGGCTGTCCATCCGACAATTCGAAGAATATGCGCAGTCAATCCCAACACTCGTAGCAGAACGGCAAGCAACAATCGGTATATTGCGAATATGGAGTTGCTATATGCCATCCTTGCAACAGCAATTCCGCGCACAGGAAATCGAACTTCATCCATTAGCCACCTTAGAGGTAGGTATTACAGTAGGTCATCTTAATCCACTTTTTTATAAAGCAGAGGACTTTGTTTATGCACATGAATTAAAAAATTATACTGCGCTGATGTATACTAGCGATGATATCGGACCATATGCAGATGTTTTCAACAAACTGAATATGCCCCATCTGCATTCTAAATTTTCAACATCTTCGCGAGCCGCTATATTTGAACTTTTAGACACAACAGATGCTTTTTATATTAATTCTATGAATTATCCCGAAGAGGGCACGAATCCAAATACCTCTAGCCATAGGCGCACATTAAAATTAAAAGACTGTCCCATTTCGTCACAGATTATTTGGATAAAGAGAAAAGATCATTTAACCAATGAAGTGGAAAAAAATTTTTTAAATGAAATAAAATTGTATTTTAGAATATAGCGTTACACTCTTATCTGGATTACATTGGAAAGGTTAACAGCTTTTTATGTTGGTATCCCTTTTTGACTAAGGTTAGCCAAGGCATAACGCGTTTTACAACAACCGCAAAAGGGTAGTGCCTGTCATCATACGGGTGCTGCCCTTTAATTAAGCTGTGAAATATAGTGGTATGCATTTAAATTAGTTGTGTCAAGGCTTGTATATAGATTGCTTTGCAGTTCCAGGCGAAGGGCGTTAGCCTGCAATAGAATTCATATCTCGAATGGCATCTAGATGCTTTCTGTTTCCGAACCGTAAACGATCTCGACGGCTGACCATGAAGTTAATAAAGTATTTCGTGTTCAACTCCGCTGAAAAGGTCAGAGCGAACACTACAAAAATGTTGTTATCCTTTATGGCTTTTAGCAGTCGTTGACTATACGCCCAAAGAAAGGCGATTCGGTTCCTCTGTGATTATTTCCACCCGTTTGAGCGCAGAGAAGGACGGCGGCTCAAAGAAAAAATAAAAGCAGAGTGTGCTCATGAGGATACTCGAATCCAATAAGGACACTCTGCTTATTCCAGGTGACTTGGAATTGGTAGTGGGAAGTGTTTGTTAATGGACGTTTTTAATCGAGAATTGCGAAGAAAAATACAGTCGGTTAGATTGTAAATAGAACTTGTCCGCCTCGTGATAAAAACATTGTAATTGCGGCAAGAACGACATAAGGGCGTGCTTTAGTCAGAAAGATATGGGGAGTAAGTAGGCAGCAGAGGAAAACTTCAGTTGCAGTTTTTGTTTGAAGAAAAAGGGGGCTTTTCTTCAAGGCTAGTGTTTTCTGAAAAAAATTCCATCACACGGCTAATGACTTCATGTGCAATAGGCGAAAGGGTGGCGTCTTCCCGTTTGATCCATGCCATTTCAGAAAAGATAGTGCTGTTTGCAAGCTTTAACGTCCTCAGTGAAGAGTACTCACTTTCGAAGCCTTTTTGCATTCGTTCGAACGGATATGCGGAATTGAGATAATAGCAATCAGTAGCGCCAAGCATTTCATAAATTGTGGAACGGGAAGAAGTGACAAACCGGCTGCTTGCAATCGGCAGGTGAAGTCTTTCGTAAATGTCCGAATAAGGACCGGAGTCAATGTTTGCGTACATAACTGCGGGATATTTTTTGAGTTCATTCGCTGCGACAGTATCGCTTTCGGAAGAATAAAGGGGGCATTTTGGCCCTACGGTGATAGCAATTTCCAACTTAGCAATGGGGTAATATTGTAGTTTTTTAGAGTGCAATTGGCGGACATAGGAGTTTTTATAGCAACTCCAGATTCGTACAAAGCCGAGTTCAACCATCTGGCTTGCAACCATATCAGCTATATTGTTCTCATGATCCTCATAATCTTCTATGCGAACTCCAACTGCGTGATATTTTTTGTAAAGATCCGCACAAATATGGTTTAAAAAATAAAAGCCCATGCTGGCAACAGAAAAAGAAAAGGTATGGCTGGAGTCCCCACGCTTGATTAAGGTGTCAAGCTGCTGTAGCTGGGTCTGAATGGCTGAAATATAAGAGGTGAAAGTATGCCCGAAAGGAGTCAGCGAAACGCCACGATTGTTTCGCATGAAAATTTCATGCCCAACCTCTTTCTCCAGATTCATGATAGCCGTGGATAAAACAGATTGCGATAAAAAAAGGTTAGAAGCAGCTTTATTGATCGAACCGGTTTTTGCCACTTCTATTACATATCTTAATTGAACCAAGGTCATTGTAATCTCCTTATCTCTTTTGACGATAGCGGCTATTTGCATTATAAAGCGAATTGTTCAAAAAAACAAGAAAAGCAATATTTAAAAGGGTGATGCAAAGACGGAAAAACCTTCAGAGATAAAACGGGTTAAACTAATTTGTCACTATTCACTAATCCGATCAAGAATTTCATAGGAAAAACGTTGAAATTTTGTTCATACAAAATTTTGATATCTGCAAATAGTATAACAGGGATCTGTAAAAAAGATAACAAACACAAGTATGCTTTTAAAAACTAAACGATTTTCATGAAAAAAGAGAAAATAAAATTAATACCGAATTTTTATATAGTGTACAAGGGAAGACAAAAACTGCGTACAGAGCTTTTAAGCTGCAAAAATTTTAGAATGTCGATTTGCGACGCAATCCAGTTATCTTTTAAATAGATAACTGTTGCGCAAAAAACATGTTGGTCGGTTTGATGTTTGTTCGATATAATGACAACTGTTGCTGGCAACAAACTTACAGGCCCCGCATACGGCGTGCTGAGTATCCATGTGCTTGTGTAAGTAGCGGAAGTGGACTCTCAAAAGGAGTTACGTGTGCAGGTTATTTTGCGTTTTATAAGGAGGCGGACAATCATGTCAAATAAAAAAGACAGTGTTTCGATTCAAGCGGAAAAGAATTATGGCTTTGCCGCATTTGCCCCCCTGTTTATCTTCATTGCGATCTATGTAGGCTGCGGTTTTTTCTTTACCGCTATCGGCACACCAGATCCATTTAAACAGGTGCCCAGAAACTTTGCATTGATCGTAGCTATTATAGTTGCACTTTTAATGGGAAAACGCAAGTTTTCAGTTAAATTTGATAGCTGCTGCGAAAAGATGGCTAGCCCCGGCTTAATGACTATGTTTATGGTACTGATTTTTGCTGGTATTTTTGCAGGCACCACCAAGGCAATGGGGGCAGTAAGCTCTACCACAAACCTTGGTTTAAGTTTGCTTCCGCCGAGTTTTTTAGTTCCCAGCTTATTCTTGATTTCGGCTGTTCTTGCCACAGTGATGGGCACCCACATGGGAACCATTGCCGCTATCGGTCCAGTCGCAGTGGGATTAGCACAGGCGACCGGACTTGATACCGGGCTTGCTATGGCTGCCGTAGTGGGCGGCGGCATGTTTGGCGATAACCTCTCCATTATTTCGGATACAACTATCGTAGCAACCAGAAGTGCTGGATGCCAAATGAAGGACAAGTTTCGTATGAATTTTGCGATTGCTGTTCCTGCAGCTATTGTGACAATGATTGTTTATGGGGTGATGACTTCTGGCGCTGTAGTTGCAGCGGGAGATTACGCCTACGAGCTAATAAAGATTGTCCCATATGTAGCGGTATTGGTGCTTGCAGTAGCGGGTATGGATGTAATTATTGTACTGATTGCCGGAACTCTGCTTTCCGGTGTGATTGGTATGGTTACTGGCACACTGACTATTGTGACCTTCTCTCAGGCTGTTGCCAGCGGCGCAGCCAGTATGCTGGATACTATTTTCATTGCGCTGATGCTGAAAGCTATTGTGGGCTTGGTAGAAGATATGGGCGGATTGCACAGCTTGGCGGTCATGGCTCACAAGAATATTAAAAGCCGGCGTGGAGCCCAGTATTTTATGGGCTTGCTGGTTGGCATCATTGACTTCTTTGTAGGAAATAACACCGTTTGTATTCTGCTTTCGGCACCATTGTGCAAGCCGATTGCAAAAAAGTTTAGAGTTGCCCCCGAACGGTTTGCATCCATCTTAGATATTTTTGCATGCATTATTCCGGGACTTTCTCCCATTGGCACCGGAATGCTGATGGCAACCTCTTTAGCAGGACTGGATTCGCCCTTCGAAATTATTAAATATTCCTTTTATGTGGTGTTTTTGCTGATTGCGGTGTGTGCTACCATTCAGTTTAATCTGTTGCGTACTAAAGAAGAGATTGCGGGTAATGAATTTTATCCCGAGTTAGAAGAAGTAGCTTGAGTTTTAAATACCGGCAAAAGAAAGGACCTTACCATGTTGAAAGAATTCACTGAAAAACACCACGCATTTCTGGCAGCAACTTTTTATACACTGCTGACTGAAAAATATCAGGAGCGAGGCGAAGCGGCTTTTGTATTGGCGACTCAGCGTTATGCTGAGCAGCGTGGATCGCGCATGGCGCAGCGAGCCATTCGAGATGGAAAGCCTCTGACATTTGCAACGTATCGGGAATATGGCGAGTGGGTCAATACCCAGAGCGTAAAAGATGAAGGCTGCGACAACCAAGGATATATGGTTTCTTATCAGCCCGATTTTGACGAACGAGTGACCCAGTGCCCGTGGGCGACGCAATTCCGCGAAATGAATATGTCTAAAGCCGGAACGGTTTACTGTACCCATTTGGACAAGTCAATTGTGCGCGGATTCAATCCCTATCTGGTATTTGAAGTTCCTCAGAGCATGCACGAGCATGATTGCTGTATCCAAACAGCCCGCAATGCTAATATTCCTGATGGAACGGTATTTCAGAAGCACAAAGAATATCTGAAGGGATTCGATTATCATTGTGCACACAGCTACAAAACCTATTCTCAGATTATAACAGCAATTTTTGCGACCGGCGGTGCAGCAATCAGCGCAGAGGTTCTTAAACGTTTTGCAGATGCTTACGGCAGCGATATGGCAGACGTCCTGACTCGTTATCAGGACACGGATTTTAATCTTATTTAAGT
This sequence comes from Pygmaiobacter massiliensis, assembly GCF_900199435.1. Classification (GTDB taxonomy): domain Bacteria; phylum Bacillota; class Clostridia; order Oscillospirales; family Ruminococcaceae; genus Pygmaiobacter; species Pygmaiobacter massiliensis. The sequence continues at coordinate 1,385,247 of NZ_OAML01000003.1, forward strand.
ACAATTTTGATACGGAAAGGATGGCTACCATGCTGAAAGTAGCAGAAAAGATTTTTACGGATGTTCTCGTTGTCGGCGGCGGCGGTGCAGCGTGTACTGCCGCAGTAGCAGCGGCAAGAAACGGCGCTAAAGTTGCTTTGGTCTCCAAGGGAAAAACCGGCAACAGCGGCAACACAATCATGATTGGCGGTTCCTATGGGATGGACGGCGAAAGTGCCTACCATGATTATCATATTGAAGAGGCCGACCCGACTTTTACAAAAGAGGAAATGTTTAAGTCGATTGTCAATGATGGCTTTAATCTCAGCGACCAGAATTTGGTGGAGCAGTTTATTGAAGAAAGCCCCCGTATTGTTTATGAGGTAAAGGAATGGGGCGAAGAAATCGGTGAAAAATTCCGTTTTTATGCCCCGGCAAACTGGGATGTAACAGGCCGCAGCATGGGCCGCGCCCTGCTTGCAGGCGTAAAAAAGACCCCAGGAGTTTCCATCTACGACGACGTGGCTATTGTGGAACTGCTGAAAAACGGTGAGCAGGTTACCGGCGCATTGGGCATTGAGCTTTATACCGGCAGGCTGCTACAATTTGAGGCAAAGGCAACCATTTTAGGTACCGGCGGCTTTCAGCCGTACACACTGAAAAACACGAATACCGATATGACCGGCGACGGTCAGGCGATGGCTTATCGTGCCGGTGCAAAGCTGGCAGATATGGAATTCATGCTCTTTTTGATGTCCGCCATTGAGCCGAATAATATGAGAGGTTCCATTCTACCCGCGATTTGTACGTTCCGTCGGGCGTTTAACTATGACCCGGTGGACTGCAACGGCGATAAAATTGAGGTTCCGGAAGCATTGCGCGAAATGGAGGCAACCAGCGAAATGAGCAAGCTGGTGCATATGTTCTATTTCGGCAGGGTCATCAATCAGGGCCGTGGCTCGAAAAACGGCGGTATTTATTTTGATTTCAGCCGTTTCACCGACGAAGAAATTGATACGATGTTCGATGCGGTTATGGAGCATTTCGACGGCTTCTATCGCCACGGATATTATCATGGCGAGAGCGTGATAGAATATCGTGAGATGGCCAAGAAAAAACGAAAAATCGAAGTGGGCCTTTCCAGCGAGTACAGTGTAGGCGGTATCTTTATCGATGAAAACATGTTTACAGGTGTTCCGGGGTTGTATGCTGCCGGCGAGGTTGCCAGTGGAGCCTTTGGCGCAAACCGCGTAGCGGATGCTGTGACTGAGATGATTGTCCAGGGCTATAAAGCCGGCGAGGTTGCAGCGCAGCGCACTGCAGCGCAGGAATTGGTCGGTACGGCATCGGAATCGGTTGAACAGGCTGTGGGGATGATTCAGAGCCTTCTCGATAACGACTCCAATGTAACGGTAGGTCAGCTGCTGCACCAGATGGAAACTGTCACGGATGATGCTTTGGGCATGGTGCGTAATCAGGAACGCCTGGAAAAGGGATTGGATATCTACCATCAACTGGACGAGGCAGTCGAAAAGGTTGTAATTCATTCTAAAAGCTTGGTGTACAACCGTGAACTGATGCAGGCACTGCAGGTGAAAAATCTGGTGACCTGTTCTCGCGTGGCAACTGAAATGGCTTTGGCAAGAAAAGAAAGTCGCGGATTGCATCTGCGCGAGGACTATCCTTATATTGACAATGTGGATTGGCAGGTTCGCCTGCTGGCGCACTGCGAAGACGGCAAAGATATTCTGGAGAAAAAGGTTCCTGATGTTACCAAAATTCCACTTCGCAAGCCGGAAAAAATCGACTATGAGTCGTTTATCTTGGAAGAGGATTTGGGAATGAAGAATCTGGAGGAGAAATAATGACTGCTAAAATTTATCGATTTGATCCCACGATTGACAAGCAGCCGCACTATGATGCTTTTGAGCTTGACATCAAAGCGGAAGATTGCATGACTGTTATGGATCTGCTGACTTATATCGCAGACAATTTAGATGGTTCTTTAAGCTTTTTCTCCCACAGTGCTTGTCAGCACGGCATCTGCGGCCGCTGCGGAGTGAAATGCAACGGTAAGCCGGGGCTTGCATGCGAGACAGTACTAACCGGAGAAGATGTCACGATTGAGCCGATAAAGGCAGACGTGGTAAAGGACTTAGTCGTCAAAAATTAAACCAAAGGGAAAAGCTTCCCTGAATTGTGGGATGAGGAAAGCCTTATCCCACAATTTTATTTGTAATAAGGAGTAATATCATGGAAAGAAACAGCTTGCAGTATCAGACGTATTTGCGCATTTTAGAAAGAGAACTCGTGCCGGCAATGGGATGTACCGAGCCGATTGCGATCGCATACTGTGCAGCAAAAGCTCGCGCGGTGCTGGGAAAGATTCCAGATACAATTCATGTAATCGCTAGCGGAAACATTATTAAAAACGTGAAAAGTGTCATTGTGCCAAATACTAACGGCGGCAGGGGAATTGAAGTTGCTGCGGCAGTGGGTGTGCTGGGCGGAGACGAGAGCAAAGCTTTAGAAGTGATCGCGTCGGTTTCGGACGAAGTGAAACAAAGTCTTGCGGATTATCTAAAAAACGCAAAAATTACTGTCTGTCCTGCAGAATCAGAGTATGTATTGGACATTACTGTTCGGGTGTCCACAGGCGGTCACTGTGCAGAGGTGCGGGCAGTGAATGAACATACAAATCTAGTGCTGGTCAGCAAGGACAATGAAGTTCTGGAAGAAAAAGCAATTACTGCAGCAGAAAACTCTGACATTCCCGATTATACAGTGTTGTCGGTAAATGATATTTACGAATTTGCGAACACAGCAAACGTGAATGACGTGAAAAAGATATTGGACCGTCAGATCGAGATGAACAGCGCTATTTCGGCAGAAGGGCTGAACAAAAGTTATGGAGCTAATATCGGCAAAGTATTGCTGGATACTTATGGCAACGATGTGCGGATTCGTGCTAGAGCATGTGCAGCAGCAGGTTCGGATGCCCGAATGAATGGCTGTGAACTCCCGGTAGTGATCAACTCGGGTAGTGGCAACCAAGGGATGACGACTTCACTGCCAGTTATTGAATTTGCAAAAGAACTTGGAGTAGAACAGGAAAAATTGTATCGAGCTCTGTTACTCTCCAATCTGCTGACACTGCACCAAAAAACCGGAATTGGCAGACTTTCAGCGTACTGCGGCGCGGTCAGTGCGGGCGCTGGTGCGGGCGCTGGAATCGCCTACCTGAAGGGGGCGAATTTGCCCGCCATTAAGCAAACTTTAATTAATGCGCTGGCTATTACCTCAGGGATTATTTGCGATGGCGCAAAGTCGTCCTGTGCCGCGAAGATTGCTACTGCGGTAGACGCAGGCATTCTCGGTTATGAAATGTGTCAGAATAATCAGCGTTTCTGCGGCGGTGACGGCATTGTGGAAGATGATGTGGAGAGTACCATTCGCAATGTGGGGATTTTGGGCAAAGTAGGAATGAGGGAAACTGACCGAGTCATTATGCGCATGATGACGGGGCAAAATCAGTAAGGAGAATCCTATGGAAATACAAGAACAAATAGATCAAGATCTACCTTATCTCTACGAAATTCGGCATAAATTGCATCAGAATCCGGAATTGGGGCACTGCGAGATTGCAACCAGTGAACTGATTCGTCAAGAACTGAAATCGTACGGTGTTGAGATACTGGAATACGGTTTGACTACCGGGGTGGTCGGCATTATTCGCGGCCAGCTGTCGGGCGAGTGCATTGCCCTACGAGCGGATATTGACGCGCTGCCGATTCAGGAACAGACAGCGTTGCCGTTTGCTTCCCGCAAGAACGGAATATCACACGCCTGCGGGCATGATATTCATACAACTGCCCTGTTGGGGTGCGCTAAGACGCTGTCAGGCAGGCGTGACAAACTACATGGAAGTATTTTGCTGATTTTTCAATGTGCAGAAGAAACCTGTGACGGGGCGGCCACAATGCTGGAGCAGGGGGTGCTTTCAACTGTAAAAGCAGAGGCCTTGATAGGTCTGCATTGTGCTCCGGCTTTGCCGGTGGGTAAGATAGGGGTGCTGGCAGGAACCAGTAATGCCAGCTGCGATACAATTACCATTGAAGTGAAGGGAAAAGGGGGACATGGTGCCCATCCATACCTGTGTGTGGACCCGATTACAGTCAGTGCCTATCTTTTAACTCAGTTGCAAACGATTGTAAGCAGGGAAAACCGTCCGACTCAACCCGCAGTTTTGACGTTTGGGCAGATTAACGGGGGAACTGCTCCCAATATTATTCCGGATATGGTCACTTTGAAGGGGACGCTTCGTACTTTTGACGAGTCGGTTAGGCAGCATCATTTAGCGGCAATAAAACGCCTAAGCGCGAACTGCTGTGAGGCGATGAGAGCCTCATGTGAGATAAAGGCGGAAAAGGGGATGCCGCCACTCATTAATACGCCCGATATCTGTGAGGCTATTTGCCGAGAGGTTGAGCCAATTTTGGGAAAAACGTCGATTATCCGTGATTTACAGCCGTCTATGGGGTCAGATGACTTTTCCTGTCTGCAGCAGGCCTGTGGAGGCGTAGGCGTACAATTTTTGGTAGGCACCCAAATAAAAGAAATGCCTGAAACAGGGTTAGGATTGCACGTTGCAGAAAACATTTTTCCGGATGAAGCAATAAAACCGGCTGTGTTGGCCTTAGTGGCTGCTGTAAAGGCCTGCGAGAATTAGAAAGCTGTATAGAGATGGACACATTCTAAGGGATTTACTTAATAAGCATAATAAAGTATTTCTATATTATGTTTATTTAAAGCTAAAAGTGAACTTAACTTAATTGATGCTGAAGGAATGCTTGAATCCCCAACGGCGCTCCTAAAATACTTATAATCCACATAAATAATATAGTAAACTCCTTTAAAAAGCGTGTCATTAAAGAAAAAGCAAACTCTAATGGCACTCTTTTTGTTTTCGATAATTCTCATAACCCGAAGGTCGTCAGTTCAAATCTGGCTCCCGCAACCATTTAAAAAGTGGCTTGAACGTAATGTTTAAGCCACTTTTACTTTTTATATAAGTAAAAGATTTACACAAGTTTAGATAATATACAGGATACTATTTGCGCATAAGAAGAATGTCGCTACAAATAAGAAAAATTTTATAAGCATAAAAGCAGATACACTTTCCTAAGAGCATACGCAAGCGGCCGCCCAGTTATCGGGCGGCCGCTTTTTTATAACAGTAAAAAGGACTATAGCTAATCGAAAAACTTACATGCCGCTGGTGCCGTAGTTTGCCAGCACACGGGCGCTGGGGTCATTTACGTTGCAGCCTTCCCAGTCCTTATTGGGCATCCAGAAATCTGCCACCATTTTGGCCATGCCAGGGTAGGCAGATTCAAAAATCTCACGATACATCAGCGACTCTTTGGTAAAAGGCTTGGCATGATAGGCATATTTTTCTGCGCATGCTTTCCATTCTTCGTCGGTATAGCGTTCTTCCGCAGCGGCTTTTAGATCATCTACCAACGAATGGCCAACCGCATCGCTAAAAGCGGCTTTTTCTCGCATCAAAATATCCTCCGGCAGCAGTGCATCTTTTTCAAAAGCATGGCGCAGCAGAAATTTTCCTTTGCCATAGGTGTTCAGTTTCTTTTTCGGATCGATAGACATCACATACGCTACAAAATCCAAATCTCCAAAGGGGACCCGGCCCTCGATGGAGTTGCCACTGATGCAGCGGTCTGCACGCAGAACGTCGTACATATAAAGCTCACGCACACGCTTAGCAGCCTCCTGCTGGAAAGCTTCCGCCGAAGGGGCAAAGTCGGTGTATTTATAGCCAAACAGCTCATCGGAGATTTCGCCGGTCATTAGCACTCGAATATCAGTCGTCTCATGGATGGCTTTGCAGACCAGATACATACCCATGCTGGCGCGAATGGTAGTAATATCATAAGTTTCCAGCAGGCGAACGACAGTAGGTAAAGCCGTTAATACGTCTTGCTTGGTGATAATTACTTCGGTATGGTCACTGCCGATGAAGTCAGCTACTTCTTTTGCATATTTCAGGTCAATAGCGTCGGTTTCCATACCAATGGCAAAGGTGCGAATGGGCTTATTGGGCATCAGCTTCTGCGCAACAGCGCACACGAGAGAAGAATCGAGACCACCGGAGAGCAAAAAGCCCAAGGGTGCATCAGCATCCAGCCGCTTTTCAATACCTTTTACCAATTTATCGTGAATTTGAGTACAAACAGACTCTAAATCCTCGTCGGTGTAAGCGGCAACGGCGGTCATGTCTCGATAGCAGATAAACTGACCATCTTTGTAATAATGGCCAGGAGGAAAAGGCATAATGTCGTGGCAGTTTGCCACAAGTGCTTTGGCTTCACTTGCGAAAGCGATGGCGCCATCTTTGGTATAGCCGTAAAATAACGGCCGAATACCAATAGGGTCTCGAGCGGCGATGACGGTGCCTGATTTTGCATCATATAAAATCAGAGCATATTCCGCGTCCAGCTTTGCAAACATCTCAACGCCATATTCTTGCCACAGCGGCAAAAGCAACTCGCAGTCACTTTCCGAAACAAAGGTATAGCCTTTCGTGGCCAGCTGCTGCTTTAAAGAGCGAAAGCCATATAATTCGCCGTTGCAAACGACTGCGGACTCGCCGTCTGTAAACGGCTGCATCCCCTCGGGAGAAAGGCCCATGATAGCGAGCCGGGCAAAGCCCAGCCAGGCACCTTTGGTCTCTAGCACCTCGGTCATATCCGGGCCTCGGCTCTCAACCGCAGCAAACTGGGCAAGAATCTGCTCTTTTGTAATTTCTTTCGTGGTAAAGCCAATAATCGAACACATAATTTTCTACCTCCAACAGTAAATCGAGATGGTTGCTGCAAAAAACGCAACAAAAAAACGTCTACTCCGTTCCAAAAGTCTCACTTTGAGAACTTTAGGACGAATAGACGCAATCCGTGGTGCCACCTAACTTACCGTTTCCGGTCACTTTCACAGCCTGACAGCTGCTATCGGCTTAACGCGCCGAATACGAATCACCTACTTCCTCAAAGGGTTCGGCTCATAGCTCAGGAGTGTTCGTTCGCCGCCTGTCTACCGTCGGTTTCACACTATCACCGACTCACTGAAAGTGACCTTTGCGGGTACTTTTCTCCATCATTGCTTTTGGCAATATAGATTTGATGGTCGTATTCTACCACCGTCGGCGCAATGCTGTCAACTGTTTTTTTACGCGTTCTATAAAACTCACAAACAAATATCAAATATTTTTCGGATTTTTGAAGCCTCATAAGAAGGTGCGCCAAGACGTGTGAATAAGCAATAAATGCTCGCTGCAGTGGTGAGGCGGTTTTGGTGTGCACGAGATACCGGACACCTTCTATAATTCTTATCGTTTATAGCATGAAAACAAAATGGCCAATTTTAGACACTTTACTTTCTTTTTACCGCTTTTTGTCATAGGGCTGGTGTTTGTGGTTTTCAATTATTGTTACAATCAAAACACAGAAAACGAAAGGCGGACTGAGATGCAAGCGCAAACATTCTATACCGTAAAAGGTGTTTTGCCCAAGGGTTTTGTGGGCCACATTGCTTATAGCACCGTTTTGCCGAAAGCATTAACAGGTGTACAGCTGAAATTTGTATTTGATAAAAAGAATTTGATGGAGAGCCAAGAAGATTTTCGCGATGAGTGCGAGCAAACACTTGCCGCCCAGGCGCCGCAGCTTGTGCCAACGAAAGAGCTCCTCGACCATTTTTGTGCATCGGCAAAAACAGAGATTAACGTGTCGGTCTTTTTTGACGATTACTGCGCAGGCTCGGCACACCGCAACAGTGCAGAAAAAGAATTTTTTATCACGCCTACGGCGGCGAGCGAAGGATTTACCCCTTGCCAGCCCTGCGGTGTGGCGCGGGTCGTTCTCCATGTGCTGAATGTGCTGAACGATGAAACGGCGTATACCCTGACCATGGAGGAATACAAGCAATGAAATATATTCGCGCAGAGCTGCACAACCATACCACCCACTCTGACGGGCAGCTGCGAGTAGAACAGCTGCTTGCGTACGCCGCCGAAAACAAGTTTGAAACTTTGGCATTAACAGACCACAACACCGTTTCGGCCCATAGGCCTGCGTTTGATTTGGCCCAAAAGGAGTATCCGCAGCTTAGCCTTGTTCCGGGGGTAGAGATTACCACTTTTTACGGTCATATTCTTGCACTCGGCCTGCGCAGGATGGTGGATTTGACCCGCCTGGACCCCGCAGCACCCGACCCCTTTTTGCAGACGCTGCATGATGCCGGGGCGGTTGCCGTTGGGCTGGCACATCCGTTTTGCCTTGGACACCCAATCTCCGAAGGCTGCCGGATGAACCTGCAGGAGTATAACTGGGAACTGATTAATTATATTGAGGTAGCAAATACCTCTGGCCCGGACGCGGTGCTGGGCAATGCGCAAGCCCTCGCATTGTGGGAAAGCCTTGTTCTGCAAGGGCACCGGCTTGCGGCGGTCAGCGGCAAAGACCTGCACCAACTGCCTACGCCCCAAAACGTTTTTGTCACCTACTGCATCAGCCCGGAGGGAGCCGAGGGCACTCGGGCAGAGCGTGTGTTGCAGGCGATTCTTGCCCAGCAAACGATAGTGACAAAGGGTCCGCTGTTTTGCACGCAAGCAGAAGATGGCAGCATCACTGTCACTTTTGCCCCCGCTGCACTGCCCTTGCCGAAAACTGCTTTTTTGCTTGTGATACAGCAAAGCGACGGAGAAAGCATAACTTATGAAACCGACCTTTGCACCCCGCTAAAGCATACCCTGGCTGAGAGTGTAACAAGCGCCGTGATAAAGTTGTACCAAAATAGCTGTACTTATGAAAATCTGCTCGCTGTGGGAGCCCCGGTTTACTGTGAAAAGGGGGAAGCACAACGATGAAACGTTTGTATTACACGCTCGGCAAAAACAAGTTTTGGGAGTACCTGCTTTGCGCTGCATTCTTGCTGATTTTCTACGGCCCACTGGTCAACATGGTGCTGGTTTCTTTTGCAGAAAAATACGAGTACCCCAACGTAGTACCGGCCACTTACGGGTTTAAGTGGTGGAACTACGTCTTTTCTAACGGCAAGTTGGTAGAGTCGATTCTGGTTTCGCTGGCACTGGCGGTGGTGGTAACGCTGCTTTCTCTGGTGGTATGTTTGCCGGCAGCTTATGCACTTGCCCGGTATGATTTTAAAGGCCGCAGCCTTGTGCGACTGAGCTTTTTGTTCACCAATGCTTTTCCCAAAATGGGCATTTATACGGCAATGGCAGTTATCTTTTACAAGATTGGTCTGATGGGCACATTTTTCGGTGTCGTGCTGGTGCACATTGTAAACACGATGATGTTTATGGTGTGGATTCCGAGCGGATCTTTCCGCACGGTGCACATCCAGCAGGAAGAAAGTGCGCGTGATGTTGGAGCCTCTGCGCTGCGCACTTTTTTTATGATTACGCTGCCCATGGCAAAGCCGGGCATTATTGTAGCGGCGCTTTACACTTTCCTCGGTTCGATGGAAGAAGCTCAGGGCTCTTTGCTGATTGGCTTGCCTAATGTACATACCATGCCCAGCGAGTTGTACGGCATTATCATGTCTTTTCCGGATACGGCAGGTGCGGTGTTTGCGATTGTGCTGTTGGTGCCATCGGTGGTGCTGATGATTGTATTTCGCAAATACCTCAGTGCAAGTGCTTTGTCCAATGGTCTTAAAATGTAACAGAACTTTTTCGTATTGTGTATGCCGTACAGTGCGGCAGAATGGAGCATATTGATGAAGAACAATTCCCCGGTAAAACTGGCTATCTCTGGCCTTACAAAAAAATTCAGCGCAAACGAAGGTGTTGCAAATATCAACCTGGAAGTACACCAAAACGAGCTGCTTACCCTGCTGGGACCTTCCGGCTGTGGCAAAACCACGATTTTGCGCGCCATTGGCGGATTCAATAAAATCGACAGCGGTAAAATTGTGCTGGACGGCAAAGAAATTCAAAACCTTGCGCCGGAACAACGCCCTACGGGAATGGTGTTTCAAAGCTACAATCTGTGGCCACACATGACCGTTTATGAAAATATGGCCTTTGGCTTAAAGCTGCGCAAAGAGCCGAAAGAAAAAATGCAGGAAGAAATTCGTGCCATGTTGCAGCTGGTGAATATGAGCGGCAGCGAAAAAAAGTACCCTGCACAGCTGTCTGGCGGGCAGCAGCAGCGCATTGCCATTGCTCGTGCGCTGGTACTCAAGCCATCTTTATTACTGCTGGACGAGCCTTTTTCTGCGCTGGATGCAAAGATACGCGGCCAGATGCGAGAAGAGCTGAAGCGCATCCAGAACGAGGCAGGCCTTACCGTGTTGTTCGTTACCCATGATCAAGAAGAAGCAATGGCCGTTTCTGACCGAATTGCGGTGATGCACCAGGGAAATATTGAACAACTGGCGGTACCGACAGAAATTTATAACGCCCCGGCGAGCCGCTTTGTTGCAGGCTTTATCGGAGAAATGAATTTTATCTCTCACGGCAGCGAAACACTTGCTGTGCGCCCGGAAGATATCTCTATTACCAGCGGCGGCGCCGGAGGAAACGGTGAGATTGAAAATATTATGTTGCTGGGGCACTACGCGCAAATCTTTTTGCGGGCCGCCAGCGGAGAAACGCTGAAGGTGTTTTTGCCCAAAGAGCGTCTGGCTGATTTTACCCAAGGGCAGCGGGTGCATTACACCATCACCCGGCAGACTGTTTTTTAACCGATTCTCTCCTTGTTGAGTGAATAAATTTTTCTAAATTCAAGAAAAGAAAGAGGAACCATCCATGAAAAAACGCAATCTTTTGGCTAAAAAGTGCGGTGCGGCAATGCTGGCGGCAGCGCTCGGCCTCTCGATGACTGCCTGTGGCTCTACCGCAACCGGCGGCACTGCTTCGGCGGGCGCAGCTTCTCAGTCTGGTGCAGCACAGGTGCCCACAGTCACCATCTGGGGCCATGGCGGGCAAGAAGTGCGCGATGCGCTGCAGGCAGTCGCGGATGCGCATAATGCGGATGCCAACTATAACACAAAAGCTCGTGTTGAAATTCAGTTTGTCGTATCCGGTACGAGCGAGCAAAGCCTGCCCGACCGCTTGGCGGCAGCTTACGCAGCAGGGGAAACCGATACCGATTTTGATCTGATTGCGCTGGATGACAGCGGCATCTCTTCGATTCTGGCACAGACTGCTCCTGATTTTTTTATCCCAATCGACACTTCTAAAATCCCGAATTATGAGAATGTGATTTTTAAAGAAAACGTGGTGGGCGATACCTTTGTGCCGTACCGCGGCACGGCGGTGTATCTCGCTTATAACTCAGAAACTGTCCCGAATCCGCCCAAGACGGAAGAGGAACTGTATGCATGGATTAAAGAGAATCCGGGCCGATTTACTTATTGTGACCCGTCCACCGGTGGCAGCGGCACCAGCTTTGTAGCGAACACCGTGTACAATCAGCTGCCCGCCGAGGCAGCTACCAGCGCTGACCTGAAGTGGAAAGACGAACACACGGCAGAGTGGGATAGCGCTTTCGCCCTGCTTGAAGAGCTGCACCCGTACCTTTACCAGACCGCGGGCAAGGTGCAGTACCCGATGAAAAATGCCGGCGCGCTGGACTTGCTGGCAACCAAGCAGATTGATATGACCCCTGCTTTTGTAAATATGGTGCTTAGCCAAAAAGCCATGGGCACCATGCCGGAATCCATCAAACTTACCCAGATTGAGCCTTCTTTTATGGGCGCACTGGCCGGGTTCTGCATCCCTACCATCGCAAAAGATAAAGAAGCTGCACTTTCCGTTATTGATTATTTTCTCAGCTATGAGGCACAGTCTCTGGGCTGGAATACGATGTATGCTTCGCCTGTTGTGGACTCCGCTAAGCTTGAGAATCTGGATAATGCTGATTGGCTGGCAGAAACTGATATGAAAAGCCTGCGCTACTTTTCGATTGGCTCTATGATGGTGGATTTGCGCACACGCTGGGCAGAACAGATTTCTCCGCTGGCAAAATAAGCACAGGCACGCCTGGCGCATTTGCCAGCACAGAAAGGTGACAATCTTTTATGACACAACAAAAACAGCATAAATGGCTGCCTTACATTATGGTGCTGCCGGCATTTTCAATCATGCTCTGCGTCGTGGTTTTGCCGGTAATTAACACAGTGGTCAAATCCTTCTGCACCACAGACGGCGCGTTTACGCTAGATAATTACCTTTATTTTTTTAAAAGCAGAGAAAGTTTTGAAAGCTTTGTATTTACTCTTGTAGTTTCACTTTCGGTGATGGCGCTTAGCGTGGTGCTCAGCTTTTTGCTCGCACTTTACCTCCGGTTTTCAAAAGGGCCAGTCAGCAGGCTGCTTGGCAAATTATATCTGCTGCCGCGCTTTATGCCGGGCATTGCCGCTGTGTATGCGGTGATGAATGTGATTAAAGATGCGGGACTGATTCACCGCATTTTGCTCGCTTTTGGCATACAGTATCAACCCGGGCTTATATATGATATTAAAGGAATCATTCTGTGCAACCTGTGGTTTTCGGTGCCTTTCTCGGCCATGCTGCTCAGCGCGGCGCTATCCAGCGTAAACGATTCTTACATTGAGAGCGCCCGCGACTGCGGCTGCTCGGCCTGGAATATTCTAAAAACCATCATTCTGCCCCTTACTTACAAAGACATCATCGTCAGCGCTACTTTTATTTTGATGGGACAGATTGGCTCGTTTACCATTCCGTACCTGACCGGCCCGAATAATCCGAAAATGCTGGGTATTCTTTTATACCAGCAAACAAGCACCTACATGGACTACCAAAGAGCGGCTGCACTTTCGGTGCTGATGTTCCTCATTTGCCTTGGTGGAGCAGTGGTATATATTCGCGCAAATATGCGTGAAGATGTGTGGGAAAACACCAGCCTGCACACGGCGAAAAAGAAAATCTCGCGCCGCACTGCACAAGGCACCCGCTGGGGGGCGCTGACCAAATCGAAAGTAGGAGAAAGCCATGTCTAAATTTATTTGCAGTTCGCAGCCTTTGCCTCTTTGCGGCACCCGCAATACACGAGACCTCGGCGGATACCCCGCTGCCGATGGTGCCGTGACCAAAACACATCGCTTTTTGCGCTCAGATGGGCTTGCTGCGCTTACTCAGGCCGATATTGAATTTTTGCTGGCGTATGGCGTGGGCTGTGTGGTTGACCTGCGCAGCGAAAAAGAGCGGGCCGAAGAACCCAGCCCCGAGGCACTGTTGCAACAGGTAAGCTACTATTCTTTCCCCATGCTGGACAAAGCAGCCTCGAGCGGCTTTACGAAAGACATGCCCCCCAGCATGGGCGAAGTGTATGTGGAATTGCTACAATACAGTGCGCAAAAATTGTTGAAAGTGCTTAAAACTTTTGCGGCCCACAGCGACCAAACCGTTTTGTTTCATTGCTCTGCGGGCAAAGACCGCACCGGGGTGGTGGCGATGTTGCTGCTTTTACTTGCCGGGGTGCCGCGCGAGCAAATTATAGCCGATTATAGCACCAGCCAAAAAAATATGCAGCAGATTTTTGAGCAAAAACAACAGCGTATGCTGCAAAACCATGGGATTGTGATTCCGGATGCCGTGTTCTCGTCAGCCCCCTGCGAGATTGAAAAGGCACTTGATTTTATTGCAAATACCTATGGCACAGCAGAAAGCTACCTGCTACACGCTGGTGCAGAGGATGCCCTGATTTCAATGCTACGTCATCGGTTGCTTACATAAAGGCGCAGGTTAAAGAATACCAGAAAAAGCAAGCCGCCCGTTTCTCATAAATGGTTTGTAATACAAAAAGAGGAGACTTTCGTCTCCTCTTTTTTGGTGCCCATAAAGAAAGCGGGGGTAAGCGCACAAAGTGAATTGTCCGCAGACTTACCCATGCTTCGCAGCAAAGTTTAATTTGCGAGCAGGGAAGCAAAAGCGTCTTTGCCCTCGGCGGTAAGCTCGTAGGTGTTGTCACCGACCATCACGAGTCCCAGCTCCGGAATGGCATAGAATTGGTACTGGGTGCCGTCGTTCAACGAGCACTCCACAGAGAAAGACTTGCCGTTGGTCTGCATGGTGCCGATTTGTTCGTATTGCTCGTTGCTGAGTTTGGCTTTTTGTGCGTCTTCCACCAGCGAAAGCAGTTGCTGCGCTGCGGTTTGGTCAAGCTCTTTGAGAAGCTCTTGCCCAAAGTGATCAAATACTATAATTTCGAGAGTGTTCTCGAAGATGCCAGTGTTTTGAAAGAAAGAAGCAAGGTCAAGCCCTTCTCCGCTGAGGGTATCGGTAACCTGACAAACGTAAACTTTTTCGCCATCAGAAACTGCAAGGCGAAGGTCGGGGCTTTGCCCTTTGATAGAATAAATTTTACTGCCGGGTAAAAAGGTGCCTGCAAGGTCGGCTGCTGCCAGCTTTTCCGGGTCAGTGCTAAGGTCTGCGGTAATCTCTGCCACTTCATTTTCCAGCTCGAGATACTGGTCCGGGATAAGATTACTTTCATAGGCATAGCGCAAACCGTTGTAATTGAAAAATCTGCGCATTTCCATCGGGCTGGTGTTGCCTACACCGTCGGTATAGCCCGGGGGAGGAGTGGTGGTAAGGCCACCCTGGTTGCGCAGCTGGTAGCCCGCACCGACAGCTACTGTCAGAGCAAGTGCAGCGGCAATGGGCGCAACCCAGCGCAGCTTGATTTTTTTAGATGTAACTTTTTTGTCAGCCTCGGCAATCAGATTATCGTCTATCCCGCCAATGGCGTGCATTAATTTTTCATTTTGATTCATAAAGAAATCCCCTCTTTCAGCAGGTGTGATTTTAGCTTGTTTCTGGTACGGAAAAGCGAAGATTTAACTTTGCTCTCACTTATTTGCAGCTGGGTAGCAATTTGCTCTACCGAGATAAGATACCAGTACCGCTTGATAAAAATAATTCGATTTTCCGCCGTCTGCTCCTTTAAAAAGCGATTAATAGAGGCAGTAATTTCTCTGCATTCGGTTGCAGTCTGTAAAGAATGCGCAGGGGTAATACAGTCCTCCAGCTCAGAAAGTGCCAGCGGGATTTGCCCGAGGTTTCTTTTTTGAGCAGTAAAGTGTTTGTATCGGTTGAGTGCAAGGTTGCGCACAATCTTTCCCCAAAAAGCGCAAAGCACCTCAGGTTTTTGTGGGGGAATGCTGTTCCAAAGCCGTAAGTAGCCGTCATTGACACATTCCTCAGCATCTTCGCTGCTGCCTAAAATATTGTAAGCGATAGAAAAACCGTAGTTTCCGTAGCGCGCCTGCATTTCTGCCACAGCTTGTTCGTTGCGCGTTTCATAAAGCGCAATAATTTCGTGATCGTGCATTGTATCCTCCTTTCCGTCAGCATAAAGGCCTTTCACTTATAAGGACCCCGAAAACAGGGCGAGGTTGCGCAAGTTTTATATTTTTTTTATTTTTATCATCATAACACGCCAGGCAACTGGTGAGGATGGCATAGAGGCTGAAACGATGACACCGGTGCGGACAGCTTTGTCCATTATTATAAGGCGGAATCGCGCTGCAAAAACAAAAAGGCCCACCCGGAGATAAATCCGAGTGGGCCTTTTTGCAATTGGATGGTTATTCTGACAGAAGCGATGTACCAGGACAAGTCGTACAAAGTAAGCAGAAAAACAAAGCAGAGCTTTGCGGAAATTAGTTGTTGAGCATGATGTTGAGAATCTCGACATCGGTGCTGCGCATACCCTCGCGTGCCATACGGCCAACGCTTTTGATGGTTTCTTCAGCGGTTTCTTTTACAATGCCTTCGCCCGGCTGGAACGCACGTTTGCGTTTTGCCATTTCAAGTGCATTCAAAGCATTTTCTACTGCTACCGAGATTTTTGCAGCACAGCTGGGCTTCGCGCCGTCGCAAACCATGCCGCCAATGGTGGCAATCGAGTTAACGATGGTATCGCAGATGATAGCAAACGATTCATCCTGCAGGTAGGCGATGCCGCAAGCAGCACCGGTTGCAGCAGAAACAGCGCCGCAGTAAGCAGAAAGGCTACCGATATACTTTTTCTGCTGGATGCTGACCAGGTTGGAGAGTGCCAGTGCACGGTACAGCTTCTCTTCAGAAGCATTGAGTGCGCGTGCATACTCCACAACGGGCAGGGTAACAGTGATGCCCTGGTTGCCAGAGCCGGAATTGATTACAGCGGGCAGAGTGCAGCCGCTCATGCGGGCATCACTGCCAGCGGCAGCCGCAGCACGTGCACGAACACGCACATCGTCGTCGCCATAAATTTCAAGCAAAGTGCGGCCTACCTGGGTGCCCCAGGCGTTTTTGAGACCCTCTTCCGAGATGGCAGAGTTGCAGGTAATCTGTGCGCTGAGGATAGGTTTCAGATCCTCCAGTTTTACCTCGTTTACGAACTCCACAATGTTTTGCAGAGTCATCAACTCGGGACGGCCAGAGGTAGTTTCGGCTTCAGCCGGGGCTGCGGTAACCGGGTTTTGCTGGTCAAGAAGGACAGTGCCATCTTTCTCAATATGAGTGATATTCGTGTGGTAATCGCGCATCACAACTTCGGCGTTGTGGCCGTCTGCGGATTCAATGAATACGCGGATGTAAAGGTTTTCAACACCCTCTACCAAACGGCAGCAGCAGAAGTTTTGCTCTAAAAGCTGAGCGGTTTTGGCGATATGCTCTTTCGTGACACCCTGCAACACTTCGAGTTGACGGGACGCATCGCCGCCGACCATGCCGAGCACCGCAGCCACATCTACGCCCTTCATTTGGTCAGAATTCGGCACCACGACGCCATTTACGTTTTTAATGATGTTGCCGCTGCATTCGACGGTCAGCTTGCAGGGCTCGGTGCCCAAAAGCTCGCGGGCTTTTGCCGACGCGTAAGCAACTGCAATGGGCTCTGTGCAACCCAGTGCGAGTTTCAAATTTTGTTTTAAAAGGGCCAGATGGTTTTGGTAGAGCATCTCATCCATAATGTTTAAACTCCTATTCTGTTTCTTGCCAGGCGTGATTGCGCAGGGGTGTAAAAAATGCGCTTTCTTGTGCTAAAAAGTGCGATATGTTATTCTTAATGTAGCCATAGCTCGAATTTTCAATTAAAATTTTATCTTTATTTACATAAGGGGCAATTACATGAATTTTTTAAACTTACACTACTTTGTAGTAGTAGCGGAAGAATTGAATTTTTCCAGAGCGGCAAAACAACTTTTTATCTCTCAGCAGTCGTTGAGCAACCATATTAAAAAACTAGAAAACGAATATGGTGTGCTGCTTTTTGACCGGCACGCGCCCATTTCGCTTACCGAAGCGGGAGAAAGCCTTTACAGCAACGCCAAAGAAATTTTGGCATTACATAAAAAGGCAGAAAAAGAGCTGCTGGATATCAAAGACTTCCGTCGGGGCGAAGTGACGGTTGGCATTGCACCTTCCCGGGGAAATATCATGCTTCCCCGCCTAATCAGTGAATACCACCGCCGCTTTCCCCAAGTGCGGATTCATGTGTATGAAGGGGACCAAAGCGCGCTGCGCGAACGGCTGGAGCTGGGCAAAATTGATGTGGCCATCGGGTTTGATTTTGCCAGCGAACTGATTGAAACACAGCCGCTGTTTTTCGAAAGCCAGTACATTGTGGTGCCTGCCCCAATTTTGCAGCAATATTTTTCCGAAGAAGAGCGCCAGCAGATTATGAGCAGCAAATCGCTACCGCTGCAAACCTTTGCACACTGTCCGTTTGTTGTGGCGAACAGCAGCTCCTGGACCGGCCAGCTCCTTCATCAAGTATCTGCCAAAGAAGGCGGTTTTGAACCGATGGTGTCTGCACACACCTACAATACAATGACAATGCTGGCCCTTTGCCGCGCTGGCATCGGGGTCAGCCTTTGTGCAAAAACCTTTCTATGGGACGAGCTGAAAAAGGCAAATAAGCCTTCGTCAGATCTGTTCTGCTTTTTGCTGGATGACTCTTTGGCAAGCAGCCAATTGGTCATCGGCACCAAAAAAGGTGGGTATCATGCGCGCTCGGTCACCGAGTTCATCAAAGCAGCCAAAGAGGTGTTTGATGAATAAGGACGGTGTAGATTAGCAGCAGCTGCCGCAAGTGCAGCCTTCTACGGATTCTTTTGCGGAACGGATGTAAGAAAGCATGCCTTTATTCAGCGGGTAGCGAATGACGCAGCCCGGGGTAAGAATCAGGCCGCGGCCGCCGGTGAGACGTTTGCAATCGAAAATCTGGTGGCGAATGGCGTTGCGGTCACAGCTGGTGATGTCGGTACGGTTCAGGCCGCCCATCAGGCATTTGCCGGTCAGCTGCTGTGCCTCGTCAATGGCGGGCAGGGTTTCCCATGCGTGCCAGTTGAATACATGCACCGGGTAATCGCGCAGAACGTCAAACATAATATTGGAACCATGAGCGTGCAGCGTGTTCATCCAGCCGTCTTTTGCCGCCTCGAGCACCTGAATGTCGTACGGTTTGCCGTATTCGAGATAGACTTCGGTGTCCATAACGTCATAAACGCTCATCTGAGAAGCAAAGAAGACGCCGTCTGCACCCAAACGAATTGCTTCCGCAGCCAGCTGGGCAGTGGTTTCAGCGATGACAGAAAGAGCGCGCTTTACTTCTTCGCCATAACCGGCACGGATATGGTCGAGCACTTTTTTGCCACACAGTTTATCTGCAATGGTAATGGGGGAGAAAACAGTAAAGATAACAGGAACGTTCTCGTCCTTTACCAGCTCAAGCAGCTGTTTCAAGCTGTCCAACTCGCGGGCAAGGCTGCCCTCGTGAATCGAGCAGGGCTGCACTTTGCTCCAGTCTTCCGGTGCCTGTACCGGGGTGTAAACGATTTTGGCGACGCCGCCTTTTTCAATTTCGGAATAGTCGATTTCGCAGCCGAAATCTTCAATGGCATACATGCCGTTGTTCATGGTTTTGATAAAGTCAAGATCATATGTCTTATAAAAATCATAAGTAGCATGAGCTAACTGAGTAGCATCCAGATCGATGCCCGGCAGATGACTCCAAAAAGAGTACGGAATCTCGTCGGTCTCCTGAAAATGAATAGCTGCATACACGCGTTCTTTTTTGTTCATCGTTTTAACCTATCCTTTTGTTTTTTTGCCGTACGTTGCCGGTGGGTGGCTTGCACGAAAATAATCTTACGTATGGGGATAGTATAAAAACAGAAGTACACTACTGTCCAACAGAAAAAACGTTTGTTTTAACAACCAAAAGGCTGTTCCGGGTGGCTGTAAGCAGTTTCCGGCAACAGCCTTTTAATTGTTGGTGACCAGGGAAAAACTGTTGGTCAAGAAGTGCAGGCGTTTGTATAATAACAACATAAATCGTCACGGGCTGAGGCTAAATTTTGCACAGTTTTGCCCGTGCAGATGAAAACGAAAAAGAACACAAAACAAAAGGAGAACAGAAGACTATGAAAAAAATTATCGCTGCAATCCTGTCCATGTCCCTTGCGCTTGCGCTGGTGGGCTGTGGTGGCGCGGCTTCCTCTTCGGCAGCCGGTTCTGACACGGCTAGCAAGCCGGCAAAAGGTGCATTTCCCAGTGGGCCTATTACATTGGTATGTCCTTTTTCTGCTGGCGGCGGCACCGACCTCGGCGCTCGCTACATGGCAACCGCACTTTCTAAAGAGCTGGGCGTCAACGTTGTTGTAGAGAACCAGACTGGCTCCGGCGGCTGGATCGCCTGGACCGACCTGATCACCGGCGATTACGACGACGGCTACACCATCGGCCTCATCAACCACAACTATGTTATGGGTGCGCTTGATCCCGAAAACCCGCGCAAATACACCCTTGACGACGTTCAGGTGCTCTCCAACCAGGTGCTTGATTACAACGTTATCGCCATTCGTGCAGACGAAACCCGCTTTAGCGATATGGATAGCTTTATCGAGTATGCAAAAGCAAACCCGGTACTGATCTCCGCACAGGCTACCGGCATCACCGACGGTGACTCTACCACCGCACAGTGGTTCAACAACAACTTCGGCACTCAGATTGTTACCATCCCGGTTGACGGCGCATCTGACGGCCGCAGCATGTTCCTCGCAGGCGATACCGACGTATTCTTCGCTTCCATCTCGGACGTACAGAGCTACTACGAGAAGGGCGAAATGAAGATTCTTTCCGTCTTTGCTGACGAGCGCAACGACTTTATGCCCGACGTGCCGACCATTGAAGAAGCTACCGGCAAAAGCTATGTTGCATTTGCAGCACGCGGCTACTTCTACCCGAACAGCGTGCCGGAAGAAATCGTTACTATGATGAACGAGGCCATGCAGAAGGCTATGCAGGACGAAACTTACATTAAAGATATGGCTACCCTCGGCTTGCAGCTGGACAACACCAGTGGCGAAGAATATGCAGAATTGCTGCAGAGCCAGGTTGAGGCACGCCAGGAAATCTGGGGTTAATCTAAAAAAGGTGCCCTTGTTATAAGGGCACCCTTTTTTACGAAAACAGATTCACTGCATTGGTGTTTATGTGTATGGAGAAGAGGATACTATGAAAAAACAAATCCATCGTGACGTTTGGGTTGGCGCGGTTTTGCTGGCCTTCTCTGCTTGGGTATTGGTGCTTTCTTTGAATATTCCGGGACAAGCATCGGTACTGCCGGTCGCGCTTTGTGCGATGATGGCAGTCTGCGCATTGATTGTTATCGTTAATGGTCTGCGCAAAACCAAAGAGGCAGAAGGCGAGTTTCAGTACGCCATGACCCTGAAAAGCAGCAAAAATGCATTCTTGTTCTTGCTGTTTATCTTTATTTACTATCTGGGCTTTAAATACATCGGTTACTGGGTAGCCACCCCCATCTTCCTGCTTTTTGCACAGAAGTACCTGCGTGTAAAGTCCTGGAAGGTAAATGTGATTATCACCGTTTCGTACGTGGTTATCACCTACATCCTGTTCGTTGTTATTCTGAAACTGCCCATCTACAAAATCGGCATTTTGGGATCTTATTTCCGCTTTATTTAACCAGGGAGGTAATAGAATATGTTAGAATACATTACTAGCGCCCTGGGGCTTTTCGCTTCGTGGGAAGTGATTTTGGCACTTGTCATTGGCGTTGTTGCAGGCATGGCGATTGGTATTATCCCCGGCCTTGGACCTTCGGTGGGTATTGCACTGCTGATTCCCATCACATTCTCCATGAGCCCTCAGGCTGCACTGGTCATGATGACCGCAATGTACACCACCGGTGTTTATGGCGGTTCCATCACTGCAGTTTTGTGCCACACACCGGGCACGGCAGCTTCGGCAGCTACAACCGAAGACGGTTACGAGCTGGCCAAAAAAGGCAGAGGCATGGAAGCAATCTCGGTTGTTACCGTTGCTTCTGTGGTCGGCGGCATTATTGGCGCACTGTGCCTTATCCTGTTTGCCCCCGTGCTGGGAAAACTCAGCCTTCGTTTCTCTGCGCTTGAGTACTTCCTGATTGCTTGCTTTGGCTTGCTGGTCGTTTCCGGCCTTACCGGAAAAAACCGTGCAAAGGGCATCTTCTCCGCGCTGGTCGGTTTGTTAATCGGCTGCGTCGGCATGGACTCGATTACCGGCGTTTCTCGCTTTACCTTTGGCCAGATGTGGCTGGAGGATGGTCTTGACTCCACCCCGATTCTCATCGGCTTGTTCTCGATTGCCCAGGTTTTGATTCTGGTAGATCGTCTGATTACCGGCCGTGGCAACACCATCGTAGACGATCCCTCGAAAGCGCTTACCGGCAAACGCTGGGAGAAGGGCAATGCCAAAAAGCTTAGCCCGACCATGATGCGCAGCTCTCTGATTGGCTCCTTTGTCGGCTTTATTCCGGCAGCTGGTTGCTCTATCGCAGCTTGGATCAGCTATAGCATGGCAAAACGCTCTTCTAAAAACCCCGAAGAATTCGGCAAGGGTTCTACTGTGGGTATTGCTGCTTCGGAAGCAGCTAACAACGCAGCTTGCGGTGGTGCACTGATTCCGCTGTTTACGCTCGGCATCCCGGGCAGCCCCGTTACCGCTATTTTGTACGGTGCACTGCTGATGCACGGCTTGCAGCCGGGCAGCGAGCTCTTCACCGGTGCTAAAGCGCCGACTACTTACGCAATTTTCCTTGGCTTTATGTTTGCAAATATCCTTATGGGTATTATCGGTCTGACCATGGCAAAACAGATGGCAAAAGTTTGCCTCGTGCCGAACTCTGTGCTGGTGCCCATCATCGTAGCACTTGCAACCATCGGCACCTTCGCACTTGCCAACAGCATGTACGAAGTTTTGATCATGCTCATCTTCGGTGTCATTGGCTACTTAATGAAAATCTATGGCTTCGAGCCGGCTCCGCTGGTTCTGGGCGTTGTGCTTGCTGACATTTTGGAAGCAAACTTCCGCCGTGCACTGCTGATGGCAAGCACCAAGGGCGGCCTGTTCGCTTACTTCCTGACCCGTCCGGTTGCAATCGTCATCGTTCTGGTCATCTTGGGCTTTGCACTGATTCCGGTTGTAAATGCTCTCATGCAGCGCAAAAAAGAGAAGGTAGCATAAGAAATTTTCTGAACAAGAAGTGTTTTGAAATATTTTACGAGTGCTGTTGAAATCAGCACCAAGCGGTCGCTGTGCAAAGCAAGGGCGCAGCCGCCGCCGGGAGTCTTATTTGGTGATAGGGCCTGGCAAAACTGCTTTGTGCAGAAGCAGAAAGCCAAGTTGTAATCGCTCCGCCCGCCAGAAGGCACTCTCCGCCGAGAGCTTTTTGGGGAGGAGATTCCTATCAGGGTTTTTCGCTCCGCAGCAAAACCCAGGAACTTGTTAGAGCGCAAGTTTCCCGCGCTTCTCTAAAGCTAAGGCAGGGTCGCCCGAAAGGGTGGCCCTGTTTTGGCTTTTATAAAAATGAAAGCTGTATTTTAGAACCTGCGACAGTACAGCTATCATGCAAGGTTTGCGATGATGGACAAAAATGAAACAGAGAAAAATGTTCGTTATATGGAAGGCAGCGAAAGAGCAAACGGCGAGGCATGGCCCGTTGCCGTTTGCTTTTTTCTATATAAAGGTAAGCAATTAACAAAAACTGTGAATGAAGTAAAAGCAAAAATAAATTTTTGAAAAAACATTTTGGTATTATTTCCTATCAAGCTTAAACTGAAATTTGCTTGACTTTTTTAAGGAAAGTCCGTATGATAAAAAACGGTTAGCTTGCACTAACTTATTTTTTACACAAGCAGTTAGCTTAAACTAACCAAGCCAAATAATAGAAAATGCCACCGTAACTCTTTGGTAAAGAGGAACGGCGAGAACATCGAATGTAAAGGGAAATAGGTTATGATGATTAACAAACGGCTTATCGGTACAGTGCCGGAAAGCAAAAAATACATCGCCGGTAACGTGGCGCTGCAATGGACTGCACTTGTCGCCAACATCGGCATGATTTTAGCTGTAACGCGGTTGATGCAAAAACTGTATGAAGGCACTGCGAGCAACAAAACGCTGGCGTTTACAGCCTTGGTAATCACCTGCGCCGTTGCAGTACGTTTTGTTTGCACCAAAGCCGCCACAAAAATGGGGTTTCTTTCTTCGAAATCAGTAAAAAGCACGCTGCGGCAGCTGATTTATGAAAAACTGCTGCGGCTGGGGCTGACCTATAAAGAAAAAGCTTCGGCAGCCGAGGTGGTACAAGTAGCCGTAGAAGGTGTTGATCAGTTGGAGACCTATTTCGGTGCTTACCTTCCGCAGTTTTTTTACAGTATGCTGGCACCGCTTACCCTATTTGTGGTACTTTGCTTTATCAACGTTCCCGCTGCGTCGGTGCTGCTGGTTTGTGTGCCGCTCATTCCCATTACCATTGCAGCCGTGCAAACCTTTGCAAAAAAATTGCTCGCGAAATATTGGGGAGAGTACACCACGCTGGGCGACACTTTCTTGGAAAACCTGCAGGGTCTTACCACGATGAAGATTTACCAGGCAGATGAGTTTAAACATCAGGAAATGAACGAGCAGTCTGAGCGCTTTCGTAAAATCACGATGAAAGTGCTTACCATGCAGCTAAACTCAATTACGCTGATGGACGCACTGGCCTACGGTGGCGCCGCGCTGGGCGTGATTATGGCAGCCACACAGTTGCGCAGCGGCGCGGTAAGCCTTGGCGGTGCGCTGGCGATTATTTTGCTGTCGGCAGATTTCTACATACCGATGCGGCTTTTGGGCAGTTTTTTTCATATTGCGATGAACGGCATGGCCGCAAGCGAAAAGATTTTTCGTCTGCTGGATATCGCAGAGCCTAATATGCGTGGTACGGCTGATTTTCCGCAAGACAGCACGATTCGCTGCGAAAATCTTCGCTTTTCTTACGAACCGGAGCGTGAGATTCTTCACGGGATTAACTTTTCTTTCCCCGCAGGCAGTTTCACTGCAATCGTAGGGGAATCCGGCTGCGGTAAATCTACGGTGGCTTCTATCCTCATGGGGTGCAACAGCGATTACACCGGCAGAGTTACCATTGGCGGCATAAACTTGAAAGACATTTCTGAAGCGAGCCTGATGCGCGGCATGACCTATGTAGGTTTTGACAGCTACCTGTTTAAGGGCACGGTGCGCGAAAACCTGCGCATGGGTGCACCGGCTGCAACCGAGGATGCCCTGTGGCAGGTGCTTGAGCAGGTAAACTTGGCAGAGTTTCTGCGTAGTGAAAACGGGCTGGACACCCGACTTGCCGAAAAGGGCAGCAATTTTTCGGGCGGGCAGCGCCAGCGCTTGGCTTTGGCACGCGCAATGCTGCACGACAGCCCGGTTTACATTTTTGACGAGGCAACTTCTAATGTTGATGTCGAAAGTGAAAATGAGATTATGGAAGAGATTCAGCAATTGGCAAAGACGAAAACAGTCATTCTCATTACGCATCGCCTTGCGAATGCCCAAGGCACAGACGTCATTTGCGCAATGGAGAGCGGCATAGTGAAAGAGTTCGGTACCCATGCCGAGCTGCTTGCAAAAGGCGGCGTTTATGCGCAGCTTTGGAATACGCAGCAAAATCTGGAGCAGTTTGCACAGGAGGCGAAAGCATGAAAAAAAGAAGCAATTTCAAGGTTTGCATGCGGCTGATTGGCCTGGTAAACCCGCTTGCAGGATATATGACACTAGCAGTGCTGCTCGGCACGCTGGGGCATTTGTGCGCTGTCATGATTCCGGTATTCGGCGGTATGGCACTGCTGGATATTCTGGGTATGAGCGTTCACTTTACGGCGAAAACGGTTTTTGTGGCAGTTTTAATTTTTGCGCTGCTGCGCGGCGTACTTCGCTATGGCGAGCAATACTGCAACCACTTTATTGCGTTTAAACTGCTCGCTTTATTACGAGATAAAGTATTTGCTGCACTGCGGCGTTTGTGCCCGGCAAAGTTGGAGAGCAAAGATAAAGGCAACCTCATCTCCATCATCACCTCGGATATTGAGCTGCTCGAAGTTTTTTATGCGCATACCATTTCACCGGTACTTATTGCTTTTCTGATGGCGCTTTTTATGGGCAAAATCATCGGGCATCTGCACCCGGTGTTGGCGGCGGTTGCACTGGTGGCATACCTTACCGTAGGTGTTATTATTCCGCTCGTCACCTCTAGATGCAGCAAAGATAATGGGCTGAGCTTTCGTCGTCAATCCGGCGAACTGAGCACCTTTGTGCTGGATAGTTTGCGCGGGCTTTCAGAAACGCTGCAATATAATGCCGGCCAAGAACGCCTGGCAGAAATGCAAAGCAGAACAGAGCAGCTGTCTGCCCAGCAAAAAGCAATGAAAGACCGAGCGGGAACCAACACTGCAATGACGCAGACGGCTATTTTGCTGTTTGATTTACTGATGCTTTTTGTGGCGTCGGCATTGCTGCTTAGCGGACAGATTAACTTTTCTCGCGCGCTGATTGCTGTGATTACACTGATGAGCTCGTTTGGCCCGTTTGTGGCACTGGCAGACCTCGGCAGCGGATTGCAAAACACCTTTGCCGCAGGCAATCGCGTGCTGGATATTTTAGAAGAAAAACCGGTAGCAGAAGAGATTACCGGCAAAACAGATTGTGAGTTCTCCGGTGCAAGCGTTGAAAATTTAAGTTTTTCTTACGGTGGTGAAGAGATTTTGCAAAATGTAAAGGCGAACTTCCCTGAAGGAAAGGTGATTGGCGTTACCGGCAAAAGCGGTAGCGGAAAATCTACCTTACTGAAGCTGCTGATGCGCTTTTGGGTGGCAGAGCAAGGCGAAATTGCTGTTTCTGGGCACAGCATCAACGAGATCAACACCACCTGTCTGCGAGAGATGCAGGGATTTGTCACACAGGAAACGCACCTTTTTCAGGATAGCATTGCAAATAATTTGCGCATTGCAAAACTGGATGCAACCCAAGCTGAACTTGAAGAAGCCTGCAAAAAAGCGGCGGTGCATGATTTTATCAGCAAGCTGCCACAAGGCTACGAAACACATGTCGGCGAGCTTGGTGACACGCTTTCTGGCGGCGAGCGTCAACGTATCGGCTTGGCACGTGCCTTTTTGCACGATGCACCATTTATGCTGCTGGACGAGCCGACCAGCAACCTCGACAGCCTGAATGAAGCAGTGATTTTGAAATCTATTGCCGAGCAGCGCAAGGGCAAAACCGTGGTGTTGGTATCTCACCGTGCGTCTACCATGCGGCTGGCAGATAGCGTGTACAGCGTAGAGCATGGCCGGGTGAGCTAATGAAACAACAAGATAAGCGCGAGCGGGAAAAGCAACTGGTAAGCGAAATGATTCAGCTTTATTGCCGCAAAAAGCATGGCGCTTTAGAAGGGTTGTGTGCTGATTGTGCCGCGTTGGAGGCGTATGCCAGAGCGCGCAGTGATAAGTGCCCGTTTATGGAAACAAAGACGTTTTGTTCTAACTGCAAGGTGCATTGCTATAACGCGGAGATGCGCGAAAAAATTCGCGAAGTGATGCGTTTTGCAGGACCGCGGATGCTGTTTGTGCACCCTGTTATGGCGGTGCGACATGTAATAGAAAGCACCCGGGAAAAGCGAAGAAAGGCAGAGAGTCAATGAAATTGAAAAAAGTGATTTATATTACCCTTGGCTGTATTGGGGTAGGGCTTGGGGCACTGGGCGCTGCACTGCCACTGCTGCCGGCTTTTCCATTTCTAATGTTGGCAGCGTGCTGCTTTGGCAAAAGCTCTGAGCGTTTGCATCATTGGTTTGTTGCGACAAAGCTTTATAAAAACAATCTTGAATCCTTCGTAAAAGGGGAGGGCATGACATGGAAAACCAAGCTGCGCATTATGCTTCTGGTTACCGTGACCATGGCATTTGGATTTTTGATGATGGGCAGAGTCCCAATTGGTCGCATGATCCTTGCAGCAGTCTGGGTGTTTCATATCGTCTATTTTGTGTTTGGGATTAAAACCATACCTCCAACGGTAACGGCACAGCCGAAAACCGAATAAAAAAATCCGCAGAAGATAGCTTCTGCGGATTTTTATTTTCTAATTAGCTCCTAAAAAAGAAGCTTTTATCGCTTTATAAGTAAAGTGTCATTTCAAGAAAATAAGCGACACAATTGTGATAAACCACGTGGCTTTCGTGGATTTTTAGGGGTGAGAAGATGAAATTTTGTCGCTCAAAAGCGGATTCAAACATTCGCTAAAAGGTAAGTGTTTGAAAAGAATAGCTTTTTATCTGAGCGAAATTTATAAAATATATCTTCTAAAGGAAAGTTTTCGAATCAATTTAATGCACTGCCTTACTCAGCTGGAAGAATTTCTCTCTTTTTTCTCCTTTGGCTTTTGTAGGCGTGTCTTATATAATGGTAAAGAAAGGATGTGACGCGATTGCTGGAGCTTTTTATTTTATTGCTGTTTGCGGGCGAGATCATTTATCTGGTTTATGAAAACCGCCGCGTCTTGCGCAACCGGGCAAAGCTACAGCATGTGGTTTACGTCAATGGTATCCGCGGCAAATCTTCTGTAACAAGGTTGATTGACGCAGGTCTGCGCGCTGGGGGAAAGCGATGCTTCTGCAAAACCACGGGAACCTTGCCAATGACAATTAATGCGGAGGGGGGCGAACAACAGATTCTCCGCCGCGGGCCGGCCAATATCCGAGAACAGCTTTGGGTGTTGCAACGTGCCGCAGAAAATAGCGCGGAGGTTTTGATAGCAGAGTGCATGGCGGTAGACCCGGCACTGCAAAAACTGTCGCAGCAAAAAATGATGCGTGCTGACATCGGCGTTATTACCAATGTGCGGCTGGATCACACCGATGAGATGGGGGGCACGCTGTCAGAAATTTGTGATTCGCTTTGCTCGATGATTCCAGAAAATGGTGTGGTATTTACCGCAGATGCAATTTTTTATCCGCAGATAGCAAAAAATGCAGCACAAAAAGGCGCCAAGGCGATTCTGGCAACCGCAGAAAATTTACCGGCACAAGCCATAGATTTTGACGAGAACGTAGCATTGGCGTTGGCAGTGTGTGCACACCTTGGCGTGCCGCGCCCGCAAGCATTGCAGGGGATGGCGCATTATTGTAAGGACCCGTATGCGCTTTCCTTGCATCGGTTGCCGGGTGGTGCACTTTTTGTAGGGGCATTATCGGTCAACGACCCACAATCGTCCGAACAGGTGTGGCATCAGATGAAAGAGCGACACGAACTCGCACAGCGCCGGCTAGTGTTGCTGATTAACAACCGACGGGACCGCGGCTACCGCACCGCACATATGCTTTTGCTGGCCAAACGGCTAAAGCCGGACGAGGTATGGCTGCTTGGCGCGGCCCAAAAAGCTTTTGCGCGCAAACTGCAAAAAGTGGGGCCAGTACCGGTGCGCTGCTTTGCCTCCGCTGACGAGCTTGATCTTGCAGCCGATGAAAATATGGTTATTTTTGCTGCGGGCAATATTGCCGCAGAAGGCCATTTGCTAATGGCAAGAGTGAGAGAGGAGGGGGATGCGCTTGTACCATGATATCGTAATTTTAGGGGTTGTACTCAGCCTGATTTATTATGAGTGCACCGGCCTTTCTCCCGCAGGGTTGGTTGTACCGGGGTATATTGCCCTTTGTCTGCAAACACCGGCGCGTATTGGCTATACGCTGGCGGTTGTTCTTGCCACGTGGGGACTCTCAAGGTTGCTTGGCAACGTCACCATTTTATATGGGCGGCGCAGATTTGCGGTTATGATTCTTCTTTCGTTTGCCATCAACTGGGCAATTTTAAAAACAGGTTTGCTGGTACATAACCCCGGGCTTATCGGTGCGTTGGTGCCGGGCATTATTGCACAGGAATTTGAAAAACAAGGCATTGCAAAATCTCTCGTTTCGCTCTCCATCGTTACGGGGATACTGGCGCTTATTATGCTTTGGCTTGGCATACCGGTGTTTCCGGTATGAGCAAAAAACGAGTTTACAGCCTGTTGTTCGCTGCGGCACTTTTGCTTTGGAGCATTGTTGGCGTTGCAAGCACAATGGGCACCCGAGCAAAAACCACCTGCTACGAGGCACAGCTGGATGCCTACCGCAGAATGGAGACTGCCATGCAGGCGGTAAAACACTACAAGCAGGCGTACGGCATCGAATTTTCACCGCTCGATTTGCGTAAAACCGGAATGATTGGCGAAGAGTACAACGGCATTACCACCACGCTTGGCGCGCTGGAAGCTAAGCGCACCACGGCAGACCCCAACATGGCTGCGATGGTCGTTCGTATGTTCACTGAGGCGGGGCTTGCGGCTGGCGACAATGTTGGCGCCGGATTTTCTGGTTCTTTCCCGGCGCTGAACCTTGCGGTAATTGCTGCCTGCGACGCGATGAAACTGAACCTGACCTATATTTCTTCGGTTGGCGCTTCAACCTATGGTGCCAATAACCCGCAGCTGACCTTTCCGGAAATGGCTCATCTGCTCTACATGGACGGGCTGATTTCTACTGACAGCCGTCTTGTGACCATGGGCGGCGACTACGACACCGGGCATGGTATGGATGAGACGCTTGCGGCTGAGATAGAGCAGCGGCTGCAAACCGCAGGACTTGAGTTGATGAAACAGACTGACTATAACGCAAACCTTACCGCGCGCCGCCAACTGTATGAAGCCGCGGGGATTGATTGCTTTGTAGCGGTGGGCGGCAATACCACCTCGCTTGGACAGGGCGAAACAACGGTAGTTGGGCAAGGGCTTTTGGAAAGCACGTTATCGGTCGGGCGAATAGACGAAAAAAGCGGTCTTGTGCAATGGTATCAAGCGCAGGGGTTGCCGGTCATTAATCTGCTCAACATAAAGCAGATTGTTGCTGACTACGCGTTACCGTTTGATCCGCTTGTGACGTCCGTAGCCGGAGAAAGTGCTGTGTTTTATACCACAGCTTATCCTCGTGGGCTGATTACTGCCGCGCTTGCGAGCGTGCTGGCACTGCTGGTCTGGCTTTGGTGGATGCGCCGCCCGGTAGACCCTGAAACCCAGCTTTCCATCGGGGCAAAAGAAAACGGTGGAAAACCCTATGCGGAAAGGGGAACAAGACCTTGGAAAAAATAGAAGTGCGGCGCTTTTATAAAAGAAAATTTACAGTTGGATTGCTGTTGGTAGCCCTCGGCATTTTGATGCCGCGCCTTTTTACCGTGATGCAGCTGCATATTCCGCGAGATTTAATAACGGCAATCCGCGAAGAAAACACGGTATATGTAATGATAGCTGCGCTGAAATTGGTGAGCCTGAATATTCTGCGCTGTCTGCCGCATTATCTCGGCACTTTTATTATGGCCGATTCGATTGTTCTTACACGGGGCGGCAAAGAGCTGCGGTTGGAAAAAGCGGCGATTGTACTGATTATCATTCCACAGGTGTATTTTTTAATTGAACGGCTATTTGATATTCGGTACGATTTTGGCGTGCCCGCGTTTGTGCTGATTGGGCTGCTGCTCTTTCTCGGTAGAGCAGACTATAACCTGGTCAGTCTGCCGAAAAAACTGATGATGGTCACAATGTTTATTTCGGCGGTGCAGTTTCTCGATGTGATGCCAGCACTCTCCGCTTTGCCGGTGGGGCGGGGAGAAACCTCGACAGAAATTAAGTTTACAGCAGCATTTCTCGAGGCCGAAGGCGTGCTGCAATCGATGGCACTGTTGTTTTTTGTGCTGTTTATGCTGGTTGGCCTGCTGCTTTACATGCTGGTGCGAGACGAAAATAATTTGCGCGCAGTAGGCGAACTGAAAAAGCAGAATGAAGAAATGATGATGGAAACCCGCATACGCGTACTGGAAAATCGAACCTATGCCGAAATGCGGCATTTGGTACACGATTTAAAATCTCCGCTTACCTCGGCACAGGCATTGGTGAGCCTTGTGAAGCTGGCCAGTGAACAGCGTGGAGACTTGCAAGAGCAGGTGTACTTACAAAAAATAGAATCCTCGATTGAACGAATGAGCGGAATGATTTCTGAGATTCTCAACGAAAACCATTTTACTCCGATTACTACGCAAAGCTTATTTGACGCAGTGTTGGCAGATATTTCGGTTTCGGAATATGCAAGCTTAGTAGAAGTGTATAACGATGCACCGAATGCTGTGATAGAAGTGAATAAAATTCGCTTTGTGCGTGCACTGGTCAACCTAATTGAAAACGCTTTTTATGCTGTAGATAAGCAATCCGGGCGGATTGGGCTATCCGCAGTGTACAGCAATCAGGAACAGGAACATTATATTATTTTACGCGTGGAAGACAACGGAAGAGGCATTCCGCAGGACGTAATGCAGCAGATTTGGGAAAGTGGATTTTCTACTCGTTCTTCGCACGGGCTGGGGCTAAGTTTTGTCAAGCAGGTTGTTACCAGTTCGGGAGGAACCATCCACATGGAAAGCAGGGCAGACGAGGGAACCGACGTTACCATTGTACTGCCAGAAGGGAAGGAAACAGATGAATAACCGCACACTTACCATTCTTGCCATCGACGATGACGAAGAAATTCGTTTTGCGCTCAAAGCCGTGTTTGACTTTCAAGGCTGGCAAGCCCTAACGGCAAGCCATGTGAAAGAAGGAATTGCGCTTTTTCGAGAACACCGGCCCGACATAGTGCTGATTGACTACCACATGCCAGAAATCAACGGCATTGAGGGGGTGCGTATGCTGCGGCAAATTGGCGGGGATGTGCCGATTATTGTGTTTACGATTGACGAGGACCAGCAGGTGGCAGATCGCTTTTTGGAAGCCGGAGCAAGCGATTTTGCCCTTAAACCCATCAAGGCCCCCGACATTATCAGCCGTATTAAATTGCATGTGCGTCTGATGGAGAGCCGAAAGGCTGCTGAGCCGGTGGCCAAAGGGATTGGCGGTGCAACGTTAGATTTGATTCGCGACTGCCTGACCCGCGCAGGAGAAACCTACCTGACTGCAAATGAGATAGCAGTTGCTACCGGGCTTGCATACCAAACAACCTATCGCTATTTACAGCACCTGGTCGCAGAAGGTGTATTAGAAAGTAAAAGCAGCTATGGTAAGATTGGCAGACCCAAACAAAGTTTTCGATGGATAGAAAAATAAAACGCATATACAATTGAATATATATGCATAAGGCTGGCGGACGCTTTTTAAGAAGTTCGGCAGCCTTTTGTATTTCCATGCGAAGAGAAGAAATGTTTCATATTATGAAAATTGCTTGTTTTAGAAAGAAAAAACTTACATTTCGCCCAAATCAGGAAGAAAAACGGATTTATATTCCAAAAAACGTTGCTTTTTTTAGTCAAACTGCCACGAAAGATAAAAGAGAAAAAATAGACCAAGCTATTTTTATGTGCTAAGATAGGGCTAAGATAAATGTGAAAGATTCGTGATTAATGAAAAAATATTAAGTTTTCTTTCGCGTTAAATGATTAAAAGGAGTATGAGAGAAGATGGGAAAACGTTTTCTAGCACTGGCACTTGCGTGTGCAATGGCTTTATCTTTTGCAAGTTGCGGCGCGGCATCCAGTTCTGCACCGGCAGCCTCCTCTAGCACATCGGGCTCTGCGACCGATGCAAGCTACACCTCGCTGGACGATTTTGTTTTATGGGGGGATGATCTGAGTCTGACCAAAACTGGTCGTGATGCCACCGGCAGCACCGGCGTGGTTTCTGCTGGCAAATATGAGGCATCCAAAATTGGCAAAATCATTATGGAGCAGGGCGGCAACGCAGTAGACGCGGCAGTCGCAGTTGGCTTTACGCTTGGTTTTGCAGAGGCAAATGCAACCGGCCTTGGCGGTGGCGGCTTTATGACGCTGCACATCGCAGAAACTGGCGAAGACCTTTTCATCAACTTCCGTGAGTCTGCACCGGCAGCAGCCACACCGGATATGTGGCAGACCTATACCGATGCAGACGGCAACACCAAAGTTATTGGCAACCAGAACTGGGTTGGCGGCAAATCGGCAGGTGTCCCCGGCTTTGTGGCGGGCCTGCTTTACGCGCTGGATAACTATGGTACCATGACTCGTGAGCAGGTGCTCGCGCCGGTCATTGAGCTGGCAAATAAGGGCCTTACCGTTACCCCGACTCTGGCCAACGACATGAAAAACAGCTACGATAGCCTTACCCTTTTTGCGGAGAGCGGCGAGATTTTTCTCAAAGATGTCGACGGCATGAAACTTCCGTACGAAGTTGGCGAGACGTTCAAAAATCTGGATTACGCCAAGACTCTCGAGCTGATTTCTGAGCAGGGCGCAGACGTTTTCTACAAAGGCGAAATCGCAGAATCCATTGTCGCCAATGCAAACAAATACGGCGGCGTGTTTACGATGGAAGATCTCGCAAACTATGAAGTTGAAGTTATGAAGCCGGTGGTAGGCAGCTACCGCGGTTACGATATTATTTCTTCTCCTTCTCCGTCCTCCGGCGGCACCATCGTGCTGGAGATACTTAATATCCTCGAGAACTTTGATTTGCCCTCGATGGAAGATTGCTCGGCAGAAGAGCTGCACATCATTGCTGAGGCATTTAAGCTGGCTTACGCTGACCGCGGCGAATACATGGGCGACACCAAATTTGTTGATGTGCCCATCAATGGCCTGCTCAGCAAAGACTACGCAAAGAAACTCGCCGGCAAAATCGATGCCGAAGTTGCTCTCGAAAATGTTCTGCCCGACGATCCTTGGATGTTCGAGCACGAAGATACCACACACTACTCGGTAGCCGACGCAAAAGGCAACATGGTCTCGGTGACTTCTACGGTCAATGGCTACTTCGGTAGCAGCGTTGCAGTAGATGGCTATGGCTTTGTACTGAACAACGAAATGGCTGACTTCGTGGTTGGTCCGGATCACCCGAACTCCATCGCAGGCAACAAAACCCCGCTGAGCTCGATGAGCCCGACCATCATCATGAAAGACGGCAAGCCTTTCGCCGTACTGGGCAGCCCGGGCGGCACCACCATCATTGCTACGGTTGCACAGGTTGTCTCTAACCTCATCGACCACGGCATGACCATGCAGGAAGCCGTCGATGCACCCCGTATCTCCGGTTTCCGCAATAACACCATCAGCTACGAAACCCGCATTGGCGAAGATGTCATTGCTGAGCTGACCGAGATGGGCCACATCTGTAACCCGAACGACGAATGGAACCGCAGCTTTGGTTCTGTTAACGCAGTACGTTATGCAGAAGACGGTACCCTTGACGGCGCAGGCGACCCCCGCCGTGACGGTAAGGCACTTGGCTTCTAAATCTTACACAATTTATTAAATTGCTCTTTTTATGGAATAAGCACAATGGGCTTGCCCGTTGTGCTTATTCCCCTAAATAGGGGCATGAGAAAAAAGAGAAAAACCAACAACCACCCATCAGGAGGATATTACGATGATGAAAAAAATGATTGCCGTTGCAATGGCAGCTATGCTCGCACTTTCCATGACCGCTTGCGGCAGCAAACCGGCTTCTTCGGCAGCGGGCAGCACCGCAACAGGCAGCACCGCAACCGTAGAGGGACTGAAAGAGGCCATCGCAGAGCAGCCTGCACTGCTTACCAGCGTAGGCCAGAGTGCTGACGTTGAAATGGTAAAAGTAATGATGGACAAAGCTGAGCTGAAATACAGCATCGACAATATGTCCGACGGCAGCGACCTCGGCGATGCAAAAACGCTGGTGCTTGCCATCGGCGGTTCTTCCAAAGGCCTTGGTGCTGCCGGTATTGACGCAGACCAGGAGATTGCGCGTGTAGAGAAGCTGATTAACGCAGCGGACGAAGCAGGCCTTACCATCCTTGCGCTGCACATCGGCGGCGAAGCACGCCGTGGCGACCTTTCTGATAAATTTATCGCCCCCTGCTTTACCAAGGCAGATTACGCTATCGTTGTTAAAGAGGGCAACAAAGACGGCATGATGACCGAGCTTGCCTCCAAAGCTGGCATCCCGATGGATGAAGTGACTTCGATGGGCGAAGTGCTCACCCCGCTGAAAGCTGCTTTTAAATAAGCACTGCGGTACCGCGCGGCGCGCGGGCAGAGAAAAAACGCTTATTTTCGTGTGTGGCTGCACACGATTCGGAGGTATGAAATGAGTCACGAGTTAATTATTTTTCTCGCGATGGTGGTCACCTTTGCCGCTGGTTGCTTTGCACTGAAACTGCCGGTAAGCATTTCCATGGTGCTTTCCGCAGTTATCGGTGCGCTGGTTGGCGGGCAGGGCATTCCCCTGCGCCATCTCGTTGAGGGCACCTTCTCTTATGTAGACACCGTGCTGGTTATTACCTGCGCGATGATTTTTATGAAGGTGGTGCAGGAATCCGGTGCGTTGGACGCACTGGCTTCGCTGATTATTGAAAAATTCCATAAAGTGCCCGCACTTTTGCTTTGCCTTATCATGCTGGTTATCATGTTCCCCGGTATGATTACCGGCTCTTCCACCGCGGCAGTGCTTTCTGCCGGTTCCATCATGGCACCGGTGCTGATGTTAATGGGCATCCCCGCGCTGGAAACAGCAAGCATTATTGCTATGGGCGGCCTGCTGGGTATGATTGCGCCCCCGGTCAACATCCCTGCAATGATTATCGGTGGCGGTATTGATATTCCCTATGTTGGATTTGAGCTGCCGCTTACGCTGCTTACTTTCCCGCTTGCTATTTTTACCGTGCTGCTATTTGGCTACAAATATGTCAAAAAGCTGGACTATGAAGCAATTAAGCTGAAACTGAACAATGAGCCGCGCGAAAAGTATGGCTTCCGTATCTTTATTCCTATTTTGCTTGCGCTGGTATTGATGGTACTGAACAAAGCGGTACCGTCTTTCCCGAGCCTGGGCATGCCGCTGATTTTCCTCATCGGTGCGGCGGTAGGCCTGTTCACCGGCAACAAAATTAAGGTTGTTACCGTCTGCAAAGACGCAGTGCAGAGTGTTTTGCCAGTACTCGGTATTTTGATGGGCGTAGGCATGTTTATTCAGGTGATGACGCTAACCGGCGTGCGTGGCTTTATCGTAACCAGCTGCCTGAGCCTGCCCAACGGTTTGTTGTACGTGGCAATGGCGGTTGCTATCCCGCTATTCGGTGCAGTTTCCTCTTACGGTGCAGCGTCGGTACTGGGCGTCCCCTTCCTGTTGGCTTTTATGAGCAGCAACCAGATTATCACTGCCTCTGCTATTTCTCTGATTGCAGCACTGGGCGACATGATGCCGCCGACGGCACTAGCTGGCATTTTTGCAGCACAGGTGGTTGGCATGAAAAAATATACGCCGGTCCTTAAAAAGTGCCTTATCCCTGCGCTGGTGCTTATTGTCTGGGCAATTCTGTTTATCATTTTCGCCAACCAGCTTGCACCTTTTATCGTACTGAAATAACAGGAGGTTAACACTATGATTACCCTGATTTACCGAGGCATTATCGGTCTCGTACTGGTATTTACGGTGTGGAATCTCTTCACCGAAGAAAAAGTAACGAACCAGGCAAATGCAGCGCTGGTGGTCATTCCGATGATTCTCAGATTGCTGATGATTAAGTAAGGAGGACAGATGATGAAGAAAAACACCATTACCGGTGCCATCTGCCTCGTGCTTGCTTTGGCGATTGCGACAGTTACTGGCATCAATTTTATAGAGCTTAAAAACCCCGGTGACATTATCCCCGGTCCCGGCGTTTCCGAAGTTCATATGCTTAGCGAATATTTTGACGGCATTGCTGGCACCAACGGCGATACCGAAATCTATGTGATGCAGGGCAAAAAGCCCGGCGGCAAAGTGCTCATTTTGGGTGGCACTCACGGCAACGAGCCTTCCGGCTATATGAGCGCTATTACTTTTATTGAAAATGCAGTGGTGGACGAGGGTACCGTTTACGTCATCCCCTACACCAACCGCAGCGGTATGACGCACAACGATGCTCAGGAGGCTTCGCCTCAGTATATCCACTTTAGCAACAAAGATGGCGCTGTCCGTACTTTCCGCTACGGCTCTCGTGCAACCAACCCAATCGACCAGTGGCCCGACCCGGATGTATATGTGCACGCGGCTTCCGGGCAGACACTTTCCGGCTCTGAAACACGCAACATTAACCGCGCTTATCCCGGTGTGGAAAACGGAAATCTCACTGAGAAAGTGGCATATGCCATTACTCAGATGATCAAAGCTGAAAATGTAAACCTTACCTTTGATTTGCACGAAGCATCGCCCGAATACCCGGTTATTAATGCGACTGTTTCTCATGAAAAAGGCATGAGCGTTGCTTCGGTTGGCCTTATGGAGCTGCAGTTTGCCGGTATTTCGATGGCGCTGGAGCCCTCGCCGGTCAACCTGCACGGCCTTACCCACCGCGAACTGGGCGACTATACCGACACGATTCCACTTCTGATGGAAACCGCTAACGCCTCTCAGGGCCGTTTGCGCGGCGCTACCAACGAAGCGTTGGCATTGACCGGTATCGACAAAGCCTATGAGAAGAGCGCCGAACTCGGCATGCTCTATGTGCCCTACGATGAAAACGGCCACCCGATTGAAGAACGTGTCGGCCGCCACCTGCAAGGCATTATTGAGTATACCAAATCCTACTCAGAACAGTATGCAGACGCACCTGTTAGTTTCAGCAATGTGCCCGGCTATGCAGAACTGTTTACGGATTCTGACGGCAGCGACCTTGGCGGAGCTCGCTTGGGTCAATACCTGAACTAGTGTCCCAGTTAAGCCCCTCCTCATTTTGTGTCCGGACCTGTGCAGAAATAATCCGGAAAAACCGCGCATCTCTCTGTTTGCAGAGCCGATGCGCGGTTTTTGTTTTATATGATACAACTGCACCTTACACTTGAGAGAATATTACTATAACTGCAAAGCAGCCGCCTTCTTATTGAAAGAAAGCGACTGCTTTTAATTATATAATTGATTTGACGGAAAAGACGAGCTTATTTGCTTTTTGCAGGGGTAAATACATATCCAAGCAAAGCGCCGATAGCTCCACCGTAAAAGGTGGAAAGCAGCGGATTGGAAGAAATCACACAGTTGCCGGTCGTGCATCCGACAGAGCGGTACCAAAGAAAGCCACCCAAGGTGCCCAAAAGTGCGAGCAGCAGCATGGGCAGCCAGCGGGGGATGTTGCGTTTCGGTTTTTCGTTCATAAAAAGCCTCCTTTTGCAATAAAAGCCTCACCCAATGCGCTAAGCTTTGGCCTTGCAAATAAGTTGGGTCATCGTACCCATAGGGCAGTAAACACACCAGGACCTGGGTTTAAACAGCAGCATTGTGAGAAAACCAAGCACGGTAGAAGTGAGCATTACACTGTAAAAGCCAAAAGCAAACTGTGCTACCCAAGGGGCGACGCTGCTATGGTAGGCCCAGTGCCAGGGCAGACGAAAACTCCAGAGCAATGTTACTGCCTGGCGCAGGTCGTTTACCTCGGAAAAGACGAGCCAGGTGTTCCAGAGCATTTGAAAAAACATGACAAAAAAGAAAATCAAAAAACCATAACGAAACCATTTGCTCCGCAAAAAGCGTGGCATATCTTTTTTGCGAGAAAATCCGTACCGACCACCCACCAGAGCCAGCAGCTGGCCCCGTCCGCAATAGCGATTACAATATGTCTTGCCGCCCCCAAAAAGAGAAATAACAAGGGGAACAAAAAAGCAGATTAACCCCAGCCATGCAAATAGAATGTTAAAAAAACCGAGGGTGAGATAAAGCAGCGAGGGAATCCATAAAAAATCGTACCAATGCTTTTTCATGCAGGCACCTCCAACAAAGAGATGATGGAAGCCGGACATTCGCGGGCGCACAAACCGCAGCCGATACATTTTTGCACTGCCACTAGAGCGCAGATGCCGTCTGGGACGCTGATTGCATCGCGCGGGCAAACTTTGACACAGCAGCCACAGGCCACACAGTTTTCTGTTTCGACATACGCTTTTTTGATTCGTTTTATAATTGTTTGCACAAGGTTACCTCCCATTGATTGTTTCACCATTGTACAGGAAAAATCACGACGGCTACCGTGACATGGTCACTTTTGTGCGAGGTAGGCTGTTTGAAGCATGGCAAAAGGTAAAAGCCAGCACCTTTCCTTTAAAAGAATGGGTGCTGGCTTTTTGGTTTTGAAAAAGTGGTTATTCGATGAGCCCTGCTTCTTGACGGTGGTGCTTTTTCATGTTGTACATTTCTGCATCTGCCTGTGCGGTAAGTGCCGCTAAGGTCCGAAACTCGGTCGAATCAGAGATGCCATACGAGAAAGAAAAGATTGCAAGATTTTGAAAACGATGGGCAGCAAGACTTTTTACCACTTCCTCTAAAACCAGCCGAAGTTCGGTTTTGCTGCGGTAAGTCAGCAGAATCGTGAACTCATCGCCACCGATACGATAGATGCCAAGGTTTTTAGGGAAGGCCTTTTTCAGCACCTCGGCAATGGTTTGAAGCAACAAATCGCCCGCAGCGTGTCCCTCTTGGTCATTGGTGCGTTTCAGATTATCGGCATCTACTGCAATACAGCTAATGTTATATCGCAAATTGCGTTTTAGCATAACGTCCAGATACTCGGCATCTGACTCGTAGGCATTGCGGTTTTTCAGCCCGGTTAAAAGGTCGGTATAGGCAAGCGTCTCGTACGCTTTTGAGCGTTGCTCCACCTCCCATGCTTTCAGATAAAGCCGAATCAAAAAGAATGCCTGCAATACAACAAAGGTGAAAAAGCCAATTTGCAGGAAGAAGGCAGGCAGCGCAACGTTGGTAAAGTAGTGGATGATGGTATCAATACTGCTGCATACAATAATAGGAACAAGAGAAATGCAGACTTGCCTCCGTTGGCCTGATTGTCGAAAGCGACCAAAAGCAAGTATTGGTACCGTGATGATAACCAAGATCAACAACTGAAGGTGCGCCGCGGGAAGCATTTCGCGAAATTCAATTCCTGCGAATAAAAAAAGCAGGCTCTGAATAGTTG
The DNA here is from genome assembly GCF_900199435.1 of Pygmaiobacter massiliensis. Classification (GTDB taxonomy): domain Bacteria; phylum Bacillota; class Clostridia; order Oscillospirales; family Ruminococcaceae; genus Pygmaiobacter; species Pygmaiobacter massiliensis. The sequence continues at coordinate 1,425,623 of NZ_OAML01000003.1, forward strand.
CGTGCAGGGCCGTAGCACAAAGGCACCCGTCAATTACCCTGCGACTACGGTCGGCCAATGCATTCTTTAACACAAGTAGTAAAGGCAAGGGGAGTAGTAAATGGGCAACAAACTCTGCGATATACAGCAGAGTGGTATTGGCGAACAAGAGCTTATTCCAACCAAGCTGGGTGCTGAGATAAATGCTGCAAAGCAGCGAAAATAGTGCCAGTGCCAGCAGGCCGGAATCATTATGGTTGTTTTTACGCAATACCCGATACAAGACCACAAGGCATATGCCGAGTAAAAAAATAATGTTTGTGGCAACCAGGCTGGGGAGATTAAGTAGATAAATTTCGGTCAGAGCATCTGTTTGGAAACAAAGAGTAGGTGCGGTCAATTTAACCGAGGAAATCTGTACCTGGGGCGTAATTACAATGGTAAGTTGTTTTCCCTCCCAATCATCAGGCAAGGAAACGAAAACCTTGCGCGCCCCGTTGGTGCGAGAAAAGTAGACAGGCTCAAACTTTTCTTTTAGCAGCGGCTGATCGTCCAGATACACCTCAAGGTCATAATAATAAGGTGAAAAATAAAGTTCGGTATAGGGATGAGGGCTGCTTTCAGGCAGCGTAAATTGCAGTGTGAGCGGCACGTTTTTTGTCAGGGACAAGCTGGCCGGTAAGCTGACAGTATCGCCAGAAGTAGTGTTTATCCAATTTTCCTGCAGCGGTAAAGCTTGTTTATCGGTAAAAGAAGAATTATCTCTTAACAGGCAGATGGCGGCGAAACCTGTGAGGGCAAATAAGATGAGGAATATTACAATGCGGTCTAGGAGCTTAGGTAAAGATTTCACTTTTTCGCTCCTTCCCTTGCACTCTTTTTTAATGGCAATTAAGATGTCTTAAATTTACCATATTTTTATTGACGAATCAACTTTAGTTATAAGATTTAAAACGTTTTGAATTTTCAGGAAAACGAGAAATAAAATCGCTATATTGACACTTTTTTGCTTTTTTCCACTTCTGGGAATTGACAAAAAGTTTCGTCTAATACTACCATTTTACTAACATAATTTAAGTAGATATTACATTTTTTTCGCTTTACATTATTTGCCTGTTGATGAAAAGGCTCCTTGTTATTATTATTAAAGGTAGTACATAGAAATCGCTCATCATTAATTTAAAGAGAGAAGGCGCTAAAAAATGCAGGAGGAACAGTATTTTTTGACCCAAACGACTTTAATGTCGGAAGAAGGAGAATCGTACATAGCATTTGGCATTCGGGCAGAGAAATCTTCAGCGGCGGTAGAAGATATTTCGACCCGAAAAAATCAGGTGGAAGCCATGGTTTCGTTTTTCAACTTTCGGCATCTTCCCCCCCAGCGATTGACGGAAGCGGTAGAGCAGATGCTGGCACTGGAAATACTTTTTGACCAGTAATGCAAACTTTTGTGCCAAGGCGAAAAACAGTTTTTCCTTTGCTTTCGGCAACGCAAAACCCTCTTACAGAGAGTACTCTCTGTAAGAGGGTTTTTTGCGTGTAATTAAAAAGCAATCCGGTCTCCGCAAAAAAGGCTGCTTTTAGCAAAAAAATTGTAGACAAGAAAAAACAAGCAGTTACACCGTTTGCCCATATGTGTGCTCCTGTGCCCCAAAACAACACGAACCTTGCCGAATACGGCGATGAAAAAGAATTGACTCAGGATAGAAAAATGTTAGGCTAATAAAAAGGTGTCTTTACAGGTAGGTGACGGGATGGAAAAAGAAGAGCTGGCACGGTATGGCAGGCTCTGTATTCGGTTTCGGTGGGTCGCCGCATTGGTCTCTACTTTGGTATTTCTTACCCTTGCGCCGCACCAAAGCGGGCATACGGCAATACGTTTGGTGATTGCTGCAGGGATGTTGTCGGCCTGTGCTTTAGGGAATTATTTATATAAAAAATTGTTTATAGAGCAGGGCAGCAGAACCGTGTTTTATATTACGCTGGGCATCGAATTGATTGCTTACGGCGTTTTTACCTTGCTCAGCGGCGGCGTTGCAAGCCCATACCTTTGGTACTACTTTGGCTCGTTAATGATGTTAATGGCATTAAAGCGTACGGTTGTCGGTACGGTGATTGTTTTTGTATGGTGTACCGCCAGCCTTACGCTGAGCCGTTTTTTTTTGCCAAACGAGATGAGCGCGTTTTATATGGCAGCGAATATCTGCTTTGGGGCCGTTATTGTGCTGGGCAGCAGCGACGTTATCTGTCGTTACGTGCGCAGGCTCAGTGCTTTGCAAGAAAAGCAGCAGGCACTCAACTGTATTCTGCTGCACGAAAAGGAGCTCAATCATCAGGCGATTGACCAGATTACAGACTTGTATAACACGTTTACTTTGTTTGCGATGACGCAGCCAGAACGGGTAATGGCGCAGCTTACTGACACCCTCTGCCGCACCATTGCACCGGAGGGCTGTGCTCTTGTGAAATTTAGCGGAGAGCACGAGGTGGAGAGACTTCAGAGCAACAAAGTATCGGCAGAGGACGCAAAAGTCTTGGCGCATAATTTTTTGGCAGAAGCAGAAGGCGAAAACAAGATGAGCTACCGTACGATGCAAGCTGGCCAAACTTATGAAGTGCAGCCAGTTGGTGCAGCGGGTTGGCTGCCAGCCGGTCTGATAATTTTACCTGTTTCTTCGCACGATAAGACAGAGACAGGGCAAAAAAATTTTTACTTTGAACTCATCGAACTGATTTTTAAAAACCTAGATAGCCAAAAACAACTAGAGGAGTTGATTGTCACCCAGGAAAAGAGTCGCATCACTGACGAGATTCACGATACTGTTATCCAGAGGCTTTTTGGCATTGCCTGCAATCTGAAACGATTGGAACGAGACGCGGGGAATGCGTCAGAAGAGAAAATGAAAGAAGAAATTTGTGCACTTGAGCGCTCTACCGAACAAACCATGAAAGAACTGCGCCAAACCATTTATGGCAAAAGCTTTGAGGGCGAGACCTTTACCAGCCGCTTGCAGGAATATATGCAAGAGATGCAGCGGCTCAGTGATGCCCAGCTGGAGCTAGAGCTGGATGACCGAGTAGAGCAGATGACAAGCGCGCAAAAAATAGCAGCTTACCGTATCATTTGCGAAGGGGTAAGCAATGCTCTGCGTCACGGCAAAGCCACCTATGCAGATGTTTCGATTCGGATGGATGAGAGCAACATTACATTAAAAGTGGCGGATAACGGAGAGGGATTCAAACGGGAAGAGAGCAAACCATTTGAAGGCAACGGCCTAAATAACATCAACAAGATGGTAAAGCTGCTGGCGGGGCAGGTATCCATTGGACCGGGTGAGCCAAAAGGCACCCGGCTTATGGCTCAGATTCCGCTGCATTGATTTTTAGGAGGTAGTTATGGTCCTGATTTTAGATGACCATCCGATTGCCCGTCAGGGGTTGGCATCACTGATAGAACTACATTTTTCGCAAAAAGAAATCGCGCAGGCAGGAACAGTACGCGAAGCTAAAGAGCAAGTGCAGAAAGAAAACGCAGAAGTTGCTTTTATAGATTTGAACCTAGGTGTCGAGAGCGGATTTGATTTTTTAGAGTGGGCACTCCCCAAATATCCGCAGATGAAAACGTTTTTAATCACCTCCTGTTCGCGTAAAAGTGATTTTGAGTATGCCAAGCGTCTAGGGGTGGATGCCTACGTGCTAAAAGATGCATTTGTAGACGAAATTCTTTATGGACTTACCGTAGTGCAGCGGGGAGGAAAATTTTACTCCCCCGCGCTGTTTGACACGCAAGAGCAGTTAAGCCAGGATGAGCGATGTGTGCAGCAGCTGACCAACCGAGAACTGGATGTGCTGATGCTGCTGGGGCAGGGGCTGTGCAACGAAAAGATTTCGAAACAGCTTTATATTTCAGAGGGAACTACAAAGAAGTATGTTGCCGGTATCATGGAAAAACTGAACGCTACAAACCGGGTAGAGGCAGCTTTGTTTGCCAACAAAAACACCTTTTTGCTTCAGCGTGCCTACCAAAGCGCGCTGCTGGAAAATAGAAGAAAGGAGAGGGTTGTTTGAAGCGGCAACGTCGTACCATGATAAAAGCAGTAACGGTGGTATTGCTGGTAGCAGGCTTTTCTGGCATTGGCACCGCGTATGCTTACTGGACGGACCAACTGAATATCACAGCTTCGCTGAAAACGAGCAACTTTGGCCTGCAGTTTGCACCTGCACAGCAATGCGGCGTTCGGTTGCAACAGCCGGGGCTTGAGCAGGAAACAGGAGTTAAGGCTACGTTGACCGGAGATGGCCGAAGCCTGCTCATAAATTTCGATGAAGGATTGCCAGAGGCCTTTCTGCAAGGGCAGTATCTGGTTGTAGAATATCCATTGATTCAGCCGGAGGCAGGCAGCGCGCCAGTAGCGGCAAAGGAAGCAAACCTGGCAGAACCGGAGATGAAAGCGGCACTTACCGCAGAAAATTTTGTGCTTCGGTTAGGCGAAAAAGAGTACCCACTGAGTAGCTGCCCGGAGGGCATCCCCGCCGCGCTGGAAGTGCAGGCTACTCAAGGTATTGCGTATGCTAAAAGCGGAGAAGCCATCGGTACTCTTTACCTGAAGCTCACAGAAGAAAGTGTCGCGCTGGCGAAAATGCGGGAAAAAGCAGTAGTCCTCCCCGCGAGCACTCTGCCGGAAGAAATACAGGGCCAAGAGGGCGCGCTTGCCGTACAATATCGGCTGCAGTTGCCGCTTGCCTTTACCCAAGGGGCATAAATTGCAAAACGGGCCCAATTGTGTAATGGAGGTTCATCCAAACATGCTATTTAAAAATCGAAAAAAAGCTTTGGTGGCTTTTATTTTAGTTTTTTGTGCTGTGCCAACTGCCCTGGCCTACTGGACAGCACAGCTGGAACTGGACGGCACAGGCGAAATTTGCTACCCCGTGAAAATCGAGGCGGCGGCTGCAACGAAAAAACAGCCAGTGGCTGAAGTTGCTGTACCGGATGCGCTGCCTACGCATCCACAGACAACACCGCAGCCTAGTGCATCCACAGCGACAGACTCTTCTCCGGCGCAGCAGACGGCAGAACCGAGTGCAGTGCCCAGCGCGGAGCCTGGCATAGTCCTCAATACACCGGAGCCTACGGCTGCACCGGAACCGGATATGACCCTCACGCCGGAGCAACCCGCAGTGCAAGAAGCTGCCCCGCCTGCGAATGGGCAATTGCTGCCTATGGCAGATATGGCTGCTTAGTGCGTTGCTGTACTGGAGGAGAAAATGATCAGCACGAAAAAATACGGCATTACGGCAATCGCAATTTTTTTGCTGTTTGCCGGTTTTTCTGCACCGGCATGGCAAAGGCTGATGAATTTTTCGGTTTTTGCCATGCCGATTTGCTGGGTCAGCCTTTTTTTGCTTGTGCAATTTGGGCTGCCCCAGCTGGGTACTTACGGTAAACTGGTTCATCGTGGCACCATGCAAAGTTGTGCGGTGCTGGGCGCGCTGATGAAACTGGCGCTCTGCTTTTTGCTGGCGGCCTTTTTAAAAGAGCTTGCCCCATCACCGTACGACCATACCCCTCTGGGTGTTCTCTACAATTTGCTGGCTTTACTGCCGCTATTGGCCGCACGGGAAACAGTGCGGGCTTATGGTCTGGGCCTTGCGATTTACCTGCCCCGCTGGCGGGTGCCGCTTATGGTGTTTACTACCTTGCTGCTTACGGCAACGCAGTGGAACTGGGCAAAGCTCACGGGTTCGGGCAAATCTCTTTTTATTGCGGTGTGCAGTGAAACGTTGCCGGTGCTTGCAGAAAATTTGGCTGCATGTGTGCTGGTGTGGTATGGCGGGCCGGCAACAAGTATGCTATACCTCGGCATTTTGCAGGTGTTTGAACGAATTTTTCCGGTGCTGCCGAATCTGGGCTGGCTTGCAAAAAGCGCCATCGGTATTTGCTACCCGGTATTTTTTGCGCAAATTCTAAAAGCGCGCTATGAAGTTTTGAACCACGAGGTACTGCCAGACAGAGAAGAGAATTTTGGCAGCTACATTGCCAGCATATCCGCAGCGGTGCTGTTTTGCTGGTTTTGTGTCGGGGTGTTCCGTTACTATCCGTCCGTGGTTTTAACCGGCAGTATGGAACCGCTGATTCAGCCCGGAGATGCAGTGGTAATTCGGAAACTGAAAACAGAAGCAGAGCTGGAACAACTACGAGAAGGCGATATCATCAATTTTAAAAGAGAGGATATCACGATTACACATCGCATCCTCACCATAAAAAAGGACGAGGCTGGCAACCTCTCTTTTGTAACCAAAGGCGACAATAACGATTCGCCCGACCAGCAGGAAGTAGCCCCAAATGATATTCAGGGCACCGTAGAAAAAATTGTGCCAAAAGTAGGGATGCCGGTACTTTTGCTGAAAAGCCAGGAGGAAATTCCGGAAGGGGTAGTGGAGAATGGAGCAAAATAGCACGGCAAAGGCCGTAGAAAAAACAGAAATACCGATGATTGCAGATAGCGCCGAGCGGGTAATGAGAGGAGCAGAAAAAGCGCCTAAGCGCGCACTGAGCGCGAAAAATAAGTTGATAGCGCTCGCAGCAGCTGCCGGGCTGGTATGTGGCGGTGCTGCATTGCTGTTTACAGGCAGCCAACGTGCCCCGGTGACAACACAGCAACCGTTGTACCAAGCGCAAATTACAGTAGACGCTGCTTACCGGGTTCACCTGATAGCCAACGAGCTGTACCCGCAGGAGTGGATGGAAGAAGGCAGCGTGTATTCGGAAAAGCTAACAGATTACATTGAACTAATCCCTACAGCAACACTGGAAGGCAGCGGAGAGGCCGCGATAACTGGCAGATACGAACTGACTGCCGTACTGGAAGGCTACCGTACCGTAAACGAAACAAAGCAGGTGGTTTACAGCCAAAGCTATTCGCTGCAAACGGGTAGTATCAACCAGCAGGCAGTGCAGGCAAAAATGGAAGCCCCGATTCGCATTGTACCGGCGGAATACCGCGAGAAGGCCGCACAGGCAGACGCAATTTTAGATACCAGTCCCAACCGGGACTTCTATCTGCTGTATCAGGGGACTTTTTCTGCGAATACGCCGGATGGCGCTACCGAAAAAGAGTTTAGCTACCAGTTTCATATTCCGCTGGGCAAAGGCAATGATCTTTATGAGTTGGCAAAGTCCGAACCCACAGCCCTTACAGCGGATATTTCCACTGAAGTGACAACTCCGGGCCACCCGGATGCTGCGAAAATAGTATTGGGTGCCGTTTGCCTTGCGGCTGGCGCTGCTGTGGCTTGGTATGTGCTGCGTAGAACCCGCCCGCAGACGCCAGAAGAAAAATACCGCGACAGCCTGCGTGAAATTTTAAGAAAATACGGCAGCCGCATGGTGAACATTCATCAAATGCCGCCCACAGAAGGGCGAGAGCTGCTCAAGGTGGAAGAAATCTCTCAGCTGATTTTGCTCTCGGAAGAGTTGCAGCAACCGGTGCTTTATGCGGCTGATCTTGCGGGCCTTGCCAAAGAGGGTTTGTTTGGCGTGCTAAGCGAAAACCGGTGGTACCTTTATTGCCACCCACACATTACTACTTAAGTAGTAGTTAGCCCGATGCTTTTGGGGTGAATTGATTGGATATTTTGGCCCTCAAAAAGGGGCAGAAAGTGCGCTGTGGAAAATCAAAACCTTTCTTATAATAAAGATACAAACTTTTTGGGAGGTTTTGAAATGAGAAAAGCAAGCAAAAAATCAGTCATCGCCGGTGTTCTGGCATTTTCCATGATTTTAACCGGTACCGGGTACGCATACTGGACCGATACCCTGAATGTAACTACTAAGGCCACCACCGGTGATTTGGATGTCACCTTTGTTGACTTTGGTTTGTATGCTCAGTATAACAATGAGCTCGGAGCAGCTAAAGAGAATGGCTGGAGCATCATCGATGGCATCAAAGGAGCCAACGGCGAAAATAGTAACTATGTAAAGAGTGATTATTTTAGACGTGGCACCTATTACAATAGAATTGCAGACGCAAATGCTTTAAAAAGCTATGCAAAGCGCACCGAGGGATACCATAGTGTGACCATTGACCCCCAAACCACCAAACTGGATGATGCGACTCCTCTCACGGCGGACGAAAAGGTGAATAAGGTTTATCCGGAGGGCACTCTGCACAGTGATAAAATTGCAATCTCTCTTAATAATCTCTATCCGGGCTATGCACAGGCATACCGTTCCGATATTATCAATATCGGCAACCTTGCAGCCAAATTGAGCAATGTGAAATTTAGTGTTTCGGGCATTGACAAAGCTCACGTAGATGATATGCTGGGTGTTGCACTGCTGGTAGACCATGAGACTGGGGGAAATAGCGACGGCGATACTTTCGCACTCTGCAAAGAGCTAGCTGTTAAAGCTGGTCCCGGGTCCACATTTACGGTAGGTGGTGTAGAGTTTCTGCGCTTGTCTGCCTTTACTAACTTGAGTGAGGCAACTATTGCTCAAGTGTGTGAACACAATACTTTGCTCTGCAAACCGAATGATGAGCGTTTGGACCTTTTCCTGGCCGTTGCAATGGATCCCGATGCCCAGGGTGTTTATACCAGCGGCAACGCTCAAAAAATGAGCGGAATCAGCGATGAGCTTTCCCAGCGGGGCAATGCAACCCTTTCTATAGATCTTGCATGGGATCAGTTTAATTCTGGCAAAGAAACCGCGAATGTTCCGGGAAATATCTTGCAAAAGCAGAACAGTAACACTCTTAGCTAATCGGTTGTTCTTGTTGCAACACTTAGTTGAAAATTTTTGCTAAAACACAGCCGAACAACAAAAAGTTCGGCTGTGTTTTTGTTTGGGTACATTTACCGATGAGTATGAAAGTTAAGAAGGAGTGCTGATGCGATAGGGAGCCAACATTTGCTGTTCTATGCTAATCTCGACGATTCTGCTGATTGTGCCTATCGGAAAAGCAGGTTATAATAACATAAAAGAGATGGCACACGGCAAGTTGCCGAAAGCCGAAAACAAGATGGGACGGCAACGCTATGAAACAACTGGCTCTGGGCATACTCGCGCATGTAGATGCCGGCAAAACCACTCTGTCAGAGGGGCTGCTTTATACTGCGGGGGCACTGCGCAAATTGGGCCGCGTAGACCACCGCGACGCTTTTTTAGATACGAACGCGCAGGAGAAAGAACGCGGCATTACAATTTTTTCAAAACAGGCTGTGCTGCAATATGGCACGGCCCGCTTTACGCTATTGGATACCCCGGGCCATGTGGACTTTTCGACCGAGATGGAACGCACCTTGCAGGTGATGGATTATGCCATTCTCGTAATTAGCGGTACCGACGGAGTGCAAAGCCATACCGAAACGCTTTGGCGGCTGCTTGCACGGCACCGGATTCCTACTTTTTTATTCTTAAATAAAATGGACCTTGCCGGGGCGGATGCGCAGCGGCTTTTAGAAGAGCTAAAACAACGGCTCAGCGAAAACTGCGTTGTGTTTGGGCAAGCGCAGGATACGGCCTTTGCAGAAAACCTTGCCCTTTGCGACGAAGCGCTGATGGAAGAAGTGCTGGAAAGCGGAGCACCGTCACAAGGCGGTACCATCCGTGCAGTGGCAGCGCGAAAAGTGTTTCCATGCTATTTTGGCTCCGCGCTGCGTCTGGACGGCATTGAAGCGTTGCTGCGCGGGCTGGAGGATTACACGCAAGCGCCAGCCTGTGCTGAAGCATTTGGCGCAAAAGTTTTTAAAATTGCGCGGGACGAGCAGGGTGCACGTCTGACCTACTGCAAAATTACCGGAGGTAGCCTGCCGGTGAAAACGTCACTTGCGGGAACAACTAAAACAGGTGAGCCGTGGAGTGAAAAAGTCAACCAGATTCGGATTTACTCCGGTACAAAATACGAAACCACCGAAGTGGCGGAGTGTGGCATGGTTTGCGCCCTTACCGGTTTCAGTAAAACATATCCCGGAGAGGGGCTGGGCGCCGAACCCGATGCAGAAGCCCCGGTGCTGGAGCCGGTGCTGACCTACCGGGCAGAACTGCCCGCGCAGGTGTCGGCTCATACGGCACTTGCGCAGCTGCGCGCGCTGGAAGAAGAAGACCCGCAGCTGCATATTGTGTGGAACGAACAGTTGCAAGAGATTCATCTGCAATTAATGGGCGAAGTGCAACTGGAAGTGCTGCAAAGGCTTGTGGCAGAGCGTTTTGGCTGGCAGGTGGGCTTTGGGCAGGGTAGCATCGTGTACAAAGAAACGATTGCAAAAACAGTAGAAGGCATCGGCCATTTTGAGCCGCTCCGCCATTACGCAGAAGTGCATCTGTTACTGGAGCCGACAGCGCCCGGCAGCGGTTTGCGGTTTGCAACCAACTGTAGTGAAGAAGTTCTGGATAAAAACTGGCAACGGTTGATTTTAACCCACCTGGAAGAAAAAACGCATCCTGGTGTGCTGACCGGCTCACCGATTACGGATATGAAAATCACCCTTGCTGCCGGGCGCGCGCATTTAAAGCACACCGAGGGCGGGGATTTTCGGCAGGCGACCTACCGTGCGGTGCGGCAGGGGCTGCGCCAGGCAGAAAGCATTTTGCTGGAGCCCTGGTATGATTATCGTTTGACGCTGCCTGCTGAGTCGCTGGGACGCGCAATGGCGGACATGCAGCGCAAAAGCGGCACCTTTGCACCGCCCCTGCAACAGGGCGAGATGGCAGTGCTGTCCGGCAGTGCACCCGTGGCAGAATTACAAGGCTATCAGCGAGAAGTAATCAGCTATACCCGTGGGCGCGGGCAGCTTGCCTGCACTTTAAAGGGATATGCCCCCTGCCACAATGCGCAAGAGGTAATTGCGGCTGTTGGGTATGATTGTGATGCCGATGTGGAAAACACGGCGGATTCGGTTTTTTGTGAGCACGGTGCTGGTTTTAATGTGCGCTGGGACGAAGTGCCAGAGCATATGCATCTGCCAAGTGTTTTGGCAAAGCCCGTCATGCCGCAAGCACCCGTGCAGGCAAGGCCACGCCATACCGGAGATTCCGGATTGGGCTTTTCTGACGACAAAGAGTTGCAGAAGATTTTTGAGCAGACCTACGGTCCGCTGAAACGTGACCCGCGCAAAAGCTTTGCCCCGGCAGAGCAGACGCAGGGTTACCAGCGCAGCAGCGCAGAGGTGCGGCTTTCCGGTCCGGAATACCTGCTGGTGGATGGGTACAACATTATTTTTGCATGGGACGAGCTGAGCACCCTTGCAAAAGAAAACCTGGATGCGGCCCGCAATAAGCTAATTCAAATGATGTGCAACTATCAGGGTTATTGCAAATGCCATCTGATTTTGGTTTTCGATGCTTATAAAGTGAAAAACAATCCCGGCGAGGTTGAGCAGGTTGCCGGCATCAGCGTGGTGTATACCAAAGAAGCCGAAACGGCAGATATGTATATCGAAAAGGTCACCCATGAGCTTGGCCGTAAGTACCGCGTTAAGGTGGCGACCTCGGATGGAATGGAACAGCTGATTATTCTGGGGCAGGGGGCAATGCGGGTGTCTGCGGCTATGTTTCGGCAAGAGGTTGACCGAATAGAAGCCGCGATTCGTGAGCACTTGGGGACGGGTAGGTAAACGCGCAATCAAATGCGGTGACAACGCTATCCACCCAGCCTAATAAATATTCAGCGCAAACCCGGTTTTAAAAAATAGCTAAATAAAAAACAGGCAGGCGCCGGGCTGGGCGTCTGCCTGTTTTATTGCTAACGAAAGCTACTGTGTCATGCTCTTTTAGAGAGGGCAAAAAGAACGAAGTTCAGCTGTTTTCGCAAAGCCGAAGATATTCCCCTAAAATGGCAAGGCCAATGCGGCCGCTTTTTTCGGGGTGAAATTGGGTGCCAAATACGTTTTTGCAGCGCACTGCGGCAGTGACGGCGTGGCCCCCGTAAAAAGTATCGGCAAGGTGGAACGAAGCGTCCGTTTCTGCCGCGAAAGAGTGTACAAAATAGGTTTCATCGCTGGGGGTAAGCGGCGCAAGTATACCGGTAAATTGCTCGCTGCCCACCGGGTAGAGTCCGTTCCAACCCACGTGAGGAATCCGCAGCGGCGCACCGTCAGTGTCGCGGTCTGCAAGTTTCACCACTCGGCCGGGAATAAGCCCCAGCCCTTTGTGGCAGCCGAATTCTTCCCCTTCGTCAAACAGCATTTGCATGCCAAGGCAGATGCCCAGCAGTGGGGTGCCGGCTGCAACAGCTTTTTTTACAGCATCGTCAAGGCCCAGCTTTTGCAGCCCAGCCATGCCATCGGCAAAGGCGCCCACACCGGGCAGCACCAGCGCATCGGCCGTTAGCACCTCTTCGGGCGAAGAAGAAACGACCGGCTCGCACCCAAGGAATGCGAAGCTGCGGCAGACGCTGAGCAGATTCGAAAGACCGTAGTCAATCACGACCAGTTTCATCTTCTCACCTCCACGCCCGCGGCGCGCAGTGCGTCTTTCAGCTCTGGCACTGTGGTTTTGTTATAATGCAAAATACTTGCGGCGGCAACCGCAGAAGCCCCAGCAGATACGGCGTGCACAGCGTCCGCCGCACAGCCACAGCCGCCCGATACAATAACCGGCACATCCACCGCTTCGGTAACGGCCTTAATGAGGTCATCGTCCATGCCTCGCTGCAAACCTTCTTTGTCGACGCTGGTCAGCAAAATCTCGCCTGCGCCCAATGCCACCCCACGGCGCGCCCATTCTACCACTTCTTTGCCGGAATGGTTGCGCCCGTTGTCAAAATAGGCTTCGTAATGTCCGTCTGCCCGGCGTTTTGCCTCGATGGAAAGCACCATGCACTGGCTGCCAAAACTTTGCGCCACCCGGGTAATAATGTTTTCGTCGCGGATAGCCGCTGTGTTGACTGCAACTTTATCTGCACCCATGGAGAGGATGCTGCGCACATCTTCTACGCTGCGCAGGCCACCGCCTACTGTAATCGGGATAAATATATCCTCGGTGGTACGGCGTACGATATCCGAAAGATTGTTGCGGTTATAAAGGCTTGCGACGATGTCCATATACAAAATTTCGTCGATGCCCTGTTCATAGTAGCGGGCCGCGAAGTCGTGGGGGCTGCCCAGCTTGCGCAGCCCCTCCAGCTGAATGCCTTTGACAAGGTAGTCGTTTTTGACATCCAGCCGCGCAATTACGCGCACTTTGCTCATCTGGTAGACCTTCTTTCTACTGCAGGCAGGCCTGCTTTTTTAAAGAATTGCGCTTTTCTCGGGCGGTTTGCCGTAGGCGCAGTCGCTTTCGCCTTCAAACGGGGTGTGGCGAAGCTTCCAAACGCCGTTGTCACACTGCCAGATATGCGGCGAGCGGAAACGGTCGGCAAGGTGCATGAAATATTCACGGTCCATAATTGGCTGTTCAAACAGCTCTTTCGCGAACGGGAAATGCTTCTCGTCCAGCGAGAGGTAATCCCATATTTCCTGCTCGAAGCGGTCTGGAAACTCGCCATCATAGCGGCGGGTGAGCAGTTGACCCTCTTCGCGGGTGATCTCGCCGTTGCGGATTTCCTGTGCCGCGTCGTAGGTAGTGCGCCCGATGCCGTATTTAATATAGGTGGTGTAATAGAAGAAATCGTCAATTTTATCGTCGATGGAATTGTATTTGGAGTAGGTGCCCTGGGTACGCTCCGGGCTGGGAATGAAGCCGCCATGCTCTACACTGTAATAGTAAGCCCCTTGCGGATGCCACTTTTCATAGTAGCCCATGTAGTGCACCTGAATGTTGTTCTTTTCGATGTCGCTTGTTTCGCTGGGCAGATAGATGGCAAGGTCAGCCTTGTCGACATGGTAATCTTCTTCCAGCTCACGCAGAGAAACGCCGCCCAGCCAGATGTTGTCGTGGTCGTTGGTGGCGAAATAGCGTGCATCGCGCAGGGCGCTTTCGTTGTCTGCAATCGGGTTGCCGAACTCGGCTTCGTTTTCCCCGTAAAATACAAGGGGAATCCCAAACTTTGCAGCCATTTTAGGCGCAAGCTGTTTTTGCCCAAGGATAAATGCCTGGAACGGATGAAACAAATTTTCGGTGGCAAGTCGGGTGAGCAGACGGTGGGTCATACCATTAGGTGTACAAAGGTAGTTGTCAAAACCGGCATGAATCCATGCCTCAAAGTTGGCAAAGCCCCACGGCGTATAGATGTGCGGCGCCCAGGTGACGGTAAGCGGATGCATACCGTATTTGTATTTCAGCAGATGGGCCGCATAAAAGCTGTCTTTGCCGCCAGAGCCGGGCACCAGGCAGTCGTAGCTGCCATCATTTTTACGGTAGCGGTCGCAAAGCTCGCGCAGCTGGCGTTCGCGGTCTTCCCAATCAATTTTGCCTTCTTTGTCATGGCAGGCGTGGCAGGCATCACAAACGCCGTCTGCCTGAATTCGCATCGACTTTTTCAGACTATCGGGACGGTGCTCAAACTCAAAGCAGGAGTTCGGTTTCTGGTTGCTCATTACACATTCTTTGCAGAATTTTACTTCCTGCGGCAGGCCGTATTTCGCCTCGCGCGCATTGTCGGGAATCTCCGGCGCAAATTTAGAGTAATCAATGGGGACATAGCGGGGATAACGCTTCATAATGGCCTCCTTTTGGCTTTTGAAATAAAAAGAGAGGCTGCCCGGACCGAAGCGGTTTTGCTTCAGCCTGGACAGCCCCATTGCTGTCTTTTTTTTACTTTTCTGCCTGTTTTAATGCAGCGCCGACAAACCCGTAGAACAGCGGGTGCGGACGCGCGGGACGGCTCTTGAATTCCGGGTGGAACTGCACGCCGATAAAGAACGGATGATCCGGCAACTCAACGGTTTCTACAATGTGCTCGTCAGGCGAGGTGCCGCTGACACAAAGGCCTTTTTGAATCATCAATTCGCGGAAGTCGTTGTTGAATTCATAACGATGGCGGTGGCGTTCAGCAATCTCCGGCTTTTGGTAGCACTGCTCGAGCAGGCTGCCGGGGCGAACTTTGCAGGGATAGCTGCCCAAGCGCATTGAATGGCCTTTGTCTACCACGCCGCGCTGGTCGGGCATCAAATCGATAACCGGATACGCATTGTTTTCATCAAATTCTCGAGAGGTAGCACCGGCAAGGTCGCAGACGTTGCGAGCAAACTCGATGACGGCGATCTGCATGCCGAGGCAGATGCCAAAGTAGGGGATTTTGTGAGTGCGGGCATAAGAGCAGGCAAGAATCTTGCCTTCGATGCCGCGGTCGCCAAAGCCGCCGGGAATTAAAACACCGGAGACGTCAGAAAGCAGCTCGTCCACGCTTTCAGGGGTAACATCTTCGCTCTCTACCCATTTCAGTTCTACTTTTGCGTGCTGGGCATAACCGGCGTGGTAGAGCGACTCCATAACGGATAGGTAAGCATCATGCAGCTTGACGTATTTGCCGACAATTGCGATTTTTACGCTCCGCTCCGGTGCTTTGATGCGCTCGACCATCGCCTTCCACTCGGTGAGATTCGGCTTGGTGCAGACGAGCGAAAGCTCGCGGCATGCCACCCGGTCAATGCCGTTTTCATGCAGCATCAGCGGTGCTTCGTAAAGGCAGGGCAGTGTGAGGTTTTCGATGACGCAGTCGGGTTTGACATTGCAGAACAGCGCAATTTTATCGCGGATGGAACTGTCGATAGGCTCGTCCGCACGCATGACGATGATGTCCGGCGTGATGCCCAGCGATTGCAGCTCTTTGACCGAGTGCTGGGTGGGCTTGGACTTATGCTCGTGCGAACCTTTGAGGTAGGGGACCAGCGTGACATGCACAAACAGGCAGTTGTCGCGACCAACCTCTAAAGAAATTTGGCGAATAGCCTCCAAAAACGGCAGGCTTTCAATATCGCCCGTGGTGCCGCCAATTTCGGTAATCAGCACCTCGGCGCCGGTAGAAGCAGCGCCATTGTAGATGAAGTCTTTGATTTCACCGGTGATGTGCGGAATAACCTGAACGGTCTCGCCAAGGTACTCGCCGCGGCGTTCTTTGGTGAGCACGTTGTAGTATACCTTGCCAGAGGTCAGGTTGGAAAAGCGGTTCAAATCCTCATCGATAAACCGCTCGTAGTGTCCGAGGTCGAGGTCGGTTTCTGCGCCGTCCTCGGTGACGAATACCTCGCCGTGTTGAAACGGACTGATGGTGCCGGGGTCCACGTTCATATACGGGTCCAGCTTTTGCGCTGCGACCTTGAGGCCGCGCAGCTTGAGCAGACAGCCCAGTGAGGCGGCGGTGATGCCCTTGCCGAGGCCGGACACCACACCGCCGGTTACAAAAATATACTTTGTCATAACTTTTCACCCTTCTTTCAATCTAAATAAAAATAGGAAAAGCGCAGCGTGGGAAACGCTGTGCAAGATCAGTCTTCGTAAGTTTTCAAAATGTCTTCTGCCACACTGCGCCGGGTGATGCGCAGGTCCATTGCCTGCTTTTCAATATGCTTGTGCGCTTCGGCTTCGGTAAGCCCAAGGTGAGAGATAAGCACGCATTTGGCACGGTCTACAATGCGGATATCCGCAATTTTTTGCAGCAGTACGCTGTTTTCGCGCCGCATTTTTTTAATGCGGACCGAGGAAGCAGCGCAAAGCTTTAAAACGTTCCAAAACAAGGTGCGGTTGATGGGCTTGGAAAGTGTAAACACGCCCAGCTCTTCTGCTTTTTCTGAAAATTCGTTGTAGTCTTCGGCCTTTACAATCAGCACGACCTGGCCGTAACCTTCGGTCATAATGTCCCGCGCAAGCGGCAGGCCATTTTCGTCAGGCAACGGGGCGTTGATAATGCAAAGGTCAAAGTCTTCCTCAATCAGGCGACGGCGTGCTTCGCCGCCGCTTGCCGCGCAGGTGACATCTCTGCAGCCCGTTTCGGCGAGAAACTGGGTCAGATATTCAGCCCCCTGCCGGGTAGACGATACAATCAATGCAGTTTTCAACTTCCGTCACCTCCTTTGGTTGCGCTCTGCTTATACTTTGCGGAAAGCACGTTCGCGGCAGCCTTCGGCATCCTCCAGCTCGCGACGTTTGAGCAAAATATAGCGGCGAATCAGTTCCGGCCCAAACACTTCGGCGGCAAAGCTGCTGGTTTCCAAAAGGTCCAGTGCTTCGCCCAGCGAGGTGGGCAGCGGTTGCAGCGATGCCGTAATGGTTTCCGGCGCGGTGTAGAGATTCTCATTCACCGGCGGTGCCAGCGGCAGCTTTCGGTCAATGCCGTCCAGCCCAGCATGCAGAATGGCGGCAAAGGCAAGGTAGGGGTTGATGGTGCAGTCGGGGCTGCGCAGCTCCATGCGCATACCCTCGCCTTTAGAGGCGGGAATACGAATCAGCTGCGAGCGGTTTTCGGGCGACCAGCTGATATACTTGGGCGCTTCAAAGCTGCCAAAGCGGTCGTAGGAGTTTTCCAGCGGGTTAAGCAGTGCGGTAATCTCGGCGGTACGCTCAAGAATGCCTGCAATAAAGCTGCGGATATATTCCGCGGCGGGGTCGTTTACATTAAATATGTTGATGCCGTTTTTCGAAAGGGAAACATTGATGTGCATCCCACTGCCGCTTTTGCCGGGCAAAGGCTTAGGCAAAAAAGAGGCAAACAGCCCGTTGCGTGCTGCAATGGCTTTTACGGCAGATTTGAAGGTGAGCAGATTGTCGGCGGCGCTGACCGCTTCACTGTACTTAAAATCAATCTCGTTCTGGCCCGGTCCGCTTTCGTGATGCGAGCATTCCGGCGCAATGCCCATTTCTTCAAGGCAAAGGCAGATTTCGCGGCGCACGTTTTCTCCGCGGTCGATGGGGGCGACATCCAGATAACCGCCTTGATCAAATGGTACCGGCATCGGTTCGCCTGCCTCATCGGTGCGGAAAAGGTAAAACTCACATTCAGTACCGATTTTAGCAAGATGGCCGGTAGATTCATACCGCGCCACCGCGTCGCTTAGGATGCGGCGAGTGTCAAAAGCGTAGGGAGTGCCATCGGTGTTCATGATATGGCAGTAAAACCGTACCACGCGCCCCTGCTGCGGCCGCCAAGGCAGCACACTTAAAGTAGAAGCGTCCGGTACCAGCAGCAAGTCAGACTGTTCTACATTAGAAAAACCCTTAATGTTAGAACCGTCGAATGAGATGCCACAGGTAAAAGCTTTTTCGATTTCGCTGGGCAAAATCGAGATATTTTTCAGTGTGCCGAGCAGATCACAAAAAGCAAGACGGATAAACTGCACATCATTCTGCTGAATGAAAGCGATCGTCTCCCGAATGGTCTGGTTTATCATTGGTACCGCTCCTTTTCTTGGCCGGGGCAATGCCGGCAAAATCAACCCACTAAAATGCAAAACCGGGACGATGTGCCCCGGCAAATGATTCTGAAAAAACAAGAAAGACGCTCATTTTGTAAAACTTGGAGAGGTGGCAAACACACCTCGAAGGGGGGAGATAACTAGCCCGTCAAGTTCCATAAAATGAACGCCTTTGTTCAACGGAAATAGTTTATATCAAGCTCGCGGGTTTGTCAATGCTTTTTTGCAGATAGAAAGCAGCAAAGAGAAAACGCATAAAATTTTTGTTGCCTGCAAAGCTGTTTTTATACAACTATCTAAGCAGAAAACGCGCACCGCAAAATAGATGAAACTTTTTTTCAAAAGGGGATTGACAGATAAGCTTTCAGGGCGGTATAATACGCCCATGCAGCAAAGGCGCTGTGGACACATTCGTCCACAGCGCCTTATTTTTTTGCTGGGAAAGGAAAGAAGAACATGAGCAAGCTGATCGTCCCGGACGGGTATAAGCCCGCCCTCTCCCCCCGCGAGACACAAACCGCCATTGCGTTTTTAAAACGGAGCTTTCAAGATGATTTGTGCCGCGTACTTAACCTTACCCGCGTTTCGGCACCGCTTTTCGTAGAGGAGGGCACCGGCCTGAATGACGATCTCAACGGAACAGAGCGCCCGGTGCGTTTTGATCTCGCAGAGACCGGCGCAGATGCCGTTGTAGTGCATTCGCTCGCGAAATGGAAGCGCATGGCCCTTCACAAATATGGCTTTGTACCATTTGAAGGCCTTTGCACCGACATGAACGCCATTCGCCGCGACGAGGAACTTGACAATCTTCATTCCGCTTATGTCGACCAGTGGGACTGGGAGATGGTAATCGACCGCGAGCACCGCACCGAAGCATATCTGCGCCGCGTGGTGCAGCTGATCGTAGATGCGATTTGTGATACTGCCGAGGCGTTGGAGGCGCAGTTTCCGCCGCTGAAATGCGGCTTGAGCCGCCAGATTGCCTTTGTTACCACCCAGGAGCTGGAAGATCGCTATCCTGACCTTACCCCGAAACAGCGAGAAGATGCTTTCTTAAAAGAGCACCGCACTGCGTTTATTATGCAGATTGGCGGCAAGCTGCGCTCGGGCGAGCGGCACGATGGCCGCGCGCCCGACTACGATGATTGGAGCCTCAATGGCGACATCGTATTTTACAACGAACTGCTTGGCTGCGCATTTGAAGTTTCTTCTATGGGCATTCGCGTAGATGCCGCGGCATTGCGCGCACAGCTTGCAGAAGCAGGCTGCCCACAGCGTGCCGAGCTGCCGTTCCATGCGGCGCTGCTCGCCGGAGAATTGCCCCTCACCCTTGGCGGCGGCATCGGCCAAAGCCGACTTTCCGTACTGTTGCTGCAAAAAGCACATATCGGCGAGGTGCAGGTTTCGGTTTGGGACGAAGCAACTCTTGCAGGCTGCAAAGCCGTAGGAATTCCACTGCTGTAAGTATACATTTAAATAAGGTAGATACAGAGATAGAAAGGGTGAACAAAGATGAGCAGAATTCCGGAACTTTTTGCAAGCATGGTTTTTAACGATGCGGTGATGCGTGACCGGCTGCCGCGGGAAGCGTACCGCGCGCTGCGTCAGATTATTGCAGACGGCACCCCCCTCACACCGGATGTCGCCAATGTCGTTGCCAACGCGATGAAAGACTGGGCCGTAGAAAAAGGTGCCACCCATTTTACGCATTGGTTCCAGCCCATGACGGGCGTTACCGCCGAAAAGCACGACAGCTTTATTCTGCCGCAGCCGGACGGACGCATTCTGATGGATTTTTCCGGTAAGGAGCTAATCCGCGGCGAGCCCGATGCTTCGAGCTTTCCTTCCGGCGGACTGCGCGCCACGTTTGAAGCGCGCGGCTACACGGCTTGGGATCCTTCTTCTTACGCCTTCATTAAAGACGGTACCCTTTGCATTCCCACCGCCTTTTGTGCATACAGCGGGCAGGCACTGGATAAAAAGACGCCGCTTTTGCGCTCAATGCAGGCGCTGGATGCCGCTGCGGTACGGGTGCTGCGGTTGCTGGGAGATGCGGCTACCCGGCATGTGACCACTACGGTAGGCCCGGAGCAGGAATACTTTCTCATCGATAAATCTGTTTACGAGGCACGTGCAGACCTGCAATATTGCGGCCGTACCCTCTTTGGCGCTCGTCCCCCAAAAGGGCAGGAGCTGGATGACCATTATTTTGGCTCAATCAAACCCCGCGTGACCGCATTTATGAAAGAGCTGGATGAGGAGCTGTGGAAGCTGGGTGTGCTGGCAAAAACCGAGCACAACGAGGTTGCCCCTGGCCAGCACGAACTGGCGCCGATCTTTACCACCACCAATATTGCCGCAGACCATAACCAGCTAACGATGGAACTGATGAAGCGGATTGCCGCAAAGCACGACCTTGTTTGCCTGCTGCATGAAAAACCGTTTGCCGGGGTAAACGGCAGCGGCAAGCACAACAACTGGTCACTTTCTACCGACGGCGGCGAAAACCTGCTTGAGCCAGGCAAAACACCGTCTCACAATCTGCGGTTCCTCGTTTTTCTTGCGGCTATCCTGAAGGCTGTAGATGAACATCAGGACCTGCTGCGCATCTGTGTAGCCACCGCGGGCAATGACCACCGGCTTGGCGCAAATGAAGCACCGCCGGCTATTCTCTCGGTATTTCTGGGTGATGAGCTGGCAGATGTACTGGACGCGATTGTGAACCAAACGGCTTACAGCGACCGCAAAAAAGAGTGGATGGAGGTTGGCGCTGCCGTTCTGCCGAAGATTAAAAAAGACACGACCGACCGCAACCGCACCTCGCCGTTTGCCTTTACCGGCAATAAGTTCGAGTTCCGTATGCTTGGCTCGGCAGTCTCGATTTCCGGCCCCAATATTGTGCTGAACACGATTGTTGCCGACGCCCTGCGCGAGGTGGCAGAAGTGCTGGAAAAAGGCCCTTGCGATGAAGAGGCCATCGGTAGACTGCTCAAAGATTGGTTTACTGCCCATCTGCGCATTGTCTTTAACGGCAATAACTACTCGCAGGATTGGGTAGAAGAAGCAGAGCGTCGTGGACTGCTGAATCTGAAGACCACCGTAGAAGCGCTGCCGTATTTTGTGCGGCCTGAAAATATCGCGCTGTTTGAACGGCAGAGCGTTTTCAGTGAAACTGAAATTCACTCCCGCTATGAGATTTTGCTGGAAAATTACAGCAAAACCATACATATCGAAGCCCTTACCCTCGCGTATATCGTCAAGCGCGAGATTATGGCTTCCACGCTGAGTTACCAGAAAGCACTGGCAGACCTTGCCACTGCAAAAATGGCACTTAGCGTGCGAAGTATACCCGAAACCGGGTTACTGGATAAAGTTGCAGCACTTTCGGAACGGATGCTCAGCCAGCTCGACGCGCTGGAAAACAGTATTCTTGCTACCCGCCAGCTCGAAAGCGAGTTGGATAGAGCTTGCTTCTATCGCGAGAGCGTATTTTCTAAAATGCAGGCACTGCGCGGCACGGTAGATGAGCTGGAAACATTGATTCCCGGCTGCTACTGGAAGCTGCCGACCTATGCCGATATGCTTTATAGTGTAAGATAATACAACATTGCAGCCCTGCCTCGTTTTTGAGGCAGGGCTACCGTGCTGTTTTGATATTTTTTTGCTATCCTTTAAAAATTTTGCTATATTAAAAACAAGAATGAGAGGGCGAAACCATGGACTACAAAGTAATTTATGAAGGCAAATCCAAGCTGGTCTGCGAAGGGCCGGACGACAAAAGCTATGTGATGGTGTTTAAGGACACCGCTACCGCAGGTAACGGCGCAAAGAAAGAAGAGCTGAACGGCAAGGGCGTGCTAAACCGTCGTATCTCCGGGCTGATTTACGACTATCTGATGAAAAACGGCATAGAAACGCACCTGTTGGAAACAATTGATGACAACACTGTACTTGTGAAAAAGGCCGAGATTTTGCAGGTCGAGGTGATTGTGCGCAACGTCGCTGCAGGTAGCTTTTCTAAAAAATACGGCGTAGAAGAGGGCGCAGCTCTGCACAACCGTGTGGTCGAGTTCTGCTATAAAAGCGATGAGCTGGGCGACCCGATGATGAACGACAGCCAGATTACCGCCGTTGGCCTTGCCACGCAGGAGGAGCTGGATACTCTGCGCCGTGAAGCGCTGCGCATTGATGATTTGCTGATTGCTTATTTTGAAAAGCTCGGTATTCGCCTGATTGACTTTAAACTTGAGTTTGGCCGTGCAGATGGAAAAATTTTGCTCTGCGACGAAATCTCTCCCGATTCCTGCCGCTTGTGGGATTCAAAAACCAATGCTAAAATGGATAAGGACCGCTTCCGCCGCGAGATGGGGCAGGTGCTCGAAGGCTATGCCGACGTGCTCAGCCGCATGGAAGCAGAGAAAAACTAAAGCGAGCCCACACAATTTGTCTCCGGTGGCAACCTCCGCTTTGCTGTGCGCAAATTTGCAGCAGCACCGCCTGCGTTTTAAATTGTATCAAACCGCTTTTGATTATTTGCCAATGCCTGCCCAAAGCAGGGAGATAAGAAAGAAAGGGATTCCCAAACTATGTCTGAACACTACGTAAGCCCGCTCAGCACCCGGTATGCCAGCAAAGAGATGCAGCATATCTTCTCCGCCGACCGCAAGTTTGCGACCTGGCGCCGCCTGTGGATCGCGCTTGCAGAAAGCGAAAAAGAGCTTGGCCTGCCCATTACCGATGCGCAGATTGCCGAGATGAAATCCCATGTGGAGGATATCAACTACGAGGTAGCCTCTGAACGAGAGAAAATCGTCCGCCACGATGTTATGGCGCACATCTACGCCTATGGCGTGCAGTGCCCGGCGGCAAAACCGATTATTCACCTGGGCGCGACCTCTTGCTATGTCGGCGACAATACCGATTTGATTGTGATGCGTGACGCGTTGCTGCAAATCAAAAAGCTGCTGGTCAACACGATGGCAGCCCTTGCTGATTTTGCAGAAAAATACAAAGCGCAGCCTACCCTTGCGTACACTCATTTTCAGGCAGCCCAGCCCACTACTGTGGGCAAGCGCGCCGCGCTTTGGTTGCAGGATTTGATGATGGACCTCGCGCAGCTGGATGTTGTGCTCAGCAGCCTGAAACTGCTTGGCTGCCGTGGCGCTACCGGCACCGCTGCCAGCTTTTTAGAGCTGTTTGAAGGCGACCGCACCAAAGTAGAACAGCTGGAAGAAAAAATTGCTGCACGGATGGGATTTGATGAAATCTACGATGTAAGCGGCCAGACCTATTCCCGCAAGGTGGATTACACTGTGCTTGCACTGCTTTCCGGCATTGCGCAGAGTGCTTCTAAATTTGCAGGCGACTTCCGCTTGCTCTCTCACCTGAAAGAGGTGGACGAGCCGTTTGAGGAGGGACAGGTGGGTTCTTCGGCGATGGCCTACAAACGCAACCCCATGCGCAGCGAGCGCATTGCATCGCTTGGCCGCTATGTGATTGCCGATGCCCAGAACGCCGCCATGACCGCCAGCACCCAGTGGTTTGAGCGCACCCTCGACGATTCGGCCAACAAACGCATCAGCGTGCCGGAAGCTTTCCTCGCTGTGGATGCGATCTTGACACTTTACCGCAACATCATCGGCGGTGCCTGCGTCTACCCGAACCGCATTGAAAAGCATCTGGCAGAGGAGCTGCCGTTCCTCGCCACCGAAAATATTTTGATGCTCTGCGTCAAAAAGGGCGGCGACCGCCAGACCCTGCATGAGGAAATTCGCCGACTGGCGGTAGCAACAGCCAAAGAGATGAAAGAAACCGGCTGCGAAAATGATCTGCTGGCACGCATTGCGGCAGACCCCGCTTTCCAGATTACCAAAGAGGAACTGGAAGAGCTGATGCGTCCGGAACTTTTCATCGGCATGGCGAAAGAACAGACCGAGCGCCTGCTCGGTAAAGTAAGACCCATTATTGAAGCAAACCGCGCATTGCTCGGCGGTGCCGCCGAGATCACGGTATAGGAGGAAAAAAAATGCTGAGTGCAATTGTAGGAATCAACTGGGGCGACGAAGGCAAAGGCCGTATGGTCGATCTTTTGGGCAGCCGTTACGACATCGTCGTACGTTATCAGGGCGGCAACAATGCCGGCCACACCGTCGTCAACGAGCGCGGCAAATTCGTTTTGAATCTGCTGCCCTCCGGCATTCTTCGTGAGGATACCGTAAATGTCATGGGAAATGGCATGGTCATCGATCTGGAACACCTTTGCGGCGAGATTGCCCGCCTGCGTGAGCAGGGCATCGTCATTACCCCGGAAAACCTGAAAGTCAGCGAGAAAGCCACCGTCTGCCTGCCCTACCATAAAGCGCAGGATATTTTGGAAGAAGACCGGCTGGCAGATAAAAAATTCGGCTCTACCCGCCGCGGCATTGGCCCTTGCTATGCAGATAAATATATCAAAAAAGGCCTGCGCATCAGCGATTTGTTCTGCCACGATACCCTAAAAGAAAAGGTTGCCGATATTGTAGAATGGAAAAACCTGACCATTGAAGGCGGCTACCACAGTGCACCTGTTGAGGCGGAAGCAATGCTGGACTGGCTGAACACTTACAGCAAAGAGATTGAGCCATTTGTCTGTGACACCGGTGCCTACCTGCACAAGGCTGATGCAGAGGGCAAGAAGATTTTGCTTGAGGCACAGCTGGGCGCACTGCGCGATATTGATTTTGGCATTTACCCGTACACCTCTTCGTCTCAGACCATCGCAGCCTACGGCCCCATCGGCGCTGGCGTGCCTGGTCTTCAGCTCGACGAGAGCATCGGTATCATGAAAGCTTATTCCACCTGCGTTGGCGAAGGCCCGTTTACCGCAGAGATGTTTGGCCCGGAGGCAGATGCCCTGCGTGAAGCAGGCGGCGAATACGGTGCTGCCACCGGCCGTCCCCGCCGTGTTGGCGGTTTTGACGTACCGGCTTCGCTATACGGCGTAAAGCTGCAGGGCGCAAGCTGCCTTGCACTGACCAAGCTCGATGTCCTCTCTTATCTCAAAGAGATTCCCGTTTGCGTTGCTTATGATGTAGATGGCGTTGAAACCACCGAGTTCCCGACCGGCGACCGCCTGGTGCGCGCGAAACCTGTTTATCGAAACCTGCCCGGCTTCTGCACCGATATTTCGGGCTGCCGCAAAAAGAGCGAGCTGCCCAAAGAGGCGCTGGACTATATTGCATGGCTTGAAAAAGCAGTGGGCTGCGAGATTCGCTATGTTTCGGTTGGCGCTGAGCGCGAAGCTTATATTGATATGCACGCCGAGTAATTCTCTGTGCGGTAAAAATAAGAGCAAAACAAAAGGCAAGGCCATTTCTGGTCTTGCCTTTTTTGTTTAAGAAAAAAGAAAGCCTGCCGCCAAGCGAAGAGGCGACAGGCTGGGAGAGGGAGCCACAGGTAAGGGGGTTCCCGAAACAATATGAAAATTATTTGCGCTCTTCCAGCAAACGCTGCCCCATGCCGTTGAGCATATAGATTGCCATCCAGCAGGCACCGTGGCTGGAAACATTGTGCAGGTCGTCGGGCGGGTAAACTTCCATGAAGTCGAAACCTTTTGCGCCGGAAAGGCCGCACGCGTGCAGCATCTCTGCCATTTCGTAAGAGGAAAGGCCGCACAGGTCAGCCGGGCCGCCCGGGTTATGTGCAATATCCAGTGCATCGCTGCAAACGGTAACGTAGAAAGCTTTTGTGCCGTTGCTTGCAATTTCAATGGCTTTGCGGATGCAGGCTTCCCAGCCTTTGCGTTTTACTTCAAAGCTGGTGATAACGCTTGCGCCGTATTTTTCTGCTTCCTGCACTGCGCCAAAGTGATTGCGCGGGCCACGGATACCGACACTGACAAGGTTCTTCGGGTCAAACCCAGGGATGTCATACAGACGGTGGAACGGGCTGCAGCGCGCATATTTCTCGTCGCCAAAGCTGTCCATGTTGTCCATGTGTGCGTCAAAGTGGATGATGCCGATATTGCCGTTGTACTTTTCAGCAAATGCCTCGATGAGGGGATAGCTCAGAGAATGGTCGCCGCCAAACACGATAGGGATAGCGCCAGAATTGGTTACATCGCGCATATAGTTGCGCACGCTTTCAAAGGTAAAGTCGCGATCGCCGTTTTTTACAGCGGCATCGCCGTAATCTACACCAGAGAAATGATCGAACGGGTCAAAATCATACTCCGGCAGATAAGCGCCGTAGCGCTCAGAAGCTTTGCGAATCGTCTTTGTTCCATTTTCGCAGCCGGTGAAGCCACCGTAGGTGCAGATGCCTTCCCACGGGGTGCCCATAATAGCGAAGTCGTGGCCCTGAATGTCCTCTTTGCTTTTTGCGACCGGCAGGCCGAGGAAAGAGGGAACACCGGAGTAAACTTCGGGATGGGGATAAGACGGAACATAGCAGACGGGTTTGTTATTCATGGTGAAAATCCTCCAAAGATCTACAAATAAATTTACGCCCAAACATTTGACATTGTCGCCCTTGATTTGCTATTATCATATTACCAAATCCCCCTTAGCATTGCAATTGACGAAAATTACAGGAATTTCTCAGCCAGATTGTTGACAATTTCGACTATGACGAATAATAGTTTGATATAGTCGAATATATAAGGAGGCATATGATGTATCAATTCGATGTACCCGTAGACCGCCACGGCAAAAGCCTAAAATGGGACGCTCCGCTGTATGAAGTGCCAAACCCGGCACAGCTTACCCCAATGTGGATTGCCGACATGGATTTTGCGACACCTCCCTGCGTCATCGACGCAATCGCTAACCGGCTAAAGCACCCAACTATGGGCTATTTTGAGCTGGACGACCGTTTTTACGATGCCGTAATTCGGTGGGCCAAGGTGCGCCGCGGGCTGGAGGATATCACCCGCGAGAACATTCTGTACCAAAACTCGACAGTGGGCGCTATTGTAGCCGCCATACAGCTTTTAACCGAGCCGGGTGACCCGGTGCTAGTGCATCTGCCTAACTATACCGGCTTTACTTATGGCATTGCCGATGCCGGTCGCCGCCTCGTGGGAACACCGCTCGTGCAGGATGAAAACGGTATCTTCCGGATGGACCTTGCCGATATGGAAGAGAAAATTGTAAACGAAAACATCAAGTGTTTGATTCTTTGTTCTCCACACAACCCGACAGGCAGGGTGTGGACATTGGAAGAGTTGCAGGCAGCCACGGCACTTTGCGAAAAATATCAGGTGCGGATTATTTCCGATGAGGTCTGGTCTGATTTTGTCTATGCCCCCGCAAAACAGATTCCGACCGCGCAGGTGTCAGAGTATGCGCGCGCACATACCATTGCCACTTACGGCGCAACCAAAACCTTTAACCTTGCAGGTTTGCGCATTGCGTATTCCATCGTGTACGAGCCGGAGCTGGCGGCAGCGTACAAGAAAATCAGCAGCTGTAACCACTACAATGTACCCAACGTGCTTTCCGCAGAAGCGCTCATCGGTGCGTACGAACATGGCGAGCAGTACGTGGACGAGCTGGTAAGCTATATCCACGATAATCTGAACTACGCGGATGGATACATCAAAGCCTATATTCCGTCGCTAGCCTCTTATGTACCGGAAGGAACCTATACCATGTGGCTCTCACTTGCGGGCACCGGCCGAACAGACGAAGAAAATATGCTGCGTATGGCAGCGCAGGGGTTGGTGGCAAACCCTGCAAGCGATTATAACGGAAACGGATGGTTCCGGTTGAATCTTGCTTGTCCACGCAGCCAGGTAGACGCAGCATTAGATGCATTGAAAGCTGCGATGGAGCCGTAGTATAATATAGTATATATAATAAAAAACAGACTGTATGGTGTCATACAGTCTGCTTTTGTTTTATGATAAGGGCAAAAGCCGGCAAAGCTGCGGGCTATGCAAAAAGTTTGTGGCTGAGCTTGCGGGTCAAGGTCTTTAGATCAAAAATGATTTCTGGACGGTGCTCGTCAATATGAAAGGTAAGCCCGGTGACGCTGACGGTGCCAAACAGGTTGCCCTCGGCATCCAAAATGGGAGCCGAAATCGCCGCGACACCGAGGCCGAGCTCTTCGTTTTCTTCTGAAAAGCCGTTGCTGCGGATGAGCTCGAGATTCTCGAGCAGTGCCTCGCGAGAGGTGATTGACTTCGGCGAAAGTGCAATAAATTCATGCCGCTGAATGTATTTTTCCAGCTCTTCTGAAGACAAAAAAGAGAGCAGAAGCTTACCGGATGCGGTACAATATAAAGGATTCAGATAGCTTTCTGAGATGCTGGTAATGGTGTACATTTCTTTTTCGGGCAAAATGCGGTTAACCAGCACCAATTCGCCGAACTCCAGCATAAAAATACCGGCGCTTACTCGGTAAGCATTGGCAAGATGCGTCATATCCTCACGCGCTTCGTCCATCAAAAAAGAGCGCTTGGCGCTATCTGCAAAATGATATTTGCGCAAAAGTGCCTGGCCAAGCATATATTTGCCGCGCTGGTTTTGGCGCACAAAATTATTATTGTGTAAAGTATTTAAAATACCGTGCACGGTACTTTTATTTAAGTCCAGCATAGTGCTCAATTCGCTCAGCGAGCGCTCGGTGGTAATGTCTTCAAAGCAATTGATGATATCCACGGCGCGCTGTACGGACTGAATTACTTTGCCTGTTTTTTGCTGTGCCATATCGAGCTCCTTTGCTCCTTTTCAGGAAACACATTTTTGATTTAGTTTAAGTATAACATAAGTTTTCGCAATTTACTACCGAAAGCAAAGTCCCGGAAAAAGCGTAAAGCCGTTTGGAAATTTGTACAAGAAAAGAAAAGTTGATTTAGACACGAAGTAGACAATATCGAATATAAGTTTGACAATGTAGAATAATGTACAAAATGAGAATAATATATTGACAATGTCGCACGAATTAGTGCATAATTACGACATCGGCAAACGTTTGACAAATTCCCCTCTAAAATGTCCAAGGCATATTCTTTCTCATTAAGTCCGGAATCTTCTGTCATATCGCCCTTTGGCAGAGCGTAATTCCGCCTTGAAATTGAGAAAGCGCTATTCGAGCCTGTGGACTCTTAACAGCACTTTAAACAGATTTTAGGAGGAAGCCAAATGGATAAAAAATACACTTTAAAAGATAAAATGAAAGCCGTCGGCCCTGGCATTTTGGTTGTTGGCTCATTTATCGGCCCCGGCACTATCACCAGCGCAACCCGTGCAGGCGCAGGCTATGGCTACGCACTGCTCTGGACCATCATCTTCTCGGTTATTGCTGTTGTAGTAATGCAGGAGATGGCAGCCCGACTGGGTATTGTTACCCAAAACGGTTTGGCAGAAGAGCTTGTAAAAGAGCTGGAAGGCCGTAAGTTCTTAAAGTATTTCATGGTCACCTTGGTTGCGGCCGCCATTTCTCTGGGCGGTGTTGCCTATATGAGCGGTGACCTCACCGGCACAGCCATTGGCATTTCTGCCATCACTGGCATCCCGTCCAAAATTGTTGCGCCGCTTTGGGGCCTCGGCGTTTTGCTGCTCGTCAGCAGGGGCAACGCAGTAAAATCACTTGAAAAGCTGCTTACTGTATGCGTTTCTATTATGGCTGTGGTTTTCGTTGTTACCATGATTATTGTAAAACCCGACCTTGGCGAGCTGATGCGCGGCGCGATTCCGACCGTTCCCGAAGGTGCGATTATGACCTGTGTGTCGATGATTGGCACCACGGTAGTTCCTTATAACATGTTCATCCATGCCACCAGCGCCCGCAAAACCTGGAAAGACCCCGGTATGCTGCCGCTCTCTAAGTTCGATATCAAAGTTTCTATGATCATCGGCGGCATCATCACCGGCTCGGTACTTATCACCGCAGGCACCGTAATGCGCGGCATGTCTGTTAACTCTGCTGCAGATATGGCCGTACAGCTGGAGCCGGTACTCGGCAGCCTGGCACAGCCCTTCCTTAGCATCGGCCTTGTGGCAGCAGGTATTTCCTCTGCGGTTATCACTCCGCTTGGCGTTTCTTACGTGCTGGCAGGCCTGTTTGGCTGGGGTATGGACAAAAGCGATAAACGCTTCCACTGGACCAACATCATCATCGTTGTCATCGGTATCATCGGTGCTGCAACCGGCTTTAACCCCATCACCATCATTATGGCCGCGCAGGCAGTCAATGGTGTGTTCCTGCCTATCATCGTGTTTACCGTTCTCTTCCTTGCCAGCCGTACCAGCGTGCTGGGCAAATATAAAAACACCTGGGTACAGAATCTGCTCGGTGGCGGCGTATTCTTGATCTCGCTCATCATCGGCATCAGCAGCATTCTTTCTCTCTTTTAATTAAAGCACAGCGTATTTTGAGTTTTGTGTTTAAGCCGCACCTAAACTACTTAAGCTGTTCCTTTAATACACACACTTTCTTTGAAGGAAAAAGCCCTTTGCGAAAAGCAAAGGGCTTTTTTCTGCAATATCGGTGTTGCGGGCCACCCGGGCAAAGAGAGCGATGCTAAGCAAGGTACTCTTCGATATAATGCGAGGCCACAGCGCCATCTGCTGCTGCGGTGACAATCTGCCGCAGCACCTTGGTGCGTACATCGCCGACGGCATAAACACCGGGCAGGCTGGTACGTGTGCTCTCGTCCGCGACAATATAGCCGGCATCATCCAGCTCGAGCTGGCCTTGGAACATAGCGGTGTTCGGCACACGGCCCACAGCAACAAAAATGCCCTCCGCCTCAATGCGGCGGGTTTCCCCGGTCTGCACATTTTTAACTACGACACCCTGTACTTTGGCATCATATAAAAACTCGGCGACTTGGCTGTTCCAGATAAACTCTACATTCTTCATCTTTTGCAGCGCATCAATATAAAGCCTGGTGGCACGCAGGCTGTCGCGGCGGTGTACCAGGTAAACTTTTTTGCAAAGTTTCGCGAGAAAAAGCGCATCTGCCGCAGCGGTATTGCCGCCGCCGACCACGACCACGGTTTTATCTTTGTACATTCTGCCGTCGCAGGTGGCGCAGTAGGTTACGCCGCGGCCGCGCAGCTCTTTTTCGTGGGCAACGCCCAGCTCACGCGGGGCAGCGCCGGTGGCAATAATCACCGCCCGGGCCTCAAAATCGCCTTCCGAAGTTTTCAGCAGCTTCGTATCGCCTGCAAGCTGCACCGAAGTAACATCGGCAATTTCGGTAACAGCGCCAAAACGCTCGGCCCCGCGCTGCATTTTTTCTGCGAGGTCAAACCCGTCCACAGTATCATCAAAGCCAGGATAGTTGTCAATTTCGTTTGTGGTGGACATCTGCCCGCCAGGAGCCAGCTGTTCCAGCACAGCGGTGGTAAAACCTGCACGTGCGCAGTAAAGCGCGGCAGAATATCCTGCAGGTCCGCCGCCGATAATCGCTATATCATATTGTTTCATTGCACGTTACCTCCGTTTATTTTTCCAGGCCCTGTTGTGAAAGCCACTCTTCTATTTTAGCTTTGGACTCCGGCGCGATGATGCCCTCGCCATGCGCGCCTTTTTGAAACAGCAGCAGGGTAGGAATCGTCTGCACGCCAAATTGTTCTGCCAGTTCAGGTGCATCGTCAATATTCAATTTTGCAACAGTAAGCTTGCTCGCATACTCCTCGGCAATCTTATCCAGCGCCGGTGCAATGCGGCGGCAGTAAACGCACCACGGTGCCCAAAAATCCAGCAATATCGGGCGCTCGGCGTTTTGTACTGCGGCGGCAAAATTTTCTTTGGTGATTTTTAAAATATCCATGCTGATGAATCCTCTCGATTATGATTATGATGGTATGATACCCGATTACCCCTAAAAAAACTGTGACACTGTCACATAAAGGAAAACAATGCAAAACAGGCAAAACCGTGGTATCATAGATAAGCACAAAGGAGGCGATTGCATGCAGGGCATTCTTACGCTGGACTTGCACGGCAAAAACCGATATCAGGCTAAGGTGGCCATCGACGCTGCGCTGCGCCGGGCGAAAGGCGTCTACCGCATTCGGCTGGTTCACGGCTGTCACGGCGGCACTGCGCTGCGGGATATGATCGCCGACGAATACAGCACCCGCCCCGGCATACTGCGGCTTGCGCCGGTCAACGACAGCATAACCGAGCTGATTTTGCGGGAGCTTTGAATCATAAAGGAATCAATTATCATGCAACAAAAAGAAACGATACTAAAACAATATTTCGGGTATGACAGCTTTCGCAGCGGCCAGGCAGAGATTATTGATGCAATGGCAGAAGGACGCGACCTGCTTGCCATTATGCCCACCGGTGCAGGTAAATCTATCTGCTACCAGGTGCCAGCACTGATGGACGAGGGGATTACCCTTGTGGTTTCGCCGCTTGTTTCTCTGATGAAAGACCAGGTAGGAGCGTTGTTGCAGGCAGGCGTGCGCGCGGCTTATATCAATAGCTCGCTGACACCCGGCCAGCAACAAGAGGCTTTGCGCCGTGCCATGATGGGCGCTTATAAAATTATCTATGTTGCGCCGGAGCGTTTATTGACTCCGGCTTTTTTGTGGTTTGCGGAAACGGCGGACATTCGCCGGGTTACGGTGGATGAAGCCCATTGTGTTTCACAGTGGGGGCAGGACTTTCGCCCCAGCTACCTTTCGGTGGCAGAGTTCATCGGCAAGCTTTCGCGTCGGCCGGTGCTGAGTGCGTTTACTGCTACTGCCACCGCCGGGGTGCGGCAGGATATTCTTGCGCTACTGGGGCTGGAAGAACCGCTGGTATATATGGCAGGCTACGACCGGCCTAACCTTGAGTTTTGTGTAGAGCAGCCCCGCAACAAAAACCTTGCGCTGCTGGGCCACCTGCGTGATTTTGGCGGTAAAAGCGGCATCGTTTATTGCTCTACCCGCAAGGCGGTAGAGGCGGTGTGTGAGTTTTTGCGCCAGCAGGGCATTGCGGCTACCCGTTATCATGCCGGGCTGGAGGATGCCGAGCGCCGCGCAAACCAGGACGACTTTTTGTACGACCGAGCAGAAGTGATGGTCGCTACCAATGCGTTTGGCATGGGCATTGATAAATCCAATGTCAGCTTTGTTATACATTATAATATGCCAAAGGATTTGGAGAGCTATTATCAGGAAGCTGGCCGCGCCGGGCGTGACGGAGAACCGGCGAAATGTATTCTGCTTTATAGCCCACAGGATGTAATTACCGGACGGTATTTTATTGAGCATGGGCGGGACGAAGAAGAAATGGACCCCGAAACCAGAGCCAAGGTGCAAGAGCAGGCGTCAGAGCGGCTGAAACGCATGACGTTTTATGCCACCACGACCGACTGCCTGCGCGGGTTTATTCTGCGGTATTTTGGCGAAACGGCTCCGTCCGAATGCGGCAATTGCTCCAACTGCAAAGACGGATTTGAAACAGTGGACATTGCCCCGGCTGCAAAGCAGGTTGTTCTATGTGTGGAGCAGCTGCACCGACTGGGCAGAGCATATGGCAAAAACGCACTGAGTGCTATTTTGCGTGCAGCACCCGGTGCCAAGGCAACTGCAGCCAGCACCGAGGCGTTTGGTACCCTTGCAGGATTAAGCGATGCTGCGCTGCGTGCGATACTCGACGCGTTGGTGCGCGAGGGCTACCTTGCAGTAGGCGAAGGCGAATACCCTGTGCTGGAAACCACCGAAAAAAGCGAAGAAGTCTTTTCTGGCGAATCGCTTACGGTTAAACTGAAAGTAGCAACGCGCAGAGCGGTGCGCGGCGAAAAAGCGCCCACAGAACAATCGGCAAACCCGGAGCTGCTGGCACAGCTGAAGGCGTTGCGGCTCTCGCTTGCACGCAGTGCAGGGGTACCGGCGTACGCGGTGTTTACCGATGCAACGCTGCGCGAAATTGCAACCCATCTGCCGCGCACCAATGCAGAATTTGCGGGTATTAAGGGTGTAGGCACTGTAAAATGCAATCGCTATGGCGAAGAGTTTACCGCTGCGGTACGGGAATATCTTGAAAAGAGTAATTAATACGGCAGTCTTTTAAAACTGCAAGCAGAAGAGTGTGCCTGCGAAAAGCAGTAACAAAACAGGCAAAAAATAGTTATGGCAGAAAGCTTGCTTTGTTGATAGTTCGATTGAGGATTCATGAACAGGGCAACGGCAGAAAAATTTTGATTTCCGCCAAAGTATTGCGCTTTCATGCAGTATCGCGCTATACTGAGGATTGTTATTGTTTAGGGCTTTGGAAAAATATTAAAAATATTGTCCAACCCGCTACGGGCAGCAGACCGCAAGAGGACGGTTTGTGTTTTGTAAAGGAGAAGGAAAATGGAATCTTCCAAGTTGAGCAAAAGTGGAAAAAGTAGCTTGCCCAAAATTTTGGGCTTGCCATTTTGGCTGTACTTAGTGGTTTTGGTGCTGGTGATTGCAATAACCGCACTGGATTGCCTCCCCGCAAATATGGTTGGAGCCTTTTTGTTTTTGATGGTATTGGGCGAAGGCATGGGCACGTTGGGCAACACAGTACCCGTTGTGAAAACCTATCTTGGTGGATCGGTTATCTGTATTTTTGGCGGTGCATTGATGACCCTGTGGGGCCTTGTGCCGGAAAATGCAATGGCCTTAATGGATGAGTTTGTCAACCGGCAGGGTTTTTTGATTCTTTACATCTCGGCCTTGATTACCGGCAGCTTGTTCAGCATTGATAAAAACCTTTTGCTGCGTGCTTCTGTAAAACTGCTGCCGTTGGCGGTGTTTTGCCTGATTGTCGGCGGCCTTTGCTGCGGGCTGCTGGGCGTATTTTTCGGCAACGGATTTTGGGATAATATTTTGTATGTACTGATGCCGATGACCAGCGGCGGAATGACAGCCGGCACTGTACCGCTTTCTTCTATTTATGCCACCCAGCTTGGGCTAGATGCCTCGGATATTCTGACACGTATGGCTCCGGCAACCGTTCTGGGCAACTGCATTGCGATTGTTGTAGCTGGCCTGCTGAACAACGCAGGTACCAAACACCCGAGCTGGACCGGCAACGGCCAGCTGGTAAACGATGGCCGCCCGGTGAAAAAAAGCGTGCCGAGCCCCGCGTCGGTAGCAAAGCTTTGCACCGGCCTGGTTATCTCACTGGCATTTTACGCATTGGGTCAGCTGCTGAACCGCTTTGTGCCGATTATTCCGATTTATGCGTGGATGATTATTGCGGTAGTAGTGGTGAAATGCATCGGTATTTTGCCAGAGCCGATTGAAGATGCAGCACGCCAGTGGGGCACCTTTGCCATTCACGGCTGGACAAATGCAGCACTGGTCGGCATCGGCATTACGCTGATTGACCTTGCGACGATTGCAAAAAATATGACCCCCGCATTTTTGATTACGGTGGTTGTGGTGGAACTTGTTATTATTGCCACCGCAGCATTTGCTGGTAAGCTAATCGGCTTCTTCCCGGTTGAAGCTGCTATTTCTGCCGGTATGTGTACCACCAACATGGGCGGCAGCGGCAACGTGGCAGTATTAAGCAGTGCACACCGCATGGAACTACTGCCCTTTGCGCAAATCGTTACGCGGTCCTGTGGGGCGTTGATGTTGACGCTGGGCGGTATATTGGTGCGTTTGGTAGGCTAAATTGTCTGCCGGTGTCCGCAACAGCAAACAGGAGGCAGGGAATGATAATCAAAATCAAAAAAGTATGCAATTGGCTGCTTGCATTGTTTTTGGCGATGGTAGGCTACCTGCTGCTTGCAATGTGGCGCGACTGGCCGTTTGGAACGGTGGGTATTTGTGCTTTTTTAGTACTCACAGTCACGGTACTGGTATTGATGCTGATTGTTGCGATTGCCGCAATTATTGCAGAGCTGCGCAGCAAAGGCTTTAGAAAATTTGCTTCCGGTTTTGCGGTTAGGATGTTTTCATTTGGGGGTGCACTGGTACTTGCAGGCGTTTGGAAGAAAAATTTTGAACTGGGGCCAGTGGTGCTGATGACAGTTTTGTTAAGCATAATTAATTACTATTACAGCCCCCCGCAGCCAAAAAAATAAAATAAAGCAAACAAAAAAACCGCATTGTAAAATGCGGTTTTTTTGCCAGTATGAAGAAACAGAAAAATCAGACGTTTTGGTCCACAGAAATGCCGGCTCGTTTTTCGCGAGACCATGCGACAAAACCGGCGACTGCCAGCGTACCGACGGCCAGCGCTGCCATGGCAAAACGCAGCCATCCCGAAGAAAACCAAATTGCAGGTACGATGATCAGCAGAAACGCCAGCAAACAGAGTACACCGTTTTCAATCCGGCGCACACGATGCTTTTTAGGTTCCATACAAATGCCTCCATGCATTGTTTACTTCGTTTTTATTATATTCACTTTAAAACCATTTGAAAAGAGCAATTTGTAAAAATTTTATGATTTTTTTGAAAAAACATTATGTTGTTTGTCTATTGTGCACATATTTTTATTTGTGTAACCAAAACGCCTACTATTTTTTTTAAAATGCTCATGTTATACTGTTTGCATAAGAACAAAACGCTCGAAAGGAGATCCTTTTATGGAAATTGCAAAGCTGGTAGAAAGCCAGCATGCTTATTTTAAAACGGGTGCAACCCGCCCTGTAGCGGCCCGGCTTGCGGCACTGCGACAGTTAGAGCAGGCCATTCGCCTGCATGAAAAAGAGATTTGCAACGCTTTGTGCAACGACCTTGGCAAAAGCGATTTTGAAAGCTATATGTGTGAAATAGGACTGGTGCTCGATGAGATTCGGTTCCAGCAAAAGCACATGGCCCGGTTTGCGCGGCCACGGCGGGTAAAAACCCCGATGGCCCAGTTTAAAGCGACCAGTTTTGTTTCGCCAGAGCCGTATGGCGTAGTGCTGGTAATGAGCCCATGGAATTACCCGTTTATGCTCACCCTTGACCCCGTGATTGGCGCAATTGCGGCAGGTAACTGCGTGGTCATCAAACCCAGTGCGTACAGCGCATCTACCAGTGATTTGCTGGGGCAGCTTTTTGCCGGGCTGTTTCAACAAGAATTCGTTGCAGTGGTACCCGGTGGAAGAGCGGAAAACACTGCGCTGCTGGAACAAAAGTTTGATTATATCTTTTTTACAGGCAGCGTAGAGGTTGGCAAGCTTGTCATGGAAAAAGCCTCCCGCAACCTTACGCCGGTTACGTTAGAGCTGGGCGGCAAAAGCCCCTGCATTGTGGACGAAACAGCAAACCTCAAGCTTGCGGCAAAACGCATTGCGTTTGGCAAATACCTCAACGTAGGCCAAACCTGTGTAGCGCCCGACTATCTTTTTGTGCACGAATCGGTGAAAGACCATCTGGTAGGCTACCTTAAAATGGCGATTACGGAATGCTATGGTGCAAAGCCGCTGGAAAACCGTGATTACGGCCGCATTGTCAACCAAAAGCATTTCGAGCGTATTTGTGGACTGATGGAGGGTGAAAAGATTCTTGCCGGTGGTGAAACACAGCCTGAAAAACTGCGCATTGCGCCGACCATCCTAGGCGATATTACCCCGGAAAGCCCTGTGATGCAGGAAGAGATTTTTGGCCCCATCCTGCCGGTGATGACCTACCGCGACCTTTCGGAGGTGGCAGATTACGTATGTGCCCACCCGAAACCGCTTGCTTTCTACTTCTTCACCACCAGCCGAGCGCATGAAGAGTATCTGCTTTCGCGCTGCAGTTTTGGCGGTGGATGCATTAATGATACCATCATTCATCTCGCGACCACTGCAATGCCGTTTGGCGGCGTGGGGGCAAGCGGGATGGGCAGCTACCACGGCAAGGCCAGTTTTGATACCTTTACCCATTATCGCAGCATCGTGAAAAAAGCGAACTGGGTGGATTTGCCGATTCGCTACCAGCCGTACGACGAGAAAAAAGAAAAACTGCTGCGCATGTTTTTACACTAAATGAAAGCGAGAAAATGAATGAACCAGTACAAACCGATGCTGCCCTACCTGGGCGTTGCAGCCGCAGCTTTCTATCTGCTGCCGCTGCTGATAAAAGACACCGGGCTTGCCATGCTGATGTTGCTTGTTATCATCCCGGCAGTTTGCCTTTTGGATGGCTTGTTTTATGGCCGAAAACATGGCTTTCAGCTGATGTTTCCCATCGCTTGCGGTATCCTTTTTGTACCGACGGTCTGGATTTATTACAACAGCAGCGCCAGCATTTACATTATGAGTTTTACCAGCTTTACAATGGCAGGCACCTATTTTGGCAGCCTGCTGCGTAAAAAATAAACGGATACAAGACCTTGCCATGTACATCTACGCTGAAATGGAGAACATAATGAAAATAAAAACAAAAAGAGCCATCATGAATTTGCTGCTGCTTGCAGGAGTGCTGTGGAATCTTTTGTGTCTTTTTCAGCTGCTTCCCCTTTCTCGGTTTTACCTCTCGGTGACTGCGGTCGGCGGTTACGCCGCAGTGGTGATTTTTCTGCCGCTGCTTTTCCCCACTTTTGCAAAAAGGGATGAAAAGTCGCGGCATTGGTCAGCGCTGACTCCGCAGGAGAAGCAAACCATGGGGATTATGTTGGTACTTGCATTTGCATGGTTTATTACACTAATGGCTTGTATCGTATATCCGCTGTAAAGCGGTGCGCATCAACGTCATTAAAAAATTGAAAAGCCGGGTCGCTGTCAGCGCCCGGCTTTTATTTTTTTCAAAATTTAAAAATGTGCAGAGTCATTTCATCTTGCCCTTAAAGCCCAAGTAATCAACAAAAATTTACAGCTTTGTTGAAAGATGGGGAAGCTGCGAAAAATAAACTAAGATGCGTGAGGCTGGGTGAGGCGTGCAGCCACCTCGCTGGCAACCAGCATAAGCCCAAAGAGAACCATTAAAAACCACGGAAACACGGTTACCGAAACCAGTTGTGCAAGCAGGCCCAGCAGCGGCGGCATTAAGGTGCTGCCGCAGTAGGCGGTGGCCATTTGCAGGCCCATCGCAGTCTGCGAGTTCGCTTCGCCAAAGCGTGCTGGGGTTTCGTGTATCATGCAAGGATAGACCGGTGCGCAGCCCAGTCCAATCAGCACTAGTGCCACTGCAGAAAAAACTGTCGGCAGAGGCAGCACCAGCATAACACATCCGGCAAGGGAGGTTAATCCACCGAGCCGAATCATTGCCGGGCAGGTAAGCCGATGCATCGCAAAGCCGGAGAAAAAGCGCCCTGCGGTAATGCCGGCGTAATACAGTGAAACCCACCCCGCAGCCTGTGCCGGCGCAACCCCCCGGCTGGCCACCAAAAAGCTGCTGGCCCAAAGGCCGCAGCCCAGCTCGGCACCACAGTAACAAAAAAAGGTGAGCAATGCGGCAGGCAACCCACGCAGCCGCAGGGCCTCGCGGTTAGAAACCGGCTCTGAGGTGGCAGCACTGCCGATTTCCTTTTTTTCGGTAACCTTTCGCCACAGCGGCAGAGAGAAGGTCAGCACAGCCACGAGCGCAAGCTGCAACAGACCAATGCTGCGAATGCCGGTGCGCCACCCTTGCGGACGGGCCAAAAACACCGAGAGCAGAATAGGCCCGGCAGTTGCGCCAAGTCCCCAAAAACAGTGCAGCCAGCTCATATGGTGTGCTTTATAATGCAGCGCAACAAAATTGTTTAGTGCGGCATCTACTGCACCAGCGCCAAGCCCAAGCGGTATGGCCATAATGCAAAGCCACCAGTAAGCAGGGGCAAAAGCGTAGCCCAGCAATGCGGCTGCGGTAAGCGCGGTAGAAATGGCCGTGACTTTACCGGTGCCGAAACGGCGGATTACACGCGCACTTACAAGGCTGGAAACAATAGTACCGGCAGTGACAATCATAGAAACCATGCCAGCGCCCGAAAGCGGCGCGCCAATATCAATCCGCAGCTGGGGCCATGCTGCACCAAGCAGCGAATCCGGCAGTCCCAGCCCGATAAAAGCAAGGTAAATCAAAACCAGCAGTATCGTCATAAGTTAGAGCCCTCCTAGCAAGCAACGATGCAGATCAAAGGCATCGGTATATCTTTCCCGAGTATAGCAAACGAGGAAGGACTTGTAAACCGCCGCAGCCCCGGCAGATTGCTTTTTTGCCGAAAGCATATATAATAAATGTATAGATTCTTCAAAGAAACGGAGCGTAAGATGCCCAATATTAAACTGATTTGTGTGGACCTTGACGGCACCCTGCTGATGGAAGACCACCACACAATCTCGCCAGCAAACATTGCAGCCATTGCAGCTGCAAATGCGGCGGGCATTCCGATAGTGCCTACCACGGGGCGCATCCTTACCCGGCTGCTTGACCAGCTGAAAGTGCTGCCACCGCTGCAATACGCCATTGTTGCCAACGGTGCCGAGGTGGTAGACGTAGCGGCAAGCCAAGTGCTGTATGGCAAATATATGAGCGCCGAGGCCACTGTCGCGCTACTGGATAAGCTATGGGCAGAAGAAGTGGCCCCGATGATTTACCAGCGTGATAAAATGTTGATGCAGCCGCGCGATTTTGCGTTGCTGGATACTTTTCCGGACGAGCGGGACCATTTACGGGCATTTATGCGCATCGGTGTTGAAGTGCCCGACCTGCGCGCGCATCTGCTGCGCAACCCCGATGGCATCTGCAAAATAAACGCCCCTTGTATTTTACCGGAAGAAAAACGCCAACGCCTGATGGCGGAGCTGCGAGAGATGAAACTGGCCGAGGTGACGACCTCAATGCCGCACAACATTGAATGCAACGCGCTTGGTGCCACAAAAGCAGACGGCATTGCCGCGCTTTGTGAAGTAATGGGCATTACACCGCAGCAGGTAATGGCAATCGGCGATGGAGAAAACGATATTGCGATGATGCACGCGGTGGGCTACCCCGTCGCCATGGGCAACGCGAAAGATCATATCCGCCGCGCCGCGGGCCATGTAACCGAAAGCAACCAAAACGACGGTGTGGCAATCGCCATACAAACGATACTGAAAGGCGGCGAGCTGCCGCTGTACCAATAGCCTCTGCTCACACTTTTGGGCGAGTCCACCCATCGCCAAAGGAGATACCAATGTCCGAAAGACCTGACCAAATGATTGAAAACCGGCAACCGCTACCGTGCTTTGCATGGGGACTTTGCTGTGTCCGTCTGGCAGAAAACGGCCCGCAGCTCAGCTATATTGTGCCGGGCCTTTCTGCCGTGCTGGATGGCGTAGCTGCCGGTACCGCGCTGGGCGAACTGGTCTATCCCGAGGATCTGCCGCTGCTGGAATGTACTTTTGCCGAAGGCGAAGAGATTTCGATGCGGCTGCGTATTCTGCAAAAAGCAGGCGGAGAGCCGCTGCCGGTGCAGTTTACCGGAGTGCGCCAGGGGCAGGATGTCTGGGGTGTAGTAAGCCCGGCAGGCAGCCCGCTGAGCGAGCAATACCAGCGCCTGCAGGAATGGTTTGGTGGTTTTCGTACCTTGCTGCGCGCAACCAGCCAGCAGGCATATGAGTGGGACATCCGTTCGGGCAATCTGCAGGAGGCAGGTTATCAATCGATTTTCTGGCGCGAGATGATGCGTGCAGAGCCGTTGCTTGCAGTCGACGAAGATGGCCTGCCCTCTGCGCAGAACATTTACCCGCCGGATCAGCACGCCTTTCGGCAGCTGCATGAAAGTGTACGCGAAGGCGGTGCCGGCGGCACCATTGAGCTGCGTATGCGCACCGGATATGGTGTTTACCGCTGGTGCCGGCTCACGCTCAACACCCTGTACAACGAAGCGGGCAGCCCAATGAAAGCGGTGGGGTTGCTAAGCGATATTGAATACGAAAAGCGCGCCGCCATCGCGATGGAAATGCGTGCCCAAAAAGACGGACTCACCGGCATCTACAACGGCGAGGCTTTTCGCGAGCGGATGGAAGCAGAATTGCTGCGCCGCAGCGGAACCCGCATGGTGTTCTGCACGCTGCAAATCGACAGTTATCCGCAGTTGCTTGCGCGGCTGGGCTGGATACAAACCCGCGGATTTTTGGTCCACGCAGCTACCCGTTTGGTGCAGCTGGCCGGGCCGGATGCCACAGTGGGGCGTATTGGCGAGCGAACTTTTGGTTTGCTCTTGCCGGTGCGCAGCGCAAAGCAGGCAGCAGAGTTTGCTGCACAGTGCTGCAAAGAGCTGCGGCAGTCAGTGGATGAAGGCATGCAAAAGATTTCGTCCACAGCCAGTGTAGGCTACGTTGTGGTGCCGCCGAAAGGTGCCGAAATGGCGGATGTGCTACATGCGGCAGACCTTGCACTTGGCAAGGCAACTGCAACAGGGGATACCGTTGTGGCCTACACCAAAGCGCTGGTAGGTGGCCCAGTGGCAGGTCTGCGCATTCACGGTGTAGAGGACAGCGGCGATTTTGACGATAACCTGCTGTTTACTTTTTTTGAGAGATTGTACCAGGACCAGGACGCTGACCGCGCCGTAAGCCAGGTGCTGATGATGGCGGGCGAGCATTATAATGCCTCCCGTGCGTTTGTTTATCAGGTAGACGAAGAAGATCCATCGCTGTGCCATTTGCTGTTTGACTGGTGTGCCCAAGGTATAGAGCCGCTGCGCCCCACCGAGCGGGTGAGCGATTTAATGCCGATACAGGAAGAACCTTTTACCGACGGCAAATTTTTGTGCGAAGAGGTTGATGCTCTGCCGGAAAACCTTCAGCGCCTGCTGAAAAAGCGAAAAGTGCAGATGGTGTTCCAGGTCGGGGCATATCAAGACGGTGTACTGCGTGCGATTATCGGCTTTCACAGCTGCGCGCGTACCCGGCTTTGGAACAGCAACGAAAAGCAATCACTGGCACTGACAGCAAAGCTGCTGGGACCGTTTTTGCTGCGCGTTTATTACAAAGAGCGGGCCCGCCGCCGAGACCCGTTAACCGGATTGCCGCTCTATGGGCAGTTCCGCCAGACTGCTGCGCGCCGGCTGCTCGCAGCGGAGGACGCATCTTGGCAGCTTCTGATGCTGGACGTAGTGCGCTTTCGCGATATCAATGAGCTGTTTGGTACCAATGTCGGTGACCAGATTTTGCTGCGTTTTGCACGCCAACTGCGCATGAAACTGACAGACGGCGAACTTGCTTGCCGGCTTACCGCGAACCGCTACGCGCTTTTGCTGCGGCGTAAACCCGGCGTTTCGGCACGTGACCGCATTGAAATGCTGATGATGAGTTTTGAGCCGATACGGCTTTCTTTAATTGGCACCCACAGTTTTAATCTCGTGACAGGTGTGGTGGACGCCGTAGCTGAGGAACCCGTGGACACATTGATGGAGAAGGCAAAAATTGCTTGTCGCAAAGCAAAAGAAAGCGGCGTGCCAGTCGTTTACTATGGTGCAGAACAGAGCAGAATGTATGCACTGCGGCAAAAGATAGAAGAAAACCAGCAGGACGCACTGAAAAATAAAGAGTTTGAGCTTTATCTTCAGCCGAAATATGCGGCGGCAGACCATGCCGTAACTGGCGCGCGCGCCTGGGTGAGGTGGAACAACCGCAGTGCCGGGCAACTGCTTACCTCGCAGTTTTTGCCGGTGTTTCAAGAAAACGGTTTTGTGCTGGACCTCGATTATGAGCTGATTGACCAGATTTGCGGTGCACTTGCCAGCTGGCCAGAAAAAAGGCAGGTTCCGGTTTCTCTGCGTATTGACCGGCTTCATTTTGCAATGTCAGATTTTATCCCGCGGCTTTGCGCTATCTGTGAAAAGCACAAGGTGCCGCGCAGCCTGGTTTGCCTGGAAGTGCCAGAAAACGTGTTTACGGGTGACAAGGTGCGGCTGGCCCGCACCATGCGGGAGCTGAAGCGGCAAGGCTTTTTGCTGCTGCTTGGCGGCTTTGGCAGTGGGTGGTCTTCGCTGGATACGCTCACCGGCTACCCGTTTGACGCACTGCGTCTGGACTCCAGTTTTTTTGGCCCGGATGCGGGCAAGAAAAAATTGATTGCAGAGAGTATTTGCAAAATGGCAAACACCCTCGGGCTGCGGCTTTCTGCCGAGGATGTGCAGACGGAAGAGCAAGCAGATTTTCTGCGCAGCATCGGTGTAGATGAGCTGCAGGGCGATTTGTATACCACAACGCTCTCGGCAGAAGAGTTCCGCCGCAGCATCATCGACCACAAGGGCTGAATACAGAATTTTTGTCCATAAGCACTGCGGCAAGCACCGCGCGAAACAACACGCATGGCCGCAACCGCTACTTTATGCTCTTTGGCATGCATAGAAAATAAAAGAGACAAAGTTTATAAAACTTTTTAAGCGTTGTCTGTATACCCTGCGTGCCAAAGCATCCCCATTTTGTAAAAGATAAGCGGCGCGCTTTTCAAGAAAGGAATGGCCTCTAACAATGGAACCTATCGTGAAAGAATTGATTGATTTTATCGCAGCGGCGCCAACGTCGTTTCATGCGGTGGCACAAGCAGCAGAAATGCTGAAAGCCGAAGGATTTATACCGATGGCAGAGAGTGCCCGCTGGAAACTTGTGCCGGGCGGCAGATACTATGTCACCCGCAACTGTTCAACCATCGCGGCCTTTACGGTGCCGCTGGAAGGCTGGGGCCCGGCCAAAATTACCGCAAGCCATGGTGATGCGCCAGGCTATAAAATCAAAGAAAATGGCGAGCTGCTGATTCGTGACCAGTACACCGTGCTCAATACCGAGGGTTACGG
Organism: Pygmaiobacter massiliensis; assembly: GCF_900199435.1. Lineage (GTDB taxonomy): Bacteria > Bacillota > Clostridia > Oscillospirales > Ruminococcaceae > Pygmaiobacter > Pygmaiobacter massiliensis. The sequence goes on from NZ_OAML01000003.1 coordinate 1,470,490, forward strand.
CGGGATGATCTGCTCCAGCTGGCTCGACCGCCCGCTTTCTATCGCAGGGCGGGTGCTGGTGCGTACCGAGCAGGGAATTGAAGCAAAACTTTTCGCCATCGACCGCGACCTGCTGCTGATTCCCAGTGTTGCCATCCACATGAACCGCGAAGTAAACTGTGGGTACAAATATAATGCCCAAGTAGATATGCTGCCGCTGTACGGCAGTGCCGCCGCAAAAGGCAGCTTAATGCAACAGGTAGCAGAGGCCGCAGGTACTACGCCAGAGCAGATTGTCACATCGGATTTGCTGCTGTATAACCGCATGCTCGGCACGGTGTTGGGCGCTGACGGCGAGTTTATTGCCGCGCCCCGCATGGATGACCTTGGCTGTGTTTATGGCACGCTGAAAGGTTTTTTACAGGCCCGCCATGAAGGACTGTGCCTCTGGTGCATGTTTGATAACGAAGAGGTTGGCAGTACCACCAAACAGGGTGCCTGCTCCACTTTTTTGGCTGATCTGCTGCGGCGCGTTTGCACCGGCCTTGGTGGCGACCACGAAGATTACCATGCTGCGCTTGCCTCCAGCCTGCTGGTTTCGGCAGACAATGCACACGCTGTCCATCCGAACCACCCCGAGTACTCCGACGCTTCTAACCCGGTGTTTCTGAACGAGGGTGTCGTAATCAAATACAACGCAAACCAAAAGTATACAACAGATGCTGTTTCGGCGGCGCTTTTTCGCACCATTTGCGCACGTGCAGAGGTGCCGGTGCAAACCTTTGCCAACCGCTCGGATTTGCCGGGCGGAAGCACGCTGGGGAACCTCTCTAACACCCAGGTTTCGCTCAATGCGGTGGATATCGGTTTGCCGCAGCTTGCGATGCATTCTTCTTACGAAACCGCGGGTACGAAGGATTTGACTGCGCTGGTGCAGGTAAGCCGCGCACTTTACGAAACAAAGCTGCATGCGGTGGCCGACGGCTGCTATTGCCTGTAAAAAAGAGCAAAAAGAAAACGGCCAGTCTCATTGAGAGACCGGTCGTTTTTTGAATGTGCAAGAAAAACATAGAGGTGCTGCGTGTAAGGAACAAATCAGTCTTCGCAGCAGGCCATCTGGTAGCGATTGGCTGCATCTTTGAGACAGGCAATCAGCGGCTTTTGCGTGAAGGCAAAATAACGGGTGCGGATAGAATCTTCGATTTCGTCCAGGTCGCGCACCAGGCTTTTGCCCACGAAAAGGTCGGCCGCGAAGCGGCAGGTAACATCAAGAATTGTATTGCATGCGAGGTCCAAAATGATTCCGGTGGCTTTTTCCACCACAAGGCTGATGTAAAACTCGCCATGCACCGTGTAGATGGCATCATCTTTGCCGGGTTTGGCATGTCCTACAATCAGCACAGTATTTTCGGGATAGTTCATAGTTTCCTCCGCGTTTTTTGTGTTTTCTAACAATATACCACGGAAACACCTTTTTTAAAAGGGCAACCTGTAAAAATCGCTTGACTTTACAAAGATTTTTCAGTATGATACGCATAGATTCTTTTGTTTATCGGGAGGCCTGCCCGGCACATCCCACAATAAGCAAGATCCACGAATCACACGGTGTAGGTTCGGTGGGTCTTTTTTTATTGCCTTCCAACGCTTTGCCGAGCCCAAGCCCAAAAGGGTAAAATGAAAGGAAGACAGTGTGATGAATTACTATCAGCAACTTCAGCTGCTGCTTTGCCAGGACCTCGGCGGCCGCGGATTGATCTCTGCGGTAAAAGCGTTGCCTCTTGCAGAAGTGCAGCGTTCGCTTGCGGGCGCAAAGCGTGCCCTTATTGTAACCGGATTCCCCGTAGACTGTGCCGAGCGCGGTGTGCGCGCCGAAACAGACGGCCCCATTGGCGCAGCACACCTGGCGGCAGCATTGATGCGCTGCGGTGTGCAGGTAAAAGTTGTAACCGATGCGCCTAACGCAGTTGTCGTAAAGGCTGCGCTTGCACAGCGTGCGCCAGAAGCTGATTTGATAGTAATGCCTGCCACCGACTCTACTGCCTTTTCAGCACAGTTGCTTCAAACATTTGCACCGACCCACCTGATTGCGATTGAGCGCCCGGGCAAAGCTGCTGACGGGCATTATCATAATATGCGCGGCGAGGTCATCGACCGCATGGTAACCGATACCGATACGCTGTTTGCACAGGCAAAAGCCGCTCAAGTTACCACCATTGCGGTAGGCGATGGCGGCAACGAGCTGGGCATGGGCAGCTACGCTGATGCAATAGCGCGCCTTGTACCGCACGGAGAAAAGGTTTGTGCGGCACTGGTGTCAGACCATACACTGGTGTCTGGTGTATCCAACTGGTGGGGCTGGGGCATTGCATCGCTGCTTTCGCTGGTGGCCCAAAAAAATCTGCTGCCGACGGATGAGCAGGAGGCTTTGCTGCTGGAAACCATAGTGCTTACCGGTGCTGTGGATGGTTGCACCAAGTGCTCTGCGCTTACGGTGGATGCTTTGCCGATGGAACGGCATATTGCCCTGCTGCGCCAGCTGCGCACAATTACCGAAGCTGCTCTTGCGCCCTGCCGTAAGGGTGCATAAACGTTATCCTGTAAAAATTTTAGAAAAATGATATACAAAAGAACAGCGCGAACGGGCAGCCGAAAGCGCTGTTCTTTTTCTTCTTACAATGATATGGCATATTTAAGGCTGTAATTTGATGTAAAGTATTTGGCTTGTTTGTCGGATTTTTCGCTAAAACTTGATATTTTTTTGTATTTTCTATATAATCAAAACCAGAACTTGTTTTGGAGCCATGCACTTTTGCAATGGGTCGGCAGGTTGAGATATAGATAGGGGGACATCAAATGGCAGCAGGCATTGAACTGCAAATTGCACAGAAACAAAAGCTAATCATGAACCAGCAAATGCGGCAGGCACTTGAAGTGCTGCGCATGCCTTTGGCTGAACTGCAGGATTATTTGACCTGTGCTGCTAACGAAAACCCGCTTTTAGAGCTGGAATACCCCCAATCGCAAGAGCGGCCAGAGCCACTTTTTGCGCCGGAAACAGAGGAGATTCGCTGGTCTACACAATATAAAACCGGTACAGACCGTCACGGGCAAAGTGAGGCCCAAATAGAGGACCCTTTTGCCGGAATGATAAGTGAAGAGACGTTTACCGATATGCTGTGCCGGCAGATTACAGAAGAAGCGGCGCTGCCCTTAGAGTTGCGGCAGCATTGCCTGTATATCGCACAGTCTTTAAACCCGCGTGGCTATCTGCCCCAAACCGCAGAAGAGCTGGCAGAGGAGCTGGGTATCTCGGTATTTAATGCCGAGCAGGCGATTTATGCCGTGCAAAGCCTTTCGCCCACCGGCGTAGGTGCGCGTAATCTGCAAGAATGTTTGGTGCTGCAACTGGTAGAAAGCACTGATTTTAACGAGTATACGCTGAAAATTATCCGCGAAGGGCTGGAGCTGCTGGGCAGCAACCAGTATGCAAAGCTTGCGAAACTGCTGGGGCTGCCACAGGCCGAAACACTGCGCTGGTGTGATGCCGTACGTCGGCTGAACCCCATCCCCAGCCGCGGGTATCCCTCCGGCAGCGGCAGCCAATATGTCATACCTGAAGCCGAAGTGCTCAAAGAAAACGGGGAACTGGTGATTCGCTATTATGAAGAAGCGTTGCCCAAGCTGGTGGTGCAGCAAGAATATTGCAGCATGATAAAAACCGTGCGGGATGAAGAAACGCGAGAATACTTAAAGAAAAACCGCAACAAGGCGCAGGAGCTTTTGGGTAACCTGCACCAGCGTACCGATACAATTTTGCGCATTTTACGAGAAGTGGTAGCATGGCAGCGCAATTATTTTGAAACCGGTGCAGCTGCATTAGAGCCGATGACCATTACCGACCTTGCCGAAAAGTTGGAACTGAGCCCCAGCACCGTAAGCCGGGCGGTAAGCGGTAAATATATCGTTTGCAAAAATGGCACGGTAGCGCTGCGCAGCCTGTTTACCGCAAAACTGACAGGCTTTGGCGAAACTGCTGTGAGCACCGGGGCGGTAAAAGAACGTCTGCGTCAGCTGATAGGCAACGAAAATAAACAAAAGCCGCTTTCGGACGAAGCAATCCGCCAGCGCATGGAGGCACTGGGCACTCCTATTTCCCGTCGCACGGTTGCGAAATATCGTGAAGAGCTCGGAATTCCCGCAGCCTTTGCGCGCAAGGTGCCTTCAATATAAACCATCAAAACTCCGCAGGCTGCGATAGGGCTGCGGAGTTTTTTTGTGCAATTATTGTCTTGTATACTTGACATAATATAAAGTTTATATTACAATTTGTCGTACATAATAGTGCTGCAAAGGAGTTATTGGAGATGGATAGAGAAGAAATTTTGCGCCGCAACAAACAAACCCAGCAGGACGAGGGCGAAAAATTCATAGAAGACCGTTCGCGCAGAATGGGAGAAATCGGCCTTGGTATCTTTTTTATTTTGCTATGGGTCTATAAAACTTGGAAAGGCCTGCCCGGGCAAGACTTACTGGCACTTTTTTGGGGCTATTTAGGGCTGGGCTATATAGAAAAATACCGCTATTACAAAACAACTTCCAGTCTGGTTTCTGCCATCTGCGGCATGATTGCCGCAGTGGCGTTTGCGCTGAGCTACGTGATTGTGACATGGTGATAAAATGGAAAATAGATTAGAACTGCAAAACCGTATTCGCATGTGGCGTGCAGAAAAACGAATGTCCCAAGGCGAACTGGCAGAGCTAGTAAATGTGTCGCGCCAGACCATCAGCTCGATTGAAAACTTGCAATTTTGCCCCAGTGCAAAGCTGGCATTGCTTATTTGTGTAGCGCTGGATAAAAAATTTGAAGAAGTTTTTTATTTTGAATAATTGACCATCATAAAAAAACACGCAGCTTTCGTTTTTTGTACAGACCAAAAGCGAAAATTGCGTGTAACTGTATACTCGCTTAAAGTTTTAAAAAATTTTTTGTTTTCTTGTAACGAAATATCTCTCCCGCAGTCTAATAGGGGAAAGCGAGGTGAAAATGTGACTGATTTTGAAGAATGGTACGCGAAATATTACGGTGATGTTTATAAGTTTACGCTGTCGCTCTGCCATAACGAGGCAGAGGCGGAAGAGCTGACGCAGAATGCCTTTTTTAAAGCGCTGAACAGCATCGACAGCTTTAAAGGCGAATGCAGCGTTTATGCGTGGCTATGCCAAATTGCAAAAAATTCTTATTTCACCCAGTATAAGCGCAAAAAACGTTTTGCGGCGCAAGAAATGCCAGAAACTGCTGGCGGCACCGAACCGGAGCAAACAGTACTGACGCAGGAATCTGCAATGGAGCTGCACAGGGCTCTCCACGATATGGAAGAGCCTTATAAAGAAGTAATCATGCTGCGTATTTTTGGCGAGTTATCGTTTGCCCGCATTGCGGAGTTATTCAGCAAAACAGAAACCTGGGCCCGTGTCACATACCACCGCGGCAAATTAAAACTAAAGGAGAAATTGATATGAAAATTTCATGCGGAATCATCAACGATCTGTTGCCGCTTTACCATGACAATATTTGCAGCGAAGAAAGCCGCATCATTGTGCAGGAGCACTTGAAAACCTGCGAAAGCTGCCGTGCATTGCTTGACCAAATGGACGAGGACTTTTGCTATAAAGAAAAAAACATTGAGATAGAACCTGTGCGGCAGGCGGCACGCGCATTAAACAAGAGCAAAGCAAAATCTTTTTTGAAGGGAGGCCTATTGCTGGCCATGCTCGCTTGTATTTGTTGTTTTATTGCCTATAACGTGATTGGCAGCTATGTAGCCGCAGATGGTACTCTGGTAGAGCCTTTTTACCTGATTCCCCTGGCGTGGCTGTTTTTCTTCTTCGGCTTGTTGAATGCACTCGCTTTGCTGGTGGTATCCATCAAAAGCCGGATGCGATAGCCGACTTGCGGCAGGACCATAAGCTTGCTGCAAACTTTAATTTTATAAAAGCAGGCTAAGATATACCAGACAGCCTTGTAAAAAAGCCTTGCACCGGGATAAAACGGTGCAAGGCTTTTCTTATGCGTCTTTGGTTTGGGGCTGCGCTTAGATTAGCGGTTTTCCAGCTTGGCACGGTATTGCCCCAAAAGCTGCTCAAAGGCAGGCTCTGTACGCAGAAAATCGTAGCTCGGGCTGTTTTCCAAATCCTGCAAAACGGGGGCTAGGAACGCAGCGCCAAAATTTTTTTCGCCCGGTTTTTGAGCGATGTGCTTGCAAACAGGCGAAGCTGTCATCTCCCATGGAACAAGCAGGGCAGCCAACATAGTTTGCAGGGTGGAAAGTGTGCCTGCCACATCTTTGCGTGCTACTGCGGTTTCTAGCGGCACAAGGTAAGCACCATAGTTCCACAAGCCGAACAGCTCTACTTGTTGTTGTCCACATTGTGCAAGCTGCAGCGCGGTTTCTTCGTCGCCCTCTTGCACTGCGATGGTTGCCAAGCTGGTTAAGGTGGCCTGCATCTCTTGCAGGCTTGCCAACAGTTTGTGCTCTAATAGCTGTGCAGCGTCTTCGCTTTTCCCTATCTGCATCCAAAGCCGGGCTTGCAAGGTGCGTCGGTCTAACGCATTAGGCTCCGGTAGAGCATCTAAACGTTCCTGGGCTTTTTCGTATTCTTTTGCGGTGATAAGTCGGGAAGCCAGCATATAACTTGCCTGGCTTGAGTATTTGGGGTCGTTGCAATCCACTACCCGCTCATATAACGCAATAATCCGTGCCTCGTAGCTTTCCTTTTGTTGCACCGGCAAATCGGTCATCATCAGTGAACCTTGCAGCACCATAGCCAGCGAATGCAATAAACCGGCATTCGCCGGGTATTCCCTGACTTTTTCCATCGCAAGGGCGAGGGCGGCCCCAAACCCTTCGCTGTGAAAAACTTCGGTAACGCGGTTTAAAAAAAGGCCAATCTCTTTTTGTGAAAGCTCTTCGTGAAAGCACAGCAGAGTATTCAAATCTATTTTTAAAAGCCGTGCCAGAGCGGGCAAAAGGGCAACATCCGGATAGGTGGCACCTTTTTCCCATTTATGCACGGCAGGTGCGGTTACGCCAAGGTAATCGGCCACCTGCTCTTGCGTTAGGCCAAGTTCTTTGCGCTTTTCGCGCACAACTGCATTTAATGGCATTGGGTTCATCCTTTCAAGGTAGTATTTTTGCAGGCCTTGCACTAACACCATTCTAGCAGAGGATCCCCCAAGAGACAATTGAATATTTGGTAAATTATAAGACAAAAAATAAACCGTAGGTTAAAATACAAATCGATCACACTCGTGGTTTAAAACGATGCCCGGCAGTGGTGGAAGGACTGCTGACTTTTGCGCTGTTCAGAAAATATTGCAGAAAAAAGGAAATCCCCACCCGAAGCATTGTCGGGTGGGGATTCTCCTTACTTGTTCCAAAAGTTTTGTTACTGATTTTGTTTTTTCGCTTCCAGGTAATCGTTCAACTCGGTATTCAGCACATCGGTGATGAACATATGCCCGGGCGAATGGGTAATGACAATCGGGGGTTTTGCGTTTTCAATGGCAGCCTGCGGAGTAACGCCACAGGGCCAGAAAACCGGCACTTCGCCGGGGCGAATTTCGACGGGATCGCCATAATCCGGTTTGTTGATATCCGCAACGCCCACCTCGGCGGGATCGCCAATATGCACCGGCGCGCCGTGAACGTTGGGGTATTTCTCGGTGATTTCGTAAGCAAGCTTAGCGTTTTCCGGAGTCATAGGCCGCATGCTGCATACCATCGGGCCTTCAAACAGGCCGGCTTTTTCTGTCATGATGTTCGTTTTGTACATCGGGACATTGCAGCCCATTGCAATATGGCGGACTTCGATGCCGGCTTTCATCAGCGCTTCTTCAAACGAGAAGCTGCACCCAATTAAAAAGCCAACAAAACCATCCTGCCAAAAAGCAGAAGCGTCTTTTACGCGTTCGCTGAATTTGCCGTTGCGGTAAATGAAGTATTCGGGGATATCGGTGACGATATTCCCGCCTTCGCCCATATCGTGGGTTTCCGGTGTGCCTTCAATAATCTCCAGAATAGGGCAGGGGAACGGGTTCTTGCGTGCATACTCTTTAAAATCTGCCGCGTATTCGGACGGCAGAATTACGAGGTTTGCCTGGGCGTAACCGCGGCACATACCCGCTGTGGGAAAGTCAATCTTTCCGGCGCGGATAAGGCTGCGCACCTCGGCTGGCGACATATTAATATAAGGAGTGATATCAAATTTAGCCATGAACGACCATTCCTTTCTGAGCTTTTACGAAACTTAGGCCTGGGCCAGCTTCAAGCGCTACGGTAGGGTTAAGCAATGCTGTTCGCCGGGTCTGCACACCACAGCGAAACGGTACGGCTAGTAGCCCCAGTAGTAGTCGTCGAAACGCGGGCCGGAGGGCACAGCGTCGAGCGTGGCACGCAGTGCGCGCAGCCAGCGCTTTTTGGCCCGGTACAGGTCCTGTGCTTCTTGAATAGAAACCTTTTGAAAGTGGATCTTATCGCCTGCTTTCGCCTGCGCGATCTCCGAGAAATCAGCAGAAATTACGGTCGCAATCTTAGTATATCCGCCGACCGTCTGGCGGTCTGCCAGCATAATAATGGGCTTGCCTTCCGAAGGAATCTGAATGGCACCAAAGGAAATGCCGTCCGAGATGATGTTGCCGTCTTTTACATGTTCGATTACAGTACCATCCAGACGGCAGCCCATACGGTCAAACTGGTTGGTAACGCTGTAGGTCTCGCTGAGAAACGTAGCGATGCCCGCATCGGTAAAATAATCGTTCTGCGGGCCCATTACGACACGCAGTTCATGCTCAGTGGCGCGAAAATCAACAGCGGGAAGGGTGCGCTTTTCCATATTGGGCAGCGCAACGACTGGTGCGCGGAATGCAATCTCGTCGCCTTTGTCCAGCTTACGGCCTTCCAGTCCGCCGATTTTAGCTTTTAAGTAGGTGGAACAGCTGCCCATGGCGGGGGTAAGTGCAAGGCCACCCGCAAAAGCAATAAATGCACGGCAGCCGGTGCGCGGTGCAGTGAAAGCCAGCGTTTGGCCTGCACGCACCAGCACAGCGGTGTACATCGGCAGCGGGGCGCCATCCAAGGTAGGGGCGAGGTCGCCGCCGGTTACAGCGATGATATTATCCTGCGTAAACTCCATACGCGGTCCCAGAAGAGTCACTTCGAGCACTGCCTCATTCTCGTCGTTATCTACAAGAATGTTAGCAATCGCCATAGAGTGGGGGTCCATTGCGCCGGAAACCGGCACGCCGAACTCCTGATAGCCGTAACGGCCTTTATCCTGCACGGTGGTCAACAGACCGCCGTTTGTGATACGGATGCTCATTATTTGCTCTCCTCCTTTCTGGGATAGCGGCGGCACTCATAGGTGCCAGCCTCGACCTCTGCCTTGATTTTTTCATACTCGGCGCGGTCGATGGGGCGGAACTTAATGTAGCCGCCGGCTTCGGGCAGAATGGGTTTGGCACGCGCAGCGTCGTACATCTTTACCGGGGTACGGCCAATCAGCTGCCAGCCGCCCGGGGAGTCAATGGGGTAAACGCCGGTCTGCTCGCCTGCAATGCCGACAGACCCGCCCGGAATGATAACACGCGGGGTGGCAAGGCGCGGCGTGGCAATGGTTTTATCCATGCCGCCAAGGTAAGTAAAGCCAGGTGTGAAGCCAAGCATATAGATGAGATATTCGGTGGAAGAATGAGTTTTGATAACCTCTTCGACCGTTTTGCCGCTGTGTTCTGCGACAAACTCAAGGTCGGGACCTTCTTCGCCGCCGTACAGCACCGGAATTTCCAGCACATCGCTGGGCGGGATTTCGATGCTACCCAACTTGCTGAACAGTTTTTTCATCTGCTTGACGAGTGCGTCATAGCCGATGATTTCCGGGTCGTAGTGAACCATGAGAGAGCGATAGGTGGGGACAGTTTCGACGATGCCTTCAATTCCACTGCTCGAAAGAGCAATGTTGAAAGCGCGAATTTTAGCATTGATTTCCGTAGAGATTTCGTTGCCAAATTCGACAGAAACAGAGGTATCGCCCGTGAGTAAAAACTTCACAGCCTCCATAATAGGGTGCCTCCTTTTTGATTGCATTGAGAAAACTCATGCGGCTGCGCCCTTGCACAGCCGCATGAATTTAAAGTGTCTTATGCGAAGAGCTGCATCAGGCTGGGCAGAGAACGGATTCCGCCGTAACCGCTGATGATGAGAGCGATAACACCAAACACGATGAGATAGGTGGGATGTTTGTAGGTTTCGCCCACGATTTTTTTGTTGCGGCAAGCGCACAGTACGCAGATGAGGGTGAGCGGCAGGATGAGGCCGTTCAAAGCGCCAGCCAGAATGAGGAGTTTCGCCGGTTTGCCCAGCACTGCCATGATGAGGGTGGAAACGGTGATAAAGCCGATGATGAACCATTTCTCGTTTTTCTCGATAAACGGGTTGAGCGTTTTGAGGAAAGAAACGGAGGTGAAAGCAGCGCCGATGACAGAGGTCAGGCCTGCACCCATCAGAGCTACACCGAACAGGCGATAGCCAAGGTTGCCAGCAGCAAGGCGGAAAGCCTCAGCAGCGGGGTTAGAAGCGCCGGAAATCTGGGCAGCAGCTTCTGCGCCGCCAGCAGTGCAAACACCGAGCACAGCGAGGAACAGCAGAACACGAACAGTGCCAGAAACGCTAACACCAGTGATAACGCTACGTTTCACCTGGGAGATATTCTCTTCGCCGGAGATGCCAGCGTCGAGCAGACGGTGTGCGCCGGAAAAAGCAATGTAGCCGCCGCAGGAGCCGCCGAGCAGAGTGACCATCGGCAGAATGAGGTCGCCCGGATTTTCGGGAGCGAAGACGGTGGTAACAACAGTGCCAACAGGCGGGTTAGAGGTAAGGGCAACAAAGAGGATAACAGCGAGGATAACGCCGCCGATGACTTTGGTTGCAGTGTCCATACCTTTTTTTGCGTTTTTGGAGAGGAAGAGTGCCACGGCAGCAATGCCAATGACAAAGTAGCCGATGTGCTCAGGTACGCCCAGCAGAGCGTTGAGGCCGAGAGCTGCACCGCCGACGTTGCCGATGTTAAAGGCAAGACCGCCGAGTGCTACCATGAAAGCGAGGAAATAGCCAAGGCCCGGCAAAACTTTGTTTGCCATATCCTGGCCGCGCAGGCCAGAAACACAGATGACGCGCCATACGTTGAGCTGGGTGACGACGTCAAGAATGATGGTGCAGAGGATGACAGTCGCAAAGGATGCCATATACTGCGCGGTGAAGGTAGAGGTCTGGGTCAGAAAGCCGGGGCCAATGGCAGAAGTAGCCATCAAAAAAGCAGCGCCGATCAGCACCGAGGTGCTCTGTTTTGCAGCCGGGTTTTTAGCTGCCGGCTTTTTGTCGTTGGTCGATGTACTCATAAGTTCCTCCATATGTTTTTTCGTCAAGGCTGCCGCCGCAGCCTCGCATTTTTATTCCGCAGCCACACACTCAGCTGCAAAAATACAAATAGTTAGACAATCGCGTCAATGTTGGCGATGGTGACGCCGTTTGCTTCGAGCTCTGCACGGATGTTTTTGACGAACTCGAGTGCGGACGGGTTGTCGCCATGGACGCAGATAGAATCTGCTTTGATGTCGATGACTTTACCGGTGATGGTTTCCACCTTGCCCTCGGTAACCATGCGCACGGTGCGGGCAATGGCGAGGTCTTTATCATGGATAACAGCACCCGGCTGGCTGCGCGGCACAAGGTTTCCGTCTTCTAAGTACGCGCGGTCTGCAAAAACTTCGCTTGCAACACGCAGGCCAAGCTCGCGGCCGGCTTCCAGCATCATGCTGTTGGCAAGACCAAGCAGAATTACGCTGTCGTCTACTTCTTTAATTGCTTCGCAAATGGCGAGAGAAAGCTTTTTGTCTTTGGCTGCCATATTGTACATAGCGCCGTGGGGCTTAACGTGCTGCAGTTTAATGCCAGCAGCTTTGGTGTAAGCCATCAATGCGCCCATCTGATATTTGGTGTATGCCTTAAACTCTTCTGCATTTGCAGCAAGGTTGCGGCGACCGAAACCAATCAGGTCGGGAAAACCGGGGTGGGCACCTACTGCTACACCGGCTTCTTTTGCCAAGGTGACGGTCTTTTCCATCACCAGTGCATCACCGGCATGGTAGCCACAGGCAACGTTGGCAGAAGAAACGTACTTCAAAATTTCCGAATCCATGCCAATGGTGTAAGCGCCAAAACTTTCACCGAGGTCGCTGTTCAAATCTACTTTGTACATCACAAAACGCTCCTTTACTCAAATAAGTTTGGTTTTGAGTTACTCTGATTAATATAGTAGCAAATATCATGCCAAAAAGAAGAGATGACGAAAAAAAGCTGCTAATGTGAGTGAAGTTTGGCTTATCTGCATGAAAAAATAATTTTTTAACAATATCCATTTTTAAGAGGAACGAGCACGAAAAAACAGGCCTAGTGTGCGAATTCGCACACTAGGCCTGTTCGTTTTTGCACATTGAGCAAAATTTCACAGCACAGCGTTGCTCTGCTCTAGCCTGCGCTTTAAGGTAAAACGGGTACAGCCCAGCAATTCGGCCGCACGCGAATAATTGCCGTCCGCCAGCTTCATTGCTTGGTCAATATATGCGCGCTCCAGCGCCGCAACCTCCTGCTCGAGACTAATCGGCCCGCGGTTGAGGTCTTTGAGCCCCACGCCAGCAGGGGCCTGCAGCTTGCTGCCAGGCGCAAGCTCTACGCCAGCCAGCAAGTCGCCTTCGCAAAAAAGCACGGCCCGCTCCATTACGTTGCGCAGCTCACGGACGTTACCTTTCCAATAGTGCTGGTTCATTGCTTGTAAAAAAAGAGGATCGATGGCGTGAATGGATTTAGAGAACTTCTGATTGAAATATTCAAGGTAGTACTTAGCGATGATTTCAATATCCTCTCGCCTCTCGCGCAGAGGGGGAATCATAATCTGCATAACATTCAGACGATAAAATAAATCTTCGCGGAAATTGCCAGCCGCAATTTCGTCTTCGAGATGGCGATTGGTTGCGGCGATGATACGCACATTTACTTCAATGTCTGCAAGGCCGCCCACCCGTTTAAAGCAGCGGTCCTCCAAAAAGGTCAGCAGTTTTGCTTGCATCGCCAGCGGCATCTCGCCAATTTCATCTAAAAATACCGTTCCGCCGTTTGCCAGCTCCACAAGGCCTTTTTTTGTTTTTGCCGCGCCGGTAAAAGCACCTTTTTCGTAGCCGAACAACTCCGATTCCAGTAAAGTATCGGGAATGGCGCTGCAATTAATTTTCACGAGCGGCTCATCTTTGCGGGCGCTGAGGGTATGAATCATATTTACAACAACTTCTTTGCCGGTGCCGGTTTCGCCGCGAATCAGCAGGTCCACATTGTCGTTTTTGGCAAGCAGTGCAATCTGCTGACGAATCTGCTGGGTGGCGGGCGAAGCACCAATCAGCTCTCGCGGCTTGCCTTTCAGCAGGGCGAGGCTGCGGTTTTTCTTCAGTTGGTCGAGACTTCGGCGAATCAGTAGATCCAGCTCTTCCAAATCAAAGGGCTTTTGAATAAAATCGTAAGCCCCGTTTTTGATGGCATCTACGGCCTGTGCCACCGTGCCATAAGCGGTGACGATGATAATCTGAATATCTTCGTCTATTTTTTTGATGGGTTCAATATAATTGGTACCTACTTCGGTGCCAAGGCGGTTGTCCAGTAGCACCGCATCTGGCCGAAACCTCTCAACAGCTTCCAGCCCTGCCTTAATAGACGCAGCGGTTTCGACCTGATAGCCCAAATCGGTAAGGCCGTCCTCGAGCGACACTCGAATTAAGAATTCATCGTCGATGACCAGCACCTTGTATTTCATGTTCCTCGTCTCCTTAACTGTTACAAAGCGGTTGCGCAGTTGGGTGCGCGCAGGTTAGCATTGGCCCGTCGGAAGCCGCCGCCGGGCCTCATCAGAAAGTTCGCCCTGCCGCCGAAAGATAATCGTAATTTCCGTGCCTTTGCCGGGGGTGCTTTCAATCTGGAATTCGCCGCCGTTTTGTGCCAGCAGCTGTGACACAATCGAAAGCCCGTACCCAGCCTTTGCTTTCGCACCGGAATCAGTACGGCTCTCCAGGATGCCGCGCAGCTTGGCTTCGTCCATGCCCACCCCGTTATCCTTGACTAAAATAACAATGCAGCCTTGTTCGGCACGTGCCTGCAACGCAATCCATCCCCCGTTGGGAATCGCTTTAATACTGTTGTTGATAAGATTCACCAGCACCTGCTTGATTTCGGATTCATCTGCATAGAGAGAAAGATTGCCCATGGCAAGTGCATTGATTTTGATGCCGTTGTTTTCTGCAATTTTAGAGTAGAGCATCAGCAGCTCATCAAACAGGGCATTGAGGCTGAGCAATGTTTTTTGGCTCTCGCGCTTACGTGAAAGATTCAGCAAATCTTCAATCAGCACGTTCACGCGATCTACCTCGTGCACCATGCTGTTGCAAAGCATCTTGTCACGCTCGCCGTCCATGCGGCGGCTGATGACCTGGATAGAAGCGCGGATGCCGGCAAGCGGATTGCGAATTTCGTGGGCCAGCATGGCTGCAACCTTGCCGGTGTAGGCCAGCTTTTCGGTTTCGCTCACCTTTTCTTCCATCATCTTATTATAGGTAATATCGTCAATGGTACAAAGGGTGCCCCATTCGGATTCATCTGACCAGCGCAGCCGCCAGACGCCAACGTCATAAGCACGCGTGCGGCCCTCGGCGTTTTGCAGCCGCAGCGGGTCATGCAACACCTGATCGGTCGCAAGGATGTGGTCCAGCAACTGCTGCAGTGTTTTGCCGTGATTGCGGAATTCTTCGTTGGTCAGCATCGAAATGGCTTTGGAATTGATGCAAATAACCTCGCCGGCAGGCGTATATGCCACAATGCCGGTGGGCAGGTTTTCAACAATATTTTCGTTGAGCGTTTTCACCTCGAGCAGTTCCGCAGTGTGGCTGTTGATATTTTTGAGCATCGTCTGAAAGGCATCCGCCAACTGGCCAATCTCATCCCGTCGGGTCGCGAACTCTTCCATCTTGCCCGCGGGACGCTCTGGGTGAGCGCTAACCTCGGTGCAGATTTCGGACAGACAGCGAATCGGCTCGGAAATATTATAAGAAACAAAAATGCTGACCTGCACCGTGATAATCAGTAGGGCAATGGTGGCAATGATGATGTATTTTTGTTCTTCCAGCAAGCTTGCCTGAAAATCTTCGCGATCCAGGATGTAGCAGATGCGCCACGAAAGCACATTGTCCTGGCTTTCGGCAATAATGTTTTCCTTCGGGATGGTTTGATATACCGGACCTCCCAGCAACGAAACGCCGTTTTCATCAAAAATTTCGATGCGCTCATGCCCTAAGTCGTGATATTTTTCGAGAAGCGCATCCGAATCTGTCAGCGGCAGCATGGTGTCGAGGTCGGTTTCAATATAACGCACAAGCGTGTTTGCAGATTCCAGGTTGTTGCTCATTTTTACGGTGTAACCGTTATAGTATAAAATGATGCCGAAACACAAAATAGAAAGCATGCTGATGGCAAGAAACGGAATCAGAATTTTGTTTTCTATCGTCAGTTTAAGCCGCAGCTTTTTCATCAGTTCCCTCCTTTGGCGGGCGCAGCACCGAGCCAAGCCAGAGCGCCGTGCAGGAAAGGCAGACACCGGGCAGCGCGGGATGCACCGGAAGGTGCCCTGCATAGTAAATGGGGTAAAGCAGTGCAATAGAAGCAAGCCCGGTTATTACGCTGGCCCAAACACCGGCACGGCTTGTCTTTTTAAACAGCAGCGTTGCATACATACTGGGGAACAATGTGGTACTGATAACACCCCAGATGTCGCCACCGTAAGAAAGCAGGCTGGAAGGGGGACTAAGCGCAAGCAGCAAAGAAAAGGTGCCGCCCACCAAAATTGCAAGCCGAGAAAGCCAGAGCAGTGTGGATTCTGACCGGGGTTTGCGGCTGAGCGGCTGCAATACGTCGCAGGAAAAAGAAGAGGCGATGAGCAGCAGCTGTGAGTTGGCGGTAGAAATGCAGGCCCCGATGATGGAAAAGAGGAAAAAGCCGCTCCAGCTACTGTACAAGTTGTTATTCAGCACATAGGTCACGATTTCGTCCGTGGAATCAAGCATCGGCAGCGAAGGAATCAGCACGCGCATGCCAAGGCCAATTTGCGTGAGTGCAAAATAGAGAAAAGCGAGCAGCAACAGCGAGCAGATTACGGTTTTTTTTGCAGATTTTTTATCTTTGGCAGAAAGCATGCGCACAGTGTACTGCGGGTTGCCGGCAAGGCCAAGCCCCCAGCCAAAAAACATGCTCAGACTCATCAAAGGGGCGTACGGGCCTTTCCCGAAAGCTTTCAGCAAATCGCCCGCTTCGGTTTTGTACGGAATCCCCGCATGCGCATATCCGCTGATGTGCCGCGCGCTGATGTGAATCGAGGTAAGCCCCCCAGCGCGATTGGTAACAATGAAAAATAGCACCGTAATGCTGATGGTAAGCAGAATCAGATTGAAAGCATCGCTGCGGCTGACCGACTGGTAGCCGCCAAACGTAGTATAAAGTATAAAAAGGTAAACCAGCAGCACCGAAATAGAATACGGAATACCAAATAGGGTAGAAGCCACGATGCCGAAGCCCTTGATTTGAATAACCAGATAAAATACGTAAACGCAGATAAAAATGATGCCGTACACCACCTGTAACCCACGGGAATGATAGCGTTTGTAAAAAAGTTCAGGGATGGTGGTAATGTCATTTTCGTACAGCCGGTCGCTGATGGCGAGGAGCAAGAAACCGCCTGCAAACCAGGGGAAAACCGAATACAGCAGCACCGGGTAGCCGTTTTCGTAAACATTGCCGGTAAGGCTGAGAATGGTGGCGGCAGAAATCCAGGTGCCGGTAAAGGTGGCCATACAGCGCCAGACAGAGAGTTTGCGCTCGCCGATGAAAAATTTGCTGATGGTATTGCTGTCGCGCAAGCTGCCCTTGCCGATCATCAGCAAAATGGCGGAATACACCGCAAAGAAAATCAAGTAAACCAAGGTTTTGTTCATCGTGGCAGGTTCCTTTCCGCAAAAGACTGGCAACACAAAGCCATATTTCTTTTTATCTTACCACAAATCATCGCTTTTTGGAAAGAATCGCGCTGCTTCGCAGCGCAAAAAAACACCGCCACCCTCAAAACGAAGGTGCCGGTGTTTATTTTTGCCGCAATGGCGCGCCATAGGCAAAAGCTTTTAAGGCAGTTTAGAAAACAGGAACAACTACGCCCTCATAGCTTGCGTTGATGTAATCGCGCACGGTGTCGCTCTGCAGTGCAGCAAGCAGTGCTTTCAGCTCCGGGCGAGATTCATTGCCTTCGCGTACGCAGAGAATGTTTGCGAAAGTCTGCGCAGCTTCGCTGTCTTTGTCTTCGGTTGCAATTACTTTATCTGCAATTTTTGCACCTACTGCATAGTTGCCGTTGATTACAGCAAAATCAAGGTCGGGCAGGCTGGCGGGCAGCTGTGCTGCTTCGAGTGCTTTAATTTTGATGTTGTGCGGATTTTCTGCGATATCCAGCTCGGTAGCGGAAAGGCCAACGCCGTCTTTCAGGGTCAGCAGGCCATTTGCCGCAAGCAGCTGCAGGGCACGGGCACCGTTGGTGTTGTCGCTGGGGATGCCGATGACAGCGCCGTCAGGGATAGATTCCAGAGAAGCGGTTTTGCCGGCATACAGACCAAGCGGCTCAAAGTGGATGGAGCCAATGGAAACGATGTGAGTGCCGTTTTTCTCGTTAAAATCGGTGAGGTACGGCTGATGCTGGAAGTAGTTGGCGTCGAGGTCGCCGTCTTCGAGGGCGGTGTTCGGCAGCACATAGTCATCGAACTGAACAATCTCGAGGTTGATGCCCTGCTCTGCAAGCAGCGGTTTTATCTGCTCGAGAATTTCAGCATGGGGCGCAGGGGAAGCACCGACTTTGAGCGTGACACTGGTGCCGGAACTTGCCGGTGCAGAACTTGCTGCCGAAGAGGCAGCCGGTGCAGAGGAAGATGCGGAAGAGCCGCAGGCGGTAAAGGCGAGGGCAAGGGCAAGGCTTGCCGCCACAAGTTTGATGGTATGTTTCATAAAATATCAATCCTTTCTTAAAACCGTGCGTGCGCTGAGTGCGGCACAGTTTGCGAGGCCCTCCATTTATTGTAAGACCTACTTTCCCATTCCCCTTTTTCGGGGTCTCTCTATACAGTTGGGGCGATGCCCCTTTTTATTTTGTAAAAGCAGTGTTCTGCAAAGCCGTACGCTCTTTGCGTGAAAATGCCTCAAAATAACGCGATAAGATTAAACCGACTGACGTTTGTCAGAGCGTTTTGCGATAATGCTGAAAATAGTTTGGATAATACAAACCAAAATGATAAGCAGGATAATAGTAAAATACATAATGTCTTTTTCATAGCGCTGGTAACCAAAGCGGAAGGCGAGATTGCCCAGGCCGCCGGCGCCGACGGCGCCGGTGATAGCCGTATAACCGAGAATGGTAATGGTGCTGATGGAAAGGCCGCGCACCAAGCTGGGCACGCTTTCTACCAGCAATACGCGGGTGACAATCTGCCAGCGCGTAGCGCCCATGCAGCGGGCGGCTTCCAGTACGCCATGGTCTACTTCCCGCAAGCTTTGCTCTACCATGCGCGCCACAAACGGTGCAGCGGCGATAACGAGCGGAACGATGGCAGCGGTTGCTCCAATCGAGGTGCCGGCAATGAGGCGAGTAAGCGGAATAACGAAAAACATCAAAATCATAAACGGCAGGCTGCGCAGCATATCAATCACCCAGCCAAAAGCCGCGTTAAAGCGCGGGGTTTCCAGAATGCCGCCTTTAGAGGTAATCGTAAGCAGCACACCCAGGGGAAGCCCCAAAAGATATGCGCAGGCGGTAGAGATCAAAGTCATATATAAAGTTTCGGCGGTTGCGGTGACAAGCAGCGAACCGTACCGGGCTAACAATTCAGTCATAACAGTAGTTTCCTTTCACAAATAAGGCTTAGGCCTCGCGGGCCTCGTCCTTGCCAAGCAGCAAGCGGGTAATATTGCTTTGCGGGTGCGCGAAGATGGCTTTGGTTTCACCGCCCTCTGCGAACTGTGAAGCGTCGATTACCGCCACTTTATTGCAGATGGTGCGTACCACGCTGATGGCGTGAGTGATGATGACAATGGTAATCCCAAGCTTTGCATTGATGTCTTTAAGCAAGGCCAACATCTGCTTGGTAGTCAGGCTGTCGAGCGCGGAAGTTGGCTCGTCACAAAGAAGTACCTCAGGGTTAGAGGCCAGCGCCCGAGCAATGGCAACGCGCTGCTTTTGTCCGCCCGAAAGCTGAGCGGGATAAGCAGAAGCTTTGTCGGCAAGGCCGACAAGTTCCAGCAGCTCTGCCACACGCGGGGCAATCTCGGCCTTTTTTTTGCCCGCCAAACGGAGCGGAAAACCGACATTGTCTGCAACCGTTTTTTGCATGAGCAGGTTATAACCCTGAAACACCACGCCGGTTTTGCGGTGTGCATCAATCAGTGCTTTGCCTCGCAGGGTAGAGATATCTACACCATCCTGCAAAATGCAGCCGGAGGTGGGTGTTTCCAGCAGAGACAGGCAGCGCAGCAGTGTGCTTTTGCCTGCACCGCTCATGCCGATAATGCCGAAAATATCCCCGTCTGCAATGGTAAAGGTAACGTCTTTTAATGCGACGCATTCCTCAGCAGTGCCTTCACCAAAAATTTTTGTTAAATGTTCAATCTGAATCATATCTGTGACCTCCCTGATGTCGTTAAAAAACCGGGACGAGTAATTTGAATATCGTAATTTTAGCTGTAACGCTCTATAAAAAGCCGCCCGCAGGGGCTGCAAAACAAAATAAAAAAGCCCTCGTCCTTGAATTGCTTCAAGGACGAGAGCCATAACGTCTACTCGTGGTACCACCTTGTTTCGCAGAAACCTTGCGGTGTTCTGCCTTTACAGCTGCTCCGGAATCAAATCCTTTTACAGCCTGCCACTATAACGGGTGGACCCGTTGCACACTAACCCGAAAGCTCGTGTGCACAACTCAGAGACCATGTTCGGCGATGTTTGCTTTATACCCCTTCCAGCAAATGGGGCACTCTCTGTAAAAGCAGCGAAAGCTTACTCTTCTCATCAATGTTTTTGTGTTGTGTTCGGTTGTAATTTCATTATACGATAAGTTCTTGTAAAAGCAACCCGTAAAAATTCACGGAATTTTGCGCAACAAAACGATGATTTATTTGCACTATTGCACAATTTTTAAATAAAAAATGTAAAACATAAAAGAAAATATACTAAAAGTATTGAAATGACCGAAAATTAAAGCCAAATTATTTGAGCCGATGCACAACTTCTTCGGCGACACCCAAAACACGCGCCCACCCGGTTTCAAATTCCCGGCGGGAGACATGAATCGGGGCATAGTTTGGATTTTCCGGGCAGAGTGTAATGCCGTCCGTATCTTCGCGGTAGCGTTTGATAGTAGCGTTTTCGCCGCCCACCAGACAGGCCACAATACAGCCGTTTTCGGGGGTGAGGTTCGCGTTAAAAAGTACGCGGCAACCATCAACAATACCTGCATGAATCATAGAGTCGCCTTCTACCAGCAGATAAAACCGGCCGTCTGCGCTCTCCACATCGGCAGGTTCATAACGCAAAATCTGATCCTCTGCAAAAATCGGCGCTCCGGCCCGGATAACACCCAGCACGGGAATTTGAGCACACTTTGAAACCGCCATAGCGCAGGTAGGCAACGACTCTTCCCAGCCCATTAAGGCAGGCAGTGTAAGCTGAAGCTGCGGCGCCAGTTTCATTGCAATGGTGCGGCGCAAAGGCAAAATTTCAGCCTCGTATCGCTCAATTGCTGCGGCAGAAAGGCCACAGGCTTTGCCGAGCTCTGCGGTGCTTAATCCTAATTCTGCACGCCGCGCTGCCACGCGCTGTCCTACTGTCATATCTTTCACCCAAGCCTTATTTATAAGATAAAATCATCATAACAAAAATTGGATAAAAACTCAATTGTTACCGATTTTACCTGTGCCATGCGAGTTTCCGGCGCTACTGTCAGCAAACGATACGTTATATCTGGCGTTTGAATTTATAAAATAAAAGTAAAATCGGAAAAGAGCAGGGATGCAACCGATAAGTTTTCAACCAACACAGCTGTGCCTTGTGGAAAATTTGCGCAAAAAAACAGACGGCCGAAAAGGTCGTCTGTTTTTGGTAAGACTTATTTCTCTTCCCAGATGGGCTCTTTGAGCACCCAGCGGTCATACTCGTCTTTTTTGAACAGGTCACGGTTATAGAACTTGTCCATAATGGTCCAGAATTCCGCTTCGGTATAGCCACAGAAATCGCAGAAATCCTCAACGCATTTGCGGTCGAGTGCGCCGTCACGCTGTTTGATGATGGGGATAGCCTCCTCGCGGGTGAGCAGGCCGTAACGGATATAACGTGCAGTGTAATCGGTTGCCGCAGCATGGCCGAACTTCGGGTATTTGAGCCAGGAGTGCACGAGATATGCGCGGGAATCGATCTGGTCAAAGTTCTCGGCATGGTGGGTGCGGTCCCACTCGTTGGAAAGGTCGTGGAAACCGTAGCGTTTTGCAATCTCGTAGTTCTTTACGCTGTTCCAGGGCACAAAATAGCTCATATAGAACGGGTCAAGGCGGTCCAGCTCTTCTTGGCTTGGGGCCAAAGTCAGCGAGAGGTCTTTCTCGGTGACTCCGTCGCCGAGCAGCTCTTCCATCGGCATGCCGACAGCAACACCGTTGTTGATCTGGTCCTTTGCAGAATAAGTTTCAACATCATTGCCGCCGCCGTACTCGTAGCTGACGTTTTCGCCGTAGCAGAGCATCGGTACGTTGAATTTTGCTGCCATATGCAGGGGGAAAGTATAAATCAGGCGGTCGACGTACCAGGTCGGCTTGCCGTATTTTTCAAAGAATTTGCGCATCAAAATTTTCTGCACTTTTACATCGGGTTTGCAGCTGATGATAGTGCAGCCGAAAGCCTCGCTGATGTTGCGCAGGTTGTGTTTGCCAGCCTCGGTCATCGGGAAGTTGTCCTCTACCGAGAAGAGAATCGGGTTCATGCCCATAACTTCTTTGAGCATGTAAACCTGGAAATGGCTGTCTTTGCCGCCAGAAACAGCAACAGCGCAGTCGTAGCCGCCGGGGCCGTTGCAGCCGCGGTATTTATCGCACAGCGCTTTAAACTCTTCAAAGCGGGCATCCCAATCAATGTCGTCGCGGTGATCATAATGGGTGCAGGCAGAGCAAACGCCCTGCTCGTCAAAGGTGATGCCGGGACGAGTGTCAGGCATCGTGCAGCGTTTACAGTATTTCATATTTAACCTCCCTGATGGATGAAATAAAACGATTATATCAACGGTGCGCCCCTACAGCTGCCCCAAGGGCTAATTGGGGGACGCTACTCTGTTGTTAGGATACCACGTTGGCGGCAAAAAGAAAAGGAAAATCAATCCTATTTTGCTCCAAACTGTCGATGGCTGCGTAAAAGCATAAATAGACCCAGCACAATCATCTGCACAATTAAAGCTGCCATAGTGGCAAAGGCAGTGCCGTATACGCCAAAACCGACGGTAAGCGGGTGGCTGATCGCAAGACTTACAGCGATGCCGGCAATGTTGCCGACAATCAGGCCTTTCATCTCGCGCATAATGGTAAGCAGATGGCACTCGATGAGTACGCCCGTGGTGAGAACAGTGCAGCCGATTAACGGATAAAGCAGTGAAGTATAAGCTAAAATTTCCGGCTTGCCATAATAAAGGATGGAAAGCCCCCAGCGCCCGGCAACTGCCACCCCGGCAAACCCAAGCAGCAGCAGTGCTGCGAGAAAAGCAGCTGCCAGTGTAACCGCTTTGCGGAAACCTTTGCCGTCTTTTTCATTCCAAAGCCGGGCAAAGGTGGTGATGAACGGGACAAAAAGATAGGTTGCGCCTACTTGGATAATGGCAGCGGGCGCAAAAATGCTATTAAAATAACCCATTTGTACGGTACCCAAAAGGCGCTCGCAGAAATATTTCGGCACGCTGGAAACCAGCACGTTTAAAAAGCTATATAGTGCAAGAGGTGCACACTCCCAAAGCAAAGCGAAAACGCCCGCACTTCCGGTTTTTTGAAAATCTGCATAAGTGCGCCCCTGGTGACGGTCTACAAAGACGGCATACAGCAGATTGGTTGCCAGCATGACCGCAATAGTGGGATATAGCTCTTTCATCAGCACAAGTCCGAGAATAAAACTCACTGCGGAAAGCAGGCCGCGGATGCCGAAACTGACACCGACAAGATCCATTCGCTCTGCACGCTGCAAAAAACCGTGCCAAACGTCTACATCAGCCTCAATAAGTCGGTAAAGAGTATAGACGACAATAATGGATTTTTGAAGCGGCGAATAGCTGTTTTTAAGAGCAAATATCATTGCTGCTGCGAAAGCGAGAGTCGTGGTGATGGCACGGCTAAGCACATAGGTAGCGTCAGAATATTTTCCCGAAAGGTCGGAGACCTGAAAGGTGCGCATACCATAACAGGCAAAGCTGAGCGCTGCACTGGCAATCGTCATGGCGGTGCTTAAAAGGCCCGCATCCTCATAGCCGCCCAGCCATACCACCAAAAGGTTGGTGAGGTACTGGCAGGCAAAAAAGATAAGGTTGCCTACCGTGTTGAACAGCAGGTTGCGGCGCATCTGTTTTTGGTCTGACATAGCGGCTCCTTACCGGACGAACGGCGCGATGCGCTCTTCCATTTTTGTAATTTCGGCTTTTGAGATATGTGCTTTATCTACATAACCGTAGATGCGCTGGGCAAAGTCTGCCAAAGGCTTGCTAAAGAAAAACACCTTTTTGGGCTCCAGCTTCAGCGCATAAAGCAGATGCACGCCGCCGAGAGCGAAAAATTTGAGCAGATTAAAACGAGGCTGGAACTCGGCATCGAACGGAGTGTCGCGCGGCTCGCTGCGGTATATCTCTTCCAGTAAATCACACATGCGCAGGTAAGCAGGTGCAGTGCCGTTGTCAAAATAGCCCTCAATGCGCGCGGCATCTACGGGAAAAGCTGCCTCGGTCTGCTGCGCGGCAGCGGCGAAGCCTGCATAGTCAGTCACATATCGGCCACCCGCATAGATGACCGGGTCAAACTCATGCGGAATCGGCTCCGGACGCAAAATCTGACAGTTCTTTTTGGCAAAATAAACTTCTGCAATTGCAGTGCTCATCCAGATGAAAATGTCATCGGCGGCAACAATCCATTGTTTTACAGAATCTTCAAAGATAACATGAAAATTCGGGCGTTTGGCTGCCAGCTCAGCAAGGGCAGGGCTGTTCCATTCTGAAGGATGACGGCGGTAGACCAGCTCTACCTCCGGGTGCTCGCCGAGATATCGGTCAAACCAGTCGAGAGTGGTTTTCATGCTGCTGCGGTTCACCCGTGCAAATTCGCCGAAGTCGGTGCCTGCCATTTTAGAAAGCTCCGCCACTTCGGCATCGTCCATCGAAGCATAGCCAAAGCTGGAGATGTAAAGCGTCAGCCGTTTTTCGGAGTCCAGCCCAAAGGCGTTGCAAAGCTCTGCTTTGGTACGAAAATAGCCCTCAAATTCCGGGCGCACAAAATCCATCATCACCGCGCCGGTGACAACAGCGTTCTGCTCCGGCACGCCGTGGGCAATCAGCCGCTGGCGGGTCAGCTCGCCCCAGCAGGTCTGCACACATTTTTTTGCATTGCCTGCAAAGTTAAACCAGGCTTCTTCCTCCTGTGTATCCGAAAGCATCTGCTCCCAGTGCAGGTTAACAACCCGCTGGCAACGGCCTACATTATTATAAACGTGGCTATTCAGCCCCTCGTTGTCGTACATATTGCTGGATACCAGCACGCGGGGCTTTTTATAGGTGAAATAGCGTAGTTTTTTGCGGTCTAAAAGCTGGCGAATCTCTACAGAATAGCCGCGGCGCTCCAGCTCCAGCTTTAGCAGCAGCAGGCTTTCGTACTCGCGCACAACGTGTTCGTATAAAATCAAAAAATCAAGCGCCATTATGCCACCTCGCGAAAGAGCGTTTCGGTAAAGTAGGGCAGACCTGTGCGGGTATCCAGATGGAAGCCGTCATAGAACTGCGCCTCGGTAAAGCCGAGTGTATTCGTCCATTCATAATCCAGCACATGGGCGCCGCTCGCCGTTAGCTGGGTCAGCACGTCCTGCATCTGTTTGTCGATGCCAAGCGGGCGGCAGACGAGGTCGCGCACGCTCTGATCCATCGGCGGAAGCACGATGGTCAGTGCAATACCTTTTTCGCGGCAGGTTTCTACCAGTTTCAGCAGGCGGTCAAGTTGTTTTTGATTAATAGCAAATTTAGCATCTGCCGGCTGTACCGAAAGCAGCTCGTTTTGCAGTGCTAATGCGCCTTCACCTTTTTCACGCAGGGCAGTCTGCTGCTGTGCGCTCAGTGTGCCAAGGGTACCCGGCTGCGCGCAGTTGCCGTAAAGCTGGGTTGCATAAAGCAGCAGGTCACGGCGGTAGCTTAACTCGGCGCCGGAAGCATCCAGCAAGTCGTCTGGCAGCGGGTTGCGGGTTTCCTCTTCGGTCACATCCGCAGCGCCGGAAAGTTTGTTCGCGATATTTGTGAGCATATTCACGTTATATTCCAGATTGAACAGGTAAGCAAACGGGTTTTCCAGCTGGGTTTCAATAGTCGCCATGCGGCTGACCGAACCGTAAGCATTATTGAGCGTGTAGAAGCTAAGCCCAAGTACCACATGCTTCAGGTTCGGGTTTTGGGCATAGGCATACTCAAAAAGGTCGAGGCTTTCTTCCAGGCTGGCACCGCCAAAAGCAAGATTATAGTATTGCTCACCGCTTGCCTGTTTGATGAGATTTGCATCAAAGTGGGCGAGGCGGCTGTCACCGAGAATAATATGATCGGACGGCTCTTTTAAAAAGCCCTGTACGCGTGAGATGGGGTTGTTGGTATTGGTGGTTTTTTGCAGCCCGAAGTAGTTGTACGGGTCGAACATAGCAAAAATCGCAAAATAAAGCAGAAAAGGCACCAGCGCCAGCGCCAGCTTCGGCAGTAATTTTTTCATAATGATGACGAATCCTTTCTGGAGAGAGGTCGGCTTGTCCAAAAGTCAAGCGTTAAAAGTTTGCGTAGGCAAAGCTGACATTTCCGCCGTAGCCGCCGCTCTGCATAATAAGACCAATCAGGGTAAGGGTGATAAGCACCCAGTAAACAAGCCAGCGCGGCACCATGGCAAGCTTGACAAAAGCAGTGCTGATGTGCGCGTTTTTCATTTTAAAGCACTGACGCCAATCCATGAAAAAGGCGAGTGCAAGTACAAGTACCACAAAAGCAAAATAGCCCAGCACCATAATGGTGTTGCTGTAAAATGCCCCGGCGACAAGTGCGGTTAAATCTTTGTTCAGCGTGCCGAGTGAAAGGTTTGTGACGATATGCCCGAAAAAACCAAAGCAGTCGCCGATAGTCGCATCCGCAACAAGCCCAAGTCGGAAAAATACAAGGCTCGCGCTCCAAAGCAAAAACACACAGACGGTTTTAAAGCAGCGCAGTGCAAGACCTGGCCGCTTTTTGGGCTTTTTATAGTATTTGTGCAGCAATTCTTCCCCAATGCGGTAAACGCCCTGCAAAATGCCCCATACTACAAAGGGCAAAGTATTGCCATGCCAGAGACCGCTGATGAAAAATGTGATAAAAAGGCTGCTCAATACGGGAGGTGTGTCCCACTTTTTGCCGATGACGGGCAGCTTGGTCTGCCAGCCGCCCCAAACGAGCGGCAAGAACAGATAGTCTTGCAGCCAGCCGGAAAGGCTCATGTGCCAGCGGTTCCAAAAACCAGAGAAATTGGTGGCGAAATAGGGGGTTTGAAAGTTAATCGGCAGCTCCAGCCCCAGCAGCGCGCCGCTGGCAAGAGCAAGGTCAGAGTAACCGGAAAACTCGAAATAAAGCTGCAATGCATAAAAAAGTGCTGCCATAAACAAGATTGCACCGCTGTAATCGGCAGCGGATTCAAACACCGTGTTTACCGCAAGGCCGATGACGTTGGCAACTGCAATCTGTTTGAAAAAGCCGACCAGCGCAAGGCGCAGTGCATCGGTGGTGCGGCGGTATTCAAAATGGTGCTCCTGCGCCAGCTGCGGGAGCAGTTTGCCTGCGCGGCAGATAGGGCCGGAGGTGATTGTGCCAAAAAAGCAGACAAATACAGCCCAGCGCACCAGACTTGTTTCGGCTTTGGCTTTGCCGCGGCCCACATCTACCAGATAGCCAATGCTGGCAAAGGTATAAAAGCTGATGCCCAGCGGCAACCCCAGTTTTGCCAAGGAGGTAAGCCCCAGCAGGGTGGGCAGTACAAAATTGGCATATTTGAAGAAGGCGAGCACGACAATCAGCACAACAACGCCGACTGCGACGAGTTTTTTCTTTTGGGTGTCTTTTGCCGCTTCAATACGTCGGCCAAGATAAAAAGTAAAAAGAATGCTGAGCAGCAGCACCGCCAGCGGCAGCGCTGTGCGCCAAAGTGCTACCGTTTCACCATGGGGCAGGTTGAACCAGTAAAACAGCAGGCTGGCGGCCAGCAGAATGGCGTTTTGCACGCGAGGCAGCAAAAAATAAAGCAAAGCCGTCGCGGCAAAGAAAAACGGATAGAAAACAGAGGTAAGCTGCATCTTGATAAACAATCCTTTCAAAGGGCGAAGACAGATTTTAGGGACGCAGGGCATTTGTGCGAGCTGCACAAAAAGAAAAGTTGCTCCTCGTTAGTTCTTACGAAACCACCGACTTGAGACAACACTACCCTACAATAATAGTTCTATTATAAGCACAATGCTGCTTTCTGTAAAGCGCGGCAGGCTGTAAGCGGCGGCAAAAAACTTGAAAAAATGCTTGTATTACTATATACTGAGAAAGAAAAAATAGAGTGTAAGCCGTAAAGGGCAGCTGTGCTGTGCAAAATAAAGAAGAAAGCAGCTCTCTGCGCTTTGCAATACGGTTTCAAAAAACGATTCTGCTGCCCGGCAGCAACGACAGAATAGAAGGAGACTTCAATTATGGCACATACCGTTATGGTCACCGGAGCCGACGGCTTCATTGGCAGCCACCTCACCGAGGAACTGGTCAAAAAAGGCGAGCGCGTAAA
The DNA here is from genome assembly GCF_900199435.1 of Pygmaiobacter massiliensis. Classification (GTDB taxonomy): domain Bacteria; phylum Bacillota; class Clostridia; order Oscillospirales; family Ruminococcaceae; genus Pygmaiobacter; species Pygmaiobacter massiliensis. Next base: position 1,498,734 of record NZ_OAML01000003.1, read on the forward strand.
AGCATTTTGCTACTACAATTCGTTTGGTTCTTATGGCTGGATTGATTCGCTTGCCCCCGAAATCAAAAACGAGATTGAAATCTTCATGGGCGATATTCGCGACCCCAACGGCGTGCGCACTGCAATGCAGGGACAAGAGCGGGTATACCACCTCGCAGCCCTCATCGCAATTCCCTTCAGCTATCATTCCCCAGACAGCTACGTCGATACCAATATTAAAGGTACGCTGAATGTGCTGCAGGCCGCACGCGACCTCGGCACCGACCGTCTGATGGTCACCTCCACCAGCGAGGTATATGGCACCGCTCAGTATGTACCCATTGATGAGAACCATCCGTACCAGGGCCAGAGTCCCTACTCGGCAACCAAAATCGGTGCCGACCGCCTGGCGGAGAGCTTCTACCGCAGCTTCAACCTGCCGCTCTCCATCGTGCGCCCGTTTAACACCTACGGCCCACGCCAGTCGGCCCGCGCTGTTATCCCCACCATCATCACCCAGCTGCTTGCCGGCAAAACCGAGATTCACCTCGGCAGCCTTGCGCCGACCCGTGACTTCAACTATGTCAAGGATACTGCTTCCGGCTTTATGGCAATTGCAGACTGCAAAGAGGCGATTGGTCAGGAGATCAACATTGCTACCGGCCGCGAGATTTCGATTGGCGACCTGGCAAACGAGTTGATTCGCCAGATTAATCCCGAAGCAAAGATTGTTTGCGAAGAGGACCGCCTGCGCCCCGAAAAGAGCGAAGTGCAGCGTCTGCTGGGCAATGCGGAAAAACTGCGTGCTATGACCGGCTGGGCCCCTGCTTATACCTTTGAAGAAGGCCTTGCCGAGACCATCGCATGGCTCAAAAATCACCTCTCCGATTATAAAACCGACATTTACAACGTTTAAGCAAGGCCGCGGCAGAAGATGCCGCAAATGCCTGCTGTACAGCTACGGCCTGCCTGCTTGTTAAAACAGGCCAAGCCTTAAAGCTGTCACAAATCGTCCTGCCCCCTGCGGGCGAGGAAGGACACATCCCCAGAAAGGAACCGTCACGATTATGGCAACAGAAAAAGGACGTTTTGACCGGCTGCGCAAAAGCCAGGCCTTTTGGTGGGTGCTTGGGTATTTCGTCGTGCTTTGCTGCGGCGTAGGATTGATTTATTACTGGCGTGTCGCGTACGATTTTTCTGCGCTTGGCGCATGGACGGCTACCGCACTTGTTTGCGGTGGCTTTTCCGTTTTATATCTGCTTGTTTTTCTCAATGCACACTTCATCAAACAAAATTACGCACTCAAATGCGCAATTCTGGTGTTTGTAGCGGGGCTGGGCTTTGTTTTTGCAAACCCACCGTTGCAGGCCCCAGACGAAAACATGCACTTCTTGCGCGCCTACTCTTTGGCAGGCGGCAATTTCGCGTTTGATCAGCAGGAGGAATTCCCGGCTGATGTGGATTTGCTGGTGCGCGATTTCCCGGGAAATTATAACTGGGAAATGCCGCTCAGCGACGACCATAGCATTGCCGATGCCTTTGAGCGCTACCGCGCCGACCTTGCCGCAAACGATACCACCGCGCCGAATGCAGAAACCTGGATTCAGCAGGCGCTGCCGCATCTGCCGGCCGCCGCCGGTATGGCAGTAGGGCGTATTTTCGGTGCCAGCGCTTTGGTCTGTATGTATCTTGGCAGGCTGACAAATTTGCTTTTTTACGCGCTGTGCTGCTATGGCGGCATGCGCTGCTGCAAACAGTTTCGCTCGGTGCTGACAGCGCTGATGCTGGTGCCCATTGCCCTGTTTATGGCGGGCTCTACCAGCAGCGATGCCGTGCTGCTCGGCCTTACCTGGCTGTTCATCGGCATCTGCCTTTCAGACGGAGTAACTACCCGCAGAGCGGTTGCCTTGGCTTTGAGCTTTGGTGTGCTGTTTACCGCAAAATATAATTTTCTGGCGCTGCTGCCGCTTGTCTTCTTAATACCCAAAACCGAATGGACGGTGCGCGGCAAAAAGCTTACCGGTAAACGATGGGGCTGGGCGCTTGCAGCAGCATTGCTGCTGGGCACACTGCTGATTTACGGAGCACAGACGCTGCACACGGCGCTGCTCAGCAATTATCAGGGGCTGACCTACCAGCTTGGCGGCATCCGCCCAGGCGACCAGATGAAGTTTATTCTCTCTAACCCTGTGCGGTACCTTGCTGTTTTTGTTTACTCTGTTTACCTGAATAAAGGCGAGCTGTTCTCGGGCGGCGTGTTCGGCTGGCGCGACGCGATTGTACCGTTCGTTTCGTACTTTACACCGCTGCTGCTGATGCTCTCTGCCGGGTTTGACGCGCTTTGCGGCGCACGGGCAAAAGCAAAAACCGGCTGGGTGCTGGGCCTCACCGGCGTTTTGTTTTATGGTTTTACCTACACCGGCATGTACCTCACCAGCACCCCTTATACAATGGTACAGATTCTCGGTGTGCAAACACGCTATTTGCTTGCGGCCTTCTTTGTCGGCTTTGCGCTGATGGCAATGCTGTGCGGCAAAACGATGGAGTTGCAAAAGATGACTCGCGAAACCACTCAAAAGACCCCGCCGGAATGGCGGATGCTGCATATTTCATTTGTTTTTGCAATAATCAGCGCGCTGCTGTTGTTCCAAACTTATTACATCGGCGCGTAACCGCTAGAAAATACACGCTCTGGGAGGAGCCTTTTCATGTTTGATTTTATCTGTGTGCTTGTGACCTTTGCAGTGGTGTTGTTGATGGCCGCGGCAATCTCGGCGAAAACCGGGCTTTCTGCGGGCACAGCACCCCTGTTTGTGATGGCCGGCACTATGGTGTTCTACACACTGTTTGGCTTTTTCGATTTGCTGCTTGCGGCGGGCATCGCCTGGTTTGCACTCGGTGCTTTGGCCCTGGTGTGGCTGGTACGACAGCGCAAAAACATCAATTTTTCACAGCTCGTCACACTGTCCAGCGTGTTCTTTGTCGCTGTTGGTGTTGTGGTAATTGCGTACCTTGCGATTCGGCAGCCGATTCCGATGGAGTGGGATGAGTTCAGCTTTTGGAGCATCGCACCGAAAGTTGTAAAAACCACCGGGCATATGTACACTGCCGTGCCGGGCAACCTGCGGGTTACAACCTATGTACCGGGCCTTATTTTGCTCGACCAGGCGTTCCAATTCCTTGGCACGGGCTTTGTGGCGTGGAAAGTGTTTGCAGCCTACGACCTGCTAATGCTCGCGATTTTTGCCGCAGTGTTTGCAATGCTGGAGAAAAAGGATTGGGCCATTGCGGCGCCGATGTCGGTGCTCTGCCTGCTCACTCCGTTTTTGCTCACCGTTTACCTGCGCGTTATCTATGTTTCTACCGTCTATATGTCCTCGTATGCCGACATTCCGATGGGGCTTTTGTTCGGCGGCGCGGTGGCATTTTACTTTGCACAGCAAAAAAAGACACCCATTGCACTGGTTGGCGCAGTGCTGATTGTCACGGCGGAATCGCTGACGAAAGACATGGGCTTTGCGCTGGCGCTCATCGCCGCTGCTTTAATCGGCTTTGACCTGCTTTTTGTGGAAAAAAGCGAAGTTGTCCTCTTTAAGCTGCGCAGCTGGTGGGCCAAAATCGGCTGGTGTGTGCTGCTCGTCGTGGGGCCGTTTGCGGCTTTCTTCGGCTGGGCAAAGCATATGTCGGTATTCCTCAATGTTTCGCGCTTTGAGGTAGGCGGCGCAGAAGAGATGGGCATGGTGCAGCTTGTGTTCACCGGCATTATCGAACTGTTCAGCCCCAATAAAAGCGAAAAATTTGTGCAGGTAATGGACAACATGACCCGCGCTTTTTATGCAGACAGCCTAAGTATGTTCAGCCTTGGTTCCGGCCAAAGCAGCAACCTGTTGCTTCGTTTGCTCAACGGTTCCGGTTTAATCGTAGTCTGCGTCATTCTTACACTGTTGCTGATTTCGTTCCTCTGCGGCGACCGTCGCCATAAAATTCGCACAGCATGGTTTGCGCTGCTTTCTTCGCTGGGGTTTGTTGCGTTTTATATCTTTAACGCGTTTATGTATGTGTATGTGTTTAAAGATTTCCAGGCAGAGGCACTGGTCTCTTACAACCGATATATCTACCCCTATTACCTGGGATGGTTCCTGATGGCTCTGGCGCTGGTTGCGACCGCGTTGAAACACACCGGGCCTGCCAATGTGGCGCGGCTTTTGCTTTTGTTGATTGCGGTGGGCGGCATTTGGCGGTTTACCAGCTTTGTGCGTCCGCAGCTTTGCATCATTGATTACCCGGACAGCTATTTTTCAGAGATGCGCCGCAAAAGTGCCAACGTTGCTGCTGCAAAAGCAGTCATGGACGAAGACGACAAAGTGTTCTTCGTCAGCCAGGGTGATGATGGCATGGCATGGTTTGTTTATTACTACGAGTTTTATCCTGTGCTGACGGATTACAGCCTTGGCGGCGGCACACTTTCTGCGGATGCCCAGCTGACCGAACTGGCAGTGCCGAATGGCCTGACCGAGCAGCAGCACAAAGAATATGTCGGCATGAAACTCACCCGTGAAAACTTCCAGCGTTATCTCACCGATACCGGATGCACCAAGCTGTACTTTGACAAGGTGGACGGTATTTTTGAAGAGAACTACGGCGACCTTTTCACCGATGGGCTTGCCGCGGTGAAAAACGGCGAAACCAACCTCTATGAGGTCAGCGGGGCAGAGGACGCGCTGCGGCTTTCCCCCGTGGACATGGGAGGCGTACGATGAAAAAACTGAACAATAAAAAGCTCGTTGCACTTTGTTATGCAGGCTTTTTGCTTGCCAGCCTTTTGCTGGCGGTGGTGCAGCTGGGCATGGATGCCTTTTGGCGCAGCACCGGCAAGATGGAAACTTTGACCCTCACTGCGGATGCGTTTGAGACACTGAATCTGGAGCAGCAGCCGGATGGCAGCTTGGTAACCACCACAGATGACCCGCGCATGATGCTGCAAAATTGCCCCGAGCGGGTGAGCCGGGTAGAAGTGCAGGTTGAATTTATCAACCTGGACCCCGGCGAGTTCACCTTATTTTATAAGCCCAAGCCCAATATGGAGGACTTTGACGCCAATTATCGCCTGTGGGCAAAAGAAGAGGAGAACGGCGTCTATTCGTTCCGGCTGCCGCAGGATAAAATTTATGGGTTGCGGCTTGACCCGGGCATTTATCCCGGTATTCAGATGGAGATGACCTCAGTAACGCTGAATCCGGCGGTTTCCGCACTTTCGTGGTTTGCCCCGACCAGCGCATGGTTGGTCGCCTTTGCTGTGTTCCCCGCGCTGATTGCCAGCGCGATTGCTTATTTACGTGCCGTGGTCGCCCATTTGGGGCGACGGGGCCAATAAAATGCCGTACAATCGGCACAGTTATGGAGGGTTTGTAATGGAAAAGAAGTTTATTCCGCTGTCGGTACCTAATTTCTCGGGAAAAGAAAAAGAGTATGTCAACGAGGCTGTTGTCAGCGAGTGGGTATCCACCGGTGGCAGCCTGGTTGGCGAATTTGAAAAGAAACTTGCTGAATATACCGGCATGCCGACCGCAGTTGCCTGCAACAGCGGCACCTCCGGCCTGCACTTGGCACAGATGGTAGCAGGTGTTGCCCCCGGCGACGAGGTACTTGCTCCGGCACTTACCTTTATTGCGGCAGTCAACCCCATCCGCTACGTTTTTGCCGAGCCCGTTTTCATCGGCTGCGACGACACACTTTGCATGGACCCCGATGCCGCGGAGGCATTTTTGCGTGACAGCTGCGAAATGCGTGACGGCAAATGCTACAACAAAAAGACAGGCAAGCATGTTTCTGCCATGGTCGTTGTACATGTATTCGGCAATATGGCCGCAATGGAGCGCTTTGTGCCGATGGCCAAACAATACGGCCTTGTGCTGATTGAGGACGCTACCGAAGCACTTGGCACCTATTACACCGAGGGCGAATTAAAAGGTAAAATGGCAGGCACCATCGGCGATGTTGGCGTTTACAGCTTTAACGGCAACAAAATCGTCACCACCGGTGCCGGCGGCATGCTGGTTTCCAACCACCCGGATTGGGCAGAGCGTGCAAGATATCTTTCTACCCAGGCAAAAGATGACCTGGTGCAGTTCTACCACGGGGCAGTTGGCTACAACTACCGTCTCACCAACGTGCAGGCTGCTATGGGCCTTGCTCAGATGGAGCAGCTGGAAGGATTTATTGCCCACAAGATGGAGCTGTATGAATTCTATAAAAATGCGCTGGACGGCAAGAACGGCTACCGTATTCTGCCGTTCCGCACCGATATCCGCTCGAACCACTGGTTCTTCAGCCTTTACCTGGAAGATGCACGTCATGACCGCGATACGCTGATTCACAAGCTGTCGGACGAAGAGAAAATTCAGACTCGTCCGGTATGGGCGCTCATCAACGAACAGAAACCCTATGTGGACAATGAAGCACACGGCATGGAAAAAGCCGAAGATTACCGCGCAAAAATCGTCAACCTGCCCTGCTCCACCAACCTTTCGCTGGAGGACGCACAGCGCGTTGTTGAAGCATTGCTCGCTTACTGAGCAGCAGCCGGGGTAAACCACCCCGAGCAACACATAAAGTGAGGTTCGCCATGAAACTCGACGAATTGCTGATAGAAGAAGATAAAACCGTGCTGGAGGCGATGCAGCGGCTGGACGAAACCGGCCACCGCATTTTGTTCATCGCGCCCCACAACAAGCTGCGCGGCGTTGTAACCGATAGTGACATCCGCCGTCACATCTTGCGGGGTGGGGCCTTGGCGGACCCCATCACCAAAATGGCGAATTACAGCCCTAAGTCGCTGCCGGTAGAGCGCCGCAGGGAAGCGAGGGACCTTTTGCTGAAACATTCTATTGATGCACTGCCGCTGCTGGATAAGCGCGGCTGCATCACCGATGTGGTTTTTGAAGGGGATCTCGACGTGGATACCCATAAAAACGCAGGTCTGCCCGTCGTTGTTATGGCGGGCGGGCTTGGCACACGGCTTTACCCCTACACCAAAATTCTGCCCAAGCCGCTTATCCCCATTGGTGAGCTGCCGATTGCGGAGCATATTATCAATCGCTTCCACAATTTTGGCTGCAAACAGTTTCACCTTGTTGTCAACTACAAAAAAAGCATGATTAAAAGCTACTTCAACGACCTTGAAAAAAGCTATGAAATCAGCTATGTGGACGAGGACAAGCCGCTGGGCACCGGCGGTGGCTTATCTCTGCTGAAAGGGCAGCTGGACAGCACCTTTTTCCTCACCAACTGCGATGTTCTCATCGATGCCGACTACGGTGACATTTACGAGTTCCATAAAAATTCCGGTAACCTCATCACGGTGGTCTGTGCATTTAAGCACATCACAATTCCGTACGGTGTTATCGAGCTGGGCAATGAGGGCGAGATTAAAAACGTCACCGAAAAGCCACAGATGAATTTTCTCACCAATACCGGCGTGTATGTTGTTGAGCCGCGCGTCATTGAAGAGCTGGCCGAGGACACGCCAATCGGGTTCCCCGACATTATGGAGAATTACCGCCACGCGGGCGAAAAAATTGGCGTTTACCCGGTAAGTGAAAACAGCTGGATGGACATGGGCCAGCTGGAAGAGCTGGAACAGATGCGCCGTCGGCTGGAAAATCGCTAAAAAGCGCAGAAAACCGTCACCGAAAGAGGAACCACGATGGAAAGAAAACCGACCCTGATTATTGCAGAAGCGGGCGTTAACCATAACGGTAGCCTTGCACTGGCAAAAGAGATGGCGCTGGCGGCAAAAAACGCCGGGGCAGACATCGTAAAATATCAAACTGCTGTGCCCGAGCTGGTTATCAGCAAATTTGCCGAAAAGGCAGAGTACCAAAAAGCCCAGACAGGCGACGAAGAAAGCCAGCTGGAGATGGTGCGCCGCATCCACTTTGGCTTTGAGGCGCACCGCGAGCTGAAAGCATACTGCGAAGAAATTGGCATCACCTATCTTTCGGCCGCGTTTGATTTGCCGAGTGCCGAATTCCTGGCAACGCTGAATCTGCCGTACATCAAAGTACCTTCCGGCGAGATTACCAACCTGCCTTATCTGGAGCAGATTGCAAAAGAGGGCAAACCGGTGCTGCTTTCTACCGGTATGTGCGAACTGGACGAAATCGGCCAGGCACTGCAAGTGCTGCGCGAAGGCGGTGCGGGTGAGGTGACAGTGTTGCATTGCAACACCGAATACCCAACGCCGGACGCTGACGCAAACCTGCTTGCGATGGCGGACATCCGAGAGCGTTTTGGCTGTGCTGTCGGCTATTCGGACCATACCAGTGGCATCGACGCAGACCTTGTGGCTGTTGCACTGGGTGCAAGTGTGATTGAAAAGCATTTTACATTAGATAAAAGTATGGATGGCCCCGACCACAAGGCAAGCCTTGATGTGGCGGAGCTGACCGAGATGGTGCGCGCGGTACGTCGGGTAGAAAATATGCTCGGCAGCGGGCACAAAGAGGTAAGCACGTCCGAACGAAAAAATATTGCGATTGCGCGCAAATCAATTGTTGCGGCGCGTGCTATCCGTGCAGGAGAAATTTACACAGCAGAAAACCTGACTGTTAAGCGGCCCGGCGACGGTGTTTCGCCGATGCGCTGGCATGAGGTTATGGGCAAAAAAGCCCCGCGCGATTTTGCTGAAGACGAAAAAATTGAACTTTAAATAGAAGCGCCGCATCTTGTTTTTACTGGCAAGTGCGGAGCGATGCCCCGGAAAGAGAGGATTCTGAGATGCAAAAAACAGTTGCCGTTGTAACCGGCACCCGTGCAGAATATGGCCTGTTGCGCCCGGTCATCGAAAAGATTGCGGCGAGCGAACGGCTGCGGCTGCGGCTTGTGGTCACCGGCGCGCATCTCTCAGAACGGTTTGGCAATACCGTGCAGGAAATCGAGCAGAGCGGCGTGCCTATCGACCGCCGCATTCCTATTTTGACTCACCCGTCCACACCGCTGGGCAGCTGCAAAACGGTGGCAGACACCATTGGCTGTTTTTCTGATTATTTTGAAGAAACCCGCCCCGATGCAGTGCTGGTGCTGGGCGACCGATATGAGATTTTTGCAGTCGCATCGGCTGCGGCTATGCTGCATATCCCGGTGGCACATATCAGCGGCGGCGATGTTACGCTGGGTGCAGCGGATGAGTTTTTTCGCCATTCCATCACCAAAATGGCAAGCTTGCATTTTCCGTCCTGCGCACAATATGCAAACCGTTTGGTGGCAATGGGCGAAGAGCCACGACGGGTGTTTAATGTAGGCGGGCTAGGCGATGAGAATATCCGCACCCTAAAGCTGAAAGACAAAGCGCAGCTTGCGCAGGATATTGGCTTTTCGCTGGATGAACCTTATCTTTTAGTGACTTACCACCCCGAAACAGCCGGAAATGCTAACCCCGTAGCGCAGGTCCAGCAGCTGCTGGAGGCACTGGATACGCTGCCGCAGCTTCGGGTTATCTTTACGCTTGCAAATGCCGATGCGGGCGGCGAAGCCATCAATGAAACGCTGCGCAATTATGTGGCGCAGCACAGCAATGCCATCGCTTTTACCTCTATGGGCATGCTTAATTATCTCTCTGCAATGCGCACTACCGCGGCTGTGGTTGGCAATTCGTCGTCCGGCGTGGTAGAAGCCCCCAGCTTTGGCATACCCACAGTCAATATTGGCGAAAGGCAGGCAGGCAGACTGCGCTGTCCATCCATTCTCGACTGTGCAGGTGACACCGCATCGATTCGCGCGGCGCTTGTTACTGCCCTAAGCCCGGAGTTTGCGGCAAAAGCACAAGCACAACAGAGCCCTTATTACAATGGCACTGCCACAAGCAGCGAGATTGTACGTATTTTAAGCGAATTTCTGTTCAGCGACCTCGCGCAACAGACTAAGACATTTTTTGATGCGCCGCTGGCAGAACACTATTTTGACTAATACACAGGCAAAGCCTGTAAAAGATAGCCCCATAAAAAATAGGGGCCAAGCCGTGAAAGCGTGCTTTAAAGGAGTAGAAGAGCTATGAAATGTTTGATTGTAGGCCTTGGCAGTATGGGCAAACGCCGTGCACGGCTGCTGCGCGGTATTCAGCCGGATATCACCATTTGCGGCGTGGACTTTTCGGAGGAGCGCCGCGCTGAGGCAGAGAGTCTTGGCATCAAAGCCTATCGCAGCATTTCGCAGGCGGTTGCCGCAGAACAGTTTGATGCGGCGTTCGTTTCTACCGCGCCCAAATCTCATGCCGTGGTTATCTCGGAGCTGCTTGACGCGAACCTTTCGGTATTTACCGAAATCAACCTCATTGCAGACGGCTACAAGGAGAACATGGTCAAAGCCAAAGAAAAAGACTTGCTGCTGTTTTTAAGCAGCACTATGCTGTACCGCGGAGAGACCCAGTACATCAAACAGCAGGTAGGTGCTTTCGGCAAGCCGGTAGGGTATCTTTACCACATCGGGCAGTATCTGCCGGATTGGCACCCTTGGGAAAACTACAAAAATTTCTTTGTAGGAGATAAAAGAACCGGCGGCTGCCGCGAGATCTTCGGCATCGAGATGCCGTGGCTGATTGATACCTTTGGTCCTGTAAAAGAAGTATATGCGGTAAAAGATAAACTTTCCGGTCTGGAAATAGACTACCCGGACCACTACCTCGTAACGTTGACCCACGAAAACGGTACACGCGGCCAGCTTGCAGTGGATGTTGTTTCGCCAAAAGCGGTGCGCAGTTTTGAAGTATACGGCGAAGGCCTGCACCTGTTTTGGGAGGGCAACCCGAAAGAACTTTACCGCTTTGATGCCGAAACCAAAGAAAAATGCGCTGTAGAAACTTACAAAACCGTCGAGCATGATGCACGTTACAGCGATAACATCGTAGAAAATGCCTATGTGGATGAGCTGACCAACTTTTTGGATGCGCTTGCTGGCAAAGCCGAGCCGCGTTACAGCTTCGCCCGCGACCTCGAAACGCTTGTAGTGATTGACCGCATTGAAGGGGACTAGGGGCACCGCGGACGACCAGGCAAAGCGACCGGATAAGAAAGGATCGTAAGCATATGAAAGCATTATTTGTTGGATTGGGGTCGATTGGCACCCGCCATCTAAAAAACCTCACCCAAATTTGCCGCGCGCAGAATATTGCGTTGCAGTGCGATGCGCTGCGTTCTTCTGCACGGGCGCTGCCAGCCGAAACTGCCGCGTTGCTCAGCCGCGAAATTATCGGGGATGTGGTGGACGAGAAGTACGATCTTGTTTTCGTGACAAACCCTACCCAAATGCATTACGATACCCTTTGCAAACTTGCGCCTTACGGCGATGCTTTTTTTATTGAAAAACCGATTTTTGAAGACGGCACCCGCGACCTTGCGGCCTGCGGCCTTGACGATAAACGCTGCTATGTAGCAGCACCCATGCGGTGGTGCGGCACCTACCTTGCGCTGAAAAAAGCACTTGCCGGACAGCGCGCTTATTCGGCCCGCATCATTTGTTCCAGCTATCTGCCCGACTGGCGCCCCGGTGTGGATTACCGCAAGGTGTATTCGGCCATTCGTGCTTTGGGCGGCGGCGTTACCATCGACCTGATTCACGAATGGGACTACCTGGTCGATTTATTTGGTTTTCCGCTGGAAAGCTACAATTTTAAAGGCACCTATTCCGAGCTGGAGCTCGACAGCGACGATCTTTCTGTTTATATCGCGCGGTACCCCGGCCTGCTGGCAGAGATTCATCTGGATTACTTTGGGCGCAGCTACCGCCGTACTGCTGAATTCTTTTTGAAAGAGGGTACCTTAACGGCCGATTTTGGCGCGGGTACGCTTACGCTGCCGGACGGTACCGTGCAGCACTGCGAAGAGGAGGTCAACGCAAGATATTTGCGTGAAATGGAATATTTTCTTCGGCTTGCAGCTGGAAAAGAAGAGAGCATCAACCCGCCCGAGATGGCGCAAAAGGTGCTCAAGTTGACCTTGGGAGAACTGTAATTTGCCGAAGGACCCTCGCGATTTTGGTATGAAAGGATTGTTTCTCATGAAAAAGGTACTTATCACCGTCTGCGGCAGGGCAGGCAGCAAGGGGTTTAAAAATAAAAACCTCAAAATTTTCTGCGGTCAGCCGCTTGTGTATTACACGCTTGCCGCTGCAAAATTGTTTGCCGCGCAAAGGCCAGACCTTGCGGTAGATGTGGCGCTGAATACCGACTCTGCTATGCTGGTAGACGTAGTGGCGCAAAAATACCCGGAGATTCGGCACATTGAGCGTCCAGAAGAGCTTTGCGGCGACACTGTCCCCAAAATGGCTGTTTTTCAGCAGACGCTGGCTGAGATGGAAAAGCTGCGCGGCGAGCAGTATGACTACCTGATTGACCTGGATATTACAAGCCCCCTGCGACGCGCAGAGGACGTAAAAGGCGCTTTTACCGAAAAAGAAAGCCGCGAGGACCTGGACCTTGTTTTCAGCGCGGCGCCTGCGCGACGCAACCCCTATTTCAATATGGTAAAACTCTGCGGTGACCATGTAGAAAAGGTCATTGAGAGCCCGTTTACGGCACGCCAGCAGGCTCCGGCTATTTATGACTTGAACGCCAGTATCTATGTTTTTCGACGGGATTTTCTCGCGGAGAATAAAACCGGCATTTTGTGGGACGGTAAATGCGGAATCTATGAAATGTTCGACACCGGAATTCTTGATATTGACTCGGAAGAAGATTACCAGCTGATGGAGGTCATTGCAGGGCATCTTTATGAAAATATGCCAGAGTTTGGAAACGTGAAAGAGAAAATACGCAGATAGTTGATAATCTTGCGATTTTATGAAAAATTCACAAATCAAGGTGCGCGTTTCGGTTGAACTCTATAAGTAAATAGATTATAATAATCAGGAGACTGCACGGGCTTGTTTGCTCCGCTGCGCTTTGAAAAGAATGCTTCGCTCGGCCTTTTGCTGTGCGTTAACGCTATACGGAGATGATGATTTGTCCACTTACCGCGAATTCCGCGCCGAAACACGCAAACGCCGGCGTAAAAGAAGTTTGCAGCGCGTCGGGTTTGTGCTGCTGATTGCACTGCTATTGATGGGCCTTGCATGGTTTATTGTGCAGCTGATTGAAGGGCCTAAGCCGAAACCGGCACCGTCCTCTTCGACGGCGACCTCTCAGCCCGCAGGCAGCCAGAGCACCTCGCAACCCGGAGCCATTGCAACCCCGGCACCTTCTATTACCCCTGCTGACCAGGAAACAGTTTGGGACAAATATGCCCAAGCTGAGCGCAGCATCAATACTTTTGGCGTTTCCGGCACAGATCCGCGTATGATTGCACTGCCGCAAAATGGCCGCATTGATCTTTCGTTCTTTACCGATGCCGTTTTCTTTGGCGATTCTATTACCCAGGGCTGGAAAGTTTACAACAGTGGCCTGCCGAACCCGAATGTAGTGGCTGAAATCAGCGTTGGCCTGCCTACCAACGGTGCGATGTGGGCCCGCGATAGAAGCAAAACTGATTTCTATGACCCGATGGCAGAATTGGTTGCACGGGCACCGAAAAAAGTTTATATGATGTTTGGTACCAATACACTGGTAAATGGTGCAGAAGGCGTGGAAGATCGCTTCATCAGCGATTATGCTACTGTCATTGACCAGCTGCGTGCTGCATTGCCGGGTACGGATATTTATATCCAGTCGCTTTTGACCCCGACCGAAAAAGGCCAGCAGAAGAACCCGAACCTGAACCCCGAGCGTATCGCCCGCGTGAACTCCCGTTTGGCAGCACTTGCAGTAGAAAAAGGCTGCTATTACCTGAATATCTCTGAAGTGCTTTGCCGCGATGGCAGACTGAACTGGGATATCGCAGCTGGCGATGGTACCCATATGAATGCAGACGGCTACCGTGGCTGGCTGGAGTATCTGGTTACCCATACCGCTTACCGCACCGACAGCACCTATGTTGGTGGCAGCCCGTTTGCACTACTTTCTACTGAAACGCCTGCTGTTTCAGTGCCGGTACCGGAAGCTGCACCGGCAGCTGACCCGAACGCAGTTGCTGTGGACCCGAATGCGGCACCCGCCGCAGACCCCAATGCCGCAGCAGAAACCCCGGCGGCATAGCCCGGTTGTACAAAGTTTATAACACAAAACGCCGTCCGGTAGCCCGGGCGGCGTTTGTTATTCGCAAGGGTTTTATTGTTTTGATTTGCCTTTAAAAATAAGCACGCTGGCAAACAGTAGTGTGAAACAGCATAGCCAAACGGATTTCACGCCCAACAGGGCAGTGAGCCAGGCGCTGATGGCGGCCCCAGCACAAAAGGTGCCGACAATAAGGCCATAGACGCCCACCATACGGGCGGCTGCGCGGTCTTTGGTGGAAAGGTAGCGATACAGGTGTTCCATCGCGCTGCGCATGTTACCGGTGCACATGGTGGAAGCGTAAGGTGCGCCCACCACGGTGCGAAAGGTATGCACCTGCAAAGAGCAGATAAAGGACACCGTGGTGTTCACAAGGATGTTGGGAACTGTATTAGGCACAAACCCGATGCCGAGCAATAAAAGCACTTCAATGAAAAGCACGGCATGTTCCCACTCAAAGAAAAGGCGCTCGGAACAGCGGCTCTTCATAAACTCTGCCAGCAAAATGCCCAGCATAAATGCAGAGATGGGCACAAAATAATAAAACACGCGATGCCATTCCCCGGCGGCGGCCTTTAGCCCCAATAATACAAGGTTGCCGGTTTGTGCAGTGGCAAACACGTTGCCGCGGCACAGGTAGGTGTAAGCATCCAAAAAGCCCCCCGTAAAGGCAAGCATTACCCCTACGGGCAACCGTTCGGCGGGCAGAACAGATTTGTAAGACAAAAATACCCCTTCTTTCTGCAGCTTTTACGGCATACGGAAAATGTTTTCGACCTTGCTATTATATCCGCCGCTTGCTGCTTCGTCAATTCCAAACGGTGCAAAAATGCGTTATACTACATATAATGCCTCAGGCTACCTCTTTGGTGGCCAGAGGTGAAAATACAAAGGCAGGAAAGAAAGGTGACATAAGATGAATAAGCAGTTGCAGGCGCTTATCAATGAATGCAGCAATATGGTGTTCTTTGGAGGGGCAGGCGTATCCACCGAAAGCGGCATTCCTGATTTTCGCAGTGTAGACGGACTTTACCATCAAAGATACCCATGGCCACCGGAAGAAATTTTGAGCCATGATTTTTTTATTTCTCACCCTGAAGAATTTTACCGTTTTTATCGAGATAAAATGCTTTGCCTCAATGCAAAGCCTAATGCGGCCCACCTTGCGTTGGCACGGCTGGAAGCAGAAGGGAAATGCAAGGCAGTTATTACTCAAAATATTGATGGACTGCACACTGCGGCAGGCAGTAAGCACGTGTTGGAGCTGCACGGCAGCGTACTACGTAACCACTGCATGCGCTGCGGCAAATTTTACGAAGTATCGGCAATAGAACAAAGCGAAGGGGTGCCCCGGTGCAGCTGCGGCGGCATTATAAAACCAGAAGTGGTGTTGTATCAGGAAAGCCTCGACATGAAGGTGCTGAACGAGGCGGTAGAAGCCATTGAAAAGGCCGATTTGCTGATTGTGGGCGGCACCTCTCTTGCGGTTTACCCGGCAGCGGGACTGATTGATTACTTCCATCCCGGAAAGCTTGTGGTGATTAATAAAACCCCGACCTCTGCGGATAAACGTGCCGATGTGGTTTTTACCGGCCCCATTGGAGAGATTTTATTTTAAAACAGAATGCGCAATATTTATGTGATGAAGAGTCTCTAAAGACAGTGCAAAAACTTTGGCTCGCCGTAGGGCGATAGTGCCCAAAAGAGAAAAATTTTGCCAAGCAAAGCGTCCCTTGCGTTGTAAGGGACGCTTTTGTTTTTGAGAAATTGCTTATATAAGATGTTTTTTGGCTCGGCTTTGCATAGGCTACAAGCAATAGAGCAAGCGCGGGCTGGCTTTTTTAGCCAAACCAAAGCGTTTTGCTTGCGCTTTTTATCGGTGCTGTGATATGCTGATAAAAACGAGAAAATTTCGCAAAATTTACGCTGAAACGGGGGCGTATCCATTGAAAAAAGTGGAGGTTCTGCGCTGCGAAGCACAAAAAATGATCTACTTTTTAGTCGGTAACCTTTGCTACGCACTGGCGATTCAATTCTTCCTTGCAGGCAACAGTATTGCAGCAGGTGGTTTTTCTGGTATCGCCATTGTACTCTCTACCTTGATGCCGATTTCCATAGGCAACTTTATCTTCTTACTTAATCTGCCTTTTTTAATTGTCAGCTATTTCATCAAAGGCAAACGATATACGCTGAAAACCTTTATGGGTTCCACAATTTACACCATTATGCTCAATGCCATTAGCTTTTTGCCTACCGTTACCCAAAACAAGCTGGTTGCGGCGGTGTTTGGCGGGTTGCTTTACGGCATGGGCGCGGTGTTCTTTATGAAATCGGATGCGTCTGGCGGCGGCACCGACCTTGTAGCACGACTGCTGAAAACCAAGTTTCCCAGCCTTTCGATTGGCAAGCTTTTCATTATCGTCGATGGCTCGGTTGTGGTGTTTGCGATGATTATATTCCGCAATATTGAAGCGGGCTTATACGCCATTATCACCATCTATGTTTGCAGTGTGGTGAACGACCGGGTGCTGGCTGGTTTTGACAAAGCCAATATGTGTTACATCATCACCGACCGCGACCCCGAAGGGCTTGCACACGCAGTGCAAACCGAGCTGGGGCGCAGTGTAACATTACAGCATGGCACCGGAATGTACGCAAAAGGAGAGCACAACATTTTACTTACGGTATTGCGCCCGCGCGAAACCTGGCAGCTGAAACAGATTGTGAGTGAGCTGGACCCTAATGCATTTGTCGTGGTTGCAAGTGCAAGCGAAGTAATGGGACGCGGCTTCAAAAAAATAAGCGACGAAACCCCACCGGATGCGTTGTCGCTGCATCCGCTGAACAATAAAAAACGCCCTCCCAGCCATACGGCAGGGGTGCAGATGCCGCAAAAGCAAAAAGAGGAAGTTCGATGAAATACGAAAAGCAAATAACCCTGAAAAACGGGCAGCCCTGTTTGCTGCGTCACCCGACTGCAGAGGATGCGCAGAAAATTTTGGATCATATGATTTTGACTTCTGCAGAAACGGACAATATGGCCCGTTATGCCGATGAGTTTACGATGACTGCCGCACAGGAGGCGCTTTACTTAACCGAAGTAGAAGAAAGCGAAGATGCCGTGATGGTTTCGGCAGAGCTGGATGGCGAGATTGTTGCAAATGCGGGCTTTAACCCAGTGGCAAAGTTAGAGCGCTGCCGCCACAGGGCAGAGCTGGGCATCTCGATTCGGCAAGACTGTTGGGGCCTTGGCATCGGTACTGCGGTGATGCAGGCATTGATTGATACCGCCCGGCAGGCGGGGTATGAGCAGCTGGAGCTGGATGTGGTAGAGACCAACCAGCGGGCGATTGCTCTTTACGAAAAAATGGGCTTTGTCAGCTATGGGCTGCGAGAGAATTCGTTCAAATACCGAGATGGGCATTCGGCCGCGCTGCGGCTGATGCTGCTGCGGCTTTAAATAAAAAGAACCCTCCGGAATTTACCGGAGGGTTCTTTTTATTTGCAGAATAGATAAACGCTAAGCGAAGGAAAGCGCTACCGCTTTTCGGCGTGGCATAAGCAGTTTTTTGGAACCCAGCCGCGCTGATTGTCGGCTTCGCGCAGGCACCAAAGCCAGCCATTGAGCTCCTTCGTGGCATACAGGATGTCACCCACAGCAACCGTCATTTCTTCGGCAGTATAGTCTGTGGTTGCTGTGCCGGTTGCACCGTTCATTTGCAGAATTTGAACGGGCGTCCAGCCCGCTTTTCCCGTTCTCTCCGAAACACAGTAAATCCAGTTGGCCCAAGGCCCGTCGTCATTAGACTTTTCGCCCAGCTTCACCGTGTCGCCTGCGTTTAACTGAATAGGGTCAGCGTTGCTGTTTTCGTAGTCTTCGACCACAATATAAACTTGCTCCATCTTGTGCTCCTTATCCTTGCGAAATTATTTATTTTAAAGTTGACCCCGCCTATCGGTGTAGTCGGGCGGCGAGCCTTGTAACACTTTGGATTAGTTTGCCCACCCGGCGCAGCGGCCGACAGCTTTTTCCCATCCGGCGCAGTTTTGTAGGACATCTTCTTCGCTCATCGAGGGCGCGTAATATTTATCCAGCGTCCACTGTGCACAGATGTCCGTACGGTCTTTCCACACACCAACTGCAAGGCCCGCAAGGTAAGCTGCGCCCAGCGCAGTGGTCTCCCGAATCATCGGGCGGCGAATCACGGTATGTGTAATATCGGACTGGAACTGCATCAGTAGATTGTTGGCAGAAGCACCGCCGTCCACTTTCAGCTCCCGAATTTCAAGACCGGTGTCCGCCTTCATTGCGTCCAGTACGTCCTTGCTTTGATAAGCGACCGACTCGAGCGCAGCGCGGATGATGTGATTGCGGTTGCTGCCGCGGGTAAGGCCGAAGATAGCACCGCGGGCGTACATATCCCAACGGGGAGCGCCAAGCCCGGTAAAGGCCGGTACCACATAAACGCCGCCGTTATTTTCTACTTTGCGCGCAAAATATTCGCTATCGGCGCTATCCGTGATGAATTTCAGTTCATCGCGCAGCCACTGGATGACCGCGCCACCCACGAAAACGCTGCCCTCCAGTGCATACTCTACCTTGCCGTCTAGCCCGATGGCGATGGTGGAAAGCAAACCGTGGCTGCTGGTGTGCAGCTGGCTGCCAGTGTTCATCAGCATAAAGCAGCCGGTGCCATAAGTATTTTTGACATCGCCCGGGGCAAAGCAGGTCTGCCCAAACAGTGCGGCCTGTTGGTCACCCGCTGCACCTGCGATAGGTACATCTACGCCCGAAAGGCTGACGGTGCCGTACACTTCGCTGGAGTTGCAAACCTTTGGCAGCATTGCCATAGGAATATTCAGCTCCTCGCAGAGGTGCTCATCCCAGCAAAGGTTGCGGATATTGTAAAGCATGGTACGCGAAGCGTTCGTGTAATCGGTCACATGCGCTTTGCCGCCAGTCAGTTTCCAAATCAGCCAGCTGTCTACCGTGCCAAACAGCAGTTCGCCACGTTCTGCACGCTGCTGTGCACCCGGCACCTGGTCAAGAATCCAGCGGATTTTGGTAGCTGAAAAATAAGCGTCGAGCAAAAGGCCGGTGTTCTCGCGGATATATTCGGCCAGACCACGCTGCTTTAGCTCTGCGCAGAGCGGTGCGGTGCGGCGACACTGCCACACAATCGCATTGTAAATCGGCAGTCCGGTCTGCTTGTCCCACACGATGGTGGTTTCGCGCTGGTTGGTGATGCCGATGGCGGCAAGCTCGTTTATGTCGATGTTGCTGCGTGCAAGCACCTCGGTCATCACGCTGTACTGGCTGGCATAGAGTTCCATCGGGTCATGCTCTACATACCCCGGCTGCGGGTAGTGCTGGGTAAATTCCTTTTGGGAGATATTAACGATATTCTGCTGCTCATCAAAGATGATGGCGCGGGAACTTGTGGTACCCTGATCAAGCGCCATAACGTATTTGCTCATGAAGGGTCGTCCTTTCTTGTGGTTTGGTGCGCCGTTTACAGTTGCGGCATTCTTTGGCTTAAGTATATCATACTTGAGCGAATACCGCACAGCGTTTGTATGCAAAAAACAAGTGCTATAATTACAGCAAAACTTACAATCTGTCTATGGCGCTATCCGCAAAGATTAAGGGCAGCGCAAACTTATCAACTGCCCCATATAGGTTAGAGGGCAAATGATCGAACTGAAAGAAAAATGAATTTAACGATAAAGCTATAAAACTTTGCAAATTTAATGGAAAAAGCCTGAAATGTTGTAATGTTTTTCCATTTTATTTCGTTTAAGAGATTGACAAAATCAAAAACTGATGTATTATTGTGTTAGTTACTTAATACAATGGTACAAAAAATTATTGCGAGGAGGCGGGCGTTTGCGGCAGCCTGTAATCGAAATCGAAAACCTTTATAAAATCTACAACCCCGGCGAAAACGAGGTGCGTGCGCTGGACGGCGTAAGCCTGACAGTCTACGAGGGCGAGTTTGTCGCCATTGTGGGCCATTCCGGCTCTGGTAAATCAACCTTAATGAACATGATCGGTTGTCTGGATGTACCGACCAGCGGCAGTTATCGGCTGAATGGTCAGGACGTAAGCAATATGGAAGACAACGAGCTTTCCACAATTCGTAACCAGCAAATCGGGTTCATATTTCAAAGCTTCAATTTAATCAAAAATTTAAACGCGGTAGAGAATGTGGAATTGCCACTGATTTACCGCGGCATGTCTGCGAAACAGCGAGAAGAGCTTTCAGAAGAAGCGCTGCGGCGTGTAGGGCTCTTGCACCGTATGTATCACCGCCCTAACGAGATGTCGGGCGGTCAGCAGCAGCGTGTGGCAGTAGCTCGCGCCATTGCGGCACATCCGCCGCTGATTTTGGCCGACGAGCCAACCGGTAACCTGGACACCAAGGCAGGAGCGCAGGTGTTTGAGATTATAGAGGAGCTGCACCGGGAGGGCAATACCATTGTGCTGATTACGCATGATGACGAGCTGGCAAAAAAGGCCGAACGAATGGTACGCATTACCGACGGCCATGTAGATAATGGGGAGTACCCAGACGAAAAGGAGAATTTCTGATGGAAGAACAAGTGAAAAATGGATCGGTTGCTGTTGCGGAGGCGCCGGTAAAACGCCCGAAGAAAAAGCGCAGCCGGAAAAAGAAAATCGTGCTGGGCATTGTAGTTGTACTGGTAGCACTTTTTGCAGTCAACATGATTGTCGGCGCGGTGCGTGGCCCCGCCCCCCTCGTGGTAGCAACAGAGGCAATCGCGAAAGGCGACATTAATCAAACGCTTTCCACCAACGGAACTCTGGTTTCCGGCAATAAAGTAACCGTCTACTCTGAGGTTTCTGCGCCGGTAGAAAAACTTAGCGTGAAAGCTGGCAGCATGGTAACCGCAGGCGATGTGCTGGTAACCTATGATACGCAGGACCTTGCCCGCGCCTATAAAACTGCTTCGGCAGCAGCGGCCAGCGGCAGCCTGCAAACGCAGGACACCCTGTCTGCAAGCAGTAAATCTCAGACTGCTTTTAACGATGCAGCGGCAAACCTGAATAACGCTGCAGCACAAAAAGACAATGCCAAAGCAACACTGGCAAGCCTTACCTCTCAGTATGAGGCGCTGGCAGACAAAACCACGGCCGAAGCACAGAGCCTGAAACAGGCCGTAGATGCAGCAGCAGCGGACTTAACCGCAATGGAAGCAGGCTTGCAGAGTGCACGTGCTGCTTATGACGCCGCAGAAAAAGGCGTAATGACTGAGAACGGCAAAAAGCAGCTGGAATACAGCCAGGTGGCTGCAAATGTTAGCCTTGAAAAAGCAAGCCAGGACCTGAAAGCGGGTAAAGCTGGTCTTACCGCCCCCATCAGTGGTGCCGTAAGCAGTGTTTCTGCTACCGAAGGTGCATTGATTGGCCAGTATAGCCCGGTTTGCGTCATCGAAAGCCTGGACGATGTGCGGGTGCAGATTGCGCTTTCTCGCTATGACCTGGAGAAAGTAAAGCTGGGCCAGGAAGCAACCATTACCACACTGGGTAAAACTTATACCGGCAAGGTGACTACCATTGATTCGATGGCAACCACCACCGCTTCTGCCAACGGCAATACTACCGCCTATGTGCGCGCAGAGATTACGCTCGATAAGCCCGACGCCGATATTCGCCTTGGGCTGGAAGCAAATGTAACGCTGCACACAGGCAGTGCTACCGCTGTCATCACCGCTCCGCTCTCTGCTATCAACACGGACGTGAACGGACAGTTCTGCTATGTCGTCGAAAATGGTGTCGCTGTGCGCCGCCAGGTGAAAACCGGCCTTGCAAGCGATAGCCGCACCGAAGTGCTGGAAGGCCTTTCGGAAGGCGACGTGCTGATTTCTGAACCGCAGAACATCCCTGCCGAGGGCACTAAAGTAACTGCTATGGGCGGCGTTGCAGGTGCGGCTTCCGGTGCAGAGGATGTAGCCTCGGCGGCGGCTCCGGCCACGGCTGTGGCGGCAGGGTAAGGTGATACCATGCGACAAATCATAGAATATGCCCGCATGGCCTTTCGCAACATCTGGGGCAATAAAACGCGCAGTGCCCTCACGATGCTCGGCATCATCATCGGTATTGCATCGGTGATTGTGGTGCTTTGCGTGGGCGGCGGCGGCAAAAACCAGTTTGCCGAGCAGCTGGGGCAGTTTTCCAGCGGTTCCGTCTACCTGTATGTAGGCGGCGAAAGCTCTACAGCAAACGATAATTTCACCGAAGAAGACATCGTTGCAGTTCGCGGCCTCGAAAGCGTAGAAGCCGCGACAATGGCAGGCGGTGCATCTGGTACAGTGCGCGGCACCAAAGAAGAGGTCAGCGCCAGCATCTCGAGTGGCAACGGCGATATGTTCCGGGTTTTCCCCGCTACTTTGCAAAAAGGGCGCAACTGGGATGCGAGTGACTATGAAGCCGCCCGCCGTGTCATCACAATTGACTCGGACGGGGCAAAAGCCGTATTTGGCACCGATGATGTCGTCGGTTTGACCGTACAGATGACATTGAACGGCCGTACCTCTGATTTTACGATTGTAGGCGTGACCAAGAGCATGAATGGCTCTTTTTACACCGGTAAAGTAACGGCCAACATCACGATGCCGCAAAGCACTTTGATTGCAATGTCTGATGTATATGAAGGCCCGTACTTCCAATTGGCATTTCTCGCCAAAAACTCTGCCGACAGCGAGGCTGCTACCGATGCAGTGCTGCGTTTGGTGGGGCAGAGACATGGCAACTATGGCCGCGATGTTTATATCGTGCAGGATGTAAACAAGATGAGCGCGGAAATCAATAGCGTGACCGGTATGTTTACCAACATCATCGCCGCCATTGCGGGCATCAGCCTTTTGGTTGGCGGCATCGGCGTTATGAATATTATGCTCGTTTCGGTCACGGAGCGCACCCGGGAAATCGGTATCCGCAAAGCGCTTGGCGCAAAAACCGGCAGCATCTTATTCCAGTTCCTCGTAGAGGCTGGTACGCTGACGCTGGTAGGCGGCATTGTAGGCATCGGCCTTGGCCTTGCAGGTGGATTTGGGTTATCCTCGTTGCTTGGACTGAAAGGCGCAATCAGCCCGATGCTGGTACTCATTATCGCGCTTTTCTCTACTGCAATTGGTATCTTTTTTGGCATCTATCCCGCCAAAAAAGCTGCACGCCTTAACCCCATTGAGGCACTGAGAACTGAATAACGGGGACCTTACACTTCCTCCTCTAAAAAGCAGGCAAGGCGTTTGAAAAAGCGCTTTGCCTGCGTTTTTTTATTGACACCGGCCGCTGTGGTGCTTACAATAAACGATAGAAACTGAAGATGAAAAAAGGCCTTGCAGCGGCGCTGTAGGCGCCAAACCTGCGGGAGCGTGCAAGATGAAAAAGTCCTGGTCTTATGTGGCTGCGGTCACCGTTTACGTTATCTATGGCATTTGTTATCTGCCCATTAAGGTGCTTTCTATCGAGCTGAAAGGCGACGTGTTGCAACTGCTGGCGTTCCGGTTTACGCTTGCCAGTCTGGGCTTGCTGGTCTTAATTCTTACCGGGGTGCTAAAGGTAAATTATCGGGGCAAACATTTGCGGCAGGTTGTCATTGTTGGCTTATTTCAGCCGATTTTATACTACATCTGTGAAACCTACGGCCTACAGCAGTTTCCTTCCAGCCAGGCCGGTATTTTAATGGCGATGACCCCCGTGGTCTCTACCTTGATGGCGGTGCTGGTGTTTCGCGAGCACCCGCGTTGGAGCCAGTGGGGCTGCATCGGTATCAGCATTTTGGGTGTCATCATCCTAAACCTTGGCCCGGCAGATGCACAGGCAACCACCCTGGGGTTTGTGCTGATTCTCGGAGCCGCGCTGATGACCTCCTGCAACAACATTGCAGTGCGGTGCGCGCGGGATGCGTTTTCGCCGATGGAGATCACTTTTGTTACAGCTGTCATGGCGTCGATATTTTTCAGCTCGCTTTCTGTGGCACAGCACGCGGCAGCGGGTACCCTAAACCAATATTTTGTACCGCTCCGGAATGGCAAAGTGGTTGTGTCGTTGCTCTTTTTGGGGCTGGTATCCTCCATCGGTGCCACGATGCTGCAAAACATTGTGCTTTCAAAGTTACCAATGGCGGTGGTTTCCAGCTTTGCGGGCATTGCCACCGTCGTTTCGGTGCTGGTAGGCGTAGGGTTGCTGGGCGAAACCTACACCTTGCTTGATTTTGCAGGAACACTGCTGATTTTGGGTGGTGTGTTTGGGGTGAGCTATTTTGCTAAAAACAGCCGCCGCACCGATGTAGTGCGTGAGTGATGCACGAGAAAAAGATTAAAACACCTCGCCGTGTGCCATATGCGAAAAATTACAATGCACGGAAAAACAGCCTTAAGCAGAGTATGAAAATAGATGCAAAAAAGCCGGGAGCGCATAGCGCGTTCCCGGCTTTTTAATTTTGCAGAGATGGCGTAAGAAGAGAAGATTAGAAAGCTTCTTCTTCCTCTTCGCTGTCCTCGTACACATCAATGTACTTAGTACTGTTTTTCTCGTCCAGATAAGAGAGGCCTGCCAGTGCGGCAAACAGACCGCCGATGAGCAGAACAATTTTAAAAACCGCTTTCAACATATTAAAACCTTCTTTCTTCTTTCTTCACTATTTCACACATCAGTTGGTGTAGTATCAATAGGGGACAACCAGGAATTCTCCAAAACCGGCCGCGCAGGGCAGATAGCCGCTTTGCGGAGTGGGGAATGCCGAACCAAAGGCGGCCTCGTCCACGGAATACTTATAGACGTTGCCGGAAAAAACAGCCCCCGGCGCAAGCGCTTCGCCAAAAAGGTCATCAAGCAGTGCGGCGCTTAAAGTGCAGGCGAAACCCCAATGGTAACCCTGCTCATCCACTCCGCGAAAAAGCTCTGGCTGAGGCAGGGGGATGGTGCGAACAAGTTGGTCTTTTCCGGTGGGGGAAGGCGCGTAAAGTCCGGCCTCCAGGTCACCCTCGGCATTACAGCTGACAAACAGGTAGTTGCCATTGCCGCCGAATGCGAAAGCGGCACCAGTGCGGCTTTCTGAGGGGGGCGTTTGTTCAAAGGATGCGATGCTGAAAGAGAGGCTGCCGCCGCAGACATAAAGCCGAAGATAGCAATAAATATTGTCGCGTAGCGCCACCCCATAGTAGTTCGTAACTTTCAGGGCAGAGATGGCATCGAGCACCAGCGGCTTATCTGAAAAACTGACCGGCATGATCAATACAACCACCCCTTTCTATTAAGGTAACTATTTATAATAATTATACCATATCCCTGGAGATATGCGCAACATTAGCAGAGGTTTGTAACAAAAAACACATCTTTTTATGAGCCGAAAACCAGCTTTTTAAACCACTCTGTAACCAATTTGTGACATAAACCACAGAATGCCTAAAAAAACAGGTACCACCAGAAAAAAACATTGTAATATTACCGAAAAAGCTGTATAATAATTAACAGCGTTACGTCGGCGTTCTGCACAACGTTTGGGGGCGCAAAGTGCTTTTTTACGTTCCAGGGCAAGGCAAAGAGAATTTCCTTGCCTTGTTTTCGTTTGCCCGGCACCAAAACCGGGAAGGCACAATATCAATAAGAGGAGGAAAAATTCGCTTCATGAAAAACATTTTTAAACGTGCGGCGAAGGGTGCTCATGTACCTCACCTGAAGAACACATCGGATGTCGCCACCGTAGATATGCCGTTGCCCAGCAAGATTGTCTTGTCCATGCAACAACATATTGGTGCGCCGGCACAGCCAGTGGTCGAAAAAGGGGACGAGGTCTGCGTGGGCAGCCTGGTCGGCAAAGAAGGCGGTTTTGTTTCCGCACCTATCTATTCTGGCGTTTCGGGTACTGTTACAGACGTGCGTGAAATGCTTACCAGCAATGGCGGCAAAGCCACATGCGTAGAAATTACTCCGGATGGCAAACAGACGGTGGACCCTGCAATCGCTCCCCCTATGATTAATACATACGAGGAGTTTACTGCAGCAGTGCGTGCTTCCGGCCTTGTTGGCCTTGGCGGCGCAGGTTTCCCCACCTCGGTCAAACTTACCCTCAAAAACTTTGACACGGTGGACACCCTTGTCATCAACGGTGCAGAATGCGAACCTTATATCACCGCAGACAACCGTGAATTCCTCGAGCACCCCGAGGATATTATGTCCGGCATCGCCGCTGTTCAGAAGTGGTGCCAGATTAAAAACGTCATTATCGGCATCGAGGCAAACAAGCCCGAGGCGATTAAAACAATGTCCAGCCTTTGCGCTGGCCAGTCTTCTGTGACGGTAAAAGAGCTGCCCAGCGTTTACCCGCAGGGCGCTGAAAAAATCCTCATCGAAAGCTGTACCGGTCGCGAGGTTCCCCGTGGCGGTCTGCCCAGCGATGCAGGCTGCATCGTCATGAACGTTGGCTCGATTGCTTTCCTTGCACGCTATCTTGCTACCGGCATGCCGCTGACTGCTCGTCGCTTGACAGTGGACGGCGACCTGATTGCGGACAAGAAGAACGTCAACGTCATCATCGGCACCCCGATTCAGGAAGTCATCGACTTCTGCGGCGGCGCTACCGGTGAAATCGGCGAAATCATCATGGGCGGACCGATGATGGGCCTTTCTGTGATGGATCCTTCTGTTTCTACCCTGAAACAGAACAATGCGATTCTTGTTATGAGCCGTGAAAAAGCGACTCTGCCCGAGGCAAATGCCTGCATCCATTGCGGTAGATGCATCGAAGCTTGCCCGATGGGCCTCTCTCCGGTTATGGCTGCCAAAGCCTATCGCCTGGAGAAGGTAGAAGAGCTGGATAAGCTGATGGTTGACCTTTGCATGGACTGCGGCTGCTGCACCTTTGTATGCCCCGCAAAACGCCCGGTTTCTGGCACAATGAAACTGGCGAAAGCGATGCAGAAGAAAGGAGCGAAAAAATAATGGAAAATAAACTCATTGTCAACGCCGCTCCTCATATCCGCGAAAATTCCAGCACCCGCAAAATTATGCTGGACGTGCTGATCGCTCTTTGCCCAGCAGTCATCGCCAGTGCCATCATCTTTGGCGCACGTGCACTGTTGGTCGTTGGCGTCACCGCTGCGGCGAGCGTTGCGTTTGAATATCTTTATTGCTATCTTGCCAAAAAGCCCATCACCATCGGCGATCTTTCTGCCGTGGTTACCGGTGTGCTTCTGGCAATGAATCTGCCTTCCACTCTTCCGCTGTGGATGGCGATTATCGGTGCATTTGTTGCTATCGTTATCGTTAAGCAGCTGTTTGGTGGCCTGGGCCACAACTTTGCGAACCCCGCTATCGTGGGCCGCATTGTGCTGGCACTCAGCTTTACCTCTTACATGACTTCTTACGGTTTCCCCGCAGTGAACAACACCGGCATTGATGTGCTGGCAAGTGCTACCCCGCTGGCTGCAACAGCCAGTGTAGACCTGCCGCTGCTGCCGCTGCTGCTGGGCACCCACGGCGGTGTGCTGGGCGAAACCTGCGCACTGGCACTGCTGCTTGGCGGTGTTTATCTCGTCGTGCGCAAAGTTATTGCACCGACGGTTCCGCTGATGTACATCGGCACTGTTTTCGTGCTCAGCCTGATTTCTACCGGCAGCCCCTATGAGGCACTGGTACAGCTGCTTTCTGGCGGTTTGATGCTGGGCGCTATCTTTATGGCTACCGACTACGTCACCTCGCCTTACACCTTTACCGGCAAACTGGTCTTTGGTTTTGGCCTCGGTCTCATCACTTGGGCGATCCGCTTCCTCGGCACTTCTGCAGAGGGCGTTTCCTTCGCTATCCTGCTGATGAACATCCTGGTGCCTTATATCAATGATCTGACGCTCCAGAAACCCCTGGGAGGTGTTAAGAAACAATGAAAGACAACAAAACTTTTGAGATGATCGTCAAACCGATTATCGTTCTGAGTGTGATCTGCCTTATTGTTTCCGGACTGCTTGCAGTAACAAACAATGCAACGCTGCCCGTCATTGAGGCAAACAACAAAAAAATCGCAGATGCCGCGCGTGCAGAAGTTCTGCCCGAGGCAACCTCTTTCAGCCAGGTAGAATACACCGATGAGATCGTCACCGAAGTGTACAAGGCCGATAACGATGCCGGCTTTGTTATCACCGGCAAAGCCAAAGGCTACGGCGGCGACCTGCCTGTTATGATCGGCATCAAAGCAGATGGCACCATTAACCTGATTAAGGTTATGGATAACCAGGAAACCCCGGGCGTTGGTAAAAAAGCGCAGGAGCCGGCATTCACTGACCAGTTTATTGGCCAGGCAGACACCGGCAGTGTTTCCACCATCGGCGGTGCGACCATTTCTTCCAGCGCAGTAATTAGGGTCGTTGACGGCGCATTTGCTGCGTACAACACCGTCAAGGAGGGCTAAGCAGAATGAAAAAGACTGAAATTCTGACCAATGGCCTTGTCAAGGAAAACCCGGTATTGCGTCTCGTGCTCGGCACCTGCCCGACCCTGGCGGTCACCACCGCAGCCATGAACGGCATCGGCATGGGCCTTGCAGCAACCTTCGTTCTGATCTGCTCAAACGTTGTTATTTCCGCTTGCCGCAAAATCATTCCCGACAAAGTCCATATTCCCGCATTTATCACCATCATTGCGGGCTTCGTTTCTGTGGTGCAGATGCTTGTTAAAGCTTACGCACCCGCACTCGATTCGGCGCTGGGCGTTTACCTGCCGCTGATCGTTGTTAACTGCATCATCCTTGGCCGTGCTGAGATGTTTGCATGCAAAAACAATGTGGTCGATTCCGCACTCGATGGCCTTGGCATGGGCATTGGCTTTACGCTGACTCTCTTTGTTATGGCTTCGATTCGCGAAATTTTGGGCGCTGGTACTTTCTTTGGTATCGAGCTAATCAAAACCCCGATGGCGATCCTTGCATCTCCTCCGGGCGGCTTCTTTATTTTTGGTATTCTCATGGCTGTCGCTGTCGTGCTGAGCAACCGCGCAGGCCTGAAAACCAACACCGACCCCGAGAAGATGGGCTGTGCCGGCTGCGCTGGCTGCGGCTCGGATAGCTCCTGTGCATCGGAAGGAGGTGCTGAGGCATGATTAAAGAGCTTGCACTGATTTTCTTCAGCATGATTCTTGTTAACAACTACGTGCTGGTAAAATTCCTCGGCATCTGCCCGTTCCTCGGCGTTTCCAAAAAACTGGATTCCGCTGTGGGCATGTCTGCCGCAGTTATCTTTGTTATGGTTGTTGCAACCGCCGCTACCTGGCCCCTGTACACCTATGTACTTGAGCCGAACGGCATGAGCTACCTGCAGACCATCACCTTTATCCTGGTTATCGCGATCCTTGTGCAGCTGCTCGAGACCGTGATGAAAAAGTTTATGCCGCCGCTGTACAAAGCACTCGGCATCTACCTGCCCCTCATCACTACCAACTGCACTATCCTCGGCGTTACCATTCTTAACCTCGACAGCGGCTACAACTACATCGAGAGCCTTGTTTGCGCACTGGGCGCTGGCCTTGGCTTTATGCTTTCGATGGTACTGTTCTCGGGTGTACGTAAACGCATTGAGGACGCAGAGCCTCCCAAATGCATGGAGGGCCTGCCTATCACACTGGTTGCCGCCAGTATCGTTTCTTGCTCCTTCATGAGTTTCGGCGGTATTATCGAATCCATTTTCGGCGCTTAAGGGGAGGAGAAAAAGATGAGTATAGCATTAGCAATTGCGGTTGTTACCATCATCGGTATCGCCGGCGCTGCGATTCTTGTTGTCGCTGCTAAATTCATGGCAGTAGAAGAAGACGAGCGCATTGGCCTTGTTACGGCAGAATTGCCCGCAGCAAACTGCGGCGCCTGCGGCTATGCAGGCTGCGCAGACTATGCCAAGGCTGTCGTCGAAGATGGCGCACCGGTTAACAAATGCGTGCCGGGCGGCCAAAAAGCTGCCGACGCTGTTGCAGCTGTTATGGGTGTAGAGGCTGGTTCTTCTACCCCGCACCACGCCGTGGTTATGTGCCAGGGCACCAACGACAACTGCAAAACCAAGTTTGAGTACCATGGCATGCCCACCTGTTCGGCTGCTGCCGGCTACTATGGCGGCCCCAGCGCTTGCCAGTATGGCTGCCTTGGCTATGGCGATTGCGTAACTGTTTGCAAATTCGATGCAATCAAAGTGGTTAACGGCCTTTCGGTCGTAGACCCTGAAAAATGCACCGGCTGCGGCGCTTGCGCTGAAGTTTGCCCGAAGAACATTATTTCTGTTTTGCCGGTTGGCAAAATGGCAGAAGTTCGTTGCCAGAACAAAGACAAAGGCGCTCAGGCGATGAAGGTTTGTGCGGTCAGCTGTATTGGCTGCACCAAGTGCGTAAAAACCTGCCAGCATGAGGCGATCAGCTTTGAAAACAACCTGGCTACCATCATTCCGGAGAAATGTGTCGGCTGCGGCGAATGTGTTGCCGTTTGCCCGAAACACGCTATCGTAATGGCGGAGTAATTGACGCAATACAAAAGAGCCTGCAAGAAAATGCAGGCTCTTTTGTTCTATTACAATGGTACTGCTTTAAGTAGCGACTTCAGATAGAGTGCCCACGAGATGAGGATATTTCAGCAACCATACTTGTGCCAACTAATTATCCATAAAGGCACTATACTGCAAATACCAGTTTATATTTGCGATGATAAGCGCAAAGAGAGGAGACTTATATGCGAAGAAAAGAACGAGAGCTGACTGCATTGGAAGACAAAATAGCAGTAATACAAAGCTGCAAGGTGCTACGGCTTGCGATGATAGATGGCGGTAAACCTTACATTGTGCCACTGAATTATGGCTTTGAGCAGTTGGGCGATACGCTGTATCTTTATTTCCACAGCGCGACCGAGGGCAAAAAGCTGGAAGCCTTGCAGCAAAACCCCAGTGTATGCTTTGAAATGGACACGGATCATCAATTGGTAGAGGACGAAATTCCTTGCCGCAACGGCTTTTTGTTTTCCAGCATCGTAGGCGAAGGGACTGTGGAATTTTTAGAAGATTTGCAGCAGAAGAAAGATGCTCTGAACCACATTATGCTGCACCAAACAGGCAAAAAATTTGAGTATTCTGACAACGTAATGAAGTTTGTGGCGGTGGCACGCATTAAGGTAGATAGTTTTACCGGAAAGCGCCGCGACCACTAAAACGACTGATGAACCCATAAACATAAAGTTTCAATTTTGGATTTTGGTTGTTTTGTGAAAATGAAAAAAGAGAAAGAAAGGTGTTCAGATGACAACAACAGCCTTAAAGCTGCTTGCACTGGCCCTAATGTTTTGCGACCATATTTATGAGTTCATTGGTGGCGCACCTATTTGGCTTACCTGGCTGGGGCGTCTTTCGGCATCGCTGTTTTTGTTTTGTATGGTGTGGGGGGTGCATTACACCCATGACCGCAAGCACTACTTAAAAGGCCTTTATTTTTGGGGCGTTTTTATGGCAGTGGGAGATTTACTTTTGGCGTGGCTTTTACCAGGTGCAAAGACGGCCCCCATGAACAATATTTTTGTGACGTTTTTGCTGGTTGGCATGGTCATTACAATTATCGAAGGATTCCGCGGAAAGGGCGACCGCAGTGAGGCAAAAAAACTTTTATGGCTGTTGATTTTGGCACAGGTAGCAAGCATTGTGCTGGTACCCATGGCCATATTAGGTTTGCCGCAAATCGAGAACGCCTTTGTTCTGCCAGCTTCGGTTTTCCCCAGCCTGCTGTTCTGCGAAGGTGGGCCGATTTGGATTTTACTCGGCCTTATGCTTTATTACACCAAAGAAAACAAGCGGTCGCTGGCGATAAGCTATCTTGCTTTTTCGCTGCTGGTGATGGCGATGGGTGGATTTGGAACACTGCAGAATCTGTTTTACCAAAATTACCAGTGGCTTATGGCGCTTTCGCTGCCGTTTATGCTATGCTATAACGGAGAAAAAGGCAGAGGGCTGAAACGTTTGTTTTATGTGTTTTATCCCGCCCACGTTTTCACCCTTTGCTGGCTGGGCTCTTTTGTTGCGTTTGGCTAAGCAGCTAAGTATACTTTTACAATTACATAAAATAGAAAAGCCTCGACGTGCATTGCTGCACGCGAGGCTTTTTTATGTGAAAACGCTGAGCATTAGCTGCTGAGAAACTTACAGATAAAGCAGCGTTTCCCGCAAAGGAAAAGGCATGAAGCCTAACAAAGAGTTACCATTTGGTTTTGGTTTCGATAACCTTACCAGCAATATAAAGCTGCGCTAAATCGTCGCCCACCAGCACCAAAGGCTGATAATCAGGGTTAAAAGGTTGCAGCACCACTGCATTGCCGCGGCGAATAAATTTTTTTAAGGTGCCTTCGCCATCCTCGCCAAACACCATGACGCCGAGGTCGCCATCTTCCAGCGTGTTTTGCTTGTGTACCAGCGCAAGGTCGCCGTCTTGAATGCGGGGCTCCATGCTGTTGCCTTTGACCAATAAATAAAAATAATTTTGAGGGTCTTTTACCCGAGCATACTCTACGCCGCAGTCTTCCTCCAGCGCTAGTGCGCCGTAGCCAGCACGCACGGTACCAATCACTGGGATGGGATGTTCGCCAGCGGCAGTGTAGGGCAAAATCGGCGCGGGGCGTGCCGTGTCGCTGCGGTCCAAAAGATAATCTACAGTAG
Organism: Pygmaiobacter massiliensis; assembly: GCF_900199435.1. GTDB lineage: Bacteria > Bacillota > Clostridia > Oscillospirales > Ruminococcaceae > Pygmaiobacter > Pygmaiobacter massiliensis. Next base: position 1,531,540 of record NZ_OAML01000003.1, read on the forward strand.
TATCAAAAAAATCTGCCAGGCGCCGTAAAGTATCCGGGTCTGGCTGGCTGCGGCCAGTCTCCCATTTGCCGACAGCTTGCTGCGTTAAATTAAGTTCTTTTGCCAAAGCGACCTGACTAAGGCCACGTGCACGGCGTAATTCTTTTAAACGCTGGTGAAACACAGAAACGCCTCCTTTAAGGAAATCCTTAGTTGTTACCTATATTATACAACCAACAAGTGTAAAAGTAAACGTAAAAAGTAAAAATAGTTGTAAAAGTTGTTGACAACAACCATGAGTTGTATTATTATGATGGTAAGAAACAACAGGACTAGTAAAGTGAGGAAATTCTTATGAAACATTCCTTTTTTGTAAATTTTTTGGGACTTTTATTTATTGTGTTGGGTTTTACCGCTTTAGGGAGTGTAGACCTTGCGGTAAGTGCCAGCTTAGTAAATATTTTTGTGGCAGGCTTTTTATTTATAACAGCTGGAGCGCTACTTTCAGTAGGTCTTTCGCCTGCTAAAAAACGTCGGGTACGGCATAGTGTGCCCCGTGCTACTGCACAGCCACAAAATGCGGTGGTATTCCGGCGCGCGGCGTAACTTACAAATACAACCAGAGGGGTAGGAGTAAAGAAGATGGATTTGATGGAAAAACTGACAATCCTCACAGACTCTGCAAAATACGATGTGGCTTGCACTTCCTCTGGCTCCAATACGCCAAACCCAGTCGGTATGGGGATTGGCAGCACGGTCAACTGCGGCATTTGCCATACATTTTCAGCAGATGGACGGTGCGTTTCACTGCTGAAAGTATTAATGACCAATCGCTGTGCTTACGACTGCGCCTACTGTGTCAACCGGCGCAGCAACGATGTACCGCGCGCATCATTCACCCCAGATGAATTGGCGCAATTAACGATGGACTTCTACCGCCGCAATTATATTGAAGGGCTGTTCCTTTCGAGCGGGGTAGGAAGAAACCCGGATTATGCTACCGAGCAGATTATTAAAACGCTCGAATTGCTACGTGGCCCGTATCATTTTACGGGCTATATTCATGCCAAAGCAATCCCGGGGGCAGATCCAGTGCTCATTGACCGACTAGGCCGGCTGGCCAATCGGCTGTCAGTTAATATTGAGTTGCCATCTGGAGAAAGCCTTGCAAAATTAGCCCCAAACAAAACTAAACAAGCAATTTTAACACCGATGAAAAGCATACAAAGCGCAATTGCAGAGAGCAAAAGCGGGCTTGTGAAATATAAGCATGCAGAAAAATTTGCGCCTGCGGGGCAAAGCACCCAAATGATTATCGGTGCAAGCCCGGAAACTGATTATCAGATTTTGCACTTGACTGAGGGGCTATATAAAAAGTTTAGCCTAAAGCGGGTGTTCTTTTCTGCGTATATTCCGGTTGCAGAAAGCAGACTGCTGCCGAGCCTGGATACGAAGCCCCCGCTGTTGCGGGAACACCGGCTTTACCAGGCAGATTGGCTACTGCGGTATTATCATTTTGAGGCAGACGAAATTCTAGATGCAGAAAATCAGGACTTTAATCCGTTTTTAGACCCCAAGTGCAACTGGGCCATCAACCACATGGAGCAGTTTCCCGTAGAAGTAAACACCGCGAGCCAGGAAACATTGCTGCGTGTGCCGGGCATTGGCCCGTTAAGTGCAAAACGAATTATGATGGCGCGTCGCAGCCGAAAACTGGATTTTGATGCGTTGCGGCGCATTGGTGTAGTACTCAAACGTGCCCAATATTTCATTACCTGTAATGGGCGAATGGAGCACGGTTTAATTGTGACGCCGGAAGCAACGCTGCGTGCGCTGGTAGACCGGCACCCGATTGCTGAGGCGCAGCAAATGTCGTTGTTTGATTTGCCCGCTGAAATTGCACAGAAGGAGGCCATTGCGTGCTTGTCCCGCAAGATGTAATTTACCTTTATGATGGAAGCTATGACGGCGCACTTTGCTGTGTTTTTGAAGCTTTCCGCGCTCACGAAAGGCCGCGGGAAATCTGGACAGAGGACACTGCGCAGCCCTCGCTTTGCCAAACAAAACAAATTTGGACAGACACGGAGAAGGCGAATCGCGTGGCAGCAGTGCTTCGGCCTAAAATTTCTGCGCGAGCAGAAGAAACTGTAGCATCACTTTATTGGTGTGCGGTGCCGCAAAAAGAGCTTTTGATGCTGGATTTTATAGCCCTTGGCTTAAAAGAGGGGCGCCGTGTCACTACGATGCTCGGCGACCCTGTTATAGCAGCCGTGGCAGATGCCGTGAAGCATCTTTATAAGGAAGCGCACAATTATAAGGGATTTGTGCGCTTTTCTGTCCACGATAATGCGCTGGCGGCGGTGATAGAGCCGAAAAACTATGTATTGCCTTTGCTGCGCAGCCATTTTTGTGCCCGTTATCGCAACGAAACATTTCTGCTTTATGATAAAACCCACGGGGCTGCACTGGTTTACCATCACGGGAAATCTGAGGTGTTGCCGATAGAGGAGCTAGAGCTGCCTGTGCCAGATGCAGCCGAGCAGGAAGTGCGGGCGCTTTATCGGCAATTTTTTCGTACAATTGCAATCGAAGCGCGCGAGAATCCGCGTTGCCAGATGAACCATGTACCAAAACGTTATTGGAGCCAGATGTTAGAACTGCAAGAGGACGAAGCCTTACTGGGCGCGCCCAAAGAGCCGAAACAATTGAAGCAGAGGGCGCCGCAATGAACCAAAAAGAGAAAGCCAAAATGCAAGCTATAACACGGCTTTATAAGCTGGCTGCAAAATTAATGCTGGTTTGTGCGGCGCGGCAAAATGCCGGGCGAAGTTTGCAACATCTGGAAATTGAGCGGCAACTTGCAGAAATAGAACAAGCTTGCACAGAGCTGCGTAAATTGGTTTAAACGAATAAGATAGCAAAAAAACCCATACGGTTAACCTCTGCTTCGAGTTTCTTGCTGTACAAGCACCCAAAGTAAAGGTGTCGTAAGGGGTCTTCGTTTTTCATCATGCGGTGTCAAGAAACAGCTTTATAAAGGAGGATACAAGTTAATCTTCCACCAGCAGGTTTTCAGCGGTAAGCAGGTGCCGGTAGGTTACATCGATAGCCAGCGCACCGAGCGGCGCAGTGAGCAGGATGGAAAGAACGGCAGCCGTTAACACCATGGCGCCACAGCTCAGCCCCATCGCCAGAGGCAGGCCGCCGATTGCAGCTTGTACCGTGGCTTTTGGCATATAGGCGAGCACTACGAAAAAGCGCTCTTTCCATTGCAGGCGGCTGCCGCTAAGCGCTACCAGTACGCCTACACCCCGAAAGCACAATGCCCCGAAAATGACAGCCAGTATTTGCAGCCCTGAAGAATAAATATAAGTAGGATCTACCGTGGCACCAACTAACACGAAAAGCAGAACCTCTGCTGCAACCCAGAGCTTTGCGTATTTGGCACCCATCCGCTGGGCAACTTCAGGTCGGCAACGCAGCAAACCAATGCCGCAGCACATCACAGCAAGCAGACCCGAAAAAGGAATACGTCCGGTGAAAGCTGTTTCCAGTGTTATGAGCAAGCCCGAGATGGCAAGTAAAATCAGTACCTTAATGGAATCGCGCAGATGCACTTTTTCAAAAAAGAAGGACAAAAGCCTGCCGGTAAGGAGGCCAACGAGCGCACCAAGCACAATGGATGCAGGAATTTGCAGCAGCTGCATAGGTGCAAATGAGCCGCCTTGTGCAACCCCGGTAAAGGCCGTAAATAGAACAATAACGAAAACATCGTCTACCGAAGCGCCTGCCATTACCATTTGTGGAATACCCCGCTTCGTGCCGTAACCCTGTTCCATCAACGAAAGCATTTTAGGGACGATAACAGCAGGAGAAACCGCCGCCAGCACGGTGCCAAGAATCGCAGCGTCAAGCAGGGAAAAGCCGAGCAGTAGTGGCGCCAGCAATAAAACACCGACAATTTCAAAACAGGCGGGGACAAAACATAAAAGCAAAGCCGGTCGGCCATTGCGCCGCAGGTCGGCGAGGTCCAGTGAAAGCCCGGCGCGAGTCAGGATAATCAGCAGCGCAATGCGCCGCAGCTCTGCGGAAAGGCCAAGCAAGGACGGATCGAGTAAGTCTAAAACGAAGGGGCCGAGTAAGATGCCCGTAAAAAGCATACCCAGCAGAGATGGCAGCCGAAGCCGCCGGGCAATGCCGCCAAGGCTAAGGCCTACCAAAAAGACAAGCGAAAGACTGAAAATCATGAGAGTTCTCCTTTTTCTAAATGTTTATTTTGACGCAAAAACAGCTGATGATTCCTGCGACAAAACGCAGAAGTCATCAGCTGTTTATTATTGTCAGCGGTTTTGGCAAAGCCAAGGGAGAACTTCATTCCCGGTTACAAAGTATAGCAACAAAGTGGCAAAAAAGCAAGGGCTAAATATAAAAAATGTCGAAAAAGATAGGGTCAAATCCGCGTCCGGCGTTATAAGCGTTGGAAATTTCTCGTAAATCTACCAGACAAAGCAATACAAAAATGACGGTAAAAAGAACAGCCGCAACCCCTACCAGATTGAAGGAGCGGTACTGCCAGACCAAAAGCAACACAAAAACAATAGCAAGGCCAACCATAAATAGTGTGGTGACAATGCGCTTAGGGGTTAAGCCATAGCTGTCGACATAAAGTAACATCTTGCTGAGGGCGGTTGCAATCAGAAAAAGAGTAAGTGTACCTAGTGCAAGGTTGCTTGCCTTCAGCAGTCGAGACTCTGAGCGTGGGCTGCGGCAAAGGGTATTGATGCCCCAAAGCAAAGCAAGGTTAAAGCAGGTCAGCTGGCAAAGCTCAAAAAAGCCGCGGCGGGCATATTCGGCATAGGTGAACTCGGCGGGGCGCACCCCAACGAAGGCAGAAAACAGGTAACCAGCCTGCAAAAGAATAAACAGCAGATAGAGTGCGCAGGCGGCGGCAACCACGACCAGCACGGTATTAAGCGGAAGGATACGAATTCTCTTTTCTGATTTTTGTAGAGTCTCAGCAGAAGCAAGGCCATCCGCCCGCCGCCTTGCTGCGCCATAGCAAAGGCCGAACAAGTAAGCTGAAACCGGCAAAGCAAGAATAAGCCGGATTTTTAATACCAGAAAATCACCGAAAAACAGGCTGGAAAGATGAAACCGAAAACCGGAAAGCAGTTCGCTAAACTGTGCATCGGCACGAGAGAGCAGAGGGATGATTACCCCGGCACAAAGAGCAAAAGCCAGGATAATGCCAATGACGAGATCCATATGGTGTTTTTTCTTGCCACGCGAGCAAATTGCCTGAACAATGCAGCGCAAGCCGGCGAAAAAATTGCCGAACGGTAAAACAAACAGCCCGCGTACCATATCGAGTGCAATATAGTTGCCAGTTTTGCCACCTGTCAACACGCCGAAATAGCAAAGCACCCAATAAACAGCGAGAAGGGTAAGGCCGTAAAAGCGCAAAATAGCAAAACTGCCGTCAATTTCTACCAAGCGGCACGACAAGCCCACCAAAGCAGTCGCAGTAAGCCAAAACCAACTTTCTTTTGGTGGTTTCACGCCGCGTAACAGGCCATAACTGAGCACCGCCGTGATAAAAACCGCAGTGAAAAGCAGCCAGCCGCGCCAGAAATGACCGCTCGTTTGGGTAAGCACATAGATATAGCAGTACCCGACGCCAAAGAAAATCAGCGCAAACAGGGTATCAGTCGCATCGTATACAAACGGTCGACTCGGCTTTGGTGCAGGAGCAAAAGCCGTTGCATTGACACTTTTGTTTTCATTGTTTGTAATTTTGGGCGCACTTTCACAGGGCGGACAGCTGGTACCCACCGAAATTGGATTTTCCATACGAATTCTCCTTTATTCAGTTTTGTTGTCAGGTGTATATTGCAAAAGGTCTGCAGGCTGGCAATCCAAAGCGGCACAAAGTGCTTCTAGTGTAGAAAAGCGGATTGCTTTCGCCTTATTATTTTTTAAAATGGAGAGGTTGGCGGGGGTGATGCCAACACGTTCTGCCAGATCCCCGGCGCTGATTTTTCGACGCGCCATCATTACATCAAGGTTAACTAGAATCATTCCCGTACCCCCTATATGGTAAAGTCGTTTTCGTCTTTTAAAGCAACAGCCTGTTCAAAAACGTTTTTGACGACCCGCAAAATCAGCGCCATAAAAGCACCGGCAGCAGCAAGAGCGAGAAATGGCATGTAATACAGCGTGCTGGCAAGGCATATCAATCCCGCCGCAAGGCAACACCACGAAAGCGCTCGCAGCCGCGCAACGTTTGCATGGGTAAAAACTTCGTTTTTGCGAATTTCGGCAAGCAGACCATGCAGATGCCACAGCGCCAAAGCCGCAGGCACTGCAACTGCGTATACCGTAACCAAAAAGAAAGAGAGCATCTGCTGTGGCACCATAAAACGAATTAAGGTAAACCTTTTAAACAGCCAGGGCGCACTGGCGCAAAGCCCCACCAAAATAACAGCAAAAAGCCGCACACAGAATAAAGAAAGCGTAATGCTTTTGTCTTTGTTCCACATTATAAATTCCTCCAGATGTTTTGTGTACTTGTATCATACACTATTATTTATTGAAATGCAATATTTATTTATCGATAAACAATAAATAATTTTCGAATATCAATGCGTGAAATTGCTGATTAAGGGTGAAAGATACAAAAAGTGCTTTGCAGCATAGCAAATCCGCTGCAAAGCACCTTAAGTTTTGATAGAAAAGTTCGTCCAGGCAATCCATATCGTGGCTGGCATAGCGCAGACGCGTAAAACACGCTGAACGGAGCTAAGAAAACAGCTTAAAATAGCCAATAAAGAGTTTCATCTGAAAGCTGCATGCCCAGTTTGCGCTGCAAAGCAAAAGAGGCTTTATTCCAGGTTTCTACCTGGCCAAAAGGCAAAAGGCCTAAATCCAACGTACGGCGTACCATAAAAGCTTCCAGCTCGGTGGCGAAACCCTGACCGCGATACTCCGGCAAGATTTTAAGCAGGCCGATGCTGCCCTCCAAATGGCAGCCAATAAACCCGACAAAACTGCCCTCAAAAAATGCAACGAACAGATTATGTAGCCGTTGAATCTGCTCTAACTCTGCCATATCAAGCTTGGTATAGTGGTTGGTAATCATCGGCAGCTCTGCTTTAGAGGCTTCACGAATCGTAAGTCTTTGCGGAACATCTGGCCGACCATTTTCCCACACTGCTTGCAGGCACTCCAGTATCGTTGGAAAATGGTACCGGCGCATTGCGTATTCGGCGAGGTCGTGGTCACAAATGTGCAAAAGAGTGTAGGGTGCGGTTTCCTGTTCGCGCAGCCATCGGCGCCCCAGCGTGGTATCTGAGGCCGAAAGCATATAGGCTCCGCTGATGCGGTCTTTTAAAAAAACACCGCTGCCGCCTTGGTGGAAAATTTCTGCGGTGCCGCGGCGCATCACCTGCAGCAACCCGGCATTTAACCTTGTATTACGGCTTAAATATTCTTCTGCATTCATTGTTTTTGCCCTCTGTGTTGTTTAAGTTTTCAGCAGCGCAGGGGCTGCGTTAAAGACAGTTTAAGACTACCACAAACAGGAGATAAGCGCAATTAGAAAGGTGTAAAAAAGGCGACAATTTGCCACTGGCAGATTGTCGCCTTTTTCAAATTTCCGCGCTCATGCAGGGCGTGGGATAAACCTGTTAAGATGCCGCGTCTTCGGGCTCAAACTGGCTTTGATACAGGTCAGCATAGAAACCTTTGCGCTGCATCAAATCCTCGTGGTTGCCCACCTCAACGATGTCACCATCGCGCATAACGAGAATCAAATCCGAATCTCGAATTGTGGAAAGGCGGTGTGCAATTACAAAGCTGGTGCGTCCTTCCATCAAGGTGTTCATTGCCCGCTGAATCTTTTGCTCGGTGCGGGTGTCGACACTGCTGGTTGCTTCGTCCAAAATCAGAATTTTAGGATCTGATAGAATAGCTCTCGCAATGGTGAGCAGCTGTTTTTGGCCTTGGCTGATGTTGTCAGCGTCTTCAGAAAGCACCGTGTTGTAGCCATCCGGCAGCGTACGAATAAAGCGGTGCACACCAGCGGCTTTTGCAGCGGCGATGACCTCATCGTCAGTTGCGGAGAGACGGCCGTAACGGATGTTCTCCATAATCGTGTCATGATAGAGCCAAGTATCCTGAAGCACCATGCCAAACAGACTGCGCAGACCATCGCGGCTAAATTGACGCAGGTCGTAGCGGTCAAGCAGGATAGCGCCCTCGGTTACGTCGTAAAAGCGCATGAGTAATTTGACCATTGTGGTTTTGCCAGCACCGGTAGGCCCTACAATGGCGACCCGCTGGCCCGGCTGAATAATGGCAGAAAAATCATGAATGATAATTTTGCTGGGGTCGTAGCCGAATTTTACATGGGCAAAAGCCACTTCGCCTTCGACCACCGAGGGGTCAAGCGGCTGGTCGGGGTCAGCGACTTCTTCCTCCTCTTCCAAAAATTCAAACACGCGCTCTGCCGCGGCCGCCGTTTGCTGCAGCACATTGCTGATGTTGGCAATTTGGCTAATCGGCTGCGTAAAGCTGCGCACATACTGGATGAAAGCTTGGATGTCGCCTACACTGATGCGTCCCTGAATGGTAAGATAGCCGCCGAGCACGCAGATGGCTGCATACCCAAGGTTACCGACAAAGTTCATCAAAGGCATCATCAGACCGGAGAAGAACTGGCTCTTCCAGGCGGAATTATAAAGCTCGTCGTTCAGCTCTTCGAAAGTGGCAATACTTTCATCTGCGCGGTCAAAAGCCTGCACTACAAGGTGTCCGCCGTACATTTCTTCTACGTGGCCATTCACCTTGCCCAGGTAATTTTGCTGCCGTTTAAACAGCGGCTGGCTCTTTTTTACGATGGTGCCGATGAGCAAGAAAGAAATCGGCAAAACGAGCAAGGCAACGAGGGTCATCGTCGGGCTGATGGTAAGCATCATCACAAGCACACCGAGAACGGTTGTGACACTCGTGATAATCTGGGTCAGGCTCTGATTCAGGCTTTGGCTGACGGTATCCACGTCATTGGTAACACGCGAAAGCACATCGCCGGTGCTGGTGCCATCAAAATAGGCAAGCGGCAAGCGACTGATTTTCTTGCTGATATCCTGGCGCAGCCGGTAGGTGACCTTCTGGGTTACGCCGGTCATAACAAAGCCCTGCAAGTAAGAAAGGCCAAATGAGAGCAGATAAAGGCCCAGCAAAAAGAGCAAAATGCGTGCGATATAAGCAAAATCAATGCCACCGGTGCCGGTAAACATCTTCATGACGCCGGAAAACAGTTCGTTTGTGGCATAAGCCAAAACTTTGGGGCCTGCAATCATAAAAATGCAGGACAGAGCAGCTGCAAAAAAGACCACGACAATTTGTTTGTTATAGCTGCCTAGATACTGAATCAGTTTTCGGGCAGTGCCTTTAAAGTCTTTGGCTTTTTCACCCGGCATGATGCCGCCGGGGCCGCGGCCCATGCCGCCGCCAGGGCCGTGAGAACGGGCCGTATTACGCTCACTCATTGCAATTCCTCCTCTGTCAGTTGAGATTTTGCGATTTCTTGGTAGGTCTCGCAAGTTTTGAGCAATTCTTCATGGGTACCTTTGCCCACAATACGCCCATCGGCAAGGACGATAATCTGCTGCGCATGCATAATGGTGGAAATGCGCTGTGCAACAATTAGCACGGCAGACTTGGTGGTTGCACTGTGCAATGCTTTACGCAGTGCTGCGTCGGTTTTAAAATCCAGCGCAGAGAAAGAGTCATCAAAAATACAGATAGGTGCTTTTTTGACCAAGGCACGCGCAATGGAAAGACGCTGACGCTGGCCGCCCGAAACGTTGGTGCCGCCCTGGCTGATTTCGGTAGCATAACCCTCTGGTTTTTCGCTGATGAATTTTTCTGCCTGCGCTATGCGGGCAGCTTCATTCAGCTCCTCTTCGGTGGCATCTTCTTTGCCGTAGCGCAGGTTGTCGGCAATATCACCGCTGAACAGCAACCCCTTTTGCGGCACATATCCAACCGATTGACGCAGGGTGGAAAGCGGCAGGTCGCGCACGTCTATGCCGTCAATGGTGATGCGGCCCTCGGTGACATCGTAAAAACGCGGAATCAAGTTGATTAAGGTGGATTTACCGCTGCCGGTGGAACCGATGAAAGCTGTGGTTTCGCCCGGGCGTGCAGTAAAGCTGATGTGCTCCAGCACGTTTTCATCAGCGCCGCCATATTTAAACGAAACATCCTGGAACTCGAGGCGACCGCTAAGCGGGTGTTCGGGTACGATAGGATGAGGAGGATCAGCAATTGTAATTTCGGTAGAAAGCACTTCGCTGATACGGCTGCCGGAAACAGCGGCGCGGGGTACCATAATGAACATCATGCTGATCATCAAGAAGCTGAACATAATCTGCATGGCGTATTGCATGAAGGCCATCATGTCGCCCACCTGCAGCGTAGAGGCGGCGATTTGTTTGCCGCCAACCCAGATGATAAGCAGCGTAAGCATATTCATTACCAGGTTCATGGCAGGCATCATAAAGGCCATAACGCGGTTGACAAACAGGTTGTTTTTGTTGAGGTCGAGGTTGGCTTTGTCAAAGCGCCCTTCTTCAAATTTCTGGGTACCGAAAGCGCGTACCACCATAAGTCCGGACAGATTTTCACGCGTAACAAGATTTAAGCGGTCGACGAGGTTCTGCATCACGCGGAAATGTGGCATCGCCACTTTGTAGATGAAGAAAATCAACAGCATAATCAGGCCGACACCGACACCAAGAACCCAGCTCATCTGCGGGCTTTTGGAGAGTGCCATAAAGATGCCGCCAACGCCCATGATGGGAGCATAGCAGAGCATCCGCAAGCCCATAGTTACCAACATCTGCACCTGGGTTACGTCGTTGGTGGTGCGGGTAATCAGGCTGGCAGCGGAAAAGTGGTCCAGCTCGGTATTTGAAAAACGACTGATGCGGGAAAATAAATCTTTGCGCAGATTGCGTGCGACACCTGCACCCACGCGGGAAGCAAACAGGCCCACAGCGACGCTGGCAAGGCCGCCAACTAAAGCAACCCCGAGCATACGGCCACCTGCGGCAAGCAGGTAGCGGGTTTGAATACCGGCAGTGTCTGCCCCCAGCTCTTGGTAAAAGCCTTTTACAAAAAGCGCACCGGTGGCGCTATAAGTAGTCTCAGGCAATGTAGCGGCGTCAGCGATGGCCTTAGAGGGGTCTACCATGCCGGATTGCAGCATTGGCAGCATCGCGTACAGCTTTGTCATGTCTATCGAGGTGGGCGCTTCGCCATCGCTGCTAGTATCGGTAACATTGCTGCCGTTGCCAAGGCCACTCAGCGTGGTTACAAAAGCGTAAGAAGCACGCCCAAACGCTGCGTCAAGCCGCGCAGAGTTTTCTTCGGTTAGATCTCTTGCCAGATAAACCGTGTCCGGTAAATTGGTGTAGCTTTTTTCAAGCTCGGCAAAAGTATCGCTGCCGCGTGTGACGGCTGTATAAGTGTTTTTCACAAAAGTAGCGTCCTGCTCTGGCATAAAGGTGGTGAGCAGCGCCAAACCGTTTTCGCTTGCAACCTCGGGGTAGGCGGTAGAGATGCCGCCTTTTTGGATGCCGGTGTTTACGATGTCTGACATATAGTTCGGCAAAGTTAGGTCGCAGCTTGCCTGCAACAGCAGCAAAGCAATGCAAAGTGCTACCGAAGCAAGGTACGGTTTTAAATAACGGGCAAGTTTTGTCATGCGTTCAATCCTTTCTGGAAGGGCCTTTTGTTATAGGGGCTGTTTCGGCTTGTGCCTGTGCCTGTACGCGGGTTGCCGTTTCGCCAAATTCACGCACCATCGCGATAAACTGGTTCATACGGTCAATGCCAAATTCGTCAATAATACGGCTCAGCATCACATTACATTCGGAAAAAGCTTGTTGCATCAGCTCGTGGCCTTGTTGGGTCAGCAAAATAAAGACCACACGCCGGTCCGTTTCGCTGCGTTGGCGGCAGAGATACCCAGCAGCCTCCAGTTCGCTGACACGCTGACTGACGGTAGGGGAGGCGTGGTGTAAATGTTTTGCCAGCTCTGAGAGGCGAATGCCCGGCTCATCTTGCTTTGCAAATTCTCGCGAAAAAATGTGTACATGCCGCATTAGTGCAAAATCTGCGGGGCTGAGAGGGATATTGGGCGTGTACGAAAACATTTTGCTGCGTACTTCCATGATTGCGCCAAGCAACTCTTTGGCGTGAGGGTTCATGCCGTCCATAAAATTTCCTTTCCTGAAAATATATTAGTTAGGCTACCTAAGAATTTTACGACACTTCTACCAGAAAAGCAATAGCGAATTTGTGAATTTTTTTAGCATTCCCAAATGAAAAAAGAAAAACCCCGCAGTGTCAAACGACATACAGAGCTTTTCATAGTTTGTAATTTATTTTTTTTCGGTTTTTTGGGCTTTCTTTTCACGCAGGCTGCGAAAGAAATCGCGCAGCAAACCGGCGCATTCTTCCGCACATACGCCTTCTATAATTTCAGGGCGGTGGTTAAAGGGCAGGTCAAACATCGAAATCACGCTGTCGCAGCAGCCTGCTTTGGCATCACGTGCACCATAGACCACCCGTTTGATGCGGCTATTGATAATAGCACCGCTGCACATAGGGCAGGGCTCCAACGTCACATAAAGGTCACACTGCCAAAGCCGCCAACCACCCAGCGCCTCGCAGGCTTTGCCGATGGCAAGCAGCTCTGCATGGGCGAGTGCACTTTTACCGGTTTCGCGCAGGTTATGCGCCCGTGCCACCACCTCGCCATCCTTTACCACCACGGCACCAACCGGCACCTCGCCGAGCTCGGCAGCGGCTTTGGCTTCTTCAATTGCAATCGCCATAAAGTAGGCATCACTTTTAGGGGCTTCACTCATCGAAAATACTCCATTACAGTTGTTAAAATCAGCAGCAGTGCGGTAAAGCTGCAAATTGGGGCATAGAGCAGGCGCTCCCAACGCCCCATTTGGTTTTTGGGCACCGTATAGCGCGCCAGTGGGCGTAAAAGACCTACACGCCGCAGTTGCAACAATGCAAATAACCCGCAGGCGATGTAAATGGCAAACAGTAGAATCGACAGCCCCAGCAGATTGGTGGCGTCTAAACGCTGCCGTGCCCAAAGCAAAAGGAAGCTGGAAAGATTATTTGCAAAATGCAGTAAAATACTCGCTCGCACACTGCCGGTGACAACTGCCACATAGCCTAAAAATACCGACATGGCGAAGATAGAAGGCAGCTGAGAGAGGTCGTGGTGCAGAAAACTAAAGAAAAACGAGGTGACCAGAATTGCAAACCAGTCGCCCCACGGGCGAAGCAATTGCTGGATGCCGCCGCGGAAGAGCAGCTCTTCGCCCACCGCAGGTACAACGCAGGTGGCAATAAAGCAAAAGAACAGCGCGAGATTGCCAGACGGCAGCTGTGCGGCCTCGGGCACGCTGTAGCCGCCTTTATCCAGCACAATACGCAGCCCGTTGGCCAGCGCGGTACAGAGGGTAGTAAACAGCAAAAAAATCGGCAATGCGGTCAGTAGCTGCTTGCGCGGTACCTTTGCATGGGGGATGCGCACATTGAGCGGGCGCATAGTGCGGCAAAGCAGCCAAAGCGGAACGCCAAGATTAACAACACTACAAGCCAGATTAAGCAGCTGAATCAAGAGTTCAGGCAGCCCTACCGGATTATGAAGTGCGGCACCCGGCTGGTAAACCGCCAGAAAAAGTGACAAGGCACCCCGCAGCAATGTGCTGAGCATCAAATAGAGGAAAACCGTCAGCCCCACAAGATTGGCGCTATAAAAAAGGCGGTCTTTTTTCATGCGGGCAAACGCTTCCTTTCACGCACAATGCGAAAGCCAGACGATGCAAGCATTTCGTTTACCTGTGCAAAACAATTTCATTTTATTATACAGGATAAAGCAGAAAATGGAAATCCCCGCTTAAAAATAACCCCGAGGCAAAGCGCCCCGGGGTTAGATACGTATTTAGATTTATTCAAATACGAGCGAGCCTTTTTTTGCAGGGTTCACAGCACGGAACCAGAAAGTTACAAAGAAGGCGAGCGCAACTACGATGCCAGCAGGGTAAGCGATGCTTGCGGGCAGCTGCAGGTAAAGTTCGGGTGCCATCAGCAGGTAAGTCATGCTGACTGCGCTCATAAAGGTTGCAGGCACAGCGGCAATCCAGAAATTGAGCTTCTGGCTGACCAGATAAACTGCACCGGCCCACAGCGCAATCATGGCGAGGGTCTGGTTCGACCAAGTGAAATAGCGCCACACAACCTGATAGTCGACGAAAGAAACTGCATAGCCGATACCCAGCAAAGGCAGGGTGAGGGCGAGCCGCTTTTTCATATCGACCTGGTCGATGTGGAACCAGTCTGCAATGGTAAGGCGCGCGCTGCGGAAAGCCGTATCACCAGAGGTAATAGGGCAGGCAACAACGCCCAGCACGGCGAGAATGCCGCCCACTTTGCCAAGCAGTCCGGTAGAAATCTCGTAAACAGTGGTGGAGTTACCGCCGCCCAGAGCCAGCAGGTTGGCAGTGATAGAGCCAACGGCCGGGTCACGGTTGTAGTAGAACGCAATACCGGCGGATGCCCACAGAAGAGCAATGATGCCTTCAGCGACCATAGCACCGTAGAAAATCTGGCGGCCTTCTTTTTCATTGGTAACGCAGCGGGCGATCATCGGGGACTGGGTGGCATGGAAGCCGGAGATTGCACCGCAAGCAACTGTAAGGAACATGAAGGGCCAAATGGATTTGCCGGAATCGTTCAGGTTTTGCAGAGTCAGCTCTACCATCGGGTGATTGGTGGGGTCGTTGATGGCACGGATAACGGTGCCGCCGCCGACACCGAGCGCCATAATGATAAGGCAGATGCCGAAAACGGGATAGAGTTTGCCAATGAGTTTATCGATGGGGAGCAGTGTTGCCAAGAAGAAATAGATGAGCACCACAATGACCCAGAACTGTTTGTTGAGGGCAGGCGGGGTCATATTGGCAATCAAACCAGCGGCACCGACCATAAATACGATGCCGACCATCACGAGCAGAATAACCGAGAAAACGCGCATGACCTGTTTCATACCGTTGCCAAGGTATTTGCCGGTGATTTCAGAAATAGAGGCACCGTCATTGCGGATAGAGAGCATACCCGAAAGGTAATCGTGTACGCCGCCGGCAAAAATAGTACCAAAAACAATCCATAAGTAAACCGAAGGACCCCAGATAGCACCGGAAAGTGCACCGAAGATGGGACCAAGGCCGGCAATGTTGAGCAGCTGAATCAGGAAAGCTCTCCATTTCGGCAGCGGGCAATAGTCAACACCGTCCGGGTGAGAGACGCAGGGAGTGGCACGGTCGTCCGGGTGAAACATCTTGTCTACGAATTTACCGTATACAAAATATCCACCGATGAGACAGGCGAGTGCAATGAAAAATGTAATCATAAATGCAAACCTCCTCAAAAAAGTGAATATGCTCCCAAGTCTTATTTTAAAAAACAATGCTATAAAAAACAATCTTAATTGTTACGAAACTTTGAACAAAATTTTGTATAATACATAAAAAATTCATATATTTCAAAAAAGAAACAAAACGGACGACAAAAAATACAAAAAAACTCATAAGTTTTATATTAGTTTAAAGGTTTGTTTCTGGTACAAGAGCAATTTTGAAAACAAGAGAATCCAAAATGTCTGACAGCCTTTAGACTGGACAAACAAAAAAGCATGCCAACGGGCTTTCCCCAAAGGCATGCTTTTTGATTATTTATTCTATTTTTCAGAAGGCGGAACTGCGCTCTGCAAAACCTCAAGTAATGCCAGTGGAGAAGCACTTTCCTGTGCAGCATCGCGGTTGGCCTCCATGGCAATGCGCAGTTCATTGCGCAAAATCGGCACTTCTTTCGGGGCGTCGATGGCAAGGCGCACCTTACCATCTTCTACCGAGAGGACAGAAACACTGATCTGATCTCCAATCCATAGAGATTCGCCAGCTTTGCGCTGTAAAATCAGCATCTTGTCAGCCCTCCTTTTTTGTACCGAACTCCGCAAGCAGATGCCGCATCTCGTAATCGCCGGCTTCGAGAATCACCTGAATCGCTTTGCGGGTCGAATCATTAATCGCTACCGGGCATTTTAAGTTGACGGTGCTTTCGGCTACGGGGTTTTTGACGACGCACAGCACATAAAAGCACAGGTCTTCGCTGCGGTTTACCTCAAGCCGAGCCAGGTCTGCGTTCTCTAGCTTGGGGGCATAATCGGGCTTAAAAGAAAAGGGGTTCATAACAACAAATGCAAGCCCTGGTGTTTTGGTGCTTTGCAGGCATAGCAAAGAGCCCTCACTATCTGCAAAAGGCATCAGCAAAAAGCTTTTTTCATCCTCAAACCCAAACAAGCCCTGGGGGAAAAGAAGAAAATCAGCTTCGTCACAATCAATTTGCCCGAAATACTTGGTAGAGAGCTGCATACTGGAAACCTCCTGTTTATGCTTTCACATCAATTGATTCGTGGTTGGGATCTGCTGAAGGAGGAACGTAAATCAACCCGCCTACATATTTGATGACAACGTCAGGCCGCTGAGTAACTGAAATTTGAATATCGCCCGGGGTGAACTGGTAATCACCGGTGCCGAACTTCCAGTCGAAGTTTAGTTTATCCATCTCGTACCGGATATTCATCTCACCTAGGTCCCAGCTGATATTTGCGCCACCTTTAGGCAAAAAATCGATTCCTACATTCGTCATTACATCTTTGGTTTGCGCATCTGCGCCAAACTGCGAAACGAGTTCTTGCCCAATTTTAGTTTTCAGCAAAAGCTGGCCTTGCTGCGCATAGGTGGCAGTGGCCTCATAGGCAGACTGCACGCCGCGCTCGGCTTGCTGCTGGATGGAACGTGCAAGCGTAGGAGAGAGAGAATTTCTTGCTTCGAAGGTGTCAATGTTGACGCGAATGGGGCGGCTTTTAATACTTAAGCCTCCGTTATCGCGTGAAACTTCCATCTCTGCTATGCCGCGAGTATATTCCAACTTGGCATTGGTAGTTTTCATTTCAATTTCAATGGGAATCGTTTTAATTTCTATCAGCGGGTACATGGTTGCGGCCCACTCCTTTCTTTTATTCGCTCGTTGTATGATTTTAGTTCATATAATCAATCAAAGATTGGGAAAGGATGCTGTTGCCAACTTTAAGTGCGGCATTGTAGCAGTATTGAGCCCACGAAAAGGCGGTAATGGCATCTGCGAGATCACATTGTTCCAAGCTAAGAATTTGCTGGTTCAAGGTGTCAGCAGTAAGCTCAAGCTGCTCTTCGTTGGTTTTTAAAAACTTTGCGTTTACGTCCAGCTGTGTATGCTGTGACGTTGCTTTTCCAAGTGCATCCTCCAGTTTTTTGGTCAGGCGGGTTGCGTCAGCTTCGTCAGTGGGGTGTGTACCGTCTGCGTTGAAGTTGCCGGTATCCTTATCGCAACGGGCAAAAATGTTTGAAATTTCTTTCATTAAAGAGATGACATTTTTGGGGTCGCCTTCAGCATCACGGCCGAAACCCATAAAGTTAAGGCCGGAAAGTGCGCCGTTAAACGCACTGGAAGAAACCAAGTCGCCGCCCAGATTTTCTTGCAGGCCCAAGCCAACGTCAATGTATTGGGTCTCTTTGGACATATCCTGCAGCTTTTTCAGGTCAGCCTGGTCATCATAGTAAGCTTGCCACTCGGCGGGGACAGGGTCGCCTGCTGCCGGCTCTGCGGTAGCGGGTTTTTCCACTCCGCCAGCATTTACGTTAACGCCGCGAAACAGAAGATTGCCGGTGGCGCTGTCCCAGCTAAAAGGGACATTAAGGCCATCGGAACCGGCAAAAATAAAGCTGTCCGCGTATTTTGCGTTCAAGCTTTGCACAGCAGATTCCGCTGTTTGGTTTAATACTTCAGCGAGAGGCTGGCGTGCTGCGCCACTCGAGTCGGTAAGGCCGCTGAGTGCCGCCACTTTGGCCTGTGCGTTGCCCAAATCGCTGACGACAGTCTGGATAGTGGACCAGGCAGATTCAAACTTATTGACCAGCGCAGTGCTGTTGGTCAGCTGATCACTTGTGCGGGAAAAAGAACGGCGCAGTTTAAAAGACTGGGTTGCAGCAGCAGGGTCTTCTGCGTAAGAGTTAAAGTTGCGCCGTGTAAGTACAGTGTTGCGTGCAGCGTTTAGGTTAGATGCTGAGCGTGCCAGGCTGGAGCGATAGCCCCTAAGCACGCCATTTGTCGTAATGCGCATCATAATTAAGCTCCTCCTTATCTGCCAACTACGCCAGTGCCGTTGATCAGCTTGTCCAACGCTTCATCCAGCGTGGTCATCAAGCGGCAGGCTGCAGCGTAGGATTTTTGATACTGCATCAGGCTGGCAGCTTCATCGTTCAGGTCTACACCAGAAACCGAATCACGGCTGGTGTTCAGCTCGGTGGCCGAAGCGACATAGTTGGTGAGCATGGTTGCAGTGGTTTTTTTGTCATTTGCAAGGGTTGCACCGATGTTGGTGAGCATCTCCTGGAAGGTACCCTTAAACGAAACGGTATTGCCAGCGCCGGCAGCAACATCGCTGGGGCGATACTCAAGTTTGGAGTCCATCAACGCAATAATGTGCGTAATGTTAGAGTTATCCTGACTAGTTGCGTTTTCTGCTTTAGAGGCAAGAATATGTACGTCGCCTTTGGACCAGTCGAGAGAAATTGAAATGTTAGCGGCCGTAATGTTGGAGACATCGTTGCCGGTGCCGCTGTTGCTGAAGAGATTGCCGCCTTTGTAATTGGCATAGCCGGGCTTGAGAATTTTCTTTCCGTCACCGTCGAGCAAGAAGTTGCCGCCGGCATCTTTCTGATAAATCACATCATCGCTAAGCGTATTAGCATCATTTAAGGCGGTGGCAAACTGACGCGCCAGTGCATCCAGTGCATTGCGGTAGTAGGGGATGCCCCGCTTGGTTGCAGCATTCGGGTCAGCAGCAATTTCAGCTGTGGTGGAATACTCGCCTTTTTCGGTAAGAATTTCGCGCAGCGACTGAAGCGAGCCGTAAAGGTCGTTATCACCCAGATTGACAGCAGTAGACAAGGTGCCGTCTGCATTTGCATGAATTTTGCCCCTTGCATCGGTCAATTGACCCAGTACAAGGTCATAGTTAGTGCTGTCTTTCATTTCAGCATCTGCCAGCACATTGGTTGGGGTGCCGTCTGCTTTCAGGTAAGCGGGATTGGTATCACTTGCGGGCTTGGTGTTGTCAAAAGCGGGGTTGGCGGTTGGCTCCTGCTTAAAGGAAAGCTGGGTGCCATAAATGCCATCAATCAAGGTTGCCTTATCGGTACGGTCAGCACCTGGGTTCGGGTTTGCACCTGCCAGCTTGATGATAAGCTTTTCAACCGTCTGCCCATTGCCGATGTCCTCAGTGCCGTAGCTGACGTCAATTTTCATATATTGCGAGAGCTCGTCAATCAGCAGATTGCGCTGGTCACGCAGCTCCAGTGCGTTATCGCCATGGATATCGCTGCGGCGAATGGAAGCATTGAGATCGCGGATATTTTTGAGCAGGTCATTGACTGCGGTGATTTCTTGTTTAAGGCTGGTAATCTGGTTTTGGGTAACATCGTCCAGCTTGGAGGAGTAGGAATTGAATAATTTAGCCAGCGTAGCCGCCGAGGAACGGACCAGCGCGTCAAATTCGGCCTGGCCAGTACCCTGCGTGTTCAGGTTTTGCAGCTGAGTGATTAAATCATTAAATTGTTTTTCGATAACGCCGCTGCCGTCGCCTTTGCCTACCTCATCTAGAATAGAGGAGAGTGCTTCAAGGCCAGCCAGCTTTGCGTCTGCCGAGCCAACGCTGGCCTGCTCGGTACGAAAGCGAATATCAAGATAAGGGTCGCGCAGCTGCGAAACACCGGTGCAAAGTACGCCGGAACCCACAATAGCATTGTTTTGGGGCTGGTAACGGTCATAGCCGCCCACGCGCAGGCTTATCTGGTTGAGCGACTGGCGGGTATAGCCTACCGTATTAATATTGGTGATGTTATGGCCTACCACATCGAGACCTTTTTGCGCTGCAAAAATACCCAGACGAGCGGTTGTAAATGCGCCAAATGTGCTAACACTGTTCATGCTGTAACTCCTTTGTTCGTCCTTGCATTACGCGGCTATCAAGCGCGAAAATCTGTTTTCATCGGGGCAGGCGGCTCGGGCTGCGCAGCATCATAGCCGGCACCGGAAATTTCAGCTTCGCCAGAGGCCGCAAGCACTTTTTCAATCTGATGAAGATTGCATTCCAGCGTGGAACGTGCAACCTCTGATGCACTGCGGTAAAGCTGATAGTTTTGCAGCAATTCTTCAGCGGCGGCTTTCGCCTCCGGCTGCAATTCTACCGGGCAGTGGGCGGCAAGCCCGCTCAGCGGAATGCTTTCAAAGCCCAGGTCCTTTGTGGCAGCGGCACGCTTTTGCTCAAAGCCGCGCAGGCTAAGGCTTAAAGCCTGCTCGCGTTTGAGGCATTCGTTTAACACCGCAAGGTTATCTTGACGGACCGCCGCAGTTTTTTGTTGCGCGGTTTCGGTAAGAGAAACCAAAGTACGGCTGATTTCACGCAAAAGAGAAAGATAAGTGGCAAAGGCAGAAGTCATAATGCGGTGTCACCTTTCATTAAAAGCATTTTAGCGGCGGTCTCCATTGCGTTGGGGCGGTATTCTCCGCTCGCGATTTGTTGTGTCAGTGCACGGATTTCGCCGGTGGTGGTAGCGCTGCGAACCTCCTGCGAAAGGCGGCTGATCAGGTCCAGCTGAAAGCGCTGTTCCCCGCTGGGCTCCGGCGAAAGCTCCAGATGGTCGTAACTGCTCTGTGCGGACGAAACGGCGGAGCAATCAGCACCTCCACCGGTTGGAGCACAAGGCTGTGTGGACCGTACAGGATATACGCCGTTGGAACTGGAAGTAACCAGCATGGGATCTACTCCTTTCAAGAGAAACTTCTGCACAGCAGAAGAGAATGTTTTGTTTTACACTATACATATCGGTAAGTTGAATCAAAAAGATAACGACCAAACCGAGGTTTTTTCAAAAACTCATCTTAAAGAATTAAGATGGCGCAGCAGTACCGAGGCAATATTTTCGCAAGGGGCCTGTACTTCCACCGCGCCAATGTCGTTGGCGACCATCGGCATACCGTAAACCACTGAAGAGGCTTTGTCCTGCCCGATGGTATAAGCGCCTTTTTCACGCATGGCAAGCAAGCCTTGTGCGCCGTCGCGGCCCATACCGGTTAGGATAATACCGGCCATGTGGCAGTGCACGGTTTTTGCCATCGAAAGGAAAAGCGCATCTACGGATGGGCAGTGCCCGCTGACTTTTTCGCCCGGCGTGCAGGAAACGGTGTATCGGTTGCCGGTGCGTACCACACGGGTTTGCAAATCAGCCGGGGCTACCAGTGCAAGGCCGCGGTGAATCTCATCGTGGTCGCGTGCTTCGCGCACTTCCATTTTACAAAGACGGTTTAAACGGTCGGCGTACATTTTGGTAAAGCCGGTGGGCATATGCTGCACGATGACCATGCCTGGGATGTCCTCCGGCAGCTGTTTCATAATTTCAAGCGTTGCTTCGGTGCCGCCGGTAGAAGCGCCAAGTCCGATAATGGTCTGGTCCAGCACAGGAAGATTGTTTAAAGGCGGGGTGCCCGAGAGGATAGACTGTACAGTGGCAGAAGGGGTGGTAGGCACCCGCGGTTTGCGCGCTGCCATATTGGCACAGGAGGCGGTAACGACCTTTTGTGCTAGGCGCTGAATGAAAAGGTCGTTGCTTTCGGTGCCGTCCGGTTTCCGGACAAAGTCCACTGCACCGGCAGCAAGGGCATCAAACACCCGCAAATCCAGTGATGAAACAAGAATAACGGGCACCGGGTTTGTGGGCAGAAATTGTTTCAAAAACTCAATGCCGCTCAAACCCGGCATCTCGACGTCCATCGTGATTACGTCTGGTTTAAGCAAAGGAAATTTGTTTTTTGCGTCAATCGCATTGATGGCATAACCAATGACCTTGATTTGCGGATAGGCAGAAAGGCCTCTGGTAATAATGGCGCGCGCAATGAGCGAATCATCTACGATCATAACGCGGATAGGTTGCTGAGTATCTCTCATATCTATATCATCCTTAACTATCGTGAGGCGGGGATTATTTTTGGAAAGTCGAAGGGCCCAGCCGGCGATACGGAGAATTCAAACTCAGATTTTCAGAGAAACCAATGAGAAGATAGCCACCCGGTGTGGTGGCATCGTAAAACCGGCGGACCAGAGCATCTTTGGTGGGCTGGTCGAAGTAAATCATCACGTTACGGCAAAAAATAAGGTCAAATTTGCGCTGAAAACGGATGGGGGACATCAAGTTGAACGGCTGAAAGATAACGTTGTTGCGGATGACCGGGGCCACCGCAAAACGGCCGTCCTCTGCGGGTACGAAGTATTTCTGCTTCCAGCCCGCGGGCAGGGTGTCCGGTAGCTCATAAACACCTTTTCTTGCCGCTTCGAGCACCCGGTTTGAAATATCGGTTGCAAGAATACGGGTGTCCCACTGGCTGGCTTTAGCGCCCAGGTAGTCCATCAGATACATCGAGATGTTGTAAGGCTCTTCTCCTGTGGAGCAACCGGCGCTCCAAATTGCGAGGGTCTTATCCTTTTGATGTTTTTCCACAAGGTTCGGAAGAATCGTGTTCTGGAAAAAATCAAAATGGCCCTTTTCTCGCATGAAAAAGGTATAGTTGGTTGTCAGCTTATCCAGCAGCAAAGTGATTTCAGACTGGTCTTTTGTAGTAAGAAGATGCTCGACAAAAGGAGCGAAATCGTCATAGCCCCGGGCCTGAATCGAGGTCGAAAGGCGACTGGTGATGAGCTGACGCTTTTGTGTAAGGTTTATGCCGTAGTTTTTTTGGATGAACTGGCTCAAACGAATAAAATCGCGATCGGATAGAGTGGGCTGCATGAGGCGTTCTCCTTCTTCTGTTACAGTTTGGGGTTAGACATGCAGCAGCAGCGCACTGTCCAAAACCATCAGCGTACCGCTTTCATCAGGCAAGGTGCACATACCGGAGATGTACTTTTGCGCACTGTTGCCGCTGGTGGGCACGGGCAGGATACTGCCTTCGGGAATATCCACCATCTGGGCGACAGAATCGACCAGAATGCCGAGCTGCACGCCGTCAATGTTAAGTACCACAATGCTGCAATTTTCCTGGTGCGGTTTGCAAAGCAGCAGGCGGAAGTCTACAATGGGGATGATCTGCCCGCGCAGGTTGATGACACCGCTGACATAATCCGGGACAATTGGCAGCGGGGTAATTACGTGGTTAATGATAATCTCCACGACAAAATTGGCGTCTACGCCGAAAAGCAGCCCGCCAGAGTGGAACACCAGATATTTTTCTGTAAGGACCTCGGGCACGCCGTCGCGCAGTTCGTCTTCCTGGTCCTCTTCGGTTGCAAAAAGCATGTTTTGATCAGTCACGGTTGTTTCCTCCTTTACGATGTTTGCCATTAAAGGCCCTGTGCGGCAGAGTAGAGGTTTGCCACATCCAGAATAATACTGATGTTGCCGTCACCCAAAATGGTGCAGCCGCTGATGCCGTAGGTTTTGATATTGTAACTGTTGACATACTCCGGCAGCGGTTTAACAACTACCTGCTGTTCACCGATGAGCTCATCGACAAACAGGCAGTAGGAGCATTCACCCGATTCCACCCAAAGCACAATGCCTTCTTCTACGTTATCCAGCCCTTCTTTCAGCTGGTAGAGGTCACGCAGCCGAATCAGCGGATAGAAACTGTCCATGCACTTAATCATTTCTTTCTGGCCCGCATCCTGAATAATGTTTGCCGAAGAAACACGGAAAATCTGCCGGATGTTATTGATGGAAATCGTAAAGATAGAATGGCCAACCGCAATTTCCATACCATCCATAATTGCCATGGTCAGAGGAATTTTAAGGGTGGTGGTCATGCCGCGGCCCGGCTCGCTGGAAAGTACCACCGTGCCGCCGACATCTTCAACATTCTTTTTCACGACATCCATGCCGACACCGCGTCCCGAGAACTCGGTAACTTCGATGTTGGTTGAGAAGCCGGGCATCATCAAAAAGTTCAAAATTTCGCGCTGAGAATATTCTACATCCGGCTGGGCGAGCCCGACACGGCGTGCTTTTTCGAGCACTGCATCATAGTTTGCGCCCTGCCCATCATCGCGGATTTCGATAATCACTTCGCTGCCGGTATGGCGTGCAGCCAGCGTGATTTCGCCAACAGGGTCTTTGCCTGCGTCAATGCGGTCTTGCGTATTCTCTTCCAGACCGTGGTCCATCGAGTTGCGCACGATGTGCATGATAGGGTCGCTGATGTTATCCACGATGGTTTTGTCCACCTCGGTATCTTCGCCAACGAGGGTGAGCCGGGCGGGCTTATTCAGCTTTTTGCTCATATCGCGCACAATGCGGTTCATTTTCTGGAAGGTGCCGGAAACGGGCACCATGCGCAGCGACATCGCAACGTCCTGCAGTTCATCAGTCAGCTTGCGCAGCTGACGTGCAGACTTGGTGAAAGTATCAAGCTTGAGCCCTTTCAGGTCGGGCGAAGAGGTAACCATCGACTCGGTGATGACGATTTCTCCCACCACGGCCATCAGATGGTCCAGCTTGCTGAGGTTCACACTGATTAAACTCTCTTTGCTGTGCGGCGCCGGGGTAGCGGCAGCAGCGGGAGCAGCTTTAGGCGCGGCAGCGGGTGCTGCTGTCTCCTGCCCTGCAGGCTTTTTCGCAGCTGCCGGGGCAGCCTGCTCTGTTTTTTCAACTTTCGGTGCCGGTACTGCCTCATCGGCAATCTGGTAAGTCTTTACCGAACCCGAAGCTGTGACAGCCGGAATCGCCTTATCGCGGTCTGCCGCATTGATAAAGCGCAGCAAAAAGCCGTTTTCGACGATAAATTCAGCAGTTTCAGGATTGGTCTCGACATCTTCGGGCACAAATGTAAATACTTCATCTGCGCAGAAATCCCGTACTGAGGTAACAAGCATAAATGCGCGCAGGTTTTCCATGCCGCAGCCTTCATCAAAAAGGACATGCAGCAGGTGGGGATGTGCCGGGTCTGTGCCGAAACCTGCAATCGCTGCGTCAGCCGAAGCTGCGGACGATGCATCAGCCGCCGGTGCCGAGGCCGCGGCCGGCGCACCGGAAGATGGTTCCTGTTGAATTTTAGCGATAAAACTATTAATATTTTCTATGAAAGTGTCGATATTTTCAGAGAATGGTTCAGAGTTTTCGATTTTTGCGACTTCGCTCCGGAAATAGTCGATTGCCTGGAACATAAGATCAAACAGAAGCGGCCGATGCTCTTCTGCCACGATGTTCATCCCTTTGTCGCGGATGATGAAAAAGAGATCTTCGATGCGGTGTGCAATCGTCATAAGAGGAGTAAACTCCATCATAGCTGAAGAGCCTTTGATGGTATGCATAATCCGGAAAATCTCGTTGACATCATCTTCAGAAAAAGAGTCGACGTGTTCTGCTGCCAGCACGATGCTGTCCAGCTGCTCCAACAGGGTATTGGTTTCGTACAAATACATATCTAAAATTTCGTTGCCGCTGTTGCTCATTAAAAACGCCACCTTTTATTAAGTACTTAACCTATTTATCGACTAAGTACGACAAAAATTAAGTTTTCTATAAATTTTATTAAAGGAGGGGTGCCCATGGCAAACCTTTTGGGGGTTACCAACCCGGTACCCGGTCATGACAGTACCACCACAAACCGCAGTCTGCCGGTTTCGCCAAACGATACACATATTCAAAATATTCCGGACCCAACGCGAGTGGGCCGCGCCGACGCGCGCACAGACAGGCAGGACACTGCGGACACCGCCAGCTCAAACCGGCTGCGGTACGATTCGAACTTTCAAAGCTTTTTACAGCGGCTGAGAGAAAACCCCGAAATGGTAACCACCCTTTCGAGATTACTGATGAGCCGACAGGGAATCGAGGCTTCTTCCGGTATGGAAGAGGGGATTGCGACTGAGCTTGCAGAGTTGATTGAGCTGTTCCCAATGGATGAAAGTGAACTGCTGAACTTTTTTACCGGCCAGCTAAAGGCAGGCAACCGGTTTGGCGGTGCGCTGTTTAACATTCTGCGCGACGCTTATTTTGCCGGCCAGCCGCAGAGCATCAAAAACGATATTCTGCAATTTTTAAAGAGATACAGCGATTACTCGTCCACCCACCATATTGAAGGAAATATTCTGCGCAGCTTGCAGGATATAGCAGATGCGATTCCCGGCCGGTGGGCCGCCGCACTGCGCGAGATGATCGCAAAACTGCAAGCAGGCATGACGGCGGGCGACCGCGCAGGCAACCTAAAACTGTTGCAGGACGAAATCTTCCCCTACATGGCAAAATACACCGAGCAAACGCATGATATGGGATTGTCGCGCGGGTTGCTTACCCTGCTGGCGCTGGATACTTCCCGCTATGAAAATGGCTCGCCAAAAGCTGTGATGCAGACGTTTGAACAGCTGACAGGCTACACAGTGCTGAAAGAAAAACTAGGCGGCTTAGAGCGCGAAACGATGCTGCGATTATTGGTAGATACTGATTTCCACAAAGCTGCCGCTGCCGACCGCTTTGCCGACAAGCTGGCATCTGCTGCAAGCCGTGCATTGCGTGGGGAGGGCGGTACCGAGATGGAATCTGCTTTCCGTGAAATTGTTTCGGCAATGCTTGTAAACGAAAGCGTGTATATGCCGGTAAGCCACTACCTGCTGCCGATGCAGTGGGGAGATAAAATGATGTTCTCGGAACTTTGGGTAGACCCCGATGCCGAAAATGGCCGCGAGCAGCAAGATGGAGAACCAAACACGATTCGTTTTTTGTTTAAGATGGATATTCAGACACTGGGTATGTTTGATATGGTGCTGAGCTGCCAGGGCGAAGCGGTGAAGCTGCAGGTTTACTGCCCCGAAAAGATTGCACCGTTTTCGCGCCAGATAGAACAGTCTATTTCTGGCATTCTGACCCAAAACGGGCTGAAAGCAGAAGCCGTGCAGGTAAGTAAAATGGAACGCCCGCTGACGATTTCAGAGGTGTTCCCTAAAATTTTCGAAGGGAAGAGCGGAATCAATGTCAAAATCTAAAGAAAACACTTCCGCAGCGCCCGCCAAGCGTGCCGTAGCGCTCAAATATAACCGCGACAACGCTGCCCCGATTGTAGTGGCATCTGGTATGGGGCACCTTGCCGAACGCATTGTAGAGGTTGCAGCCGACAGCGGTGTGCCGGTTTATGAAGATAATTCGCTCGCGACGATTTTGTCGCAGATGAAGCTGGGACAGGAAATTCCCTCGTCCCTTTACCAAGCGGTCGTTCAAATCTACGCGTATTTTCTGGAGTTCGACCCAGATGCGCCGGAAGAAAAGCCGGTTGTGTAAGAAAGGAGAACATCATGGCAACAGGAAAAGAAGAAGATATCTATCTGGTACTGGACAGCCGATATCTCCCGGTGGCACGTGCCGCCAAAGAAGTCGTTACAGAGAGCGGGCAGTGGCAGCTGCGTGTTTTGGATGACCACATAGATGCAGTGCTCTCTCACGAAGTAGTGCAGTTGGTCGGCAAAAAAGATGAAGACGCGGCATTGCTGGGTAAAATTATCAAAGCCCGGGGCGACCGCATTGTTGTAGAGCCTATGCGCGCTTTGGGCGCTGATGTGCGTCAAAACCTGCGTATTCCGCTGCGCTTTGACAGTTTTATTTATCCCGTTACCGGCAAATGGCAAGGTCGCCTTGCAGTGCAGGGGAACGATTTAAGCTGCGGTGGAGTTTCTTTTTACTGTGATGCAGTGCTGGAAAAAGGCGAAGAGGTCGAGATTGTTCTTCCGGTCTGTGAAGAGCCGTTGATTGTGACCTGTGAAATTCTTCGTCCGCGTCCTTCGGTCAATGGTGCCCAGCTGTATGCGGCAAAGTTCATCAACTTAATTGATGATGAGGTGACCTTTCTCTGCGAAGCAGTTTTTGGTATGCAGATTTTCAACCGAGATACCGCCGCGAAATAGTGCTGCCTTCGTGTAATAAAGAATAAAAAGCGTGCTTTCAGAAGAATTCTTCTAAAAGCACGCTTTTTTATTTTTTGTGTTGCCGAGAGCAATAGGCTGCAAGCGCAAAGCTATTTGGCTTCGTGTTCCCGCAGATATTTTGCCAGGGCCAAGTCTGCGCTTTTAATATGAGAGATGAGCAGGCTGGTTTTGCCGTTTACTTCACCTACAAGCAGCAAGGTTGCGCCTTGAGCCAAAAACTTATCCCGCAGTTGCTGAATCTGTGCGATAAAGTCGGTGTGCCATTTTTTGTGGGCTTCGTACTGGGGATAACGGCAGCTCTGCTGAAGGCGTTCTTCGTGAGCAAAGTGAGTTTTGGTATAGTCTGCAAGAAAATTGATGGCAGATTCGAGCTGTGCACGTCCTTTGCCCTGCTGGCAAGCTTCCAGCAAAGCGTTGACAGCAGCAATCAGCTGCTTATGTTCTGCGTCAATCTGCACATTTCCCGTTTCTAGATCTTTGGTAAAAGAAAATGCCATAAAAATACGCTCCTATAAAACGTTTGTTGAGATAAAAGAAAAACAATAAAACAGGGCCGGACGGATGTCCGGCCCTGTTTGGGATTTGTAAAACCCGATAAGGAATTACTGCAGGAGCTGCAGAACGCCCTGGGGAGCCTGGTTTGCCTGAGCAAGCATTGCCTGAGCAGACTGAACGAGGATGTTGTTTTTGGTGTAAGCCATCATTTCCTCAGCCACGTCTACGTCACGGATGGAGGACTCAGCATCCTGGATGTTCTCTCTCATGACAGACAGGTTGTTGATGGTGTGGTCCAGACGGTTCTGGGTAGCACCGAGATCGCCACGGGTAGAAGAAACGCTGTTGATAGCGTTTTTGATTTTAGCGATAGCATCGGAAGCGCCAGCCTGAGTGCCAACGTCGACCAGGTTGATGCCGAGGGAAGCGGTGTGCATGTCGCCAACGCTGACAGAAAGCTTGTTGAAGGTTTCTGCGGTGTCGCCGATCTGAAGGGTGAGGCCTTCGCCGGTGCCATCGGTCATGGTAGCCTGAGCCATGGTCAGAGAGCCGCCAGCAGCAGCGGACATCGGGCCATCAGCATTCATGGTGAAACCTGCATATGCTTTGCCGATTGCAGCAGCGTTGGTGGTAGCACCGCCAGCGTAGCTAGCAGCAGCCGCACGGACAGCAGCGGTGATCTGGTCAGCAGAGTAGGTCTCAGCGGTTTTGGTGCCGAGGGTGATGGTCATTGCGCCGGTGCCATCGTCAAAAGCAACGTTAATGCCCTTGTCAACAGCAGCACCGTCAGCGAAGGTGACTTTTGCTTCGTTAGCGCCAAAGATGGTAGCGTCTTTTACACCCAGCTCAAAAGAAACTTTGGTGCTGCCAATCATGCCGGAACCTTTTGCGCCGCCAGCCAGAGAGCCGTCGAGCAGTTTGATGCCGTTGAAGTTGGAAGAATCAGCGATGCGGTCGATTTCGGTGTTCAGTGCGGAAACTTCTTTCTGCAGGTTTGCACGGTCGACTTCGTTATCGTAGGTGCCGTTGGCAGACTGGTCAGCGAGCTCAGCCATACGGTTCAGCATGCTGTGAACTTCGGTCAGTGCGCCTTCAGCGGTCTGCACCAAAGAGATGCCGTCTTTTGCGTTCTTCTCAGCGGTTTTCAGGCCGGTGATCTGAGCACGCATTTTCTCGGAAATTGCAAGGCCGGCAGCGTCGTCGCCTGCACGGTTGATGCGGTAGCCGGAAGACAGTTTCTCAAGGTTTTTGGAAACGGCTTTGGTGTTGTTGGTGTAGTTGCGATAAGAGTTCATCGCCATGATGTTGTGTTGGATTCTCATAATAGTTACCTCCATGTATTTTGTGTTGAAAAGAGAGCATCCTTTCTCTCTTTCGACCGACGCTCTTTTCGCCGGGGCCCCAACTGAAAAAAGCGTCAGTACCTATCCCCAAAAGGTTTTCTGGGGTGTTCATTTCTCATATCGACATATTTCTGCCGGAAATAAGTGGTGATAACAAAAAAAGATAAAAAATTATAATAATTAATCTTCAGTTTTCCTTGAAGAATCTTGTTGAAAACAAAAAACCAATAAAAAAAGAAAGAAATAAGAGAAAACATATTAAAAAGGTAAATATATTTTAAAAAACACAGCTGAAAATATATGTAAAATGAAGTTGGCATGAATCGACACACTTCGCGCATTTTTTACTGTAAACCCTTGCGGTCTGCTATAGAAACACTTATAATATAAGAAAACAATGGGAAAATGGTTAAAAAGACCATATATGGTTAAATTTGTATCATAAATAGCTGATGAATACTTGATTTATAGCATTTTTATTTAACTTAGAAACAACGGCTCTACATTGCTCACTAGCTTACCCTATATAATAAGGAATTCTAAATTCCAGGGTAAGGGGGCAGAAAGCCGGTTTATCAGCACATTTGGTAACAAAATTATCAAAAATGTTTAATTTTTTAAAAACCTGTTACCAAGCGTGTGACCGAGTGCAATTTACGGTTTTGCGGAGCCGGGAAAAGATGACATCAAAAAGAGAAACGGATGATGCGGCATTTAGCCGCTGTTTCTGGTTGCTGAAAGAATTTTAGCTGGCCAACGCCAGAAGGGAGAAAAGTGTATGAGCTTTTTGACTACCAATTCACTGTATATGATGGAACGGTCCATGGACTATTTATGGACCAAGCAAGCAGCGATTCTCGATAACATTTCAAATGCAGAAACCCCGAACTACAAAGCAAAGTATGTAAGCTTTGAAGAAAACCTGCGACAAAAGCTGGAGTCGGCAGCAGGGGGGGCAAAGCCAAAAGCAGAAATGCGCAATGTGCTGCAAAAAACGCAGGTTCAGGTAAATGAGGCGCAGGAGGCAACCCGGCTGGATGGCAACGGTGTCAACTTGACCGAGCAGAACCTGGAACTTTCACGCAATGGCTATCAGCTGCAATATGTAATGACTGCAATCAATAACGATTTCAGCGTGCTGCGCAGTGCGATTAAAGGTCAATAAGGGAGGAAACAATCATGGCATTTTTAAGCTCAATGAATATTGTGGGCTCCGGCCTTACGGCACAGCAGCTTCGTCTTGATGTAGTATCTGAGAATATCACCAATATGGGTACCACCCGTACTGAAGCTGGCGGCGCATACCGTCGCAAGATGGTAGTGCTCGAAGCCAAAGCAGGGCGCGATGATTTTCGAAAAGCGATGGCAAACGCAGAGAATACGGCTGTATCCAACCGTGGTTACAGCACACTTGGCGGCGTTCGTGTTACCGAAATCGCAGAAGATCCTTCTGATATGAAGTTGGTTTATGACCCTACCCATCCCGATGCAAACGAGCAGGGATATGTGGAAATGCCAAATGTGACCTTAGTGAAAGAAATTTCGGATGCAATGGCGGCCACACAGGCTTTCTCGGCCAATGTAACCGCGCTGAATGTTTTAAAAGCGGTGGCATCGAAAGGGCTGGAGATTGGCAAATAAGCCGGTGTGAACCGAAAGTTGAAGGAGAGAAAGAAAGATGACTACCCCCATCGAAAATATACAGCTTCTTCGGGAAGCGATTTCTACCACAGGCAAAAGCACCGCGGTCAGCGAAGAAAACCGTGGAATGTTTGCCGATATTTTTGAAACCGCCATTAATAATGTGCGCGAAACAGATGCGGAGAAAAACCGTGCAGAGTATCTGCTGGCTACCGGCCAGCTGGACAACCCGGCAGAGCTTACAATTGCAGGTACAAAAGCGCAGCTTTCGGTCGACCTCTTGGTGCAACTGCGCAATAAGGCGTTAGATGCCTATACAGAGCTGACTCGTATCAGCCTGTAAATTTTGGCGCAGACAGCGCTGGAGGGATAGTTCTTGAAAGAAAAGCTCACAGGATTTACAGAATCAATCAAAGCCTTTTTTGCGAAAATGAGCAAGAAAACTCGCATTGGGCTGGCAATTACACTCGGACTAATCGTCGTATCGGCCGTTGTGATTGCGCTGGTTTTAGAAAATAAACCATATAGCGTACTCTTTACCGGATTGACCGCGGACGAGTCTTCCTCCATTATGAAATATTTGGAGGAGAACGGCGCGGTCGATTACCGTTTAGAAAATAATGACACGATTCTCGTGCCGAAAGACCAGGAAGCACAGCTCAAAGCAAAGCTGCTGATGAACGGATATCCCAAGTCCGGTTTTGCTTACTCTACATATTTAGATAATGTCAGCTCACTTGCCACAGACGCAGACCGTCAAACGGCCTTTCTGTTTGATTTACAGGACCGTATGAGTGCGGTTATCCGCTGTTTGGACGGTGTTAAGAATGCGTGGGTAACCATCGCACAGGGCGAGGATCAGCGGTATGTGCTTGACCGAAACACCGTAGTGGATGCTACGGCTTCGGTGCTGGTGGAAATGCAGGGTACACAGACCCTGACCAAGCAGCAGGCAACCGCAATTCGCAACCTGGTCGCCCGCGGCGTGAAAGGTCTTGCAATTGAAAATATCACGATTTCGGACACGCTGGGCAACACCTATTCTGGCGATGACGCTTCCGGCGCTTCCAGCGATGCTTCGCAGCTGAAATTGCAGCTGGAGGAGCAGGTGAACAACAAAGTTCGCACCAATGTAATGCAGGTGTTAGCTCCCTTCTTTGGTGAAGATAATGTCCGCGTAAGTGTAAACAGTACAGTGGACGTAAACCGCACAGTGGGCAGTTCGACGACCTATACCGAGCCGGAGTGGGCAGCAGATGGCAGCACCGGCGGTAAAGGCATCATCGGCTCCCGCGTTTATGAAAACATCATCACCCGCGGAGAAGACAGTGCCGCAGGCGGTGTTGCGGGCACTGAAAACAACTCAGACCTCAACACCTATGTGGAAGACCAGGCCAATCCCGACGGGAAAGAAACCTCAATCAGCACCTCCGGGCAGGTTGATTATAATGTAAACACAAAACAGGAACAAATAGAGCGCACCGCTGGTGTGGTATCTGACTTGTCCATCTCGGTGAGCATTAACAGTGCGGCGACCGGGCCGGTTGATGTTGCGAACTTGACCGCACACGTTGCCCGTGCAGCAGGAATTCAGCCCGGCGGCGAATCAGAAAAAATATCTATTTTAACGCTGCCGTTCTATGAGGCAAACACGCCCGGCCTTTTGCCGAGCAACCCGATTTTGCCGGAAAACGCAATTTACATTGCGGCAGTGGCAGGCGGTGCAATCTTCCTGCTGTTATTGTTGCTGCTGGTTTTGCGGCGCCGTAAAAAACGCAAGAAAACAGCCACGCCGCAGCCGGTCGCATATCCCGAAGTTGCACCGGTGGCCGAGGGCGCCGATATTACCAATATGCGCTCTGAAAAGAGTATGGAACTGCGTAGGGATGTGCGCGACTTTGCGAATAACAACCCGGAAATCGCTGCTCAGATGGTAAAAGGATGGCTGAAAGGGGAAGAGGAAAATGGCTAAAGCGACAGCAAAAGCGGTAGAACCCGCTGAGATGTCCGCGCCGGATCCGCAGTCCGTTCGCCGCAAAGAGCAAGGCAGCCAGCGAAGCAATAAGCCTAAGCTGACCGGGCCGCAAAAAGCGGCGGCAGTCATTGTTTCTCTCGGTGCGGATAAAGCGTCAAAGCTTTATCAGTATATGGATCCCGAAGATGTAGAGCAGCTGACGCTGGAAGTCGCAAAACTTGGGTTCGTTGACCATGAGTCGACAGAAGAAATTCTGACCGAATACCACCAGATGTGTGTGACCAATAAAGCGGTTACGGAAGGCGGCTTGGAATATGCCAAGGCTGTTCTGGAAAAAGCATATGGTACGCAAGCCGCAAACAACCTGCTGCAAAAAGTCGCAAAATCGCTGAAACAACGCGAATTTGCATTTATGCGCAAGGCCAACGCCAAGGATATGTTTTCTGCACTTCAGCACGAGCGTGCACAAACCATTGCGCTTGTCCTCTCTTATGTAGACCCCGACAAAGCAGCCGGTGTGCTGGAGGAGCTGGAAGAAGAAAAGCGGATTAAGGTTGTTGAAAACATTGCCAAGATGGAGAGCGCCTCACCCGCCGCGGTCAAAATCATTGAGGCGGAGATGAACAAGAAATTCTCGAGCCTCATCATCAGCGAAAACGTGCGTGTTGGCGGCATCGACTTTGTTGCTTCGGTCATGAACAATCTCGACCGCTCGAGCGAAAAGAGTGTGTTCGATGGCTTGTCGCTGTACAACTCCGAACTGGCCGACGAAATCCGCAAGCGTATGTTCGTGTTCGAAGATATCGTCACCATGGACGACCGCTCGGTACAGCGCTTTATTCGAGATTGCGACCCGCGCGACCTTGTGCTTGCGCTTAAAGCTGCCAACGACGAGGTGGCAAACAAGCTGTTTGCCAACATGTCCGCCCGTATGGCAGAGAGCATTCAGGACGACCTCGAGATTACCACCAACGTGCGCATCAAAGATGTTGGCGATGCACAGCAGCGCATTGTTAACATTATCCGCGACCTCGAGGAGAAAAATGAGATTATCATCCTAAAGGGAGGAAAGGACGATATCATTGCCTAATATTCTGAAAAATTTCATGGCTCCGCGCGCAGAAACCTATGCTTTCCCCGATGCTTCTGACCTCACCCAACCGGATGTGATGCCAGAAATTGAAGAGCCGGAACTGCCGGAGTCTGAAGAACTGGAAGAGGAATTACTTCCAGACCTCCCTACCCCCAAAACCCCGGTGGATTTTGCAAAGCTGGAAGCGGATGCGATTTTGCAGCGCGCGCAGGAACAGTCCGACGAACTACTGCAGCGCGTGCGAGAACAAGCAGCAAAAGATGTGGAAGAACAATATGCTGCCGCCCACCAGGAAGGGTATGATGCCGGTTATGCCGAAGGGCTTGCAAAAGCATTAACCGAGGCCAAAGCACAACGTGAGGCCCAGGCACTCGACCAAGCAAAAAAGATACAACAATTTTTGGATGCAGCTGCAAAAGAACAGGATGCATTGATAGACAAAAACGTGGACGAATTGCGAGACCTCGCAATCGCGATTGCGGAGAAAGTAGTTCGTGTAAGTTTGAAAAGCAGCAGCGACATCATCGGACGAATGATTCTTGCCGCTACCGAAAAGCGCAAACGACGCGAGTGGGTACATATTTACATTGCAGGGTGCGACGCCAAAGGTGTGGCGGAAACGCCACCGGCTCTTTCGGCGGCCCTTTCCAGCTTGTCAGACCATGTGCGCATCGTGCCGATGGCCGATGAAGAGTCCGGCACCTGCCTGATTGAAACGCCGGACGAAATCATCGATGCCAGCGTATCAACTCAGTTTTCCAATATTAAGCGCGTGCTTTCTGATTCCACACGCCCCGCGCCCGAAACGGAAAACTTATTTCATGGATTATTTTAACCTGCCGAAAGGAGCCCCGAGATGTTTCGAGAGTTGATTCGTCAAGTCCAGAATGCTGACACCTTCAGCATGACCGGTAAAATCGAAAATATCGTGGGCATGTCCATCGAGGCTTCTGGTGGTCGGGCAGCTATCGGCGATATCTGCCGCATCTACAACGGAGATTCTGGACATCAGGTGCAGGCAGAGGTAGTGGGCTTTAAAAATGACAGGGTGCTGCTTATGCCCTATTCGGACATGGCAGGTATTTCAGCCGGTAACTTTGTGCGCAACACCGGGCAGCAGCTTACATTGCCAATGGGCGATTTCTTGCGTGGGCGCATCATCAATGCGGTAGGGCAGCCGATCGATGGTCTCGGCCCGTTTGAAAACGGTACCCCTTATTGCATCAGTAACACTTATATTAATCCGCTTTCTCGTCCGCCGATTCGCGAGCAGATGGAATTTGGCGTCAAAGCCATCGACGGTATGCTCACCATCGGTAAGGGACAGCGTATCGGTATCTTCGCAGGTTCCGGTGTTGGTAAAAGTACCTTGATGGGCATGATTGCAAAAAACGTCAAAGCGGACATCAACGTAATTGCACTGGTGGGCGAACGTGGCCGTGAGGTGCTGGAGTTCGTTCAAAAAGACCTTGGAGAAGAGGGTATGCGCCGCTCGATTCTGGTGGTGGCAACGTCGGACCAGCCTGCCATGCTGCGAATGAAATGCCCGCTTGTGGCAACCGGTATTGCAGAATATTTCCGAGACCAAGGCTGCGACGTGCTGCTGATGATGGACTCGCTGACCCGCTTTGCGATGGCCCAGCGTGAAATTGGCCTTGCGGTAGGAGAACCGCCGGTGGCGCGCGGCTACACTCCCTCCATCTACGCCGAGCTGCCAAAGCTGCTGGAACGAAGCGGTAATTTTAAAAAAGGCTCTATCACCGGTGTTTACACCGTGCTGGTAGAAGGCGACGACACCAACGAGCCGATTGCTGATACGGTGCGAGGTATTCTAGACGGACATATTGTGCTCTCCCGTAAACTGGCAGCGGCCAACCATTATCCGGCCATTGATGTCAGCGCGAGCATCTCGCGTTTGATGACCGAGATTGTTTCACCGGAACACCGCCAACACGCTTCGCGCGTGCGCGATATTCTAAGCACTTACGAAAAGAATGCCGACCTGGTTTCGATTGGCGCGTACAAGCCCGGCACCAACCCGAAGCTTGACTATGCGCTGAGCAAAATTGATGCGGTAAACGGTTTTCTGACCCAAGGCATTGACGAGGCGTTTGGCTATGAGCAGAACATTGCCGAGCTGGAACGCATTTTGCAGTAGAGAAGGACAGATAAAGTGAGGAGTCTCAGAGGATGAAAAAGTTTCAGTTTTCTCTTGACACTGTGCTGGATTACAAACAGCAGGTACTGGATTCTCGACAGGGTGAATATGGCATTGCGACTGCTGCCGTGCATGTGCAGGAGCGGGTGCTGGAGCAAGCCAACCAACGTTATGCCGAGTATGGTGCCGAATATAGCAGACGGCAGGCAGAAGGTATGACTATTGCCGATGCACTGGCAGGACAAAATGCGCTGCGTGCGATGGAAAATGAAATTGCACGCGCACAAATCCGGCTCGATGACCTGCGCAAAGAAGCAGAAGCCAAGCGCGCACAGATGGTGGAAGCAAAAAAAGAAACCGCCACCATAGAAAAGCTGCGCGAAAAGAAGCTGGACATTTATAAAAAAGAGCAGCAAAAACGCGAAGAAGCGTTTATAGATGAGCTGGTCAGCACCAACCGTGTCATGGCCGCCTCCAATATGTAATTTCGCGTTTTTGCGCAGTTTGAAAGGAGGTGAAAATGAAATGAACAGTACCAATATGCTTCTAGAAAATCTGCAATGGGCCATTGCACAGACCACAGACCGAATGGCGGCGAGTACCGCAGCAAAGCCCGGAGCCTCGTCTGAAAACGCTGGCTTTAAAAAAATGCTCAGCGAAAAAACGCAAAACGAAGCTGGCAAAAATCCGGCGTCCACCAAGCAGGGTGACCTGACGCAAGGCACCGAGGCTGCAGAAGAGGATCTGATGCCTCAGGCACAAGCACTTGCAGCCGCGCTCATGATGCAGCCTGCGATTGTCATGCTAGATGAAAATCCCGCGTCCGCGGCCGAGGCATTGCAGATGACCGCCCCGCTAAATGGCATGGCAGAAACGACCCCGATGCCGCAGCTTGCGCAAAACGACACCGCAGCAAAACCGGCACCGCAGCCCGAGCTTGCCAATACGGCGATACCTGCCGAGATGCAGCTTCAAGAATCCCAAGTCGCTGAAAAGCCGATTCTTTCGCAGCCTGTGACGGCGCAGCCCGAGGTGATTGCCGCAACCGAAGAAAATGCAGCATTGCAGCCCGCCCGCGTCATTGAGCCACAAACGAAAAAAGAAGAAATGCCGCTGGACGGTGATTTACAGCCGGTATTTGGCGAAATTGAACATCTGCCCGTGAAAGTTGCAGAGCCGCAAGCCGTGGTAGAAGCAGAAACCCCTGATGTGGAAGTGCAGCTGGCAAAGCAGATCGACAAAGCCTGCAAAAACGGTGCAACCAAGCTTGAGATTGCACTTTCGCCCGAAACCTTTGGCACTGTCACGGTGGAAATGATTCGTACCGAAGACGGCGCGCTGAGACTAATGATGACCGCCAGCACAGACCGCGGGCAGACGTTATTGGAAAAACACGCTTCCGGCCTGCAGGGAATGCTTGCAGAAAGCAACCGTGCTCCGGTACAGGTAGAAGTGCAGCGTCAGTCGGAAAGCCAATGGACCCAGCACTCGTACGATCGCGAAGGCGGCGGGGGACAGCAGCAACAACAGCGCCGGCAGCAGCATAATGAGAATCAGGACTTCCTGGACCGGCTCCGGCTTGGACTCACAGAACGTGAAAGTTTCACGCTATAATGCAGAAAGGAGTACCAACATGGCAAACACATTGACAGGCCTGGACATCAGCTCTGTACTGAGTGGCGCAAACAGCACTACGATTAACAGCAGCAATAAGTCCGCGGGCTCTAATTCGTTGGACATGGATGATTTTCTCAACCTGATTGTCCAGCAATTCCAAAACCAGGATATTGAAAATGCCGCATCTACCAGTGATATGCTAAACCAATTGGTGCAGATGACGACAATTCAAGCAATCTCAAACATCACTGATGCAACTACGATGATGTACACCGCAAGCCTCGTAGGCAAAGAAGTTACCATCGGCCAGTACGACAAAAACGGCAAGCTGGAAGAAATTGTTGGCACCGTAACAGCTACCGGCACCTATGGCGGCCAGCCCGTTATTTTTGTAGATGGTAAAAGCTACAGCCTCAGTTCGATTATGGCAGTGGGCCGCTTGCCAGACCCGGATCCCAAACCGGACCCAGATCCAGATCCCAAACCCGATCCGGAGCCTGACCCGAAACCGGAACCCGACCCAACCACCCCGGTAACCACATAAAGGGGGCGAGCTGAGTGATCGAACGGATTTCACCTTATTCGCAGCTACAGACTACAGCCCCGGCACAGAAAAAACAAACCGGCGGATTTGGCTCGGTACTTCAGCAAAAGCTGCAGGAAAATGAAAATGGCAGCCAGGTTGCATTTTCAAAGCATGCAATTGCCCGCGCCGAAGAACGCGGTATTGAAGTTACCCCGGAGCTTGTGGATCAATTATCCGGCTCGGTGGAACGTGCGCAGGCCAAAGGGGTTACCAATGTACTGGCCTTTGATGCCACCCGTGCTTTTATCATTAACGTTCCGCACAACCGCGTAATCACCACCCTTACTCAAGACGAGATGAAAGAAAACATTTTCACAAATATCGATGGCGCCGTGCTCCTGTAAATGACAGAAGGCAGGACCGTATGGATGTCTTGGAGAAGGTTAGATGAACGCTTCTCCGGCGGCGCACATATAAAGGAGATTACAATATGACAGGTGCAATGTACGCAGCAGTTGCCGGCATGAAGTCTCACATGAACAAACTGAATGTCATCGGCAACAACGTGGCAAACGTAAATACCTACGGTTATAAAACCGGCCGTGCAACCTTTACCGAATCGCTGTACACCAGCGTTCGCACCGGTTCTAACGGCACTACCGCTATCGGCGGTACCAACCCGGCACAGATTGGCTATGGCTGCCAGATCAGCACAATCGACCTGGATATGAGCACGAAAAACTATGTGCCCACCGGTGGCCCGCTTCACTGCATGATCAATGGCGACGGCTTTTTGATGGTCGGCGACAAAAACTCGGCCATCAATGGCGCAGATGCAGTAAAAGATTTGAACCTCTCCCGCGTGGGCGATCTCAGCTTTGACGCAAACGGCTACCTCGTAGACGGACGCGGCAACGTGGTTTACGGCTTTGTTACCGCAACCGGCGTAAACGGCAGCGGCTCCGCAGACTACGCCAATGGCGGCAATGCAAACCAGACTGCCGGCGTGAGCACCGAGCTCGTACCCATCCGCTTGCCGATGGCTTCCGTCGCAGGTGCAACCGGCGCAAACGCTCCGGCATATGAAGGCTCTGCGGTTTACCCGTATGTTGATGCAGCCGGCAAAACACATGATGCGACCACCAACGTCCCCGCCGCAGATGCAAAACGTATTCAACTTGAGAGCGTCAGCATCGATGCAACCGGCAAAATCACGGGCATTAACAAAGCAACCGATGAAACCGTTGTAGTTGGCTATGTTGCCATTGCCAGTGTGGACAACCCGAACGGCGTAACCCACACCGAAGGCCCCTACTACCGCGCACTCGGCGGTGCAGGCGACGTGCGCGTTGCAACCGTTGGCAATACCGTAAAAGGTTATTTGAACAACAAGGCTCCTGGCGCAGCAAACCCGGCTGATTTGATTTCTGGCACCGGCGGCACCAAATTGGTACCCAACGGCCTGGAATCTTCCGGCACTGACATCGCAAACGAATTTTCTGAAATGATCACCACCCAGCGTGGCTATCAGGCAAATACCCGTATTATTACGGTTACTGACTCGATGCTGGAAGAAATGGTGAATATCAAGCGCTAATCTCTAACGCTGTAGGCCCGGCGGAGAACAGTCTCCGCCGGAAGCCTGCAACAGAAAGGCGGGCTTTATGATTGTTTTGACAAAGATGAACGGGGAGCGGTTTCTTGTAAATCATCTTCAAATTGAATGCATCGAGACGATTCCGGAATCTAAAATTGTTATGATGAACCACGATTTTTACATCGTGCGCGAAAACACAGTTCAAATCATCGATAAAATTGCGCAATACAATGCCAAAGTGCAGGATATCCATCGTCAACTGACGATTATGGATCGCCGATAAGAGGATACCTTTGAAAAAGCCGGGTGCCGAAGACACCCGGGAGGAGGCAAAAGTTATTCATGAACATTACATACTTAATTGGCAGCGTGCTTGCTACGGGGTTCATCATGCTGGGCATGATGTTTACTTCGGTAAACGGTGCGATGACAGTTGTGCCCAGCCAGTTGATCAACTTCTTCGATCCGTCGAGCATTATGATCACTGTGGGTTGTACGCTGGCTGTTGTAATCGCGAGCTTTCCGGCAAAGATGCTCAAATCAATGCCGAAGCACTTCAAAATCATGCTCAACACCAAAAAGTTCAACCCCATGTATTACATTGAGGAGTTGACCGAGCTTGCTACCGTAGCCAGAAAAAATGGTTTGCTTGCGCTGGAAGAAAAGGCGAACCAGCAGCAGGACCCGTTTTTTAAACAGGCAATTATGCTGATTGTGGATGCAAACGACCCGGACAAAGTTCGCGGCATTCTGAATAATGACATCGAATGTATGTCTTGCCGCCACGATGATGTGGCAGGCATGTACGAGAAAGCCTCTTCGGTGGCACCGGCTTTTGGTATGGTGGGTACCCTGGTTGGTTTGATTAATATGCTCAAGAACATGAACATGGATGCAGGCGGCTCATCCAGCATCGGCACCGATATGGGTACAGCGCTGATTACCACCTTATATGGCTGTATTCTTGCACACATGGTTTTTAACCCGATTGCATCGAACCTGCGCTCTCGCGATGAAGAAGAGGTTCTCTGCAAAATGATTATTGTAGAGGGCATCACTTCGATTCAAGCCGGTGAAAATCCGAAATTCTTGAAAGAAAAACTGCTGACCTTTATGGCTCAGAAGCAACGTGAT
Organism: Pygmaiobacter massiliensis; assembly: GCF_900199435.1. Taxonomy (GTDB): domain Bacteria; phylum Bacillota; class Clostridia; order Oscillospirales; family Ruminococcaceae; genus Pygmaiobacter; species Pygmaiobacter massiliensis. The sequence continues at coordinate 1,573,257 of NZ_OAML01000003.1, forward strand.
GCAAGCATGACGACCGGCAAAGGCAAAAAATCCAAAGACTAATGATGCAGAGCAGCAAAATAAAAGTGGGACGGGAGTGAGAAGATGAAACGGAAAAAAGGCGGCGAGGGCGGCGCAAGTTGGATGGACACCTACGGTGACATGGTAACGCTGCTGTTGTGCTTTTTTGTATTGCTTTACTCCATGTCTACGCTGGACCAGCAAAAATGGCAGCAGGTAGTACAAAGTTTCAACCCTGATGCAATTGAAGAAATGATGCAGGCAAGCGGCAATAACGGGCCTAACGCCAACACCGATAAGCCCGGGGGCAGCCCGGCAGCACAGGCAACCACACAAGAACAGGTGGATGCAATGCTGGAGCAGCTTTATGAGCAGCTTACAAGTTACACTCAGGCACAGGGGACGGAAGAAAATATCTCGGTCACCAAAGGTGATGGGTACGTATTCCTATCTTTTAACGAGGCAGTTTTTTTTGACGGCGACAGTTACATCTTGCGGCAGGACGGACAAGAGGTTTTGAACGAGGTAAGCGCGATGCTCGACAAAGCGGCCGGCGGTATTGATGAAATCAAGGTGCTGGGACATACCGCACAGAGCAACCCGCAGATGCCGAACAATCCCTCATTGGACCGTTTCCTTGCATCAAACCGAGCAACCGTGGTACTGGTTTACCTGCAGGAACACAGCAGCCTGGACCCGGCCCGCCTAATCAGCGTGGGGTATGGCCAGTGGCGGCCGGTTGCCAGCAACGATTCTCCCGAAGGCCTTGCGAAAAACCGACGGGTAGAACTGATTGTAACCGGGCTGGATGTGGAAAACGCCATGGGCGACAGCATTGCACATTATTACACAAAACGTGACGGCGGCCCCGCAAAAGAGGACGCCAGCGCCCTCGAAGATGCGCCGACAAGCACAGCTTCGGAAGCCGATTCGTCGGCAAAACCATCTTGATAAGAGAGGATAAGCAATGGCAGAAGTATTATCACAAAGTCAAATTGATGCCTTGCTCAATGCCGCTCTGAGTGGCGAGATGAGCTTAGACGAAAAGGCAGAAGAAAACGCACAGACCAAATATCGCAAATATGACTTTTACAGCCCGCGAAAATTCACAAAAGACCGCATAAAAATGCTAAACAGCATTTTTGAAAACTACACCAGAATGATTAACAACCGAATCAACAGCATGCTGCACACCAACTGTGAGATTTCGGTAGAATCGGTGGAAGAACAGCGTTATTACGAGTTTTCGAATGCACTTACCGAGGGCGATGTTCTTACTTTGTCGTATTTGGAACTGAAAGACAAACTAGAGGATTCTCCCGTGCTGGTACATCTTACGACGCCGTTAATGCTAAGCATGATGGACCGGATGATGGGCGGCGAGGGGGAAGTGGACAACGAAGTTTCGGCAGAATATTCGTTTACTGACCTTGAATTGGAACTTTACCAGAGCATCGTACAAGACCTCATCTCTGTGATGGGCACCAGCTGGGAGAGTTACATCAACCTTCAATTTTTGTACAAGCGTATTGAAGTAAACCCCACACTGGTACAACTGATTGGCCTGGATGAAACAGTCGTCATCGTGGCAATCAAAATTAAGTTTGCAAACTGCGAAGGGCAATTGAGTGTTTGTTTGCCGGCAATGATGCTGACTAACATTTTTGCCGAAATCAACCGCGAGAACCCCGGCAGAAAGCTTTCCAATGAGGATTATTCGACTCAGATATTTGATAGTCTGCGTGATTCTGATTTGGAAGTCGTGGCAGTGATGGGCAGTACACAGCTTCAACTGCGCGACATTTACCACCTGCAACAAGGCGATGTTATTAATTTAAGCCATCCGCAAAACAGCCCCATTTATTTAAAGGTGGGCAATCAGGTATGGTTTAATGGAAGAATGGGCACTTACAAAAAAAACATGGCGGTCAAAGTAGGAGAAACCTTCTATAAGGCCGAACAAAGGAGCGAACATAAGGATGAAAACTAATATTTTCAGCCCGATGGAGATTGATGCCATCGGCGAAATTATGAATATCAGTCTCGGCTCCTCGGCGACTGCGGTTTCGAATATGCTGGATCGCCGTGTCGACATTACGACACCCTGCGTGTCTGTAGAGACGATTAAGGATTTTACTCTCGGTAATATCCAACCCGCGATGGGGGTCGAAATCAAGTACACATCCGGGCTGGAAGGCAGTAATATTATGCTGCTGAAAAAGAACGACATTAAAATTATCGTAGATATTTTAATGGGCAGCGAGACGCCAGAGGAAGAATTTGAGCTAAACGAACTGACCATTAGTGCCGTTTGCGAAGTTATGAACCAGATGATGGGCGCTGCTTCTACCGCACTTTCTGATTTTCTTGGTCGGCTGGTTAATATTTCAACCCCTGAATCGCTGGACTTACAGGATTTTGATGCCTTCAAGCGTTCGCGTTTTCAGCGCAGCAGCTGGAGATGCCTACCCTTGAGGCAACGGAAAAACTGAGCCAGGAACAGGCCAAGAACCTCGACCTGATTATGTCAGTGCCGCTGGAAGTTACAGTGGAAATTGGCCGTACCCGCCGCAAGGTGCAGGATATTCTCTCTTTTGCGAAAGGTTCGCTGGTGGTTTTGGATAAGCTTGCAGGCGACCAGGTTGACCTCTTCGTCAACGGAAAATGTATTGCACGCGGCGACGTCGTGGTCATTGATGATAATTTCGGTATCCGCGTAACCGAAATTCTGCAGAATCCTTCGTTGGAAGAACTGACGAACGCCTAAGTAATTGAATTGACATAAAACTAAAATAATTAAGAAAAAAGGATGGATTAACATGGCTAAGATTTTATTGGTAGATGACGCTGCATTCATGCGTAAAGTCATCAAAGACACCTTGAGCAAAAGTGGCTACACCGACCTTTATGAAGCAGTAGACGGCGCAGACGCTGTGCAGAAATTTGAAGAGTTGCAGCCGGACCTCGTCATTATGGACATCACCATGCCGAACATGGATGGTCTTGAGGCGCTGAAAGCCATTCGCGGCAAACACAGCGATGCCAACGTGGTTATGTGCTCTGCAATGGGTCAGGAATCTATGGTTATTGAAGCAGTTCGCTCCGGCGCAAAAGACTTTATTGTAAAGCCCTTTAAAGCAGACCGCGTGCTGAAAACTGTTTCTACCATCCTGGGCAACCCCTAAGCTGCCATGCGGGAATTTTTAATGCTGCTGGGCACAGTGGCCGCCGTAGTAGCAGTGCTGTTTCTCTCTTACTGGTTCACAAAATATGTGGTAGGCGGGGGCGCTTTGCAAAAAGCGCTGCCCTCTGGCGCAGGCAAGCGGATGCAGGTGTTAGACCAATTTGTGCTGGGCAAAGACCAAAAGCTGCTCGTGGTACGGGTGGCACAGCGCTACTTTTTGCTGGGGATAAGTGCAGCACAGATGACCAACCTGGCGGAGCTGACTGCGGAAGAAGCAGCCGCCTGGCAGCCGGACCCGGCACAGGAAGGCGCGCCAACACCGCCCAGCTTTTATGAATCACTGCGCACCGTGCTGAACCAGAGAAAAAAGTAAGGAGGAACCGCCAAAGATGACCGAAGGCTTGCTGAATATCAACGGCGACAGTGTGCAGACGCTGGAAATTCTATTTCTAACGACTGTTATGGCAATGTTGCCCTCTTTGCTGGTGATGATGACCTCCTTTGCACGGTACATCATTGTATTTTCGTTTTTGCGCTCTGCAATGGGCACCCAGCAAACACCGCCCAATATCGTGTTAATTGGTATGGCGCTGTTTTTAACTTTTTTTACGATGTCTCCTGTTTTATCCGACATCCAAACCAATGCGTATCAGCCTTATGTAGCAGAGCAGATTACGCAACAAGAGTTTGTGGAACGTGCGCAGGTGCCGCTGAAAGATTTTATGCTGCGTCAGACGGAGAATTCTTCTTTAAAAATGTACTGCGACCTTGCCGGTAAAGAAGTACCCGCCGACGGCGAAGCGGCAAAAGACCTGCCGCTGACCATCGTAGTGCCTTCTTTTATGACCAGCGAGCTGAAACGCGCTTTTGAGATTGGATTCTATCTCTATATTCCGTTTATGCTAATCGATATTGTGGTTTCATCTACGCTGATGTCGATGGGCATGATTATGCTGCCGCCCTCGATGATTTCAATGCCGTTTAAATTGCTTTTGTTCATCACAATTAACGGTTGGCAGCTGTTGTTCTCTACTTTAGTACAAGGATTCCGATGACGGGCCGGGTACAAGTTAGCGTGGCAAATGGCCGCAACATAATGCTTTGGCGCAGGCGGCGCAGAGGAGGTTGACAGAATGGAAACAGGACAGGTAATGAGCGTGCTGCGCGAAGGCGTTGGCGTTGCCTTAAAACTGGGCGGCCCAATGCTGATTTTAAGCATGGCGGTCGGTGTACTGGTTGCTATTTTCCAGGCGGTCACCCAGATTCATGAGCAGACAATTTCTTTTGTGCTCAAGCTGCTGGTCGTGGTTTTGGTTTGCACCATAGGCGGTGGCTGGATGCTGACCACGCTGCAGGAATACACGCGAGAGCTATTCACCTTGATGCGCGGCTAACGGACGGAGGCAGTTATGTTCGAATGGACACAGCTGACGCTGTTTCTGTATATTGTGATGCGCATGTCGGGGTTTGTGCTGTTTAATCCGCTGTTTGGGCGAAAAGAAATCCCCGCAATTTTCCGCACCGGATTGATTTTGGTACTTTCCGTAGCTGTGAACAGCTTTACCACCCAGCGTGTCGAAACACCAACTAACCTTGTAGTGTTTATACTTCGGTTGCTGCTGGAGCTGGCGCTTGGTTACCTGCTTGGGCTCATCGTTGCATTTTTCTTTTCGATTCCCGCACTTGCGGGCGAGGTAATTGATACGCAAATGGGCATGACGATGGCAAAAACCTACGATGCAGGTTCCCAGGCTTCGATGTCAGTAAGTTCTACCTTGCTGAATATTCTGATGGTGCTTCTGTTTTTTGCGGCAAACGGACATTACACGTTGCTACGCATTCTGCTGACCTCGGGCGATATTGTGCCCTATGGAGAAGTGATGTTGACCAGCTCAATTGCTTCGGCCGTTGCGGAACTGTTTATAGAAAGCGTATTACTTTCGGTAAAGCTTTGTTTGCCGGTGCTGGCCGCAGAATTGATGGGCCAGGTGGGCATGGGTATTCTGATGAAAGCCATCCCGCAAATTAACGTATTTGCTATTAATATCGAGCTGAAAGTCCTGGTGGGGCTGGTGATGATGTTCTTTTTGATCTCTCCGTTCAGCACCTTTTTGCTGGATGCCGAAAAAATGATGCTGGGCGAGCTGCAAACCATTTTAACGATGGTAAGCTGAGCCGGCGAAAATTGAGAGGCCAAAAGGGGGAATCAGCGCATGGCCGGAGATTCTAAAACCGAAAAAGCCACACCTAAAAAGCGACAGGATGAACGAAAAAAAGGTAATGTCTTTCTCAGCAAAGACGCCATCGCTGTCGCAACCCTGTTTGGCAGTTTTGCCGTACTAAAGCTCACTGCTTCCGGTATGGTAGCGCAGATGAAGCAGTTCTTTGAATATTGCATCAGCTGTGCCGACCTACCGGTCGGATCGACACAGGGCGTTTTAAGCGAGCTGGCAATGCAGGCACTGATGGTACTGGTAAAGACCGCCGGCCCTCTGCTTGCGATTACGGTAATTTTGACCGTAGCCGCAACCTTTGCGCAGACAAAATTTCTCGTGTCTGGTGATTCCCTGAAACCGAAGTTTAACCGCATTAACCCATTGCAGGGAATTAAGCGGCTGTTTTCGCTGAAAAGCATTATCGAAGCGCTGAAAGGCACGATAAAAATATCGATTTTACTTTTCTTGATTTATCGTTATCTTACGGGGATTTACGCCTCGTTTCAAAAATATCTTTTTACCGATTTAGGGCAGGCCTGCCAACATCTTTTCCAAGAGACTTTCATGATGGTAATGCAGATTGCACTTGCGTTTACCGTTCTCGCGGGGTTCGATTTTCTATACCAGTGGTGGGATTATGAGCGCCAGCTGAAGATGTCCAAGCAGGAGATCAAAGAAGAGTATAAGCAGATGGAAGGCAATCCCCAAATCAAAGGCAAAATTAAAGAAATGCAGCGCAAGATGTCGCAATCCCGCATGATGCAGCAAGTGCCAAAAGCGGATGTTATCATCCGAAACCCGACGCACTTTGCAGTAGCGCTGCGTTATAACCCGGAAACTGACAATGCGCCGTTGGTGCTGGCAAAAGGCCAGGACGAACTGGCTCTCCGCATCGTAAAAGTAGCGGAAGAAAACAGCATACTGGTAATGGAAAACGTACCCCTGGCCCGTGGGCTTTATGCCCACGCGGAGCTGAACCAGGAGATTCCCGCCGAATATTATGGGGCGGTGGCCGAGGTGCTGGTTTACCTTTACCGCGCAGATGCGGCGCATAAAAAATATAAAGTTTAAACGCAGATGTTTATTCGGAAAGTGGTGAATAGATGAAACGGATCTTCAACAATATCATAGCTCTGTTTGTTGTCATTATCGTGTTGTTCCTGATCCTGCCGCTGCCGACTTTTCTGCTGGATGTGCTGCTAATTATCAACATTGCACTTTCTGTAATGATTTTGTTGATTACCATGAACATCTCAGAGCCTTTGGAATTTTCGATTTTTCCCTCATTGCTGCTGGTAACTACACTGTTCCGGCTGGGCATGAACGTTTCCTCTACCCGGCTCATCCTTTCCAACGGCGGCTTTGCGGGCAATGTCATCAAGGCATTTGGACAGCTGATTACACAGGGCAACATCGTTATCGGTGTTATCATCTTTCTCATTATCGTGCTGGTGCAGTTCATCGTTATCACCAAAGGTGCAGAGCGTGTGGCAGAGGTTGCTGCCCGTTTTACACTGGATGCAATGCCCGGCAAGCAGATGGCCATCGATGCCGATCTCAGCTCCGGCCTGATTAACGAGCTGGAAGCTCGCCAACGCCGGTATAAGATTCAAAAAGAAGCAGACTTCTACGGCGCCATGGACGGTGCTACCAAAATTGTCAAAGGCGACGCGATTATGTCGCTGATTATCACCGCCATCAACTTTGTGGCAGGCCTTATCATCGGCATGGTGCAGGGCGGAGGCGACTTCCAGAGCGTTTTGCAGCTTTACTCCATCGCCACCATCGGTGACGGCTTGGTTTCCCAGCTGCCCGCGCTGATGATTTCTACCGCAACTGGCATGGTGGTTACCCGTTCGGTCTCCGATGGCAGCCTCAACAGCGACGTAATTTCGCAGTTTAAAGCACAGCCCCGAGCGATTATGGCTACCGGCGTGGTACTTATTGTGCTTGGCATTATGCCAAACACCCCCCATATCCCGCTGTTCTTAGTTGCAACGGTATTGCTGATTACCGGCTACTTGATTAACCAGCAGATGCAGCGTGAAAAGCTGTTGGCACAAAGTGCTGCCGCCGAAGCAGCCCAGCCCAGCGAAGAGGCTGCACCCTCTGAAAGCGACTACTATAAAGACGTTAACAATGTTTACTCGCTTCTTACGGTAGAACCCATAGAGATGGAGTTTGGCTATAGTCTGATTCCGCTGGTAGACGAAGCAAGCGGCGGCAAACTGATTAACCGCATTGTTATTTTTCGGCGGCAGTACGCACAGGACATGGGCTTCGTTATCCCGTCGGTGCGGCTGCACGATTCTTCTTCTCTGGGTACTAACCAGTACATTATAAGAGTGAAGGGCGAAGAGGTGGCACGCGGTGAGCTGCTGGTAGACTATTACCTGGCGCTGGAACCGACAAGTCCGGCCGGCGAAATTGACGGTATCGAAACGATTGAGCCCTCTTACGGCATTCCCTCGCGCTGGATTTTGCCGGAGAACAAAGAACTCGCAGAGATTTACGGCTATACCGTTATCGACCCGCTCTCGGTTATGCTGACTCACCTGTCGGAAACGATTAAAAAGCATACGCATGAGCTGCTGACCCGCAGCGAAACGATACAGCTTGTGGAAAACCTGAAAAAAGTGGCTCCCGAACTGGTGCAGGAAGCATTCCCTGATATTATCTCCTATGCAAGCTTTGAAAAGATTCTGCGCAACCTGCTGCGCGAAGGTGTGCCCATTAAGGACCTTGCCACTATTGTGGAAACTGCAGTGGACGCAATGGCGGCTACCCGAGATTTGGATATGGTGACCGAGAATGTCCGCTGTGCACTCAGCCGCACCATTACCCGTAAATTCTGCGAGCATGGTCAGCTGCGCGTGGTTACGCTGGATGCTGAGGTGGAGAAGAAAGTCATTGCTTCGCTTACCAAAAACGAGCAGGGCGTTTACCTTGCAATGGGCCCCGAGCTGATGCAGCTGATTCTTGGCCAGCTTTCGGAAAATCTGAAAAAGTTCAACGACCTTTCGCAGATTCCTATTCTTTTGACGAGTCAGATTGTCCGTGTCTATCTGAGCCGTTTGATTTCTCAATTTTACCCCAACTTCTATGTGCTTTCTTTTAACGAGATTACCAGCAACGTACAGATACAGTCTATTGGCAACATCACCCTGCAAAATGCCCCGATGCAAAGGGAGGTGGGCGCATGACGATGACAAGCTGTGCAGAAGTGCTACCCGAACCCCAAGTTGCTCCCGCACAGGAAGAAAGCTACACCGCCGCACAGATTGATGCAATGACGACCGAAGAGCTGTTGGCAGCGTATAAGCGCACCGGATTGCAAGAACTGAAATGGCCACTGGTGCTGCGGTATGAAGGCTTGGTAAAAAGCATTGCGTTGCAAATACGCGGCGTTTACAGCAGCTTTGCACAGGTAGATGACATCATCAGCGAAGGCGTACTTACATTATTATCTTCGGTGGATAAATTTGACCCGGAAAAGGGTGTGAAGTTTGAAACCTATGTCGCAAAACGAATCCGCGGTATGATTATCGACTTGGCCCGCCGGCAGGACTGGCTGCCGCGCAGTGTGCGCAAGCGTGCCAAAGAAGTAGACCAGACAGTGGGCGAATTATACACGCGGCTGGGCAGGTTCCCGACCGACCAGGAAATCGCTGATGAGCTGGGTACCACGGTGGCGAAGTACCAAAAAGATATGGCCAATATGGCGCTGAGCAATGTACTTTCTCTGGAGGCACTGTTTGAAGAAAAAGAACAGGGCAGCGCCACCGAGCGCATCTCCAGCACCGACCCGAGCTCGATGCCGGAACATGCCTTGCAGGAAGCAGAGCTTCAAAAAGTGCTTGCAGACGGCATTGCCAGCCTGCGCGAGAATGAGCAGATGGTGCTGGCACTTTATTATCAGAAAAATTTGAACATGAAAAAAATCGCACAGGTGATGGAGGTCAGCGAGCCCCGTATTTCGCAGCTGCACACCCGGGCGGTACAAAAACTTCGTGTTTATCTGGAACAATACATGAAAAATGAAGGCTGAGCCAAGCTGCTCAGCGAAAGGAGCCCTCGGATATGTTTAAAGGATTTTATAACCTGACCTCCGGCATGCTGACCCAGGGACGCAACCTTGATGTGGTGGCAAACAATATGACGAATATTTCCACCTCCGGCTACAAAGCAGACCGCTATGTGGCGAGCACTTTCAAGGATGTGCTGATCAGCCGTGTGGGCAATAAGGACAAAACCGGCGCACAGGAGATTGGCAGCTCGAGTTACATTCTGGCTTCAAGCGAAGTGGCGACCGACTACACCCAGGGCACGCTGGAAACGACTGGCATGCCGCTGGATTTTGCAATCGAAGGCGCTGGCTTTTTTGGCGTACAGACTGCAAATGGTGTTGCCTACACCCGCGGGGGCAATTTTTCTTTAGACAATCAAGGGTACTTATATCTGCCCGGTCAGGGAAGAGTACTGGGCCAGAACGGCCAGCCAATTTTGATGCAAACCGATAAAATTACGTCAGATAACTTCGGGCGCATTTATGGTGAAACCGGCAATCTGATAGGGCAGCTCGGCGTGTTCACCTTTGCAGATACCGCGGTGCTGACCCGCAACGATCAGGGATTGTTTGTCGGCGGCGGAGCCACTGTAAACGCAAATGCCAAGGTCCACTGGAGAGCGCAGGAGCGGTCTAATGTGGAACTGGTGCAGCAGATGACCCAGATGATGAGCAGCCAGCGCGCGCTGCAAAGTGCCGCACAGGTCAGCAAGATGTACGACCAGCTTATCAGCAAAGTGACCAACGACATTGGTCGCCTGTAATGAAAGGAGCACCCAAAGATGAATATGGCTTTTTATTCCGCTTCCGTCGGTGCCCTGCAGCAGCAGGAACGGCTGAATGTGGTAGGCAATAACATTGCCAACGTAAACACCTATGGCTTTAAGGCAGAACGCCCCTCGTTTTCGTCGCTGATGTACGGTTATGTTAACGGCATCGACAATGCAGAGCTGCCCCGCGGCAGCGGCGCAAAGATGAGCATGGCTTCTACCGATTTTTCCAGCATCGGCATTGCGCCGACCAATCGCGCACAGGATTACGCGATTATCGGCAACGGATTTTTTGGCCTTGTTAACCCGGCAACGGGCGAACGCTCTTATACACGTGATGGCTCGTTTACGCTTTCCGAGTATCAGCGCCCCAATGCTGCCGGTGTGATGGAAAAAGTATTCTGCCTTTCTGACGGCGAGGGCAATTTTGTGCTTGACCAGGCTGGCAAATACATCGAAGTGAAAGAAGGCGCGCTCTCCCAGCCGGTGGGTGTGTACGATTTTATAAATACAGATGGCATGGAGCATATCGGCAGCAACCGTTTTGTCCCGGTGGCGAAAAACGGCGCGGTGCGCGCCGGTACCGGCACTGTTCAGCAGGGGGTGCTGGAAACCTCTAACACCGACCTTGCAACCGAGATGACCAAAATTATTGAGTCGCAGCGGTCTTACAGCTATGCGCTTAAAATGGTACAAACAGCAGATGAAGTGGAAACCACCATCAATAATCTGCGTGGATAAAGCGTTTCGCGTAGCAGCGAAAGGGCAAAAAGCATGCTGCTAAAGCAAGCGACTGGAAAGAAAACAGAAGGGCGGGAGAACAAATGAAGATTAAAACTTTTGAACAGCTCGATTCCCTGGACCTCGATATTTTGCGCGAGATTGGCAGCATTGGTACAGGAAACGCCGCAACAGCACTTTCCCAAATGCTGGGCAAAGAGGTAAGAATCACCTTGCCAGAAGTGCGAATTATGGAATATAATGAAGCCATAGAATGGATTGGCGGTGCTGAAACCATTACCGCGGGCGTTTTGGTGCGACTGGGTGGCCAAATGAGCGGCATTATGCTTTCGGTGCAGCAGTTAGAGTTCGTCAACCTGGTACTGGGCAGCATGCTGGACAAACAGATTGGCGATTATACTGAGCTAAGCGAGATTGAAGCTTCGGCGCTTGTTGAAGTGGGCAACATTATGATTTCGTCGTTCATCACAGCACTTTCCGGGCTTTCTGGTGTAGCGGTAGAGCTGACGGTACCGGCCTTTACGGTAGATATGCAGGGCGCCATTCTGGCAGTGCCTATGGCAGAATACGGCGGACAGTCGGACTACATTATGACCATCGGCGGCAATTTCATCTGCGATGGCAAACAGGTTTCTTGCAGGCTTTTGCTTTCTCCCGACCTTCGCTCGCTTAACTTTCTGCTGAGTAAGTTAGGAGCAGAGAATGGATGAGAAGCTGACGGTTGGAATCGCCGACATGAAAATGGTTAAAGGCGAGGGAACCCTCATCACCTATGCGCTGGGGTCCTGCATCGGCATCTGCCTGTACGACCCCGCCGTGCGGCTTGCGGCAATGGTGCACATTATGCTGCCGTTGAATATGGAAGCAGGCCGAAAAACACCGATGAAATACGCCGATACGGGCATCCGCGAGACGCTGCGCCAAATGGAAGCGCAAGGGGCGCTGCGCGGGCGCATTACCGCAAAAATTGCAGGTGGTGCGAAGATGTTTGAAGTGGGCGGAAACGGGTTGCTGGGCGCCATTGGCCAGCGCAATATTGAAAGTGTACATATGGTACTTAAAAAAGAGGGCATTCGGCTGCTGCGTGAAGAAGTGGGCGGCACCGTGGCCCGCACCCTGCTTTTCGATGCAGCAAATGGGCAGGGGCGTATTCGCTCTTACGGAAAACCAGAAGTGATTTTGTAATATTTTCTTTGCCACACCGACGCCTTATAGGTGGCCGGGTTGCGCATAGTAAAAAATGAGGAGTGTCTGCCATGATGGAAGAGCAAAAGAACGGGATTCTGCTGGAATCCGGGACCAACGAGATTGAAATAATGGAATTTACCATTGACGGCAACTTGTATGGAATCAACGTTGCCAAGGTGCGCGAAATTATGATGTCGGCACCGGTTAAGGCAATGCCGCACACCCATTCTGCTGTGGAAGGCATTTTCAAACCGCGCGGTACGGTTCTTACGGTAGTGGACCTACCCAAGTACCTCAACGGCGGCGAAACCCAAAAGTCGGATAAAGACGTTTTCATTATCACGAATTTTAATAAAATGTATATCGCATTCCGGGTACATACTGTGGTTGGCATCAGCCGCATTTCCTGGAAAGATATCCAAAAACCGGATAAAGTGTCTTCTGGCGGCACTGAAGGGGTTGCCACCGGCATTGCCCAATGCGGCAAAGATCTGGTGACAGTGCTGGATTTTGAAAAAATCGTGGCAGAAATTGCACCGGAAACTTCGATTCAGATCAGCGAAGTTTCTCATTTAGGCCCGCGTGAAACCAGCTCGCAGCCTATTTTTATTGCAGAAGACTCGGTACTGCTGACCAGCATGATTGAAAAATCATTGCGCACAGCAGGCTATGATAACCTGACCATGTTTACCAATGGCCAGGAGCTTTGGAACCGCCTTTGCGCAGTGAAACAGGCTGGCGACATTGAAAACAAGGTCGCGCTGATTATTACCGATATTGAGATGCCCCAGATGGACGGCCACCGTTTGACCAAATTGGTTAAAGACGATGCAGAGCTCAAAAAAATTCCGCTGATTATCTTCTCTTCGCTCATTTCAGACGAAATGCGGCGCAAGGGCAGACAACTTGGTGCGGATGAACAGCTCAGCAAGCCGGAAATTGGGCATCTGGTAGATGTAATGGACTCTTTGCTGAAAAAGAAAAAATAAGCAAAAAAGAAAGGAGGATATGATGGCAAGCAAGTTTATTGTAAGGCAGCCGATTAAGAGCCCCGAGAATAAAATTATCGGCTATGAAATTTTATATCACGGCGAAAACCAGGCGTTTGGTAACGCAGCAAACTCGGCAACCAGCGAGTTTGCCGCGGCAGACACCATTTATAATTTTTTGACTCAAAATTCTGACAAGATGCTGTCCGACTCGCTGAGCTTTATGACCTTCACCACCACCTTGCTGATGAAACGGACCCCGCAGCTGTTCGACAAGTCTGAGTTGGTCATTCAAATTGACGACAGCGTCATCATACATCCTCTGGCAATGCACCTGGTGCAGCAGTACAGCAAAGAAGGTTACCGCATTGCGGTAAACCAGTTTCAGTTTGCGCCGCGCTATCTGGCGTTGATGGATAGCATCGACTACATCAAGATGAACCTGCAAACCACCAACCGCATTACCGCGCATAACATTATCGAGCTTGCGCACACGATGGGCAAAAAATGCATTGCGGTGGAAGTGGACAGCGAAGAAGCATATCGCCAGGCAATTGAGCTTGGTGTGGATGCGCTGGAAGGCATTTACGTAGCGGAAAAGCTGGCGGTGAAAGCCCACACCAGCGGATATATGCAGAGCAACTTTTTTGCCCTAATGGTGGCGGTGACCAAAGATGAGCCGGATGTGGACGAGATTGAGCAGATTATTGCCCGCGATGCCACGCTGACTTATGGTTTGCTGAAACTTGCAAACTCTACTTATTTTGCGATGCGTCACCGCGCCACCAACATTCATCAGGCAGTGATGACGTTGGGCCTTAGCCAGCTGAAACAGTGGATTTACCTGCTGAGTGCAAGCAATGCCGAGAACAAAATTGACGAGGGCAGCGAAGAATTTCTCAAGCTTTCGTTTATGCGCGGCAGCTTCTGCCGCAACCTGATGGATTACGCGGTGAATATGCCGATTGCAAAGTCGGATGCGTACCTAATGGGCATGTTTTCTACGCTCAACTACCTCATTAACGCCCCAATGGAGGAAGTGCTGTCGGCCATTCCCATTGCGGACGAGGTTAAAGATGCGCTGCTTAAGCACAAGGGGCGCTGCGGATTGCTGTATGATTTGGCTTTGAGTTATGAGCGTGCCGATTGGCCCTCTATCAACGAGTTGGCGGACCAGCTGGGGATTCCGACAAATGTGCTGACGAGCGTTTACTTTAATTGCGTGGATGACGTGTATAGTGTGTGGAAACAACTTACTACCAATATGATGACCTAAAAATAAGGCCATGCCGATAGAGAGAAAATAGGAGAAACGGTATGAATATCAAGGGAACAGAGTCTGAACAGAATCTTAAAGCTGCACTTGCTGGCGAGTCTATGGCGCGCAATAAGTATACGTTCTACGCCATGGCCGCACGCAAAGCAGGCGAGGATAAAGTAGCCGACGCGCTGGAGCGAATGGCGAAAAATGAAATGATGCACGCCAAGTTCTGGTTTGAAGCACTGCATGGGGATACCTCTGACACGCTTGCAAATTTGCGAGAGGCAGCCCAGGGCGAATTGCAGGAATGGCATAGCATGTACCCTGCTTTTGCAGCAAAAGCAAGAGAAGAAGGCCTGGAAACCCTCGCTGTCATGTTTGAGCATGTGGCAGATATCGAGCGTGACCACGAGCGCCAGTTTATGTCGCTGTGCGCTGAGCTGATGAGCACACGCAACAAAACCCAAGCACAGCCGGCCGCAGAAGCGCCTGCCCCGAAAACACAGCGCCAAGGCTACCGCTGCATGTTCTGCGGTGCCGTTTATCCCACTCGTCCAGATGTTTGCACGGTTTGCAAAGCCATTGGCTCATTTGAAAACTGCACCTACGAAGCTTAAGGCTGAAAAGCAGTGCTAGGTGCCAGATTGTGGAGTGCCTCAAAATTCAAAACTAAAATAAAAGACCGAAGCTTTGCGTTTTGCATCGCTTCGGTCTTTTTATACTAAGTAAAATTACAGTTTATGGCGCGGATGCTCAAGCACCTGCTGGCACGCCTGTGCAAGCTGCGCAGTAACCCCGACGCTATATTGCCCTTCGTAAAAAGTAAGCATTGGAATCATCTCGCCGCGGTGCATTACCACATATTTGGGCGGCAGGTGAGAAAGGGCCAATGCCTTTACGTCGACGCGGCAGCGGCGGCAGGGACACAGGTCGAACATTTTGATGTATTTATCTGCTTTTTCTTCCACCAGCTCCTGCATCACGTTGACGTAGATGATGTCCTCATCGGTGGCAACAGGGTGGCGCGCGACGCTGTCGGGCAGCGGCGCAGGCGCTGCGATAACCGGTTCAGGTTTTGTAGTGGCGACCTCTGCCTTAGGCACAGCGACCATTTCGGGTTCTTGCTCCGGCAGAGGATCCTCAACTGGCTGCACCGGAGTTTCCTCTGCGAGCGAAAGCTCCTGCGCAATGGCAGCTTCCAGCGATTCTTCAGAGGACAGGGGCTCCTCTTTCTGTGAAACAAGGGGCTCCGCAGCAGAGAGCAATTCGGCTTCTTCAAAGGGTGGTTGGGCATCCCGGGGACTGGAGTCGGCATTCTGTTTTTTCATATAATCCTCCAAATCGTCTTCAAGAGCACCACGGATGGTATCTGACAAGCTGCTGTCTAACGCATGGGCAACTTCCAGCACCGGCGGTATGAGCGTGGTTGCCGGGCTTGCGATAGAAGGTTCGCTGACAGCAGAAGGGGTGGCAGCTTCGGCAGCATCCCCGGGTACATGGCTGGTTTCGGCAATCGGCTCTGCTTCTGGGCTGTGTGAGAGCAGATTTAAAACATGAGCAGTTTTATTGCTCTTTGCATTTTTTTTCGGTGGCATAAGGGGAATCTCCTTGCATAAGCGAATTAAAGCGAAATTTTAAGGGCCTCGGTGGCAAAGGGCTCTGCAACGACAGAATCAATCAGCTGCTCAAAGTCCAGTGCGGGTTTGGAGCGTGGTGCAAAGGTTAACACGCTTTCTCCATGGGCGGGTGCCGAGGCTACGGTAACACTAGCGCGAATTTTGCTTTCAAACACGCGGGTGTTAAGCTGTTTTGCAATCTGCTCTGACAGCTCCAGCACCTCTTGGTTTAAGGTAATGCGAGGACTATACTTGTTGAGCAAAATCCCCAATACCTCCAGCCGCGAATTATAGCATCGGCGTACAGTTTCAATCGTTTCCTGAATCTGACTGATGCCGAGCAAACTTAAAATCTCGGGAATCATCGGGATGATGAGAGAGTCTGCGGCCACGTAAGCGTTGAGTGTCAGTACGTTCAGCGCCGGCGGTGTATCTATAATAATATAATCATAATTCAACTCGATGCGCGAAATTTGGCTTTTGAGCAAAAACTCTCGGCCGGGGCGGTTAAACTCCAATTCTGCCGCAGAAAGCAAAATGTTGGACGGGAGAAGATCTCCGTGTTCGGTAGATACGATAGCCTCGTCGATAGGAACCTGCCCTTTGAGCACTTCGTAGATGGTGGAGCAATTTTCAATTTCAATGCCAAGGCTAAAGCCCAGGCTTCCCTGTGGGTCGAGGTCAATGCCAAGAACTTTTTTTCCACGGTGATGCAGCCCGCTAATAAAGGCAGCGGCAGTGGTGGTTTTGCCAACCCCGCCTTTTTGATTTGTAATTGCAATAATTTTCGCCAAAAATATCCCTCCATTAGCAAAAACTGTGTCGTAAGACTTAACTTTACTATACTATATGTCGATAAAAAAATATAGAGCAGATTGCAAAAATTAAAGAAATACTGATTCTTTTTCTGTGAAAACTCCAAAAAGTTCGACAAACAGAGTTTTGACACTATCAGACATAAATGAAGGAGAGATGAATATGGCGTCGGCAGTAAGCAACGTGAATAACAGTGCGATGAGCAGCATCTACGGCAACCGTAATGTGTTGAGTGGTCTTGCCAGTGGCATGGACACCGAAAGTATGATTGAAAATGCGGTCTCCGGCATTAAAACAAAAATTACAACGCTTCAAAAAAAGCGCACCTCTTTAGAGTGGCAGCAGGAGGCTTATCGCAGCATCATTGATAAGATGGTGTCGTTCAATAATAAGTACATGTCTTATACCTCCTCGACCAACTTGCTCAGCAGCAGCTTTTTCGATAAAGCTACCACAATTACCCCGGGTGGAACAAATGCTTCAAAAGTAACCGCGACAGGAAAAAGCACAAGCCAGATTATTTTAAACAGCATCAGCCAGCTGGCAACCGCTGCGCGTTATGCGGTTTCGGGCAGTGCGCTGACCGGCAGCGACGGCGTGAGCATTTCTGCGGGCACAGCAGTGGACCTGACCCAGCAGATGGATGTGAGCACGATGACAGGCTCGATGACGCTGAACTACGGCAATAAAACCACGACCATCAACTTTGATGAACTTGAGATTTTTACTGGAGCAGACGGCAAACCCGATCCTCAGAAGCTGGCAGACGCAATTACCAAAAAGCTCGATGATCAGAAAATCGTCACGGGCACAGGGGAATCAGTTTCTGCAAGCAGCCTGATTGGGGTTACCGTGGAAGGCGGCTCGATTAAATTCACTGACAAAAAGAATGCGGGCAACGAAGTGTCTATCAGCGGAGCCAGCAGCGCTATTCAAGGTGCACTGGGCCTTACAATTTCGGCAGACAATAAGCCTACCAGTATTACCTTGACCGATGCTAATGTTTTGACCCGCAAAGTGACTACCGCAGAGTATTTGCAGGGCAAAGAGATTAACCTTACCCTCGACAAAACCTCTAAAAAAATAAAGCTGCCGAGCGCAGACGAGATTGCTGCATATAAAACTTCTAACCCCGGCGCTACCGACGCGCAGGCATTTACCGGTGCGCTGCAAACTAAAGTAGACGCTGCTTTTGGCAAGTTGAGCTCGGGCGAGAGCAAGGTGAAGGTAAGCAATCTGGATGCAACCGGAAACACCCTGAAACTGAATTTTAATGTCGCAGCCGGTTCCTCTCTGCATATTAGCTCCCAAATTGGTGCGGCACTGGGCATGGAAAATACCGAAACCAGCTACGTCAACCTGTCGCGCAAGCTTTCTGCGCTGAAGGGCCCGGATGGAAACAGCCTGCTGAACGATGCCATGGCGCTGAAAAACCCGGACGGTACTTTTAAGACCGACAGCGAGGGCAAAAAACTCTACTCTTTCCAGCTTAATGGCGTGGAAATTGGCCAGTACACCGAAGACACTGCACTGGAAACCGTACTGCGAGATGTCCGCTCGAACACCGAAGCAAACGTAGATGTCAGCTTCTCGCAGACGACGAATCAGTTCGTCTTTACCTCTAAAAATACCGGCGCTTCCGGCGGGGTAGAATTTGGCGGCGGCCTTGCGCAGGCGATGTTTGGCAATACCAAAAATGCAGATGGGTCTGCAGCTGCCGGTTATACCGCTGGGCAGGATGCAATTTTCACCGCCACCATCAATGGCCAGAAAATGGAGCTGACACGCAGCTCTAATAATGTGGATCTCGATGGTATGTCGATGACGCTGCAGGGCACTTTTACAGAGGGCAGCGGAGACGTGACATTTACGACAAAATCAGATGCCGACAAAATTGTGGGCGCGATTAAAAGCATGGTGGAAGATTATAACGCGATGGTCAAAGAGATTCGCGAGCAGTTTTCAACCACACCGCTACAAAGCAGCAAAGGCAAAAAATACGAACCGCTGACCGAAGAGGATAAAGCAAGCATGTCAGAATCTGCGGTGGCTGCTTACGAGAAAAATGCAAAGAAGGGTCTCCTTTTTGCAGACCGCGATTTATCCTCGCTGTACGAGAAACTGAGAAGCTCGATTTCCCCCACCGGTAACGATGGCTCTGCCCTACGTGAAATGGGCATCAGCACTACTTATTCTCAGGGTCTGACAACGATTTCGCTGGATGAAAACAAACTGCGCGGCATGCTGGAGAGCAACCCGGATGCGGTGAAAGACGCCTTCACAAAATCCAAAGATGCAGACGGCGCTTCCACAAATGGTTTGATGCAGTCGCTGAAAAAGCAGATGGACCAGTACGCAAGTGTAACAGGTGCAACCAAAGGTATTTTGGTGCAGAAAGCAGGCACTACGTACTCTTCGCTCTCTTTGCTGAAAAATACACTTCAGAGCAATATGAGCACCATTGATGCCCAGATTACAAAATGGGAAACCAAAATGTCCGATCAGATTGATCGCTACACCAGCAAATTTACCCAGCTTGAAAAATTGATTAGCCAGATGAATTCGCAGAGTTCTGCGCTTTCCGGTATGATGGGCGGCTAATGAGCCAAAAGGAGGAGACCCACAATGGATATGAGGGGTTACCAACAGTATAAAGAACAATCAATCAATACCATGACCCAGGGCGAATTGCTTTTACTGCTTTATGACGAGCTGGTAAAACGCGTGACCCGCGCGGAACTCGCACTGGATAAAGCGGACTATGAAGTGTTCGAGACTTCTATAGACCGCAGCTTAGATATTATCCATTATCTTGATGACACACTGGACCGGCAATATGAAATTAGTGCCGAGCTTACCCGCCTTTATGAATTTTTCTGCTATGAATTCAGCCGCATCAAAGCTGGCAGAAATTTAGAAGAGCTGCGCAAAGTAAAGCCGATGATTGTGGACTTGCGAGATACCTTTCGCACCGCGCAGAAAAGCAGCGGCATAGAAAGGTAGATGGCAGAATGGAGCAAGAAATTTACACCGAAGCACTGGTTTATACAAAACGCTTTTATAACCATATTACAGAATTATTCTCACTTACCGAGCAGCTGGCAGAAGCCGTAGACAGAGATGACCAGGTTTCGATGCGGATGCTGATTTCGATGCGAGAAGAGCCGATTTATAAAATGCGCGAGCTTGAGGCGATTTTTCACGACCAGCTAAACGAGTGGCCTGCACAGGACGCGGCCGAAATCGGAAGGATTTTAGAAGGCGGCACTGCAACCACAGAAAAAGAGGAACGACTGGCGAATGCACTGGCTGCAAACCGCAGATTCCTTCTTAAATTCGTAGAATTGGATCAGCGCATCAGCCGTAAACTGTGCGGAGAAAAATCCTTTTATGCGTCAAAAGAGCAAGAAGGCTAAGCCGCGTCTCCGCTACATCTGATTTCCGGTTTAGACAGGTGAGGGCAACCGTTTAGCACCCCTCCGTTTTTAACAACAAAAGGAGAACACGCACTATGCCCACAATACGCCTGGAAGATGTGACAAAAACTTTTTACTGGGAAAAAGGCAGGCTACCTGCTGCGCGCGAAGTAAACCTTAAAATAGAACAAGGCGAATTTTTGTTTGTTACCGGCAGCAGCGGGGCAGGCAAAAGCACCTTGCTGAACCTTATTACCGGCGAGTTGCCGCCTGACCGCGGATTTGTTTATCTTGACGATCAAAACCTCAGCCAGGCCACCGGCAGAACGCTGCAGCAGGTGCGCAAATGCTTTGGGCGTGTATGGCAGGAAGCAAGCCTGATTCGCAAAGCGACGATTGCAGAAAATTTGCTGATGGCGGTAGACCGTAAGAAGCTGAAAAAAGGCGAACGGGAAGCCGAGCGAATTGAAAAGGTGCTCGGGCTGGTAGGTATGCCGGGCGTAGAAAAGCACTATCCCGTAGAGCTCTCCAGTGGGGAATGCCGCCGCATCGAGTTAGCGCGTGCATTACTGAACAGCCCCCACATTTTAGTGCTGGACGAGCTTACCGCAAACCTTGATGCGGATAATATCTGGGATATGATGTATCTTTTGGATGAACTGAACCGACAGGGCACGACCATTATCATGGCTACACATGCGAGCCAGATTGTCAACATTATGCGCCGCCGTGTGATTACTATGGTAGAAGGTAAGATTGCAGGCGATGTTGAAAACGGAAGATACGGATCTATTGTCAAAAAACGAAACACCAAACCTTACATTATAAAGTAGCCGCAAACTGTTTTGCACCAATTCTAAAACAGAGTGAAAGCCTTGCGGTGGTTTTCTGTCTGCAAGGCATTATTCCTGTTGCGGGTACCAAGCGCAATTCCGAAATGAAGCATCTGCAAGGCACTGCAAAAAATGCAGTGCGCAGGAAAGGAGGAAGATCGCTGGTGGAAAAGAAGAAAACAGGGATTTCCGGTTGGATGGCTGCGTTGGGTGGAAAAAATGTGGCACAACCAGCCGATACTGCGCCCGATCCGGAAGTCCGCACCGAGGCCGAAACAACGGAACTGGGAGAGACCTTACCTTCCCAGGAAACGGAAGAATCGCAAATCGAACCCGTTACCGACCGACTGAAGCTATCCTCGCAGGGACCGGTTTGGACCTTATGGCGTGAATGGAACGAAAAAGAAGAGGACACCAATCCGCCTTCACTTTCGCTGGAAAACAGCCCGGACGATACCGTGCAGTTTGAAGCGGAAGAGCTGGAAAAAGAAAAACAGCACGCAGCAGAGCTGCTGGAGCGTTTTGCTGCAGAACGCCTGAAAAAGCTAAGCGTCCCTGTGGCAGAGGGCCAGGATCCGATACGGCTGAAAGCACAATGCTGGGTTGTTGTGGCGCAAAGCGGGCTGGCGGCGTGGATGTTCGCGGTGCCGCCGACCGGCGGGGAACCACCGCTTACCGAAGAAGAGATTGCCGAAGCTTTGCGCAAGGCGAAAGTCACAACCGGGCTGCATGCAGAGCAATATCAGACACTGTTGCAAGAAAGACCCTACTTCCGCCTGTGTATGGTGGCATGGGGCGTCCCCGCGCTGCCGGGTAAAGACGGCGGTGTAACCGACCACTACCCGCGTGAAAATACCCGGCAGGTCGCTTTAGATGAAGAGGGCAACGTGGACTACCGTGCGCAGAGCTATGTGCAAACCATCAAAAAAGGCGATGTCATCTGCGATGTGTACGCCCCTGTGGAGGGCACCCCGGGTGTTATGGTAACCGGGCAGGTGATTAAGCCGCCGCCGGTGAAACCGGCTGTTTTGCCCCGCGGCAGCAATACAGCGCTGGACGAAGAGGGCCTGCACCTTGTTGCGACAATGAGCGGACACTTGCTATACCATACCAATGCTTTTCAGGTGAAATCTATTTTGCAGGTACCCGGCAATGTGGATTATTCTACCGGCAACATCAACTTTTTGGGCGATGTACATATTGCAGGTGACGTGCGCGAAAAGTTTACCGTGCGTGCTACCGGTACCGTAACGATTGATGGGCTAGTAGAGGCTGCGACAGTGGAGGCTGACGGTGACATCATTGTTACCAAAGGAGTGCTGGGAGACAATAAAGCTTTGCTGAAAAGCAAAAAATCAGTAAAGGCAAAGTACCTTGAAAATTGCGTTGTTTACTCTGGCGACTGCACTTTTGCGGATTGCATTATTAACTCAGAAATTTATAGCGACCAGCGCATCAGTGTGCTGACCGGCCGAGGCACGATACTTGGCGGAAGCCTTACGGCCGCCGGACAAATTGAAGCAAACATCATTGGCTCGCAAAGCGGGCGCAAAACAGAAATTGTGCTGGGCGTGCTGCCGTATGTGCAAAAAGAGCAGGATGATAACCGTGTTGCGCTGGAGGCTTTGCGCAAAGAGCTGGAAGAAGTAAACAGGCAACTGAATTTCCTCGATAACCAGGGCAGTAAAGAGGAAGAAAACAAAAAACACGCCGATTTGCGGCTGCGCAAATCGGTGCTGGCGTTGAAAGAAGCGAAACTGGTAAAGCGCCAGCAGGAGCTGATGGAAATGAAGGTGGACCGTGCACGCTGCCGCTTAGAGGCAGGAACCATTTACCCCACCACCATTTTGCAGATAGGCGCTGCCGTTCGGAAAATTGAGGAAGTTTGGAAGGGCTGCACCGCTGTATACGACAGCCAGACCAAAGATATTGAGATTTTTTAGCTGGAGGAGATGAAAAGTGCGATTAGAACAACCCATCACTGCCCAATGGCTGCCAAAACTGGCAGAACAGTTGATGAGGAATGTTTTGAAGGACTGGGCGGAAATAGAAGTTTTGCGTCTGTCCGGCGCGCTTTCCGAGATTCCTCCGCTGGCAGTCAGCATCAAAATTGGCGGCGCGTATGACAGCTGTATTTTACTATACGGCGACCACAGTTTCTTTTTCAGGTTGGCTCAAACGCTTTTTGAGTGCAGCGAGCCGACTCAGGAAGAAGTAGAAGAAGCAGCAAAAGAATTTTTAAATATTCTCTGTGGGCAGCTGATTTCTGCGATTTATGATAAAACCGGCATTCCAGCCAGATTTTATCCTCCTTGCTTTTTTGAAACGGCGGACGTACCGCCTGCTGATTTGCAAAAAGGCCAAAGATTGTATTTTTGCAGTGACCGGCACGAACACCTGTTGCTTTATTTTGCAGATACCATTATCGCCAGAAAGGGAGATGACACAGATGAAATACCGTGTAATGGTAGTAGATGATTCTAAAATAACTTACTCGCAAGTAAAAAAGATGCTGCAGGACAGCGATTACGAAGTCGTCTCGCACTGCCGCACCGGCGAAGAAGCCCTTGCGGTTTATGAAGTGGTACAGCCGGATGTGGTGACGATGGATATCGTGCTGCCCGGCATGGATGGCCTTGACGCGGCAAAATTAATCAGAGAACGGTGGCCACAGGCTTGCATTGTAATGGCGTCCTCGTTGGCATACGATAATACAATAGATGCAGCAGTAGCAATTGGCGCAGCTGGGTTTTTGTTTAAGCCTTTTAAAAAAGAAGGCTTGCTGGAGGCGCTGCGCAGCGCAATCGCAAAAAAAGCCGCATCGAACAGCCCGGAAGACGAAGTATGATGGATTGGCTGTGGCAAGCGGTTGCCGGTAAAAGGACCTCAAATTTGCCATGGGTGCATAGCTAAGCCATATCAAAGATGAGATATCGGCCACTTTTGATAGGCCGGACAAGTACCAACCGTAAAGAGTGAGGAGAAACTATGGAAGCGTACATTGCGCGGCAGCCCATTTTCAACTGCAGAAAAAAGGTGGAAGGGTATGAGCTGCTTTATCGCGATAGTCTGACTGTAAACCAGGCCAACATCAGCAACGGCTGCCAGGCCACCAGCCGCCTGCTTTCGGATGCAATCACTGTGTTTGGGCTGCCGCAGCTGACCAACTGGCGCCCTGCCTATATCAATTTCACAAAAGACCTCATCATGAACGACTTTGTCCTGCTGGCCCAGCCGCAGGACATTGTGGTGGAAATTATAGAGGATATCAAAATTACAAATGTGCTTTTGCAAAAGCTGCAATTTTTAAAAGATGAGGGCTACGTGCTGGCACTGGACGACTATACAGGAGATCAGGCGTTTCAAAGACTGCTGCCGTATATGGATATTGTAAAGGTCGACTTCCGCCTGACTGATTACGATACCCAGCGCAGAATCGCAAACAATCTTAAAGATTCATCGATTACTTTGCTGGCAGAGAAGATAGAAACAGAAGAAGAGTTTGTCCGTTCGATGCATCTGGGTTATCAACTTTTTCAAGGCTACTATTTTGAAAAGCCGGTTATTTTGCACCGTACGCTGCCTTCAATCGCCGCGTCTTCTTACGGTCGGATTTTGCGAGAGCTGCATCAGGATGAAATTGATTTTGACCGCTGTGCGCACATCATTCATTCGGACGTTGTGCTTACTTATCGCATCATGCAAAAAATCCAGACCCTGCAATATTATCGTGGTAACATTATTACCGCAATTAAGCTGGCGCTTGTTATGATGGGGACACAGGAGTTCCGTCGCTGGACATTGCTGTTGCTTGCGCGTGAAAACAATGTAACAAGGTTTGATGAACTGGTACGCCAGTCTTACTTGCGGGGTATCTTTATAGAGCGGCTGATGCTGGAATCCAACATGGCGAAATATAGCGATCGCGGATTTTTGCTCGGTATGTTCAGTTTACTGGATCAAATTCTGGGCATTGAAATGAGTGAGTTGCTGCAAGAGATTAACGTTCCTGTGGTGATTTCAGAAGTGCTGCTGGACAAAGCAGAAAATGAATATTCTCGCTTTTTAGATTACGCAATGACATACGAAAAAGGCGACCCCAACGCAGAGCTGCCAGATTTGGATTTGCGGATTTGCCCTGAGCAGGTGGCAATGCTCTACATGGAGTGCATCAGAGAAACAGACCATATTTTTAATGAGCTAGGAGAGGTATCCAGATAATGCGAACCATAAGTAGAGCGGCCACGATTTTGCTGCCTGCAATTTTATTAACCGCCACGGTGCTCAGCGGCTGCGGTAAAGATGCACCGCAACCCCCGGAGGCATATGTAATTGGCGAGGACAGCGCGTCCCCACTGGACCAAATGCTGACAGAGGATAACGGCAGCCTTGTTGCAATAGAGGAGCCGAAAGAAGACGCTTCTTCTGGCACAGCGCCGGTTTACGTTTATCGCTATGAAAAGATTGCACAGGTAAACGAAACGGTAAAAGCTTACGCGGAGTGGCTGACAACACAAGATTCTGAATTTAATGTTATGGATGAAGCTGCTGAAGTAACAGAAATGCCGGACCTGTTGCCTACCGAAGGCACGTTGCGCGTAGCAAAATCATCGGCTGTAGAAAAGCATATCTTTGCCATTGACCTTGCGTGGAAAGACGAGGAGTGCACCGTTACGGTAAGCCAGCCAGAGGGCAGAATTACAGAGCCGGTAGAGCCAATGACCATAAGCGAAGCGATTTCTTATTTTAAGAAGCTGGAACCTGCAGACGTGGGGTTGACCGGTGATAAGATGAGCGATTATCAGATTTACCCGGTAGACGGCCTTGTTTTTGTGGACAACCGCGCTTGTCTTAAGTTTAGCATCTACAACACTACCGACCCACAGCTGACCGGGCAGGTACAGGGAATTTATTTAATGACAGGGGATAAAAAATATCTCTACCGGCTAGACCAAAAAAATGAAACCATTACGCAGCTTTTGCCTAAAATTGCTGCAAGCTCTGATACAAAAAGCAGCAGCCAAAACGCCGCTTAAAACAGAAAAGCTGATACCGGAATTTCGGTATCAGCTTTTCTGCTTTTGGAGGGAAAGGGAACAACGCCAAATTGTTTTTATGACCTATGCGCCCCGCCGTTTGGCGTCAGCGGGGGGAGGTGGAGCCAACGGAACCAGACGAAGCGCATCGACAGTGCCTTCAAGTCGCATCGGGGTATCGGGGTAATCCTCTGCATGGCAGAGCAAAAACTCGGTAAGATACCCTTCAATAATGCTGGCGTGAGAGCGCACCGAAAACGCTTCGGTGACGGCCTGGTCCAGAATAGCCTGAATAATAGCGGGGGAAACATACACGATTTCGATGTCGAACTCGCGCCCTAATGCAACAATTTGCTGTGCGATAATGAGTACCTTGGCACGGTTATCCAGCGGTAAAAATTCGATATATCCGCCAAAGCGCCCTGCAATCTCTTTTAGCACGCCACTGTCTGCCAAAGCACGGCGCCCGCGCTCGTTGGCCTCAAAAATGCGATTGGCAAGCGAAACAGTGCCTGGAGCGGAAAAACTGGACAAGGCGGATGTGTTCACCGGCTCTTGGCTGCGGTGCCCCAGTTTGCCAGATAAGTCGGTATTGGTTGTAAACAAAAAGATGCAGCGGCGAAAATCCAACTCGCGCTTATGACCGGAAAACTCTTTGCGGGCAGCACAACGGCCTTCATCAAGAACAGACATCAGGGTTTTTAAAACTTCCGGATGCGCTTTTTCAAGTTCGTCAAACATAAATACGGTGTTGGGGTTTTGCATTACGGCCTCCAATACCGGCTTATCATCGTAGCCCACATAGCCCGGGGGTGCCCCGACGAGGCGATATACCGAATGTGCCTGGGTAAAAGTGTTTAGCTCCGTCCAGACAAATTGATAAGTGTTTTCGCCCAAAAAGCTGTTAAGCACCGGCGCAACCTGTTTGCCAAGCTCTGACTTACCGACCCCGGTGGGGCCGTGAAAGATGAGTGAAAGCGGGCGAAGCGGATTTTTTTTACTAATATGCGTGAAAAGCTTAAACGCGGTTGCCTCTATGGCACGCTCCTGCCCGATTACCGTGCGCCCAAGCGCGGCGGCGAGGGCCTGATAGCCCGGAGAGCGGGATGCAGTGCTTTCGGGCAGCACCACCTCATCTGCTTCTGTAAGAGAAGTAGTGGGACCAAACGGCACAGGGGTAAAGCTGCCCTGTGCAAGATCGCCCAAAAATGACTGTAAGGCATCAAAGTTAGCAAAGCCTTGCCGAGAAGTACGAAACAGGCAGACCGCCGCGGTGTTGCGCCCAGTGTAAGAAACTGGGGGAAACACCGACATAAGATACCCTGTGCGGTCACGCCAAAAGCTTACAGTCGCCTGCTGCGGCCGGCAACCCGGCAAAAGCAGGCAGTTGCCAAACTCATAAGACCGCCCCTCTTGAGAGGCAGCGTCGATTTGCGCCTTGAGGCAGCGGTAATCAGCAGGGCTGCAGGCAGCAAAGCGAGAAAGTGAATTTTGCGACATAGTTCAAGTAATCCTTTCTACGGCATGAGTTAACAATCCATTCAATAACAGTATGAGGAAAAATTTGAGATTCAAACACTCGCAAGACAAAATTTACCTATTTAAATCATGCTGGCAGGAAGATTGCTGCTGCTGTTTCATGGTCCCAGCTTCATTCTTTTGATATAGTTGGCTTAAAGACAAAATCAAAACAACAAGCTTTTTATGAGAACGCGAGCTTACCGCTATGCCTTCATCGAGTGTGAGCTTCCCAGAAAATTTCTGAAGTTAAAAAGCACCCTGTTGAGGGCGAAACCAAATGGCAGTTTGGCTAAGGAATAAGCAATGGCGGCGGTAAAGCAGCTAAGGTCGACCTTTCCACCCTCAGCTTTGAAAGCCGCAGAAAAAAGGCCAGCATGCGACAGGATTTTACCAAAATAAAAGGACTGAAAACACAAGCGAGCTTGCATTTTCAGTCCTGAATGGTGTCCCCGCCCGGAGTCGAACCGGGGGCCTCTCCCTTAGGAGGGGAGCGCTCTATCCATCTGAGCTACGGAGACATATATTTTATTAAGGATAAACGGTTTATGAGAGATATCAAAAATTCAAAATGTGGAGCGTTATGGACTTAAATTTAGCGGTTAGAATTTGCTTGCCTTAGAGCTCGTGAAGCTGGCACCAGTGTCGGCCATAGCAATTGTATAGTATGAATGAGCTAAAAAAGCGGAAAAATAATAACCTAAGCCAATTATAAAAAGCTGCAAAAACGCTGGCTGTGCCCGCCGAAGCCTTAGTTTTGCTTAAACGCAAATAGTGCAGCAAGCGCGTAAACACGAGGAAATGGCTTGGGTTAAGGCCATAAGTGAACGGGAAAGTTCGCATAAAAAGCGGCCTTTAAGCTAGAAAACATTATAAAGTAAAAAAGATAAAAAATCAAGTTGAAATACCTATTAGGTGGTGGTACAATATAATGACCGCGCGGTGTGACAACTTGAGACAAAAAAAGTTGGCACTCTGCGCGAAGGCACTTTTTAAGCTGTAATAGCGGCATTGCAGTTGTGCCCGGGAGTGCATTTCAAAGTGAGGAAATAAAAATTGAAAAGTGATGCATTAGGCAATTTCAAAAATTGGAGTGATGTTTTTAAATCTCCCAAAAAGCCAGGTCGGCTTTCGCCCGCGCGGGTTATCGTCGGAAGCTTTTTAGCGGTGATTTTATGTGGTACGCTCTTGTTGATGTTGCCATTTTCAACGAAGGCCCCGGGGGGAATTCCGTTTTTAAACGCGCTGTTCACCGCAACCTCGGCCACCTGCGTAACAGGTCTTGTCGTTTACGATACCTTCAGCGCTTTTACTTTGTTTGGCCAGGTCGTTATCATGTTGCTTATCCAAATCGGTGGGTTGGGGTTGGTAACGCTGACTACCTTTTTTGGCTTGGTAATGGGCAAACGGCTTGGTTTTAAAAGCCTTAAGCTGGCAAGTGACTCGGTCAATTTTGACAATGCCGCTGCCGCGAAAAAAATTATTTACACGGTAATGCGCATTACATTTACCTGCGAAGCCTGCGGCGCCATTTTGCTGCTGCCAGCGCTTGCGCCAGAGTTTGGCGCGCGTGCGGTCTGGCTTTCGGTATTTACCGCTATTTCAGCGTTCTGTAATGCCGGGTTTGACCTGTTTGGCAGCGTTGCACCCTATACCAGCTTAACCATGTTCTCGAACAACTGGTATGTGCTTAGCATTATTATGTTGCTGATCGTTTTCGGTGGCCTCGGTTTTATTGTGTGGTCAGACATTCTGCTATATCCCAAAAGCAGAAAGCTGATGCTGCACAGCCGAATTGTTTTGCTTATGACAGGCGTTCTTATTTTGCTTGGCGCTGTTGTCATCGGTGCGATGGAGTGGAACAACACAAAAACAATTGCGGATGTTTCACTTTCGGAAAAGATACTATCAGCACTGTTCCAATCGGTGAGCTGCCGTACGGCAGGCTTTAACAGTATTGACCTTGGCAGCATGCATGTCCTCTCTAAATTGGCCTGCACGTTTTTAATGTTTATTGGTGCAGCCCCTGGTGGCACGGGCGGCGGCGTGAAGGTTACCACATTTGCGATTATTATTATGACCGTTATGGGCGTTTCGAGCGGGCGTGAAGACCCAATTATTCGCGGGCGTCGCATCGATAAAAAGACGGTTTATAAATCTCTTACTATAGTGACCATTGCGATGATGGTTGTAATGTTTACCACGCTGGTGTTGGTGTTTGATACGCCAGCCCGCAACGGCATGATTGACGGAAACCTGATTGACTGCCTGTTTGAAGCGGTATCGGCATTTGGCACCGTCGGCCTTTCGGTAGGCGTTACAGCAACAATGGGCACGATAGCAAAAATTGTAACGATTTTAGCAATGCTGATTGGTCGTGTAGGGCCGATTTCTATGGCAATGACCTTGAGCATCAGCGCTGGCGACCAGTGCAAGCGGGCCGTTTTGCCAGAAGCAAAAATCAGTGTCGGCTAATCTGGTTTTTTTGTGGAAATAAGAGAAGTTAGCGTTGACTAATAAAAAACGTTGACATCCTTTGATAACTGATATATTCTAAAAGAGCGGTACAACTGTGCCGCTCTTTTTTACTGCAAAGTTAGCGCTTGCTAACTTGTAGGCGCACCGCACGGCAAGGCGGCAGCGCCGCAACAGGGAGGAAACACGATGAAACTAAGTGAACTGCCGCTTGGAACACCGGCTACCATTAAGCTGGTGGGGGGCGAAGGCGCATTGCGCCGCCATTTGCTGGATATGGGCTTAACACCCAAAACTGCGGTAATGGTGCGAAAAGTCGCCCCAATGGGAGACCCGATTGAACTGCATCTGCGTGGCTACGAGCTGACGCTGCGGCTGGAAGATGCCGATAAAATAGAAGTAGAATAGGGAGGACGCAGGTATGATTTTTGCACTGGCCGGTAACCAAAACTGCGGTAAAACCACCCTGTTCAATCAACTGACAGGCTCTAACCAGCATGTGGGTAATTTCCCCGGTGTTACGGTAGAGCAAAAAGAGGGTATTATTCGCAAGCATAGCGACGCAGTGGTCGTCGATTTGCCGGGTATCTATTCGCTTTCACCCTATACCAAAGAAGAGATTGTAACCCGAGATTATCTGCTTTCGGGCAAGGTGGACGGCATTATTAATATTGTGGATGCGACGAACATCGAGCGCAACCTTTATCTTTCGATGCAGCTGATTGAACTGGGGCTGCCTATGGTTATTGCACTGAACATGATGGATGAAGTGCGTGCCAACGGCACCTCAATCGATTTAAAGGCCCTTTCTGAAGAGTTTGGCGTACGGGTAGTACCAATCGCTGCGGCAAAGAATGAAGGCGTAGACGAGCTGATAGAAGCTGCCATTAGCACGGTAGAGCGCAAGCGGGTACCGAAGCGGCTGGATTTTTGCTCCGGTGCGGTACACCGTGCAATTCACTCGACAGCGCATATGATTGAAGACCATGCAGCGGCGGCAGGCGTGCCGATGCGATTTGCGGCAAGCAAACTGATTGAAGGCGACGAGCCGATGCTGATTCGCTTGAAACTTTCCGAAAACGAAAAAGAAATGCTGGCGCATACCATCGATGAGATGGAGCGTGAGCTTGGCACCGACCGCGAAGCCGCTATGGCCGATATGCGGTACACCTTTATTGAGGGACTCTGTGCCAAAACGGTAGTAAAAACCGGACAAAGCAAAGAGCATGAACGCAGCGTTAAGATTGACGCAGTTTTGACCCACCGCTATTTTGCAATACCCATTTTTCTGTGTATTATGGCAATGGTATTTTGGCTGACGTTTGGCGTGGTTGGGGCGCTGCTTTCGGACTGGCTGGAGATGGGGGTTGCAGCAGTGACCGCTGCGGTGCAGCAATGGCTGATTAATTTTGGCACAAACCCAGTGCTGCGCAGTCTGATTATAGATGGCATTTTTGCCGGTGTAGGCAGCGTGCTTAGCTTTTTGCCGATTATCGTGGTACTGTTCTTCTTCCTCTCAATGCTGGAGGATTCCGGCTATATGGCGCGTGTGGCATTTGTCATGGATGGACTGCTGCGAAAAATCGGGCTTTCCGGGCGCAGCTTTGTACCGATGCTCATCGGTTTTGGATGCAGCGTGCCTGCCATTATGGCGACCCGCACCCTTTCCAGTGAGCGCGACCGCAAGATGACCATTTTGCTTACTCCGTTTATGAGTTGCAGCGCAAAGCTGCCTATCTATGCACTTTTTACTGCTGCGTTTTTCCCCGAACATGGCGCGTTGGTAATGATTTTGCTTTATATCATCGGCATGGTACTGGCGGTATTGCTGGGGCTTTTGATGAAAGATACCGTGTTTGGCGGCAACCCGGTACCATTTGTGATGGAGTTGCCCAGCTATCGGCTACCGAGCCCCAAAAGCGTGGCTTTGTTGATTTGGGATAAGGTGAAAGATTTCTTGACCCGCGCGTTTACTGTAATTTTTGTTGCTTCGATTATTATCTGGGTTTTGCAGACGTTTGATATCCGATTTAATATCGTGGCGGATTCCTCGGCTTCGATGCTTGCTTCAGTGGGGCGGCTGTTGGCCCCGGTGTTTGCACCGTTGGGCTTTGCCGACTGGCGCGCTGCAACGGCGCTGATTTCCGGGTTTACGATGAAAGAAGCGGTAGTATCCACCTTTGCAGTGCTGACAGGGGGCAATTTGCAGGTTACCCTTAGCAGTATTTTTACTCCGCTTTCTGCATTTTCGTTTTTGATTTTCACGCTGCTATACACCCCTTGCGTGGCTGCTATTGCGGCAGTGCGCAGAGAGATGAACTCCAGCCTTGCTGCGGCAGGCGTGGTGCTGTTTCAAACCGGTGTGGCCTGGGCAGTCAGCTGCCTTGTTTACCAACTGGGGCGGGTTTTGCTGGGTGTTTAGCACTGGAGCGGCCAAAGGAGATATGTTATGAGCGGTTTTGATTTATTTTTGATTCTGCTGATTTTACTTTGCGTGGTGTTGGCGGTACGTTATCGCCGCAAGCATCCTGGTTGTGGTGGCAATTGCGCGTCTTGTCAGGAGCGTTGCAATAAACCGCAAAAAACAGAAAGTGAAGCACCTCCAAAAGAAAAGTAACTTTTAAAAGCGATGTCTGTGCTACACAGGCATCGCTTTTTGCGTAAAAGAAACGATGCGTGGCCTTTGCGAGCGGCAGAATTTGTGCTATACTGGGAATAATTGTAAACAGTCAGAAACATACAATACAGGCAAAGCTTGTGAAAACCTTTTAATACTATCCTTTTGTATTTTGTTTAAAAAGTGTTTTTATTTGCTTGGGTTATAAAATGTAGCGCAATTAAAGAAAGATCTGGAATCAAAACGCCGGAGGCCGGCGGAAATATAGCATAAAAAAGGAAGTTGCAGATATGAAAATCAATCAGGTGCGGGCGGTCTATTTTAGTGCCACAGGCACGACCGAAAAAATTGTTGCAGCAGCTGCAAAAGCTGCCGCCGAGCAACTGGGCGTGCCGGTCGTGGTAAGTGATTTTACCCTGCCCGGTGCCCGCGAAAATACGCTTACCTTTGGCGCAGAGGAACTGGTGTTCTTCGGTGTACCCGTTTATGCGGGTCGTGTACCCAACCTGCTGATGCCCTATGTGCGGGACAGGGTGAAGGGCGACAATACCCTAGCTGTGCCGATAGTGCTGTTTGGCAACCGTAATTTTGACGATGGGCTGATTGAGCTGCGCAACCTGCTGGAGGCCGATGGCTGCCGTACCATTGCCGCAGGCGGCTTTGTGGGTGAGCACTCTTTTTCCACGACACTTGGCGCAGGCCGCCCGGATGTGGAAGATATGGCACTTGCCGTACAATTGGGCCAGACCGCAGCAGCACGCGCCAAAGCGCTGAACGAGCTGCCGACGGCGCCCGTGGAAGTGCGCGGTGAAGACCCCATTCGCCCCTATTACACCCCGCGTGACCGCGCCGGGAACCCGGTGAATATTTTAAAAGTAAAGCCGAAGACCAGCGACGCCTGTACCAAATGCGGTCTATGTGCAGAGGTTTGCCCCATGGGTTCCATCAACAAAGAAAACCCGGCGGAGGTGCCCGGCATTTGCATCAAGTGCTGTGCCTGTGTGAAAAAATGCCCGGTAGGTGCTAAGTACTATGACGACGCGGGTTACCTCTACCACCAGCATGAGCTGGAAGAAGGCTTTGCACGGCGCGCTGAGGTTGAATTGTTTTAAGCCGAGGTGGCGAAAATTAGTTAACCTTTTGGGATTGCTTGGCGCAAGTCATACATCGCAAAAACACTCGACGACCTATCAGGTGCGCCGAGTGTTTTTTATTTTAAAATGGACTTAGGTGTGACCAAGGAACTGGAGCTGGTTGCTTGCCTTGCATTACTTTAGCTGCGCGGTTTACCGCTTGCCACAAGTTGCGCAAAGCGCAGCTGAGAGGGCAGGCCGCTGTATTCTTGTTTGGCAGAGAAACTGCGGTCAAAGGCCCTTGCTTCTTCTGTATCAAAATCATACGCATCCCCTTCATAAAAAAGGCCGGCACAACCTTTCAACGCCCCAGGAACCAGCTCTAAAGCCAGCAGAGAGGGCAGGTAGCTATTCCACGAAGTGCCGATGCCATAGCTTTCGGCAGGCACAAAGCCAACTTTTGTGTAAAAAGCAGGGTCGCCAAAGATAAGAACAGCGGTATGGCCCAGTGCTTTTGCCGCCGCTAGACTATGGGAAAGCAACGCTTGCCCCACCCCTGCGTTTTGAAATGCGGGCAGCACTGCAAACGGCCCGAAAGTGAGGACCGGGTGTTTTGTGCCATCATCGCCAACAATTTCGCTTTGCGCATACATGATATTACCGATGAGGGTATCTTCTTTTAAGGCTACAAAATCCAGCTCTGGCAAAAAAGCCTCGGCACCTCGCAGCGTGTGTGCAAGGTAATGCTCGCTGCACCCGGGGACGTAGTGATTCCAAAAGGCTTCACGCACCAGTTCTTCTACTTTGCGGTAATCGGCAGGGGTTTCGTTGCGAATTGTGATTTCCATAAAGCTGCTCCTTTCGAGCGATTAAAAAAGAAAGCAGCGGCACGCCCTTAAATTGGGCTTGCCGCTGCTGCATAAATAGAAAAGGCTTTGCTTTACAGCGGTTTGCCAAAGCAGTTTAGCGCTCTTCGATGGTATAGGTGAATTTGAAATCCTGCTGCAGAGCCTTAACCTTCTCTTCGTTGTCTTCGATGAAAGTAGAGGTGTAGATGGATTTGCCCTCTTTCTGGTACTCTTTTACGATTTCCTCGAGTTTTTCCCAGCACTCTTTGTGGCGGGGTTCTTCCTCTTCGTTGAGATTGATGATAAATTCACGGTGTTTCGGGATTCTGGCTTTCATGTTTTTCTTCCTTTCCAATCTAAACCCTGCGTGTAAGTTACAGGGTTAACTACAATAAAATTTATCTTTACGCACACTGCGCGCAAATACTTAAGAGACTGGGGGACCTTTAAAAGAAATCTGCTGCTTTTTTGCTTTTTTTCGAGCCTTGCACGGATGGCTGCGGCAGAGTGCGGGCTATTTTGCGGTACATCTGCGAAGAAAGGATTGCGCCTGCAATCAGCTCGCCCATCTTAGAGCAGCTTACCGGTACACAGCCGGCGCTCATAATGTCAACGGTGCGGTAACCGTCGTCCAGCACACGGTTAACCCCCGTCTCAATCGCCTCAGCTTCTGACAGCAGGCCGAAAGAGGACCGCAGCATCATAGCAATGGATAAGATAGCACCGATGGGGTTAGCGATGTTCTGGTCCGCAATGTCGGGCGCAGAACCGTGAATCGGTTCGTAGATGCCTACGGTGCCATCCCCCAGGCTGGCCGAGGGAATCATACCGATGGATCCTGTCAGCATACATGCTTCCCCAGAAAGCACATCGCCAAGCATATTTTCAGTGAGCACCACATCAAATTGCCAGGGGTTGCGCATCAACTGCATTGCAATGCTGTCTGCCAGCATATCGGTAAGCTGAATAGAGGGGTATTCGTCCCGTGCAATGCGATGCACGACCTCTTTCCAAAGGCGGCTGCAAGAGAGAACGTCGGATTTGTCGACCGAAACAACCCGCCCATGGCGTTTTTTTGCCATTTCGAACGCAGTGCGCGCAATCCGCTCAATTTCAGATTCGCTGTAACTCATCAAGTCACTTGCAACACTTTGACCGCCGCGCAGCACGATGTCGTGGCTGCCGAAATAAATGCCGCCGGTCAGCTCACGCACCAGCATCAGATCAATGCCCTGCGCCGCTACCTGAGGCAGCAGCGGGCTGGCATGGTAAAGCTGTGGAAACATTTTAATCGGGCGAAGGTTTGCGTAAAGCCCCATTTTGTCACGCATGGTCAGCAGTGCGCGTTCCGGCACAAGGTGCTGGGGCAAGCTGTCCCACTTGGGGCCGCCAACTGCGCCAAACAGCACGCAGTCTGCCACAAGGCAGGCCGCAAGGGTATCGTCCGGCAGGCAGCTGCCGCTGTGGTCAATGGCACAGCCACCGGCTTCATACTCTTGCAGATGAAAGGTGTGCCCGAACCGTTTACCGATGACGGCAAGCGCACGCATAGCCTCGGAAACAGTTTCCGGGCCGATGCCGTCGCCTTTGATAACCACGATTTTGGCGTTCATCGCTTGTCACGTCCTTTATAGATGAGAATTGTACCCTTAACTATATCGCGGAAAGCGGGAGCTTGTCAAGCGAACTGATGAGTAAAGAAATGTTGATTTAATGCGCTGTACAAGTCGACAATGTGTTGAAAAAATGCTAAAATAACAAAGATTATTTTGAGCGGAGTGCTTTTTGTTCTGCAAAACCGATTGCTCTTTTGCAAAATGAAATAACCGTCTGCTGAATCTCGCAGGCAGACTGCTTGGTCGCTGACTTTCAGCGCCCTGACTTTTACAAAATAGAACCGGTTTTGGGAAAGCAAGAGGTAGAACTGTGAACTATGAAATGGCACAGTATATAGAAGTGAATACGATTGCGTTGGTTATGCTGGTAACCATGTGGTATTATGTCGTCGGTACACACCGTGTAAACGAGACAAAAAAGAGACAGATTTTCATTAAGATGCTGGTGACCAACGGTGTAATTTTACTTTCGGATATTGGTATCTATTTGCTGAGGGGCCGTTCTGCTTCTCATTGGATTCTAATTACGCATGTACTGTGTGTTGTATTTTTCTTGATGCACGGATGCTTTGGTTATTTTTGGATGCAATACTCTTTGCAGTGCCTTTGCCCGGATTATCAGCCGAGCAAGCAATCGACTGTTCTGTTGTGGGCCCCCCAAGTGCTAAGCAGCGCTATTATTATTGCAAGCCCTTGGACGGGCTGGGTGTATCAGATTTCTGAGGAAAACAGGTACCACCGCGGCCCTTATATGTGGGTTGTTATGACACTGGCATGTGTTTACTGGGCAGCGAGTGTAGTGCTGACGGTAGCTGAGAAAATCAATCCTAAGCAGATACGGGAAGCTTCGGTTTATTGCGCGTTGCTGATTTTTCCACTGCCTACCTTTATTGGCAATCTGTTGCAGTTGCGTTTTTACGGTATGTCGATTGTATGGGTATGTTCTGCTATTTCGCTACTCATCCTTTTTATCAATCTTCAAAATAACCAACTTTCGCGAGATATGCTAACCGGCCTTTTTAACCGCCGCCAAACCAATGTGCAGCTGGCATGGGAGATGGAACATCTGCCAGATAGTGGCTACCAACTTTTTTTGGCGATGGTGGATGTCGACCATTTTAAAAACATCAACGACCAATGTGGGCATTTAGCTGGCGACCAAGCAATAATTCAGGTAGGAAAAATCTTGCGGGGCAGTTGCCGGAAGAAGGATTTTATCGGGCGCTTTGGCGGAGATGAATTTGTCATTATAGGACATACTACAGCAGCTGGTGACTGGCAGGCCATAAAAGAAACGATTCAGCAAAAAACAGCGGAAGTGAACACCCAGCAAGGGCTGCCTTATTGGATTTCCTTGAGTGTAGGCGTTACCATGTACAGCAGACAAGACGAATTGACCGTAGACGCTATGCTGAGCGCAGCGGACCAGGCAATGTATCGCGTAAAAGCACAAAGGCACCTTACTGAAAAAACGACAGCTATAAAACATTAATACAGAAGGCCGCCTGCAATTTGCAGGCGGCCTTTTTATTAATCTTCGAGCAGCAGGGGAAGCTCAATCTCGTACTTCGACTCGGTTGCGCTCTTATCTTCTGCCTGATTGGTATAGGCTTTGATATTGGCGATAGATCTTTCGATGGGCTGCAGAGTACCGGCACCCGCAACGCATCCGCCGGGGCAGCCCATGCCTTCGAGCAGGTAGCCGTTATATTTACCGGCTTTTGCAAGCATAAGCATCTTTTTGCATTCCTCAAGACCCTGTGCCGCAACCACCTTTACCTCGCGGTCCGGATCAATATGAGAGATAGCCTCTTTGACTGCAGCAGCAACACCGCCGCCCACTGCAAAGCCACGACCCGCAGCAGTACCTTCGCGCAGGGGATGGGTTTCGGTGATGGTATCGAAATCGATGCCTTTTGCTTCAAACATGCCCATGACCTCTTCAAAGGTGAGGACGAAATCAACATCGCTGCGGATAGAACGACGGCTGGCCTCCAGCTTTTTCGCACTGCAAGGTCCGATGAAGACGACCTTTTCGCCCGGGTGCTGGCGTTTGCACAGACGTGCGGTGAGCACCATCGGGGTAAGAGCCATCGAGATATAGGGCGCAAGGTCGGGGAAGAGCTTTTTCGCCATAACAGACCAGCTGGGGCAGCAGGAAGTTGCCATAAACGGCTGCTCTGCGGGAACTTTTTCAAGGAAGTCTTTTGCCTCGTCCAGCGTGCAAAGGTCAGCGCCGACAGCAACCTCGGCCACGTGACGGAAACCGAGCATCTTCATTGCAGTTTTCAGCTTGTCGGGGGTCATATCTGGGCCAAGCTGACCGACAAAAGCCGGGGCGATGATGGCAATGACTTTTTCACCGGCATTGAGGGCCTGGATGAGCTGGAAGATCTGGCTCTTGTCCGAAATGGCGCCAAAGGGGCAGTTGACGAGGCACATGCCGCAGGAAACGCATTTGTCGTAGTCAATCTCTGCGCGACCCAGCGAATCGCTGTGGATTGCGCCCATGCCGCAGGCGACCGCACAGGGACGCTCTTGCTTGATGATGGCATGGTAGGGACAGACGGTGGCGCAGCGGCCGCATTTGATACATTTCGCGGGGTCGATATGGCTATGGCCGTGCGAATCAAACGAAATGGCATCTTTGGGGCAAACCTCTTTGCAGGGATGTGCCAGGCAGCCCTGGCAGCCGTCGGTAACCAGAAAACGCTTTTCCGGGCAGGAGTTACAAGCGAATTTGATGATGTTGATGAGCGGCGGTTCGTAATATTTTTCGGGAATCGCGCTTTCTTCTACCCCGTAGGAAAGCGGGGCGTGCTGATCTAGCGGGCGCAGATTTAAGCCCATAGCAAGGCGAATACGCTCAGATACGATGGCGCGCTCTAAAAAGATGCTGCCGCGGTAAGATGCTTTCTCACCGGGAATAATCGTGTAAGGCAATTCTTCGATGCGGGAATAATCTCCCCCTTCATATGCCATTCGGGCGACCTCGGTGAAAACTTTGCGCCGAATGTCTGTGACGGAAGAATAAATCCCTCGGATACCACTCATAACGTTCCAATTCCTTTCCTTCATGTATCAATAATCAATCTATGATGGGCCGACAAAAGGTGTCGAAGACCAGTTAAAAAATTAACGAAATAGTTTCAAATATAATCATACCATGCTGTAACATAACGCACAAGCGTGAAACAGGCTGAATTTTCTTTGTGGAAACCGATGCTTTCTGTGAGTAAACCCTAAACAAAAACCCGGAAATGTACGAAAAAACGTTTACTTGACAAGATTCTTGGTTTTCTCTATTCTTTGTTAAGAGACTGCAAATATTTTAATGTAGGAGAACACAATGGAACAGTGCACGGCGATTGAACGCAGCATTATAAAAAAATACCGCAAGGTAATATGGAACCGATTTATTGGCGGCGTGAAGGATTATGAGCTGATTGCCGAGGGCGACCGCATCGCGGTTTGCATCTCTGGCGGCAAAGACAGCATGTTGCTGGCCAAGTGCATGCAAGAGCTGCAGCGCCATAGCTACATGAAATTTTCGCTGGAATTTTTAGTGATGGACCCCGGCTATGCACCCGAAAACCGGGCCCAGATAGAGGCAAATGCAAAGCTGCTTGGCATCCCGGTGAAGATTTTTAATTCTGGCATTTTTGAAGCGGTGGAGCAGGCGGGCGACAGCCCCTGCTACCTGTGCGCGCGAATGCGGCGCGGTTACCTTTATAAATTTGCGCAACAGCTGGGCTGCAATAAAATCGCGCTGGGTCACCATTTTGATGACGTCATCGAAACGGTATTGATGAGTATGTTTTACGGTGCAGAAATCAAAACAATGATGCCTAAGCTGCACAGCACCAATTTTGAAGGGATGGAGCTAATCCGTCCACTTTATCTTGTGCGCGAAGAGGATATTATTGCCTGGAAAAATTATAACCATTTGGAATTTTTACAGTGTGCCTGCAGCCGCACCAAGCACCGTACTGAAACGGGCACCGATGGCGGTAAGCGCAGCGAGACCAAAGCCCTGCTGAAAACGTTGAAAAAGAAAGACTCGCAAATTGATGTCAATATCTTCCGCAGCCTGCACAACGTCAATATTGGTGCATTGCCGGGCCTAGTAAAAAACGGCAAAAAGCAAAGCTTCCTGGAAGAGTATGACCGATTTGACCGAAAAGTAGACTGTGCTGTTTTTGATGTGGATGGTACGCTGCTCGATTCAATGTATATCTGGTGGGGGATTGCCGATAAATACCTGCGTGCCCATGGGGTCACCCCGCCCGAAGATGTAGTAGCAAAATTGCGTGGGCACAATGTGCCGGAGGCGGTACGTTGGTGCAACGAAAACTGCGGGCTTTCCGTACCGGTAGAAGAAGGCGTGGCCGAAATTATCGGCATGGTGCGAGATGAGTACCAAGACAAAGTGACAGCTAAACCGTTTGTGCTGGATTATATCCGCCAGCTTAAAGCAAGCGGTGTGCGGGTATGTGCTGCGACCAATAGCGAAAAGGCTTATCTGAAATTTGCGCTGGAGCGGCTTGGCATTTTGCAGGATCTGGATCTGTTTATCAGCGCAAGCGAGCTGGGTGTAACCAAAAAAGACCCGCACTTTTTTGAGCTGGTGGCAGAGCGGCTGGGTGTTGCACCTTGTGAAGTGACGATGTTTGAAGATTCGCTTTATGCCATGAAAACAGCCAAAGAGGCAGGCTGCCGCGTGGTGGCACTTTACGATGAGGCAGCAAAAGCAGAAAATGACGAAGTGCGCAAAGTGTGCGATTTTTATGCAGGCAGCTTTGCGGTGTTTGTAAAATAATGCAGGGGGAAACCGATGGAGCTGACATGGAACGAGTTTGGCGCAAACAAACATGAGGGGTATGAGCTGCTGTTTGAGATGGCCAAAGCGCTGACCGAAGGCGAGCCGCACCCGCTGGCAAATCTCGCCAACCTGGCGGCACTGCTTGGCGAGGCTTTGCCGGAAATCAACTGGGCAGGGTTTTATTTGATGCATCAAGGTGAACTGTTGCTTGGCCCGTTTTGGGGCAAGCCTGCCTGCCTGCACATTGCGCTGGGGCGCGGTGTCTGTGGTACTGCTGCCGCCACAGGTAAGGTGCAGCGGGTAGAGGACGTACATGCTTTTCCCGGACACATTGCCTGTGATGCAGCCTCCGCCAGCGAAATTGTACTGCCGCTGTATGCCGCGGGTAAATTGCTAGGTGTACTGGACATCGACAGCCCTCGTAAAGGACGGTTTACCGCAGAAGACGAAGAGGGACTGACGCGCCTTGCCGCCTGGCTTGGGGAAAGCAGTGACTGGAGCCTTTGCGGTTACACATTGTGAACATAATTTTTTGATAGTTTAATACCGAAAAACAGCAAGAACGCAGACATCGTACGGTTTTTGCTGTTTTTTATTGGTGGCGCAAATAAAAGCGTAGACGGGCAACACTAAAGCAATATAGCATTTATGCGACAGGTTTGCGCGGATGCGGCAAAATTGTACGGTATCTATCAGTCTGGGATGCAAATTGGCTTCCATTTACAAACAGACGCAAAGCCGGATGCGCTGCCTCGTAATAAAAAACCAGAATAGACGGAAGTTTTCCACACTGGGCCCGCGGAAAGTGGAAAACTACTGCGCCTGCAAGCGCAGCACGGTGGAAATGAGGGAATGATATGAAAGATAAGACTTATGTTTCGGCGCAGACGGCGCGAAGGGTATTGTATTTTGTAACAGTGATTTTTTCGGTCGCATTTTTGTATGCAGGAAATCGCCTTGCGATGCAAAGCGGCGGACTTTTTCCGCCCTTTAGTGATCCCAGTTTGATTAAGGCGAAAGTAATTTCCATCTCGAACCGCGAGGTGAAAGAGCAACAAGGTTTTACTACCACAGATATGGTACAAAGTGTGCATATCCAGTTTTTTGCACAGGGGCTGGAAGGGACACATAAGGGCGAAACGCTGCTTGCCGAGCAGGTTATTGACGGTATGTTTGGCGGCCAGATGGAAGAGATTGAGGTAGGGGACAAGGTAAGCCTTTATTTAAACCCGGACCCCATGGCGACCACAACCTATGCGATGGGAGATTATCTGCGCAGCGACGGGCTTATGGTGTTCTGTCTGGTTTTTCTTGCGATGCTTTTGGTCTTTGGTCGCATGAAAGGTTTTCACACCATTCTATCGCTGCTGTTTACCTGTGCCGCTGTGTTTGTGGTTTTTGTGCCGATGGTGCTTGCAGGGTATAACATTTATTATTGTGCGGTGATGATTTGCATTTACACAGTGGTCAGCACGCTGTTACTTGTAAACGGTGCCACGACCAAAACGCTCACCGCTATTATCGGATGTGCGGCGGGTGTATTTGCATCCGGCGCGATTACACTGCTGATGACGAAACTGCTCAAACTGTCCGGGCTTGTTTCGCAAGAAACACAGTTTTTGCTGGATTTGGGCACTGCCCAGCCGATAGACCTCAAAGGTGTGGTATTTGCAGCTATTATTATCGGTGCAATGGGCGCGGTAATGGACGTTGCGATGAGTGTGGCATCCGCATTGGCAGAGCTGGCCGATCAGGCGGCAGTGGTTACGGTGCGCTCGCTGTTTCGCAGCGGAATGAACATTGGCCGGGATATGATGAGCACGATGGCAAATACCTTAGTGCTGGCGTATATTGGCTCTTCGCTTGCCAGCGTGCTGCTGCTGGCTGCTTACGCTAAATCTGTGCTGGAGCTGGTGAACCGCGAGATGATTGTAACCGAAATTGTGCAGGCGGTAACCGGCAGCATGGCTATTTTGTTGACGATACCACTGACCAGCCTTGTGGCCGCGGTGCTTTATACTCGCAAGCCCAAAACCCCGGAAAAGGAAGCCATTCAAGAATAAAGAAAAGCCCGCTGCACTGTGCAGCGGGCTTTTTTGTGGGATGCATTAAGTTAAAGATGATTATTGCTGCGCGTGGCGCAATGTGCGCTTTTTGACGATCAGCAGAATGACGCCGAGCATTGCGAAACCGCAGAGCAGCGGCAGCCACGGATTGCGGACGATGCCGGCAATAATGTAGCTGACAAAGCAGCAGCTGCCAACCAGCGTAGCGTAAACGAGCTGAGTGTTGACGTGGTCGATGTGGTTGCACTGGGCACCGGTGGAAGAAAGAATCGTCGTATCCGAAATGGGCGAGACGTGGTCGCCGTAGACGGAACCAGCAAGCGTAGCAGAGAGCGTTACAATCAGCAGCGACGGATCAGTCTGCTCGCAGATGATGACAATGATGGGGATGAGAATACCGAAAGTGCCCCAGGAGGTGCCGGTTGCAAAAGCAAGCACGGCAGCAACGATAAAGATAATAGCGGGCAGCAGAGTGATGGGCAGGCTGCTTTCTGCAACGAGGTTGCCGACAAAGGCACCGGTAGAAAGCAGCGTGCAGATCTCACTGATGGTCCAGGCAAGCGTTAAGATGATGAAGGAAGAAACCATGGATTTCACACCTTCGGTGATGCTGCCCATAAATTCGCCAAAGCCCATAAGGCGGCGGGGAACATAAAGCAGGAATGCAACGATCAATGCCACAAAGCTGCCCATAACCAGAGCAAGCGAAGCGTTGGTATTGCCGAAAGCATCCATAACCGAAACACCGCCGTCAAAGAAACCGCCGAGGTAAAGCATTGCGGTAATAGAAGCAACAATCAGTGCGGCAATCGGCACAATCAGGTCCGAAACGCGGCCGTTATGTGCATGCTCGGTATCCACTGTCATGTGAGGGTTGGATTTGGCCTCTACTGCGCCGAGTTCGCCCTGCGCAGCTTTGCGCTCAAATTTAGCAAGAGGGCCGAAATCAAGTTTCCAAGCGCAGACGGCGAAAACCATAGCCAGCGTAAGGAATGCGTACAGGTTGTACGGGATGGTCTGCATAAAGGTGGAAACACCGCTGCCGGGTGCGCCGTAGCCGGCCTGCTCGATGGTGCCGCCAACTGCAACTGCCCAGCTGGAAATCGGCATGATGATGCAGATAGGAGCAGCAGTGGAGTCGATGAGGTAAGCGAGCTTAGCACGGGAGATGCCGTGTTTGTCGGTTACGGGGCGCATGACAGTGCCGACGGTCAGACAGTTGAAATAGTCGTCGATGAAGATGAGGCAGCCGAGCAGCGCAGTAGAAAGCTGTGCGCCGCGCTTGGTGCGAATCTTCTGAATCGCCCATTCGCCGTAAGCGCGCGAGCCACCGGATTTGGTGACGACTACGACGAGTGCGCCGAGCAGGGCGAGGAAAAGTAGAATTTGTGAGCCGCTGCCCATGCGGACAGACATTGCGTCAAATGTAACCATAGTTGCTGAGGCCACG
This sequence comes from Pygmaiobacter massiliensis, assembly GCF_900199435.1. GTDB lineage: Bacteria > Bacillota > Clostridia > Oscillospirales > Ruminococcaceae > Pygmaiobacter > Pygmaiobacter massiliensis. Next base: position 1,617,874 of record NZ_OAML01000003.1, read on the forward strand.
TTGCCGCCAGCATAGATGAGCGCACCGGAAAAAATACCGATGAGCAACGAGGTGATAACCTCTTTGGTGGTGAGCGCCAGTATGATGGCGACGAGAGGGGGCAGCAATGACAGCCAGCCCGCTGAGATAGGTTCCATGATTTTGTCCTCCTTGTTGTTGATACTTCCCACGATTGCAGCTGCGCAACAGACCGGTGCAGACATACCATTCCCGCTGTATGACCACACTTGAAAATGCCGGAGCTCAAACTGCATAAAAATGCAAAACACATTTCTTTAATGATAACAATCTTTGGCCTCTATTTCAACTGGAAAATTGCCAACGCCATAAAAAGAATGCCTCCGACGGGTGAAAGATCCGGCAGAGGACTGTCAGATACCCACTGGCCGAGTGCAGCACCGGCAAAGAGCGCGGCGCTGCCAGTGATGGCCACAGTGATGAGCAGTGCCCAAGGGGAAATGGCATATAGCCCTGCACCAAAACCCGCGCAAAAGCCGTCTAAGGCAAGCACCAAGCCTAAAAAAGAGGCCTCCTTGCCGGACAAAATAGCGCTGCGGTCAGTGTCTGCATGTTCTGGCACCAGGTAGAGGTCCAGCAGAATGCCAAAGCCACCGCATTTCAAATCCACCTGATGGCTGCCACCGCATCGGCGCAGTGCAATTTTTACGGTGCTTTCAAAAAACTTATAGGCACCGACAAGGAACAGGATGAGAAAACCAGCAGCTTTTGCCAGTGAAGCTGGCAGTACGGCAAGCAGAAATTTGCCGCCTATCAGTGAGATGCCAACTGCAAGGCTGCCGACGAGACCCGCCAGCAGTGCCGACAGTAATGGCACCCGCACCTTGCTCATGCCAAGCCCAGCGCCGGCGAGAAAAGAATCGATGCTAAGTGCAAAACCGAGTGTTAGTGCGCAAAAAAAACCAGTATGTTCCAAAGAATCGCCTCCCTTGCGCAGTATATGTGGAGCAAGAGCCGAGTGACAAAGAAAAAAGCGCCCTGGGCAGGGCGCCTTGGTTTTTGTGCTAAGAGCAGGGGCAAATCTGCTCCGATTTGTGTTTTTCGTGGTATTCTGCCACAAGATCCGCAAGGGTAATCTGGTCTACAACCCCCGCGATGGCTTCGTCGAGCCTGCGCCAGATGCCAATGGTGACACATTCGTCTGCACGCGGGCAAGTTTCGGTGCCCGCACATTTTGCACAGGAAACGGGGGAGAGGCTGCCCTCTGTGACCCGAAGAATATCGCCAACAGTGTACTTGTCCACTGTGCGTGAAAGCAGGTATCCGCCCTGTGCGCCGCGCACACTTTTTACAAACTCTGCACGCATCAGCATCGTGATAATCTGTTCTAAATATTTTTCGCTTAGCGATTGGCGGTGTGCAATGGCTGCAATGGGCACCTGCACACCGTTTTCACTATGCACGGCAATATCCAGCATCAGCCGCAGGGCATATCGCCCCTTGGTAGAAATTTTCATTTGGCGGTTCCCCTTTCGAAAAGCCGTAATTGCCGCCCAAACAGCGACCTAAGCTGCCTGGGCAACTGAATTAAGAGTTTTCAATAAAGCCCGCATTGCAGCGGGGGCAGGTGATGGCAATGCGGCCACGCCCGCGGGGAACCCGTACCTTTTGTCCACAGGAAGGGCAGGTGAAGTAACGATATTGCAGTGGTGCGTCAAATTTGGAAGGTCCGCTGCGCAGACGGCTCCAAAATGAGAGGAATTTTTCGTTTTCTGCACGGCGCAGCACAACTTTGGTGCTCATCGTGCGGAAGAATACCCAGACAATCAGCCCCATGCCGATGAGCGGTAGAAAAATCCAGTCCGGAAACATACGGGAAAGCAAAGAAAGAATGAGTACGATAACCATAATGGCGCCAGAAAGAGCATCAAACCCATTGCGCCCAAAGAAAAAATTACGAAATCCGTTCATTGTGATGATCTGTCCTTTCGGTTTACAGCACAAGCTGCACTGCTTTTATTATAGGTGGTGAGACGACAGACCGCAAGCACTACCTCTTAAAATTTACGAAAAGGCCATAATCCATCACGGGCAGAGCGGGAGCAAAATACAGAACTCGGCACCACCGGTGCTGAGGTTGCGTGCAAACAGCTCACCGCCGAGCTCGCGCACAGTGTTACGGGCAAAATACAGGCCCAAGCCACGCTGCTCGGTGCTTGCGCTGCGCAGCGAAACTCCCTGCTCGAAAATATGTTCCAGCTCGGTTTTAGGAATGCCGATGCCGGTATCTGCCACTGTGATAAGGACGGAATCGCCCTGTTTTTTTGCACCCAGCGTAATTTTGCCACCTTCGGGGGTAAAGCTGAGTGCATTATAAATAAGATTTTCCAGCACCCGTGCACATTTGTCCGGCCAGCCAAAAAAGTAAAGAGACTCGGTAGCGGGCCGAAAAACAAAATAAATGCCCTGGGCATCTGCATCCGGCTGATTGCTGCGGTAAACTTCCATTAAAAAAGAGGAAACCACAATTCTTTCTTTTGGGCCGGTAGGAAGCTCCTGATTAGAAAAGGTCTGAAGCGTTGTAACCCGACGGGTCATCTCGTCGGACTTTTGCTCGATTACCTCAAGATAGCTCTGGGTTTCTTTATCGAGCTGCAAGTTGCCAAAACGAATCAATTCCATATAAGAATGAATCGCGGACAGCGGTGCTTTAAGGTCGTGAGAAACATCGGCAAGAAAGCGTTTGCGCTCTTCGGAGAGGGCCTCTAACTGGTGGGTACGCAGGGCGACTTCTTCTTCCAGATGTTCTGTAAGATGTCGGTTTTCGTGCGCAAGCCGAAAGCTTTCTTTTGCCATTAAAACAGAAAAGCAGCACATGAGTAAACCGGCACAATAGTCTATAGGCCATAAAAAGCGAATTGGCTCAAATTTGCCGAAACCGAAATAATTTGCAAGCAGGCCAAGCGCAAAAATGTTGGAAGCCACAACCAGCAAAGTAGGCAAAGACTCTTGCGTTGCGCTATGTAAGACGCACCAGAAAATGCTGCCAGCCATAAGCAGAAGGAAAGTGTTGGAAGCAAGATTTAATACCCCTAAGAGCAGTGATAGCCGAGCGGGCGGAATCATGGCCAGCAAAACAATCCATAAGATATAGAACCCGCAGATGACGATGATGGCTTTGATATAAGGGTGCCGTGTTACGCCGCACAGCTCTGCGGTAACGGCCAGGGCACAGATTAACATAGCCGTAAAGCTTAGATTTTTAAGACAGAAAAGAATTTTAATATGATTGATGCCGAAAAAGAAAAAGAGGGGATAACTGATGTACAAAGCGAAAGAAAGGGCTAGGCTGCCAAAGGTAAAAAGAAGGTGGCGGCGCTGGGTAATCCAAAGACCCAGGGTGAAAAGGCAAAGCGCCAGTGAAGAGAAGCAGCAAAGCGCAGAAAGGCACAAGGTGCTGAGCGCCAGATACATAATGCTGGATTGAGTGCCAATCACGGGCGCAGCGCGCATTCCAAAATAATAATGTGTTTGGTTCGAAACTTGAAAAACGATTTGGGTGTCGCCTTCGAGGAGAAAATTAATCAGTCTGTATTGTAAAAAAGGCGTGTAATCTATAGGATCGCCGCAAGAGGTAACAAGCACATCGTCAATATATAGGCTGTAAGAAGAGAAAATTTCAGGAATAAAAATAGATAGCCGCAGAGGTTCCGATTGATATTTTAAGTTGTAAACATAGGTAGCAGAGCCCAAGGGAGTACCAGAAGAATGCATAGAGGAAAAAGTTTTTTTGTCCCCCAGGTTGATTCTCTGAAAAGAAGAGTTGCCAGCAATTTCATTTGGAGCAAGCAGTTGGTCGGGGTAAATACGCCACCCATTAATCAGAGGAATGAGTGTGTTATTAGAAAAAGTGCTCTCATAAATCTGAAGCGTGCCATCTACTGCCTGAGGGGCAGAAAGTGTATATTTGTTATTATAGAAATAATTGAAAGTGAAAAAGATGGCAGCGATAAAAAAGCTGAGACAAAAAAGTGCAAAATTACGCATACGATGTTTTGTCTTCAGCATAGCAGCAAGCCTCTTTCCAAAATTGATAAAATATGGACTGCAAAGCAATGGGATGGGCAATAGGGAGAATTTTGAAAGCTGATTCGGGTTGTTAAGCCAGCGGAGAAGAAAGAGCATATCATGCTTTTGGGCAAACAACCAACGTGTTTTAACATAAAAAACAGGGCGGCTTGCAAGCTACCCTGTTTTTATGAAAAAATTCAATTATCCACAAACAGGTATCCTTTGCCCCATGCGGTGCGAATAAAGGTTTTGTCCGGACATAGAGCATTTAGCTTTTTGCGCAACTGTCCAATATGTACCTGCACCGTGTGCGCATCGCCCAAATCGGGGGCATGCCAGATGCGGGTGTAAATTTCGCCTTGGGTAAAAGGGGTGTTGCGGTGTGTGGCCAGCAGCCGCAGAATATCGTATTCGCTGCTGGTTAAGCGCACAAGCTGCCCATTGACGGTTACCTGCCTTAATTTAAGGTTGATAATCAGCGGGCCAAATTTGAGCATCTGAAACTCTCCGCTTGCAGGTTTTTTGCAGCGGGCGTCGATGCGCAGCTGCAGCTCGCGGAAACTGTAAGGCTTGGTAATATAGTCGTCGCCACCGCACTCAAATGCTTCAGCAAGGGTTTGCTCTTGGCAAAAGTTTGTGACAAAGATAATCGGGGTGTCAGAAGTCTGACGGATGCGTCGGCAAAAATCGCAACCGTTGTCGTCGGTCAGCGCTATATCGAGCAAAATGCAGTCGTAATCTTCCTTATTAAGTAAAAAGAGCGCTTCCGCAGCATTGCGGGCGGTATCGATGCGATATTGATGCTCAGAAAAATAGATTTTATTGGCTTGCAAAATCTCCTCGTCATCATCTATACTTAAAAGCCGTAGCATAAAAACATCTCCCTTGGTGATGAATGCAAGTTTTATTAAAAGAGCTGCAACCAACACTGAAAATATGAGGCAATAAAATGATAGGTATTTGCAGTCAAAATTTGACGTATCTATATGAGAATAGTAATATTATAGCATACTCATCAAAAAATTTACAATTATTGAGAAAAGTGAAAATAATGAGAATTCATCTTTGTAGGCATATACAAAAAGGGATAGTTCTATTCTTAGCGTTTGCATTTATTATGACTAGTTTCAAGGTTTCGGCAGCTGAAAACAATTTGCTTCAAATTTACGACACGCTGGACCATTTTCGCGAAATAGAGGTGTCGGATACCGATGTGAATGCCGTGAAGCTTCATAAAAAAGAAATCTCTGAGTTGTTGACAGAGGTGAAAAAGCTGAATGCGAAAGAGAGGGCATTGATACCCCATAAAGATGCCGGGCAACTGGCGGGATATTTTGTTTTGCTGTATGCTTTAGAGGGCAAAGACACCGCAGAGCTGGAAAGCCTTTTTTCGGCAAAGCAAATCCAGGCGGCGGCTGCGCGGATCAATCAAGAAGAAAGCGAAACTGCAGGTTCGATGCAGTTTGCCGGACAGAGCCGGCAAGTGAGTGCGCCCAGCAGCTATGTGCCGGTGCGGCTGCTTGGCGTGCTGGTGGTCTTTTCAGCGATGATACCTGCCGGAATGCTGATTCGCCGCAGGTGGCAAAGAGAAATGCAGCGGCGCAGGGCAGAAGCGGAAAATGCACAGCCAAAAGCGCGCCGCATACCGCGGAAGCGCCGCGCTCCGGTAGCCCGCTAACGCTTAGATAAAATACTCGATAAAGAATGCCTTGCACCATAAAAGATTGCGCCGGTACAGCCCGACGGATGTACTGATGCGAAAAATAAAATGGAGGGACTGGGAAAATGAGCATGACAAGAGAAGAGGCTTGGCAACTGCTAACCAAGTACAACAAAGACGCGTTCCACCTGCACCACGCCAAAATGGTAGAGGGTACGATGCGCTATTATGCGAATTTGCTCGGCTACGGCGATGAAGCGGATTTTTGGGCGATTGTTGGCCTGCTGCATGATTTGGATTTTGAAGAGTTCCCCGAGGCACATTGCGTAAAAAGTCAGGAACTGATGAAAGAAGCCGGTGTGGAAGAGCGCATCATCCGCGCAACCGCCAGCCACGGCTATGGCCGTCAGGTAGATATTAAACCTGAGCACGAGATGGAAAAAGTGCTGTTTGCAGTGGACGAATTGACCGGTTTGATCGGCGCAGCGGCTTTGATGCGACCCTCTAAATCGGTACAGGATATGGAGCTGAAGTCGCTGAAAAAGAAATACAAGGATAAAAAATTTGCAGCAGGCTGCAGCCGGGAAGTGATTGGTGAGGGTGCCGACATGATGGGCTGGGAGCTGGACAAACTTTTGGAAGTGACCTTGGAAGCAATGAAAAGCTGTGAAGAAAGCGAAAACTAAAATTTCTCTATTTCACAAAAGACGAGCGGTAACGCTCGTCTTTTTTTGATAAAATCGAGAAGATGAAATTGTCTATTGACGTTAAGCGAGCAAGCCCTTATAATAGAAAAAACGCCTCGAGGAGCACTGCCGCTCCCGGGGCGTAAATGCAGCTTAAACGAATGCACGAAGAGTAAATGTTGACAGCAAGAACGCACGAAGAACAGGAGAAACTAAATGAAACTAAGAGGAAACATCTGGCTGGGGCACGGTTTTGCAAACGGTGAATTGACCGTTGACAAAGGCCGTATTGCTGGCATTGGTGTTTGTGTTTCCGATAGTGACGGCGGCAGTGTTTTTAAATTAAATAATTGTTTTATCATACCGGGACTCGCAGATGTACATGTTCATTTGCGAGATCCCGGTTTTTCTATGAAAGAGACAATGTTTACTGGCACTGCAGCAGCGGCGAGGGGCGGATATACGGCAGTTTGCAGTATGCCAAACTTAAACCCGCCGCCAGACACACCGGAGCACTTGCAATTGCAACTGGATAAAATAAAGCGAGATGCCTGCGTAAAAGTTTACCCGGTGGGTACCATCACCAAAGGGCAACAGGGCAGCGGAGAGCTGAGCGAGATGGAAGCACTGGCGCCCAATGTCATCGGTTTTTCGGACGATGGCCGCGGTGTGCAGAGCGAAGCACTGATGGAAGAGGCAATGCACCGCGCTGCTGCGCTGGGTAAGCCCATCATCGCCCACTGCGAGGCAAACGAGCTGCTGCATGGCGGATATATCCACGATGGTGCTTACGCAAAAGCCCACGGACACAAAGGCATCTCGAGCGAGAGCGAATGGAAACAGGTGGAACGTGACCTTGCCCTTGCAAAACGCACGGGCTGCCAGTACCATGTGTGCCATATTTCTACCAAAGAAAGCGTAGAGCTGATTCGCAAAGCGAAAGCGGAAGGTGTACGGGTAAGCTGCGAAACGGCCCCCCACTACCTGCTGCTGACCGAAGAGGACTTGCAGGAGGACGGGCGGTTTAAAATGAACCCGCCGCTGCGCACGAAAGCGGACAGAGAAGCACTGGTTGCGGGTTTGGTGGATGGGACAATTGACATGGTAGCAACCGACCATGCACCCCACACCGCAGGAGAAAAAGCAAGGGGACTTGCGGGCAGCGCTATGGGAATTGTAGGGCTGGAAACGGCATTTCCGCTGCTTTATACCTATCTTGTAAAACCCGGCATTTTGCCGATGGAACGTCTGATTGACGCTATGAGCACCGCGCCGCGTCGTATTTTTGGACTGCCGGGTGGTATGGCGGAAGGAGATGCCGCAGACATTGCGGTGTTTGATTTGGACTGCGAATATAAGATTGACCCGCAGGAATTTGTTTCGATGGGTCAGGCGACCCCTTTTGCGGGATGGCAAGTAAACGGAAGAACGGTTATGACAATAGTGGAGGGAAAGATAAAATGGCAGAACAATTCAATCGTAAAATAGTGCTGGAGAACGGCCAGGAATTTTACGGCTATGGCTTTGGCGCCAACGTGCAAGCCGTAAACGAAATCGTGTTTAACACTTCGATGGTTGGTTATCAGGAGGTTATCTCTGACCCGAGCTACACGGGGCAGATGGTGGTAATGACCTATCCGCTGATTGGCAACTACGGCCTTGCAGATGAGGACTACGAAACCAAAATTCCGACGATGGGCGGTTTGATTGTACGTGAGTACAATGACATTCCCTCCAACTTTCGCTATACGAAAACAGTAAGCGAAGTGCTCGAAGAGAACGGCATCCCGGGCATTTCCGGCATCGACACCCGTTGCCTGACCCGCATCATCCGCAAAGAGGGCAGCCAGAAGGTGCTGATTTGCGATGCCGACCTGCCGTATGCAGTGGCGATGAAGATTGTGAAAGATAGCGTGCTGCCGACAGACGGCGTACACAAGGTAAGCTGCAAAAAACGCTGGTACTCGCGTACCTTCAACCCCAACTTTAACGTGGTGGCGGTGGACTGCGGCATCAAACTGAACATTGTGCGCAAACTGAACGAGCGCGGCTGCAACGTGACGATTGTGCCTTACAACACCACGGCCGAAGAAGTGCTGGCACTGCGCCCGGACGGGCTCTTCCTCTCGAATGGCCCGGCAGACCCGGTGGATGTGCCGGAAGTTGCCGAGCTAGTGCGCCAGCTGCACGGCAAGATGCCGATTTTCGGTATCTGCCTGGGCCACCAGATTATCTGCATCGCCTACGGTGCCAAGACTTATAAAATGAAGTTTGGCCACCGCGGCGGCAACCATCCGGTCAAAAACCTTGAGACCGGAAAAATCGAAATTACCAGCCAGAACCACAGCTACGCGGTAGATCCCACCACGCTGGAAAACACCGGGCTGACGCTGACCCACATGAACCTGCTGGACAACACTGCCGAGGGCGTACGCTGCGAGAAAGACAAGCTGTTCAGCGTGCAGTTCCATCCGGAAAGTGCGCCGGGCCCGCAGGATTCGGGCTACCTGTTCGACCAGTTCCTTGCATTGATGAACGAGCATAAGGAGGAAACCAAGAATGCCTAAGAGAACCGATATTAAAAAAGTTTTGGTCATTGGCTCCGGCCCTATCGTAATTGGCCAGGCTGCTGAATTTGACTATGCAGGCACCCAAGCCTGCCTCGCATTGAAAGAAGAAGGCTACAAGGTCATCCTCATCAACTCGAACCCCGCGACCATTATGACTGACACCGCCATTGCGGACAAAGTTTACATGGAGCCGCTGAACCTGGAATATGTGGCGAAAATCATCCGCTACGAGCGCCCGGATGCGATTGTGCCGGGCCTTGGTGGCCAGACCGGCCTGAACCTTGCAGTACAGCTGGCTAAAAAAGGTGTGCTGGACGAATGCCAGGTCGAGATTCTCGGCACCAGCTTTGAATCTATCGAGATGGCAGAGGACCGCGAGCTGTTCAAAGAGCTTTGCGAATCTCTGGGTGAGCCTGTGCTGCCGAGCAAAATTGCGAACACGATGGACGAAGGTCTTGCAGCAGCAGAAGAAATCGGCTACCCGGTGGTACTGCGCCCGGCCTTTACGCTGGGTGGTACCGGCGGCGGTTTTGCAGACGACCCCACCGAGTTCCGTGAAATTATGAAGCATGCACTGGCACTTTCGCCCGTGCATCAGGTACTGGTAGAGAAGAGCATCAAAGGCTATAAAGAAATCGAATACGAAGTCATGCGTGACTCCAACGATACTGCCATCACCATCTGCAACATGGAAAACATCGATCCGGTCGGTATCCACACCGGCGACTCGGTGGTTGTTGCACCCAGCCAGACGCTGACCAACAAAGAATACCAGCTGCTGCGCGACTCGGCGCTGCGCCTGATTCGTGCGCTGAAAATCGAGGGCGGCTGCAACGTTCAGTTTGCACTGGATCCGCACTCGTTCAGCTACTATCTCATCGAGGTAAACCCGCGCGTGTCCCGTTCCTCGGCACTGGCCTCTAAAGCGAGCGGCTACCCGATTGCGCGCGTTTCTGCAAAAATTGCAGTTGGCCTGACCCTGGACGAAATCCGCATTGCGAATACGCCGGCTTCTTTTGAGCCGACCCTCGACTATGTGGTGACCAAAATCGCACGCTTCCCGTTTGATAAATTTACCGACGCTTCGAACAAGCTGTCCACCCAGATGAAGGCCACCGGCGAAGTAATGAGCGTGGGTCGTACGCTGGAAGAGAGCTTGCTGAAAGCAATCCGCAGCCTTGAGACCGGCGTTTGGCACCTGCACAACAAAAAGTTTGACAGTACCCCCAACGAAGAACTGCTCAACTACATCGCCATCGGCACCGACGACCGCATTTTTGCGATTGCTCAGCTGATTCGCAACGGCATCGACCTTGGCCTCATCTATAATGCGACCAAAATCGACCTGCTTTTCCTTGAAAAGTTTAAGAACATTGTGGACTTTGAAAAAGAACTGAAGGCACATGCGTTTGATATTGTTACACTGCGCGATGCAAAGCGTATGGGCGTTTCGGACAAGTATATTGCCGAAGTTTGGGGCAGCAACGAAAAAGAGATTTTCTTGCTGCGCAAAAAAGAAGGCATTTTCCCGGTTTATAAAATGATTGACACCTGCGCTTCGGAGTTTGATAGCTATGTGCCTTACTTCTACTCCACTTACGAGCAGGAGAATGAATCTATCGTATCCGACCGTAAAAAAATTGTGGTATTGGGCTCCGGCCCCATCCGCATCGGGCAGGGCGTCGAATTTGATTATTCCACGGTTCACGCTATTTGGGCAATCCGCGAGGCGGGCTACGAAGCAATCATCATCAATAACAACCCCGAAACTGTTTCTACCGATTACACCACCAGCGACAAACTCTACTTTGAGCCGCTGACCGTCGAGGACGTTATGAATGTGCTTGAGCTTGAGCAGCCGATGGGTGTTGTGGTATCGCTGGGCGGACAGACTGCCATCAACCTGGCAAAACCGCTTGCAAACCTCGGCGTGCCCATCATCGGCACCGACGTGCAGGCAATTGAAAATGCCGAAAACCGCGATTGCTTTGAAAAAATTATGGATAAGCTCGGTATTCCGCAGCCGAAAGGCCTGGCCGTAACCAATATCGAAGACGGCTGCGAGGTCGCTTCGCAAATCGGTTACCCGGTGCTGGTGCGCCCCAGCTATGTGCTCGGCGGCCGTGCAATGCAGATTGTCGCTGATGAAGAAAGCCTGCGGCACTATCTGGCAACCGCAGTAGAAATTGATGTAGACCAGCCGGTGCTGGTAGACAAGTATATCATGGGCCGCGAACTTGAAGTCGACGCAGTATGCGACGGCGAGTCGGTCTTTATCCCCGGCATTATGGAGCACGTTGAGAAAACCGGGGTTCACTCCGGCGACTCAATCAGCGTTTACCCGACCTTCAGCGTCAGCGACAAGGTAAAAGAAACCATCAAGGATTACACGGTACAGCTCGGTCTGGGCATTGGTATTGTGGGTCTGTTCAACATCCAGTTTATTGCGGTGGGCGACGAGGTTTCGGTCATCGAGGTAAACCCGCGGTCTTCCCGCACGGTGCCGTTCCTTTCGAAAGCGACCGGTGTACACATTGCGGACATCGCGACCCGCGTAATGCTGGGCCATAGCCTGAAAGAACAGGGCATCACCGAAGTAGTCCATCCGGAGCGTGCCCGCTGGTACGTTAAGGCACCGGCATTCTCGTTCTCGAAAATTCGCGGACTGGATGCCTACCTCTCACCCGAGATGAAATCTACCGGCGAAGCAATCGGTTATGATAAGAGTCTGACCCGCGCACTGTACAAAGCAATGCAGGCAAGCGGCATGAATGTGGCAAACTACGGTACCATTTTTGTGACCATCGCCGACCGTGACAAAGACGAAGCCCTGCCGCTGATTCGCCGCTTCTATGACCTCGGCTTTAACATTGAAGCGACCGAAGGCACCGCAGCATTTTTGAAAGAGCACGGCATCAAAACCCGGGCAAAGAAAAAAATCAGCGAAGGCAGCGAGGAGATTCTGGAATCGCTGCGCCGCGGCCACGTCAACTACGTGATTAACACCAGCGAAATTGGCGGCCAAACCGGCGAGAGCGACGGATTCGAGATTCGCCGCTGTGCCGTAGAAAACAATGTAACAATGTTTACTGCACTGGATACCGTGGCGGTACTGCTGGATGTACTGGAAGAAATCACGATGGGTGTTTCGACCATCGATGCGGACTAACGCTCGTCGCAGGGCTCCTCGCTTACGAAAAGCCTTTTGCGGCGAAACGATGCCGCAAAGCCGCCGTGTGCGGCGGCCCCGGCTTTTCCCCTTACAGAAAACAGGGCGGGAGGCAGCGTCGCAGGGCTCCTCGCTCACGAAAAGCCTTTTGCGGCGAAACGATGCCGCAAAGCCCCCGTGTGCTGCGGCACCAGCTTTTCCCCTTACAGAAAACAGGGCGGGAGGCAGCGTCGCAGGGCTCCTCGCTCACGAAAAGCCTTTTGCGGCGAAATGATGCTGCAAAGCCGCCGCGAAAGGCGGCCCGGCGGTTTCGCTTGCGCAAGATTTCTGCGATACAGTAAGATGAAATGAAAAGCAGCGGCTATGCGCTGTAGCAAAGAAAAGAAAGGAGCGGTCGCAAAAATGGAATTTATGATTCTGAGCAACCAGCCGATTGCAAAAAGCGTATATAAAATGGTGCTGGCTGGCGATACCCGGGGAATCAAGGCAGGACAGTTTGTAGAGCTGGCATTGCCGGGCCGCTTTTTAAGGCGACCCATTTCGGTGTGTGACTGGACCGAAAATACGCTTACCTTAATTTATAAAGTGGTAGGCGTTGGCACCGAAGATATGACCCAGATGCAGGAAGGTGTCAAGCTGGATGTTTTGACGGCGCTTGGCAACGGATACGACCTGGACCGCGCCGGCGATGCGCCGGTGCTGATTGGGGGAGGCGTTGGTGTGCCGCCGATGTACGGCCTTGCGAGAGAGCTTTGCCGCCGCGGCATTATCCCGACTATTCTGCTCGGCTTTAACACGATTGATGAAGTGTTTTACGAGGCACAGTTTTTGGCGCTTGGCTGCACGGTTTATGTAGCAACAGCAGACGGCAGCTATGGTACAAAAGGTTTTGTAACCGACGTGCTGCGCGAAGAAAACCTAACCCCCAGCTATTATTACACCTGTGGCCCTCTGCCGATGCTGCGCGCAGTGGCAAATGCAACGGTGTGCTCCGGTGAAGCTAGCTTTGAAGAGCGCATGGGCTGCGGCTTTGGCGCTTGCATGGGCTGCACCATTCTGACAACGCAAGGCCACAAACGTGTTTGCAAAGACGGACCGGTGTTTCAAAAGGAGGAGATCGAGTGGCAGAGCTGAGCGTAAACCTTGCCGGGTTGCAGCTGGATAACCCGATTGTCCCAGCATCCGGCTGTTTTGGATATGGCAATGAGTTTAAAGACTTTTACGATATTAATATTTTGGGCAGCTTTTCGTTTAAAGGAACAACCAAAGAACCGCGGGTTGGTAATCCCACGCCGCGTATTGCAGAATGTGATGCGGGCATGATTAATGCTGTGGGGCTGCAAAACCCTGGCGTACATGCTGTAATCGAACACGAGTTACCCCGTATGAAAGAATATTTCCATAAGCCCGTGATTGCGAACATCGGCGGGTTTTCGGTGGAAGAGTTTGTTTACTGCTGCGAGTTGATGGAACAGCAGCCGCAGGTAGGGTTGGTGGAAGTGAACATCAGCTGCCCCAACCTGCACGCAGGCGGTACTAATTTTGGCTCCTGCGCAGACAGCGCAGCCGAGGTTACGCGTGCGGTGCGCAAAGTAGTAAAAAGCAAACCGCTGTTTATCAAACTGTCGCCCAACGTCACAGATATTACTGAGGTGGCAAAAGCCTGCGAGGCAGAAGGCGCCGACGGTCTGTCGCTCATCAACACCTTATTGGGTATGCGCATTGACCCCAGAGCCCGCAAACCGGTGATAGCCAATGTAATGGGCGGGTTTTCCGGCCCGGCGATTTTTCCGGTGGCGCTGCGCTGTGTGTACCAGACGGCGCATGCCGTTAAAATACCGGTGATGGGAATTGGCGGTGTAGACAGCGCAGAAAAAGTGCTGGAAATGATGCTGGCAGGGGCAACTGCGGTGCAGGTAGGTGCCGCAAACCTCGCAGACCCTTACATTTGTAAAAAAATAATTGAAGAGTTGCCCGCAGTGATGCAGAAGTATGGCATTGAGCGTTTGGCAGATTTGGTTGGCAAGGTGTAAGCTGCCTTTCCAAGGTGAATGAAAAGTAAAAGGCATATTGGCCGCTGGCGAATATGCCGCAGAGAAAAGGAGAAACAGATGGGGAAAGATGTTATCATTGCTTGCGATTTTGCATCGGCAGAAGCAACGTTTGTGTTTTTAGACCAGTTTACCGACGAAAAGCCGTTTGTGAAAATTGGTATGGAGCTATTTTACGCGGAAGGCCCTGAAATTGTGCGGGAAATCAAACGCCGCGGACACAAGATCTTTCTGGATCTGAAACTCCATGATATCCCGAACACCGTGAAAAAAGCCATGGCAAGCCTGGCGCGGCTGGACGTGGACATGGCCAACCTGCATGCGGCAGGCACCATTGAAATGATGCGTGCGGCACTGGAGGGACTGACCCGCGAGGACGGCACCCGTCCGATGCTGATTGCGGTAACGCAGTTGACTTCTACAAGTGAGGACCGGATGCAGAAAGAGCTGCTGATTAACGCTTCTATCAATGATACGGTAGTACAGTATGCCAAGAATGCAAAAGAAGCAGGTCTGGACGGTGTCGTATGCTCTCCGCTGGAGGCTGGCATGGTGAAAGATGCCTGCGGCGATGCATTCTGCACGGTTACCCCCGGTGTGCGTTTTGCGGACGGCGACGTAGGCGACCAGGTGCGCGTAACCACTCCGGAAAAAGCGCGTGAAATTGGCACCGATTACATTGTGGTAGGACGCCCGATTACCGCTGCGGCAGACCCCGTAGCTGCCTATAAGCGCTGCAAAAAAGAATTTTGCGGCTAATGAGAAGGCGACTATTGTAAAAAGGTTATAGATGCTGATGGCAGCACTTTAAAGGAAAATATCGGAAAATATCGTTGACGTCTTGTCAGCGGATTGTTTTTCGTGCAAAATAGAAATTCGGAAGCAGCCATAAAAGGGAGAATTGCCCGTGGCTAAAGGAAGGAAAACAGATGATGAATACGACAGAATCCGCAATCGCAAAAGCGCTGCTCTCCATTGAAGCAGTTTTCTTGAAACCCGACGAACCCTTTACCTGGGCATCCGGCATCAAAAGCCCGATTTATTGCGACAATCGCCTAACCCTTTCCGCCCCCGCAGTACGCGAGCAGATAGAAGCAAGCCTGGCAGAGTATGTGGACAAATTCTTCCCCGAAGCAGAGGTGATTATGGGTACCTCTACCGCGGGTATTGCACATGCTGCTATTGTGGCTACAATTTTGGATTTGCCCATGGGTTATGTGCGCGGTGGCGCAAAAGACCACGGCCGCAAAAACCAGATTGAGGGCAAATTGACCCCGGGCCAGAAGGTCGTTGTCATCGAGGACCTGATTTCAACAGGCGGCAGCGTGCTGGAAGTTGTAGAAGTGCTGCGCGAAGCCGGTGCAGAAGTGCTTGGCGTGGTTTCCATCTTTACCTATGGCATGAAAAAAGGCGTTGAGCGGCTGGAAGCAGCGAAGGTTGAAAACCACTCGCTGTCGAACCTGGACACTCTGGTGGAAGTGGCTGCCAAAGAAGGCTACATCGAAGAAGGCGACAAAGCGCGTTTGATTGCTTTCCGCAACAACCCTTCGGATGAGAGCTGGATGAAAAAATAATCCAAACGTTGCCGTCCGGGCAGATTTCCGGACGGCAATTTTAAAAGAAAGGACCTTTTAAAATGCGCCATTTATTAGAATCTGGAGATTTGACTGTTGCGGAAACCGATGACCTGATCCGCATGGCGGAAGATATCATTGCACATCCCGAGGCATACAGCGAGCGTTGCAAAGGCAAAAAACTTGCAACACTCTTTTTTGAACCGTCTACCCGCACACGCCTTTCGTTTGAAGCGGCGATGTATGAGCTGGGTGGTAATGTGCTGAGTGTTTCCTCAATGGCCTCTTCGTCTGCTGCAAAAGGCGAAACAATGGCGGATACGGTGCGCGTGATGGGGTGCTATGCGGATATTATTGCGATGCGTCACCCAAAAGAAGGCGCGCCTTATGCGGCACGCCGCGTGGCAGAAGTGCCGATTATCAATGCCGGTGACGGAACGCACCACCACCCCACCCAAACCCTGACCGACCTTTGCACTATCCACCGTGAAAAAGGCCGACTGAATGACTTAACCGTAGTTTTTTGCGGCGACCTCAAATACGGACGGACAGTCCACTCGCTGGTCAAAGCCTTTTCTCAGCGTAAGGGCATTAAGTTTATCTTCGTTTCACCCGAAGAGTTGAGAATGCCGTCCAGCTTGCTACATGAAACGTTGGATCCACTTGGCATGCAATATGAAGAAGTGCGCTCTATGGAAGAAGCGCTGGCAGAGGCCGATGTGCTTTATATGACACGTATTCAGCGTGAGCGGTTTGATGATATGGAGATGTACGAGGCACTGAAAGACATCTATGTGCTGACTTCTGAGAAAATGGCCCTTGCGAAGAGCGATTGCATTGTGCTGCATCCACTGCCGCGCGTCAATGAAATTGCGGTGGAAGTGGATGCCGACCCGCGTGCCTGCTATTTTGAGCAGGTTTACAATGGCAAGATTATGCGCATGGCGCTGATACTGAAACTGCTTGGCTTAGATGGTGACACGGCTTTTGCGACTGCCGAGCATGCACAAAAGCAAAACCTAGTGCCCGAAAAGGCAGTACCGGGCAAATGTAGCAACCCGCGCTGCATCTGCACCACAGAGCAGGGGTTGCCGCATCTGGTGCGCCCTTCTTACCTGCATAAGAACGAAATGTGCTGCATTTATTGCGATACACCGGTAAAATAAAAGCAGAAATGTGATAGATATCAGCAAAAGATGCGCTCTTAAAATTCAAGAATTGTTGATTATTTGTGGAAAAAAACAGCACAGCTAGCAAGCTGTGCTGTTTTTTTGTGACGTGATACACAAAAAATACTGATTTATTTCACAGAAACATTTGAAATTTGGCTAAATTGTGGTAATATTTAGGTAAATGAGGACCGCCGTGGACATTTGCGGCTAAATCAATGATTAAGGAGTGGACAAGGACATGAACAAAGCAGGACTCATCGATGCGCTGTCGCAGCAAACAGGAATCGACAAAAAAGAGTGCAAAAAAATGGTTGAAGTCACTCTAACACTGATTGAACAACAACTTGCCGCAGGAGAACGCGTACAGCTGGCAGGATTTGGTTGTTTTGAGGTACAAAGCCGGCATAGCCGAGAAGGCGTCAATCCGCGTACCAAAGAGCGGATGATGATTCCGGCTTGCAAATGTCCCTCGTTTAAGGCGGGCAAAGTGCTGAAGAGCGCAGTAAACGAATAATAGAAGCCCCTTGTGCTGTAAAGTGCGAGGGGCTTTTGTTTTGCAAAACATGCCATCCTGAGATAGATGCTGTGCATGTGTTTATTAAAAATCTAAAAATCCTCGCCAGACGTTTGTGCTGGCGAGGATTTTTGTAAGCTTATAGTATTTTTAAGTCAGTGCAGTGAAATTGCAAAGGGGAAAAGCGACCGGTTAGAGAAGACGATTCATTACCACGCTTGCTACACCGATAATCTCTGCGTCGCCGCAGGCGAAATCTGCTGCGGAGAGGATAATCGGCTGGTAGGCCTGGTTTTCGGGCAGAAGAACAATGGTGTCGCCTTTTTGCTGAAACCGCTTGAGTGTAGCATCATCGCCATTTAAGCGGCAGGCTACAATATTGCCGTTTTCGGCAGTGGACTGGCGGTGGATGAGCACCTTGGAGCCGGGCAAAATGCCAGCGCCCTGCATGCTGTCGCCCTCTACTACCAGCCAAAAATATTCTTCGGGGTTGCGCACATCTACCGGCAGCCAGCCAAGGATATCCTCTTTTGCTGCAATCGGCATGCCGGCCCGAATCGTACCAACCACCGGTGCACTGCCGGTGGGCGCAATGGCGACCTGGTTAATAATTTCTTGCCGTGCAGCGCGGTCGGTTTCACCGAGGAGGTAAGAGGTGCTGCATTGCAGCGCATCGGCAATGGCTTTTAGGCGGTCTGCCGGGATTTTAGGAGTTGCCCCGGTAGCATACCGCTGCAACGCAGATTTTGGCACCCCGGTTAAACTTTGCAGGGTGGCATAAGAGATGCGCTGGGCTTTCATCGCGGCCAGCATGCGTTCGGCAGTGAGGCTCATAGGGGATACATCCTTTCTTACACAAAAGTGTGACAGGTAATGGTTTTATTATAAATGAAACATCCCAATTTTGCAAATATTTAAAAAATGTTCCAAAAATGGGTTGACTTTGTCCCAAAAATGTGATAAACTGATGCCACGATGAAAAAAGCATCAAAGCGATAAAAAGTTAACTAAAGAGAAGCAAACAGCGCCTAGAGGCGCATTTTGTTTCACTTGATTGTCCCAATAATGGGAAAAATAAAATGCTTTTTTCTTGGACAATAAAAACGGATCGTTAATGGGACAGGAGGGAGAAGAATGACATGGGAAGAACGATTGTATGACCACCAAATAGATGAGGCCTGGCCCCAAAAACCGTCTGCAAGAGAAACTTGCTGCCCGGAATGCGGGGCGGTGCTTGATTCCGATGAGGACGAGCTGTACGAGAGCCGAGAGGGGGATTATATCTTGGGTTGCAGCCGCTGTGTGCAGGTGCGCCCCGCAGGCGAAAAGGAGTGGGAGGAATGAGTGCAAAACCCAAAACCGGGTTACGGCTTGCGCAAGACATTTTTACCGCAGCGGCACCCGAGGCTGCGAAGCTGCTGACCGAGATGATGCAGAGCGAGGAGGCGAGTGTGGCGCAGCGTATGGCCTGCGCAGAAAGTGTGTTGAGCCGTGCGATGGGGAAAGCGGGAGCAACCGCAGTGCAAGAACCGGAGTCGGTAAAGGTGACCTTTTCACAAGCGGCAAAGGAGTATGCGAAATGAACTATGACTTTGGCAGCCCGAATACGCGGCAGGAAGAGTTTTTTCGGGCGCAGGAGCGGTTTATTGCCTATGGTGGTGCACGCGGCGGCGGAAAATCGTGGGCGGTGCGAAAAAAAGCGGCACTATTGGCTTTGCAGTACCCCGGTATTCGCATGTTGTTGGTGCGGCGCACCCTGCCGGAAGTGAGGGAGAATCATATTCTGCCGCTGATTACAGAACTGAAAGGGCTGGCGGAATACAAGAAAAGCGAAGAGGTGATGTTGTTTACCTGGTGCTGCGGCGCAGTGTTTCTCGCTTTGGCAGCCTGCTGGGGACAAGTGACGTTGAGGTAATTCGCGACCAGCAGGAAACGGTAAAAAAGCTGGGCAGCAAACTGAATGAAAAGCTGATGAAAGGTGGCAGTTATGTAACCTTGCCACGCGGTGTGGATATTGAAACCACCGACCGTGAGCTGAAGATTCTGCGGTTGGATAACCCCGCACAGAAAGCGCTGATTGATGTACTGACGGTACAGGCGGATGTTTCGAGAGATATTCATCTGCTGGAAGAGAACTATCAGTGGGCAAAATCTACGCTTGGCATTAATGACAGCTTTCAGGGAAAGTCGGACTCTACTGCAGTTTCCGGCACTGCGAAACAGTTTGCGGCAGCACAGGCTTCTGGCCGACTGGAAAGTAAGCGCCGCATGAAAAATGCTGCTTACCGTGCGCTGTTTGAGCGGATGTTTCAATGGATGCTGGCTTATGCAGATGAACCGTTTGAAGTGCCCTCGGTAGATGACAAAGGTGTTTTGACCTATAAAACCTTTAACCGATGGGACTTTTTAAAAAGGATGCGGCAGGTGAATGGTACTGGAATGATGCCTTTTTGTTTGACGTAGACACCAGTGGCGGGCTGGCGCAGAACCGCGAAGCGATGTGGCAGAAGCTGGATGAAAAACTTGCAGCCGGAGCGCTGGGCAATCCCGCGGACCCGGCAACACTGGTGCGTTACTGGTCGCTGATGGAGCAGCAGCAGTTCCCAGGCGCAAAGACAATCAAGAAAATGCTTTCGAGCGCAGCGGAGGAGGTGAAGAGCGATGCTTTGCCCTAAATGCGGCACTGAGATGCGTATCGGCAGCACGGTACAGCAGGTCACAGGAGATTCTTCTCCGGAAACGCCGACCGTGGTGAAAACCGTACAGACGTTGGTGTGCAGAAATCCTCAGTGCATGAATTTCGAAAAGGAGGTTGCAAATGCAGAGACCGAAATTTACCGCAGTGACGATCAGAAATAAGACCCATTGCCGCTGTGCGGCTTTAGGAATAGAAAGAAAGGAAGAGAAGGATGGAAGCTGAATGGATTTGTGCCGCGCTTTTTGACTCAAACGCAGGTAAACGAGATTTTGGCACAAGAGAAAGGTGGTGTGTAATGCAGGTAGAAGAGTGGCTGCTGCCAATCAGTAAGGCGCGTTGCGGCAAAAAACTGCGTGGTTTTTGCGGTGTGACCATTCACGAAACCGCTAACACCGCGCCCACGGCCAATGCAAAAAGCCATGCCGTATACATGAACCAAAATGGGGGCAAAGACCGAGAGGTCAGCTACCATTATGTCGTGGATGCGCAGCAGGCGTTTCACCTAGTGCCGGACGACGAAGTTGCCTGGCACGCGGGCGATGGCGCCAGTGGCAAAGGTAATAACGAAACGATTGCTATAGAGATTTGTGTAAATGCGGGCGGGAATTTCCAACAGGCGGTGGACAATGCCGCAGCGCTGGCGGCACAGCTGCTGTATCGGCGCGGCGTGAAATCGGCAGAAGGGCGAATATTTGAACACCATCACTTTTCAAGCTATCAAAAAAACTGCCCCGCCAACCTGCGGGCAGGGGCAGCTGGGGGCATGGCACACCTGCGGGCAAAAGTGCAGCAGGTTTTAACCCAGCTGTGGGGCACCGCCGAAGTTCCGCCGGAAAAAAGCCCCGATTCTCTTTATCGGGTGCAGGTGGGGGCATTTGCGGCAAAAGAAGGAGCAGAGCGTTATGCAGACCAGCTTCGCAAAGCGGGGTATTCCTGTTTTGTTGTGGTGCCAGTGCAAGGTTAGCGGCAACCCGTTTAGCGAAAACGTGGAAAAGAAAAGGCATGAAAGACAGTTTATGTGAAGAGCTACAAGGTATGGCGTGTCTTGCAAAAGTAAATGCACCATACCATGAGGAGAAGAAAGGAAGGGCAATGGATGGAGAGAATGCAGGATGTGATTAAAATGGCATCTGCCGCTGCGGCAGGGCTATGCACCGTGCTGTGGGGCGGCGCGGACGCGTGGCTGATGGCGTTATTGCTGTTTTTACTGCTGTATTATTGCAGCGGTGTGGCGGCAGCCATTGTACGGTGCGAGCTTTCAAGCCGCACGGGATTTCGCGGTTTGCTGAAAAAATTACTGATTTTGCTGATTGCTGCAATTGCAAGCCGCCTTGATGCACTGCTGGGTGCCGGGGGTGCGCTGCGCAGTTTGGTACTGGGCTTTTATATTGCCAACGAGGGCATTAGCCTGCTTGAAAATGCAGCCCGCTGCGGGGTGCCGGTGCCACAGCGGCTGACGAAGGTGTTGGGCCAGATGTGCAGCGAATCGCCCCAGGCTCCGGCCGATGGAGCAAAGGAGGAAAAACATGAAGCATAATAATTTAAGCGGCAAAAAGAGCAACCAGTTTAAAACGGAGTATGGCAACAGCGGCTATGTCAGCGGGGGATGGGTAGACCCTTCCTGGGCGGACCGCGGCAATATCTCGACTGCCACTTTCACGACGCAAGCCAGTGCCAAGAAAACAACCGCCAGCCAGCGTGCGGCAGAAAGGGCAGCGACGCAGGCAGCAGCAGAAAAAGCGCAACGGCAGGCTGCGTTAACCGCACAAATGAACAGCAGTATTGCGCAGCTGGAGCAAGCATACCAAAACCGGCGCACTTATCTTGAAAACAGCTATCAAACCTCGATAGGCGCGGCGGAAGGTAATCATAAAACAACAGTGGCCGGCGTAAATGCAGGCATCGATCGCTCTTTGCAGGAAGCATATATCAGCTATATGAAAAACAAAGAAGCGCTGCCGCAGACGCTTTCCAGCCTGGGCATCCATGGCGGCATGGCGGAATCCACCGCGGCGCGGCTGGCCAACAATTATGGTGCTGTGCGCGGAAGTTTGGAAAGCACGCGTGCCGGGCAGCTTGCAGATGCACTGGCAGCCCTAGAAAAGCAGCGAGAGGCTTTGCTACGCGAGTACCAGGCCGGTTTAACAACAGAGCAAAGCAATCGGGCAAAAGCAGAATCAGACTTGCGGCTGCAATATGCCAAGCTGTTTTAACCAGATGAAAAACGTCCAGAAAGCTCTGGACGTTTTTTGCGTTTGGGTAAAAATCTGCATTTCTTCCGATAATTAAGCGATTCCTCAAATACTATTTGAAAAAGTGAAGAAATTGTGTTAGGATAAGGGCAATATCTGCAATTAAACTTTATCCCCTTTTTCAGGGGTTTATTTTTAAACTTTATCCACTCTTTCAAGCATAGGATGTGAGGGGAATCAAATTGCAGCAGGAGAAAGAAACTTTATTGCCGCAGTTGCCATTGTCGGCAGACCACCTTTTGCAGGATATTTTAGGCTGCGCAGACGGTGGGGTGTGCTGTATCGCCTTTTATGGGCCCGAACAGGCAAAGGCCAGGTTGCTGTATGCCAGTGAAGCGCTGTGCCGGATGTTTGGGAAAACCGAAGAGGAAATTGCGGCCTCGATTGCGGCCCAGCCGGATTGTCTGCCCATCGGTGAGGATGGCGGTATGGCTGTTGCTATGCTGCGCCGTGCCATTCGAGAAAAAAGGCCCCGTCTTGAGATGGAGCTGCGCATTGAAACGGCGCCCGGCAAAATACACTGGGTGCACTGTAAAGGAACACTGCGTGAAACTGCGGATGAATGGATTGTTACAATTTTGCAGCAGGACATTACGCCCTATCGTGAGCTTGCAGGCAAACTGCGCCGACAGGAGGAGCAGTTGATGCTGGCTGTTTCCCGCATTTCGGCTGATGTCTGGGAGTACGATATCCAGAAAAAGATGCTTTCCACCGGCCTTAGCACCGGGGTACATCGCATTTTGTATGATGTGCCGGAATCTCAAATTCAAAATGCGGATATCCACCCCGACGATAAAGAAACCGCGCGGGCCATGTATCGAGAGATGACGAGTGGCGCGAGCCAAGTAGACTACACACTGCGTATGAAAACTACTACCGGCATTTACAGCTGGCGCAAATGCAGCTTTTCGGTGATTTTTGACCAGAGCTACCAGCCCGTGCGTGCGGTTGGCATTATTACAGATATTTCGGACGAGATGGAAACGCGCCGCCGCTACCAGCAAGAGCGGCAATACCGTGCGGCACTTAGCCTGCGCACTGTTACGACTGTGGATATCGACGTAACCGCAGATACCTTTGTACGCCAGTTCGTAGCACCCGGCTCACATGTTGTCGGCACCGAAACCGAGCGGTTTACTGAGTTTGTGGCTGCTTTGTGTGAGCAGTGCGTCCACCCCGAAGATAGAGGGCGAGTGCAGCAGGTGCTGGATTTGGGACACCTGCAAATGGCGCTGCAAAGCGGTGAACGCGAGATAGAGCTGGACTATCGCAGCTATAATCTGA
The DNA here is from genome assembly GCF_900199435.1 of Pygmaiobacter massiliensis. Lineage (GTDB taxonomy): Bacteria > Bacillota > Clostridia > Oscillospirales > Ruminococcaceae > Pygmaiobacter > Pygmaiobacter massiliensis. Next base: position 1,641,533 of record NZ_OAML01000003.1, read on the forward strand.
GCACGCAGTCTTATGGATGGATGAAGATGACGATTCATCTTTTTCGTGATCAGGACAATGGACATATATGCGGTGTGCTCTATGTGCGAGATATTGATAAGAAGAAAAAAGAGGAGCTGCTGATCCGCGAGCGTGCAGATCACGACCCTCTTACCGGGCTGCTCAACCGCAGCTCTTTTGCGGCGCTGGTTGAAAACGTGCTGCAAAACCGCAAAGATAAACGCCACGCATTTTTGATGCTGGACATTGATAACTTTAAACAGATTAACGATACATTTGGCCATGCTACCGGGGACGAGCTGCTTGGTACCGTAGCCCAAAAATTGCAGGCGACCTTCCGCGAGCAAGATTTAATCGGCCGTATGGGCGGCGACGAATTTGCTGTTTTTTTGGTTGACATCAATGATAGAGACACCGTAGTGAACCGCGCCCGTCGCCTCGGCGAAGAGCTTGATATTCAGGTGGAAGAGGGCGGATATACCGCACATATTTCATGCAGCATCGGTATTACCTTTGCGCCGGAGCAGGGCGATACGGTTCGTACGCTATATGCAAACGCCGACCAGGCGCAATACCGCGCCAAGCGAAACGGAAAGAATCGCTGCGCGATTTTTGGACAGGAATCCACCTCCGAAGTGGATGGACTGGCGGCAATCGCCACAATGCTGTACGAAAAGGCCATCGAACCGCGTAAGGCGTGGAGCCGATTATTGCATTTGATCGGCACCCGTATGGACGTTGACCGTGTGCTTTTGTACCAGCTGGACACTGCGCGCAGCGACGTGAGTATTCAGCAGCAATGGACCGCCCCGGGCGTGGCGGAATACCGCGAGCCACCGGTTGGCCCGGCACGCCCACAGGCGATAGAATATTGGCATAAATCGTTTGAAAATAACCAGTCGCTTGTCGTGTTCCGTCGAGAAGTCCCCTCTGCCGTGGCAGCTTTTTTAACGCAGGACGGCGCTGAGACGGTGCTTTATTTTCCGCTGCGCCGTGGCAGGCGAGACTATGGTATGCTGGTGCTGACCAATATCGAAAAGCACCGGCTGTGGACCGAGCGGGAGAAAAATTTGCTGCTAGCGGTTGCGCAGGTACTTGGCAGCCAAATGGCAGAGCAGGAACATCAAAAAAGGCGAAATATGGATTCTTCCTGCGCGGTGCGAGATCCGCTGACTCAATTAATCAGTTATGATGCGTTCAAGGTACAGGCGCAAGCGTTGCTCTCGAAAGGCGCAACGGAGGCGTATGTACTGGTTTGCACTGATGTTTGCAACATGAAGCAGTTAAACGAGCATTATGGCTATACCGCAGGCGATAATGTGCTGCTGGCGCTTGCGGCGCTTTATAAGCAGATGCCCGATGCATTGGTAACGCGCACCTTTGGTGACCATTTCTACGCATTGTATCCCACCGAGCAGTCGTTGCCGATGTTACAGCAAAAGCTGGAGGAATGGCAGCAGGAAGTTTGCAAAGAGCTGCAGGCCGAAGTACCTGGCATGCAGGTTAGCCTGCGCTCTGGCATCTATCGCCTGCGTTCTACGGACAAAGATATTTCTTTTGCACTTAGCCGCGCCAATGCGGCACGCAAAGAAAAGACGCAGAGCATGGGATGCCAAATTTACAACGACCAGTTAGAGGCAAAGCTGCGACAGGCGGAAGAGATCGCCCATAAGCTGCCTAAGGCGCTGGCGAAAGGCGAGATTTGCACCTATTTGCAGCCAGTAATAAACCTGCGCACCGGTCGCATTGTTGGCGCAGAAGCCCTGGTTCGCTGGCACAGCGAAGAGGGCCAAGTCTTTTTGCCCGGTCAATTTCTGCCTTTGCTGGAGCGTGCGGGGCTGATTGCTGAGCTGGACTTGCATATGCTGGAACGCGCGACCGATTGGCTGATAGAGCGCAGCCGCGCGGGCAAGCTTCTTTGCCCGATTTCGGTCAACACAAGCGCGAGCACCGCCTTATTACAGACAAAACTAGGCGAATTGGCAAAGCGGCTGCTGCATGCAAAAATTGACCCGAGTACTCTGATTTTAGAGCTGACAGAACATACATTCAGCAATCATCGGGAACGAGTGTATGGCGCAGTAGAGCAACTGCAAAAACACGGCTTTGGAACTGCCATGGATGATTTCGGCACCGGCTGCACGGCAATTTCGCTCCTCGCAGAGCTGCCGGTGGACTGGATTAAGCTGGATCGCTCAATGCTTCTTGCCAGCCAAAAAAGCAAACGTGGTTTGGATTTTCTTTGCCGTATGATAGAATTGCTCAAAAGCATGGAGTACACTGTCGTTTGCGAGGGTGTAGAAACAGCGCAGGAAGCAGAGCTGCTGCGTCACATTGGCTGCGATTTGGCACAAGGGTACTTTTTTGATTCCCCCATGCCAGTGTCGGATTTTGAAGTTTGTTTTGACGCACAGTTTACTAAGACACAATAAAACAAAAAACACCCGCACCGAAAAATATGGTGCGGGTGTTTTTTATAAGCTGCAATTATTTTAACTTAGCGTACTCTACTGCAATGCGGCTTGCAACGCGCGCATTGTTGTATGCCAGCTGAATATTGGTGTTGAGACTGGTGCCGTGGGTATGCTCTGCAATATAAGCAAGCAAAAACGGAGTGATCTCTTTGCCGTGTACACCTTTTGTTTCAGCTGCGGCAAGCGCCTGGTCTACCACAGCGCTCATCTCGCCAAAGTCAAGTGCGTACTCATCGGGTACCGGGTTGCCAACCAGCACACCGCCGGTAAGACCAACATTCCATTTATTTGCCATGATTTTGGCAACTTCAGTTTCGGTTTCGGCACGGTGGTCTACACCAAATCCGCTGGATTTGCAATAGAAAGAGGGGAACTCAGAGGTGCGCATACCAAGTACAGGGACACCCATGGTTTCAAGGTACTCAAGCGTACGGCCGATATCGAGAATCATCTTAGCACCGGCACAAACAACGGTAACGGGAGTGTGCGCAAGCTCCTGCAAATCGGCAGAAATGTCCATCGTAACTTCGCCTTTGCGGTGCACACCGCCGATGCCGCCCGTAGCAAACACAGAAATGCCCGCCATAGCAGCGACAATCATCGTGGTAGCAACGGTGGTGGCAGCTGTCTGCCCAGTGGTCAAAAAGATGGGCAGGTCGCGGCGGCTGGCTTTGGCAACGTTCTCGTTTTTGCACATCAGGTCTAGCTCGTCGGGGGTAAGGCCAACTTTTAATTTACCGCCAATGACGGCGATGGTTGCAGGCACAGCACCCTCTGCACGAATGATATCCTCAATTTCGTGCGCAAAGCTTTTGTTTTCGGGCCAGGGCATGCCATGAGAAAGAATTGTGCTTTCCAGCGCAACCACGGGTTTGCCCGCGGCAATTGCTTTTTGAATTTCAGGGGTGATAGAAAGATAGTCCATCGGATTCATAAGACATACTCCTTTTCATATTGCCGAATGAGCGCAGGGCTCATATCGGGATTGATTGTATCGGGGCTGCTGATTGCCGCAATACCGGCAGCCAGCGCAAAAGACACCGTCTTTTCGATAGAAAAGCCGGAAAGTCGACTGTAAATAAGGCTGGCCATTGTGGCATCTCCCGCGCCGGTGGCGTTGGCGATGCTGGCAACAGGCCGGCTTTTTTTGCTGACACAGCCCAGCGTGCCCTTATAATAAATACCCTCGGCACCGCGGCTGACAAAAAGGTGCTTAGCGCCTTTTGCCAATACCGTGTCACAGGCAGCGGAAAGATCAGCCTCGTCGCGGATACTGCCGCCAGCGAGAATCTCCATTTCCATCAAATTTGGCTTAATTGTGTCGAATTTTCCTACCAAATCAACCATAGTGCGTGCATAACTGGTGGATACAGGGTCAATAAATACAGGTACAGCTGCGTTGCAAACGAGAGCTTCCAGTGCTTCAGGGCAAAGGTCGGTGTCGCAAACGCAAATTTCGCTTTGGTTGATGATGGGCAAACGCTGCAGAATAAATTCTGCCCCGCGCGATTTGATGACACTCATATCGCTCATCGCGACGAGCATGTCACCCTCATCATCCATAATAGAAAGGTAGCAAGAGGAACGTTGCCCTTCGCAGACTTCTACGTGCTGCATATCTATACCGAGCTTTGCGCATCCTGCTAAAATCGCATCGCCAAAGGTATCTGTACCAACGGCACTGCACAGTTTTGTGGCAATGCCCAGCCGGCTGAGGTTGTCCAGAATGTTCCGGGTCACGCCGCCCAATGAGGTGTAAAGGTGGCCGGGGTTAGAATCCCGCATAATGATAGGCGCATTCGAGCGCCCGTGCAGGTCCATATTTGCGCCGCCGACGCCAGTGACATATCGCATAAAAGACTGCTCCTTTCGCTATTGGCAAGGGCAAAAAATGCCGTTTGCCTGAATTGAGTATTTTAGCATCTTTGTAAGAAAAATGCAAGCGGCACCGGGCAGCGAAAAATGAATAAATCACGGCAGTCTCGTCCACAATAGCAGCAAACAGCAATATTCAGCCGCGGTGCGGCGCGAAAGGAACCGAAATATGAAAAATAAGAAAAATTTTTTCAAAGGTAAAGGCTTTTACATGAGCCTGGGCTTGCTCGTCCTTGCAGCCGTCGTGGCGAGCGGGGTTGCAATCAACGGCATGGTAGGCAAACTAGAAACACAGAATCCGTCAGCAGAAAGTGGGGGAACAACATGGCAACAGGGAACACAGGAGGCAAACAAACCGCAGAGCAAAGTGCCCGTGCTGCCCGCGTCGCCCTCTCCGTCACCGAAGGCGTCGTCTTCCTCTTCCTCCTCTACAAAACAGTCCGGCACTGGCGCTGCTACTGGGAATGGAGCCGCCGCGCAAACCTCTACCTTCGTCTTGCCAGTAGCCGGCCAAGTCACCGCGGTTTATAGCGGCGACGAGCTGGTTTACAACGAAACGCTGGGCGATTGGCGCACCCATAACGGTATGGATATTACCGCCAACACCGGTGCAGAGGTAAAAGCTGCAATGGCAGGTACCGTAAGCGCAGTAAAAGAAGACCCGATGTGGGGCACTGTGGTTGAGGTTCAATGTGATGCAGGCACCCTGCGTTACTGCGGCCTTGCTGCCGATGTAAAAGTAAAAGAGGGCACCTTGCTGAAACAGGGCGACCTGCTTGGCACACTTGGGGAGATTCCCGCAGAAACGGCACTGGAGCCGCACCTGCACTTTGAGCTGCTGAAAGACGGCGCTCTGGTAGATCCCGAAACGCTGATGAAATAAGCAACATAAATAAGGACAACAGAAACCAAAAGCCGCACCGAGCCTCTGGAATCTGATAAAAACAGGCGAGCTGCCCGAAAGGACAGCTCGTCTGTTTTTGCGTTTTGCGGCAAAAAACTGGCAAGGCTTATTTCTTTTGTTTCGTAAAATGAATTGGCCCCCAAAAGAAATTTGCGCAGCGGCGGCATTTCACCTATCGAAAAAACTTGGCAAAAGTAAACTTTATCCTAAACTGCTTCATTAAAGAAACATGTGTGACGCAAAAAGCACTGAAAATAGGTGAAACATATTTATAATAAAAAGATTGGCAGAATTTTAACGAGTAAATTTTGTTTTATAAATAAATTGTTAAAAAAACTACTTAATCGAAATCTATTGCAAAACAAAAAAACCTTCGATATACTGGGGCACATAGTAAATAAAACTGACTACCTGTCACAATTTTGACAAACTACCAGGGCACAAAATAATTTTGCAACGAAAAGAGGCGCGAAGATGAATAAACAATCTCCCGAATGCTGCGGGGGCGGCGAAACCAAAGAGCAACAATTGCTAGCCTGGATCCAAGCGCACCGTGAAGAAAAGGGCCTTGCCCTGCCGGCACTGCAAAAAGCGCAGGAGCTTTACGGTTATCTGCCCGTAGAGGCACAGCGTATCGTGGCCCGGGCTTTAGATAAGCCCCTAACCGAAATTTACGGTATTGCTACCTTTTACTCTCAGTTCAGCTTGGTGCCCAAAGGGCGCAACTGCATCAGCGTTTGCCTTGGCACTGCTTGCTATGTCAAAGGCGGCGGACGTATTTATGAGCTGCTTCAACAAAAGCTGGGCATTGCGGGCGGCGGCTGTACCGAAGACGGGCGTTTTAGCTTAGATGCCTGTCGCTGCCTTGGCTGCTGCGGAATGGCACCGGTTATCATGATTAACGACGACGTATATGGCAATCTTACCGGCGATGAGCTGGATGCCATCTTGTCGAAATATGAATAGGGGGACAGTGGCATGAAAAGCGAAAAGACCAAAATCAAAAGCCTGGGCGATTTACAGCGGGTACGTACCCGCACACTGCCCCAGCTGGATCCAGCCGAAGGTGGGCATCCCCGCGTGGTTGTCGGCCTTGCTACCTGCGGTATTGCTGCGGGTGCGCAAGGGGTCTATGATGCACTGCAAACAGAGTTGCAGCAGCAAAAAATGCAGGACGTTTTGCTGCTGCCCACCGGCTGCATCGGCATCTGCCAGTTTGAGCCGGTGGTGGAAGTGTTTATCCCCGGCCAGCCCAAAACTACTTATGTACGCGTAACCCCAGAAAAAGCAGTACGCATCGTCGACCAACACCTAAAAGGTGGCAACCCGGTAGCCGAATTTACCATCGGCGCCCGGCAGTAAGGGGGAGGCGACGGATGTACAGAAGTTATGTAATGGTCTGTTCCGGCCAAACTTGTGGTAATACCCTAAGCGACAGAATCGCAGAAGAATTTGAGGTGCAGATTAAGCTTGCCGGTTTGCGGCAGGAGGTACAGGTGCTGCGCGGCGGCTGTCTTGGTATCTGCGGCTCTGGTCCCAACGTTGCAGTATTTCCAGAAGGCACACTTTACAGCCATGTGAAACTGGAAGATGTAGCCGAGCTGGTGGCGGAACACCTGCTGAAAGGCAAAAAGGTAAACCGCCTGCTGTATGACGAAAATGAAGCGACCAATACCGTGCGCAGTTTGAGTGAAACTGCATTTTACAAAAAACAAATGCGTGTTGCGCTGCGCAACTGCGGTGTAATTAACCCACGCAGTATAGAAGAATACATAGCGCGCGATGGTTACGCCGCGCTTGAAAAAGCACTGACCCGGATGACCCCCGACGAAGTGGTGGAAACTGTGCTGGCCTCCGGATTAAGAGGACGCGGCGGTGCAGGCTTTCCAACCGGTCTAAAATGGAAATTTGCTTCCGGCAATCGGGGCAATGTGCAAAAATACGTTTGCTGCAACGCAGATGAGGGCGACCCGGGCGCATTTATGGACCGCTCGGTGCTGGAGGGCGATCCGCACACTGTTATTGAAGCTATGGCGGTTGCGGCCTATGCCATCGGCGCAGACACCGGTTATGTCTATGTCCGTGCAGAATATCCCGTCGCGGTAAAGCACCTTACGCTTGCCATCGAGCAGGCCAAAAGTGCCGGGCTGCTGGGCAAAAATATTTTCGGCACGGATTTTTCATTTAACCTGCACATAAAGCTGGGCGCGGGAGCTTTTGTCTGCGGCGAAGAAACCGCGCTTATGACCTCTATCGAGGGTAAACGCGGCGAGCCGCATCCGCGCCCACCGTTCCCGGCGGTAAAGGGATTGTTTGAATCTCCCACAATTCTGAATAATGTGGAAACTCTGGCTAACATCTGCCCGATTATTTTGAACGGTGCAGAATGGTTTTCTGCCATGGGCTCAGAGAAAAGCAAGGGCACTAAGGTGTTTGCACTGGGCGGCAAGATAAAAAACACCGGCCTTGTTGAGGTGCCGATGGGCACGACACTGCGCGAAATTGTCGAAGAAATCGGCGGCGGCATCCCTAACGGTAAAGCATTTAAGGCTGCACAGACGGGCGGCCCATCGGGCGGCTGCATCCCGGCTTCGCTGATCGATATCCCCATCGATTATGACAACCTGCTTTCTATCGGCACCATGATGGGCTCGGGTGGATTGATTGTCATGGACGAAGACACCTGCATGGTGGATATAGCGAAATTTTTCCTTGAGTTCACAGTGGAAGAATCCTGCGGAAAATGCACCCCATGCCGTGTCGGCACCAAACGCCTGCTCGAGCTGCTGAACAAAATCACCGACGGACGCGGCACGATGGAAGACCTTGACCGCATTGAAGAGCTGGCGGCTTTTATCAAATCCAATAGCCTTTGTGGCCTGGGGCAAACAGCACCGAACCCAGTGCTTTCCACGTTGCGCTATTTCCGGGATGAATATGTAGAGCATATCGTGCACCGCCATTGCCCGGCCGGTGTTTGCCGTGAATTGCTGCAATACACCATCGACCCGGTGAAGTGCCACGGCTGCACTGCTTGCGCTCGTGCCTGCCCGGCACACGCAATCGTCGGCAGCCCCAAAAACCCGCACACCATCGACACTGCAAAATGCATCAAATGTGGCGGCTGTATTGAAAAATGCCGATTTGACGCCATCAGCCGCCATTGAGAAAGGAAGTGAAGGTAAATGGATCAGTTTGCGCTTGAAACGGTCGATATGATCGGCCTTAAAATCAATAATGTTGCCTGCCGGGCCCCGGCGGGTTCTACCATTCTGGAAGCCGCCCGTGCGGCGGGCATCGCCATTCCGACCCTTTGCTTCTTGAAGGACATCAACGAAATAGGTGCCTGCCGCCTTTGCGTGGTCGAGGTGAAAGGCGCGAAAAATCTCGTGACAGCCTGCGTGTTTCCCATTGCGGAGGGCATGGAGGTGTTTACTAACACCGAAAAGGTACAGGCCGCACGCCGCACCAATCTAAAACTCATTCTTTCCATCCACAATCAAGAATGTCTGGTTTGCAGTCGCAGCGGCAACTGTGAGTTGCAAAAACTCTGCCGCGAATACGGCGTAGATAACCGCATGGCTTTTGAGGGAGAAAAGAACCACTACGAGCTGGATACCAGTACCGTACATATGGTGCGCGACAATTCCAAGTGCATCCTTTGCCGCCGCTGCGTGGCAACCTGCAATATAGTGCAGGGCATTGGTGCCATTGGCGTTTCTGAGCGCGGCTTTTCTACCCATGTGGGTTGCAGCTTTGATGCTTCGCTAGAACAATCTGCCTGCATCAACTGTGGACAGTGCATCGTTTCCTGCCCTACCGGCGCGCTGCATGAAAAGGATGACACCGACAAAGTATGGGCAGCGATTGGCGACCCAACCAAACATGTCATTGTACAGACCGCGCCTTCTGTCCGGGCCACCTTGGGCGAAGCATTTGGTTTGCCGGTTGGCACTAACGTAGAAAAAAAGATGGCAGCAGCGCTGCGCCGACTTGGTTTTGATGGTGTATACGATACCGACTTTGCTGCCGATATGACGATTATGGAAGAAGCCACCGAGTTTTTAGAGCGTGTAAAAACCGGCGGCACGCTGCCTCTGATTACCAGCTGCTGCCCTGGCTGGGTCAAGTTCTGTGAAACTTTCTTCCCAGAGTTTATACCGAATTTGTCCAGCTGCAAAAGCCCGCAGCAGATGTTTGGTGCCTTGGCTAAAACGTATTACGCTGAGCGTACCGGCAAAAAGGCAGAGGAGATTTTCTGCGTTTCGGTAATGCCCTGCACTGCGAAGAAATTTGAAATCGGCCGTCCCGGCGAGTTTGCCGCAGGCCCGGAAATGCCGGATGTTGATGTGGCCCTGACAACGCGTGAACTCACACATATGATTCAGCGTGCTGGTTTGCTGTTCGACAAGCTGCCAGATGAGCCGTTTGACCCTGCGATGGGTGTTGCCTCTGGTGCAGCGCATATTTTTGGTGCTACTGGCGGCGTAATGGAAGCGGCACTTCGCACGGCAGCCGAAACACTGACAGGAAAAGAACTCGCAAATCCGGAATTTTCTGCCGTGCGCGGCACGGCAGGCATCAAAGAGGCGGAATACACCATCGGTGAGCGCAAAGTACGCGTTTGCGTAGCCAGTGGTACTGCCAACGCAGCAAAGGTATTACAGGCTGTTAAGCGCGGTGAAAAAGAATACGATTTCATCGAGATTATGGCTTGCCCGGGCGGCTGCGTCAATGGTGGAGGCCAACCGGTACAGCACGCAGACGTGCGCAATTTTACCGATCTGCAGGCACTGCGTGCCGCTGCGCTTTATAATGAAGACGCGGGCATGAAATTGCGCAAAAGCCATGAAAACCCGCTGGTGCAGCAGGTGTATGCCGAGTTTTTACAGGCACCCGGCAGCCACAAAGCGCATGAAATTTTGCATACCGGATACGAACAGCGTATCAAAGAGTTCTAGAGAATAACAGGCGTGCTTATAAAATGGCAGGCCGCACTCAATTCCCCTGAGGACTTAACTGCCATTCGGCCAGATATTATTTTTTAGATTTCATCTCTCACTCCACATAAAAATGCAGGTAAGCCCTAATGGGCGTGCCTGCATTTTTTGCTTTAGGGCATAATCGTACCGAAGAATATGAAAATCCATTTTTCGCATAGACAATGAGGCTATACCCTTACTATAATGAAGTAAAAAACAAGTGCTGTGCAAAAAGAAACATATAAGAATTTTGCTGCAAAAAAGGAGAGTGAGTGCGATGCCCGGAGCACCAGGTGCATGGAGCCTGCCTTTTCGAATGGAAGCACTGCGATGGAATCTCTATCGCAAATTTAGAGAAGAAAATCAATACCGGCCGCTTACAAGATATGGAAGGTGCCTTGCTCTCGCGGCAGCCCAGCTGTTATGTGGTGTTACAAGCCTGATGTTGCACCGCCGCTGGCTGGTTGGAGCAAATTTGTTCAGCGCATTTGTTTTGGGCGCTACAGTCAGCTATACGGCAGCATTGCTTTGGGTGAATCGGCGCGAGCCTGCAATCATACCGCTAAATGGGCAATTTCGCCCCGGAGATTTTCCGGCGCTGGTTCTCCTCGTCATCGGATGGGCAGTGGGACTGATTAATCTGGTTTAGAACGTTTTAGATGGATAAAAAAAGATGATATTGTAATGTGGCAACCAAAGTTTATAGAATTTGTGGTGATATCTCCATTTTCTTATAGTGCAAAAACTATCTTAGCGGTAATGCTCGGGGGATAAAAATTAGCTGCCTGAATTTTTTATTTTGTACAAATTAGCAACAAAAAACAAATAAGAGTAGGCATGTATTTTAAAAAAAGTAAAAGCACAGCTTTGCAATATTTTTGCGGTAATCACATTTTTCGACACCTCTCCATAGCATAATGCGGAGGTGTAACCATGAGAAATTACGATAATGATTGCTATCACGAAAATTGCCAAAAAAACAGCTGCCTTCCAGTTATCCTTACGGTGATTGTGGCGGTTGTACTGGCTTTGCTGGTGCTGTGTTTTACATGTGTGGGGGCAGGCGGCAACAACAGCACTGCAACCCCGAATTTTGTAGGGTTAGCAGCGAGCCGACAAACTCAAAACCTGAAAAATTCACAGCAGCCGATACCGTTTAACAAAGTTACAGCACAAGACGGAAAAAATGCTTCAGTCGGCGCAATACCGGTTTCTAGTATTACGTTAGCAGCAAACCACATTTATCTAATCAATTATAACATTAATGCTTTTGTTAACGATGGTAAACTTGGTACCTTAACGGGTGGATTGCTCATTGATAACGTGCAGCAAGATCCCAGTATTTCCACCAATACCAGCAACTCTTTGGTAAGCATTGCAGGCAGCATGACCTTAGAAGTAGGAGCGAGCAATGAAACACTTGCTCTTTACACTATTGCAACAGGAGAAATGAATCTGCTGAATGCACAGTTGAGCGTATTACAGGTGAAGTAGCTGGCAATGTAACGTTTCCCCAAGCGAATTTTTTCAACTCAAATAAACACATCCCCAGCAATTTGCCACGGATAAGGCTTGCTGGGGATGTGTTTATTTATATGGAAAGAGGTATTGGCAGGAAAAAAGAAAATAGCCATCTAAGAAAATTCTTAAATGGCTATTAATTGGTGGAGACGGAGGGACTCGAACCCGCGACCTCTCGGATGTGAATTGCCAAACTCATGCCTTCCTGTAAAATGATAAAGCGCAAAAGATTTCGCAAATATCATTTTACAGGAGAGAAAGTAGTCATGCAAGAATCACGTATAACCTTTGAAGAAGTATCGTCACTTTATCTTACAAGAAAAATTAAGCGAAACAAAATCAAACACAATACTGAAAGATATTATAGGAATCATTTGATTCGTTTAAATCAAAGATTTGGCTCAAAACCCATTTCTAATATTACAAACGAGAATATTGAACAATTCTTCGACGACCTTGCTGAAGCCGATAGCTGGGTTTCTACAGGTGCTATATCTAAAAGGTGCTTGAGAACATGTTTGAAAAAGGAAAGGGTAACACAAGCTCAACTGGCAACGCTCTCAGGACTTAGTTTAAGAACAGTGGAGACAGCACTGCAAGGAAATAAAATCAGTCGTAAAAGTGCCTCTAAAATAGCAGACGCGCTTGGGAAATCCTTAGAAAACCTATTTTCGGATATACAAGTGCCGCAAAGATTATCTCAAAAAAGCATATTAGGGCATTTCCAAACCTGTAGTACAATATTCCGGTTTGCATATAGAATGGGATACATAGAAAGCAATCCGATGATTCGAGCGGAAGCTCCTAGCAGTGTTCAAGTAGAAGTGAATTATTATCAACCCATAGTAGAAAAGAATATCCTAAAAGCAACGGAAAAAGAAGATATAAAATGGCGCGTGTACATTCATCTACTTTGCATTACAGGATGTAGAAGAGGTGAAATCGCAGCACTTACTTGGCAAAATATCAATCTTACCCAAGGAGTTGTAAAAATATCTCAAAATTTACTTTATTCACCTCAAAAATATCTATATCTTGAAACGCCGAAAAATAGAAAAGTGCGCTTTCTTAATCTTCCCGAACAAACGATTGCTCTTTTGAAACAATATAAAAGGCAATATCAAAAAAAGCGAGCAAGCTACATGCAACGTAGAAAAACGCTGGCAAAAACAAATCAAATAGAATTTGCCCAAACAATCTCAGGTATGGATTTTCTGTTCTTAAGCGAAAAAACAGGATTACCCATGTACCCAGATTCATTAAATAAATGGCTGAAAAGATTTCAAGAGCGCAACGGGTTACAACATCTTAATCCGCATGCTTTTCGCCATACAATGGCATCAATTTTAATATTTAAAGGGGTGGATATTGTCTCGGTTTCAAAAAGGTTAGGTCATGCTCGACCTACGACTACAGAAAATTTATATGGACAACTTATTGCAGAAGCAGAGGCGATAAACTCATATTGTATTGCAGAAGCATTATTGACTTAAAAAGGGCTGAGACAATTTGTCCCAGCCTTTAATTTAAAAGGAGGATACAGAAATGGTTGCAGCAATTGTGACAAATGAAACATATGTAATTCTTGAAGAGATTAACCGGCGCAAATTGTTTGAGCTGGAAAAGTTATCTGTCAGCAATGCTTTCGCAGCGCAACGGAAAGTTGAGAAGAGCAAACAAACCTATGAGCAAATCATAGTGGAAGTCGATGCAATTCGACATGGCAATGTTGAGGCCGTAATTGATTTAATTGAGAGGCTGAAGACTACCACAACGGCGACTATTATAGTGCTGGCGCAGGATTACGACCGGGAAGGCAGCGTAGTGAAGGACATTGTGAGCATAGGCATAGAGCAAAACAATGTGATTACCAGCTCCGGCCTTTGGCTGAAAAAAGAGGTGCAGCGCCTCTTACAGCCGAAAGGCCTAGAGGCTGGGACCATTGGTCCCAGCCCGGCCTCGGCTTGTGAAACATACCAAGCACCGGCAACAATTCAAGAGATTGTCCCTGCGGCTACACCGATAGAAGAGCAGCACCCCCAGGCACCGGCACAAGTGAACAGAGCAGCAGCAAAAAAAGGCTTGCTGCCTAAGCCACCGATTGCCCAACCAGCAGCGAAGGCAATTACGATTGCATTTGCTGGAGCAGGTAATCGGATAGGAACCACAACACAGGCTATGCAGATGTTTTTATTTCTTGTTGCTGCGGGCTATAAGGCGGCGCTGATTGAAATGTCTGATACATCAGTGTTGTCAGCGTATTCATCTAATCCAGAGTTTTGCTCGGAACACTATAAGGTGAAAGGGCTTGATTTGTTCCGTACTCGAAACAGCTTGCTTCATGCAAAAAACGAATTTCAATACCTGATATTGGATTATGGCTCTTTCACCGAGATTTCCGATGCAACGTCATTCTTAGAGAAAGACTACAAAATTATTTGTACCGGCGTGAAGCCGCAAGAGAGCGCCGAGCTGGAGCCGGTTTTTGCGGCTGACGATGGCAGCCTTATGTATTGTTTCAGTTTTGTGCCAGATGTGGATAAAGCGGAAATTGAAGAGTTGCTGAAAGACAGAAAAATCTATTTTGCTGGTGTGGCATTTGACTACTGGACATATTGCGGAGAAGATGATACTTACCGCACGTTGCTGGATTTAAACTCCAATACTGAAAACAACAGAGCACTTCGTTTATTTAAAAAGAATGTTAAATGAAACCGTGCAAAGGCAAGAATTCCTACCGTGCTGTTATAAAGGTGAATGTGAAAACAATCTACACCTTATTGAAGTTGAATATGGTATATGCTATGCTGTACGCAAATACCCTTGGTAACCAAGAATAAACAGCTAAAATGCAAGCCAATAACAAAGAGAGGTGTACTAGAATGTATGACCAAGTAGATTGGAGAGTTTATTTAGCAAGTGTAGTATCACTAAGCTGTAGTTCAGGATTTGTTGCTTTAAACACATTTGGCAAATTCTCTGGATTTGAAAGTAGGGTTGGAAGCATAGGTGTTATCGTTTTTTTGTTGCTAGCTATTTTGCTTTTATTAATTCTACGCATCAAAAACAAAGAATTTTTCAAGTATGTTATGACCAGAAAAGCAAGAAATACCGGGAAAGAGGAATTTGGAACTCTTCCAAAATGGCCGGAGCGTCTCCTATGGGTATGTGTTGTAGTGGCGCTTGTCGCATTCATTATAAGCGCGATAATATAAAACTCACCAAAAATAAAATGATATTTTAAAAGAGAGCTGGGACCAATGGTCCCAGCTTTTGTTTTTACAAAATGAAAAAGAATCGGAGGACAAAAACATGAAAATCATTTCTATCGCAAATCAGAAAGGCGGCGTCGCCAAAACCACTACCACAATGAACCTGGCCGCAGGATTGGTGCGAAAAGGCAAATCGGTTCTTTGCGTCGACTTCGACCCGCAAAGCAACCTGTCGGATTACCTCGGATATAAAGCACAGGACAATCTACCCACCATTAGTGAGCTGATGATGGCAACCGCAACAATGCAGCGCACAGACGTGGGGCAATCCATTCGGCACAACGTTGAGGGTGTTGATTACATTCCCAGCAGCATTTTGCTTTCCAGTGCAGACGTTTTTCTTTCGCAGGTCATGTGCCGTGAGCAGGTTTTGAAGCGTATCCTTTCCGCGCCGGAAGTGCAGTTATATGACTATGTTCTCATTGATTGCTTGCCGTCGCTGGGGATTTTACTTACCAATGCGCTGACTGCCTCCGATGCCGTGCTGATTCCTGTGCAAGCTCAAAAATTCAGCCTGGACGGTTTAGCACAGCTTGCACAGGTCATTGAAATGGTGAAAACGCAAATCAATCCGCAACTCGCTATTTGCGGCGTATTGCTCACAATGGCAGACAACACCAATATGAGCCGAGCAGTAGAAGAGGCGCTGCATGGAATGTTCGAGGACAATGTTTTTGCCACAAAGATTCGCCGGTCGGTAGAGGCTGCCAATAGCACCTATGAACACCGCAGCCTGGTATCTCGCCCGAAAAGCAAGCTCGGTAGCGAATACATGGCAGTGGTGGAAGAGCTGCTGGAAAGAGGGGTTTAAGCAATGGCAGGAAAAATGAACTTGATGCCATCATCGGCAAATGCTACCGCAGGGGAAACCATGACTGCCATGAAAGCGATGCTGGGACAATTTGTCCCCACCGGCAACCCGGACGGAAAGCAAATAGTTACGCTGCGTATTGATTTGCTGGACGCATACCCGAAGCAAAATATCTTTGGTATGCGAGAACTGGAAGAACTGTCCGAGAATATTCGAGAGGTTGGAGTTACTGACCCTATCCACGTTCGAGCCAAAGGAATGCGGTATGAAATTCTTTCCGGCCACCGGCGCAGTGCGGCGGCGAAGCTGGCAGGGTTAGAAGAAATACCGGCGATTGTGGAAAATGTAGATGATGCCGATGCGGATTTAATCTTTTGCGATAACCTCTACCACCGCAAGACATTGCTGCCCAGCGAACGCGGTGCGGCGTACAAGGTGCAGGTAGAGGCTTTGCAACGAAAGGCTGGGACCAATGGTCCCAGCGTGTCGGCAGTGGCAGCGCAGATGGGAACGAACCGCAAAGAAATTTATCGGTACATCAAACTAACCGAGCTGGTGCCGGAGTTGCTCGACATGGTAGACGAAGACCAGATGCCAATGCGTGCAGGTGTAGCGATTGCGTCGTTACCGTATGAAGAACAATATTCACTTTTAGAGGTTATGGACGAAATCTCAACTGCGAAAATCGATTTGAACAGGGCTTCTGCTTTGGTGAGCAAATACAAAGAGCAAGGCTTGACCGAAGAAACGATCCGTGAAATCCTTGTACCGACAAAGGCAAAAAAGAAAAAAGAAGAGTTTTTGAAAGTGCCGATGGAAAAAGTACAGCACTTTTTTTCAGAGGCAGAAACGCCAGCGCAAATGATTGAAACCGTGGTAAATGCTCTGGACTTTTATAATAGGGATTTGGAAAGATAGGTTGGGACCATTGGTCCCAGCCTTTGTGCTTTTGAAAATAGCAATAAAAAACCGGCCGTTTAATCGGTCGGTTTTTTGCCAGTAAGCCAGTAGGCGTACAATTTTGTTGCATATTTTAAATCCTGCAAGACGCCGTGCTTGTCGCGTTCTTTTAAACGTCCGTGATTTTGCTCGTTTCCAAGCCAAATAAAATAAGGAGCCGCATAAATTAGGGCCGGAACAAACACGATTGTTGCAAGGCCAACGCCTAAAATGATAATGAATGCAAGCATGTTAAGTATGCCTAAAAAGAAACCCATAGCAATTCCTCCGTAAGTTCAGTGTAGCATTACAAATTAATCGGTCGGTTTTTTGCCAGTAAGCCAACAGGCGTACAGTTTTGTTGCATATTTTAAATGTTTCACAAGAGAATGTTTTTCGCGGCCTTTTAAACGGCCTCGGCTTTGCTGATTGGCTAGCCAAAAATAATACGGAATTACATAAAGCAAAATAGGAACAAACACGATTGTTGCAAGGCCAACCCCTAAGATGATAATGAATGCAAGCATATTAAGTATACCTAAAAAGAAACCCATGGTAATCCCTCCGTAGGCTCAGTATAGCATTACAAAAAAAGAAAATCCACTGCGGCGGTTTTTGCCGTGCTATTTCATTTGGAGAATAACATGAATTTCAAAATTTTAGAATTTCAGCGCCTCAATACCAAAGGTACCTGCAAAGCTCTGGCAACTGTCCAGTTTGAAGGGGGCCTATTGGTCGAGGGCATTAAGCTGCTTAAACTGCCGTCCGGGTATCGGCTGTCAATGCCGACCCGAAAAGCGGCAGATTGCTACCATGAGATTGTAAAGATTACTGCGCCAGAAGTAAGCAAGTCTTTACGGCGCACGTTGATTGAAGAATATGAAGAGAAAGGAGAACATCATGCGGCAAGAGCTATATGAGGTCTTTCAAAAAGCACAGGAGCATATCAGCAAAAATTATGCAGCCGTGTTGGAACAGAACGATGCAGCACTGATAAAAAGTTATTTGGAGAATTTTTTAGAGGTCAATCAAATTGCAGTGCCAGATATGGAGCAGAGTGAAGTGCTTGACCGGCTCGTGAACGAAATGACCCGGTACTCGTTTTTAACAGCATACCTTGATGACCCAGAGGTCGAGGAAATCAATATCAACGCATGGGACGATGTGAAAGTCAAATATGCCGACGGAAATATCAAATGTGCAGAAGAACACTTTCATACGCCAGCCCACGCCCAAGCTGTTACAAAGCGAGTGTTGAGCGAAAGCAATATGATATGGGATAACGCTAAATGTATCCAGGTTGGACACCTGCCGGGCAATATCCGCATTACGGCCACCGGCTACGATGTGCTGGACAAAGAAACTGCCGTGGCCGTTTCGATTCGTAAAGTCAATGCAAAAAATCTGCAAAAGCAAGACTTTATTGCAAACGGTACCGGCACAGAAGAAATGCTCGATACTCTGGTGCAGCTTCATAGCCACGGTGTTTCGATGTGTATTGCCGGTGCTACGGATTCGGGGAAATCAACACTGATGGGGTGGGTTATTAAGCAACTGCCCGACAACAAACGAATACTCACCATTGAAGAAGGCACGCGGGACTTCTTCTGCGTGAAACGTGACCCCGCCACTGGCAAGGTGCTAAACAATGTAGTACACTTCTCTGCGCGTCGTTCTAGCGACAAGGAGCAGGACATTACGCAAGCCAAGCTGGTTGAAACCTTTATGACAATGAACCCCGATTATATTTCGGTTGGCGAGAGCAAAGGCGAAGAAGCAATGCAAGCGGTAAACGCAGCAAATACAGGCCACGCGGTTTTGACTACGCTGCATACACAGTCGCCAGAGCTTGTTTATCTTCGGCTTGTGTCCCTGTGCAAAATGCGGTATCCCAATATGGACGACGGTTTTTTATTGCGCCAAGTGCAGCAAGCATTTCCAATTGTGGCGTATATGGATTGCACAGAAGACCACCGGCGCAGGATTCTGGAAATCACCGAAGCGGTTCGGCAGCCAGACGGCAGCGCGAAACTCACTACGCTGTTTGAGTTTGAGATTTTGAAAAACGTCAAAGAAGGCGGCCAGACAAAAGTGTATGGTGACTTTAAAAAAGTAAATCCACCGAGCGAATCTTTGCGTAAGCTCGTCCTACGCAAAGGCATGGAACAGCACTGGATAGACACGATTTTTGGAAAGGAAGGATAACATGGAACTTCTCGTCTTTTTATTATTAGCCATTGGGCTGTTGCTTCTGTTCGGCTTTTCCCAGCAAGATTTTGAGAGAAGAAGCAGAACCAAGAAGCTGCGGCAGAAAGTCAAAGCGGCGAAAGCAAAACCCCGCAAAGGGTTTGCTGGCTCCCTAGTGCGTGACGTGCAGCAGATTTTAGCGGTGCAAGGGTTGCAGGGGGCAATGGTAGCTGTGTGGGGCGCGAGCGTTGGCCTTTCTATTTGTGGCATTGCAGTGTGCAGCCTGTTCAATAATTTGTTCCTGGTGCCGGTTGTCGTTGCAGTGTGTGCAGTCACGCCGTTTATTGTGGTCAAAATGCGCTGGCAGGAGCAAGAAAAAAGAATGTCTGAAGAGCTGGAGGCTGCGCTTAACAGCATCACCACCTCATACCTGCGCGGGAATAACACAATTTTGAGTGCAGTGCAGGAAAACATTCCTTTCATCAAGCCGCCTGTGAACCAGGTGTTTCGGCTCTTTGTTGTTCAAGCGACGCTCATTGATAGCAGGGTGGAAAACGCGCTTCTGGCAATGAAGCAAACCGTACACAATGTTATTTTCTACGAATGGATAGATGCAGTGGTGCGGTGCCAGTCCGACCACAATCTAAAAAAGACACTGCCACCGATTTTGCAAAAGTTTAGCGATGCGCGAACGATTGCCGCTGAAACGGAAGTTATTATGGCAGGCCCGAAGCGTACCTACTGGATTATGTTAGTTGCAGCTGTGCTGTCACCAGCAATGGTGTGGTTCCTAAACAGGGATTGGGGGTACGTCTTGTTTGGTACAATATTCGGCAAGGTTCTACTCGCACTGCTCTTCACGGTGATTGTTGTGACGTTTTTTATTGCGATTAACGCCATGCAGCCGGTTACAGCAAAAGAGGGGAGAATCAAATGAAAATCTGTTTTATTGGTGCCGGGGTATTGGTTGCCCTCGGCCTTTTCTTTTTTCTTTGCGAAATCACAGGAATGCCCACCCGGCGCGTGTCTAGTGCAGTACGCCGTGTGCTGAAAGATAAGCGAAAATCGGAACAGTCTACTTTCTCGAATTTCCTAGACCGACTAGCGCAGCCAATATCCAAACACTTTCCATTTTCGGAGCATCAACTGGAGAAGGTGCAGCAATCGCTTGATAGTTGCAATAGCAAAGTATCGGCACGACTGTATCTTAGCCAGTGCATGGTAAGAGCTGTTGTTCTGTTTTTAGTGGCTGCGCTTGCATCGCTGGTGGCAAAGCCGGTTATGGTAATCGCGCTTGTCGGGCCTTTATGGGTATACGATGCAGAAAAGAAAAAAATTGATAGGCTGACGCAAGATTACAAAACAGAGATTGAAAATGAGCTTGCCGGTTTTGTTCATACGATACTGGCAGAACTGGCAGGTAGCCGCGATATTTTGCGTATGCTGCGAGAGTACATTCCAACGGCAGGCCCAGCACTAGGCAAGGAACTTGCAATAACAGTTGCAGATATGGAGAGTGGCACTTACGAAACGGCACTGACCCGCCTGGGAACGCGCGTCAACTCTTCTGTAATGAATGACGTTGTGAGAGGTTTGATTGACGCTGTACGAGGCAACGATGTGAGAACCTACTTTAAGATGCTTGGTTACGATTTAAAACAGCTGGAGCTAAAGAACATGAAATTAAAAGCACAAAAGTGTGTGCCGAAGATAAATGCTTGTTCCGTAGCTTTGCTGGGCAGTATTGTAATGCTCTTTATCGGGGTGCTAAGTATTTATATCTTCATCAGCTCCCGACCTCTGTATTAAGGAGAATAACATGAAGCATTTGAAAAACAACCGAGGCAGTGTCCTCATTGAATTTTTAGTAGTCTTTTTATGTTTCATGCTCTGCATTGCTTTTGCGCTTGCTATTTTACCGGCGTTCACTCAAAAGCAAAAGCTGGACGATGCAGCCGAGAAAATCATGCGGCTTGCAGAGCTGCGCGGCAACACCGGCACACACTTGCAGATGAAAGTGGACGAGTTGAAGGCAGAAACAGGAATCGACTTCACCGCTTCTTTTGAAGGCACGGACTGGCTGAATGCAGCTGGAGAGGTTCAACTCGGCCATGATATTAAGCTGGAGCTTGTTAGCTCCGCAGACATCGGATTTTATACCTTCGCTTCTATCAGCGTACCGATTCATTCCAGGCAGTCGGGTACAAGTGAAAAATACTACAAATAGCACAAAAATCTATTAAAATGTTAATGTGTATTTCACCCATTGACAGTTATTGAAATAAATGTTAAAGTTAGGATAAACTAGAGCACGTGCAAAGGAATCGGTTCGTTAGTCAACACCTTTATGTTGAAAATGAAGGAGGCTTTTATGAAAAGGTTTTTAGCAATTGGATTAACGCTCGCAATCATTTTTACGCTTGTCGTTCCAGTTTCGGCAGCAATGGTAGGGGATACTTCTGATGGTATGCACTGTGAGTATGTCATGGACGGCAATGTAGTTGTTGAAAATGCCAAGTGGATGAACCAAGGTGAAATTTTATGGCGAAGCCAGCGCACGGTAAAGCCAGATGGATCTAGCGCACTGGTAATTGAGCAAGGTGGCGTAAAAGAAGTAATCGATAGCGATGTGGATTATAGTTCGTTTTATGCTATGGCTCAAGCTGGAAAAATTGAAAAAGAGAGGACTGGCTTATTTGCTCGAGCTGTAAACGTAGAAGATTCCAGCATTTTTAAACATACTTATTTAGCAGCTAATTCGGTAACTATAACAAGAAACCAGTTAGCTCAAGATATTATTTCGGGTTCGATTACTATAGCCACGGGTGCTATCGCGCTGCGCCTGACAAGAAATAGTGTAATGGCTGATTTAGCCGGTGTGGTTGCTGGAGCGATTGCTGCCAATGCTTTCAGGCAGTTGCCGGATCAGGTAACGGTTAATGCCACTACATATTTAGTGCATTTTGTTCATGACGGCGTGTATTATTGTCACTGCTATCATAGCAAGACAACTGAAAAATACGGAGCGACTACAAAGTCCTATACGCATCGATACGAAGCGGTAGGTGGCTAATATTTAAACAAGCGTAGAGGATGTTATCCTTAAAAAGGAGGTCTTTGCCAGATGAATGCAAAGGCCTCCTTTTAAAATTACCCTATTTCAGCATTTTTAGTAAAGGAGACATGTGTCCTATGAGAATTTTTAATGTTAGCATTTCTATACGTCCTAGAGGCTGGCTTACCGATCAGGAAATTTATAATTACTATAACGAAAAATTACGATTTGGCTGGGAGTTATGGTTTAATGGAACCGTTTTTGATATCTTTTCTCTACGGAAGCCTTCTGAAACTAGTATGTATATTTTCGGTGGCTCTGAAGATTTACCAAATCTTCAGAGCATGAACTGTAGGCGCATTCATTTAATGGAACATAAAAATTTATTATTATTGGTAGAACCAAAAACAGAAGGGATAACCTCTGTAGGCCGGATAAATCCTAATATTCAAAAGCACGCCTGCAAAGTGGAATTAAGCATGGCGATTGTGTTGTGCTTTTTGTATAATGTTTTGACACTCAGAAGTATGCATGACTGGAATGTTCCAATGGCCTTAGTTATTGCAGTTTGTATTATATTATGGAGTAGTCCTCTATCGATGGTCGTTAGCTATATAAGAAGCCGCCAAGACAAGGAGAATGTTTCTCAAATAAAAGCGACGATATTTTCCAAGGTTTGTACAGTTCTAAGTGCAATAGGTCTCTTTATGCCTATTGCTTGGCATTTTCAGAATGTGTGGGGATTTCTTGGAGTGGTTATTATTATTACATTTGGTACCGCAATAGGAAAATATTTTGATAATAAAAGGATAAAAGAAAAGATGAACTTATGATAAATAAGTATTGCCATATATAATCATTTAAAAGAGTAGGATTTAAATCCTACTCTTTTTTATTAATTTCAGGAAGGAAATGAAATAAAATGTTGAACGTTGTATCACTTCTTGGCCGCCTGGTAGCAGACCCCGAACTTCGGCGTACTCCTAACGGCGTATCGGTTACTACTTTTACCCTTGCCGTTGACCGCAATTTCGTAAAGGCTGGATCTGAACGTCAGACAGACTTTATTGACATTGTGGCATGGAGAAACACGGCAGAGTTTGTATGTAAGTATTTTCAGAAAGGCTCCATGATGGCAGTGCAGGGCAGTATTCAGACCCGAACCTACGAGGACAAGGAAGGCAACAAACGCAAGGCGTTTGAAATCCTGGCCGACAACGTGTTTTTTGCTGGCTCCAAAAACACATCAACCAGTCACGCCAACACAAATGCCGAAAACGGAGAGCCGCAGCCTGGTAACGCAGCAGCTCCAACAGCACCTGTTTTCTCACAGGGTTCGACAGAAGAGTTTGCTGTTGTGACAGACAACGAAGACTTGCCGTTTTAAGCTCCAGCAGGGAGGGATTTAATGAAGGCATTAAAAAAGAATGATGGTTCAGCAATGCCACTTTTCATAGTGGGAATTTTTTTTATCCTTGCTCTGGTCGCTGTGATTTATCAAAATAGCACGATGATAACGACAGGCCGCAGCGTGAAGGCAGCCATGCAAAAGGTAGCCTTGAATGCCATTACACAAAACAGTGAAGAAACGTATCCTTCAAAGCGCGAAGGATACACCGGCGCATATGAAAAGCAGTTTGACTGGAACCCGGCAGTAGAAAACATCGACCCAGCAAACCAAATTACAGAAATGCTACATCTTATCCCGGAAGGCACCGCCCTGGTGAAACGCAGCGCAGCCGGTGCAGAGCTATACCGGCTTGATACAATCCAGCTTACAGTGGAGAACACCGAGTTTTTAAATAGCAGCAAGGGGATAAAGGCAACTATGAGCCTTAACCTTGTTATCCCGGTCAAATACCCATTAATGGAAGAGCGGCCCATCACAATCCCAATTAAGGCAACTGCTGAAAACAAGATGAAATTTTAAAGGGCCGGGACCAATGGTCCCAGCCCTCTTAGAAAGGAACGTGAGAGATTGGAAAGCGTAAACTTTTGGCTCTACGTTATATTTTATGTGTGCCTGGCCCTAATATGGCTCTTGATTATAATTCCCGGCTTCTGGACTATGGCGAAAGAAAAGCTGACAGAGTACCTGTCAGCGATTGTTTCTAAGGAGTTGGAGAGCAAATGCGACGAGATTTTAGAAAATCAAAAGCAGATAATGAAAAGAATGGGGAACGGTAATTTACAGGGAGAAGGTTGGGACAAATTGTTCCAGCCCTCGCAAGCACCAAAAAAATGTGAGTAACATTAGGCGAGAAGCACATTGACACTCTACGCAGCCGCGCCCTATAATGAGGGTAAGCGAATGGTAGGAAAATAAAGGAGTGAATGGAATGACATACAAACAGAAAAAGTACGCGCTTTGCACCGGTATCCTTGCAGCCACAGTCTTAGTGATTGGCGCAGCCGCCGCAGTAGCGCAGCATAGTGTAAAGCAAGAGCTGCCGGTGGCAAGTGCCGTGGCAAGCAGCAGCGAGGCTGCCAGCGCAGCGAGCAGCACCCCGGCAACCAGCAAACCAATAAAAGAGAGTGCAGCCTCTTCTACTGCCCAGGCGGCAGCTACGGCAAAGCCTACCGAGAAACCGGCAGCGAAGCCGACCCAGGCACCGTCCCCGAAAGCAACCGCAAAGCCCGCAGAGAAGCCGGTAGCGAAACCGACCCAGGCACCGGCTGCACCTGCACCGACTGCTGCCCCGGTCGCACCTGCACCGACCGCAGCACCCCCAGCACCGCCCGCACCTACACCCGCGCCCCCGGCTCCCACCCCAGCACCCCCGGCTCCGCAGCACTACCACGGCAACGGCACTGATGCCGGTGTCTGCCCGGTATGTGGTTCGCATTACTCTCCCACAGTGGATATGAGCGGTGACGACGGAGCGCAAGATTTGGGTGATTTGTCTTAACAAAAAAGATAGCAAAAAGCACTGATATTTCATCAGTGCTTTTTCTTTTGCAGAAAAATAAGAGGTATGACAATGACAATCATCGAAGCAACCTTCCGTATTTTTTGCGTTGGGATAGTATTCTTGGCTTTTTGGGCCGCACTTGATTTAATGGCCAGCGACGCCAATGGTGCCTGTCAGAAATTAAAGTTGTGTTTACTTTTGGCTGTATGCTATGGAGTCATTTTTCTCATCAGTATATTAGCGCTCTATCTTCCACACTTATTATTAATATCCACAATGTAGAAAGGAGGAAACCAATTGCGATTCAAAAAAGCACTTTCAGCCCTTGCCGCCCTGGTTCTAGCCGTTAGCTTGCCGGTGATTCAGCCGCACGCTGCGGGGCCGTCACTCTCTGCCGACCAGCAATGGATTGAGGGGTTAAACACTGGCATGGAGTATATTACCGAAGTAACGTACAACGAGCAGGGCTGCGCGGCAGCAAATAACCCCTATTGGACAACGCTCAACAAAGTGGGTACTAGACCAGACGGCAGTAAATACGCGGCCCCAGCTTTGGTTGAAGGGCACAAGTTGCAGGTTGCTTCTGCTTGGTACGGAAAAAACGTGTATTTTCGCACCAAAGGGACTTCCGGCCCTGGCACGGTAATTCAAATCCCGGAGTATTCGCAACTGCAAGAACCGTATAAAAGAAGCATTAAGGTTCTTAATGCTTTTTCTGCTGATACAGGAAACAGTTTCTATGGTTTTTACATTTCCAGCATTACGAATGAAAATGGCTATCTGGTGGGAACGAATGAAAATATAAATATCCATATGGCGAAAGTGGACATTGCGGCCTTCAATAAAGTGCCCAACAACTACCTTACCGACGCAGAAGGCAATTACATTTACGACCTAGTGGCAATCGGTGCATACACCGATGCAGAGCCGGACTTGTCGGGAGCAGCCGCCTGGGCACTCAAACGGTATATCCAGGAGGGTTACGGATTTCTAGTCGGCCACGATACCATATACGGATATGGCGGTGTGAATCCCGACCCCAATTACCAGCCCGACCCCAACAGCACGACCACCCCAATGTATGAGCTGAACACCAACAACAACGGCCACTGGAACATGAACTGGCTCATGGGTGTCAATAAGCTATACACCGAAGCCAGCCCATACGAAGCAGCGTCGCTGATTCTTAACATTGGCGATTGGCACGACAAAAGCACTTTGTATGGCGACCACGGCAAAGAGAACACAATATCATCGTTGAGAATTAAGGCAGTTAGCCCCGGAGACCCTCTTATCAACGTAGATGCAAGATGCCCCACAAACTACCCATATAGCACCTATCACGATGGTGCTAAATATGCCGTAGGTGAGCTGTTGGACGCGGGTGCAACCCATACCAACCAGCAAATTGCATATGGCAAGGTGTGGCTGGATTTTGCGTCCAACAGCACCGGCGGCAAGCTCGTCACTGACCGCAATGCTGGGCTGACCGGCACCAACAATTTCTACTTAACTACCAACGGCAACTTCGGCCTCATGCAGATAGGCCACAGCAAAGATAATCTGACTGCTGCAAAAACAGATGAATGCCGTATCCTGGCAAACACCATTTTGTACCTCTCGCAGCGTGAGCCGTGCGCCGTGTGCCAGAGCCGCCAGGGCGGCAATAAAACGGTTCATGCCGTGACCCGAATTTCATCAGCCGAAGAGCTGGCGAAAATCGGCAATCCGGCGTATTGGTACACCTACCCCTTGACCGGCTGCTATGTCCTACTTAACGACGTAACGCTGCCGGAAGATTGGAAACCGATTGAAAACTTCCGAGGGCATTTCGATGCTGCCGGACACAAGGTCATAACCAACGGCAAGCCCCTCTTTCAGCAGTCTGGTGTGCTGGGACTGAATCCGGGCGGCTGGAACCTGGGCACGTCGCCCGACCGGGGTTTTAATCTCATTAGCGGTGCGCTGGGCATTACGACCGGCACAGCGCGCGTGGAAGGCCATCTGGGCCAGCTTTTCGGCACAGACAGCAGCGTGGAATATGGCGGCTATACCGTCAAGATTACCGGCTCGGACGGCAAGACCTACGATTGCACTGTAAACCGCGAGGGCAAATACGTTGTAAGCAACTTGCCCTGCACCGGCGTGAAAATGACCGCACAGGTCTTTGACGCTGCCGGGCAGGAAGTAACCGAATACGGCAGCATATATGCGAAGGTAGCGCCGACCGCCTGGGACGCAAACGAAACGGTGCAGCTCCGGCTGGAATCCGACACGGTGCGCCCGGTGCCCAACCAGACAGTGTATGAGGACAGCGACGCGGTTTTTGTGGGTGGTATCAATTCCTCGGTGATACCCCAGCGCATTACCTGGCAATACCGCGCCGGAGCCGGTGACAACTGGCGCAACGTTTCGGACACGCTCGATTTTTCCGCAGCCGTTGCCCCGCCGGAAATCATTGACGCGGCAAGCCCATACGTCGAAACCCGCATGACCATCAAAGATGCGCAAATCCCTCTGGACAAAATGCAGTTTCGTGTGGTCTTTGTGCTGGACGGCAACACCTACAATTCTTTCGATGCCAAGACCGCCAAAGCAGCCGGATTACTCCGGGTGCTGGAACGGCCTTACAAGCTGGAACCCATTCAGGACGTTTCCGGCTGGGAAGGTGACACCGTTGACCTGGTCGCAAACTTCACCTATTACCGCAAGCTGCATGGTTCAGAGAAATGCGGATATTACCACGGCGCACCACTTTACTTCTCACCAGATTGCCAGATGCCCGATGAAGTAGAAGTGCGCTGGCAATTCCGTGGCGGGCCAGACTGCACCTGGGAGAACGTTGAAGGTTCGCCACTGATTGGCAGTCACAAAGCGTGGGTCAGTTACAGCGAGTACATGGGCCAGCCTACAAGCAGCAATGGGTATGAGAGTACCGCATACCTGCGGCTGGAAAATCTAAGCACCGACGTGACCGGCTATGAGTTCCGTGCGGTGCTGGAATACAAAAAGAAAAACCGGCGCTTTGAAACCGATAAGGTGGCCGTACCGGGCGCGACCGGCAAAGTGACGGTAACGCCACGGCTGCTGATGTGCAGCACACAGCCGAAAAATTCGCCGCTCCTGGAAGTCAGCGGCGACGTTATCCCCGGCAAGCACAAATATACAGCGCAGTTCATCTACACCGCACCGGCTCCTGGCATTGACGTATCCTGGGAATTTAAGACCAATGCCCGCGATACCTACAAGCCCATGAGCAGCTTTCCCTATGTCAATGTGCAGAGCGTCACCGTGTCGCCATCGTCCACGATTGAGGCGAATACCTACACTGTGAATACCGAGCTGACGCTTACCAATCCACCGGCTGCGCTTGACCTGGGCGGCAATCACTTCTATTTCAGAGCCAAGGCAACCACCAATGCAGCTACGGTTTACTCGAACAGCGCAGATATTACCATCACCTACAAGGTGGATATTCAGCCTGGCAAACCGATTGCACACGTTAGCGCAGATGGTAAGACCAAAATTTATACCTATCCGAATTTGCAGGTATATGCGCCGGAGGGTGTCCGAAACATGGAAGTTTCGTTTGCGCCGGACAGCCGACAGGACGGCAACCGCGTGTTGTCGGCAGCAGGGCTGGCCGATACGGTAGAAATTCCCGGACAAAAGGGCTTTGTGTACAACAGTTACATAGGGCTGACTGCACGCGCAGCCAGGGACTTTCTGCGACAGGTGCAATTCGTTGTAAGTACCGGCACAGCAAACCTGCAATGGTCGGTTGCCAGTGACCGGGCAGCCGGTGACGTTGACCCCTATTCCGGCAACTATTACGAATATGTGCCAAGCGCAGGGGTTACCTGGACGCAGAGCTACAATGCTGCGCGTGGCCGATACAATACGGCGCTGCAAGCGAGTGGCCGACTTGCCACGGTGCGCAGCGATTCAGCAAACAATCTGGTGCATCGTCTGGTCGGTAATCAATATGCCTGGCTCGGCATGACCGCCGATGCCAACTACGCCTTTGGCCGCCCCGGCTGGTGGTGGATTGATGGCGGGGGCATCGGGTATCAACGGCTGCAAGACTGGAATCACCCATATGTGCAGATGCGGCCAGATGGACTTTGGCGCACCGCACTCAACAACCAGAGCGCAGCCGTGACCCTTACTGACATGATTGAGTTTAACGGCTCCAATCTAGGCGGCTGGGTTATCACGCAAGGCCGATTGTTCGGCCACACACCAGAGAGCGACAACAACAACCAGGGATATACCGGCCTTCTGCTGCTGGCTCCCGGTAGCGCTGGCACCGATACGGTGGCGCGGCACAACGTTTACTTGCAGTCCGGGCACGCTTACTGGATTTACGGCATGACCGGCGAATTTGGCGACAGCAACGGCAACATGGTATTGAGTACACCTTTCGGCCATCGGATAGAAAGCTACTGGAATATTGGCCCGGCACACTTGAACACGATAGCCCGATGGACTGGCGGCACCGGCTGGCAGTCGATGGTGACGCAGACGAATGGCAACGGCCCGGACAGAGGTTCGGGCGTGGGCGGGCAGCTCTATCACCTGGAGGTGGTTGACCTCACCGAGAGCTTTGAGGCTCGCGGATTGTCGCTGCCTACGGAACAATGGCTGCGAGATAACATCGGTGTATTCAACGGCAGCCGAAGCGTGTCGTTCACCTCGAACAGCTCCAACGCGAACGGCTTTGTAGTGGAATATGTAGTAGACGATAACCGGCCAATGCACACAGCGCGGTCGGCCAGGGCAAAAGATACGCTAACCGGCGTAAAGCCCGGAGATATTCCAACCGATACCGTAAAAGAAGCCGAGTACCGCACCGATACCGATGTGCTGATTTCGTGCGGTGTTTCTGCGCTGTCTGCAATCAATCCCAGCAGCCCGGCCAGCGTGACTTTCCGGGTGACTGCACCCGATGGCAGGGTATCGACACACACTTACGCAGACGTATGTTTGCCAGCCGGTGCGACGCAGCGTGCTTACATTAAGTACCGAGTGCCTACAACACCGGGTGCGTTGCGGGTAGACATTACGACCAGCTCTAATTTGATGGCTGACACCGTAACGATTAACGCAAAGGTGGTGGAGCTGAAAGAGAACACACCACCAGACCCAAAAGCAACAGACCGAAACGACAGTTTTGTTGTGCCGGTGACACCGACCTTTGCAAATGTGACGCAGCACGAATGGATCTCTTACACCTGCGAGAATGTGGGCGGTGACTGGGTTTATACAGAGCATGAGCATCACGAAACGCTGCGGGCCGGGCTTAACGTGCAGCCAGATGCGCGGGTGCCGACCGCAGAGGGCAAGAACATGAAATCCGGCTACGGTATTACGATGTCAGTGCCCGCCGGAGGGGCTAAGAATACCGATGTGCTGATGCCTCAAACAGTAGTTGGCTATTTCCCCGAAAGTCGGTACAAAGATTACTGGCGGCTGCTGGAGCGCACCAGCCCGGACAGCAGCCCGACAGCGAGCTTTGAGCTGAAAGAGAATCCTTGGAGCCAGACAATTGCAAGAGTGCATTTTACGCCCCTCTGGTACCCGGACAAACCGTACAAGGTTTTTGTAACCGTGCGGGATATGTGGACACCAGTAGGCGAGCTGAAACAGGCTGTGAGCGATACGATTACCATTCAAGGCAGCGTGCATGATGATTGGTACGTTGCAAAGGGCGAATAGTGGCAGCTCAACTTTATACCCTTATCCGCAAGGCCGGGACAATTTGTCCCGGCTTTTATTTTTAAAATCTTTATTATAAAGGAGAAACAACTATGAAAAAACTCAACAACATCAAAGCCAAACTCACCGCAAAAGCCATGACTACCGCGTTCCGCGCAAAAGAAGCTGTCGAAGACAATGCAGGCGGGGCAGAGATTTTGCAAGCACTGATTCTTATTATTGCGGCACTTGTTCTTGGTGCACTGCTGCTTAACACTATGAAAACGCAGTTTAGTGCCCAGCTCACTACTGTGGGTGAAAAAATGACGGCACTGTTTAACTAAAGGAATGATGTTCTATTTTTTCTTTACCGCTCTTTTGGTAGCAGCCGCAGTGATTGATTTGAAGACCATGACGATACCGCCGTGGATATGGATTAGCATTGCGATACTGTCACCGTTAGCTCCGGGCTGGAGCATAAAGCAAGGCGTTTTTGGTGCGGTGGTAGCCGGTGCAGTTTTGCTGCTCCCGGCTATCATCAAGCCAGGAGCATTTGGCGGCGGGGATATTAAGCTGGTGGCAGCCTGTGGGCTGTGCCTGGGTGTGCAGAGCAGCATTTTTGCTTTATGGCTGGCTGCTGCTGCGTCATTTATCCCTTGTATCTATCTCAAACGAAAGAAGGAGCAAACGCACATTGCATTTGCTCCATATCTTGCCGCAGGGTTTATCGCTGCGGCATTTTTTTATTAAAGGAGAATCGAATATGAAAAAGCTGTTACGCAATCGAACAGTGCTGGCTTGCCTGTGTATTGCTCTGGCGGCACTGCTCGCATTTGTTGCTGCTCCTTTGGCGCAGAAAAGCGCACAGAAGGAAACAGAGGTGTATGTAACCAAAGCCGCTGTCCGCAAGGGTACCGAATTGACCGAAAGCTACTTGAAAGTTATTTCGGTACCGGCGCAGTATCTCCCGGCTGGGACGATTACGGAAAAAGAAAAAATTGTAGGGCAGTACGCCAAAACCGATTTGGTGGCCGGGGATTATGTGTTGACGGATAAGCTGTCAAAAATCCCGACCGTGGCCAATGACTGGTACAAAGATGTTGCCCCGGAGCGTCTGGCAATTTCGGTCAGCATTAAGTCTTTTGCGTCGGGACTATCAGCAAAGCTGGAGCCGGGCGACATTGTGTCTTTTGTTTGTATCCGTTCAGATGGTTCCACCATTCCAGAAGAACTGAAGTATATGCAGGTGGCCGCTGTCACCACGGAGCTGGCCCAGGACTTCGACGCGCAAAAGCAAGATGCTGCTGAAAGTTTACCGGCAACGGTTACAGTCTTTGCCACACCGGCGCAAGCAGAGCTGCTGGCAGACTATGAGCTGAACAGTAACCTGCACGTTGCCCTGGTCAGCCGAGGCGACGAGCAGAGAGCTGAAGAGCTGCTGGAAACACAACAGGCAGCATTGAGCGAAGACGCTGCTGAAGTAAGCCCGGAAGAGGTGACTGTGAGTGAGTAAGAGCATTGCGATTGTTGGAGCGCCGGGAGCGGGCTGTACAAGTACAGCGGCAGCTTTGGCAGCGCTTACCGCCCAGCAAGTAGAAACCTCTGTGTTACTGGTCTTTTGTGATTCCGTTTTGCCGCCTAAAAGCTACCTGTGCGAAAGCCAAACAGCAGAATCGCTCGGTGGGCAGCTGGTAGAGGCCGGAGAGCTGCCAGAGGGGAGATTGCTCCGCGCGGTTGAGCCGATTACGGACTATTTCGGGGTGATTGGATACAACACCGGCGACCACAGAACAACATTTCCGGCCCCCACACGAGGCGGGGCAGAAAAGTGGTGTCGAGCGATTGCAACACTCGCTGATATTGTCTTATATGATGTGGGCAGCGCCGTGGAAACGGCACTGGCCGCCTACCTGCTGGAAAAGGCCGATGCGGTGGTTACGGTGATGGGGGCAGACGTGAAAAGTGCTGCATGGCACAAACATATCGGAAAGTCACTGCGCAGTGATTTACAGGTCATTAATAACGTGCGCAAAGGGCAGCCGGTTGACCTGTTCCACGACTTTGCCAACGACAGCTTTGTTTTGCCGTACTCTTCGGAACTCCAAGAGCAGCTCCAAACGCTTCAGCTCTTCCACACCATCGAAGACCGGCATTACAAGACTGCGCTCGAAGAGCTGCACAATAGGCTGAAATAAAAATAGGGGCTGGGACAATTTGTCCCGGCCTCTAAGATATGGAGGAAAACATGGTTGAAAATGAAAAAGAAGTAGTTTTTCAAATTGGCGCTCATTTCTTGGCAGTGCAGGAAACATCTGAAGAATATGAGTATTCTGTCTATGATGCAGAGTACAAGCTAATTGACGGCGGGCAATATGAAGCCGCCGGCAAAAGTCTTCGGGCTGTATCGGCAGAGATACTTGCCAGTGAGCCGTGGCTGAATGGTGCAGAGCATATGGATACATTGCAGCGTGCTGCCTATGCAACGTCGCTCGTAAACGCAGCCGCGACTTTGGAGCATGAAGAGCTGCTGCGGCGAGCAGATGCAGCACACTATGCACCCTTAACAGGAATGAGTGCTAGTGACTATCTCGAAGCCGGAGAAAAAGCTCCAGCAGGTCGCAAGTTTCACATTTACCAGCTGAAGAGCGGCGAGGAAAATCATTTACTGCGCTTTTGCGGGTTAGATGTGTTGCAACGTGAAAGGGGCATGGGCTTTGCGCCAGAATTGAAAAACTATGAGCTGGTTTATTCTGGTGTTATGAAAGAAAACGAAACGCTGGAGGACATATACTCGCGGTTTAACGTCGATTTGCCGAAAGATTTTTTCGGGCATAGCTTGTCGGTGTCTGACGTGGTTGCAGTGGAGTGGAATGGACACCTTACGGCCAACTATGTAGACAGCATCGGATTTCAGAACTTTCCCCAGATGGCGCAGGAGATTACACAGCAACAAAATGAGCTGCTTTCTTTGTGCCAGGCAATCGCAGACTATGATGCAGCGCACGGCACAGAATCGGCCTTTATCGAGTATGACTATGATAAGGACGGGTGGCAGCCCTGCGACGGAACTACGCTGGAGCAGCTGAAAGCATCGTATCCCCAATGTGTAAAGCCCAGCTTTGAAGTTTTGCAATTTCGCTGTAAAGATGAAGTGTACCAGGCACAGATAAAGTTTGAGGGGAAAACGTCTTGGGCAGGTATGCGGCGGCAGAGTGGACAGCTCTATGTTGTAACCGGCAGCCGTGTGGTCGGTGATTGGCAGCGCCTTAATTTTAATGCACAGCAAGTAGCACAGTATGAGGCTTTTCTAAATCGGCATCTGGAACAAGAGGTTTGCATTTCAAGATAAAAGGAAGGTGAGAACGTGACAAGTTTAAAGCTGACCGAAGCCATTAAGCGCGATATTCTGATTCCCGACTTTGCACGCACAATTGGCTTTACGCCGGAAAAGCACGGTATGAAAGGGAAAATGATACTGAAAGAACATGACAGCCTCGTCATCAGCGAGGACGGAAAATTGTTCACCTGGAACAGTATTTGCAAATCTGGCAGCGTCATTGACTTTGCAATGATTTTTTTAAATCTAAATCGTCAAGAAGCAATCGCCACATTGCGGGGTTTGCTGGGGCATGACAATTTCAAACGAAAGCTCGGCCAGCCTCCACTTGTTGCACAGACAGCGAAAAAGCAACTTGCTTTTTTGCTGCCGGAAAGAGCAAAGGAACGCTGGACAAGGCTCTATGCGTATCTATCTTCGCGCGGTATCTGTAAAGAGGTGATTGATTATGCCGTAAAAGAAAAATTGATTTACCAGGACAAAAGAGGAAACCTTTGCTTTGTAGGCTATGACTACAACGGCAAAGCCTGTTACGGTAACTTGAAATCCACTGCGACCGGCAATCACTTCCGACAATATGTAGAAGGCGGCAATGCTGCCCAGCGCTTTTCGATTCATCTAATCCAGAGGAATCGAGAGGCGCTTTTTGTTTGTGAGGCCGGAGTTGACGTTCTGTCCATTATGACGCTGCTGCATCTGTCGGGAAAGGATTTCCGGCAGTTTGCGTATTTGTCTTTGGATTGCTGTGACGTGCAGCCGATTGCTACACACCTGCGCGAAAATCCCCAACTTAAACGAATTTATCTTTGCCAGGACAATGACAACGGCGGCAAAAAATCAGTCCAACAAGCATTTGAACTGATCCGTGAAGCCGGGTTCTCTGGCGACATTATCCCGAAGCTCCCCAAAGCTGAAGGAGAAGACTACAACGACTATTTAAGAAACGTTTTAAACAATAAAGGAGAGTATAACTTATGACTATGATGAATCCTATTTTTATGTCGGTGAATGCAAGCAATATTTTTGCGAGTTGGACTACCTCTGCACTGAACGTGCTTCGTCCGGCGGCCGTCAATATTTCTGCTGTGGGTATTGCAGTCCTAGCACTCTGTTTGCTTTTTATGATTTTCAAAGCAGTAGCTGCTCATAATCAGAATCCTTCCGAGTTTCGCAATTGCATCATGTATATCCTCGGCATCTTGGTAGGCATGATGATTTTTAGCACTTTTGGAGCCTGGGGCTTAGGCTTTTTTGGAGGTTAATGAATAATGCAACGGCTAATTGACAACATGGGACAACTCATGGAAGCCGTGATGAATTTCATTTTTGCGGATTTCACCAAACGGCTCATGGGTTTTTATGGCGATACTCTTTCGATGGCGGTAGCTCCTTATGATGGATTTTTCAGCAACAATATTATTCAAGGTCTTATTTGGTTTGGGCAATGGGCCGCATATGCGGCCATGGGCTTTTCCATTTTGTTTATGATTATAGACTACATGGAAGATTTATCAGCAGGAAGGGGTATCGCAGTTTCCGAAATGGTGATGAATGTGATTAAGGGATTTATTTTTTGCATTATAGCACCGGAACTTGGCATTCTCTCTTTGCAGGTTGGTGCGGAGTTAGCAAAAAGCCTTGATTTGTCTAGCCAGTTGGGTCAGTGGGAATCCAGACTAGGCGGGTTAAGTCTGGTCTGGCTGGTTGCTTGTTTGATAGCCCTTATCGTATTCGTTTTCATGTCGGCCAGACAATACAGCATGATGTTAATTCACATTGTAACCTATGTACTTTATGTGCCGGGTGTAGTGCGAGGGGACGCAGAATCTATGGGGGCTTGGATACGCCAAACAGTAGCAATTGCCGTTACGTATCTCTGCCAATATGTGATGTTTTACTTAGGGCTGTATTTTATGGTGTCAGTGCACGGGATTCTGGGTCTAAGTTGTTGGGTCGGAATGGGGTGTGTGAACAAAGTATTGAACAAATATGGTATGTCTTCGGGGTTTGCCGGTGGGTCGCAGGTAGTATCACTTGCAGCCCAGGGCTTGCGCCTTGCACGATAGGCTGGGACAAATTGTCCCGGCCTTTTATTTTGAGAGGTGAAAGATGAATACAAAATATTTGATTCCCCCGAAACTCCGACAGGAATTTTTACTGGCAGGATTTACGGTACTTGAGTTATTGATTGGTGTTGCGTGGTTGCTAATTAGCTTTACCACACATCACTACACTTGGCTCTGGGTGCTTGCTGTCGCGTTTCCTCTTTTCTGTAGATTCGATGGCAACTCCAATGGCCTATACTATTTGATTTTATTTATCCGCTTCTATGGCGGTACTAGAGAATTTGGAAGGAGGTAATCATATACTATGAAAGCGAAAATTTCAGAAAAAAAGAAAGGAAATATAGACAAGCTGATTGATTTTGATTTGCTTGAAGATGGCATTAAAACGCCAACAGGTGTCTATACCTTTTATCGCTACTACCCGCCCAATACGGAAATTATGACAGAGCAGGAAATTGCGCAGGAAATTGAAAACATGGCACACCTTATGGACGCGTTGTGCAGAGAGTTTGAGATTGTTGCGCTAGACAAGGTGGAAGATTTAAGCGAGGTGAAAGCCTTTTATCAGTCACTTGCACCAGAGTTCGACTACTTAACGAGTTATATTCTTGCTGCGCTGGAAGATGTTGATGTTATTTCCAGCGCGGTGCAGAGAGCTTACTATATCGTTGTTCAGAACGATAAGGAAGGTGGAAGGAACGCATATAATTTAATTCGCGGCAAAGGATTCCAAATTGAGATAGCTCAAAAAGCGGAATTGGCCGTCATGCTGCGCAACTACTTGCTGCGCGAATTTATTCCAATGGATATTTACACCATTGTGGACGAAGTAAAGAACGACCCTAAAATGCGCAAAGCAAAAGAGTTGGTCTATAAAAAAGAAATTGTGCGTCGGCTGGTGCCGATGCACATTTCTTTTACCCCGAAATATGCAGAGCAATCCACCGGCCATTACCGACGTACTCTTATGGTGAAAAACTTTCCGGCCTCTGGAGCAAATCCCTGCGGATTGAGAAAACTAGCGCAGCTCACTGGCACAACATTCACCATGCGGCTTACACCTATGTCAGCCGGAACGGCAAAACGGCTTACCAATAAGCAGCTGAAAAATAAAAGTGTTTTATTTGCCGGTCGTAACATCGACAACACAGAGAGTATTGAAGCAGAGCAAGAAAAAAGAATCATTCGAGAGTTCTTTGAAGAAGTAGGTAGAAGCCGCAGCACGATTTATAGCGTGAACATTTATATTGAAATGTGTGCGAAAACTTTAGAAGAGCTGCAACAACTAGAGAACACCGTGACCAGTGAGCTTATGTCGCAGAGCATCACGAAAGAAAATATGTTGCATTTGCAAAAAGAAGGATTTCTTTGTGCTAACCCTCTTGGAACAGACACCTTTGTAACCAGTGCAAATAATATGCCGAGTATTTCGGCAGCAGCCCTTTATCCCTGTAGCTATTCTGGTCATTTAGATTCAAAGGGAATGCTGTTAGGGCGTACCTCTGACGGTGGTTTCGTATATCTTGACATGTGGAAACGTACCCCACATGTTACGAACAGTAACATTACGATTACCGGCTCCGCAGGGCAGGGAAAAAGCTATCTGATGAAAAAAATCATCAACCAGCAGTATATTCGAGGGACACGCTGTTTCATTTTTGACCCCGACAATGAGTATTTAGACCTGGTAAGAAATCTCGGCGGCGTGGTTCAAAACTGTGCCACTGGTGAGGTCAAAATCAATCCATTTGAAGTGCGTCGTCTTCGTCGTCAAGATGAAGAGGTGGACGATGCGATACGCGACGACTATGATACCGTCCCCTTAAATACGGCAACTTTCTTTCAACATCTATCTTGGCTACAGGATTTTTTCACCGTGTTATTCCCCGATATGAAAACCCCGGAGCTTAAAGCCCTTATGATTTTAGTACAAGAGATGTATGAAAATCACGGCATTGACGAGAATAGCGATTTTAATACGCTGCAACCCCACGACTATCCCATTTTCTCGGATTTGTACCGATATATTCAAAGCAAGTCCGGGCAAGATTACAAGATGATTATTTCGAGAGAATATCTTAGCACATTGCTGCTATACTTGCACGACTGTTCTTTTGGAGCGCTTGGCTTGCTGATGAACGGCCACACTAATATTCGTAACGACCGCTTGGTGTGCTTTGCAATTAACGAATTACTCCAGGGAGCAGAGGAACGTACTCGTGCGGTGCTGTTTAATATCACAACGTATATTTGGAACATCATTACACGCAGAGAAGGTGAAACAATCTTGGCCATCGACGAGCTGCACGTTCTCTGTGATAAGCGTAATATGCGTATCGTAAAATACCTTCAGAGCTTCTCCAAACGTGACCGCAAATATGAGGGCAGCTTGATTATTGGAACCCAACAAATCCAAGATTGCCTTGACCCCGACCTTGCACCGTATACGACAGCACTCTTCAATAATTCGAGCATAAAATTTCTTTTCTATCCCTCAAATATCGACATGGCATTAGTGAAAGAAAAGCTGCAACTTACCGATGGCGAAACGAAGTGCATTTCAAAATCAAATAAAGGACACTGTTTAGTTAAAGTGGGAAACAACAATTATTATCTGCACGTCGGCGAGCTGCCTTACGAAAAACAACTGTTCGGGTCAGCCGGTGGACGATAGGGGGCGGGTGAATGTCGGCTCTCTTTACGAAGATTGCTCTGTATGTGGCTACGGACGAAAAATCCAGAAATTTTATAATTGGAGCAGTGGTAGGAATCTTTATTCTTTTCTTTTTCTTTATTGCAATTCTGGGTTCCGTTTTGGCCAGCGCAGCTGTTGTGCTGGACGATACTTACTACTACCCGGTGCCAGGATACACCTACATAAGCAGTGGATTTGACCCGGATAGAAAGCACCCGATAACCGGCAAAATTGAGCCACACCTTGCACTGGATTTCCCGGCTCCCGAAGGAACGCCCATCATTGCCTCACGCTCCGGCGTGGTGGCATTGGTTGGCTCCAGCAAGGAACCGGGGAATTTTATCACGCTCCAGCATGATGATGGCACATACACTTTTTACTGCCATTGCAGCAAGATTTTAGCCATTACGCGCTCCGAAGTTTTAGCGGGCGACGTGATTGCGCTAGTAGGTCAAACCGGCAGCGCAACCGGCCCGCACCTGCACTTTGAGGTGCGTACGCCAGAAGGAAATATCGACCCAACAGAGCTGTTGCAGGTATTTGAGTAGTGATGCTTGTTAAAATGGCTTAAATAAAGCACTATTTATACAAGTGGCGTCACCGACTATCTTGTAAAATGGCTTGTTTAAAAGGCTTGGAAGTATTTCAGTGATTTTTTTAATTGTTAATATGGAAAAAGACGCCGAAAAGGCGTCACATAAAATCAAGACGCACTGCGGCTTGATGTGGTTGGGAGATGTCACTTGTGGCATCTCCCTTTATCCTGTAGCACAAGGACAAAGAGCCACGCAAAACCAAAGAAAGGAAATGAACCGATGGTACGGAAAACTTTACGTATAGACGATGGACTGGCTTCGGATTTGGAGAGCATGGCACAGCAGAATAACACAACAGAAACCGATATTATCAATCGTGCCTTGCGGCTCTACCGTGATTACTGCTATATGCAGGACAAGGCAACGGTGATTAACCAGGACGTGCTAAACGTTGCCCGCAGTATGGCCAACGTGGCCGAGAAGAATATCAACTACAAAACGAACAAGTATCTTTCGGAACTGGCGGTGCAGCAAGCAATGCTTAATATGATTATTGGTAATTCGCTGGACTTCAGCGAACAAGATTTGCAAGTGTTCCGATTGAAGGCGCTCGACACTATTAAGGAAACGCCGCGCGTGTTAAGGTTGGACGAGGTGCACGATGGCTAAGATAATCTGCAAGTCCGGCTATCTGCGGACACAGGCACACGTTCTTAACCTGCTGGAGTATGCAGGTAACAAAATTGCATATCAAGAACTGGTGTATAAAGACGGTGCTTGTGAGAAATTTTCTACCAATGAGAAGCTGGAACCGAAGAATCCCGACCGGGTGCAGAGCGTAAGGATACACTTTAAAGATGGAGCCGAGCGCGTGATGGATTATAGCGAATATGCTTATTGCATCACGAAGACCGTTACACTCGACCAGGTGGTGGGAGTGGAAGAAGATGCAGACCCAGCTGTGAAGCAACCGCACGAAATGAAAGACCTCGACATGATGCGATACCTCGGCTACATCGAAGGGCGGCCAGGTGTTGAAAAAGAGGACGGCCATGGTTTGTTTGGGGTCAGCGGTGACGTTCCGATTTCGGTTGCCCGGCAGATGGCCGAGCAGCACAGTGACAGTACCATATGGTCGCACATTATTTCAATGGACGAGATTGAGGCAAAAGAAAAAGGATACGACCAACGGTCGGCCTGGAAAGACCTGGTGCTTGCACTCTCGCCCCGGATTGCAAAAATCTATAACATCACGCCGGAGAATCTGGTTATCAATGCAGCCTTTCATAACAACACAGATAACCCCCATATCCATATGATGTTTTACAGCACCGACCCGCGTGAGGGAAAAGTGTTCGGCAGCCGGGAAGAGAACGAGGCTTTGAAAAAAGCGTCGCGGCAATTAAAGTCGCTTTTCGTTAACTCTATCTTTAAGCCGGAAGCTCGGTCAATCCAAGAGAGCAGGGGAGCAGCCCAAGAGCAGCTGAAAGAGATATTAAGGCAGCAGGTTGCCAAAGAGCTGCCCGGCGCGGTGCTGGAGAAGTACCAGACAGTGGCCGCAGAACTGAAGCAGCACTCCGGGCGATTAGAATATGGGTACCTTGCTCCGGAGCTGAAGCAGCAGGTCAATGAGCTACTTAGGGATTTGGTGGAGCAGACCCCGGCGCTGGCCGAAAGAAGCGAAGCCTTTTTGAAGATGCAAGAAGCGTATGTGCGAATGTATGTGAACAAAGAGGAAATAGTGGCCGAACAGATGGAGAGGTACAAAAACGAGTTTTTTGCACCCACAAAAGCCGGTGGTAAGCAAGCAAACACGGTGCTGCATAACATTCTCATTAAGTCGATGGTAATGTTGGAACCGGGCAATCCCCCTGCGCCGGAATTGAGCAGTAAAGAAAAAATGGATATGGCGTTCAGTGACATTGAAGGATTTTCGTACATTGATGAAACTGCGGATACCGTAGCGAGTGGGGCGACCAACAATTTAGACCCCCTAGAAAACGATACGGATACACTGTTTCTTGAATTTTACGAGCATTGCTGGAGGCTCAACCAAGTTGCAGTAAGGCACACCGGCAACCTGTTAAAGGAGAATCTCTTAGAGCATCAAGCAGACTGGCTGCGTATTTATAAAGCCACTGCTGAAGCGAAAGAGCAGAAAAAACAAATGTCCCCTGCGACGAGAAAAGAATTTGACAAGATATTGGCCGAGCAGATGCAATTTGAGGTGCAGAACTTAGAACAAAATCTGCTGCAATCAGATCCATTGCTGCAAAAGTACCAAGCCAAACAAATGGCGCACTTAGAGCGGCATTTCTTTGGTGCGCAGCTGGCTGAATTGCAGGAATACGCTGCTGAACAAATGGTGAATGGAAATCTTTGCACCGCGCCTGGCAACATTACCGCTCGATACTTATCCCATCTGCCAGACAACGGATTGCGCTATTTGGCTAGTGAGGATTCCGAGTGCAAGAAAAACGTTTATCGGTTTACCGGGCAAGGGGTGATAGCTGCGCTTAATAATCCAGCCGGGGACTTGCACCACAAATTGGCCGAGCTGGGTGAAAACCAAAAACGGATTGCCAATATAAGCCGTGGGCTGAAGAAGATGGCTGCTCCAGACCCAGAACTCCAAAAAGCGTTTTTTGATGCTCACAAGGCGGTTCGTAACCAGATTAGTGAAATCCGGCGCGAAGCCCAGGACGCTTGCCCGGAACTTTCTTCTGCCTTAGCGGCATACCGCGCCGAGCTGGACGAAAAGTCCAGAGAGAAGTTTGTGTCACAGTTTGGTGTCCTGGTACGAGAAGCAGCCGGGCAAGCCTTTAGTGATGGAGCATTTATGCTACCGCAGCACAACATGATTTTGCGTTTGGCAGATAACCTGGACGAAACCTTTGCCCAGGCAGCGCAGCGCGCAGCCACAGAACAGGTGAAGGCACTGCGGCAAGAGATTAACCGACAATACTACAAAGTATTTTGTTTGCCCAAGGAAAAAAGAGAAGCTCATGCTCTCTACAAGATGCTTTTACATTTGCCCGAACAGGAAAATTTAAAGGTTGGCGCCGCCCAACAGATTTTGGAAGAAGTGCTGCAAACCCCAGAGCAAAAAGCGCTGTACAGTGCCGCATTTGAAACGTTTAAAGCTGAATACACCCGGCTCGGCGGTGAACAAGATTTTTTAAAAACCAGTGCAGCCTTCAATAGAACGATTTTGACCGGCAAATATGAGAGTGTCTTTTCCAACCTCGAATTTGTCCGGGACAACTGTGAAGAAACAATTCAACGGATTGAAAAACAGCAGTTGGAGCAAAAGGTGGTTTCGAGTTGCTGTCTGTTAGCTCGTATCATGGACACCGATGCACGCAACCAGGAGCAAGCTGCGAAGAGGTATCGCCGTTTCAGAAAGCGGCACCGGCACCAGGAACGCGTCCAAGAAAATTCGATTGAGCGTTGAGCGGTAAAGAAAAAATAGACAAAATGGCGTGGGTGTTGTAAGATGGTCTTGCAACACCTTCTTATATGTGCAATTACAAAAGAATAACATCGGCGGCCTGTGGAATAGCAGGTCAATTGCACTATGCCGAAAAAAGAAGGAGCGATTACTATGTTGTTTAATGAAGAGTATTGTGTAAAGCTGGACGAAAATGAAGCGCGTCTTCATATGTCCTTCGGAGAAATGGACGGCCCGATGCAGCACGCTGTTAACATGAAAAAGTATGTCAACGGCAAAATCATCTATGAAGATGCGGCAGACGGCCAGCTCTATTATGCACTGGAAGAAAAGCAGTGGTTCCGTTATGGACTGACAGAGGAAAAGGACGGAATCAAGGGCTTGCGGCCTTTCGAGAAGCTGCCGAAAAAAGACCAGGCTGCTTTTGCCGAGCTGCTGGCGCTAGACCAGCCGGACTTGAAGGTGGTTTCGTTTGGTGATGAAGAGGGCGAGCTTATCGGTGTAATGACCGAAACCAGAGAGTCGCCGTTTTTCATTAAGCGTGAAACGCTGGAGCAGCTGACCGCGGAACAAAAGAGCGCACTGACTGTGCATAGCACTGACCGCGATTTGACCTGCCCCTTTGCTATTCAAATCCAGAAAGACCCCGACGCATTTGTGATGTACTAAGCACCAGAAAGCAAATTGCTGTTCGGGAGATTATTTATATAATCCTATATTTTATTTAGAACCAAAATGATTGTGTTTTTTGTTTATGCAACCGCTAGTTGCCTTGTGGTTGGTAGAATAAATTATGCCTATTTGATATGGTTGGAGCATATACAAAGGAGGTAGGAACAATGATGTTAAATGAAAAACTTAAACAATGTCGAGAGAATAGTGGTTTTTCACAAGAAAAAATTGCAGAGCTTCTGGGAGTGAGCAGGCAAGCTGTAACGAAATGGGAAAATGGACAATCTTCCCCCAGTTCACATAATCTTACTGCATTAGCGTCCATCTATAAAACTTCTTTAGATGAGTTAGCGGACAATAAAAACAAGGGAGAGGTAAAGGATAAAAAAATACTACACTCAAACTTAACTTTAATTGCTATTATTTTGCAAGCATCATCTTTAAATGTTTGCATACAACCAATGTTACCTGAAGAATATGGTTTGCCATATACTGCTTTGTTATTGTTTAAATTTTTATCACTTCTCGCTTGTTCTACATGGATGGCATACAATTTGAGATATGAAAAGAATAGCATTCAATTTAGAAAAAACGTTAAATTTGAATTGGGTTACTGTCTAGTACAAGTAGGTGTTATGCTGTTTGCTTTATATAGTCAATTAACTTTTGCGGGTACATTGCTTATTATATTTGTGACTATAATATATATTTTCGTAATCAATCCTAAGTATATGAATCGCACAATGGTGGTAAAGAAAAATAGAAAGTAAGATTATGAGCATAACCTGCAACCCAATATATTAAGCAAAAAGCACACGGAAGACCGTGTGCTTTTCTTTTTGTCTAAACCCGCCGACTATTCGGCGGGTATTTTAATTTAAGGAGGAAAAAAGATGGCCGACCTTTTGTATGTAGACCAGGAGCACGGCGAAACCGTTTACAGGATTGTGGACGCGCAAAACCGAAGCACAATCCTGCGTCCCAGGGATTTCCTCGGAGA
Source organism: Pygmaiobacter massiliensis (assembly GCF_900199435.1). Lineage (GTDB taxonomy): Bacteria > Bacillota > Clostridia > Oscillospirales > Ruminococcaceae > Pygmaiobacter > Pygmaiobacter massiliensis. The sequence goes on from NZ_OAML01000003.1 coordinate 1,685,919, forward strand.
TCTCCCGGCCCACTTTCCCTTTGTTCAAGAATCTGGCAAACCGAACGTCCGAGATTCCTTTGGTACACCTTACAAAGTGAATGGGCAAGACTGGCTGCTGTCGGTGGAAGTGATGCCGACGGAAGACGGCACGCTGGAGAAATACGTCCTGTGCATTGACCCCGAAAATCCTCTTTCACGCCAACGGCTGCCGGAAGAAGAGTTTCGGGATTTTGTAAAAAGAATCTACCGGCCAGGGCAGGAGCTAAGGGCCGGGGAACAGCAGTTTTTGGAACAGGCCGAGTTTGATGCTCTGCTCAAATCGTCCGAGCAATGGATTGACGTGTCCGGCTATACGCTGCGTAACGTTACGATTACCGAGATAGCCCAGGACATGGACTTTTCCGGGGCGAGTTTTCAGCACTGCACCTTTACCGATTGCACACCCCAAAATGCGGCGTTTGACAACTCACAATTTCGCGGCTGCGTATTTGAAGACGTGAAGATTGATACGAGCAGCTTTGCTGCGGCCAAGTTTGACGAAACCATCTTTTCTGGTTGCAGCTTTAAAGAAGCCAGCTTTCGGGGGGCAGAGCTGCACGGTGTTGCTTTCAATGAAACGGTGCTGGACGGTGCCGACATGACCGATGCAGTCATGAGCCGTATGCACTTTCGAGCCATGCAGGCTTCAGCGCTGAAGGGCATGGATACCGTGTCCATTGAAAAGGATAACCCGGATTTAATCGAGGCTGCCGAGCAGCGCCGGTTAGTATACCAGATGCTGGGCACCCCCGATGCAGCGTTTTATGGGAAAATCGAATATCTCACCGGCGAGGTCGAGGTATTCAACAATAAAACACAGTATTTGTTGAGAGTGGGGGAGAACGAGCAGACCGGGATTTCGTTTGAGGCTGCACGGATTACTTCCAAAGAGTATGAAGCACTTCGGACAGCTCCAGCAGAAGCAGAAAGATTAGAAAAGAGGACTACTACCATGAATCAACAGCAATCCAATTATATGCCCAAAGCACCGGCCAACAAAGCAAGCACGCTACGGCCCGGTTCTATGCTGTTTGCAAAGCTGACGATGGAAAGTGCATCTTTTGATAAGCGTGACAAAATCTTTGTTGTGAAAGAAGTAAGAGGCGACGGCAGCTTTACGGCATATCGAGTAACGAGTTCACCGAAAAGGGCAGAAGACCCCGATGCGCTCGCGGTTACACCCGATACGGTGAATAAGCTGGTAAAGGCCAGCAGCATCAAGACGGATAAGGAATATTTGTTCCCTGCAACCTATCCTTTCGTCAAGCTGCATGGTGTCATTACCCCGGCGCAAATCACCGAGCTAATGCTTCTCCAGGAGAGCTATAAAGAAAAAAATGAAATCAAGGTTATGGAAGTGGCCGAGCCGGTCACAGATAACAAAGACGAAATCAAAGAAGCCGTCAAGGATATGCTGAATGATTTTCGGCGTGACCCGAAGTTAATCATGGAGTATCTCGCCTTCAGCGCAAAGTTTTATCGCTATTCGGCTAAAAACTGCCTTAGAATTTATGCCCAGAACCCCTATGCAACCTTTGTCGGCTCTAAAAAGCAATTCCGTGAGCTGGGCTACCAGGTGAACCGTGACGCGAAAAAGATTGAAATTCTGCGCCCGGAGAAGAGAGAATTTTTCGCACGCAATCACGAGCTGGTGCCAGTTACATATGCCACTCCGGCAGAAAAGAAAGCTATCTTTGCAAAAGAAATCCAGGTGGTGGTAAAGACCTACTTTAAGGGCGCGGATATTTACGATATTTCTCAAACGAATTGCCCGCCGAGCGATTATCCCAAAGTCTTTGACATGGGCTACAAGAGCAGCCAGCACGCCGAGCTGTTTGAAAACATGAAGCAGCTTTCGGAAATGTCGGGCGTGCCGGTGAAGCTGAAGGAGCTGGATTCTATCTCGCTGGGCGGGTACTATGACCCGAATGAGAACACAATTACCATTAACAGCCGGTTTGATGATTCGCAGCGTCTGAACGTGATGTGCCACGAATATGCCCACGCGCTGCTGCATCGAACCTCTACGCAGTCCAAAGAGGTGAAAGAGTTTGAAGCGCAATGCCTGGCGAATATGCTGCAAAAGAGATTTGGCCTGGAGCTTTCGGCAGGGGAAGTGGCGTACATGGCAGATTACAGCCGAAAGGCAGAAAAGAACGAAAAATTCAATCTCGACGATTCCTTAGACCGTGTGCAAAAACAGCTGCGATATATCAATAAGCGAGTAGAGCTTCAGCACGAGATTGCCCAGGAGCCGGAGCTTGCACAGCAGAAGGAATTGCAGAAGCCTCTGGCCTTGCCGGTTGAGCCGGATTTTCCCCAGAGCCGATAAGGGGGTGGTCGAACAGAAAAAGGAAAGGTGATGTAGTTTGAATTATACAAAAGGTCAGAAGTGGACAGCCGTTGTGCTGTCTTTTTTTATGGTCTATCTGGGCTTAACGTTCTTGTTTGGCATAGAAAGCATTGCCTCGGCTGCACAGCCGGGGCAAGCCTTCCTTGACCGTTTACCTGTCTTGTGGCCGTTAAAGCTCGTCATGGGGCTGCTGGCGGCCTTTGTGGTGTCGCTGCTCTTTACAAGTAAGCTGAATATTAAGGCGGTAAAGGTAGGCGACGGCCAGCACGGCAATGCAGCCTATATGAACAAGGAAGAACAAGCAGAAGTGTATAGAAAGGTGCAGATGGGGCAGGAGAAAGAGCCGGGTGTTTTGGTGGGCACAGAAAAAGGTTGTTGGGGTGTAGATATATCTGATAATAACCTCTTGCTTTTAGCCCCACCAGGCGGCGGTAAGACAACACAAAACTACATTCCCACGATTGTATATAACATTGCAGTACAGCGTAATACCGGCTATGGTGCGTCAATGCTGATAACCGATGTGAAAGGGCAGCTCTACAATACTACTGCCAGAACCGCACAAGAAGCAGGTTATCGCACATTGGTTTTGAATTTTCGTGATGTTTTATCAGGTGTATGGTTTAATCCACTCTATAAAGTGAATGAGGCGATGGAACAATATAAGGCGGCCACTGACCCGATGCAGCAAGCCATTAGCTACGGTATGGCCGAGCGATATGCGAAAGTCTGTGCAGCTTCTCTGGTCGATAACATGGGGGACGCAAACAGCAAATCGTCGGCCAGTGATTACTTTGACGAAACGGCCAAAGGATTGATTACCGGCCTTATTTTGCTGGTGTCAGAATATGGGGTGCCCAACGAGCGGCATTTGATTTCTGTTTTTAATTTACTGCTAGAGCTAAACGGCCAACAGGCAGGGAAAGGCGGGATAAAAGAACAAATGAATCAAAAAAGCCGTCTGGCCATCGTGATGGAAGATATTGATAACGAAAGAATCAAGCGCTATGTGGGTGCGGTCATGAGCGCTGACAGCCGGACTTCGATGAACGTTTTTTCCTCTGCGCTCGGCAAGCTCACGAAGTTTATTGACGCAGAGGTAGAGCAAATGATTTGCCAGCACTCACCAGAGCTTTCCGTTAACGATTTTATGGAACAACCGACAATTATTTATATTATCTGTCCAGACGAAAACACAACCCGTCATTTTCTTGCGGCACTGTTTATTCGCTTCTTTGCCAATGACTTAATAGAAACGGCAGAGAACAAATATAGAGGTGTGCTGCCGCGCAAGGTTCTCTTCATGCTGGACGAGTTCGGTAATATGCCGGTGATTCAAGATGTAGATGTGCTGTTCGCAGCAATCCGCAGCCGTGGTGTGCGCATTATGATTGCACTCCAGAGCTATTCGCAGCTCTACAAAAGCTACTCGCGCGAAAAAGCAGAAATCATCAAGGACACCTGCCAGATGGTCATGTTTACATTTTGCTCGCCCAGCTCCCAGCAGACGGCAGAATCTCTTTCCAAAATGCTGGGCAATGAAACGGTGCTGACCGGCAGCGTATCCTATAACCAGGGCCGTGCCAGCAGCACAAGTAGTATGGTGGGCAAGCCTCTTGTTTCGCCCGCAGAAATGGTACTAATCCCATGGGGAACATGGGTATTAATGAAAGCCGGTCATAAGCCGATGCGAAGCCACATGTTGCCGTATGGACAGTTTTTGTCACTACCTACCTCACTAGAACAGTTAACGCCAAAGCCTTATACTACGGTATGTGTTAGCACTACCGATACAATCATTGGCCGTGCTAAAGACAAAGAAGTTTACTTGCAGAAAGGAATGTTTGACTAATGCCAAAAAAAGACAGGAGCGCCGCCGGTGGCTCGTTATGTGTATCTCTCACGCCGGAAGAAATGGAGTTTCTAAAAATGACGTGCGCGCAGCTGCACACGTCCCAAAACGCAACAGCAAGGCTGTTCCTGGCCTATGTGATGCACGCCAACCGAGAAGATTTTCTCCAGTGGGTGGAAGAAAACGTGATTTTCAGAGGCAATCGAATCATTGGGAGCATTAAGGGGAAAGAAGAGAAGTAACAAAAGAGGGCAGACACCAAAAGCGGTGCCTGCCCTTTTATTTTTTGAGGAAAGGAGGATATACCATGAAACTGCGGATACCGAATGAATTGCTGAATATGAAGCTGAAGCCCAACGAGCTGAAGGTCTTTGTTTGTTTGATGCGCTGCCAGAGCGAGAAAGGGGTTGCCATTGTCCGTGCGAAGCGCATTGCGGAGATTTGCCATATCAGCCAGAAGACCGTTTACAAGGCCATTGAAGGGCTGTGCAACGTGGGCCTCATACGCCTCTCTCACCGCTACAACTACGACGGCCAGTACATTGCGAACCGTTATGAGCTGGTGCAGCTGTCGGGCGGCTGGTTCGAGCTGGGAATGCAGCAAGAGCCACTGGCAATGTCGGCCACTACCTTTATGGTATATCTGTACCTTCTTCGCTGCAAAGGAAAGAGCGGGAAAGCATTTCCCTCGCTGCGGAAGATGCAGGAAGTGCTTGGAATCTGTCGCAACACTGTAATCCAGGCAATTAAGAATTTGATAGGATTGAAGCTGCTGGTGAGAGCTGCGCTCCGTGCCGGCAAGCACAACCTTTATCTATTGGCGTTTCGTATCCAGGAAAAGAAAAGAAGCACAGCAGGCAAGCTGTGCTTCAGTAACAGGAACAAAGCAGGGTGTGAGCGACTGCTCTGTGATTTCATCTTATCGCGTTCGCGCTTCGTTGTCAACAAGACACGAGAACAAATCGTTTCTTTGTGTCAAAGGGTGGTTCATTTTTTACACAACAGTTCCTTGACCCACCCTGTTTACAGTAAAGAAAAAAATCTATAGCTAAGAATATAGAGCTATGCTATATGTCTTAGTATATCTAACTCTTGTACACATTGTATACTTTAGAGCGACGGCCGCGCACGGATCAGTTGCGGTTATTTGGCGATATGCACAAAGATACCAAAAGAAAAAACAACAATCTCCGGGGGCGCGGGGCACTCCCCGCAACCAAAGCGACGATAGCCGCCTGGTAGGGTTTCCACCGACAGGTGGAAAGACGTGCAGCAGTAACCTGTTGAAGAATTAAAAGTGTTTGAAAGAGTGCAAGATGTGCTATAATTACCATACTTGGAGGTGGAGAAATGCCGACGTACAATGAAGTAGTATCCTTTTGGCAAAATAAGCGAGCTTCGGGAGAGGCTACAATTGAGCAACACCTCGATAGCTTTCGAGTTTTATTTGCTTACCATTCCGGCAAAATCGAAAATGATGAAGTGAACTATCACGATACCAGAGAGATTTTTGAGAATGGGAAAGTGCAGAATTATACTGGCTCGCCCAGAGCGCTGTTTGAGCAGCAGAATCAAAAACTTTGCTATGACTTTTTGAAAGACAAGATAGAAAACAGAGAGCCGTTGACGCTCCAGCTTATCAAAGAAATTCATTTAACGCTGACAGCCGGAACCTTTGATGAACGACGCTTCATTGAAAACGGTGAACGCCCAGGAGAGTTTAAGAAACATGACTATGTTACCGGGGTGCTGGAAGTGGGAGCTGCCGCAGAGGACGTGGAAATGGAGCTGCAAGACCTGCTGGAAGAAGTGAACAACTACCAGGGCAACAACCGGCTGACCGCCGCAGCGTATTTCCATGCGCGATTTGAAAACATTCACCCTTTTGCAGACGGCAACGGTCGAGTAGGCCGGACGCTTATGAATTACTATTTGCTGATTCATAATTTCCCACCGCTCATTGTGTATGAAGAGGACAAGAAAATATACTTTGAATGTTTGCAACGGTTTGATGAAGAAGAAGAGTTGCAGCCGTTGACACGTTTTCTCGCTTACGAAGCAGAAAAGACATGGACGAAAGCCTGGGAGCTGGAGCAGAAGCGGCAGGTGCAGCATCGGTCACTAGAAGAACATATGATTGATCGATAGATAAAATTAAAAGAGTGGGTGCAGCCGTTGGCTAGCCCCACTCTTTTTGTTTGCTATAAGTAGAAGGAAAAAATTACTTATGCTATAATAAATTAAGGAGTAGTTTATGAAAAGATTTATGATAAAGTTAGGAAACAAGCTTTTACAACTATGTTCAGACGATGCGAAATGTAAGAAGAAGCAACAAGCTTACAATAGTTTGATGCTAGAGTATAGTAAAAAAGAAACAGAAGAGCTGGATTTTTTATATGTGAGTACAAAAGCAAATTATGAGGCGAAGAAAAACTTTCTCTCCTATTTTTCTGTTTCGGTTTTAATAACTGGTTTTATTGGAATCTGGGGATTTTTGTTTGAAGTGATAGGAAAAATGATACAATTTTATCAGACCTTTTCTGCAAGTGAGAGAGTACTGATGCAATGCTGTCTATATCTCGTGATTTTCTTAACGCTATTAGTGGCGGTTGTCATCACAGTAATCATTGGCATAAATGTAAAGGAGCTAAAAAAGTTGCAGGAGAGATTATTAATGATTGAGATTGCGAGAAAAAGGAAAGACTGTTCATGTTCATAAGAATAGGAAAACAAATTTGGAAAGAAGTTATCTATGCACTTGCGCTTTTGATATATTTGTTCAATTTGCAACAATTAAATAAGAAGCTTGTCGCTCAAAACTTATCCAGTGTTGAAATAGTAATGTATAATAATTTCGAGCCCCTTAAATATTTCGGGGGAGCGTTCGTTTTCTTTGCAATGGGAATTTTTATGGCTTATCTAGTTATAAAGCGGATGAAAGAAGACATACACAACCCTTATGAAATGCTTATAGGGGCTGCGGAGTTGTTAATACTACTTATACTCTTGATTATGATAATTATATTTATAGATAATCCAATTTTAAGAGCGGTGCTTACTGTGGCGTTAGCCGTCAGTGCTTTAATGTTTTCCAACGACTAGTTTCAGGGAGTATGCGATTTTCAGTGGAGCATCGGGCAGAAAGATAATACAGAGGATGGGACAATTTGTCCCGGCCTGGTTTATAAAATAATCATAGTAAAAACATGAAGGAGGAAAGACAGAATGAACAGAATGAATACCAATATAAGAATCGATACGGTGAATATGCTGATGCAGGGCAAAATCGAAACAAGAGAAATTGTGAAGATTCTGGCAAAAAAGTATAATACCACAAAACAGCGGATATGTGGCAACCTCTCGTATCTCAAACGCTGCGGAGCAATCCACATTTTCAGCGATAGACCACACAGCGTGGCATATCTTTAAACTTTAAACAAGAAAAAGGCTGGGACCAATGGTCCCGGCCTTTTATTTTTAAGAAAGAAGGAAAATGAAATGAATAAAAAAGAGTGGATTAAATATTGGAGTAAGATTTGGCTGATATTCAATATTGGGGCGTTTTTTGTTCTCTTAGCTACTGGAGAGTTTACCGTCAGAGAAATTGTTGCAGCAATACCAGTCATAATACTAGTTTGTACACTCTCCTTTATAATACTAGGTATAATAGAATGGCTCTTATGGAAGATATACAAGCGAGAACACTTAAAAGAACAATCAAATATTTTATGCGCAATACTTATTGTATGTTTGGTTTTATTGCTCATAAGCTTGTTATAAGAGCCATTGTTTTAAAAATATTTTTAAGAGCATGTATACGAGCAAGCAGAATGTGGGAACACCGAACAATCGCGAAAACAATAAATATAAGTATTCCTCGCTTATTATAGTGGGTGTCAATAGGTAAATAATAGCTAAAATCTGAAGACAAATAAACCAAATAAGGCAGATGAACAGTCCCCAGGAGAAAAGAATATTAAATATAGGAATAGAAAATTCAAGAATATGAACGAAAAAAAGTAATATAAAAGGTATTGCAAGAAGTGGCCATTTCACAAAAGTGCGAGAGAAAATAGAGTGACCATCACATTCTAGACTCGAAAGTAAAGCAAAAACAATTGCTAGTCCACAAGAGGTTAATTGAACGTAAAAAAGAAAAAGAGTTAACGAACTGGAATGAAAACCCCATAGAAAAATCAAAGTTGCAATACCAAATGCAAGTAAAAACCAGACAAGAAAGAAGTTTTGAACATCTAATTTTGAGGTGTCTGTTGGAGTGTTGGTGTAATTGTTATAGATCCTATTATCGTTATAAATCACTGCATGGTTATCATGTGAAACAGATGTGTGATTGTTTTTGCCAGAAACGTTGACCGAAGTAGTTGGAGTGTTTTTTTTCTTGTTGCTGACCAGCTTGGTAAGCAATTGGAAGAATGAGTTTATCGCTTCAATAATAGAAACCATCATTTTATATTCCTCCTAAGGACAGGGGGCATTGTACCAGTTTTTTGATTAACGAACAAGCTCCAAAAGAAAGGTGTTGACTACTTGCAACACGAATGCTACTGCTTGCAACGCGTAAACAAAAACACCGGCAACAACAAAGCAGAATCCGACTGAAAGCCAATCCGAGGCAGTGCGCGGCGTTTGAAAAATGGTTAGCAGAAGATTGAAACAACCAAGTACAAAATAGAGGCCGCCTATTATTTTTGAAAAGTAATCAAAGAAGGAGACGATTAAAATTGCCAGCCGTAGGAACCCGCTGATTAGGTACACCGGAATTTTAACGATGAATCGGAAAACCTTATTTTTGATGATATGCTGATTTTTGATAATCTCGTTGATTTCTTCCTCGGCACAATGATGAAAATGATATGTAGGCTCGTCAGCTGGTGGCGGCGGTGGAGTGCTAGAGGCCGATGCGGTAGAGTTTGCGGTCTGCCTAGCTTGTGCAGGAGCGGACAACGTTTCATATGCTTCTTGCACTAATCGGAAGAAAGCTGCTGCATTGGGTGCAGTGTTCACATCTGGGTGATAGATTTTTGCAAGAGTTCGATATGCAGCTTTAATTTCCTGTTGACTGGCGTTTTCCCTAACGCCCAGAATCTCATAGGGAGTCATAAGCATCTCCTTTAGCAAACAAAACTTTCAAAGTTAAACCTGGGACCAATGGTCCCAGCCTTTTGTTGCTTCAAAAACAATTCATTGATTTTACAAATCCATTGACTTATTGAGCGAAAAGATGTATAATATAAGAGTAGAAACACCAAGGGGGTGGAAATTATTAACGAAGAAGGAAAGAACCTTGCCCGACTTCGGACACAAGCACAGCTCACACAAAAGCAACTTGCTACGTTGTGTGGAATTGGCACACAGTACATTTCAGACCTTGAACGCGGTGTGCGTAAGGTGAGCAGCATTTCAATTCGCGCGGCTGTCCCTCTGGCTGACGCGCTGCATTGTGAAGTGCGAGAGCTTCTTGTGAAAGAAGAGGACACAGAAAAGTAGGCCGGGACAAATTGTCCCAGGCAAAGGGTTACCAGGTTGTCCAAAAGAAACACATTGACTTTTGGTAAATTTTGGAGTAATCTCTTTGTGTACCCCTATACAAAAAAATAAAACCCTCATAGGTGTTCACCTGGTTGGAGCCAAGTGAACACCATGCGCCAAACAGATGTATCGAGCATCTGGCTGACTTATGAGAGCTTATCTGCGCTTGATTATATCAAGTGCTTGGATAAATTGTCAAGAAAGTGCCAGATGTTCGCCGCGCAAAGTGGACATCTGGTACTTTCTTTTTTGCTATAAAGCCGAGAGGCTTTATATATAAAGCTGCACCTTGAAAACAGAACAGGGTATTCACAACAATACTCTGTTCTACATAGCTGACTTAGAGGCATTCGATGCCTGTGGTAGGAGCAACTGAAACAGTGCGCCATGATTTCACGATCGTGAAGGAGCGATAGAACTTGTTTCAACGCGCAAGTGGTTCTTGCGTTTGCGAAGACACTGACAGGTACGCGATACATTGGAAGGGGTGAGCCACAAGGCAGCCACATTGCAATGTCCGCAAGCTGTAAACCAACAGCTCCTCGGTCAACTCATATGAAACATATGCTTTCGTTATATACAGGGTGGGATAATTTGTCCCGACCTTATTGTTGCGTGAAAGCATAGCAGACGGCCTTTGCTGTAACAAAGACAATCTGCTATGCTTTTAAATTGGTGGAGACGGAGGGGCTCGAACCCGCGACCTCTCGGATGTGAACCGAACGCTCTAACCAGCTGAGCTACGCCTCCAATTTTTTGTTGCTTAGTTATTTTAGCACACTCTGCTGTAAAAATCCAGTCTTTTTTGATAAAAAATATCCTGTGTACACGGTTGCAAAACAGGCGTTAAAATGATATTATTTTAAAGTTAATGAAAAAGGCAAAAGGCGCAGACGGCAGCTTTCCGGACAAGCCCTTATGGGGGAGAATGGTTAGGGTACCGCGGCGCCTTTTCGATTGAAAATGGTGTTTTGGCGTTGGCGGTTGTAGCTTGTGCGTATCTTTTTTGCCGTTTTGGCTACAATTTCAACAGGAAAGGGGCTATCAGTGATGAAAATAGGTTTTGACAATGCAATGTATATGGAAAAACAGAAACAGCACATTTTAGAGCGAATCGAAAGCTTTCGCGGTAAGCTGTATCTGGAGTTTGGCGGCAAACTCTTTGATGACTATCACGCGGCCCGTGTTCTGCCGGGTTTTGACGTCAACGCTAAAATTAAACTGCTGCACGATTTGCGCGACAAAGCAGAGATTATCTTTGTGGTCAGCGCTGGTGATATTGAAAAAACGAAAATCCGCGCGGACCTTGGCATCAGCTATGACATGGATGTACTGCGCCTGATTGATGACATCACCCATATGGGCATTGATGTCAACAGCGTTGTTATTACCCAGTATACCGGGCAAAGCGCAGCCGATGCGTTTGCGGCTAAGCTGACTATGCGCGGTGTGAAAAACTACATTCATCATCCCATCAAAGGCTATCCATCGGATATTGATTATATTTGTAGCGAACAGGGCTTTGGCTCTAACGCTTATATTGAAACCACCAAACCGCTCGTGGTCGTCACAGCCCCCGGCCCCGGCAGCGGCAAACTGGCTACCTGCCTTTCTCAGGTTTACCACGAAACTGTGCGCGGCATCCCCGCAGGCTATGCAAAGTTCGAAACCTTCCCCATCTGGAATCTGCCCCTCAAGCACCCTGTCAACCTTGCTTATGAGGCAGCTACCGCTGACCTGGCAGACCTAAATATGATCGACCCGTTCCATCTGGAAGCATACGGCAAAACAACCGTAAACTATAACCGCGACGTGGAGGCGTTTCCCATCGTACACACCATTTTGTCCCGCATCGCGGGCGAGACAGATTGCCCTTATAAAAGCCCAACCGATATGGGCGTCAATATGGCGGGCTACGCCATTGTCGATGATGCCGCTGTCAGCGAGGCAAGCCGTCAGGAGATTGTGCGTCGTTATTATAAAACGGTTTGCGACCACCGCCAGGGCAAGGGCTCGCAGGAGGCAATCGAAAAGATTCGCCTTATTATGCAGCAGCTCAACTTAAAGCCGAACGACCGTGCAGTGGTAGAGCCTGCGCTTACCAAGAGCAGTACCAGCGGCATGCCGGCCGGTGCAATTCAGCTGCCGGACGGACGTATTTTCACCGGTAAAGCAAGCGATTTGATGAGCGCTTCTTCCGCTACGGTGCTCAATGCCATCAAAGCACTCTCTGGCATTGCAGACGACCTCACCCTGATCAGCCCGGTCATCTTAGAGCCGATTATCAAACTGAAAATTAACATTCTGAACAGCCGCAGTACACTGCTCAAACTTGACGATGTGCTGACTGCCCTTGCCATGAGCGCCGCAACCAACCCGGTCGCTGCCCGTGCAATGGAAGCACTGGTGCTGCTGCGCGATTGCGAAATGCACTCGACCCAGATGCTGCACTCCGGCGACGAGGGCACACTGCGCCGCCTTGGCCTGCGCTTAACCTGCGAGCCGGTATTCCCCGGCAAAGATCTTTTCTTCTAATTTCGGACATGTATTAAAAATAAAATCCGTTCACAGCCCAACCGGGTGTGAACGGATTTTTTGTTTTATTAAGGATTCCCAATCAATCATAAAGGCAGCTAAACTATTTTGCGGCCACAGTACCGGCAAATCCGCGCAGAGGCAGCGGGTCGCTGTACTCTGATGCCGGTTTGCTCTGCCAGGGATCGGCCGGCTGATTGCGCAGTTTTTCTTTTGCCATGCTCAGCATCAGCTTAATGCGGTTTTCCTGGTTGACGCGGGTAGCACTGGGGTCGTAATCAATGGCAACGATATTGGCATCCGGGTAAGCAGCGCGAATTTTATTCATCATACCCTTGCCGCAAATGTGGTTGGGCAGGCAGCCAAAGGGCTGGGCGCAGACGATATTATCCACACCGTGCTGCTGAAGCTCCACCATTTCAGCGGTCAGCAGCCAGCCTTCGCCCATTTTATTGCCATAGCCAATCATGCCGTCAGCGCACTCCATCGTTTCCGAAAAGGCGGCAGGGGCACGCAGCTCAGGGTAATTACCAATCGCATTTATCATGTCGTGCTCGCGCACGGCAAACCAGTCCAGCAACTTTTCTGCGCCAAAACGCAGGACATTGCTGCCGCCATAAAGACGAATGGTTTCGCTGGTGTTGGCAACGCAGTAAAGCAAAAAACCAAGCAGGCCCGGCACCGTTACTTCGCAGTCTTCGCCCGCGAGAAACTGCTCTAACCGGTTATTGCCGAGAGGAGAATATTTAACATAAATCTCGCCCACTACGCCGACCTTGACCTTGGGCACCCGTGTGGTGCGAATATGGGCAAAGCTGTGTGCAATGCGGTCAAAGTTGGCCGCCATTTCACGCCGGGCGATGCCATGGCCTGCTGCAAAGTCCTCAGAGAGGATTGTCGTCCAATATTGGACCAGGTGGTCAGCATCACCGGGGCGGTTTTCGTAAGGGCGAATCTGGTTTGCAAGCAGCATCAGCTCATCGCCGTAAAACACTGCAGCTACCATTTTGCGCAACATTGGCAATGTCATTGCAAAGCCGCTGTCCTTTTCCAGGCCGGAAAAGTTGAGCGATACTACCGGAATATTGCCATACCCCGCTTTTACCAGTGCTTTGCGCAGTAGGTGGATATAGTTGGAGGCACGGCAGCCGCCGCCGGTCTGGGTAATCATCAGCGCGGTGTGTTCTAAGTCATAATTGCCGCTGGCAAGTGCGTCAATCATCTGCCCGATTACGAGCAAGGCGGGGTAGCAGGTGTCGTTATGTACGTATTTTAGCCCGGTGGCAACCACGGAAGGCCCTTGGTTGGCCAATACCTGCACGCGGTAGCCTGCCTGTAAAAATACATTTTTCAACAAACCAAAGTGAATGGGTGCCATCTGCGGAATCAAAATCGTATGGGTGGCTTTCATCTCTTTGGTGAATTTAGGATATTCCATCCTTCAATCATCCCTTTCTGGAATGGTGCTCGCTGTGCAAAAGCACAGGGCAAAATTTGCTGCCTCTCTTTTATGCAGCCGTACCGGCGCGTTATCGGCCAATGGCGGCCAGTAAACTGCGCAGGCGAATATTAACAGCGCCGAGGTTGGTAATTTCGTCAATTTTAAGCTGGGTGTAAATCTTGCCGCCTCGGTGCAGTATTTCCTTTACTTCGTCAGTGGTCACGGCATCCACGCCACAGCCAAAGCTGACAAGCTGTACGAGGTTCATATCAGGCTGGGTAGCCACATAGCTGGCAGCGGCATAGAGCCGGCTGTGGTAGGTCCACTGGTTCAGCACGTTTACTTCTACCTTACCGGCCCGGTCATAAACTGCATCTTCTGAAATCAGCGCAGCGCCATGGCTGCAAATCAACTGGTCGATGCCATGCCCGGTTTCTTCATCCAGATGGTATGGGCGCCCAGCGACCACCAGAATGGGCATATTGCGGCGACGCGCTTCGTCGATCATTTCAGTGCCTTTGGCTCGAATACGTGCAAGATAGGCGTCATATTCGGCGTAGGCAGCCTTTGCGGCGGTTTTTACCTCGGCAAGCGAGATGCCGGTGAAATACTTTGTCAGCACATTGGTCATCTTGTGGGGGAACACCTTAGGGTAGTGGATGCCGATGTAATCACCAATAAAAGTTTTGCTGGCAATGCAGCGACAGTTGGCGGCAATTACTTCTGGGTAATAGGCCACTACGGGGCAATTATAATGGTTGTCACCCAGATCTTCGTCAATATTGTAAGACATACACGGATAGAAAATGACCGGTACATCATCGCGCGCGGCAAGGGCCGCAATATGGCCGTGCATCAATTTGGCCGGAAAGCAGACCGTGTCAGAGGGAATCGTACCCTGCCCGGAAAGATAAAGTGCCCGATTAGAGGCGGGACTGGTGACGACCTCAAAACCGAGACGCGTGAAAAACGTGTGCCAGAAGGGGAGGAGTTCGTACATATTCAGCCCCATCGGCAGCCCGATTTTACCGCGTGGGCCAGATACCGGCTGGTAAGCGGCAAGCAGGCTGCGTTTATAGGCAAACATATTCAGCGGTTCTTGGGACACCCCTGTTTTCAGTGGCTTTTCACAGCGGTTGCCCGAAATAAAGCGACGACCGCCGGTGAACTCGTTGAGGGTAAGCTGGCAGTGGTTGCCGCAGCCGTTACAGGTAAAGCTTTTTGCTTGATGTGTAAACGCGGCAAGGTCCGCCGCACTCAGCAGGCTGCTACGGGTGCTTTTGCCTTGCTGGGCGGCGCGCGCGCCGCCGTAAAGTGCGGCACCATAAGCACCCATCAGTCCGGCAATAGCTGGGCGAATTACCTCTACCCCCATTTCCTGCTCAAAGGCACGCAGCACTGCTTCATTATAAAAAGTGCCGCCCTGCACTACGATATTGCGGCCCAAATCTTCTGGGCTGGTGGTACGTATTACTTTATAAAGTGCGTTTTTGACAACGCTCAGCGAAAGGCCCGCAGAAATATCTTCGATAGAAGCACCGTCTTTTTGGGCTTGTTTTACGCTGCTGTTCATAAACACGGTACAGCGGCTGCCGAGGTCTACGGGGCGCTTTGCAAACAGGCCCAGTTTTGCAAATTCCGGTACCGAAACGCCGAGCGCTTCCGCGAAGGTTTGCAGAAAGCTGCCGCAGCCCGACGAGCAAGCTTCGTTTAAGTAAATATCGCTGATGGCGCCATGGTCTACTTTAAAGCACTTCATATCCTGCCCGCCGATGTCGATAACAAAATCAACCTCGGGCAGAAAATGCTTTGCCGCAGTAAAATGTGCCACGGTTTCTACTACGCCATAATCCAGCGAAAAGGCGTTTTTGATAATCTCTTCGCCGTAGCCGGTTGCTGTTGCACTGCGCACAACTAAATCTGGGCGCTGGCGGTAAAGGTCTTCCAGTACCGCTTTCACCAGTGGTACCGGGTTGCCGGAGTTGGGCTGGTAGCTCTGATAAACCAACCGCCCCGCTTCATCCAGTGCCGCAAGTTTTACCGTTGTGCTGCCGGCATCGATGCCGATATCCAATGCACCGCGCGCATCCGCAAGGGTGCCGGTGGGCACAGTTGCCTTGGCGTGTCGTGCGCGAAAATTTTCATATTCCGCATCGTTTGCAAACAGCGGCGGGTTGCAGACAAAATCTGCTGCGGCGCTGTAATGCTCCAGCTTTTCTGCCACATCGTCCAAATCAAAAGCCTTGTCTGAATAGAGTGCAGCACCAAGCGCCACGTAGTAAAGCGAGTTTTGTGGCAGCGTGCCGGTAAGTCCCAATGCTTCGTCAAAGCTGTTTTTCAGTGCCGAGAGAAAAGTGATGGGCCCGCCCAAGTACATAACATTACCCTCGATAGGGCGCCCCTGTGCCAGCCCGGCAATGGTTTGGTTAACTACAGCCGCGTAGATAGAAGCGGCAATGTCCTCTTTTTTTGCGCCTTGGTTGAGCAGCGGCTGAACGTCGGTTTTGGCAAATACGCCGCAGCGCGAGGCAATGGTGTAGCGTTTTTCGCTATGTAATGCCGCTTCGTTCATCTCGTCAGCCGAAAGCTTGAGCAGCGTTGCCATCTGGTCAATAAAAGCGCCGGTGCCCCCGGCACAGCTGCCGTTCATGCGAACGTCCATACCGCCGGTAAGAAATAGAATTTTGGCGTCTTCGCCACCCAGTTCTATAATCACGTCGGTGTCAGGCGAAAAGCGAGAGGCTGCTACCCGGGTGGCAAAAACCTCCTGCACAAAAGGCAGTTCGCAGGCATTTGCAAACCCCATACCCGCCGAGCCGGAAATGCCCAGCACAGCGTGGCTGTCACCAAGTGTTTCATGCAGCTTGCGCACTAATGCAGCTGATTTTTCTACAATATGAGAATAATGTCTTTCATAAGATTGATATACAATACAGTCATTGTTATCAAGCACCACACACTTAATTGTGGTGGAACCGATGTCAAGCCCGATTTTCAAAATGGAACCTCCAGACGGCCGCAGGCCATAAAAAAACCATTCTAAGATGTTTAAATGATTCTACTCCACAAAAAAGCAAAAGACAACAGATAAATTGTCGAAATTGTCGGATTCTTAGCGCGCCTATATAGCAGTTTGTCCGAAAATAGAGACATTGTCCGCAAAAGAAAAACGAAGATACGCAGTAAAAAGTCAGCCGCTTGACCAACTAGAGAAATAAACCATTGTTTCTAAAGTATGCAACAGCTTCTCGTTTCAGAGCTGCTTTGTCCATCGCATTGTACAGGAAAAGGATAAGATAAAAGGGCTTTTTTGGCTTGATGGTTTGCGCACCGAACGAGGGAAACAACAAAAACGGCAGACGAGAGAGAACTCGTAACGACAAATTTCCAGCCTGAACCGACACACAATGCTTTGGGGCCGCATAGCATATGGCAAAAGGAGGGAAGCATTTTATGTTTCGTGAATTCGATAGAGATTTTACACCTGTAGAACCCCATCGCTATCCGGTGGAGCCGCAGGAGACAGAGGCAATTCCCGCAGAAGCATTATTGGAAGATCCGGTAGTAGAGGTAATGGCTACCGCCACACCGCCCTATCCCGGCACCCCGCTGAGTGTAGGCAGCACCGGCAATGACGTTGCGCTGATGCAGTACGACCTTAACGCCATTGGGGCGCAGCTTTACCCCACCCTCAACAAGCTTACGGTAGACGGCATCT
This sequence comes from Pygmaiobacter massiliensis, assembly GCF_900199435.1. GTDB lineage: Bacteria > Bacillota > Clostridia > Oscillospirales > Ruminococcaceae > Pygmaiobacter > Pygmaiobacter massiliensis. The sequence goes on from NZ_OAML01000003.1 coordinate 1,703,389, forward strand.
TTGGCTCTAAAACCGAAACCACCGTAAAGCAGTATGAGGCAATTAAAGACTTGACTGTGGATGGCATCATTGGCCCACAAACCTGGGATGCAATCGTAACCGATTACGCCAACCTGCCCGCACCCGCAACTGACGTTTATCCTGGCCCGCCCCCGCTTCAGCAGGGCAGTGTCGGCCCGTCTGTTGTAAACATGCAGACAAAGTTGAATGTGATTGCCACTCTGTACAATGCGATTAACACCCTGAAAGTGGACGGCGAGTTCGGCAGCAATACCGCCGCAGCAACCCGTCGTTTCCAAAAACAGTTTGGTCTTAGCCCCGATGAGATTATCGGCAAAACCACCTGGGACCGTATCGTGACCGTGAAAAACGGCATGGATGCAAGCAACAATACCAAAGTTGTGACCACATATCCCGGCAGCCCGATTGGAATCGGTGCGTCGGGCGACAGTGTGCGTTTTATCCAAAGCTACATGAGCCGCATTGGCGTAAAAACCGGCAGCTGGGCTGCTGTTACCGTGGATGGCCAGTTTGGCAGCAAAACGCAGCAGATGGTGTACCACTTCCAGGGCAAGTACGGCCTCGAACCGGACGGTGTTGTAGGCAGTGCTACCTGGGCTAAAATGATTACGGAGTTTAACGCTACGCTGTAACCTTTCGCTTACCCCATCAAAAAAGGACCGCTTTCGGGCGGTCTTTTTTTGTGCGTATCTGCCTTATGTTTGCCTGTTTTGGCAGAATGAAAAAAGAGGGTTGACGCGTCAAAAAGCACGTGGTACACTATCATTTAGACAAATATCGAAATGAGTACTGCAAAAGGAGCGTATTTTTATGAAAAGACGAGCAGTGATTTTTACCGGGTTTGCTTTATTACTGGCGTGGATACCGTGTATTTGGCTGATGGCCTCCGGTGCTGTAAACACCCCCACAACGGTTGCTTTGGTTTTCAGCGGCTGCATGTTTGCCCCTGCGCTTGCTTCGCTACTTACCCGCGCCATTACCCGAGAAGGCTTTGGTGAGATGCGGCTGCATTTTCACTTTCGCGGCAACCTGCGGTACTACCTTGCAGCATGGTTCGGTCCCTCTCTTTTCATAGCAGTAGGCGCAGCAGTATATTTTCTTGTTTTTCCCGCGCAGCTAGACCCCAGCGCCGCCTCTTTTGCAGCGCAGTTAGGTGTGCCGGCAGACCAGCTGCGCAGCCTGCTACTCAGCCAAATTGCACTGGGCGTACTTGCTGGACCACTGATTAATGTGGTGCCGGCATTGGGCGAAGAACTTGGCTGGCGGGGTTACCTGCTGCCGCGTTTGCTGAAAATTACAACTCCTGCAAAAGCTGTTTTGCTCTCCGGCGTCATCTGGGGCGTGTGGCATACACCGATGATTGCCATGGGGCATAACTACGGCACGGGTTATCTTTTGTGGCCTTGGGCAGGTATTGCTGCGATGACCGTGTTTTGCATTGCGGTCGGTATTTTTCTGGCGTGGATTGCCGAGAAGACCGACAGTGCGTGGCCCTGTGCGATGGCACATGCCGGACTGAATGCCGTTGCAGGCACCGCCGCTTATTTTACTGTGGCAGGCGGCGGCAATCCGTTTGTTGGGCCGCTGCCTACGGGCATTATCGGCGGCATTGGCTTTTTAGTCTGCGCAGCAGTACTGTTTGCGCTGTTGCCTAAATGGTTGCCTGCACATGACAGCACTGTAGAGGATTAACCTGATACATCAAATAGCAACCCGGCGTGGCATTGGCTGCGCCGGGTTGCTTTATTTATATACGCAGCGAACTGCCAAATAAACTTTTTGCAGTGGTAAACAATGGCAATAATATCAAGACCTACTTAACGCAGTGCAGTAAATCAGGCTGACGTCTTTGCACTTGCCCCAGCTATTGTGCAAGGCTGCATTTTTGTGCAGCACCCGTTAAAAGCGTTAGAAAAGGAGCGTTTTGGAACGAGCAAAAAGGCGTAAAGCAGAGCGAAAAGTCCATTGTGGGCTTTTTTTCTCGTCTCAAGAAGCGTATAATATAATTTTATAAAATGTAATATAAAGAAAGAAGAGACCAACCATGACCAGAATTGATATCTTTTCGGGCTTTTTGGGGGCAGGCAAAACGACCCTCATTAAAAAGCTGATTGCAGAAGCATTTACCGGCGAAAAGCTGGTGTTGATAGAAAACGAATTCGGTGAAATTGGCATTGACGGCGGCTTTATGAAAGACGCGGGTATTGAAGTGACCGAGATGAACTCGGGGTGCATCTGCTGCAGCCTCGTAGGCGATTTCAGCACCGCGCTCGAAAAAGTGATTCACGAATACCAGCCGGACCGTATTCTCATTGAGCCGTCTGGTGTGGGCAAACTGTCGGACGTTATCCGTGCAGTGGAACAGGTCGCCGAAAAAAACGAAGTGATGCTTGGCAGTTTTGTTGCCGTAGCTGACGCCGGCAAAGCAAAACTGTACGAAAAAAACTTTGGTGAGTTTTACAACGACCAGATTGAGCACGCTTCGGCGATTATTTTAAGCCGCACCCAAACTGTGCCGCAGGACAAGCTTGAAACTGCCCTGCACATTTTGCGCAGCCATAACCCTCACGCTACCATCATCACCACCCCGTGGGAGCAGCTGCCCGCAGAAAAAATTACAGAGGTAATGAACCAGCCAGCCGCCATTGAGCGCGAGCTGCATGAGCTGCTGCACGAGGCAGAGCACTGCCATAACCACGAGCAGGAGCACCATCACGGACACGGCCATCACGACCATGACGAAAATTGCAGCTGCGGCTGCCATGACGAGCACAAAGAGCACGACCATCGCCATGGCGAATGCTGTTGCGACGACCATGACCACGAGCATGACTACGAAGAAGAGCATCACCATGGTCACGAGCATGACCATGCGCACGAACACCACCACGAGCATGGAGAAGAGTGCAGTTGTGGCTGCCATGGGCATCACCATGCAGATGATGTGTTTGCAAGCTGGGGTGTAGAAACCATTCGTAAATATACTGCCGAGCAGCTGAAAGCCGCCCTAAAGGCATTGGATGAGGGCAGTTATGGTACTGTATTGCGTGCCAAAGGCATCGTAGCAGGACAGGACGGCAATTGGCTTTACTTTGACCATGTGCCGGGTGAAGCTGACGTGCGCACCGGCAGTGCAGATGTCATCGGCCGACTTTGCGTCATCGGTGCAGAGCTTGATGAAGCCGCACTCAAAACGCTTTTTGAAGTTTAGCACATTGCTCCTTGCAACCTGTGCAGGCACGAAAGGAAAACTGTGATGAAAACGATTCCCGTTTATCTGTTTACTGGCTTTTTAGAGAGCGGTAAAACAACCTTTATTCAAGAAACTCTGGAAGACCCACGCTTTTCTGCGGATGAAAAAACACTGCTGCTGCTTTGCGAAGAGGGCGAGGTCGAATTCGACCTTTCTAAGGTGCCGGGCGGCACTGTAACGGTCGAAACCATCGAAAGCAAAGACGAGCTGACCCAGGAATACCTGCGCAACCTTGCAGCCAAAAGCCATGCAGACCGGGTACTGGTAGAGTATAACGGCATGTGGATGCTGAGCGACCTGCTGAGCAATATGCCGAAAAACTGGCAGCTTTACCAAAACATCATGCTGGCAGATGCGACAACCTTTCCTCAGTACAGCTTAAATATGCGCAGCCTGGTAATCGACAAGGCAGGCCCTGCGGAGATGATTATCTTTAACCGCTGTGCCGACGATGTAGATCGGATGGAGCTGCACCGACTGGTGCGCGAAGCTTCTCGCCGCGCTGAAATCAGCTACGAAGCGCCCGATGGCACTGTAGATTACGATGAGCTGGAGGACCCGCTGCCGTTTGACAAAGAGGCGGAGCTTATTAAGATTGCAGATGACGATTTTGGGCTTTGGTACACGGACATCACCGATAACCCACAGGACTACACCGGCAAACGAGTGCAGTTTAAAGCACAGGCCTGCCAAACCCCGCGGGTACCGAAAGGATGTTTTGCACCCGGCCGCTTTTTGATGACCTGCTGTGTGGAAGATATCACATTTGTCGGGCTCGTGTGCAAATCAGAAACCGCAGCAAGCTGGCATAACCGCGAATGGATTACTGTAACCGCGCGAGTGAAACAGGAATACCAAGCGATTTATAACGGAAAAGGCCCAGTGCTGGTGGCAGAATCCATCACCCCGGCAGAAAAAGCGAAAAACGAGGTAGTCACCCCGTACTAAAAATAAGGCTGTCCTCCACGCATCTGCCAGAGGACAGCTTTTTCTTCGCTTTCCGGGGTATAATCAGCTTGCATCAAAGGTAAAATAACCGCAAAAGGACGGGAGAACACAATGGAGATAGAACGTAAATTTTTAATTAGCGGCTGGCCGGAACACTTGCCGATGATACGCGAGGAAGTTTTGATGCAGGGCTATCTTTCCACCAAACCGGTGGTGCGCATTCGCAGCCACAAAGGTGCCAATGGTACAAGATACATTCTCTGCTTTAAGGGCAAGGGAACCCTTGCACGCGAAGAGATTGAGCTTGAAATTGAACAGGATATTTTTCGCAAACTGGCACAGTTGTTGCCCGCGCCGCTGCTTTGCAAAGAGCAGCGGGTTTACCGCCTGCCCACCGGAGAAGAACTGGAATGCAACTTGGTAGAGCCCGGCAGCAAAACCGCGTTTTTTTATGCCGAAGTAGAGTTTGACTCGGTAGCTGAAGCGGAAATGTTTACCCCACCGGCATTTTTAGGGCAGGAGAAAACCGAAGCCGAAGATTTTTCGATGGGCGCATACTGGCGTAGCTATGTGGACAGAATGAAGAAAAAATAACTTTAGTAAGCCAAAAGTTTGATTTTTTGTTCGCCCATATGATACAATTTCACCAAGGGCATTACAGCCCGAAAAAACAAAGGCCTGAAAAACAGACAGGCGTGCGGTGGCAGGGTTTTCGCCCGTTGCCGCAAGAAAGGAAAGGTACCCCCATGAAAAAGATTTCTCTCATTCTCTGTGTCGTACTGAGCTTTGCACTGCTGACAGGATGCGGAAAAACCGCAAACAGCGAAAAAATGTTAGACGGCAGCCTGGAAGAGATCATGAACAAGGTATATGAGGGCATCCCGGAAGACAGCCTGCCGATGGTCGGCAACCAGCCAATTACTGAAGAGATGAGCGAGTACAACGTCGGTGTTACTGCAGACCGCTATAAAGAGGCACAGAGCGGCGACGCAATGATCGGCTCTATCCCGCACTCAGTAGTATTGGTACGCGCAAAAAGCATGGACGATGTGGCGGAACTGAAAGCCGACATCGAGAAAAATGCTAACCCGCGCAAATGGGTGTGCGTAGAAGCGGAGAAGGTTATTGTAGACAGCATTGGCGATGTGATTATTCTTATCATGTCTGATGCAGCTACTGCAGATGCCATCGACGCGAACTTCAAAGCACTCGCAAAATAATGACAAAACGAACCAAAACTGTGATCGCCGCGCTTTGCGCGGCGATTGCTGCTACCGGCGTTATTGTAGCGTTGTTGCCGTGGGCGGCAGAAAACTATCGCAAATCTAAAAAACTGCCAGATGAACACGGCCTCTATCGCATCGGCAGCCATATTTTTGAGCCGCTGGGCAGCTATAATGAAACAGGCGTTGCCTACTTTGGCAAAAAGCTCAACCGGGTACGGCAAGAGCTGCTGACCGAAGACAATAAGGTGTACTATGCCCTTGTGCCGGACAAAGCCTATTTTGTGCAGGATTCCGGCTACCCGGTGTATGATTACGAAACGATGCAACGCACCGTCAAAACAGCATTGGCAGACTGGCAACGGATTGATTTGACCTCGGCCCTGGCCCTGGACAGCTACTATGCCACCGACCCGCACTGGCGGCAGGAAAAGCTGTTTGGCGCGGTAAAAGAGCTGGGCTATGCGATGGATTTTAATATCGATACGACCCAGTTCAGCCCTGTTATCACCGATGGCTTTATTGGTGGCTATGCCCGGCGTGCCGAAACCGCTGAGCAGGAAGCGCTAATCTATCTGACGAGTGAGGAAACCGAGGCAGCATCGGTGGAAAACATCGAAACACAAAATAAGCAGCCGGTTTACAATACCGCCGCACTAAAAAGCAAAAATGCCTATGATGTCTATCTCGGCGGTGCCGCTGCGGTGCAGGTAATGGAAAACCCGCACGCGGAGACAGACCGCGAGCTGGTGCTTTTTCGAGATTCGTTCGGCAGCAGTCTCGCACCGCTTTTGCTGCCCGCATATAGTAAAATCACTCTGGTCGACCTGCGCTATATTGCCACCGACCTTGTGAAGGAGTATGTGGAGTTTACCAACCAGGATGTGCTGTTTGTATACAGCTATTGGGTGGTGAATAACGCGGCAATGCTGCGCTAGGCGAATATTTCAAAAATAAAAAACCGCCATGGCAGGTACCCGTAAAAGTACCCGCTGTGGCGGCTTTTGTTTGTATGAGCCGACTATAAAAGAGTTGATTGAGAGCGTTTTGCGCCAGCGCTGTATGAAGTTAAACTTTTTCGTTTAGCCCTGTAAGGTCGCGAATGACCTCGCCTGCCAGCAACAGCCCGGCAGTGCCTGGCACAAAGCTCATGCTGCCGGGGGTTTGGCGGCGGCCGGGCGCATTTTCGCAAGGGGCGGGGGTAAGCGGCTGTTCGGGCGACCACACCACCTTAAGGTGACGAATACCGCGCAGCTTCAGCTCTCGGCGCATTACGCGCGCCAAGGGGCAAACGGTGGTTTTGGTGATGTCCGAAACGGTAAAAAGGGAAGGGTCAAGCTTATTGCCTGCGCCCATTGCTGAAATTAGCGGCACACCTGCGGCAGCGGCACGCTCTGCCAGCAGCAGTTTAGAGGATACGGTGTCGATTGCATCAATCACATAGTCATAGCCGGAAAGCGGAAACTCGTCCGCATTCGATGCTTCGTAAAAAACGGCATGAGGATAAATTGTGACATCGGGATTGATGTCGCGGCAGCGTGCTGCCATTACCTCGGTTTTTTCTTGCCCGATGGTGCTTTGCAGTGCAATAATTTGCCGATTAAGGTTAGAGCGGGAAACCGTGTCCCGATCGAACAGGCTAAGGGTGCCGACACCGGCGCGGCAGAGCGCCTCTACTGCAAATCCGCCAACACCACCCACGCCAAACACTGCTACATGTGCACCGGCAAGGCGGTCGATTCTCTCTTCGCCAATCAGCAATGCACTGCGGCTGAATTCTTCTTTCATTATAACGACCATCCCTTTCTTGGAAACTGCGACGGTTTTGAATGATTCTGGCATTAGATTGCCCGAATACAAAAAGCACAAAACCGAAGCCGGATAAAATTTGTTGAAAAAGTGCCGCGGCTCACAGGGCGGCATCCTCATAAAACGGCAGCCGCTATCCGGTACCGTTTTGGGAATGTTATTATTATAGTTTGCAGGGCGGCCCTCGTCAAACGTTGCTTTTTGCGGTATAATAACCAAAAGCCATATAACGCCGCCCTTCGCGGCTTTGCATGATAAGCTTGTTGCACAAAGCAAGCTTTGCTGAATCAAAGAAACCAAGCGGCCCGGTAGTGCTGTGCACGAAAACCCGGGCATCGGCTGCACCATTGCAGCACCCAAACGCTTGTTAAGGAGCTGAATTTAAATGAGTGAACATCTGACTACCGCGTTTACCCACGGCGGCAAATTCCATGCCGATGATGTGTTTTCTACGGCATTACTGCGCATTGTTTCGCCCGAAATTAAAGTTACGCGCGGGTTCGAGGTGCCGCAGGGGTTCGACGGCATTGTATACGACATTGGCGGCGGTGAATTTGACCACCACGGCCCCGAGGTGAAAGCCCGTGAAAGCGGCGTGCCATATGCGGCGTTTGGCCTGCTTTGGCGCCGTTTCGGCCCCGAGCTGGTAGGCCAGCAAGAGGCCGACTATTTCGACGAGCAGTTTATTTCACCGCTCGATTTGGATGACAATACCGGCTGCGGCTCGTCACTGGCTGCGGCCATTGGCAGCTTTAACCCCGGCTGGGACAGTACCGCTGACGAGAACGAGCAATTTGAAAAAGCGGTTGGCTTTGCCAAGCAGATTTTAGAGAATAAAATTGCTCTCATTCACGGCGATGCCCGCGCCAAGGCGCTGGTGGAAGCGGCGCTTGCCAAAATGCAGGGCGGCATTGCTGTTTTGCCACAGTTTGCACCCTGGAAGCGGGCCGCCAAGCAGGAGCCGCGGGTGCAGTTTGTCGTGTATCCCTCGCAGCGCGGCGGGTTTGCCGCACAGGCAGTTACTGACCCGCAAAGTGAAGACCATGCACTGAAATGCCCGTTCCCCGCCGCGTGGGCCGGGCTGCGCGATGACGCTATCGCGAAAGTGTCGGGCATTGCCACGCTGCGGTTTTGCCATAACAGTCGCTTTATGGTTACGGCAGGCACCCAAGAGGATGTGATTGCTGCCTGCAAGGCTGCACAGCGCGAGCAGATTGCGCAGTTTATGCCGCAAAAAAGCTGGCCTGTCAAAGCAGTGGTTACAGACTGCGACGGCACCATCGTCAGCGAGCTGGAGCATGAGCCCAGCAAAGCGGTGCTATACCAGCTGCGCCGCGCAAAAGAGCAGGGGGTAAAAGTAATTGTGGCTTCCGGCCGCATTTTACCCGTAATTCCCAAATCGTTGCGGGGCATTGTTGATTATTACGTGTGCGGCAACGGCGCGCTGGCGGCAGATGCAGCGGGCAAAACGCTGCGCAAGGATGTTTGGAGCCAAGAAGAAACAGCCGATTTCTGGGCCTTTTGCGAGGCGCAGGGCGCAGGGCTTAGCTTGTTTTTTGAAGACGGTTATAGCATCTGCTCGCGCTGGGATGATTTTTTGAAGTTCTATCAATTGACGGTGGGCGATATTCGCGCGCAGATGCACGAAGACACCGGCTGCCGCCGCTATCTGACCGAAGCACCCTATGGTGCGTTTTATATCGGCAGCGACGAGGCACTTGCAAAATATCTTGCAGCGCATCCGGATATGCAGGCAGCCCCGTTTATGGCTGGCTATTATGACGTTTACAAAAAGACAACCAATAAAGCCAAAATGATTGAATATGTGCTGGATTTTGCCGGGGTGGACTGGCAGGACACTGTGGCCTTTGGCGATGGCGGCAACGATGTAGAAATGCTGCGCGCCGCCGGGCGCGGTTACGCCATGGAGAACGCGCGCGAGGTGGCAAAAAAAGCGGCTGATGCGATTGCTCCGCCGGTATCCGAAAATGGTGTGGCACAAGTTTTGCGCAAGCTGATACCTGACGCGCCGAAACCAGTAAAATAATGCACTGGTACAACACACAGATACCCAAAAAGGAGCAAACGATGAACCGAACTGCTATACCAAGCATTTCTATTGCTGAGATAGACCGGGATAAATGCTATTTTAACCCCGGTTGTGCGATGAGCCTTGAATATCCACAAACCGAGCATAAGGCCCTTGCACTTATCCACGCATATTTCGGGCCAGCGGTAATGCACAACATTTGCTGCCATCATAACCCAGGCCTGCCGCAGGGGTCTGTTATCATCAACACCTGCGGCGGGTGTGACCGCAGATTTCGCTCTCTTTATCCGGGTGTTCGCACCATTTCGCTGTGGGAACTGCTGGACAGCATCGAAGGCTTGCCCTTGCCGCGCTATCCCGGTTTAACAGTGTCGGTGCATGATTCCTGCCCCTTTCGGCAAAAGCCGCAGGTGCATGCAGCGGTGAGAAGCCTGCTGCATAAAATGGAGATTCAGGTGATTGAAAGCGAATTTGCGGGCACCAAGTCTATTTGCTGTGGAGATGACTTTTACGGAAAAGTTCCGCTGCCGGAAGTGACATTGTATCAAAAAAAGCGTGCGGCTCAAATGCCGGCGCAGCAGGTCGTCGTATACTGTGTGTCCTGCATCAAATCCATGGCGATTGGCGGTAAAACCCCGCGGCATATTCTGGACTTGGTGCTCGGCCAAAGCACAGACCCGAAAGGACTCGACATCACGGACTACCATGACGAGCTGCAGCGCTACATAGACCAGCATTAGAAAGACTGTTTGCTGTTATAAAACTTTGCATTTGTGCGCTAACTGCAAAGCAGATAAACCGGCTTAAAACAAGCTAAAAGGCTTCGACACCGATACAAATGGTGCCGAAGCCTTTTGCTTTTACAGCGCGGTTTAGGATACTGCCGCTACGTATTGCGATAAAAACAATCTATTACTCTTTGGTGCGCAGTTTATCAAACATGCCCGCACGCTGCAGCGCAGGGCGCAGTGCCATGTAAATAAGAACTGAAGCAATGGTAGAGGTAACTGCGTTGATGGAAGTTGCGGCAACGTTCCAGGCCAGGGTCAGCTCAGCGGCCGGTTTGCCGAGGATCAGCAGCTTGTAGAAGTAGCCGATGAGTGGGTCGAAGATAACATTAAAGAGCAAACCGCCGATGGCAGCAGCCAAAGACCATTTAAAGATTTTTTTGGTGTCGGTAAGGGAATCGATTTTGCCAAGGCGGTGTGCGATGAAGCCGGTAATCAGACCGATGCACAGTTTAAGTACAAAGGTTTTGGGTGCATAAACAATATAAATCGGGTCAAATAAATCGCCAATCGTCATGCCAATGGCACCGCCGAGGCCGCCCGCCCAGCCGCCCATAATTAAAGCGCCCAGCACGCAAACCGCGTTGCCGAGATGGATGGAAGTAGCATCGCCGCCGGGAAGTGCAATTTTAAACTGCAAAAATGTAAACACAACATAAGAAAGCGCCGCCAGCATGGCAATCGCAGTCATACGCTGAATGGTGAATTGATTCTGTTTCATACTGATTTTCTCCTCGCTTTTGCGGCCGCGCGCTGCCGCTTGACATTTTAGGTCACTTGGACTATCCTCATTGTACGGGATATCTGGCACCGTTGAAACTGCCAATTTATATTTTTTTTATAGTGCCAGATTCTGTAGAGCTTTTATCTAGTATCCCACAAAACGACCAAAACCAGCAGGAAAGGGAGTAGAAAAATGGATTACCTGGCTCTGAGCTTAGACCCGGAACAAGACCAGCCGCTTTACCAGCAGCTTTACCGTTACCTTGCAGAAGAGATTGCGGCAGGGCGGCTACCGGCAGGCGAAAAACTGCCCGCACGCAGGGTGGCGGCACAGGCACTGGGGGTTTCTCGCAATACGGTAGAAACTGCCTACGCCATGCTTGAGGACGAAGGCTACATTGAAACCAGAGAACGCAGCGGGCAGTATGTTGCGGATGTTTCACCGCTGGTCCCCAGCCGTGAAATTGCTGTGGTGCCAGATGTGCCCCCCGTGCCAGAAGCGGAATATACTTTTTCCACCCGCAGCATGGACGCAACGCTGTTTCCGGCGCGCACCTGGGCGCGTATCGAAAAAGAGGTGCTTTATACCGAACCGGAGCTGCTTAACCACGGGCAGCCGCAGGGAGATTTGGCACTGCGCAGTGCAATTGCGCAATATCTGGCCGGTTCACGGGCGGTACGATGCAGCCCAGAACAAATTGTTGTGGGTGCTGGCATCGAATATTTGCTGGGACTGCTGGCGCGGCTGCTGGGTGGGCGCCTGGTTGCAACAGAGGACCCCGGCTATGAAAAAACCGCGATTATTCTGCACAATAACGGCACACCTACGGTGCCGGTGCAGGTGGATGGCGGCGGCATGAGCATTAGTGCACTGCGCGAAAGCGGGGCGCAGGTAGCCTATGTTACGCCCTCACACCAGTTCCCCACAGGGGTGAGTATGCCGGTAGGCCGCCGTACCGAACTGCTTGGCTGGGCAGGCGAAAACCCCGAGCGACTGATTATAGAAGACGACTACGACTCGGAGTTCCGGTTTGACGGACGGCCAATTCCGTCGCTGCAAGGGCTCGGCGGCAACCGGGTGGTTTATATCAGTACTTTTACCAAAAGCATTGCGCCCAGTATTCGTATTGCTTACATGGTGCTGCCGCCGCAGGTGCTTGCCGATTACCGTAGGCTGTTTGGCAGCTATTCTTCCACCGTATCTCGTTTTGAGCAACATACCTTGGCGCACTTTTTGGCGCGCGGACATTTTGCGCGCTACCTTAACCGCGCGCGCAGCGTCTATCGCCGCCGCCGCGATTTGCTCGAAAATGCACTGATTGCTGTATTTGGAGAAGAGCGGCTGGAGTTTGGCGGTACCCACACCGGCCTTTATTTTACGGTGCAGTTTCGGCTTGGTAAAACCGAGCAGCAGCTGATAGATGCTGCCGCAAAAGCAGGAGTGCAGGTCAGCGGACTGTCACCTTATTACCACTGTTCGCAGTACGCGCCAGGGGCTACTTTGGTGCTTGGCTACGCTTCGATGGACGAAGAAAAGCTAGAGCAGGCAGTGGCAAGGTTAGGGCGGGCATTTTTAAGCTGAGCAGCAGGCTGTAAAACAGCGCAGAAGCCTTTTTTCTGCTTTTTAAATGTGCTACAATAGTCGCAATACCATCACGCAACGCAGGATGCCGCTTAAGCTATAAGGTTTTGCCGATGCCTTTTAGGTGCGTGATGCAGATTCGTTAAAAACAAAAAGCAAAGGGCAAGCCCCTTGCGCAGAGGAGGCAATCGAATGATCGGATGGATTCTTTTGGGACTGGCGGTTTGTTTTGTTGCAGTGCTGCTGGTGCGCACGGCACAGTTTCGGCCCAAAGCACAGCAAAATGCAGCACCTCAGGCCTGCCCGGTAGATAGAGATACTGCTGTGGCGCATCTGGCAGAAATGGTGAAAATACCGACCGTTTCGAGTCCCGATCCCTCAAATTTTGACGAAGCGCAGTTTGCTGCGTTTCGTGCACTGTTGCGGCGGCAATACCCCAAGGTGTTTGCCGCATGTACCTACGAAGAGTTTGACCATACCGAGATGCTGTTCCACTGGAAAGGCGAAACCGCAGAATCGCCGGTGGTGCTGATGGCGCATTACGACGTTGTGCCGGTGGTGCCGGAGCGCTGGGCGCACCCGCCTTTTTGCGGCGAAGTATTTGACGGTGAGCTTTGGGGCCGCGGTACGCTGGATACCAAGATTACTTTACTGGGTGTGCTGGAAAGTGCAGAGGCGCTATTGGCGCAGGGATTTGTGCCGAAACATGACCTTTATTTTGCATTTGCGGGCGATGAAGAGGTTTCCGGCACCGGCGCACCGGCTGCCGTAGAGCTGCTGCGCAGCCGCGGTGTGACACCCGGCATGGTGCTGGACGAAGGTGGCGCGGTTGTGGACGGCATTTTCCCCGGTGTTACCAGCCCAATTGCGGTAATTGGCATTGGCGAAAAAGGTCCGATGAACGTGCAGATTACTGCAAAAAGCACTGGCGGGCATGCCAGCCAGCCGCCCCGGCACAGTGCAGTGGGCATTTTAAGCCGCGCCATCGTAGCGTGCGAGAACCATCCCTTCCGCGCAGAATTAACAGACCCAATTCGCGCAATGCTTGAAACCGTTGGCCCTCACGCGCCTTTTGGGCTGCGGCTGGTCTTGGCGAATCTTTGGTGCTTTGGCGGGCTCATCACAGCTGCCAGCCAAAAGCTGGGCGGCGAGCTGAATGCAATGATGCGCACCACGATGGCTTTTACGATGGCGGAAGGATCGAAGCAGGCCAACGTGCTGCCCAACGAGGCAAAAGCTACTGTGAATCTGCGGCTGATTAACTCCACTACAACCGAAGATGCGCTGGCTCACCTTACCCGTGTCATCAATGACCCTGATGTGGAAGTAAAGATGCTCGAAGGCATGAATGCTTCGCCCTATGCCGATACTGCCAGCGTGGAATACAGGCTGCTGGCCGAAGCGGTGGCTGAAACATGGCAAGGCTGCATTGTTTCGCCGTATCTGATGATTGCCTGTTCGGATTCTCGCCATTTTTCTAAAATCTGCAACAACGTGTTTAAATTTTCGGCCATGCAACTTTCAAAAGCACAGCGTGCCTTAATACATAATGATAACGAGCGTATCCCTGTAACCGAAATTGGTAAAACAGTCGAATTTTTTACGAGATTGCTCCAAAAACTTTGAATGCCCTTTCCGCGAAAAGCCACCCAAGCCGGGTGGCTTTTGTGCTATAATAACCGCATAAGCAAAACTTGAACGTCAGCGCAGTATCTAAAAGAGGTGAGTGGACATGCCGTCAGAGTTCAGTGTTAAAATTTATGAAATTGTAAAACAGATACCCCAAGGCTGTGTGGCAAGTTACGGGCAGGTGGCTGCACTTGCAGGTAACCCGCGCGGTGCCCGTGGGGTTGGCTTTGCCCTGCACCGAAACCCGGAGCCGGGTGTCATACCCTGCCACCGTGTGGTGTTTGTGGATGGCGGGGTTGCGCCCGGTTTTGCATTTGGCGGCCCGGATGCGCAGCGCCGCCTGTTAGAGGCGGAGGGTGTTGTTTTTTTACCGGATGGCAAAGTGGACATGCAGCGCTGCCGCTGGCTGTAACCTGAAACGAAAGGAAGTGCAGAGCCGATGTTTCGACTTGCTGAAAAAAAGGATGCTGCAGCGCTGCTTGCGGTGTATGCCCCATATGTAGAAAATACTGTGGTCAGCTTTGAGTACACGCCGCCTACGGCAGAAGAATTTGCTGCACGCATTGCAGAGCTGGAGGGCCACCTGCCCTGGATTATCGCTGAGCACCAAGGTAAGGTGCTCGGCTATGTATGCGCACACCCATATGCCTCCCGCGAAGCATATCAGTGGAGCATTGAAACCTCGATTTATTTGTCGCCCGAAGTGCAGCGGCTTGGTGTGGGGCGCAGATTGTATGACGCACTGTTTGAGCTGCTGGCTTTGCAGGGCTATACCGATGCGTGGGCAATAATTTCTCAGCCAAATCCCGGCAGCGAGGCGTTCCACAAAGCGTATGGCTTTGCTTTTTGTGGTGAATTGGCGCATATTGGATATAAACAGGGGCAATGGCTGGGTGTTACCAACTGGCATAAAAGTGTTATTCCGGGTGATGCGCCTCCGCAGCCGCTGCGCCGCTTAGGGGAACTCAATCCGGCGCAGATTTCTGGAATTTTGGCACGGCACGCATAAGCGTGTGAAAAGCACAGGTCGGCAAAGAAAGGATTTTTTTCTATGGCAAAAAAAGAAGAAAAAACAAATGTAATGCGGTTGCTGGATAAAGAAAAAATCGCTTACACTGCACACGAATATGACCACAGCGACGGAGCCATTGATGGGGTGGCAGTGGCCCAAAAATTAGGCCAGGACCCGGCGCAGGTTTTTAAAACGTTGGTCACTCGCGGGGCATCGGGCAGCTTTTTTGTCTTTTGCATCCCGGTTGCAAAAGAGCTGGATTTGAAAAAAGCGGCAAAGTCCGTAAAAGAGAAGTCGGTCGCAATGATACATGTTGCAGAAATCAACCAGATTACCGGATATATCCGTGGCGGTTGCAGCCCGCTTGGCATGAAAAAGCGATTTATCACCGTGTTTGATGAATCGGTACTGGGGCATACTTCTGTCATGGTATCCGCCGGTAAAATCGGCTATCAGGTAGAGGCTGCGCCGAAAGATTTGATGCGCCTTTGCAATGCAACCGCAGCACCGCTGACGATGGCCGAGTAAAATACGACAAAAAATACCTGTCTCAATTAAGTGAAATGCCAAAAAAAATTTGGTACTTGCGCTTGGGCAGTTCCTATGTTACAATACAAAATCGTGTGATTGATTATATAAATTCACAATATGGGTGAATGTTTCCTACCAGCTGCCGGAAAAACAGTTGACTATAATCCTCCTAACAAGGGGAAAGTATAGGCAAAGTTGTACCGGCAGTTTTTGCGTCTGGCAGGTGCGTTTTATCCAGTTATCGCAATTTTGAAAGTGAGGTTGTCCAAAAGATGAAAAAAGACATCGTGATCGTAGGCGCGGGCCCGGCGGGTATTTTCACCGCGCTCGAAATGCTGCGCCTTGGCAGCAAAAAAAGCATTCTGATCGTGGAAAAAGGCCAGGCAATTGAAAACCGCCGCTGCCCAAAAACCAAAACCAAAAAATGCGTTGGATGCACCCCCTGCCATATTACCACCGGATTTTCCGGCGCAGGCGCATTTTCAGACGGCAAACTCTCGCTCAGCTACGAAGTAGGCGGCGATCTGCCCAGCCTGATTGGCGCAGATAGTGCGCAGGAAACCATTGATTATGCTGACAGCATCTACCTTGAGTTTGGTGCAGATACCCACGTAGAGGGCGTTTCTGACGACGAAGAGGTCAAACATATCCGTAAGCGCGCCATTCAAGCTGGCTTAAAGCTGGTCGATTGCCCTATTCGTCACCTCGGCACGGAAAAAGCACAAGAGATTTACCTCGCTATTGAGCAGCATCTGCTTGCAAACGGCGTAGAAATTTTGTTTGGCTACGAGTGTGTGGATTTGATTCTCGACGGCGACCGCTGCACCGGTGTTACCGTTACCGACGGTCGCAAAGACGAAACAATTGAAGCCGGCAGCACGGTAATTGCAACCGGCCGCCGCGGGGCAGACTGGCTTGAAAAAGTTTGCGCCAAGCACGACATTGCACACGAACCCGGCACCGTGGATATCGGTGTGCGTGTGGAAGTGCGCAACGAAGTGATGGAGCAAGTCAACAATGTATTGTACGAATCCAAGCTGATTGGTTATCCGAAACCGTTCAAAAATAAAGTGCGTACCTTCTGCCAAAACCCCGGTGGTTTCGTCAGCCAGGAAAACTATGACAACGACCTCGCCGTGGTGAACGGGCACTCTTATAAGGAGCTGAAATCCAACAATACCAACCTTGCAATTCTTTGCTCGCACAATTTTAACGAGCCGTTTAATCAGCCGATTGCTTACGCGCAAAAGGTAGGCGAGCTGACCAATATGCTCGGCGCAGGGCATATTCTTGTACAGCGCTACGGCGATATTCTCGATGGCAAGCGCACCTGGCAAAAAGAGCTGGACCGCTCCAACCTGAAACCGACCCTGCCGGATGCAATTGCAGGCGATATCACCGCCGCCATGCCTTACCGCGCTATGGTCAACATCATTAACTTTATCGCGGCAGTTGACCATGTGGTACCCGGTTTTGCTTCGATTGAAACGCTACTCTATTCACCTGAGCTGAAGTTTTACAGCAACCGTGTAAAAATGGATGAAAAGTTCAATACCAACGTTGCCGGTCTGCACTGCCTCGGCGATTCCAGCGGCTGGACTCGCGGCCTGATGATGGCCTCTGCCATGGGCGTGCTGATGGGACGAGAGCTGGTATAGCAAAGTTTACTGTATTTTAATAAAAAGCAAGAGCTGCAAGCCACTGGAAACAGTGATACTTGCAGCTCTTGCTTTTGAGGGAAGGTATTTACACCACCCGCCATAAGGAATAAAACAGCTTGAAGGAAAACCATGTGGTGTATAAGCTAAATAGATGAGTGTATTGAAATAATTAAAAATGAAAAATAATATTTCAAAATATTGACAAGCATGTAAAGGAAAAATTACAATGAAGCTAATGAAACAGTTCTGCAATAATTGAGTTGTTATTAAAAGGCTAGTAGCTCTCGGGTATTTGTTAAGGATTGTGTATGTTTTCATTGCTGGTCTTTGCAGCAAATTACACACAGCTTTCTGAAAATATACTTATTTTTACAACAATGCCAAAATGCGAGACTATCTTTGTACCAGACGAATTTATTATAATGGAAAAGCCCCCAGCAGACAAAAAACCAAGCGTCCTATCGTTACTTATTCTTTTTACTAAAAAGTGAGGTGTTGTCTTTTGAAGAAAAAAATATGGATTGGATTAACCCTTTGTATCGTTGGGATAATGATACTATTATTTTTGGTGAAAAGTTTTTTTATACCGCAAGGCATTGACGCCACTTTGTTACTGATCATGGCGGGCACTGGCGTTTTTTCAGTAGGCGGTACTTTACTGGTGCAAGGAATGACACAAAAACAAAAGTGACACTCAATATAATCGCAGAACAGTGGAAACAGATTGCCACAAATAAAAGGAATTGCCCGGCGTTGGTATTTACCAAGTCGGGCAATTTTTATTAAAAAAGCAAAGGGTTAATGCGGCATTTCCGCAAGCCCCTCTCGTACCTTTTGCTCTGCAAGCGCAGGCAGGGCACGCCAGTCTTCGCGGGCATAGCCCTCGGTTTCAATGGCAGGCAAGACTTTGAGTGCAATTTTTGCGGGGCGAATCCAATAGCCGTTACGCTCCATCAAATTTTCAGTGCCGCTGATGCAGCACGGAACCACAGCAACCTTGTTTTTTTGCGCAATTTTAAACGCGCCACCTTTAAACTCGCCCAGCTCGCTGGTTTTGCTGCGAGTGCCTTCCGGGAAAATGACCATCGAGTAACCCTGAGATACCCAGTCAGCTGCTTCTCCAAGTGCAGCAACCGAAGCGCGCGGGTTTTCACGATCGATGAAAACACAATGCAGCTCTTCCATCCAGCCTCGAATGAGCGGAATTTTTTTAATCTCTTTTTTCGCTACCAGCGGTTTGGTGTCGTTGCCGAGATATCCCAGCATCAGCGGAATATCAAAATAGCCCAGGTGGTTTGCCACATAAACAGCGGGGCCTTCCGGCAGGTTTTCCAGGCCCTCCACTGTTACCTGCGCACCGGCAAGCCGAATCAGCCGACGTGCCCAGTTGCCCACCACTTTGCGGGTTAACCGGTCGTGCTTTTCTCGCTCGCCTTTACGTCCGAGGTATCGCGTGTACACGAAAATCGGAAAGATAACAATCAGATAAAGCCAAAAGTAAATAAACCAGAGAATTGTGCGCATAAAGTTGGACCGCCTTAAAACTTATTTTTGTGGTCTGCACTATCCGCAAAGCACGCCGAAGTGCAAAAGAATGACCTTTTGATGAGCGACACCAAAAATGAAAACCAATCGTTTCAGCACTTTTTCAACGCGAGAAGAGATGCAGCTTACTTGAAAAGTGCGCTTTTATCGCGGAACAGTAAGCGGAAAAGGGGATACGCCTTCTGCCACTGGCACTAAAATGTTGCAGTATCGCTCTAGCTATTTTAACATGTTCTGCGTTATAATCATAGCAGAAAAGAAAAACTTACGCAGATGGAGGCGAAAATAATGATTCGATTCAACCACTTTAATTTTAACGTGCTGGACCTGGAGCGAAGCCTTGCTTTTTACAAAGAAGCGCTTGGTCTTGCACCTGTACGCAGCAAAGAAAAACCGGATTTTACGCTGGTTTGGCTGGGCGACGGAGAAAGTGATTTCACGCTCGAGCTGACTTATTTGAAAGAACGCAAAGAGCCGTATAACCTGGGCGAGTGCGAATTTCATCTGGCTTTTGTAACCGATGACTCCGATGCTTTGCTGGCAAAACACAAGGCCATGGGCTGCGTTGCGCTGGAAAATGAAGCAATGGGCATTTACTTTATCACTGACCCCGACGGCTACTGGATTGAAATTGTGCCGGTGCGCGAGTAAGCGAAGTTGCTTTTAGCCGTTGGCTCTTGTCACTGCTATAAAAGCATATTGCTCTAAAAAATGAAAAGCCGCCCGAATAAGGGCGGCTTTTTTGCGTTTGCTTTAGATTCCAGCGTCAATTTCGCCAGCTTTTTGCAGCGTCTTTTTGGTAATCGCAGGGCCTACCAGCTCGTAAATCAGCGTGCCGCATAAAATAACAGCACGGATGGTTTCTGCATACTGCGGTACCACAGTTTGTGCCACAAACGTAAGGCCAATGGCAACACCTGCCTGTGGAATCAGCGCAGGGCCAAGATAGCGGCAGACGGTTTTGGGCGCTTTCATCAGCTTAGCGCCCAAAGCGGCACCGGACCATTTACCAGCTACGCGCAGCAGCACATAAACGACGCCGATGAGCCCAATAGAGGGCAGAACTGTGATGTTAAGGTCTGCGCCCGAGAGCACAAAGAACATCATAAACAGCGGGGGCGTCAGCTGGTCGCAAAGCGAGTAAACTTCTGCCGAAGTGCGCGAAAGGTTGGTAAAGGTGGCACCCAGTGCCATGCAAAGTAAAAGCGCCGAAACGTTAAGCGCGGTTGCCAGAGCGCTGCCAAGAAAAACAAAAGCAATGACAAGCGCCAGCCGGGCGTCGCGGTGGGGGAAAAAGCGAAGCGCAAAGGTGAACACAAATCCAATTCCAATACCGAGCCCCACGGCAAGCAGCACCTCTACCACCGGTGCTGCGATGGAAGCGAGCAGAGAAACGCTTTCGGTGCTGTTCAGGGTGCCAGCAATGGCCACCGCAAAGCCGAAGGCAACAAGCGCCACGGCATCGTCAATGGCAACCACCGAAAGCAGCGTTTCGGTAACTGGGCCGCGGGCCTTATATTGTTTGATGACCATAACGGTGGCAGCCGGTGCGGTTGCCGCCGCAATGGCACCCAGTACAATGGCAAACGGAAGTTCGCAACCTGCCACCAGCAGCCCAAGTGTAACAAAAAGCACCGCAATAATGCTCTCGAAAAAAGCGATAACAATCGGTGTAGCGCCGACTCGCTTAAAATAACTGAATTTAAACTCGCCACCGACTGTAAAGGCGATGAAGCCGAGCGCCATATCCGAGATGATGGCAAGGCCTCCTGCGGCTTCTGCAGATAAGATGCCAAGCAGGTAAGGCCCAATCAGCAAACCACCTAGCAGATAACCGGTGACATCGGGCAGGCGAAGTTTTTTAATAAGTTTTGCAGAGATTAACCCGGCAAACAGGAGTACGGCCAGGTCATAAAGAACATTTAATGACATAGGGCTGTACTTCCTTTATTCTTTGATACCCTTGATGAAATCAATGGGCAGGGTGAAAACGACACCTGTATTGGGTGCATCCAGGTCGATCACTTCATCAATAATGGAAAGCACGACCGGCACGTTTTCGTCTTTCAGCGCCATCAGAATGGTTCGGTTTTCTTCCCGCGTGGGCTCCATCACCGCGCGCAGGCTGCCCAAAAAAGACCCGTCCATATAATTTTCTAGCGCCATTGCCATGCCACGGCTAGAAAGGATGGTAGCTCCGCGAATACTATGCCGCTCAAACTTTTCGAGCAGATGCTCCAGCTCTTCTACCTTGTTTAAAATAAGGACCAAAAGTTTCATGATTTACCTCCTCAAATCCAAAATTAGTTTTAGGATTCGCCAAAACACAAGC
The DNA here is from genome assembly GCF_900199435.1 of Pygmaiobacter massiliensis. Lineage (GTDB taxonomy): Bacteria > Bacillota > Clostridia > Oscillospirales > Ruminococcaceae > Pygmaiobacter > Pygmaiobacter massiliensis. The sequence continues at coordinate 1,724,496 of NZ_OAML01000003.1, forward strand.
GCCCCTATTGTAACATTTGAATTTCACAAATGCAAATTTTGCGGAAAAGTTGCAGATTATGCAAATACCGCCGCACTTTATATGCGGCGGTATTGAAGAAAGTGAAATTAAATATCGCTTATTCCGGTGCTTTTAAGCTTTCTACCATGCTAATACCAGAAAGTTTGGGGCGCATAACGAGCGCAACCACCAGGCTGAACAGCAGTGTTAGTACTGCGGCATAAAGGTAGCTCGGGGCATAAATCGAACGGCCGAACATGACCATATCAATTTCTGCCGTTCGGATGACAAATTGGTGCAAAAACACACCAAGTATCAGCCCGACCCCTGTGCCAAATAGTGATAGCACCGCCGTTTCACGGTAGATATAAGCGGCGACCTCACGGTCATAGAATCCGAGCACTTTAATGGTTGCCAGTTCTTTTTCACGCTCGGTAATGTTGATGTTGGTCAGGTTGTAGAGCACCACGAATGCCAGTGCGCCCGCGCTGACAATCAGTACCACCACAATCGAGTTGATGCTGCGAATGCTGTTTGCAAAGCTGGTCGAGAGCTCGCTGGTAAACTGCACACCGGCGACATCGCGGCATTTCAGCAGTTTTTCCGACAGTGTGTTCTGTAGGTTTGCATCTTCGGTAGCACGGCAAAGCAGCAGGTTGGGGTCAGCCGTTTGGCTAAACGCTTTCTCATAAGCACTGCGCGAAATAAAGAGGTAGTGCGATACATAGTTTTCGCAAATATCCGTGATAGTAAACACGGCTTTGCGATTATCGCTATTGGTAATTGTCACCTCATCGCCTACAGCAAGCCCCTGGCGCGCTGCAAACTTTTCGGTTACTACCACGGCATTATCATCGAATACCACGGGGATATTGTTGGTGCGGTGGCGGAAGGTGAAGAACTCAGTGTACTTTTCGGCATCTTGGGGCACCAGCAAAGAAATGCTGTCTTTCGGCTTGCCGGAGGCGGGAACAACAGTCCATTCCTCCTGCAACACCGCAAGGTGGTCCTGCACGAGCTCTTTATCATTGAGCAGAGCGTTAAGGTCACGCCCGTTCAATGCATCAGTGTTTTTCAGCGGAACCATCAAATTGTAGTTGTAAAGGTCATCAAATTGTTTCGAAACGATGTCCGAAATAGAATCTTTGACACCAAAGCCGGTCACCAGCAAAGCGGTACAGCCGGCGATGCCGATGACGGTCATGAAAAAGCGCTTTTTGTAGCGAATCAGGTTACGCGCGGTGACCTTATGTGTGAATTTCAGACGACGCCACACAAACGGCATGCTCTCTAAGAAGATGCGCTTGCCAGCCTTGGGGGCTTTGGGCAGCATCAGCCGCGCTGGCACCTCTTTCAGCTCTGCCCAGCAGGCGTTAACCGTAGCAAGCAGCACGCAGATGGTCATTGCAGCTGCGGAGGTGATGCAGATAGGCCAGTCAAACGGTGTAACCGCTTTGGGTATTTCGTACATGATATTGTACGCGTTGATAATCAAGGAGGGGAAGAGCCGAATGCCGACGGCTAGCCCGGCAGCACTGCCCAGTACACCGGCTAGCCCGGCATAAAGCAGATATTTCAGCATGATTTTGCTGTTGGAATAGCCGAGCGCTTTTAAGGTGCCGATTTGGATACGCTCCTCTTCCACCATGCGGGTCATGGTGGTCAGTGCTACCAGTGCCGCAACCAGGAAGAAGAACACGGGGAAAACGCGGGCAATTGCTTCAATCTTATCCGCATTAGAAGCGTAGCTTGCAAAGCTCAGGTTATCAGAACGGTCAAAAATATACCATTCGCAGTTTCCAATGTCGCGCAATTTTGCTTCGGCATCGAGAATCTCTTCCTCTGCGTCAGAAAGTTTCTGGTCCGCTTCGGCTTTTTTTTCGGTATATTCTTTTTCACCGTCCGCATATTGCACCCGGGCATCGCTCAGCTTTTTCTCAGCATCTGCCACTTCAGCACGGGCATCCAACAGCGCTTTGTCGGCCTGGATAAACCCGTTCTGGGCTGCAATTATGGTTGCGTTTAGCTCTTTCTCTTTTTGGCCGAGCAGGGTCTCCTGCTGCGCAAGAGCACTGTCCTGTGCCTGAATCTGGGTCAGCGCAGCGCTGTACTGTTGCTTGCCGGCTTCCAGCGCGGCACGCGCAGTTTCGGTGGTCTGGCCTTGGGCCGCGATTGCGTTTAGCCCAGCCTGCAAGGCTGTTAGCTGGGCTGCGGTTTCAGGGCTGGTGGGGCCAACGGCTGCGATAACTTGCGGCAAGAGTGCCAGCGCCTCTGCATCAGAGCCATCGTTTACCGGCAGGCCAATAGAGGTTGCCAGCTGGAATAGCGCTGCCTTTCCGGTTTCCAAACCGGCGATTTGCGTTTCCTGCGCGGTAAGCTGGGCAAGGGTTTGCTCCAGTTTGGTGTAAGCGGCAGTGATTTTTGCACGGCCCTCGTTTGCGGCGGTGCGCGCTTCGGTTAGCGCTTTCTGCGCGGTGGGAATCTGCTGTGCAAAGAGGTCTTTGTTTCGGTCCAGATCGGTCTGGCCGTCAATAATGGCCTGCTTGCCGTCTGCAAGCTTTTTCTCGCCATCCGCAATTTCTCGGCGTGCAGTTGCCAGCTCTTTTTCTGCATCGGCCAGCTTTTTCTCTGCCTCGGCACGGGCATCGGCCAACTCTACTTTTGCATCCATAAGCTGGGTTTTTGCATCGCCAACCACTTCGTCATAACGCAAGGGAGCACGCTCGTTGCCCAGTGCTTCCAAAGTAGTGCTCACTTTTTCTACAAGCGCATCATAGTCGGCAGAAAAAGCGTTGTTTTCTAAAGCGCCTTCCAGCGTGAGATAAAACCCGGTATAAATTTCGCTCGAAAAGCTGGAATCCGGCGTGTAAGCCATCATGCTTACCGTGCCGTTGCCAAGCGTAGAATGTTCCCGCTCGACTGACATATAGTAAGCTGTTTTGGCAATGCCGACAACTTCAAAATCTTTGACGGCGAAGGTGTCTTCCGGGGATTCATTCGAAGCGTCCAGGCTCAGTCGGTCGCCCACTTTTGCAGGCAAACCGGTCAATGTGCTGGATTGCAGCAGAACACATTCACCGGCTTTTTCGGGCATGCGCCCTTCTATGAGCTGAAGCTGGTTCATATACGCCGGGTTTTCGGCGGAAGTATCGGCCGGTAGGCTGTGCATACGGGTCACCAGCGTCTGCCCAAGGGGCAGGGTCAGCAACACGTCGCTGTCATAAACGGGGGCTATTGCCTTTATGCCCTCTATCTGTTTTACCGCAGCCAAATCGTCGTCTGTTAGCCCAAGGGTAGAGAGCAGGCGTACGTCCATCATATTGGTGTCGTCGCAGTACCCGTCGGCAGAAAGCCGCATATCCGGTGTGGTGGAGAGCAGCCCGGACAAAAAGCCGACGCCGAGCGCTACGATGGCAAAGATGGACAGAAAGCGCGGCAGCGAGCTTTTAACGGTGCGCAGAATGCTTTTTCGGTATGTTCTGTTCAAAGCTTACCACTCAATCCTTTCCACCGGAATAGGGTTGGGGTTGACTTCGTTCGAAATCGCCTTGCCGCTGTTGATGCGAATCACCCGGTCTGCCATTGCGGTGAGCGCGCTGTTATGTGTAATGACAATGACGGTGCGCCCGGTACGGCGGCAGGTATCCTGCAAAAGCTGAAGCACCTGTTTGCCGGTCTGGTAATCCAGTGCGCCGGTTGGCTCGTCACAAAGCAGTATTTTAGGATTTTTGGCAAGTGCACGGGCAATTGCAACGCGCTGCTGCTCACCGCCCGAAAGCTGTGCCGGGAAGTTGCCAAGACGCTCACCAAGGCCGACTTCAATTAAAGTTTCTTTAGCGTCCAGCGGCTCGCGGCAAATTTCGCTTGCCAGCTCTACGTTTTCCAGTGCGGTCAGGTTTTGCACCAGGTTGTAGAACTGAAAAACAAAGCCTACATCATACCGGCGATATTGGGTAAGCTGCTTTTTGTTATAGCTGGAAATCAGCGCCCCATCCAGCAGAATACGCCCTTCGTCGCAGCCATCCATGCCGCCAAGCATATTTAGCACGGTGGTTTTACCTGCACCGGAAGGGCCAACAATAATGCAGAACTCTCCCTGTTCGATGTGAAAGCTGACGTGATCGGCCGCGGCGATTTTCACCTCGCCCATCTGGTAATACTTGCATACGTTCTCAAATGTTACAAAGGAACTCAAACGGGTCACCTCCAAAACGCAGGTTGCCCTGCGCAGATAATTTCTATTTTTTGTAGTTCTTGTGTAGTAAAAGGCGCGGCGTTTAGCGCCCTCAGGTTATCCAGAATCTGTGCCGGGCGCGATGCGCCAATCAGCACGCTGGTTACCTCGTCGCGGCGCAGTACCCATGCCAGTGCCATCTGGGCAAGGCTTTGTCCGCGTTGCTGCGCCAATTCATTCAGCGCGGTAATCTGGGTAAGCCGCTGCTCAGTTAAGGCACTGGACTTCAAAAAGGCCTCCCGCGCCATGCGGCTATCCTCGGGTACACCGTGCAGGTAGCGATTGGTCAGCATACCCTGAAAAAGCGGAGAAAAGCAAATCAGCCCAAAACCTTCGTCCTGCGCGGCTTGCAGCAGGCCGTTTTCTTCGATGCGGCGGTCCATAATGGAATACCGCGACTGGTTGAGCACAAAGGGGCAATGCAGGTCACGCAAAAGCGAGGCTGCTTTTCGAGACTGCTCGCCGTCGTAATTGCTGATGCCGGCATAAAGTGCTTTGCCGCTGTGTACCGCTGCGGCCAGTGCGCCCATCGTTTCTTCCAGCGGGGTGTCCGGGTCAAACCGGTGCGAGTAAAAGATGTCCACATAATCAAGGCCAAGGCGCTGCAAGCTTTGGTCCAGACTTGCAAGCATGGCTTTGCGGCTGCCCCATTCGCCATAGGGCCCCTCCCACATATGGTAACCCGCTTTGGTAGAGATACAAAGCTCGTCGCGGTAAGGCTTAAAGTCCAGTGCCAGCAGGCGTCCAAAATTCTCTTCGGCACTACCTGGTACCGGCCCATAATTGTTTGCAAGGTCAAAATGTATAATGCCTGCGTCAAACGCGCAGCGCAGCATGGCGCGCATTGTGTCAAAGTTATCTACGCTGCCAAAATTGTGCCACAATCCCAGGCTAAGGGCGGGCAGCCGCAGGCCGGTTTTACCTGCGCGTTGATAAGGCATTGTTTGATAACGCGTGTCAGCTGCCAGGTATTCCATGGTTTTACTCCTTAAAATTAATACTTATATTCCTATATGCTTCATTTTATTCTATTCTTTCCCGAAAGGTTTGGCAATACAAAAACTGTAGTAAAATAACGGCTTTCCACGATAAAGGAAGAATTTTCCACAAATAGCGCCTAACATGTTGAAAACCCGGGCGCGAAACCCCAAAACACTGCGATGTTTCGAGCCGATTTTTAAACAGCCTGTCCTAGAATGACAAAAGAAAACAAACCGCGCGCTCTACGGTGCGCATTCGGAAAGGGAGAGAAAAGATGATCAACCTCGCACAGGAGGGGCTGCGCCAGCAGGTCAAAAAAGCTCTGGGGGATGCCGCCCCCTATACCAAGCGGCTTGGGGCGGCTGCAGCCGCAGCATTGCTTGCAAGTACGCCGGTGCTTGGCGGAATTGCCCCGTTTGGGCCGGCGCTTACAGCAGCAGCCCCCGCGGCAGCGCTGCCCTTTGTGGCAGCGGGCGCAGTGCTTGGCTGTGTGCTGGGGCTACCATTTGCCGCAAGTGGCGGGTTGGTGGCGGCCTGTGTGGTAGCACTTTGCCTTCGGTTTGCTATGCAGCGCTTTGCACCGGACAAGCCCGGTGTGCTGATTTCTGCCTGCGGCAGTGCGCTAACCCTGCTTGTGGCAGAGATGCTCTCGCAGCTGCGGCTGGGTGCCAGTATAGAAAAAACCTTTGCCGCTTTTGCGGAAGCAGCCCTGTTAACAGGGTTTGCGCTGCTTGGCAGTGTGGTGTTGGTTGCCGCGAAACGTGGTTTGCCGGGCCTCACAGGTAATGCTCGTTTTGCTGTGCTTGCTTGGGGCATGGCGGTGGTCGCTGCCCTTTGCCGTGTTTCACTGCTTTGGGTCAGCCTTGGGGTAGTGGTCTCTGGCGCTCTGGTCTGCTGCCTCGCTTTTGCGGAGGACGCTAAAACCCTCTACGTTGCAGTTGCTGCTGGGGTCGGCATCATCGCATACGATACCCGTTTGGCACCGTTTGCGATAGGCATGGGTCTGGGGGCTTTGCTTGCCATGGCACTGCATGGTGCGCGCAGCCGTATGGCAGTGGGCTATTGTGCGGGTGCCTGTTTTGGCATGCTGCTTTGCCACGGCAGTGCCATGCTGTTGGCTTGTTTTGCCAACGGCTTACTGAGCGCTGTTCTCTTTTTATTGCTGCCAGACAAGCTGGTAACGTTGGTTGCCGGCGTAGAAGAAGGGGAAAAGGGCCGCCTTGCGGCTGCTTCTACCCGAGTGCGGCAGCTGGGCAACGCACTTTGCGATGTGGCAGATACCGTACGCGAAGTGTGCCGTACCATTCCGCAAAAAACAGAAATTGGTGAGCTGCCGGATTATCTGACCGACAGCCTGTGCCGCAACTGCAAAAACAACTGCAATTGCTGGGTGGCGAATGCCAACACGATGATGGACGGAATGAATGCGCTGCAAAGTTGGGTGGCAGCCGGCAGCGCTGTAACTCCGCAAACTTTACCCGAGCAGGTCTCTACCTGCTGCATCAAACCGTATGATCTTTGCCGTGCACTGAACGAGTATAGCTCAGAGCGGCTTGCGCTGCGCTGCGCGGCTACCAAGTCTGACGCGCTGCGTACCGCCGTAACAAGCCAGCTTTCGGTGATGTCGCAAGCACTTGCCACCGTAGCAAAAGAGCTGGCATCCCCGGCACCGCTGCGAGCTAAATATCGCATTGAAACAGCGAGTGCCGGTGCCGCCGCCGAGGGCGTTTCTGCCGACGTAGTGCGCAGCTTTTCAGGTATGCGCAGCCAGGCACATCTTTTGCTGTGCGATGGCATGGGCGTAGGCCGTGCTGCAGCAGTGGATGGTACCCTTGCGGCTAGCCTTGCCCGGCAGTTGCTGGAAGCCGGCTTTGATGCCGTTTCCACCGTGCGGCTGATTAATATTGCGCTTTCGCTGCCGGAAGGGGAGGCAGGCGCAACCATTGACATTTTGACAGTAGATCTCGCACGCGGCATCTGCCGTGTCTATAAAGCGGGTGGTGCGCCTACTTATTTTGTCCGCAGCGGGCGGGTAGGCAGCCTTTCTTCCGAGACTTTGCCGGTCGGCATTTTAGACGAAGTACGTGGCAGCGAAACCAAGCTGGACCTTGGCGCAGGCGATGTTGCGGTGATGGTAAGCGATGGCATGCTTGCAGCGGGGGATATCTGGATTCAGATGGAGCTGCAGCGCGTTTGGGAGAGCACCCCACAAAATATTGCAGACACGCTGCTGGATGGTGCAAAAAAACGACGCGGTGCCCGTGCAGATGATATGACAGTTGCGGTAATGCGCATTGTGCCGATTACAGAAGATCCGATGATGTGAAAATTATAGTTATAACACGGTAACGCAAAGATATGCCAGGCAGCGAGCAAAAAGGCTTACGCTGCCTCAATGCTTATCGAAAATAGGGCATGCAATACTGCTTAGGTTTTGCAACAAAAATTAAAAGCCCGGCCTGTTAAAATACAGTTGCCGGGCTTTTTGAGTGCTAAGAAAGGGTAAGTACAAACGCGCGTAAAGCGGCAATGGCAGCCTCTTCATCTTCGCCCTCTACCGTAAAGGTAATGGGCTCGCCACTGCGTACGCATAGGCTTAGCAACGCAAATAAACGGCGGCAGTTTGCAGTTTTTTCGGCTTTATGCAGCTCTATTACCGAAGCATAGCTGCAAGCGAGAGAAACCAGTTTACCGGCGGGGCGTGCATGCAGCCCTTCGGGGTCGGCAAGGGTGCAAGAAAACTGCTGCATAGAAAAAACTCCTTCCTTTTTTACGAAATAATTTTAGCCAAAATATACCATAAAAAAAGAAGGAAAAACCGCAATTTGTGCGGTAAAAACCACACTTTTTTCTTACCCTTAAACTTGACATTTGGCGCCGATTCGATATAATAATTTTATGTATTCTACTTGCCACGCGGCGTACTGCAAAGGGCGTAAGCGGTTGGCTTTTTTGAAAAAACAACTGGTTTAACCTGTTTGCGGAAAGGATTTCTATGGTTTACATCTGCGATAAATGCCAATTTTTATTTGAACGAATGGGTGAGGTGCTCAACTGCCCTGTTTGCAACAGCAACCATATTCGCCCTGCCGACGACGCGGAGCGTACCCGCTATGAAGAGAGCAAAAATGCCTCTGAACAGCCCACCCGCGACTAAAGGCAACAAAGCCAAAATATATTGCCCCAAAGAGCCTGCAAGGACCCTTTGGGGCTTTTTGCTTTTTGGAAACAAATTTCCATAATGTTTCGTGTTTTTTGCAAAGCGAAAAAAGCCGCACCTCTTGTTTGAAAGAAACGGGAATGCTACAATAGTAACGGTGCATTACAGCACCTTGCTTAGAACAAAGATTTCTGGGAGGGAACCGTATGAAATATACCATCGGCGTAGACCTTGGAGGAACGAATATCGCGGCAGGCGTGGTGGACGAGCAATACCACCTGCTGGCCAAAGGCTCGGTAAAAACAGAAAGTGAGCGCGGCTTTGAAGCCGTAGCTGCCAGCATGGCAAAGCTTTGCCTCAAGCTGGTTGCAGACGCTGGCCTTTCGGTGGAAGATATTGACAGCATCGGCATTGGCAGCCCGGGAACAAGCAATAAAGAAAACGGCGACATTATTTTTTCCAACAACCTGCATTGGGACAATGTTCCTCTTGCACGCACCATCCGCAAAGCGACAGGCGTTGAAAGCGTAGTAGTAGGCAACGACGCAGACTGTGCCGCACTGGGCGAGTTTGTGGCCGGTGCTGGCGAAGAGTTCTCTTCGCTTGCTATGATTACGATTGGCACCGGCGTGGGCAGCGGCATTATTTTAGACAACAAAGTGTTTGCACCGGCAAATTCTGTTGCACCAGAGTTGGGCCACACTACACTGATTTATGATGGTGAGCCCTGCACCTGTGGACGCAGAGGCTGCCTGGAGAGTTATGCCAGCTTTACCGCACTGATTCGCGATGCAAACCGCGCAGCAGACGCACATCCCGAATCGCAGCTTGCAAAAATTCGCGAGTCGGGCGACAGGCTGAACGGCAAAAACATTTTTGATGTAGCCAAAGCAGGTGACGAAACCGCAAAAGAATTGGTGGCACATTTTATCGATTACATTGCACAGGGGGCGGCCAATATCGCAAATGCGTTTGGCGTGCGCGCCATCGTCATCGGCGGGGGCATCTCCAAAGAGGGCAAATATGTGGCTGACCAAATCCATGAAATTGTTAAAAATACGATGTACTGCGGTGATATGTTCGCCCCAGAAATTCGTATGGCTACGCTTGGTAACGATGCAGGCATCATTGGTGCCGCGGCACTGGCAAGCCACTGCTAACCGAATAAATCCAAACCGCTTTCTCTTACGAGAAGGCGGTTTTCTTTTTCTCGGGGTATGGTTTTGCGATTTTTTACATATATAACAAACACGGAGGTGCGCAGATGACAGATACAATTTTTTATATTATTGAAACCTATGGCGCCATCGGCGTGTTTGGGCTGATTTTGCTCGAGAACCTGTTTCCGCCCATCCCGAGTGAGGTGCTGCTGACCTTTGGCGGGTTTATGACCACAAAAACCACGCTGGCCTTGCCGGAAGTGATTTTTGGTGCTACGCTGGGCAGTGTAATTGGCGCATTGATTTTATACTGGGTTGGTACACTGATGGACGAAGAGCGGCTATGCGGCTTTGCACGGGGCTGGGGGCGGCATCTGGGCCTGCATGAAGAAGATATCCGCCGCACACTGGACAAATACGCGCAAGGGCAAGAAAAAACGGTTTTCTTTTGCCGCATGGTGCCTATTTTACGCAGCCTTATTTCTATTCCGGCCGGTATGGCCCACATGAAGCTTAGCCGCTTTTTGGTTTTAACCACGGTAGGCAGCTTGTGCTGGAATACGATCTTGTGCGGTGCAGGGGCAGCGCTGGGTGATGCCTGGGCGATGCTTTTGGATTATACGGGCTTTTACAATTCCATCGTAGTGCTGGTGATGGGAGCCACAATGGGGTGGTTTGCCATCAAGCGGCTGCTGCGGAGCATGAAAGAGAAAAAGCAAGCACAAAGCGCAAGCTCTGCGCCTAACTAAAACTGGTGGGCTGTATCTCACCCTCTGCAAGAGGGCCGGGCAAACAAAAACGACATTGCTGCGCATCTGCTGCAATGTCGTTTTTATTTTACGGTTTGGTAGTGGCGACAGCCCCAATGAGTAGTATAGCGAATACACATCATTCGTAACGCTATTCAAATACGGTCTCAGCTATCGGGCCAAGGTCCGGCGGTTTGGCATCCAAAGAATGTATGCTAAGCGGAGGACCAAAATAGCAGACGGCATTTCGGCCTTGCCGCTTCGCAGCATACAGCGCAATGTCTGCTTGCGAAATCATTTGGTCGCAGCTTACCTGCAAAGCCGTAGCAGAGTAGCTGACTCCAATGCTGATGGTGACGATAGGGCGTTGCGCAGCTGGGTGCCGCAGCCCAAGTGCCATTATTTTTTGGCCCAGATCGCAACATAATGCCACCAATTGCTCGTCAGTATGCGTTTTGCTCACGGCAACAAACTCCTCGCCGCCGTAACGGAAAAGCAGCAAATCATGTGCGCTACCAAACGCAGCAAACTGTAAACCCAGCGTTTCCAGGCAGCGATCGCCTGCCTGATGCCCCAAACAGTCGTTGTACTGCTTAAACTTATCCACATCAATCATTGCAATGCCACATATCGGGGTGCTGCAATCCCCGTGGCAACTTTCTTGCAGTACATCATAAAACTTTTTACGATTATATAGGTGTGTCAAGGCATCGGTAATCTCGCCAATTTCAGCGCGGCGTTTTAAATCAAAGCTTTCCAGCTGAGAGGTGCTGTGGTAGGTGCCAAGCAGCACTGAGAGTAAGAAAAAGCTAAACACATTAATAAACTCGTCTACCGCCAGAGTTGGTGTTTTAAAGAAGGCAATAGCGCCCCAATAAGCAGCAGACGAAGCAAAAGAGAATAGCGCTATACGCCAAGTTTTGTCCAGCATCAATAAATTGTGCAGCAAAAGTAAAGCCAGCATGCTTACCGAAACAAAGTCTGGACCCGAGCAGATGCTGACGATAATAGAATATATCATGGAGAGTGCAAAAAAACTATAAAAGCAAGTCAGAGCAGACCAACGACGGGTAAGCTCCTTTTGCATGAGCAGCACAAGGCACAGTGAGAGAAAAGCACCCAAAAAAACAAAGAACAGATAGCGATAGGAGGGCAACAAAACACTTGCGATGGTAAGCACAAAAAACATAAGCGTATCTACACGCAGCATTAGCCTTAATGCATTTAAATTGCTTGCCTGAACCGCTACTTGGTTATTTTGCAGAAGTCGTTGCTTTTTTTGTAAAATGTTGTGTGCGGCTGCCCACATATCGTCCGCTCCCTAACTTGCATTATTTTGTCCATCCTACCACATATAGCGCGAAAAGTAAACGAAACAAAAGAAAAAATGGCTTAAAATAAGCACAAAATATAATGCTGAAATTTCAATAAGAAAGCGCTGCACAGAAATTTCCTGTGCAGCGCTTTCTTATTTTTATAGGTGCTTAGTCCGGGTGGTACTCTTTGCAAGTGCATTTTTTCCACTTCAGCCCGCTGCCGCAGGGGCACGGGTCGTTGCGGCCAACTTTGGTGCTCTTGGCAGGCTGTTTCGAGTTCAGCTTTTCACCGCCGGCTGTTTCGCCTACGGGTACAGCCACCTGCTCACGCTTCGGGCCTTCTTCGGTACGAATCTCCACCGTCAGCAGCATGCGGGCGGTATCTTCTTTGATGGAATCAATCATGGCATCGAACATATCGAAGCCTTCGATACGGTACTCAACCACGGGGTCACGCTGGCCGTAGCTGCGCAGGTAAATGCCCTTGCGCAGTTCATCCATGTTGTCGATGTGCTCCATCCACTTGGTGTCGACGTTGCGCAGCAGCACGGCACGCTCCAGCTCACGCATGATGTTAGCACCGTAGCGCTCCTCTTTGCGTTTGCAGATTTCCAGCGCACGATCATAGAGCAAGGTTTCGAGCTTTTCGCGGGTCAGCTCTTTCAGTTCGGCTTCATCAAAACGCAGGTCTGCGTCGGTCAGCAGCCAGCCGCGATAGTGGTCGCGCAGGCCGGAAATATCCCACTCTGCTGCATTTTCGCCAGCTGCAAAAAGTGCAACGTTGTTGGTGATGGCTTCGCGGATCATGTTGTGGATGCTTTCAGAAACATCCTCGCCCTCCAGCACTTTGCCGCGCTGGCCATAGATGATTTCGCGCTGCTGATTCATAACGTCGTCGAAGGACAGCACGTTTTTACGAATCGAGAAGTTCTGCGCTTCAATCTTCTTCTGTGCGCTCTCAATGATGTTGGTGATTGCGCGACTTTCAATCGGCATATCCTCTTCTACTTTGAGAGTGTTCATAAGGGTCTGCACACGCTCACCGCCGAACAGACGCATAAGGTCGTCCTCCAGCGAGATGAAGAAGCGGGAGGCACCGGGGTCGCCCTGACGACCGGCACGGCCGCGCAGCTGGTTATCGATGCGTCGAGATTCATGGCGCTCGGTGCCGATGATATACAGGCCGCCTGCTTCACGCACCCGCTCAGCCTCAGCGGCAATGACGGGTTTGTATTTTGCAAGGGCCTCTTCAAATGCACGGCGCACTGCGATGACCTGCTCATCATCGGTCTCGGCGTGGCCGTCTGCCTCGGCAATCAGTGCATCGTCAAAGCCTGCTTTGCGCAGGTCTGCTTTTGCCATGTAATCGGCGTTACCGCCCAGCATAATATCAGTACCACGGCCTGCCATGTTGGTTGCGATGGTCACCGCGCCGAACTTGCCGGCCTGTGCGATGATTTCTGCTTCCTTCTCATGGAATTTCGCGTTCAAAACTTCGTGTTTTACGCCGCGGCGTTTGAGCATGGAAGAGAGCAGCTCGCTCTTTTCGATGCTGATGGTGCCGACCAGAACCGGCTGGCCTTTTTCGTGGCACTCGATTGCCTGTTCGATAACAGCGTTAAACTTGCCTTTTTCGGTGGTATATACCACGTCGTCCATATCTTTACGAACCATCGGACGGTTGGTGGGGATTTCAACGACCAGCAGGCCGTAGATTTCGCTGAACTCATCGGCTTCCGTTTTTGCAGTACCGGTCATACCGGCCAGCTTCTTGTACATACGGAAGTAGTTCTGGAAGGTGACAGTTGCGAGAGTTTTGCTCTCTTTTTCAACAGTTACGCCCTCTTTTGCCTCGATGGCCTGATGCAGGCCTTCGTTATAGCGACGGCCAATCATTAAACGACCGGTGAACTCGTCAACGATGATAACCTCGCCTTCACGTACCACGTAATCAACATCGCGTTTCATGATGCCATGTGCGCGAATTGCCTGATTAATGTGGTGCGACAGGGTCATGTTGTCGGCGTCGGCAAGGTTTTCTACATGGAAGTAGGCCTCGGCCTTTTTAATGCCCTGCTGGGTCAGGGTAACGGTTTTTTGTTTTTCCACCACGATGTAGTCGCCGTCGACCTCTTCATCGTGCTCTTCTTTGTCGTCTACATCAGCAAAGGTAACTTTGCGCAGGCGTTTGACGAACTCGTCCGCTTTGTGGTAAAGGTCGGTGGATTTGTCACCCTCGCCGCTGATGATAAGCGGCGTACGGGCCTCGTCGACCAAGATGGAGTCGACCTCATCGACGATGGCAAACGCGTGGCCGCGCTGTACCATCTGGTTTTTGTAGGTAACCATGTTGTCACGCAGGTAGTCAAAACCAAACTCGTTGTTGGTGCCGTAGGTGATATCCGCTTGGTAAGCAGCTTTGCGCTCGGCAATGGTAATATCGTGCACCACCAGGCCAACAGAAAGGCCGAGGTAGCGGTACAGTTTGCCCATCCACTCAGAGTCGCGCTTTGCGAGGTAATCGTTGACCGTGACAACGTGAACACCGGCACCGGTGAGCGCATTTAAGTAAACCGGGAGAGTTGCCACGAGTGTTTTACCTTCACCGGTCTTCATCTCAGAGATGCAGCCGCGGTGCAGCACAATACCGCCGATAATCTGTACGGGGAAGTGTTTCATGCCAAGTACACGCCAGCTGGCCTCACGGCAAGTAGCGAAAGCATCCGGCAAAATATCGTCAAGTGTTTCGCCGGCGGCAAGCCGCTCTTTCAAGGCGGGGGTCATGGCACGAAGCTCCGCGTCCGACAGGGCAGCGTACTTACTTTCCAGTGCCAGTACGCTATCAGCGATCGGGCGAATCTTTTTCAGCTCTTTGTCCGAAAAGGAGCCGAAGAGTTTTTCCATCAAAGACATATCGTGGAACCAATCCTTTATATTTTATTTCTACATTATAGATGCAGGGAAACGCATATGAATTCATTTTACTCCACACCGGGGGCGCTGTCAAACAAACGGGGTACAAAACAATTGAACATTTTGTAAAACTTTTCGCGTTTTATCGCCCTTGCCCGACCCTTTAAAACGAAAAAAGCAGCGGGGCGCGCTGCTTTGCGCACTCCGCTGCCGCAGGCAGCTTTATTTGTTCATGCCCTCTTTGCCAAACAGGTTGTAACGGAAAAGTTTGCTTTCGTCCTCGGGATCATCGCAAACAAGGGTAGCCTCTGCAAGTTTGCCGCCTTCAATCAGGCGGGTGAAGCCAATCAGCTGGCACAGCTTGCTTTTGAGGTTGAGTTTATCGCCATAGGGGGTGACCATAAAAACGTCGCCCTTGCAGGAATTGATGACCTCGGTGAATTCTGCGACATCGACACCGCTGAGTTTAACTGTATCTGCCATAATCTTACCCTCCATATGTAAAGTATAAATGTATCTTGCTCTTCAGTATTGCCGCGCAGGCAGGGTTTCAAACATGAAAATACTGCGGAGCAGAAAAGAAGCAGGTGCTTCCTTCAATCGTATTATAAATGGCGCACTGCGCAATTGCAACAGTTTACACAGCGCCCCGGAGTGAATTGTACAAAGGTCTCAGAAGTAGATAAGACTCTTTTGAAAAAGTTGGTAAAAATTTAACAAAGAATGCGACAAAAATGCTTGCAGTCCCCCTTGCGAAAACCTATAATAATAAGTAGTGAAAGCTTGGGGTACACTGCTTTTGCCAGAGTTTTGTTTTCCGGGGCGAAAAAGCTCGCCCCATCCATAAATCAGATAAAGGAGTGCGAATATGAACTATTCCAGAGAAGTAGAACATATGTGTCCTCTGACCAAGGGCTGCAACCATGGCCCTGCGCCGATTCCCGAAGAAGGCAAATGGGTCAAGGCATATGAGATCACCGACATCTCCGGCCTCACTCACGGTGTAGGCTGGTGCGCCCCTCAGCAGGGTACTTGCAAGCTTACCCTCAACATCAAAAACGGCATCATTGAGGAAGCATTGGTCGAAACGATCGGCTGCTCCGGCATGACCCACTCTGCCGCAATGGCGGGCGAGATTCTGCCCGGCAAAACCATCCTTGAAGCACTGAATACTGACCTCGTGTGCGATGCCATCAACGTGGCAATGCGCGAACTGTTCCTCCAGATTGTCTACGGCCGCAGCCAGACTGCGTTTTCGGATGACGGTCTGCCCATCGGCGCTGGCCTGGAAGACCTTGGCAAAGGCCTGCGCAGCATGACCGGCACCATCTTTTCCACCAAAGCAAAAGGTGTGCGCTATCTCGAGCTGACTGAGGGCTATATCCTCAAACTGGCATTGGATGCCAACAACGAGGTAATTGGTTACCAGTTTGTACGTTTGGGCAAAATGCTGGAGGACATCCGTCACGGCAAAGACCCCAAAGAGGCATTTGAGAAGAATATCGGCACTTACGGTCGATTTGACGAAGCCGTCAAATACATCGATCCGCGTGAAGAATAAGAAAGGAGGAACACACTTATGGCAACTTTTGAAAGTCAGGAAAGACGCATGCCGAAAATCGAGGCATGCCTCGCTGCTAATGGGCTCGAGTCCCTCGACGCCTGCCGTGAGATGCTCCTCGCAAAGGGCATCGATTGCGAAGCTATCGTCAAAGGCGTTCAGAACATCTGCTTTGACAACGCTGTTTGGGCTTACACCCTGGGTACCGCTATCGCTGTAAAGCGCGGCCTGAAAAACGCTGCAGACTGCGCTGCCGCAATTGGCGAAGGCCTCGAAGCTTTCACCATCCCCGGTTCTGTTGCAGAGCAGCGCTCTGTGGGCTTGGGCCACGGTAACCTTGGTGCTATGCTGCTGCGCGAAGAGACCAATTGCTTCGCCTTCCTCGCAGGCCACGAGAGCTTTGCGGCTGCAGAGGGGGCAATCGGTATTGCACGCACTGCAAACAAAGCCCGCAAAACCCCGCTGCGCGTTATCCTCAACGGCCTTGGCAAAGATGCTGCTTATATCATTAGCCGCATCAACGGTTTTACCTATGTAGAAACCGATTTTGACTTTAAGACCGGCGAGCTGAAAGTCGTCAACGAGAAAGCATTCTCGACCGGCGAGCGTGCTGCAGTACGTTGCTACGGCGCAAACGACGTTCTCGAAGGCGTCGCCATCATGAAAAAAGAACACGTTGAAGTTTCCATCACCGGTAACTCCACCAACCCGACCCGCTTCCAGCACCTGGTTGCAGGCACCTACAAAAAATGGGCAGTGGAAAACGGCGCAAAATACTTCTCCGTTGCATCCGGCGGCGGCACCGGCCGCACCCTGCATCCGGACAACGTTGCAGCTGGCCCTGCCAGCTACGGCCTGACCGACAGCATGGGCCGTATGCACGGCGATGCACAGTTTGCAGGCTCTTCCAGCGTCCCGGCACACGTCGAGATGATGGGCCTCATCGGTGCTGGCAACAACCCGATGGTCGGCATGACTGTCGCCTGCGCTGTTGCAGCTTCTGAAGCAAAATAAAATAGCAAACTTTACGGCGGGGCAGCTTGCCCGGCCATCAAAAAAGCGAGAGTGGAATCACTCTCGCTTTTTTATTTGCAAAGGCGTGCCAATGCTTTTTGCACGCAACAGATTGTAAAAAACAATAGCTAAAAATAAAAGTTTTGGCTGTATCGGCAGGCATTGTGCGATTTTTGCATACTGCCCATACGGCGCTTGTAGGCTGAAAGAGACTGTTAAAGAGCAGCAAAGCTTTTTATCTGGAATTTACAGAACCCCAGTACAAATGTTAAGATGAAATTAGATCCTGTTTCGCCACATCGTTTAAGGAGGTAACCGTGTCAGAATACATTCTATTGATTGCTGTTATTATTTTGGTGTGCCTAATGCTGCGAAAAGCATTTGGCAAACTTGGTATGCCGATGCTGCTTGCCTTTATTTTGCTGGGCATGGTGTTTGGTTCAGACGGACTTTTTAAAATTTATTTTGACAACTATGCAATTGCAGAACAGGTTTGCTCTTTTGCACTTATTTTTATTATGTTCTATGGGGGCTTTGGCACAAGCTGGCACGCGGCAAAACCTGTGGCCGTCAAAGCGGTGCTGCTCTCCAGCATGGGCGTCGTTTTGACCGCATTGTTTACCGGAGCATTTTGCCATTTTGTATTAAAAATCAACTTTTGGGAGAGCATGCTGATTGGTTCGGTCATCAGCTCTACCGATGCGGCTTCGGTGTTTTCGATTTTACGCTCTAAACGTATCAACTTAAAAAATCACACCGCGCCGCTGCTGGAAGTAGAGAGTGGTAGCAACGATCCCTGCTCTTATATGCTCACCGTTGTGGTGCTTTCTGCCATGACCGGAAAGGCAAGCGGCGGGCAGTTCGCTTACCTGATTTTTGCCCAGATTGTTTTTGGCATTTTGGTCGGTGTCGGCACAGCACTTGCGGCCTGGTATGTGCTGTGCAAAATGAAAAAGCCGAAAGATGGCGTAGATACGATTTTCGTGTTCGGCATAGCACTGGTGTCGTACGCCGTGGCTTCGCTGATTGGTGGTAACGGATACTTAAGCACATATATTGCGGGCATCATTTTAGGCAATCGGCCGCTGGGCAATAAAAAAGCGCTGGTTCACTTTTTTGATGGTGTCACCGGGCTGATGCAGATGCTGATTTTCTTTTTGCTAGGTCTGCTGTCGTTTCCCTCCAAACTGCCGCAAATTGCAGGTACGGCACTTGCCATTGCGCTATTTTTGACATTTGTGGCAAGGCCACTTTCGGTGTTTGCTATTTTAACCCCGTTTCGGTGTCCACTTTCCCAGCAGCTGCTGGTCAGCTGGGCAGGGCTGAGAGGAGCGGCGTCTATCGTGTTTGCCATTATGGCAACCGTTCATCCCGCGTACATGAAGCATGACGTGTTTCACATCGTTTTTTTCATTGTGCTATTCTCGATTAGCCTGCAAGGCTCGCTCATTCCATGGATTTCTAAAAAACTGAAAATGATAGATGATGACAGCAATATTATGAAAACGTTCAGCGATTACTCGGAAGAGGTGCCGGTGGAATTTGTACAGATTTCCATTACACCCTGTCACGGGTGGGCCGGGCGTGCAATCAAAGACATCGCACTGATGCCGGAACTTTTGCTGGTGCTGATTTTGCGCGGCAAAGAGCGCATTGTCCCGAAAGGGGATACCGTGCTTTTGCCCGGCGACACGCTGATTCTGAGCGCGCTTTCGGTGCGCAGTGAAATTACATGCAGCCTCACCGAAGTTACCATCAGCAAAGACAGCCAATGGCTTGGCAAAGCACTGGCAGAGCTTGAGCTGGAGGACGAAAAGCTGGTGATGCTCATCAAACGGAAAAATAAAGTGCTGATTCCTCACGGGAAAACCAAAATTCGAGAAGACGACGTTTTGGTGCTGAGCCAGATTTAGCACAGTGCCAATCAATATAACAAAAGAGCTGCGATGAAAATCGCAGCTCTTTTGTTATATTACTCGTGCAGCTCCAGCGGCAGGCCGTCCGGGTCGAAGAAAAAGGTAAATGCGCCGCCGCTGTAAGGGTCAATGCGTATTGGCTCGGCCTCGATGCCGAGCGCTGTTAACTCCTCTACTGCCGCGGCTACGTTATCTACCCGGAAGGCGAGGTGACGCAGGCCCAAGGCCTCTGGCCCGGTAACACGGGCAGGTGCGTTAGGCGCGCTGAAAATCTCCAGCTCAAGGTCGCCAACCGCAAGGTCCAGCTTGTAATCATCCTTTTCAGGGCGGTGATTTTCCCGAATTACCGCAAAGCCAAGCAGGTCTACATAAAAATGTCGGCTCTTTTCATAATCCTTGACCAAAATCGCGACGTGATGTACCGATTGCAGCTTCATCGTTTTCTCCTTTTTTGCGCAGATTTTTCCCAGAAAGTAAGATATGCTTTGTATTCCTTGCTTTTATTTTACCATAATGCTACAATACCTTTGCAATATTTTGCCGATAAAAGGAAATAAAGCGGGTTTTGCGGTGTAAAGCGCAACACCCTAGACTTCTCAAAGGGTGTAGACTTTTGTATAAACAAACATTAAATCAGCTTACCGTGTATGACTATATCGCGCCAATCGAAGAGTTGCTTTCTCCCGAAAACCGGTGGGTGAAGCTGGCACAGCAGGTGGATTGGCTTTCGATAGAAGAGGAATACGCCTCTCACTTTTCTCACGGCGGCAAGCAGGCTTTTGGAGTGCGTGTCGCTTTCGGCAGCCTTGTAGTAAAAAAAGCACTCCATCTCTCAGATCAGCAAACCACGTTGCTGATTGGCGAAAGCCCTTATCTGCAATACTTTTTGGGAATGAACGAGTTTCGCCCCAAGGCGCCGTTTTCAGCCCGTACCATGGCCAGTTTTCGCCGCCGCATCCCCGACAACATAATTGCCGAGGCAGTGCGTGAACTAAACCGGTGCGAAACAGCTGCGAAGTAAATGAAATCCCTCTGCCAAGGCGGAGGGATTTTTATTTTTATCGGTTATGTAACATACTCTTTTCTATCGTCAATTGCCTGTTTCCATGCCGCACAAGGTAAATTGGCTGCCCTCAATTTTCAACAACCCGTCCGCTTTCATACGGGTGAGTTCCCGCGCAAGCGCCGTGCGGTTGCAGCCAAGGTGTTCTGCCAGGGCGGTGCGGGTAAGGGGAATCGCTACCGGGCCTTTGTCTGCGCCAAGGCTTTGCAGGTAAAGCAGCACGCGCTGGCGCAGGCGCGGAGTCATAAGCAGATCCAGCCGGTGGCTGAGCACGAAATATTTGTCGCTGATGGTGCTGATGAGATTTTGCAGCAGACGGGGCAAAGCAGCAGGCACGGTGCCGCTGACAGCCAGCAGATGCGCGTGCGGGAACAGCATCAGCTCGCAGGCGGTTTCGGCAACGATAGTGATAGGCGAGACGGTGTGGCTGCCCGAAAGCACATCTCCGAAAACGCTGCCTTCTTTCAGCGCGGCAATCGGCAAACGCTCACCGTCGGCAGTGGTGCGCTCGGCAGAAAGGCGGCCACGCAGCACAATGCCAATCTCGTTTGACTCAAAGCCCGCAAGCAGTACAACCTCGCCAGGACAGTAGTTTTTGATTGCGGGGTGCAGCCATTGCAGCAGCTCTTCGGCAGACGCAGGCGTAATCCCCTCAAACAGCGAAGTCGATAGAATAATGTCCAGCCGATTGGTCATGTACACCACTCCTTTTATTTAAGACTGAAGTTAGGGTGAATAATATAAGCAGCTCTCTATCGCTTAACAAAAACAAGGATAAAATTGTTTCAAAATTTCCCTTTTATGGCATCAAAAAGAAAAAAGTGTTGCCGTGGCAACATCATCTTTAGGGCAATTATATTAAAATAAAAAAGCAATGTCAACGCAATGATAAAGTGGTATTGTCGCCTTGCCGCCAAAACGCGCGGCAAAAGGACGTTGACCCTGACGCAATGCCCGGAAAGGATTTTTCGGTTATGAAAAAAATAGTTTCTTTATTGCTGGCACTCTCGCTGAGCGCCAGCCTGCTTGCTGGCTGCAGTGCAGCAGCTTCCTCCAGCAGTGAGGCTGCATCTTCGCAGGGCACTTCTTCCGCTGCATCCTCCGCGGTGTCGGTGCCGGCTGCCGAGCGTACTGCTTTTCGCATCGCAGGTCTGAAAGGACCGACCACGATGGGCATGGTAGAGCTGATGAAGGCTGCAGAAGACGGCACTGCACGTCACGATTATGAGGTCGCGATGTACGGCACCGCAGACGAAATCGTCCCGAAGCTTGTTTCTGGTGAGCTGGATGTTGCAGCAGTACCTGCAAACCTTGCCAGTGTGCTGTATGCAAAAACGCAGGGTGGCGTGCAGGTTGCAGCCGTGAATACGCTGGGTGTACTTTACGTGGTAGAAAACGGCGATGCGGTACAAAGTATTACCGACTTAAAAGGCAAAACCGTGTATACCACAGGCAAAGGTACTACCCCGGAGTATGTGCTGAATTATCTGCTGCGAGAAAACGGCCTGGACCCTGAAAAAGATTTGACCATTGAATACAAAAGCGAAGCAACCGAAGTAGCGGCCGCCTTGCAGACAGCAGGCGCAGGTGCAGTGGCTATGCTGCCGCAGCCGTATGTCACTGTGGTTTCGCAAAAAATTCCGGAGCTGCGTGTCGCGCTGGATATGACGCAGGAGTGGAACAAAGTCAGCCCCGATTCCGGCCTCGTTACCGGCGTACTGGTAGCCCGCCGTGATTTTATCACTGAGCACAAAGCTGCTTTTGCTGAGTTTCTGGCAGACTACAAGAACAGCACCACCTATGTCAACGAAAATGTAGATGCTGCCGCTGAGCTGGTAGCACAATATGGCATTATTGAAAAAGCACCGCTGGCAGCAAAAGCCATCCCGCAGTGCAATATTACCTACCTTGACGGCAAAGAAATGAAAACAGCGGTTGCAGGGTATCTGCAGGTGCTGTTTGACCAGAACCCGAAATCGATCGGTGGGGCACTGCCCGGCGATGACTTCTACTATGGTGCATAACAAAAAGGTTGATTCTACGATAGCGGCCAAAGGGGCGCGGCGCAAGATGGTGTTGGCGATTGGCTTTTGGCTCATCGTCTGGCAAAGTGCGGCTTTTTTGCTGGGCCAAGAGCTTCTGTTGGTTTCTCCGCTCGCGGTTCTGCGCAGTCTTGGCACGCTGGTTGTAACATCTGCCTTTTGGCAAAGCGTAGGGCAAAGCTTCGTGCGCATTGGCGGCGGCTTTTTGCTGGGTGCGGCGGCAGGGTGTGCCTGTGCCGCCCTTGCTGCCCGGTTTGCCACAGTGCGCATTTTGTTTGCACCGCTCTTTGGTATGGTGCGGGCAATCCCCGTTGCAAGTTTTGTTATTTTAGCCCTTTTGTGGGCTGGTAGTAATAACCTTTCGGTGGTTATTTCGTTTTTGATGGTTGCACCCGTTTTATACACTTCACTGCTTGCGGGGCTGGATGCACGCGACCCCGGCCTTGCAGAGATGGCAGAGGTATTCCACATTGCCCCGGCCAAGCGGCTGCGTTACTTAACGCTGCCCGCTGTGCTGCCCTGGATAGCAAGTGGCTGCCGCACTGCGATTGGCCTGGCATGGAAAAGCGGTGTCGCGGCTGAGGTGATTGGTCTGCCGCGACAGACCATTGGCGAAAGACTGTACCAAACCAAGCTGTACCTTGAAACCGGTGAGCTGTTTGCCTGGACACTGGTGATTATTCTACTTAGTGCCGCGTGTGAAAAGCTGGTTACCACCGCGTTAAACGCAGCAGAACGGAGGCTTTGCCGATGATTTCTTTGCGACATATCACAAAGATCTATGGTGAAAAAAACGTGTTTGTTGACCTTAACCTCGAAATTGCAGAGGGAGAGGTAACGGTACTGATGGCTCCGTCCGGCTACGGCAAAACCACATTATTGCGGTTGGTGCTGGGGCTGGAACAGCCGGACACTGGAGAAATAAAGGGATGCCCGAGTACCTGCGCCGTGGTGTTTCAGGAAGACCGCCTTTGCGGGGCCGTCTCTGCCGTCGCAAACCTTGCACTGGTGTGCAACGAAAAAAGAGAAATGCTCGAGCAACGATTGCTGGAGGCGGGCCTTGATGCGCAGGCACTTGCGCGCCCGGTAGCCTCGCTATCTGGCGGGGAAGCACGGCGGGTCGCTATTTTGCGTGCCTTGGTAGCCAAAGCTGAGCTGCTGGTGTTTGACGAGCCGCTAAAAGGGCTGGACGAAGAGGCACGCAGCCGGATGCTGGAGCTGATTGCCCGGTACCGACAAGGCCGCACATTGCTTTGGGTTACACATGATGCGCGGGATGCTGATTTTTGGGAATCTGCCCCGCTGCGGCTTGCCCAGATTGCGAGCAAATAAAATAAAAAAGCATGCGCGTTAAAAAAGGTGAACGGAAGAAACTTCTTTCGTTCACCTTTTTATTGTGTTTAGGGCGTTATCCACAAAAAATACTTTTCGTTAAAAAATATTGTTTACGCATGGTCGATTTAATGATAAACTGAAAACAAAATGATGAAACGCAGATGTGAAAGGGGGATTTTTATGGTATTTAATAATCTCCTTTTAGGTGCGGTATGCTTTTTTGCAATGCTTACGCTGGATTATATGATCAAAAACAGCGATATTCTAGAAAAGCGGATGAAAAAGTACTTTAGGCTTACCATTCTGTTTATTATGCTGGTGGTATGTGCAGAAGCCGGCACTACTGTGGCAGAAACGCTGCCGGCAAATTACCGGTTGTTTCACATCCTGTGTAATGTGGTAGGTTTTTCCCTTTCACCTGTTGTTCCGTTATTGTTGGCATGTGCTTTTTGCAACCGGTATACTTCTTTTTGGAGCTGGTCGGCATTGCCGGCATTCATCAATATTGCGTTCACTGTTATATCTCCGCTTACGGGGAGTATCTTTACGGTTTCGGCACAAAACGGCTATGCAAGAGGCAATTGGTATTTCGTTTACGTCTTTTCGTATCTTGCAGAGGCTCTTTTTTTGTTTTATGAATCGTATATTTCGCTGCGCCGCTATCAAAATAAAAATCGCAACACCCTCTTGGCATTGATTGCGTTTTTGGCGGTAGGCACCAGCTTGCAGCTTGTATTTCCTCAGGTGCACACCACCTGGCTTTGTGTCACGCTTGCATTGCCGATTTACTATAGCTATTTTTGTGAGCTAAGCGAAAAACATGACGTGCTGACAGAGCTGTTTAACCGCCGCGCTTATGAGTGTGAGTTGCAGGAGCTGGAAAAAAAGCCAGAGGCTTGCATTATTTTGCTGGATGTCGATGATTTTAAAAAAATCAATGACACCAAAGGTCATCAGTACGGAGACCTGTGCCTGCACGCATTGGGTGAAGAGATTAAAGAAGCTTTTCAAGCAGTAGGCCGATGCTACCGCATCGGAGGAGACGAGTTCTGCGTCATCAGTGAGTATCGCTTGAGTGAGTGGGAACTGAACAATGTGATAAAAGACTTTGACCAAAAGCTGGGCGCTTCTGTACGGCACAACCTGCCTTTGCCCACGGTAAGCGTAGGATATAGTTTTTATAAAAAAGAGCATGGGGCTGTATCGGCAGCAATACAGGCTGCAGACCGCAAGCTTTATGAAAATAAACGTGCCAAACGGCAGCTCAAAGAACAGAAAGTAAATAGCTGAGCAAAGAAGAACCGGGCAATTTGATCAAAGAAAACACCGAAGCGGATGCTCCGGTGTTTTTTTGCGTTATTTGCTCATTGCCTCAAGCAACGAAACCATTTCGTCCAGCTTTTTCTGCTTTTCGGATTCATCCTCACAGCAAAAAGCATCTTGCACACAGCCTTGCAGATGGGCCCGTAAAATCTCGGTGTTGGTTTTGCGCAGAATGGCATTTGCTGCAAGAATCTGACGAGAGATGTCTACGCAGTACTGGTCCTCTTCAATCATGCGCAATACGCCGTCCAGCTGGCCGCGTGCCGTACGAATCATGCGTGTAATACGTGCTTTGTCGGCCTTCACTCTGCAGCCTCCACACCAGTTACTTCGTAGCCGGCATCGGTAACCGTGCGCACAAGGGTATCGTCAGCGGCATCGCCGGTAACGGTGGCTGTTTTTGCTGCAAGGTCTACGGTAGCAGAAATGCCGGGCAGCTTATTCAGCGCATCCTCAACACGCGCGGAGCAATGGCCGCAGGACATACCTTCAATATGGATGATTTTTTTCATAGTAATTTCCTTCTTTCTTTCATTTGCAAGAGGGGCAGAAGCGGTTGTTGATAACGCGGAAACTGCCGGGTGGCTGGCTTTGAAAAAACGCAGACGAAGCGCATTGCTGACAACACAGACCGATGATAGGCTCATGGCAGCAGCGCCGAACATGGGCGAAAGCTTCCAACCAAGCCACGGATAAAACAGCCCGGCGGCAAGAGGAATACCGATGGCGTTGTAGAAGAATGCCCAGAACAGGTTTTGACGAATATTGCGCAGCACCGAGTGAGAAAGCCGAATTGCAGTTACGGCGTCGAAAAGGTCGCTCTTCATTAATACCACATCTGCACTCTCAATGGCAATATCTGTGCCCGCGCCAATCGCGATGCCGACATCGGCGCGAGCAAGTGCAGGCGCATCGTTGATGCCATCGCCTACCATTGCAACTTTGTGCCCTTCTGCCTGCAAACGGGCAACTTCGCGCTCTTTATCCTGCGGCAGCACTTCGGCCACCACGCGGGTAAGGCCCAGCGTATTGCCAATGGCCTCTGCGGTACGGCGGTTGTCACCCGTCAGCATTACCACTGAAATGCCTTGTGCCGTCAGTGCCTCTACGGCGGCGCGGCTGGTGGGCTTTACAGTATCAGCAAGGGCGACGCAACCAAGGTAGCTGCCGCCGCGTGCAAAATAAAGTGGCGTTTTGCCCAGCGAAGCAAGGCTGTCTGCCTCGTCAGCGGGGACGGAGAGCCCCGCTTCCTCCATCATACGGCGGTTGCCGCAGAGAATTTGAGCGCCTTCTACGGTAGCCAATACGCCGCGGCCTTCCTGCGCGGAAAAATCAGTCGCAGCTGCCAGGGGCAATGCACGTTTTTTCGCTTCTTCTACCAATGCAGTGCCAAGCGGGTGCTCGGAGAGCTGTTCTACCGAGGCAGCAAGTCGCAGCAGCTCTTCGTCCGAAATGCCGGCAGCTGGCAGCAGATCGGTTACCGAAGGTTTGCCTTCGGTAACCGTGCCGGTTTTGTCGAGCACGATGGTATCAATGCCGCAAAGCAGCTCCAAACTTTCAGCAGTACGAAAAAGAATACCGTTCTCTGCGCCGCGCCCGGTGCCCACCATAATGGCGGTAGGGGTAGCAAGGCCCAAAGCACAAGGGCAGCTGATAACCAGCACGGCAATGCCGCAAGATAGGGCGAAGTCGAAGCCGTATCCTAAAAACAGCCATATGAGCGTGGTAACCACTGCAATAGTGATTACCACCGGCACGAAAATGCCACTTACTTTGTCGGCGAGTTTTGCGATGGGAGCTTTGCCGGAATTTGCTTCTTCTACCAAACGCACTATCTGTGCGAGGGTGGTGTCTTCGCCCACTTTAGCTGCTTGCAATTTTACCGAGCCCGCTTTTAAAATGCTTGCGCTCATAACGGTATCGCCGGGATCTTTTTCTACCGGTAGGCTTTCACCGGTCAGAGCAGATTCATCTAATACGGCGTGGCCTTCGATGAGAACACCGTCTACGGGTACCCGCCCACCGGGCCGGACAATGACCGTGTCGCCAACAATAACTTCAGCGACCGGCACTTCAAGTTCTTCGCCCTCACGCAGCACGACGGCAGTTTTTGGCGCAAGGTCGAGCAAGCGGCGAATTGCATCACCGGTTTTACCTTTGGAACGGGCTTCCAGATATTTGCCTACCGTAATTAAAGTGAGAATTGTGCCTGCGGATTCAAAATACAAATCCATATGGTAGCGGTGGACCAGCTCAAAATCGCCATGGCCAAGACCCCACGACATGCGGTACAGCGCAAAAACGCCGTAAATGACAGCAGCGGCACTGCCCAGCGCGATGAGGGAATCCATATTGGGACTGCGATGATAAAGAGCCTTGAAGCCCGTTTGATAATATTTGCGGTTGAGATAAAGAATGGGCAGCGTAAGCAGCAGCTGGGTCAGTGCAAAGCTGACGGCATTTTCTCGCCCCGCCAGCAGCCCAGGCAGCGGCAACCCCATCATTTCGCCCATGGAGAGATACATCA
Organism: Pygmaiobacter massiliensis; assembly: GCF_900199435.1. GTDB lineage: Bacteria > Bacillota > Clostridia > Oscillospirales > Ruminococcaceae > Pygmaiobacter > Pygmaiobacter massiliensis. Next base: position 1,751,790 of record NZ_OAML01000003.1, read on the forward strand.
GCGGCAGCAAAAACGCGACCGACCAGATAATGCGTTTGCGCACAATGGCGGCTTCATCCATCGGGGATTTTTCTTCGGGCGCGGGCATTGCGCCAACCGGCGCAGCACCGTAGCCGCTATGCTCTACAGCGGTGATGATGGCATCCGCGTTCAGCTTTGCTTCGTCATATTCTACCGCCATCGAATTTTGCAGCAGGTTTACGCTGACGGTTTTTATGCCCGGCAGCGCGGATACGCTTTTTTCTACATGAGAACTGCAAGCAGAGCAGGTCATGCCGGTAACATTGAATTTTTGTTTCATAAAGGCTCGCTTTCTGATCAAGTAAATAGATACCCCACGGGGGTGTACTGTCAGTATAGCAGTTTTCTTTAGTTTGTCAAGTAGCGTTACCAGTTATACAAGCAAAAGTAATATAAGAAACTCTGTTAGATGATATTAAGATTTACAATGCAACTGTAAATTGCTATAATTAAAAGAAAATCGCAGGGAGGTCGCAGGATGGAAGAGCTTGAAGCATTGCGCAGCCGTCTCGCACAGCAGCGCCCGGCAGCCTATGCAGCATTGCCGGATATTGAACTCTACAAGGATCAGGTGCTAACCTATATGCAGCGCCAGCAGCCGGGCGGCGAAAGCGAATTGACCGGCGCTATGATTAATAACTATATCAAAAGCGGCATTTTGCCCCGTCCGCAGGGAAAGCGCTATACCAAACAGCATCTGGCGTATCTTACGGCAATAGCACAGCTCAAACAGGTGCTTAGTGTGGCACAGCTGGACAGCCTGCTGAAAAGCCAACAGGATTTGGAAGACAGTGAAGCATTTTACGCACGCTATTGCGAGGCGCTTGATGCAGCTCTGAACACCACGGTAAAAGAGCTACCCCAAAAGCAAACTGAAATTGCCGAGCAAGCGCTGCGGCTTTGCCTGCAAAGCTATGCAGACCGACTTGCAGCACTGGAATTACTGGAGCTTTTAGCGAAAGAAGAAACGGCAGAAAAATAGTTGGTTTGAATTTAAAAGCGCAGAGTTTCAGCTCTGCGCTTCCTTTTTCGCTTCAACTAATACTGCCTAAATGATTCGCTAGCCAACGGATAGGTTGGGCGCGATGTTACGTTACGCTTTGGCGTTGCTGCGGGCGCACATCTCAAAGATAAAAAGAAAAGCCTTGCTGCTGTTTTTTACAGCAGCAAGGCTTTTTTGTAGCTTTAGAAGCAACTAAGCCGACGCAACCTAGTGCTTCGGCTTTTATTACAACCCTTAAATTTCCGGTAAGCGGCAAAATGCGCAAAGCTGGACAAAGAGGGACGAGTAACGATTTGCCATGAAATCAGCTAGGAAATTATTCAGTGGAGGTTCGGTTTCCTCTTCACAATCTGCAAGCGGCAAGGCAACGGCAACACAGGTGCCCTCGCCATACTCACTTTCTACCGTTACGCTGCCACCCATTAAAGTTGCGAGCAGGTGAACAAAGGTTAGCCCAAGCCCCAAACCGGGTGGTACATCATCGGCATACACCCCGGCAGAAAAATAAGATTCGAAGATATGAGGCAATACTTCGGGCCGAATACCAGCGCCGGTGTCTTTTACCCGCAGCAAAACCCTGCCAGAAAGCTGAATCAGCGAAAGAGTGACGGTGTTTCCATCGCGGGTATAGCGCAGTGAATTCGAAATCAGGTTTTCAATCATTACTGCCAGCAATTCCGGCTCGCAGGCTACGATGATAGGATGTTTCGGCACTTGGAAAATCAGCTGAGGCACGTCCGGATTTGCCAGACTGTTGAAGGCCTGACATAGGTCGGCGAGAAGTGCACCGAAATCTACCGGTACCTCCTGAAAGCCACCCCGGCCCAGCTGTGCAAAATGGGAAAGTAACGAAATGCTTCGCAGGTTTTGGTAGCAGGCACGGTTTACCCGGCGAAGCTGGGTATCGCCGTCGCCCGCCTGCAGGTGTTGAGAAAGCAGCGGCAGCGAAGCGAGAATCTCGGAAAGCGGTTCACGCGCTATCTCGCACAGGCGCTCGGGATAATCTTGCTGACAAGAAGACGAGAAGGTCACCAGATAGCCGCCCCCCAGCGGCGTGGCCGAAAGAAGACGATAAGTAAGCGGGACATCATCTAAAAGCAGGTTGGTACTTTGACGCCGCACCATAGCGCTTTTCATCACATTATTGCTGTTGATGCGTCGAGCAAGTTCTCCATTGACGCAAAGTTGGGGGAGTTCCATCTGTGCAGATTCATTGGCATAGACAAGAGATAGAGTCATGTCCAAAAAACAAGCTGGAGAAGTTAAATCGTCCAAAATTTTTTGTTCTTCTAATGTCATAATAGCCACCACCTTTCGAAGACTAATGTCTGCAAAAAAAGTGCGTGAAAAGATAGGGGAGAGAAAACTAAGAGATAGGGAAAGGATATATTGTTGGAAGTTGCTTATATTATACCTGCCGGATTTTGTCGATGTAAAGTCGAAAAGAGTCGGAGAAATAGAAAAAAATAAAATTTTGTTGAAAATAAAGACAAGAGCACATAAATTTAGCTAATTTGTTAATTAATTGTCAACGCTCTTGTAGTTTTTGAATTTTTGGTATAAAATATAGCAAGACTCTTTTATATTATCTTCATAGATCAAGGGAGGACAATTATTATGGCAGTTAAAGTTGCAATCAATGGTTTTGGTCGTATTGGCCGTCTCGCTTTTCGCCAGATGTTTGGCGCAGAGGGGTACGAGGTCGTGGCCATCAACGATCTGACCGATCCGAAAATGCTGGCACACCTGCTGAAATACGACACTGCGCAGGGCCGCTATGAGAAAGGCGACACCGTGAAAGCGCTGGACGGCGCCATCGAAGTAGATGGCAAAGTGATTAAGATCTATGCGAAACCCAACCCGGCAGAGCTGCCTTGGGGCGAGCTGGGTGTAGATGTCGTGCTGGAGTGCACTGGTTTCTTTACCGCAAAAGATAAAGCACAGGCACATATTGACGCAGGCGCAAAGAAAGTTGTTATCTCTGCACCGGCTGGCAATGATTTGCCCACCATCGTTTATAATGTAAACGAGAAAACCCTGAAACCCAGCGATACCGTTATCTCTGCTGCATCCTGCACTACCAACTGCCTCGCTCCGATGGCAAAAGCATTGAACGATTATGCTCCCATCCAGAGCGGCATTATGTCCACCATCCATGCTTACACCGGCGATCAGATGATCCTCGACGGCCCGCACCGCAAAGGTGACCTGCGCCGTGCACGTGCAGGCGCTGCGAACATCGTGCCCAACAGCACTGGTGCTGCTAAGGCAATCGGCCTGGTTATTCCGGAGCTGAACGGCAAGCTCATCGGCTCTGCACAGCGTGTTCCCGTCCCCACCGGCTCTACCACCATTCTGGTTGCAGTCGTAAAAGGCGAGAACATCACCAAAGACGGCATCAATGCTGCAATGAAAGCTGCAAGCACCGAATCCTTTGGCTATACCGAGGATGAGATTGTTTCTTCTGACGTTATCGGCATCCGTTACGGCAGCTTGTTTGATGCAACCCAGACCATGGTCAATGACCTTGGCAACGGTCTGTATCAGGTTCAGGTTGTTTCTTGGTACGACAACGAGAACTCTTACACCAGCCAGATGGTTCGCACCATCAAATATTTCGCAGAGCTGGTTTAATTTAACCGCTTAAACGAAAAAGAAGCGCCCCCGTCTATCAAAAGACGGGGGCGCTTTTGTTTGAAAAAGTAACAGAAAAATACAAAATTTGACAAAATTATCTAGTTGGACTAACATAGAACACATGTGAAAATGGAAAGTGAAGTCTTTGGAGGCATTATTCAAATGGAAAAGCGGCACAAGGAACCTTTCATACACTTCCCTAAAATAGGGGGGCGCATGGTAAAAACGATTATCTCTGCGACACTGGTTGCAGTTATTTATCAGTTGATTGGCCGAAACGCTTGTTTTGCGTGCATTGGCGCAGTGTATGGAATGGGCAATGTGTTTAGAGGTGGCCTGCAAAGCGGCGGTAACCGTTTTATTGGAACACTCATCGGAGGTATCTTTGCGATTCCGTTTTACTGGTTGATCCATTTTGCGCCTTGGCCCGTGCCCGATTGGGTCTATTTGTGTGTCGGCCTGTTTTTGGTGCTATATGTCAGCGCTATGTTCGGCGCCCACGGTGCAATACAGCCCGGAACTGTGGTGTTCTTTGTAGTAATTTATACTGTTGCCCAATCCCGATTTGTGGCGTACACTCTGGCCCGTATTCTGGATACCGGTGTCGGCGTACTGGTCTCTTTATTGATTAGTAAGCTGTTTCCATCCCCAAAAGAACAAGATCTATTAGATGATAAAGCAGAGGAAGCTGTGGCTGAAGCGGAAGCCATTGCTTCCTAATAGCAGAATTAAAGAAAAATATATTTAAAAACATATTTATACAAGATTTATTCAAAAAAAATGATATTGTCTTTCTTCCCGTTAAGTTCGCTTAAACTTTTGCCGATATTAAAGTAAAGTGTAAGCGAATTTTGTCGAAGAAAGACCATTTTTTTTAACCGAAAGAGTCGGCTGAGTGGCTCACTAAAAGCTAGAAGTGGCCTCCGCACGGTGTCCGGCGGCGAGTTCAGCTTTGGTTAACGGGATGGCTCCAGACATTAATTGTACGCTTTTCAAACGAAAACGCACACATAACCTGTCTTCCGATGTGGAAAGAGGATGGCAGGTGGTCAGCGTCACACTGCTTTCTTCTCCGCAGTAAATCATATCCCAGTTATCTTCGGTCACCACTTTGGCCTCTGCAAATTCATAGGTGAAGCAGTATCCGTCATACTCCAAAAAAAGCTCACTGCCGGTTTTTAGCTTATCAAGGCGATAAAACTCTGCACCATATATACCGCGATGCCCGGCAATGCAAACATTGGGGTTGCCATAACTAGGCAGCGGGCTTTGCTCATATAATCCCGGGCCTTCTTTCAACGCTTCCTGTGAGGTTCCATCCATTACGCTGCCCTCGTAGGCGAGTTCCGGAACGCGCAAGCGCATGCTGCCAGAGCGATAATCGAATCGGTCAATAGGAATAGTCAGCTCATCCGTGGGGTACCAGAGCTCAAAATACGTATCTTGATTAGATACGGCAGAATCCTCTAAAGGGGTACCATTTTGCACTGTTGCGGCTGCTGTATTGTAACGCAACGCCTGCTTCCACTTCGGTATCCAGTTTGCATAAATATAATAAAAAGTAAGCGCAATACCCAAAATGCAAAAGATGGCCGTGAGCAGTTGACGGCGAGTTTTTTGCGGCCAAGAGAATTTGAAATGTGGCATAACATCCGAATTCCTTTCCTAAAATTCTTCTTTTATTGTACTGATGCAGTTTGTTGTATTTTAAGATATTTGTGCATGTTGATATATTTTGCTGTGTTATTTTGGCAAAAAAGTGTTGCAATCTATCGTTGAACTGCGTACACTGTTTTTAGTGGAAAAATATTCCATGTTTTAACAAATGTTTTATATTACTGTAAATAGTCACGGCACAACTGCGCTTTTTAAAAATTGTCTCAGGAGGTCGCAATGAGATATACCGGCACCCCATATAAAGAACAAGTGAATATTTGTATGCTGGGCGGATTTTCCGTTGAGATTAGTGGACGGGTTATCGTTTCCACTGATGCTGGCGGACAGGTTTGGAATCTCATGGAGTACCTTGTCTGCAATCGATATAAAGCGCTGACACAAGAGCAGCTTATCGAAATTTTGTGGAATGACGAAACGGAAGATCCGGCCGGTGCGCTCAAAAATCTGGTCTATCGTCTGCGCAAAAGCTTTTTAGATGCAGGGGTTCCTTTTGCCAAACAGCTGGTGCTTTCTTCTGGTGGTGTCTACCGCTGGAACAACGACATCCCCTGTGTGGTGGATGTTGAAGAATATGAAAAAGCTTGCATTGCTGCACAAAGAGAAACCGATCTCGCGTTGCGGATGCAATATGCACGCAAGGCGGTTGACTTGTATACAGGTGACTTTTTGCCTGGGGCTTATCATCGCTCCTGGGTAACGCCCATCAACAGCTATTACCATACGCTTTACTTTAAGCAGGTGTATGCGCTGCTGGCAGAATATGAGAGCGCAGAAAACTGGAACGAACTGCTTACGGTTGCCACCCGTGCCGCAGAGATAGACCGGTTTGAAGAAGAGGCGCATCGCTGTATTCTGCTTGCGCTTTGCCGGCTTGGACGTCAATCACAGGCAGCGTCCCACTATAATAAAATCAGCGATTTGTTTTATCGCGAGCTAAGCAGCGACCTTTCGCCCAAACTGCGCGAGATGTTTCAAGAAATTGCGAAAAGCGATCGCAATGGCTATGCAGACCTTATGCTGCTGAAAGAAGATTTGCGCGAAGAAAAGGCACAAGGCGCTTACTATTGCGAATATGAGGTATTTAAAAGTATGTACCAAGCCCGGGTACGCAGTGCGGTTCGCGAAGGGACAAGCCTGATGCTTGGCCTAATGGGAATTACCAGTGCTACCGACCAGCGCTTGGACAATACCACCCGCACCTATGCGATGCATGTGCTTCAGCGTGCGGTGAAAGAAAGCCTCCGCATCGGAGACATCTATTCTCGATGTACCGCCACGCAGTATATTATTTTGCTGCCGCAGGTGAATTTTGAAAATGGAGAAAAGATACTGACCCGAATCACCAAACGATTTAAGCGAATTTACCATTCTAAAAAAGTGAAACTGATTTGTAGCTTGCAGCCGATGGATCGACTGGGCAACAACTAAATTAAAGAGCATCTGCTTTTGCGCAGATGCTCTTTTTTATTTTAACTAAGCCCCAAAAGAGAAAAAATACAAACATTTTATAATATTGAGGGTACATAGAAAGAGAGGTGCCAAAAGCTGTCAGAATAGTGCTTCTATAAGACAAGTTTGTTACAAACGGATGCCATAATAAAGCAACGATAAAAGTAGCTTTACTGCGGTGTTTAGGCGCGGGGTGGCCTTGGCGTACCGCAATGCGGCGGCTTTTGCGCAGGTATTCGGTAATTATGCCGAAACCGTGGGGCGTTTTACACCAAGGGTGCATCCGTTTGCAGCCTACAAAACAGGAGCAAGATGATGAGCAAGAAAAGGATTTTAAGCATGGTGCTGGCGGCACTGATGAGCTTTTCTCTGCTGCCAGCCAATGCTCTTGCGGCAACTACGCCGCAGAGCACCACCAAAACACTGCCGGTAACATTGTACGATTACGGCAGTACGAACAAATGGAACGCATTTAAAACCACAGACACAACCCAGCTAAACGAAGGATTAAATGAAAACAATGACATGGTGTTTGGCGGCTCTGGCCTCTATGCGCTAAATAATTGCTATAACAAAGCAACTGGCAATTATCTTGATCAATGCATTTATCGAGGCATTGCAAACAGAACTGTGGCGGTTAACAGCAATGTCATTTTGTCTTCTACTCTTACAGATAAGGACTTGTTTAGCACTACAGCACGGCCCTATAAAAAAGTATTCACCAATGTCAGTTTCCCGTTTTCGTTTAACAACCAAACAGGCGAATATTTTTTTGACAGCGCAAAAACAAATTTGCGGTATACAAAAAGCACCAACAAGCTAGAGGTACAAAGCGGAAGCAGTACAGGATTTTGGCCTTTTGGCACAAATAACACCTATTTTGGGCTTTCGATGAATCTCGATTTTAACATGCCGGTGAATGGCTTAGTAAACGGTGCCCCGATGGTCTACCAGTTTTCGGGTGATGATGACCTCTGGGTTTATATCGACGAAAAGCTGACGCTGGACGTAGGCGGCATTCATTATGCAACCCATGGCGCAATTGATTTTGCCCAGCAGAAAGTATGGTACGGACAAGACACCAAGTTTCCACAAGGAACTAATGCTGCTCCCAAAATTGTCCATGCCAGTACTCCCTTTGAGCTTAACGGAGTGAAATACACTTATTACACTACGTTTGCAGAGGTCGGCCTGACAAACATGGATGCGTACACTGCACACAAAATGCGCATTTATTACCTCGAGCGCGGTGCAGGGCAGTCTAATAATATGATGCGGTTCAATTTGCCCACCTTCACGGGTAACCCCAACCTGACAAAGGTGCTTGGCCGTATGAACGAGATGTTTGTAGATGCTGCTCAAAAATACCAGTTTATGGTAAAGAGCGGAGCCAATGAAAACAGTCTGCAGCCTTATACCGGCACATATGCCCTGACACACGATGGCCGGACTACCGAGGGGGTGACGATAAAAGATGGACTCTTGGAAATTCAGGCCGGAGATATCGTTGCCTTCGATATTAAGTCGGGGCACTATGTGCAGATGAGCGAACTTTACGAAGGTAAATATGATAAGACCGAGTATGCAGTTACGCTGGTAGGTGGCGGGGCTCCCCCCGCGGATGGCACTGCGAATGCCGGCTCCGGCAAGCAGGCACCCGCAAGAAAAGTAGATGCAGAGCGGCTGCTCTATACCTTCACCAACGGGCCGACGACTGGAAGCTTAAAGCTAAGCAAAGTACTTGCCGAGGGCAGCACAGCTACCCAGCAAGAGTTTGCGTTCAAAGTTTTGCTCACAAGCGCTTTGTATGGAATGAGCAACCAGCCCTACGTTGGCGTGGTTAAAGTGAATGGGACAGATAGCGCCGTTGGAGCGGATGGCACTTTGCAGCTGAAAGCAGGCGATCAGGCTGTCATCGAAGGATTGCCCGCCGGCACGGCGTATCGAATTGAAGAGGAGATAGCCGAGGGTTATCAGCTTGGCGATATCACAGTAAGTGGAGATGCCACGAAAGACCTGCCGAATGCTGTGGTGACAGGCACCATTAAAGCAGATGTGCAGGAGCAAGCCGACTTTATCAATGTTCCAACCATTTCTGTAAAAGTAGTAAAAGAGTGGAAAGACGCCAATGATGAAGCCGCTCTTGCTACACGTGGCGAAAGTATAAACTGCACAATGGGCCGTTACTGGTTAGAAGGCACCACCAAAGTGGCAGACACCACTTTTGAAAAGGAAATTATGCTGACAAAAGCGGATGAATGGCAGCAGGTTGTGCAGAACTTGCCCGAGCGCGCACCGGATGGCAAAGAATATCATTATACGATCAAACAAGAAAATCCGGTGAATGGTTATGAAATGGCCAGCGTTCAGGAATCAATTGTAGACGGCGTGAAAGTGATAACCCTGACCAACCGACGTGCAGAAGCAGGCGAGATTACGGTTGTTAAGCATTGGCTCGATGGTGAAGATACAGCGAGCCGCCCTGAAATGCTGCCGCTGACCCTGCACCGTGGTGTGCAAAACGGCACCACGATGCAGGAGGATACCAGCTTTACGCAGCCCGCACAGCCAACCCCCACAAAGGCTGCGGACCAGTGGACCTACACCTATAAAAACCTTGATCTGTACAGCGCAGACGGAACCCTTTATCACTACTGGGTAAGTGAAGGCGCAGTGGCTGGATATGAGGCGATTCGCCCCACTGGCACGCCGGAATCTGACCTGAATCTCTACAATCGCAAACTTGCAGATATTACAGTGCAAAAGATTTGGCAAGATGACAATAACCAAGCTGGCCTTCGCCCGGCAGAGCTAAAATTGCAATTGCTGCGCGGTATCGATGCGGCAACTATGCTGCCAGTTAAAGACGGTACCGTCACCGTGAGCGGAGCTACAGGCTGGAGCCATACCTTTGCCCAGCTGCCAGCGTTTGATGCTAACGGCACTCGGTATCTCTATGCAGTAGCAGAGCCAGATAAAACCGAATTTTACACGATGTTGCCTCAGGAGGGGCTCTCCACTACCATCACCAACGTGATTAATGCGAAACATAGCGTCACCGTGCGCTATGTAGAACAGGGCACAGACCACAAACTGGTGGGCGATATCGCAGCGGGCACATTTTATGAAACACAAAAATACGATGTGACCCAAGCGACTGAAAAAACCATTGCGGGCTATACCCGGGTTGGGCTGGCGCAAGGCACTGCACCGGTGGCTGGCACCATGGGTGACCATGACCTGCTGATAATTGTGGAATATGCTAAGATTGGCACCATTCCCATCGAAACACGCTACCGTGAAGTTACACTGGATGCGAACGGTAATTTTGACCGTACCGCAGCAAAACCAATAGATGGTATTGTGGATATCACAAACTACTATCTGCCGGGCGAAGCCTTTGATGCCAGCAGGGACCCGGCGCTGACTGAGGGATACCGTTACCTGACCAGTGAGAATGCGGCAGGCAATACTGCCACCGAATTTAAAGGCAACGCAGAAAAAGAGCTCACCTTTACCCACTATTTCGTAAAAGAAGCGAATACCCCGGTGAATAAGGTGCTGCACACCTACTACCATCTGCACCGTCCGTTGCAAGGTGCTACGCAGCTTAATGCTGAGGGACAGCAGGCATCCGGTTTGTCAGCAGGCAGTGCAATCAATCTGCAGGAGCTGCTGCTGGCACAATACGGATCTTTTGCCTATCTGCCGCAAACAGCAGAAGTAATTCGCACCAAGCTGCCGCAGACTCAAACGCAGCTGGATGCATTGGTTGCGAAGGATATTGCAGCACGGGTTACAACAGCGGCGGCCCAAGAAAAAGCGGCCTACGATGAAAAGTTGGCCGTAGCAAATGCAGCAGCCGAAGATGTAAAAGCTGCCCAAAAAGCTTATGACGATGCGAAAAAAGCCGCAGAGGATGCCCTTGCGGTGGAACAGCAAAAAGCAGTTGCCGCCAGCGAAGAAGTAAAACAGGCGACTGCCGCACAGCAAGCGGCGCAAGCGCTGATAGTAGGATTGAAGCCGGCAGAAAAAGATGCTAAAGTGCTTGAGGCACAGCAGGTTCTAACGCTGGCAGAAGAAGCATTGGCCGCATTGCCAGATGATGATGCAGGCAAGCCGTCAGCCCAGCAGGCTGTGACAGATGCCAAGGCGGCGCTCGCTGCCGCAGAGGCATTGCCGGCGGATGAAAGTTATGTTTCACAAGCAGAAAAAGCAGATTGTATTGCAAAGGCTGATGCAGCTTATGCGGCAGCAGTCAAAGCTGCTGAAAGCACAGCCGTAGTACCTGCCGACAAAGAGCAGGCCGTAAAAGAAGCCAAAGAAAAATTGGACGCAGCGACGATTGCGGAAGTAGAAGCAAGCCGCTTATTGGCAGAAGCGAAAACCGCATACCAACAGCGTGTTACCGCAGAGCAAGCGCTGTATGCAGAGGGAACCGAAGCATATGCGGCAGTTGTTGCAAAGTACAAAGAAACCGCAGCCCCTGCATCCGAAACGATTTACACTGGGCCGACGACCGCAAGCTTTGAAGTTTTGCCGGACCATAGCTACCTTGTAAAACTTGTTTATCAGCGTGAAACCGCAGAAACAGTTACCCCTACTCCCACCCCGACACCGACCCCAAGCACCCCACCCACGACTGACACTGTCACAACTGCCACAGCGGCAACCTTACCGAAAACTTCTGCCAGCAGGGCAGAAGCAGCAGGCAGCATCGGTATGCTGATGTTGCTTGCCGGTACTGCACTGCGTTTGCTGAAACGCAAAGACAGCTAAGTAAAAAGCAATCAGTGAAAACGCACCGCTCTGTTTGGGGCGGTGCGTTTTTTGCTGCGCAGTTTGACAGCGGTGCCAAAACTGGCTACAATAAAGCAGAAAATAGTGCCGCAGTGCAGCAATGCAAAAGCGGAAAGGGAGAGCAGTATGAACGAGCGCTTGGTTGAAATTTTTACAGCACATGGGCCTACGGCAGAGCAAATCGTTCCCAATGCGAGGTTGAGAGACGACCTTGACCTCGATTCGTTTGAGATGATGAATATTGCAATTGAGTTGGAAGAAGCCTTTGGCAAAGTGCTGAGCGATGCCAACCTGGTACAACTGAAAACCGTAGGGGAGATTGCCTGCTATTTGGACCTTACATAATCGAAAATCTTTTATTTTTAACGCTCATCCGCAAAAGCGGTGGGCGTTTTTTATTTGCTCCGCGAGCCGTTCAAAATTAATTTACAAAAACATCGCTGGGCAGAGGTTGACGAAGACGCGAGAAAGCGATATGATGGAACTAATCCAAGTCGGTCACGCGACCGACTGAAGAAGGGAGCATATCCAAATGCAAAGTGCAGCGAAACTAACAGAACTGCTGCGCGGGCAGTTTGGCAATACCGTAAGCGCCAAAGAGCAAAACGGCATCCTTTATCTTTCCGGCCATCTGCCGGATTGGGATTCTGTGGTAGCGGCAGGTCGACTTTGTGCAGACCCCAAGAGTCGCCGCATGGTGGTAAACGATATTGCAGCCACCGGCTGCGAACGCCCTAAAATGCAGCTGCCCACCATGGAAGACAAAGCGCTTGAGGGTGCTGCACCAGATGTGCTGGTTATCGGTGCGGGTGTTGTGGGCTGTGCCATTGCGCGAGAATTAGCGCGTTATGACGTAACGGTGCTGCTGGTAGAAAAAGAGCATGATGTCGGGATGCAGGCCTCCAGCCGCAACGACGGTATGGTTCACCCCGGCATCGATTTAAAGCCGTGGCAGGTAAAACAAAAATATAACCTCGCAGGTAACCGTATGTACCCGGAGATTTGCCGTGAGCTGGAGGTTCCCTTTGCCCGCACCGGCCAGATTATCGGCATTACGCAGGCTTGGGCGCGGGCAGTGTTGCCGCTGTCAGTGCATTACTGGCGGCGCATGGGCATTCCCTGCAACTACCTTAGCCGGGATGCTTTGCTGAAAAAAGAGCCGCACCTTGCGCCTGATGTAGCCTGTGGGCTGGAGTTTCCTACGGCGGGCATCGTTTGCCCCTATGGGCTTACCATTGCCTATGCAGAAAATGCCGTGCAAAACGGCGTAAAACTTTCTCTGGATACTGCGGTGCTCGGTATGAAGGTGCAAGACGGGAAGATTTACGCCGTGCGAACCAACCGCGGTACCATCCGCCCCAAAGTGGTGGTTAACGCTGCCGGAGTCTTCAGTGAAGAAATTGCCCAGATGGCAAACGACCGGTTCTTCTCGATTCATCCCCGCAAAGGCACCAACGCCATTCTGGATAAAAAGGCGGCGTTTCGGGTGCAGACGATTGCTTCATTACTAGGCACGGCGGCCACAAAAAGTGCTCACTCAAAAGGCGGCGGGTTGGTGCGCACCGTAGATGGCAACCTGCTGGTGGGGCCGGATGCAGTCGAAACCGCGGCAAAAGAGGACTACGCCACCAATGCAGAAAGCGTCCACGCGACTTTTGCAAAGCAAAAAAACGCGTTGCCAGAGCTTTCTGAAGCGGATATTATTACTTATTTCACCGGTGTGCGCGCCGCTACGTATGAAGAGGATTTCGTCATCTGCCCCGGCCGGGCGACCAAAAATCTTGTGCATGCTGCGGGTATTCAATCCCCCGGCCTTACCGCGGCCCCTGCAATAGGGGTGGCAGTTGCAAAAATGGCGGCAGAACTTGTCGGCACCACCAAGAAAAACAGTAAGTTTCAGCCGCACCGCACCGCTGTGCCGCACCTCTCCTCATTGCCGCAAGCAGAGCGCAATGCGCTGATTCACCAAAACCCGGATTTTGGTGTCATTGTTTGCCGGTGTGAAGAAATCAGCCGTGGAGAGATTATTGCAGCGTTGCATCGCCCGGTGCCCTGCGATACCGTAGATGGCGTAAAGCGCCGCGTACGCCCAGGCATGGGCCGGTGTCAGGGTGGCTTCTGCGGCCCACTGGTCACCCAAATCATCGCGGAAGAACTGCACAAACCACTGGAGCAAGTCTGCAAAAGCGGCGAGGGCAGTGAGCTTTTGCTTGCACCCACCAAGGCCGAAACAGGGCAAAGCAACTTCTGAGAGGAAGGGTTGAGATGAAAGAAAATTACGATGTCGCAGTGCTTGGCGGCGGCCCGGCGGGGCTTGCAGCAGCGCTTGCGGCAGATGCCGCAGGGGCATCGGTGCTGCTGATTGAGCGGGAAGGTCGGTTGGGCGGCATTCTCAAACAGTGCATTCATGATGGGTTTGGTCTGGTGCGGTTTGGCAAAAAGCTTGCAGGACCGGAGTATGCGCAGCATTTTATTGATGCGCTGGCACAAAGCAAGGTAGAAACCGCGCTGCTTACTTTCGCCACACACGCAGAGCAAACGCCCGATGGCGTAAAGCTCACCCTCGTTTCCCGCGCGGGGATGCACACCATCACGGTTAAGAAATTGGTGCTTGCCACCGGCTGCCGAGAGCGTACCGCACGCCAGGTGGCCATACATGGTACACGGCCAGCCGGTATTTTTACCGCAGGTGCCGCGCAGTATTATACCAATATTCTGGGCGAGCTGCCTACCAAGCGATGTGTTATTTTGGGCAGCGGCGATATTGGCCTGATTATGGCGCGCCGACTTACGCTGGAGGGTGCCGAGGTACTGGGCGTTTATGAGGCAAAGCCTACCCCCAGTGGCCTTGCACGCAACATTTCGCAATGCTTAAAAGATTTCGACATTCCGATTTCCACCAGCCATACCGTAACGCGGGTGTTCGGTAAAGAACGGCTGGAAGCAGTTGAGATTGCAGAGGTAGACGCTGCCATGCAGCCCAAACCTGGTACTGCAAAACGAATCGACTGTGATGCGCTGATTCTTTCAGTAGGACTAATACCTGAAAACGAACTTGCAGAAACATTAGGGGTAGCGCTGGATAAACGCACCAAAGGCCCCGTCTGCGACCAAAATGGCCAGACGATGACCGAGGGGATTTATGCCTGCGGCAATGCTTTGCACGTTAACGACCTGGTGGATTACGTTACCGAAAGCGGTGAAATTGCGGGGCGTGCGGCAGCTGCCGCCTCTGCGCAGCGTAGCCTCTGCCCACTTGCAACCCAAGGCGAATTTCTTTACGCGGTGCCGCAGCAGATTGACCTTGCAACACTAAAAACGCAGACAGTGCTGTTCTTCCGCGTCAGCCGGGAGATGCAAAATGCAATGGTGACCCTTTCTGTGAATGGAAAAACAATTCTGGAAAAGCGGTATCGCCACCTGCGCCCGCCCGAAATGGAGCGTCTTGCAGTCGACTTGAGCAGTGCGGGGCTGGCCCAAAACAGCGCGCTTTTGCTTACGGTAAAAGAAGCTGACAAAACAGAATGAATTTTTTTGAGCAGGCTGTGTGCAGCGCAGACTGCTTAAGCAAGGAGGAACCTGTTTTATGACGGAACTGACCTGTATCGTTTGCCCGATGGGGTGCACTTTGCAAGTGGCCCAGGGAGCAGATGGTATTACTGTAACCGGCAACAGCTGCCCGCGCGGGGCACAGTTTGGCAAGGCAGAGCTGACCGATCCGCATCGCAGCCTGACAACCACAGTGCACACGACACTTACGACGCTGCCGCTGCTGCCGGTGCGCACCGATGGTGAAATCCCCAAAGCCTTGGTGCCAAAAGCGATAGCGGCGCTTGCAAAGGTGCTGGTAGAGCACCCTGTAAAAGCCGGGGATGTAATTTTACCGGATTTGCTTGGCAGCGGCATTGATGTAATTGCTACTGCAACGGCTACAGAATAAATGAAAAAATATCCGCCCATGACCATACAAGAGAGGAAGGAATCAATATGTCGCATCCGTACAAAGGCTTTGAACCCAAGTGGTTGAACGAGCCGTTTGGCAAAAACTCTTACCGCTCTATTTTCAAATGGGGCGATCCTGCCCGAATCAAAGCACCGAAAGAGAATCTTTACCAGCTGATCAAAGAAACATTTGAGCTGGATGATACTTATTTTGCCGCTTACAAAGAAGATTTGGGACTCGACGACGTCAAATTCGAGCACCCCATTCGGCTCACCGAAGCACAGCTTGCGGCACTGCGCGCTATTGTAGGCGATGACTACCTGCGCACCGATGATTATGCAAGGCTTTCGGTGGCTTATGGTAAAACGATGTACGACATTTTGCGGCTGCGCAATAAAATCGTGGAGAATGTGCCCGATGCCGTGCTTTACCCCGAAAGCAAAGAGCAGATTGAACAGGTTGTCGCTTTTTGCGCGAAAGAAAGAATTCCTGTTTATGTTTATGGCGGTGGCTCTTCGGTCACGCGCGGTGTAGAATGTACGCGCGGCGGCATCTCGCTGGATATGCGTCTGCGCTTCAACAAAGTTATATCTTTCAACGAGGTAGACCAGACCATCACCGTGGAAGCCGGTATGAGCGGCCCGAAGTTGGAAGAGACGCTGAACAATGCCCAAAAATTATTTGGCGCAAAGCGTGCATATACCTGCGGGCATTTTCCGCAGAGCTTTGAATACTCCTCGGTCGGCGGTTGGGTGGTTACACGCGGTGCAGGCCAAAACAGCACCTACTACGGCTGCATCAGCGATATTGTGATTGGGCAGGAGTACGCTACCCCCATCGGCAATATCAAAACCGATACCTACCCGCGCAAGGCTACCGGCCCGGACCTTGGGCAGATTATGATGGGCAGCGAAGGTGCATTTGGCGTGCTGACCCATGTGACGCTAAAATTCTTCCGCCATATGCCCGAAACCATCGAGCGGTTCTCATTTATGTTCCGTGATTGGGAAACTGCCCGCGCTGCCGCACGAGAGATTATGCAGTGCGAAGCAGGTCATCCCTCGGTATTCCGCCTTTCAGACCCTGAGGAAACTCAGCTGATGCTGCGGCTTTATGGTGTGGATGAAAGCCCGCTGGCAAAGCTGTTTGCGGTGAAAGGCTTTAAAGAGGGCGAGATGTGCTTGTTCCTTGGTTTTACCAACGGTGAAGCTGGTTTTTCGAAAAACTGTGCGAAAGTAACAAAACGCATCGCGAAGCAGTACGGCGGTATGAGCTTGACTGGAGTTGTCACCCAAAGCTGGGAAAAAGGCCGGTTCGATGACCCGTACTTACGGGACACGATTCAGGATTTTGGCCTGGTGACCGATACGATGGAATGTACCGTGAACTGGAGCAATATGGCACAGGTGCATCGCGACGTGCGCGCCTACTGCAAGAGCCGCCCACATACCATCTGCATGACCCATATGTCGCACGTTTATCCGCAGGGGGCGAACCTCTATTTTATCTTTATTGCAAAAATGAGCGACCCTGCCGAATACAAAGCTTACCACGCAGGCATTCTTGATGCGATTCAGAAAGCAGGTGCTTCGATGAGCCATCATCACGGCATCGGCAAAATGTTCGGCCCCTGGCTGGAGGGCTTTATCGGCCGCAATGAATATGATGTATTCCGCGCGCTGAAAACGCACTTTGACCCGGATAATATCATGAATCCCGGCGGTACGCTGGGCCTGGACCTGCCCGAAAGCGAAAAACGCTTTTTGAGAGAAGATATTCAATAACTAAAAAGGAAACCGCGCTGAGCTCGTCTCAGCGCGGTTTTTGATTGGATAGGGGCCAAAGCTGGCTGACGAAAATAACGAAAAAATAAAGGGTAAAGTTGGATAAAATGACGCGTAATTCTGTCTTCTTAATGCGAAATAACAATAATTTTAAAAAATTTCAACGAAATAAATGATAGCACAATAAAAAACTTGTGAAGATACTGAAATAACTTGTTGGACGATTGTGAAGCTATCTTTTATAGTGATGGTATACCTTAGGCTTTCTGTATTTGTTGTGGAACCGCGGCCGCAACAAACAGTGAGAACTAAGCTCGATGCCATAAAGCGTGGTGGAATCAACAAAAGCAGGTGTGCTTTAGGCTCGCAAGGTGTGAGGGTACAAGAGCCACCACAAGCAAAAGCTTTTGCAGCATGAAATTTTTTAAGAAAGAAGGACAAGCCATGAATTCGCAAGCGGCAAAACCAAAAAAGAGTTTATTTGGGCGCTTCCTCTCCGGTGTGGAAACGGTAGGTAACAAAATTCCGGACCCGATGTTACTGTTCGTTTATCTTAGCATCGGTACCATTCTCCTCTCCTTTGTGCTTTCTCTCGTTGGCTTTTCGGGTGTCAACCCGGCTACCGGCGAAACGGTCGCAGTATTCAACCTCTTTTCTAAAGAGGGCTTTTTAAAGATGATTACCACGGCAGTGGGCAACTTCACCGGCATGTCTGCACTGGGCATGGTTTTGGTGTGTATGCTTGGTGTCGGTGTATGCGATCGTTCCGGCCTTTTCTCGGTCGGCCTGCACGGCATGGTCAACAACTCCAAAGGTTCTGACCTGAAACTTATCGTAATCTTCACCTTTGCCTGCATTATGGCAGACGCCGCAGGCGGCACTGGCTTTGTGGTTATGCCTCCGCTCGGCGCAATGGTGTTTATGGCAATGGGCCGCAACCCGATTGCTGGTATGATGTGCGCTTACGCCTCGGTATCTGGCGCGTTCGCTTCTAACCTGCTGGTCACTTCTATGGACGTTGTGAACCTGAGCTTTACTGAAGCGGCAGCACAGCTGGTAGATCCGAGCATCGCACTTTCCCCGGCCATCAACTATTACTTCTCTGCCTTCTCGGTCATCACGCTCACCATCGTTTCGGTGCTGATTACCACCCGCATTATCGAGCCTCGACTAGGCAAATACAAATCGCAGGACGGGCTTGTGCACGAAGCACATGAAACAACCGCAGAAGAGAAAAAAGGCCTGCGGGCTGCAATGCTCTCTGTAGGGATTTATCTGGCAGCCATCGTAGTGCTGGTAATCACCGGTGTGTTGTGTGACCCTGAAACCGGCTCTGCCATTGCGTCCAAAGCCCCTCTCATGAAGAGCCTTCCGCTGCTTATCGCGCTGCTCTTCTTCATCCCAGGCACTGTGTTTGGCATAGTTTCCGGCAACTTCAAAGGCTTTAAAGATATTGCCGCTGCCCTCAGCAAATCCATGGCAGATATGGGCTCGTACATTGCTTTGATTTTCTTCATTGCACAGTTCCTCAAATACTTCGAGTGGTCCAATATCGGCATTATTCTGGCAATCAAAGGCGCAGATGCACTGCAGACCTCCGGTTTCCCGATTTGGGTTGTACTTGTGCTGTTTGTCATCCTTTGCGCTTTCATCAACCTTATCATTGGTGGTGCTTCTACCAAATGGGCAATTCTTTCTCCGGTTTTTGTGCCGATGTTCATGTTCCTCGGTTATCACCCCGCACTGGCACAGATGGCTTACCGCATTGGCGATTCCATCACCAACCCCATTTGCCCGACCTTTGCCTATTTCGGCATGCTGTTGGCTCTTGCCAAAAAATATGACAAAGAGGCCGGTGTTGGCACCCTTATGGCCAACATGCTGCCCTATACCATCGCATTCTTCTGCTTTATGATTGTACAGCTGCTGATCTGGTTCTTCCTCAAAATTCCGTTTGGACCGGGAGCACCGCTGTTCCTGAACTAATTTTAAGCGCGTGCTGCGGCCGATAATTTCGGCCGTAGCCGGACGCGCGATATCTCTGAAAGGAAGAAAGACTTATGCGCAAGCCGTCTGTCATCGTAGTTTCCGGTACACCCTATCAACAGGGGGTACAGCAGGGTCAGGCCCTGCGAGAGACTATTCTGAAAAATATTGAAAACATCCGTGCCGACCTTGCAAACAACCATTGCGACATGGATGAATATGCAGTTTTCATGCAGAAAAACGTAAACTTTCTGCAGCAGGCTCATCCAGAACTGATGGAAGAGATCGCTGGCATTGCAGATGGCAGCGGCCTTCCTTACACAGATATTCTGATGATTAATATCCCTGCGTACTTCATGCAGCGCTATTTCGTGCAGGAATGCAGCATGATTTTGGCACGCGGCAAAGCAACCGCCGACGGCTGCACTTACCTGATTAAAAACCGCGACATGAAAATGACGGTGCACCAGGCAGTCATCGAGCATCATTATCAAGATGGTCGTGTCGTCAGCGAAGTGAATGGTGCCGGTATCGTCACCTACCCGGCAAACGGTATGAACAATCGCGGCCTTGCGATTGCCACCACCGGTTTTTGGTCCCAGTACACCCATGTGGAGCTGGAGGACATCGGTCGCAGCCATATTTTTGTGAATATCCACCTGTTGCTGATGAACTGCAACACGGTAGCGGAAGTGCTGCAATATCTCAAAAACTCCCCCCGCATGAACGGACTGAACATCATTGCAGTGGATGCGGAGGATGCTGTGGTGATTGAAACAACCCGCGACGGCATGACCGTACGCCATGATGACGGCAGCGGTTTATTGTACCGCACCAACCACTATATGCTGGATGAAAACATTGGCTTAAACCCCAAGTTTGCAGAATATCCTTCTACCTTTATGCGGTATGCCCGCATTGAAGAAATGCTGGCAGAGCGCTCTGGCAAGCTTCGTTTTCAGGATCTTTTCCGGATTATGTCGGATCACCAAAATGAGCCGGTGAATGCCATCTGCCGCCACCCGAATGCTTTGGTTCCCTCTGAAACAGATTCTTCCAGCCTTGTTGTGCTGGAAGATGGCGAGATGTGGACCACGTTGGGCAACCCCTGCGAACATCTTACTTTATCCAAAATTGGAGAGGCAACTCTATGATAAATCCAAACTCCTTCGTTGCAAAACGAATTCAAAATCTCAAAAAAAAGATGGTGGAGAAAAATCTCGATACCGTCATCATTGCACGCCCTGAAAATGTCTTTTACTTCAGCAATTTCAATCCCATTATCAACAGCCATCCCGCTTATGTTATCGTCAGCCTCAAAAAAGAGGACTGCTTGCTGGTTCACTGCATCCGCAATGACCACGCCTGCAAAGAGGGCAGCCTCGAAAACGTGCAGCTGTACGGCAAATGGGGGGCAAACGTGGCCCTCGCGATGGACCCCATTGAGGCGATGCGCGTACTGCTTGGCAGTGAGCCGCTGCGCTTAGGGCTGGAGGGCAACTATGCCAGCATCAGCTGGGTAAGCAAGCTGCAATCGCTGCTGACGCTTACCTCGGTTACCGATGTAACGGACGACATTGCCATGCTGAAAATCGTCAAAGACGAATATGAAATTGATTGCATGCGCAGGGCAGCAGAACTGGTAGACTGCGGCGTGGGCACAGCCATTGAGGCCCTGCGCGGCGGCGCACATGAGGCGCTTGCCTGTACCGAGGGCCAGTATGCCATGCGCAAAATGTGGCACAACAAATTTCAGGAATATGAAGTTGCCGGATTTGGCAGCTCCGAATCGGCCCAGATTGACTCCTGTGTGGTCTGGAGCATGGCCAATGAACGCATTGCCTATGGCTGCGACTGCCCGCAGGCTTATACTCCTGTTGCAGGCGATTTGGTACTGCCAATGTCTTGGGCGCGCATCGGCGGCTATGCCGTAGAAAACGAGCGTGCCGTTATGGTAGGCGAAGTAGATGAGCTGCGCCGTCGGGCTTATGCTTCTATGCTGAAAGCGCGCAGCAATGTGTTTGAAATTTTGCGCCCGGGTACGACGTTTGAGGCGCTGTATACCACAGCGATGAGTGCCTTTGAGGACGCTGGTTTCAGCTCTATTCTGCCGGGGCGCTGCGGTCACGGCATGGGGCTTTCCACCCATGAATTCCCGTCGCTTGCCAAGGGCAACAAAATTGCGCTTGCACCCGGTATGGTGTTTACCGTTGAGCCCGGTTTGATGACCAAAGACTGGGGCGGTGTGCGTCACTCTGACACCGTTCTGGTTACCGAAAACGGGTATGAGCTACTTACAAAATACGAAAACGGTGAAATTGTCATCGTAAAATAATCTTCTGTTTTATTCTCTCCACATCACATAAACAAGCGACCCGCCTTTCACTGGTTGAAACGGCGGGTCGCTTGTTTATGTAAGGCGTATGAAATAGAGTTTTAAACTTCGCTGCCAACGTATTTATCTGCGCAGCAGCTCTTTAGAAAGCAGAATAAACTCTTTGGCTGCTTTGGTTTGGTACTTGTTTTTTAAATAGTTTACCGTGATGGCTTGGCAGGCTTCTTCGTAATCAAGCGGAAAAATTGTAACCCCGGAAAGATCACGATGTGTGGCATCTAAAAACAGCTGGGGGCAGACGATGGCGCCCAGCCCGGACAATCCGAGCGAAACAAGTGTTTCCACCTGGCCGGTTTCCACCACAATGCGAGGAGCAAATTCCTCATGCTCGCAGCAGTTGAAAAAGATTCTGCCAGCCCAGGTGCTGCGGCGAAGTGCAATAAAAGGGCAATCGCTAAACAGCGAGAGCGATACGGGCTTGCCGGGTATCAGCAGCTCCCGCCGACGGCCGGGGAAAAACTCTTTCAAAATTTCGTTTGGCACGGCCACGACCATGCGCTCTTCTCTCAGCATTTCCGAACAGATTTGCGGGTCTCGTGGGTTAAAACCGATGGTGAGGTCCACCTCGCCGCGGCGCAGCGCTTCGTCAATTTCAGAAGAAGTGCCGTCCAGCAAATGGATGCGCACCTGCGGAAACAGTGCGTGAAATGCAGGCAACAGCAACGGAAGCATAACGGCACCTCGCGCAGAGGGTACGCCGATGGTCAGATCACCGCTGCAAAAGTTTTTAATGTCTTCCAGTTCCTGTTCGGTTTGCTTTTCCAGGTCTAGCAGGGACAAGGCATTTTTATAAAAGCTTTGCCCGGCGGGGGTAAGTGTCATGGGTGGGGTTCTGTCAAAAAGCTTGGTGCCAAAGTGCTCTTCCAGCTTGGTGATATGGTTGCTGAGCGATTGCTGGGAAACATAAAGCCGTTTGGCGGCACGGGTGAAATTAAGCTCTTCTGCAGCCAGCACAAAATATTTGAGATTCAAAAAATTCATCTCATATCCTTCCTACCGTATGGCAAGCAAGCGCGCATGCGGTAAAGCAAAATTCAAAAACACAAAGAAACCCAGAGCGTTTTTGCAAAACCTCCGTTTTTGTTCGTGACATTCGACATTTAATACACTATTATTATATTAAAAGAACCCTTCCAATTCAACTGGCACCCGTGGAGAACTGCGAATGGCACAGCAAAGCATGGAAAAGAAATGAGGAGCTACTTATGAATCAATATGTCTATGACACCTATGTCGATATTTTGAAAAATGAGCTGGTCGTGGCACTGGGCTGTACAGAACCCATCGCGATTGCCTATGCAGGCGCTAAAGTACGCGAGGTGCTCGGGCAGATGCCACAGCATATCCGTGTTGCTTGCAGCGGCAATATTATCAAAAATGTCAAGGGCGTTACGGTGCCAAACTCCGGCGGGCAGCGGGGTATTGCTGTGGCAGCTACGCTTGGCGTAGTGGGCGGCGATGCAGCAAGGCAGCTGGCCGTGCTGGAATCCATTACCCCGGAGCACCAGCAAGCAGTGCGTGAGCTGCTGCAGGACGATTTTTGTGACTGCGACCTTGTGGAGGGCGTTGCCAACCTTTATATCTTAATCAGCGCGGTTGCAGGTCAAGAAACGGCCGAGGTCGAAATTGTCAATTACCACAGCAACATCACCCGCATTACCAAAAACGGCAAGGTGGTTTTTGAAAAAGGCGGTGCCAACGACGCACAGCACGTCCCCCTGCCGGACAAAGAGCTGCTGAACATCGGAGATATTCTGGAATTTGGGAAAACGTTAAACATAGAGGATATCCGCGATGTGCTCGAAAAACAGATTGAATGTAATGCTGCCATTTCGCAGGAGGGGCTTGCCCATAGTTGGGGGGCAAACGTCGGCAGTACCTTGCTGGCGGATTATGACACGAACGATCCGCGGGTGCGTGCAAAAGCTGCCGCCGCAGCCGGCTCAGACGCCCGCATGAGCGGCTGCCCGATGCCGGTCGTTATCAATTCCGGCAGCGGCAACCAGGGCATTACCGTAACGATGCCGGTTGTAGAGTATGCCAAGGCATACGGCAAAAGTCACGAAGAGCTGCTGCGTGCATTGGCAGTGAGCAACCTTATCTCGCTGCACCAGAAAAAGTATATCGGCAGTCTTTCAGCATACTGCGGGGCAGTTAGCGCCGCTACCGGCAGCGCAGCAGCTATATGCTGGCTAATGGGCGGCAGCCGGGAAGAAATTGATGATACCATCACAAATACGGTCGGCACAATTGGCGGCATGGTTTGCGACGGGGCAAAAGCATCCTGCGCCGCAAAAATTGCAGCGGCGGTAGATACCTCGCTGATGGCCATGCAGATGAGCCAGCGCGGCAATGTTTTTCAGCCGGGCGAAGGGTTGGTAAAAGACAACGTAGAAGAAACCATTAAAAGCATCGGCCGGATGGGGCGCGAGGGTATGCGCTCTACCGATGTGGAGATACTAAATATCATGCTGGATAAGTAAAGCAGCTACTTCTTCGCCATTATCACACCGCCCGGCAGGAGGGTATGTTTTTGCAGTGAGCCACTAAAAAGTGCGCTGCGCAAAACTTATGTGAGCGCATCACGGCGAGCGGCTGAAAAACATGGTATACTGTAAAAAATTCCCACAGGTTTGGATTTGCAGCAATAAGGCGGAAATGCCGAAAGCCGGACACAGTACAAAGGTTTTTCGTGTTGCTTATCTCAACCGGGGTGGAATTATCGGAACAACAGACAACAGGAGAGTGCATTATGGCAAAAGTCATTATACTTGGTTCCGGCCCAGCCGGTATTTCTGCGGCGCTTTACACCGTGCGCGCAGGCATGCAGACTACAATTCTCAGCAAAGGCAGCGGCGCGCTGGAAAAAACAGAAAAAATTGAAAACTACTATGGTTTTGCAGAGCCCGTGACGGGGCCTGCGCTGCAAGCAGCCGGAATTGCACAGGCCAAGCGGCTGGGGGCCGAGTTCATCGAAACCGAGGTCGTAGGCCTCTCTTACGAAGAAGATTATGTGGTGCAGACCACAACAGGCACCTATCATGCAGACGGTGTGATTATCGCTACAGGTTCGCCGCGCAAAACACCGCGCATTGCGGGTATTGCCGAGCTGGAAGGCCACGGCGTAAGCCATTGCGCTGTCTGTGATGCGTTTTTCTATCGCGGCAAAGAGGTTGCGGTGCTGGGCAATGGCGAATATGCCCTGCATGAAGCGACAGCTTTGCTGCCGGTTGCGGGCTCTGTGACAATTTTGACCGACGGGGCTGAACCAGAGGCTAACTTCCCGCCCGAGGTTAAGGCCAATACAGCCAAAATTGCAAAAATCGAAGGCGACGAGCGTGTCAGTGGTGTGCTGTTTGAGGATGACACCCGACTTTCGGCAGATGGCGTTTTTGTTGCTTACGGCGTGGCAGGCAGTGCAGAGCTGGCACGTAAAATCGGTGCCGAAACCGAAGGCAGCCGCATTGTGGTAGACGAAAATTGCGCTACCGCGCTGCCTGGTCTGTACGCAGCAGGTGACTGCACCGGCGGCCTGTTGCAAATTGCAAAAGCGGTGTATGAAGGTGCAAAAGCAGGCACAGAGCTGATGAAATATCTGCGCAAGCAATAAATGATAGTGAAATAAAATAAGGGCTGCGCAGAAGAGGTTTTGCGCAGCCCTTTATTTTGTGGCAGAAACAACTTAGCAAATCCGGTGTCTGCAGCGATGCAAAAAAGCACCGCCCCAAAAGGGCGGTGCTTTTTTGTGCGGCGGGAAGAATAACGAAAAAGTTAAGAGGAGAATGTCCCGGTAGGAGCGCCGAGAAAGAAGCGAACGAAGGTTGCGGCACAACGTTCGCGCCCGCCGCAAAGCGGATTGCTGCCCTGTTGCGGCAAGGCAGGCCTGGCATGGCTTGAACAATGCAAACTGCACAGCGAAGAATCAAGCAGCCAAAGCGGTTCCGCCTATGTTAACAGCCTGGGGAAAGGCTGCGAACATCATTTATTCATAACGCAGTGCTTCAATGGGGTCCAGCTTAGAAGCATTATTGGCAGGGTAGTAGCCAAAGAAAACGCCGATGCCCATAGAAAATGCGACTGCGATAAGAATTGCAGGGATAGAAGGTTTGGCGGGGAATTTCATCAGCGTCGCGCCGATGCTGCCCAGTGAAACGCCGAGCACCACACCAATAATACCGCCGATGAGGCAGATAATCATTGCCTCTACGATAAACTGAAACCGTATTACCCGGCCTTTTGCACCAAGAGCCATACGTACACCAATCTCGCGGGTACGCTCGGTTACCGACACCATCATGATATTCATGACGCCGATGCCGCCCACCAGAAGAGAGATGGCGGCCACCGCGCTGATGCCAAGCTTTACATTGCCAAGCATCTTGTTCATAGATTTAAGCATGCTTTCCATGCTGCTTGCGGTGGCGGTGAATTTGGGGTTGCGGGTGTAAAAGCTGGAAAAATAGGTTCCCGTATCGCGCAAAAACTTTGCGCTGTCGGTATCTTGTTTCGGGCGCACCGTTAAGGTGCGGTAACCTGCGGGCGACTGCATCGATTGCTTTGCCGTGCCGATGGGCAGGTAGACATTGGTTTCGGTATCGGCATTGCCCGGCTTGCCGTCCGGCTGCTTATACTGGTAAACACCGCAGATGTAAAGGCGCAGGTTTTTGCCGCCTACATCTGCTGCAAAGCTTTTACCGAGTGCCTGCTGCGGGGTTACCTTGCCGCCAAAATATCGCTTTACAAAAAGGTCGCTGACTACGCCGACAGCGCGCCCGGTGCGAGAATCTGCATCGGTTACATAACGGCCAGAAAGCATCTGTATTTTTTCAAGCACGGCATTGTCAGCGTTGGTCCCCACAAGGGTTACATTCGCTTTGTACCGACCATTGGTCAGCTTGGCGCTGCCGATGTTTTCGGTAACCGAAATTGCTTCAATCACCGAAGAAAAAGTTTTGCGGTAAGACGCAATCATCTCGTCGGTCAAAAAGTCTTTTGAAGTAGGTTCGACATACTCATAGCTGTAATCAAAAGAGCTGTCGTCGCTGGCCATATCGTCGGTGAACATCGGCATATCCTTTTGCTCAATGTTCACGGTTACATTTCGTGCGCCAAAGCCGGACATTTCTGCATTCAGTGAGCCGGTAAGCGAGTCACCAATGGTTACGATAGTGATAACCGAGCCGATGCCGATGATGATACCGAGCATCGTTAAAAGCGCACGAAGCTTATTTGCCATAAGGCTGGAGAGCGCAAGGCGCACATTTTCAAACACTGACATAGTGGCCCTCCTGTCTATGGTCGTCTATAATGTTGCCGTCCTTTAAAGTGATAATGCGGGGGCATTCCGCAGCAAGCTCGCGGCTGTGGGTGATAAGTACGATGGTTTTGCCTTGCTCGCGGTGCAGCTTGTGGAAGATATCCATTACCGTACGGCTGGTGTTGCTGTCCAGCGCGCCAGTCGGTTCGTCCGCCAGCAAAATAGCGGGGTCATTGACCAGGCTGCGGGCAATGGCAACACGCTGTTTTTGACCGCCGGAAAGCTCGCTGGGCTGGTGGCCGCTGCGCTGGCCCATGCCCACCATTTCCAGCAGTTCTGCCGCGCGCTCTTCACGCAGTTTGCGCGAAGCACCGGCATACAGCATCGGCAACTCTACATTCTTTTTTGCAGTGGTGCGGCCAATGAGGTTGAAGTTTTGAAAAATAAAGCCGATCTTGGTATTGCGTACATCGCTCATTTCGTCGCGCCCAGCTTTGCGCACGTCGACACCGTCCAAAAAATAAGAACCATTGGTCGGCTGGTCGAGCACGCCGATAATATTCATCAAGGTTGATTTGCCGGAGCCGGATTCGCCCACGATGGCAACGAATTCGCCGCGGTAGACGTCGAGATCGATACCATGCAGAATTTCCAACTCATTTTCGCACCCTACATTATAGGTTTTGATAATGCCGCGCATTTGAATGAGCGGCGTCTGGTCGTACTGCTGCATTACATCTGCTCCATTCGGTTGACATTGGAATTGACCGATTCGGCAAGGTCGCTCCAAGAGGCATCTGCAAGCACCTCAAGTCCTTCTTCGATGCCGGTGCCGGACACTTCGATAGAATAATCATTTTTGATGCCGGTGGTTACGGGCATATCTTTAAAGCTGCCGTCCGGCTGTTTTGCGCGCAAAAAGGTTTTGCCCGCATCATCTGTTTTAATTGCGTCCAGCGGCACGCTCAGTACGCCGGGTTTGCTGTCAATGATAATCTCCGCTTTTGCTTTGGTGCCGATGAACAGCCCTTCAGGGTGGTCTACCGTGATGTCAGCAGAAAAACCAGCGGCATCGCCGGTGCCGGCGGTCGGAGAAATGCGGGTGAGGGTGCCCATGATTTTGTCGGGGGAAGCGTCGCTCTGGATGCTGGCTTTCATGCCGACTTTCACTTTGCTGACGTCATATTCTGCGATACGAACCGCAATGACCAGCTTTTCGGTGGACTGAATGGTTGCAACGGTGCCGTTGGCGTTGCTGCCGAGGGTAACTTTCAAATCCGTAATTTTGCCGGAAGTTTCTGCTTTGAGAATGGTTTCGCTCAATTTTTTGTTCAGGTCATCCAGCTCGGTGCTAGAGCTGCCTTTTTTGACTGCATTCAGTGCAGAAATCATCGTATCCGTAAGGCTGGCAATGTTGGTGTCGATGTCATTCATCGTCCGGGTGCGGTTAGCATTCGCAGCGTTCAGCTCTTCCTGTGCCTTATTTTTTGCGGCAAGGCGTGCATCGTTTTCTTGCACGGCAGCGGTGTAAGCTGCGCTGTAAGTATCATAGCTGTAAAGGGTTTTTGCATTGGCAAGTTCGGTCTGTTTTGCGGTCGCGTTTGCCTGTGCGGCAGTGTAAGCGTTATACAAATCTCCAGAAGTAGCTCCGCCGCCTGCAATCCACGCATCGTAAGCAGCCTGCTTTGCAGCCTCGGCAGAATCTGCTGCGGACTGCGCGGAAGAAATCGCGCTGGTCATCAAATCATAGTTGCTTTTTGTATTTTTATAAGTATCGGAATAAGCGGCAAGGTTTGCTTCGGCATTGCTCAGCGCTTGCTTTGCAGTGGCCACGAGGCTATCTTGGTTGGTCAGCTCACGCTGTTTGGCTGCTTTTGCATCATCCACTGCGCGGCGTGATTTGTCATAAGCCTCTTGCAGCTTGGTTTTATCCTCGGCAAGCATCTTTTTCTTTTCGGCAATTTCTTTTTCGATGCTGTCGCTGGAAAGGGTGCAGATAATATCGCCTTTTTTTACGATATCGCCCACCTTAACGTTTAGAGCGGTTACTTTTGCGGTAAGGGTAGTTGCTACTGAAGAAACCTCTGCACTTTCTACGGTGCCGCTGACGTTGACCGAATTGTTCAAATCGCCTTTTTCCAAAAAAACGGTACGGGCGAAATCAAGCGACTCGCTGGAAGCGGAAGCAGCCTTGCTGCGGCCTGCCCATATTGCCGCCCCACTAGCACCGATAACGACCACCAGTGCCAGTGCAATGACACGCTTTTTGTTTTTGAAAATGCCTTTTAGCCGATTTAGTTTCATAAAATGCTCCTCCGTATTCTATCGCAGTTGCTGCGTTTGTTCACTTTCTACATTTGCCATTTTAAAATGTTACTCTTAACCCTGCCTTTACCCAGCCTTAAGGTTTCTTAAGGAAAAGAAAACCAAAAAAATCCCCCGGCTATGATAGCCGGGGGATTTTTTATGCTAATGGAAGTGTGAGGTCAAATTGTGTAATATAAGGCAAATGCGGCTTGGAAACAAGGCAAATGCTGCCGCCATGCGCCTGTGCTACCTTTTTGCTGATAGCCAGCCCAAGGCCAGAGCCCTGACGGTTATTGCGCGAATCATCGCCTACCACAAAGGGGTCAAACAGAGCATTTGCAATCTCTTCGGGAATGCCCACGCCGTTGTCTGCTACAGTAACAATAACATGCTTTGCCAGCGGCGAGATGGAAAAGTAAATTGTAGTACCTTTGGGATTATGCTTGATGCTGTTGACAATCAAATTTTCAAATACCCGGTGCAGCGCCATGCGGTCGATATTGCAATAAACAGGTTCATCGGGAATCTCAATTTCGAGAGAGAAGCCTGCAAGGTCAATTTCGCTGTATTTGGCAGCAAGGTATTCGCGCGCATATTCGCAAAGGTCGCAGCGTTCAAGGTCGACGCGGAAATCCGGATGGTCGAGCTTGCTGTACTCATAAAATGTATTAATTAAGTCATTCAATAAGGTCGACTTATGGTAGATGGTCATGAGATACTGCTCTTTTTTATCTTCCGGAATCAGCCCGTCGCAGATGGCTTTGGAATACCCTTGAATCACGGTAATCGGTGTTTTTAAATCGTGAGAAATGTCCGCCAGCATCTTTTGGCGGCCCGCTTCCAGCTTACATCGCTGGGCTTCGCTTTCGGTAAGGCGGTGCGAAAGTTCGCAAAAACTCTCATTAATCTGCACCAGCTCGGCCGGGCCGGTGTTGAGGGGCTCGGGCTGGGCCCCGCCGCGGTCAAATGCGACAATGGCATGGTTAAGTTGCTGCATGGGGCGTTTCACCTTTTGGTTCATCCATAAAATAAAAATAGCAACGAGAATGACGTAGAGGGCAAGAAAACTGTAAACAGCAAGGTCTTGCAACCGGGCAGCCCGCGTGAACTCTGCATCAGACGCATAGCCGAGGTAGAATAGCAGTGTAAGGGGTTCGCCCTTGGCGTTGTGGAAAGGCATCTGCTGAACGGTTCGCCCGTCGGGCAAAGAGTGAGTCAGCAGTTCATATTCGCTTTTGGTCAGCTGCGTGTTTCCGGTAGGGGATTCGCCAATGACAACTTTGTAAGTATCGTCGACTACAAGCAATCTGCCGGATTGGAAACCATCTGCGGTGTAGCGGTAATCTGCCACAACGGTTTGAGCATGTTTTTGGTCTAGATCGTATTTCAGCACTTCGCGGTAGACGTAGCGGGAGTCGAGCGGGATGCAGGCAAGCTCACCCGGTGTGTAAGCAGAATGGGTTGCAACTCCGCTGGAGTAAAGCAAAACGCCGTTTGCGTCCAGCACCTCGATAGAGCTGCGTGAGCCAAACAGTTTTTTTACCGGCAGACGGCCGTATTCCCCAGCAATCAGGTGTTTTTCGTACTTTAAAATATCTTCTGGTTCAGAGTGAAGCACTAAGGAAGAAAACTGCCAGGAATTAAAAGAAAACAATGCCACGGCAGCCAGCACCAACACCAGTGTGAAAATCAGAAAATTGCGCACCAGTAAGCTGAAAAACGTGTGTACATGGGGGCGGCGATTTTTAATCTTTGCTTTCAATTTTATACCCAAGCCCCCTTACGGTTTTAATATACCGCGGACTTCTGGGATCCTCCTCCAGCTTATCGCGCAGCTTAGAAATATGCACCATCATGGTGTTATCGTCATTTTCAAAGTATTCGCCGTTAATGCTTTCGTAAATTTGTACTTTGGTGAAAATGCGCCCTGGCGATTTCATCAAAAGTGCCAAAATTTTGTATTCGGTAGGAGTAAGCGAAATTTCAGTATCGTTTTTCCAAAGGGTGCAGGTTGAAGTATCCAGCACCAAATCGCCTACACAAAGCCGGTCAGAGCTTGTGGCAGCATCTGCGCCTAAATCGTAAAAACGGCGCAGTGCCGCTTTTACGCGTGCAATAATCTCCAGCGGGTTAAAAGGCTTGGTGAGATAGTCATCAGCGCCTAGCCCAAGGCCTAAAATTTTATCGCTGTCCTGATTTTTTGCAGAAAGAATCAGAATAGGCAGGTTACTAACCTCTCGCAGTTTTTTGGTTAGCTCGTAGCCGTTCATCTTCGGCATCATAATATCCAGCACGGCAAGGTCGACTTTGGTTTCTTTGGCAATGCGCAACGCATCTTCGCCATTGTTGGCAGAGAGTATCTCGTACCCCTCGTTTGAGAGATAGAGGGTCAGCAGCTCTACGATATCCTCATCGTCTTCGGCTACTAAAATTTTATAATTCACAGTGCGGCCCTCCCTGTGGGTTTAATGATTTTATTATACGACGAAATTTGCATGCGGCAAGCGTCGATGTTGAAAAAAGTATAAAATACTGCTCTTAAAGTGACCTTTAGGCAACCTTAATTTTCCTTAAGAAATGCGAGATAACAAAAGCACCATACTTTTCCACAAAGTACGGCGCTTTTGTTGAAAATCAAATCAATCCAGATGAAAACTGCGCACCGCTTCGCGCAGGGGTAAAACGGCAGCGGGGGAAACCGAAAGCTCGGTAATACCCATGCGCAGAAAAGCTTCTGCTAAAGCCGGGTCTGCCGCGGCTTCGCCGCAGACGGCGACCGGCTTGCCGTACCGGCGTGCACTTTCGGCGGCAACCGAGATTAAGCCCAGCACGGCGGGGTGGTGTGGGTCACAGAGCGCGGCAACAGCAGGGTTGGTACGGTCGGCAGCCAGGGTATACTGGGTAAGGTCGTTGGTGCCGATGCTGAAAAAGTCCACCTCCTGCGCCAGAGAATCGCTGATGAGTGCCGCGGCAGGGGTTTCAATCATAATGCCAAATTCAAAACTGCCCACCTCATAACCGCCAGCGGTAAGAGCGGTTTTTTGCAGGGCAACAAAGCGTTTAATTTCCCGCACCTCGGCCAGCGAGATAATGAGCGGAAACATCACTGCAAGATGCCCGAATTTGGCGGCACGCAGCAATGCGCGGATTTGAGCGGCAAACAAATCTCTTCGCGCAAGCGAAACGCGAATGGCCCGGCAGCCCAAAGCCGGGTTTGGTTCTGCCGGCAGCGGCAGGCAGGGCGCCTGCTTGTCGGCACCGATGTCCAATGTGCGGATGACAACGCGCTGCCCATGCATCTCTGTCAGCACTGATTTGTATGCTTCAAACTGCATTTCTTCGGTCGGTGGCGTGGGGGAAGAGAGAAACAGAAATTCGCTGCGCATCAAGCCAACGCCCTCGGCACCATTTTTGAGCGCACTTTCCACCTCGTCCGGTGTGCCGATGTTTGCAGCGATAATCACTTTGTGTCCATCGGCGGTGCGGCTTTCTTCGGCAGCTAAGCGGTGCAGCTGTTCGTTGCGCTGTGTCTGTTTTTTCAAAGCGGCCTCGTAGCGGCACAAGGTGGCGGTATCGGGATCGGCAATTACAATGCCGGAGCTGCCGTCAAGGATAAGCAGCGTGCTGGCGTCCACCGTGCGCAACGCCTCACCCAACCCGACCACCGCAGGAATGCCTTTTGCCCGCGCCAAAATCGCCGCGTGGGATGCGGCTGTGCCATCTTCGGTGGCAAAGCCGCAGACGATGGCGGGGTCAAACGAGGCGGTGTCTGCCGCAGAGAGCTCGGCCGCACAGAGAATACAGCGGGTGTGGGGCTGGGCGGCGACCTGGCCGGACAACAGACGCAGCAATCGGGTGCCGATTTCGCGTACATCAGCCGCCCGCTCGCGCATATAGGCGCTGTCCATTTCTTCAAACATCGAAGAGAATTCGCCAACCGCAGCTTTTACCGCAGAGGTCGCGCTGTGCTGCTGCAGGGTAATAATGCGGCGCACGGTATCCAAAAAATCTTCATCGGTAAGCATCATGGCGTGGGTTGCAAAAATTTCACGCGCTTCTCGGGTGGTACCTTCTTCTCTTAAAGCAAGCAGCTCTGCAAGCGCTGCTTTGCGAGCACCTTCAAAATGCGAAAGCTCTTCGCCCGGCGACAGCTGCTGGCGGGCGGGCGCGGGGGCTTGTTGTTGCCGAAAACAGGGGGCAATGCAAATGCCGCCCGAAGCTGCGGTACCTTGGAATTGTTTCATATTTGCTGCGCTCCTTTTTTGTTCTTGCCTGTCCAAAGGCAATGCTCTTGTTACGAGATATGCGCCGCCGAAAAAAGATATACGGTGTTTTGGTTTTGTGTTATACTGAATGCGGTAAAAAGATTTGTTTCGACACAAATTCCCCAACGCTGGCGCAACCTTGCAAAGGCGGATTTTGAGAGGGTACGAAACAGAAGGAGAAACGCAAAATGACAGATTATATTTTAGAGCAGCTGCGTGCGCTGGTCGCCATCGACAGCCCGAGCGGCTTTACTGAAAAAGTAACGGCTTATGTATTGCAGGAGCTTACCCGCCTGGGCTTTGCGCCGCAGCGCACCGCAAAGGGCGGCGTGCTGTGCTGCCTTGGCGGCAGCGGCAACGGCCTGCTGCTTACCGGCCATATTGATACCCTTGGCGGCATGGTGGCTGCCGTAAAACCCAACGGGCGTCTGCGCATTTCGCCGGTAGGCGGGCTTTCTGCAAACAACTGTGAAGCCGAAAACTGCCGTGTTTATGGCCGTTTTGGCGGTGTGGTAGAAGGCTGCCTGCAGCTTTGTAGCCCCAGCGTACACGTAAATAAAAATTACAGCGAAGAAAAACGTGATTTTACCACGATGGAAGTAGTGCTTGACGCTGTTGTGCATACCAAAGAAGAAACCGAAGCGCTTGGCGTTTCGGTAGGTGATTATGTTTGCTTTGACCCGCGGCTTACCGTAACGGAAACCGGCTACATCAAAAGCCGCTTTTTAGATGATAAGCTCTCGGTCGCTATTTTGCTGGGCCTTGCAAAATCAATCAGCGAAAAAGAAACGGTGCCGGCAAGAGAAGTGTGGCTGCACGTTACCGTATTTGAAGAGGTTGGCCACGGCGGCTGCGCCAGTGTGCCGGCAGGGGTGCAAGAGATTCTTGCAGTGGATATGGGCTGTGTCGGCGACGACCTTGGCTGTACCGAAACGCAGGTTTCCATCTGTGCAAAAGACAGCCGCGGACCCTATAACTATGACATGACCACAAAGCTGATTGCGCTTGCAAAAGAAGCAAAGCTGGACTACGCGGTGGATGTTTACCCCTATTATGGCAGTGACGCAGATGCGGCACTGGAAGCAGGACACGACTTGCGGCACGCGCTGATTGGCGCTGGCGTTTATGCCAGCCACGGTTATGAGCGCAGCCACAAGGAAGGTGTGAAAAACACCTACCAGCTAGTGAAAGCTTTTGTAGAAACGCTGTAAAGCAAACCGGCTTGCCGAAAAAACATTTTCTTGAAAATTCGCATTCTTAACAGGAAATGTTTGACCGGATGGTCTGGGTTTGATAAAATAAAACGAATTGGGACCCAGCGAAAACGTTCCGGAGGAAATTTTGAAACGCGAAGAAAAAAACTTACAAAGCCGCCGCCGTATTTTAAGCGCGGCGCTTCATGAATTTGGCACCCACCCATATGAAACCGCTTCTCTTAATACCATCTGCCAAGAGGGCGGTGTTTCTAAAGGTATTATTTATCACTATTTTAAAGATAAAGACGAGCTTTATCTACTGTGTGTGCAAGAGTGCTTTGATGCACTTGCTGCCTACATAAAAGAACAGCCTTTGCCCCAAGGCGACAGCATGAGCGCGCTGAAACAATGGTTGTTTGGGGCGCTGCCCTTTTTTGAGGGACACCCGCTTTACGCAAACCTTTATGCAGGCGCAGTTTTGGTACCGCCCCGCCACCTTGCCGCTGCGGTAGGGCTCATTCAGCGAGAGTACGAGGCGCTTAGTCGACGTGACCTTACTGCACTGCCCATCAAGGCACAGCTGCGGCCGGGGCTGGATGTCGATGCAGCTTTTTCGGCCCTTTGCGCCGGGCGGGATATGATTTGTGCCCGGTTACTGCGCGAGCGACTAGATGGCAGCCCGCTGCACAGCTTTGAACACCAAAGCGGAATGCTGGCCGACCTGTTACTGCGCGGGGTTTTGAAAAACGCAAAATAGTGCATGGCCGCCTGCTGCAACGCTGCAACGGCGGAAGAATAAAACGGTACCGGTAGCTTGGCCGGTGTTTTCTGCAAGGGAGGATAACAGCGTGACTTATCAGGAAATTTTGGAACAGGCGCGTCCGCGCCTGGGTGCTTACTGCAAAGGCTGCGTGGAATGCAACGGCAAAGCTTGCCGTAACCAGATGCCGGGTCCCGGCGCCAAAGGCGTTGGTGATACGGCAATCCGAAACTATGAAAAGTGGAAAGAAATCCGGGTCGAAATGGACACCCTTACCGAAAACAGCCCGGTAGATACCAGCTGCACACTGTTTGGTCGTCAGTTCCGTTACCCGTTTTTTGCGGGCCCCGTGGGGGCAGTGCGGCTGCATTACGGCGATGCTTACACCGACGAAAGCTATAACGATGCGCTGGTGCCCGGCTGCGCTGCGGCAGGCATTGCTGCCTTTACCGGCGACGGCACCAACCCGGAAGTGATGCGTGCGGCTACGCAGGCAATTGCAGCAGCGGGCGGGGTAGGTGTCCCCACCGTAAAACCGTGGAATGCACAGACAGTTGCAGAAAAAATGGAGCTGGTAAAAGCGAGCGGTGCATTTGCTGTGGCAATGGACATTGACGCAGCCGGCCTGCCGTTTTTGAAAAACATGACCCCGCCTGCCGGCAGTAAATCGGTGGAGGAGCTGCAGCAAATCATTGCTGCGGCAGGCTTGCCCTTTATTGTAAAAGGCGTTATGACGGTGCGCGGTGCGCTGAAAGCCAAAGAGGCAGGCGCAGCGGCGATTATTGTTTCTAACCATGGCGGGCGCGTGCTGGATAGCTGCCCTGCAACAGCAGAAGTGCTGCCCGAGATTGTGGCAGCCGTAGGCGATAGCATGACAGTGCTTGTTGACGGCGGTCTACGCAGCGGTACGGATATTTTTAAAGCGCTGGCACTTGGGGCACACGGCGTAGTGATTGCCCGTCCGTTTGTCACTGCGGTTTATGGCGGCGGTGCAGACGCTGTGGCTGCCTATGCCGAAAAGCTGGGCGCAGAGCTGGCCGATACCATGATGATGTGCGGGGCGCATAGCCTTGCAGAAATCACGCGCGAGATGGTTCGGCTTTAATTGTCCGGCATCGTATGCGAAAAGAAAGAAGATTTTTCGATGATACAGGATATTGCACCGCATTTTTATAACAACAGCTACCAACGCAGGCAAGCGACTTGTGGCGATACGGTGTTTGTTTTTGCAAGCGAAAAAATGCTTTGCAAAACAGCAGAGCCGCTTTGCTGGCCGACCTTTGAAGAGTTAGATCTTGCACCCGAAAAAGCGCAATACTTATTTTCGATAGATAACACTGCATTTTTTATAACCAGCGAAACACCGGCAGAGATACCGGAAGCATTTTCTTATCTGCCGCCCTCTCTGCTGCGCACAGCACACCCGCGGCATCTTGCCTTTGCAGGCTTTGTGGCAGGGCAGCTGCATGACTGGTACCGCAGCAATCGTTTTTGCGGCAGCTGTGCTGCACCGATGCAGCACAGCGAAAAAGAGCGCATGTTGCAGTGTCCGGTTTGCGGTAATATGGTTTATCCAAAAATCTGCCCCGGCGTTATCGTAGCGCTCACCAGCCATGGCAGACTGCTGATGTCTAAATACGCAGGGCGCGCTTACACCAACTACGCGCTGCTTGCCGGGTTTACCGAAGTAGGCGAGACCATAGAGCAGACGGTGGCGCGCGAAGTGATGGAAGAAGTAGGGCTAAAAGTAAAAAATCTGCGGTTTTACAAAAGCCAGCCCTGGGCCTTTTCCAGCTCTTTGCTCTGCGGCTTTTTTGCCGAGGTAGACGGCGACGATACCATTCAGCTGGACACGGAAGAGCTTGCGGAGGCCGCATGGTTTACACCAGAGCAGATTAATCTTGCGCCGGACGAGATGAGCCTTACCCGTGAGATGATGCTCTGCTTTAAAAACGGCGAGATGCCGTAGGGCAAACTGTTGCAATAAAAAAATCGCAGAGCGTGTGTTACGCTCTGCGATTTTTTATGGTTAAGCATCCACTTCGGAACGGGCGTGTTTTCGGTAGGCGCTGGGGCTGGTGTGTTCGCTGTTGCGAAACGCCTGCGAAAAATAGCTGGGGGAGGAAAAGCCCAATAGACTGCTGATTTTTGCAAGAGGATAGTCGGTGCGGGCAAGCAGATGTTTGCTTTCGGTGATGCGCCGCGCAATCAGATAATTGATGGGCGAGATGCCGTATTCTTTGGTGAAAGAATGCACAAGATAGTATTTGTTGATGTGCGCAAATTTTGCGAGCGAATCCAGTGTGATATTTGCGCTGTAATTCTCGTCCATATAACGCTTGACGCTCGCGAGCTCAGTATTGCCGCGGCTGCCCGCCACTGCATTGACGGCAAAATCATTACCACGCAACAGGTGGATGAACAGTATTTCAAGCGTATCCTGGCAGACCGTTTCACAGCCTTCCAACTTGTTTTCAATCTCACGCAGCATTAGGTTGAAGAGATACAGAATATCATCGCGCTTATCCCGGCATTTCAAAACGGTAGTAGCATCGCCCTGCCGCCCGAAAGAAAACTCCATGCCCTCTACCCCGAGCACGATGTATTCGAGCGGGTTGGCGTTCAGGCTGACTTCGGTGTGCAGGATGTTCGGGTTCACAATCACCAAATCATCGGTGGCAACCCCGTGCATTTGCCCTTCAATATTAAATTGGCCTGCGCCGTCAATACAGTAAAACAGCTCGGTGCAGGTATGTGAATGGGGGATAGAGTGCCAGTCGCCCCCAAAGCGGGATTTGCTGATGTACAGTAGTTTAGCAGTGTCTCGCGGTGCGGCCCGCAGGTTAAGTTCATAGCGCTCAGAACTCATAAGAGTGCCTCCTCCATTGAAGATTTGAAACCTTTTTATTGAGAAATTGCCACTAAATATATTTATATTGCGAAAAACGTAATTGTTTTGAGATTTTGCGTTGTTCTAACCAAGGATTCTACAAAAATATTATACGTTTTCTGCCATTCAGATGCAAGGCTTGTAACAAGATTCGGTAGCAAAAATGCGTTTTTATCGATTTGACAAACTAAAATAGGTGCATTTAGTCATATTTACTATACAAATTGACAAAATAATGACAAATTAATATGCGTTATGCATAAACAAGCAATATTTATAAATAATGCAGCAATAAGAAGATTGATACTAAGCTGTGTAATACATTATAGTTAAAACGTAGACAGCGGAGGTTTCCGCAACCATGAAATTTTCTTAGGAGGAAAAAGATCATGAAAAAAGTTTTATCACTGATCCTTGCAGGCTCCCTGGCACTGTCTTTGGTAGCTTGCGGCGGTGCTGCTTCTTCCAGCGCACCGGCTGGGTCTTCTGCACCGGCAGAAGGCAACAAAGTTCTCAAAGTCGCCGCGATCGAAACCGCCTATGGCTCTGAAATGTGGAAGGCTGTTGCCAAAGCATTTGAAGCAAGCCACGAGGGCGTCACCGTTGAGCTGGTGACCGACAAAAACCTTGAGGATGTTATCGGCGCAAACATGAAAGCCGGCGATTATCCCGATGTTGTCCACCTGGCAACCGGCCGCCCGGCAGCACTCACCGAGACCCTGATTAAAGAAGATGGCCTTGAGGACATCACCGACGTTCTGTCGATGACTGTTCCCGGCGAAAACGTGAAAGTTTCCGACAAAATCGCCGGCGGCTTCACCGATTCTTCTCTCACCAACCCGTACGGCGACGGCAAAACCTACATGGCTCCCATGTTCTACAGCCCCTGCGGCTTATTCTACAACGTTGGCCTGTTTGAGGAAAAAGGCTGGGAAGTACCGAAAACCTGGGATGAGATGTGGGCACTGGGCGACAAAGCGAAAGCAGAAGGCATCGCATTGTTCACCTACCCGACCACCGGTTACTTTGACGCATTCTTCTATGCTCTGCTGTATGAAGTGGGCGGCCCCGAGTTCTTCGACCGTGCTATGAAGTACGAAGAAGGCATTTGGCAGACCGAAGAAGCCAAAGCTGCTTTTGACATTGTTGCGAAACTTGCTACCTACACCGATTCCACCGTACCGGCAAACGCAAACAATGATAACTTCACCAA
The DNA here is from genome assembly GCF_900199435.1 of Pygmaiobacter massiliensis. Classification (GTDB taxonomy): domain Bacteria; phylum Bacillota; class Clostridia; order Oscillospirales; family Ruminococcaceae; genus Pygmaiobacter; species Pygmaiobacter massiliensis. The sequence continues at coordinate 1,791,373 of NZ_OAML01000003.1, forward strand.
AAACCAGCAGCTCGTGCTGGACAACAAAGCACTCTTTATGCCCAACGGCACCTGGGTTATCGGCGAGATGGCTGATGCTCCCCACGCTGACGGTTTCCAGTGGGGCTTCACCGCACTGCCCGCTGTAAAAGAGGGCGGCGATTCTTACAGCTACACCTGGTTTGAGCAGTGCTGGATTCCGGCAGAAGCTCAGAACAAAGAGTTGGCAAAAGAGTTTATTGCTTACCTGTACAGCGACGAGGCAGCAAACCTGTTTGCAAACACCAAAACCAAAAACGATGATGGCACCGAGAAGCTCTCTGGCGCAATTCAGCCCATCAAAGGCTTTGCTGATACTCTCGAAGGCGACAACAAGCTGTTCTATGCTATCTACGACAACGGTGCAAAAGCTGCCCTTGGCAACTTTGCTGCAACTGAAGCTGTCGAAGGCGTGAACATGGCAGACACCCTGTTTGGCACTGTCAACAGCCTGGTTTCCGGCGATAAGACCGAAGATCAGTGGATCGCCGATGTCACGAAAGTCAGCGACCAGCTGCGCGCAGCACTGAAGTAAGCTACAACTTCAAAACCTGCATACTTTTTAAGTAGGCTATTTAACAGCGCTGAGTAGTACTACTCAGCGCTGTTTGCTTGCTTTATATATCAACTTATGGACAGGAGATGAGCGTGTGGATAAGCAAAAAGGGCGAGGCCGATTTGTGTTTTTCTGCGTAACCCCGGCCGTTGTGCTGTTTGTGATCTTTATGATCATTCCCACCCTAAATATTTTCCGGATGTCGCTTTACAAATGGGGCGGCTATTCAAAAACGAAAAAATTCGTTGGCTTTGATAACTTTATAAAACTTTTTCAAGATCCTAAATTTTTCCAATCCTTTCAAAATACTCTTTTGCTTATCGTGTTGGTCACGGTCGTAACTTTTGCATTTTCGCTGGTGTTTGCGGCCATTCTCTCGCGCGAAAAGATTCGCGGACAAAACTTCTTCCGCGTGGTCTTCTATATCCCGAATATTCTTTCGGTGGTGGTTATCTCCGCCATTTTCTCGGCGATTTATGACCCCAACAACGGTATGCTCAACAGCCTTCTGTCGCTGTTCCGCGGCGGCGATGCCAAACCGATTCTGTGGCTGGGCGATCAGAAAATCGTCATCTTCAGCCTTGCGGGCGCAATGGTGTGGCAGGCCATCGGTTATTACATGGTCATGTATATGGCAAGTATGGCAAGCATCCCCGAAAGCTTGTACGAATGTGCAAGCCTTGAAGGCGCAAGCCGCATCCACCAGTTCTTCCATATCACAATTCCGCTGATTTGGACAAATATCCGCACCACGCTGACCTTCTTTATCATCAGCTCTATCAACCTGTCGTTCCTTTTCGTCAAGGCAATGACCAGCGGTGGACCGGACGGTTCGACCGAGGTGTTCTTGAGCTATATGTATAAGCAGGCTTACACCAACTCGAGCTACGGCTATGGTATGGCAATCGGTGCGGTGGTATTCATCTTCTCGTTCGCTCTTTCTGCCATCGTCAATGCGGTGACCAAGCGCGAACCGTTAGAATTTTAAAGGAGGGTCAGCATGGAAAACAAAAAGAAAAACTCATCCGGCGAGACCCTGTACAAGATTTTTATCTATGTGGCGCTCATCACGCTGGCAATCTGCATTATCGTGCCGGTGGCGTGGGTCTTTTTGGCAAGCATCAAACAGAACAGCGAGTTTTATGGCAACCCGTGGACGCTGCCAGCCGGCTTTTATTGGCAGAACTTCGTGAATGCATGGACCAAAGCGCATATGGGCGAATATATGCTCAACTCGGTTATCGTTACCGCACTGGCACTGGCTATCCTGTTGGTGGTCGCACTGCCCGCAGCTTATGTGCTTTCCCGCTTTAAGTTCCGCAGCCGTGGTTTGCTGAATGCAGCTTTTATGGCCGGCCTGTTTATCAATGTCAACTACATCGTAGTGCCTATCTTTTTGATGTTTGTTGACGCAGATTCTCTGGTGCGTAAAATGGGCGGCAAACCGTTCTTCTTGAATAACCTTGTAGTGCTGGCACTTGTATATGCCGCAACTGCGCTGCCGTTTACCATCTATCTACTTTCCGGCTATTTTTCCACACTGCCCAAAGCCTATGAAGAAGCGGCTTACGTAGACGGTGCGAGCTACTTCAAAACGATGTATAAAATCATCATCCCAATGGCGAAACCCAGTATCATTACGGTGATACTTTTCAACTTCCTCTCATTCTGGAATGAGTACATCATCGCCATGACGCTGCTCTCTAACCCGAACAGCGGCAAGACACTGCCGGTTGGCTTGATGAACCTGATGAAAGCCCAGAACGCAGCGGCCCAGTACGGGCAGATGTACGCAGGCCTCGTTATGGTTATGCTGCCGACGCTGATTCTCTACATCTGCGTACAGAAAAAGCTGACGCAGGGCATGACGCTGGGCGGCCTGAAAGGTTAAAGGAGGAAACACTATGAAGTTTTTAAGCGAAAACAAATGGATCAGCAAGCTGCTTGCGGCAGTGGTGTTTCTGTTTTGCCTCTGGCTTATCATCACCGGCCAAAAAGTAATCGGCATTGCTTCACTGCTGAAAATGCTGGTGGGCCTGTGCGGGTTGCTGGTACTGCTGTATTGCTACAATAAGCCCTACCAGGGAAAGTAATGCATCGGCCGTATCCTCATCCTCTTACGAGAAAGGAATGTTCGTTTTATGTCTGATTTATTGAATAAGGGCCGCGTCACGATTCCTACCGACGTAGACGTTGTGCCGCAGACGCTGGAGCTGATGCGCCGTTGGGGCGCAGATGCCATCCGCGACTGCGACGGTACCGCCTACCCGGAAGCGCTGAAAAACGTAGGTGCAAAGGTATACTCTACCTATTACACCACCCGCAAGGATAACGAGTGGGCAAAAGCCAATCCCGATGAAGTGCAGCAGTGCTACATTATGACCGGCTTTTACACCGCAACCGAAAATACAGTTTCGATTCCGCTGATGAAAGGTATTTCGCCTGAACTGATGGAAGTAAATACGCGGGACGACATTACCCGCTGGTGGGAGGTCATCGACCGCACAACCGGTGAAGTGGTACCCACTGCCGAGTGGAGCTATGCCGACGGCGCAGTAACCGTGTCGCCTGCAAAACCTTTCCACGATTATACGGTCAGCTTTCTGGCGTATCTTATCTGGGACCCGGTGCATATGTACAATGCAGTCGTCAACGACTGGAAGAACTTTGAGCACCAGATTACCTTTGATGTGCGTCAGCCCAAAACCCACAAGTTTACAATGGAACGCCTGCGCCGCTTTATCACAGAGCATCCCTATGTGAACGTGATTCGCTATACCACTTTCTTCCATCAGTTTACACTGATGTTTGATGAGCTGAAACGCGAAAAGTTTGTAGACTGGTACGGCTATTCCGCTTCGGTCAGCCCGTATATCCTCGAGCAGTTTGAACAAGAGGTCGGCTACCGTTTCCGTCCGGAATATATCATCGATCAGGGCTACTACAACAACCAGTATCGTGTACCGAGCAAAGAGTTCAAAGACTTCCAGGCGTTCCAGCGCCGCGAAGTAGCAAAACTCGCCAAAGAGATGGTAGACATCACCCACGAATGTGGCTGCGAGGCGATGATGTTCCTCGGTGACCACTGGATTGGCACCGAGCCGTTTATGGAAGAGTTCGGCACTATTGGCCTCGATGCCGTCGTGGGCAGCGTAGGCAATGGCTCTACTTTGCGCTTGATTTCTGACCTCCCCGGCGTAAAATATACCGAAGGACGTCTGCTGCCCTACTTCTTCCCTGATACTTTCCACGAGGGTGGAGACCCGGTACGCGAAGCGAAAGAGAACTGGGTCACGGCACGCCGCGCCATTCTGCGCAAGCCCATTGACCGCATCGGCTATGGCGGTTACCTCAAACTTGCCTGCGATTTTCCAGAGTTTATCGACTATGTGGAAAGCGTTTGCAACGAGTTCCGCGAGCTGTATGATAACATCAAAGGCACCACCCCTTACTGCGTCAAAACCGTAGCGGTGCTGAATAGTTGGGGCAAAATGCGCGCATGGGGTGCCCACATGGTGCATCATGCACTCTACCAAAAGCAGAATTACAGCTACGCCGGTGTTATTGAAGCCCTTTCCGGCGCGCCGTTTGATGTGCGCTTTATCAGCTTTGAGGATATCAAAAACGATAAGAACGTGCTCGATGGAGTAGATGTACTCATCAACGTTGGCGATGCAGATACTGCCCACACAGGCGGTGTGGCATGGGAGGATGCAGACATCCTCGCAGCAGTAAAAGAGTTTGTCTACAACGGCGGCGGTATCGTCGGCGTGGGCGAGCCGAGCGGACATCAGCGCGAAGGACGCTTTTTGCAGCTGGCAGGTGTATTTGGCATAGAAAAAGAAACCGGATTCACCTTGAACTACGACAAGTATAATTGGGACGAGGAGACTAATCACTTTATTTTGCAGGACTGCACAAAACCCATTGACTTTGGCGAAGGCAAAAAGAATATGTACGCCTTTGAAGGCACAACAATTCTCTGCCAGCGTGAAAAAGAAGTTCAGATGGCAGTGCATGAGTTTGGCAAAGGTCGCGCAGTTTACCTCAGCGGTCTGCCGTATAGCTTTGAGAACAGTCGTTTGCTGTACCGCAGCATTTTGTGGAGCACCCACGACGAAAAGAATCTGCATAAATGGTTCTCCTCCAACTTCAATGTGGAAGTCCACGCTTATGTGAAAAACGGCAAGTATTGTGTGGTCAACAACACCTACGAACCACAGACCACTACAGTGTACCGTGGCGATGGCAGCAGCTTTTCGCTGTCACTGGAGGCCAACGAGATTAAGTGGTACGAGATTTAATTTTGTACTGGCAAGCCAACTGCAATAAACACTTATAGCAACACCCCTTGCGGCAGCCATTTCGGCTGTTGCAAGGGGTGTTGCTTTTTTTATGAAAGCTGCGTGTCGAAAAAGTGAAAGACGCATGCTTTTGCGGAGCTAGTTTTTGGGAGCAGACGGTGAAGGAACCACGATTTTTTCAATAGCATATTTTCCTTCCGCAACCGTCAGCACGGCCATCGTAATAGCTTGGTCAAAGCGGCGCGGGCCGCAGCTGCCAGGATTGAGCCACAGGCGTCCATCTACGGTCTGCTCAAAATATTTATGCGAGTGGCCAAATACGACTATTTCTGCTTCGTCCAGCTTTGCGGGGATATCTTTTTTATTATGCACCATAAAAAACGAAAGCCCATCAATGGTTGCGGTAAGCTGCTCGGGCAACAGCGCTGCCCAGTCTTTGTCATTATTGCCGCGCACAATATAAAGCGGTGCAACGCTGCGTAGCGTTTCTACAATTTCTGGCTTGTTGATATCCCCGGCGTGGAAAATGCAGTCACAGCTCTGCACAACTTCCAGCACCTCTGGCCGCAACAGGCCGTGAGTATCTGATAAAACAGCAATACGAGTGGGCATATAGAAAGTCTCCTTTGTCAGTTAATATTGCAATAGTGCTGCCAGATGTTCAAAAGCAGATGCTTTTTGCTCGCGCGCAGCGCAGCGGCAGGGGATTTCGTTTACCGAATGATTGAGCAGTGTCTGCCACTGCTGCTCGACATCTACCGTATAATCCAAAGCAGTAACATCATCCCATGCACGGTTTAAATAAGCGACCTCGCGCCGACCGTGCGTTTTGGTCTGCTGTGGTGTGCCTGCGCGCTCAAGGTAATTACATATAGCTTCTTGTGGTATAGCGGCCTCCAGTAAGCTGCGCTCGATACCGCTGTATGCGATAACGTTTAGGTTGTCCCAATCCGCAACGGACATTGCATAAAGCGCAAAGGTGAAGCGGCTGGCGCAATGTACTGCTAAAAGGCTTGGTTCGCCATGCAACAGGATTTTATGCAAATCCCAGCAATACAGCGTGTCCAGTGGCTCGCCATAACAAAGCGTCTTAATATGTAGAAATCGCTGCAAAGGAATGGTTAAACCAAACTGCATGGGAAAATCTCCTTTTAAAAGAGTACGTATCGGCAAATAGATGATAAATAAAAACAGTCGACCGCAAAAGCAATCGACTGTTTTGGTGCGAGCGTTCATAAGGACAAACTTGTAAAGTCGCATGAGAAAAGGAAATCCGGCAGCAAACAGACGAATATTACTGAAAACAAAACGGCATGTCCACAAACGGGGTAAATGCATCGAAGCAATTAAAAAACTCTGACAAAATCTTTTCGTCAGACACCTGCAAATCTCCGCTTTGATTTGCATCGCAGGGTGTCACGTCCTTAGCCATAAGTTTTGCAAACATCACATGAGACACGGTGCATTCACAATCAAGCTTTTCGGTGTATATCTCATGCGGTCCGTGCACCTGCAACACGCCTTTGCGTATTTGCAACACAAAGCATTCTCCCTCTATATTGCATTTTACAGCCATATTTGTCCCAAAGGTCTTGGGGCCATTCAGCTTTACCTTCATTGCTTCCAGCATATTGTAAGTGGACACATCCAAAAAGCTCTCTGAGAAGGGCGGGAATCCGCCATTTGTGCCCATGTGCTTCACGATTTCCTCAAATGCGCCCTCCAGCTCAATGGCACAGGTTAAATACCAGTTTCTCCAGGTCGCATTTTCGCTGGCGTATCCCATCATGCGGCAAGCCGTGGCCTTCACCTGTCTTGCTGTTATATCGTTGAAATCTATCCGCACAAGATGAGAAGCTAGCTCTGATGCCCATTCGTATTCCTTGTCTTCTAACGACTGTTGCGCAGCCATTAAGACGTTTTCTCGCCCACCCATAAGCTTGATATAGCGCTTTGACGCTTCCGTCGCACTGATTGGATTGAGCGCAGTGGGTTCCCCATTAAACCAACCCAGGTAATTATCATAAATTGCCCGAACCGCTTGGCGGAACGTGCCATAAAACTCGCCCATTCGGTCAGCCTGAAAAAGATGGGGTGGCAAGGTGCCGATTTCGTCCATAATTGCCTCGATGGTATTTCCCTGATTGAGTAAGCGTACCGTTTGGTCGTGGGCATACTGTATGGCATCACCATAATCGCTTAACAGCTTCTCGCAGGCCTCTTTGCCCTCCAAGGGTCGAATATGACAGCCAACAATGGAGTCAGGATGATAAGTGCGCAAGGTTTCTACGGCCTTGTACCACTTTTTCGCATCTCGCGTTTGGCCGCGAACGGTGTAAATATTGGGGAAGGATTCTCCCTGTAGCACCTCTGCTACGTGGAGCACCTTTTCCTTTTTAAAGTAAACGGCAATTTCATCAGCAGCTTCGGATTCCACAAAAAAAATCTCCATCTCTACGCCGCTGACAGTCAATGAAAAAGTCTCGTTACTATTCACGATGGTATTTGGCGTAACAAAACGCGTAATACCCTTGTCTAGCACTGGGCCTAAGCCGAGGTTGACTGCGCCGTGCTCGCCTTTAGGCAATAAATTGCCATACATCCAAACTGCCCGGCCCATTCGGATATCCAAAAGCTCACTGCTACTCTGGGCAACGTTTTTTACGAGCTCCTCGTGACCGACCACAAGCACCGAGCCGTTATCCGATTCTTGCTGCGACACACAAGCAGTCATGCCACCCCAGTGATCTCCATGGTTGTGGGTCAGAATGAACGCTTTTACAGGCAAGTCTGTAATCTTTCGAAATTCCTTCATAATTTCTTCCATGGAGCCAATGGTTTCACTGGCATCCACGAGTATAATACCGTCATCGCCCACAATCATGGTGGGATAATTTAATGCATATCCCACTGCTGAGTAAATGTTCTCTCCAATTTTATAGATTTTCTGTTCCATAACATGAGAATGCTCAGATAATCTGGGGTTAATAAACTGAGATTTTTCAGTATAAGCTAGATTTTTCATAATAGATCCTTCCTTTTCTTGTAGTAACTAATTGTTTTGGGACAGGGCTTTCTTTCCTTTAAAGCCCAGCAGGATTGCAAGGGTTCCAATGAGAATAAACGCCGTCATAATTCCCAGCACCCACAAATAGGTTCCGGTCAGGTCAAATACAAAGCCATAGACAGGCAGAAGCAGTACAGTGGCCAGGGGCGGCCCCATCATCACATTGGCGTAGATGGCTTCGTAGTCCTTTCCTCCAAAAAAATCTTGGGTAAGAAGTGGCGCCAAAACCGGTATTCCCATGGAAGCAAGACCCAAAAGAAAGCCGCCGGCTGTCATAATAATAATTGACACCTTACCAAATGCCAAACTACCAACTGCAAGCAAGGCAGTTGCCAGAATAATTACCGTGGTTTTGTATACGCCTATTTTATCGCTGATCACACCTATGAGTAAGGCTCCTACCGTGCTGCCAATCATGGATATGGATAAGATCGTGCTCATTTGTGAGGAGGAAAACCCAATGGAGTCTCCATAGGTTGCTACATGTTGAGAAAAAGCACCCACCGCTGTAATCGAAATCATAAACAAAACCAGCATATAAAAAGGTTTTGATTTAACGGCAGTTTTCAGCGCAATTCCAGAGCTGCTTGCTGCGACAGACCTCCCTTGCTCAGAGGAGCCTGTCTCATAGGGGGATAGACCTTTATCCGACGGCTTATTTTTTATTGCAAACAGGTTGACAATTACGATTACAACCGCAATGAACAGACCGATATACATATAGGTTTGCTGCCAGCCAATGCCCTTAATCATATTGAGAACCAAGGGTTGAATGACTGCGCCAAACAAGCCAACACAAGCCATTAGTATGCCCAACGCCGTGCCGGTTTTGCTCTTAAACCAACGGTTAATGAGAACCGGGCCAACAAGGTTTACTAGAACGGCTCCACCGATGCCCATTGGAATGGCAAGAAGGTAAAAGCCGATTACCGAGGTCATAAATCCCATGCCAATAAAGCTCGCGCATTGTAAGGCTGTGGCAATAAAAATAAGGGTTTTGGTGCTCATTTTGTTGATAAGATTGCCTGCAATTGGCATAAACAGCATTGTAGCGATGGACGATACACTAAAATATATAGAAAGCGTACCTACACCAACACCCAGCGTCTCTGACACAGGAGCAAGAAAAAGTCCTCCTGTGTTATTGATACCGGCTGCTGAAAGGCTGCGTATCACACACATTGCGATTAAAACAATCCATGCGTAATGGAAGCTTGAATGTCGCTTAGCTTCTTTGTTCATTAAAATATCTCCTTTTTTACTGTTAAAGAGGGAATAAACACTTTAGAGAATTGATGATGCCGACGGCAATAATAACTACGGTGGTTGCATTAAAAACCGTAGTCATCTGAGCTACCTTCAGCTTTTTGTTTAGCGTTGACCCAATAAATCCTCCGAGAATACCGGCGGGAATCATAAGCCAAAGCATAGTCAAATCTTGTCCAACAAATCCACCACTCAAGGCCGTGGTTATAAGTTTTGAGGCTTGAGAAAAGAAAATTAATAAAATGGAGTTCACAGCTGCTTGCTTTGGCTCCATTGCAAATAGCAATGAAAGGGCAACAATGTTGATGGGGCCTCCGCCAATGCCTAAAAAAGAGGATGCTGTCCCTAAGCAAATACCTGTCACAATTATGATTAATGGATTTTTCAAGCGAAAGGTTGCCTTTTCCCGAAACTTATTTGTGTAAATCAAAACGCAGATTAACAGAAGGACTAATATGGCATTTTGAACAAATATGACCGAGTTCGCATGAGCAACCGTTTTGAGAAGCCTACTAAACAAAAAATTTCCAATATAACCCCCTAAAAAGGCTCCAGCTGCTAGAAAAATTCCGATTTTGTATTCAATTTTTGTCTTATAGATGATATGTCTGCCAATTGATACAATCGACATAGACAACACGGTAAAGGCTGAAAGGATATTAATTGTTGTAATCGGGTGTTCACCAAGCAAATCCAGCACTGGCTTGATGATAACACCGCCGCCTAAGCCCGAAATAGCCCCTATAATAGAAGCAATTAAGGCAACCAACAGATATAGAATATGATCACCTACCTCTTAAATTTAAATTCATAGCTATGATAATAGGGATAGCAGAGCCGCAAGGGGTAAGAGCCTTGCAATCGTGCGCCTGGCTTGCTATAATCGAGATTATAAAGCTTGGAGTAACTCCAAAGTCAATACTTGTTTGGAGAAAAATATGGGTAAATTATATGCAATCGGTGAATTTGCAAAGCTAGCACAGGTGTCTACAGACACCTTGCGTTTTTATGATAAAATCAATTTGCTCAAACCAGAGGAAACAGACAAGTTCTCTGCGTACCGCTATTATTCCCATTCTCAGTTAATTAAGCTGGATATCATAAAAGTATGTCGAAGCTTAGGATTATCGATTGATACCATTGCAGCACTGTTTGAAGATCAAGCGGCTGCTGCCTTTGAACAAAATTTGGTGGTACAGCAAAATGTATTACGAGAAAAAATAAAAAGTTTGGAGGATGCAGAGTCTGCCCTAACCAAGCTTGTTGACAGGTTGAGGGTGTTTGAAGAGGTGAAAAACTTAGACGGTTTTTATACCAGAACGATAAAGGCACGTACCATAGCGCTATCGGCTCAATTTGTTGACGAATCAAAAGACCCTTTGGATAACGCTCAAGTTTTTATAAATCTTGTAAAAGAACTACGTAGCAATAATATCCCGCCGGAATATGAAGGGGGATTTATTTTCGAGTTGAAAGACTGCCGCGTTGATCGCATTTTGATATTTGAGGTTGTTCCCGATTTTGTTGTTTCGAAAGGAATACAAATCAAAGCATTGCCAGGCGGTGAAGTCTTATGTATGAGATATGAAGCGCCAAACAAAGAAGACGCAATTAAAATCTTTCTGTCAGAAGTGCAAAGAAGAAATATAAATCCAGCATTTATCATGGATGTCTATTTAATTAATGGGACATTTGATACTGCAAATAGACAGTTTGAATTGCAGTGTCCTATGACATGACAAGCAAAGAGTGTGCAGGTGCTTTTGATTTTTGTCTATTGTCGTATTATTTGCTTTTAAAAATAGAACAGACAAATTAAGGAATGATCCCTTGATTTGTCTGTTTTTAGCATTTATAGTGAAGCGTCTAAGTGATTTGCACTGGCTTATAAATATTACCGAGTTAAAATTAATTGTTCCACAAAGATACAAGTTATAGCTTTAATTTATATAGCAAAACAGCGTTGGGAATTCCCCAATGCTGTTTTGTATTATGACCACTCGAGGGTCATTCATATTGGTCCGAGTGACAGGGTTCGAACCTGCGGCCTGATGGTCCCAAACCACCCGCGCTACCAACTGCGCCACACCCGGATAAGAAGAAATATATGATTTTTGTACTTGTGCTGCATACAGAAAGAAGCTGTAGCAGAAATACTTATATATTATAGCGCGTTTTCATGCCATATGTCAACGGTCGGTATTGACTATCCCTGCCCGGGGGCTTACAATAGACCTTGATGCTCACGCCAGTGCAAAAGCCATTTGCGCGGGTGAGCACGCAAACGTACTTGGAGGTATCGTGATGAATAACAGCGCAAAAACAATGGACAAGGTAATTGCCCTTTGCAAAAACAGAGGCTTTGTATTTTCTGGCAGCGAGATTTATGGTGGTCTGTCCAACACTTGGGACTACGGCCCGCTCGGTGTAGAATTTAAAAATAACGTAAAAAAAGCCTGGTGGAAAAAGTTCGTACAAGAGTCTCCGACCAACGTCGGACTTGACGCTGCCATTCTCATGAACCCGCAGGTTTGGATTGCATCCGGCCACGTGGGCGGTTTCTCTGACCCTTTGATGGACTGTAAAGACTGCAAAACCCGTCACCGTGCGGACAAGCTGATTGAAGATGTCGGCGGCGATGCCAACGGTATGAGCTTCGAAGATATGTCTGCCTACATTAAAGAAAACAACGTTGTCTGCCCCAACTGCGGCAGCAACAACTTTACCGATATCCGCAAATTCAACTTGATGTTCAAAACCTTTCAGGGTGTTACAGAGGATGCAAAAGCAGAGCTGTACCTGCGCCCCGAAACCGCACAGGGCATCTTTGTTAACTTTGCCAACATCCAGCGCTCTACCCGCCGCAAGCTCCCGTTCGGCGTTTGCCAGGTAGGTAAATCCTTCCGTAACGAAATTACTCCGGGTAACTTCACGTTCCGTACCCGTGAGTTTGAGCAGATGGAGATGGAGTTCTTCTGCAAGCCGGATACCGACCTTGAGTGGTTCTACTACTGGAAAGACTACTGCAAAAACTTCCTCACCGGCCTTGGCATGAAAGAAGAAAACATGCGCCTGCGTGACCACGAGGCAGAGGAACTTTCCTTCTACTCCAAAGCTACCACGGATATTGAGTATCTCTTCCCGTTTGGCTGGGGTGAGTTGTGGGGCATTGCAGACCGTACCGATTACGACCTGGGCCGCCATAACGAAGTTTCCGGCAAAACGCAGGAGTACTTCGACCCCGAAACCAACGAGCACTATGTGCCGTACGTCGTCGAACCTTCGCTCGGTGCTGACCGTGTGGCACTTGCCTTCCTCGTAGAAGCATACGACGAAGAAGTCGTCGATGTAGAGAAGAATGATATCCGCGTTGTGATGCGTCTGCATCCGGCCCTCGCACCCTACAAGGCTGCGATTCTCCCGCTTTCTAAAAAGCTGGGCGGCAAGGCAGAAGAGATTTATCACGATCTGCAAAAGAAATTCATGCTCGATTACGACGATGCCGGCTCCATCGGCAAACGCTATCGTCGTCAGGACGAAATTGGCACCCCGCTTTGCATTACAGTCGACTTCCAGACGGTTGGCGACGAAGAGAAGGGCATCCCCGCAGACAACTGCGTCACCGTGCGTGATCGCGACACCATGCAGCAGGAGCGCGTAGCTATCGCAGACCTGGAAGCATATATCGCCGCAAAAATCGCATACTGATCGTTTGTTTTACACCGGCCTGTGGTCGTGCTGCCCGCTTACAGCGGCAGCGCGCCGGGCCGGTGTTACTTTTATTCTTTTTTGCAGGGCTAAGCTGTTTTGTCCAACAACACAAAACGGCATTGCCGCCCTGCGGCACAGAAAGGACTGGTACCATTTTTATGGATTTGCTGGCACAAATCGCAATTTTGCTGGGGGTTTGCCTTTCGGGCGAACTTTTGGCGTCACTGCTCCCGTTTTCTTTTCCCTCCAGCGTAATTGCCATGCTGCTGATGCTGCTTTTGCTCGCCACCGGTGTGCTGAAACTGCGCCATGTAGAGGGCGTAACGAATTTTTTGATGCAGAACATGGCGTTTTTCTTCGTGCCGCTCTGTGTTAATATTCTCGCTTATCTCGAGATTATCAGTGCTAACATGGTGGCTATTCTGGTCATCTGTTTTGTTTCTACATTTTTAACCTTTGTCACCACGGCATTTACGGTGCGCGGACTGATGAAGCTGACCAGAAAGAAAGGAGAGCCTGACCATGAGTGAGTTTTTTACCTCTCCTTTGTTTTGCATCACGCTTTCGCTTGCGGCTTATTGTATCGGCTGCCGTGTGCGTGCAAAAACGGGAAGCGCATTGGCAAACCCGCTGATTGTGGCAGCGGTGCTGATTGGCGCGGTGCTTTTTGCTACCGGTACCGACGTTGAGGCCTATTATGAGGCCACTGACATGATTCGTTTTTGGATTATGCCCGCAACTGCAGTGCTCGGCGTTGCAATTTACAAGAATCTGACGCTGATTCGCAAGCAATGGCTGCCTGTACTGGGTGGCTGTCTGGTAGGTGCGCTGACGGCGATTGGCAGCGTGGTCGTGCTTGCAAAAGCCTTCGGGCTGGAGCGAGAGCTGGCCGTTGGCCTTGCGCCTAAATCGGTGACAATGGCAATCGCGACCTCGCTGTCAGAGCAGCATGGCGGTCTGGTACCCATTACGGTGTTTGGCGTTGTGCTGACCGGCGTGCTTGGTGCAGTTGCTGCACCGTTGCTTATTCGTCTGCTGCGCATCAAAGATCCGACCGAGGCAGGGCTTGCCATTGGTGCTTCGAGCCACGCAGTTGGCACCTCTACCGCAGTGCAGCTGGGTGAAATAGAGGGTGCAATGAGCGGTGCCGCTATCGGACTTGTGGGCATCTTTACCGTGCTGTTGGCACTTGCTTTGCCTTACGTGTTGTAAAGTTTGCTCTTAATTTAAAATCAAATTCGATTGATGCAAAAGGACCATGTGTGCCGCAGCTGATTTTGAGGCACACTGTTTTTAATCAGAAAGGCAGGAATGGACCATGAATAAAGAATTACTTCAAAAATACGCAGACTTTGCGGTAGAGATTGGTGTGGGCTTGCAGCCGGAACAGACACTGATTATTACCTCTTCGGTAGAAACTGCCGAGTTTGCAAGAATGTGCGCAACCGCGGCATTTCGCGTCGGTGCACGCGATGTAGTCGTCAAATATGGCGATGACAAGTTGGCTCGTATCCGCTTTGAACACGCAAGCGAAGATGCGCTTTGCGACGTAAAAGCTCACGTAGTGCGCAGCTATCTGGATTACGTGGAAAGCGAGGGTGGCGCGGCTGTGCTGCATATCCTCGCTGAAAATCCGGAGGCATTCAGTGGCCTGGATGCAGCCAAGGTGGACAAAGCCAATACCGCACGCCGCAGTGCGCTGAAAGAGTGGCGCGATTACACGATGAATGACCGCGTGGCATGGTGTATTGTGGCAGTGCCCGGCGAAGAGTGGGCGGCGAAAATCTTCCCCGGCGATGCAGATGCCGTGGAGAAACTTTGGCAGGCCATCTTTGATGTTTGCCGTGTAACTGGCGGCGACCCTGTTGGCGCATGGAAAGCCCATGTGGAGAAAATGACCGCTTATCGCGATCGGCTGAACGAGCTGGACCTCGAAAGCGTGCATATGAAAAGTGGCAATGGGACGGACCTGACTGTGGCCCTTGCCGATGATGCCGTATGGGAAGGCGCACGCAGCCACACTCCGGCAGGGCAGGGCTTTATTGCCAACATTCCGACCGAAGAGGTGTTTACCGCACCCCATAAAGATAAGGTGGAAGGTATTGTTTATGCCACGAAGCCGTATGTATACCACGGTGACCTCATCGAGGGGCTTTGGGTGAGGTTTGAAAAAGGCCGCGTAGTGGAATATGGTGCAGACAAAAATGAAGCACTGCTGAAAATGCTGCTGGATACTGACGAGGGAAGCCGTAGCATTGGTGAGCTGGCACTTGTACCGAAGAGCAGCCCCATCAACCAGAGCGGATTGCTATTCTACAACACCTTGTTTGATGAAAATGCTGCCTGCCATATTGCATTTGGCGATGGCTACCCCGGCACCGTACAAGGCGGCACCGGCATGACACAGGAAGAGCTTTTGGCCCACGGCGTCAACCATAGCTTGATTCATGAAGATGTTATGGTGGGCGCGCAGGATATGTGCATTACCGGTAAAACGCGCGACGGGCGTGAAGTGGCCATTTTTGAAGATGGCGACTGGGCCCTGTAAAGACCAAACTGAACCACGTATGCAAAACGGTAACCTTGTTGGAGGTTGCCGTTTTGCTATATTGCAGGGAATCATAAAACGAATATCAGTAAGAAGGTATCGCCGGGATAAAAAGTCTTAAAGCGAATTTTATGTTGCAAGCAAGTAGAATAGAAAGAAATAGACGTAAATAGTTGCTACTGTACAAAGCGAATGATATGATAGTGCTGGATTAAGTGTTTTTAACGCAAGACTTTTCACAAGAGAGGCAAAAACCAACCTCTACATTAATACAATGGCGGGATTCTCCGCATGCAGAAAGGAAAGACTGCAAAATGATTTTTTATTTTTCTGGTACCGGAAATTCAAAATGGATTGCGGAGCAGCTTGCTGAAAAGACCGACGATACTGCGGTTGATATAACGACGTTAAATATGGCGCCAGAGCTGAAAGACGAAAAATATGTGGGGCTGGTTTTCCCGGTTTATGCGTGGGCGGTGCCCGAACCAGTGCGGAATTTTGCAAGGCAACTTGCGCCGAATGTGGGATTTGCCTATGGCGTTTGCACCTGCGGTGCCGAGGCAGGCCTTGCAATGAAACAGCTGAATAAAATCTATCCGCTTCAAAGCAGCTACTCGGTGGTGATGCCGAGCAATTACATCGTAGGCGAAGATATCGAGCCACAGCAGACCATCCGGCAAAAGCTGAAAGAGGCAAAACAGGCCGTGGAACAGATTGCAGATGAAATCACGCGGCACGAGCCCGTTAACCGCGTAGCAGAAGGCGGCATGGCCTTTTTAAAGAGTACGCTGGCGGGCAAAGGCTTTGACCGTTTTGCAAGAACGACAAAGCCATTCTTTGCAGAAGACAGCTGCACTGGCTGTGGGCTTTGCGCACGCATTTGCCCGAGCAAGACCATTCGTCTGGCAGAGGGAAAGCCGGTATGGGGCGAAACTTGTTACCAGTGTCTGGCCTGTATTCATCACTGTCCGCAAAGGGCCATTCAATATGGCGAAAAAACCAAAGAACGCGGCAGATATACCATAGAAAACTATTTGTAAGGCAAAACAGTTTAACGATATTGCGATTTTGCATCAGCACTCATAAGCGGCTGATGCGGCGGCCTAAAAGAAAACGGGCGCAGAAAGGAAACAGAACCAATGCAGAAGCAAAAAACAATCGGCGCGTGGGATTATTTAAACTATGCGCTTTACGCCTTTGGTGGATTGGGACTGGAATTGGTGTTAATTGGACTGATTGAACCGCTTTTATTCGCAGGCGTTTCGGCAGCGGATTACAGCCCTACTCAAATGGTGCTGCACTGGATACTCACCATAGCTTGCTGGGGACTGCTCACGTTTGTTCTGGTGCGTAAGTCTCGACAGAAGTTGACATTTGACCCGATGCAAACGGCAAAGCCGACCACCAAGGGAATTGCCGCAAGTGCAGCGTTGGTTGCCGCCTGTGTGGCACTGAATGCATGGGACTGGGGCGGACTGAAATTACTGGAAGAGTTTCGCCGTAAAACGCTGTTACTGTTTACGGTGCAGTATCTTTATTACTTCTTTGAAATAGCGTTGGTGCTGCTGATTGTTATCTTTGGTCAAAAGTTTGCAGAAACCTTGCTTCGCCGGCAAACCCACTTCCCTTGGGGCGGCATTGTGCTTGGCTGCACCTGGGGTGCTGTGCATATCTTAACCAAGGGCAGCCTCTACACCGGGCTCGGGGTTATGGCGTTCAGTCTTGCTTATGGAGAAATCTACCTGCTGCTGCGCCGCAATGCTGTATGGTCTTACGGTGCAATGGCAATCGCCTTTATGCTGTAAGCCGAACCAATACGGCAAAAATATCCAGCTGCATGAGCGCGCTTTTCCTACAAATAATAAAGAGGCGGACAGCAGATGAAAAGCAGTAAAAGCGGCGGAAGATTTTTTCATTCGCGCAGAATACTTGCTTTTTACAAAACTTGTGATATACTAATATAGAACGCTAATAATTCAACTGTAAGAGTGGACCGCAAGGTCCGCTCTTCGTGTTTGTAGAGGCATTTTTACGGAGGTGCGTATGGCAAAAGGCAAAGGCGGTAACGTAGTTGGCATGGTAGAATCCATTGTGCGACCTGTGGTTGAGGAGCTTGGGTACCGGCTGTGGGACGTACGATATGAAAAAGAAGGCCCGGATTGGTTCCTGCGGGTATTCATCGATAAAGACGGAGATATGACAACGGCGGATTGTGAAGTTGTTTCCCGCGCAGTCGACCCGCTGATTGATGAAGCGGACCCAATTGTAGAGAGCTACTTTTTTGAAGTTTCAAGCCCCGGCCTTGGCCGCCGCTTGACCAAGCCCGAGCATTTTGCTGCAGTTTGCGGTGAGAAAATCAACCTGCGGCTTTACCGTGCAGATGCCAGCGGCCAGAAAGAATATACCGGCCTTTTGCAGCGTGCCGAGAACGACTGCATCGTTCTGAAAACCGAGCAGGGAGAACAGACCATTGCGCTTGCAGACCTTTCGTTTGCAAAGCTTTGCGATGATGAGGATTTGTTCTCTAACGTAGAAAAATAGACCCCGCCCCGCCTTTGGCAGGGCAAACAATACCAGAGAAAACAAAACTTAAATTATCTGCCAGATTTCTGGCTTTGGGAGGAAACCGGAAAAATGAATAACGAATTTTTTGAAGCACTTGGCATGCTGGAAAAAGAGCGCGGAATCAGCGAAGCATACCTCGTCGAAAAGATCAAAGCTGCCATTGTCATTGCCGTAAAAAAAGGCTATGACGTAGAAGACAACGTGGAAGTTGTGATTGAACCCACCACCGGCAAGTTTAATGTTGCTATCGTCAAAATGATTGTGGATGAGGTGACCGACCCGCGCACCGAAATCACCCTTACCGAAGCACAGAACATCAAGGCGCGTGCCCGTGTTGGCACCCAGCTGGAAATTCCCCTCAAAACCAAAGAGTTTGGCCGCATCGCAGCCCAGACGGCAAAGCATGTTATCCGCCAGGCTCTGCGTGAGGCAGAGCGCAACCAGATGTATGCCGAAATGCAGTCCAAATCTCACGAGATTGTTTCTGCTGTGGTGAACAAGGTTGACCCGGTGAAAGGCATTGTAGTGCTGGAGCTTGACAAAGGCGAAGCAATTCTGCCGAAAAACGAGCAGGTTCCCGGCGAGGTTCTGCGCGAGGGCGAGCGTATTAAAGTATACGTCGTTGACGTTGCTGTAACCGAAAAAGGCCCCAAAACCATGATCAGCCGCACCCACCCCGGCCTTGTAAAACGCATGTTTGAGATGGAAGTGCCCGAAATCTTCGACGGCACCGTCGAGATTAAAGCAATCTCCCGAGAGGCAGGCATGCGCACGAAAATGGCTGTTTACAGCAAAGATGAGAACGTCGATCCGGTCGGTGCTTGCATCGGCGCCCGCGGTGCCCGCGTAGCAGGCATTGTAGAGGAGCTTAACGGCGAGAAAATCGACATTGTGCGTTACAGTGACGATCCTGTTGAGTTCATCTCTGCGGCACTTTCTCCCGCAAGCGTTGTCAAAGTGGAACTGCTGCCGGGCGAAATTAAAAGCTGCCGTGTTACTGTGCCCGACAATCAGCTGTCGCTGGCAATTGGCAACAAAGGCCAGAATGCACGCCTTACTGCTCGCCTGACCGGCTACAATATTGATATCCGTCCCGAAAGCGGCTACTATGGTGAAGAGCCTGAAGAGAAACCGGCTGAGCCCGAGGCGGAAAACTAACCCCGAAAGCGAGAGCGCTTTCACCGAAACGGAAGAATAAAGAGGTGACGATCCGAATGGTAACCAAAAAGATTCCCGTCCGTCGCTGCGTTGGCTGCAATGAGGGGAAACCGAAAAAAGAGCTGGTGCGCGTCGTAAAAACAGCAGAGGGGGAGATCTCTGTGGACGTCACCGGTAAAAAATCCGGTAGAGGCGCATACCTCTGTCCGGATAAAAAATGTCTTGCAAAAGCCCAAAAAGCAAAGCGCTTAGAGCGCGCTTTTGAGTGTGCTATCAGTGAAGAGATTTACGAGCGCCTTGCACAGGAAGTGGAGGCGAGAGAAGATGCAGACGAATAAGCTGCTTTCAGCCATTTCACTTTCCCGCAAGGCGGGCAAACTGGTTATGGGCTTTGATGCTGTAAAGGAAAGCCTTGCAAAAGGGCAGGCCTTTTTAATTTTTTGCGCCGGGGATCTCTCGGCAAACACCCGCAAGAGGGTAGACCGCTTTTGCGAAGAATGGGGTGTGCAGGCACGCACCCTGCCGCTGACACAAGACGAACTGCTGGACGTGTGCCCAAAACGCACCGGTGTTTTTGCAGTAATTGACAGCGGCTTTGCAAAGCTCATCTCCACCCAGCTTGCAGCCGAAGACGATACCCACTGAGCCTGCCCAAGGGCGGTGCTTTACAAATTCAAGATACGGAGGTAGAGGCATAGATGATGCTAATCAAATATAAAGCCGGCGACGTCGCCAAGGATCTGGGCGTGAACACGAAACAGATGCTCGACCTGCTGACCGAAAAATTCGGCGAGGCCAAAAAACATACTTCGCCACTGACGGAAGAAGAATTGAATTTTGTGTTTGAACACTACACAAAAGAAAAATCGGTCAACAACTTTGACGAATATTTGGCCGCCAGCGCCCCGAAGCCGCAGCCTAAGCCGGAACCGAAGGCTGAGGCGAACCCGCAGCCGAAACCCGCGGCACAGCCTGCAAAACCGCAGCAGCCGCAGCCACAGAAATCCAAGCCGGCAGCACCCCTGGGCGGCCCGCTGAAACGTGCAGACGGCACGTTGGTAGAAGCAAAAAATGCTGTAAAACCGGCAAAAGAAGAACGGAAAGAGGGAACGCCTGTGCAAAAGCGTGAGACTGTTGTCGTCACTGTAGATACCCGCGGCGGCGAGGTCAACCTCGATAAATTCAATGAAAAGTATGAGTCGCTTGCTGGCGCCGGTACCCGCGGTGCTGCCCAGGCAAGTGGTAAACACGGTAAAGGCGGCGTTGGCGGCAAACAGAAGTTTGGCAACAACAGAAACCGCTTTGGCGGCAAAAACCAGCCGTTCAAAAAACGCGAAACAGAGGCAGAGCGCCTGCAGCGACTGCAGCTGGAAAAAGCGCGTAAAGCCCAGCTGAAAGTTATGATTCCCGACGAAATTACTGTCGGCGAGCTGGCTACCCGACTGAAGCAGACCTCTGCATCGGTCATCAAAAAATTGATGGGCCTTGGCATTATGGCTTCGGTTTCCGAAATCGTTGATTTCGATACAGCTTCGCTCGTTGCTGAAGAACTCGGCGCAAAAGTCGAGCGCGAAGTGCATATCACCATTGAGGAGCGTCTGTTCGAAACCGAGCAGGACGATCCCGCAACCCTCGAAGAGCGCCCGCCCGTTGTTGTCGTCATGGGTCACGTTGACCACGGCAAGACCTCTATTCTGGACGCCATCCGTGCAACACGCGTTACCGCAGGCGAAGCAGGCGGCATTACGCAGGCAATCGGTGCATACCAGGTCGAGAAAAACGGCAAAGCTATTACTTTCCTCGACACCCCGGGCCATGAGGCATTTACCTCGATGCGTGCCCGCGGTGCAAACCTCACCGATATTGCGGTTCTCGTTGTCGCAGCAGACGACGGCATCATGCCGCAGACCATTGAATCCATCAACCACGCAAAGGCGGCAAACACCACCATTATCGTGGCAATCAATAAAATGGATAAACCTACCGCGAATCCTGAGCGCATCAAGGAACAACTTACTCAGTATGAGCTTGTGCCGGAAGATTGGGGCGGCGAAACCATCTGCGTACCGGTTTCCGCACTCACCGGTCAGGGCATTGACGACCTGCTCGAGATGATTGCACTGACCGCAGAGGTCAAAGAGCTGAAAGCAAACCCCAGCCGCCGTGCAAAAGGCGCTGTGGTCGAGGCTCGTCTGGACAAAGGCCAGGGCCCTGTTGCCACTGTGCTGGTACAGAACGGTACTCTGCGTAAAGGCGATACCATCATTGCAGGCACCGTAGTTGGCCGCGTGCGTGTTATGCGCAACGATCAGGGCCGCGTCATCGAAGAAGCTGGCCCGTCCACCCCGGTGGAAATTACCGGCCTTACCGAAGTACCGGCAGCTGGCGACCTGTTTGAGGCCGTTGAAGATGAGCGCCTTGCCCGTGAGCTGGCTGACCGCCGCGCAACCGAGCAGAAGGAAGAGCAGTTCAACTCTTACCAGAAGGTCACCCTCGACAACCTGTTCAGCCAGATTGCGGAAGGCGAGCGCAAAGAGCTGCCCATCGTCGTCAAAGCCGACGTGCAGGGTTCTGCTGAGGCAGTCAAACAGAGCCTTGAAAAAATCTCCAACGAAGAAGTGCGCGTTCGTGTTATCCATGCCGGTGTCGGTGCTATTTCTAAGAGCGACGTTATGCTGGCAAGCGCATCCAACGCTATCGTCATCGGCTTTAACGTCCGCCCGGACCCCGTGGCCAAGGCAGACGCACAGCAGGCAGATGTCGAGCTGCGTATGTACCGTGTCATCTATGACGCCATCAACGACGTTACCGACGCGTTGAAAGGTATGCTGGAGCCGAAGATTCGCGAAGTCGAGCAGGGCCGTTTGGAGGTCCGCAACGTCTTCAAGATTTCTTCTGCCGGCACCATTGCAGGCAGCTACGTGCTGGAAGGCAAAATCACCCGTGGCAGCAAGATTCGCGTTGTGCGTGACGGTATCGTCATCGCCGAGGACGAGATCGATTCTCTGCGCCGCTTTAAAGATGACGTCAAGGAAGTCGCTTCCGGTTACGAATGCGGCGTGGGCCTCGACAAATTCTCGGATATTAAAGAAGGCGACATCTTCGAGGCATTTATTCTCGAGGAGTACCGCGACTAAGCTCGTTTCGCCGAAAGGAGGAGCAGTATGTCCAACAATAACATCGGTCGTCTCGCAGAGGATATGAAACGCGAGATTATCGACATCATCAGCCATATGAAAGACCCGCGTGTGCAGGGATTTCTGACCGTTATGCGCGTCGAGGTTACACCCGACCTCGACAACGCTAAGGTTTATATCAGCGTTTTAGGTGACGAAGAGGCTGCAAAGGGCGCAGTAAATGCGCTGAACCATGCAGCTGGCCATGTGCGCAGCGAAATTGCAAAGCGCATGCACATTCGTAAAAGCCCCGCATTTAAATTTGTGCGGGACGACGGCGCCGCTTACGCTGCGCGCATCAACAAAATCATCGGAGAACTCAACGAGCAATAACGCGAAGCAATGCGCTGCGGCGAGGCAGGGGAATATTTCCTCTGTCTTTGCCCGGCGATTGCTTGCGTCTGCAGACTGCCCCGCCGCGGCACGGCGCACGGCAGGGTAGGACAAGTTATAACAAAACATATTTTTTTTACCTGCAGGTTTGTGCGGCGACACCGATGTGAAGTCCGGCGCAGCACCATTCCCGGAAAGGAATTGATATACGCATGAGTGAGATTCTTGACATAGCGATGACGGTTGCCCGCCTCATCGCGGCGGACAATATCCTGCTGCTTTGTCATAAAAACCCGGACGGCGACACCCTTGGCTCTGCCGGGGCGCTTTACTGGGCTTTGAAAGCACTTCGAAAAACAGTTTCGATTCTTTGTACCGACGCCATTCCGTCGCGCTACGAATATATGCAGCTCGGCCTTTACGACGGCAGTTACGAGCCGCAGTACATCGTGGCGGTAGACGTTGCAAGCATTCAGCTTTTTGGCGACCTCACCGCTAACTACGGTGAGCGCAGCGATTTGTGCATCGACCATCATCCCAGCAACTCTGGGTACGCCGATGCAATGCTGCTGGATGGCGACGCCGCGGCAACTGCCGAGGTGATTTATGCGGTCATTCAAGAGATGGGCGTAGAGATTACCCCTACCATTGCAAATTGCCTGTATACCGGCCTTTCTACCGATACCGGCTGCTTTAAATTTGCGAATACCACTGCCCGCACCCACCGCGTGTGTGCCGAGCTGATGGAAAAAGGCGCAGATTTTGTAATGCTCAACGAAATTCTGTTTGAAAGCAAAAGCCAGAGCCGCATGATGATTGAGCAAATTGCGCTCTCGCACCTGGAATACCACTACAACGGCCGCTGTGCGCTGATGTATGTAACCCGCAAAGAGATTGAAGAAGCGGGTGCAGACGGTACCGATCTGGAGGGTATCACTTCGATTCCCCGTATGATTGAAGGCGTATCTGTTGGCATTACAATGCGCCAGCTGGAAAGCGGCAGCTATAAAGTTTCTGTGCGTACCTCGGGCGGGCTGGATGCCTGCACAATCTGTGCGGGCCTTGGCGGCGGCGGACATAAGCGTGCTTCAGGCTGCGAATTTTTCGGCAACCTGGAAAACGCGAAAGCTGCTGTACTGGCGGAGGTTGGCAAACAGCTGAAAGACTAACGCTGCGCAAACAGCAAGCCTTTTGGTGCCAGCCACAGCCTTACCCACACTAGAAAGGAAACACCACCATATGAACGGAATCCTCGTTGTCGATAAGCCGAGAGGCTGGACAAGCTTTGACGTAATTGCAAAGCTGCGGGGAGCGCTGCATACAAAAAAAATCGGGCATTCCGGCACGCTGGACCCACTGGCGACCGGGGTGCTTCCGCTTTTTGTAGGCAACGCTGTCAAGGCGGTCGACCTGCCGCAGAACCACGAAAAGACCTATCTTGCCACCTTAAAGTTTGGGGTGCGCACCCCCACGGCAGACTTGGAAAGCGAAGTTTGCGAAACACAAGAGGTGCAGATTAGCGAAGAGCAGCTACGCGCTGCGCTGGCTACCTTCCTCGGAGACTCGCAGCAGCTTCCGCCGATGTTTTCAGCGGTAAAGGTAAACGGGCAGCCCTTATACAAAGCAGCCCGCAAAGGCCGCGAGGTCGCCCGCACCCCCCGGCTCATCACCATTACTGCCATTGATTTGGCAGAGCAGGTGGGAGAAAATGAATACGCCTTTTCGGTGACCTGTTCCAAGGGCACTTATATCCGTGTTTTGGTTGAGGACATTGCTGCACGGCTTGGCACCATTGCCACCATGACAGCGTTGCGCCGCACCCAAAGCGGCGATTTTACGCTAGCACAGGCACATACACTGGAGGCTATTCTCGCAGCGGCCAATGCCACCGATGATGCAACTCAGGCAGAGCCGATGTTACTGCCTGTAGACAGCGTATTTGGCGCTTACCCGCGGCTGGATGCTTCGGATGAGCTGGCGGCGCGGCTGTTTCACGGTGCCCCCACCCATGTACGGCTCGCAGATGCGGTTTACCGCGTCTACCATAATGATGCATTTCTCGGCCTTGCAGATGCAAAGGCTGGCATCGTTACCGTGAAGAAACTTTTTATAGAACGAACCTGAAGGGAGCAGCATGAAAGATCTCACCGCAAAACCGAATCAGAAAACCGCTGTTGCCCTTGGCTATTTTGATGGCGTACATCTGGGACACCGCCGTGTGTTGCAAGGCGCATTGGATGCGGCGGAAGCCAACAACTGGGCATCCGGTGTTTTCACCTTTTATTTTGATGGCCTAAACCCCATTAAAGGTTCCAGCATCCTTTCAGTAGATGAGCGCCGCCGCCGAATGGAAGAGATGGGCATCGACTATTATTACTGCCCCGGTTACGAAAGCTTCCGTGACCTTTCACCCGAAGCCTTCGTACAGGAGGTACTCGTAGAGCAGATGAACGCCGCCGCTGTCTTTACGGGGGATAACTTCACCTTCGGCAAAGGCGGTGCGGGCAATGTAGAACTGCTCAGCGAGCTTTGCCGCGCCAGGGGCATCAGTCATACACAGGTGGATATGCAGGCGGAGGATGGCACACTTGTTTCTTCTACCCGGATTCGCGGTTTGCTGGAAGCAGGCGAGATTGCACATGCCAATATGCTGCTGGGCGCACCCTACGCGGTAACGCTGCCGGTGCAGCCGGGTAAACAGCTTGGCGGGCGACTGGGCTTTCCCACCATCAACCAGCGATATCCAACCGGCATGCTGATGCCAAAGCAGGGGGTATATATCTCTCGCGCTGAGGTCAACGGTGTGGCGTATGCCGCAGCAACCGGCCTTGGCAGCCGCCCGACAGTGGACGGAGAAGATGTCACCTGCGAAAGCTTTTTGATCGGTTTTACTGGCGACCTTTATGGGGCAACGGTACGACTGGAGCTGCACGAGTACCTGGAACCAACCCGCAAATATGCAAGTTTAGATGAGCTGCACGCCTGTATTGAACGTGCCGTAAAGGCCGCGCAAGAATATTTTGCGTAGGCAACGGGACAAACAGTTTACAAAGCATAGCAGTTGTGCTATACTATTATAGCTTACCCGGGCTCAGAGAGCGGTTCTCCAACCCTCCCTTGGTTCGTGGCAGATATTTTATTTTAAAGGAGAACAATTACCATGACTGAGAAAATTACTACCATTCAGGAATATCGCATGTCTGAGAAAGACACTGGCTCCCCGGAGGTTCAGATTGCACTGCTCACTGCACGCATCAACCACCTCACCGAGCACCTGAAAGAGAACAAAAACGATCATCACAGCCGCCGTGGCCTGCTGAAAATGGTTGGTCGCCGTCGTAACCTGCTCGCTTACCTGCAGAAAAAGGACATCGAGCGTTACCGTGCAATCATTGCAAAACTCGGCCTGCGTAAATAATTACAGTAAAATCCGGTACTTTATAGTACCGGATTTTTTGTTTGTCTGGCGGATTCTCGCGCAGTAGCTGCCCACAAAAAACATGCAAAGTGAATTGGGCTTATATTGTTTAGGGACAGGAATTATACGGGCAAAATAATATAAAATAGGGCGTCTTCGGTATGCGGTGCAAACTGGCGTGTGCAAGAGGGAAAAGGGCGGAGAAAGAAGATGCATCGCTGCAGAAAAGCAGCTGTATTGCTTTTTGCTTTTTCACTGCGGATTGTGTGCTATTCATCGAAAAAACACCGCCGTTTTAGACAGTTTTCGCCCGGCTGCGTATCTTTACAAAGCAGGGGCTGCGTGCTATAATCATTAAGATAGTATGCTTGTCCCAGATAAGCAAGACGGTTAGAAAGGACAAGGCAGAGCGCTTTCTCTGTTATGTCCTTTCAATAATTTTCGGGACATTCGGTGTTTAGCGGTAAACTGAACATGGCTGCGGTGCAGCATGCTGAGTTTATTGCTAAAACAGAATGCCCCGAGTAAAACAAAATACAGGAGGCAATCCATTATGGCAGAGGAATTTACTTCCCGCAAAGAAACATTCCCCAATTTCCGCGAGTGGAAAACTGAGATCGCCGGTCGTCCGTTTATTGTTGAAACGGGCAAAATGTGCGGCCTTTCCAACGGCAGCTGCATGGTGCGCTACGGCGAGACTGCAGTGCTTTGCAACGTTACCATGAGCGAAAAACCCCGCGACGGTATTGATTTCTTCCCCCTTTCGGTAGATTTTGAAGAAAAACTGTACGCAGTTGGTCGCATCCCCGGCAGCTTTATGCGCCGCGAAGGTCGCCCCGGTGAAAAAGCGGTTCTGACCTCTCGTGTGGTCGACCGCCCCATTCGCCCCCTTTTCCCGAAAGATATGCGCAACGATGTTTCGGTTGTTATGACCGTTATGAGTGTTGACCAGGACTGCAGCCCCGAGGTTGCAGGCATCATCGGCACTTCCATCGCGCTTTCTATCTCTGACATTCCCTGGAAAGGCCCCATCGCAGGTCTGTTCATGGGCCTTGTTGACGGCCAGATTGTCATCAATCCGACCGAAGCACAGCGCGAAGTCAGCGAGCTTCAGCTGACTGTTGCAGCCAGCATGGAAAAGATCGTTATGATCGAGGCTGGCGCAAACGAAGTTGACGAAGACACGATGTTGAAAGCTATTGATATTGCACACGAAGAGTGCAAACGCATCATCGGCTTTATCGATACCATCGTTGCCGAAATTGGCAAACCCAAGAAAGAGTTCCAGAGCATGGACCTCGACCACGACCTGTTTGACGCTGTCAAAGAAGAGTTCCTGGATGAGTTCAAATATGCAATGGATACCGACGATAAAAACGTCCGCGACGAGCGTCTTCTGCCGATTCAGGAGAAAATCGAAGCGAAATATCTTGAGCAGTGGGGCGCTGCTACCATTGGCCTCATCATGTACAAGATGCAGAAGTTCGTGGTACGCCGTTGGCTGCTGGACGACGGCAAACGTGTTGACGGCCGCGGCATCAATGAAATCCGCCCGCTGAACGCAGAAGTCGGCTTGCTGCCCCGCGCACACGGCAGCGGCATGTTCACCCGTGGCCAGACCCAGGTGCTCACCGTTGCAACCCTCTCCAACAGCCGTGATTCTCAGATCATCGACGACATCAGCACCGAGGAAACCAAGCGCTATATGCACCACTACAACTTCCCGCCGTATTCCGTCGGTGAAGCTCGTGGTCTGCGCAGCCCCGGTCGCCGCGAGATTGGCCACGGTGCACTTGCAGAGCGCGCATTGCTGCCGGTTCTGCCGAGCGAAGACGAGTTCCCGTACACCATGCGCCTTGTTTCTGAGGTGCTTTCCTCTAATGGTTCTACCAGCCAGGCTTCCATCTGCGGTTCCACTTTGGCACTCATGGATGCAGGCGTCCCCCTCAAAGCACCCGTTGCTGGCATCTCCTGCGGTCTCATCACCGAGGGCGACCGCTGGATGACTATGCTCGACATTCAGGGTGTTGAGGACTTCCACGGCGATATGGACTTTAAGGTTGGCGGTACCCATAAGGGTATCACTGCTATCCAGATGGATATGAAAGTTGACGGCCTCACCCGTGAGATCGTTGCTGAAGCATTTGAAAAGTGCCGCAAAGCCCGTCTGTTTATCCTGGACGAAATCATGCTGCCGGTTCTGCCCACCCCGCGTGAGCAGCTCTCTCAGTATGCACCGAAGATGGTCTCCTTCATGATCGACGTGGATAAAATCCGCGATGTTATCGGCAAAGGCGGCAAGGTCATTCAGGACATCTGCGCAAAATGCAACTGCAAAATTGACGTAGAAGAAAACGGCCGCGTCTGCGTAACCGCTGTAGACCGCGATGATTTGAACCGTGCTGTCGGTATCATCAAAATGATCGTGGAAGACCCCGAGGTTGGCGCAATTTATAAAGGCAAGGTTACCCGCCTGATGAACTTCGGCGCATTCGTTGAGATTGCTCCGGGCAAAGAAGGCCTTGTGCACATCTCCAAGCTCGACACCAAGCGTGTAGAGAAGGTAGAGGACGTTGTCGCTGTCGGCGATGAGCTGCTCGTTAAGGTCACCGAAATTGACCAGCAGGGCCGCATCAACCTCTCCCGTAAAGACGCGCTGGCTGATATGGCTGCCCGTCAGGGCGCACAGCAGTAATTTGCTTTTCGGTAAAACCGGTTAAAGTAATTCTGCCTCTGATATCAAAAAAGCAAGACCCCTCAGCATTGTGCTGAGGGGTCTTCTTGTTGGGATAGCCGCGCTGAAACGCAAGCTATCAGATCACTGGGAAAAGAAAGGAGCCAGAAATATAAAATGCAGCAAAGAGAAGAGAGAGGTAAGAATAAGTGCGAAGCGATTTTCTCTTTGTTTGCTCTGGCACGAATTTAAGGCGCCGAGCTTTCGCGCTTTTGTGCCGCAATTGCAGCACGCCGAGTCAGCTCAGTAAAAAGGCGCTGCATCGGGGGCACCGTTTGCAGCAGCGCTTCCGGGTGCCATTGTACCAGCAGCAGAGAGCCATCCTCATTCTCCATGGCCTCGGGGAGACCATCTGGTGCACGGGCGACAATATTTAACCCCTCGCCGGGGCGGTGCACCGCTTGATGGTGCATAGAGTTTGTGTATACCGCAGCGCTGCCCAAAAGCCGGTAAAGCTCGCTGTCAGGATCAATCTCTACCTTGTGTATGGTAGCATGGCGAGGCGCGTTTTGGCGGTGTAAAACCGGGGTGGCGCAGGCAAGCGAAATATCCTGATAGAGGCTGCCGCCCAGCGCCACATTAACCAACTGCATGCCGCGGCAGATGCCGAGCACCGGCAGTGCCCGGATTTGAGCCAACGCAAACAGTGCTATCTCAAACCGATCTTGCGCAAAATTAACTTCACCCAAAAGCGGATGGGGCGATTCGCTGTAAAAGCGAGGGTCAGGGTCCCCGCCACCGGGCAGCAGCAGACCATCACAATGCGAAAGCGCACTTTGGCGCAGTAGGGGGTCGTCAGTAGGGGGCAGCAGCAGCGGAATGCCGCGCGCGGATAAAACAGCATCGGCATATGCCTGCGGCAGATTGAGCACGCTTGTTTGCCCGTTGCTGCCGAGCTGTGCGGTGCATGGGATTCCAATGACAGGAAGCTTCATCAAAAATAACCTCTTTCCGGGGGATTTGTTACCAGTTTATTCACCGACGGTGCTGGGCAGACATGCCGAAGCTGGAAGAGAGGGTGGCAAAGCAGTAATTTTGTGAGAGACAAGCTATCTGATAAATAAAAGCACGCACTTGCCGACTCAGACAAGTGCGTGCTTTTCAAATAGGGGAGAATAAGAAGAGAGCGGGAAGCAGACTAGTTTTTCTGTTTCCCGGTGATTTCGTAAAGCTCCGGTCTGCGGTCGCGATAAGCGTTAATAGAATTGCGGATATTTTGCACCACCGAAAGGTCAGCTTCGGCGGTGAGAATGCACTCGGTGTCATCGCCCATGACCAGTGTTTCGCCCCAGGGATCGATGAGTGCAGAATGCCCGGCATTTTTGATTTTGCCCGCCATGCCGCTGGCATTGGTGCAGGCAACGAAAATCTGATTTTCGATGGCGCGTGCGCGGTTGAGGGTGTCCCAATGGAAGCCGCGCATTTCGGGCCACTGTGCCACGACAAACAGCAGATCAATCCCGCGCAGAGCTAAAGTGCGTACCAGCTCTACAAAGCGGATATCATAGCAGATAACGAGTCCGCAATGGACACCATCCAGCATAAAATCAACTACGTGGTTGCCAAGGGTGAAAAAGCGATGTTCGCCGGAGGGGGTGAACAAATGCGTTTTATCGTACTCTGCCACCAGATTACCACTCCGGTCAAACACAAAAGAGGTGTTGTAGAGTGCGCCATCGCGGAGATTTGCCACAGAACCGGCAATAATATTGACCGAAAGCTCTTTGGCAAGCGCGCCGAATACCTGTTTAACACGTGCGCCGTTTTGGTCGGCTAACTCTTCCAGGTGCCCTTTTGGGAAAAATCCGACGTTCCAGGCTTCTGGCAGGGTGACAACATCGGGATGCTCGATTGCTACGGCACGCCGCACCAATTCCTCTGCATGGGCAAAGTTGAAATCCGGCTCGCCAAGGCGTACATCCATCTGGATTAAGCTTATTTTCATAAAAACTTCCTTTCTTTTGAAGCTTGTAATATTAAAACCGCAAGTGAGCAAAAAATGTAAGCTTACGGTATAAAAGCCAGTGGTTATATATAACACATTCCGGCGCAGGTGTCAACCGTAAGCGGCACAGTCAAATAGAGGAACAGTGAAATGCTGGTGAGAACCGGCAAAAAGGATTGCGGTACCCCTTTGGATGTGGTACACTGAAAAACAGTCGCAAGAGGCGGCACAACAAAAAAACGAGAGCCGATAAGGCTGTTGAGAAACACAGAGGAATCAAAGACATGAGTTTTGTTGAAGTGTTAAAAGTAATTTTTATTGGTATTGTAGAGGGCATTACCGAGTGGCTGCCCATTAGCAGTACCGGCCATATGCTGTTGGTAGACCAGTTTTTAAAATTGAACATGACCCAGGCGTTTAAAGATATGTTTATTGTGGTGATTCAGCTGGGTGCTATTCTCGCAGTTGTGGTTTTGTTTTGGAATAAGATGTTTCCGTTTCGCTTTGGCGGTGGTCCTGTTATTAAAAAAGAGACGTTTTCCATCTGGTTTAAGGTTGTAGTTGCCTGCATTCCTTCTGCCGTGCTTGGCATTTTGTTTGACGATTGGCTTGAGGCTCATTTTAGTACGCCGCTTGTAATTGCCGCAATGCTGATTTTATATGGCGTTCTGTTTATTGTGGTGGAAAATAACAATAGGCACCATCGCCCCACGGTACGCCGACTTTCGGACATCAACTATCGGGTTGCGTTTGCAATTGGTGTTTTTCAGGTGCTCTCACTGATTCCCGGCACCTCCCGCTCTGGCGCAACCATCATTGGCGCATTGCTTATTGGTGTGTCGCGCACTGCCGCCGCAGAGTTTACTTTCTTCCTCGCGGTGCCCACAATGCTAGGCGCAAGCGCAGTGAAATTGCTCAAGTTTGGGTTTGAGTTCACGGGTGCGGAGATGGCTACATTGGTACTTGGCATGGTGGTCGCATTTGTGGTTTCGCTGGTGTCTATTCGCTTTTTGATGGACTATGTGAAACAGCATGACTTTAAAGTGTTCGGTTGGTACCGGATTGTGCTTGGTATAGTTGTTTTGTTGTATTTCGGTATCCGGGCATTGGTCTAAAAACTTTAATTTTGAAGTTTTTTCGCAGAAATTGAAAAAAATTGCCGCCTTTGCGCGTTTCTGTTATCAGACAGAATACCAAAGGCGGCTTTTCTTAATTCTTTTTAAGATAACCTAAATGTGAGATTAAGATGAGCAGTATAAAGTAAGAGTATCCTCTCAGGGCAGTAGCCATGGGTGCTGTGCTGTAACAAAAAGGAGCGATACGAATTATGTTTCAACCACTTCATCTGTTATTTATGGCACTTTCTGCCGTAGCTATAACTGTTTTTTGCATTTTTATCAAGCGCAAAACCAGAGCAACCCAGACACAGCTTTTACGCGCCGCTTCGGTGCTGATGGCATGCTTTGACCCGATTTACTGGGTGTGGGAATACCAATCTTCCGGCGTGCTTGACCCAAGCACTTCGCTGCCGCTTTATTTATGCTCTCTGTTTTGGCTGATGCTGCCGTTTGCGGCATTCTGCAAAGAGGGGTGGATGCGCAGGGCGGCGCTGGCCAACATCTGCACGATTGGCCTGTTTGGCGGTGTTTTCGGCATGGTTTTTAATGTTTATCTCAACCGCTATCCGTTTTTTAGCTTCGTCCCCCTGCGTAGTCTGCTCTATCATTTTATGATGATTTTGATTGCTGCTGCACTTTGGACCAGCGGATATTACACGCCGCGTCTACTGGATACCCTGCTTTGCTTTGTGCCGGTAACATTGTTGCTGGTGCCCTGCATCATCGGCAACCGGTTGTATGGCTGGGATTATGGCTACATCAACGGTGGAGTAGGCACTCCGCTTGAGATTCTTAGCCGCCATATGCCGAAAGGTGTTTTCGTGATGTTCTTTTACGGCGCATTGTTTGTACTTATCAACCTTGCATTTTACTTGCCCACCATTCGTTGCGCGCTTAAACAACGCAAAGAAAAAGCACATCGCGCAATAATTTAGGCTATCGTGATATTACTTAAAACAAAAGCACCAATGCCACACTCGGCATCGGTGCTTTTTATTGTTGCGCCAAATCTTCGAGAAACTGAAAAGACTGTCGCAAATTAGGGGAGTTCGATTGTAATGGTTTGCTCTTCCGGCAGCGGGTATTTTACCGTGTCAGTTAAATAAGTCCGCTCCGGCAGGCAGATGAGAACAGTTGCTGTTTCGTGGCGTACAGGCCAGGGGGCACCATGCCAAGCACCAGCCCGGAAAACAACTAATGTGCCTTGTGGTACCACAAACGCCTCCAGCTTTTCCGGTTCGACTACATCATTGCTCGCGGGACCAGCATAGATGACCATATCGTCGTCGAGCGGCATCATAACCTCACACGCCCCAGAGTGGTACTCTACGTCCCGAATCTCAGTGGGGCGACGATTGATTTTGAGTGAGCCAAAAGCAATAGGAGCGGGGTCAGCCATAGGGGCTAGCACCATGTCACGGTGGAAGGCGGGCAATGTGTCGCTCACTGCATAGTCTGCGGAAGGGTCAGCAATGTTCGCGATAAAGCCGTATGGGCGGAAATTTTCATGCGTAACAGGGACTGCTTTGATTGATTTCATATCACAAACCTCCTGTAAGCGATGTGACGACACTTAATAAGTATAGCCGTCGACCTCCACCTTATCTACTTCTTGATAAGGTGCCAACACCGACACCATCTTTACTGGCGCCGAAGAATTATTGACACAGTAATGAGTTTCACCCGGTTCAATATGAATCAGGTCGCCTTCTTTAAGGTGGTTAACAACACCGTCTACCACAATATCAATCTCACCGCTTAAAATATAAAAATCTTCTTCCATCACATTATGTAGATGTGCCTTAAAATCTTGGCCAGCCTGAAACTGTACAACAGCAAAGTTCATGCGCGGGCCTTTCATTAAATATTTGGGGCCGCTGTCTCCGAAACGGTAGTCCCGCTCGCTCTCGTTGACGATATACATTGTTATTCCTCCATCTATTCCGTGGGGAGCTAGGCTTACAAGCCGGGCGCGATCCACATGTTTTTGGTCAGCTTTTTGTCACAAAGTGTAAGCTGAGCAGCGTAAACCTCGCGCCAAGGTTTGTACATCTGTTCATAAACTTTGTGGTTTTCTGGGTTTGGCTGGTAGGCTTTTTCAATACGTACTACTTTGCTCGCGGCGGTAGCAACATCAGGGTAGATGCCCACGCCTACGCCAGCAAGAATTGCTGCACCCAGTGCCGTAGCTTCTTTTACAACGGGCACCTTAACTGGCAACCCAAGTGCGTCTGCGAGAATTTGGCACCACAGATTGCTCTTGGCGG
Source organism: Pygmaiobacter massiliensis (assembly GCF_900199435.1). GTDB lineage: Bacteria > Bacillota > Clostridia > Oscillospirales > Ruminococcaceae > Pygmaiobacter > Pygmaiobacter massiliensis. Next base: position 1,825,557 of record NZ_OAML01000003.1, read on the forward strand.
CACCGCCCGCGAAGATGATTTCGCTTGGCATATTGCCGGTTGCTTCACGCACCAGCTCAAGGTGACCACGGGTAATCAGCGCGGTGTTTTCTAAAATAGCGCGGTAAAAAGTATAACGATTGAATTTTTCGGGGTCTAGTTCAAAATTGGTAAAGGTGGGGGAAGCGTGCTTCCACTGGATAAAATTCATGACGTCCGAGAAGGTGCACATCATACCATAACACCCGGCGGGCACCTGTTGCGCGGCTTTATCCATTAAATAATAAGGGTCATTGCCATCGGCTTCGCCCTGTTGTTTTTCCAGCTGACAAAAGCCGTCGCGAAACCAGCGCATTACGAGGCCGGGCTTAAAAGCCAGTGCTTCATATTGCCAGATACCCGGCACAGCGTGGCAGTTGACGCGTACCCGGCAGCCTGGGTCAGTTTTACCATTGGCTGTGTTAAACTCATACTGCCAAAAGCTACCGCCAAATACAGCAGCTTGGTTGGCGGCAACGACACCAACGCCGATAGAGCCGAGCTGACAATCGCCACCGCCGATAACCACAGGGGTTCCTTCGGCAAGCCCTGTTTCGGCAGCACCTTTGGCATTGACGCTACCAATGATGCTGCCGCATTCCCGTACCGGTGGGAAAATATCAGTACGCAGGCCACATCGCTCTGCAATCGAAGCATCCCAGTTCCGTTTTTGTAAATCAAAGATGCCTGTAGTGGAGCCGTTGCTCGGCTCTACTTCCAAAATGCCGGTCATTTTATAAATCAGCCAATCGTTAAACATGCCGAGGGTCGCGGTTTTTGCATAGATATCCGGCATTTTATTTTTGACCCAAAGCAGGCGTGGAAGTGCACCCAAGGCGTAGGTTTGCCCGGATTCTAAATACAGTTCTTTTTCCAGCACGGGATCCTTACGAATCAGCTCGCCTACCTCGTCGGTACTGCGGGCATCTACGTTGGCACAGGCCCAAATTTCGTTACCTTCTGCATCATAAAGAACGATGCCTTCGCGCATGCAGGTGGTAGAAACTGCGGCAATCTCCTTGGGGTCGATGCCGCTTTCGGCCAAAACACCGCGCATGCAACCAGAAGCGAGCCCCCAGTTATGCACCCAGTCGAAATCCATACTGCCCGGCCAGCGAGGGTCTTCTTTGTGTTCCCATTCTCGCTGCACACAAGCCAATTGGTTGCCTGCAAGGTCAAACAGCACAGCACGCACACTGCCGGTGCCGGCGTCGACCGCCATTAAATATTTTTGTGCCATCGTATCATGCTCCTTTATGATAGGTAATCAGAATTTTCTGCAACATAAAACGAAAAGGGGGGATTATTCACCTGTAGCTGGGGGTGTTTCCAACAGTCGCAAAGCGGTATCTTCATCGGTAATTAAGACGTCCAGATATCCGCCGCGCAGAGCAGCACGAATTGCCTCGACTTTTGAGCGGCCGGCGGCAACGCCGATGACGTTTTTTAGCTGACGCAATGTTTCCAGCGAAGTGCTGATGAGCCGGTCCTCGATTTCTGCATTCACGAGGTTGCCGTCGCGATCGATAAAATGGCTCAGCACATCGCCCACTGCACCTTGCATCTGCAGATATAGGAAATCGTTTTTGGTAAGAATGTTGGATTTTAAAATGGTCGCCTCATCTGTCATGGAACCAATACCAATCACGGTCATCGACGAAAGCTGGGCCATACGCGAAATCTCTTTCACGGCATCTTCTTGCCGCATTGCAGCTACCACCTCTTTGCTGGCTGCCAGCAGTGGAGTGGGAATCAAATAAAGCTTTGCATTAAAGATGTTGGATTGCGTATTGGGAAGGTAGTAGTTGACACCACCTGTTAGAGAAACACAAGAAATAGGCCGCTCGGTCATAGTGGCGAGGTTGTTTAAAATGCGGCTGGGAGTGTCCCCGTAGCCCATATTAATAAAGCTGTTTTCAGAAAGCCGATCGCTAATATACATGGCGGCAGCCCGTGCGATACTTTCGTTAACACTGTCCGCTTCGGGGCTGGTGGGAACCACGAAAGTATCCTTTAATTGATAAGCTTCGGCAAGGCGACGTTCCAGCTCCATGCGAGAAGCGCTGTCTTCACGAATTTTAAACTGTATCACTCCGGTTTGCCGGGCTTTCTCAAGTAATTTAATCACTCTCATACGAGAAATGCCGAGCAGTTCAGAAATTTTTTGCTGGGTCATGTTTTCTAAATAGTAATACCAAGCGGTTTTAACAATTAGAGCCTCTTCGTAATCACGAGAGTTGTCACGGTCCATAGGGGTATCCTCCATAAAATAAGAATGTAATAGAAGCTTGGAATACGGTTACAAATGTATCCAGCATAGAAAAATGTACACTTTTGTCAGAAGCGATCTTTTGTTATAATCTTAAACAAATGTTTGACTAAAAATCATTTGTTTAAGATATACTTAGTATAGCAGTCAAAAAACAATCTGTCAAACGTATCTGAGATTGTAATCTTTTTTATGTATTTCGCACGAAACTAAAGGTAGCTTTATACTCAATTTAAACAAATTTTAAGCTGTTTTATATAAAAAATGTATTTGATGGAAAGAAAAATAGGGTAATTTGTTGCAAAGAAAATGCGAAAATAATGATTTATCAATTGACAAATGATTTTAAATCTACTATGATGAAGCTGCGGATAAAAATTCGGCAAAGCAACAAATGTTTTAAACTTGCTGCTTACAAATCTTTCGGATGGAGGGTCCTCAATGGCACAAGCAGAACGTTCCATAAACCCTGTGCCGCTGGTTGCTGTAAAAGGGATACATAAATCCTTTAGCCTGAATGCCGTTTTAAAAGGTATTGACCTTGCGGTTTATCCTGGCGAGGTGGTTGCTTTAATCGGCGGCAACGGTGCTGGCAAAAGCACGTTGATGAAAATCATCATGGGTATTTACCAGCAAGACGAAGGCACAATCGAAATCAACGGTGAGGAAGTGCGGCTCACAAAGCCGTCGGTGGCACTGTCCAAGGGAATTTATATGGTTCCACAGGAGCCGTTGCTTTTTCCGAATATGACGGTGGAAGAAAACATCGTCATCGGGTTTGAAAAGAGCAAGTCTGAATTACATAAAGAACTCGTAGACACCATGAACGAGATTGGCTGGCATCTTGACCTTAACCGCAAAGCAAGCAGCCTTTCCATCGCAGAGCAGCAGCTTGTTGAAATTTTGCGTGGCTTGCTGCGCCACGCGCAGATGCTAATTTTAGATGAGCCAACGAGTGCCTTAACTTTCGACGAAGTAGAAAGTCTTTTTAAATGTGTCAATGACCTGCGTGCAAAGCAAATCGGCATCATTTATATTACTCACCGCTTGGCAGAGGTTTTTGAGATTGCTACCGATGTTGCGATTTTGCGTGATGGTGTTGTAACCCTTAGCGGGGCGGCAAGCGATTTTACCCGCGAGATGCTGGTTAAAGGCTTGTTGCCGCCGAACATGGAAGAGGCGGTCGACCACAGCGGCAAACCTTATACTAAAGTAGATTATACGGCCGAGCCGATATTTGAACTGCAAAATTACAGCGGCTATGGTTTTTCTCATATGAATCTTAAAGTTTATCCTGGTGAGATATTGGGCGTTGCGGGCGTAGTAGGTGCCGGACGTACCGAAATGGCCACCACTATCTTTGGGATGGATAAAGTTCTGGGCGGCAAAGCCATTTTAGGCGGCAAAGATATTACAGGTCTCTCGACCCGTGCTGTCATCAAGGCAGGGCTAAACTATGTGCCGGAAGACAGACATCTCAACGGTCTGTTTAAAATTTGCGACGTTGCCGCAAATACCACAAGCGCACTGCTAAAAGATAAAGAAATGGGCAACTGCTTTTTAAACAAAAAGTGCGAGCACACCGTTACCCAACAATATGTGGATAATTTCCGCACTAAAGTAACAGGTCAAGACCAGTTGGCTGGCAGCCTTTCCGGCGGCAATCAGCAAAAGATTGTGATTGCGCGCAGCCTTTCCACTCAACCCAAAATTATCATTTTGGACGAGCCGACACGCGGAATTGACGCAGCGGCTCGCGGCGATGTATACAGCATTATTCATGACCTGCGAGAACAAGGCGTTTCTATTTTACTTATTTCAAGCGATATGGAAGAGATTGTAGAGCTAGCAGACCGTGCGGTTACCGTATGCCAAGGCACAATTAACGGAGAATTTGGAAAAGAACAGATTACACAGGATAACCTGATGGCTGCCGCTTTTGGTGTAACTTGTGAACAGGAGGCGCAGGCATGAGCAATTTGAAAAAAGTATTGCGAGCGCGCGAAGTAACCAGCTTTCTGTTTCTGGCTGCGCTGTTCGTGATTGTTGGTCTTATAAATCCAAAGTTTTTTTCTGTCAGCAGTATCAGTGCCTGCTTTAACTCGTCCGTTGTTTATACCTTGGTAGCGGTCGGCATGGCATTTGCGATTTTTGTTGGCGAAATTGATGTTTCGGTAGGTTCCACTTTAGGCTTTGTGGCAACTGTCGTAGGCAGCCTGCTGCGCGACGGTGCAAACTGGATTTTTGCATTTACCATGGGCCTCATTATCGGTGCCATTGTTGGCTTAATTAACGGCTGGGGTGTCGCAGTGATGAAGGTGCCGTCACTTATTTTCACGCTGGGTACCAACGGCATTCTGCGCGGCATGATGTACATTTATGCTGGCGGTGCCTGGGTGGAAAACCTGCCCAAAGATTTTAAAGATTTCTCTTCGGTTACGATGATTGGACAGTTTACTGTTTACTATTGCTGTGCCGTACTGCTTGTAGTTTCGATCCACCTGCTACTTACCCGCACCCGTCGGGGCCGTTATTTTATTGCAGTTGGCGACAACGCAAGTGGCGCGACTTTAGTTGGCATCCCGGCAACCCGCACCAAAGTTACCGCGTATGTTATATGCGGACTGATGAGTGCCCTTGCAGGCATTATCTTCTGCAGCCGAATCGGCTTTGTTACCTCTACCAGCGGCAGCGGCTATGACATGAAAGCGGTTGCAGCCTGCGTACTTGGTGGCATCAGCCTGACCGGTGGTGTTGGGACCGTAATCGGCGCTGCAATTGGTGCAGTGATTATGGCTTCTATCAGCTATCTACTTGTCTTTATGGGGTTCTCGTCCAACTATGATAACGCAATCACCGGTGTCATCTTAATTACCATTGTTGTGGCAGATGCACTGATGCAGCACCGTACTGCGGAGAAAAATCGCCGCGCGCGGCTTGCTGCCAGAACGTCGGTGGCTGAAGAAGTCAAAGGGGGCGTCCGGTTATGAAAAACTTGAAGAACAAACCGAAATTCAGTTGGAATATGTTTCTTGTGGTGTTGCTGGCTACAGAATTTTTAATCTTTGGCAGCAAAAACCCAAAATTTCTTCGCCCGGCGCTGCTTTTTAATAGTGTCAATGACTATATCGCAATTTGCATGGTTTCGCTGTTCGTGACCTTTGTTATGATTACGGGCGGCATCGATATTCAGGTTCCGTCTATCATCGGCTTGACGTCAATTACCATCGGTGTTCTTTGGCAGGATTTTGGTATGAGCCCTGGCGTGGCTGTGATTTTCGCTATCCTGTTGGCTGCGCTTTGCGGTGCACTTTCCGGTTTCTTTATCGCTTATTGTCGCGTACAGGCAATGGTGGTTACGCTTGGCGGCAGTTTCTTGTATGCCGGTCTTGCATTGCTTATTTCAACGCTGTCCAGCACTGAAAGTTACCAGGGAATCAGCGGATTTCCAGATTCGTTTAAATGGATTGCGAAGTATAAAGTATTTGGTGTAGTGCCGTTTCAAATTGTTATCTACCTTGGTATGATAGTCATCGCCTATCTGTTGCTGCACAAAACCAAATATGGACGCAGCATCTTTTTGGTTGGTGTCAATGCCAATGCGGCAGAATATTCCGGCATCAACAGCCGGCTTGTTAAAATGTCCACCTACATTTTAAGTGCAGTTAGTGCTGCGATTGCAGGTGTTGTACTTACTGCATATCTCGGCACCGCAAAATCAGACCTTGGCAGCGGGTTGACAATGAACATCATTACTGCAGTGGTGCTGGGCGGTACGCTTTCCACCGGCGGTAAAGGCAGCGTGATTGGAACTGCGCTGGCAGCACTCATCATCGGACTTTTGCGGTTTGGTATGCCGCTTTGCTTCAAGGTCAATACCCAGTATCTCGATATTCCCATCGGCGTGCTGCTCATCGTGGTAGTTGTTGGCCGTGCGGTGGCGAGTAATCCCGCAGTTACGGCAAAGTTGAGTAGATTACGGCACGAAAAGAAAAAAGCAGTGTCGTCGAAATAATTTTATCGTTTATTCGGGGAATTCCCCCCCGGGTATAAATTTTAGGAGGTATGTACCATGAAAAAAGTTTTCGCACTTGCTATGGCACTCTGCATGGCTATGTCATTGGCTGCCTGCGGTAGTTCGAGCTCCAGCGCACCTGCTGCCAGCACACCCGCTTCTAGTGCCGCGGAATCCGGCGCAAGCTCCACTGGCATCAAATCCATCGAAGGCAAAACAGTTGCCTTTATTCCGAAACTGACCGGCAATGCATTTTTTGAGGCTGCCAACAACGGCGCACAGAAATATGCAAAAGACTGGGGCATCACCATTGATTACATGGGCGATGCAACTGCCTCTGTTTCTGCACAGGTGGCTGTCATCAACCAGGCAGTTGCTGCGGGTGTAGACGCTATCTGCATTTCTACTGTTGACGCGGCAGGTGTTTCTGACGCACTGAAAAACGCAACCGATGCAGGCATTACTGTTTGCACCTGGGACTCTGACGCTAACCCCGAAGACCGTGGCCTCATGGTTTCTCAGGGCACTCCGGAAGTTCTTGGCAAAATGTTGGTTGATATGTCTGTAGCAGGTTTGAAAGACCGCGGCGTTGACCCTGCAAAAGACGAAGTTACCTACTGCTGGCACTACTCTCAGGCAACTGTAACCGACCAGAACTCCTGGCAGGTTGCAGGCGAGAAATACATTGCTGAAAACTATCCGAACTGGAAAAACGTAAACCCCGACAACTACTACTCTGAGCAGGATGCTGAGAAAGCAATCACCGTCGGCGAGGCAGTTCTCGAAGCTTACCCCGACATTGATCTCGTTATCTGCAACGACTCTACCGCACTGCCCGGCCAGTTGCAGGCTGCTGAGAACAAAGGCTATGACAAATCTAAAGTTACTATTACCGGTTTTGCTTCTCCCAACGCAATCAAAGAATACTGCAACAACGGCACCCTGTATAACTGGGGCCTGTGGGATTGCGGCGTACAGGGCGGCATGGGCTGCTATGTTGCAGCATACCTTGCAGCCGGCAACACTGTAAAAGTTGGCGATGTCATCAGCATCCCCGGCATTGGCGATTGCGAAGTTCTTCCGAATGATTCCATCAGCGCGGGTGCAGCAACTGCTGATACCAACAACGGCGTTGTACTTCTGCCCGAAGACACCGTTTACACTGCTGAGAACATGAACGACTATAACTTCTAGTTTCTCATCTCTAAGGATTCTTTCTCTTAACGATACCCAGCAAAGTAGGCCGGGCAATTACCCGCTCTACTTTGCGCCTAAGCGGATAAGGATGTTGTCCGCTTAGGCGCAAAGTGTGGCAGCTTGCACCAATTTGCTGAAACTTATTATCCATAAGGAGGAAATACATATGGCAGATTTAGAGGGCCTGAAGGTCGCAAAAGATTACCATGTAGAAACACCGTTTGCTAACCAGAATGGTTTTTATCTGAAAGGAGCAAACAGCCTGGATTGGGGCATGAAAAAACACATGTCTAATATTTTTAACCCTAAAAGCGGAAACACTGTGATGTTTGCATTTGACCATGGCTATTTCATGGGCTCTGCCGCCGGTCTAGAGCGCTTGGATCTCTTAATTCCGCAGCTGGCACCGTATGTGGATTGCTTCATGGGTACCCGTGGTGCAATTCGTACCTGTGTCGCTCCTGAGCTGACCAAATCTGTGGCGCTGCGTGTCACCTCCGGCTCTTCGATGTTGCAGGACGACCTCAGCCACGAAGTGGTTGCGGTAGATATTGAGGATGCAATCCGTATGAATGCAGACTGCATGGCAGTGCAAACCTTCATTGGTGCAAAAGGCCAGCTTTCGAGCATTGATAATCTTAGCCAGGTCATCAATGCCGGTATGCGTTACAGCATCCCTACGTTAGGCGTTTGTGCTGTTGGCAAAGAGATGGAACGCACGGACCGTTTCTTTAAGCTCGCCACCCGTATTATTGCAGAGATGGGCTGCCAAATTGTGAAAACCTATGACTGCGAAAATTTTGAAGAGGTTGTTGCAGCCTGCCCGGTGCCCATCGTGGTAGCTGGCGGCAAAAAATTGCCAGAAAAAGAAGCACTCGAGCTTGCTTACGATGTTATTCGTAAAGGTGCTCACGGTGTAGATATGGGACGGAATATCTTCCAAAGCCAGTACCCCATCGAAATGGCAAAAGCCGTAAACAAGATTGTGCATGAAGGAATGACGGCAAAAGAAGCCTGGGAATTCTTTGAAGACGAAACTCACTAAATAGGACATCGCAATAAAACGGAAAAGAGGCAGACATAGGGTCTGCCTCTTTTTGTAAGTGTAGGGGGAAGCGGCAAATGATACAGCAGGTAGCAAACATGGTGGTACCGGTTCTTGCAATGTTGGGCATCGGTTTTTGGTGCCGTAAAAAAAGTTTTTTTGACGAGCGAGGCCTGGAAGGTCTAAAAAGTGTGATTAGTCGGATCTGTTTGCCAGTTGTTTTATTTGATGCATTTTTTCGTGCACAATATGAATGGCGCGCCTTAGCAGTGTTTTTTGTTGTTTACTGTGGATTTGGTGCGGCATTGGCAGTGGGCTATGGCATCAGGCGGATTGCTCAGCCCTACCAAAAGTTTATGCCGTTTTTACTCTCCAGTGCAGAAGGAGGAATGCTTGGATATGCTTTATTTGGTGTACTTACAGGTAAACAAAGCGGCTTCGCAACAGTAGATTTGGGACAAACCATTTTTGCATACACCATATTTTTAGCGACGCTAAAAAAGGAGGAGGGAGCTGCGGCGAGTGCGGGCGGCTTAGTGCGCAATATGATTTTCAACCCATGTTTTATAGGAATGTCAGCGGGAGTTTTGCTGGGGGCTTTAGGAACTACTTGTGTATTAGAATCAACAGCAGGCGGCGCGATGCTACGTGCAGTGATTGAAATGATAAAAGTACCCACTGGAGCCTTAGTGCTTATAGTGGTAGGTTATGAGCTGAAATTGCAAAAGCAACTTTTGGGGCCGGTTATAAAAACAGTGCTTTGCCGCTTATTGATGATGGCAGGTCTGCTTTTGGTGACCAGCGTTGTGATTTTTTCTATTTTCCCTTTCGATAAGCAATTGCAAATAGCACTCATGATTCTTTACTCGCTGCCAGCGCCTTTTATTATTCCGTTGTTTGCGCGGGTAGGAAAGGATGGAGAATATATTTCTACCACGCTTTCGGTGCAAACGCTGGTGTGTGTACTTCTGTTTAGTTGTATTTCAGTATACTACCTCCTTTAAAAACAGAAAAATCGAGCAAAAACGACACAGCATAAATCGAAGATTCATAAGATGAACCAAAGGCGCATTTGCGCTTTTAACACAAAAAGGAGGCTTATCTTATGAATATGCCAGACCCTAGATTGACAAACGAAGTCGGCGCGCCCGTGGCCGACAACGAAAATACGCTAACCATCGGCCCCCGCGGCCCGGCGGCATTACAGGATGTATGGCTGCTTGAAAAAATGGCGCACTTTAACCGTGAAGTAATCCCAGAGCGACGGATGCATGCGAAAGGCAGTGGGGCATATGGCACATTTACCGTTACCCACGATGTGCGTTGCTGGACAAAAGCAAAGGTGTTTGAGCCCGGCGAAAAAACCGATGTTTTTGTGCGGTTTTCTACTGTGGCAGGTGAGCGCGGTGCGGCTGATGCCGAGCGTGACATTCGTGGTTTTGCCTGCAAGTTTTACACCCGTGATGGCAACTGGGATTTGGTTGGCAACAACACCCCGGTTTTCTTCTTGCGCGATGCGCAAAACTTCCCCGGCTTAAACCGAGCAGTAAAACGCGACCCTAAAACCAACCTGCGCGACGCGCAGAATAACTGGGATTTTTGGACCATTTTGCCGGAAGCCATGCACCAGATTACAATCGTTATGAGCGATAAAGGAATTCCTGCCAGCTATCGCCATATGGACGGCTTCGGCAGCCATACCTTTAGCCTTTATGACAAAGACAACCACCGCGTGTGGTGCAAGTTCCATATGCTGACCCAACAGGGCATTAAGAACCTGACGGATGAAGAGGCCCAAGCGCTGATTGGCAAGGACCGGGAAAGCCATGGCCGGGATTTGTACAATGCCATCGCTCAGGGCGATTTTCCGCGCTGGACGATGTATTTTCAGATTATGACCGAAGAAGAAGCGTTGCACCATTATGAAAATCCGTTTGATATTACAAAAAAATGGAGCACGAAAGAGTTTCCGCTGCATGAAGTCGGCGAACTGGAACTCAACCGCAACCCGGAGAACTATTTTGCTGAGGTAGAGCAGGCTGCTTTCTCTCCGGCGCATGTGGTTCCGGGCATCGGCTTTTCGCCGGATAAGCTGCTGCAAGGCAGACTGTTTGCCTATGGTGATGCCCAGCGCTATCGCCTGGGCGTGAACCACAACCTTATCCCCGTCAACAGTGCCCAGGTGCGGGTGCACGACCAGCACCGCGACGGCATGATGCGTACCGATGGCAACTATGGCGCAACTGTCGCCTATACCCCTAACAGTTGCGGAGAGTGGCAGGCTCAACCCGACACCGCAGAGCCACCGGTTTGCATCAAAGGTGCAATGTGGCGGTTTGACCCGAAAGAAGATCCGACAGACAATAATTTCCGCCAGGCGGGTGAGTTGTTCCGCAGCATGAGCGCGGGCGAAAAGAGCAGACTGATTGCCAACACGATGCGCAGTATCGGTTCCGTAGATTGCCGCATTCAATACCGGCATGCCGCACACTGCATCCTTGCCGACGAAGAGTATGGCAGAATGTTTGTAGCGGCAGCGGGGCTGAAATGGTCTAAAGCTTTGGCTTATAGTAAATTGAGCAATGATGAACTGATTGAGGCAACCCATTTAGACTGCTGCAGTCACGGATAAATTTTAACCAGATAAATCACCCCGCCGTTTTCCACCGGCGAGGTGATTTTTGTGGAAAACTTACGCGTTAGCACTGAATTTTTAAAATGGAGAAGAGTTGGATATCAACAGAAAAAAGAGATGAATATTAGCAAAATCCAAGAAAAACAGAGTAACAAGAAGAAAAAGCTTTGAATTTGTATTTTGATGAAGCAAATAAACTTAACGTATAAATGCTTCTGTGCAAAAGAGGACAAGTTTGCTTTTAGTGTCTGCTAATACAGCCTTAATCCAAACTGCAAAAATCCTTTTCCCGTTTTTATTTTGGTTGGACTAAACTGAAAGTGCAAAGGGGGAAGGGATATGGTTCAGTTTCAAAAAGTTGTAGACCGGTCACGCAGACCGAAAGAGGCACTGTGGCAGAGGCACCACGTTTGGGGTGTAATATGGTTGATGTGGATTGCAAGTGGCATACTAATGGCGTCAGCGGTTTTCTTATGCACCGCGGCTGCCGCTCTGCCAATTTGGGCGCTGAGCCGCATTTTTACCGGGTGAGTTTTCACCCGGTTTTATTTTTATTTAAAGGTAAGAGAAGAAAAGTTGGCGTATGCGGCAGCTTAATTTGCAGAAAGTGTTTGCCAATCTGTCAAAGGTGGTTTATCTGGCTCAAAATGCGCCATCATAGGAGCAATGTGCTGCGCTGTAAAGAAGGGGAACATGTGAAAAGGCAAAATTGGGGGTTAATCGCGTCCTGCGCCACACTGGTTGTGGTAGCACTGATTGTTTGGGTCTTGTTTTCACAAGCGGTGGTAGCGCACAAAAATGGATTTTTTACACCCCAGTATACGAAAGAAGAATTGGACCCTGTTTTAAGCGAGAAAACCTTAAAGCCGGAAGATTACGATTTGCTGATGCGCCAGACGGGGCTGGGCAAAAGTGCTGTGAATTTATTGAAAGCGCAAGGAGAAGAAGGCGTGCAGCAGATTTTGCATTATCAAGATTTATTTTTTGCGCAGCGCTATATTCAATGCGAACCCATGCTCGGCTGGTTTACTCGCGAGGATGTTATGACCACGGAAAGTGGGGAACCCATGCGAGCGCCGCCTATTATAGCGGCCGAGCCGGGCGATATTATCGTTTCACTCAGCACGCATTCGTTTGGGTGGAAACATGGCCATGCCGGGCTGGTGGTGGATGCCGAAACGACACTGGAAAGCCGGGTGCTGGGGCAAAATTCAGAAACAAGCAGCATCGACAGCTGGCGACAGTTTGCAAACTATGCAGTTTTGCGGGTGAAGGATGCATCTCCAGAAGAAAGGCAAGAGGTAGCCGATTACGGTATGGAAGTGCTGCATGATGTGCCATACCGCCTTACAGCAGGTATTTTTCATGAAAAAGCAGCATCGCAAGAAAGCCAGTTTTTTGGGCTGCAGTGTGCTTATTTGGTTTGGTACGCCTGGCAGCATTTTGGGGTGGATCTTGATTCGGATGAGGGGAGGATTGTGACACCGCTGGACCTTTGTATTAGTGACAGGCTAGAGATAGTGCAGATGTACGGTTTTGACCCTGAAGTATTCTTGCGGCAAAGCGTGCCGGAAAGCAACAGCCCCAGGCCGTAATATGCTGAAGGTTGATTGACAGCTGCAATGTGCCAGTGAGAAGACTTCTCCGCAATATCTTTATAAATGTGGACAAGTCTGCACAAATGACAAAATACAGCAGAGGCTTTTATAAAAAATAGATGGCTTCAAGAAGTTGTGTTTGTATATAATTCCTAAAAGTTGTTTAGATTCTGGAAATAAACAATTGATTTTGTGGAATAAATCGCCTATGATAAAGCTATGACCTAATTTTGCGGGTGAGCCTGCCCGCGCCCAACCTAGGAAAGGAGATATCTGATGAATCAAAACGATATTGCAGCCGTACGGGAAGCCGAGGCCGCTGCAGATGCAGCCCAGACCCTTGCCGCCAAGCAGGCCGCTCAGCTGCGCGCAGACGGAGCAAAGCAAGCGGCCGCTATTTGTGACGATGCAGTGCAGGCAGCAAAGCAAGCCGGAGAGCGGCAGCTGGCAAAGGCTGCACAAGCTGCGCAAGCGCTTATGCAGCAGGCAGAAACGGAGGCCGCGCAGGAATGCGAGACCCTTAAGCAGCAGGCAAAGCAAAACTGGAACACAACGATCGATGCGATTCTCGCAGAGCTCGTCTGACCGGCGGAAATACAGTGAGAGGAGTGAGAACGCATGGCGATTGTTGCCATGAAGCAGATTACGGTCTGCGGATTGAAGCATCAGCAGGCAGATATTTTAGCGTATTTGCAGCGGTGTGGCTGTGTGCAGCCGGCGCCTATTGCGCCGGAAGCAGCCTCTATCTCCCAAACAGAAGCAGCACAAAAGCGCGCTTTTTATGACAAAGGCGCTGCCGAGACCAAAGCCGCTTTAGAAGTGCTTGGGACCTATGGGGTAAAGTCAGCACCGCCGCTTTCTATGTTGGCGGGGCGTGAAACGCTGTCGCAAGAAGCCTGCAATGCATATATGCAAAAAAACGAAGAGACCATCGCGCTCACAGCACGCATTTTAACCCTTGGCAAAGCGATTCAAGACCGCAAAGCAGAAAATCAGCGCTTAACGGCACAGATTGCGGCTCTTGAACCATGGTTGCCGCTGGCGGTGCCGACCTCATTTGAAGGCACTAAAACTACCGAGGCATTGATTGGTACACTGCCAGGTCCCCTGACCAGAGAAGCTGTAATGGCTATTTTGGCAGAAAAACTACCACATTTTGAAACTTATGAGCTGGATATTGTCTTTACACATTCAGACGCAACAGGCATTTTTCTGCTTTGCAGAAAAGAAGAAAGGCGCGCTGCGGAAGGTGCTTTGCGCGCTGCGGGTTTTATGAGGGTTGCAAACCCTTCGACACATATCCCGGAAATCAAAAAGAGTCGCTTGCAATCCCGTATTCAAAAAAACGAAGAATCGAACGAGGCAGACATCAAAAAATTGCAGAGTCTGGCAGAAAAAGCAGACCAGATGCGATTTTATATTGACTACTGCACCATGCGCAGTGAAGAGTATGCGGTTACCGAAGCGTTGCTGCAATCGAGATACGCATTTTTCTTAACAGGATATCTGCCTGCGAACGAGGCGCCGGAAATAGAGCAGCAGCTGCAAAAGCGGTTTGGGGCAGCGGTAGAAATCGCAGAGCCTGACCCGGAGGCAGATGTGCCGGTATTGCTGAAAAATAACGCCTTTACCACCCCAGTGGAAAGTGTGGTGGAAGCGTACAGCATGCCTGCCAAAGGTGAGCTGGACCCTTCGGTGGTGATGTCGCTGTTCTATTATCTGCTGTTTGGTCTGATGCTCTCTGACGCTGGTTACGGTGTTTTAATTGTGCTGGCTTGCAGCATTTGTCTTACCAAATTCAAAAACATGGAAAGCAGCATGAAAAACACTTTAAAAATGTTTTTGTACTGCGGCATTTCTACTATGTTCTGGGGCTTTTTACAAGGTAGCTTCTTCGGTGATGTGGTAGGTGTTGTTGCTTCCACCTTCTTTGGCTCTAATGTAGCACTTGGGCCCTTGTGGTTTGCGCCGCTGGATGACCCGATGCGTATGTTGCTGTTTGCACTGCTGCTTGGTATTATCCACCTGTTCTGCGGCCTTGCAATGAATATGGCGCAGCACTTTAAAAACAAGGAATACCGAGAAATTTTTTACGACGGAATCTTTTGGTATCTGCTGATTGGCGGGCTGGTGCTGCTGCTGACGACCAGCAGTATGTTTGCAGATGTTGCAGGCTTTCAGCTGGCGTTGCCGCCGGTGGGGATGACAATTTTAAAAGGTGCTATCCTTGCAGGTGCACTTGGCATTATTCTTACCTCTGGGCGAGATTCCAAAAACTGGGTAGTGCGTATTCTGCGCGGCCTTTACGGTCTGTATGGTGCCACAGGATACCTCAGCGATATCCTTTCTTATTCCCGCTTGCTGGCACTCGGCCTTGCAACCGGCGTTATTGGCACAGTCATTAACAAAATGGCAGGCATGGCAGCAGAACCGCTCGGCGGCTTTGGTATTATCGTGTTTGTTATTATCTTTTTGCTGGGGCATGCAATCAACCTCGGCATCAACCTGCTGGGCGCGTATGTTCACACCAACCGCCTGCAGTTCGTAGAGTTCTTCGGCAAGTTCTATAATGGCGGTGGACGCAAGTTTGAGCCGTTTGCCGCACATACAAAATATTACAAACTTTCCAAGGAGGATAATTAATTATGAATAGCTTTGGTGTTGCACTTGCATTAATCGGCGGAGCACTTTCCGCCCTGTTCGCCTGCGTTGGCTCTGCAATCGGTGTTGGCCGTACCGGCCAGGCCGCAGCCGGCGTCATCAGCGAAAATCCGTCTATGTTTACCAAGGTGCTCATTCTTCAGCTGCTGCCCGGTACCCAGGGCATCTACGGTTTCGTTGTCACTTTCATGATCTTTATCAACTGCGGCATCTTCGGTGGCAGTGCTGAAATGAGCCTTGCCAAAGGCCTGCTTTACCTTACCGCTTGCCTGCCGATGGCAATCATCGGATACTTCTCTGCCATTGGCCAGGCTGGTACCGCGGTGTCGTCTATCCAGCTGGTTGCCAAACACCCCGAACAGTTTGGTAAAGCCATGATTTTGCCCGCTATGGTTGAAACCTACGCTATCTTCGGCTTGCTGATTTCGCTGCTTGCTATCGTCAACATCGGCAAACTTCCGGTATGATAGATCCTTTCGTACACAAAATCTAAAACGAAAGAGGGGAGCCCATTGACCGGAATCGAAAAAATCATTGCGCATATCCAGGCCGAGAGTGAGGCGGCGGCAAAAACCGTGACCGATGCTGCCGAGGCCGAGGTGCAGGAAATGCTGGCAGCGGCAGAGCAAAAAGCAAAACTGCTTGCAGCCAATGAAGATGAGCTGAATGAAGCAAAGCTGAACGAGGCAAATACTGCTGCACAAAGTGCGGCACGGCTGGCAAAGCGGCGCGTTTTGCTCAGCAAACGCGGAGAGCTGATTGCCCAAGTTATCGCCGATGCGCAAAAACAGCTGGAAGAACTGCCGGATGGTGAGGCTGTTGCATTTTTGCTGAAGCTTGCAGCGCAGTGCGCTGGCAAGGCCGAGGGTGAGATGCAGCTTTGCGAAAAAGATTTGGCAAGGCTGCCGGCAGATTTTGCAGAGCAGCTGAAAAAAGCTGCGCCCGAAGCAAAACTGACCATCAGCAAAACACCGGTGCCAATCTCCGGCGGGTTTATTCTGCGCTGCGGAGAAATCGAACAGAACTGCTCACTGGAAAGTCTTTTTTATGCAGCGCGCGAAAAGCTGCAAGACATTGCGCAAAAGACCTTGTTTTGCGCCTAGCGGCAGAGAGGGGAAGCGTGAATGGCAAACAATCTATACATCTATGCCGTTACCCGCGCCCATGTGCGGGAGCTGTCTATGCTGACCTCCACCACGCTGGAGCAGATGCTGGCAGCACCCGATTATGACGCAGCGCTCGCCATCCTCGCCGAAAAAGGCTGGGAGACAGAGCTGCACGAACCGGGCGCAATTTTAATGGCAGAAGAAAATAAAACCTGGGACTTTATCTCTGAAATGGTAGAGGATATGTCCCCGTTTAATGTCTTTTTGGTGGCAAACGACTACCACAACCTGAAAGCCGCGATTAAAAAAACCATCACCGGCTCAGAGGTGGAACCTGTTTATCTTCCGCGCGGCACCGTGCCGCTTGCACAGCTGCGGCATGCCGCAGAAACCGCAGATTTTTCTGATTTGCCGCCGGAGATGCGCGTGGCCGGAGAAGCTGCGTTTGATGCACTGCGCACTTCGGGCGACGGGCAGCTTTGCGACATACGTTTGGACGTTGCTGCCCTTGCGGCGACCTACCAAGCAGGCAAGGCTTCCGGCAGTGATATTCTGGCGCGTTATGGCGAGCTGATAGTTGCAGTGGCAGATATTAAAACAGCAGCCCGCTGCGCAAAACTCGGCAAACCGCGCAGCTTTGTGCGAGAGGCTTTGGTGGAATGCGAAACGCTTTCGGCAGACCGGCTGGCGCTTGCCGCCGGAGAAGGCCTAGAGGCCCTATACACCTACCTTGCTAATACAGATTACGCCGAGGCGGTCCCCGCGCTGCGCAAGAGCGCAGCGGCGTTTGAGTGCTGGTGCGATAATCTGATGATGAATTCCATCCGCAGCCAAAAAACAGTCAACAGCGGCATTGGCCCGTTGGCTGCATACCTTCTGGCCCGAGAGTGCGAAATCAAATCTGTACGCATGATTTTGTCCGGGCAGCTTAACCGGCTGCCTGCGGCTGCCGTGCGGGAAAGGCTGAGGGGGATGTATGTATAAGGCAGCGATACTGGGGGACCGCGACAGCATTTACGGCTTTGCGGCTCTTGGGCTTGAAATTGTTCCCGTTGTGGAAAAAGCAGAAGCGGCGCGCACTCTGCGCCGCCTGGCGGACGAAGACTACGCGGTGATTTACATGACCGAAGCACTTGCAGATACGCTGAAAGAGGAGATTGCAGGATATGCAGAACGGCTGATGCCCGCGATTATTCCCGTGCCCGGTGCTTACGGCAACACGGGTGCTGGCATTGCAAATGTGCGCCGCTTTGTAGAACAGGCTGTCGGTTCTGACATTATTTTTGGCGCTGATAGCCAATAACCTTAATTAATCCGCCCGAAAGGAAGGTTAGACAACGATATGAGCAAAGGAACGATCAAAAAAGTCGCCGGCCCGCTGGTCATTGCCAGCGGAATGCGCGATGCAAATATGTTTGACGTTGTGCGCGTTTCAGAAGAGCGGCTCATCGGAGAAATCATCGAGATTCACGGTGACGCAGCGTCAATTCAAGTTTACGAAGAAACTTCGGGCCTTGGCCCCGGCGCACCTGTAGAATCTACCGGTATGCCGATGAGCGTAGAACTTGGACCAGGCCTGATCGGCAGCATCTTTGACGGAATCCAGCGCCCGCTGGAGGCGATTATGGAGCGTGCAGGCAACAACCTGGCGCGCGGCGTGGAGGTGCCCAGCCTGGACCGTGAAAAAATGTGGCATTTTGTGCCGGTTGCAAAAGTGGACGATGTGCTGCAGGCAGGTGATGTGCTTGGCACAGTGAAAGAAACCGAGCTGATTACGCAAAAAATCATGCTGCCTGTGGGCATGGACGGCACTGTTACTGCGATAGAAGAAGGGGATTTTACAGTAACCGGAATGATTGCCACCGTGCGCACGAAAGACGGTGAAAAACAGGTGCCGCTGATGCAGACCTGGCCGGTGCGCCGTGGCCGCCCCTATAAGCAAAAGCTTTCGCCGGATATGCCGCTTGTGACTGGCCAGCGTGTGATTGATACGCTGTTTCCCATCGCAAAAGGCGGTGTTGCGGCGGTGCCCGGGCCGTTTGGCTCCGGCAAAACCGTGGTACAGCATCAGCTGGCCAAATGGGCGGAAGCGGACGTGGTGGTTTACATTGGTTGCGGCGAGCGCGGCAATGAGATGACAGACGTTTTGAACGAATTCCCAGAGCTGAAAGATCCGAATACCGGTCGCAGCCTCATGGAGCGTACCGTGTTGATTGCCAACACCTCCGACATGCCGGTGGCAGCGCGCGAAGCATCGATTTACACCGGCATCACGATTGCGGAATATTTCCGTGATATGGGCTATTCGGTGGCGCTGATGGCAGACTCTACCTCGCGCTGGGCAGAGGCATTGCGTGAGATGAGCGGACGGCTCGAAGAGATGCCCGGTGAGGAGGGTTACCCCGCTTACCTGGGCAGCCGCCTTGCGCAGTTCTATGAGCGTGCAGGCCGCATCAAAACCCTTGGCAGTGAGCCGCGCGAAGGTGCACTTTCGGTCATCGGCGCAGTTTCTCCTCCGGGCGGCGATATTTCCGAGCCGGTGAGCCAGGCAACGCTGCGCATTGTGAAAGTGTTCTGGAGCCTTGACTCCGCACTCGCTTATAAGCGCCATTTTCCGGCCATCAACTGGCTGACCAGCTATTCGCTTTACACCGACATGACGGGCAAATGGTTCTGCGACAACGTGGCACCAGATTGGCTCGAGCTGCGCGCACGAGTCATGCTTTTGCTGCATGAAGAATCCGAGCTGAACGAGATTGTTCAGCTTGTCGGTATGGATGCATTGAGTGCACCTGACCGCATCAAGATGGAGGCGGCCCGCAGTATTCGCGAGGACTTTTTGCACCAGAACGCTTTCCACGACGTGGATACCTACACCCCGCTGGAAAAACAGCGCCTGATGATGAAACTGGTGCTTGCCTACTTTGATGAGGCTACCAAAGGGCTGGAGGCAGGCGCGCCGGTAGAGGCGCTTTGCAGCTTGCCGGTGCGTGAGGCTATTGGCCGCTTTAAATACACCGAAAATGAAAAGATAGATGCCGTGTACGAGGAGATTCTGCAGCAGCTGTGCAGCGAAGTGGAAGACTTAGTGGCTAAAAGCAAGGAGGAGGACTGACCATGCCGAAAGAGTATAGAACCATTGAGGAGGTCGCAGGGCCTCTGATGCTGGTGCGCGGCGTGGAAAACGTCGCCTATAATGAGCTGGGCGAAATTGAGCTGGCAAGCGGCGAAACCCGCCGCTGCAAGGTGCTGGAAATCGACGGCCAAAACGCTCTGGTGCAGCTGTTTGAAAGCTCTACCGGTATCAACGTGGAATCCAGCAAAGTGCGTTTTTGGGGGCGCAGCATGGAGCTGGGTGTGTCTGAGGATATGCTCTCCCGCGTGTTTGACGGCCTTGGCCGCCCCATCGATGGTGGTCCGGAAATTCTGCCCGACCAGCGCCGCGACATCAACGGCTTGCCGATTAACCCAGCCGCCCGCACCTATCCGGAAGAATTTATTCAAACGGGTGTTTCGGCGATTGACGGCCTGAACACGCTGGTGCGTGGGCAGAAATTGCCGATTTTCTCGGCCTCAGGTTTGCCGCATGCAAACCTGGCAGCACAGATTGCACGCCAGGCAAAAGTACGCGGCACTACCGAGCCATTTGCGGTTGTATTTGCTGCCATGGGTATTACGTTTGAGGAGTCCAACTTTTTCGTCAATTCATTTCGCGAATCCGGCGCGCTGGATCGCACCGTGCTGTTTGTGAACCTTGCAGACGACCCGGCAGTTGAACGTATTGCAACGCCGCGTATGGCGCTGACTGCTGCCGAATACCTTGCGTTTGAAAAGAATATGCACGTGCTGGTCATCCTCACCGATATCACCAACTATGCAGACGCACTGCGTGAGATTTCAGCCGCGCGTAAAGAGGTGCCGGGCCGCCGCGGCTACCCTGGCTATATGTATACCGACCTTGCATCGCTGTACGAACGCGCTGGCCGCCAGAAGGGCAAAAACGGCTCAATCACGATGATTCCGATTTTGACGATGCCCGAGGACGACAAAACCCACCCGATTCCTGATCTGACCGGCTACATTACAGAGGGACAGATTATCCTCTCGCGTGAGCTGTATCGCAAAAACATTGCGCCGCCTATTGACGTGCTGCCCAGCCTTTCGCGACTGAAAGATAAAGGCATCGGCGACGGCAAAACCCGCGCTGACCATTCCGGCACGATGAATCAGCTCTTTGCAGCCTATGCACGCGGCAAAGAGGCAAAAGAGCTGACGGTGGTTTTGGGCGAAGCTGCACTGACCGAAATTGATAAACTGTATGCAAAATTTGCAGACGCTTTTGAAAAAGAATATGTTTCGCAAGGTTACGAAACCAATCGCAGCATTGAAGAAACACTTGACCTTGGGTGGAAGCTGCTCTCTATTTTGCCGCGCAGCGAGCTGAAGCGCATTAAGGACGAAGACCTTGACCGCTATTACGGAAAAACTTGAGCGAAAACGCAAAAGAAAGGGGGCGCAGTGTGAATGGCGACCCATGTGAACCCAACCCGAATGGAACTGACCCGGCTAAAGAAAAAGCTGGTTACCGCCACAAGGGGCCATAAACTGCTCAAAGACAAGCGCGACGAATTGATGCGACAGTTTTTAGAGCTGGTGCGCGAAAATAAAGCCCTGCGCGAAAAGGTAGAAGCCGGCATCGCTTCGGCCAACCGAGATTTTGTGCTTGCGCGTTCTGGTATGAGCGATGAGGCAATGAACACCGCATTGATGGCACCGACGCAGCGGGTCTATCTTGAAGTAGCAACCCGCAACGTCATGAGCGTGGAGATTCCGGAGTACACAGCCCAGCACCGCAGTGCAGATCAGGGGGACCTTTATTCTTACGGTTTTGCTTACACATCCGCAGATTTGGACGACGCAATTGCGTCGATGGCAGGGCTTTTGCCGGATATGCTGCGGCTGGCGCAGGTGGAGAAAAGCTGCCAGCTGATGGCCGCGGAAATTGAGAAAACACGCCGACGCGTAAATGCGCTGGAGCATGTGATGATTCCGGATTTGCAAACCAACATCAAGTTTATTACGATGAAACTGGACGAAAACGAGCGAAGCACGCAGATTCGTTTGATGAAAGTAAAAGACATGATGCTGGAGCAAACGCATCATTACAAAGAGCGCGCCGAAGTTGCAGCCCGTACCCGAATGGAGCAGAGCGGATAAGTTTATAACATCATTAAAAAGGTGGCAGAAATTCTGCTACCTTTTTTGTCACCGTCTTCTTTTTTGGCAGAAGCATTAAGGGCAAAGCTCACTGTGAGGGCAGACGGGAAAAGGAAAAGAGAGGTTAGTCGGCATTAAACACATTGCGACCATCAAAACAGAAATAGTTTACCAGTTAAAAGTGCTAAAGTGCCATGCGCAAAAGAAACTCTCTGTTGGCGCTTTGCATAAAATATCACTAAAATGCAAAAAACATGAAAATATTATCTTGACTTTTACCACAACTTGGAAGAAAATAAGACTAACTTAATTTTCGAGAGAAAGGGGCGGCGAGGGATGAACTTTGTAAATAGCGTTGCAATGAATACGACTTTTTGCTTTGCAGCTTGCGCTGACAAAGCTGCTTCTCGCTGCGCCCAGGTTTGCTCCGCTTCTCGTTTTGCTCTACGCAAGGACACCACTCTGTTGGTGTCCTTTTTTGTTGCAGTTTTGTGCGCTATTCTTGCGCTATCCCTTACCCTAATTAGCCTGCTAGGCCTAATTGCACTACTGCTTATCTGCAATTATTTTCTGCGTCCGGATTATGGAATTCCGCTTTTTTTGTATCCATTGCGCCCAATGGCGTAATTACAGGTATCAAAAAACCGGCTTTGTCCATTTCGGGCAGAGCCGGTTTTTTATTATGCGGCATCGCAATCAGAGCATCTATCAGCAATGAAGCAGTGCTGTATTTATTTTGGGGAGGAAAGTTAGTTATGGAAGTCATCAATTTTGTTTTAGCTGCAAGCCCGATTATTGTGGTGCTCGTCGGTATTTTGGCTTTTAAAAAGCCAGCGATGAAAGTTGCACCGCTTGCACTGGTATGGACGATTGTGCTGGCGTTCACTTGGTTCAACGTGCAGTCGATGAGCTTTACACAGAATGTTGCAACTGTCGATGCACTGCTTTGGAAGGGCATTAAAGAAGGCCTGAAAATTGTGGCCATGGTGTTTGCAGCATTCGTTATTTTAAATACGCTGAAAGCCACAGGGGCCATCGAAGACGTGAAAAACACAGTTGCTAAAATCAGCACCGACCGACGAGTGCAGTTGGTTATCGTTGGCATGATGGTTCCCATCTTTCTTGAGGGTGCCGCAGGCGCTGGTGCACCGGCTGCCATTGCCGCTCCGTTCTTGGTGGCGCTGGGGTTTGAGCCGGTCACGGCCATCGCGGTAGCACTGCTCGGCGATGCAACGCCCTGCTCGTGGGGCGGCGCCGGATTGACAACAATTTCTGGCGGCGCGGCATTGGTGAATGCAGGGATTAGCACAGCGGCAGAAAACTCCGCCATGGTAGGGCGCATTCATATGTTCGGCGTTCTTATTATTCCGTTTTTGATTGTAGCACTTACCTTTGGCCGCAAAGGGTTTCGGGGCATCATACCCTATTTGCTGTATGCGGGCGTAACCACTGGGGGCACCATGTTCTTTCTGTCTAATTTTATTGGGCCGGAAGTTACCTCGATGGGCACAGGATTTATTTCGATTCTGTTTTCAGTGCTTTATGTGAAAGTGGTGCCGATTCGCACACCGGAAGAATACCGTTACGAGTTCCCACAAGGGGTAAAACAAAAGTATAGCTCGGTGCAGGCACTTTCTCCGTACCTTTACATGCTGGTGCTTTTGCCGGTTATTCGGTATACCGTTCCGCTGAAAATTCTTACCACCTTCGGATACATCGTTTGGGTTGATTGTGTGATTTTTCTCTGTGCGGTGCTTGGTGCAGTAACGTTGCGGGTAAGCCGTACAGAGTTTAAAGAAGTATGCCGCCTGACAGGCCGCAATATGGTGCCGGTGCTTGTTACAATGGGCAGCCTGCTGGTGGTATCTTATATCATGCAGTCAGCAGCTACCGGCATGATGGCACTGATTGCACAAAACATTGCGGCTTTTGCAAAGGTGCTTTACCCGGCAGCAGCAGTGCTGATTGGATCTATGGGCTCTTTTATCACAGGTACCGGTTTGGGCTCTAATATTATGTTTGCAGAACTTCATGTTTCGGCAGCTCAGTCGCTGGGGATGAATCCCGTAACGGTATTTGCCGCGCAAAACGCAGGCGCTTCGCTGGGCAACCTTATTTGCCCCAACAACACGGTTGCTGCCTGTGCAACTGTGGGCGAAGTAGGCAAAGAAGCAAAGGTAATGAAAAAAACGCTGCCGGCGTTTGGTGTTTTAATCGCAGTTTACATGGTATTGAGTATGATTTATACACTTGTGGTTTTTGTAGTTTAAAAGCTAGAAAATACAATATTGGACCACACGGTCTAATATTTGAAACGGCACGATGCAGCTTTGAACTTTACAATGTAAACCAGCCAGCGGTGTTCGCGTAGATAAATTAATCAACATAGACGGTAAAGCTGTAAAAAGCTTGGCCGCATAACAGAAAGGAAACAGAAACATGAAAAAGAGAATTGTAGGTATCATCGGGGTAGGCCACGTGGGAGCACATTGCGCTTATGCAATTGCAATTCAGGGCATCGCCGACGAGATTGTTTTAATAGATGCAAATGCGCAAAAAGCCATTAGCGAAAGTCAGGATTTGATGGATAGCTGCATGTACTTTCCGCACCGGGTAGATGTACGCCCCGGAGACTTTGCAGACCTGAAAGACTGCGATGTGATTGTAAACAGCACAGGCAATATCGATATTCTGCGTAACAACCACGACCGTCTGGATGAGATGGATTTTACGATTAAGGCAGTTAGCGGGTATGTGGACAAAATTATGGCATCCGGCTTTGACGGCGTTATCATAAACATCACCAACCCTTGCGATATTGTGACCAGCCAGATTGCAAAGCTTTCGGGATTGCCGCGTGGCAGAGTCTTTGGCACCGGCACTGGGCTGGATACCTCCCGCCTGCGTACCTGCCTTGCTCGTGAGACAGGCGTAGACCATAAATCCATCAACTGCTATATGATGGGCGAGCATGGGGCATCCCAGATGGCACCTTGGTCTGCGGTTTCTTTCGGTGGCCGCTCGCTGGAAGATTGTGCAAAAACTGACCCACGTTTCCAGTTTGACCGCGAGGCTATACGCAAAGAGGCAATTGCCGGCGGATGGGTCACTTTTAGCGGCAAGTTTTGCACCGAATACGGCATTGCCAGTACCTGTGCCCGCATGGTGAATATTGTGCTGCACGATGAAAAACAGATTATGCCGGTTTCAGCAGAGCTGTGTGGAGAATATGGAGAAAAGGATCTTTTTGTAGGTGTGCCTGCTGTGATTGGCGCTAAGGGTGTAGAGCAGGTGGTCGAGCTGCCGATGACAGACGAAGAGTATCAGCAGTTTAAAGGTTGCTGTGCAGATGTGCGCAAAAACATGGAGCACATCAAAGATATCAAATAATTGAAACTGCGATAGAAATAGATAAAAAGCCGCCTTAAAAAAGGCGGCTTTTTATCTTGAGAAAGGAAAGCGTTGTTCGCTATCAATAAAGTGAAAGAGGAACTATTCCAAGACCCAAAAATCAAATGCGTAGTCTTGGGAAATATACGCGTAAGGCAGATAACCATAACCCTTATCGCCCCAATCGGTACCCCAGCTGTTGCGGAATAAAAAGCATTGCTGTGCATCATCATACCCCACCAAAAGGATAGCGTGGCCACCTAGGCGCCGCTCTACTTTCGGGTTTGGCATAGGGATGATGCCGGTTTGCGTGGCAGAAGGGGATTCAAAGCTTTGGTACACGTCAATACCTGCCATTACCGGCTGGTTTTGCAACGCAAGAAAGCGTTTCATTTGAAGAATTTGAGCATCCGGGTCAAGAATGTCAAAACTACGGTAGGCAGAAATGCGATATTTCCGCGCAGTCCAGGTTGCCGAGGCGGGAGGCGGAACTGCAAATCGGTCAATTCGATAAGGCCAAAAAAGTTCCAGGCAAACCCCATAGGCAGCCAATGCTTTGCAGACACTACGCATTGTAGCTCCGGTGTCTTGATTCACGGTGCCTTCTAGTTCGCGCTCTTTATAATATAGGAAAAGCCGCGACAACATGGAATCGATATGGCCAAGCATCATTCGGGCGGCTACCCCGGCGTTTGCCGTGCAGCTGCCAAGACTACCTTGGTCAAAAACCGGCGGGCAAATAGGGCGCAAATCTACTGCTTTTGGCAACTCGCCAATTGTAGGTGCCAACGAAACCTTATAGTCACGCGCGTCCTCGCTCTGTCGAACAAGGTTATAAACTCTCATATCCGGACCTCCTTTATCAAGGTTCTTCTACCAGAGTATATTGAACAGTACGCAAATTGGTGAATAGACTTGCCTGCATAACAGGTGAAACGACACTTTGCCCGTGACCACAATCTTAAAAGCCTGACTTATAAAAAGAAGTACAATTACCTAAGCATGAAGCTGACACTACAAAAACAGGTTAAGTTGAAAATGCAGAAAATCGATTTGAATTTTGCATAAAAATGCGAATTGTAGCAAGATTACTCCCATGATATAATGTCAATACAGACCAATTGACGAGGAAAATAAGAGGTCTTGCTCCCGACTGAAAAAGAGGAATAAGGAGAATTTTATGAGAAAATACCCCGCAACTTTAATGCGCGGTGGCGTTTGCCGTGGATTGATTTTTCGAGAAGAATTTTTGCCTGAAAACACCGAAGAGTGGGACAATATTATTCTGCAGGCGATAGGTGGGCCAGACCCAAAGCAGATGGATGGCGTAGGGGGCGGCGTTTCCTCCAACAGCAAAGCAGTAATTATTTCAAAACCGGAACGGCCCGACGTAGACCTTGCCTATCTTTCAGTTCAAGTGGTGGTAGGAAGCACAAAGGTGGATTATACCTCGAACTGTGGAAATATGTCCGCAGCAGTTGCCCCGTACGCGATTGAAGAAGGCTTGGTAGAGGCCAAAGATCCCGTTACCGAGGTTCGGATGCTGAACCTGAATACTCAAAAAACAGTAGTCTGCTGCGTGTCCACACCAGGCGGTGTGCTGGCACAAGAGGGAGATTTTGTGCTAGAAGGGATTGATGGCACTGCCCCTGCGCTGGAACTTCGGTTTATGGATCCTGCCGGGGCAAAAACCGGGGCATTATTCCCCACAGGCAGTCCGCAAGAGCAGTTGCAGATTGCTGGTTTTGGAACCATTGATGTTACTATTTTGGACGTCTCGAACCCCATGGTGTTAGTGCGCGCAGAAGATGTAGGACTCACCGGTACGGAATTGCCGGAAACACTGGAGGCATGTTCTGACGCCAGTGCATTTTTGGAAGCCATTCGGTGCGCAGTTGCTGTAAAATTAAAAATTGCAAAAGATTTAGACGATGCGTATCATAACTTCTCCGGTGTTCCTAAAATAGGCATTTTTACAACGCCCAAAGGTTACATAGATCTTTCAGGCCGCAAAATTGCAGCGGAAGATATGGACATTTGTGTGAGAATCTGGTCGGTGCGTCAACCACATAAAGCAAGTCCGTTTACCTCCGCCAATGCCACTGCCGTGGCCGGTGTGGTGTCTGGTACACTGCTTGCCGATTCGATTCAGTTAGCACAGAAAGGTGTCGTCAGATTGGGACATCCGAGTGGTGTGATGCAACTCAAACTGAGCGTAGAAGAACAGGCAGTAAATTATGTGGCGCTGGAAACAACAGCACGCCGAATTATGGATGGCACAATTTATATTAAGAATTAATCCGATTTTAAAAAATCGATTACAAAAGTGCAGAATTGGGTAGGTCCTCAGAAGGCCAGCAATCATTAGCGCGGCAAAGAGACGATTATCCGCTTGTGGTTGCTCTGGGGTTTTATTTGAAAAAGTGATATAAAAATAAAGAAAGCTCCGGATTCTGTTTGAAAAGCAGGTCAGGAGCTTTCATGTTGGTAGGATTGCGATTTTAGCAGACTTCCGGGTTGCTTTACAGAAAAAAAGCTTTTTGTTGCCTGGAAGTTATTGTCAAATGCGTTGCTGCCGGCAAAAATTTTTGTCTTTATACACTGAAAAAATGATGCAAGCACTGCATGGCATTTGTGGACGGTGCATTTTACGCTTCACTGAAAGCGCCACTTTTACTATATAACCAATATATACAGAACTTAACACTTGTTTAGGAAGAACTGCGAATAGATTTAAAAAACTTATTGTTAGCCGTAAAAATTAATTTAAAATAAAGAATTGAAAGGCAGAAAACACAGAGAGATTACAAAACATTTTTGATTCCAGAGCAAAGGCTTGGTGATTTTCACGACTTGCCAAACTGACAACTTATGCTGTAAAATTAGATTGTTAGTTAAAAAACAATTTATTAAAAGGGAGATGTAGGATGAATCATGTAACCACTTTGGACGTCACAATTGTTGTATTGTATATGCTGGGGATGCTTGGCGTCGGCATGCATTTTGTGAAACGGGTGAAAAACGGAGGCGACTTTTACGTTGCGGGTAGAAGCCTCGGGCCCGTGGTGCTGGCGGCAACGGTGTGCGCAACCATTATTGGCGGCAGTGCCATGATGGGACGAGGCGGCATCAGCTATACAAGCGGAATGCGGTCGGTTGTTGTGGCAGTGCCCTATCTGCTGGGCATGTTTCTGTTTTCGGCTATCTCGGGCAGAATCCAGAAAGTAGGCCAGGAACGGGGCATTACCTCGATTCCGGAACTGATTGAATACCGCTATGGTAAAAATGTAAAATACTTGCTTGCCGCGCTGATTGGATATACCATGATGGCGACGGTAGCTTCTCAGATATCTGCAACCGCCACTATTTTTAAAATGCTTGGCGGCAATATGGGCATTACTTATGAGATGGGCGCCATATTTGCCACATTGATTTTTATTACCTATACAGCAGCCTCTGGTCTGTTTGGTGTTGTATATACAGATGTTGCACAGTTCTTTATGCTGCTGCTTTTTGTTTATATGATTTTGCCGGTTATGAGTGTTACTCAGGCAGGCGGACTTACCGCTTTGCTGGCGAATACACCGAAAGAGATGTTCCAGATTGAGC
Organism: Pygmaiobacter massiliensis; assembly: GCF_900199435.1. GTDB lineage: Bacteria > Bacillota > Clostridia > Oscillospirales > Ruminococcaceae > Pygmaiobacter > Pygmaiobacter massiliensis. The sequence continues at coordinate 1,854,317 of NZ_OAML01000003.1, forward strand.
TGGACGGCAACCTGATTGGTATGATTGTAACCAACCTGGTATTTACTGTGGCCGGTGCTGAAATGTGGCAGCGTGCTTTTGCGGCGAAAGACCGAAAAACTGCGAGAAAAGGCATGTTCTGGGGCACCAGCGTCTATGCGGTTACGATTCTTATTACACTTACCTTGGGGCTTGCTGCACGTCAGATTTTGCCCAACATTATCGAAGAGTTCGGCACCGCAGATGCAGTTATTCCGGCTATGGTTATTCGTGTTCTGCCCATCGGCATTACTGGCTTAACTCTTGCGGGGCTTCTCTCGGTTATGATGAGCAGCGCAGACAGCTATCTGCTGATTTCCACCCAAACATTTGTGCGCGACATTTGGAAGACGCACAAACCCGACCTTTCGGACAAAAAAGAACTTTCTTACTCCCGCATCATTACTGCGGTTTTGGCGCTGGGAGCGCTCATCATTGCACTTTACATCAAAAATGCTTACGATGCTTTGATGTTTGCCTGGACATTCTATGCGGCATCGGTTGGCTTGCCGGCAGTTGCAGCGTTGTACTGGAAAAAAGCAACCAAGCAGGGCATTGTTTCCAGCGTGCTTACCGGTTTTGCCGTGAGCGTGCTTTGGAAAATGATTGGCGAGCCCGGCGGACTGGGCGCTGCGGTTCCCGGTTCGATTGCCTGCGGCATTGTATTGATTGTAGTAAGCCTTGCTACCTATAAAAAGAACCCTGCACGCATGGCTTAACTTGCGGTTTCATATTGCAAAAGCCGATACAGGGAAAGACTTGAAATAGTTTCACTTACAATATAAACAAAACGCTGCCTGCGGAGAAAATCTGTGGGCAGCGTTTTGCATATTCTTTTGGTTAAGAAGGGGAATGGAATACTTTAGACCCTAATCGTATAGGTAGCAGAGCGACCGTTCGAGTGAGGCTGTCGCTGGCAGCGGTGATTTATAAATGGTTGTGTGAAAACGTACAAATGCAATAAGACCCGCCTCATATGAGGCGGGTCTTATTGCATCAACATGAGTTGATTTTTTGGTGCCGGTGGTCGGGGTCGAACCGACACGGTATCGCTACCACGGGATTTTGAGTCCCGCACGTCTGCCAATTCCATCACACCGGCATGGAATACTTTAATATTATAGCGAATCTCGCGAGTAAAATCAAGAGGCAGAAAAGTTTTTTCAATATTTTTTGCAACTTTTTTAATTAAAGGTCGAAAAAGGTGAAAAATGGTTTTTTTCTTGAGTTTTTCCTCACACGTTAGGCTCTGTTTTTACCTATAAAGGTATTGCACTTTAGAAATTGCAATTGTATAATGAAAGTATCTAAGTGGGTAATTGTGGAGAAAAGTGGGTAGACTCATTTCGCGAGGAAGGAGGCGGCAACGATGCTTACCGGTGAATACAGCCAAAAGATCGATGAAAAAGGCCGTCTTAACTTCCCTGCAAAGTTCCGTGAAGAGATGGGTGAAACCTTTTATGTTACCCGCTGGCTGGACGAATGTTTGATTGCACTGCCGCTTTCTAAATTTGAAGCGGTGCGGGCAAAACTTTCTGAAAGCGGCATGGTGAAAAACCGCGCTCTGAAGAGAATGCTTTATTCTGGTGCAGAACTGGAAAAGCCGGACAAGCAGGGGCGTATTTTGCTGCCTGCTCATCTGCGTGAGCATGCAGGTATCGAAGATACCGCAATCGTCATCGGCGTGGACGACTATGCTGAGATATGGAGCCCCGAACGCTGGAAAGAAATGACCGAAAGTATGCGCGATGGCGCAATGGCTGAGGCAATGGAAGGACTGGATTTTTAAATGAGTGAACCTATCAGTTTTTCTCATGTGTCGGTATTGCTGGCAGAGTGCATTGAGGGACTTGCTATTCAACCGGATGGTATTTACCTGGATGGTACTGCCGGTGGGGCTGGACACTCCAAAGAGATTGCAAAGCGACTGACAACGGGCCGGCTCTATGCACTGGATCAGGATCCCGACGCTGTCGCTGTGGCGACCGAGCGGTTGCAGGGGTTGCCTGCAACTGTAATTCAATCTAATTTTCGTTATGCAGCACAAGCATTAGAGCAAGTGGGCCGTCCTGCACTAAACGGCGTACTGCTTGACCTCGGTGTTTCTTCGCATCAACTGGATGCGCGGGAACGCGGGTTTTCTTATCTAGGCGATGCCCCGCTGGATATGCGCATGAGCCAAACCGGACCGACAGCGGCCGATTTAGTGAACAGCCTTTCGAGAGAAGAGCTGGCTCGCATTTTAAAGGAGTATGGTGAGGAATCGTACTCGTGGCAGATCGCCGGAAAAATCGTAACCGCTCGCGAGAGCGAGCCGATCACAACAACGTCGCGCCTGGCGGAGGTTATCGTTTCTGCCTTCCCACCTGCGGTGCGGCGAAAAGAGAAAAACCCTGCGCGTCGCAGTTTTCAGGCACTCCGTATTGCCGTTAATGGAGAACTGGACGCTTTGTCAGAAGGGCTTGACGCTTTGTTTGATCTGCTCGCTCCGGGCGGGCGGTTTTGCATCATCACATTCCACTCGCTGGAGGACAGGCTGGTAAAACAGCGGTTCCGCAGCTGGTGTACCGCGTGTACCTGCCCGTCAGAGTTTCCCGTTTGCGTTTGCGGCGGTGTGGCAAAGGCAAAGCAGATTACCCGCAAACCAATTGAAGCTGGCGAAGAGGAACTGGCCGTGAACCGACGCTCCCGCTCGGCTAAGCTTCGCATTATAGAAAAAATTTAAACGTTTGCATTTTGCAATACGATAAACAAAGGAGGTGACGCCCCATGCAGGACTTTGCATATGACCTGAGTACTTTTGAAAACCGGGAAGAAAAACAGCCCCGCAACCTACGCGTCGTTGCCAACGAAAATAAATCGAAGCGGAAAAAAGACCTTTCTGGCTTGAAAGTAATTGCTTTGAGCGCCGTGGCTTTATCTCTCAGCTGGGGCGTGCTCTATTCACGTGCACAGGTCACCGAGCTTTCGGCTTCGATTGAGCGAAGCCAAAAAGAGCTGAATGAAGTAAAAAGTGAATACGATTATCTTAGTCTTACCTTAGAGAGTAAAATGAACCTGCAATCGGTAGAGACTACCGCCCGCAACCAACTGGGCTTGATGGAAATGGACCCCAGCCAGGTGACTTACATCACGCTGGAAAACGAGGATAAAGTTGTCAAGCCACAGGGAGAAGTGAAGACTTTGCTGGGCGATTTCCAGAGTGGTTTTATGAATCTGATGGAATACATCGCACCGTAATACATAAGTATGAAAAGAGACGACAAGGCTTGAAAAGACTTTTTTCAAGCCGTGTCTTTTTATAAGGTGCTGACGATTACCCAGCAATTTCCGAAAGGAACGACTCGCCTATGTCCAAAGAGCAAACTCCAAAACCGAATACGACGATAACAATCCGCCGGCGCATCATCATCACAGTTGCTGTAATGGTGCTCGGCGGTTTTGGCCTACTTGGCTATAATCTGGGCTGTTTACAGCTGCGGGATTATGAAGAGCTGCAGGCCAAAGCATCCAAACAACAGATGCGTGCAACGACGATTCCGGCAAACCGCGGCGTTATTTACGACGCCAACATGAAAGTGCTCGCGCAGAGCACGACGGTGTGGAATATTTCGGTTTCTCCGAAAGAGATTCCGGATGAGAAAAAAGAGGCAGTTGCCAAAGGACTTTCTGAGATTTTAGAAGTGGATTATGACGCACTGCTCGAGCGGATGCGAACCAGCAACAGCTATTACGAGAGTGTAAAGAAAAAGGTAGAAAAACCGGCAACCGATGCTGTGCGTGAATGGGTGAGCAGTGCTGACTTACCTGGTGTCAATATTGACCAGGATACCAAGCGCTACTACCCCTATGGCGACTTTGCTTCGACTGTGCTCGGTTTTACCAGCAGCGATAACAAAGGCCTTGCGGGGCTGGAATACTATTATAACGACACCCTTTCCGGCACACCGGGGCGCAGCGTACAGGCAACCAACGCGCTTGGCTACGAGATGCCCTATGCTGAAGAAAGCTACTATGAAGCCAAAGACGGCAACAGTTTGGTATCTACCCTGGACGAAGTAATTCAGCATTCACTGGAAAAGAACCTGCAGCTTGCAGTAAAAACCCATAACGTTTCGCAGCGTGCCATTGGCATTGTGATGGATGTAAACACAGGTGCAATTTTAGGAATGGCAACTGAGGGCGCTTACGATCCCAACGATCCGTTCACAATCTATGATGAGGCACTGCGCGCGCAGGTAGATGCGGTGCAGGATGACCCGGCTACTGCCGATGTAAATGAACACACCGAAGCGCTGGAAAAAGCACGTCAGTTCCAATGGCGTAATAAGGCCGTTAACGACCTTTACGAGCCGGGTTCTGTTTTTAAAACAGTCACCGCGGCAGCGGCACTGGATTCCGGCTCCAGCACGATTAACAGTTCCTTTAGCTGTAGCGGCTCGCTGACCGTTGCCGGTACCCGTATGCGCTGTGCGCACCCGGAAGGCCATGGTTCGCAAACGCTACTGCAATCGTATGTTAACTCCTGTAACCCGGCATTTATCCAAATCGGTACCAAGATGGGTGCGGAGACCTTCTTTTCTTATTTTGAATCGTTTGGTCTGACCCAAAAGACCGGCATTGACCTGCCAGGCGAAGCACAGAGCCAGTTCTATAAAGCAGAAAGCCTTGGCCCGGTGCAGCTTGCCTCCAGCTCGTTTGGCCAGTCCATTAAAATTACCCCGATTCAGATGATTACCGCAGTTTCCACTGCCATCAACGGCGGCCATCTGGTGCAGCCGCATATGGTCAGCAAAATTCTGGACGAAAACGGCAACGTGGTGAAAGATGTTACTCCTGCCTCCAAACGTCAGGTAATCAGCGAAGAAACCTCTGCGCAGATGCGTACCTTGATGGCTGGTGCTGCAGTTAGTAAAACGCAGGTTGCCGGCTATCAGGTCGGTGGTAAATCCGGTACTTCTCAGAAGCTCGACTCCGGCGACCCGGAAGCACGTATTGCTTCGTTCGTGGCCGTCGCGCCGATCAACGACCCCAAGGTCGCTGTACTTATCGTACTGGATGAGCCGCACAGCTACTCGTCTTACGGTGGTATGCTGGCAGCTCCTGTCGCTGGCAAAGTGCTGGGCGATGTGCTGCCCTACATCGGCATTCAGCCTGTTTACAACGAAGAAAATGGCGAGGCACAGGTTACGGCTGGCCTTGGCGACCAGACCGGTGGTTTGCTGGTTGACGTGCAGGCGGCACTGCAAAAGCAGGGCTTCTTCAGCAAGGTAGTCGGCAATGGCACTACCGTGGTGCGGCAGTTCCCGTCCGGTGGCACTTCACTTGCGAAAGGCAGCACCGTCATCCTTTATACCGAGGACGGCGCAGCAGACAGCATGATTACGGTGCCGGATATCATCGGCCGCTCTAACACCGCAGCGTCGCAGGCACTGACCGCGGTGGGGCTAAATATCTTTAAAGAAGGTGTCATTTCTGATGATACCAACATCAAGGCACTCAGCCAAAACGTTGAGCCGGGTACACAAGTGCCGGCGGGCACGGTAGTTACCGTAGTTTTTGGCGATAATACGATTTACGACTAATATTACTGCGCAGCAACAGCAATGCCATAAAAAGAAGGAGGCGCGTTATGCAGCTTACAGAACTGTTTCGCGAGATGCAATATACCGGCACGTTGCCGGAGGGAGAGGCCAGTGTGGTCATCCGGGACTCTCGCAAAATGAAACCGGGAGCGGTGTTTGTCTGCACCAAAGGCGCCCGGTACGACAGCCATGACTACGCCCCTACAGCGCTGGAAGAAGGCGCTGCGCTGGTGGTGACCGAACGCCCACTTGGCCTCGAAAAAGAGGTCGTAGTGCCGGATTCGGTGAAAGCTTATGCGCTTTTATGCCACAACTTTTTTGGGCGCCCAGCAGAAAAACTGCGGTTGGTAGCGGTGACCGGTACCAACGGCAAAACCACCGTTACTTTTGTGCTAAAGCAAATTTTAGAGCGCGCGGGCTACCGCTGCGGGCTGATTGGCACGATACGCAGCGAAGTGGATAAAATGGAGATTCCCGCAAAGTTTACTACCCCGGAGCCGTGGGACCTGGATGCGCTGTTTTCGCGCATGGTAGGTGCTGGCTGCACCTTTGCTTTGCTGGAGGCCAGCAGCCAGGCGCTTGCGCAGCTGCGGCTTTATGGCTTGCAGTTTGAGGTGGGAGCGTTCACCAATCTGACGCAAGACCATCTGGATTACCATAAAACCATGGAGAACTACTACGCGGCAAAGCGCAGTTTGTTTGACCAGACCAAAACGGCGGTCATCAACCTCGATGACCCATATGGTGAGCGGCTGATTAAAGAGATTCCTGAGCAGCAGGTGATTCGCTATTCCACCAGCTTGGATGAGGCGGAGATTACCGCCAAAAACGTAGAACTGCGTGCCGGTGGCGTGCAGTTTGAAATGGTGGGCAGAGATTTTATTCAGCGCGTCAAGTTCCCGATGCCGGGCAGCTATTCTGCCCACAATGCGCTTTGCGCTGGCGGCGCGGCACTTGCCCTTGGCATTGCGCCGGAGATTGTGGCCGAAGGTTTGACCAACAGCAGTGGCGTGCGTGGCCGATGTGAGGTGCTTTATAGCAAAAAATTCACCGTTATCTGTGATTTTGCACACACCGCAGACGGTATTGAAAAGATACTTTCTGGCCTTGCACCGTTTGTGCGGGGACGGCTGTATGTGCTGTTTGGCTGTGCAGGCGAGCGCGACGCGACCAAGCGCCATGCGATGGCACGTGCCTCGCTGAAATACGCCGATGAGATTATTTTGACCTCTGACAATCCGCGCAGCGAGAACCCGTATCATATCCTTGAAGATGCGGAAAGTGTGCTGCGCACCGGCGGGAAACCCTATATTGTGGAAGTGGAGCGCCGCAGGGCAATTACCAAAGCGCTTGCACTGCTGGGTGAGGGCGACCTGCTTGTGCTTTGTGGCAAAGGACATGAAGATTATCAGGCAATCGACGGTGTGACGATTTATCTCGATGAACACCGCATTGTCGCGGATTGGCTGCGCGAAGCGGGCCTTTCCGACGGCAACTGACAAATTCAATAGAAAAGATGTGATATATTTGAAATCACTGTCGCTCAAAACTTTGCTCGCTGGGGTGGCGAAGGTATCCGGAAACGAAATGGTGCAGGCGGTTGTGACCGATTCTCGCGCTGCTGGCCCCGGAACCATATTCGTTGCCATCAAGGGCGAAAGGGTAGACGGGCATGATTATGCCGCGACTGCTCTGGCACAGGGGGCGTTATGCATCGTCGCCGAGCATCCCATTGAAGGCGTACCGGCTGAGAAAACTGCTCTGGTGGAAAACAGCCTGAACGCGATGATCAAAATCGGCGGTAACTACCGTGCGCAGTACCACCCGATGGTGCTGGGTGTGACCGGCAGCGTGGGGAAAACCACCACCAAAGAGTTTTGCGCCGTGGTATTCTCGGCTTTTGGCGAAACACTGAAAACCGAGGGCAACCAGAATAACGAGCTGGGTGTGCCCAACACACTGTTTCGGCTGGATGAAACCACCGAATACGCAGTGGTGGAAATGGGCATGGACCATATGGGGGATTTGCATAAGCTGTCGCTGGCGGCTAAGCCGGATGCGGCTATCATCACCCGCATTGGGGTGTCCCATATTGAACATCTGGGCAGCCGAGAGAATATTTTAAAAGCCAAAATGGAGATTTGCGACGGCATGGCGCCCGGCGGTGTGCTGGTTGTAAACGGGGACGACGACCTGCTCTCAAAAGCAATGGTGTCCAGAGATTTGCGCAAGGTTACCTTTGGCATTGATGATCGGTTTGCACAGGTGACGGCGCAAAATATCGAAAGCAGCACCAAGGGCGAAAAATTTCTGTTGTGTGACAAGCAAAACGGTGAGTTTTCGGTGTTCATTCCGGCGGTCGGACGTCATAATATTTATAATGCGCTGGCGGCTTATACGCTGGCCACCCGGCAGGGGCTGGACCCGGCACGTGCCGCAGCTGCGCTGGAAAACTATCAGACGACCGGGCTGCGCCAGCACCTAGTAGAAAAAAACGGAATGCTGGTTATCGAGGACTGCTACAATGCAAACCCGGATTCGATGCGAGCGGGGCTGGAAGCTTTGGCTGCACTGGCGGCAAAACGTGGCGGCAAACGGGTAGCGGTGCTGGGCGATATGCTTGAGCTTGGCGATATTTCGGAAGCGGCCCATTTGGAGGCTGGTGCCATTGCCGCAGAAAACGGCGTAACACTGCTGGTTACTTATGGCCCTTGGGGTGAGCGCATCGCCGAAGGCGCAAAGGCGGCAGGCGTACCAAATGTATACCACTGCACCGACAAACAAGACGCAGCCCAGCTGCTTGCACAGCAATGCACAGCCGGTGATACCCTGCTGTTTAAAGCCAGCCGGGGCATGAAATTTGAAGAGATCTTTGAGGCGTTTTACAATTTGCTGAAAGACGAATAAACCGTGCACTGAAAATGATGCACAGACCCGCCGGGTGGCCGGCGTGAGAAAAAGGGGAATTTATAAAATGGCAAGATTATCACTCATCATTGCCGCATTGCTTTCGATGGCAATTACGGCGGTATCGGGATTTTTTATCCTGCCGTGGCTGAAAAGGCTGCACTGCGGACAGACTATTAAAGAGATCGGTCCCACCTGGCACAATAAAAAGCAAGGCACCCCGATGATGGGCGGATTTATGTTTATTCTGGGCAGCTTGATGGGCACTGTAATTGCCTACACAACGCTGCGTATTGCAATGCCGGATCTTGCCCAGAGCACCGAGGTACATCAGCTGGTGTTGCTTGCGGTAACGGTATTGACCACCATTGCATTTTCGCTGGTCGGCTTTATCGATGATTATCTGAAAGCCGTGCGCAAACAAAACCTTGGTTTGATGGCTCGCTATAAGGTAGTCATGCAAGTAGCAATCACCACACTTTACCTTATTTCGCTGCATCTGCTGGGGGTGCTTTCCACCAGCGTTTCGCTGCCTATCTTCGGGGTAGTAGACTTTGGTCTTGCATTTTACCCGATTGCATATCTCTTCATCATCTTTATGGTGAATGCAGTTAATCTTACAGACGGCATCGACGGACTCGCCTCTTCGGTTACTTTTGTGGCAATGCTTGGCTTTATGACAGCGGCAACACTGCTTGGCTACTATGCACTTGGGCTTTTCGGTGCTGCGGTAGCAGGTGGCTGCGCAGGCTTTTTGTGTTGGAACTTCTACCCCGCCAAATGTTTTATGGGTGACACCGGCAGCATGTATCTCGGCGGCGCGGTAGTAACTTTGGCCTTCGGCATTGGCCGGCCAGAACTACTTTTGCTGTTTGGCATCATCTACATCGCAGAGGCCGGCAGCGTTGTGATTCAGGTGCTTTACTTTAAACTGACCCATGGCAAACGTATCTTTAAAATGACCCCCATCCATCACCATTTTGAACGGTGCGATTGGAGCGAAATCAAAATCGTCGGGGCGTTCAGTATGGTAACACTGGTTGGCGTGGTTTTGGGCTTTATCTACCTCTACCTCGGCTAAAGTGAATCAATGCGCTGTATGGCGCAGAGGCTCATTTGAGCCTGCGAGTAAAGAAAGGAGATGAAGCATGAAAAAAGTTAAGCTTGTCAAACCGGAAAAAAGCATCGGCAGCATTGATTTGCCGTTTATGGTTTTGGTTTTGACACTGGTGATATTCGGATTAATCATGCTGTTCTCCGCTTCCTACGCAACAGCGTACTATCGTTTTAATGACAGTTATAAATTCATCAAACAGCAAGCATTTTTTGCGGTGATTGGCGTAATTGCCATGTTTGTAGCTTCGCGGGTAGATTACCACATTTTCCACAAGCTGGCACTGCCGCTGTTAGCCCTTACCATGGTGCTGCTGGTTATCGTACTGTTTATGCCAGAACTCAACGGTGCGAAACGATGGATTTTTATCCCCGGCCTGGGCAACTTTCAGCCCAGTGAGGTTGCTAAATTTGCCGTTATCGTGCTGTTTGCAAACATCATAGCGGTGAATGCAGATAAGATGAAAACCTTTTCTTACGGCGTTCTGCCATTTGGCATTGTGCTTGGTGCGGTAGCTGTATTAATGCTGTTGGAGCCGCATCTTTCCGGTACGATACTCATCTGCTCCATTGGTGCAGTTATGATGTTTATCGGTGGCACAAGCCTCAAGTGGTTTGGCATCGGCGGTGCCATTGGCGCGGGCGGTATTACTGCCGCGGTGCTTGCATTCCCGGACCTGGTGCCATACGCAATGACCCGTATCGAGATGTGGCAGAACCCGTTTATGGATATTCAGGGCAAAGGCCACCAGACGGTGCAGAGCCTTTATGCGATTGGCAGCGGTGGATTGTTTGGCCTCGGGCTGGGCAATTCTCGTCAAAAACACATGTATGTACCGGAGCCGCAGAATGACTTTATTTTCAGCATTATCTGCGAAGAACTGGGTTTTGTGGGGGCAATGCTGGTGGTGCTGCTGTTTGTAGCACTGCTGATTCGCGGTGCAACCATTGCCATCTACGCAAAAGATAAATTTGGCGCGATGCTGGTGGTTGGCATCACGGCACAGGTTACCATTCAGGCAATGCTGAACATTGCCGTTGTGACGAACACCATCCCAAACACCGGCATCAGCCTGCCATTTTTCAGTTACGGCGGTACCTCGTTGCTTATGCTGCTGGGCGAAATGGGGATTGTATTGTCGGTCAGTCGACAATGTAGGTATCCAAAGGAATAAAAAATACAGCCTTGCAAAAGGCCAGAGCAAACCACTGAGGGAAAGGAAGCGTGAGTTTATGCGTGTTTTGATTGCAGCCGGCGGAACCGCCGGACATATCAATCCGGCGCTTGCCATCGCAAACTATATTAAAGAGCGTCAAAGCGATGCTGTCATCGCCTTTGCGGGCCGCCGCGAAGGTATGGAGTATGGCCTTGTAACCAAACAGGGCTACCCGTTTTATCACATCGAGGTGCAGGGCATTCAGCGCAGCATTTCACCCCACAACATTGTGCGCAATGTAAAGGCGCTTTGGCACCTTTCTTCGTCTGGTGTGAAAAGCAGAAAGATTCTCAAGGATTTTCAGCCGGACCTTGTCATCGGTACCGGTGGTTATGTCAGCGGGCCGGTGCTGCTGGCAGCTTCTAAAGCGGGCATTCGCACTGCAGTGCATGAACAAAACGCTTTTCCAGGTGTGACCAACAAAATTCTGGCAAAACATGTAGATCTCGTATTTGCAGCAATGCCGGATGCAGTGTCTAAGCTGGGCGCGCAACATAAAACGATTGTCACCGGCAACCCGGTGCGCAGCGAGATTATCCACCAGACCCGGGAGGAAGCACGTAAGACACTCGGCATCCCGGAGGACAAGATTGTTCTACTTTCTTTTGGCGGTAGCCTTGGTGCAAGACGAATCAACGAAGTGGTTGCCGACCTTGCTGCATGGCATGTAAAGGAACGTAACTTTACGCATCTGCATGCCACCGGTAGCTACGGCAAAGAGCTGTTTGCCACTTTAAGCCGTGAGCGCGGACTAAGCGGTAACCCGCATCTGCGGGTGAGCGAGTACATCAACGATATGGCCCGCTATCTTGCGGCAGCAGACCTTGTTATTAGCCGCAGCGGCGCGATTACCATCAGCGAACTTGCGGCTGCCGGGCGTGCTTCGATTCTGATTCCTTCCCCTAACGTGGCAGAAAACCACCAATACTATAACGCGCTTGAGCTGGCGAATGCTGGCGCAGCAGTGCTGATCGAAGAAAAAGATCTGACTAGCGAACTGCTGATCGAAAAGGTCGATGAACTGACCTCGGACCGCGCCACGCTGCGCAACATGGGCATTCGGGCCAAAGCCTGTGCTCATTTGAACAGCCTTGATAAAATCTACGTTTACCTGATGCGCCTGATGCGTGGAGAGCTTGATCTCAGCGAACCGGTACCTGACAAGAACGAGCCAAATTCGCAAAAAACAGATTAAGCAAGCCCAAATAAGCTCCCGGATTCACCACTTTTGCCTTTTTTGCATACGATGAGCCAGATTCCCAAGACCAGACCGAAAGCCTCTGATGGCAGCCTGGTGGGGAGAGTATGCAGGAGGAGGCAGGGAAATGGCGGAATTGATTGTAACAGGTGGCAGAAGGCTAGAGGGAAGTGTGCGAATCCCTAGATCCAAAAACAGTGTATTGCCGATTCTTGCGGCGGCACTGCTTTGCGAAGGGGAAAGCCGTATTTGTGATGTACCATGTTTAAGCGATGTGGATACCAGTCTTGCGCTGCTAAATGCAGTGGGGGCCTGTGCCTGCAGAGAGGGCACCGATGTGCTGGTATGTGCAAGCAATCAGATGAAGCCCTCGGTACCGGATTCACTTTCCGGTGCGATGCGTTCTTCCGTTTATTACATTGTTCCGTTGCTTTACCGTTGTGGCGAAGCCCATATTTCGTTTCCAGGTGGCTGCCGTATCGGCGCAAGGCCCATCAATCTCCATATTGAAGGATTGCGTGCGATGGGCGCAGAAATCGAGACCCATCCGAACACTATTATCTGCCGCGCGCCCAAAGGGTTGCATGGTGCAAATTTTTGTTTATCTTTCCCCAGCGTTGGGGCTACCGAAACACTGATGATGGCAGCCGCATTCGCCAAAGGCCGCACCGTGCTGTGTGGCTGTGCAAAAGAGCCAGAGATTACTGATCTTGCCCGCTTTTTGCGCCGTTGCGGTGCCCGCATCCAGGGTGCCGGCGGCACCTGCATGACAATAGACGGTGTAGAGCGGCTGAAAGCCGTAGCGCACACGCCGATTCCCGACCGGATTACCGCGGCAACTGTATTGTTTGGCGTGGCAGCGTGCGGCGGCGATGTTACCTTGACAGGGGTGCGATACAGCCATTTGAACGCTGTACTGCATACGCTTTCTGCGATGGGCGCAGAGCTTTGCCGACCGGAGCCGGGCGTATTGCGCATCCAGATGGAAAAACGACCGGATGCTGCATTTGTTACAACGGGGGTTTATCCCGAGTTCCCTACCGATGCGGGCCCGCTTTTTGCGGCGGCAGCATTGCAGGCAACGGGGGAAAGCATGATTCGTGAAACCATTTTTGAAAACCGTTTTGCTTGTGCAGCGGAGTTTTGCAGACTGGGTGCTGAGGCACACGTGCAAAACAGCCGGCTGTACATCAATGGGATTTCAGGCTTAAAAGGTGGTCTGCTTGCCTCACAGGACCTTCGCGGAGGTGCCGCACTGGTGATAGCTGCACTGGCGGCACAAGGCAAAAGTCGCATTACTGGAACCGAGTATATTGCTCGCGGCTATGAGGATATTGCCCAGTTGTTTGGGCGCATTGGCGCAGAGCTTTACTGGGAGAAATAACAAGGATAACAGCTGCTTATTGCCATGCAAAAGCAGCCAAAAAGAGAGGAGGGGAAGCGGTTGGCCCCTAAAAAGAAAAAAGAAGGCAGCGAGCGCCTGCCGCTAACCCCGGAACAAAAAGCCGAGATGATGCGGCGGCGCGAAGCAAGGCTTGCAGTACAGCGTGGCGAACGACCACCCCAGCCGCTGACTGCAGAGCAGAAAAAGCGGCTGAAACAACAAAAAAAGGCAGAGCTGAAAGCCAAACAAAAAGCCCAGGCCCAAGCACAGAAAAAGGCGCAGAAAGCCGCAAAAAAACAAGCGGCCAAACAAAGGGCGCAACAACCGGTGCAGGTGCAAGATACCGGGCAAAAACCAAGGCAAGGCAAAGAGCCGCCGGGGCGCATCAGCCACAGTGCGGCACGCCGGGCCCGACGCAAAAAAAGGATTATCGCAAGCGTGCTGATTTTGCTTTTTATTGGGGTCGGACTGGCGCTTTCGTTCACCGTTTTATTCCCGATTGACTCTTACCGGGTAAATGGCGAAAGTACTTATACCGAGCAACAGTTAATTGATGCTTCCGGTCTTGCCATAGGCGATAATATTTTTCGCTTTCGGTTGAGCGAAAAGGCAGAAGAAATGCAGCAAAAACTGCCTTATCTGGAAACTATAAAAGTACGGCGTAGGCTGCCCGGAACAGTGGTTTTTCTCGTGGAACCGGCAGAGGAAGCGCTGTACCTGCCCACCAGCGAATCACAGGGGGTTTTGCTCAGCAGTTCGCTGCGGATACTTGACCTTACTGCGGCCCCGAAAGAAGGGCTGATTCAGGTGAGCGGATATACTGCAAGCGAGCCAACGGCGGGCAAGCAGGTAACCAGTGGTGATGCAGAAAAAGATGCGCTGCTCAAAACCCTGCTGGCAGAAATAAAAACATCTGGTTTGCCCATAACAGCAGCGGACCTGACCGATGAGTATGAGCTTACCGTAACCTATGCGGGGCGCATTTTAATTCGGCTGGGGACAAGCAGCCAGCTGGACTACAAGCTGAGCGTAGTGGCCAAAGCACTGGAGCAGGGAACCGCAGACGGTACATTTACCGACAGCTCTGGCGGTACGATAGATGCCTCAAATGCAGGCACTGCCTATTATCGACCATGAGAGAGTGAAAATCTTCAAAATTTGTTGAAAGTGTGGAAATACAGCGCAGACTTTTGCGACATTTTGCGAAAAGTATTGAATTGAAGTGCAAAATCTGGTACTCTTATTACAGTATTATGCAATTATAGAAGTAATATAAAGAAACACTTTTGCCGCCGGTTTTGCAAGCAGGCAGGCAGAAGAATAATCATACAAAGATTGCTTTGGGGGGACTATCAATGGCATTTGTTCTGGATGTAGAAATGCAAAATATTACAACAATCAAGGTAATCGGCGTGGGCGGCGGTGGCGGCAATGCAGTAAATCGCATGGTCATATCCGGCTTAAAAGGCGTCGAATTTATTACAATGAATACCGACCAGCAGGCATTGTTCGCTTCTAAGGCGACTCATAAAGTACAGCTGGGTGCAAAATTGACGAAGGGCCGCGGCGCAGGTGCTGACCCGGAGATTGGCCAGCGCAGTGCCGAGGAAACCCGAGACGAAGTAGCGGCTGCACTGAAGGGTGCACAGATGGTGTTTATTACTGCAGGTATGGGCGGCGGCACCGGCACCGGCGCAGCCCCTGTTGTTGCAGATATTGCCAAAGAGATGGGCATTCTTACTGTCGGCATTGTCACGAAGCCCTTTGCGTTTGAAGGCAAGCGCAAAATGAACACCGCAGAGCAGGGTATCTCCGGCCTGCTTGAGCGTGTCGACAGCTTGATCGTCATCCCCAACGAGCGGCTTAAACTGATTAGCGAAGAGAAAATTACACTGCTGAACGCATTTGAAGCAGCAGATAATGTGCTGCGTCAGGGTGTTGAGAGTATCTCCGGCCTGATTAATCAGCCGGCTTTCATCAACTTGGACTTTGCCGACGTACGCACCATCATGAAAGATGCGGGCTATGCACACATGGGCGTTGGATCGGCCACCGGCCACAACAAAGCAGAAGAAGCAGCACAGGCGGCTATTTCTTCGCCGCTTTTGGAGACAAGCATTGCCGGTGCACGCGGCGTTATCATCAACATCACTTCTTCTCCGGATATCGGACTCGAAGAGGTTGAAACCGCAGCGTCGCTGATCACTTCGTCGGCACATCCCGATGCAAACATCATCTGGGGTGCTGCGTTTGACGAGACGCTCTCGGATGAGATGCATATTACGGTGATTGCGACCGGCTTTGACAATGTGCCGGAATCTGGCGCAACGGCTGGCGCGACACAGGCAACAGCCCCCGCAGGTGCCCCCGCTGCAAGCACTGGCTTCAGTGGTTCCACTGGCTTTGGCAAACTTGCATTTGGCGGCGAGAGCGAGGCTAAGACTTCTTCCAGCACAGGTTTTTCTGACGATACCGGCTATTATGATGATGTGCTGGCACTGCTGAATAACCGCGGCTGATTTTAGCTGGACATCAGGCTTAGAGAGAAAAAGAAAAATAGATAAAAAGCAAGCAAGGTTTTCTTCTGCAGCGGTAGAATGAAAAGCCTTGCTTGCTTTTTTGGCTAAAACAAAACGATTATACAAGAAAAAAAAGGCATTTGCACGAAAAAGTGAAAAAACGGATGTCGACAAAAAAGCATTTGTTTCGTCTTGCTTTTATGCTATACTAGAAAAAAAGGCAAAAGACGCCTAAACCCCACAAAAAAGGGAGGTATCCACGTGGAAGGGACCGTAACTGCACCCACAGCGCGTACATTGCCGACGGCGGTGCTCGGCTTTCGTAAAAACGAGGTGCTAGCCTACATAGATGAAATGATTGCGGCAAATGCAGAACAGCAGCAAGAACTGCAAGGGCAGATTGAAGCTTTGCAAAAGCAGCTTGCCGATGAGCAGGAGGATAAAAACACCCTGCTGACCAAAACAAAAGAACTGTGTGATAAGTTGACCGAGCAAGAACAGAGTGCACGGCAGCTGAACGAAGAGCTGACAGAAGCGCGGCAGGAAACTGCTGAGTTTAAAGCAAAGCTTTTTACCGCAGAGCAGGATAAAGCTGTTATGAAAGGCGAGCATGCCCGGCTGGAGCAAAAAGTGGCAGAGCTGGAAGAGCAGCTTGCTAACGTGCGCAGCGTGGAAGCAGAGCTTGCTGAAAGCCGTGCGGAAATTGCGCAGCGCAATGCCCAGGTGCAAACCTTACAGGCGGATAAAGAAGCCCTTTGCGCAAAGCTGGCGACGTTTGACGGCGAGCAGCAAAAATCAGGGGATGAGTTGCAGGCGTTGCTGGAAGAAAAAGAAAGCCTTTTGGGACAGCTGGAAGCGGCCAACGAAGAAAAAGACCAGATGAGCCTGCGTGTAGAAACGTTGCAGCCGATTGTGGAAGAGTACCATGCGGCCCAGAAAAAGAGCGAGAGCTTGCTGGAGTGTGCCAGCGTACAGGCCGCGGCAACGCTGCGCGCTGCTCGCTTGGATGCCGATAAAATTGTATGTGATGCAAACCGTGCAGCTGTAAACCTGCGGGAAGAAACCGAGCGCCAGGCGGAAGAACAGCAACAACAGATGCAGCGCAAAACTTCCGAAGTGGGCGAGAGCATTGAAACGCTGCGCCGCGAGCTGGCAGAAGTAGAGCGCAAAATGGACACAGCCTATGACAGCCTTCGGGCCGCAACGCGAAAAATTGAGCAGGCGGTAGAAGAAGCTGGCCAAAAGGTGCCGGGTTTTGTTTCAGCAGAAGCTGTGCCAACGGTAGCGCCTCAGCCGGTACCGCCCGTAGTACATCAGCAAAAAATAGCACATACCGCACCGTCGGCAGCTAAAAGCCTTTCCGATGTTGTGCTGGAAAAACTCAATAGATTGCTCGGCTGAGAATTGCCGATAAAAAGCACCGGCTTATGAGATAAGCCGGTGCTTTTTCATAATGCGGCGCACAGTGCACCCAAAAGTGAAGAACTGCAATTGTAACGGGCGTGAATATTGATGCATTTACTTTTCCATAACTTGCAATCCTCAATCATAAAAGGATGTGGAAAACTGTTGAAAGTTTTACGGTGAGATTGTACTGTGCGGTATAGGAATAAAACAGCCACGCTGTGTTACCCTAATCTTATTCTGTAAAAAGAGAGTTGTGGATTCTATACAGGTATGGTATAATTTCCATAAAATAGAAAATTTCTTATCTGATTGAAAGAAAGGGGAAGTAAACAATGGTAATAACGCTGACAGAAGCTAACTTTGAAGAGCAGGTGCTGAAAAACACAAAACCTGTAATTGTAGACTTTTGGGCAACCTGGTGCGGCCCTTGTAAAATGCTGGGCCCTGTGATCGAGACAATCGCAGAAGAAAACGCTGATTCTATTGTGGTTGGCAAAGTAGACGTAGATGCCAACAACATGCTGGCGGCAAAATACGGGGTAATGTCTATCCCGACCGTTATTCTGTTTAAAAACGGCGAGCCGGCAGGCAAAAGCCTGGGCTTTGTACCAAAACAAAAACTAATGAGCAACCTCGGCTTATAAAACAAAAACGCTGTGACGGAATTTCCGCCACAGCGTTTTTTATCAGCGTCGATGTACCGCGCTGGTTCCTTTTTCAAGAAGATAGGTTGCTTCAAGGTCTGCCAAGTGCAATTTTACGGCGAGGGGATAATTATCGTACGCTTCACTGATTGCAAAGCTGCCGCCGCGCACCGAATCATCAAAACCGCCCATGTGCCAGCGAATGGCAACCGCCTCTGCCGGCTTTAAGCGAAGAAAGCGCTCGATGAGATAAACGCTCTTTTCACCATGGCCGTAGGGGAATGCGTCCGCTACCGTATAAGTAGGAACTTTCTCCCATGCGCCGGTCTGCTCATTTTTTACGTTGCGAAAGCCGGGCTTATAAAAATTGGCTTTACACAAATCGTGCAGCAACGCGCAAATCGCATAGCTTTCCATATTTTCGCCTTCGGTGTAGTGGCGGTCACACAGCACTTTATAAACGTTAAGGCTATGCATGACAAGACCACACTCGCAGGCTCCGTGAAAGCGGGTAGAAGCCGGCGCGGTAAAAAAATCGGTAGTTTGCAGCCAGGCCAGCAGTGCTTCGGCCCCATCGCGGTGAATATGTTCTTGGAAGATTGCAATAAACTCTTCTTTATAGTTCATAATTAAATTTCCATATCGTTCAGCAGGCCTTTGAGGATTGCCAGCTCGTCGTGGGACAGGCTGATGCCCTTACCCATTTTGCTGCCATCCGGGGACCAGTCGCGAATGTCGTATTTCGGCTCGCGGTCATTCCAGCTTACCATGTTCAGTTGACGCTCCCAACCGTTGGGGCTCTGAGAAAGCACCGCAATTCGCTCTACCACTTCGTACTTGAATTCTGCCATAATTTTATGCACCATCCTAATTTCTAAATCGACACCACGGTAGTGACCGAGGTATAGGTCTTACTTATTTTAAGTGTTTTGCAGACCAAATGCAAGCCTTTTCCCCGCCAGAAAAAACAGGCACGTTTTTACAACTTGCCTGTTTTGAGAGAAAGGTCCGAAGAGAATCGGATTTTTTGCAAAAAAAATGAAAAATGGTGTTGACAAAATGCATTGGTGTAGATATAATAATAAAGCACCTTGCGGAATTGTGTAAAGGTAGCACGACAGACTCTGACTCTGTTTGTCTGGGTTCGAATCCTAGTTCCGCAACCATGCAATGCAGCAGCCTTTTGCTGCTGCATTTTTTTCGGGGTATAGCGCAGCTGGTAGCGTGCTTGGTTCGGGACCAAGAGGCCGGGAGTTCGAGTCTCCCTACTCCGACCAAAAAAAACCGCCGTTCTTGTAACGGCGGTTTTTTTTTTTGTATTTTAAAGAGGCGGTGCTAGGCACAGCTTGTAAAGGGCGAAAGCGGGGCACGATAAGTGCTCTGCTTTTTCTTTTAGTTTTTTAAAGGTGAAAAATAAGATATGGGATTTTGTTTTGCGTGTGGGGCCGCGCTTGACATTCTGACGCAGCAGGACTACTATGAAACAAAAAGTGCGAACCAACAGGGGGGATTGTATGGGAAGAAGAGTGGGTATTTTAACGGCCGGTGGTGACTGCCCCGGGCTAAATGCAACAATTCGCGGCGCAGCCAAGGCGCTTTACCAAAAGTTTGGCGAGGATGTTGAAATTGTCGGCATCCGCAATGGATATGCGGGGCTGATTAGCGGCGACGCGCAGGAGATGAAGCAGAGCGATTTTTCCGGCATCCTCACCACCGGCGGCACCATTTTAGGTACCCAGCGCACCCCTTTTAAAATGATGCAGGTGGTTGAAGACGATGGCATCGACAAAGTTGCCCGAATGAAGAAAACCTATCATAAGCTGGGCCTTGACTGCCTGCTTTGTCTTGGTGGCAATGGTACCCATAAAACGGCAAACCTGCTGCGTTCCGAAGGGCTGAATGTGATTGGTTTGCCGAAAACGATAGATAACGACATTTGGGGCACCGATGTAACTTTTGGTTTTCACACGGCGGTGGATATTGCAACCGAGGTAATTGACCGTATTCATACCACTGCGTCGAGCCACCGCAGGGTTATGGTCATCGAGCTGATGGGCAATAAGGCTGGTTGGCTAACGCTGTATTCTGGCATTGCAGGCGGCGCGGATATTATTTTGATTCCCGAGCAGCCTTACGATATTGGCAATGTGGTAAAAGCGATTGATCGGCGCAACGAAAAAGGGCGCACCTTTTCGATTCTTGCTGTGGCAGAGGGCGCTTATGATGTGCAGGAAGCCAAGATGAAGAAAAAAGAACGCGCCGCCTACCGGGCCGAACGAGGGCTGAAAACAGCCACAACTCGTATTGCCGCAGACATTGAGCGTATTACAGGGTTTGAAACCCGCATTGCGGTGCCGGGGCATATTCAGCGCGGCGGCAGCCCTTCTGCCTATGACCGGGTGTTAGCGACCCAGTTTGGTACCTATGCGGCAAAGCTGGTGGAAGAAGAGCACTACGGTGTTGCAGTTGCGATGGTGAACGGCGAAGTAGTAGACCACCCGCTGGAGGAGATTGCAGGCAAGAGCAAGCTGGTACCCGCAGATTGCCCGATGCTGGAGGTCGCACGCAGCATGGGGGTTTCGCTGGGATAACGATTTGCTTTCGAAAAACTTGACAGGTTGCTTGACAAAAAAGAAAAATCTGTTTAAACTTATACTGATATTGCAAAATGCACAGAAAAAGAGGGCGTATTTCGGCAACCATCAGAGAGCCTGCGGCTGGTGAAAGCAGGTTGGTATAGAAGTACGCGGTCGCTTTGGAGCAGAAACGGTGAATGAAATCAGCCGTTTCCGTCTTTCCGCGTTAAGGAACTTAAGTGGGCAGAGTATTCTGCCAATTTGGGTGGTACCACGGTTATTTCGTCCCAAGTGCTTCGGCACTTGGGGCTTTTTTTATATACCGCGGGCAACCTATCCTTCAGTGGGTGGCATCTTACTGCGCGATTGCAGCCAACAATCCTCTTAAAAAAGAGGAGATTTGATAAAAAAACAATACAGGAAAGGACACTGTAACGATATGAAAGAACTCGACAAATTGTATGATCCTTCTCAGGTTGAGGACAAGACTTACGAGTTTTGGCTGGACAAAAACTATTTCCACGCCGAGGCAGATTCCAAAAAGAAACCCTACACCATTGTAATCCCGCCGCCGAACATTACCGGACAGCTGCACATGGGCCACGCGATGGACAACACGCTGCAGGATATTCTTATCCGTACCAAACGTATGCAGGGCTATTGTGCTTTGTGGGTGCCCGGCACCGACCATGCTTCGATTGCAACCGAGGCGAAAATTGTTGCGAAAATGAAAGAAGACGGCGTAACCAAAGCAGATATTGGCCGTGATGGTTTTTTGGAGCGCGCATGGGACTGGAAAAAACAGTACGGCGGCCGCATCATTGAGCAGCTGAAAAAACTTGGCTCTTCCTGCGACTGGGAGCGCGAAGCATTTACCATGGATGACAAATGCAGCGAGGCAGTGCTTGAAGTATTCTGCAAGCTGTATGAAAAAGGCCTTATCTACCGTGGCGAGCGCATCATTAACTGGTGCCCCAACTGCTGTACCTCTATCTCGGACGCCGAGGTTGAGTATGAGGAGCAGGACGGCCACTTCTGGCATATCCGCTATCCGTATGCAGATGGCAGCGGCTATATTGAAGTAGCAACCACCCGTCCCGAAACCATGCTCGGTGATACCGCCGTTGCGGTTAACCCGGATGACGAGCGCTACAAAGATGTAGTAGGCAAAATGCTGAAACTGCCGCTGACCGACCGTGAAATCCCCATCATTGCTGATGATTATGTTGAGATGGATTTCGGCACCGGCATGGTGAAAATCACCCCGGCACACGACCCGAACGACTTTGAAGTCGGTCTGCGCCACAACCTTGAAATCATCAAAACTTTGACCGATGATGCCCACATGACTGCCGATTGCGGCAAGTATGCCGGCATGGACCGCTATGCAGCACGTAAAGCAATGCTGAAAGACCTCGAAGAGGGCGGCTATCTGGTACGCACCGAGGACTACAAGCACAACGTTGGCACCTGCTACCGCTGCGGTACCACCGTTGAGCCGATGGTGAGCAAACAGTGGTTTGTAAAGATGGAGCCGCTTGCAAAGCCTGCCATTGAAGCAGTTCGTGAGCAGAAAGTTAAATTTGTGCCCGAACGTTTTGATAAAACCTATTACCACTGGATGGAGAACATCAAAGACTGGTGCATTTCGCGTCAGCTGTGGTGGGGCCACCGCATCCCGGCATATTACTGTGCAGATTGCGGCGAAGTGGTTGTTTCTAAAAAGGCGGTGCACACCTGCCCGAAATGCGGCGGTGCAATGCGCCAGGATGAGGATACCCTCGACACCTGGTTCTCTTCTGCGCTGTGGCCGTTCTCTACTCTCGGCTGGCCTGATGAGAATGCCCAGGATTTCAAATATTTCTTCCCGACCAGCACATTGGTCACCGGTTATGACATCATCTTCTTCTGGGTTGCCCGTATGATTTTCTCGAGCCTCGAGCATACCGGCGAAGTACCGTTTGACACGGTGCTCATCCATGGCCTCGTGCGCGATGCACAGGGCCGCAAGATGTCCAAATCCCTGGGCAACGGCATCGACCCGCTGGAAGTGATTGCAGAGTACGGCGCGGATGCATTGCGCTTTACGCTGGTTACCGGTTCCACCCCGGGCAACGATACCCGTTACAGCGAAGAGAAGGTAAAATCCAGCCGTAACTTTGCGAACAAACTCTGGAATGCTGCGCGCTTTGTGATGATGAACCTGCGTGATGGTATGGAAACGGGTCTGCCGGAAGAGCTGGACCTTTCGGATCGCTGGGTGCTTTCGTCTTTGAACAGCGTTATCAAAGAAGTTACCGAGAACATCGAAAACTACGACCTCGGCCTTGCTGCACAGAAAGTCTATGACTTTATCTGGGACGTTTACTGCGACTGGTATATCGAGATTGCCAAACTGCGCTTAAACTCCGGCGACGAAAAGCAGGCAGACAATGCCCGCCGTGTACTGGTGTATGTGCTTTCCGAAGCACTGAAGCTGTTGCATCCGTTTATGCCGTTCATCACCGAAGAGATTTACCGTGCACTGCCGGGCAGCGGTGAGAGCATCATGGTTTCTGACTGGCCGGTGTACCGCGAAGAGCTGCACTTTGCACAGGACGAAGAAGGCTTTACCAATCTGGTTGCGCTTATCAAAGCCATCCGTGCTGTGCGTGCCGAGATGGGCGTGCACCCTGCAAAGAAAACCCGCCTCTTTATCGAAACCAAGCATGCTGACGATTTCAACAAAGGCGAGGCTTACCTGAGCAAATTTGCCTTTGCAAACGAGATTACCATCGGCGCTGCGTTTGAAGGCGATGCCGCCGGCAATGTGCAGGTCGTCACCGATGCAGCACGTGCGTTTATCCCGATGATGGAGCTGGTAGACAAAGAAAAAGAGCTGGCACGTCTGAATAAAGAACTCGCAGGCTGCGAAAAGGACATTGCTGCACTTTCTGGCAAGCTGAACAATCCGGGCTTTGTTGCCAAAGCTCCGGCAGCTGTGGTAGAAGGCGAGCGCGTGAAACTGGCAAAAGCCGAAGACAAGAAGAAAAAGGTGCTCGAGAGCATCGAGGCACTTTCTTAATTCGCGAAAAATCATAAATGAAGCAGCACCCCTTGCAAAGCATTTATTGCCGGCAGGGGGTGCTTTTTATTTGTGCAATAGAACCAAGCGGAAAGAACGTACTGAAAAAGAGGGCTATTTTGGTCTGAAGGATAAAAATATTGCCAACACATAGTTAAGGCGACGTGATGCAGCAGCTACAAGCGAATGAGGGAAAGATAAGCAATATGCGAAAATTCAACGGCCTACTTTCTTTTTTGCAGGGTGGGCGGTATAATAAAAGCACCATTTTGGGACATTTTTGAATTTGGCATGAGAGCCAAACTACGATGCTAACGAAAACACAGATGATTTGGAAGGATTATAAAACACCATGGAGATAAAAAAATCTCGCTCGGCTGCAGAAAAGGCGAAGGAAGGCATTGCCTGGCTTGCCTCTCGTCAGCGTTTAAAGCGCGGCACCTATCCAAAGGCGATGGCAAATCTTTGTGCCTTGCTGGGCAACCCACAGGAAAAGCTTGCTTTTGTGCATATCGCAGGTACTAACGGCAAAGGCAGTACGGCAGCGTTTATCGCCTCTATCTGCACAGAGGCAGGCTATAAAACGGGGCTGAATATTTCTCCGTTTGTAGTGGAGTTTGCAGAGCGGATGCAGATTGACGGTAAAATGATTTCGGACTCGGCACTTTCAAGCGTACTGGCAAAAGTGAAAAAAGCGGCAGATGCGCTTGAAAAGGCTGAGGGCATGCATGCCACTGAGTTTGAATGCACTACGGCGGCAGCACTTTTGTGGTTTGCAGAGCAACATTGCGACCTCGTTTGTATGGAGGCGGGCATTGGAGGTACAGGCGATGCCACAAATCTGATTCGCAATACCAAAGTAGCGGTGCTCACAAAAATTGCGCTGGACCATACAGCCCTGATTGGAAACACCCCGGCTGAAATTGCAAAGAATAAATGCGGCATTCTCAAACCCGGCTGCGTGGCAGTCAGTGCACCGGAGCAGCTACCTGAAGTAACGGAAGTCATTGAGGCTGCCTGTGCCGAGCAGCAAATTGCGTTGCGCTGTCCGGAACCCGAGGATATTACACTGCGCTGGCAGATTGCCGGCGAAAATCGTATTGATTACGGCGGATATACGGTAGGGCTTCAAATGCCGGGGGCACATCAAGCTCAGAACGCTGCAGTGGCAGTAGAAGCGGCGCTTGCCCTTTGTGATGCAGGATATGAAATCAGCGATGAGGCGATTCTTGCAGGCTTGGAGAAAGTGAAACTGCCTGCACGCATTGAAATTGTGCGCCGTAACCCCTTGCTGATTATTGACGGTGCCCACAACCCCGATGGAATCGCTACACTTGCGGCGACCTTGAAAGCTATGAAGCTGCCCGAGCTGACAGGCATTATTGGTATGATGCGAGATAAAGATGTCAGTGCCCTGGCTGCGCTTTCAGATTGCTTTAAACTCGTTTACACAGTGCCTTCAGAGGAAGGCGAGCGTGCAATGCCCCCGGAGGAACTGGCAGAAAAATGTCGGCGTTATTTTGGGCATGTTGAGCCGCGTGCTACCCTTGCAGAAGCTTTGCGCGACGCAGAGCGGCAAGAAAACGGTATCTGCATCTGCGGCTCGCTTTATTTGGCAGGTCAAGCGGAAAAAATGATTTGAACGCTCTTTTTCGACAGAATCTTTTGACAAAAACCCTTATGCTGAAAGCAGGACAAGCTGCTGCGGCATAGGGGTTTTGTTTTTTACAGCTCCGCTAAAATATGCGAAAAAAGAGCAGCCCCGGACGCCATCGAAAAACGCCAAGTGGCAGATGTGCGGCCAAAAGCGGAAAGGAAGGAAACGTGTTATGTTGGACTGTGCAATGGAGCAGCGTGAGGGCGTACTGTGTGTTAGCCTGTGTGGAGAAATCGACCACCATGCGGCGACGCTTGTACGCGCAAAAATAGATGCGCGGATCCTCGCTTACGAGCCAAAACTTGTTGTGCTGGATTTATCGGCAGTAAGTTTCATGGACTCTTCGGGCATCGGGCTGATCCTTGGACGGCACCGTATGCTGAAATCTCTGGGCGGAACGCTGTCGATTCGCGGTGTATCCCCACAAACGGCGAAGCTGCTGCGCATCGCCGGAATTGAAGGCATCATGGAATCGAAAGGGGAAGTAAAACAATGAGAGCGCTGAATACCGCAAAATTCAATTTTCCGGCAAAAAGCAGCAACGAAGGGTTTGCACGCGGCGCGGTAGCCGCATTCATCGCGCAGTGCGACCCTTCGTTAGATGAACTGGCTGATATTAAAACTGCAGTAAGCGAGGCGGTCACCAACTGCATCGTGCATGCCTATCCAGAAACAATCGGCCAAATCTACATAACCGTCAGCCTTTACGAAAATTGCACTGTGCGCATCAAAGTGACCGACCGCGGCATCGGCATTGCAGATGTGGAAAACGCCATGCTGCCAATGGTAAGCAGCGGTGGCGAAGAGCGCTCTGGCCTGGGCTTTACGGTAATGCAAACCTTTATGGATACGTTGAAGGTGCGGTCGACACCGGGCAAAGGCACCACCGTAACCATGGGGAAAAAGATTACCCAAAGGAGCGAAACATAATTCATGCCGATTTCTCAATGCAGCCGTGACGAATTTATTGAACACAACCTCGGTCTTGTCCACGCCTGCGCGGGGAGATTCCGAGGAAGAGGGATCGAATATGACGACCTGTATTCCGCCGGATGCATGGGGATAGTAAAAGCTTATGATGCATTTGACGAAGGCAGAGGCGTCCAATTTTCTACTTACGCCGTGCCGGTCATTCTCGGAGAGATTAAAAAGCTCTTCCGCGATGGAGGCCAGGTGAAGGTAAGTCGGTCGATCAAAGAACTATCAATTAAAATCAATGCAGTGCGCGATGATCTGCAAAAGCGGACAGGAATGCAGCCCACTGTAAACCAGATTGCTGAAGTATTGTCGGTACGCCCAGAGCAGGTAGCGGAAGCGCTGACTGCTGCACTGCCGGTGTTGTCGCTGACCCCCGCGGGAGATGATGACGGTTCACCACAGTTCGATGTGCCGGTAGCAGGGGAAGAGGAACATATTGCTGAGTCGCTTTCTCTGCGCGCAGCGATTGTTACACTCCCTGAACAAGACAGGTTATTGCTGCGATATCGCTTTTACGAGAATAAAACACAGAGCGAGGCAGCAAAGCTTTTGAACACAACGCAGGTGCAAATATCAAGGCGAGAGAGGAAACTGCTTGCCCTGCTACGTAAAAAGCTGACAGAATAGAGATCAACTCTATCAAACAAAGATGTTTTTGCCCTATTATAATGTAATATATATAAGAGAAGCGTAAGAGCTGTTTGCGTGTGGAAAACATGTGGAAAATATGCTCCGATTCGTCCAAAATCAACACGAAAAAATGCAGGTTCAGGTCAGAATGACGAACCTGCATTTTTTGCGAAAAAAAGCGAAAAAACCGTTGACTTTAAGATGGTGGCATGGTATTATATATGAGCTGCTCCGGTGAGCGGCTGACACG
This sequence comes from Pygmaiobacter massiliensis, assembly GCF_900199435.1. Classification (GTDB taxonomy): domain Bacteria; phylum Bacillota; class Clostridia; order Oscillospirales; family Ruminococcaceae; genus Pygmaiobacter; species Pygmaiobacter massiliensis. The sequence goes on from NZ_OAML01000003.1 coordinate 1,881,464, forward strand.
AAAGGCGAGCGGACCTGGAGGAAAAACGAAGTAAAGAAACGAGCCTAGCGGCTTCGAAAAAAACTTCAAAAAACCTCTTGACAAAGCGAAATCAATCGTGTATAATTAATTCTTGCAACCCGCCGAAACGGCGGCGAGCGAAAAAGGCCGAAAGGCTGCAGGACCTTGAAAATTAAACAATATGAACGAAGCTTAAACGGAACCCTTGAGCTGCTAGGAAAGCAGCTCGTTAATATAAAATTCCTATTTAAGTAATTCATTTTAAGGACGCAAGCGATTGCGTACTGAGTGAAGAGCGATCTAATTCAGATTCATCTGATTTTGATATCATTTGATTAAGAGTTTGATCCTGGCTCAGGACGAACGCTGGCGGCGCGCCTAACACATGCAAGTCGAACGGAGCTTGCACTTCTGAAGTTTTCGGATGGACGAGGTACAAGTTTAGTGGCGAACGGGTGAGTAACACGTGAAGAACCTGCCCTTCAGTGGGGGACAACAGTTGGAAACGACTGCTAATACCGCATAAGACCACAGTACCGCATGGTACAGTGATCAAAGGATTTATTCGCTGAAGGATGGCTTCGCGTCCGATTAGGTAGTTGGTGAGGTAACGGCCCACCAAGCCTACGATCGGTAGCCGGACTGAGAGGTTGATCGGCCACATTGGGACTGAGACACGGCCCAGACTCCTACGGGAGGCAGCAGTGGGGAATATTGCACAATGGAGGAAACTCTGATGCAGCGACGCCGCGTGAGGGAAGAAGGTCTTCGGATTGTAAACCTCTGTCTTCAGGGACGATAATGACGGTACCTGAGGAGGAAGCACCGGCTAACTACGTGCCAGCAGCCGCGGTAAAACGTAGGGTGCAAGCGTTGTCCGGAATTACTGGGTGTAAAGGGAGCGCAGGCGGGAAGATAAGTTGGATGTTTAATCTACGGGCTCAACCCGTATCAGCATTCAAAACTATTTTTCTTGAGTAGTGCAGAGGTAGGCGGAATTCCCGGTGTAGCGGTGGAATGCGTAGATATCGGGAGGAACACCAGTGGCGAAGGCGGCCTACTGGGCACTAACTGACGCTGAGGCTCGAAAGCATGGGTAGCAAACAGGATTAGATACCCTGGTAGTCCATGCCGTAAACGATGATTACTAGGTGTGGGAGGATTGACCCCTTCCGTGCCGCAGTTAACACAATAAGTAATCCACCTGGGGAGTACGACCGCAAGGTTGAAACTCAAAGGAATTGACGGGGGCCCGCACAAGCAGTGGAGTATGTGGTTTAATTCGAAGCAACGCGAAGAACCTTACCAGGTCTTGACATCCCGTGCATAGTGTAGAGATACATGAAGTCCTTCGGGACACGGTGACAGGTGGTGCATGGTTGTCGTCAGCTCGTGTCGTGAGATGTTGGGTTAAGTCCCGCAACGAGCGCAACCCTTATTGCTAGTTACTACGAAAGAGGACTCTAGCAAGACTGCCGTTGACAAAACGGAGGAAGGTGGGGATGACGTCAAATCATCATGCCCTTTATGACCTGGGCCACACACGTACTACAATGGCTATTAACAAAGAGATGCTAAGCCGCGAGGTGGAGCGAACCTCATAAAAATAGTCTCAGTTCGGATTGCAGGCTGCAACTCGCCTGCATGAAGCCGGAATTGCTAGTAATCGCGGATCAGCATGCCGCGGTGAATACGTTCCCGGGCCTTGTACACACCGCCCGTCACACCATGAGAGCCGGGGGGACCCGAAGTCAGTAGTCTAACCGCAAGGAGGACGCTGCCGAAGGTAAAACTGGTGATTGGGGTGAAGTCGTAACAAGGTAGCCGTATCGGAAGGTGCGGCTGGATCACCTCCTTTCTAAGGAGTCAGGCAAGCACGAACACTTAGGTGATCGATGCTTGGTACAGGGTTTCGTAAGAGTTTCTAATTCATATTGTTTAATTTTGAAGGCCTTGCCTTCAAAGCATTTAGCGACCGCTATGTATGGGGGTGTAGCTCAGCTGGGAGAGCACCTGCCTTGCACGCAGGGGGTCAAGAGTTCGAACCTCTTCATCTCCACCAAATGTGGGCTCATAGCTCAGGTGGTTAGAGCGCACGCCTGATAAGCGTGAGGTCGGTGGTTCGAGTCCACTTGAGCCCACCACGTTTCGAAAGAAACGATATAGCGAGAAGCGAAAATGCAAATGTACCTTGAAAACTGAACATTGATAACTGCGTAAAAACTACAAAGATGAAGTATTTACTCCCAAGTGAGTACTTCACAAAATTTAGATTTGATTAAAATCTACAATTTCGTAAAAATTCTTTTAGTTGGCAAATGGAGAATCAAAATAGCAAAAGAAAACGGTCAAGCTAAAAAGGGCGCAGGGCGAATGCCTTGGCACTAGGAGCCGATGAAAGACGTGATAAGCTGCGATAAGCTGCGGGGAGTTGCAAATAAACATTGATCCGCAGATTTCTGAATGGGGAAACCCCTACGGAGTCATGTCCGTAGAACATACACTGAATCAAATAGGTGTATGTGGGGAACTGCCTGAACTGAAACATCTAAGTAGGGCAAGGAAGAGAAATCAAAAGAGATTCCGCTAGTAGTGGCGAGCGAACGCGGAAGAGGCCAAACCGAGGGTAGAAATACCTTCGGGGTTACGGACTGCATTTAAGATTCATGAGAGTTAACCGAAGTGTGTGGGAAAGCACGCCGAAGAATGTGAGAGCCATGTAGGTGAAAACTTGAGTGACTGAGCAGGATCCAGAGTACCGCGGGACACGTGAAATCCCGTGGGAAGTCGGGGGGACCACCCTCCAAGCCTAAATACTACCTAGTGACCGATAGCGTATAGTACTGTGAAGGAAAGGTGAAAAGCACCCCGGGAGGGGAGTGAAATAGAACCTGAAACCCTGTGCCTACAAGCACTGAGAGCACGTCAATGTGTGATCAGGTACTTTTTGTAGAACGGTCCGGCGAGCGAATGTATGTAGCGAGGTTAAGTTGTTCAGCAACGAAGCCGCAGCGAAAGCGAGTCTGAATAGGGCGCTTAGTTGCATGCATTGGGCCCGAAACCGGGTGACCTACCCATGGTCAGGATGAAGTGGAGGTAAAACTCCATGGAGGTCCGAACACACGCCCGTTGAAAAGGTCGGTGATGAACTGTGGGTAGCGGAGAAATTCCAATCGAACTCGGAGATAGCTGGTTCTCCCCGAAATAGCTTTAGGGCTAGCCTTGTGATAAGATACCTGGAGGTAAAGCACTGAATAGTCTAGGGGTCGAGAGATTACCGAAACTTATCAAACTCTGAATGCCAGAGTATTGTTTCACAGGAGTCAGACAGTGTGAGATAAGTCTCATTGTCAAGAGGGAAACAGCCCAGATCTACAGCTAAGGTCCCAAAGCAGGTTTAAGTGGAAAAGGATGTGGAGTTGCTAAGACAACCAGGATGTTGGCTTAGAAGCAGCCACTCATTCAAAGAGTGCGTAATAGCTCACTGGTCGAGTGACTCTGCGCCGAAAATTCAACGGGGCTAAAACCTGCACCGAAGCTTAGGCAGATATGCAAATATCTGGGTAGGGGAGCGTTGTATACGAGGTGAAGTCGTAGCGTAAGCGGCGGTGGATTGTATACAAGTGAGAATGCCGGAATAAGTAGCGCGAATGTGGTGAGAATCCACATGGCCGAAAGCCTAAGGTTTTTGGAGCAAGGTTCGTCCGCTCCAAGTTAGCCGGGAGCTAAGGTGAGGCCGAAAGGCGTAGCCGATGCACATACGGTAGAGATTCCGTAGCCGCCAAAATTGTTAAGTGTGGGGACACATTGAAAGGGTACATCCCAGGTGTTGGTTTACCTGGGCGTAAGGGACTGAAATTTAGTAGGGAAGTGTACTTGGACGATGGCGAGAAAAGCCACATGTATTGATTAGGCGCCCGTACCGCAAACCGACACAGGTAGGTAGGAAGAAGATTCTAAGGCCAACGGGAGAAGGGTTGTTAAGGAACTCGGCAAATTGACCCCGTAACTTCGGAATAAGGGGTGCTCACAGCAATGTGAGTCGCAGAGAATAGGCCCAAGCAACTGTTTAGCAAAAACACAGGTCTGTGCTAAATCGAAAGATGACGTATACGGGCTGACACCTGCCCGGTGCTGGAAGGTTAAGAGGATGTGTGCAAGCACTGAATTGAAGCCCCAGTAAACGGCGGCCGTAACTATAACGGTCCTAAGGTAGCGAAATTCCTTGTCAGGTAAGTTCTGACCCGCACGAATGGTGTAATGATTTGGGCACTGTCTCAACAGCCCGCCCGGCGAAATTGTAGTACCGGTGAAGATGCCGGTTTCCCGCGACAAGACGGAAAGACCCCATGGAGCTTTACTGTAGCCTGATATTGGGTTTCGGTATTACATGTACAGGATAGGTGGGAGGCTTTGAAGCCAAGGCGTCAGCTTTGGTGGAGCCAATGTTGGGATACCACTCTTGTGATACTGAAATTCTAACCTGCGGCCCTGAATCGGGTCGGGGAACATTGTCAGGTGGGCAGTTTGACTGGGGCGGTCGCCTCCTAAAAAGTAGCGGAGGCGTTCAAAGGTTGGCTCAGCATGGACGGAAACCATGCCATAGAGTGCAAACGCATAAGCCAGCCTAACTGCGAGACAGACACGTCGAGCAGTAACGAAAGTTGGAGTTAGTGATCCGGTGGTATGTGAGTGGAAATGCCATCGCTCAACGGATAAAAGTTACCCTGGGGATAACAGGCTGATCTCCCCCAAGAGTCCACATCGACGGGGAGGTTTGGCACCTCGATGTCGGCTCATCGCATCCTGGGGCTGTATTCGGTCCCAAGGGTTTGGCTGTTCGCCAATTAAAGCGGTACGCGAGCTGGGTTCAGAACGTCGTGAGACAGTTCGGTCCCTATCTGTCGTGGGCGCAGGATATTTGATGGGATCTGTCCCTAGTACGAGAGGACCGGGATGGACGCACCTCTGGTGCACCAGTTGTTCTGCCAAGGGCATAGCTGGGCAGCTAAGTGCGGATCGGATAAACGCTGAAAGCATCTAAGCGTGAAACCGGCCCAAAGATAAGATATCCCACTGAGTTAATCAGGTAAGACCCCTTGAAGACTACAAGGTTGATAGGCATCATGTGTAAGTGCTGTGAGGCATTGAGCTAGGATGTACTAATAGGTCGAGGGCTTGACCACATCTTTTGTCAGGTTCTACATTTGTCAACGCAGTAAATCAATGTTTAGTTTTGAGGGTACAAACCCTTTAAAAGAAAAAGAATATGTGTAAGGCTAGGCTCGAAGCAAAGTTCTGAGCATATGTAGCCGGTGCCGATGACGTCGAGGTTCCACCTGTTCCCATTCCGAACACAGAAGTTAAGCTCGATCGTGCCGAAAGTACTTGGTTGGAGACGACCCGGGAGGATAGGTAGGTGCCGGCTCTTTTTCTTTTTTATGGCCCGTTGGTCAAGCGGTCAAGACGGCGGCCTCTCACGCCGCAAACGGGAGTTCGATTCTCCCACGGGTCACCAA
>NZ_OAML01000002.1 GCF_900199435.1 Pygmaiobacter massiliensis
AGACGACCCGGGAGGATAGGTAGGTGCCGGCTCTTTTTCTTTTTTATGGCCCGTTGGTCAAGCGGTCAAGACGGCGGCCTCTCACGCCGCAAACGGGAGTTCGATTCTCCCACGGGTCACCAAAAGCTTCTGTACGATTGTACAGAAGCTTTTTTCTTTGTTTTTGGCCATGGATGGTGTGTGATGCAAGAAATTAAAAACGGGATGCTTAAAATTATTGATTTAAATACAAGCCGTAAAAATATTTCAGTGAAAGTTTGCATTAGGAAAAAGGCCTCATATACGATAAAAAGAAATTGAAAAATCTAGGCATATGATGGCGATATGAGCAAATGATTCAAAGAGAAAGACAGGAAAAATGATTTTAATTAGCAATGATAGATAAAATTTTTCATTCCCGCCGAGCTGTAAATTTATGATTTTAGCATTTTGGAAAATATTGTCTAATATGTATATCAATGTAAATTATTTTTTATTCAAGATCCTGTTTTTTATAGGGTGATTAATACATGTTAGGATTTCCTTGAAGATGCATTAACTTTTACACGCTGCAATCTGAATATGTTGCTATTAGTAAAAGAATGCATGAAAAATAAAGCCATGGCAATTTATCAGATGCAATATAATAATAGAGTGCTAAGCTTTAGAATAAGAGTGCGATGAATTTGTTTTGATGTAAAATTTGTAGATGGGGGAGAATAATTCTCTTAAAATTCATTTAAAAAGGTAAATCACCAAAAGACAAAAAATCAGCCAGCAACTTTAAAAGCTGCTGGCTGGAAAATAATTAGTGAGAAGCCTCATGTTTTTCGAGCATGATAGCGGCAAAATCTAATGCATTATAAAGACCGTTCTTATCGGATTGCTTTAAGATACGATCTTTAGGAGACAGAGAGGTGTCGGTAGAAAGCAACATCAGGTGGACGCGATCTGCGACCTCCTCGCCTACTTCCTGTTTCGTGGTAAGGATCTGCATAAAAACAACAGCTTTTCCTTCCGGCATGCCGTAATAAAGTTCATTTTTGCATCTCAACAAAGGCCGCCCTTTGTATGTCAAAGGCGCATTATAAGCCATAACTTCCATCCTCCGTGTTGTTTTATTGTATATATATGATAATTAATTGTAACATAAAAAGCAATCGATTACAAGCGCGCCTGGTGTTCGAGTGTTTTGTTAGAACAGACCATGTGTAAAATAAAACCATAAGTTTAGCCTTGGACGGGCTAAACTATTTATACAGAAAAAATAGGAATATTTTACGCTTGCCATTTTTGTTTGGTAATTGGTAGGGGCTAAAAAAGAAAACCGGGAGGTACAGATACCACCCGGTTTTTGTTTTATACATCAAGAAAATTTTTGAGCAGTGCTTGCAATAAATCGTCTCGATCTATTTTGCGGATTTTATTGCGAGCGCCATCAAAAGTTGTGATGTAGGTAGGGTCTTCGGAAAGAATATATCCAACCAGCTGATTTACTGGATTGTACCCTTTCTGTTTCAAGGCATCATACACTTCCGTGAGTGTTTCGCGGATTTCTGTATCTTTGTCTCGATTAATCGAAAAAATAGTTGTCGGTTCGCTCATGAAGTCCCCTCCTTATCGCTTCGCTTGTCTTTTATTATACTGTCATCCGCATATTTTTGCAAGGGGAAAAGCCAAAACTTAACGAGGAGGAAATATGTTTTTAGCTACGCAGCACTACATTAATTTCTTCCAGATTTTTAAGCACTTTTTTTACCGCGTTATCGGCTTCCTCGTCGGTGAGGGTTCTTTCAGCAGTACGCAGTACAAGCTTGTAAGCAAGGCTCTTTTTGCCGGTGCCCAAGTTTTCGCCACGATAGATATCAAAGAGAGTCAAGCTTTCGAGCAGTTTGCCGGCGCCTTTTTGGATGCGGGCAGCAATATCTGCAGCAGCTACTTCTTCCTCGCAAACGAGGGCCAAGTCACGCGTCATTGCAGGATGTTTCGGCAAAGGCTTGAACTCGGGGGTGCCGCCGCGGTGCTCAAACAGCAGGTCAAACGAAATATCCGCAACGCAAGTACGCGGTTTAATGCCATAGTTGGCGAGAACTTTCGGGTGCAGTTCACCGATGCAGCCGAGTTTTACATCGCCCAGCATAATGTCAGCAGTGCGGCCCGGATGGTAGGTGGTTCCATCTGTGTTGCGCACAAATGCAGCGTTTTTGATGCCAGCACTTGCAAGCAGTTGCTCCACAATACCTTTCAAAGCGAGATAATCGTGGCCTTCGCCATACATTGCAAGAATGAACTTTTCATTTTCAGTAGGCAGCTCTTCCGGATTTTCGGCGGAAATATATTCCGTTGCATTCTCAAAAACCGCCACTTCTTCTACGCGAGCGTTATAGTTGCGCGCTACGACGTCGAGCAGGCTCGGTACGGCGGTGGGACGCATAATAGAGGGATCTTCACCGAGGGGGGTGGGAATGACCACAGCGCGGCGCAGAGGGGGGGTCTCAGGGAGGGTGATGTTGTCCCAGGCTTTTTTGCCGTAGAAACTGAACGTTTCGCATTCATACAGGCCATAGCCCACCAGTGCCTGAATCATCTTATCATGGAAAATCTGACGCTCGGAAGGACGAGCCGTAGCCGTACCGTGCATGATGGTGCTGGGCACTTTGTTGTAGCCTACATAACGGCAGACCTCTTCGGCGAGGTCGCAGTCCCGAGCAACGTCGTAGCGCTCGGGCGGCACAATAACAGTGTACGCATGCTCTTTGTCAAACAGTCCAGCCAGTGCTTTTTTCTCTACTTCAAAGCCGAGCGGTTCGAGAATATTAATCATTTCTTCCACCGAAACATCGGTGCCCAGTAATTTGTTGATAGCATCAGGACGCAGCGGAATTTCGCGCGGCAGACGGGGCTGGGGATAAACGTCGATAACGCCACCGATGATGTCGCCCGCGTCCAGCTCTTTTACCAGCTCGAGTGCACGGTAGATAGCGGGCAGGCAATTGGCGGGGTTGAGACCTTTTTCAAAGCGACCGCTTGCCTCAGTGCGCATACCCAGCTTTTTTGCAGTGACGCGAACCGAAGGACCGTCGAAGCAAGCACCTTCAAATACGATGGTTTTGGTGGTGTCATAGATGCCGGAGAATTCGCCACCCATAACGCCGGCAACGGCCATCGGCACCTTATCGTCTGCAATGACCATCATGTCTGTGGTCAGGGCACGCTCTACGCCGTCCAGAGTAACAATTTTCTCGTCCTCTGTGGCCATGCGAACCTGAATCGACTTGCCTCCAACATAAGCATAATCAAAAGCATGCATCGGGTGGCCGTATTCCAGCATGACGTAGTTGGTAATATCAACGATGTTATTGATGGGGCGAACGCCGCACAGACGCAGACGCTCGCGTAGCCAGCGGGGGCTGGGTGCAACGCGCACGTTGGTAACCATAGCAGCAACGTAACGGCTGCAAACCGGAGCGGAAATATCAACCTTAAGCATCTCCTGAATATCGCCCTCGCCACGGGGGGCTTCCGGAGTATGGTCTTTGAATTCCACACCATAGGTAGCAGCGGATTCGCGTGCCAAGCCACGGATAGAAAGACAGTCGGGCCGGTTAGGGGTGATTTCAAATTCGACCGAAACATCGTCAAGACCGAGTGCATGCACGGCATCGGTACCGGTGGGCCATTCTTCGTCCAAAACCATGATGCCGTCTTCGATGGCATTCGGGAAATCGTGTACGGTTAGGCTCAGCTCGCCAAGGCTGCACAGCATGCCGTTGCTTTCTACACCGCGCAGTTTGCCACGACGAATTTTGATGCCGCCGGGAAGGGTGCTGCCATCCAGTGCAGCGGGGCAAAGGTCGCCCACTTTAAGATTCTGCGCACCGGTGACGATAACGATGGGGTCCGCCTCGCCAATATCAACACTGCAAACCCAGAGATGATCTGAATCGGGATGTTTTTCAAGGGAAAGAATTTTACCGATGACGACGTTTTTGATTCCGTCAGCCTCACACTCGAAGCCTTCTACCTTGCTGCCGCTCATTGTCATACGTTCTGCATATTCATGGGGCGTCGTAACGATATCTGCGAAGTCGCGCACCCAGCCGAGAGGTAATTTCATATATAATCTTCCTTTCAGGGGAATTTATTTAAGGTAAAGTATGCCTGCTTTACATAGTGTGAAAATTTATGGTGTTTCACAAAAGCAGTTTTTGAAAAATAGAATTAAAACTGGCGCAGGAAGCGCAGATCGTTTTCGTACAGCAGACGCATATCGTCGATGCCATAACGCATCATTGCAATGCGCTCAAGGCCAATGCCAAAGGCGAAACCGCTGAACTCTTCTGAGTCGATACCGCAGTTTTCCAGCACTTTGGGATGAACCATGCCGCAGCCCAGAATTTCAATCCAGCCTTCGCCTTTGCAGAGGCTGCAACCTTTGCCACCGCATTTAAAGCAGCTCATATCCATCTCGGCAGAAGGCTCAGTGTAGGGGAAGTGATGCGGGCGGAAACGCACGCGGGTGTTTTCGCCATAGAGCTTTTTGATAAAGGCTTCGAGAGTGCCTTTTAAATCGGTAAAGGTAATTCCCTTGTCGACTACCAAGCCTTCAATCTGATGGAACAGGGGAGAGTGGGTAGCATCTACGGCATCGCTGCGGTAAACGCGACCCGGGCAAATGATGCGAATGGGAGGCTTTTGAATCTCCATGGTGCGAATTTGCATCGGGCTCGTCTGAGTGCGAAGCAGCATATTCTCGGTAATATAGAAGGTATCTTGCGTGTCGCGAGCAGGGTGGCTTTTAGGCATGTTGAGCATTTCGAAATTATAATGGTCGAGCTCAATTTCCGGACCTGCTTTGATTTCAAATCCCATGCCGAGGAAGATTTCTTTCATCTCATCCAATACCTGCTGGAACGGATGTCGTTTACCCTGTGCCACTTTAGCGCCGGGCAGGGTAACGTCGATGGACTCTGCAACCAGGCGTGCTTCCATAAGTGCATCAGCAAGCTCTTTGCTGCGAGCACGAATTTCAGTATCCAATGCGGTGCGAATCTCGTTTGCCAAAGCGCCCATGACGGGGCGCTCTTCATTAGAAAGGCTGCCCATCTGCTTTAAAATGGCAGTTAACTCGCCCTTTTTGCCAAGAAAGCGAACGCGCAGCTCTTCCAGCGCAGCTTCGCTGTCTGCTTTTTTCAGCAGCTCTTCGGCATTGGTGCGAATAGTCTCCAATGCTTGTTTCATCATGTTACATTCACCTCATAGAAAAAATGTGTTGTGCGGGGCATCGCCCGCAAAGAAAAGTGAGGGACAAAAAAAGCTTCGCCCCCGAACAAACAGGGGCGAAGCTGTAAACTCCGCGGTACCACCCAGCTTTCCGCCATTAAAAAAAACAGCAGACACTTTACTGCCGAATAACGAGGCAAACCGTTTTGACCTACAAGAACAAACCTTCAGCCAAACCTCTCCTGAGTGAACTTCTGATGCATATCTGCCTGCAACGCTTTCAGCCGGTGACGCTGCTCTCTAAAAAGCCCTTTTGCACATACTCTCTCATTCTGCGAGTTTATGGATATTCTAACACGTTTTGAAAACAAGCGCAAGCATTTTTGCCTTGAGTATGGTACAATAAAGCAAATATCCTGCAAGCTGCCAAACATATGGCTTGCAAACGGAAAGGAAAGTCCAACATGATCAATATCGGTTTTGATGCGGTGACCGTTTCGCGCATCGAAAAAAGCATCCGCAACCAGCATTTTTTAGAGCGTCAGTTTGCCCCCAGCGAGCTGGCACTTTTTGAAAGCCGCGGCAATAAGCCAGAAACCATTGCTGCAAATTTTGCCGCAAAAGAAGCACTCTCAAAAGCTTTAGCTTGCGGCATTTTTGGCTTTGATTTGCGAGAAGCTGCGGTGCTGCGCCGAGATTCCGGAGAGCCCTATTTTGAGTTTACCGGTATTTTAAAAGAGAAGCTGCGTTCGGTGGGGCTGGCAGCAGAGGTTTCGCTTTCGCATGAAAACGGAATGGCCTTTGCTATGATTTTATTGCAGCCAGAGATGGAATTTCGCGGCGAATAAAACAAAAAAACGATTCTCCTGTAATTGGAATGATTAAAACCCTGCGTGCGCGCACAAAATATTTCCGGAAGCTAAAATAACGTGCAAAGCACGTAAGCCAAAGGAGGACCGCACCAGGAATGGATATCAAGGATGTGAAACGAGGAGAGGTTTTTTATGCAGATCTTTCCCCCGTTGTCGGCAGTGAGCAGGGCGGCACAAGACCGGTACTTATCCTGCAAAACGATGTGGGCAACAAATACAGCCCGACGGTGATTGCAGCAGCTATCACTTCACGGCAGGATAAAAATGCAATGCCGACACATATCGGTATTCGGGGAGATACCTGCGGATTACCCAAAGACAGCATAGTGCTGCTGGAACAGGTACGTACATTAGATAAACGACGGTTGCATGAGCGCACCGGCCGTATTGACGAGCAAGACCAGCAGCGGGTCGATCAGGCACTTAACGTCAGCCTTGGCCTTTCGACCTTTTAAAATAGTTTTGTGTCAAAGTAAAATAAGATGATAAAAAGCCGAAAGCAAAATGCTTTCGGCTTTTGTTGTTTAGCGCAATGTTAAAGCGTGAATACCACATGGTAAAAATAGGCTTTTGCACCAACCCTGCAAACAAAGGGAAAAGATGCGCCTCTTTTACAGCTTACAAAAAATGTGTTATACTGTCGAAAAAGCAAAAATGCATCTTTTAAAGCGAGGTGTGCTATGAAGAAATTTTTACTGTGGCTGTTGATGGTGCTACTGGGCATCGCTGCGCTGCTGGGGGGCACTGTGTGGTATTTTTACAGCGGCGCCCAAATAGAGGTACTGCCGCAGATTACCGCAAACGGACAGGCGATAGAAGCATCCGGTTGTGATTATCAGGTGCCGGTGCTGGGAGGCGTGCTGTTTAAGCAGGATGCCCGCGCCATTGACCGACAGCCTGTGCTGATTGAAACAGAGGAGCGGCATATCCCAATTACTACCGATGCGGCAGCGATAGAAACAACTGTGGCCATTATAAAAGAAAATCAGACGGTGTTTGAGGGCAGCTTGGGAGAATATGAAGTGTTTCGTTTTCCTGCCAATGGCACCTATGATTATAAAGTGGTACAAAAATTTGCACCGGCAGCGGAAAACGAGCGCCCGCGTGCTTATGGCAGCGCAAGCTATGAATTTCAGGTGCGCGTTTCGGTAGAACTTAGTGTTACTTCAACCCCATCTACAGCAAAACAGGGGGATATTGTGATGGTGCGGGTGGCAAATAATTTGGATAACACGCAACCTTCAGCAGTACTTTCTGATGGCACTCGCCTGAACTTTATTCAAGTAAATGGCGATTATACCGCCTATTTGCCAATTTCATATATTCAGGAAACCGGCAAGTATACGATTACGGTTACTCTGAATGGGCAGACCTATGAGCTGCCGCTGACGGTAGAATATCTCACTTATTCCAAAATCAATGTGGCGGATGCTTCACAGCTGCCGGATGCAGCGGGCGACAGCAGCCCGGCTTCGACCGAGCAGTTCCGCAGCGCTATCTGGCCTTTGTATCAGCAAATGTCAGCGGAAAAACTATGGGATGGCGTATTTATCGCTCCGCTGCCCGGCGTTAACGTCAGCTTTGGATATGGTACAGGCAGTATGCTGCCAGGGGCCTCCACGTCCATTCGGCATGGCGGCGCAGATTATACGGCACCGGATGCGACCGAAGGCAGTGCGACCAACGCAGCCGCTGTGGTTGCCCCTAACGCAGGCAAAGTGGTATTTGCAGGAGAACTTGGATTGACTGGTAAAACCATCGTGCTCGAGCATGGAGGCGGCCTTAAGAGCTTTTTGTTCCATCTTAGCTCGGTGGATGTTTCCACCGGCAGCGCAGTGACAAAAGGGCAGCAGATTGGCGCCCTTGCACCGAAAGCGACGTTGCACTATGAAGTTCGTATCGGAAATAAAACCGTCGACCCGGTGCGGTTGATGAAAGGTGACAGCGCCTTATATCGCTAACCTTAATAAAAAAGAGCCTTCTGCATAATCGGCAGAAGGCTCTTTTGCTTTTTATTTTACAATCATCATTTTTGCGGCTTTATAGATATCTCCGCAGCCAAGCGTAATGACAAGGTCATGCGGGCCTGCGTGCTCGTTGATATATCCGACAACGCCGTCGAAACCGGGGTACCAAACGCTGCCGGGAATCTGCGCAGCAAGGTCTGCGGTGTAGATATTATACTTGTCGTTGGTTTCGCGGCTGCCGAGGATTTCGGTCATAACCACCTGGTCAGCAATCGGCAGCACCTTTGCAAAGTCGTTCAGCAGCATTTTGGTGCGAGAGTAGGTAAACGGCTGGAACACTGCAAATACGCGCTGGAAGCCCATCTGCTTTGCCGCAGAGAGGGTTGCTTGCAGTTCGGTCGGGTGATGTGCGTAATCGTCCGCCACAGTAGCACCGGCAGCGGTATATCCCAGCACTTCAAAACGGCGTCCGGTTCCTTTAAAAGCTTTTAGTCCGGCAGCGGCTTCCTCTGGGGTAGCACCTGCAAGGGTAGAAGCAACAAAAGCAGCCAGTGCATTGTAAACGTTGTGTTTGCCCGGCACAGAAAGTTCTACTTCGCCAAGCTTTGCGTCTTTGTGCCAAACCTCAAAAGCATAAAAAGCGGGGCGGGCCATGTGCACGTTCTTTGCCACATAATCGCAACCTTCGCCGAAGCCGAAGGTGACCACTTCGCAGTGAATACCTGCAAGGGCCTCCATGGTGTTTGCATCATCGCCATTCGCGATGATGCGGTGCTCGGTCAAATCTGCAAATTTGCGGAAACTGGCTTTGAGATTTTCCATCGAGCCAAAAAACTCGAGATGGTCATCATCAATGTTCAAAATGACACTGGTGTAAGGTGTAAGGTGCAAAAAGGTATTCGCAAATTCGCAGCTTTCTACGACGATGTTTTCGCCTTTGCCGGATTTGCCATAGCCCTTGATCAGCGGCAGTTTACCACCGATGACGGCCGCGGGGTCTTTGCCTGCCATCTCAAGAATCTGGGTGGTCATGCCGGTAGTTGTGGTTTTACCATGGGTGCCTGCAATGCAGATAGAGTGCGCATAAAGCCGCTGCACATAGCCAAGCATGACACTGCGCTCTACTGCGGGAATGCCAAGCTCCTGGGCACGCGCAATCTCTGGGTTGCCGGGCAAAATTGCTGCGGTATACACCAAAAGGTCTGCGCCGTCCACGTTTTCCGCTGCATGAGGAATTTTTACATCTATGCCCATCGCGCGTTCATAATTAATGATGTCGCCGGGCAATACGTCACTGCCGGTGATGGTGTAACCCGCTGCGTGCAGAATCTGCACGATAGGAAACATGCCACTGCCGCCAATGCCGACAAAATGCAGGTGTTTTTTGTTCTTCAATAACTGTTCGTCAAGGATATTCATATCGGTACTCCTTTACCCCTTGTTTTCCAATCCATACACATTATATAATGAAACTACATTAAATTAAACAGCTCGGTAAAAATTTTGCTGCCAGAATGGTCGAAAAGCGACAAAACAGGAGGAATGACGTTGATTTATCTCGATGATGGCGCGCGCTTTATTTTGCAAACGCTGCATAATGCAGGAGAAAGCGGTTATCTGGTGGGCGGCGCCGTGCGAGATTTGCTGCGCGGTGTACCGGCAGGAGATTTTGATATGGCGTGCTCTGCCAGCACCGAAACGCTGCTGGCTCTGTTTCCCTGCGCAAAATGCATTGGGGGTGTCTGCGGTACGGTGAGTGTGCCCGTTGCGGGGCGAAGCTACGAAGTTACCCCTTATCGCAAAGACGGTGCCTATATCGACCACCGCCACCCGGAACAGGTGGAACGAGCCCAAACGATAGAAGAAGACCTTGCCCGCCGCGACTTTACGGTGAATGCTATCGCCTATGACGGTGAGCAGCTCGTAGACCCATTTGGCGGCGCAGCTGATATCGAAGCAGGTTTGCTGCGCTGTGTGGGAGACCCGGCGCAGCGTTTTGCAGAAGATGCACTGCGCATCTTAAGACTTTATCGTTTTGCCTCGGTACTGGGTTTTGAGATAGAAGAAAGCACTGCCGCCGCAGCCCAGCTGCACGCACAGGCGCTGGCAATGTTGCCCATGGAGCGGGTGCGGGAGGAGCTGCAAAAACTAATGCTGGGCAGCCATCCGGATGCAGTGCTGCCATTGCTGCTGGCAAACGGATTGGATGCTTTTTCGATAAACGCGCCGCGCTGCACACTTTCGCTGGACAGTCTGCCCCAAGGGATGCTGATACGGTGGTGGGGGCTTGCCCATCTCACCGGCAGCCAGCTGATGCACATGGTGCAGTCGCTGGGCTTTTCCGCCGCGTTTTATCGCGACCTTGCTGCGGTAGACGCCTTTTACCATAGCGTTGCACCAAAAGACCTTACTGGACTCAAGCGCCAGCTACGTGGGGGCTTGCCGCTACCCGCAGAAGAACTGTATGAAGCCTTTTGCAGTTTTGATTTAGCCTGGCAGCCGCGCCGTACTTTATATGACACACTCAAGGCCAGTAAAGAGCCTTACACGAAAGAAATGCTTGCTGTAAGTGGAGGTGCCTTAATGGCATTTGGCCTGCGAGGTGCAGAGATCGGCCGGGTGCTGGAACTGCTTTTGGACGCAGTGATTGCCGCACCCCAACTAAACGAGCCACAGAAATTGCTGGGGCTTGCAAAACAATTGACGAAACTCGCATAAGCAGTCGAACAAGATTGTACCACATCGAAAAAACACGAAAAACGGAAATAGACAAGCTTTTTACCTTAAAAATAGCAGCCTGCCGCGACGAAATGCCGCGACAGGCTGTTTTCTTTCTCACAGATTGATTTGCCTTCACATATCATAAGGCAAACGATGTGCCTGTGAGGGTCGGGGGTGTTTTTGTGCAAGAGAAAAGTTTCGCAGTCATCGGGGGCGATGGAAGGCAGCAGGCAGCTGCAGCCGCGCTTCGCACCAAAGGATATCAGGTTTATGATGCCGAAAAGATTTCCCTGGCCGACTATATTTTACTGCCAATGCCACTTTCTGCAGAACGTGCAGAACTGACGCGTTTGCTCAAGGCAGCCAAAAAGGGAGCAATTGCGTTTGCTGGCAGAGTCAGCGAAGAGGCGGCCGGGGTCGCGCAAGAAGCAAATGTGGAGTTGATTGACTATCTGAAACGGGAGGAGCTCGCCGTATCCAATGCGATCCCCACCTGTGAGGGAGCCATCGAAATTCTGCTGCGAGAGCGCAGCGTTACTCTGTGGCATTCCAAAATACTTATTACCGGGTTTGGCCGCATTGCCAAACTGCTTGCGCACAAGCTGCTTGCGCTTGGGGCGTATGTAACTGTGGCTGCCCGCAAACCGGGCGACCGGGCGCTGGCAGAAGCGATGGGCTATCGCGCGGTGGATGTTACCGAGCTTGCCGGAGAATGCGTCAAGGCTGATGTTGTCATCAACACAGTGCCGACACGTATGATTACGCGCGAAATGATTGAAGAGATGTCTAAAACGGCATTTTTGCTGGATCTTGCCTCCGCGCCGGGCGGTATTGACCTTGCGGCAGCGGGCACGGCAGAAGTGCGCGCGGTATGGGCGCTTAGTTTGCCTACCCGCAGCGCGCCGGTAACGGCAGGGCAGTTTGTAGCCCAGACAGTATTGCAAATCATAGAAGAGAGGGGCAACATTTAATGAAGGGAACCACCATTGTTTACGGGATGTGCGGCAGCTTTTGCACGTTTGAAAAAAGCCTTGCCGCACTTGCTAAAATAAAAAACGAGGGTGCACGCATTTTGCCAGCGATGTCTTTTAACGCAGCATCGATGGATACCAAGTTTGGCAAAGCGGAGGATTTTCGCAATCGGTTAACCGCTCTCGGCGACGCGCCTATCATCGATACGATTCAGGCCGCAGAGCCCATTGGCCCGCAGAAATTATGCGATGTATTGGTGGTGGCGCCCTGCACGGGCAACACACTGGCAAAGCTTGCGCTCGGCATTACCGATACACCGATTACGATGGCCTGCAAGAGCCATTTGCGCATTGGTCGGCCCATTGTACTTGCTGTGTGCACCAATGACGCACTGGGCGCCAGTGCGCAGAATATCGGCAGGCTGATGAATACCAAAAATATTTATTTTGTGCCGATGTATCAAGACGATCCGATTCGCAAACCCACCTCGTTGGTGGCGGATTTTGACCAGCTTTCGGACACAATAGAGCTTGCGCTGCATGGGCGGCAGGCAGAGCCTGTATATTTTTAATCATTTACGAAAAGATTGCGAAATGCCCTCAAATGCGGTACAATAACGAAGAATAATAGCCCAGCGGGCAGACATATCGGTCTGCCCGCTGGGCTTAAAATAGAACAGATTGGAAAATGATTGCTATGGCTCAAATTGTTATTGTTGGCGGCGGTGCCGCAGGAATGCTCGCAGCGGGAACGGCGGCGCGGCGCGGACAGGCTGTTACAGTTGTGGAGCACAGCAAAGCAACTTGCCGCAAGGTACTGATTACCGGCAAAGGGCGATGCAATGTAACCAACAACTGTGACGCTGCAACTATTATGAAAAACACCCGGAGCAATCCGAAATTTTTATTTTCGGCACTGCATGCGTTTCCGCCTGCTGCCACGATGGAGCTGTTCGAATCGCTCGGGGTGCCCTTAAAAACCGAGCGCGGACGCAGAGTATTCCCGGTGAGCGACCGTGCAGTAGATATTGCAGATGCGCTTGCGCACTATGCAAAAGGATGCCGCATTGTGTCTGGCGATGTTACCGAGGTAACCGCAGAAAATGGCGCAGTTACCGGCGTGAAACTTGCAGACGGGGCCTTTTTGCAGGCTGATGCTGTCATTATCGCCACCGGCGGACTATCTTACCCTGTCACAGGCTCGACCGGTGACGGGTATCGCTTTGCTGAAAGGCTGGGCCACACCGTGGTGCCTCCTCGCGCCAGCCTTGTGCCGCTGGTCGAAAAAGGCAACACCTGCCGAAAAATGACTGGCCTTTCGCTGCGTAACGTGAATCTTCTGGTACGCAAAAAAGGCAAAAAGGTATTTTCGGAACAGGGCGAAATGATGTTTACACACTTTGGTGTTACCGGGCCGCTGGTGCTATCGGCAAGCGCTTTTATTGATGATGCTGATATTGACGAGTACGAGCTTTCGATTGATCTGAAACCTGCGCTTACAGAAGAAGTGCTTTATACCCGCATTACGCGTGACTTTGAAAAATACTCAAACAGAGAAGCGCGCAACAGCATTTCAGACTTGCTGCCCTCCAGCATGGTGCCGGTAATTGTGGCGCGCTGGGGAATAGACCCGGACAAGCGCACCAACCAAATTACCCGCGAAGAAAAATTGAGCCTTGTATCATTGCTCAAAGATTTCACGCTGCGCCTTGCGGGCAAAGATATTGTGGAGCATGCTGTCATTACGGCGGGCGGAGTATCGGTAAAAGAAGTCAACCCGAAAACGATGGAATCAAAGCTGGTACAGGGCCTGTACTTTGCAGGCGAAGTCCTTGATGTGGACGCCTACACTGGCGGGTATAACCTGCAGCTGGCATTTGCCACCGGCTATGCCGCAGGGCAGGCAGCGGGGGAATAGCGCTTTAAGATTTCTGAAAAGAATAAAAACAGCGTGCTCTGCGGCAGAAAAGCAGAGCAATTCAGAAAGGAATGACATCTATGATTTCGATTGCAATCGACGGGCCTTCCGGGGCTGGAAAAAGCACGCTCGCCAAGCGCCTTGCGCAAGAGATGGGCTACCTCTATGTCGATACGGGTGCACTTTACCGCAGCATTGGCCTTGCCGTACTGCGTGCAGGCAAAGATACACAGGACAAAGCCGCCGTGGTCAGCTGTTTGCCGGATATTGTGCTCGATTTGCGTTATATTGATGGCACACAGCACGTATTTTTGTGCGGAGAAGATGTTTCAGACGCGATTCGTAGAGAAGAAGTTTCGATGGCGGCAAGCCATGTGGCGGCCCTTCCTTCGGTGCGCGAGTTTTTGACTGAAACTCAACGTGAACTGGCCCGTAAAAACAATATTATTATGGATGGCCGGGATATTGGTACGGTGATTCTGCCGAACGCGCAGATTAAAATTTTCCTTACCGCTTCGCCTGAGGTGCGCGCGCAGCGCCGTACCCGCGAGCTTCAGCAAAAAGGCCAAAATGTGCCATATGAGGAAGTGCTTGCAGATATTCGCGAGCGGGATGCAAACGATATGAACCGCGCTGTGGCTCCATTAAAACAGGCAGAGGACGCAATTTTAGTGGACAGCAGCGGAGATGATTTCGAGGCCTCCTATCATAAACTTTATGATGTAATTGCAAGTCGACTCCCGAAATAACATCCAGAGAGAAGGAAGGCTGGACGATGTTCTACTATATCATTATCTGTTTGGCATGGATTATTTTTCATATCCCATTCCGCATTCGCACTGTCGGCAGAGAAAATCTTATCACAGATCGCGGTTTTGTCCTTTGCCCTAATCATCTGAGTGCATTGGATCCTGTATTTGTGGTACTTTCTCGCTTTTGGGGCAAACCGATGTGGGTAATGGCAAAAGAGGAACTTTTTCGCAACCCATTTTTCGCTTGGTTTTTTCGCAATGTAGGCGTTTTTCCGGTAGAACGCGGCAAAGGTGATAAAGGCTTGCTGAATGACGCAATTGCTTCGGTGCAGAGCGGACGCGGCATGCTGATTTTTCCGGAAGGCACCCGCTCGAAAACGGGCGAGCTGCAAAAACTCAAAAGCGGCGCGTTTGTAGTGGCCGAAGCTGCCCATGCGGACATTATCCCTTGCCGCATTATCTACAAAGGCGGCAAAATGCATCTGTTCGGCACTGTAACCGTGGTTTACGGCAAGCCGATTTCGATTGAAAGCTTAGGCCTTGGTGGCGAGCACGCAGCAAGCAAACTGCGCGAAGCAAAAGCGCTGTTAATCGAGCGTTACGAGCAGCTTTTAGCAGAAAATTTGCGTTATGTGTGACAAAAATTAAAAATGGTTTTATTTTCCATGATTAGAAGGAGAAATTGAGCGAAAAATGGAAATTGTGAAAGCAAAGACTGCCGGCTTTTGTTTTGGCGTAGATCGTGCAGTAAAATTGACCGATTCGCTCGCTGACGCAGGGCATAAGGTAGCAACGCTGGGGCCGCTGATTCACAACCCGCAGTGCGTAGCGCGGCTTGAGCAAAAAGGCGTGGTCACGGCACATTCGATGGAAGAGTTGCCATCTGGCTATGAGGTAGTGATTCGCAGTCATGGCGTAGATGAGAAGACTTACGATGCACTTGCAGCCAAAGGACTTACGGTGCATGATGCTACTTGTCCCTTCGTCGCAAAAATTCAGCGCATTGCAAAAGAGGCCGGCGAAAACGGCGCATTACTCTTAATTGCAGGCGATAAATCTCACCCCGAAGTGCAGGGAATTGTGGGACATACGCGCGGCGAAGTTTTTGTTTTTAGTGATTTAATGGAACTGGAGGCATTTTCTGGCCCGGAAAATGTCAAAAAAAGCGTCTATGTCGTCGCACAGACCACTTTTCAGATTACAAAATGGTTAGAAAGCGTAAAGTTTATAAAAAAACTCTATACAAATCCCAAGGTTTTTGATACAATATGTAATGCAACGTGGGCGAGGCAGCAGGAGACAGAGGAACTTGCGCATAAATGCGACCTTATGGTCGTAATTGGTGGACGAGATTCTTCTAACACCCAAAAGCTGGTAAAGGTCGCAGGCAACCATTGCAAAACCATTGCGGTTGAAACCGCAGCAGAACTTTCTGCTGAAGATTTTGCAGATGTTCGCTGTGCGGGTGTAACAGCTGGTGCATCCACGCCATCGTCTATAATTGAGGAGGTACTTAACAAAATGAGCGAGACAGTACAGAACGAAGAATTGAGCTTCGCGGAAATGATTGAACAGTCCATGAAGCCCGTCTTCAACGGCAAAGTAGTGACAGGTGTAGTCACCGGAGTATCACCGAGCGAGGTTACCGTGGACATTGGCACAAAGCAGACTGGCTTTGTGGCATCATCCGAGTGGTCGGATGATCCCAGCGTAAAACTTGAAGAGGCGGTGAAGAAGGGCGACGAGCTGGAACTCGTGGTCGTTAAGGTTAACGATCAGGAAGGCACTGTCGCGCTCTCCAAAAAGCGTTTCGAGGCACGTGCAGGCGCTGAGGAGCTTGAAAAAGCTGCTGAAGAAGGCACCGTACTCGAAGCCAATATCACCGAGGCTGTCAAAGGCGGCCTGGTTGGCTTTGTCAAGGGCATCAAAGTGTTCATCCCCGCTTCTCAGGCATCTCTGCGTCGTGGCGAAGACCTGAGCCAGCTTGTCAAAACCAAAGCAAACATCCGCATCATCGAGTGCAACGGCCGTCGTGTCATTGGCTCCATCCGCGCTGTCCTGGCTGAAAAAGTCGCAGCTGCGAAAGATGCTTTCTGGAGCGAGGCAGAGGTTGGCAAGCACTACGAGGGCGTTGTCAAAAACCTGACCGATTACGGCGCATTCGTCGATGTCGGCGGCGTTGATGGCCTGGTTCACATTTCTGAGCTTTCTTGGGATCGCATTAAGCACCCGAGCGAAGTGCTGAAAGTCGGCGATACCATCGAGGTCTACATCAAGAGCCTCGACACCGAGAACCAGAAGGTTTCCCTCGGTTACAAAAAGAGCGAAGATAACCCCTGGGAGCGCCTGAAAAACGAGTTCCCGGTTGGCTCTGTTTTCCGTGCTTCGGTCGTTTCCACCACCAAGTTTGGTGCATTTGTCCGCATTCTGCCGGGCATTGACGGCCTGGTTCACATCAGCGAGATCTCCAACGATCGCGTTGAGAAAGTTACCGACGTCCTGAACGTTGGCGACGAAGTCGAAGTCAAACTCATCGAGGCTGATTTTGACAAACACCGCGTTGGCCTTTCCATGAAGGCTCTGCTCAACGGTGCTGACGAAGAGACTGCTGAATAATCTCTTTGGTTCAACAAAAGCAAAGCGCAAAGTTCACGTTAAGTGAGCTTTGCGCTTTTTCTTTTTGCACTGTATTACTCGCTGCGAAACTCGGCACTTATAAAAAGGCTTAAAAAAATATAAGTATTTTATCACATAGATAAGGGCTGGCAAAGGTTTTGCCCGTTGTCGGTGTGGCAGCATGGCGCAAAGCCCACGGTTGCTATAAAAGCCGAGTGTTGCATAAGCGCACTCTAAAAACGCTTGAAGTAATTCTTCAGGCGCTTTTTTATCCCATCTTTTCTATTACGGCACTCATAGAATCCGCGTGAAACTCATACAGTTTTGAAGGTGCCGGAAAAAGGTGCGCATCGGTGCAGTTTACCCCGTATGGGGCGCTGTATAGCCGAAAAGCGTAAATGTAAAAACGGCAACAAGCCAAAAACCAATGGTTAGAAAAACAGAAGAATGGGGCGGCTTTATGCAAACAAACAGAAAAGGATTGACCAGCGCCGAAGCACGCGCGCGGCTGGATCAGGAAGGGAAAAACGAGTTGACGCAGCAGGCTGTGCCGACTGCAGCAGGTATTTTTTTCTCGCAATTTAAAGATTTGATGAGTATGATTCTTGCGGCAGCGACTTTGCTTTCGGCAATGCTGGGCGAGTTCACCGATGCGGTTACAATTCTTGCGATTGTCGTTTTAAACGCAATTATGGGATTTGTGCAGGAGTACCGTACGGAGAAGACAATGGAAGCACTGGCGCAGCTTTCTGCGCCGGTGGCACGCGCATGGCGTGACGGCAGTCTTACGCGTATCCCCGCAAACGAAGTGGTGCGGGGCGATGTCGTATCCCTCACGGCAGGCGATCGCATTCCAGCGGACGGACGCGCCATCGATCCGGCAGGGATTTCTGCGGACGAATCGCTTTTGACCGGTGAAAGCTTGCCGGTGGCAAAAAAGCCGGGCGATATGCTCTATATGGGCACCAACCTTTCTGCCGGGCGCTGCGAAATGGAAGTCACATCCACCGGAATGAAAACCGAGATGGGCAAAATTGCTGGCATGCTCGGCGAGAGTGAAGAAAAACGTACGCCGTTGCAGGTTCGGCTGGATGATTTAGGCAAAGTCATTGCCGTTGGCTGCATTTTAATCTGCGCAGCAGTCAGCGTGATTGGCTGGGTGCGCGGCGAAGACCCAATGACGATGCTGTTAACCGGTATTTCGCTTTCGGTTGCAGCTATCCCAGAAGGGTTGCCAGCTATCGTTACTATCGTGCTGGCGCTTTCCGTTGGACGTATCTTGCGCAAGGGCGCCATTATACGCAAGCTGCACGCAGTGGAAACGCTGGGCTGCGCAGGTGTCATCTGCACCGATAAAACCGGCACGATAACCCAGAATCGTATGTCGGTTCGTCGTGTTTGGTCTGCCGGCACCCGGTATGAAATGACCGGCACGGGGCTGAGCACGAAAGGTGGTCTGACCAAAGACGGTCGAAGTGTGGATGCGGCAAAGGACCAGGTACTGAGCCGTATGCTTACCGCCGCAGTGCTTTGCAACGGGGCAACCCTCGAGAAAAAAGGAACCCACTACCAAGTACAGGGAGAACCGACCGAAACCGCTTTGCTGGTAATGGCAGCAAAAGCGGGGTATATCAAAGAAAAAATGCGTAGCAGGCAGCTTTCAGAGCGGCCTTTCGATTCGGCACGAAAACTGATGAGCGTTACCGTACGTCTGCCAGAAGGAGATATTCTTCTGTGCAAAGGCGCACCCGACGTATTGCTGCGACGCTGCAACCGCATTGCAACTAAAGAGGGCAGCCGGCCCATGAGCGCGGCTGACCGCCAAGCTGCAGGCCGCGCAGCGGCAGAAATGGCCCAAGACGCACTGCGCGTGCTAGGCTTTGCAGAGGGCGCCCCAAGTGGCGGAGAGGAGGACCTTGTCTTCCTAGGTCTTGCCGGTATGCTTGACCCGCCGCGCCCCGAAGTTGCCCCGGCTGTTGCAAACTGCAAAAAAGCAGGCATTCGTCCCGTTATGATTACAGGCGACCACCGCGACACAGCGGCAGCTATCGCAAAAGAAGTTGGCATCTACAAAGATGGCGATATGGTTGTAACAGGTGAAGAACTTGACCGTATGAGCGATGCCGAACTGACTGCCGCCAGCAGCAAAATCAGCGTGTTTGCACGTGTTAGCCCAGCACATAAGCTGCGCATCGTGCGTGCTTTCCAGACTGCGGGGCAAATTGTTGCTATGACAGGCGACGGTGTAAACGATGCCCCCGCAGTAAAACAGGCAGATATTGGCGTTGCGATGGGCGGCAGCGGTACAGATGTTACGAAAGAAGCTTCGAGTGTTGTTATCCTGGACGATAACTTTGCTACGATTGTTTCCGCCGTTGAAGAAGGGCGCGTCATCTATCGCAATATCCGCAGCTTTATCCGATACCTGCTCACCTGCAACCTGGGCGAAGTAACCAGCATGCTGTTCTCGCTTTTGCTCGGTGCCCCTGTGGCTTTGATGCCGATTCAGATTTTGATGGTGAATCTGCTGACCGACGGTTTGCCCGCAGTTGCGCTGGGCATGGAGCCACCGGTGCGCAGCGTTATGGAACGTCCGCCGCGCCCGAAGGATGAAGGATTGTTTGCACATGGGCTGATGGCGACCATTATTGTGCGCGGCATTTTCCTTGGGCTTTGCACTTCCGGTGTGTTCAACTATGTCCTCAACCAAAGTGCAGATCTTGACCTTGCCCGCAGTGCCTGCTATCTGGTTCTGGTACTCTCTCAGATGGTGCATCTGTTTGAATGCCGCGGCAAGGGAATTTGGGTGCTGGATAATCCCTGCTTATTGGGTGCTTCGGCATTTTCTGTTCTGCTTACTTTCCTCAGCGTTTACCTGCCGCCGCTGCAGGCGATTTTTGGAACTACCGCTGTTGGCCTTGAATGGGCATTACCGGTTGCAATTGGCATCTTTGCCGGTCCGGTGCTGTTCTGGCTGCTGCGTGTGGTAACCAGACCCTTTCGATATAAAAAACGGTAAGAGTAAGCGGCTCTTTTCTGCTCATACTAGTCTCTGATACTTCGGCTGATCGGAGGGAGCTATTTGGCAGAAAAAATAAAAAAATGGGTGGCATTCAGTCTTCTTGCAGTGCTGTGTACCTTGGCAGGTGCGCGCATTTGGGCGGCTTCTTTGCTGCCGGATACCTTTTATTTGATGGAAGGGGAGACACTTACTATCGCAAATCTTCCGTTTTTATCTTCAAAACAAAAGTCCGGTGAGGTCCCGGCAGCATCGGCTCAGGTGGGCAGCTCGTACAACGTAGAGCTGCGCTTAATGGGAGTGCTGCCGGTCAAAACCGTGCGCGCAGAGGTTTCTGACCGAAGGAAAGTGACCGTCTGCGGTACACCATTCGGCATTAAAATGTTTTCTGATGGTGTAATGGTTGTAGGCTTTACAGACATTTACACAGGTGCCGGCTATAAAAACCCGGCAAAAGCAGCAGGCTTGGAGCTGGGAGATTATGTTATATCGGTAAATGGCCAAAAAGTGAAAAGCAATGAAGACCTTAAAGCAATCGTAACCGAAAGCAAAGGTGCGGCACTAACTGTAAGGTATACCCGTAAGGGCAAAACCCATACGGCGAAACTGGTACCCGCAGAAGATCATCTCTCTGGAGGGTTCCGTACCGGTATGTGGGTGCGCGATTCTTCCGCCGGAATAGGAACACTTACTTTTATTGATACTGCTACCGGTGTGTTTGGCGGTTTGGGACATAGCGTTACCGACGTAGACACCGGAGAAAGCCTCACCCTTTCGAGCGGTGAGATTGTTCCGGTCACCTTATCCGGTGCAGTAGCGGGCACCCCTGGTGTTCCCGGTGAGCTGCGCGGCAGCTTTTCCGGCGGGCTGCCTTTTGGCAGTATCCGGCAGAATGGTGAAACAGGTGTTTACGGCATTCTTTACAGCTTATCGCTAGGCGGTACCGTGATGGAAACAGCAGTAATGCAGGAGGTAAAAACGGGTCCGGCAAAGGTGATTACAACAATAGATGACCGCGGGCCGCGTGCATATGACATCGAAATTGAACGTTTGGCTTTCAATGCAGAAAATCCCAATAAGAATATGCTAATTAAAGTAACGGATAAAGAGCTGTTAGCTGCAACAGGTGGTATCGTGCAAGGTATGAGCGGAAGCCCTATCATACAGAATGATAGACTTGTCGGCGCGGTCACGCATGTGCTTGTAAAAGACCCTACTCGCGGATTTGGTATATTTTCAGAGAATATGCTCAAGACGGCGGATTCTGTAAAATCGACCGAGGTTAGGAAAAGTGCATAAAGTTTAAAACTAAATATCATTAAAAATTTTGTCTTTTATCCTCCAAAATTCTACAAAATACCTTTGCAATATATGGGAATTTATGGTAATCTATTAGCAGGTAAGGTGGTTGCAATACTTTTTTGGAGGAATTGTAATGGAACAGCAGGTCAAATTTTTGATGACCGACACAGGGGATAACCTGGTCGCACTTTGCCGTCAAGTTTTAGCACAAAAGAGCATCGAGGTTGTATTGTGTGAAAAAAATGGCAATGCCGTTTTAGAAGCACTTGAAAAATACAAACCGGCAGCTGCACTGCTGGATGCTTTTATGCCAGGGCTTGATGCCGTTAGTGTCAAAAGAAGATACGAAGCGAACAGTGCGAATCCCCCTGTGAGATTTTTTGTCATGGGAACTTCCAGCAATGAAGTCTTGGAAAAAGAGATCCTGGACAGTGGAATCGGCTATTACTTTCTGAAACCCTTTGATGTGGATACAATGGCGGAGATTGTGTCTCACAGCATCGGGGCAGGGCAAGCGCTCCCTTTGCAAGACGACGAGTATGAGGTAACTGAAATCCTGCACCAAATAGGCGTACCGGCGCACATTAAAGGTTATCAGTTTCTGAGAGATGCTATTTTAATGAACGTAGCAGATCCCACCCTCATTAACTCGGTCACAAAGCGCCTGTATCCAGATATTGCAAAGCACAACGGCACCACTGCAAGCAGGGTGGAACGTGCCATCCGTCATGCAATCGAAGTTGCATGGGATCGCGGTGATGTAGATGTGCTGAACAGCTATTTTGGGTACACGATTCACAATCTTCGCGGAAAACCCACCAATAGTGAGTTTATTGCGATGATTTCTGATCGTATGCGTCTTGCGAAGAAGCGGGGTATGGCCTATACGGTGTCCTAAAAAACTTCATAGTATGCAACCAAAAAAATCTGCCGAAAGGCAGATTTTTTTTTGCATTTTTTATACATTTTACCCATGCAATTGCTCTAAATATCAAGAGGGTAACAGCTTATCTTGAACTTTGATGAATTTGCAATATAAAACACATTTTTGTTACCTTTTTAAGTCATTTCCATAAATTGACAATTAATCAATTGAGGTGGTAGAATGGGACCAATTTAAGGGAAAAAATAATTGAGTCCAGGGATTTTTAGCTAAAACAGTGTGCAAGAAAGTGGTGTGCGTGATGTTGAATCTGAAAAAGAAGGAACCCTCGCCTGGAGCGGTGCCTTCCACAGAAAAAACCAAAAAATCTTTGAGTGAAATCGAGATTCCCAACTGGTTAGCAGCGGTTATTATTTTGGGGCTTCTCGCAGCAATTGCGCTCATATTCTTTTTGCGAGGAGCAGGCGAAACACGACCCGTCGGCACCACCTTTGCAGATGCCCCGTCCTCCGAGGCAACGCAGGTAGAAGTGCTGCCCCAAAAGGTGCGCAGTTTTACGGGCGGAGAAACGAAAAATCCCTTTGCCTCAGATAATTTAAACGAGGTAAAACTGACCGGAATCATCAAAAACTCGGCCGGTAAGGCCACTGTCATATTGCAAACCGGCGAAGCTTCTTACATTGCTAATGAAGGCGAAACGCTGCCGGATTCAAAGTGGACAATCACCAAGGTGGGGGAGAACTATGTTGCGTTCTCTCTGGGTGGTAATGAAAAAACAATTTGGCTGAATGAGACCAAAGCAACCACAGAAACAAAGACAGAGGTGAAAGCGAATGGATAACAAAACAAAACGGGCGGTAGCTGCTTTTATGGCAGCACTGATGCTTAGTTCTCCTGCAATCTCCGGTATTTCGGCATCTGCAGCCGGAACAAGCACAACTACCTCAAAATCTGTCGCCAGCACCGGCAAAACCTCTGCCAGCCGTATGTCCATCAATGTACAGAATGCGGATATCCGTGATGTGCTTTCCGCGATTGCCGTGAATATGGGATACAGCATTGTCTACACTGCCGATCCGGCAGAAATTACGATGAAAATGGACAACGTAAAGCCAGACGAAGCCTTTGAATATCTGCTGAAAATGCTGAATCTGCAATATATTCCGGAAGGAAAGAACCTGATTGTCGGTACCCGAGAGGTGTTGACCGAAAACTTCAAGCGTTCACTTGCCCTTACCAAGTTTAGGCTCAACTATATCTCCAGCGAAGCGCTGACGGATAAAATCCAGCAGCTCAATCTGCCGGTTACAGTAATTACCGTAGACGGCAACAACAAAATGCTGTGGGTGCAGGGCTTTGCTTCTGATATTGCAAAAGTAAACGAGCTTGTGCAGCTGCTGGATATTGTAGAAAATGCAGCGAGTCTGGAGAGCAGCGGCAAAACGCTTACATATGTAAATACAGGCAGCAATGTTACTGCCTATGAATTTGACCGCATTCTCAAAACGTTAGGGCTGGACGTCGGAATCTGTTTGAACGACACCGATACACGCCTTTTCCTTTATGTCACTTCCGACGAGCTCAAATCAGTTAACGATATCCTTTCAAAAATCAATACAGGTGAGTTTGGCGGCCTTGCTTCAGGTACCGGCGTGTTTGAAATGCTTACGGTCAACAACATTTCAAAGCAGACAGCGATTGCAGCAATCACTAAAGTTTGCCCGCAGCTGTCCATCCTGTCGGTAGACACCTCATCCAAGAGCTTTTTTGTCAGCGGCACCAATGATGATGTTCGCCGCGCGAAAGAACTGCTTACCGGCGTTGATTTGGTATCTATGAACGGTGTTGGCAATACGGTAAATATTTATAAGCTACAACACGTTACCGCGGCTGAGGCCGAGCGTCGCCTTGAAAATGTAAAATTTGATGATGCTGTCAGTGTATATACATCCAGCATGCCAGAGTTTTCGAACACTCTCTTTGTTTACTGCAATGAATTCTATTGGACGCAGGTGCAGGCACTAATTGCCAAAATTGACGTCGCAAATGTAAATGCCATAGGTGTTCCGGTATATGCAGGAACTGCTGCTGAAGTAGCCAGCCTGCAAAGTGCACTGACCCAGCTTTTGGGGAGCGCTGGCATGAATGGCGCAAGTTTTGCCACAGTGGATTTGGGCAGCAAAAAGGTTCTTTATCTCTCCAATGCCGATGTGTCCACCACAACAGTGGTAACCTCTATGATTACACAACTGAATGCCGTAAGTGGCAACGTTTCGTCGCAGGATATTTCTTACACGGCATTCCTTGCCTACTGCAAGAGCACAGGACAGACGGATACCAGTATGGCCGCATACGGCGCATGGGTAATGCTCCAACTAAGTGGCTCAACTGCCACAACATCTTCGCCGTCTGGTGTGGCTGGCCTTGCAGTACCAGCTCCTCAACCCGTGGTTTCCCCGGCGGAGCAATTGACCCGGGCTGAGGCGAAAATGAGTGAGCTGTTCAACTACGGCACAGGCACCTTTGTGCCAACCAGCAATACCACCGTAGAAAATGTGCTAAGTGCTGCACGCGATGCCCTGGCTGCAGCAGGCCTTGCCACAGTATCGGTAGAAGAAAACACAACCAACGCAACAACAACTTACACGCCGTCTACCACCACCACAAAGGGCGAGCTGGCGGTATCGGTTAAGCTCTCGGTAAGTAGCTCCTTCAGCAACTACTTAGTGCATCTTAGCCTGCCGTACCAGACCTGTGCAACTTGTGGAGAAGCACCCTGCGTGTGCCCGCCGGCAGCGGCTTCGTCTGATCCCACAACAACCCCGTAAATAGACGAATTGCTGAATCATTTCAGCGCCATGCACGTGCGGCACAAAAGCAACACCGACTGGCCGAAAAGAGGAAACGAGTATGCTGATTATTGAGCGCCCCTCACAATATCCGGCCCAGCTGGAAGAATTGCTGAAGCTGGCAGTGGAAAAAGAGGCTTCCGACCTGCACATGGTAGTAAAGCTGCCACCATGTCTGCGCATCAACGGCGAGATGCTTCGTACAGACCTTCCCCCACTTGAGCCAGAAGATATTCAGGCGATGCTGTTCGACCATTTAACCGAGCAGCAACGTCTGGAACTTGAGCAAAACTGGGAGCTAGACTTTTCTTATGCACTGCCCGGGTATGCACGATTTCGAGGCAATATTATTGTGCAGCGTGGCTCGCTTGCCGTGGTGTTTCGTGTGGTTCCATTCCATGTACCCACACTCGGCAACCTGGGGCTACCGCCGGATTTGGTGCGCCTTTGCAATTTAAACAGAGGTCTGGTTTTGGTGACAGGGCCTACCGGCAGCGGTAAGTCCACAACGCTTGCGGCGATGATAGACCATATCAACCATAATCGGGCGATCAATATTTTAACCATTGAAGATCCAATCGAATTTTTGCACCCGCACCAGCGTGGTACGGTGCGCCAGCGCGAGGTGGGAACCGACACTCATAGCTTTGCAAAAGCATTGCGGCAGGCACTCCGGCATGATCCAGATGTGATTATGGTGGGCGAGATGCGAGATGCCGAAAGTATCTCGATTGCGCTGACTGCGGCAGAAACGGGGCACTTGGTATTATCTACGCTGCATACCCAGACCGCTCCGCTTTCGGTGGCCCGTATTTTGGATTCTTACCCGGCAGAACACCAGCAGCAGGTGCGTACCCAGCTGGCGGGGGTGCTGCGAGGCATTGTTTCCCAGCAGCTGTTAGAGGATACCACAGGCAAACGCGTGGCTGCCGTGGAATATATGACAGATACCCCTGCGGTTATCAGCATGATTCGTGAGGGAAAAGAGCATCAGCTTTACAGCACGATTCAAACCGGCAAAGAGTTTGGAATGCAGACAATGGACCAAGCGCTGGTTGCTTTGTTACAGGCCGGGCGAATTACCCGGGAAACGATGATGCAGTATTGCATTGATGAAAAAGAGGTCCTGCGGCTGGCACGCCTTAGTATGTAATGGAGGAAAAAGCAGATGGCGGTTTTTCAATATGAGGTCATGAATCGGCAGGGTGACATTCAAACTGGGCAAATCAGCGCAGCGGATGAAGCCGCCGCGCTTGCGCGCTTACAGGAAAATGGATTTGTCGTAACCGAAATTGCCCAGCAAAAAGACCGCGCCCAGAAAAAAAGCGGACGCAATAAAAAGGTAAAGGTCGCAGACCTTGCGTTATTTTCGCGTCAGCTCGCCGCCATGCTCAGTGCGGGCATTCCTGTCACGCAGTCCATCGATACCTTGTCGCGACAGACAGAAAACGCTACATTGCGTGCTGCGCTGGAGGGAATTGCCTCTGCGGTAGAAGCGGGATCAAATTTGACGGATGCATTTTCGCTTTATCCCAAAGTGTTTTCGCCGTTATACGTCGGCATGATTCACGCAGGTGAAGTGGGCGGTATTCTTGAAACTGCCTTGCTGCGCCTCTCGGTGCAGCTGCAAAAAGAAAAACAGCTCAACGACAATATCAAATCAGCAACTTCCTATCCCAAAATGATTGGTGCGTTTGCGATTCTCATGTTTGTTGCCATGATTGTAGGCCTAGTGCCGGTGTTTGAAGGCTTTATCTCGCCAGATGTCGAGATTACAGGGCTGACAAAGGTAACCTTTGGACTTTCTCATAGTATTCGGAGTTATTGGTACATTTGGATTTTGTGCGTCGCGGTTATTATCTTTGCCTTGCGTGCCTTTACAAAGAGCAAAACAGGCCATGACCTGTGGGAAAACAATAAAATGCGGATGCCGATTTTTGGTGAGCTGATTCAGAAATCCACAATCGCGCGTTTTTCAAGAACACTTGCCACTCTTTTGCAGGGCGGCATTCCAGTAGTGCAGGCATTGCAGAGCGCAGGCCCGACCGCCGGCAGCGATTTGCTTAAAAATGCAGTGAACCGCGCAGTAGAAAAAATAGAAGCAGGTAAAAATATTTCTAGCCCGTTGGAAGAAAGCGGGTTATTCCCGCCAATGGTGATTAACATGATTGCAATTGGTGAAGAAGCTGGCACCTTGCCGGAATTGCTGGACAAGGTAGCGGAGTTTTATGAGGAAGACGTTGCCACGATGACGAAAAACCTGGGCAGTGTGATTGAGCCTATTATGTTAATTTTGATTGGTATTATCGTGGGCGGTATGCTGCTAAGCTTGTATCTGCCGATTTTCACCGCAGTCACTTCTTCGACTTAAGGAAGCCGCCAAGTAGCAGGGAGGAAACATAAAATGAGAAACAGCATCAAACGGTCGGCCATTGGCTTGACTATGGATTCCACAGAGCTGCGTGCGGTAGAGGTGGCGTTTGCACCGCATCCTTATGTTGTTACAGCTGGCAGTATAGCGTTGCAACCGGGACTGATTCGTGACGGTCTGATTACCGATTTGCCAGCAGTCAGCGGTTTGCTTAGCGAATTATTACGTACTTACGGCTTTTCTTCGGCACCGTTTGTAATCGGTGCGAAAAACGAAAATATGCTGCTTCGTTTGGCATCGCTTCCGCGCGTGCCAGACGACAAGTTGCGCACAACCGTGATGCTTCAGGCACAGCAGTTTATCCCGGTACCGGTACGAGAGCTGGTGCTGGACTATGTGTTCAGTGGAGTGACCGAGCAAGAAGGCCGCGCAATGGCAGATATTCTGTTGGTAGGTGCCAAAAAGGCTTATGCCGAAAGTTTGATTGAGTTGGTCCGTTCAGTAGGGGGCACACTTGCGAATATCGATGCAGCGGTGCTCGGCCTGGTGCGCATGGCAGAAACACAGGCGTATAAACCAGGCGAGGTTTATCTTGTTGCCGATATCGACCATGATGGCGTCAATATTGTGTTTTTAGAAGAAAATCACATACGTTTGGCGCGCGCTGTCATGCATGAGGTGCCGCTCCAATCAAACACGGTGCTGACAGAAGAGGCCCAAAACCGGCTTGCGACTTCGCTTGCTGAGAATATCCGCACCTCGATGCTTTATTATGCCAACCTGCATCCCGGCGAGGTACCGGCACGTGTACTGCTAACCGGTGTGGTGCCGCAGCTAAAAGAGATTGCCCGGCAGGCAGAAGAAAAACTTGCGCTCGAAGTTAGCGTGCCATCGGTGTATCAGCAGGTGGATGATATTTCTCAAGAAGAGCTACCTGCTTATGCGCTGGGTATCAGCCTCGCACTTTCGGCAGAGCAAGCGTCGAAACCAACGGTGCAGTTGCTTCCGGAAGAATATAAGTGCAACCAGGCACAAAATCAAAAGTTGCTAAAGCTGCGCAAGAGATTGACGGCTGGGGCTGCAGTTTTACTGGCGGTTGCACTTGGCTCGTTTGGCGTGTGCTTAGGTGGCAATGCACAAATCGTTGCTGTACGCAACGAGCGAACCGCTCTAGAGGAAAAGGCAGCCTCCATGTCAGAATATCGGGTTCTTTATCAGCAAAAAACAGACTTGCTGTCACGGCTGGTAAAGGCCGAGACGGCAGATCCGAAATGGATGAGTGCAATCCATGCAATTGTGAATGCATTGCCGCAGGATGCATGGATTGAAAGCTTTACTTCAAGCACGACCGAAGATAATGTAATGAAATGTGAGCTGCAGTGCGGCGGTGTGAATTATGAAAGCGTTGCGAATACAACTGCAGCGTTGCAAAATTGCGAGGTGCTCAGTTCTGCTGTCTGCACTTCTACCACAGAATCCGAAGGTGGAATGACGTTTACACTTTCTCTCACGCTCACAGACCCCGCAACACGATGAAAAGGAGGCAGAGGTATGACATTTTCAGATTTAAAATCCAATAAAACACTGCAAAGCCTTGTCCTCATAGGGGTTATTATGCTGGCGTTGGTAGCGTGGTCTGTGCTGAATGTAACAAGTATTCTAAGCAACCGCACCACCCTTGCACAAGAGCAGGTGCTGCTTGCCGATGCACAAAAGCAAGAACTTGCGCTGCGGGAGCTGAAAAACAACGAAAGCGAAAACCGCGAACAAATCAAAGAGTACCAGGTGCTTTTGCCTCAAAACTTTAACCAGGATGCGCTGCTGGCGCGCTTAGGAGCAGCTGCTGCAGATTACGACGTAAGAATTAGTGCGGTTACTTTTTCTGATGCAGTGGCAGCCGAAGAGGTAAGCACTGTACCGTTTCAACTAAGCCTTTCGGGCGAATACGAAAGCATTATGCGCTTTTTGGAATCGGTGGCATTAGACGGTGAGCTTGTTATCATCCGCGATTTTGCGCTTGCAGCTGCAGCGTCAGGCATAGAGGCTACCGCAGAGTGCAGCGCTTATTTTGCCAGCTAGGCAAAAGAAAATTTTTGAAACACGAGAGGACCAGGTATGGTAGCTAAAAAAGTAATGCTGGGTGCAAGGCTGATTCAAGACGGCACCATTACACCGGATCAGCTGAATGATGCGTTGGAATATCAGCGCCGCCGCATCGAAGAAAGCGGCCGCCGAATTCAGCTGGGCACCGCGCTGGTTGCGCTGGGGTATTGCACCGACGAGGATATTGCCAACGCAATGAGCCGTAATACCGGCTATGACCTGATGTCTCTCAATTCCACCCCACTGGATATGGAAGCGGCGAACCTGATTGCGCCCGATGTGGCACAGCGATATCATGCAATTCCAGTTGGGTTTGACGGCGAGCGTCTTCTGGTTGCTATGCGCAACCCCAATGATCTGATAGCGGTAGACGATTTGCGCCTCATTACCGGCAGAGAGATTCGCCCGGTCATCGTTTCTGACGACGAGCTGGCAGCAGTTATCGAGCAATTTGCAAACCTTTCCTCTACGGTAGAAGCCACCCCGGATGAACTGGACGAAAAAATCCCGTCTTTTATTGAAGAAACAGACACTGCCGATAAACCGGCGGTTATTTTGACAAGTCAAATTATCAACAGCGCAGTGCGTACTGGCGCAAGTGACATCCACGTAGAGCCGCAGGAAAAAACTTTGCGTATCCGTTTTCGAATCGACGGTGTGCTGCATGAAATGATGACACAGCCAATGTCAATTTTCCCGGCAGTTGCCTCCCGCTTAAAAGTATTAGCCAATATGGATATTGCAGAGCGCCGCGTTCCACAGGATGGCCGCGCCACTTTAAAGGTAGATGACCGTGTGATTGATCTGCGTGTCGCATCGTTGCCCTCCGCCTATGGCGAAAAAATCACGATGCGCCTTCTGGACCGGTCTGCGCGCAATATCACAATCGACGAGTTGGGCTTTCCTCCAAACGACAAAAGCCGCTATATGGAAACGGTAAGCCGTCCGTACGGCTTCTTGTTGGTTACGGGGCCTACCGGCAGCGGCAAATCAACCACGCTTTATGCAACCCTGGCACAGCTGAATACCCCTGAAAAAAACGTAATTACGCTGGAAGATCCCATCGAGCGGCGTATGAACGGCCTAAACCAAGTGCAGATGAACGAGCGCGCTGGCATGACCTTTGCTTCCGGCTTGCGCAGCATTCTGCGCAGCGACCCTGATATCGTGATGATCGGCGAAATCCGCGATAGAGAAACGGCGAAAATTGCGGTAGAGGCGGCGCTTACAGGACACTTTGTTTTGTCTACACTGCATACCAACGATGCCTCCAGCGCAGTAACACGTCTGGGCGAAATGGGTGTAGAACCTTTCTTGACAGCCTCCTCACTGGTCGGTGTCATCGCGCAGCGTCTTGTGCGCGTGCTTTGCCCCCGCTGCAAAAAAGCAGTGGTAATCCCAAAAGGAAAAATGCTTGCCACAGTGCCGGATTTTCCGTTTGAACCGGATGAAAACAGCGTAACCGTCTACCAAGCAACGGGCTGCCTTGCATGTAACAATACCGGTTATAAGGGCCGCCGTGGCGTTTACGAATTTTTGCAGATAGACGAAGAAATTCGTAATCTGATTTTAGAGCACGCATCCAACCATGAAATTCAGCGTGTTGCTATGGCACATGGCATGGTTACACTGCGTGGAGACGGCTTTCAAAAAGTGCGCGGTGGAATTACCTCCATGGAAGAAATGCTGCGCGTGATTGTTTGATTTAAAAGAGAGGGGAGAAGCGCCGTGAATTTTGCTCAAAAAGTAAAAAGAATTCTACAGGAAAAAAGCGGCGTTGCACTCATCACTGTGCTGGGTATCATGACGGTCATCGCCATTTTGGCAACCGGTATGTTCTACTTCTCAACAAATGAGCTTAATTTCACCCAAAACGATATTAAAATAGAACAATCGCAATATCTGGCGCGCTCGGCAGTTGAGGTTGCATGCAAGGCGTTCCCGAATGTTGCGGGACAATTTGACGCCCCCACTGCGGAAAAACCTGTAACCATGACGCTGTACTTACATAAATCCGGAGACGACATTGCACTCAATTCAGAGTCTGACGGTGCTGACGGTGTTGCAAACGTTACAATCACCTCAGAAAAACGCGGGATTAAGCAAGCAGACGGCACAACCCTTGAGCATGATGCCTGGATATATGCCGCAAAAGCGACAATTGGCAATATGAGTGCACGCGCCCAAGGTTATTCGATGCCACAGGCAAAGGCGTATAGCACCGGTGTGCAGGATATTAACCTCGGCTGGTTAAGCAGCGGTGGTGCTTTAGAAGAAAGCAATACTCAATACAAACAACTTGCGGCACAGAATATCGGTGCTTTTGGCGGCACATCTATTTACCCGTTTGTTCCGCAAAGTCCCTATCCCGGTGTGGTTGTGGTAGATAAAGATAATACCCCAAAAATCACCCTCAGCAAAAACTCTGCAAAAAGTGGTGTAACCAACACTCTTTTTGCGTGGGCAGCCCCGACAGTGTTTGTGCAGCCGGCAGTAGATTTAACTGGGGTGAACCGAATCGCCGGGCTTAAAATTAAGTCAGACAGCATCATTTTTGATAAGGAAATACGTATTTATGCAAACCGTCTGGAATCTAAAGTAGGCGACCTTATTATTGAGCCGTATTCGAGCTCCGGGCAGGTTTATTTTCGAGAAAATGTTTACCTATATATTGGCAATGAGCGAACGCTGCTTTTTCCGGCGGGTAGCTCTTACACTTATACCAACGAATTGGATTTCTTCTCGTACGCGATAGAAAATGGATATGTCAGTACGGGTATCAGTGGATGGATTAAAGAGTTGCTTGGCGGTGGAAAAATTACCACAGGGACAATGACAAAAAAAGCGGTAACTGAAATACCAACAGTAAACAGCCTTTCCAAAGTGGTTTGGGAATAACACAGCAGAGAGGAGTGCGGCATCATGAACAACAAAAAAGGCTTTACTTTAGCTGAAATACTTGTCGCGCTCGGCTTGCTGGTGCTGGTGGTATTTTGCTTTACACCGCTTATGCTTGCCAGCTTAAAAAGCGTGCAGGTTTCCGGCAAAAAGCAACAAGATCGGTTCGAACAAAAAAGCGCGCTGGAAGAAAAACTGTCAGATGGTATTAATTATAATGCAATGGATACAACGGACAATGTTTCTGCTGTGTTTTCACAAAGCGGAAAACCGGATGTTATAGGAGCGGCCGAAGGCAAATATCTGCAAAGCAAAGACAACTTGAGCGAATCAATGTTTGAAAGCTTTATTGCGAAGGATAATGCTTCTTTGGTGCTTTCTCCAAGCTCTGTGCCGGAGAACTGTAAAACAGGATTGATTAGCGGCACCCAGGTTACTATTACTACTGATTTCATCAATTTTGAGGATGCTGGCCAATTTTATTTGCTGGTGAATGGATCGACCAAATACGAAAACAACACGAAAATCAAATTCACTCTCTCAAACGATTCTCCGCGCCAGGCGACAATGCAAATTCTAGCAGCAGATTTATTGCGGATGGGCAATACTTATCAAATCTGCTATGGGAGCAGCGGCGTTTCGGCCTATCTGCAAGTAACTCCACCATCGCTGATTGTAGTAGGGGCAGAGGGCGCTTATTATGGACGTAACAGTGAGGGCGTTTGGAAACAAGGCAACAACCACTTGGGGAACAATCAGTTTAACGATGTGATTTGGACGGGCACACAATATGTGGCTGCGGGCGAAAAAGGCACCTGGTGGTATACCGAAGAGAATGCTTCCGGCGCAAACGTGTGGAACCAGATGGAGCTGGAGAATAGTTCTAATAAAGCAACTCTCTATGATTTGCAAATTTCTGAACAAGCAGGCAATGCACTAACAGCAACAGGAACCGTTCCGGTCACTCGACTGTTTGTTAGCTTTAACCGTTTGTTTGCGCAACAAATGGACAGCGCAAACGCGATTGATGTTAAAAATAATGACTATATTACCTATAAAGCAGCGACAAATATTGCAGGACGTGCAGTAAGCGATGCTTATATTAACGGTTCTACAAGATTTTTATGGCTATACTCTAACGTACCTTTATGGGAACCGGAAACCTATTATTCCGTATCCACACCGGTGGATGGCAAGGTGTCCGTGGATGCCAGCGATAAAAAACGCATTCCTGCTTCCGGTATTCCTAAAGGCCTTGTGTGGAATGGGAAAACGGACGAAAACAATGAGTATATCGCTGTTTTTGACAGTGGGCAAATCTACAGTTTGCACCCCGGAACCAGCACAGAGAGTTACTTAAATGCAAAATGGAAACAGGATGTTAACGAGAATATTCCTTATCGGGAAACAGGAACCGATGAGCCAATTTATATATTGACTTATCCGGGTGATTGGTATGGGGACGATGTTGTGATTAAAACGGATACGCCCCCTGAGTTCAAGTGGAACAAAGGTGAGCTTTACGTTACTTGGTCAGAAGGTCAAGAGCCGATCACTATTAATAAATCCTATGTCTCCGATACAAGTTTGACGATTACCACGGTAACGCATTACGAAAGAAATATAGCGGAAATCTATGGAAATCTAAATTCAGTAGCTTATGGTAACGAAACGTTTGTGGCGGTGGGTGACGTAGCACTTCGCAGCATTTCTTCCACTTGGCATAGTACTAAAGTCGCAACTCAAAGTGCACCCAGAAATTCTAACGGACAGGTGCTTTGGGAGCAAAGCTCCCGCACCACAGATCCTGTGTTGGATAGCCAGCAGACAAGTGATTCAAAGCCGGCCAATATTATCTACCGAGATGCTGCTGGTGTATGGAAGGCGGCACCCAAAGTTTCCAATGGAACGTTAAACAAGGTGGAATACATCGCCGGTAAATTTTATGCTGTGGGCCAAAAAGGCACTGTGCTCACCTCAACAGATGGGGTGAATTGGAAAAACGACACCGCTAAATTGGGCGACGAGCTGGCGAGGGATAAGCCCAACTTATACGGCATTGCCGGATGGGGTGAAAACTAAAGGAGGGGATGTCTTTGAAACTTTGGACAAACAAGAAAGGCTTTACCCTTGTGGAGTTAATGGTGTCCGTAGTGCTGCTTGGCATTGTGCTTGCACTGGCTTACCAGACGTTTGCATTTTTGACGGGCACATATACCCGTACCGAAAAAAAGTGGCTGATTGAAAGAGATGTAAAGCAGACGGCCAACCGCATTACTCGAGCGATAGACCGTTCTTACGCAGCAAAGCTGACAAATACCACCCCCACCGCTGACGCATTGGGGGAGGGTGATCGCTGCTTTTATTACCAAACAGATGCTGCGGGCAACGGATATATCTATTTTGTAGATTACGACCCTGCAACCAAAACACATCTGGCGCCAGTTCAAGTGAATGAGCTGCCTGTTCAGGCTGCTTTTTCTAACGAAAGTGCGGCCGGAGAAAAAAAGGACAACTTGGTTTATTACACGGTCACCACGGAATCACCAGATTCAGATTATTCGCTGGAAACTGCCACCTGGCTTGCGAACGTACATCAAAGCGTCGTGGTAGCAGATGGAGAAACCTCGCCTTATTCAACTTTGATTTTCAATGTCGCTCAAGACGGCGTAATCGACATTTCGGTGGGTAACCTAGGCGGGGCAGGTTGCTTTATTGCGACAGCTGCCTATGGCGACTATGACCAAACCAGTGTGATGCTGCTGCGTCGGTTCCGTGATCAGGTGCTACTGACAAACGAGCCGGGACAGTGGTTTGTAGATACATATTATAGGCTTTCGCCTCCGATTGCGGACGTGATTGCTGTTCACCCCGCCTTGCGCTTTTTGACGCGTGTGGCACTGCTGCCCGCAGAGGGCGCGGCGGTATTGGTATTGCACCCGGTTTTCTCTGGTGTTGTGCTGGCAGGTTGCGGGTTGCTATACAAAAAGGGCAAAAGAAAAGCGTCACGCCGACGAAACAGCCAGTAAGCGGGCATGCATTTGCCTTTCTGCCGGGGGCAGAATCAAGCTCCGACAAATGTGTCGGTATTACTTATGTCGAAAAGAATCAGCAACAGACGGCTGCTGATTCTTTTGAAAATTTTTTATCAATGGAGGAAAAAACATGTTGAAGAAACTTTACGCACTCAAAAACAAAAAAGGCTTTACCCTCGTCGAATTGATGGTAGTCGTAGCCATCCTCGGCATCCTCGTCGCAGTTGCAGTACCGGTGTATAATAATGCTACCACCAAAGCAGAAACCAACACTTGCGCGGCTAATATCCGCACCATTCAGTCCGCGTTGATGCAAGCACAAATTGATGGTCAGTTAGCTGATAATGATACGGTACAAAAATTGGTGGACAATGGATATTTACAGGCTAA
The DNA here is from genome assembly GCF_900199435.1 of Pygmaiobacter massiliensis. Lineage (GTDB taxonomy): Bacteria > Bacillota > Clostridia > Oscillospirales > Ruminococcaceae > Pygmaiobacter > Pygmaiobacter massiliensis. Next base: position 35,870 of record NZ_OAML01000002.1, read on the forward strand.
CGCAGTTTGTCCTAGCAGCAAAACTGCGTATAAAATCACAATAAACAATAAGAAGTTTACTGTTGAATGCCAAGATACGAAAAATAAAACAACCCATAATGCAGCAGTTTCGGCCGTTACGCCCACTCCTACCACGAAACCTTAAGACTTTAATAAAAAGTTTTCGTCTCGCTGAAGTATGCATCCCCGTGTTTTCACGGGGGTGCATGTTAGCCCGGCAAATGCCCATACTCTTGCCGGGTTAACATGTGCCTCTGTTTTGCTCTGTGCAAATTCCCTTTATGAAAGGACTTTTTCTTATGATATCTGTCCATGCCGTAATTGAAGCTGCTCTTGCGCAATCTCCTTCAGACCTGCACCTTTCGGTCGGTGTGCCGCCGGTTTGCCGTGTCAACGGGCAGCTTGTGCGTATAAATGATTTGGGCATCATCAATAGCGAAACAATGGAAAGCTGGTTGGCAGAGCTTCTCTCTCAAAACCAGCTTTTAGAATTGCGCAACAAGGGCGATTTGGATATTTCTCTAACGCCGCGTGCAGACCACGCAGTGCGTATGCGTCTAAATGCTTACCGGCAGCGCGGCAGCTATTCTGTTGCGCTGCGTGTGCTGAATCAGGACATCCCTTCTTTTGAAGATCTTGGAATTCCCCGCAGCATTGGAGAGCGGTTTTGCAATATGCATCACGGGCTTGTCCTTGTCACAGGGCCAACTGGTACCGGTAAAACCACTTCAATTTCTGCGATGATTGACTGGATTAATCATAACCGCGCCTGCCATGTCATCACCATTGAAGACCCGATTGAATACTTTCACAAGCATGACCGTTCGATGGTGCATCAGCGTGAAACCGGCACTGATACGGCGAACTTTGCGACAGCACTGCGCGGTGCACTGCGCGAGGACCCCGATGTGCTTTTCATTGGTGAAATGCGCGACCTGGAAAGTGTTGCGACAGCGCTGACGGCAGCGGAGACCGGGCACTTGGTGTTTTCTACGCTGCACACCATCGGCGCGGCGAAAACAATTGACCGTATCATCGATGTTTTCCCGATGAACCAGCAGCAGCAGATACGTGTACAGCTTGCATCCACGTTACAGGGCATCATCAGCCAGCAGCTTTTGCTCACCGCAGACGGTACAAGCCGTGCACTTGCAGCAGAGATTATGATTGCAACACCTGCGATTCGCAATATGATTCGCGAAAATCATGTGCAGATGGTGGATTCTGTGATTACGACCAATGCGAAAATCGGCATGTGCTCGCTGGATGCCAGCCTTGTTCGGCTGGTGAAAGAGGGAAGAGTGGCGGCAGATGAGGCACGCGTTTATTCCTCCACGCCGGAACAGTTCGACCAGATGCTCAAACGGCACTGATTTATCGCCGCGCAAATTTAAAAAATAAACGTTTTAAAAAATGCCCGCTTTGTTGGATAAACCGGTATCAGCTCTAACAGTAAACCAAGCACAGGAGTATTCTATGACCTTTTTTCTCATTGTTGTTTTTTTGTTTGGACTTTGCATCGGCAGCTTTCTGAATGTGCTGATTTATCGTCTGCCGCGCGGGTTAGATATTGCACATGGGTTTTCGATGTGCCCCACTTGCCAGCATCGACTTTACCCGCTGGACCTAGTGCCACTTTTCTCGTGGCTGTTTTTGGGCGGTAAGTGTCGTTATTGCAAAGCCAAGATATCATTTATCTATCCATTTGTGGAGTTGCTCAACGGCTTGCTTTGGGTTGGGATGGCGATGCGTTTTGGACTGACAGTACAAGCGCTTGCATATGCCATAGTTGCCTCTTGCCTCATTGTCGTTGCATTTACAGACTGGCAGCATATGGAGATTCCTGACAGCATGAGTGTTGTCATTGCACTGATGGGGCTTGTGTTACTTGCAGCAGACGGCAGCTTGCCCCTTTCTGCGCGAATCATTGGGGCCTTGTGCGTTTCGGTTCCGATGGCACTGCTTGCACTGGCGGGCGCGATGGGTGGCGGAGATATTAAGTTGATGGCAGCACTTGGGCTTTGCTTGGGGTGGAAGTTAACCCTTTTTACAACGTTTTTTGGAGCCGTATTGGGCACTTTGGTTTTCTTCTTGCTCTTTAAAACGAAAGCAAAGCTGGGCAGAATGATTCCGTTTGGTACATTTCTTGCCATTGGCGGGGTTTGTGCCGTGTTTTTTGGAGATGCATTTATCGGCTGGTATTTTGGCCTGTTGGTTTAATGATTCTATTTACATAGCTTACGAAAAATCCATTCTTACGGTTTTTTGCCGAATGAATGGATTTTTTTTGCATTTTCCTGTATCATTAAAAGCAGGAATTTTCCTTAATTCGCCTTTGCGCCTTGATTTTTTAAGATAAGTGCGCGTATAAAATATATAGCAAAATGTTTTTGAGAAATGAGTGAGAGATTTGATTCAGCAGAAAACAGTGACTGCGCTGATTGTTGCCGCAGGAGCTTCACGAAGAATGGGCTTTGATAAGCTGCTCTATGAAATAGAGGGCCACCCCGTCATTTGGCATACCGTTATGGCATTTGAGCGCCACCCTTTGGTAGATCAGATTTTAGTGGTGGCAGGGGAGAATGAGCCGGAAATACGCAAAGCACTGATTGGCTGCGAAAAGTTAACCGATATTCTTCGAGGCGGCGCCACCCGGCTGGATTCCGTTAAGGCGGGTATTGCCGCGCTGCCCGCGGTAGATGGTCTTGTCGCGATTCAAGATGGCGCTCGTCCTTTTGTGAGTGAAGCGATTATCACCAAAACCATCGAAACAGCTACCCGCATAGGTGGTGCAGCGCCGGCTGTGCCTGTAAAAGATACGATTAAAGCCGTAAATAAAAAAGACTTCGTTATTGCAACACCAAAGCGGGCAACACTGTTTGCAGTACAAACACCGCAAATATTTGATACCACGCTGTACCGTTATGCATTAAGCAAGCTGCACGACCATGACGTAACCGATGATTGCAGCGTTTTTGAACGTGCCGGCTATACCGTCCAACTGGTGGAAGGCGATTATGCCAATTTGAAAATTACCACAAAAGAAGATTTGCCGGTAGTGCGAAGGGAGCAAAACAACATGAGAATCGGCCACGGATACGATGTTCACCGTCTGGTGGAAGATAGAAAGCTAATTCTTGGCGGGGTAGAAGTGCCCTATGAAAAAGGCTTGCTTGGCCACTCGGATGCTGACGTGCTGACCCATGCGGTAATGGATGCGTTGTTGGGCGCTGCCGCTCTCGGAGATATCGGAAAGCATTTTCCGGATACCGACCCGGCGTATGCGGGAGCAGATAGCATTGCACTGCTGCGCCATGTAACGGCATTGCTGGATGGGGAAGGATACCGGATAGAGAATATCGATGCGACAATTCTTTGCCAGCGCCCCAAACTGGCACCTGCAATTACGCAAATGCGCCAGAATTTAGCCGATGCAATCGGCGTTTCACTTAAGCAGGTTTCCGTAAAGGCCACCACCGAAGAAAAGCTAGGGTTTACCGGCAGCGGCGAGGGAATTGCTGCTCATGCCGTTTGCCTGCTGCAATCAAAATAAGCCGCTGTTGCAGCGGGATAAATGATTGAAGCAGGAGCCTTTTTATGGTATATTATAAGTTGGCACAGTTTTTGCAATATACTTGCAAAAGAGTGAAAACAGACGGGAGGCAGTTTTATGCCGGGAGAGGTTACGCTGGCCGATGTGGGCAGCTTGTTGCGCAATAGTTTTGGTGCAACGTTATCAGAGGTCATCAATGTCATCAGCCACCCTAAGCTAGCTGATATTATTGATATTATTATTGTTGCCTTTTTGGTGTATGAGGTCATAACACTGGTCAAACAGACTCGTGCGGCCCAGCTGATGAAGGGCATTCTTGTGCTGTTTCTCGCTTTTTTTGGCTCGGCGGTGTTTCAGCTGCGCACACTTAATTTTTTGTTGCAGCAGGTATTGCAGTTTGGTGCGCTGGCGCTTGTTGTTATCTTCCAGCCAGAGCTGCGCCGTGCACTTGAGCAGATGGGGCGCACCAATATTTTCAGCTTTTCATTTTTTAAAACACATACTGTGGATGAACAGGTGCGCGAGCAATGGCAAACCGCAATTGCAACTGTGTGCGATGCGGTAGAGCAGATGAGCGATTCCCGCACTGGCGCGCTGATTGTTTTTGAGCGTCGCTCCAACCTTGGCGAAATCATCAAAACCGGCACCGTGCTTAATGCAGACATCAACGTGGAAGCGATTGGCACGATTTTTTACGAAGGCACCCCTCTGCACGACGGTGCGGTGGTGGTTCGGGATGCCCGCATCAAAGCTGCTGGTTGTGTGCTTCCGCTTTCCGCAAACCTTGAAATTAGCAAAGATATGGGCACCCGTCACCGCGCTGCGCTTGGCATGAGCGAAAACTCTGATGCAATCTGCGTGGTTGTTTCTGAGGAGACCGGCATTGTTTCTCTTGCGAAAAACGGCGTATTGATTCGCCGTTTAGACCGCCAGAATCTGTTTAGTCTGCTTAAGAGCGAGTTAGTGCCAGAGCTGCCGAAAACGGAAGAGAAAAAGAAAAAGTCCTTCCGCATCAAACGAAACAAGGGGGGTGACGATCATGGAAAAAAAGCAGAGTAAGCTGCAAAAAATGTTTTCCAACAGCCAGTTCAACGTCGTCATTTCAATTATCATTGCGGTTATTGCGTGGCTGTTTGTGTCGCTGTATATCAACACCCGCGACACCAACATTATCCGTAACATTCCCGTAAAGCTTAATTATGCAGCCTCGGCGTATCAATCGCTGGGGCTATCCATCGTAGATGAACAAAAATATACCGTGTCGGTAAAAGTAACAGGTGACCGGAAAATCATTAATGGTTTAGGAGCATCGGATATTCTCGTGTATCCACAGCTGACCAGCGTTACTGCGGCTGGCCGTTATGACCTTTCACTCAATGCTACCAAGGTGGATACGCTGAAAGACTATCAAATTGTTGCGGGCAGCATTACGCCCAAAACAGTAAGCGTCCGCTTTGACACGCTGGATACCAAAAAATTTGTGGTAGAAGTAGATACCACCGGTGTTCGCCCGGCAGAAGGCTATATTTTGGATAAGGCTTTTGCCACCCCGAGCGAGATTACACTCGCTGGTCCGAGCAAAGAGCTGTCGGCAGTTTCTAAGGTTGCGGTGCAGGTTGACCTCGCGGGTGAGGAGCTCAGTGAAAGTAAGCTGACTGCGGGCACATTGCTATTATATGACCGCGATGGCAACCCGCTGAGCAAAAACCTTTTGACGTTCGACACAGAAAATATTGAGGTAACAGTGCCTATTTTGAAAAAGGCGACTTTGCCGTTAAAACTTGAATTTGCCGGTCTGCCGGAAGGGCTCGATAGTAGCATTTTCAAATACACCCTGTCCCATCCCTCCATTAATGTAGCAGGACCGGGTGCAAAGATTGATAACATGAGCGAGCTGGTTATTGGCTATCTCAATATCCCTAAAGAGTTCCGTCTTGGTGGGGAATATACGTTTGACGTTAACCTCGAAAAAGGTTTCTTGAATCTCGATAATATTACAAAAGTGACCGTTTCATTCGATACCAGCGCGCTGGCCTCCAAAACGCTGACGGTCAACGATATTAGACTGATTAATGCGCCTCAAAACTACAATGTAAAGATTGAAACTGCGCGGCTGTATGATGTAACCATCATTGGCCCGAAAGATGAAATAGCAACGCTTACCTCCAGCTCGGTGGTCGCACAGATTAATGCAGGCGACCTTGACGCAGAGAGAGGCCAGCAAACCGTGCCGGTAAGCATTCTTGTGCCGGGCAGCAAAACCATGTTTGCTGTGGGCGAGTATACGGCACTGGTCAGTGTAAGCGCAAAATAAGAGACAGCCGCGCTTGCGGCTAAAAATGAAAGGAGGAGCGGTATGCTGCAAATCTCAGGGCTCAGACTTCCGCTTTCTGCAACCGAGCAGGACGCGCTGGAAGCTGCCCGCAAAAGGGTAGGGCTTTCTGCCTCGTCGGTTGTGTCTGGCGGTGTCAGTAAAATTTCGGTAGATGCGCGCCACGGCAAGGTGTGCTTTGTGTACGGTGTGCTGCTCACTCTCCAGCCGGGGCTGGATGAATCTAAATTTATCGGTGTTCCCGGTGTTTCGGCAAGGCAAACGAAGCCGCTGGTTATTGGCCGCGGCAGCAAAGCGGCAGGGCAGCCTGTGGTTTGCGGGCTTGGTCCGGCGGGGCTTTTTGCTGCGTTGCTGCTGGCAAAGCAAGGCGCAAGGCCCATTGTGTTGGAGCGAGGCCCTGCCATTGAAGAGCGCGCGGCTAAGGTAGAGCGATTTAACCTTACTGGCGAGCTGGACGAAAACGCTAACATTCAATTTGGTGAAGGCGGCGCCGGAACTTTTTCAGACGGTAAACTGGTTACCCGCATTGGTGACGAGCGGTGTGATTATGTGACAGAGGTGCTGTTGCAGCACGGTGCACCGCAAGAAATTGCCCTGCGTGCAAAGCCGCATATCGGCACCGACGAGCTGCGCGGCGTGATTACCTCAATTCGTAAAGAGATTGAGGCACTTGGCGGTGAAGTTCACTTTAATACCAGGCTGACCGGGTTGCTGACGGCCAACGGCCGACTGACCGGCGTTGCTACCACAGCAGGTGACATTGCCACTGAAGTATTGGTGTTGGCAGTAGGGCATTCCGCGCGCGACGTATTTGAATTTTTGCCGCGCTACGAAGTAAAGATGGCAGCAAAGCCGTTTTCAGTTGGTTTTCGCGTAGAGCATTTGCAGCGCGAAGTAGACCGCGCACTTTACCACGAGGCCGCGGGGCACCCCGCATTGCCGCCGGGGGAATATCAACTTTCTACCCACGTAGGTGACCGCGGCGTTTATACTTTTTGCATGTGCCCGGGTGGGCAGGTGGTCGCGGCAGCGAGTGAAGCAGAACACCTTTGCACCAACGGAATGAGCTACCATGCGCGCGATGGAGAAAATGCCAACGCAGCAGTTGTGGTAGGCGTGCTGGACAGTGATTTTAACGGCGACCCGGCGAAAGCGATTGCATTTCAGCGTGAGCTGGAAGCACGCGCTTATAAAGTGCATGGCGGCTATGTCGCCCCGGCAGAAAACGTCCCCAGCTTTTTGCGGGGGGAAGGGCAGCTTTGCGTTGGCAGTGTCTGCCCCACCTATCCGCGTGGGGTGGCTGCGGCTGATCTTGGCAGCCTGTTACCCAATCATTTAACGCGCGCTTTGCGTGAGGGCATCGCCCGTTTTGAAAAAAAGCAAACCGGCTTTTGTGCACCGGATGCTATTTTGACAGGGCTTGAAACACGCACCTCCAGCCCCGTGCGTATTGCGCGCCGTGCAGACACCTGCAGCGAAACAATCGAAGGCCTTTACCCCTGTGGCGAAGGCGCCGGTTATGCCGGTGGCATCGTTAGTGCTGCGGTGGATGGCCTGCGTGTGGCACAGAACATTCTCGAGACTTATTCTTTCTCTTAAAAGGCAGTTTGCCGGTTAAGGGTTATCATAAAAAGGAAGATTATCATCATGGTTTATCGCTCCTGGCTTGTGAACAGGCCTGACAAAACAGCATCTAAAACGTTGAGCAAAGCCACCGGTGCTCCGCCGCTGGTGTGCGACGTGCTTCTTTCTCGCGGACTCGACACCCCCGAGGCAATCAATCGTTTTATTCGGGAAGAGCCACCGCTTTCTTCACCCAGCCTGCTTAAGCAAATTGACATTGCGGTGGAGCGTATCCATGCAGCGGTGGATGCGGGTGAGAGAATCGCGGTGTTTGGGGATTATGACGTCGACGGTGTTTGCTCCACCGCATTAATGTACACCTACCTCGAAAGCATCGGGGCAGAGGTTTACTATAAACTCCCCAGCCGTGCCGACGATGGGTATGGGCTTTCTAAAGCGGCAATCGACCTGATTGCATCCAAAGGCATCACGCTGGTTATTACGGTGGATAACGGCATTTCGGCTTATGAAGAGATTGCATATGCTAAAACATTAGGTGTAGATGTGATTGTCACTGACCATCATCTGCCTCCGCAGAAGCTGCCCGATGCAGTGGCAGTCATCGACCCATTGCAAGAAGGGGACGAAAGCCCCTGCAAAAGTCTGGCAGGGGTTGGCGTTGCATTTAAAGTAATTTGTGCCATCGAGGGCTGTGCACCCGAGGATTTAATGCCTTATTACGCGGATTTTGTCGCAATTGGTACTGTGGCAGACATCATGGCATTGACCGGAGAAAACCGTATTATGGTGCGGCACGGCATTCAGCTGTTGCAGCAATCAGAGCGTCCAGGTCTGCGTGCGTTACTTGATGTCAGCGGGTTTACCAATAAAACAGTTACCGCCGAAAATGTCAGCTTTGCCATTGCTCCCCGCATCAACGCGGCGGGGCGTATGGAAGATGCAACGGCGGCACTACGCCTGCTGTTGACCGAAGAAGAGGAAGAGGCAGCAGCTCTCGCGCGCCGTTTGGATGAATACAACCAGGCACGCCAGAAAACAGAGCAGGAAATCGTGCAGGGCATTGTAGACCGCATTGCTACCGATGATGTGCTGAAAAACCGCCGCGTGATTGTGGTGTGGGGCGAAGGCTACCACCCCGGCGTTATCGGCATCGTGGCCAGCCGTTTGGTAGAGCGTTTTGGTCGCCCGGCTATCGTATTTTCGATTGATGGCGATGAGGCAAAAGGTTCTGGCCGCAGCGTAGCTGGTTTTTCGCTTTATACCGCAATTTCAGCATGTAAAGAAATACTGGTACGGTATGGCGGGCATGACCTGGCAGCCGGCATGTCCGTAAAACGCGAAAATCTGGTTCGTTTTTCCGAGATGATTAACGAATTTTCGGCGCGCGAATTCCCGTTTATCGGAGCGACCCCAATTAAAGTGGATGCTCCCGTAGAACTCGGCGATATCACGACCGATGACGTTGCAGGGCTGCGCTACCTTGCGCCCTATGGCAATAGCAACCCTTCTCCGGTATTTTTGCTTGAAAATGCGACCCTCGAGGCGGTTTATCCCATCTCGGACGGCCATCACTCCCGGCTGCGGTTGCGGCAGGGCGGGGCACAACTGTTTGCGGTGTTATTTGGCGTTTCACCCTCGGCACTTTGCTACAAGCCCGGCGATAAGGTTGAAGCGCTGCTTTCGGTTTCTATCTATGAAGGGCCTTCGGGCGCCCAAATTTCCGGCCGTGTGCGTGCAATTCGCCCGGCGGGTATCGGTAACGATTACGTACAGTTTACCGAACTTTACCGCGCTTTTTTAGGCGGCGTGCCGCTGACCCGCGAACAAAAAGATATGATTTTGCCCACCCGTGAAGAGACCGCGCTGGTTTACCGCATGGTACGCACTGAGGGCATTTTTGCAGAGGATTTTTGCCCCTGCTTTATAAAACTTGCGCCGTTAAATGCGGGTAAGATTATGGTGGCCCTGCGCGCGCTGCGTGAGCTGGGTCTCATTGAAAAGACCGATGTTAACGGTCAGGCGAAATATACCGTCAGCAAGACTTCAGAAAAATGCAACCTTGCAGACGCCCCTATACTGAAAACGCTGATGGCGGACTAATGCCAAAGCGTGCGGCGCAAATGGCGCCCAAACGAGGTGATTTTGTTGGAAGAACTCATAACCTATGATAAATTAAAAACGCTGATTGCGGACTCTGGCCGCAGTTATGACCTTGCGGTTATCGATAAGGCCTATGCTCTGGCAGAAAAAGCACACCGCGGTGTTGCAAGAAAAAGCGGGGAACCCTACATTACTCATCCGCTGAATGTAGCGGCTTTGCTGATTGACCTTGGGCTTGATACGGAAAGCATTGCGGCAGCACTTTTGCACGATGTGGTAGAGGACACCGAGGTCAGCCTCGCCAATCTTAAATCTGAATTTGGTGAAGAGATTACTGCGCTGGTGGATGGCGTAACGAAGCTCGGCAAAATTACCTTTTCGACGATGGAAGAACAGCAGGCGGAAAACCTTCGTAAGATGCTGCTCGCCATGAGTCAGGACATTCGCGTCATGCTGATTAAGCTGTGCGACCGATTGCACAACATGCGGACGATGGACGCTATGCCGGAGCAAAAACGGCGTGACAAAGCACTGGAAACGATGGAGGTTTACGCCCCCATCGCGCACCGTCTTGGCATGAATAACGTGCAGGAAGAACTGGAAGACCACAGTTTGCAGTATCTGGATCCTGTCGGCTATGGTGACATCACCCACATGCTTTCGCAGAATGGCGGCGCACATCAGTTTGTACAGGATTTGGCAGACTTGATTCGCGAACGGCTTTCGGAAAATGGCATCGTCGATGCACAGCTTTCCAGCCGAATTAAATCCGTTTATGGCATCTACCGCAAAATGTTCATCCAGAACAAAGAATTTGCGGAAATCTATGACGTTTATGCGCTGCGCATTATCGTAGAAAACGTGGGCGAGTGCTACAATGCACTGGGCATTATCCATGATATGTTCCACCCATTGCCAAATCGGTTTAAGGACTATATTTCCACCCCAAAACCGAATGGCTACCAGTCGCTGCACACTACCGTGCTGGGCCATCAGGGGATACCCTTTGAGGTGCAGATTCGCACTTGGGAAATGCACCATACCGCAGAGTACGGCGTTGCTGCCCACTGGAAATATAAAGAGGGCATTCGCGGCGCAGATAAGCTGGAAGAACGGCTGGCCTGGGTTCGCCAGCTGTTAGAAAGCCAGCGCGATTCTGAAGATGCAGTCGATTTACTGCGCAATATCAAATCGGAGCTTCTGCCCGAAGAGGTGTTCGTATTTACACCGCGCGGTGACGTAATTAACCTGCCCACAGGCGCTACCGTCATCGACTTTGCTTACGCGATTCATTCCGCAGTTGGCAACCGCATGACTGGCGCGAAGGTCAACGGCAGAATTGTGCCGATTGACCATAAAGTTGTTACCGGCGAGATTATTGAAGTTTTGACCGGTGCAAAAGATAAAGGCCCTTCGCGCGACTGGCTGTCTATCGTCACCACAAGTGAAGCGAAAAATAAAATTCGCAGCTGGTTCAAAAAGGAACGGCGAGAAGAAAATATCCTCGAGGGTAAAACGGCGCTGGACCGCGAAATGCGGCGCAATCTCGTCACACTGCCCGAAGACAAATACGTCTCTTTTATGGAGGACATTGCCCGACGCCAGCGCATGAACAGTGCGGAAGAAATGTACGCTGCCATCGGTTATGGCGGCCTTCAAGTTTCGCGGCTGATGCCTAAAATCAAAGAGGAATATACAAAACTTATCAAAGCCAGCGACCCGGTGGAAACCTTCCAGCTGCCGATGAAAAAGCAGAAGAGCAGCGAGGGCGTTATTGTGGAAGGACTGGATAACTGCCTTGTTAAATTTGCAAAATGCTGCAACCCACTGCCGGGCGATGCTATCGTAGGCTTTATTACACGTGGCTTTGGCGTGTCGATTCATAAAAAAGACTGCCCCAATGTGCAGATTGGCATGAATTTGGACGACAACAGCCCGCGCTGGGTAAAAGCCTGGTGGGCAGATGGCGTGAAAGAGAGCTTTAAATCCACGCTTGAAATTACTGCGATGGATCGAGAATCTCTGATTGTTGATGTTTCCAGTTCGCTTGCCAATATGAAGGTGCCCATCTACTCTTTTGTGGCGCGCCAAACGGCAGACGGCCGCAACAATATCACGGTTACTGTGGGCATCAGCAATATCGACCACCTTGGGTCGGTTATCACAAAGCTTAAAAAAGTCAAGGATGTAGTCGCGGTGAACCGCCTGTAACGGCATGCCGCGCGGTGCGGGCGGAAGACCCGTAGCGCATGATTGCAATAGGAAAGGGAATACCGAATTATGAAAGCTGTACTGCAGCGCGTAAAAAACGCGTCAGTCACCATCAACGGCGCAGAGACCCACACTATAGGGGAAGGCCTTTTGATTTTGCTGGGGGTTGCCGCCACCGATACACTGGACGATGCGAAGCTGCTTGCCAGAAAATGTGCCGAGCTACGTATTTTTGAGGATGAAAACGAAAAGCTGAACCTCTCTGCCCTCGATCTTGGATATGACATTATGATTGTGAGCAATTTTACGCTGCAGGCGGATACCAAAAAGGGACGCCGCCCCAGCTTTATTGCTGCCGCAAAACCGCCGCTTTCGGTAGAAGCATACGAGCTTTTCATCCAGTGCGTGCGAGAGGCAGGAATCTCCAAGGTGGAAACAGGAGAGTTTGGCGCAGAAATGCAAATTGCACTCGTCAATGATGGCCCGGTTACGCTGGTGCTGGATACCGAAGAGTGGAAGCGAAGCTGAATATTCTGCCTAAGAGGATAATCGGCGCCAGTGTAATGCGGTGCCGATGGTCAAGAAAGGAATAATAATATGAAGATTTTTCATTTAAATGCACCCGGCCCATATTACACAAACAGCTTCTTGCTGATTTCAGATGCCGGGAACGCCGTGATTGTAGACGCTGCCGCTGATTCTAAACTGTATCTGGGCGCGCTGAAAAAAAACAGGGCAAAGCTGGTTGCCATTTTGCAGACGCATGGTCACCACGACCACGTAGGCTCGATTGATGTACTGCGCGACGAAACCGGCGCAAAAATGTACATTGCCCGCGGTGATGCCGAGCAGTTCGGCCTCTCTGCCGATGCATTTTTGACCGATGGCCAAAAGCTGAAGTTTGACGAGATGGAATTTACGGTCATTGCAACCCCCGGGCACACCCCGGGCAGTGTTTGCCTGCGCTGCGGCGAATATCTTTTTACCGGCGACACGCTCTTTTGCGGCGACATCGGCCGTACCGATCTGCCCGGCGGCAGCTTTACTCAAATTCAAGAATCGCTTCACAAGTTATGTGAAGCAGTGCAGGACGATCCGCAGGTACTGCCCGGTCACGAGATGTTCTCGACGATGAAACAGGAGAAACTGCACAATCGTTACCTGAGATAATTGCGAAAGGGGGTTGCCTTATGCAGCTTTATATCGACGGCATGCCCTCGATTTACGAAACCGAAAATGTGACACGCTTATTTTTGCGTCAGGTCACTGTAACAAGCGGATTTCCGCGCGCAAAAGATGACATTATTGTAGCGCGCGCCGGCAAATACCGCTTGCTTTGCGCAGTGCGCAGCAAAGGCCAATGTCTTGTTCGCACAGCACCGGCGGAAGCGGGCGAAGAGCAGGAATTTGCATTGGCACGTTTGCTCTATGGTCTGCTGAGTGAATTTACCGGCGCATGCCCACCATGGGGTGTATTAACCGGTGTGCGCCCGGTGCGCCTTGTGCACGAGCGCTGGAACCGCGGAGGAGACGATGCTGCGGTACGTGAAGAGTTTCGTATGAAATTTCTCGCGTCAGAGCAGAAAACTGAGCTTGCCCTCGCTACGGCACATGCGCAGCGCCCGATTATGGATGCATTGCCGCCACACAGCTGTAGCTTATATATCGGCATTCCTTTTTGCCCCTCTAGGTGCAGCTATTGCTCGTTCGTTTCCCGCACCATCGGCAGCGAAAAAAAGCTGGTAGCGCCCTATGTAGAAAAACTCTGTCTTGAAGTTCGCGACATTGCAGGGTATATCAGCAAGCTGGGGCTGCACCTTTGCACCATTTATATTGGTGGAGGTACGCCTACCTCGCTTTCTGCGGATGAGCTGCGTATGTTAATGGGCACGGTGCGCGAATGCTTTGATATCGGCGCACTCGAAGAATACACCGTTGAAGCGGGACGCCCTGACTGTACCGATTTTGAAAAGCTTGCCATATTGCGTGAATATGGGGCGACTCGTATTTCCATCAATCCGCAGACCCTTTCGGATGAGGTGCTGGCCGCGATTGGACGCAAGCACACGGCAGAAGATATTTATCGCTGCTATGAAGATGCGCGCCGAGCTGGGCATAACAATATCAATATGGACCTGATTGCCGGGCTGCCCGGAGATACCGTAGCAGGCTTTACGCAAAGTCTGCAAGGGGTCATCGCGATGGAACCTGAGAATATCACGGTGCATACGCTTACGTTAAAGCGCGCTTCGAATCTTGTAATCGACCACGCAGAAGACAGCTACGAAGACGTTGCGCGGATGGTAGAGAAAAACAGCTTGCTTACGGACGCAGGATATTTGCCCTATTACCTCTACCGGCAGAAGGGTACTTTGCAAAATCTTGAAAATACGGGCTTTGCAAAACCTGGGTTTGAAGGACGGTATAATATCTACATCATGGAAGAGCTGCACAGTATTTTTTCGGCCGGGGCAGGCGGTGTAACAAAGCTGCTCGCACCGGATACAAAGCGCATCGAACGGGTATTTAATTATAAATATCCGCAAGAATACATCAGCGGGTTCGATACAATGCTGAAGCGAAAAGAAAGGATTGAGAGCTTTTATGCCAGCCATTTGGATTCCGAAACGTCTTGTTGACATTGGTCTTGTCAACACTGCGGCACAAAGCCCCGAAAGCTTTGTCCGCCATTGTGAGATTGAATATGAAAGCCGTGTGCGCGCTGCCGCTAACGAGGTGCACGAGTCCGGCTGCCGCGTTGTTATGCTCACCGGCCCTTCTGCTTCGGGCAAAACCACAACAGCACACAAACTGTCTCAGCGCATTCAAGAGATGGGGCAGCCTTCCTGCGTGATTTCGCTGGACAATTTCTTTAAAAACCTCGATGAATATCCTCGCTTGCCCGACGGCACAAAGGATTACGAGAATATCACGGCCATTGATGTGCCGCAGATTGTGAAAAGCCTTGGCGAAATTATCAAGCAGGGGCATACAAAAATCCCTGATTTCGATTTTCTAAGCGAGATGCGCAAAGAAGAGTGGCTTGATATTTCGGTAGGCGAGGGCGTAGTAGTGGTAGAGGGCATTCATGCGCTGAACCCGCAGTTGACTGACACGCTGCCCCGCAACCAAATCTACAAGATTTATGCAGGCCTGCGGGAAGAGTACGCGCTGAAAGGCCAACGCACCCTTTCTACCCGCGAAATTCGGCTTGCACGCCGTCTTGTGCGCGACTATAAATTCCGTGGACACAGCCCGGAAAAAACGCTCGAGATGTGGCCTGGTGTTTGCTCAGGCGAAGACCGCTTTATAAAAGTGTTTAAGCCGGAGGCTGATTTGCTGCTGGATACTTCGTTCAGCTACGAAATCTGCGCGCTGGCACCGCTGGTGCGAGAAACCTTCGAAGCTGTTGCAGAAAACAGCCCGGCGCACGACCGGATTGCGCAGCTGATGCTGGAATTTGCGCCTTGCCGCTCAATCAGCCTCGACCTCATTCCGAAAAAGTCTATGCTGCAGGAATTTCTCAGCACCAACTAGTCCGCCGCATTGCGCCATTGGCGTGTTGCATAAATTGGAAGAGAACGTTTTTTACTATATTTAAGAGAACAGAAAGAAGGGGTATTATGTCCGAATTCGACAAATGGCTCGCTATGGGCAAAAACCTTGCCAACCGTGCAGCAGACACCGCGGGCGAAATCGTCACCAAAGGCAAAGAGAAAATTGACCGTGTAGCGCTGGAAAACCAGCTTTCGAAAGCACAGCGTCAACTGGGCGCGCTGGTCTATTCGCTCAAAAAGTCCGGCGAAGAGAATGACGACTTGATTAACCACTATGTAGAAGTGATTGCTGCGGTAGAAGCAAAGCTGAATGAGCAGGAAGCTCAGGAAGCAGAAAAATACTGCGTTTCCATTTGCCCCTCTTGTGGCGCGGAGGTCAGCAATGAGGCCGGGTTTTGCGCTCGTTGCGGGGCAAAACTTGACTAGTTCCAAGCCAAAATTCTGGTATGTAACAGGGGCGGCACCTAAGCCGCGCAAAGCGAATCGCTCTGCGGCGGCTTTGGTGCCTGCTGCAAATGCAGAAAAAGCCCATCCAAGTCCGGATTAAGCCGCAGTAAACCGGGCAATATCCTTAAAGTCAAGAGAGAAAATTTCACGCCGAAAAAGAATTTATTCAAATTCTCTTTCATTTTTGTGAAAACTGCTTGTCTTTGCCGAAAAAACGCGCAAACCCTTGCAACAGGCGGCTTTTTGCGGTATCATAGTAACATGTTTCAAATCGTACAAGTCGCATTTAAATCACTTTTTTGCATCGAAGGAGCCATATACTATGGAGTTTTGTCAAAAAGAAAACTACACGATTGCAGATTTGTTGACGATTGTTGCATTGCTGCGCGACCCTGACAATGGATGCCCGTGGGATAAGGTGCAAACCCACCACACAATTCGTATGAACTTTATTGAAGAGACCTACGAAGTGGTGGATGCCATTGACGCAGAGGATACCGAAGGTCTTTGCGAAGAGCTGGGAGATATTCTGCTTCAAGTTGCTTTGCATACCCAGATGGAAGAAGAGCAAAATAACTTTAGCTTCAATGATGTCTGTGATGGCATCTGCAAAAAGCTGATTTATCGACACCCGCACGTTTTTGGCTCGGTAGAGGCAGATTCAGCCGATGAAGTGCTGAAAAACTGGAACGAGCTGAAAAAGACGGAAAAGAACCAAACGACGGTAACCTCACAGTTGAATGCTGTGCCGAAAGCGTTTCCGGCGTTGATGCGGGCGTCAAAGATTCAAAAACGAGCTGGCGCACTGGGGCTTGACTACCCGGATGCCGCCACCGCCCTGCAGGACCTCGAAAGCGAGCTGAAAGAGCTTGCAGCGGCCCAAAGCCGCGACGAGAAAATGGACGAGCTGGGCGATGTGTTGTTCTCGGTAGTGAACACCGCGCGCATGATGGGCATTGACCCCGAACTTGCGCTGACCCGCTCTACGGACAAGTTTGCCTCCCGCGCGAAGGCAGTAGAAACGATGGCCTCACACCAGAGCGATTCGCTTTCTGAGCTTTCACCTGAGCAGCTTGATGCCTTTTGGCAGCGCGCAAAACAATGTTTTCCCTAGAGCAAGGTGCTCTCAAATGATAAAATTATTCTATTTATTTTCTGGAGGTTATTATTATGACAAAAGCAGATCTGGTCGCAGCAGTTGCAACCGAAGCTCAGCTCACCAAGAAAGATGCAGACAAAGCTGTTTCCGCAGTTCTCGACGCTATCACTGAAGCACTCGTGAAAGGTGACAAAGTTGCTTTGGTTGGCTTTGGTACTTTTGAGACCCGCAAACGCCCGGCTCGCACCGGTCGTAACCCCCGCACCAAAGAGACCATCGAAATCCCTGCAACCACTGCTCCCGCTTTCAAAGCTGGTAAAGCTCTGAAAGACGCTGTTGCGAAATAAGAGAAAATAACACAGATAAAAAGGACAGGCTTAGGCCTGTTCTTTTTTATATGTAGTTTTTTAGTTAGCTATAACTATTTATAAAATGCGGCAAAGCCAATATCTTTTGAACCCGAAAAACAAAGATAAGATAGAGGAGAATTTGTTTGACAAAAAACACAAAACTGGTATAATATGACTTATATATAAAATACGTTGACCGGGAAAAGTAAGACCCTGTGCAGGTGCCAGAGAAGGGAAGTCATTGGCTGAAAGCTTCCCCCACAAAGCCAGAGTACGAAATGCACCCGGTAGTACAGACAGGGAAAGGCGAGTTTTGCCTAGTATCTGGCTGCGGGATGCCCCGTTATCGGCAAAAGAGTTAAAACCGAAGTGGAACCGCGGAATATTTCGCCTTCGTCTGTGTAAAACAGAAGAAGGCGTTTTTTTATTTTAGCGGTCTTCGGCCTGATTCGAAAGGAATGGTTTTCAATGAAGATTTTTAACACACTGACCCGTCAAAAGGACGAGTTCATCCCCATCAAAGAGGGCGAATACCGCATTTATGTTTGCGGCCCCACGGTTTACAACTTTATTCATGTAGGCAATGCCCGCCCGGTTTGCGTGTTCGATACGCTGCGCCGCTATCTCGAGTTCTTGGGCAATAAGGTCTACTATGTGTCTAACATTACTGACATCGACGATAAAATCATCAAAAAAGCAAACGAAGAGGGTACAACCTACGATGTGATTGCCCGTCGATATGAGCAGGAATATTTCACCGACTGCCGAGGCCTTAACGTAAAGCCTGCGACCGTACACCCGCGTGCAACAGAGCACATTGACGAGATTCTCGCCATTACCAAAGATCTGGTAGATAAAGGCTTTGCTTATGTGGCAAACAACGGAGACGTTTACTTCCGTGCGCACAAAGACCATGACTACGGCAAGCTCTCCCATCAGCCGCTGGAGGACCTTGAGGCGGGTGCGCGCATTTCGGTGGGTGAAATCAAAGAAGACCCGATGGATTTTGCTGTGTGGAAGTCTTCTAAGCCCGGCGAGCCGGCATGGGCATCTCCGTATGGCCCGGGCCGTCCCGGCTGGCACATTGAGTGCTCTGCAATGGCACGCCGCCATCTTGGAGATACCATCGACCTGCACTGCGGCGGTGTCGACCTGGTTTTCCCGCATCACGAAAACGAGATTGCCCAGTCCGAATGCGCAAATGGCTGCACCTTTGCAAACTACTGGATGCATAACGGCTTTTTGAACATCGACAACCATAAAATGAGCAAGAGCCTCAACAACTTCTTTACCGTGCGCGATGTGGCAGAGCAGGTTGGTTATGAGCCCATTCGCTTCTTCCTCATCAGCGGCCACTACCGCAGCCCGCTCAACTACACCAAAGAGGTTATTGAAAGCTGCAAAGCCAGCCTCGAGCGTCTGTACACCTGCCGCAACAATCTTGATTTTGCCATGGGAAACGCAAGCGGAGAAGGCAAAGAGCTGATTGCAAAAGCAGAAGCAGCGAAGGCTAAATTCATCGACGCGATGGACGATGACCTAAACACCGCAGATGCCATCGCAGCTGTGTTTGAGTTTGCGCGCGAGATTAACACACTGTCGGCAAGCGAGAGCAAAGAATCGCTGCAGGCTGCCGCAGATATGTTTGATTCTCTGACCGGAGTGCTCGGCCTTCTTTACAATCGCAATACTGATGACGTGCCGGAGCATGTTAAATCTCTGGTTGCAGAGCGTACCGAAGTGCGCAAGGCGAAAAACTGGGCTCGTGCAGATGCCATCCGTGATGAGCTTGCCTCGCTTGGTTATGTGGTAGAGGATACCGCATCCGGACCGAAAATTGTTAGAAAATAACCTCGCTTTTGCGAACTTGCACTTTGCAAAAAGAGGTAGGAGAACATTATGAGAATCGATAAATTTTTAAAAGTATCGCGCCTGATCAAGCGTCGTACTGTTGCCAATGAGGTGGCTGACGCAGGCAGAATTATGGTCAACAACCGTTTGGTAAAGGCAAGTTACCAAGTAAAAGAAGGCGACGTCATCGAAGTCACGTTCGGCCAAAAGCCTGTTCGCGTAAAGGTGACTAGCATTACACCACCCACAGGCAAGGATGTTGCCCGCGAAATGTACGTGGTACTGGAGGACGAAACTCCAGTCCAGTAGCCAAATCTGCGTCTTTCTTCTACAATTAAGGCACATTGGCTTACTTTATGGCATAAAAGCAAAAAGACTGGCAAAACACTTTACAGTGGTTTGCCAGTCTTTTTTATTGCTGCAAAAAACATTTACATAAAGCAGCTACACCAGCTGATAGTGTAAGCCATGCACAGTGCAGTAAAAATAGAGTTTGCCATGGCCTAGGCGAGGCATACGGAACTGCAATCCCCACTCAGGATATTGCTTGATGACGAGCAGTTTGTCTCCGCTTACAAAAGCGGCAAAAGAGATGAAATGTTCTTTTTTCATTTCATGCTCGCAAGAGACAAAGTATTCATCTTCAATAAGCTCCAGATTTAAAGCGTGGTGTTCATCTGCCTTTTGCGCGGCGAGAGGTGATAAAATTTGCCCACAGCAGCAGACCTGTGCCGGCGCGGTTGCAGTTAGTAAATTGCCGCATTTAGGACAAACGTAAAATTCTGTTTTTTTCATATTTCCTCCAACTGGTTCAGTGGCAAGAGAGGTGCCGCATAACAATGTTTCAATAGGGGTGCCGAAAAGGCGTGCCAGTTCCGGCAAAAGTGAAATATCCGGGCAGCCCAGACCACACTCCCACTTGCTCACGGTTTTGTCGCTAATATTAAGAATATCCGCAACGGCGCGTTGGGTTAAGTTTTTTTCGCGGCGCAGATGCTGAATCAGCGCCCCGGTTTTGGTGCAATCCATACGAAATTCCTCCCTTTCTGACATCAGTATAGCGCAGCGTCTGCGCTTGTGCAATCCACGAAACGTAGAGTACTGATTCTTTTGAAATCCAGCATGGGGAACATTGGGAAAGTGCAACGCTTAAATTTTGTGTGGAGCAAATTTAAAAATGCTGTTTTATGCAAAAGCACAAAGCAGCATTTTTCTATCAATATTTCGATAAAATATCTAACCCGCCGCAAGGCGCCGACAGGTCATATCGGATTATATTTCTTCAAATTGCGAGGCAGGAACGCCGCAGATGGGGCAAATGAAATCCTCCGGCCAGCCCTCAGGACCGGTTTCGGTAATATCGCCACAGATTTTGCAACGAAAGCGTCGTTTTGCTTTTGGTGTAATTTCTTCAAACTGGTCAGCGCCTACGCCGCAGATGGGGCACTGGAAGTCCGCTGGTAGTCCCTCAGAGCCTGTTTCAATGGTTTCATTGCAGATTTTGCAGCGGAACACACGCGTGCCGGATCCAGATGTCGCAGACGGCTCAGAGGTCGGCGGGACGGTGGCTTCTAACATGCCAGCAGCGCCTAAATCCTCATGGCGGTCAAAATAGATGGTATGTAATATGGATTCGGCAAGCGGGGAAAGGGGTTTGCCGTAAAATTCGCGGTACACTGCGATAATGTCCGGATTTTCATAAGAGCAGCGCACTGCCATGGCATCGTCCTTAGAGTAAAGTCCGACAATTCTTGCAGCGCGCAGTGCATCACCTTTACCTTCGCGGTCTTTCGGCTGCCCACCGCCGCCAATGCAGCCGCCGCGGCAGGTCATCACTTCGATAAAGTCAAACGGAGCTTCGCCCGTTTTTATCTGCTCGAGCAGTGCTTTGGCATTTGCCAGCCCGTGGGCGATAGCAATGCGTACCGGCACACCACCAATTTCCAATGTAGCCGATTTGACACCTTCCATACCACGCACCGGGCTAAGATGATACAAATCTTTTGGCGGAGTTTCGCCGGTAACGAAATACCAGGCAGTGCGTACGGCTGCTTCCATCACGCCGCCCGTATTGCCGAAAATAATGCCGGCACCACTGCCGCGGCCAAGCAGCGAATCATATTCGCTTTCTTGCAAAGCGGTAAAGTCCACCCTCGCGGCCTTCAGCCAGGCGGCGAGCTCACGGGTGGTAATGATATGGTCCGTATCGGGCACAGGGGTGCGGCCATCCTGCAGCGCGGCAGCGCACATCTCCCGACGCCGGACTTCAAACTTTTTGGCGGTGCACGGGGTCAGCGCGACATGAACAATTTTAGTCGGGTCAAGGCTCCGCTGTTTTGCAAAATAGGTTTTGACGGTCGGCCCTTGCATGCCGATAGGGCTTTTTGCAGTAGAAAGATTCGGAATAAAATCCGGGTAAAATGTTTCTATAAATTTGACCCAGGCCGGGCAGCAGCTGGTAAACTGCGGCAGGGGACGGCTTTTCTGTGTTACACGCTCTACCAGCTCGCTCGCTTCTTCCATAATTGTCAAATCAGCAGAAAAGGTGGTGTCCAGCACATAATCAAAGCCGAGAGCGCGTAGGGCAGCCACCATTTTGCCTTCTACATAGCTGCCGGGCTCCATTCCAAATTCTTCACCGAGCGCTACGCGTACCGATGGCGAGGTGCTCACCACAACGATTTTGTCAGGATCCTGAATGGCGGACCACACTTCGCCCCACTCCGGACGTTCGGTGATGGAATCGGTAGGGCAGACGTTGGCGCACTGCCCACAGCCCACACAGATGGGCAAGTCTCGGCAGCTCGCAAGGTCGTAATATTCACCCACGGCAATTTCGTCATGGCAAACTCGACGACATGCGCCGCACTTAATGCACTTTTCTTCATCACGAAGAATCGAAGGATTTTCGCTGTCAATCGGCACGCGAATGCTAGGGGAAAGATGTTTACTCATAAAAACCTCCAAAACAATCTGGCATCAATTCTCTATTGATAATTGTTATCATTTAGATTATATTCCATTTTTTAGATAAGTCAATCCTAAATAAGCGACTTTTTGCATAAGATGAAATGAAAAGGAGTGGTCGTATGCAGCAAGTGAAAGAAAATATCCCTACTGTGCCGGCAGCAAAACATAATCTGATCATCGAAAATCGTACAAACCTGACTGCGACCGGTATTTTGCGCGTCATCAGCTATGATGAAAATGGCGCAACCGCCGAAACCGGGCAAGGGATTTTGGTAATTGGCGGTAAAAACCTCAAAGTCAGCGAAATGTCCTGCCAGAGCGGTGAGCTGAAGGTACAGGGCGAAATAGAGTTTGTCCAGTATGAAGCCACACGTCAAACAAAAGGTGGCTTTTTGGGCAAACTGATGCGCTGATGATTCCACAGGTTCCGCAGCAGCTGCGGATGCTCGATGCCGTTTCGGCAGCAGGGCTGGGGCTTGCCCTGGCCCTGTTTTATGATGTGCTGCGCTTTTTTATTCCGCGCGGTAAAATACGGCTTTTTATCTGCGATTTTCTCACCTTTGGCATCGCGGGTATGTTGCTGATTAGTTTTGCTGTTTCACACAGTTATACCGGTGTATTTCGGTGGTATATGGCGCTGGGTGCCGGTGCAGGGTACGCAGCCTATCTTTGGGGAATTGCCCCCTTAACCGCGCGCCTTTTTTCTGACATTCGCTTTGTGTTAAAACTGCCTGGGCGCTTTGTTTTTCGTTATATTTTGAAACCTTTGGGGGTATCTCTGCACAAGTGCACGGATAAAATCAAAAAAAGGTGTGCAATAAAGCGTAAAAGTAAGCGTAAGCACTTGCGGAAAGAGCAGAAAGTGTTGTATAATTCTAATTAATACTACTGGGTAAGGGCGTACTATGCCCAAATGGCCGGTCGCAAAGAGAGAAGGGAAACCATGGCGAAAAAGCAAACAAGCGGCACTCGTTCGCGGCTATTGCTGCGCATTGGTGTGTTTGCGCTGATTGGTTACCTTGCGGTTACTTTGGTTGTCAGCCAGGTGGACATTATGGTCAAGCGTCAGCAGCTTTCGACCTTGCAGCTTTCCATTCAGCGTCAGGCGCAGCAAAACACAGAATTGCAGCGCCTAATCGCATCGGGTGATGAAAAAGCTTATATCGAACGCATTGCACGTGACCGGCTTGGTTTTGCGGCCCCCGGAGAACGCGTTTTTATTGATATTTCAGGCAAATAAAGCACAAAAGGAGTAGTTTTGATTCAATGGCAGTAGAGGTAGGGAGCATTTTAGAGGGTAAAGTCACAGGCGTTAAAAATTTCGGCGCATTTGTAGAGTTGCCCGGCGGCGCAGGCACTGGTATGGTGCACATTTCCGAGGTTTCCAATGAGTATATCCAGCAGCTTTCTGATGTTTTGCACGAAGGTCAGCAGGTAAAAGTAAAGGTGATGTCGGTTTCTCCCGAAGGAAAGATCGCACTTTCCATCAAACGCACTGAACCAAAACCGCGCCCGACTCGTGCAGATACCGGCCGCACTTGGCAGCCGAAATCAGCGGCACCTCAGGGCGATTTGAGCTTTGAGGATATGATGTCTCGCTTTAAGTCTCAGAGCGAAGAAAAGATTTCCGATCTTCGCCGTGTGACGGAAGCACATCGTGGCGGTGGATACTCTCGCCGTAGATAAAATCAATAAGTTTTGCTAAAGACAGGATGGTACAGTGCTGTACCATCCTGTCTTTGCATGCATTTGTGGATTTGGTTTACACTGGCACCAAAAGCAAATCTGCCGAATCAGTAAAGCTGAAAATCTCTTTTGCAAATTGATGCCAGATAAAAAAACACCGCTTTTTTCGCCCAAACGAAAACCGCAAAATTTGGCAGATTAGCAGTAGCGGGGAATTTGCAAATGTGGTATAATACATGCAAGGACACAACTATATAAAGTGTTCTTATCCGGGGCATGCCCCGTATGCCCCGCGATGACGTTAGGAGGCATAAGTATGAAAGTCACAACCGCCGGCAGAAAAGTAGCATTAAAGCAAAGTTTTATTGACCGGGCCCAAGAACGCCTTGCAAAACTGGATAAATTCTTCTCTGAAGATGCAAGTGCGCAGGTAACCGTAACTGTCGAAAAAGATTGGCAGACGGTAGAAGTGACTGTGCGTGACAAAGGTTTTGTTGCCCGCGCGGAAAAAGACGCACCCGCGATGGAAGACGCACTTGAATCCGCCGTTGACGTGATCACCAAGCAAATCATCAAAAACCGCAAACGGCTGGAAACCAGGCTTTATAAACCTGCGTTTGAAGATTTTGCGCCTGTGGCAGAGGAAGAAAACTTTGCAATTGTGCGCGAAAAACATTTCTACGTGCGTCCCATTACCGTCGAAGAAGCGATTTTGGAAATGAACCTGATTGGCCACGCTTTTTATCTCTTCCGTAATGTGGACACCGATGAGCTCAATGTGGTTTACCGCCGCAAAAATGGCAGTTATGGGTTGCTGATTCCAAAAGATTAAGCCAACCTTGTAATATTCCGGCATTTTCCCGTTATCCTATGGAGCGGACACTTTTGTCCGCTCCATTTCTTCATCTTACACGGTCGGTACAGAGTAGTGCTGTTCCGCCCCATCAGAAAGGAATTTAATATGACCTACGACCTTGTTGCCCCTTGCTATTTTGGCACAGAAAGCAGCGCTAGCTTTGATTTTAAGCGCATCGGCGCGGAAAATGTCACAGTGACAGACGGGCGCATTTCTTTTCGCGGAGACGAAAGCGTAATTGCAGCAGCAAACCTTGCAACCCGCTGCACCGAGCGTATTTTGATTTTGCTCAAGCGTTTTCCGGCACGCACTTTTGATGAACTGTTTGACGGCGTAAATGCGATTCACTGGGAAGAGCTGATGCCGAAAGATGCAGAGTTTCCTGTTAAAGGTTCGTCGCTTTCCAGTACGCTTTCCAGCGTGCCCGCATGCCAAAGCATCGTAAAAAAAGCAATTGTTGAGCGCATGAAAGTAGGTCATCATACCAATTTTCTGCCCGAAAGCGGACAGCTTTATAAGCTGCGTTTTTCTATTCGCAAAGACATGGCAGAAGTGTTTTTAGACACCAGCGGTGACGGCTTGCACAAGCGTGGCTACCGTGCCAATGCAACCGAAGCGCCCATCAAAGAAACACTGGCTGCGACGATTGTAGACCTAGCGAGAGTGCGCACTGACAGCCTTGTGCAAGACCCTTTCTGCGGCAGTGGCACAATGATTATCGAAGCAGCGCAAAAAGCAATGCGTATTGCCCCGGGCTTACAGCGGCGCTTTTTGGCCGAGCATTACTCCTTCATGGAGCCTGGCCAATGGCGGCAAGCACGCGAAAAAGCGTTATCTGAAATTCAGCGTGACGTTGCGTTTGAGGGCCGCGGCTTTGATATTGACCCGCGTGCAGTAGAGCTTGCCAACCGCAATGCAAAGCTGGCAGGTGTAGGCAACAAGTGCAAGTTTTTCGTTGCAGATGTTGCAGACTTTATGCCGGATTCTCGCAGTATTATGCTTACCAACCCGCCGTATGGTGAGCGTTTGGGCGACCTGGAAATGGCAGCAAAGCTGGAGAAAACCCTAGGCGAGCGTTTGCGCATCAATCCGGTTTCCGGCTCATATATCATTACCTCTGATGCCGAGTTTGAGCAAAACTTTGGCAAAAAGGCTGCCAAACGCCGCAAGCTGTACAATGGTATGATTCCGTGCCAAGTTTATATGTACTACTAAAACAAGCTAGTTTGATGAGCGCAAAGCTGTGGAATTTACCCGTTGCAACTTTTACCCAAGCATAGGAAAGTAATTGTGTTAAAGTGGCTTATCCGGCTAAGTAGCTAGGCTGCGCTTATCATTTTTGATTTTAGCTGAGTTCGTCGATCCGCTGTCTTCTCGTTGGAAGGCAGCGGATTTTTTTGTAGCAGTGCCAGAAAAAGCTGAACTTTGAAGAATTGTGGTTGCAGGGGAATGGAAACTGTGATAAAATTCGTTGTGGTTTAGAAACTATAACGAAAAAAGAGGAGCAAATCATGTTTACGAAATCGAATCGACTGATCGCCTTATTGCTGGCGGTCGTGCTTGTACTTACCGGCTGCGGTGCAACGACCGCTGCATCATCTTCGCAGGCGGCGTCTTCTGCCGTGCAGAGCAGCTCTCAGCCTGCCGAGGCGCAGTTCCCTGTAACTATTACAGATGCACTTGGCCGTACTGTTACCATCGAAGCAGAGCCGGAGCGCATTGTAAGCGGCTACTATATCACCAGTTCGATGCTGATTGCACTGGGCCTGAAAGATAAAGCCGTTGGCATTGAAGCGAAAGCAGATACCCGCCCCATCTATGCACTGGCTGCACCGGATATGCTGGAGCTACCGAATGTAGGCACTGCAAAAGAGTTTGATCTCGAAGGCTGCGCTGCGCTGGAGCCGAACCTCGTAATTTTGCCTGTAAAACTGAAAGACAGCGCTGCGGCACTCGAGCAGCTCGGCATCACCGTAGTTGCGGTAAATCCCGAAAACGTTGAGCAGCTGTATGACACCATCGAAATGATTGGCGCAGCTACCGGCACCACAGAGCGTGCACAAAAGCTCATCGACTTCTCTAAAGAACGCTATACCATGCTTGAAGAGCTGGCAAAACTGGAAGAAAAACCGAACATATACCTTGGCGGCAACGCTTCACTGCTTTCCACCGCAGGCGCAAAAATGTACCAGAATTCTATGATTGAAGCTGCTGGCGGTGTAAACGTGGCAGCAGAGCTGGAAGACAGCTACTGGGCAGAAGTATCTTACGAGCAGCTGCTTGCTTGGAACCCGGACGTTATCGTGCTTGCTCCCGGTGCAACCTATACAGTAGCAGACGTGCTTGCTGATCCTCAGCTTTCGGGCGTGAAAGCGGTTACCAACGGTGCAGTATACCAGATGCCGCAGGCCATTGAGGCATGGGATTCTCCGGTGCCCTCTACCGTTTTGGGCAGCCTTTGGCTCGCAAGTGTTTTGCACCCGCAGGAATATAAGCCCGAGCAGTTTGTAAATGACACCGCTGCTTACTACGACGAGT
Organism: Pygmaiobacter massiliensis; assembly: GCF_900199435.1. GTDB lineage: Bacteria > Bacillota > Clostridia > Oscillospirales > Ruminococcaceae > Pygmaiobacter > Pygmaiobacter massiliensis. Next base: position 63,004 of record NZ_OAML01000002.1, read on the forward strand.
TTTGCGGCGTGTCCATCAACCAGAGCCTGCTCGCTTAATGAAAGCGCCGAAACAGCGCCCGGCCCGCATGCTGGTGGTGGTTGCCCTGCTGGTTTGCATTTTGCTCTTCGGGTTTTCGCTCTGTGTGGGGCGTTACCCGTTGCGCTTATCAGCACTTATCGCCCGCGACCCAATGACGACGCGAGTGTTCTACACATTACGGCTGCCCCGCACGGTGCTTGCAGCCACGGTTGGGTTTGCCCTTGCAGTAGCGGGGTTTGTTTACCAACTGGTGTTCCGCAACCCGCTTGCAGCTCCTGATATTATCGGAGTTTCATCAGGTGCAGGCACTGGGGCTGCCGTAGCAATTTTGTTTTTTGGCGGGGGCGCGGTCGTGACCGCCGTTTCGGCATTTACCGGAGGTATTACGGCGGTTTTGCTTGCACTGGTGATTGCCGGTGTCGGCAAGAAAAAGCAGATAGCCACTTTTGTGTTGTCCGGCATTGCGGTAAATGCATTAATGCAGGCGGCACTGATGGCGCTGAAGCTGACGGCAGACCCGGAAAAACAGCTGGCCTCGATTGAATTTTGGACGATGGGCAGCCTTGCAAGTAGTACGTTGCAGAAATTGCCGTGGCCGCTGTTACTGATGGGTTGCGGTTTGGCGGGGATTTTTTTGCTTTATCGCCCGTTGCTCTTTTTAACCTTGGGCGATGATGAAGCACGTATGATGGGTGTACCGGTGGAGCGGCTGCGTCGCGTCGTTTTGCTGCTTGCTACACTTATCGTGGCGGCGGCAGTCAGCGTCACCGGGCTCATCACCTTTATCGGCTTAATCGCACCGCACCTTGCCAGGCTTTTAACGGGCAGCAGCAAAAAAGAAAGCTGTCTGCTTGCCGGTTTGCTGGGCAGTGCGTTGTTGCTGGCCGCAGACTGTGCAGCACGGGGCTTGCTGGGGACAGAGGTGCCAATCAGCATTTTAACATCCCTGCTTGGCGCGCCGTTTTTGGTGTGGCTGGTATGCAGAGAGGAGCGTGTGCCGTGAAAGAGACCTTGCTTAAAGCTCAAAACTTTTCAGTTTATCGCAAGGGAACTTGCGTGGTGCAGGACATCAGTTTTACGCTGTGCCCGGGCGAGTTCACTGCGCTGCTAGGGCTGAACGGCAGCGGTAAAAGTACGCTTCTTTCTGGAGTGTGCGGCCTTTTGCCAGCTACCGGGAGTTGCACCGTAAACGGAGAGCAGATTGCTGGGCTAAAAGAGCGGCAGCGCGCTGCAAAGCTTGCATATCTGCCACAGCGCAGCGAGATGGTGGCAGAGCTGCCGGTGCTGGATGTGGTGTTGATGGGCTTTCATGCTTCACTTCCCATTCTCGGCGCACCGGGGCAGGCACAACGCGAAACGGCAATGCAGCTTTTAGAGCGAGTCGGGATGCAAGATGCAGCCAAATGCAGCTTTTTCGCATTGAGTGAAGGGCAGAGGCAGCTGGTATTACTTGCTCGGGCGCTCGCTCAAAACACTCCGTTTTTGCTGCTGGACGAGCCGGACAGTGCACTGGATTTTAATAACCGGCACCGGATGCTGCACCTGCTAAAAGATTTGGCCCAGCAGGAGAAAAAAGCTTTGCTACTGACCATGCATGATGCCAATTTTGCACTGCATTATTGTGACCGTCTTTTACTGCTGCAAGGCGGCCGCCTTTGCGGAGACTTGCGCACAGCAGAAAATGATGGCACGCTGGAAACGGCACTGCAACAGGTTTATGGCGATGTGGAGTTAGGGCGCTGTGGTGAGCAGCGGATTTTGTTAAAAAGATAAGGAGACGTGTGCGATGCATCCGGTAACCCGAACTTTTCTTTGTGACGAAAACGGAGAGCGCTTTTTTGGTGCGGGCCCCTGCCGCTTGCTGCGAGGAGTGGAACGCACCGGCTCACTTAACGCTGCGGCCACAGAAATGAAAATGGCTTATACCAAAGCGCTTGCCCTGGTGCGCGGATTAGAAAAAGCGCTGGGCACATCGGTTATCTGCCGAACCATAGGCGGAAAAGGCGGGGGAGGCTCTCGGCTAACATCTCAAGCGAAGGAGCTAATCGAGCGATATGAACAATATGAAACGGCCTGCGCCGAAGCAAACCGCGCAATTTTTGAAACGTGTTTTTGCGGCTTCGAAAAAGCGGCACCTTCTCTTGACGGGGAGCCGTCAGATTGGCAAGACAACACTGCTCGCTGAGCTGATTGGTGGCGAAAAGCTGCCTGGGCTGCAAAGCAAAGCGGTTTTCAGCGGTGCTCCTCATCCCGACAAAGTGGAATTGCTGGAAACCACAACCGGGCGCAAAACTGTCGTAGGGCACTATGAAAATGGCAGCATGCAAGTGCAGCCAGAGGGCTTTGAAGCATTTGGTGTGCAATGCATACACGCTGCCGCAACGGCACCGAGTGAGTGGGTTCAAATCGACGAGCTTGGATTTTTAGAGCGTGACTGCGCTGCTTTCGCTGATGCGGTGGAGAGGTTGTTTGAGCAAAAGCGCGTAGTTGCTGTGCTGCGCAAACAGCAAGGCATTCTGCTCAACGATGCATTGCTTGCCCGGCCAGATGTTTTTGTTTTTGACCTCGACGAGCTCATCCCACCTGACGGTTTGCAAATTGGATGTGTGATATTAGCAGCTGGTGAGGCGCGCCGGTTTGGGGCCAACAAGCTGCTTGCAGAGTTTCAAGGCAGACCAATGCTGGAGCAATCTTTCCTGCGGCTGCCCGCAAGGCTTTGGAGTAACACGCTGATAGTAACCCGTAACAAAGAGGTGGCAGAGTTAGCAGCAGCATACGGCTTGCCGACCATAACGCCGGAGGGCGCGCAGCTTTCGGACAGTATTCGCTGTGCTGCAAAAAGCCTAAAAGGCTTGGATGGTGTGCTTTTTTCGGTAGGGGATCAGCCACTTTGCCGAGCGGAAAGCTTACAGCTTATCCTTCGCGATTTTGTTGCACATCCTAACGCCATCGTTCGGCTCTCTTTTGAGGATTGGCAGGGGAACCCGGTGATTTTTCCGGGAGATATGCTTTTAGAACTGGAAGAACTTACCTCCGAGCAAGGCGGCAACACAGTAATCCGGCGCCATACCGAAAGGTTGCGCAGTGTGCAAGCGTTATTTGCAGAGGAACTTGAAGATGCGGATACGCCACAAAAGCTAAACGCACTGCGTCAAATACCGAGAGAGTAAGTTGTCGGAGAGCTGGTTTTGTTCATTTAAATGGCTGAACTTGTGGTTTTCAAACACTTTCCACGTTGGTTAAGATGAATCATTTGCAGCACAAGGCAAGGTTTTGAAACTGCACGGTTACAACATATTTTCTGATTTTAAAACAGACAGATGCTTTGCGGCGTCTGTCTGTTTTTTTGCAATAAAGCAAGATGTGCGCGAAATTTGCAGCTTTACATCGTTTTCGGAAAAGTGTTATACTAAGTTGCGAATCTGCGCCGGCACACGCTTGCCCTTTGCGCAGGAACCGAAACACTACCTACCCGGAGGAGGTTGTATTTTGTATACGATAAAAAATTACCACTTTGCCGAAAGTGTAGACGAAGCAGCAGCGCTGCTCCAAAAAAGCCGTGCCAACACCGTGCTTGGTGGCGGCACATGGCTGCGCCTTGGCGAGCGCAATATTGCTACCGCAATCGATCTTTCCCATTTGGGCCTTGACCAGATTACCGAAACAGAAGAAGAAATTACACTGGGAGCTATGGTATCTTTGCGCGCTTTAGAGCAAAGCACACTATTGCAAACCCAGTTTGGCGGGTTGCTTGCCCGGTGTGTACGCCATATTGTCGGCGTACAGTTTCGCGGCCTCGCCACAGTAGGCGCCAGCGTTGCAAGCCGATACGGCTTTTCGGATGTCATTACGGCGTTGCTTGCACTGGACACTGAAGTTGAGCTTTGCCCCGGTGGCCGTCTGCCGCTTGCGGCGTATTTACAGCAGCCGCCCGCAAGGCAGCTGCTGGTGGCTGTGCATATCAAAAAAGATGGTTGCACTGCGGTACATACTTCGCACCGGTTGACTGAAACAGATTTCCCGGTGCTTGCTGTGGCGGCTGCCCGCTGTAAAGACGGCAGTTTCCGCATCAGCGTAGGTGCACGACCCGCTGTGGCACAGCGCTGCCCGCAGGCAGAACAAGCTGCCGAGGCAAACGGGCCAGAAGCTGCCGGCGAAGCAGCCGCAGAAATGTTGCAGTTTGGCAGCAATACCCGCAGCAGTGCAGAATATCGCAAGGTGCTTGCAAAGGTACTGGTTACCCGCGCGCTCACAGAACTTGCAGAAAAGGAAAGCCTTGCGCGCTGATACGCGCTGGAAAGGTACGGTTTAATATCATGGAACTTCATTTGACGTTGAACGGAAAACCCGTTTCAAAAACCATCGCGCCGGATGCATCGCTGCTCAACTTTTTGCGTGAGTGTGGTTGCCACAGTGTGCGCAGTGGCTGCGATACCGGTAACTGCGGCATCTGCACAGTTTGGGTAGACGGCCAGCCGCTGCTTTCTTGCGCTTACCCGGCAGCACGCGCCGAAGGCAAAAATATCACCACGCTGGAAGGCGTAAAAGCTGAGGCTGATGAGCTGATTCGCTATATGGCAGAAGAAGGCGCAGACCAGTGCGGTTATTGCAGTCCGGGTTTTATTATGGCGGTGCTTGGTATGAAGCGCGAACTACAAAACCCTACGGAAAAAGAGGTTAAACATTACCTCGCCGGCAACCTTTGCCGCTGCACCGGATACGCCAGCCAGACCCGTATTTTGCAAAAATATTTGGCGGAGGTGCAGAACAATGGCTGAACAAAAACTGAAATATGTCAACCATCCTATTCCTAAAAAAGACGCCGAAGCCATTATGGGCGGTGCGCCTGTTTATACCGACGATCTGGTGCCCCCGGGGACATTGACTGTAAAATTGCTGCGCAGCCCGTATGCATCAGCGCGCATTACCGCTATTGATACCGCCGTCGCAAGTAAAGTGCCGGGTGTTGTATGCATTCTTACACATGAGGATGTACCCAAAATCCGTTACAGCTTTGCAGGCTCTAACTATCCCGGCAATAACCCTTTTGACCGATATATTCTCGAAGATGTGGTGCGCTATGTCGGCGACCCGGTTGCAGTGATTGCAGCCGAAAATGAAGCGGCCGCAATCCGCGCGATGAAATTGGTGAAAGTCACCTACGAGCAGCTTCCTCCGGTGCTGGACTTTGAAACTGCTGAAGGCAATGCCTCTGTGGTGCATGACGAAGACGATTATTTTTATCAGATGGACATTGGCGGTGACATCAAAAAGAACCTGCTCTCCAGCGAGGGCTTTGAGCATGGTGACTTTGATGCGGTTTTTGCTGCCTGCCCGGTACAGCTGGACGAAACTTATTACACCAAGCAAAACCAGCAGGCAATGATGGAAACCTTCCGCGCATTTAGCTATGTCGATTACAGCGGTAGCCTTACGGTGGTCAGCAGCACGCAGATTCCGTTCCATGCACGCCGCATTATTGCGCGCGCACTCGGCTTGCCGCCCGCAAAGGTGCGCGTAATCAAACCGCGCATTGGCGGCGGCTTTGGCGCAAAGCAGTCACTCGTTTGCGAATTATTCCCGGCACTGGTTACCCGCAAAACAGGCAGACCTGCCAAAATTGTTTTTACCCGGCATGAATCTTTTTCGGCCAGCAATAGCCGTCACGAATTCCGCGTGGGGGTGCGTCTTGGCGCAGAAAAAGACGGCACAGTAAAAGCGCTTTGGGTAGATAGCCTTGAAAATGCAGGCGCTTATGGCGAGCATGCCGTCAACGTTATCGGGCTGTCGGCACATAAAACGCTGCCGCTTTACGGCAAAGCTTCAGCAAACCGCTATACCGGTCGTGTGGTTTACACCAATACCATGGCGGGCGGGGCTTTCCGTGGATTTGGTGCTACGCAAGGGTGTTATGCAGTAGAAACTACTGTAAATAAAATGGCGCGTCAGCTTGGGCTTGACCCCGCAGCAGTGCGGCTTGCCAATTTACCCACAGTAGGGGAGCCGATGCCGGCTTACTATAACGAAACCCTGAACAGCTGTTCGCTGGACCGCTGTATCGCAACCGGCAAAAAAATGATTGGCTGGGATGAAAAATACGTGCCCGGCAGCTTTGGCCGAAAAACCGGCCCCCACACCTACCGCGGTATGGGTATGGCAATTACCATGCAGGGCTCTGGTCTTACCAACCTGGATGCTTGTTCGGTAACTCTGCGGCTGGATGATGACGATTATTACACGCTGATGATCGGCGCATCCGATATGGGCACTGGTTGCGATACCATCTTGGCGCAGATGGCAGCCGAAATTTTGTGTTGCCCTGTCGAAAACATTACGGTAGACGGTGTTGATACCAATCACTCGCCTTATGATAAAGGCTCTTATGCTTCTTCCACCACCTACGTTACAGGCAATGCAGTGGTAAAAGCGGCAACCCAGCTGGTCGAAAGAATGCGTGATGTCGCGGCGCAAAAGCTAAATGTGCCTGCAACAACACTTTGCTTTGATGGCACTACCTTCACTGATGGAGAGAAAAGCCTGACGGTAAAAGAAATCGGCATCGAAAGCGTCAACGGCCAAAACGACTGGCTTACTGTAACCGCAAGCTTCAGCGGTAAAGCATCTCCGCCGCCGTTTGTGGCAGGCTTTGCTGAAGTTGAGGTGGATACCGAAACAGGAAAAGTGACCTTACTGGATATGGTTGGCGTAGTAGACTGCGGCACCGTGGTAAATAAAAGCCTTGCCCGCGTTCAGGCAGAAGGCGGCCTTGCACAAGGCGTTGGTATGGCCCTTTATGAAGATGTGCGTTATAGCACTGCCGGTCAGTTGCGCACCGATAGCTTTATGGATTACAAAATTCCCAGTCGGCTTGATCTGCCGAATATTCGCGTTGCTTTTGAAGAAAGCTACGAACCCAGCGGCCCGTTTGGCGCCAAAAGCATCGGCGAAGTGGTCATCAATACCCCGACTCCCGCTATCGTAGAAGCCATTCGCAACGCTGTCGGCGTAGAAATTCACTCACTGCCTGCAACAGCAGAAAAAGTGTACATGGCCTTACAAAACTCAAAAATGGCTTAGTTTTGGGCAATTTTGGCAGATAGGTGATAGCGAACTAGTAAACATAACACAAAAACATCACAAATTTGCTACAAAGTTTAGCAAAAAATTGGGGTTTCCAAATCTTTTTGCAATATGCTATACTTTTATGCGTTGGGCAAAAGCCGCAAGCCTTTGCTCCAATGCAACTATGGCCTGCAATCGCGCGGTGCCTAAATGAATAATAAAGCACGATTCGTATATTTTTGAGGATTGGCTCAAACGTTTCTACCTCCCTGCCGGAACGGGGAGACTACGAGGAAGTGATTTCACAGCCGGGCAGCTTTGCGCGGTGTGATTTTGCCGTCCTCTTTTGAGGGCGGCTTTATTTTTTTGCCGGAGGTGATTTTTTGGATAGATTGACAGGCACTGGGGTGCGCCGGTTGGATGCGCCGGATAAAGCCCGCGGAATTGCGAAGTACGCAGCGGATTATACCGCACCTAACATGCTGCACCTTGCGCTGGTACGGGCAGAAGTTGCCCATGCAGATCTGCTCGAGGTGGATGCTTCCGCACTTCCGAAAGATGCATTTTGCTTTACGGCAAAAGATTTGGCAAGCAATTTGCTGCCTTCGATTATGAACGACCAGCCCGTTTTTGCAGAAGACAAAATTCGTTTTTGGGGCGAGCCGGTTGCAGTAGTTGCGGCAGCCACACCGCAAAAAGCGAGAGAGGCTGCGGCATCGGTCAAGCTGCGATGGAACCCGCTGCCGGTGGTTTGCGGAGCAAAAGAGGCTTTGCAAAAAGAGGCTGCAACAGTACAAAAAGCTGGCAATGTATGTTCCGAATTTCACTGCGTGAAAGGTCAGCCTCAGCATGCGTTTGATGAATGCGAGCTTGTTTTGGAAGATGAATTTTTTCTGCCAACACAGGAGCATGGCTATTTAGAACCCGAAGCAGCGTTCTGCCAAAAAGATGAAAAAGGCCGGCTTTGCCTTGTTGCTTCTACCCAAAATGCATTCGCAGACCGCGAGATGATTTGCCATGTTCTTGACCTGCCGCAAGAGAAAGTCGCCTGTAAGGCGGCAGTAGTAGGCGGAGGGTTTGGCGGCAAAGACGGAAACACCGCACAGATTTTCCCCGCGATTGTTACATACTTTACCGGTCGTCCCAGCAAGCTGGTTTTTACGCGAACCGAAAGTATTCGAACCAGCTATAAACGTCATAGTGCTACCGTTCACGTCAAGATGGGCTTTACAAAAGAGGGCATTATTCACGCATTTGAAGGGGAGATGTGGCTGGATACCGGCGCGTATGCAGCACTCGGGCCGGCGGTTTTATCGCTTGGTACCGAGCATCTGCCGGGCCCCTACCGTATCGAGCATGTAAAAGTGGACGGTTGGCTGGCTTATACCAACAATACACCAGCGTCGGCAATGCGTGGTTTTGGTGCCCCGCAGGGTGCAATGGCAACAGAGTGCCTGATTAGCCAAGCGGCAGTAAAGCTTGGCATTGACCAGGTTGAAATTCGCCGCAAAAATGCGTTGCGCAAAGGCGATACCGGTGCATTGGGGCAGTTGATGGAACACTCTGTTGGCTTGCAAGAAGCGCTTGACCAGTTTGAACGCTCTGACTTTTACAAGGAGATGCGGACAAACAGCGACCCCGGAATCGGCTACGGCATTGCCGCAGGCATGATGAGCAGCGGTATGGGCAGGGGAATCCCCGACCACGCCACAGTGACGATTGAAAAAACAAGTACCGGATACCTCGTGCGGGTCGGCGTAGTCGACATTGGACAGGGAAGCGAAACTGCACTTGCCATGTTGGCCGCCGAGGCACTGGAGGTACCGATTTCAGCGATTGAAATGCGGATGGCCAATACAGATGAAACCATCGACAGCGGCTCTACTGCTGCCAGTCGCAGTGTTTATATCTGCGGTAACGCACTGCTTGCAGCGGCAGAAAAAATAAAAGCAGGCGCAAACAGCGCTACCGAGCAAGCGGTTTTTCCAGAAAACAAAACCGATGTAGGTATGCCGGGATTGCCCCATACCCTTTACGGTTTCATCGTGCAGGGCGCAAAAGTGAGATTGGACAACGCCACTGGTGCAGTTACTGTGTTGCGCGTACATAACACCACCGAAGCAGGCCGCATCCTGAATCCTGTCTCTATGGCAGGGCAGATTTTTGGCGGCATTGCAATGTCGACCGGATACACTCTTTCAGAAGAAATTCGCTGGCGCGAAGGCCGCTCTCTCGAAGATAGCTTTGCAAGCTATGTCATGCCGACAGCGCTGGATGTGCCGCAGATGACAAGCGATAACATTGATGCTTACGAGCCGACCGGTCCCGCCGGAGCCAAAGGCGTGGCCGAGGCTTCTACCGTGGCGCTTGCCCCGGCAATTGCTGCAGCGGTAGAAAATCTGCTGCCCCAAACGCGGCTAACCGAGCTGCCGCTTCGGCGCGAGAAAATTCTTGCAGCGACAAAAAAATAAACCTTGGCACTTGCCGCATCTGCGGTTTTGCGATAGCCGGCGGCATAAGCCGGACGCACCGATTTTAGGAGGAAACAAGATGAAAAAGATTCTTGCACTTACCATGGCTATGGCACTTAGCCTTACCCTGTTCGCAGGCTGCGGCAGCAAAGCTCCCGCTTCCAGCGCAGCAGCTTCCGGTTCCGGCGCTGCAAATGGCGAAAAAACCGAGCCCCTCAAGATTGCGCTTATCCTGCCCGGCGCCAAAGACGACGTCAGCTTTAATCAGGCAATGTACGAAGGCATGACCGAGATTGAAGCCGAGTACGGCGATGCTGTCGAAGTCAGCTATGTCGAAAACGTATATGACGTTGCAGACATCACCCCGACTGTCATCGACTTTGCTGAAGAAGGCTATGATTTGGTCTTCGGCCACGGCTTCCAGTTCATGGAGCCCATCATGGAGCTTGCAGACCAGTACCCCGACACCGTCTTTTTGACCGGTACCGGCTATCTGACCTCTGACAATGCTGGCTATTACAATACCCACCTTGCATCCGGTGGCTATGTGATGGGCGTTATTGCAGCGACCATCAGCGAGACCGGCAAAATCGGTGTCATCGGCGGCAGCAACGTGGCAGAAATCTATCAGGGCCACGAAGGCTTTAAAGCAGGCGCAAAAAGCGTAAACCCCGACATCGCCATTGAAGAAGTTTACACCGGCGACTTTAATGACACCCCGCTTGCCAAAACCACTGCCGACGGCATGTATGATGCAGGTGTAGATGTTATCTGGCACTCCGGCGACGGCATCGGCCTCGGCGTTGTACAGTCGGCGAAAGAAAAAGGCAAGTACTGCCTGACCAACGCAGCCGATCAGTCCAGCCTGGCACCGGAAAGCGTTGTCAGCGGCGTAGTGTACGACTGGAAACTGGCGATTCGCGAAGCAATTGAAGATGTAAAGGCTGGCACCTTTGCAACTGGCGAAAAGGCTTACTGGTGCACAGTAGAGAACGGCGGCATTAACATTGCCCCGTATCTGGAAGGCGCAATGACGGAAGAGCAGACCGCAACCGTCAATAAAGTGGTCGAGGACATTCGTTCCGGCGCGCTTGAAATTCCCGAGTATAAATAAGCCTTTATCGGCTGAAACGAAAGCGGAATACCCCGAAGCGCAGGGCAACCTGGGCTTCGGGGTAGCTCGTTGTTAAGTGCAGGAAAAACAACCATACCAAACAAAGGCGGGGGAGATACTTTTGGAATACGCAGTTGAATTGCGAGGCATAACCAAACGGTTTGGAAGCAATGTTGCAAACAAACAAGTAGATTTAAAAATCAGATCAGGATCGATTCATGGCCTGCTCGGCGAGAACGGCGCAGGTAAATCCACCCTGATGAATGTGCTTTACGGCCTTTATAAACCGGAAGAGGGCGAAATCTACCTGCGGGGAGAGCGTCACGTTATCGATTCTCCGCTCAAAGCAATGGAACTGGGCATCGGTATGGTGCACCAGCACTTTATGCTGGCACGCCCGTTGACCGTGGCAGAAAATATCATGGTAGGCACAAAGTCAAAGCGTGGCCCGCTGCTGGATACCCGCCGCGTCATGCGCGAAATTCAGGAAGTGAGCGATCGCTATCATCTTGATGTAGACCCCGCTATTAAAATTGAAGCACTTTCGGTAGGTCAGCAGCAGCGCGTAGAAATTTTGTCTGCCATCTATCAAGGTGCTGATATTTTGATTCTGGACGAGCCCACTGCCGTGCTGACACCGCAGGAAGTACAGGAGCTGTTTGTGATTCTGCGCAAAATGCGGGAGGACGGCAAGTCGGTTATTCTCATTACTCATAAGCTCGACGAAATCATGGAAATCGTAGATGAAATTAGTGTGCTGCGTGACGGCGAGTATGTCGGCAGCCGTGTAATGGGCCCCGATGTTACCAAAGACGAGTTGACCCAAATGATGGTGGGCCGCGAAGTGCTGTTTGACTTTAGCGATGCGGGCACATTGACAGAGCCCGGCAAAGTGAAGGTAGCTTTACGCGATGTGCACGCAAAAAATACCTGCGGGGTAGAAGCGCTGCGCGGCATTTCGCTCGAACTTCATGAAGGAGAGATTTTGGGACTCGCGGGGGTCGACGGCAATGGCCAGAAAGAGCTGGCAGAAGTATTAACTGGCCTGGCTAAGGTGAGTGAAGGCGAAATGCTTTACAACGAAAAACCGATTCAAAATCGCCGGCCGATTGATTATATCAACGATAAAATTGCCCATGTACCGGAAGATCGCCAGACGACCGGCATTGCAATGAATTTTTCCATCAAAAACAACCTCATTATAAAAAATCATGGTGCAAAACGTTTTAAAAAGGGCCCGGTAATTAACTATGACGTGGTAAACGCTTATGCTGAAGAGCTGATGGAGCAATACCACGTAAAGGCAACTGGCCGCAATGAAATTATCAAAAATCTTTCGGGCGGCAATCAGCAAAAAATTGTGCTGGCTCGTGAGCTTGCTGATGAACCGGAATTTTTGATTGCAAGTCACCCGACCCGTGGCTTGGACATTGGCGCGAGCGAATATGTTCGCGGACAGATTCTTGCCCAGCGCAACAAAGGCGTAGCAGTTTTATTAATTTCAGCAGATTTGGAAGAAATTTTACAGCTTTCTGACCGCATTGCGGTAATTTATGATGGGCGCATTACCGGCATTTTGCCGCGCGGCGCTTCTGCAGAAGAAATTGGCTACTTGATGCTTGATAACCAAAAGAAGGAGGCGCCCCATGGCAACCAAGAAAAAGAAAAATCTCGCGTATAAGTTAGACAAGGGCCTCTCCCGTTTGCTGCCTGCCCTTGGCACCATCGCACTGGCTTTGCTGGTGGGCGGCATTATCATTGCCATCTCGGGCAATAACCCGCTGGAAGCATATGCACAGATGTTCAAGGGTGCATTCGGCTCGAAAAGCCGCATCAGCGAAACGCTTGTTAAAACAGTACCTCTGATGCTGCTTGCACTCGGTGTTTCTGTGGCATTCCGCAGCCAGATTTGGAATATCGGTGCAGACGGTCAGTTTACTATTGGCGCCATTTTCGCAATCTGCGTTACCCTTTATCTGCCGGGCGAAAACATTTTTATTCTGCTGCTTTCGTTTGTAGCCGCTTTTGTTGGCGGTGCACTTTGGGGTGGACTTTCCGGCTTTTTAAAAGCAAAGTTTAACGCCAACGAGGTTATTACTACGCTGATGCTGAACTATGTAGCGCAGTATCTGCTTGCATACCTCATTCGCGGCCCGCTCATGGACCCCAACGGCGGCAACAATCCTCAGTCTGCGTCTATCCCGGAAGCTTACCGCCTACCGCGCTTTGTTTCCAACCTGCGCGTCAACTATGGCATTTTTATTGGTCTGGCGGTGCTTATTTTCATTTATTATTTCTGGCGCAGTGCTTACGGGTATAAGCTCAAGCTGGTCGGCGCCAGCAACACGGTGGCAAAATACGCTGGGCTTAAAGTTTCCGGCATTGTGCTTTTTACCATGGTGCTTTCCGGCGGTATTGCCGGTATCGCGGGCTGGACCGAAGTTTTTGGCGCCCAGTACCGCTTGCTCGACAACATCTCATCCGGCTATGGCAATCTTGCCATTGTTGTGGCATTGCTCGGCAACCTGCGCCCCATCGATATCGGCATTGCCTCGTTCTTCTTTGCAGCGCTGATGTCTGGCGGCAACGCTATGCAGCGCATGACCGAGGTGCCTTACTCGGTGGTGGATATCATTCAGGGTCTCATTATCGTCTTTGTTATCTGCCGCACAGTAGGGCAGAGCAACGGCTGGAAACAATGGATTGCCGCGCGCCGCAATGCGCGTAAAGCGGTTACAGCTGGCGCGGCCGAAGAGGACGGCGGAGAGGAGGACAACGGATGATTCAGCAAATTTTTACCACAACTTTTTTTGCAAGCGTGCTTGGCTCTGCCATTCGTCTTGCCACCCCAATTCTCGCCACTTCTTTGGGCGAAATTTATACCCAACGTTCCGGTGTTATGAACCTTGGCCTAGAGGGGACCATGCTGATGGGAGCACTTGCCGGTTTCCTTGGCTGCTATTTTAGCGGAAGCCTTGCACTGGGGGTGCTTTGTGGCATGGCAGCGGGTGTTCTGATGAGCACCGTTATGGCTTTCCTCAGCGTAACAATGAAAGCGAATCAGGTCATTGCAGGCACCGCACTTACTATTTTGGGCAGCGGTCTTGCAGCATTCATCTATCGCTCTGTGTTTGGCCTGCAAAAATCTCCGCCGCAGGTAGAGAACTTCCGCGCGCTGCCGATTCCCGGCTTGTCCAAAATTCCATTTTTCGGGGACGTGCTGTTCAATCATAATCTTTTGGTTTATATTATCTTCGCACTGGTGCCCATCACATGGTTTGTGCTTGAAAAAACCGTGCTTGGCCTGCGTATTAAAATGGTAGGCGAACATCCGCGCGCGGCAGATTCGAAAGGCATTTCGGTAGCCGGTGTGCGTTACACTGCGGTGATGATTGGCGGCGCTTATGCCGGACTTGCCGGCGCTTACCTTACCATTGCCTACATGAACAGCTTTACCGATAATATTGTTTCGGGTCGTGGATACATTGCCCTTGCAGTTGTTATCTTTTCTCACTGGAAGCCCAGCCTTGCCATGTGGGGCTCGCTATTGTTTGGTTTTGCAAATGCATTGCAGATTCGTTTGCAGGCACTCGGCGCGCCGATTCCAAACCAGTTCTTGCTGATGCTGCCTTACGTCATCACTATCGTAGTGCTGGTAGGTGTATCTAAAAAAGCAGAATTTCCGTCGGCTTACACACAACCCTATTCAAGGATGGAACGATGAGCAAACGAAAAAAATGGAGCATCGCTTTTGCAGTGGTAGCTTTACTGGTTGCAGTGCTTGCAGGCTTTTTGCTTACCCACCCGGCACTTTCGCCAAAGGGTGAACCATACGCCGAAAAGCGTGTGCTGGCAATGGCAAAAGCGGCAAACGAAAATGACCCCGCAAAAGTATACGATTTTTTGACCAAAGAGCTGCGGGATATCTGCAGCAAAGAAGAGTTTTGTAAAAACTGGGAAGATGAGCGAACCTATCCTTATTTGATTCCGTTTTGGATCTTTTTCCGGGGAATAGAGATGGAACAGGGGAATGAACAGGGCAGTGCTAAATTTGAGCGTGCAGCCCGGTTGCCCGGCCAGTTTGAAGAGTACGGCATTGTCTACGAAAACGGCGGATATTATATCGATGCATTCCGCACGATTGCAGACGGCAGCTATGTCGAAATCTTCGAGCGCCTGTCATAACATTTTACGGCGTTGCCCCAGACGCAGCAAAAGCCTACCCAAACACCGAAAGGAAAGTTCTGAGCTATGAGTTTTGTATTACACCGCCCGCAAACACTTGCGCAGGCCATAGAGCTTCAACCCAAAACAAACGGGAGTTACCTTGCCGGTGGCACCGTTTTAATGGTCAACTATAACAAAGGGCTGTCCATTGGGCAAGAAGTCATTGACCTTACCCAGGTTGCAGAACTGCACTCTGTGCAAGAACAAGAAGATGCTTTGGTGCTTGGGGCTGGCCTCACTTTTGATGAGCTAGAGCACCTGCCGCTTTGCCGCCAATACGCCTATGCGCTTTGGCAGGCCGCCTGTGAAGTGGGCGGCCCCCAGGTGCGCAACCGTGCTACGCTGGGCGGCAATTTGTGTGCTGCATCACCCTCTGCAGATGCAGCAACACCGCTTTTGGCGCTTGGAGCAGAGTTTGAACTGGTAGGCGCAAAAGGGACAAGACGCGTTGCCGCCGAGCAGTTTTTTACAGCACCAGGCAAAACGGTAAAGCTGCCGGACGAGATATTGACTCGCGTTTTTGTACCAAAGGCAGGCAGCGAATCACTCTTTTATAAAGTGGGCAAACGCAATGCGCTTGCGGTATCCTGCATCAATATGGCGGTTGCTGTAAATGCAAACAGCGAAGGCAAGCTTTCTGCGCTGCGTATTGCAGTTGGCGCAGCTGCACCAACCGTGCGGCTGTGTGCCAAAACCGCAGCACTGCTTGAGGGTAAAGCGCTGACCCAAGAGGTGCTTTTACAGGCGACAGAATTGGTTCAAACAGAAATTGCACCCATAGACGACCGCTGGGCCAGTGCTGATTACCGACGTATGGTTTGTGCAAATCTTTTAGAAAAACTGGTTTTGGAACTTGCAAACAAGGAGGGTGTTTAGTATGGCACAGATGCTGCATTGCACCGTGAATGGCACGTTGGTAGAACGAATGGTAGAAGACGATACCACGCTGCTTACCTTTTTGCGGGAAGAGCTTGGCCTTACCGGCACCAAAGAGGGCTGCGGTGAGGGTGATTGCGGAGCTTGCACTGTTTTGGTGGATGACACCAGCGTAAACAGCTGCCTTTTCCTTGCATTGCGCGCAGAAGGTCGCAGTATTACCACGATTGAGGGTATTGAGCAAGATGGCGAGCTAAGCGATATTCAGCAGGCTTTTATCGACCACGGAGCGATTCAATGCGGGTTTTGCAGTCCGGGAATGATTGTTTCGGTCAGCCATTTGCTGAACCAAAACCCCGAGCCCAGCGAAGAAGAAATTCGCCGAGGGATGTCCGGCAACCTCTGCCGCTGCACCGGATACCAACAAATGGTAGAAGCGGTGCAGGAAGTAGCTGCTCATCGCAAGACGGAAAAATAGTCTGAAAAAGCAATCTTAATTTAAAACAAAAAGCCCCTGCCTAGCAATGCGCCAGAGCAGGGGCTTTTATTATATAGAACAGGATGCGGCTTCTCCGAAAACAAGCTGTTGTTTAGCATGATTTTTTCAATACAGCGAAAAGGCGGTGGCCCCCAAGGAAGCTTTAAGCCTTGCCAATGATAAGGCAAAGTAAGAGCATTATATTAAAGCAAAAGTCTAAATGCCCTCCAAATCAAATGGCGGGGTATATTCTTCTTTCGCGGCGGTGCGCTGTTGGGTGTAAATGTATTCAAAGCCCAGCGCTTCTGCATGGGCAACAACAGCTTTGTACTCATAGCTCGATAGTTTGCGGTTAAGCTCGGCATATGGGCTTTGTAGGTACGGGGTATACTGGCTCATCAAGCTTAAAATAAAGCCATCTTTCGGCAGAGCCTCAGCCAGCCAATCCAAAAGCTGTAAACTGTCCTTGTGGTGTCCGGGTAAAATCAAATGACGAATGATAACGCCGCTGTGCAGCATTTCGTTATCATCAAATCGAGGCGGCCCGGCAAGACGAACCATTTCAGAGATGGCAGGTGACGCAACTGCAAAATAATCCTTTGCGCGGGCAAACTTTTCTGAAACATCAGGGCTGAAAAATTTAAGGTCGGGCATGAAGATGTTCGTATGCTCGGCCAGTGCGCGCACGGTTTCGACAGTTTCGTAACCAGAGCAATTGCAGGCAACGGGGATGCGAAGCCCGGGGCGTGCGGCAGAAAGTGCAGCGAGAACATCGGGCAGGTAATGGTCTGGTGTGACAAGATTAATGTTTGCCGCGCCTTTGGCTTGCAGCTCTAAAAAAATTTCGGTAAGCCGTGCTTGCGTGGTTGCCTTGCCCACCGCGCCGCGGCTGATTTCGTGGTTCTGGCAAAAACAGCAGCCTAAACTGCAACCCGAGAAAAAAACAGTGCCGCTGCCAGGGGCATCTTTTCCGGTACCGCTGATGCAGGGTTCTTCCCAAAAATGGAGTGCTGCACGAGAGAGCAGCAGGGTATCGGTGCAGCCACACCGTCCGCGCGTTTGGGTTCTGTCAACACCGCAGTTGCGTGGGCAAAGGGTGCAATGCTGGTAAGGTGAGGTCAACTTAATCATCTACTTCCGGTTTTGTTCCTAAACCGCCCATTGGCACATTGCAGAAAATGCCGCATACCAGAGCGGTTTTTACAAGAATTATACCACAGGAATGGGCTTTTGTGATATACTTAAACTAATATGAAATGATAAGATACAAAGAATGATGAGGTGTTTGAAACCGTGTATTTTAGCTCTGCAACTACTCCGGAGCAACGCTGCCTGGAGCTTTTGTCTCAAGAATATCCTACAATGTCTGCTGCCTCTGCGGCAATTATCAACTTAGAGGCTGTTTTAAAGCTGCCCAAGGGCACAGAACACTTTATGAGTGACCTGCACGGGGAGCACGAGGCGTTTACGCATATCCTGAATAATGCGTCGGGTGTCATCAAAGAAAAAGTTGATTTTGTGCTTGGTAAAACGGTTTCCGAAAAAGAGCGGTCCCGCCTTGCAACATTGATTTATTACCCTGTACAAAAAATAGAGGAGCTCAAAGAGCTGGGCATCGTCAATCGCGAATGGTATCGGCTCACGCTTTATCGCATGGTAGAGGTTTGCCGCTTTGTTGCCAGTAAAAACACTCGAAAATTCGTGCGTGAAAGCTTACCGAAAAATTTTGAATATATCATCGACGAGCTGTTGCACGCACATTTTGAAGACCATCCCAAAGAGCGCTACTACGATCAGATTATCACAGCTATCCTCGATGTGGGCCACGCAGAAGAGTTTATTGCTGCGCTGGCAGAGCTGATTAAAAAACTCGCAGTGTATAAGCTGCATATTGTGGGCGATATCTTCGACCGCGGTCCTCGCCCGGATATTATCATTGATAAGCTGATGGCTCACCATTCGGTTGACCTGCAATGGGGCAACCATGATATACTGTGGATGGGTGCAGCTGCCGGCAGCCCGGCCTGTGTGGCAGCGGCGCTGAATATTACGTTGAGCTATAACAATGCAGAACTGGTAGAAGAGGGGTACGGTATCAGCCTGCGCCCACTTGGCCAGCTTGCAGAGCAGGTATACGCCCATGTGGATTGCAGCCGCTTTGCACCTAGTGCAGCAGAAACTGCCTATATTAGCCCACAGGATACTGACCGCATTGCACGCATGCATAAAGCAATCGCCATTATCATGCTGAAGCTCGAGGCACAGACGATTCGCCGCAATCCGGACTTTGCAATGCAGGACCGGTTGCTGCTGGGCGCAATTGATTTTTCTGCTGGCACAGTAAACATAGGCGGCAAGATATACATGCTGCAGGATACCGATTTGCCGACCATTGACCCTGCTGACCCGGAAAAGCTGACAGAAGAGGAAGCAGACGTGCTGGCAAAACTTTGCCGTGCATTTATGCAGAGCGAAAAGCTGGCTCGTCAGGCTCGCTTTTTCTATGCGGCGGGCAGCGTTTACCGCATTGAAAATGACAATTTGCTGTTCCATGGGGCAATTCCGCTGAAAGCTGACGGTACCATGGATGAGGTTTGCTTTGAGGGGACGGAATACCATGGCCGTGCCTTGATGGAGTATTGCGAAAAAGCAGCACGCCAAGGCTACTTTGCCCCCGAGGAAAGCGACGAGCGGCAGCGGGGCAGAGACTTTTTATGGTATTTGTGGTGCGGCCCGAAATCGCCTATTTATGGCCGTGCAAAGATGTCCACATTTGAGCACCTGTTCCTTAACGAAAAAGATACCTGGGACGAGAAGAAAAATTTCTATTACGACTACACCGATTCCGAAGAGACTTTTTGCATGTTGCTGCGTGAATTTGGGCTTAACTCCAATGATGCGCACATTATTAACGGACATGTGCCGGTGCTTGCCGCGAAAGGCGAAAATCCCGTTAAGGCAGGCGGCAAACTGATTGTAATTGATGGCGGATTTTGCAAAGCGTACCACAGCAAAACAGGCCTTGCCGGATACACGCTGGTTTCGTCTTCACGAGGTCTTTCACTGCGCAGCCACGAGCCGTTTGAGTCGATTCAGAAAGCCATTACGGAAAATCGCGATATCCTATCCAGTGTTGCGATTTTTGAAACCAACCGTGAACGTCGGCTCATTGAGGATACCGATGAAGGGCAGGCGATTCGTCGCCAGATTACCGAGCTGCAGCGACTGCTGGCAGCATACCGCGCGGGAATAATAAAGGAGAACAACAAGCAATGATAGATTTTGCCACCGCATTTGAAACACGCAAAACCGACACAGACTATACCGTAACCGCAGCGATGCCAGGCCAATATAGCTTGTTTACCAGCACCTCGCCGGATGGGTTCACTCCGGATGCACTGGCAGCAGAGTTCACTGACCTTGTGGAGCTGGATGATCCGATGCCGGGCAAACGATGCTTCTTTCATGTGCTTGATGATTGCGGCAGTCATTATGTAACGTCGCTGCGCATCTTGCCGTTTGAAAGTGTAGAGAATTTTCGCGAGCTTGGCGGTTATCGCACCGAAGAGGGCAGATTTGTGCGTTGGGGCAGATTTTACCGCTCTGCCCGACTCTCGCACTTGACCGAAGCGGAGACAGAGCAAATTGCTTCGCTGGGTATTCGTACTTTGCTGGATCTTCGCAGCGGGGGAGAGATAGAACAGCACCCGGACCCGGAGCTGCCGGATGCCGATTACCGTGCAATTTCTGCAATTTTAAATATGGATGGCAACGAGAAGGATTTTGACCCTGCTCATCTGCTGACACAAACTGCAGAAGAGATGGAGCAGGACGAAAAAGATTTCATGGATATCTATCGTGCTATGCCGTTTGCTAACCGTGCGTACCAGTGGATGTTCGATCAGCTGCTTTCAGAAAAGACACCGATTTTGTTTCATTGTACGGCGGGCAAAGACCGTACCGGCATAGGGGCTGCATTGATTTTGCTTGCGCTGGGCGTGCCGCGCAAGTTAATTGAAGAAGATTATATGCTCACCAATCACTGTTGCCGCAAAAATATTGATCGCTTAGTGGACCAATATTATCGTGAAGGTCAGCCCCAGTTTGTAAAACGCTACCTTACTGCAATTGGCGGTGTAGGCCTTTACAACCTGGAAGCCGCCCTTGACGAGATAGAAGTTCGGTACCCGTCAAAAGAAGCGTTTTTTGAGTGCGAGTACGGATTGGATGCCACAAAGCTTGCAGCATTGCGCGCGATGTATTTGGAATCACCGCATCCCGTAAAAGAAAGCAGCTAAACCGCTGAGCGAAAAGTTGTCGCATAGCGTGTAACCATAAACAATGAAAACAGCAGGCCGCAATCTCATTCAGCGGTCTGCTGTTTTTTATATCAAAAGGCGAAAAAGCCGGGCAGCTGGATAATACCAAGCTGCCCGGCTAAAGTTTTGTATCCGGGGAATATTACTGCTCGCCATATTCAGGCAAACCCATTAACACATTGCGATAAAGTTTTGCGTAGATGAGAATGCTTGCAATCAACGAAAAGGTTTCCGCAATCGGGAAAGCATACCACACCACGGTCAGGTCGTGGGTCAGCACTGCAAATGCAAGAGAAACGGGCAGGATTACGATAAGCTGACGCAAAATCGAAATGAAAAGGCTCGAAAAGCCCTTGCCCAAAGCCTGAAAAGCAGAAGAGAAAACAATGCCGAGTGCGGCAGGGATAAAGCACAAGCTGATGGTGCGCAAAGCGGGCACGCCAATTGCAAGCATCTGCTCCGAGGCATTGAAAATGCCAAGCAACTCTGTCGGCAAAGCCCAGAACAAGATAGTGCCGGAAGCCATAATAATGACGGCGATGATGCTGCCCCATTTGACGGTTTGGGTGACGCGGTGACGAGAGCGTGCACCATAGTTGAAGCCGATAATCGGCAAAAGGCCTTGGTTGAGGCCGAAAACGGGCATAAATACGAAACTTTGCAGCTTAAAGTAAATGCCAAAGAACGCGACCGCAGTTTCAGAGAATGCAATCAAAATAGCATTCATACCTACTACCATCACCGAGCCAATCGACTGCATGATGATAGCGGGGAAGCCAACTGCGTAAATGTTCTTAATCATCGAAAGGGTGGGCTTAAACCCGCGCAACACGACCGAAACGCCATGTTTTTTGGTGAAAAGCACGAACAGCAAATAAAGCATAGAGACAATTTGCCCAATGATTGTTGCCACTGCGGCACCTGCAACGCCCATTTGGGGGAAGGGCCCAATACCGAAGATGAACAGCGGATCCAGAATAATATTAGTGATTGCACCAAGCAGCTGAGAGAGCATCGGGTGAATCATATCACCGGTTGCCTGAAGAGTTTTTTCAATGTTAATTGAAACACAGCAACCTACCGAGCCAATACAAACAATGGACATATAGCTTTCGCCCATTGCAATAATCTCAGGGTTGGCAGTAAAAAGCGTAAAGAAAGTACGCGAGAAGAAAATGCCCAAAAGAGCGAAAAACAGCCAATTCAAAAGGCCAATCAGCAAACCATGGGTAGCGGCGCTATCGGCATCTTTTTGGTTGCGCTCGCCCAAACGGCGGCTGATAAGCGAATTGAGACCAACACCGGTGCCAACCGCAACTGCAATCAGCAGGTTCTGAATTGGGAAAACCAGCGAAACCGCAGTAAGTGCACTTTCGCTTACTTGCGCTACGAAGTAGCTATCAACGACGTTGTACAAAGCCTGTACCAACATCGACATCATTGCGGGCAACGACATTGCCAGAATTAACGGTAAAATAGGTCTTGTCCCCATTTTATTTTGCTTTTTTTGTTCCAAAAAATTCACTCCTATCCAGCCACTTCGAGACAAAGCAAAACAAAGCAGCTTTTCTATTCTAATCATTTTTCAATATAAATGCAAGTTTTTTTACTTTACATTTAATAAAACGCACAAATGGTCCATAAAGCACGAAAAAAGCCGAAAAGGCTTTTGTTAATTTTGCCCAAAAAACAATGCGTGCATTTTAATAGGGCTTATAACAAAGTTCAAGAAGGTCTAGCTGTATAGAATGTTAGATTAACCTATGAACAAGTTAAAGTAGACAAAAGGGATATAAAATCAAAAAAGCCACTTGCTCCATTGTGGTTGTTGGCATTTTCTATTATAATAAAACAAACAGCTTGCCAACAGAAAGGGATATTTATGGATCGTTTTTATTTTGTGATACAAACGAAGATGGAAAAAGAGGATTACAAAAAATTTTTGTACCTTGCCACTTTTTTTAGAAACAAGCTTACCTTGCCCATCATTTTACTACTGGCGTTTTTGGGCAGCGCAGCCGTTCAACTTACCGAGGGTGCGTTTAGCTTGGCACCTTTTTTAGTGGTTACGATACTGATGTTTGTGGTTGCAGTGGCGGCAGTGTGCTTTCAGGTAGAGCGAAAAAACAAACAACGTGTTACCACAGATAAAACCGGAGCATTTGGGAGCATTAGCACCCTGCGTTTTGGCGAAGAAGTAATACAAATGGAAAACGAAGCAATGCATTCCAGCGGTGAGCTGAGATATGACCAAATCTATCAGCTATTAGAAACGCACGATTATTTTATCTTTTACCTCACGGCGAATCAAGCCTCGCTGGTAAGAAAAAAAGATGTAACAGATGTAGCGGCTTTCCGTACATTCTTGCAAGAGAAGTTTGCAGGCACGTACAAAAAAATGGGCAAGGTGTAAACAAAAAGAACCGGAGAAAGATCTCCGGTTCTTTTTTTATAATACAAGAATTAGCTATTGTACAAGTTCAGGCCGGGCAGGTTTTTGTCTGCCTGATAGCTCTGGAAGTTGTAAAGAATCAGCACATCATCATAACCGTTTTCGGCAATGATTTTATCCACGCTGGAACGTAGATTACGAAGATCAATAATGTCGATTTGCGCATAGTCGGCAGTTAAGAACGGAACAAAGCAGTTTGCATAGCTGTCTTTGATAACCAGTACTTTGCCGGTACCATTGCCTTCTACGCGAGAGAATCCGTTATTGCCATAAAGGAACATCGCGTACTTATCGCGAACCTCCAGTTTGGTTTCGTCATACAAGTCTACAAAACTGGTCTCCAGCCCTGCATTTGCTGCAAGTTGCTGTTCCTCCAATGTGCCGCCCTGTAAAATTGCCATTGGGTTGGTAAGGTCGCTGTAATAGGTGAGAGTATCGGGCACTGCACTGTACAGCTTGGACTTGCTGTATAAAGTGCCAAAGAAGTCATCAACGGTGGTTGCAGTATGACCTGATGGAGTAAACGAGCCTTTGCCGACCTCGGCTGCAAATTGCCGATAAGCCAGGTAAGCGCCGCTGGTTGTCCAGTGGTGGTCAGTCGCATAATAAAGCGGCTCTGATTGATGGGCGGTAAAGGCGGGCAGCAAATCAATAAAAGTGCCGTTTGCGCCAAACCGTGTTGCCATATCCTGCAGGTACGGCAGCTCATCAACGAAAGGTGCGCTCGGCGCATTGGGGCTAACCATATCAGCAGAGGGGACAATCATCACCTTTACAAGGCCCGGATGGCGGCTTATAAAGCGCTCAATAGCCTTTGTATTGTTCTCCAGCTGAGTGGTGTCTACCGTGTAGAATTTTTGGTACATGGTGCCGTTGTCGCCATAAAGAATGCCATTGTTTTCTGTTTTCATCAGCAAGCCTTCGACGCGGCTTTTTAGTGTGATCCAGACGTCTCGGCCAAGAAACTGGTCATTGACATAGGTTTCATACAAGTACGAAAACTTTTTATCCTCATCGACGGCGAGCAGATTTGTACGTGTAACAATTGGCTTTTTGGCCAGTGAACGGTTTTCTAATTCGCTGAAAGCGCGATTGTTTGCGCGGTTATCGGCAAGGCTAAATAAAATGATGAAACTGCTAAATACAATAACTGCGGGGTGGCGCAGCAGCGTTTTCCATTTTTCTTTCATACACTACGCCTCCTTAAAAACGGAAATAGATAAACGGGTTATAGGTGCTGTCGACGAGGTATGCAATTGAAACTAGCAACAGCACGGCGAGAAAAGCAATGCGCAGAACTTCTTTTTTCTGGCGGCAGAGCTTATGGTAGAAGCGCCCGGGGTAGGGGGTGCTGCAAACAATGCCCAGCAACAGGCTGAGGCCATAGTTTCGCACAAAATACCCTGCCGAAATACCACTCTGCGGAATGAACAATTTGCTAAAGAACATCGCAAGGTCGCCCATGCCGGTGTCTACCGCAAAAATTGCCCAGCCAACAACAATAAAGAAGAGTGCGTAAATATGGGGCCAGATTTTGCCCTTTGCAAGCGGTTTGTGCAACCATAGTTTTTCGACGGTAAGCAGCACAAAATAGTAAAAGCCCCAGAGTAAAAAGTTCCAGTTAGCGCCATGCCAAAACCCGGTAAGACACCACACGATGAAGAGGTTGAGTACCTGTCGTTTCATGCCACGGCGGTTGCCGCCAAGGGGGATATACAGATATTCGCGGAACCAGCCGGACAGTGTCATGTGCCAGCGACGCCAGAAATCGGTGATGCTGCGCGAAATATAAGGCAGGTTAAAGTTTAGAGGGAAGTTGAAGCCCAGCATTTTGCCAAGGCCGATGGCCATGGTGGAATAGCCGGAAAAATCAAAGTAAATTTGCAGCGTAAAGGCGATTGCACCCAACCATGCAAGAGGGGTCGAGATGTTGGCATAGCCAAGCACCTTAATATCATCCCACAAAGCGCCAATGCTGTTTGCAAGCAAAACTTTTTTGGCAAGGCCCAGCACAAAAAGACCGATGCCTGCATCAATTTCAGAAAGAGTATAGCGGTTTTTGTGGACTTTGAGCTGAGCGGCAACGTCTTTATACAAAACAATAGGGCCAGCAATCAGCTGCGGGAACATGACAACATAAGCGCCCAAGTCAATAATGTTGCGCTCGGGCTCCACCTCTCCGCGGTATACATCCAGCGTGTAGCTCATCGTCTGGAAGGTGTAGAAGCTGATGCCAAGGGGCAAAGTCAGCCTTAACAGCCCAATAGATGTGCCGAACAGGGCGTTGATATTAATGATAAAGAAATCGGTGTATTTAAAGAAGAAAAGCATACCAAGGTTAAAAACCAGGGTTAATACCAAAAGCCAGCGGCGCACGGTAGGCTTGTCCTGATTTTTACCGAGAAAAATCGCAATAAAATAGTTACCTACAATGCAGGCCAGCATGATGGGGAAGTAGCGTACCTCGCCCCAGGAGTAGAAAAAGATGCTGACCAGAAAAAGTGCGAGATTTTTTAATTTTGCAGGCGCAAGGTAATAAATCGCCAGCGCAATGGGAAGAAAACGGAAAATGAACAACAGGCTGCTGAATATCAAACAATCACCAACTTCAGAAATATTTCAATTACACAAAACAAGCCGACGCCAAAACGGCGCCGGCCAGTATCGGTACAACCACAAGTATATCGAATTATATGCGATTTCGCAAGGCAATTCGCAAACCTTGGCTTTACTTTAACGCGTTATCAATGGCTTCGTCGATGGGCTTGTAAACTGCCTCAGCGCCTTCATCCATGATTTTTTCAGAGTCACCTGCAATAACAAAGATGACATAATCGCCTTTTACAACAATACGGCCAGCTTTTGCTTTTTCATATTCTTGAGAAAGGTACATTTCGCACTGGCTTGCTTTTGCATCGCGGCGTGCCTCACAGGCAGTTTTGATGGTATCTGCTTTGCCTTTTGCAGCTTTTACAATCAAAATCTCGTCGCTGGAAACGTTAACGTTGGAGTATTTACCCACATATTCTTCCACGTCGCTCATATTGATGCCGTAAAGGTCGGTCAGCATCGAGTCATCGATGTTACCTGGCATAGTTACAGGTGCGACTTTTTCGATTGAAGTCATGATGTCGTTGATATTGTAGTTTGCAGAGCTGCTTCCACAGCCCACCGCTAATACAGCGACCATGCAGGCAGCAAGTACGGTTGAAACTATTTTTTTCATAAATTTTTGCATATCCTTTCTTTGTGAAAAAATCGGCGCCAAAAAGGCCGCCCCGATGCTTAATATACTACTTTAAATTGGCTGTTTATGCAACCCTTTTTGTAGTATTCTTGCAAATGTTACCGAATATTCACAAACCTGACAAAGCGCAAAAAAACATCGCCCCCGCTGATGGCAAGGGCGATGTTTTATCGACTATTTGGATTTGGAACTGGAAGTTTCATTTACAACAACAACAGTAGTGTTGCCGTTTTTCATGTTTTCGTCCAGTGCCTGCATCAAGGTTTTAAAATTATTGGTGGACACCGTTGCACCAGCCACCGTAGCGACATCTTTCAATTTGCCGGATTCAAGATACTGGTTGGTGATATCTGCATAGAATTTTGCAGGATAAGTGCCCTCTACGGACTGCATGTTGCTGCGATAGGATTCATCCGCAGATTTCAGTTTGCCGTCTACATCAACACCGTCGAAGGTAAGTACCGTAACGGTATTTCCGCTTACTTGAACATCCACATACTCTTTCCAACCATGGCTGTCGAAATTCGCAAACTCAGCATGGTAGACACCGTCTTTATAATCGGGTGTGCAGCCAGTTAAAAAGCTAAGTGCGACAACAAGCAAGGTGGAAATTGCAAGCAATTTTTTCATTTGCAGAGTTGCCTCCTGATTCTTGAGTTTTGGGGAATACTGGCCTATTATACTGTTTTTTAGATGAGTTGTCAAACAGTTGCTCATTTAAGCTTGTGGCACTGTACAAAATTGTGAGCCAAATAAGAGGCTTTCTTGACTTTTTCACAATATAATTCTAAAATGAAAAATCAGGACAACTCATCGGATGCACACATGAGAGGATTTGAAACATGAACCCGAAAGCAAAAAAAGCGCTGCTGGCAGCCACGGCGGTTGTAGCGGTTGGCGCCGCAGCCGTCCTATTAATAAACAAAAAAGCTGCCCAAACACAGTACACTGATACCACCTACGCGATGAGCACTGTAATTACGCAGGCGGTGTATGGCAAAAACGCAGAAAAAGCGATGGCGCAGGTGAATGCCGCGCTGCGAGAATATGAGGACAGGCTTTCGCTGTTTAGCAATACCAGCGAGATTGCCAAAATCAATACAGGTGCGGGCACGCCGGTTGCGGTAAGCGATGAAACCTACGCACTTTTATCTCGCGCCTTAGAGCTTTCTGCTCAGTCTGACCATGCTTTTGATTTAACGATTGCACCGTTGACGCTGCTTTGGGGTGTTACCGGAGAAAACCCGAAAGTGCCCCCGCAAGGCGAGATTGACGCACTTTTGCCGCTGGTAGATGATGCTGCCGTAAAGCTGGATCCTATCAACAAAACCGTACAGCTTGCACCGGGCCAGGGGCTCGATTTAGGCGGGATTGCAAAAGGTAATGCATGCACCGCGGCACAAAAAATATATGACGAGCAGGGAATCACTTCTGCGGTGCTTAATATCGGCGGCAATGTGTATATAAAGGGCACAAAGCCAGATGGAAGCCTTTATCGTGTGGGATTCCGTGACCCCAATGGAGATGAATCCAGCTATATTGCATCACTTGCAATGAAAGACCAGGTGCTTGCAGTTTCAGGTGGATACGAGCGCTATTTCGTAGAAAATGGTAAAAAATATTGTCACATTATTAGCGGACAAACTGGTTGGCCGGTAGAAAGCGATATCGTTTCGGTCGGCATCGTCACCCCCGATGGCACTTTGGCAGATTTTCTTTCGACCACGCTTTATGTCTGGGGCGAGCAAAAAAGCCTTGCGTGGGCCGCGGCACAAGATGATGTGCAGATTTTGCTGCTGGACAATAAAGGAACCTTGTATGCGACAAAAGGTCTGGAAGGCAGCCTTGAGCTGACCGAAGAGGCGCAAAAGTCATATACAATACAATATATATAATATAGACAATCAGGAGGAGAAGCGTTGCAGCGGAATACAAAAAGTCAGGCACGTAGAGTTGCTTTTAGCGGAATGCTGTTTGCGCTTGCCATTGTGCTTTCGGTTGTAGAAGGCATTGTAACCCCCGCACTCGGGTTACCCCCCGGCATCAAGCCGGGCCTTGCAAACATTGTTGTTATGTATGCACTTTTTACTATGGGGGCAGGGCAGGCAGCTGTGCTGGTGCTGATGAAAAGCTTTTTCGTGTTTTTAACCCGCGGGGTAGCAGCAGCGGCACTTTCAGCGTCGGGCGGCTTTTGCTCGCTTGCAGTTATGCTTCTGCTGTTGCTACTGACGCGCAGGCAAGCTTCTTACCTCATTCTTTCGGTGTTGGGTGCAATTACCCATAATCTTGGCCAGTTGGCGATGGCAGCACTCTGGCTTGGTACAGCGGTTTCATTTGCCTATACCCCCGTGCTCATTTTAGCGGGTATTGGCATGGGCACGATGACTAGCCTTACCCTAAAGGCGCTGATGCCGACACTTCAAAAACTCAATTTAACAAATTAAAAGAAAGCTGTCTGCTTTAAGAAAGAGCAGACAGCTTTCTTTTAAAAAAAATTATTAGAAAAAATTGGAAAATGTATTGACATAACTATACCAGTATGGTATAGTTTAATCACGGCAAAAAACAAGCCACAAGATGGCTCGAATAACACAAATAATAAAGGAGATTACGATTATGAAAAAATTTGTTTGCACTGTTTGCGGTTACGTACATGAGGGCGATTCCGCTCCGGAGTCCTGCCCGGTTTGCAAAGCTCCGGCTTCTAAGTTTGTAGAGCAGAAAGACACCACTGTCTATGCTGCTGAGCATGTTGTTGGCATTGCACAGGGTGTTGATCCTGAAATCATCGAGGGCCTGCGCATGAACTTTAACGGCGAGTGCAGCGAGGTTGGCATGTACCTGGCAATGAGCCGCGTGGCTGACCGCGAGGGCTATCCCGAAATTGCTGAGGCTTACAAACGCTATGCCTTTGAGGAGGCAGAGCACGCTGCTAAATTTGCAGAGCTGCTCGGCGAAGTGCTGACTGATTCCACCAAAAAGAACCTCGAGATGCGCATTGATGCAGAGCATGGTGCTTGCGACGGCAAGATGCAGCTTGCTGCGAAAGCAAAACAGCTCAACCTGGATGCAATCCATGACACTGTTCATGAGATGGCAAAAGACGAAGCACGTCACGGCAAAGGCTTTGCTGGCCTGTATGCACGCTTCTTCAAATAAGTTATCCTCTTACCAAAAAAAGTATAGTTTTCCCCTGGTTCAAAAGCCCTCGCAGAAATGTGGGGGGCTTTTGGTATATAGCGTTAGAATAAAAAATCCCCCGCCAGTTTTGGCAGGGGATTTTGTGCTACAATAAGAAAAAAGGAGGCATTATCATGCAAGTCCAAATCGTAAAGCTCGAAATTTTTGTACCAGAAAGTCATTTCGAAGCCGTGCGTGCTGCTCTGCAGCAAGAAGACGCAGGACACATCGGTAATTATGACAGCTGCCTTTCCACCACGCAGGTACAGGGCTATTGGCGGCCACTGGAAGGTGCTGACCCTTACGATGGAGAGGTTGGGGTGTTATGCAGTGCGCCGGAACTGAAAATAGAAGTTTGCTGCCGGGTAGAAAAACTGCCTCAAACGTTGTGCGCGGTTAAGGCTGCCCACCCATATGAGGAGCCTGTTATTAATGTGCTGCCGTTGCTTGCAACCGGCCTTTCAGAGTTATAAGCTATTCAAAACAGTTGTGCTGGCGTTTTTCCTCCAGCATGGGGATGGCATATAGCTTGCCTTTGGTATCAATCGCAGCGAAAAAGATATCGCTCAGCTGCGTCATGCCCAAAGCGTGAAGCTCTTTTTCAAGCCATTTTTCGTCTCGGCCAGAAGCTTGCAAGTTTGCATCAATGAGCTTTCCGTCCAGCACCACATAGTAGGGCAAAACCTCAGGCTGCAGTGTAACACCAAGGTCGGAAGCGGTAATAGGGCGCTGCTCTGCAAGTGGCAAAAAGCTTACCTGTCCATTTGTTTCAAGAATCGCAGACTCCAACTGGTTTAAGTCGAAATAACCTGCAATACGGCATTGTGTCAAAAATTCGTTGATGTCCATTTTCGCGCAGGCAAGATTCTTTTTGTATAGTTTGTTGTGAGAATAAAGCACCAGTGGCTGCCCGTTGAAAAATTTGCGTAGTTTTATAGAATGACAGGTGCAAAGAGAAATGCCGATTGCGGCAAGCGCATAAACGACCATTGCTGTAAAAGAATGTAAGGGGTTTTCCAGGTTTGTCGCAAACTCAGCCGCAATAGAGCCAATTGTAATGCCGTTGATATAGTCGAACATACTCATCTGGCTGAGCTGCCGATTGCCCATTAGCTTGGTGAGGACAAAAAGTGCGATGATGGAGCATATACTGGTAAGGATAACGTAAAGAATATTCATGAATAGGGCATTCCTTTCGCGAAAAATTTGTATCAAACCGAATCGGTGCGTTTGCACAGCATCGCAGACGGCTTATTTGCGCAGCAGAAGATAAACGAAGTATTGCAAGCCTGCCACATACGCATTCATGTTGTATTTTGCACCAATTCCAGGGTGTTTATCAGTGCAATATGTGGGATTTTTCACACCTGAGTTGTAAGTGTGAAAGAAAAAGTTTATCATATTGAGTGAAAGTTCACGTAATGTAAAAAGGTAAATTATTTTGCAGAAGGACTTTTCCGGAGGGCGTAGCAATGAAGCATATTTTTATTGTAAATCCCAATGCGGGCAAATCTGATGTAACCGGCACGCTTGTACCGAAATTGATTGAGCAATTGGCTCCGTTGGGCTTAGATTATACGATAGAGCTGACCAATCACCCCGGACACGCTACCGAGATTACAAAACAGTATGCAATGGCGCGTGAGCCGGTGCGGTTCTACGCCTGTGGTGGAGATGGCACATTAAACGAGGTCATCTCCGGTGCATACCTTTACCCAGAGGCCGAGGTGGCTTGCCTGCCGGTAGGGTCGGGGAACGACATGGTGCGTAATTTTGGCACCAAAGAGGATTTTTTGAATCTTACAGACAATATTGCAGGCACAGCAATTCCCATCGACCTCATGGAAGTGGACGGGAAGATAGGCATTGCAATCTGCTCTGTCGGGCTGGATGCTTCGGTGGCGTACGAGATTCCGAAATATCGCCGTATTCCTTTTATGGGTGGCTCACTCGCTTACGACCTTTCCATTATAGAAAACATTTGCAAGCCGCTGGGCAGAGTGCTTTCGGTTACGATAGATGGGGAAACCTTTGTTGGAAAGTATATGATAGCAGCGGTGGCAAACGGCAGTTATTACGGTGGGGGCTTTTGCGCGGCGCCTTGTGCACGTATGGACGATGGCCTTCTGGATGTGGTGCTGGTAAAGAAAATCAGCCGGTTGCGTATTGCACAGCTGATTGCGCAGTATCAGAGTGGACGCCACTTTGAAAATGGCGAAATTGCCGAAGCGCTAAAAGAAATCATCCAATTTCGGCGGGGGCATGAGGTAACGATTCAGCCCGAAGAAACGATTATTGCAAATATTGACGGCGAATGTATGCCGCGCGATCTATTGAATATTCGCAATGTCCCGAAAGCCGGGCAATTTGTTCTGCCCGCAAAGCTTTATAAAGAATACATAGCAAAATCTCCGGCGCAGGCCATGGCGACCCTATAAAGGTAAGCGTCGATAAAAATAGCGCGTTTATAAAACAGCACAAAATAGCAGCCAATTTTTAAAATAAAAGGTAAAAGCAGCGGAGAAAAAACTCTCCGCTGCTTTTTTATCAGACAAAACAGGGAAAACTACACATTTGTTCATAATTTTTTTTCAATTTAACTATTGCAATTTAAGAAAAATGAGTTAAAATAATCTTAGCACTCAAGAATGAAGAGTGCTAAACGAAAAATTACTTTAAATAAAGGGGATATTTGTTATGAAAATCGTACCTTTGTCTGACCGAGTTGTCATCAAGGCCGAAAAAGCAGAAGAGACTACCAAAAGCGGTATCATTCTGGCCGGCAGCGCAAAAGAAAAGCCGCAGGTCGCCGTTGTAGTTGCAGTTGGGCCTGGCGGTATGGTGGACGGTAACGAAGTCAAAATGACCGTTAAAGTGGGCGATAAAGTAATCGCTGCTAAATATGCCGGCACCGAAGTTAAGCTTGACGGCGAAGAGTGCCTGATTGTCCGCCAGAGCGATATTCTTGCTGTGGTAGAGGACTAACCAACAGTTCGATTTTTTAGATTATCATATTAAAGGAGAGATTTCTCATGGCTAAAAAGCTTTTGTATGGCGAAGATGCTCGTAAAAAACTGCAGGCCGGTATCGACCAGCTCGCAGACACTGTTAAAATCACTCTAGGCCCCAAAGGCCGCAACGTAGTGCTGGAGCGCAAATTTGGCGCACCCCTTATCACTAACGACGGTGTGACCATTGCAAAAGAGATCGAACTGAAAGATCCGTTTGAGAACATGGGCGCACAGCTGGTTAAAGAAGTTGCTACCAAAACCAACGATGCTGCCGGCGATGGCACCACCACTGCAACCGTTCTGGCGCAGGCACTCGTACACGAGGGCATGAAGAACGTTGCCGCTGGTGCAAACCCGATGGATATCAAACGCGGCATGCAGAAAGCAGTTGATGCAGCAGTTGCAGCTATCAAATCAGGCAGCAAAAAAGTCAGCGGCAGCGCAGACATTGCCCGTGTTGCTACTGTTTCCGCAGCAGATGCCACCATTGGCGATTTGATTGCTGATGCAATGGAAAAAGTAACCGCAGACGGCGTTATCACCATTGAAGAATCCAAAACTGCCGACACCTACTCTGAGGTTGTTGAAGGCATGATGTTCGACCGCGGCTACATCACCCCGTACATGGTAACTGATACGGACAAGATGGAAGCGGTTATGGACGACCCGTTCATCCTCATCACCGACAAAAAAATCTCGGTTATTCAGGATTTGCTGCCCCTGCTTGAGCAGATTGTCAAAATGGGCAAAAAACTCGTTATCATCGCTGAGGATATCGAAGGCGAGGCGCTTTCTACCCTCATCGTGAACAAACTGCGCGGCACCTTTAACTGCGTTGCTGTCAAAGCACCGGGCTTTGGTGACCGCCGCAAAGAGATGCTGCAGGACATCGCTGTCCTCACCGGCGGTGTTGTTATCAGCGAAGAAGTTGGTCTGGAGCTGAAAGATGCTACCCTCGACCAGCTGGGCACTGCACGCCAGGTAAAGGTGACCAAAGAGAACACCGTTATCGTCGATGGCGCAGGTGCAAGCGAAGACATCAAAGCTCGCGTTGCACAGATTCGTGCACAGCTTGAGACCACCACTTCTGAGTTTGACAAAGAGAAGCTGCAAGAGCGCCTTGCAAAGCTCTCCGGTGGTGTAGCCGTCATCAAAGTTGGTGCAGCAACCGAAGTTGAGATGAAAGAGAAGAAACTCCGCATCGAAGACGCACTTTCCGCAACCAAAGCAGCTGTGGAAGAGGGCATTGTCGCAGGCGGCGGTACCATTCTCGTTAACATCATCCCCGAAGTCGAAAAAGCTACCGCAAACCTCGAAGGCGACGAGAAAACCGGTGCTCGCATCGTGCTGGCAGCTGTCAAAGAGCCGCTTCGCCAGATTGCGAAAAACGCAGGCCTTGAGGGCAGCGTCATCATCGACAAAATTCAGAACAGCGGTAAAATTGGCTATGGCTTCAACGCCCAGACCGAACAGTATGGCGATATGATCGCTGACTTCGGTGTTGTGGACCCGACCAAAGTTACCCGCAGCGCTCTGCAGAACGCTGCTTCTGTTGCAGCAATGGTACTCACCACTGAGAGCCTTGTTGCTGACGAGCCTGAAGACAAAGCATCGGCAATGCCCGCAATGGACGGCGGCATGGGCGGCATGTACTAATCGGCACTGAATATGAAAAACAGGCACAGCAAAACGCTGTGCCTGTTTTATTTTTTTCTGTTCGCAACCCCTGAATTTTAAAAAGCGATAGTGAGGAAGCTTTGCATCCGCACAGAAAGCAAATAGCATAAAAGCTAGGTGGAATTACGATGTGCCTTGTCGTATTTGCGCAGTAGTAAAATCACTTTTGCAATGAGCCAAAAGATAAGTAAGGTAAGGGCAATGCCCTCAAAAAAACCAATCCAAAAGTCAGTCAAATAATTACGAAAGAAAAGCGCCGTTAAGCTGGCAAGCAGACCAACCAGTAAATCTAATTGAAGCAGAAAATCCACTTTTTTCATACACAAAAGACTCCCTTTCGCCAAAATAATAGCAGCGGGCAGATTGAGCTTTGCAGTCCTGCCTCAAAAAGCTTGCTGTCAAAGAAATCTTTAACTCCTCCGCTGAGTTAAAACTTCCTTGCGTAATAAATTTTAAAGGGGAGTTTTACCAAGGCCAACACAAAAAGTGTAGCGATGAGGGTAATGCAAACTTTTTCGTCAAAAAAGCCTGCAACGATAGCTGCAAATGCAAGCAGGCCCATAGAAAACAAGCCACTGGTGGCAAATGTGTGCAGGCGAATGCTGGCCTTGCGCTCATCATGTTCAGCAATATACAAGGCAAGCAGGTCTTTGTCGTTTTTCTGGGCTGCCATAATTTTGCTTACGTGGTAAACAAGCAACAGTTCCAAGCCGATAAAAAGCCCAAGTTGAAAACCGTGAATGAAATCTCCGCCGTGGCTGCGTGCGGCAGCGCCAAAAAAGTAATTAATCGAAAAAATACCGATGCAGCTGAGTGCTAATGCACTGGCGATAAGTTGCTGCCGCCGCTGCAGCTGCTGACGATAAGCTTGCAATTTTGCATCCATTTTTGTTTCCATTACAATTCCTCCAAGTCTGTAAAATCGAATACTTCTTCGATACTTTGATTAAAATAGCGGGCGATTTTATACGCCAAAATTAAGCTGGCAGTGTATTTTTCGTTTTCTAGGCTGATAATGGTCTGCCTTGTCACGCCAACCGCAAGAGCCAATTCTTCCTGGCTGACTTTTGCAGCTTTTCGCAGCTCTTTGATTTTTGTTTTCGTGGGTCGCACCTCCCAAAATTAATGTTAAGCTCGCTTGACAAAATTAGTATAGCTGGCTTTACATAAAATGTCAAGCGTGTTTTACAAATTTTTTGAGTTTTAAAATTCAGTCTTTAATTTATCTTGCCGCTGTTTTTTAAGTAATCAAACGATGCTGTGCTATAAATATAAAAAAGGAGCCACTCTCCGGTGAGAAAGCGGCTCTGTTTTTATTTTGGCAACATTTCTTCTGCTTCGTGGTAAAAAATATCAAGTTTGCCACGATAATGAGGCTTCCAAGGCTTATTGCGGCCGCAGTAATGCATAAACACAGTGTGGCGGCGTACCCAATCCACATCAATCGGCGGGTTTTTAGGAGAGAGGTTATAGTGCCGATAATATTTTTCTGAAAGATTATAAAGTAACGGATTAAGGTGCAAAATGCGGTCGTGATAAAGAGCATTCAATACGTCTTGATCTGGCAAAAGCATCTTTGCTTTATTTTCTGCTATATAGTCGAATACATCCTGCGTGTTCTGCTCTTGGCGCAGTGCGGCTAAATTCATCAGCATAACACCACTGTTGACGTATGCACTGCCGTTGGGCATATCAAGCCTTAGATTATTAAGGGCCTGAAAGCTTCGTTTCACATGGCTCGCGGCTGCAAAAAAGTAAGAACCCAGGTCCAATTTATAAAATTCCCGGATGTCATTCAGCACGACAATGTCAGGATCGAGATACAGCACGCGGTCGAGTGTTTGCGGTAAAAATTTTGCGGCAAAAAGGCGGTAATACATTTCTTTAGGATAGCGGTCCTCAATGGGCGCGTTTGCAAGTGCATCATCGCAGACCGTAATTGGCTGCAAAATCAGCCGCGCTTCGTCAAATCCCCGTGCAACTTCTTTAAAATCGTCTGGTGTTAAGCTGCTGCAGGCGAGGTAAAGTGTAAACGAAGTATCGGGCGTAGTGTGCAAAATAGAAGCGAGCATCACCCGCAAAATGGGAATATATCTTTGGTCTAACGTTACTAATAAGTGAATCATCACAAATTTTATCCCTGCGCTTTCTTAATTGTAGTTAGGAATCAGAGATTCCATTGACTAACAGTATTTTACCGCGTTTGCCGCGTGTTTGTGTGAACAATCTGTTTAATTTGAAAAGAGCGCGTGCAAACTAAACAGATAGAAGAACACACGAAAATGACTTTTGGCCGCGTTGCTGTTATAAAACTGTTTTCTGGTTCTATTTTACTCCGGAAAGGGGCGTATGCCAAGATGTCCAGCAAACGTTTGATTGCATTGTTTGGCCTTTTTTTGGCTTTGTTCACTGTGGTGCAGTTACGCATTTTTGCGTTGATGCTGGACCCCTATACCGCCGATACTGCAAAAGCGCAAAGCACGGTATCGTTGCAGCTCTCAGCTGGGCGCGGCGAAATTTTAGACAGGGAGGGTCGCTCGCTGATTGACGGCAACAACGAAACAATGGCGTTGGCACTGCCAGGCGATTCCAGCTATGCTAAACTCTACCGCAGCCTTTCACCAGATGCGGCGGCCAGTCTGTACAATAATGGTGTCTACGGCCCTTCGCTGGTCTCTGTGGAAAGCTTGCCCGCAGATCAAGGCATCTATACCTTTACGCGGCCCGGCCGTTATTTTGAAACACCGACGGCGGTGCATCTGATTGGTTATTTAGACGGCGATGGAAAAGGTGCATCCGGCATTGAAAAAGCTTACAACGATGTACTGGCACGCGGTGGCACCAAAACTTTTGTGCGGTGCGAAACAATGGCTGCCGGCGGGCTGATGCAAGGTACTGAGCCGGAGGTTTACAGTGAAGAAGGCACAAGCGAGGCAGTACAGATGACGCTGTCGCTGTCGGTGCAGCGGCTATGTGAAGCTGTGGCGGAAAGCAGGCTGACGAGCGGTGCGGTAGTTGTGCTGGATACAAAGAGCGGGGAAATTCTAGGCCTTGCAAGTGTGCCGCAGTACGACCCGTTGAATGTAGCGAAAAGCATTAAGAATGGCGACACTGCGCTGCTTTGCCGCGCAACGGCAGCTTATAACGTTGGCTCCGTATTCAAACCGATTGTTGCCGCAGCAGCATTGGAAGCTGGTATGGATGAAAATGCTGTTTATGAGTGCACTGGCGAAATTGAAGTGGCAGGACACAAATACCACTGCGCCAAAAACAAAGCACACGGTTCGGTGGATATGAAAAAAGCGCTGGAACAGTCTTGTAACTGTTACTTTATCCAGCTGGCACAGCAGATGGAGGAAAAAGATACGCTTTGCTCTATGGCACGGCGCGCCGGTTTTGGGCGTGGCCTGATGCTGTGGGATAATTACCTTTCTGCCGCTGGCAACCTGCCCGATGTTTCGCAGATGACCACACCCGGCGAATTTGTAACCTTGAGTTTTGGTCAGGGACAGTTGCTGGCAAGCCCTTTGCAGCTTGCAGGCGCTATCAATGCCATTGCCAATGATGGGGTTTATATTGCCCCCACAGCAGTAAAGGGCGTAATCAACCAAAATACAGGAGAAGTGGTTAGCCCCGGACCCACGCAGGAAACGCTGCGTATTATGAAGCCTGAAACGGCAAAAACCTTGCAAAAAATGCTTGAGGCCGTTATTACCGAGGGCATTGCAGGCACAGCTGCCCCGCAAGAAGGGCTTGCGGCAGGTAAAACGGGCACTGCTCAAACCGGGCGTATGAATGAAAATGAAGAAGAACTTTACGATGCTTGGTTTGCAGGCTTTTACCCTTCAGAATCTCCGCGTTATACGATTGTAGTTTTCGAGGATTCTACTACCCGCAGCGGTGAAGCTTTAAGCCCTGTTTTTGCAGAACTTTGCAATAGCCTTGCACTTTTTAAAGACCAAAAGATAGATTAGCGTCTAAGAAACGTGAAATAAAAAAATTAGACGCAAACTTAGACGGTACGAGAAAAAGCGAAAGAAAAAACAACAGGTCGAAACTGTTGAAAGGTTCTATTTCTTTCCGGAAAATTTACTTCATTCTGCCAATTGAGCCGCGAAAAACCAAATGCTAAGATGAAACCACAAGTGGTTTTACATTTGCGATTTGAATGGAGGCATTAAAATGGATGAAATTGTGGTTTCTAGAAACGAAGCTGTAGAGCAAAAGACACACGACCCCAAAGTTGTAGCCAAATTCTTTTTGCTTAATCTTGTCGGCATTTTTATGTTCTTTATCCCCGTTACAATCAATGGCGCAAAGTCGATTCCCATCGACCATATTGTTACAGCCATCCGGGCCGTTCCTAATTTCGGGCTGGTGTATGCCGGCATTATCGTCGTCTTGGGCGCGGCCTTGCCGTTTGTTCGCAAAACATGGAACAAAGATAAAGTAACAATTATCTTCTCTGTTTTCAAAGTGCTTGCGGTTTTCGTTTATATTATGGTGGTATTTCATTTGGGACCAGAGAGCATCTGGGCACCTGATATGCTGCCCTTCGTATTCAATAAAGTGGTGATTCCGGTTACACTGTTGGTTCCGGTAGGTGCAGTTTTTCTTGCTTTCCTCATCAATTACGGGCTGATGGAATTCGTCGGTGTTTTTATGCGCCCCATAATGCGGCCGATTTGGAAAACACCCGGCCGCTCTGCTATCGACGCCGTGGCCTCCTTTGTCGGCAGCTACTCGGTAGGTCTTTTGATTACAAACCGCGTCTATAAAGAAGGGCGGTATTCTACCAAAGAAGCTTGTATTATTGCCACCGGATTTTCTACCGTATCGGCCACCTTTATGGTAGTTGTTGCGAAAACACTGGGCTTAATGGGCAAGTGGAATGCATACTTCTGGGGCACTTTGGTGATTACTTTTATCGTGACAGCGCTTACCACAAGGCTTTATCCGCTCAACCACAAATCCGACCTTTCTTACGGCGGCAAACCGCCAGTGCCGGAAAGAGTAGCTGAAAAAGGCAAACTGTTTGCAACCGCATGGGACGAAGGACTTACTGCCTGCGAGAATGCCGGAGGCATAGGGGAAGGTATTGTTAAGAATTTCAAAGATGGCCTCAACCTAGCACTTTCGATTGGCCCGACACTACTTTCGATTGGCTTTTTTGGATTGTTGCTTGCAGCGTTTACGCCGGTATTCGATATCATCGGCTACTTGTTCCTTCCGTTTACAAAACTGCTTGGCTTCGGGCCGGAGGCGGCTATGCTTGCCAAAGGCTGCGCAGTCAGCCTTGCAGAGATGTTCTTGCCTGCAAGCATCGTAGCCAATGCCAGCCCGCTGGTGCAGGCAGTGGCGGCTATTGTATGCGTGTCCGAAATATTGTTTTTCTCTGCCTCGATTCCGTGCATTCTTTCTACCGATATTGAAATTAAGCTCAAAGACATCTTGATTATCTGGGTAGAACGCATCATTCTTTCGCTTGTGTTGGCAACCCCGTTTGCTTACTTCTTCCTCGTTTAACAGCGGGGCGAACGTTCAGCCTGATTAGGACATCTGCCCTTGACATTCCGGGCTTCCTTTCCTATAATAATACAGTAATCATGCAAAAAGGCATTGATGGGATCAAAGGCCCGCATCGGTCATAGAGAGAAAACCCTCGGCTGAAAGGTTTTTACTGCATTGCGCGCCCAAGCCGCCCCTGAGCCTCCGGCAAAACCGGACGTCTTGCTGCGTTAAAGCAAACAGAGTGGCGTGCTGCAAAGCAGTGCGCAATTTGGGTGGTACCACGGAGTTTTCACGGCCTTCGTCCCTGTTTGGGGCGGAGGCCTAACCTTTTTTAACCCTCTCCATGCAAAACCGAGAAATTTCAAAAGAAAAGGAATGGAATGTAACTTATGAAATGGACTGGACTGAACGACCTGCGCGAAGAGTTTCTCTCGTTTTTTGAAGAGAAAGGACATCTTCGTCTGGACAGCTTTCCGCTTGTTCCGAAAGATGACAAAAGCCTGCTGCTGATCAACAGCGGCATGGCCCCGATGAAGAAATGGTTCCTTGGGCAGGAAGAGCCGCCGCGCAACCGCGTCTGCACCTGCCAGAAATGTATCCGCACCCCGGATATTGAGCGTGTTGGCATCACTGCGCGCCATGGTACCTTCTTCGAAATGCTGGGCAACTTCAGCTTTCAGGATTATTTTAAAGAAGATGCAATTGCATGGGGCTGGGAGTTTTTGAACAAACGCCTTGCGATTCCGGCCGAAAAGCTTTATATCTCGGTTTACCTCGAGGATGATGAAGCTTACGACATCTGGACGAAAAAAATCGGCATTGACCCCGATCACATGGTTCGCTTCGGCAAAGAAGATAACTTCTGGGAGCATGGCTCCGGCCCGTGCGGCCCTTGCAGCGAAATTTACTTTGACCGTGGACCCGAATATGGCTGCGGCAAAGCAGATTGCAAAGTCGGCTGCGACTGCGACCGCTATATGGAAGTTTGGAACCTCGTGTTCAGCCAGTTTGATTCTGACGGCGCAGGTACCTACACGCTGCTGGAGCATCCGAACATCGATACCGGCATGGGCCTTGAGCGCCTTGCCTGCGTACTTCAGGGTGTTGGCAACCTGTTCGAGGTGGATACCGTCAACAACATTCTGAAACATGTTGAGCGCATCACTGGCAAGCATTACGGTGATGACCCCAAAACCGATATTTCCATCCGCGTTATTACTGACCACGTTCGCTCCACTGTCTTTATGGTAAGCGACGGAATTCTGCCCTCTAACGAAGGCCGCGGCTATGTGCTGCGCCGTTTGCTGCGCCGTGCAGCACGCCATGGCCGTATGTTGGGCGTCGACCGTCCGTTCCTCGCTGAACTTTGCAATACCGTAATTGCAGAAAACGGCGGTGCTTACCCCGAGCTGCGCGAGCATGAAGATTATATCAAAAAAGTCATCAGCGCAGAGGAAGACCGTTTCTCCCGCACAATTGACCAGGGCCTTTCCATCCTCAACGGCATGGTAGATGCCATCAGCAACGCAGCGATGGAAGGCAAGAAAAAGATTCTCTCCGGCATTGAGGCGTTCCGCCTGCACGACACCTTTGGTTTCCCGCTGGATTTGACCAAAGAAATCGTGGCAGAGGCTGGCATCGAAGTCGATGAAGATAAATTCCGCGAAGAGCTGCAGCGCCAGCGTGAAACCGCTCGTGAAGACCGTAAGTCCAAAGACATCAACGGTTGGGCGACCGACCTGTTCGGTGAGCTGGATGCTGAGCCGACCGTATTTGTTGGTTATGATAAGCTGGAAAGCGACAGCACCGTACTGGCAGTGGCCGACGAAGACGAGCTTGTAGATGCTGTATCGATGGATGACGGCGCCAAAGAGGGCGTACTGGTTGTTCTAGATAAGACCCCCTTCTATGCAGAAGCTGGTGGCCAGGTTGGCGATATGGGTTACCTCACCGGCGAAGGCGTAAAGCTGCGCGTCA
Source organism: Pygmaiobacter massiliensis (assembly GCF_900199435.1). Taxonomy (GTDB): domain Bacteria; phylum Bacillota; class Clostridia; order Oscillospirales; family Ruminococcaceae; genus Pygmaiobacter; species Pygmaiobacter massiliensis. The sequence goes on from NZ_OAML01000002.1 coordinate 104,627, forward strand.
CCGGCTGCAAAAAGACCCCGAAAGGCTTCTATGTTCACACCTGCGTGCTTGAGAGCGGTTTGCTCGTAAAGGGTGCCAAAGTGGTAGCAAGTGTCAGCCGCCGTCTGCGCATGGCGACAGCCCGCAACCACAGCGCTGCACATCTGCTGCAGGCAGCTCTGCGCGACGTTCTGGGCCTGCACGTGCACCAGGCTGGTTCTTACGAGGATAGCTCCCGCGTGCGTTTTGACTTTACTCACTTTGGCGCTGTGACGGCCGATGAGCTGGCGAAGGTCGAAAAAATCGTGAACGAGAAGATTTTCGATGCACTGCCGGTTATGACTGAGGTCATGTCCATTAAAGAAGCAAAAGAGCGCGGCGCGATGGCATTATTTGGCGAAAAATATGGCGACACCGTGCGTGTTGTTAACATCGAGGGTTACTCCACCGAGCTCTGCGGCGGCACCCACGTTGCCAATACCGCAATGATTGGCGGCTTTAAGATTCTGTCCGAGACCAGCGTTGCAGCGGGCATCCGCCGCATCGAAGGTGTCACCGGCACCAACGTGCTGGCTCTACTTGCAGAGCGTGAAGCGTTGATTGCCGATACTTGCGAAAAGCTGAAAGTCAGCAATATGGCAGATTTGCCGATCCGTGTAGCATCTGTCAATGCAGAGCTGCATGACCTGCGCAGCCAGCTGGATAAAGCAAAAGCTGCCGCTGCAAGCCAGCAGGCAGAAGGCCTCTTTAAAAACGCACAAGAGGTTGATGGCATCAAAATTATGACCGCTTATTTCAGCGGCACCGGCGCAGATACGCTGCGCAGCATGTGCGATAAAATCCGTGACACTGTGCCCCTTTCGGTTGTAGTGCTTTGCGGAGACAGCGATGGCAAAGGTACCATGGCGGTAGCTGTGGGACGTGAAGCGATTGCTCGCGGCATCAAAGCGGGTGCACTTGCAAAGCTTGCTTCGGCCATTACCGGCGGCAACGGCGGCGGTAAACCGGATTTTGCTATGGCTGGCGTACGCGACGCAAGCAAGGTAGACGAAGCGCTGGCAGCTGTGCCGGAGCTGGTTCGAAGCCTGATGAAATAATAAACCTGGCTCAGCAGGTGTCGCAAAGCCGCCTGCTGCACCAAGGTGAAAATAAAGCTGCCGGGCAAAAATCATTTTGTCGGGCACAAGGCAGAAAGGCTGGTCAATAAAATGGATTGTCTGTTTTGCAAAATAGCGGCAGGGGAGATTCCCTCAAACAAACTGTTTGAAGATGATCGGATTCTTGCATTTTACGACATCGATCCGCAAGCCCCGCTGCATTTCCTCGTGGTGCCGAAAAGGCACATTGGGTCAGCTGCTGAGCTAACCGCACAGGACGGCGATTTGCTTGCGCATATCTTCGCGACCATCGCGAAACTTTGTGCAGAGCAGGGCGTAGAAAAGGGTTATCGTGTTGTGACCAATGTAGGCGAAGATGGCGGGCAAAGCGTGGCGCACCTGCACTTTCACGTGCTGGCAAAACGTAGCCTTGCATGGCCTCCGGGCTGATAGCCACCGGCAACTACACTTTTATTATGGGCAATGCCCGATTACGAAGGAATGATAGAATAATGGAAAACACTTACGAACTGCACGTTGCAGGCTTAATACGCCATCTTCCGATTTGCGCAGTAAATGAGCATATGGACATTGCTGCTTTTATCATGTTTAGCGACGTTGAGCTGACGGTTGCATGTGCAAAAGCGCTGCTCGAAAAATGCCCGGAGTTCGATATTATCGTCACCGCAGAAGCAAAAGGCATTCCACTTGCTTACGAGATGGCTCGCCAGAGCGGTAAAAACTATATCCCGGCACGTAAAGGTCCTAAACTTTACATGAGCGAAGCAGTCATTGTGGAGGATAAATCCATCACTACCGAAGCGGTACAGCGTCTTGTCATCGACAAAAAAGACCTGGACCAGATGGATGGCAAACGTGTGCTTATCGTGGATGATGTTATCAGCACCGGTGGCTCGCTGCATGCGCTGGAGGCGCTGGTTGGCAAAAGCAAAGGCCAGATTGTTGGCAAAGCTGCAGCCCTGGCAGAAGGCGATGCAGGCGACCGTGACGATATCATCTATCTCGAACATTTGCCCCTATTCTTTAAATAAGACCTATGAAAAGACCTCTTGCGACATTTTGCTTTGCGTGGGCTTTGACGCAACTGATCTTCATAAAATGCCCTCAGGCAGCCTGGCTGCTTGGGGGCATTGCTTTTTTATTATCACTCTGCGTGCTAGTCGGCAAGCAATATCGACAAAATTCAACACGCATTCTGGTAGCCGCAGCAGGTGTGGTGGCAGCAGTATTATGGATTACGGCCGCAGAGTTTTTTCTTTTACCTAATCTGGCATCTTTCTGTGGCAGAACAATGCAGGTGGAGGCGAAAATTGTTTCGGTGGATTCTACCGACGAAAATGGCTGGGCAACTTTGCAGATAGAAACTGCGGGCGGGCATCGGTTGCCCATTGCGCCGCGCATCGGCCTCTCCGGCTTTGCGGGATGTGAAGCAGGTGAGCTTGTCAGTGTGCCGCTGCGGTTTGTTTCGGTGAATCGAGAAATACTGCCCCGAGAGCAGTATCTTTCTGCGGAGATTGCGGGGGCTCCGGTTATCACCGGCAAAAGCAATCGTTTAACTGATTGGCTGACTCGGCTTGGCGACAAGCTTTCGCTCACGCTGCAAAGTCAGCTTCAGCCAGAGCCGGGTGCGCTGGCCGCGGCAATTTGCACAGGGGACAAATCCGCCCTTAGCAATCGGCTCACCATCGAAAGCCAAAGAGCAGGGCTGTCGCATTTGCTGGCGGTTAGCGGAATGCACCTTTCGGTCATCACCGGATTGTTGCTTGCACTAATACCACGCGGCAGGCGCTGGCTGAGGCTGATTTGCGGAACCATCGGCATTTTAAGCTTTAGCGCTCTTTCTGGCGCCTCGCCTTCGGTACTGCGCGCTGGCGTTATGTTGTTTTTGGTGCTGTTGGCCGATGTTATCAGTACCCGTACGGATCCTTGTACCTCGGTGGGATTTGTATTATTTTGTATGACATTGACCAATCCTTACCGGGCTGCAAATCCTGGGCTTTTGCTCTCTTGTGCAGCCACACTTGGAGTTTTGCTTGCAGGGGAGGCCATTGACAGGCTATGGGGAAATTTAAAGCGAGAACCTGCTCGCTATCAAAAAGCACTTCTTCGCTTGACTTCTTGCATTTTAGTTCCAGTCGCTGCCTGCATAGCGACGTTGCCGATTCTGATTGCAATGGGGTGGGGCGTTTCGCTTTGGGCGTTGCCGGCCAACCTTTTGGCAACCCCGGTTTTGCCCTGCTTAATGGCTAGTGGCCTTGCGGGTGCAAGTATTTATCAGATTTTTCCGTTAGGTGGCCGCATACTGCTTGGGCTTTGCGGCATTTTATGCCGATGGGTGATTGGTGTTTCTCGCTTTTTTGCAAATCTGCAAATGGGATATTGGTCTTTGCGTGGTGGCTATACGCTTCTTGTATTAGGCATCTTGGCCGTGTTGTGCGTACTGATTTTAAAAGCAAAAAAACGGCGTGCACTTTGCTTTTTTGCAGCAGCGCTTTCGCTATGGGCATTGCTACTTGGCAACGTCCTCTCCGCGGGCACCGTAAAAGCAGCGCTGATTAAAAGCGGTTCAGCCCCCGCTGTGGCGATTACTGCTGGCCGTAAAGCCGCAGTGATATGGAGCGGCGGCAACCGTGGCACTGATGCCCTGGAAAGTTACCTTACCCAGCAGAACATTCAAGAATTGGTACTTCTTTGCGATCTTTCAGCTAAAACAGCAGCTCGCCCGGTTTTGCAATGGTATCAGCCAGCAAGCTATCAAAAACCGCAAGAAAAAGAGGAGCAAACCGTTACTTTTACGCCATTTGATGATATAATGATTACCGTACAGTTTCAAAAAGAAGGTGCCTTTGCATTAATCGAAATCGGTAGGTTCCGGTTGTTGCTTCCCACTGGGCAGGTGAACGCATCACACCTTGGAGAAGTGGATGCTTGCTTTGCTGCCGCCAAAGAGCCTGTTGCATTGCAGACAAGCTGTATTTTGGCCGGGGATTTGCGCCCTGAATGGGCGTGGCAGCAAAAAGAAAAATTGGTAACGGGCACCGTGCCCACTGCATTTTTGCGCCTTGATGGTGCGATTACATACCGCAGTGGGGGATTGTTTTCATAAGATCTAATGAGAAAAGAGGCTTTGCAGATGGCAATATTAGACAGCTCTGAACTATCGCGCGCGATTAAAACGGGGCGTGCAGTTCCCGCATGGCTGCTGTACTCTTACGACGAATATCTGCTCAGCTCCTTTACTTCGCGGCTGATTGGCTCGCTGACGCAGGAGACGGGCGAGGACGCCACGATTTTGCCGGGGCCTATCCCGGATATTGGCAAAGCGGTGGAAGCTGCGGGGGCAATTTCGCTGTTTGGTACTAAACGCGTTGTGCTTTTTTCGCATCTTGACCCCGCAGCTGTGAATACAGCGGATTTAAAATTGCTGGCGGATCTTTGTTCGGAAGTGGAAAATGCTGTGTTGGTTTTTACCGTTTTGCTGAAAGAGCCGGCCAAAACCTGGAAAGGTGCAGCGGCCTTAAAGTTGCCGGCCTCTGCAAAAACACTGCTTTCTGCGGTAGAGCAATGCGGCATTGTGGCGGCACTCGAAAAACCTAATGAAGGGTCTGCAAAGCAGTATGTAATGCGCTATGCAAAAAAGCTGGGCGCAGAATTTGATGAAAATGCCGCCGAAACGCTGGTAGAGCGCTGCGGCATAGATTTGCTGTTGCTGCGTGCCGAAACAGAAAAACTGGCGGCTGCTTGTGGCTATGGTGAAATAAACCTGACCTTAGTACAAAAAATGTCTACCCGAAATATCGAAGCTGATGTGTTCGAGCTTTCAAGACATATCTTATCCGGACGTGCAGACGCAGCGTACCGCTTGTTGGGTGAGCTGTTTTATCTGCAAAATGAGCCCATTATGATTGCCGCAGCGTTGACAGGTAGTTATCTGGATATGTACCGTGTCAAGGCTGGCGCGGCAGCCAGTGCCGGTTATGGCACTGTGTTTAAAGAGCTTGGATATAAGGGCAGTGATTACCGCCTGAAAAAAAGCTTGGAAACAGCAAAAAACTATTCTCTTTCTCAGTTGGCAGAATGTTTGGACATTTTGGCGCGGCTGGATAAAAAATTAAAAGGCAGCGCCGTTGACCGTAAAATTCTGCTGGAGCTTGCGGTTGGGGAGTTGCTGATGTGCGGCGGCACAAAGCGGAGGAACTATGCGCATTAACGAGGTATTGGTAGTTGAGGGTAAATATGATGCAGCCAAACTTTCTGGCATTGTAGACGGCCTGATTATTACAACCGGCGGTTTTTCGATTTACCGGGATGAAGAAAAACGAGAGCTTATCAAAAACTTGGGTAAAAAACGCGGAATTATTATTTTGACAGACTCTGACGCTGCGGGATTTCGTATTCGCAATTACATCAAAAACTTTGCAAAAGGCGCCGTAATTAAGCATGCTTATATACCTGCGGTGCAGGGTAAAGAATCCCGAAAATCTGCTCCTTCCAAAGAGGGAACCTTGGGTGTAGAGGGTTTGCCCAATGAAATTATTCTGGAAGCATTGCGGCGGGCCGGAGCCACCGAAGAAACGCCGCGTGCCGGACGTTTGCTGAACTACACGGATTTGTTCGAGCTTGGTATTTCCGGCACACCCGGCAGTGCAGAGCGTCGCCGTGAACTGCTTGCAACCATAGGCCTGCCTTTGCGGCTTTCTAAAAAAGCACTGCTGGAAACACTGAATGCAACTTATTCTTATGAAGAAATGGTTGCGATTTGCCGCAAAAAGCCGGTACTGTTTTGGGATTTTCACGGTACACTGACGCTGCCAGAGCACACATGGAGCGACGTGGCGATGCGCTCCATTCTAAAACGCAGGCCAAACAGTACGCTGACATGGGAAGAGTTGCACCAGAAATTGCGCCATAACTGCTTGCCCTGGTGGGTTTATCCCGGCGAGAACACCAAACCTCTGACCGAAAAAGGCGCATGGTGGCACTACGTAGAGCAAAATTTTGCAGCTGTTTATAAAGAGCTGGGTTTTAATTCTGAAGAAGCACGCGAAATGGCAAAAGAGTTTCGCCCTGTGCTAACAGCACCGGAAACGCATCACCTGCGTGAAGATGCTGCTGAAGTGCTTGCTACGCTGCAAAAGCGGGGGTATCGGCAAGTGCTCGTTTCTAATAATTTTCCGGAACTGTCTAAAATCGTGGAAGCATTGGGGCTGATGCCCTATTTCTCAGATTTGGTCGTTTCAGGGCTCGTGGGCTATGATAAACCGAAAAAAGAGATTTTCGATTATGCAATGGCAGTGGCGGGCCATCCGCAACAGGCAATTATGATTGGGGACAATGCGCAGGATGATGTGGCGGGCGCAAAGGCTGCCGGGCTGGGGGCAATCGGCATAGACCGTGCGGCTGATGCACCAGACGCAGACTTTGGCGCAAACACATTAAGCGAACTGCTTAATGTGCTGCGCTAAGCCAATGCGACAACAAAAAACACAGCATACCGAGAGCGAAAAGAAAGGAATTACATGGGATTATTTTGCTGCCCGCTTTGCGGGAAAAAATTAGTGAAGCAGCAGGGGACGCTGCGCTGCCTGAACCGACATAGCTTTGATATTGCCGCAGAAGGGTACACGCATCTGCTGCCGGCAAATCGCAAGCATTCGGCTGTGCCTGGCGATGATAAACAAATGGTTGCGGCACGCCGGCGCTTTTTAGAGGCAGGCTTTTACGCGCCTTTTGCCAATAAGCTTTGCGAGCTGGCAAGCGAGACGGTTGCGGACATTGCCCACCCTGTGCTGCTGGATGCAGGTTGCGGCGAAGGCTATTATACGGCGCAGATGGCAGCAGAAAATTTGCAAATGCGAACGGCAGGTTTTGATATTTCAAAATTTGCCGTGAAAGCAGCAGCGAAAAAATATCCGGGCATAGAATTTGCCGTTGCAAGCATTTTCCATATTCCGGCACCCGCCGAAAGTGTGGATTGCGTGGTAGATATTTTCGCACCTGCTGTGCCAGAAGAATTTGCCCGTGTCTTAAAAAAAGGCGGTCGGTGGATTTACGCGGTACCCGGTGCGCGGCACCTGTACGGAATGAAAGAGGTGCTGTACGCACAGCCCTACGAAAACGAAGTGAAGGACACTGAATATCCAGGCTTTCGTTTTGAAAAACGCGTTTCTGTACAAGCTGAAATTACTTTGCCCGATGCCGAAAGCATTGAAGCTTTGTTTTCGATGACGCCTTATTATTGGAACACCCCGAAAGAAGGAGCTGAACGCTTGCGGGCACTTACTACACTGAAAACCGAAATTGCGTTTGATTTTTTGGTGTACCAACGAAAATAGACAAAAAGAAAAGCCCGGTGCCTTGCTGCAAAATGCAGCGCACGGGGCTTTTTTTATTATCGCACAAGATGATTTTCTGGTAGGGACACTACTTTAGGGTGCCATCTAAAACCTGCTCGAAATACCAGGGTTTTTCTGCTGTAAAGGTTTTTCCTGATACAGCTGCCAAAGGCCCTTCATGGCAGGCGGGGAAAGTGATTTTACGTGCGCAAAGCAGCTGATATTTGGCTTTCAGCTCGCGATTAACGGCATTGTTCCCATACTTGGAGTCGCCGACAATCGGGCAGCCAATACTTGCGAGATGCGCGCGAATCTGATGGGTGCGCCCGGTGATAAGGTTGACTTCCAGCAAGGCAAGCCGTCCGCTAACGGCAAGCTGATGATATTCTGTCACAATCTCGACAGCACCCGAGCGCGGTGCATCCAATACTTGAACCACACCCTTTGCGGCGTTTTTGTAAAGGTAGCCGCGCAAAGTTGCCTCTGCGGGCTGCGGACGACCAAAGGTAACACAGTAATACGTTTTTGCAATGCTGCGTTTTTTAATGGCAGCCAGCACCGCCGTTTCGGCTTTTGAGGTTTTTGCTAGAATAACAAGCCCGCTGGTTCCGGTATCCAACCGGTGACAAAGTGTAGGGGTGTAGCCCTTGTCCGGCTGGTACTCTTTTTTACCGTAGAGGTAAAGCAGTGCCCGATTAATCAAGGTGTCTGCCAGTTGCTCGGCTTCGTCCATCACGGGCAGTCCAGCAGGCTTATCGACAATCAGCAGCTGGCTGTCTTCGTATACTACCGCTAGTGACGGCCGTGCAGAAAGAAAAAGCGGACCGCCTTCTGGTCGGCGCAGCAGCTCGTCCGGCAAAAACAGCGTTAGCTCATCTCCGCTTTTTATTTTCGTACCGCCCTCGCATTTGGCTCCGTTCAGCTTAATCTTTTTCTCTTTGGCAAGCCGAAATACTTTACCAGAACCACCCAAAAGCGGGCATACACCCGGCAGATAATCGCAAAGCCGCACAGGGGCCGGGGTGGATACAATAAGACGCTGCATAAATAACACTCCGTTTGCTTTGCTGCCCCACGCACGGGCAGCATATTTTTATTTAGTATAGCATAGATATCAGTGATTTGTAATAAAAAAGCACAGAAAGGAAACCGCTATGAATTTCATGCCAATCCTTCTTATGGCTGTAGTAGTAGAGGGTCTTATCACTTACCTGCAGCATCTCATCCAAAACCATCATCTTTGCTGGCAAATGGCTCTTTCGATTGGCATTGGGGTATTTTGTGCAGTAGTCTATCGAATCGATCTTTTCGAGATGCTGGGACTGGAAGCGTCGTTGCCTTATGTGGGCAGTGTACTGACCGGTGTGCTTATCAGCCGTGGCAGCAACTATCTGTTCGATCTCATCAAACAGTTTGGTAGCATTGTAAACGGACCAGCAGCGCAAACTATAAAAGCAAAGGCCAACAGCACAACTACCGCAAACTAACAACATTATAAGTTTTATTTATACCACAGAGCGTACGCACTGTGGTATTTTTTTGATTTTGCGGAAGACACTAAGATAAGAATGGCGAAAAAGATGTAAAAATGGTATACTCAAATTCGATACTTTTGGTCAGTAATAACGGTGTATGCACCAGTTGCTGACAAAAACAAACGCGGATAACGGAGAATAAAAGGTGAAACAGAGAATACCGGATTACTATCCCGATTTTCATTGCATTGGCAGTGCCTGCAAAGACAATTGCTGCATTGGATGGGAAATAGATATTGACCCCGTTGCATGGGAGGATTACCGCTCCCAGCCGGGGGCTTTTGGCGAGCGCCTTCGCACGGAAATTGACACCGAGGGTGAGCCTCATTTTCGGCTGAAAGAGGACGAGCGTTGCCCTTTTTTAAACGAACAAAACCTTTGCGATATTATAACCACGCTGGGTGCCGGGCACCTTTGCCAAATCTGTGACCGGCACCCGCGTTTTTATACTTGGCTGAGTGATTGCACTGAGGCGGGGCTAGGCCTTTGCTGTGAAGAAGCGGCACGGCTGATTTTGACCCATCGTACCCCTGTTGCCTTTTTGGAGAGGGAAGCCCCCATAAAAGGGGAACAGGAACTGCCACACCGGCAGCCGGATCAATGGGAAAACCACCTGCTTGCAGCCCGGCAGCGCGCGCTGATGATTCTCCAAAACCGTACACTGCCGATTGAAAGCCGTGTACTTTTGTTGCTTCAGTATGGGGAAGAGCTGCAGTCTTGCCTGGAAGAAAACCTGGAGCAATTGCCGGAACTGTTTGCCCGCTGGGACGCTGTGCAAGAGTTGCATCAGCCTATCAAACGCCCAGTGCTTTCTACCCGGCAGCAAAAGGGTGCCCTGGCTTGGTACCAACAGTTTGCAGGGCTATACCAAGAGTTTGAAATCAATGATCCAGCGTGGATGACACAGTTGCAAGAGATACAAACCCGGCTGCCGGAGATTTTGCAACACGCTGTACAAGGTTTTGTACTTTCACCGGAAGCTGCGCGGGAGGAAGAGCAGCTTTTGGTTTACGGCGTCTGGCGTTATTTTATGAAAGCCATGCAAGACCATGATGCGCTGTCAAAAATTCATCTTGTGTTTTCCAGCTGGCTGATGCATCGGTTGCTGGTATTGGCACAAACAGAGGATTGTAGCTGCGCGCAGCGACTTTCACTTGCGGTAAGATACTCGAAAGAGATTGAATATTCCGAAGAGAATATAGATGCGTTGCTCGCAGCAAGCTTTCGTTCTGCGCTGTTCGGTCAAGATGCTTTACGCATGGCTTTATTTGCAATCATGCCAGATAAAGTAGCACTCTCGGCTCTCACCAATTAATTATAATTTTTTCAGTGTGCCTCGCATAAGAGCGGGCACACTGATTTTTTGTTCCAAGACAAAGCTTGGCAGGCCCCAGTAACTGCTTATTTTGTTGCATACCCGGACGGCGCAGCGTAATCTACGGTGCAAGCTATTGCAAAAGTTCGGGGCTCAACAGCATATACAGCACTAATAAAAAGACAAGAGCAGTATTTATAGTGAAAACGGTTTTAGCGCATAATTGCCGTAAAAGAATATTCCATATAAAGCTGGCGGCTTTGCATAAAATAAAAAGTCGGTGTAAAAACACCGACTTACGAAACTTGAAAAGCAAAGAATCATTTAAATTTTACCGCTGTGCCATAAGCAAGAATCTCTGCCGCTCCCTGCATCACAGAAGAGGAGTTATACCGTACACCCACAATGGCATCTGCACCAAGTGTCTCCGCTTCTTCTACCATACGCTGCGTGGCAAGTGCACGTGCCATGCTCATCATTTCGGTGTAAGCAGTCAGCTCGCCGCCAGCAAGGCTTTTAAAGCCTTGCGCAATATCCTTGCCAAGGTTTCGGGATTGTATGGTGCCGCCCTTTACCAGCCCAAGCATCTCCAGCTCCTTACCGGTAATATGATTAGTAGTGACCAAAATCATTTCCTTCACTGCTCCTTTTGTTTTGCTGCACCCAAATGCTGCTCTAAACAGGTGTCGGGCAGCGGATAAAAAATTTACCGCCCACCACAACCCGGTAAAACGGGCGGGCGTGACGGCTTTTTTATTGCTGGCACGCTTTATATGCAATAGTGTGCCACATTTTGTGCCAAACAAGCAAAGAGAGGAGAAAAAGGTTCTTTGCTTTAGCGAAACTAATCGCGGAAGGTCAGATCGTTATCGCTCATAGAATCCACAATGGCAAGGCTCTGCAGGTCATAGCCTATCTCGCGCAGATGGTCGCCACCACCTTGAAAGCCCTTTTCAATCACAATACCAATGCCCGCAACAGTTGCGCCAGCCTGTTTTGCAATGTCCAAAAGTCCCATTTGTGCTTTGCCGGTAGCAAGAAAATCGTCGATAATCAAAATCCGGTCTTCTTTGCCGAGAAATTTCTTTTCCAGCACAACGGTGTAATCAGTGCCATGAGTGTAGCTGGTTACAACAGTTTGGTAAAGGTCACCGTCCAGGTTTTTGCTTTTTGCTTTTTTGGCAAATACTACAGGTACGTTAAAATATTGTGCAGCAATGCAGGCAATGCCGATACCGCTAGCCTCGATGGTAATAATACGAGTAATCTTTTTCTCTTTAAAATGGCGATAGAACTCTTTGCCAATCTCGTTGAGCAGCGCGACGTCGATTTGGTGGTTAATGAAGCTGTCCACCTTCAGAATGTTACCGGGGCGCACTGTACCATCCTGTAAAATACGCTGCTTTAAAAGTTCCATAAAATCTCTCCTCACGATTTGTAGATGTTGCTATTATAGCGAAGTTGGACGGTAAGAGCAACCCCATCACCAAAAGAATTCGACATACTTTGCATTAAGGTTGCAGTACAATCCCGAAAAAGGGGGGTGAAATCAACGTGCTTTGCTTTTTGCTTCTTGTAGCGGGCTGGCTTTTCTGGCTTTGCAGACTCAGCAGCTATGCCGCAGAACGGGTAGAAGGGCGAAACCTTAAGCGCTGATAAATGCATGGACGAAATTTCAGAACACAGAGGAACCCCCTGCCGGTTTGACAGGGGGCCTTTCCTTTTTTTATTAAAGCTGTTTGAATTTTACCGGCAGAGAGGGAGAAGGCAGCTCAATGGTTTGTCCATTCAGGTAAGCCAGTGTGCTCTCTCTTGGGATTCCCTCAAAGCTTAGCCGGTACGCGCATAAAGCCTGGTCTGTAAAAGCAGGATAAAGGGCGTTAAAGTTTACATCACCATATTTTTTATCGCCCAGCAGCGGGCAGCCGAGAAAAGCAAGATGCGCCCGAATTTGGTGGGTGCGCCCGGTGTAGAGCGTAACGCGGCAAAGCGAACAGCCAGCGCGTTCTTCCAACACCTCTACGCCAGTGATAATTTCTTTGCGCTTTTCTGCGGGTTTGCGATAAATGAAAACCTTTTTCTTTCCTTCGTCATGCTGCCAGTACGCAGTCAGCCGACCCTCTGTGGGGCGGCCTTTTACGATGCAGAGATATTGTTTGTGTAGCCAGCTTTCCCGTATAATTGCGGTTGCATCGCGCAAGGCCGGGTAAGTTTTGGCTGCAAGCACCAGCCCTTCGGTACCACGGTCCAGTCGGTTGCAAATCGCCGGGCGAAAGGGGCTGCCCCCAGCGGGGATATATTCGCCGGTTTCTTTTAAATGGTCTACAAAAAGATCCACAAGGTTGGTATCACCTGTACGGTCAGAATGGCAAAGCATATGCACCGGTTTGTACAGCACGGCAATGGCAGCGTCTTCGTATACGATTTGCAGTTTGCCGGGTTTCTTTTTTAAAGGCGCGGCAGAAGGTGCGGCAAAGAACTCATCATTCAGGTAAAGCTGCACCAGGTCTCCGGTGGCAAGCCGGTAATCTGGGTCTTGCTTTTTTCCATTTACTTTAATGCGTTTATTGCGAAAACTCTTGTAAAGTACAGAACGCGGCAGTTCTGCCGTTACTTTCTCTACGAAGCGCGAAAGGCGGACGCCTTCCTCATTTGCGCTGGCGGTAAATTCTTTCACTTAAAACATCCTTTTGGGGTATCAGCCCACAGAAATTAAATTGCTCTTGCCGCCTGACCTGTGCTATAATAAAAACGTTGCTTTTTCAGTAAAAAACGATGTTCAGGCAATACAAAAATCAATAAAAGTAAGTATAAACAAAAAACAGGGGGGTGTCAATTTGGGGATTCACGATGGGCACCGTCAGCGCTTGCAAAAGCGGTTTTTGCAACAGGGCATTGAAGGATTTGAACCAATAAATGTGCTGGAACTACTTTTGTTTTTTACCCATAAACGCTGCGACACCAACGAAATGGCACACCGCCTGCTAGAACGATTTGGCAGCTTTGCGGGGGTATTGGATGCCCCTTATAACGCCTTAATAGAGGTTGAGGGAATTGGCCCGACTTCGGCGACACTCATTAAGCTGGTGCAGGCAGTGGCTGCCTTTTACCAGGCCGACCGCACTGCAAACTGCACCGTGATTACCAGAACCTCCGACGCCGGCGAGTTTTTCGTAGGCAGGCTTTTTGGTAAGCCTAACGAAGAAGTGCATGTTTTATTGCTGGACGATAAAAACAAGGTACTGCGTGCCACGAAACTTTTTGAAGGCACCGTAAATATGGCGCCGATTAGCATCAAAAAGGTTGTCACAGAAGTAGTCGCTACCAATGCCACAGGGGTTATCTTAGCTCATAATCACCCGGGTGGCCTTGCGCTGCCCTCACGGAATGATAAGCAGGCAACCGCCCAGCTGATGCAGGCATTGCAGCTTTTAAATGTGCGTCTGGTAGATCATATTATTGTTGCGGAAGACAGTTATATTTCTCTTGCAGATACGGGACTGCTCGCACAGCTTGCGTATACCAGATGACAGGACGCGGCAACGCGCCAACAGAAATATTTTGATAAAACGAAAGCACAGAGTTTCCCCATGCAAACAGCTGGGCGCTCTGTGCTTTTATTATTGGCCTAAAGCATCTAATGCCTCCCTAACGTCTTTTGCAAGCAAAGGCTGCATGCTGGGGGGATAACTGCTTATGGTGATATCCGCAAGCGCGGTGATGATATCGCTCTTCCACAGTGGCTTTGCTGCGGCAAGGGCCGGCAAAGCCTTAAGGCACTGCCGCGCGGCTGTGGGCTTTACATCGCCGAGGCAGGCCAGGCACCGCGCTTGTACCGCTTCTATTTTGTTTGCACTGTCCCATTTTGCACTGGCTGCAATCAAGCGAAATCCACGCGTGCGCAGGTAAGAGTTTTCGCTCCACAGCATCGCAGTAAAAACGTCTAAAAAATTGTAAATCTGCGCAGATTTACGGCTTTCTTCTTCCAGTGTTTGTAAGCAGAAAAACGCATAGTTATGGTCTGCTGCGCTTAAACCGGCTATCAGCTCCGGCAGCTCTTTCATTTGCACACCTCCAGCAAATTTCATCTGTCTTTTTTGCCATTGTAGCAGCAGAAACTGGTTTCATCAACTGTATCGTGCAGGCAACCGTGAATTTTACAAATTTACAAGGGTGTTCTATTGATATTAAAAATGTTTAATGAGATAATATAACATATGTGTTTTTTGATAAGAATAGAGTGAATTTTGCCCGAAAAGGCAGAACATGCCCAGGCAACAGGTGCCTCGGTATGCAGTAAGGAGGCGAAACAGTATGGACCATTTTGAACTGGTCTCAGAATATAAGCCGACGGGTGACCAGCCCCAAGCGATTGCAAAGCTGACAGAAGGATTAAAAAACGGATACCACGCACAAACGATGCTGGGCGTTACCGGCAGTGGTAAAACGTTTACCATGGCCAATATTATTGCAAATGCCAACCGGCCGGCGCTGGTGTTGGCACATAATAAAACGCTGGCAGCTCAGTTGTGCACCGAGTTTCGGGAATTTTTTCCGAACAACGCGGTAGAGTATTTCGTTTCGTATTACGATTACTATCAGCCGGAAGCCTACATTCCTTCTACCGACACCTACATTGAAAAAGATAGCGCAATTAATGAGGAAATCGACCGCCTGCGCCACTCTGCCACCGCGGCACTGTCTGAGCGACGTGACGTTATCATCGTTGCCAGCGTATCCTGCATTTACTCGCTCGGTAGCCCTATTGATTACCGCAGCATGGTTATCAGTCTACGCCAGGGGATGATGATGAAACGCGATGAGCTGATGCGGCGGCTGGTAGATTTGCAGTATGAGCGCAACGACATCAATTTCACCCGCAACAAATTCCGCGTACACGGCGACATCGTAGAGATTAACCTTGCCTATTACAATGATGTTGCCATCCGGGTTGAGTTTTTTGGTGACGAGATTGACCGTATCAGTGAGGTAAATGCACTGACCGGAGATCGCAAAAACACCATTAAGCATGTAGCCATTTTCCCGGCAAGCCATTATATCGTCCCACGCGAAAAAATGGCTTCGGCGATCGGTCAAATTCGGGAAGAAATGGATGAGCAGGTGAAAGCCTTTACAGCTGAGGGCAAGCTGATTGAAGCGCAGCGCATTGCCCAGCGCACCAACTACGATATGGAAATGCTGCAGGAAGTAGGTGTCTGCAAAGGTATCGAAAACTATTCCTGCACCCTTTCCGGGCGTGAGCCGGGCAGCATTCCGTGTACGCTGCTGGACTATTTCCCAGATGATTTCATCTTATTTGTGGACGAAAGTCACGTTATGCTGCCCCAGTTGCGGGCGATGTACGGCGGCGACCGGGCACGCAAGCAGAACCTTGTGAACTTTGGTTTCCGGCTGCCTTCTGCTTTTGATAACCGCCCGCTGACCTTTGATGAGTTTGAGGGCAAAATAGGGCAGGCAATCTATGTTAGCGCAACCCCGGGCGAATACGAGCGTACTCACTCCGCGCAGATTGCAGAGCAAGTAATTCGTCCCACCGGGCTTCTGGATCCGGAAGTTATCGTTAAACCCGTCGAGGGGCAAATTGAAGATCTGCTTTCGGAAATCAACCAGCGCATTGACCGCAAAGAGCGGGTGCTGGTAACCACCCTAACCAAAAAAATGGCAGAAGATCTTACCGAGTATCTTTCTGACCACGGGGTAAGAGTAAAATACTTGCACCACGAGGTAGATAACTTTGAGCGTCAAGAGCTGATTCGGGACCTGCGCAGTGGTGCCATCGATGTTTTGGTGGGCATTAACCTGCTGCGTGAAGGGCTTGATTTACCAGAAGTCACGCTGGTTGCAATTTTGGATGCCGACAAAGAAGGCTTTTTGCGCAGCGAAACCAGCTTGATACAAACCATCGGCCGTGCCGCGCGCAACGCCGAAGGCAAGGTAATCATGTATGCCGATACGGTTACCCCAAGCATGGAGCGTGCGCTGCTGGAAACCGACCGGCGCCGCGGCATTCAGCAGTCATACAACGAGGCACATGGCATCGTGCCTAAAACAATCCACAAAGAGATTCGCGGCATGATTAACATTTCTACCGAAGAAGACGGCAGTGAGAAAAAGGCAAAGCGCATGAGCAGGGCAGAGAGAGAACAGCTGATTACGCGCCTGACCAGAGAAATGAAAGAAGCCGCTAAAATACTTGATTTTGAGCACGCAGCTTACTTGCGTGACCGTATTGAAAAACTCAGAAAGGGCTAATATTTTGAGCAGAGATAAAATCGTCATCAAAGGTGCCAGAGAGCACAATTTAAAAAATATCGACGTAACCCTGCCGCGTGACCAACTGATTGTAATGACTGGTCTTTCGGGCAGCGGTAAATCCAGCCTTGCGTTCGATACGATTTACGCCGATGGACAGCGCCGCTATGTAGAGAGTCTTTCCAGCTATGCGCGTCAGTTTTTGGGCCAGATGGACAAGCCCGATGTAGATTCCATCGAAGGACTTTCTCCGGCTATTTCCATAGACCAAAAGACTACTTCGCGCAACCCGCGTTCCACCGTTGGCACCGTAACCGAGATTTATGACTACCTGCGTTTGCTTTATGCACGCATCGGCGTGCCGCACTGTCCGGTTTGCGGCAGGGTGATTGAGCAGCAGACTGTCGACCAGATGGTGGATGCTATTCTCAAACTGCCGGAGGGAACTCGTTTTCAGGTGCTCGCGCCGGTGGTGCGGGGCCGAAAAGGTACCCACGTAAAAGAGTTTGAAGCAGCGGCCCGCAGTGGTTTTGCCCGCGTAAGGGTGGATGGCAACCTCTATGACCTTGAAGAAGAAATCAAGCTGGAAAAGAACATCAAACACACCATTGAAATCGTAGTCGACCGCCTTGTCATTAATGATGAGGTGCGCAGCCGTCTTGCGGATTCCATTGAGACTGCAACCGGCCTTTCCGGTGGGCTTATCGTCATCGATGTCATCGGCGGGGAAGAGATGCACTTTTCTCAAAACTATGCCTGCCCGGAACATGGTGTTTCGGTGGATGAGCTAGCGCCCCGCATGTTCAGCTTTAATAACCCGTTCGGTGCCTGCGAAAAATGTACCGGCCTCGGTACCTTTATGCGGGTAGACCCGGAGTTACTGCTGCCGAACAAAAAACTTTCCATCAAACAGGGTGGCATTAAGGCAAGTGGCTGGTATTATTCGCCGGGCTCCATCAGCGAAATGTATTACAAGGCGCTTGCGAAGCGGTATAACTTTACACTCGACACGCCCATTAAAGAGATTTCCGCAGAGGGCCTTCAAGCCCTGCTCTACGGTACTGGCAGCGAAAAGCTGGAACTCTACCGGGAAACGGAACGAGGCGAAGGCCGATATTATGCCAGCTTTGAGGGCTTGGTGGGCAACCTAGAGCGCCGTTTTCGCGAAACCACCAGCGACTGGATGAAAGAAGAGATTGCAGGCTTTATGAACGGCGTAGCCTGCCCGGATTGTAACGGTGACCGTTTGAAGCAAACGAGCCTTGCCGTGACAGTCGGTGGCATCAATATTACACAGTTCACACAAAAATCTGTGCGTGATGAGCTGCTTTTCCTGGATACGCTGGAGCTGACCGAGCGCGAGCATATGATTGCTGATCGCATTTTAAAAGAAATTCGTGAGCGCCTCGGCTTTTTACAGAGCGTAGGACTTGAGTATCTCACACTGTTTCGTAACGCGCAGACCCTTTCGGGCGGTGAAAGCCAACGTATTCGGCTTGCAACCCAAATCGGTTCTTACCTTGTGGGGGTGCTTTATATTCTCGACGAGCCTTCCATTGGATTGCACCAGCGTGATAACAGCAAGCTGATTGCTACCATGCAACGGCTTCGTGACCTCGGCAATACCCTTATTGTGGTAGAGCATGATGAGGACACGATGCGCGCGGCGGATTATATTGTTGATATTGGCCCGGGTGCGGGCGTCCACGGCGGCGAGTTGGTGGCAGCCGGTACCGTGGCAGACATTATGGCAGAGCCACGCTCTATCACCGGGCAATATCTTTCGGGCAAAAAGCAAATCGCAGTACCGAAAGAGCGTCGCAAGGGAACAGGGCAGGCAATTCGCATTATTGACGCGACCCAGAACAACCTCAAAAATGTTACTGCGGAGTTCCCGCTCGGTGTCATGACCTGCGTGACCGGCGTTTCGGGCAGCGGAAAATCCAGCTTGATTAACGATATCCTGTACAAAAAGCTTGCCAGTGAATTGAACGGTGCCAAGCTGCGCCCCGGCAAATTTGCAGATATTGAAGGGCTGGAATATGTCGATAAGGTGATTGGTATTGATCAGTCACCCATCGGGCGCACACCGCGCTCGAACCCTGCCACCTACACCGGTGTATTCACAGATATTCGCACTCTGTTCTCGCAAACACAGGATGCCAAAATGCGCGGCTACGGTCCGGGACGCTTTTCCTTTAACGTGAAGGGCGGCCGCTGCGAAGCTTGTGAGGGCGACGGCATTATTAAAATCGAAATGCACTTTTTGCCGGATATTTATGTGCCTTGCGAGGTTTGCAAAGGGAAACGTTACAACCGCGAAACGCTCGAAGTCAAATACAAGGACAAGAGCATTTATGATGTGCTGGATATGACAGTGGAAGAAGCGATGGGCTTTTTTGAGAATATTCCGCGCATTTATCGCAAAATCAAAACTTTGTCGGATGTAGGCCTTGGCTAT
This sequence comes from Pygmaiobacter massiliensis, assembly GCF_900199435.1. Lineage (GTDB taxonomy): Bacteria > Bacillota > Clostridia > Oscillospirales > Ruminococcaceae > Pygmaiobacter > Pygmaiobacter massiliensis. The sequence continues at coordinate 123,643 of NZ_OAML01000002.1, forward strand.
ATCAAGCTGGGGCAGAGTGCAACTACTCTTTCGGGCGGTGAAGCACAGCGCGTTAAACTGGCACTGGAGCTGGCAAAACGCGAAACAGGGCAGACAGTATATATTCTAGACGAGCCGACCACCGGTCTGCATGTTGCAGACGTGCATAAACTCATCACAGTGCTGCAAAAACTGGTCGATGCAGGCAATACGATTATTGTGATTGAGCACAATCTGGACATTATCAAGGTAAGCGACCACATCATCGACCTTGGCCCGGAGGGCGGCGATGCGGGCGGTGAGATTATTGCAGTAGGCACCCCCGAAGAAGTAGCCGCCTGCGAGCGAAGCTATACCGGCCAATATTTGAAGCCTTTGCTCGCCAAATAACGACTAAGACTTGTGAAAAGCCTCCAAAAGTAGTATAATTAGCTAATTGGAGGTGAAGCTTTGGATTACCAGAACTTCGTGGAGCAGGATCGCGTGATTGACGCGATTGCTAACTATTATGAAACCCCGCCCCTTGCTTATATGCACTCCTTTGGCTGTCAGCAAAACGTAAATGACGGTGAAAAGATCAAAGGCGTGCTGGTGCAGCTCGGGTATGGGCTGACAGACCGTGCCGAAGGCGCGGACCTTGTCATCTTTAACACCTGCGCAGTGCGAGAGCATGCAGAACAGCGTGTTTTCGGCAACATCGGCGCGCTGAAAAATCTAAAGGTCGCAAACCCGAAAATGATGATTGCTGTTTGTGGCTGCATGGTGCAGCAAAAAACAGTAGTCGATAAAATCAAACAGAGTTATCCGTATGTAGATATCGTGTTTGGTGTAAATGGCATCGATCAGCTGCCTCATATGATCGGAGAGCGTATCCGAACCCGTAAAAAAGTGATTATGGAGCCGGCGGAGCGGACTGAGCTGGTAGAAAACCTGCCAATCCATCGCGACTCTTCCTTTAAAGCGTGGCTGCCCATTATGTATGGCTGCGATAATTTCTGCTCGTACTGCATTGTTCCGTTTGTTCGTGGCAGAGAGCGCAGCCGTTCGGCAGAGAACATTCTGGCAGAGTTTCGTGCGCTGATTCAGAGTGGATATAAAGAGATTACGCTGCTGGGGCAGAACGTGAACAGCTATGGCAAGGGCCTGGATCACCCGATGGATTTTGCAGATCTTCTCGCAATGCTTGCAGAAGAGCCCGGTGACTTCCGCCTGCGGTTTATGACCAGCCACCCCAAAGATGCAAGCCGGAAGCTGATTGACACAATCGCCACGCACGATAAGATTTGCAACAATCTCCACCTACCGGTACAGAGCGGCTCGGATTCCATCCTTGCTCAGATGAACCGCAAATACAATGTTACAGAATACCTTTCTCTGATTCGCTACGCAAAAGAAAGGATTCCTGAGATGACTTTCTCCAGCGATATCATCGTCGGTTTCCCGGGCGAGACAGAAGAGGATTTTGAAAAAACACTGGAACTGGTGCGTGAAGTAGGCTACGTGCAGTTGTTTACTTTTATCTATTCCAAACGTACTGGCACAAAAGCCGCAATGATGCCCGACAGCACCCCTTATAGCGCCAAAACGGCGCGTATTAGCAAACTGCTGAATCTGCATGAGGAATTTGCCGTTAATTTTGCAGAAAAAATGGTCGGCCGCAAGGTGCGCGTACTGGTAGACGGTTTGGGCAAAATAGAGGGCACTTGGAGCGGACGCCTTGAAAATAATCTGGTGGCAGAGTTTTCTGCACCGGAAAACCACACCGGCAAATTTGTGTGGGTGAATATTACAGGGCATCGGGGCATTCTGCTTACCGGTTCTATTGCCGAAGAGCAGGGCGAATAAACAAAAAGATGTATGGCCTGCCGGCAGGCAGCCAATCCTAAATACAATATAATCAAAGGAGCTATTATAAATGGACGTTATTGAATTGACTAAACAGCTGGGCCTGGAGCTTCAGAAAAGTGAAGCCTTTAAAGTGCTGGACAACGCACGCAAGCTGAACGATGCTGACCAGGAGCTGCAGCAGCAGATTGCTGACTTCAATCTTGCTCGCATGGACCTGAACAACGAGATTGCAAAAGGCGACGACAAAAATACCGATCGCGTCAACGACATCAACGAGAAAATCCATGCACTGTACATGGAAATCATGAATAACGAGAGCATGGTCGCTTACAACCAGGCGAAAAACCAGATGGATACGCTGATGCAGTACATTACCGATATCCTGACCGCTGCCGTAAACGGCGAAGATCCGACCGCTGTGCAGCAGTCCTCTGGCGGCTGCAGTGGCAGCTGCGGCAGCTGTGGTGGCTGTCACTAATAGAACAGCTTTCAACCGAAGCGGTGCGCGTAGATCCGCGTACCGCTTTTTATTTTACTTGTGTTAGGTGGTGCGCATTTTGGCGGAGCTTTCCCCCATGATGAAACAGTATTTTGAAATCAAGGAGCAATATAAGGACGCAATTCTGTTTTTTCGGCTCGGCGATTTTTATGAAATGTTCTTCGATGATGCGATACTTGCGTCAAAAGAGTTGGAACTTACCCTTACCGGGCGCGATTGCGGTCAGGAAGAGCGTGCCCCTATGTGTGGCGTGCCGTTTCACTCCAGCGAAGGGTATATTGCAAGGTTGATTGCAAAGGGCTATAAAGTAGCCATCTGCGAGCAAATGGAGGATCCGTCCCTTGCAAAAGGGTTGGTAAAGCGTGATATTATCCGCGTAATCACGCCAGGCACTGTCATTGAAAGCAGTATGCTGGATGATGCGAAAAACAATTATATCGGCTCGGTTTGCTTAATGGGCAAAGAAGCAGGTGTTGTTTTTGCAGATATTTCTACTGGTGTGTGCCATGCGACGCATCTTTCAGGCGAAAAGCTGGATGAACAGCTGCTGGGAGAGCTTTGCCGTTTTTGCCCGAGTGAATTACTGTTTAATGCAGAGATTCTTGCACATAAACGAGTGACAGGGTACATCAAAGACCATCTGGCTTGCCTCGTTGAGCTGCTGGATGAGACGGATTATAGGCCGGCGGCTTGCCAGGAGAAACTGGAACATCAATTTGGAACAGATTACGAAAAAACTACAGGACTTGCGGCAGGCAGCGCCTTAGCTCTTTCCGTTGCTGCGCTGATTGCATACCTGGAAAGAACCCAGAAAAAGGGTATCGAACGTCTGAAAGTCGTAGACCTGTACAGCGGGTCTGAGTATATGCGGCTTTCTCCTGTTACCCGCGCAAACTTGGAACTTACCGAGACGATGCGCGGCAGAGAAAAACGCGGCACATTGCTTTGGGTGCTGGACAAAACTGAAACAGCGATGGGAAAACGTCTCATTCGTGCATGGGTGGAGCAACCGCTGCTGAATGTCGCACAGATTAACGCCCGTCTTGATGGAACGGAAGAGCTTTATCGCGACAATGTGCTGCGTTCTGACTTAATGGAAGAGCTGGGCAGAGTGTTCGATCTCGAGCGTTTGATGACACGTGTAATCTATGGCTCTGCCTCACCGAAAGAAGTTTATGCACTGTCGGCAACCTGTGGTGTTTTGCCGGGCATTCGCACTTTGATTTCCGGCTGTAAAACAGCCGAAATTCGTGATTTGCTTTCTCGCATTGACCCATTGCAGGATGTAAAGGACCGTATTGAAGCTGCCATTGATGAAAATGCGCCTTCTACCTTAAAAGAAGGCGGTGTGATTCGCACCGGGTATAACTCGGAAGTGGATGAGCTGAGAGACATTGTGCATGGCGGCAAAGGTTTTTTGACCGGGCTTGAAACTAAGCTGCGGGAAGAAACTGGTATTTCTAAACTGAAGATTGGCTATAACCGGGTGTTCGGCTATTACATAGAGGTCTCGCGCGCGGTTACGGCAGAAATTCCGGCAAACTTTGTACGCAAACAAACCCTTGCCAATGCCGAGCGCTACATTACGGACGAGCTGAAACAGCTGGAAAGCCGCATTTTGGGCGCAAGCGAACGCCTTGTATTGCTCGAACGTCAGCTTTTTGATGATCTGCTGGGTGACATTGCGAAAGAGCTGCTTCGTGTACAAGCTACTGCAGCAGCCATTGCAGAGCTGGATGTGTTGTGCAGTTTTGCAGAAACGGCGCGTAAAAACAATTATGTGCGACCCATCGTCAACAATGGCGACGAGCTGAAAATTGTGGAAGGCCGTCATCCGGTGGTAGAAAAAATGACCGGTAAAAGCATTTTTGTGCCCAATGACACAGAACTGGACTGCCGCGACAACCGTATGCTGATTATTACCGGGCCGAATATGGCAGGTAAGTCTACCTATATGCGACAAACCGCACTCATTAGTCTGATGGCACAAATCGGTTCGTTTGTGCCCGCAAAAGAAGTAGTCGCAGGCGTGGTAGACAGCATCTTTACCCGCGTGGGTGCAGCAGATGACCTCTCTGCCGGTAAATCTACATTTATGGTGGAGATGACCGAAGTTGCAGAGATTCTTGAAAAAGCAACGCGTAAAAGCCTTGTTGTTTTAGACGAAATCGGACGGGGTACCTCTACGTTTGATGGCATGAGCATTGCCCGCGCCGTAGTAGAGCACATGGCGGACGATGGGGGGCATCTTGCCTGCAAAACGCTGTTTGCCACCCATTATCATGAGCTGACTGAGCTGGAATCCGAAATCGAAGGCGTGAAGAATTACAATATTGCCGTAAAAAAACGTGGCGATGACATTACCTTCCTGCGTCGTATTGTGCGTGGGCCAGCGGATGACAGTTACGGTATCGAGGTTTCAAAGCTTGCCGGGCTGCCGGATGCAGTTATTGTTCGCGCAAAAGAGGTGCTCAAAGAGCTGGAATCCGGCTCGGCGGTAAATGCTGTAACCCAAATGGATTTTGGCAACTTTGAGCGATATGAAAAGCTTAGTGCGCCGCCCAAACTGGTAGAGCAGCTGCGCGCGTTGGATGTGGAAACGCTTACTCCGCTGGAAGCGCTGAATGCACTTTACCGGCTGAAACAAGAGTTTGCAGAGGAAGAAAAATAGCAAAGATAAGTTCCCGAAAGGCAGGTGAATGCTTTGGCAGTGATTCATGTATTAGATAAACATACTGCAGAGCTAATAGCTGCGGGCGAAGTGGTCGAACGGCCTTCTTCCGTAGTAAAAGAGTTGGTAGAAAATGCAATTGATGCGGGTGCAAAACACATTTGTGTCGAAATTGAACGAGGAGGCATCTCGCGTATCACCGTCGAAGATGACGGTTGCGGAATTGAAGCGGAGTTTATTGCAACAGCCTTCATTCGCCATGCTACAAGCAAAATAGAAAAGCCAGCTGATCTTGACAGCATTGGCACACTGGGTTTTCGTGGTGAGGCTCTGGCAAGCATCTCCGCTGTGGCAAGAGTAGAGCTTATTACCCGCACTGAGCAGGACGAATATGCCTGCTGTTACCGACAGGCAGGCGGGGAAGAGCTTTCAGCAGAAGCTGCCGCCCGCCCGGTTGGCACCACGGTAACGGTGCAGGATTTGTTTTATAATGTACCGGCCCGCATGAAGTTTTTGAAAAAAGACCAAAGCGAAGCAAACTACGTAGGCGATGTAGTGTTGCGGCAAGCGCTAGCCCATCCAGAAATCTCGTTCACTTACATTAAAGACGGAAAAGAACAATTCCAAACACCTGGCGACGAGCGCTTGCTTTCCGCCATCTACGGTGTACTTTCTAAAGATTTCGCGAAAAATCTACTTTCTGTGCAACAACAGAGTGGTATTATTGACGTTGCGGGCTTTGTAACAGCCCCTACTGCCTGCCGCGGCAGCAGAGGAATGCAGTTCTTTTATGTAAATGGCCGCTATGTACAAAACACCACCATGACAGCTGCCGTCGAAGCAGCTTATAAGGGAATGGTGATGCAGGGCAGATTCCCTGGCTGCGTATTAAACCTTACCATGCCGCTTGACCGCGTGGATGTTAATGTGCATCCTGCCAAAACAGAGGTGCGCTTTGCAAATAACAACGAAATATTTGACCATGTCTACCGTGCTGTAAAACTTTGCCTGAATGGGCCGGGGCTGCCGACCAGAGAGGTGACTTTGGCGCCGGCAGCAGGCTTTTCAAGTGTGGAGACACAGCAAGCGGAACCAATTAGCTCTGGCAGTACTGTACAGCTTGACAACTTTACAGTCCCGAAAGAGGCAGAAAAGGCCGAGTTCAAAGGGTATCCGCAACCCACATTCTCATTTCAGCCAAATGGTTTTGCAAGTAAGCCTATTTTTGCGGCTCACTCGGTAGATGCCGCTCCAAGCCTGCTTGCGCAAGAGTCACCGGTGCTTTATCAGACCAGCCCGTTGCAACGTCCGGCATCAGCTAATGTGTTCTCTGACACATCTTTAGATATTCAAAAATTGCCAGAAGAGGTACCGGCTGCATACGTGGCAGAAAGTGCACCAGTGCAGCAATCGCTTGTGGCAGAAGAAATATTGGCAGATGTAAGTTTGTCCGCCAGCGAAAAAGCGCCGCTTCGCTATATTGGCGAAGCCTTCGCAACCTACCTGATTGCTGAGCGGAACGACCACCTTGTGCTGATAGATAAGCATGCTGCCCATGAGCGCATTCTTTACGAAAAACTGGTAGCGGGTTATGGTGCTGTGGATGGGCAGATGCTGCTTGCGCCCGTTACCGTAAATCTGGATGCCGCGGAGAAAAACGCCTTGACCGAAAACGAAGAGCTGCTTGCAAAAGCGGGTTTTGAGGTAGAGGACTTTGGTGGCAACAGTGTGTTGATTCGTGCTGTACCGGTTGACGCGGCAGATGTTTCGGTGGTCTCGCTGACACAGGAAATTGCGGCAAAGCTTACGCTGAATGCACGTAATACGCTGAGCGAAAAGACAGACTGGGTGCTGCATTCGATTGCCTGCCGTGCCGCCATCAAAGCAGGGGACCGCAATCAGCCGGAAGAGCTGATTTTACTGGCGCAAGATATTTTGGATGGCAAAGTGCCGCCGTTTTGCCCGCATGGGCGCCCAGTGGTGCTGCGCCTGACGAGAAAAGAATTGGAGAAACAATTTGGCAGACTGCAATAAACCGAAATTGCTTGCGGTGGCAGGCCCCACAGCAAGCGGAAAAACCGCGCTGGCAATTCGGCTTGCGCAGCAGTATAACGGCGAGATTATATCTGCCGATTCGATGCAAATTTATCAGGGTCTGGATATTGGTACTGCAAAAGCCACCGAAGAAGAGCGCGCGGCTGTGCCGCATCATCTTATTGATATTGCGCAGCCTCAACAGGCATATAGCGTGGCAGACTTTGTGCCGCTGGCAGAGCAGAAAATAGCAGAGATTACGGCGCGCGGACATCTACCTATTTTGTGCGGAGGCACAGGCTTGTACCTTTCAACACTTGTAAATGGAATCACCTTTACAGAAGAAAAAGGAGATGAAACCGTACGCCAGCAGTTGGCGCAAGAGCTGAAAGTGCAAGGCGCGGCACATATGCTGGCCAAACTGGCGCAGGTAGACCCTGAATATGCGGCCAAGCTGCATGAAAACGATCACAAGCGCGTTCTTCGGGGACTTGAGCTATACCATAAAACCGGTAAAACAATGTCCCAGCAATTACGCGATTCCCGCCCGGCAGAAAAGCCGTATGATGCCTTGATTTTTGGGTTGAATTACGCCAGCCGAGAGCTGCTGTATAGCCGCATCAATCTGCGGGTGGACAAGATGGTAGAAGAAGGCGTGCTGAGCGAAGCTGAACTTGTCTATCGGCATCGCGATGCTTGGAAGACCGCCGCGCAAGCGATTGGCTATAAAGAATTCTTTCCTTATTTTGAAGAAATTCAGCCGCTGCAAGATTGCGTAGAAAAACTAAAGCAGGCGACCCGCAACTATGCAAAGCGCCAGTTAAGCTGGTTTCGTGGCATGCCGGAAATTTATTGGCTTGATGCCGCAGATCCAAAACCGGAACAAAAGCTGGCCGAGTGGCTTTGCCGCTAATCTGCTTTTCTACGGTTTACCATAAATTTTTGCTGGTTGATGAGTGAATTGGGCTGGCACAACTCTTTTGCGCTGCGAGTATTTCATACTAAAAATACAAAAGCTGGCCGGCACTTTATGAACAGACATTAAAAAATAAGATTTTCGGATAAAAAAGGAGGCAGCCTATGCGCAAACGAATTTTGCCAATTGCAATAGCCGCCGTCCTACTGATTCCGCTTGTATATCTTGCTTATCATCTGCTACCGGTTATTTTTCCGGAGTACGATACCCAAACCGCGATTGTCTATACACTGGCGGATGGTGTGGATGTAACGGGCGTAGCAGTGCGGTCGGAAAGAGCGATTTCTGGTTCTGCCGAGGGTGGAACTGTTGGGTATCTAGTAGAAGATGGAAGCCGAGTTTCCGGTGGCAGTGTTGTAGCAGAGATTTATGCCGGACAAGAACAGGCAAACCAGCGCGCAAGAGAAAACGCGCTGACCACAGAGCTCGAGATGCTGAATGCATCGCAAGATCCTGCGCAAACCAGCGAAGGCAATGTGGGGGTTATCCTAAAGCAGCAGATGCAAAATTTGTACCAGCTGCAAAAGACGATTGCCAGCGGCTACTATGATACACTGCCGGAAGACCGCGCTGGGCTTACGAAGTCTGCAAACATGCTGCAAATTGCGACTGGGAAAACACCGAACTTTGATGACCGTATCGCGGCAATTACCGCAGAGCGTGATGCAGCGGCAGCAGCAGTAGGGCAAGTAACTTATCTTTCATCAGACACCACAGGCTATTTTTCCGCCATCACCGACGGCGCGGAAGCAACATATACGGAAAGCTATTTGGACAGTCTGCCCACTGCAGACCTCGAAACCCTGCTTGCAACTCCTTTGCCGCAGCAGGGCGGACAAGCCGGTAAAATCGTACAGGATTATAAATGGTATTTCTATTTTGTTGTAGACGCGGCTGCTGCACAGCGTTTTGATGAAGATAAGGACGGCAAGGTAACCATTGACTTCCACTACACCGGCGCGGAAGAAGTTCCGGCAAACATTGTCAGTATCACGCCGGATGCGGCAACTGGCAAAAGCGTTGTAAAACTGGTGTGTACTTATATTAATCACGATACCATCAACTTGCGTGTGCAACACGCAAGCGTAAACTTTAAAAGTTATACCGGTATTCGTGTAGACCGTGACGCGCTTCACATCGTTAAAGACGAGCGCGGTGTTTATGTGCGTTTTGGCAATTTGGTTCAGTTTAAAAAAGTCTCGCCGCTGTTTGAAAATGACAACTATGCTTTGTTGCCGGTGCAGTACACGGTAGAGGATCCTAAGAACCAGGTTGTTGTTTATGATGAGATCATTGTGGCAGGCAAAAACCTCTACGACAATAAACTGCTGTAATCGGTTTTTTCGCTGAATATGAATTTTTCGGGGCTTTTTGTTGACATTGGCATAAAAAATAGGGATAATATTAGCAAGAATGCTTTGAAATATTTGCCGCTTTGTTTTTGTGGACTATTTTAATATCTAGGAGTATGTAACTATGGGTATGCTGAATAAATTCAAGAATATCATGGGTGTTCCAGAAGACGACTATGATGACTACGAAGATGATATGGATTTCATCAACGCAAAATCCCAGTCCTCTTATGCTACAGCCCCCGCTGAAGAAGATTATGCGCAGGAGGGTGCTCCGCAAAAACGCAACAAGGTGGTAAACATCAACGCAACCACTTCGCTGCAGGTTGTGCTGGTTAAGCCCGAGCGCTTTGACGATGCCTCTGCTGTTGCAGACCATCTGAACGCAAAACGCACTGTCGTGCTGAACCTGGAATCCACCAATAAAGAGGTTTCTCGCCGTTTGGTAGACTTCCTCTCTGGCGTGGCTTATGCAAACAACGGCCAAATCAAACGTGTCGCCAACAGCACCTTCATCATCACCCCGTACAATGTTGATATTATGGGTGATATTTTAGATGAGCTGGAAAGCAACGGAGTTTTCTTTTAATTGAAAAGATTTTTGCCGCCCCGTACCCCGCAGGAGCAGATCTTCTGTAAACAGGTGCTGACACTGGCTGCACGCAGCGAAAAAACTACCCGCCCTTGCTTTTCTTCTTTTTTGGACGAGCGGCAGCAGCAGCTTGCCCGGGCGCAGCTTGCGGCGAACAATGCAACTCAGCACCTTTTCTTTGGCGGTTTTGATGCTGCCGAGCGAAAGGTGCTTTGCGTGTATCTGGACGAGCCACCAGAACTTTGGGAGTGGCCGTTTTATGTGGTTCGCCTGCGCTGGAAAACAGGTGGCGCAACCCTTACACACCGCGATTACCTTGGTGCTTTGATGGGTCTAGGTATTGAACGCCGCAGTCTGGGAGATTTGCTGCTTTGCGAAGATGGCGCGTATCTTTTTGTGGTAAGCACTCAAGCGCAAACGGTTTGCGATGAACTGCTGAGCGTAGGGCGTGTTTCTGTTACTGCAACGCTTTGCAGCGAATTGCCATCAGAACATGAACTGCCTCAACCCGAGCAAAAAACCATTAATGTAGCTTCTTTGCGGGTAGATGCCGTGCTCGCTGCAGTACTGCATACCAGCCGCTCAGATGCTGCTGCGCTGGTTTCGTCCGGTAAAGTGATGGTAAGCCACCTCGAAGTGGACAACCCTTCCTTTTTAATGGAAGAAGGGGACAGCCTGACGGTGCGCGGGGTGGGGAAATTCCGCCTGCAGCAAATTGGCGGCGAAAGCAAAAAAGGCCGCTTGTTTTTATCCCTCCTGCAATATTAGGTTGCCGGGGTGTCAATAAGAAAATAGTAGATCCTCAGAAAGGAATGAGATACCATGATAACGGCAGAAGAAATTCGTCAGAAAAGCTTTGAAAAATCGATGCGCGGCTACCGCCCCGAAGAGGTGGAGGCTTTTCTTGCACAGATATCCGCCACTGTAGAGCAACTTATTACAGATAAAGCGGAAACCGAGAAAAAACTGTTTGTAATGGCAGAAAAAGTAGAAGAATATCGTGCACAGGAGGAAACCGTAAAAGCAACCCTCATCAATGCACAGCGTTTGGGAGATAACGTCATTCGCGAGGCCAACCAAAAAGCTGACCGTACCCTGCGGGAGGCAGCAGCAAAAGCCCAGTATATTTTGGACACGGCTACCGAGCGTGAGCGAGAAGAAAAAGAGAACCTTAAAAAGCTAGAGACTGAGATTGCAGCATTTAAGGGCAACATTTTAAGCCTCTATCAGCAGCACATCGAGTCGCTTACTCAGCTGGACCGCCAGATGAAATATGTAGAACGCGAAGTGTTTGGCGAAGCAGCGATGCCGCAGGAAGCGGAAACTGAAAAAGAAGAAGCAACCGAAAGCGTTGTAGCTGATTCGATTGAGCACGCAGCTGAAATTGCAGACAGCTATGCTGAAACTGCTGTTGCAGAAGAGACTGAAGAGAAATTCAGCTTATAAAAGTTTACAAAATAATTTTGAGGAGAGATCACCAGTGCAGGAAGATTACAACAAGACACTGAACTTGCCTAAAACCGAGTTCAGCATGAGAGCGGGACTTCCCGTCAAAGAGCCGGTCATGCTCGAAAAATGGCTAAAAGATGACCTATACGAAAACATGGTAAAAAACAACGAGGGCAAACCGCTTTATATTCTGCACGATGGTCCTCCGTATGCCAACGGTAAAATTCATATGGGCACCGCGATGAACAAAATCTTGAAAGATATCATCGTGCGCTATAAAAACATGAATGGCTTTTGTGCGCCGTTTGTTCCCGGCTATGACACTCACGGCTTGCCCATCGAGTTGAAAGCACTCGAGGCAGCAGGAGATAATAAGTCCAACATCAGCAAACTTGAGCTTCGCCAGACTTGTAAAGATTTTGCGCTGCGTCACCTTGACATCATGTCCGGCGAATTCCAGCGTCTGGGCTGCATCGGCGACTACAAACACCCGTATGTTACCCTTGCACCCGAATTTGAGGCAACTCAGGTTCGCATTTTTGGCGAAATGGCACGCAAAGGCTATATCTACAAAGGCATGAAAGCCGTTTACTGGTGCCCCACCGACAAAACGGCTCTTGCGGAAGCAGAGATTGAATACAGCGATGATTCCTGCGATTCTATCTATGTCGGCTTCGAGGTCGTAAAAGACAACGGCGTGCTGGAAAAAGCCGGTATTCCGATGGAGAAAGCCCGTTTCGTAATCTGGACGACCACTACCTGGACACTGCCTGCAAACCTTGCTATCTGCCTTGGTCCCAACTTTGACTATGTGTTTGTCAAGGTGGGCGACACCTACTATGTAATGGCAGAAGCGCTGGTCGAAGATACCATGTCTGCTTGCGGCATCACCGAGTATGAAGTTGTAGACGGCACCTTCAAAGGTACCGACTTTGAATATATGGAAGTGCAACATCCCTTCCTCGACCGCAATTCGCTGCTCATCGTGGGCGACCACGTTACGCTGGAATCTGGCACTGGCTGTGTTCATACCGCACCGGGCCACGGCGCAGAGGACTTCGAAGTCTGCCAGAAGCATTATCCGCAGATTCCGGTTATCGTGCCGGTCGACGAGGCTGGTGTGCTGACGGAGGAGGCTGGTCCCTTCAAAGGGCTGATGGTTTGGGATGCAAACGCCGTCATTCTCGAAGCAATCAAAAAGAGCGGCCATCTGCTGGGCGTACAGCACATTGTGCATCAGTATCCGCATTGCTGGCGCTGCCATCACCCCATTATCTTCCGTGCAACAGAGCAGTGGTTCTGCAGCGTTGAGGACTTTAAGCCCGAAACCTACAAAGCGATTGAAGACGTTAAGTGGACACCGGAATGGGGCAAAGAGCGCATCACCGGCATGGTACGTGACCGCAATGACTGGTGTATCTCCCGTCAGCGCACCTGGGGCGTACCCATCCCTGTATTCTACTGCAAAAAATGCGGTAAATACCATATCACTGAGAGCTCTATCGATACCGTGGCAAAGCTGTTTGAAAAAGAGGGCAGCGATGCCTGGTACAAATATAGTGCGGACGAAATTCTGCACGGCACCGAAACCTGCCAATACTGCGGCGCGACCGAGTTTGAAAAAGACCGCGACATCATGGACGTTTGGTTCGACTCTGGTTCTTCCCACATGGCAGTTCTCGAAACCCGCCCCGAACTTACCTGGCCCTGCGACCTTTATATCGAAGGCGGCGACCAGTATCGTGGCTGGTTCCAGTCCTCGCTGCTCACTTCAGTGGCATGCCGTGGCGTTGCACCGTACAAAAACGTTGTCAGCTGCGGCTGGGTTGTAGATGGCGAAGGCCGCAAGATGTCCAAATCTCTCGGCAACGGCATCGCACCCGAAGATATCATCAAAGATTACGGCTCGGATATTGTCCGTCTGTGGGTTGCTTCCTCCGATTATCAGGTCGACGTGCGTATCAGCAAAGAAATCCTGAAACAGCTTTCTGAAGCATACCGCAAAATCCGCAATACCGCTCGTTTCATGCTCGGCAACCTCAGCGATTTTAACCCCGACACCGATATGGTCGGCGATGATAAGCTGGAAGAGCTTGATTTGTGGGCACTCGCAACTCTCGAAGAACTTGTGGATACCGCAAAAGCCGGTTACGACAACTATGACTTCCATAAAGTTTATCATAACGTCCACAAATTCTGCGTGGTCGATATGTCCAACTTCTATCTGGACGTCATCAAAGACCGTTTGTATATCAATAAACTGGATAGCGAGACTCGCCGTGCTGCGCAGACTGCAATGTACAAAGTGCTCGTCACGCTGACCAAGCTGGTTGCTCCGATTCTTGCATTTACTTCTCAGGAAATCTGGGAGGCAATCCCGGCTGCTGCATCCAAAAAGCAGTACGTTTTGTTTGAGGAAATCGGCGAGACCGGCCATTACAAGCTGACTGCAGAGCAGAAAGCAAAATGGAACGAACTCATCGCAATTCGTGATGATGTTAAGAAAGCACTGGAGCTTGCCCGTAATCAGAAGGTTATCGGTGCATCTCTGGAGGCGAAAATCGTACTGAACTGCAACGACGCTGTTTACGATTTTGCAAAACCGCTGGAAGATACCCTTGCAGAGCTCTGCATCGTGTCTAAAGCCGTTGTGCAAAAGGGCGACGCTGGCTTTAAGGGTGAGTTCGAAGGTCTCACCATTGAAGTAGAGCATATGTCTGGTGACAAATGCGAACGCTGCTGGAAGTACACCGATGACATTGGCACCCATGAAGCGCACGCAACTCTCTGCGCACGCTGTGCCACTATCATTGAAGAATAAAAAGTAACGTCGAATAGCGGTGCTCATAGTTGGCACCGCTATTTGGCATACCGAAAGGTGGAACCTCGTTGTTCATTTCGATTCTTGCGATTGCTGCTATGGTTGCGGCAGACCAGGTTGCCAAAATGCTGGCGACCCAATACCTTGCGCCGGTGGGCACCATGCCGTTTATTCCCGGTGTAATGGAGCTGCGCTATGTGCTAAACGAAGGCATGGCTTTCAGCATGCTTTCGGGTGCGCGCTGGTTTTTGATTATCGCGACCTCGGCTGCGTTGCTGGCGTTGCTTTGGTTTGTTTTCTTCCGTCGCAATAAGCTGAAAACGCTGGAATATGTATCGTTGCTGCTCATCATTGGCGGCGGTATCGGCAATTTAATCGACCGCGTACTGTACGGCTATGTTGTCGATTTCTTCGCGACAACCTTTGTAAACTTTGCCGTATTTAACGTTGCAGACTGTTTTGTTTGCATTGGCGTTGGGCTGCTGATGGTTGCCGTAATTTTTGAAGAATATCAAAACTATAAAAAGAAAAAAGCGGAGGGCCCCACCGATGCCGCGTGAAAAAAAGATTTTCCGTGTACCGGAAAATCTTTCGGGCGCGCGCATGGATGCTTGTGTGGCTGCACTTTGCGAAGAGCTGACGCGTAGCCTTGCGCAGCAGCTGATTGCAGAAGGCGCCGTCTTGCTGTGTGGTAAACCAGCTGTAAAGAGTACTCGCGCAAAAGCAGGGGATGAAATTACGATAATTTTGCCTGAGCTGCGTGAGGTAGAACTCGAAGCACAGGATATTCCGCTGGAAATCGTTTATGAGGACAAGGATCTGCTCGTAGTTAATAAACCCAAAGGTATGGTGGTTCACCCCGCACCCGGCAATCCGGACGGCACGTTGGTGAACGCCCTCATGTACCACTGCAAGGGCAGCCTTTCCGGTATCAACGGCGAATTGCGGCCCGGCATCGTTCATCGCATCGATAAAGATACCAGTGGCCTGCTGGTGGTTGCAAAAAACGATACGGCGCACGTTCATCTTTCCGAACAGCTTTCCCGGCACGCAATGACGCGTGTTTATCAGGCGGTAGTGTATGGGAGATTGAAAGAACCGCAAGGTATTATTGAAGCCTCCATTGGACGAAGCCAAAAAGACCGCAAAAAAATGGCAGTGACTGACAAAAATGCAAAAAATGCGGTAACAACCTATAAAACAATTGCACAGTATAACAGCTTTACACACATTGAGCTGCGCTTAAAAACAGGGCGCACGCATCAAATTCGTGTGCATATGGCGCATATTGGGCATCCGGTGGCTGGTGACCCTGTTTATGGTCCCAAGTCCGTCATTACAGAGCTGGGGGGTCAGTGCCTGCACGCGGGCACCTTAGGGTTTATCCACCCCGCCACAAGCGAGTATATGGAGTTTACTGCTCCACTGCCGGAATATTTCACTCGTTTTATTGCGAAGCTGAAATAAGAGAACAAAGCTTTTGTCAAAATTGCAGAAAGGCAGGCCGAATATGATTCAAAGTTTGAATGAGCTGCTGGTCATCAGCGACATTGATAATACGCTGCTTTCGGTACCTGAGGCAATTCCTGCCTGCAACCGCGAGATGATTCGACTATTCAATCGTTTGGGCGGACATTTTACCGTGGCAACAGGCAGAACGGTTGCTTCTGTGCGGCCGTTTTTAAAAGAAATTGAGCTTAGTGCACCCGCCATTTTATACGGTGGAGGCATGCTGTATGACTTTAACAAAGACATCCCCGTAGACGTTACTTTCATTGATAAAATCTCTGCCAAAGCGGCACTGCGTGACCTGCTTGCAGCTTTTCCGCGTGTGGGAGCAGAGATTATGACCGACAGCGGGCGACTTTATGTGGTAAATCCTAACGAGCAGACTGTACGCCACACCCACGAAGAGAGCCTTGATTACGTGGTATGTGATTTGGACGATGTTCCTGGCGAATGGCATAAAGTGTTGCTTGCAGACTCTGCTGCGGCACTTGCGCCGGTACAGCAATTTGCGCAGGAACACTCTTACGAGAACCTTTACTTTTTACCTACCAATTCTGTTTATTTTGAGTTGATGCCGAAAGGCGCGACCAAAGGAACCGCGTTAAAAAAGCTTTCATCCTGGACGGGTATCGCGCTTGAAAATATTTACGCCGTCGGAGATTACTATAATGATATTGAGCTGCTGCGTACCGCTGGCCATGGCATCGCGATTGGCAATGCGGTTGCAGAAGTTAAACTGGTGTGTGAGCGCACTGTTCTGCCCTGTACAGACGGGGGTGTAGCTGAACTGCTTTACAGCTTAATTAAACAGTTTTCCAAGTAATTTTTATATTTCTATCAGCAAACAGGAGGAAACACATGCAAGCAAATGAAAAAAAGCGTCTGGCTAAGATTGCAAACGAAATCCGTCAGGGCGCAGTGACCGGTGTATATCACGCAAAAGCGGGACATCCCGGCGGCTCACTGTCCATTGCAGACACGCTGAGCTACCTGTACTTTAAAGAGATGAAAGTTGACCCACAAAACCCGAAATGGGAAGAGCGTGATCGCTTTGTGCTTTCTAAAGGGCATACCTGCCCGGGCCTGTATGCTGCTTTGGCAGAGCGTGGCTTTTTCCCGAAAGAGGAGCTGCTTCAGCTTCGCCATTTGGGCGCACTGCTGCAGGGCCATCCGGATATGAAACATATCCCTGGCATCGATATGACCACTGGCAGCCTCGGCCAAGGAATTTCTGCGGCTGTGGGCATGGCACTTTGCGGAAAACTTTATCAAAAAGATTACCGTGTCTTTGTTGTCCTCGGTGATGGTGAATGCGAAGAGGGTCAGGTTTGGGAGGCCGCAATGCTGGCTGGCAACCGTGGCCTGGATAATCTGATTGCTGTAGTCGACTACAATAACCTGCAGATTGACGGCACTTTGGAAGAGGTAAACTCTCCGATGCCGATTGATGAGAAATTCGCAGCATTCGGCTGGAATGTTTTCCTTGCCGATGCACATGATTTTGACAGCCTTGAAGCTGCATTTGAGGGCGCAAAAGCCTCCAAAAAACCGGCAGTTGTTGTGCAGAAGTCTGTAAAAGGCAAAGGCGTTTCTTTTATGGAGAATAACGCTGGCTGGCACGGCAAAGCACCGAATGATAAAGAATACGAGCAGGCAATGCAGGAACTTCGCGCTGCCGCAGCATCTTTGGAGGGTTAAACGATGAGTGAAGTAGTAAAAATTGCAACCCGAGACGCTTACGGTAAAGCCCTGGCAGAACTGGGAGAAAAAAATCACGACGTTGTTGTTTTAGATGCAGACCTTGCTGGCGCAACCAAAACCGGCGTATTTAAAGCGGCATTTCCCGAGCGTTTTATCGATTGCGGCATTGCAGAAGGCAACATGATTGGCGTAGCTGCCGGTATTGCTGCAGAGGGTAAAATCCCGTTTGCTTCCAGCTTTGCGATGTTTGCGGCAGGTCGTGCTTTCGAGCAGATTCGTAACTCGGTTGGCTACCCGCATCTGAACGTCAAAGTCGGCGCGACCCACGCAGGCGTTTCGGTAGGCGAGGACGGTGCGACCCACCAGTGCAACGAAGACATCGCGCTGATGCGTACCATTCCTGGTATGGTTGTGCTAAACCCGGCTGACGCAGTGGAAGCACGTGCCGCTGTATTTGCAGCCGCCGAACATCAAGGACCGGTCTATCTGCGCTTTGGTCGTCTTGCGGTTCCCGTAATCAACGATCGCCCCGACTACAAATTTCAAATCGGCAAAGCGATTACGCTGCGTGAGGGCACCGATGTTACCATTATCGCTACTGGCCTAATGGTAAACGAAGCTTTGATGGCCGCAGAGCAGCTGGAAGCAAAAGGCATCTCTGCTCGCATTGTGAATATGCATACCATCAAACCGATCGACGCTGAAACAGTGAAAAAAGCGGCCGCAGAAACCAAAGGTATTGTAACCGCAGAAGAGCATAGTGTCATCGGCGGCTTGTACAGCGCCGTTTGTGAAGTGCTTTGCACAGAGGGCGCTGCTGTTAAAGTTGCACCTGTTGCAGTTATGGACACCTTCGGTCAGTCGGGCCCGGGCGCGAAACTGCTTGAGTTCTATGGCCTTTCTGCTGAGCACATCGTGCAGGAAGCAGAAAAGCTCTGCCGATAAAATGAACCGTCGGTATCACAAGCTGTTTTGCGTATTTGCGCTGGCAGCAGTAACGCTTGCAGCACTGCTGTACTATCCGCCGTTGGCGGGTGGTACGCAGCCGGTTGGCGGCGAACTGCTTTTGTCCGGCACTTTGGCAGATGGAAAACTAAATGTCAATACAGCAACTGCGGAGCAGCTTCAGCTGCTGCCGGGGATTGGGGCAGAGAAGGCGCATGCCATCGTGGAATACCGCGAAGAGCAGGGCGCCTTTGCCTCTATTGAAGCGCTGATGCAGGTACGAGGAATCGGCAGTGCCATATTTGAAGATATTAAAACGGAAATTTGTGTGTAGCAAAAGGGAAGGGAAACAGGATGGAAACGGCCTCTGAGGGCATTTTTATCAATCGCGAGCTGAGCTGGCTGGCGTTCGACACCCGTGTGCTGGAGCTAGCAAAAGACAAATCAGTCCCCCTTGCAGAACAGCTGAATTTTGCTGGCATTTTTGCAAGTAACCTGGATGAATTTTTTATGATTCGGGTAGGGTCTTTGTTTGACCAAACGCTTTTGAAAGAAGAAAAGCGTGAAAACAAAACCAATATGACACCTACCGCACAGTTGCATGCGATTATGGCACAGGTGCGCAATGACCAGGAAAAGTGCGACCATATTTTGTCTAAGCTGTTTGCGCACCTAACGCTTTATGGCTACGAACGTGCAGATTTTTCTAAAATGAGTAAAGAAGAGGAGCACCGCTGGAAAAAGTATTTTACTGATGAACTGTATCCTGTCTTGTCTCCTCAAATCATTGACCGGCGCCATCCGTTTCCTTTTTTGCGCAACCTGGATGTTTATGTGGGTGCGCGATTTAAAGTAAAAAACGGCAATGCAGAAACGTTGGGCATTATCCCCATCAGCAACCAGTATGACAGGATTATCTATTACAAAGGAAAAAGCGGAAAAACACATTTCGCGTTTGTAGAAGATATTGTACTGCATTTTGCAGAACAGGCTTTCGGTAAATATACTTTGCTGGACAAAGGTCTTTTCCGCGTTACCCGCAACGCAGATATCAATGTGGAAGAGGGAATGCTCGACCATGACATTGACTACCGCGAAGTAATGCGTGAACTGCTGAAAAAGCGGAGAAAACTGGCGGCGGTTAGGTTGCAGGTTTCCAATAAAACCTCGCAGGAGTTGGTGGACATGCTTTGCCAAAAGCTGCTGCTGGAAGAGCGGAATTGCTTTTTTCAGTCTGCACCGCTTGATATGAGCTTTGTGAGGCCGCTTTGCAATCACCTCGCAAAAGATAATCTCTCGCAACTTTTTTATCTTCCCAGGCGTCCGGCACTTCCGGGTGCCGGCTTTCGTTTAGCAGAAGCCGTTCAGCAACAGGACCAACTGCTATGTTTCCCGTATCAGAGTATTCGGCCATTTGTGGAGATGCTGTGGGATGCAGCAAACGACCCCAGCGTTATTTCGATTAAAATGACGCTTTACCGGGTGGCCACGGAATCCAAGATTATCGAAGCGCTCATTCGTGCTGCGGAAAACGGCAAAGAAGTCGTTACGATTGTAGAGTTGCGGGCGCGCTTTGATGAGCAAAATAATATCGATTGGTCAAAGCAGCTTGAGAATGCAGGCTGCACCGTAATTTATGGTTTTGAGGACTATAAAGTGCACTCGAAACTAACCTTAATTACCCGTAAAGTAAAAGACCAGTACAAGTATATCGCGCAAATCGGAACCGGCAACTATAACGAAAAAACGGCAGAGCTGTATGCGGATTACAGTTTCCTTACCACCAATCAGGAACTTGCAGAAGAAGTTGCAACCGTTTTTCACGATTTGGCAGTAGAGCATAAAACCGAACAGACCAATCGGTTGCTGGTTGCGCCTTATTGTTTTAAATCGGTGCTTTTGAAAGAAATCGCAGAAGAAATTGCGGCAAAGGGCCGCGGTGAACCGGCTTCCATCATCATCAAATGCAATTCTGTAAGCGATAAAGAGCTGATTGAGGCACTTTCACAGGCGAGCATCGCAGAAGTGCCTGTGGAGATGATTGTGCGCGGCATCTGCTGCCTGAAGGCTGGCATACCGGGTAAAACTGACCACATCACCGTGCGCAGTATTGTAGGGAGATACCTAGAACACGGGCGCATCTATTCGTTTGGCACCGGTTCTCGCCAGCGCATTTACATTGCTTCGGGAGACTTTTTAACGCGCAATACAGAGCGGCGTGTTGAAGTGGGCGTGCGGATAGACGCCCCGGAAATCAAACAGACGCTCAATGATATTTTAAAATTACAGCTTGCCGATAACTGCAGCTGCCGCATAATGCAGCCGGACGGAAGCTATAAAAAGAATACGCACAAAGAATATGAGCCGGCGGTGGACAGCCAGATGGAGATGTATCGCTATCTGGCAGATGCATGGCAAAAAGTCATTCCTTCTATTACGGAGCCGCGAGAACTGCGTATTCCTAAAACAGGCCTACTCGGAAAGATGCGCAAACTGCTGCGTCAATCCAAATAATAATACCGGAGGCGAGCTACTTGAATTTGATTAAACAAAAACGCGAACTGAACGCGGTAACTACAATGCTGACACTGGAAGCCCCAGAAGTTGCAGCAAAAGCATTACCCGGACAGTTCGTTATCGTCCGCAGCGGAGAGCTGGGAGAACGCATTCCTTTGACCATTGCGGATTATGACCGTGTTGCTGGAACAATTTCTATCATCTTTCAAAAAGTCGGTGCTTCTACCATGGCACTGGGCGCGTTACAGGAAGGGGAAATGCTGACCGATCTCGCCGGCCCGTTGGGCACGCCTACCGAGCTGGAAGGCTACCGTAAAGTAGCTGTTGTCGGCGGCGGTGTTGGTTGCGCAATCGCTTATCCGCAGGCAAAATTTTTGCATGCAGAAGGCGCAGACGTTACCCTGATTGCTGGCTTTCGCACCAAAGAGATTGTCATTTTGGAGGACGAAATGCGCCGAGCAAGCACTACGCTGCGGCTTGCCACCGATGATGGCAGCTATGGCGAGCATGGCTTTGTGACGAACATCTTAAAAGATTGCATCGACTCTGGCTCTGCATTTGATGCCGTTATTGCAATCGGCCCGGTGCCGATGATGCGTGCTGTTGCAGAGCTGACCCGCCCCTACGGTATCAAAACGATCGTCAGCCTGAATCCCATCATGATTGATGGTACCGGTATGTGTGGCGGCTGCCGGGTAACAGTAGGCGGACAGGTGAAGTTTGCCTGTGTGGATGGCCCGGACTTTGACGGTCACGAGGTCGACTTTGCAGAGCTGGCTCACCGTAATGCTAACTTTAAAGCGCGCGAAGGCCATGCTAGAGACGCAGCTTGCCGCCTGCTAAACCAGCAATAAACGTTGCGCACTATGCCGACGTATCCGGGCGCCACAGGGTGGTCGCCCAATAGATGGGAAAGGAATGGATACATAAACTATGCCGAATCTTTCAACTGAAAAACAGCCGATGCCGATGCAGCCTGCCGTGGTACGCCGCGGTAACTTTGAAGAGGTAGAACTTGGCTATACTGCAGAGCAAGCCGCCGAAGAGGCAGCGCGCTGCTTAAACTGCAAAGCAAAACCTTGTGTTGCCGGTTGCCCGGTAGGGGTCGAAATTCCTCGTTTTATTGAAAAGCTGAGCGAGGGTGACCTCAAAGGCGCTTACGACGTAATTGCGGAGAGTTCTTCACTGCCTGCGGTGTGTGGTCGTGTTTGCCCGCAGGAGAGCCAGTGCGAGATGCAGTGTGTGCGCGGCAAAAAAGGCGAGCCGGTTGCTATTGGCCGACTGGAACGCTATGTTGCCGATTGGCACAATGCACAGACGGAAACCACCGCAGCAAAGCCTGCTGCGAGCGGTAAAAAAGTAGCGGTCATCGGTGCCGGGCCTGCGGGCCTTGCCTGTGCAGGTGACCTTGCCCGGGCTGGCCATGCCGTTACGATTTACGAATCGCTGCACCTTGCAGGCGGCGTGCTTTCTTACGGTATTCCGGAATTCCGTCTGCCCAAGCGCATTGTTGCAAAAGAAGTCAGCGAGCTGGAGCAGCTGGGTGTTGAAATTCATACCAATAGTGTAATTGGTAAGCTGCGATCGGTAGAAGAACTGCTGGACACCTTTGACGCTGTTTTTATCTCTACCGGTGCAGGTTTGCCCAACTTTATGGGCATCCCCGGCGAAATGCTGCTCGGCGTATACTCTGCCAATGAGTTTTTGACTCGCATCAATTTGATGAAGGCATACCTGCCGGATGCGGCGACCCCGCTGAACCCGGTACACAAGGTTGCCGTTGTCGGCGGCGGCAATGTGGCGATGGACGCTGCACGCTGCGCCCTGCGTATGGGTGCGGAGGAGGTTTCCATCGTTTATCGGCGCAGCATGGAAGAGATGCCCGCACGTAAAGAGGAAGTGCATCACGCAGAAGAGGAAGGCATTCGCTTTGCCACCCTCATTAACCCCACCGAGATTTTGGGAGACGAAGAGGGCCGTGTGCGCGGTTTGCGTTGCATCCGGATGACGCTGGGCGAGCCGGATGCCTCTGGCCGTCGCCGCCCGATTGAGCAGCCCGGTTCGGAATTCGATTTGGAGGTCGATACCGTCATCATGGCAATTGGCACTTCGCCGAATCCGCTTATCAAAAATACTACCCCGAGCCTGGAAGTCAACCGCCGTGGGTGCTTTGTGGTAGACGAGCAGATGCATACCTCGAAAGACGCGGTATGGGCCGGCGGTGATGCCGTCACCGGTGCTGCAACCGTTATTTCTGCAATGGGTGCGGGCAAAACCGCAGCCGCTGCCATCAATGAGTATTTAGCCAATAATAATTAAAATGCTTTTGCCGCCTTACAGTGTTTTGCTGTAGGGCGGTTTTGTTTTATGCCAAAACCAAAATGTGCAGCAATCCCACCTCATATTGCTGCGGCCTCTTTCATAGATATAAAAGGAGCAGGCCGCATAAAACTGCCTGTGGACAGTGAATAAAACACGAACAAAAATTTGCAACAACTTGCCCTGTACAAAACCTGGCAAGGAGGGGAGAACGGTATGTGGAAGAAGGAAGAAGAGGATGCCGGCTTTGTGCCGCCAAAGAAGCTGAAAGAAGAACTGCCAAAGACTCCGGCAGGCGGCGTAATTGCCGTACAATGCAGCATTGCCGCTATTGTGTTGGGTGCTGTTTTTTTACTTCGACTGCTTGCTCCGCCGGTGTTTTCCGGGTTTGCGACCCAGTATCTGGATTATCTTGAAACGGGCACGCCAATGACCTCAACAGAACAAATCTATCGCTTTGCTTCTGCTGGGCTCAAAAGCGCACAAGAGGCAGTTGCCGCATTTGCCGCTTCATTGGAAAATAAACCCGTTGCAGCAGGTGGCCAGTATGAAATTACGCATTCGGAGTACTTGAAAACGGTAACCACCGGTCCTTATTTTTTAAGTGACCGCGCCTACGTGCCAGTACAAGGCACCGTGACCTCACCCTTTGGTTACCGCACACATCCTATTACGGGTAAAGATGACTTCCACACCGGCATTGATTTGGCTGTTCCCAAAGGGACAGAAATTGGCGTTGCTTTTTCGGGTGTGGTAGCAGAAACTGGGTATAATAAAATCAACGGCAACTATGTAATGGTGGTGCACTCCGGCACAGTGGCAACGGCTTATTGCCACTTGGATCGCATTGGTGTAAAAGTGGGCGACCAGCTCAAGCGTGGTGAAACCCTCGGCCTTGTGGGCGAAACCGGCATGGCAACAGGGCCGCACCTGCATTTTGAACTGTACATCAACGGCGTGCGGGTAGACCCGGCCCCGGCCCTTGGACTATGAAAACCCGAAGAGAACGGGCCCAGACTGTCTTGCTCTGCGCCGTGTTAGTGCTTGCCTTCGCGTTCGACCGCGCTTGCCTCTTTCGGTATGCGTTGCTGGCTGCGGTATTGCATGAGGCGGGGCATATTGTAGCGTTTTTGCTTTTATGCAAAAGGATGCCGCGCCTGCGCTTTGGTGTTACCGGCATTGCAATGAACATTGACGGGGAGCGATTATCACTGCGGCGCGAGGTGCTTTTGCTGCTTGCCGGGCCGCTGACCAATTTCATTGTTGCGGGTGTGACGTTTGGTATTGTACTGACACATGCGTCTTACGGTGGATACTTTTTTGCCTGCGAAAACCTTTTGATGGGGCTTTTCAATCTGCTCCCCATCGGCATGCTGGATGGCGGACGGCTTTTGGAAAACTTGATTGGCCCCGGCGCGGCGCTCATTTCGTTGGCAAGCGTAGCCGGGCTTTGCCTTACGGTGGGTATTTTGCTTTATTACTATGGAGCAGCTTCCTTGGCAGGGCTCATTTATGGGCTGATACTCTTATTCCTTGCACTGCGCGTATTACGCGGCTGATTGCAAAGAAAGCACTTTTTTGGTATACTATCTCTATTAAACGATTCCATAAGGCCGGGAGCGTTGTGCTTCCGGCTTTTACAGCGTAGCGGTAAGGGACAAGCTTTGCTGCTACGCTGGTTGTAAAGGAAGGAAACAAAAGATGATGGAGAAAAAATTGCGGCAGGCTCTTTCTGCCGTTCAAAAGCCGGGGCGCTACACCGGCGGCGAGCCGGGCAGCGTTTACAAAGACCCTGCCTTGATGGATTGCCGCTTTGCGTTCTGTTTTCCCGACACATATGAAGTAGGTATGTCATTTTTGGGAATGAAAGTACTTTACGAAGTGCTGAATGCCCGAGAAAACATCTGGTGCGAGCGTGCCTTTATGCCGTGGGTAGATATGCTTGATGAGATGAAAAAGCTGGATTTACCCCTTTATGCACTGGAGAGCAAAACGCCTTTGAATCAGTTTGACATTGTCGGCTTTACGTTGCAGTACGAACTGTCTTATACCAATATTCTGGCCATGCTCGAGCTTTCAGGCATTCCGTTTTACAGCAAAGACCGCGGCGAAGAAATGCCGCTAATTGTAGCGGGCGGTCCCTGCACCTGCAATGCGGAGCCTCTTGCAGACTTTTTCGATGCGATGATGCTCGGCGAAGGCGAAGAACAGCTTCCCGCCCTGTGTGATGAAGTCATCAAAGCAAAAAAAGAGGGTATCCCAAAAGAAGAGTTGCTGCGCCGTCTTGCAAAAATTAAAGGCGTTTATGTACCGTCGCTTTATCTCGTGGCCTATAACCCCGATGGCACGATTAAATGTGTGACGCCGAAACCGGACAGCGGTGCGCCGGAGCTGATTGAAAAGGCAATTTTGCCGAACTTCCGCCACACCCCGCTGCCGACTAATTTTACGGTACCGATGGTTGGCGCAGTGCACGACCGCGCCATGGTAGAAGTTTTGCGCGGCTGTGTGCGTGGCTGCCGTTTTTGCCAGGCTGGTTTTATCTATCGCCCCATGCGTGAGCGCGACGCTGATTTGCTGGATTCTTCTGCACGCGATTTGTGCCGCAACACCGGCTATGAAGAAGTTTCGCTGACCAGTCTTTCTACCAGTGACCACAGCCAGTTGGAACCACTGCTGGACAAGCTGCTGACCTGGACGGAGGGCAAGCACGTAAACATCGCACTGCCGTCTCTGCGTATTGACAATTTCTCGGAAAGCCTGATTGAAAAGACTACCCGCGTGCGCAAAAGTGGTTTAACCTTTGCGCCGGAAGCGGGCACTCAGCGTCTGCGTGATGTCATTAACAAAAACGTCACGATGGAAGAGATTGAGCGCAGCTGTACGTTGGCTTTTTCCAAAGGCTACACTTCCGTCAAACTCTATTTCATGATGGGCCTGCCCACTGAGACGCTGGAAGACATCGCCGGTATTGCAGAAACCGCACAGCGTGTGGTGGACCTTTACTATCAGAACCCCGGCAAAGCCAAAGGGCGCGGTGTCAGTGTTTCTATCAGCGTTTCGTGCTTTGTACCCAAGCCGTTTACACCGTTCCAGTTTGCTGCACAGGACACGATGGAGCAGCTGCGTGAAAAGCAGCAATACCTGCTGTCCTGCGTAAAGAGTAAAAAAATCTCGGTCAGCTACCACGATGCTAAAATCAGCTTTTTGGAAGCCGTTTTTGCAAAAGGCAATCGCCGTCTTTCCAAAGTGCTGGTTAAAGCTTACGAGCGCGGCTGCTATTTCGATGGCTGGGGTGAGCATTTTAAATTCAATACCTGGTGCGAAGCTTTCCGCGATTGCGGTATTGACATGGCGTTCTTTGCCAATCGTCCGATTCCGTTTGACGAAATTACTCCCTGGGAGCATTTTGGCTACGGCGTAACAAAGGATTTCTTGATTGAAGAGTATAACCGCGCGGTGGAAGCAACCACAACGATGCCCTGCAACAAAAAATGCAGTGGCTGCGGCGCAAACAATCTGATGGGGGGAGGGAAATGCGTTGCATTTGATCAGAGTAGGGTTCACTAAAGAGCAGGAGGCCTGTTACATTTCCCACCTGGATTTGCAGAGGGTAATTCAGCGCGCGCTGAAAAAAGCAGAGATTCCCACTTGGTACACACAAGGCTTTAACCCGCATGTGTACCTGACCTTTGCATTGCCGCTCTCTTTGGGGCAAAGCAGTACCTGCGAAACTTTTGACTATAAAACAGAAGCTGAATTTGACAGCGAAACCGTGTATTACAAGCTCAACGAGGCGCTGCCGCGCGGTATTCGCGTCTATGATGTGCATCCGGCCGTCATGGATCCGAACGTAATCACCTATGCACGCTATCTCGTACGGTTTACAGGTGACAGCGCGGAGATTACGCAAAAGCTGGAGGCGTTTCGTGCTCTCAGTGAAGCGATTGTCTACAAGAAAACCAAAAAAGGTACGCAAAAGCCGGTTGATTTGATGGAGCACCTGGTAAAGTGGTCTGCTGAGCCGACCGAAGAGGGCGTACTGCTGGACTTGACATTGCCGGCAGGCAACCAGTTCAGTCTCAACCCGGATTTCATCATCGCTTACCTTGCGGAAAACTATGGCATTGACCCGTTTGAGGTTTCCATCTGCCGCACCGCAGTATACAATGCTGAATTTGAGAATTTCGTCTAAAAGCCTTGATTTTACTGGGCTTGTGTGGTAATATATTTAGGCGTTAGTGCCGCCGGTAACCATCCGGCGGGGTAATGACACATCATTAAACAGACAGTCCTCTGCCGCAGAATTGGTTTTGCGGGTATGAATGTCGAATAAAAAATGGAGGATTGTAATCTATGGACGCAATGAAAATTATGACCGAGGGCATGATCAAAGCAGAACGCCCCCAATTTGGCATCGGTGACACCGTGCGTGTTTCCGTCCGCATCAAAGAGGGCGAGCGCGAGCGTGTTCAGGCTTTCGAGGGTACCGTCATTGCACGTCGTCACGGCGGCGTTGCTGAGACCTTTACTGTTCGCCGCACTGCATACGGCGTTGGCGTGGAGCGTGTGTTCCCCATCAACTCACCGTTCGTCGAGAAGGTTGAAGTGATTCGTGCTGGCCGTGTGCGCAGAGCGAAACTCTACTACCTGCGTGACCGTGTCGGTAAAGCTGCTAAGGTCAAAGAACAGCTTAGATAACAATAGACGAAAGGGACAAGAACTTGTCCCTTTTTTCTTATTTATAACCATATTCTTTATTGCGCACACTAAGGC
Organism: Pygmaiobacter massiliensis; assembly: GCF_900199435.1. GTDB lineage: Bacteria > Bacillota > Clostridia > Oscillospirales > Ruminococcaceae > Pygmaiobacter > Pygmaiobacter massiliensis. The sequence continues at coordinate 151,631 of NZ_OAML01000002.1, forward strand.
GGAAATGTTTTGCCGCCAACGACAGATTTTGCTTTTTTAAGCTTTTTTTGCTATGGTGCCTGCGGCTATTTCGCCTTTTGGCGATTGAAAAGGAGCGCATTTTTGTGAAAGAGAACACATCAGACTCTGTAAATAAAGTTCAGAACCTGATTGAATGGGCTGAAAGCGTTGCTGGCGCAGTGGCCGTAATTGTACTGCTTTTTGTATTTGTGGTACAGCCGGCGAACGTCAGCGGTATTTCTATGGAGCCGACGCTGCAAAATGGAGATAAAATTTTAGTGCGCAGTGCCCTGTACCAACCCAGCTATGGTGATATTGTGGTAATTGACAGTTATAATAATTATCAGGAAACTTTGGTAAAGCGCGTAATTGGCATGGAAGGCGATACCATTGATATTGATTTTGAGCAGGGTATCGTTTACCGCAATGGCAAAGCGCTGGATGAACCGTACACTTCTGCCTTAACTACGGCTACGGGGGATATGCACTTTCCGCTGGTGGTGCCGCAAGACGCTGTGTTTGTAATGGGGGATAACAGGCCCTATTCTAAAGACGGCCGTTACCAGGAGATTGGTTTTGTAGACCAGCGCGACATTATGGGGAAAGCATTTTTTCGCATGATGCCGTTTGGCAATTTTGGAGGAATCTCATGAGTGAAGAAGTAAAAGGAACGCAGATTCAATGGTTCCCTGGACATATGACGAAAACACTTCGCTTAATGGAAGCGGAGATTAAAAACATCGACCTAGTACTGGTATTACTGGATGCGCGAATTCCGCGCTCGAGCTTGAACCCGGAAATTGAGCGCGTTTGCGCTGGCAAGCCGAAGCTGTACCTGCTGAACAAAAGTGACCTTGCAGATCCTTCTGTAACCAAACAATGGGTCAAAGCACTTTCGGGCGAAAACTCTGCCTGTATCGCTGTTTCCAGCAAAAAGCAGGGTGCAGCCAATGCAGTGCGTGCCGAGATAGATAAAGCAATTGCGCCACTTTTGGCAAGACGTGCTGCAAAAGGCATGCAGGGCGCTAAAACGCGTATTATGTTGGTAGGTATTCCGAACGTCGGCAAATCCACCTTTATCAATAATTTCGCAGGTGCCAAGCTGGCCAAAGCAGCAGATCGTCCGGGCGTAACCCGCGGCAAGCAGTGGATTACCGTCCCCGGTTATGAACTGCTGGATATGCCGGGTGTGCTCTGGAAGAAGTTTGAGGACCGCACTACTGCAACAAATCTTGCATTCATCGGCTCTATCAAGGATAATGTTCTTGATATGGAAGAGATTGCAGCGAACTTGATTGGTGAAGTACACCGGCTGTATCCCGGCAAACTGGCAGAACGCTATAAGCTAAAACCTGCACAGATGGAAAAGACCGGATACGACCTGCTTGCAGAGATTGGCCGCAACCGCGGCATGCTGATTTCTGGCGGAGACATTGACTATGAGCGCGCTGCGATTATGGTTGTGGATGAGTTCCGCGCAAGCAAACTGGGCAATTTGACCCTCGAATTCCCCGCGGAGGCCGAAGATGAGCAAACTGTATGAGTTCGACGTGCCACTGATTGAGGAATACGGCTTTGTATGCGGCGTGGATGAAGCAGGCCGTGGACCTTTGGCAGGTCCTGTATGCGTGGCTGCGGTCATTCTCGATCCGAGCATCGTATTTGAAGAGCTTAACGATTCTAAAAAACTAACCGAAAAGCGCCGCGAGGCATTATTCCCTAAAATCATCGAAACAGCAAAGAGTTATAAAATCGTGATGGTAGCCCCGGAAACGATTGATCGCATCAATATTTTGCAGGCAACCATGCTAGGCATGAAACAGGCAGTCGAAGGGCTGGACATCATTCCCAATCTTGCGCTTATTGATGGCAACCGCTGCCCTGATACCGGTATTGCGACCCAAAGCATTGTAAAAGGGGACGCAACCTCGGCCAGCATTGCGGCGGCATCGGTTTTAGCAAAGGTTAGTCGTGACCGATACATGACAGAGCTCGGCAAAGAATTTCCGCAGTATCAGTTTGAAAAGCACAAAGGCTACCCCACCAAACTGCACTATGAGCTGATTGACCAATATGGTATACAGCCGTTTTATCGCAAAAGCTTTTTGAAAAAAAGGGGCTATTGATTCATGGATAGACGTCAAATCGGTATTCTGGGAGAAGTAGAAGCGGCAAGGTATTATCGAGCGCTCGGGTATGAGTTGGTTGCCGCGAATTTTCGCACCCGTCAGGGAGAAATCGATTTGATTGCCGAAAAGAACAGTTGTTTGGTTTTTATAGAAGTGAAAACACGGACAGAGGGCAGCTTGATTGAAGCCAAGGAGGCCGTTACGCGCACAAAACAGCGCAAACTAATTGCCGCTGCGGGGGCTTACCTTAGTTCGTTGCTGTGCGAACCGAAAAACATCCGCTTTGATGTGGTGGAAGTATATCACAGGATGGGTGCAGTGACTCGTGTGTCCTGCATCGAAAATGCATTTGGCGAATAACGGGCAGTTGCCCGCGAGCTTCAGAAGAAAGGGAGTTCTTTATGGATTACTTTGATTTGCATTGTGATACTGCGCTGCATCTTTTGGATACCGGAGAAATGCTGGAAAAAGCGACCGGACATATCTCACTAGAGAAAGCCGAACCGATTGATCGCTATGCGCAGGTATTCGCACTTTTTGTTCATGATAAATTCAGTGGAGAGGCTGCCTGGCAGCAGTACCGAAAAGAACGCGCCTGTATGCACCGCCAACTGCTGCGCAACACAGACACTACCAAGCTTTGCACCGATGCTCAGGAGCTCGAGGAGGCTTTGCTCACCGGCAGACGCGCCGTAATTCTTTCAATAGAAAACGGCGCTGCACTCGGTGGGCAGCTTTCACGCGTGGAAGAGGTTGCCCGCGACGGTGTACGGTTGCTCACGCTGACCTGGTTTCGCGAAAATGAGCTGGGCTACGGCAGTGGTTGCGGCAGCGGTCATTTAAAGCCATTTGGCTATGAGGTGCTCAAAGAGTGCCGCAGGGTTGGCATTATCCCGGACATCAGCCATCTTTCGGACGATGGCGTAGCAGATGTATTTGCTGCGGATGATGGCGTGTTAATTGCGACGCATTCGGATGCGCGCGCAGTAACCAACCATTACCGCAACCTCACCGATGAAATGATTGCAGAGCTGATACGCCGAGAAGGCTTAATTGGACTGAATTTCGCAAAAGACTTTTTACATACCCCGGGCGAAAATGCCTCGCTGGATGACATCTACCGTCACATCTATTATTTCCTTGAACGCGGCTGCGAAAAGACCCTGTGCTTTGGCAGCGACTTTGACGGTGCACATCTTCCGTCCGGTATCGACAGTATTGCAAGCATACCGCCGTTGTTTACATACCTGCAAAAACGGGGCCTCCCGGACAACGTGCTTTATGATATTTTCTTTGAAAATGCCCTGCACTTTTTCAGGGCTGCTTTAGGAGGTACAAAACAGAATGAAGTATTACAGCACACGAGATGATTCCCTGCGGTTGACCGCTTCTGCCGCAATTTTGCAAGGTATTTCTTCAGAGGGTGGCCTGTTTGTGCCGGAAGAGTTCCCCAAAATAGAGCTTTCTGAGCTCAAAGGGCTAACCTATCCTGCACTTGCTGCCAAAATTTTGGGGCTATATCTTACTGATTACAGTGCTGAGTTTTTGGCCCATGCTACCGAAACCTGCTACGGTACCGCATTCGGCGAAGAAGTAGCGAAAACAGTTAAGGTGCATGAGGGCCTGTATTCCCTTGAGCTGTGGCATGGACCAACCTGCGCGTTTAAAGATTATGCGCTGCAACTGATGCCTCACTTACTGGTCGAGGCAAAGCGAATTCAAAAAGATGAAAGCCGTACGCTGATTCTGGTTGCAACTTCCGGTGATACCGGCAAGGCTGCACTGGAAGGTTACAAAAATCTGCCCGGCATTGAAATTGCGGTATTTTACCCTGAAAGCGGCACCAGTGAAACACAGCGTTTGCAGATGGTCACGCAGGAAGGTAACAATGTGCATGTCTATGCCGTCAAAGGCAATTTCGACGATGCTCAAACTGGCGTAAAGCGCGTTTTCACCAACAAAGAATTTGCAGCGGAGCTCACGCAGAAAAACTGCCACCTCACCAGTGCAAACTCTATTAACTGGGGACGCTTGGCGCCGCAAATCGTTTATTATTTTGCAAGCTATCTCAGCTTGGTTGCACAGGGCGAAATCAAAGAAAGTGAACCGGTTGACTTCTGCGTGCCAACCGGCAATTTTGGTGACATCCTTGCCGGTTACTACGCAAAACGTATGGGCCTGCCGGTTGGCCGGTTGGTTTGTGCCTCTAACAGCAACCGCATCCTTACTGACTTTGGCGAAAGCGGCGTTTACGATGCAGCGCGCGAATTTTATAAAACCTCATCTCCGTCGATGGACATTCTGGTCTCTTCTAATTTGGAACGATTGCTGCTTCACAAATCGCAGGATGCTCAGTTTGTTGCAAAACTGATGACCTCGCTTGCCGGCGAAGAAAAGAAATATGAGATCCCGGAAGAACTGAAACAGTCTATTCTCGAAGATTTTGCCTTTGGCGCTTGCGATGAAGCCGCCTGCTTTGCAAAACTGGCCGAGACTTACAAATCTGATAACTATTTGGCCGACCCGCACACAGCCGTTGCGTTAGAGGTTGCTGCAACACAACAGGGTAGTGCACCTTGTGTTGTGCTGTCTACTGCTAACCCATATAAGTTCTCTGCTGCCGTGCTAAAAGCACTTGGCGAGTCTGCCAAACTTAGCGATATGGCAAATATCGCGGCACTGCACGCCCTTACCGGGGCAGCTGTGCCCACGCCGCTGGCAGAGCTTTCTCATAAAACTGCCCGTTTCGGCGAAACAATCCGCCCTGAAGAGATTCTTCGCGTAGCGCGTTCTTTGTAAGCAAGGCGCGTTCTGTGGGCCGCTTGGGGCGGGACCCATCAGAAAGGATTCAAAACAATATGTCGATTTTCACCATAGCCGATCTGCACCTGTCTCTTGGGGCAGATAAGCCAATGGACGTTTTCCGCGGCTGGAAAGGCTATCTTCCCAAGCTGGAAACCAACTGGCGCAACTTGATTGGCCCAGAGGATATTGTGGTGCTGCCGGGAGATATCTCTTGGGCGATGCGGCTGGAGGATGCTGTGGCGGATTTTACTTTTGTGCAAAATTTGCCCGGACAAAAAATCATCCTGAAAGGCAACCATGATTATTGGTGGTCCACGATGTCTAAAATGAACGCATTCTGCGAAAAGAATGGGTTTGACTCTATCTCGTTTTTAAACAACAACTGCTTTATGGTAGGGGATATTGCAATCTGCGGTTCGCGCAGTTGGCTGTTTGATGTGGGGGAAGCCCATGATGCAAAGGTGATGAACCGGGAGCTCGGACGGCTTCGCGCCTCGCTGGAAATGGCAGGGGATGCGGAAAAAGTAGTGTTTTTACATTATCCGCCGCTTTACCCCAATGGAAATGCGGACGAGGTCATTACTTTGCTGCAAGAGTTTGGCGTAAAAGAATGCTATTACGGACACCTGCATGGAAGCTCTGTTTTATCGGCAATTCAGGGTGAAGTAGACGGTGTCCACTACAAACTGATCTCTGCCGATGGACTGCGGTTTTGTCCTTACCAGGTGCGCTAGGCGCTGCATTTTAAATTTCGCGGCATTTCGCTTTAAAAAATCCGCAAAAAAACGAGCGTGGGCAGTATTTTTAATAGAAAATTCATACAGTTTATGTTATAATTGACGCTGACGCTTTGTTTTCACTGCGTACTATGTTACAATTAAAAAGCAATCGCTTTGATATGGAGGAAATATAATGGAACTCAAAAAAAATGTAAAAAATGAAAACGGTACTTGCGAACTGGAATTTGCAATTGATGCAGCAGCATTCAATGAGGCAGTTTCCAAAGTGTTCAAAAAAACTGCTTCTAAATATAAGGTTGCAGGCTTCCGCCCCGGCAAAGCCCCCCGCAACATCATCGAGCAGATGTACGGCAAAGATGTTTTCACCTATGACGCTATCAACGAGCTGTTCCCGGCAAACTACGAAGCCGCTGTTAAAGAAGCTGGCATTGATCCGGTTGATCGTCCGGAAGTGGACATCGTTTCTGCTGATGCAGAGAACGGCGTTGTGCTGAAAGCTATCGTTACTGTTAAACCGGAAGTCGCCCTGGGCGAGTACAAAGGTTTAAAGGCAGAAAAGACCGTCCATACTGTTGAAGCTGCGACTGTTGACGCAGAGATTGACCGTATGCGCGAGCGCAATGCACGCATCTACTCTAAAGAAGAGGGCAATGCAGAGAACGGCGATACCGCTGTAATCGACTTTGAAGGCTTTATCGACGATGTTGCTTTTGAGGGCGGCAAAGGCGAGAAATATCCCCTCGAGCTTGGCTCCGGCCAGTTCATCCCCGGTTTTGAAGAGCAGGTTGTAGGCCACGCTGTTGGCGAAGAGTTCGACGTTGTCGTTCCGTTCCCCGCTGATTATGCAGCAGAAGAGCTGGCTGGCAAAACCGCTACTTTCAAAATCAAACTGCACGAAGTAAAAGCAAAAGAGTTGCCGGCTGCCGACGACGAGTTCGCAAAAGACGTCAGCGAGTATGACACCCTTGCAGAGCTGCGCGCAAGCATCGAAAAAGAGATGAAAGAGCAGCTTGACCGTCAGTCTGAGCTCGAAGCAGAGAATCAGCTGGTTGACCAGGTTGTTACCGGCATGAAAGCTGAAATCCCCGAGTGCATGATTCGCGACGCTATCGACGATATGGTTCGCGATTTCGAGTATCGTATGGAGAGCCAGGGCCTTAAGCTGGAGAACTACCTGCAGTACACCCAGATGACCATGGAGAAATTCCGTGAGGGCTTCAAAGATCAGGCAGAGAAACAGGTCAAAATGCGCCTTGCTCTCGAGAAAATCGTTGCTCTTGAAAACATCGAAGCAACTGAAGAAGAGTTTGAGGCGGAGATCAGCCGCATTGCTGCTAACTACAAGCTGGAAGCAGAGCGCGTAAAAGCAATGATCCCGACCGCTGAGGTCAAAAAAGACCTTGCTATCAACAAGGCAATTGATTTCATCAAATCCAACGCTACCATTACCGAGGTAGAAAACAAAAAAGCAGCAGAGTAATCCTCTGTTGTAAACAGGAGGTTCTTATATGAGCTTAGTCCCTTATGTTGTCGAACAGACCAGCCGTGGCGAACGCAGCTACGACATTTTTTCCCGGTTGCTGAACGATCGCATCATCATGCTTTCTGAGGAAGTGAACGATACCACTGCCAGCCTGGTTGTGGCACAGTTGCTGTATCTTGAAGGGCAAGACCCTGACAAGGATATCAGCCTGTATATCAACAGCCCTGGTGGCTCCATCAGCGCGGGCATGGCGATCCACGACACCATGAAGTATATCAAATGCGACGTTTCCACCATTTGCATTGGTATGGCTGCGTCCATGGGCTCGTTTCTGCTCGCCTCCGGCACCAAAGGCAAACGTTTTGCGCTGCCTAACAGCGAGATCATGATTCACCAGCCGCTGCTGCAAGGTTTGCAGGGGCAGGCAACGGACATCAAAATCCATGCAGAGCATATCATTCGCATCAAAGAGCGGATGAATAAGCTGCTCGCAGAATATACCGGCCAGACTTATGAAAAGCTGGTGGAGGATACCGAGCGCGATAACTTCCTTACTGCCCAGCAGGCTGCGGATTACGGCCTGATTGACGCTGTAATTCAAAATCGCTAAGCCTAGCAATAAAGTTGGTGTAATATGTCTAGCAACAAAGAAAAAGAGATCACTTGCAGCTTTTGCGGCAAAAGCCAGGATGCGGTAGAACGCATTATCATTGGCCCCGGCGTAAATATTTGCAGCGAATGCATTGAGCTGTGCAGCACCCTTCTTACAGAAGAAGGGGTGCGCAGCCCCAAGCAGCCGCAGCGGGTACAACGTCCGGCACAAAACGCAGGCGCTGCCAAGTCTTCCGCGGCAGAGATTAAAGTGCTCACCCCGCAGGAGATTAAAGAAGGTTTGGACCAGTACGTCATTGGTCAGGACGATGCGAAAATCGTCCTTGCCGTGTCGGTCTACAACCACTATAAGCGTATCCTCAGCCCGGAATATGACAACGATGTAGAGCTGCAGAAAAGTAACGTTCTGCTGCTTGGTCCTTCCGGTGTGGGTAAAACGCTGCTTGCCCAGACCCTTGCAAAGATGATGAAAGTTCCGTTTGCTATTGCAGACGCAACCACCTTGACCGAAGCAGGTTATGTTGGCGAAGACGTCGAGAACATTCTGCTGAAGTTGATTCAGGCCGCCGATTTCGATATCGAGCGCGCAGAAAAGGGTATTATCTATATCGACGAAATCGATAAGATTACGCGCAAAAGCGAGAATCCTTCGATTACACGTGATGTTGGTGGCGAAGGTGTGCAGCAAGCCTTGCTTAAAATTCTAGAAGGTACAGTTTCTAATGTACCGCCCCAGGGTGGACGCAAGCATCCGCAGCAGGAGTTTATCCAGATTAACACGAAGAACATTCTGTTTATTTGTGGCGGTGCGTTTGATGGTCTTGCAACCCATATCAAGCGCCGCACCGATACCTCCGGCCTTGGGTTTGGCAGCAAGCTCAAGGAAATTAAGGATGAGAACGACAACCAGATGTTGCGTCTCGTAGAGCCACATGACTTGGTGAAATTCGGCCTTATTCCGGAATTGGTTGGTCGTATCCCCATTGTGACTGTACTGAATCCTCTCGATGAAACTGCGTTGGTACGCATTCTTCGTGAGCCGAAGAACTCTTTGGTAAAACAGTATAAAGCACTGCTTGGGTTGGATAACGTGGAACTGGACATCACTGACGATGCCTTGCTGGAAATTGCAAAGAAAGCCATTGCACTGAAGAGTGGTGCACGTGGTTTACGGAGCATTATGGAGCAGGCGCTGATGGAAGTTATGTACGAAATTCCCAGCGACACAACGATTATCAAAGTGATAATCGATAAGGAAACTATCCTTGGCGGCAAGCCAAAACTGGAATATGGCGCAGTGCGTAAACGGTACAAAAATACCGTGAATACATTGATTCATTAATAAAAGTAAAATACGCTGACAGAGAAGCTAATCTCGGTCAGCGTATTTTTTATGGATTGGACCACATTAAAGACTTAGTAAAGAATGGCTTAAAGTAAAGCTTTTATATTACGCTAACCCCTTACAGCGCAACCGGATGGCAATTTACAGAAGTGTAAAATCAATGACTTAGATGAGTCCCTAAGAATTTGTGAGACAGAAAATATAAATAAGTAGTTAAGTTCCTTTTCGTACTCTTGAAACCTAAGCTATTGCTTGACCTGCTTTGCAAAACCTCGTATAATTAAGAAGTTAAGTAAGCGCCTTTTGTTTTAGAGATTCTGGCGCCTATCGGTCACTTGTCTATATTAAAAAGATCAGGAGGAATTTTCCAATGTCTTTTACAGAGGAATACAAACAGAAGCTAACGACCGCTGAAGAAGCTGTCAAAGTCGTAAAATCCGGTGATTGGGTAGATTTCGGCTGGTGTGCTGGCACCCCTAATGCCTTAGACAAGGCTCTGGCTGCTCGCTATGAAGAGCTGGAAGACGTTAAACTGCGTGGTGGCGTTTTGCTCCGTGCTTTGGACATCTTCGGTGTTCCCGATGTTGCTAAGCACTTCACTTGGAATTCTTGGCATATGTCTGGCGCAGAGCGTCGCATGATTAATAGCGGCTGTGCATTTTATGCACCTATTCGCTATTCGGAGCTGCCTCGCTACTACCGCGAAAATGTAGTCCCCAACGATGTAGCAATGTTCCAGGTTGCACCCATGGATGAACACGGCTACTTTAACTTTGGCCCTGAGGCTTCTCATATGATGGCGGTTTGCGAAAAATCTAAAGTCATCATCGTTGAGGTTAACAAAAATCTGCCCCGCTGCCTGGGTGGCTTTGAAGAGGCAATCCATATCTCTAAAGTTGATATGATCGTGGAATGCGATGCCCCGATGGGTATTTTGCCCGCCGGCGGTGCTGCGAGTGAAGTAGACGAAGCAGTTGCAAGACTGATTGTAGACGAAATCCCGAATGGTGCTTGCCTGCAGCTTGGCATCGGCGGTATGCCCAATGCAGTTGGCTCCTTGATTGCCAGCTCGGAGCTGAAAGACCTTGGTGTTCATACTGAAATGTACGTTGATGGCTTTGTCGATATGGCGAAAGCAGGTAAAATCACCGGCCGTTCCAAAAATATCGACCGTGGCCGCCAGACTTACGCTTTTGCTGCTGGCACCCAGAAACTGTATGACTACTTGAACAATAACCCTGAGTGCATGAGCGCCCCGGTTAACTATACCAACGATGCTCGTGTTATCTCTCAGATTGACAACTTCATGTCGATTAATAACGCAGTTAACCTCGACCTCTTCGGCCAGGTAAACTCCGAGTCTGCCGGTACCAAACACATCAGCGGTGCAGGCGGCCAGCTGGACTTCGTTCTCGGTGCTTATCTGTCCAAAGGCGGCAAAAGCTTTATCTGCTGCTCATCTTCTTTCACCGACAAAGAAGGCAACCTCCAATCCCGCATCTTGCCGACACTGGAAACTGGCTCTATCGTTACCGATACCCGCGCCAACATCCACTATCTCGTCACTGAGTACGGCAAGGCAAACCTTAAAGGTCTGTCCTCCTGGCAGAAAGCAGAGGCTATCATCTCGGTTGCGCACCCGCAGTTCCGTGAGGAGCTGATTGCCAGCGCAGATAAGATGAAAATTTGGCGCAAATCCAATAAAAGATAATTATTCTTCAGTAGAGCCGCTGCTTGCGGCTCTACTTTTTTATAAAAAAATCCCTGCCTTATCGCAAAAGATAAAGCAGGGATTTGATTTTATAAGATTATTTCAAGCGGAAGTTGCTGTCGGGGATTTCTTCCACCGGAGTTTCGTGGAACTCATAGGTATTGCCAGGCAGTACGGCATTTAAGACAATGCCGAGGATTGCTGCGATAGCAAGGCCGGAAAGCGAAATGCTGATTTGGTCGGTAATCACAAATGTGAGACCACCCATACCGTTGAAGCCGATTGCACTGACCATAATGATAGCTGCAATAATCAGGTTACGAGATTGGGTAAAGTCAACCTTGTTTTCAACGACATTGCGCACGCCGATGGCGCTGATCATACCGTAAAGAATAAAGCTAACGCCGCCAATGATTGCAGTCGGGATGGCGCGAATCATTTCGCCAAACTTCGGAATAAAGGAGAGCAAAATTGCAAAGCAAGCTGCGATTTCCATTACCTTAGGATCATATACTTTAGAGAGTGCGAGCACGCCAGTATTTTCGCCATAAGTTGTGTTCGCCGGGGCGCCAAACATACCCGCAAGGCTGGTTGCAAGGCCATCGCCCAGCATTGTGCGGTGCAGGCCGGGGTCAGCAATATAGTTTTTGCCGGTGGTTGCGCTGATGGCAGCAATGTCGCCGACGTGCTCCATCATGGTTGCCAAAGCAATAGGCATAATTGTGAACATTGCACTGATGCTGAATTTCGCCATGGTGATAGGTGCCATTGCGAAAACCTCTGCCTGCTTTACAGTAGCAAAGTCTACGCGATTAAGCAGAATAGCAACAGCATAGGAAACTACAATGCCCAGCAGAATGGGAATAATTTTGACCATGCCTTTACCCCAGATGTTGCAGACAACGATAACGCTCAACGCGACAAATGCTAAAAGCCAGTCGGTGCTTGCGTTCTGTACTGCGGTGGGGGCGAGAATAAGGCCAATGGAAATGATGATGGGGCCAGTGACAACGGGCGGAAAGAACCGCATAACCTTTTTTACACCAAAGCCCTTAATCAAGCCAGCCAGAATAATATAGGTAAGACCCGCCGCCACTACACCGCCGCAGGCATAGGGGAGCTGCTCGACATTCGGCTTACCGTCAATCAACGGTGCAACCATAGAATAGCCGCCCAAAAATGCAAAGGAAGAACCTAAAAATGCAGGAACTTTGCCCTTAGTGATTAAGTGGAAGAGCAAAGTGCCAATGCCAGCGAACAAAAGCGTGGTAGAAACGTTAAGGCCCGTAATGATGGGTACCAGCACGGTGGCGCCAAACATGGCGAAGGTGTGCTGGATGCCGAGCAGAAGCATTTTAGGAATGCCCAACTCGCGCGCGTTATAAATAGCGTGGTCTGTCTTCATAATTCGTCCTCCCAATGTTGGTGCGGGATACGCCATAAAAAAAGCCAAGCTGCGAATAGCAGCCTGACTTTTAAAAATGGTGTTGTGAAAATAAAAAAGCAGATGCCAAAGAAGCCGGCATCAACGCCTGAATCATCTTCTTTCGCATACTGACACACTCCCTTTGGTAATCCCGCAAAATTTACACTTGTACTATGATACAAAAAACACCTGCAAATGTCAACCATTTTTTTGACAGCTTTCGCGGTCCCTTATAAGTTGCGGTATCAAGCTAAAAAGGGTATAATATATAAGTATGTATTTTTTGGCAGGAGCCAAAAGTTGATTACGGAGGCCAATATGTCATCAGTAAAAGTAAAATTAAAAACAGATAAAGACCGGCAGCAAATTCTCGTCCCCACCATTGCGCTGCGCGGCCTTGTTGTGTTTCCAAATAATGTTGTTCATTTTGAAGTAGGGCGCCCGCGCTCTATTGCAGCGATAGAATGGGCTATGGAAAACAGCACCAACGTTTTTCTCGTTGCACAAAAAGATATGGATGTAGAAAACCCGACCTCGAAAGACTTGTACGCTTATGGTGTCATGGCGGAGGTTAAACAGATTCTGAAAGTTTCAGATGATCTGGTAAAGGTTTTGGTAGAAGGTAAGTATCGCGCTAAGCTGGAAAAAATCCAGACGGATGCCGACTTCTTGCAAGCAGCTATCCAACCGGCTCCGGTACGCGGAGTTCGCCCCGCAGATGCGCCGCGTGCAGAAGCCCTTGTGCGCTCTATTCGTGATGCCTTTGAAGAGTACCTTGCACTTAACCCGAGATTGCCCAAAGACGTAATTTACAATATTCTTTCCAGCGAGAGCCCGACTTTCCTGGCAGAATATGTCCCAAGCAATCTGCTCTTCAAATATGCAGATAAGCAAAAAATCATGAATGAGAACAGCACGCTTGCGCGATTAGAAGCATTGCTCACAGTGTTCACTAAAGAGACAAAAGTCCTCTCTATCGAAAAAGAGATTCAGGACAAAGTCGGCGAGCAGATGGATAAAAATCAGCGCGATTACTTTTTGCGTGAACAAATGCGAGCCATTTCTGAAGAGCTGGACGAGGAGGATGATTCTCGCAGCGAGGCCGAAAACTATAAAAAGCGTATTGCTAAAATTGATTTGCCGGAAGAAGCCCGAGAAAAGCTTTTAAAAGAAACCGACCGCCTTTATAAAATGCAAGGCAGTAGTCAGGAAGCCTCGGTTATCCGTACTTACCTAGACACTTGCCTTGATTTGCCTTGGAATGTCCTTACCCCAGAGAATATTGATATTGCCAAGGCACAGACGATTTTAGATAAAGAGCACTATGGCCTGAAAAAGGTAAAAGAGCGTATTCTTGAAATTCTTGCAGTACGTAAGCTGTCTTCTGAAGTACATAGCCAGATTATCTGCCTGGTTGGCCCTCCGGGTGTCGGTAAAACCTCAATTGCAACTTCTATTGCCAAATGCCTGGGCCGCAAATATGCACGTATGTCTTTGGGCGGTGTGCGGGACGAAGCTGAAATTCGTGGACATCGCCGCACTTATATTGGTGCAATGCCGGGCAAGATTATCAGTGCTATTAATACCTCGAAAAGCAGCAATCCGCTAATTTTGCTGGATGAGGTAGATAAGCTTGCTTCTGACTTCCGTGGCGACCCGGCAGCGGCTTTGCTGGAGGCCCTTGACCCCGAGCAGAACAGCACATTTAAAGATTTGTACCTTGATATTCCTTTCGATTTAAGCAAGGTGCTATTTATCACCACTGCAAACTCTACCGATACGATTCCACGTCCGTTGCTCGACCGCATGGACGTGATTGAACTGCCCAGCTATACTCGTCTTGAAAAATTCCAGATTGCAAAGCGGCACCTGTTGCCCAAACAGCTTAGGCTTACCGGCTTAAAAGGCCGCGTTCGCATTACCGATTCTGCGCTGACTGCTTTAATTGACGGTTACACCCAAGAAGCAGGCGTTCGCAGCTTGGAGCGAGTGATTACCGAGGTGCTGCGCAAGTGCGCAAAAACAATAGCAGCAGCGGAAGAAGAGCAAAGCATTACTATTTCTGCAAGAAACCTGGAAGAGCTGATTGGCCCAGTGCGCGTAAAACCAAACTTTTCAAATAAAACAAACGCCGTAGGTATTGCGAACGGCCTTGCATGGACCTCTATTGGTGGCGAATTGCTGCCTATTGAAGTGCAGGTTATAGAAAACGGTTCTGGCGCACTTGAATTAACCGGCTCGCTTGGAGAAGTAATGAAAGAATCTGCGAAGCTCGCCATTACATTTGCGAAAGTGCATGCAAAAGAATATGGGCTGGACCAAATTGATTTCAAAAAAATCGATATCCATATTCATGCTCCGGAGGGAGCAATCCCCAAAGACGGGCCGTCTGCGGGCATCACTCTGGCAACTGCGCTGATTTCTGCACTCTCTGGCCGAGCGGTGCGCAGTGACGTTGCAATGACTGGTGAGATTACCCTGCACGGAACGGTGTTACCGATTGGCGGTTTGCGTGAGAAAACAATGGCGGCCTACCGCGAGAAAATGACAACCGTGCTAGTGCCAAAGGATAATATGCCTGACCTGTACGATGTGGATGATACTGTGAAAGAGGCGCTGTCTTTTATCCCAGTATCTGATCTTCAGCAGGTTCTTAAAATCAATTTATTGCCCTCTGCACAGGCTTAACCATTTAACTAAAATACACATTTCCAGAAAGGAAAAGTGAAAAACAATGAATTATAATAAAGCGGATTTTCTTGCCTCTTACGGACTGTCTTCACAGCTTCCGCTTTCGGATCGTCCGGAGGTCGTTTTCTCCGGGCGATCGAATGTTGGCAAGTCTTCTCTTATCAACAAACTGTGTAACCGTAAAAGCCTGGCTCGCGTAAGTGCAACCCCCGGCAAAACGGCTACAATTAACTATTACGAGCTGGATAATATTTATCTGGTTGATTTGCCCGGCTACGGTTTTGCCCGGGTGTCACGGTCTGAAAGAGAGCGCTGGGATGATTTAATTAACAGCTATTTTGCTCATACAGACCGCTGCCAGCTGTTGCTGCAGCTTTTAGACTGTCGTCACGATCCCTCAGCAGATGACATCGTAATGATGGAATACCTATACCACCATAACATTCCGTTTGTGGTGGTACTGACCAAAGCGGACAAGCTGAATAAAACAGAATCGGCAGCGGCCTCTGGTAAATTCCTTAATTATTGTGCACAATATGGTTGTAAAGGTGTTATCCTTACCAGTTCTCAAAAAGGTACCGGTATGGATGAGCTGCGTGACTGTCTGGAGCAGCATATCGTGGAGGAAGGTTAATGGCCGGCTACCATGATTTTGCATATTTTTATGATGGATTTAATGTAGAGGCAGATTATGATGCGTTGCATCAATTCATCCGTGACACGTTTGCTCAGCATGGCATTCATGAGGGCATTGTTGCAGACCTTGGCTGCGGCACTGGTGAACTTACACTAAAGCTGGCTGCGGATGGTTACGATATGATCGCCATCGATGGCTCAGAGGATATGCTTGCGATTCTCAATGATAAGCGCTGCGAAGAGGGGATAGAGGGAATTCTTCTATTGCACCAGGACCTTACCCAAATGGACCTTTATGGAACCATTGTAGGGGCCGTTTCTACTTTTGATACGTTCAATCATATTGGACCGTTCCCTGTACTTGAACAGGCCATTGAAAAAACAGGACTGTTTATGGAAAAAGGGGGGCTGTTTATCTTTGATGTAAATACACCTTATAAGCACCGTGAAATTTTGGCAGATAACATTTTCACACTTGAAGATGAGGATGCGACCTGCGTATGGAAAAATCACTATGACACAGACCTCAGCCGTACTACCATTGATATTCAGATTGATTATATGGAAGAGGACGAGCAGTTCTGCGAGCAATTTTATGAATACAGCTATGAGCTGGATGCAATCAAAGCAGCCTGTGAACGGCACGGTTTTCGCATTCTGGAAGTCCGGGATGGCGAAACATTTGGCGCGCTGACCGAAACATCTCAGCGTGCAATTTTTGTAGGGGAGAAAATCATACAATGTCAAAGTTAGTAAGAGCAATTTCAGAAAATGGTGGTATCGTGGTCGCAATTGTGGATTCTACCGAGATTGTAGGAGAAATGCAAAAGCTGCATGATTGCAGTGCGCCGGTTTGCGCAGGGCTTGGCCGACTGATTACCGGAGCATCGCTTATGGGCGCTATGCTAAAAAGCCGAGATGATGCGCTCACCCTGCGTGTCCAAGGTGGCGGCCCCGCAGGTTTGCTTATTGCTGTTGCAAACGGCAAGGGAGACCTGAAAGGCTATGTACAAAATCCCCACGCAGATATGCAGAACCGGCCCGATGGCAAACTGAACGGGGGCGGAGTTGTGGGTACAGATGGTATGCTTTCGGTGATTAAGGATCTTGGTTTAAAAGAGCCTTATGTAGGTCAGATTCCTCTTGTATCAGGAGAAATTGCGGAGGACTTGACTTCTTACTACGCAACCAGCGAGCAGATTCCGACAGTATGTGCTTTGGGTGTATTGGTAGAAAAGGATAGATCTGTAAAACGCGCAGGCGGATATTTGCTGCAGCTTTTGCCCGGTGCTACAGACGAAGAAATTACTTGTCTCGAAAACAACATCTCTTCCATGAAGAGCATGACCGAAATGCTGGAAGATGGTATGAGCGTATATGATATCATTGAAAAGTTGCTGGCAGGGTTTAATCCTAATGTGCTCGACGAAGAGGAAGTTGCTTACCATTGCGATTGCAGTAAAGAGCGGGTAGAGCGAGCCTATATTAGCTTGGGCAAAGAAGAATTGCACAAAATTGCAGAGGAGCAAGAAACCGTAGAATTGAAATGCCAGTTCTGCAATAAAGCCTATGAATTTAAAACAGCCGATTATCTAAATCTGTGAGGCGAAGCTTTTGAAAGAAAAAATCAAATCAGTGTATGTTTGTAATGTATGCGGAGAGCAAAGCCCGCGCTGGATGGGGCGTTGCCCAAGCTGTGGACAATGGAATACCCTTACCGAAGATGTGATTCGAGAAACGCCTGCCACCAAAGCAGGTAAAGCACCCGTCTTGCGCGGAGAAGTGACATCCTCTAAACTGCGCGACATCAATGTAAACGATGAGAAAAGCCGCATCCTTACCGGCATCGAAGAATTGGATCGAGTTCTGGGCGGAGGGATTGTAATTGGCTCAGTGGTATTGCTTGGTGGTGAACCAGGCGCAGGTAAGTCAACTTTGCTGTTGCAGATTTGCGCAAATCTTCCCGCGCACCTTTCGGTGCTGTACGTAACGGGCGAGGAATCGATTCGGCAAATCAAGCTGCGGGCAGACCGTTTGCATGTTACAGGGGATACCGTTACTGTCGCAGCTGAAACCGAGATTGAAACCGTGACGGACCTAATACACACTCATAAGCCGTCGTTGGTGATTGTTGATTCTATCCAGACCATGCATTCGGCAGCGGTCAGTTCTTCCGCAGGTAGCGTTTCTCAGGTAAAGGAGTGCTCTGCGCAGTTGCTCGCTTGTGCCAAATCGCTGGAGATTCCTGTGTTCATCGTAGGACACGTGAATAAGGACGGTGCGATTGCCGGACCCAAAGTAATGGAACATATTGTAGATACGGTGCTTTATTTTGAAGGAGACCGTATGTTGCCCTATCGTATCTTGCGTGCTGTAAAAAACCGATATGGGTCTACAAACGAAATTGGCATGTTTGACATGACCGGCAGCGGCTTGCGTGAAATCGTGAACCCCTCTAAAATGCTACTGGAGGGACGCCCACTAGGTGTTTCGGGTAACTGTGTTGCATGTACTATGGAAGGCACACGCCCGATTCTTTCGGAGGTGCAGGCTTTGGTGACAAAAACAAGCTTTGGCACCCCTCGCCGCACGGCATCTGGTTTTGATTTTAGCCGCATGAATCTTCTCTTAGCAGTGTTGGAAAAACGCGGTGGCTACTTTATGGGCGCTATGGACGTTTATCTGAACATTGTCGGTGGCCTGGAGCTTGATGATACTGCCTGCGATCTGGCTGTACTTCTGGCCGTGGTTTCCAGCTTGTTGGATAAGCCCGTACCCGATGATACGATTGCAATTGGTGAAGTCGGGCTCGGTGGGGAAGTGCGTAGCATCAACAATTTGGATGCTCGTGTAAAAGAGGCAATGCGTATTGGTTTTCGCCGCGTTATTTTACCGCGTCACAGTCTCTCCCAGCTGGATTTAAAAGAGTTTTCTGACATAGAATTGCGAGGCGTTTCATACTTGCGTGACGCAATTGAAATTATTTAATAGAGCATTTGATAAATCGCCCTTTTTGTTGGCAAACTAGCCAATAAGGGGGCGATTTTGTTTGCAGAAAAAGAAAATTTATGCTTTTGTTACCGCCGCAGTTATGGTAGCGGCAGCAATGGCACCGGTGCTTTATAGTACATCTATTCCAGAATGCGAGATCATCTATCAATCTAAAAAAGATTACGCGCCGACATTGCAGTGCTCAGGGATGGTAATTCCATCGTCGGCCAGCAAAGTTTCACTTAGCACGCCGCTTTTTGTAAAACAAACCTATGTGCGTAATGGCAGTTACGTAACCAAAGGGCAAAAGCTATTCGATGTGGACCGCGAAAAGATGGTCGCTTTGGCTGCGAGCGGCGCAGATGACGGGTTTGCGGCTTTGGAAGGAGAAGACTTCGGTAAACTTGTTTCAGTTTTAGGCTCTATGGACCAAACCACGCTCTCCGCCTCTGTTCCAGAAGCTGTATATGCTACAGACAACGGAACTGTGGTAGGATTTTCAGCGGAAGATGGCGCTATTCTGGCAGCCAATAGCACCGTGTGTTCTATCGCAAAAGGCTCTACGCACCAGTTACGCCTTACCATTCCAGAAGATCAGCTGGGAAGATTTGCAATTGGCAGTAAGGTCGTGTTTTCTCCGGTTGCATATAGCGACAGAGAGTATTATGGAGAGCTTAATGACTTGCCGGCCAACGTTCGTCGCCAGCTTACCACAACCGGCTATAAAAGCGTTGCAGACATTTATGTTACCGTGGATGCCGCGGATGAATACTTGACGGATGGCATGTCGGTGACCGCCAAGGTGCTTTTGCCGCAAGAAACCGGTTTAAATATTCTTCCGTATGAAGCCGTTTCTCAAGACGAAGAAGGGGAGTTTGTTTACACAGTGGAAAACGGGCATACCCAGAAACGATATATCATGACCGGCAGAGAATTTGATGATGGAATCGAGATTTGCGCAGGGCTACAAGATACGGAGGGCGTGGTTGCAAACGCGCAGGCAGTGAAAGCATCAGGAGAGTTGGTGCGTGTGCATTGATCAAATCTGGATATGTTAGCTTAAAAAAGCGACTTTTGCCATACCGCACTGCCTGTATTTCGATAGTAATTGGTGTATTTGCAGTTGTTTTGGTTTCGGTTATCTCTGCGGTAGGCAATACTATGATAGAAAAAGAGTTGGATAGCCTTGGGCTGGACAGCATTGCCATCGGAACCAGCGACAGCGGGGAAGGAGAGAGCGTTTTAAATGAAGCCGTCTACGCGTCGGTTACTTCTGTTCCGGGAGTTGAAGCCAGTACGCCAGTTATTATGGATACCGGCACCTACCGGCTAGGCGCACAGGACGAAGCAAAAACAATTTTTTGGGGCATTTCTCAGAGCGCGCAAAACATTATAGCGCTAGATGTAGTGCACGGTCGGATGTTTAGCCCGGAAGAACTAAATAACGCTGAAAAAGTATGTCTGGTAGATGAATCTGTTGCACAAGCGGCATATCGGCGTACGGATATTACCGGAAAAACAGTGATGCTCGAACTGAACGGAATTGCTGATGAGTATAAAATTGTTGGGGTAATTAAAGCCGGCAGCAGCTTGCTAAACAGCGTCACAGGCAGTATGATTCCTAATTTTATATATGTACCGTACACTACACTTTCTTTTTTTAGTGCGAAAAACGGATATGATCAGATTATAGTAAAGGCAAGTCCCGACCAGGATATTCAGACCGTAAAATCCAGCATTTCGCACACACTGGATACGTTTTCAACTGCTGAAATCCCACAGAACTTTCGCATGAATGATCTATTTAACCAGCGCCAAACTGTTAGCAGTATTGTAATGATTGCTTCTGCGGTTATGATGCTAATTGCAGGCGTGGCGCTTTTGGTAAGCGGTATTGCTGTGATGAACTCAGTAAGCAATGCTGTGCAAGTCCGCCGACGGGAAATCGGCATTAAAAAGAGTTTAGGCGCTTCCGTGCCGAAAATCTTGCTAGAGCTTATCGGTGATATTCTGACCGGAACGTTGCTTTCGGTAGCTGTCGGCATTTTTTTAGGCAGCAGTTTGCTAGCATGCATTATAACACTTGCAAATTTGCCATATCGTTGTAATACGCTTTTATTAGGTATTGGTATTGTAGCTATGGTTGTAATTGCATTATTATTTGGTATCGTACCAGCGTTACGGGCAGCCAAAATGAAGCCGGTAGATGCGTTGCGTGAAGAATAAGCAAATAAGAGATAAAACGATGCGCAGTATGAGATAATAAATACACTGCGGCCAATAATAGAAAAACCTCTACAGCATTGCTTACTATAGCAAACATGAACTGTAGGGGTTTTACATAAAAAGTTTTATAAAAAACAGTTTAAAAACAATATCGCCAGAAGTACTAAAGCAATTATTAATACTGAAATAATTAAATAATTAATTTAAATACCTAAAATAAAGCTTTATAAATCGCTGACATAAACCGAGGGTTGACTGTTAAGATAACCTGTGATATACTATTTTCACTTCCCTGTATTTCGCTAAACTTACATTTAGCGAAATAGTGCAACACAAAAGGAGAAGTGAAAAACATGCCTACCCCACCTCTTACAGCAGGCCTAATTATGTTTCTCTTAATTATAGGTGGCATCACACTAGCAGTAATGCACCTTATCCTCTTCTTTCGTTTCTACTGGATTATTAAAGACGAATATTATCGCAGACGAAACCGATAAATCGCACAATGGCAACACTACCCCAAGAGCAAAACAAGAGCAAGATAAGCGCTACCGCGACCGTTTGCTAAACAGAGGTGTGCCGGAGCTTTTCGATTGCTGTAACTCTATCACCTGCCCCGACCCACGGATTTGGTCAGAAGCTGGCTTAAAACCAGACTGCGCAAGATTCTGAATCTTACGATATGTATCAAAACTAGAACGAAGCTCGTCGCTATGAACAAAGAAAAACATACGACGAGGCAACTTACGCTCTACAAGGCCATCATCACCAACCACAGGCTTATAAACACGAACAATAGTCAAACAGCCAAAAAGAGTAAAAGGCTCATACAAAAAGGTAACCTGTTCCCTAATAGGTTTAGCTACACGGCCAAAAACCTGTGAGGTACCGATAATAATTTTACTTTGTTTACGTCGCCATTACGAATATCAGCCATAGGCAAAGAAGGCAAGGTAAAAGGAAAAGTACCACCAGTAGCAGCTGAAGAAGGAAACACAGCATCAAAAACCTTAGAAAAACTATCAAAAACAGAAAAAGGAATTTGAAGCCTAGCCTTTTGATACCCCTCACACATAGTTACCAAGCCACCTACCACAGTCTTCATACCATCTGTTAAAACATCCCAAACATGAACGACTGCACGAGTTGTATCAGCACTAGAAGCAAACTTAATACCACAGGCCGCAAGCATAGTACCAAGCACAACAATAGTACCAACACCAACCCTTACCGATAATATTATCCGGATCGCCAGCAGCAACACGATTTAAAGTCGCCCAGACCTCCAGAGGAAGCCAAACACGTTCCACCTCATCGCCGAGACCACGATTAAGAGGAAACGGTGAAACACAATGAAGCGAAACTCCTTGCACATGTTCCCCAGTCTTCTTACTCACATAATCAACGTTCCGAATTCCCACAATTTTCATATTGACATTCACCTTTCAAAATAATATTTTGTAATACAGCGTATCACAAGAAGATAATACAAAGTAATATTATAAAATACAAGACCCTCTTGACAAAAAATATTATTTTGTATTACATTGCATTACAAGGAAGGTGAGAATATGGACAATTTCAACAAAGAGACAATCACTAAAACCATGAGGTTCGAAAAAGAACTTGCAGACAAAATCCAAGAACTCGCAATTGACAGCAAAAGAGACTTTACAAAACAAGTAAAATTCATGTTGTCCGAATACCTCAAAATGAAAGAAAACAAGTAACACGCACTAAGTCGCTAAATGTTCGTTATAGCAAAAAAGCCCCCAGAGTCATAAACTCTGAGGGCTTTGTCGCTAAACTTGAACCCATTTAGCGAAATAATATATTAAAAAAGGAGACGCCCAAATGGCCAATTCTTCTTCTCTCCCCGGTGGTAAAAAACTTGACTTTGAGGATTGCTTCCCTATCTTAAAAGAATTCCTGAATTATGCGCTCGCTGTTCGCAGCCTTTCCAGTCGCACAGTTGATGCTTACCATGTGGATTTACGTACTTTTTTTCGTTATTTAAAGCAGCTGCGCAATCCTTCATTAAAAGATGATAAATTAGAAGAAATTCAAATTTCTGAGATTGACCTCCCTTTTGTAAAATCGACTACAAAAGAAGAAATTTATGAATTTATCTACTACATTAACAAGGAACGCGGCAACTCACCCACTGCGCGTGCTCGCAAGCTTTGCAGTATTAAAGCGTTCTTCAAATACTGTGTTACCAAAAAGGCTTATTTCGAATACAACCCTTCTTTAGATATTGATGCGCCGGCATTAAAAAAGACATTGCCGAAATATCTTTCATTAGAAGAATGTATTGAATTGCTGCGTTCGGTAAAAACTGGCTTTACCGAACGAGACTTTTGTATTATTACATTGTTTTTAAATTGCGGTATGCGCCTCTCTGAGTTGGTCGGCATAAACATGACGGATTTCAAAGAAGGTAAAATCCGCATTCTCGGCAAAGGCAATAAAGAGCGAACCGTCTACTTAACACCTGCATGTCAAGATGCACTCGACGTCTACCTTGCGGCACGAGCACGCTTGCCGCAGTTGCAGGACCAACGGGCCCTATTTGTCTCTAACCGTGGTACGCGCCTGACAGGCCGCCGCGTCGAGCAAATCGTAGAAAGCTGCCTTGCCCAGGCTGGGCTTTCCGGCAAAGGCTATTCTCCTCATAAGCTGCGCCACACGGCCGCTACTTTAATGTATCGCAGTGGCAATGCCGATGTATTGGCTTTGCAAGAAATCCTAGGGCACGAAAATGTTTCTACTACTCAAATCTATACCCACATTTCCCGAGAGCAGCTTGAAGAGGCTGTGAAGTCGTCTCCCCTTGCCAAAATGAAAATCAAGCCCAATCTCCCTCCGTCTATATCAAACCACAAGCGCGCCACCGAGGAACAGCGCGAGGACTCCCTCCAGCAAGGCACCGCCGAGGCCGATGGAAGAGAACAGCACGAAACGGCTGAGCGTATCGGAAATACTGATGGCATGATGGACGTTGCGGTGGAGCAAAATGGCTTCAAAGAGTCTGAGTGATACCGAAAGCGATTGTGCAGAAAAGATAACCAATACTAAGCCCTGCATTACGTTAGGAATCCATAAAAGCAGACAATAAACAAGAATGCCTTTTGCACCGCTTTGCAAATAAAGTGTTGCAGCAATTAGCCCAGATGCGATGCCCTTTAAAAGAGGTATCGTGCAAATAAAGGGCGTGCCAATGCAGGAAAGGGAAAAAATCACCAGTAAAAGGTGAAAAAAGATTACGGACAAAAAAGAAATCGAAAATACCGATAGAAAGTCCGCGTTAAAATGATCGCTTAAGTATCCTTTTATGTAATAGGCAAAATACCCGGTGCCAGATTTGACGCTGCTGCTTGCATAAACACCACCAAGCCCTAGGCCGATTCCATACATCACGATCATCAATAGCGGCATGGTTGCTTCGATTACACTACTTTTTCTTTTCACAAATAAAACCTCACTCTTGCAATCCTTGTATCCTTTCGGGTTCGGTACAAGCTTATGCGTACAGGGTGAGGTTTATTCGTTTTGCCATTAGTGGCGGCGTTTGCTCTTTTCTTTTTGAGACATACCCAGGTAGCCGCCAGCAGCGCCCGCGACCAAAAGCAGCACCAAACGCAACAGAGCCAGTGCAGAAAACTCGCTATTGCCCGTAACCAGTGCCAGTAAAATAAGAATAGCAAAAAAGACAAAGCCGAGCGCAGCGCCAAGCAGCAGCCCGCGCTCTCCCCTTGCCACAGACAGCGTATAGGCACCGCCTGCAACGCCCAAGCAGGATATAATCATGCTAAAAGGCACAAGGAGATCTCTCGAAATATCTGATTTGCACAACACGATAGAAAACAGGCAAAGAAACCCTGCTGTGACCACAAAGCAAACCACAGCACCACCAATATAAACCGGCAACACGCTGTTACCGGTGCGAACAGCAGACTTTTTTGACATAAAAAAGCACCCCCAAACACTACTTACTCAATAGTATTGGAGGCGCTTTTATTTTATTCGTCTAAATTAGTCGACAACCAGTTTCTCTACGTCCTGAATAGCCCATCTTTTGAAGCGAATGCGGGTACGATCGGTGCCGGTTTCGATAACAACGGTGTCATCTTTGATTGCAACCACGCGGCCCACAATGCCGCCGATGGTAGTGATGCCATCACCGATATCCAGAGAGTTACGCATATCTGCAAGCTGCTTGTCCTTCTTTTTCTGAGGACGGATCATCATGAAATACATGATGGCCATGACAGCAGCAAAAGGAAGAATCATGGACAGCAAACTGCCGGCAGTACTTGCCTGAGCCTGTAAAAAAATCGGAAACATATTGGGACACCCTCCTAAAATTGAATTGCATACATTTAAGCAATATTGTAATTATAACAAAAATTTTTAGATGCTGCAATAGGTTTTAGATGCGTTGATCCAAAAGTGTCACATATTTTGAGTAAAAACTCTCAAATGTCCCCTCGTCCAATGCGTGTCGGCATTTCTCAAGCAGCTTATTATAAAAATACAGGTTATGCATTACGCCAAGGCGCAAAGCCAATGTTTCGTCTGCTTTGAAAAGGTGCCGCAAGTAGCTGCGAGAGAAGTTGCGGCATACTTCGCAATCGCATTCCGGGTCAATGGGGCTATCATCACGCTCGTATTTCGCATTGCGGATATTAATAACGCCATTCCATGTATTTAAATGTCCATGGCGCGCATTGCGTGCGGGCATAACACAGTCAAACAGATCTACGCCGCGATGGATGGATTCCAGAATGTTCCCCGGAGTACCTACACCCATCAGGTAGCGGATTTTGTCTTTTGGCATATGTTCTTCTACCACGCTGATAACACGATACATCTCTTCGGCCGGCTCCCCTACTGCAAGGCCGCCAATGCTGTATCCGTCCAGATCAAGCTCTGCAATCTCTTTCATGTGGTCTATGCGCAGGTCATCAAAACAGCAGCCCTGGTTGATGCCGAACAGCATTTCATCCGGGTTCACCGCAAGGCCTTCGTGTTTCAGCCGGGCCAGCTCTGCTTTACAGCGTTTCAGCCATCGGACAGTACGTGCGCAGGAATCCTTGGCATAATCATGTTCTGCCGGGTTTTTGATGCATTCGTCAAATGCCATTGCAATCGTGGTGCCGAGGTTTGCCTGGATACGCATACTCTCTTCAGGACCCATAAAAATGCGGCGACCGTCAATGTGTGAGTTGAAGGTAACGCCCTCTTCTTTGATTTTACGCAGTGAGGCCAAGCTGAACACCTGAAACCCGCCGGAGTCGGTCAAAATTGGACCATCCCAACGGGTGAATTTATGCAGGCCGCCCATATCACGTACCACCTCATCGCCAGGACGCAAGTGGAGATGATAGGTATTGCAAAGCATTACCTGACAGCCTATATTCTTCAAATCAAAGGCAGAAAGGCCACCTTTAATAGCAGCTACGGTTGCGACGTTCATAAAAGCAGGCGTTTGCACAGTGCCATGCACTGTTTTAAATTCGCCGCGTCGGGCATGTCCCTCGGTTTTTATCAGTTTGTACATAACGTTCCTTTCGACGATGGTTTAAAGAATCAGCATGGCATCGCCAAAGCTGTAAAAGCGATATTTCTCTTCTACCGCAGTGCGGTAGGCATCCATAGTATGTTCATATCCTGCAAATGCTGACACCAGCATGATAAGTGTACTTTCTGGCAGATGGAAGTTTGTGATAAGCCCATCCATGATACCAAACTCATAACCCGGATAGATAAAGATATTAGTATCGCCCTGGCAAGCACAAATTTTGCCGTGTGCCTGATATGCGGATTCCAGCGTTCTGCAGCTGGTTGTACCAACTGCAATCACCCGGTTGCCCGCTGCTTTTGTTTCGTTGATGCGATCCGCTGCCTCTTGTGAAATCGAATACCACTCTGTGTGCATATGATGATGGGTGATGTCGTTTTCTTTCACCGGGCGGAAAGTGCCCAATCCTACATGAAGTGTTACCTCAACGGTCTGTACGCCCATGTCCCGCAATTTTTGCAAAAGCTCATCCGTAAAGTGCAGACCTGCTGTAGGGGCTGCGGCACTGCCAAGCTCTTTCGCGTATACCGTCTGATACTGCTCATCGTCCTCTAGCTGTTTTTCAATATAATGAGGCAAAGGTAGACGGCCAACTTCTTCTAATGCTTCATAAAACGTCTTGCCTGGATGTGAAAAGGAAATGATCTTATTTCCCTCTTCAGTGGTTTCCAGAATTTCAGCAACCAAGATACCTTCACCAAAGACGACTCGTGCACCTGTTTTCAATCGCTTTCCGGGTTTTGCAAGGCACTCCCAAACATCGCTGGAACGGGGTTTCAGGATAAGAACTTCACATGCAGCTCCTGTGCCCTCTTTTACCCCTATAAGCCTTGCAGGAAGTACTTTAGAGTTATTCACCACCAAAAGGTCGCCGGGTTTTAGCAGAGAAGGCAGCTCGTGAAAGACGCGATGGCTAACTTGTCCGCCGCTACGATCAAGGCACATAAGTCGCGCAGAATCTCGCGGATCTGCCGGCTCCTGTGCGATTCGCTCTTTCGGTAAATCATAATTAAAATCACTTTTTTGCATAGATAAGGAACCTTTCTTTCTTACATCTTGGCGGAGTCGTCAATTGACAACCGAATCGCGTAATGATATAGTGATAAGCATATATAAATAAGTAATATACCTTATTGTGTTACTGTTTTTCAGTCTAATACATTATATTGCATCCAGGGAGGGTTTTCAAGCAAAACCCGTGTTTTTCGGCAAAAAGCGTTCGCGCTTTTCATATTGCAAAATAGAGGGAGTGTTCTTATGAAAAATTATCGCATCGCCGTAGTGGGAGCAACAGGTATGGTGGGACGTACCTTCATTAAAGTACTGGAAGAGTATAATCTCCCAGTAGCCGAGTATGTGCTTTTTGCTTCTAAGCGCAGTGCAGGCAATAAGATTGAATTTTTTGGCAAAGACTACGTAATTCAAGAGCTGAACGAAAATAGTTTCGATTCCGGTTTTGATATTGCGTTGTTCTCGGCCGGTGGTAGTGTTTCTGCAAAATTTGCGCCTATTGCCGCGTCTAAAGGCTGCGTTGTTATCGACAACAGCTCTCAGTGGCGTATGGACCCGACCGTTCCCCTTGTTGTACCCGAGGTGAACCCGGAAGCATTGAAAGAACACCACAACATTATTGCAAACCCTAACTGCAGCACCATTCAAGCAATGCTGCCGCTGCGTGTATTGCAGAAAAAGTATGGTATTCGCCGTATTGTCTACTCTACTTATCAGGCTGTTTCCGGTGCAGGCTTAGCTGGATGGAATGACCTTGTCGGCGGAGCGAAGAGTTTTGTCGAAGGAACGGAATATGAGCTGAAAAAGTTCCCCTTCCCTATCTTCTCTAACTGCATTCCGCATATTGATGTATTCCAGGAAGACGGTTACACCAAAGAAGAGCATAAAATGATGGAT
Organism: Pygmaiobacter massiliensis; assembly: GCF_900199435.1. Lineage (GTDB taxonomy): Bacteria > Bacillota > Clostridia > Oscillospirales > Ruminococcaceae > Pygmaiobacter > Pygmaiobacter massiliensis. Next base: position 179,918 of record NZ_OAML01000002.1, read on the forward strand.
GAGACCCATAAAATATTGGGGGATAATTCTATCCGCATTACAGCAACGACCGTACGTGTTCCCGTACTGAACGGTCATAGTGAATCGATCAACGTGGAGCTTGCTTCTGAATATGACCTGGCCACCGTTAAAAAAGAGCTCGCTGAAATGGAAGGCCTTGTTGTGTTGGATGATCCTGCAAATAATGTTTACCCGCTGGCCAGCATTTCTTCCGGCAGCAATGACGTGTTTGTAGGCCGCCTGCGCCGCGACGATAGCGTAGAAAACGGCCTTAACATGTGGGTAGTTGCAGACAACATCCGCAAAGGCGCAGCAGCAAACGCAGTCCAGATTGCGAAGTACATGATCGAACACGAGATGGTCTAAGCTATTTGACTGGAGGTATCTGATGAAATCCTGTATTTTCACAGGATCGTGCGTTGCACTTGTAACGCCAATGAACAGGGACCATACAATTAACTTGGACGTACTTGACGAATTAATCGATTTTCAGCTTACCGGTGGGACAGATGCCATTTTAGTGTGTGGCACCAGCGGTGAAGCCCCTACACTGAACCAAACCGAGCACATGGCAGTGATCCACCGGACGGTAAAAAAAGTAGCCGGTCGGGTCCCTGTCATCGCCGGTACAGGCTCTAACGACACACGGCACGCAATTGAGCAATCACAACAAGCTGAGGCACTCGGCGCCGATGCTCTCCTGCTGGTCACACCATATTACAACAAAACCTCACAGGCAGGGCTGATCGAGCATTTCACCGCTATTGCGCAGAATGTCAGCCTGCCTGTGATTTTGTATAATGTGCCTTCTCGTACCGGCGTGAATATTCAGCCTGAAACCTATGCTGCCCTTTCGGGAGTCCCCAATATCGTAGGCATTAAAGAAGCAAACGGTAACCTTACCGCAGCTTCTGCCACGAAGCGTCTGTGTGGTGATGAGCTTGCGCTTTACTCTGGCAACGACGCCGAAACGCTACCGATTCTTTCGCTGGGCGGCAAAGGGGTTATCTCGGTCTTGGCAAACATTATGCCAGCTGAGATGCATGAGCTTTGCAGGTTGTTTTTAGCCGGTGAAACACAGGCTGCCATTGCCCTGCAAATGAAACTTGATGAAATGATGGGCGCATTGTTTGAAGATGTAAACCCAATGCCCGTAAAGTGGGCACTGGAAAGCATGGGATATACAGTAGGCTGCTGTCGAGGGCCGTTGGTTCTGCCCAATGCTTCCTGCCGGGCACACCTTAAAAAGCTATTGTATGAATTTGAAATGATTAAATAAGTGCAAGGATGGACCAAGGAAAGGATTCAACTGCCGTGAAACAAAAAGCTTTAATTTTAGTGTTTTTTGCAGGTTTGCTTCTCACCGCCTGTGCCGCAACACAAACGACAAACTCGCAAAGCAATCCGGTATCTCCTTCTTCCAGTGTGGCAATGCCAGAGCCAACGCCAGAGAAAGTAAAGACGGTTCGTTTTTCTGCGAGCGGAGATAATTTGATTCACGGCAGCATCTATTTGCAGGCGCAGCGGCGTACCCAAGACGGCAGTTACAACTTTGCCCCTCTCTATGCAGAGATTGCCCCGTTTTTCAAAGGATACGATCTGAATATGATTAATCAGGAAACTCTCGTCAACGACGAGCTGTCTGCCAGCACATACCCCTGCTTTTCGACCCCGGGGGCGCTCGGTAAGGCGGCGTATGATGCAGGCTTTCGGCTTTTTGCAGGAGCAAATAATCATATCTATGACAAAGGTTCCGTGGGTATTGACGCAACTTTACGCTATTGGGACAGCATGCCCGAAGACGTACTTTACTTTGGACTCTTTCCGCAAGGTAGCGAAATGGAAATTCCCTGTTACGAAAGCAACGGCATCAACTTTGCCTGCCTAGCCTATACCGACCACACAAACGGCATACCTCGCCCTTCTAATGCTGCCGCGCATGTGGTATTGACCTCAAATGAAGAGCTGATGGAACAGCAAATCAAAAAGGCCAAAGAGCTTGCGGACGTTGTTGTCGTATCTGTGCATTGGGGCGTTGAAGACAGTACGCGTGTCACCGAAAAGCAGCGCGAGCTTGCCCAAAAAATGACGAACTGGGGTGCAGACTTAATTATAGGCACCCACCCACATGTATTGCAGACTGCAGAAACGTTCACCAGTGCAGAAGACGGTAGCACTACACTTTGTGCCTATTCTCTAGGCAATTTTGTTTCTGCGCAAAGCAAGCCTTTGCAAATGATTGGAGCAGTGCTAACGCTTACCATCACACAAAAAGGTAACGACGAAGCAGTGCTCAGTGATATTCAGTTTTATCCTACCGTTACCCATTATAACAAACATTATCAAGATATTTCCGTGCTGCTGCTGCGTGACTATACCGAAGAGCGAGCCCTACGGCATGGTGTGCGCACAGAGTATCCCGAGTTCAATTTAAACTATATCCAAAATGTCGTAGCGGAGCAGATTCCGCCGGAATATTTAGCGGCTTAAACACAATAAGAGCGGAGTGCTTATTAGAAGCACTCCGCTCTTTATTTATAATTTTACAGCCATTTCCCTATTTTATTTCAGGATGACTTTCTGATAAATCTTTTTACCTTTTTTAATTACGATACCAGCAGTCAGTTTTTCTGCACTGACGGTCAGCAGCGGGTTCTCTACCTTCTCACCATCTACAGCAATGCCACCCTGCTGAACCAAACGACGACCTTCGCCCTTAGAGGGACAAATGCCTGCTGCAACCATTAAATCGAGAATGGCAGCCTGGCCATCGTTCAGCATGTCTGCTGTAATCTCGGTAGTCGGCATATGCTCGTGATCGGCTGCGCCGCCAAATAAGCCGCGTGCAGTATCCAGAGCTTTCTGTGCGTCCTCTTCACTGTGCACAAGACGGGTCAGCTCAAAAGCAAGCCGTTCTTTTGCAGCATTGATCTGTTTACCGTCATTCACATCGATTGCTTCAATCTCTGCGAGGTCGATAGAGGTTAAAAGCTTCATGCAGTTCGTTACATCCTGGTCAGCAATGTTACGCCAGTACTGGAAGAACTCGTAGGGTGAGGTTTTTTCGGGATCTAGCCAAACAGCACCGCCCACGGTTTTGCCCATTTTAACGCCTTCCTTAGTGGTCAGCAGCGTAAAAGTGAGGCCGTAGACATCTTTACCGGTTACCTTGCGAGTCAGTTCTACGCCGCCAATGATGTTGGACCACTGGTCGTTACCGCCCAGTTCCATTTTGCAATCCACTGTCTGATTAAGGTGCAGGAAGTCATAGCTCTGCATCAACATATAGTTAAACTCGAGGAAGGTCAAGCCACCTTCAAGACGGCTTTTGTAGCACTCTGCTGAGAGCATACGGTTGACCGAGAAGTGAGTGCCGACCTCACGCAGAAAATCGATATAGTTTAAGTTACGCAGCCAGTCACCGTTCTTCAGCATCAGTGCTTTGCCATCCGAAAAATCGATAAACTTGGACATTTGGCGACGGAAGCATTCTGCGTTGTAGTCAATCTGCTCGGTGGTCATCATTTTACGCATATCGGTTTTGCCGGAAGGATCACCGACCATGGTAGTGCCGGTGCCAAGCAGCGCAATCGGACGATGGCCTGCATCCTGCAAATGCTTCATAACAACCATCTGCAAGAAGTGACCTACATGCAGGCTATCTGCAGTTGCGTCAAAGCCAATATAAAAAGTAACCTTCTCCTTGCCCAGCAGCTCACGAATTGCTTCTGCATCAGTTGCCTGTGCAATCAATCCGCGCTCTTCCAATAAATCGTAAACATTTCTCATTGTTCTGTTCTCCTTTTCTGTAAAGTATTGTGTGCGGCAGAAAGGACAAAAAACGCCCTCTGCCAAAATAAATTGGCAGAGGGCGAACGATTCGCGGTACCACCTCTGTTTGTCTGGCGCTCGCGCACCAAGACCTTGGTGTGTTCTTACTCAAAGCGGAATAAGAACAACAAGCTATAACGGGCATACCCGGCACGATCTACTGCTGTATTCAATCGGCTGCTCCAAGAGGTATTCACACATGGACGCTTTGGATTCTCACACCGGCCGAATCCTCTCTGTGTCAGCTTTTTCCACGGTTACTTAGTCTTTTCACTGCATTTGGTATATTCGAGTATAACATCTTGATTTTGCGATGTCAAGCTTCTGCCATTTCAAGCATTTCTTTTGCGTTGGCAAGGGCCAACTCTGTAATCTGGTCTCCAGAAATAATGCGTGCCAGCTCGCTAATGCGAGCATCCGGGCTCAAAGAGTGGATTTCTGTAAATGTACGATCACCAGAAACGGACTTTTGAATCAGCAAATGATGGTCTGCCTGCGCGGCGATCTGCGCAGTGTGGGTCACGCAGATGACCTGGTGTCCCCCTGCCGTTTCTTTCAGCTTTTTGCCGATACGTCCGGCTGCAAGGCCGGAAACACCGGTATCGATTTCGTCATAGATAATCGTTCCGATATGATCGTTATCGGCCATGGCACTTTTTATCGCCAGCATAATGCGCGAAAGCTCACCGCCGGAAGCGATTTTCGCAAGCGGCTTAGGTGTTTCCCCTGGGTTGGTAGAAATCAGGAATTCGACCACATCGTGTCCGGTGGGGCCAATTTTGGACTCCTGGTAAGCCAGTTCCAGCACAATGCCTGGCATATTCAAAAATCGCAAAGATTCCGTAATCTGCTCGTTAAATCGAAGGAAGGCATCTTTTCGGTTTTGCGTTAGCGCTTCTGCTTTTTCTTTTGCTTCTGCAAATGCAATTTTACGCTGTGTGCTTAGCTTTTCGAGCTTTTCTTCTGCAAAGCTGATGGTGTCCAGCTCCTTGCGGGCTTTTTCCCCATAAGCCAGTATCGCAGAAATGGAATCTCCATATTTGCGTTTTAGTTTATAAATGAGATCCAGCCGCTCTTCAGTCGCATCTAGGTCAGCAGCATCAAAATCAAATTCATCAAGAAGTGATTTAATATTTTCAGCTGCATCTTGTGCTGCGTAATATACTTCGTTTAATTTCTCGCTGAGCGCTTTATATTCTGCGGAAAGCGGCGTAATCTCTTCAATGCTTTGAACTGCATCGCCCAGAATGTCTATGCCGCCACGCGTTTCTTCGCCCTGCAATGCACCGTAGGCCATACCCAATGCATCCAAAATTTTTTGCGCGTTACGAATGCGATTTCGCTGTTCCATCAAAGTTTCTTCTTCGCCATCGGTAAGCGCAGCAGCATCTATTTCATCTACCTCGTAGCGAAGCAATTCCATCCGACGCTGCTTTTCTTCATCATCCATCGAAAGTGCTTTAATCTGTCGTACAATGTCCCGAAGAACGACGTAAGATGCATAGTAATCTGTACGCAAATTTTCGTTTTGGGCATAGGCGTCCAAAACCGCAAGGTGTTTTTCCGGACAAAGCAAAACCTGATTATCATGCTGACCGTGAATATTAATCAGGTCAGCCGAAAGTTCCCGCAGCAGAGTGGCCGTTGCTGGGCGGCCATTGATGCGGCAGGAAGTTTTTCCATCTGTATGAATTTCGCGGTAAAGCAACAGCTCGTCCTCTTCTTCCGCGTATCCGGCGTCGGCAAGCTTTTTTTGTACGCTTTGTGGCAAATCGGTAAAGCTTGCCCAAATAGCAGCTTTTTCAGCGCCATTGCGCACCAAGTCGCGGCTTGTCCTGTTGCCTAAAATGGCGTTGATGGAATCAATTAAGATAGATTTGCCCGCACCGGTCTCGCCAGTTAGCGCATTGAGTCCCTGATCAAATCGGACGCATACTTTTTCAATGACCGCAACATTTTCTATTGTCAATTCATTGAGCATAAAAAAATCTTCCTTATTTCAAGTAGTTTTTAAGGTCGACGATAATTTTGCTGGCAGCCTCTTCGTTGCGCATTAAAATAATAAAAGTGTTTTCACCGGCAAGGGTGCCGATGACGTTTTCCCAAGTGACAAGGTCAAACACTTCACAAGCTGCACTTGCCATGCCGCTGTGGCATTTTACCATAACAATCTGTCCGGCTCCATCAATGCTGAGCACACTGGCACGAAAAATTGTTTCAAACCGGCTGGGCGCCTCTTTGGTATTGTTGTAGGACGAAACCGTGTAACGATAACTGCCATCCCCTGTAGCGGCTTTTACCAGACGAAGCTGGCGAATGTCGCGAGAAACTGTGGCTTGGGTAACCTCAAAGCCTGCTGTCTTCAGTTTAGCCAGCAGATCCTCCTGGCGATCGATAGGATACTCTTCGATCAGCTCAAGGATTTTATTGTGACGCAGATTTTTCATTTGTTTCATCTTCCCTTCAGCTTTTTATCGATCATTTTAAACTGATCGGCTTCACCAAATGTGATAAGCGAAATCACTTCTTTCGCTTGGCTTACGTGTACCTCTGCATTCGCGGGCAGCCGAATATCATTCGTGCCATCCGTCGAAAAATGAACTGAGCAATTGTCGTTTTCAGAGGTCAAAATTTTAATTTTTCTATCCGGTGCAAACACCATAGGCGGGGTATGCAAACTATGGGGACAAATTGGGGTAACTACAAACCCTTGACTGCGGGCATCTAAAATTGGCCCGCCAGAAGAAAGCGAATAGGCTGTGGAGCCAGTGGGCGTGGCGATAATAATACCATCTCCACGATAGCTGCTCACTTGTGTATTATCGCAAAAAACCTCATATTGTATGGTGTGCGAAACAAATCCTTTTGCAATTACCACATCGTTCAAAGCGAGGTACTCATTATCGCCCCAGCAAGCTTTTAGCAAAGACCGTTCTTGGGTGAAATACGCGCCTGTTTTGAGACGATGCAGCTCTTCCAGTTCGTTAGGTTCTACTGTAGCCAAAAAGCCCATACGACCAAGGTTGATGCCCAAGATTGGCCTGCGTATTGCCCCTGCGCGCGAAACGGCATGCAAAATGGTTCCATCTCCGCCTACCGTTATTACGATATCGCTGCGCTCCAAAGCTTCCTGTTCCGTGTCCAAAAACTCTGCATAGGGCAGAAATTGTTCCGAAGCATATGACTTTTCAATAAAGCAATGAATCTCATCTTCATGGAGCAATTTCATCGCTTTCACTGCGACAGGAATTGCCTGTGTCTTTGTGGTATTCACAATAAAACAAACATTCATCGCCAGATCTCCTTCGTTTTGCGGGAGTTAATTCTCTATCTCGTTTTTTTGCGCCTTTGCTTCATCTAAAGCGCCGTGCGCTTTTGCGACAATCTCATCGATTGCCTGATCATCCACCGGAGTGTCCTGAGGATTCTTAGTGACATAGAGCAAAAATTCGATGTTGCCTTCCGGTCCTTTAATGGGAGAGAAAGAAAGCCCTGCCGGCGTAAATCCACTTTGCTTTGCAAACTCGATGGCATTTACGATTACCTCACGATGGGTAGAAGCTTCGTGAACCACACCTTTTTTGCCAACTTTTTCCCTACCAGCCTCGAATTGCGGTTTTACCAAACACACACCCGATGCATTTGCGCCTGTAAGTCGTGCCGTTACCGGAAAAATATGTTTTAACGAGATGAAAGAAACGTCCACGCTGAAGAATTCGATTTTATCAGGAACTTTCTCTTCCGTCAAGTAGCGAACATTGGTGCGCTCCAAGTTTACTACACGCTCGTCGCAGCGCAGCTTCCAAGCCAGCTGGCCATACCCTACATCTACACAATAGACTTTGCAGGCGCCGTTTTGAAGCATGCAATCTGTAAAACCACCAGTAGAAGCTCCGATGTCCATGCAAACTTTATTTTCTAAGCAAAGCGGAAAACTTGCAAAAGCTTTTTCAAGCTTTAACCCTCCGCGGCTGACATATTTAATATCCTGCCCGCGCAGCTCAACGGTGTCATGCTCTTTTACCGGCATGCCAGCCTTATCGGCTTTATCGCCGTTGATATAAACCAGACCCGCCATAATAAGCGCTTTGGCGCGCTCGCGGCTTTGTACCATATTGTGGTCACAAAGATATTGGTCGAGTCTTACGGTGTTTTGTTTCATAATGCTAAGAGTCCTTTCTCATTGCCCGCTCGCCTATCCGCAAATAAAATCTGCAAGCTCCGCAGCGGCAAGGCCATACACTTTTTGCAGCTCTGGTACCGAAGCATGATCGATGCCAGTAGTCGGCAAGCCTCTGTGCCGGTAAATGCCGTGATACCCGGCGGCAAGCAGCTTATCACCCAAATGGGTGCCTACAGAACCATGGGCAATCGCATCTTCGGCTAAAACCACTTTGGGGTAGCGGCGAAGCGCTTCGACCAGCTCTGCTGGAATCGGTGCAAGCCGAACGAGATTGTAAAGGTCAACAGCTTGCCCGTTGTTTTCACACTGCTGCACTGCCTTAAGTGCCTGTGCTGTGATTGCCCCGTAGGTAACGAACGCTGTTTCAGCGTTACCATCACCCGCCAAGCGGCGATACAGACTCTTATCACAGCCAAAAGCTGACAGCATGGCATCTTCTGCACCTTTAGGATAGCGAATCGCAGCAGGACCGTTTTTATGTCTAACCAGCTGCTCTAGCCAGTAATCAAGCTCGGCATAATTTAAAGGTGCGTAGAGCGGAAAACGATCCAGCCCGCTAAAGAAAGCCACGTCATAGATACCCTGATGGGTTTCTCCATCGCCAGGTACAAGCCCTGCACGGTCAATGGCAATTAAAAGATTGCTGTTTTGCAGATTGACATCATGAATCAGTTGATCAAAGCTTCTCTGTAAAAAGGTGGAATACAGCGCCACCACAGGATACATACCCTTTGCAGCAAGCCCTGCGGCAAAAGTCACCGAATGTTGCTCTGCCATACCCACATCAAAAAACCGCTCTCTGTAGGCTTTTTTAAAGTGATGAAGACCTGTTGCATATTTCATTGCTGCCGTAATGGCACAGATACTGGTGTCATTTCCTGCCAATTCGGTAACTTTTTTGCCAAACGCCTCGGAAAAAGAATCGGTGATTGTATCATCTGGATCAGGAACTTGAGCCGTATCAAATGCCGAAACGCCATGGAAAGCGCCGGGATTTTGCTCTGCAGGCGTAAACCCTTTTCCCTTTACAGTTACGGCGTGGAGGAAAAGCGGCTTTTTGTATTCCTTGGCACTTTCCAGTGCAGCGCTTACTTCCTCCAAATCATGGCCGTCCAGCGGGCCAATGTATTGAAACCCCATTTCTTCAAAGAAGGTGGAGTTATAAATCGTCCGACGCAGCATTGTTTTTGATGCGACAATAGCAGACTTAATGCCTTGCCCCACAATCGGCAGATGATCGAGCATATTCTCCGTCCGGTGCTTTGCAGAATGATATTCTTTGCTGGTACGCAGACGAGTAAAATAACGCGAAACAGCACCGACATTTTTAGAGATAGACATTTTGTTGTCATTTAGAATAACGATTAGATTATCCAGTTTGTCGATGTTATTAATGCCTTCGTAAACCATGCCGCCGGTAAAAGCGCCGTCACCTACAACTGCAACTACGGTACCGGGTTCGTGTTTTAGTTTTTTTGCGCGTGCAATACCAATCGCTGCAGAGATGGCCGTATTGCCATGCCCCGCGATAAAGCTGTCATGCTCGCTTTCGGTGGGGTTTGGGAAACCGGAAAGCCCGCCCAACTGGCGAAGCGTTTCAAAACGGTCCGCGCGCCCCGTCAATATCTTATGTGTGTAGCACTGATGCCCTACGTCAAACACGATATTATCCTGCGGCGTATTAAAAACACGATGCAGTGCTACTGTCAGCTCTACCATGCAAAGATTAGAAGACAGATGCCCGCCTGTTTTAGAAACGTGCTCAATCAAAAATCTGCGAATTTCTGCGCACAGCTCAGTAAGCTGAGCCTCCGACAGTTGCTTCAGCTGAGATTTATCTTTGACAATGGTATTGAGTAAACCAGACATAAACCGTTCTCCTAGCCAGAGTTATTTTATCGGAAAAAGCATCGCGATAAGTATACCGAGCAATGCTCCGCTGAGCACCTCAAAAGGGGTGTGCCCAAGCAGTTCCTTGAGGCGTTTGCCGTTTTTCAGAGGCCCTAAATCCATCTCATCCTGCATCCAGCTATCCAGCAGCTGGTTCAGAATTTTCGCCTGCTCGCCCGCCGCGCGCCGTACCCCCATTGCATCGTACATAACAATAGCGGCCAGCACAAAGACAATAGCGAAAAACGGGGAGCTGAGCCCGTATTGGCGGGCCGTGGCGATCGTAAGCGAGCATACCAAGGCCGAGTGTGCACTGGGCATGCCTCCTGCACCAAACATACGCTCCCAGTTCAGTTCGCCGCACAAGATAAAATTAAGAATCGTTTTGCAAATTTGGGCAGCAAGCCAAGACAAAAGCGATACACAAAGAATGTAGTTGTTCGACAGTGCCTGAAACATGCCAAGCTCACCTCTTTCAGTTTTTTCTAACCAACAGCGATTGTGCAAGTGTTACCAAAAAATCTGCAGCATCGCCAAATTCTGCTATCAGCAGCGCACATGCTTCTTCGGTCAGCTGTGTAGCCTCAAGATGTGCTTTTTCTATGCCCTCCAGTGTAGCAAATGTGATTTTGCCACACAAATCATCGTTACCAACGGGTTTGCCCAGTTCTTCTGCTGTGGCGGTAACATCTAAAATATCGTCTACGATTTGAAATACCAAGCCAATGCGGTCAGAATAGTTTTTAAGCAACGCTTTTTGACGGGAATCAGCCTTTGCGGCAATTGCACCGAGTGCCACAGCTGCATTGATCAAATCACCTGTTTTATGCTGGTGAATTCGCATTAAATCGGCGCGTTGAGGCTGCTTGTGTTCAAATGCCAAATCCAGCTCCTGACCATACACCATTCCGGCGGGTCCAGCTGCTTTCGAGAGGCATAGCACAGCGTCTGCAATTTGACCTTTTTCTGCATCAGAGAATGCAATCTCTTCAAAAGCAGCCGTCAGCAAAGCGTCGCCTGCAAGCAATGCCGTTGTTTCGCCATATTGCTTATGGCAAGAGGGTTTTCCACGACGTGTTGCGGCATTGTCCATACAAGGCAAATCGTCGTGAATCAAGGAATAACAATGCAGCATCTCAATGGCACAGCCAAAGCTTTCTGCTGCCTGCATATCGCCAGCCAGCATTTTACAAACAGCAAGCACCAGCACGCCGCGTACTCGTTTACCACCCGAAAGCAGGCTGTATCGAGCGGCTTCGCCAACAGACGAGCCTTCTGCAAACAAGCGCGGCAAATCCTGATCCATGCGTTCCATCAGCCGCTGGATATACCCTTGATAAATACTGTTATACTCCGTCATCTTCCTCTTCTTTCTCGGCAATAGTTGCACGGATTTCCGCGATTTTTATTTCTGCATGCGAGAGTTTATCCGAACAAAAGCGGACTTTTTCCGCCGCGTCGGCATAAAGAGCGAGGGCTTCCTCAAGCGGTGTGGTTTCGTCACCCAGCTTTGCTACAATGGCTTCCAGCTGCTCCATCGCTTCTTCAAATTTTTGTTCCTTTTTCAAGAAGGCCACCCTTTTCTATGATTTGGTCCACGGTGCAATCTGCTGCAAAATCTGAAAATTCCAGCTGCAGCTGAGCCCCTGGTACAAGTTGTTGTTTGTTGCGTATCGTTTTGCCGTTGCTGCTGGCAATGCAATAGCCGCGCGCAAGTGCGCCAAGTGGGCTTAAGGATTCCAGTAATGCGGCAGCCTGCGCCAGCTCTCGCCGGCTACCCTGCAGTTTGGCTTCCATCGCTTGTGTTAATTGGCGATTCAGTTCCCTCAACTTTGTCTCGCGAGAAGTAAAAAGCAAAGTGGGGTTTTGCAAAACGTCTGTGCTTGCGACTATATCACAGTGCTGACGGCAAACCGTAAGTTTATAGCTAATGGCAGCATCGGCAATTTGCATTGCACGTTGCAAGCGGTCAGCAAAAACCGAAATGTCTGGCAGTACCAGTTCGGCAGCAGCAGTTGGAGTTGCGGCGCGTAGATCCGCTACAAAGTCTAGAATCGTAAAGTCTATTTCGTGCCCTACGCCTGAAACGAGCGGGGTTTTACAGGCATACGCGGCGCGAGCAAGACGTTCGCTATTGAACACCCACAAATCCTCTCGTGAACCGCCACCGCGTGCGACGATAATTACATCCACCAGACCGCTCTGGTCTAGTGCTTTGATACCATCGACAAGCGCCTGTTCTGCTTCACGTCCTTGCACTGAGGCATCATAGACGAGAAAATCAGCAAAAGGCCAACGTCTTTGTGCTACAGAGTAGATATCCCGAATTGCTGCACCTGTTTTAGAAGTAACCAAACCCACGCGTTTAGGCACCGCAGGCAGTGGCTTTTTCTTCTCTTCAGCAAACAGCCCTTCGGATAGCAGACGAGCTTTTAGTTGTTCAAAGGCCATCTGCGCAGCGCCCAGTCCATCGGGAAACAGCTCTTCCACATAAATTTGAAAAGAACCATCGCGCTCAAATAAGCTAATGCGGCAGCGTACGATAACGCTCATGCCGTTTTCGGGCAAAAAAGAGAGCCGACTTGCAGAAGAGCGAAACATAACGGCTTTTACGGTTGCTGTTTCATCCTTAAGCGTAAAGTAAAAGTGTCCGCTTTTTTGATGATGCACAAAATTTTGTATTTCGCCTTTGATTGCGACATCGGTTAGTACCGGATCACGCTCTAACAAGGTTTTAACGTACCGATTCAGCGCAGTTACAGTAATTACATTAGCCATTTTTCATCGCCTCCGCAGCAAAAATCGCCACGCCAGCCGCATTATCAGAAGAATACTGCCCAGGAACAAAGGCAATTCCGGGAAATCGATGTTCCATGTAGCCGCGAATCACGTCACTGCTCATTACGCCGCCCGCACAGATACACGGTAGACCGGGATTTGCATCTTGTGCTTTTTCCAGCATTTCGGCGAGTGTTTTCGCAACCGCAATCAGACAATACTTTGCTGCATAAGCTGGCGATGCGCCTTGCTCCAGCAATTTTGTGTACTGATTTTCCAGCCCTGAAAAATGACAGTCGCCATCTTTCAGGCTAATTTTCGGTGTCACCTTTTCGCTGCATTCTGCTGCTAAACGGCTGACTTCCGGGCCTGCCGGAAAAGCAAAACCCAGCTTTACGCCAAGGCGGTCTACGGCCTGACCGGCATAAAGATCGAGGCTTTCGCCTAAAACAGCCGTGATATTCAGTGCATCACAGAGCAAAAGTTCGGTGGTGCCGCCAGAAACATGGAACACCAATGCTTTGCCGGCATAAAGGTCTTCTCTTTTGGCGGCGTAGAGCGCTGCGGTCAGGTGCCCTTGCTGATGCGAAGTGGACACCACCGGCAGCCCTTTAGAAAGTGCAAAACTTTGTGCGGCAGCTTCGCCGACCAAAAAGCACGGCATATAAGAGCCTTCTACTGGCCTCGGGCGAACCGAAACGCCTACCGCATTAATTTGTTGTAAGCAAAACTGCCCGTCCAGTTCGCGCAGCAGCTCCGGAAGGGCGGCGGTATGATGAAACACCGCCTCGCTTTGCCGAAGGCCCAACGCGCCCTCTTTGACGGGCAGAAATTTTTTGAGCATAACACAAACAGACCTCGCGCTGCTGTCGTATACAGCCAGCGAGGTCGCGTAATTGCTGGTATCTATTCCGAGCGTGTACATGTGCTGTCGCCCTGCTCTTCAGGGAAATGTGCCCGAGCAATCGCTCCCAAAACGCCGTTGACAAACTGATAATCCTCGTCACTAGCAAACTTTTTGGTGATTTCGACTGCCTCGTTGATGACAATGCTTGTCCCTTCTTCGCCGTACATCATCTCGGTGACGGCAAGCTCCAGCACAATGCGGCAAACGCGCGGCAAGCGGTTCAGCTTCCAATCTTTCAAGTTGGGCTCGATAATCTTGTCAGCCTCTTCACGGTGGGCCAACAGGTTGCGCAACATTGTTTCGCCAAATTCATCCACAGCATATTCTTGTGTTTCGCGCGAGTAATGGATAATCTCGCTCATGCTGCTGGCATCAAACGATTCTTCAAACGCCGCGATGAACGCATTTTCACGGGATATTCTTCTTTTCATGGAAACCTCTTTTAGCAAAAATTTGCCCTCCAGCCGAAATCTCCGGAGGGCATTGGTTTAGTTCTCTTGGTTTTTCGGGGGTGCTTCGATTACTACGCCCTCAACAACGATATTTACGCGGGAAACAGTAATGCCAGTCATATTCTGTACAGATGCCTTAACATTTCTCTGAATGTTTTCGCAAACAGTCGGGATTTTGTAGCCGTATTTTACAATAACGTCCACAGTAATCTCCGCAACATCATCTGTCAGTTCAATCTGCACAGGCTTTTGCATATTCACTTTCGCAAAAGCCCCTTTCACCGGTGAAAGGCCGCAGGCAATGTCCTGCACCCCTTCGACTTCGAGCGCTGCAAGCTTCGAGATTTTGGCAAGCACATCGGTGGAGATTTGAAGGCTGCCACCGATCATATCAGATTTTTTTACTTCCATAATCGCTCCTTTATCGCTGCGCGATGTTTCGCGCCAGCATCCGCAGGTTACGGCGTGCGGTGTGCCGTGATGGTTGGTTGCATATGGCTGTATTTATTCTCGCCAAAGCAAAGGTAGATTATATCACAAAGCAGCAAAAACAAGGGCCAGCAACAGCCGAATGCCACAGAAAACAGGTATGCGACCTGTTTTAGCGGCGGTTCGGCTGTTGGGTTACCTTATATTGCTTTCGGGTTATTATGGATATTATACCATTTTGTTCAGAAACAGACAACTATTTCACTTCGACAACCGTAATATTTTTTGCATCTACGGCAGATTTCGAGGTTACGATGTCACGAATCTGAGCAACTTCGCTCTTAGTCAGCGCGCCATTTTTGCTCATTACAGCGATATTGGCTTTGCCGTCATTGAGAAAAGCAACGCAGTCTACAAAACCTTTTGCTTTTACTAGGTTTTCAATATCGCCTTCCGCGGTGATACTTGCGATAACACCTTCCAACGAAGCGGTGAGATCCTGTTTCTCCTGGTCAGTCAGCTTTGCATTTTTAAGAGATTTTTGCAGCTTATCCAGCGCCTCGTCACGGGTTTTGGATCGAGTGAGCTTTGCTTCATCGAAATACTTGGTACCGCCATCTTTAGAAAGAGACACAAGCTGTGCATCGCCATAGTTTTTGTTCGCCTCATCGTCCGGTACGACCTCGTTTACCACGATAGTCTCACCGCTGGTGACTTCTGCACCGGTGGGCACGGTGGTCAGGCCCGTATCGTTTTTGGCGTATTCCCAGTTCAAGTAAACCGCCACGCCAAGCGCCAGCACCAAAGTAATGAGAGTCAGTTTTTTTCTGCCCGGGATACGTTTCATAAAGATTCCTCCATTATGTCATTTTTGTAACGCAGATTCGGTTGGTCGAAAGACCAAGAACAACTGAAACAGCATCCGTCACCCGCTTTACGGTGGCAATGTCGTCTGCCCCTTCACATAGGACGACGACCCCTCGAATCTCGGGCATCGTATAATTCGCGACGAGTGCTTCTCTTCCATCTTTTCCGTCAATCAATACATATTCGCTTTCATGACTTTTTTGACTGGTCTCTCCGTTTACACCGGCGTTGACGGAAGAGGTGCTTTTTTCGTCCGCTACATAATCATAAGCTGTTCCAGCTTCAAGGGTCAGCATCACACGGGTGCGTCCTACCCCTTGGATATTGCCAACGAGGTCTGTCAGCTGCGCTTCCAGCTCTTTGGCATACTGTGTGCTGTCCTGCACGCCAGAGGTTGCGCGAACCTCTGTTTTTGTGGTAGTGTTGCCTCCGATTAAGTCGGAGAGGAAAATCAAAAGAATGCCGACGAGGCCCAGGACGAGAAGCAGGCCGGCGCCTTTCTTTTGCGTAAAAGATTTCAATTTTTCACGGAGATCATCCGTCTTCTGCACTATTTGCTGTCCCATCAATCTGTAAAACCTCGTAAGATGGCAGGCACCCAAGCGATGTTTGCAGAGACTTTTCTATCTCTCCCGCCGCTGGCGGACTACCTGCGAAATACAGTACGACCTTTGTGATAATAAACTCGTTTTCTTCACTAATCGTGCTTTGCACTACTACTTCTTCTATGCCAAAGCCCACTTCCTTTAGACCTGCCAAAACGGTTTGTTCCAAACGATGTTCAGTTTCTGACTGGACTGCATTTGTCACGTCCACTTCTGGCAGAACAATATCAGATGAAAAATCAGGCACCTGCGCTCGCCGAAAGCTTGTTTTATCCGTTATGGGGGCGAGTAACATCAATAAAATATATAGGCTTAGCACCATTTTTATGACTGCTGAAAGATTCTTTACCGGCAGAATTCCCTGCAAGACGGCAAGCAGAATCGCCGCAAGGCAAAGTGTATAGGCCCAATGACGCAGCAAATCCATTCATCGAATCTCCTTTTGCATTCTTTTAGCCGCTGATTCCGAGCATCATTGCCGTAGACACAATGATTAACACAGCAAAAAAAATAATAATTGCGCTGTAAAGCTCTACACAACCGGAAAAGCCTGCAAAGGTTGCTGCACAGCGTCCGTTTCCCGTCAGCTTTGCCGCAGCGCAGGCGCATTGCAGCAGCAGGTAGTAAGTAATGCATTCCATCAATATCGGCAAAAACAATGCGCCAACGGCGCAAAGCCCGGCAATACCGGCGGTGCTTTTAATAATGCCAAGGCTTGCGTAAACGCTGGTCATGGCGTCTGAAACAGCGTGACCTACAATAGGCACACTGCTGCCAATCAGCATTTTGCCAGCCTTGCGGGCAAGGTTGTCCGCAGCCCCGGCCGAAAAAGTTTGCAAGCCCATAATCAAACTGAAAAGTGCAGCGCAACCGGCCAGCAGCTTTTTCGCGATACGCAGTACCATACCGCAAAATCCGGAAAGATCAATCTCTCCTGCAACTCCGCTGGTGATGTTCAGTGCAAGAAAAATGCGAACCAAGGGCAGCAGAATTGTGCAGATTAGTTCAGCGGCAAGCACGGACCCTGTGAGGAAAAAGCCCCCAAACACCGCTCCACCTGCCGGCTGCCCCGAGCCGATGAGCAAGGCAGAAAAGGCAGGAACAAAAGTCATTAAAAAGTTGCGGCATTGCCAGATGGCATCTTCTAACCGGCTGAGCAGTAAAAGCAAAGGCTCACACACCAAAAAGAAGGTTACAACCGTCACCATGGCATCAATTTGGGTGGTAAGCTGTAATTCTCCCCCGCCACCAGCAAAAGCGCGTACCAGGCTTGCCAGCACCAATACTGCCAGTGTTTTGCCTAAAATTGCTGTGGGCTTTGAGGCCCCCTGCAAAAACACATCCACCACGCGTGAAAGAAAGCTTCCTGCATCTTTGTCTTCGAGCAGTGTAAGGTTTTCTGTCTGGTCTTCTATCAGCTCTGTCAGTGTTTCAGGCACTTCAAGGGATGGAGCTGTATCGGTAGTGGCAGCGGCGTGCGCAGGCAGGCCCGGAAACAACAAACACAGCAACAATATCGTTGTTGTTACGAGTACCCTAGAAGCGCGCCTACAATGAGTACCAGTTTTTTGAAGAGGGGCAGCGACACCAACACGATAGCGGCCCGGCCGGCAAGGATAACGCGCCCCGCCAGCGCCCTTTGCCCGGAATCGGCACAGATGTCCGCCGCGCTTTGGGCCAGTATCGCAATGCCTACCGCCTTTATAATGCAGCCAAAATCGTCTGAGGATGCCAGTGCCACCAGTTCCTGAAGATACTGCATCAGCGGTTCGATGATGCGCAACAGATAAAGCAGCATCGCTGCGCAAATGCTGACCGACGCGATAATAGCGTAGGTGCGGTTGTATTGCAGCAGGACGTCGATTAGAATCGTCGCCGTAATTGCCACGGCGGACAGCTTGATAATTTCTTCTATCATATTTCATCATAAACTAAATAAGGTTTTGATGGTCGTAAACAGCTCACTGATTTGTCCCACGATCATCATAAGTACCACAATCAATCCCGCAAGCGTTGTCATCATCGCCTGCTCTTCTCTGCCAGACCGAATCAGCACCTGGTTGAGCACAGCAACAATAATGCCGATCGCCGCGATCTTGAATACAAAATCAATATCCATAGTCAGCCCTCCTTATATGGTGCCAATCAAAGCAATAACACAGCGATAATGGCCGCAAGCGATGCGCCGAGATTGCGATACATTCTGCCGTAGGTGCGGGATTGCTCCTGTGCAGCAGAAAGCGATAAATGCAGTTTTTCACGGTAAAACGCCAGCCGGTCCAGCTCTTCTTCCGGCCCCGTAGAACCCAGTGCCTGCCAGTAGTCCAGAAAAGCATTCTTTTCTTCTGGCGAAAACAGTGAGTCAAAAACCGGCATTTCGGAAAACTCGTTTTTCCAGATTGCAAAATCCGGAATCTCACTGGGAAAGCTGAGCAACGCAAATTCGGTTTCCGAAGCTTTTTCAAAAAATTGCGGAAGGGCAAGATTTACATAAGTAAAATTGGCGCACAGGAGCTCAAGTAAATGCAACAGGTCAGAAATTAATGTGGCTTTTTTGCGCAGATGCACCACCTTTTGGTTGCCGATGCTCCACCCACAAAAAACAATACAAAAAGCGCCTACTATTTTAAAAAAGAGAATTGCAGTCATAAATTGCACTCACCTTACCTGGTTGTTTTTTTCCTGCCAGCAGTACGAATTTTTCGAAAGCTCCTGTTTGCAACAGCAACTTGGCCTGCGGACGCCGCAACAATTCTCCCTTGCTTTGTGCATGGATAGAAACTATTAATCGCACACCGGCATGTACTCCGCTCTCTACTGCTTTTGCATCCGCCTCACTGCCGATTTCATCACACAAAATCACATCAGGAGAAAGACAGCGCAGCGCCTGAAGAATCCCTTCCGCTCTCGGATATCCGGAAAGCACATCACAGCAATCTGGGGGCTGATAGGCACTTTGGCCAGTGGGCCAGATTTCTCGCCTTTGATCAACCACCGCAATCTGCTGCCCAGCCTGCGATAATAACGAAGAAATCATGCGCAGCACGGTTGTTTTGCCGCTTTTCGGCTCTCCTACAATCATGATGCCGCCTCGTTCCTGCTGTAACAAATACAGTAAGGCGGCGTCCGGTACCACAGATACTGGGCGAGCAATGCGCAGATTGAGAGAGGCGATATCTTTAATTTGCTTAATCTCGTCCCCTTCACAGACCGCAGTACCTGCCACCCCAACACGATGACCGCCAGACAGCGTAAAAAAGCCTTGGCGAAGCTCTTGCTGATAGGTATGTACTGAATGCTGACAAAGGGTCAAAAAGCAATCTGTCAGCTGGCCGGAGGGAATGACAACGGCATTATTTGCTGTGTCACAAAGTTGCCCATCCTGGCTTAGAAAGCCGAGATAATCGCAGAATACAAGCTGCAATGGCCGCTGTGCTCGCAAACGAATTTCGGTTACTTTGGATGCTTGCTCCGGTGGAAGGCGGCGAAGCAAGTCCCCTATGCCAGGCGGCAGGCGGCTGATTGCTTCGTAGTATGCGTCCTGCATTGCGCTCTCCTCCTTTGTTTAGAATATATGGGACGACCTGTCCGATTTAGAACCGATTTTGCAAAAATGGGGACAAGCCTTACGGCCCGTCCATTGCTTTGTTCTATTGTATGCTGCAACATCCAAAAAGAAGAATAAAAAAGAGCGACAGAAAGTAATCTTTCTGTCGCTCTAAACGCTATAAAACGCGCAATATTAAAGTTTTTCGATGGCTCCTGTCACCATATCGCGCAAGGTGTTGGGGTTGCCCTGCCCCTTGCTTTCTCTCATGCACTGGCCTACCAGGAAGCCAAGTACATTGGTTTTGCCGGATTTATAGTCGGCAATGGCTTTTTCGTTGGCAGCCAGCACCTTGTCTACCACTGCTTCCAGAGCAGAAGAGTCATTGATCTGCGCAAGGCCTTTTTCCTTTACAACGGTTTCGGGCTCGATATCCTTTTCGATAATCTCTTCCAACACAGTTTTGGCTGCAGTGTTCGAAATCGTTCCGTTGCTAATTAGTTTGACCATGCCCACCAGATGCTCGGGGGTCAATGCGGTATCGGCAATTTCAATGCGGCGCTCGTTGAGCAGCTTCGCAATATCGCCAATAATCCAGTTAGAGATCAGTTTCGGTTCACAGCCACCCAGTTCTACACAGCTGTCAAAAAAGTCTGCACGCGCTTTGTTAAGGCTCAGCAGGCTGGCATCATCGCGAGAAAGCTGATAATCCGAAACATAGCGCAGGGTGCGGGCGGTGGGCAGCTCTGGCACCATTGCTTTAAGCGCTGCAATGCGCTCGTCACTTACGATAAAGGTCAACAGGTCCGGATCCGGGAAGTAGCGATAGTCTTGAGCATCTTCTTTGCTGCGCATCAAAATGCTTTCGCCTTTCGGGTCGTCCCAGCGGCGGGTTTCCTGATTGATGACTCCGCCTGCATCGAGCACTTTTTCCTGGCGCTCCGCTTCATAGCAAATGGCACGGTAAACTGCGCCAAAGCTATTTACGTTTTTCATCTCACAACGGGTGCCAAACTCTTTGGCGCCTACGGGGCGCAGCGAAACGTTTACGTCGCAGCGGACGCTGCCTTCCTGCATTTTGGCATCGCTGACACCAAGATACAGCAAGATGGTGGTAATGGTTTCGAGATAAGCTTTTGCCTCTTCTGCGCTGCGAAGGTCAGGCTCCGAAACAATCTCGATCAAAGGAACACCGCAGCGGTTGTAGTCGCAAAGGGTGTCATCGCGCCCATCATCGTGAATCAATTTGCCAGCATCTTCTTCAATATGGATGCGGGTAATGCCAATGGTGCGCAGCTCGTCGCCGACGAGGATATCCAAATGGCCATCTTCACACAGAGGCACGTCAAACTGAGAAATCTGATATGCCTTGGTGAGGTCGGGATAGAAATAATGTTTCCTATCCTGTTTGGTAGTACCATTGATTTTACAGCCAAGCGCGTGGCCCATTTTAATGGCCTTCTCAACAACTTGCTCGTTTAAGGTAGGCAGCGTGCCGGGCATTGCCATGCAAACCGGGCAGCACAGGCTGTTGACACCTGCGCCGAAACGGTTTTCGCAGCTGCAGAAGATTTTAGTTTTGGTATTCAGTTCTGCGTGAACCTCAAGACCGATCACGACTTCATATTTGTTGCTCATAGGTTCACATCTCCTTTACTGCAAATCCGCCCACAGCGGTTTCATAACTTTTCGCAACCGCAATCAAACGGTTCTCGCTGAATTTCGGTCCAATGAGCTGCATACCGATGGGCAGACCGCCAGCATCATAACCACAGGGCATTGCCAGGCCGGGCAGTCCGGCAATGTTGACCGTGACGGTGCAGATGTCACCTGCATACATTTGCACAGGGTCAGCACAGCGCTCGCCCAGTTTGAATGCAGTGGTGGGGGTAACCGGGGTTGCGATAATATCGCATTTGGTAAAGGCTTCTGTAAACTCTGCGGCAATCATCTGCTGCAAACGTTTTGCTCGCTTATAGTAAGCGTCGTAGTAGCCAGAGCTGAGCACATAGGTGCCAAGCATAATGCGGCGCTGCACTTCCGGGCCAAAGCCTTCGCTGCGGCTGGTGAGGTACAGTTCATCAAGACCGGCATCGCGGCGGCCAGAGTACCCGTATTTGACACCATCGTAGCGAGCAAGGTTACTACTTGCTTCGGCAGAGGAAATAATATAGTAGGCAGAAAGAGCATAATCCGTAGACGGCAGCGAAATCTCAACGACGGAAGCGCCAAGTGCCTCCAGCTGCTTTACGCCTTTCAAAACAGCTGCTTTGACTTCTGCAGTAATGCCTTCGCCAAAGTATTCTTTGGGCAGACCAACGCGCAGACCTTTTAGATCGCGGGCTGCTTTTTCGTAAGTATACTGGTGCGAAGTAGCGTCGCGCGGGTCGCGGCCGCAGATGGTCGAGAACAAGAGCTCTACGTCATCTACAGTGCGTGCCATGGGGCCGATTTGGTCCAGCGAAGAAGCAAATGCAACCACACCATAGCGAGAAACCGCACCATAGGTAGGTTTCAGGCCAACAATGCCGCAAAAGCTTGCCGGGCAACGTACCGAACCGCCGGTGTCAGAGCCGAGCGAGAAAGGCACTTCGCACGCAGCAACCGCAGCGGCGCTGCCGCCGGAAGAACCGCCCGGTACGCGGGTGGGGTCCCAGGGGTTTTTAGTTGCTTTGAAGAAGGAATTCTCGCAGCTTCCGCCCATTGCAAACTCGTCCATATTCACTTTGCCAGTCAATACAACGCCTGCTTTATTCAGGCGCTCCATCACGGTTGCTTCATACGGGGGAACGAAATCTCCCAGCATTTTAGACGCGCAGGTGGTTTTTACATTTTTAGTGCAGATATTGTCTTTGATGGCAATGGGAATACCTGCAAGTGCGCCCAGCTCTTCACCTGCTGCGATTTTAGCGTCGATAGCAGCAGCATTGGCAAGGGCTTTTTCTTCGGTTACGGTAAGGTAGGCATCTACAGTGGGCTCCACAGCAGCGATGCGGGCCAGCGATGCTTTCGCAATTTCTGTTGCACTAACTTTCTCTTCCCGCAGCAGGGCTGAAAGTTCCGTGGCAGAATACTGATGCAGTTCTTTCATTTTCTTTCTCCCCTATTCAACGGTTTTCGGCACAATAAAGCAGCCAGCGGCGGCTTTGGGTGCATTTTTCAAAATGTCTTCGCGCGGCATGGACGGCACTATCTCATCCTTGCGCAGCTCCATTGTGTTATTCGGGTCAAGCAGATTTGTGCTGCCCGTCAGCTCTGGCAGCTTTTCTACCATTGCAACGATGCTGGAAAGTTCTTTTTCCATCTGACCGAGCTTTTCGTCAGGGATACGAAGTTTAGCAAGCTTCGCAATATGTCTGACATCAATTTTCATGCGGTACACTCCTGTCTATGTTAATCATTTTTAAAAACTCATTTTCGTCTATTACGGGAACATTAAGGCTTTGTGCTTTGGTCAGTTTACTGCCCGCTGCCTCGCCAGCCAATACGAAAGACGTTTTTTTAGAAACGGAACCAGACGCTTTGCCGCCATTTTTGACGATCAGCGCCTCTGCCTCATCGCGAGAAAGCGTGGGCAGTGTACCGGTTACCACTAGCGTTTTGCCAGCGAGATAATCCGTCTTTTCTTCTCCGTGATAGACCATATTCACACCGGCAGCCGCAAGCTTATCAATTAAGTCGCGAGTGCCTTCACGTGCAAAAAACGAAACGATGCTCTGCGCCATCACCGCACCATAGCCGTCGATGGCATTAATCCCTTCTGCGCTTGCTGCACAAATGGCCTCCATAGAGGGGAAATGTTCGCACAGCAGTGTAGCGGCAGTATCACCAATATTGCGGATACCGAGGGCGAAAATCAACTTGTCCAGATTGCGCGTTTTCGATGCTTCAATTGCGCGCAACAGGTTATCTGCCGACT
This sequence comes from Pygmaiobacter massiliensis, assembly GCF_900199435.1. GTDB lineage: Bacteria > Bacillota > Clostridia > Oscillospirales > Ruminococcaceae > Pygmaiobacter > Pygmaiobacter massiliensis. The sequence goes on from NZ_OAML01000002.1 coordinate 203,326, forward strand.
TGGCCTTGAATTTATCAAGGGTCAACAAATCTTCTCGATTCAAATGATAAAGATCCGCAGCCGTTTTTACAAAGCCGCGGTTAACCAGCTGTGCTACAACAGCCGGGCCCAATCCATCCACGTCCATTGCGCCGCGAGAGGCAAAATGAATCAAATTGCGCAGCGCCTGTGCCGGGCATTCCGGGTTAATGCAGCGTAGCGCCGATTCATCCAGCATTCGGGCAACCGGCTCACCGCAAGAGGGACAAATCTTCGGCATTTCATAGGCAGGGGCATTCTCTGCATGATGCGTTACCCCCATTACCTCAGGGATAATGTCGCCGGCTTTGCGGACTTCAATCACATCACCGATGCGGATATCCTTTTCACGGATAAAATCCGCATTGTGAAGAATTGCGCGAGAAACCGCTGTTCCTGCCAGTGATACGGTATCAAATACCGCTGTCGGGGTTAGCACACCCGTGCGGCCTACGGAAATTTCGATTTCTCGTAAAGTGGTGGATTTAATTTCAGGCGGGTATTTGTAAGCAACTGCCCAGCGCGGAAATTTGCTTGTGCTACCCATGCGGTTGCGGGTGCGCAGATCATTCACTTTGATTACTGCGCCGTCAATGCCGTAATTCACTTCGCCGCGGGTATCGCCAATCGAAGCAATTTTATCAAAGATAGCCTGGGGGTCTTTTGTGTGCAGGAATGCTGGAGAAACCTTAAAACCAAGCTCTTTTAGATACTCCAGACTTTCGCTATGAGAAGCAAATTTGCGACCCTCGCATTGCTGAATATTAAAAATATAAACCGACAGTTTGCGAGAAGCGGTAATCGCTGCATCTTTTTGACGCAAAGAACCTGCTGCTGCATTGCGAGGATTTTTAAACGGCTGCTTTTCTGCAAGCTCCATCTCTTCACAAAGCGCAGCAAATGCATCTTTAGGCATATAAACTTCGCCGCGCACCTCTAAATAAGCAGGTGCGCCGATAAGCTTTTTAGGAATATCCTGAATGGTGCGAAGGTTTTCAGTTACATCTTCACCTACCACGCCATCGCCGCGGGTAGAGCCGCGCACAAATTCACCATCACGATACTCTAAGCTGACCGAAAGACCATCGATTTTGGATTCCACCACAAAGTCAGCATCTTCGGACTCTTCCCGCACACGGCGAAGGAAGTCTTCAACCTCTTCGCGAGAAAACACGTCCTGCAGGCTTTCCATTTTGACCGCATGGGTGACCTTCTCAAACTGAGAAGAAGCGGCACCGCCCACTTTTTGGGTCGGAGAAACGAGTGTTGCAAACTCGGGAAATTCCTTCTCTAATTCTTTCAGTTCACTGGTCAGTGCATCATATTCATAGTCTTCAAGCTCAGGGGCATCCTGATTGTAATAAAGCTCGTTATTGTACTCTATTGTTTTGCGTAAGGCCTGAATTCGTTTCTTTGCCTCGGTTTTTTCCATACCTCACCATCACATTTCTTTTTGGTCCCGACAAAAGTCGTTAATGCAAATTAGTATACCATATTTTTGGATAATTTACCACAGATAATCGTATTATTTTGCGTCCTCACCGGCCGTTTTCCCTGCATAAAACTGTGGTACAGTGCCTACAATCAGAGTTTCTGCAATGGGCACTTCATTAGTGACCGTTACGCTTGTAGTATAGCCGGGGATGATGGCCGTCATCTCTACGGTGAAGCAAATTAAAATCTGATATTTGGTCTGGTTAATGCCCGCACTTACCAAACTGCTGCGAATTTCACTTTGCACAAAGGATGCTGGGATGACTTTAAAGTGAATATCCGGCCCGCGGCCCGCAAAGATTTGCCATCCAAGCAGCGTGCCGATTGGCATACTGATACGAGACTTGCCAATTTCGGCAAGCCGCTGACCCACGGCATTGGTAAGATCCGCTTTTAAACGGTTCAGTTCCACTGTATTGGTTTCAATAGAAGATATGCCACCTTCAGAGTTATATTGCACTTGCACAAGGTCGGTTTCGGGATCTTGCTTTTGCATCAGCTCCAGTACCGTATCGTTGATAGCAAGAATGCCTGTTACTTTTGCCTGATAGCCCGCCATGGTCAAAATAACCGGCCGAACCTCTGCGTCAAACGCAAAAAGCAGGCCGATGATAATAAGCAGAACCAGAATAAGACGCAGCACTTTTCCTGCCCGCCGCGGGCGCCGCCGGTGGTGTGCAAATCGATATGACATAGTGCCGCCTCCTTTTTGTATTGTCGTCGCTCTCAGTATATGCCGCGTGAAATCTGAATTGTGTGCAAAAAGAAAGAAATCCAGATTTTAAGGAGCCAAAGCCTCTCAAAATCCGGATTTTGTTTTATTTTCAGGTTATAAACAAGCCTTGCACAACCATGGTTTACAGCGAGATAATGCGGGCAATCTCCACAAGGTCCATATCCATGCTCTTATTCATGGTCAGCGCCTCGGTGATGTCATAATCTACGATGTCCTGCCCTTTTTCCGCCACAACGCGGTTGTACTGGCCCTGCAGCAAAAGCTCTACTGCATGGTAGCCCATACGGCTGGCAGCTACACGGTCACGCAAGGACGGAGAGCCGCCGCGCTGGACGTGACCAAGTACAGTTGCGCGGCTTTCGATGCCGGTTTTTTTCTCAATGATTTCAGCAAAATCATGGGCACGGCCAACGCCTTCAGCAACGATAATAATAAAGTGCTGTTTGCCGGTTTTGCGGGTGTCATTCATCATTTTCACAATATCATGGTCCACATCGCATGGCACTTCTGGAATGACAGTGACCAATGCGCCGCAGGCGATGCCCGTATTAAGTGCAAGGTAGCCTGCATGGCGGCCCATCACCTCGACCACACTGCAGCGGTCATGGCTCTGTGTGGTATCACGCAGTTTATCGATCATCTCAACGGCGGTGTTCATTGCAGTATCAAAGCCGATGGTGTAATCACTGCAGGCAATATCGTTATCAATGGTGCCGGGGATGCAAACGCAAGGAATGCCCTGTGCTGCCATGTCTTTGCCGCCGCGGAAAGAGCCGTCGCCGCCAATGATAACAAGCGCATCAATGCCGTATTCACGGCAGCGCTCAGCGGCTTTTTTCTGGCCTTCCAGCGTCTTGAACTCCAAACAGCGTGCAGTGTAAAGAATTGTGCCGCCGCGATGAATGATACCGGATACGCTGCGTACATTCAGCTCTGAGATGTCCCCGTTAATCAGGCCATTGTAGCCTCGGCGGATACCTAAAACTTTGATTCCGTTATAGATTGCGGTACGGGTGACTGCACGAATCGCCGCATTCATACCGGGAGCGTCTCCGCCACTTGTGAGTACGCCGATGGTTTTAATTTTATCTGCCATAAAATGGCCCCCTTTATTTTACATTAAAACAAAACAAATGCTGCTTTGTTCACCCTCAATTATAAGGATTCAGGTTTCGTGTTGCAAGTGCAAACAGCCTCTCGGCAACAATTCTCCATCGTAATGCTTATTTAAACACCACAGCGCCCTCGCCCAGCACTCGGGTGAGTTCGGTCACTAACGTTGGGTGCTCCAGTGCATATAGGCTGCGCGGTGCCATTACTACCTGTTTGCTGTCAGCAAATAAAATCTTCACAGGAACCTCGCCAGAAAAGATATTGAGCAAGTCTTTTATACGCTCAAATTCTTTGCTTTGCTGTGAGGGCACCTTAAGGTAGAGCATATGAGACTGCACAGCAACTGTCGGTACGCCGGACACAGTGCGTGCCGGAGGCGCCGCAGAAATCTGGTAGCGGCGCACATCAACAATTTCATCGGCCAGCAGTTTGGGGGCTTCCTCTTCTCGCACTGAAATGCGGCCCTTCAGCACTACAACTGCATTATCGAAAAGTGCCTCGCCATATTGCTGAAGCACTTTGGGAAAAACAACGACTTCCATCGTGCCAGAAAGATCTTCCACCGTAACAAATGCCATCATAGAAGAAGATTTGGTGGTAAGAAATTTCGTATGCACCACAGTACATACCAGTGTCACCCGCTGCCCGTCCTCTGCCTCGGCATCTTCACCGGTAAGGCTTGCAATATTGCCCGAAGCAACTTTGCGGATGATTTCACGGAACTCATCCAGCGGATGGCCTGAAAGATACAAACCACTGATTTCCTTTTCCATTTTTAGCAGTTCGGCTGCAGGATATTCTGGCGTGTTGGGCAGCTGGTATTCTTCGTGTGCCGGTTCGTCCAGCGCAACAAACAAGCTGATCTGCCCTTTTACATTGCGTCTGTTCTCGCCTTCAATGGTTTTCAGCATGCTTTCTAGCGTGTCCAGCATTGCATGGCGGGTTGCGCCAAAGCGGTCAAACGAGCCACTTTTGATAAAGCTTTCAATGGCGCGGCGATTGATTTCTTTACCGTACATTTTAGAACAAAAATCGTACATGCTGATAAAAGCACCGCTGCGGCGTTTCTCGGTGACAGTTTGAATCAGGTTTCTGCCCACGTTTTTCAGCGCAAGCAGGCCAAAGCGAATGTCATCGCCGTCTACCGTAAACCCAAGGTCGCTGACATTGATGTCTGGTGGCAGAACGCGAATGCCGAGCCGCTGGCACTCTGCTGTATACTCAATTACCTTGTCGGTGTTTTCAAGTACGCTGGTAAGCAGGGCAGCCATAAACTCATGCAGATAGTGACACTTCATGTATGCTGTCTGGTAAGCAACATATGCGTAAGCTGCCGCGTGAGATTTGTTAAATGCATAAGACGCAAAACTGGACATATCATCAAAGATTGCGCTTGCTACCTCGCGCGGGATACCATTTGCAACGCAGCCGCAGCACTCCTGACCCGGTGTAGTGTTGCCATCAATAAAATGCGCGCGTTCTTTTTCCATAACGTCAGCTTTTTTCTTACTCATTGCGCGCCGCACAAGGTCCGCCTGCCCATAACTAAAGCCTGCAAGCTGACGGCAAATCTGCATAACCTGTTCCTGGTAGACAATAACGCCATTGGTAACGCCAAGAATAGGCTCCAGCATCGGTGTTTTATAACGCACTTCTTCCGGATGATGACGGTTGCGGATATAGGTGGGTATAAAGTCCATCGGGCCGGGGCGATAAAGCGAGTTAACTGCGATAAGATCTTCTATGCCGGTCGGTTTCAGCTGTGCAAGAACCTGGCGCATACCGCTCGACTCAAACTGGAACACACCGGAAGCGTCCCCCGCCGCCAGCATTTCAAATGTCTCTTTGTCGTCCAGCGGTATCTCGTCCAGCACGAAATCAGGATTTTTGCTCTCTTTTACCATGCGCTCTGCATCGCGCAGCACGGTCAAAGTACGCAGCCCCAAAAAGTCCATTTTCAACAAGCCGAGTTCTTCAATTGTCGTCATCGTGAACTGGGTTACGATTTGCCCGTCGTTTGCGGAGAGCGGCACATACTCCTGCGCCGCCTCGCGCGTAATAACAACGCCCGCAGCATGGGTGGAAGAATGCCGGGGCATACCCTCCACCTTGATAGCCATGTCCAAAAGCTCGCGGATGGTTGGGTCTGCCTCGTACTGGGCTTTCAAATCAGGCGATACTTTCAGCGCTTTGGTAAGTGTCATTTTTAGCTCAGCGGGCACCATTTTTGCAACCGCATCTACGGTCTGATACGGGATAGCCATAACGCGGCCGACATCACGAATTGCTGCACGGGCTGCCATCGTCCCAAAGGTAATAATCTGTGCAACGTGGTCTGCACCATATTTATCTACTACATAATCAATAACTTCCTGGCGGCGTTCGTAGCAAAAATCGATATCAAAGTCCGGCATGCTGACACGCTCCGGATTAAGAAAACGTTCAAACAACAAGTTATAGTGAATGGGGTCTATTGCAGTAATACCCATACAGTAGGCACAAAGACTGCCGGCACCGCTGCCGCGCCCGGGGCCTACCGGTATTCCTTTGCTTTTCGCGTAATTGATAAAATCGAACACGATGAGATAATAGTTGATATAGCCCATGCGGTCGATGACGCCGATTTCATATTCAAGCCGTTCGCGTACCTCTGGCGGTACATCTGGTCCGTAATGGCGCATAAGGCCCGCTTCGCACAAGTCACGGAAGTAGTCCCTGTTGTCCTGCCCGTTCGGGGCTTCGAAATACGGCAGCTTAGTAATGCCAAATTCAAAGTCGAAATTGCACATCTCGGCAATTTTATTGGTATTTTCACAAGCTTCCGGCACGATTGAAAACAACTCGTACATCTCATCGGCACTCTTTACGTAAAATTCATCAGAGCCGAACTCCATTACATCTTCGTCCTCAACCGTTTTACCGGTTTGGATGCAGATGAGGATATGATGCATTTTGCTGTCTTCGCGGGTCAGGTAGTGGCTGTCATTGGTTGCAACCAGAGGAATCTCAAGCTCTCGCGCAAGGCGAATAAGCGGTGCGAGCACCTCCTTTTGTTCGGGCAGGCCATGGTCTTGTAACTCGATGTAATAATGGTCCGGGCCAAACAGATTTTTGTAAAAAAGTGCAGTTTCTTTGGCACGTTCGTAATCGCCTGCCAGCAAAGCCTGCGGGATTTCACCGGCAAGACAGGCGGAAAGCGCGATGAGTCCCTCATGATGCTGTTCCAGTAAAGCATGGTCAATACGCGGCTTGCCATAAAATCCTTCTACAAAACCGGCAGACACCAGCTTGATCAGGTTTTTATAGCCTTCCTCATTTTCGCACAGCAATACCAGGTGGTAGCTGGAAGAATCAATGCGGTGGACTTTATCCTGCATTGTGCGCGGCGCAACATAAACCTCACACCCAATAATGGGTTTGACGCCAGCTTTTTTTGCCGCTTTATAAAAATCGACTGTACCATACATCGCACCATGGTCGGTGATGGCAACTGCTGTTTGCCCCAACTCTTTCACACGGCTGAACAGCTTGTCTATGCGACAAGCGCCATCAAGCAAGCTGTACTCCGTATGCAAATGTAGATGGGTAAACTGTCGGGTATCGCTCATAATTGTTTGTCCTTTCCGGGAAAAGTGCTTCTTTGCAATGTGGCGTTCTCTTCCCGATTTTACCCCGGGAAGATCTTGCACAGGTAAACTGTGCAGACGCATTTAACCGCCGCTGCTGTTTGCAGCTTTATTTTGCATTCGCAGCTTCTGCCTTTTTCAGGCCCTCTGCAATCGAAGCAAGTTTGCGCAGCCGATGGCTGACACCAGATTTGCCCAGCGGTGGCTCCAGCATTGCGCCAAGCTCTGCCAGCGAGCATTCGGGATAATCAATCCGCAGGCGGGCAATCTCCCGCAATTCTTCTGGCAGAGATTCAAATTGCTGGTTGTCGCGCAGCAGTTGCAGGTTGCGTATCGCATTTTCAGAAGCATTGATGATTTTATCGATATTGGCATTTTCGCAATTGGTAATGCGGTTGGTTTTATTGCGAAACTCTTTATAGATTTTACGGTTCATAATTTCCAGGCTGGCAGTAGTTGCCCCCATCAAGGTAAGCATATCCTCCACCTGTTCACTGGCTTTAAAATAGAGTGCACTGTTGTAGCGGCGTTTTGCAATGCGCGGCTCAAAGCCAGAGTCCTGCAACAAGGCAGAAAAACTCTCGAGCAATGCAACACGGTTTGAAACAAACTCAATGCTGTATTCTTTTACCGGGTCTGCAACCATGCCGCAACACAAAAAAGCAGACGCTAAAAACGCAGAAAGGCAGCTTGGGCAAATAAAAATGTCCCGATGAATTTCTGGTTTTTTTTCTTTGCCTGTATGCCCAAAACTGAGCAGCATCATCGCCACGCTTTCGGGCTCTTTTACGCTGAACTCATAAATCGGTCCATCCTGCTGCAGCTTTTCTACTACTTCGCTGCGTATGCCAAGCTGCTTGTACAAATGCTTTGCGTGCTGCGCAATCATTGCGCGCTCGGTATGTAAGACGACCCCCTTGTCGTCAAAATATTTATCAAAACATGCAAACCCATAGCAAGCGGCACGCACACAGCACTGCTTATTGATGGTGCGCTTGCAAAGTTCTGTCTTCACTTCGGAAGAAAAGCTCATTTTAAATCCCTACCCCTCGCTGGATATCGCGGTGCTGGACGTTGGGGTGGAACCCAAGTGTAACCAAATAATCTGCCAGCACCCGTGCAAACGTAATGGAACGATGTTTGCCGCCGGTGCAGCCCACCGCAATGGTAAGCTGACTTTTGCCCTCTTTTACGTATAGGGGCATCGAAAGTTTCAGCAGCGCTTTCAGCTGATCTGCCAGCGCCACAGAGTCTGCGAATTTCATCACGTAATCGTACACTTCTGCATCACAACCGGTTTTCTTTTTCAGCTCCGGCACGTAAAACGGGTTGGGCAGACAGCGCACATCAAATACCAGGTCAGAATCCTTGGGCAAGCCGTATTTAAAGCCAAACGAAATAACGTTTACCACAATGCCGTGGCTTTGGTCGCTGATAAATAGCGATATTACCCGGTCGCGCAACTGCGCCGTGGACAAAATCGAAGTATCAATCACATAATTTGCTGATACGGCAAAGGGGCGCAAAATCTCACGCTCGCGCTGAATAGCCGCTTCCACCGGCAGATGGTTACGAATGCTGATGGGGTGCATGCGGCGGGTTTCTTTATAGCGTCGCTGCAGCACCTCGTCCTGTGCATCGAGAAACAGCGTTTTATACTCTACGCCGCTACGGTGCAGCTCGTCGAGCGCATCACGGATGCCGTCGTAATCTTCCCCGCCCCGGACATCCATAACAACGGCCAGTTTTTCTACCGGCTCCTGCGCCTGCTGGGAAAACTCAATGAATTTCCCCAGCAAGGCAGGCGGCAGATTATCAATGCAGAAGAAACCGATGTCCTCCAGCGCGTGTACAGCAAGCGATTTACCTGCACCAGATAAACCGCTTAAAATCAACAAATTCATGAAAAAGACCAATCCTTTCCGGCTTTGCAGGTGTGCAAATGCCGTGTCCGTAACCTTGCGGACAATTCCCGCCGGGCCGACCCCGAACTTTTATTATTATTTTACGACTTTGACTTCTTTCTCCAGCTGATGCCCTGTCTGTTCGTAAACACGGGCGGCAACCTGCTCACACAGCTCCAAAACGTCTGCGCAGGTAGCGCCGCCAAGGTTTACCACAAAGCCGCTATGCTTTTCGCTAACGGCAGCACCGCCTACTTGCAAGCCCTTTAAGCCGCATTCATCAATCAGCGCAGCAGCAAAAGCCCCTTTGGGACGTTTGAAGGTGCTGCCCGCACTGGGTTTATCCAAAGGTTGTTTCTCAATACGCCGTGCGCGAAGCTCTTCCATCCGGGCATGGATCTGTGCTTGGGGCGCAGCCGCAAGGTGAAATACCGCCCCCAGAACTACCCCGCCGTGCTTTGAAAATCGAGAGCATCGGTAGCCAAGCTCAAGCGCCTCGCCCGAAGAAGTCTGCACATTGCCCTCGTCATCCAGCCAGCGCACCTGGGCGAGAACATTTTTCATTTCGCCATCGTAGGCACCGGCATTCATGTAAACCGCACCACCAACGGAACCCGGGATGCCGTAGGCAAACTCGAGCCCGGTCAATGAAAGCTCTTCTGCTTTTTTGCAAAGCTGAATAAGGTTGGTGCCAGCCCCTGCCATAATGGTGCCATCTGGACCATCTTCGATGGCATCTAGCCCTTCGGCAATGTGGATTACCAGACCGTCAAAGCCTTCATCCGCAAAAAGGGTGTTGGAGCCACGCCCCAGCAGATAGACACGCTCACCTTTCTCTTTGCAGATGCGCAGCGCTGTAATGAGTTCTGTTTCTGAAGCGGGAGTGCAAAAAACTGCTGCCGGACCGCCGATGCGAAAAGTGGTATACGGTGCAAGCGGCACCTGTGCCTGTGCGGAAAGCCCGGCATTTTGCAATGCCTCTAAAAGCGCAGTTTGATCCTGCATAATGTTCCTCCGGTTATTTCGTAATATCGTTTTCAAGCCCGAGCCTGGAGAGCAGTTCTTCCGCTGCATTGTACCCCATTTTTTTCTGGCGGTTATTGATGGCCGCTGTCTCGAGAATAATTGCAAGGTTACGACCCGGCCGTACCGGAATGACCGAATATGGAATGGGAATGCCCAGCAATTCCATATTGTCTGATTCGAGCCCGGTGCGGCTGTAAATTTTGGCTTTGTCCCAGGGTTCCAGCTCTACAATCATATCTACGCGCTCGGAAGGCTTTACAGCACCAACACCGAATACACGTGCTACGTTGATAATACCTACACCGCGCAGCTCGATAAAATGCCGGATATTCTCCGGTGCGCTGCCCACAATGGTTCGGTTGGAAACACGGCGCAGCTCTACTGCGTCATCGGCAATCAATCGATGTCCGCGCTTTACCAGCTCTACCGCGGTTTCGCTTTTACCCACGCCGCTTTCGCCCAAAATGAGAATACCTTCGCCGTATACCTCTACCAGCACACCGTGGCGGGTAATGCGAGGCGCAAGTTCTACGCCCAGAATCGAAATAATGGCGGACATGAGTGCTGAAGTGTTCTCACTGGATTCCAGCAGCGGCACGCCGAACTCTTTGACATACTCAAGCATTTCGGGGTAGGCTTCCAGATCACGCGTCAAAACAATGGCGGTCGGTTTTGTGGCGATTAAAGTGCGCAACCGCTGTTTGCGATCCTCCACCTCAAGACCATCGAGAAAGGACATTTCCACTTTACCCAGCACCTGGATGCGGCTGGGGTCGAAATATTCATAAAAACCCACCAACATCAAACCTGGACGGTTAACGTCTGCGTTAGTGACCATAATGGTTTCTAACGGTGCGGGGGTATAAATCACTTCCATCTTCAACTCTTTAACGAGTTTGTCCAGACCCACATGATATTCCATGGGACACCTCTTTCTTTTATTTACAAGGCAAAACTTACAATATAATCGCGTATGTTTATTATAATATAAACAGGACAATAGTTCAACAAATACCCTTGCAGCCTCTAGACAGAAAAAGGACTTTTTTTAGCTGGGGTTCCATGTTATACTAGAACGTACGCAAAATGATTGAAAACAATCTGGTATTATCCTCGTTATCATTAACAAGTCAAAATATTGCGCGGTTTTATTGGTTAAAGCGCAATCCATCTCAACTCATCATCATTTGGAATGAAATAGCTAGAAACGGAGATTTCAGAATGAAAATCGCTATTTTTACGGAAACCTATTTTCCATATATCAGCGGCGTTGTTACCCACATCGAAACTTTAAAAAAAGGGTTGGAAGCACAAGGGCACAAGGTGTTAATCGTCACCACAAACCCAAAAGCCAGTACCCATTACATCAAAGACGGCGTCTTGTACTGCCCCTCTATCTCAATTAAAAAGATTTATGGTGCGGGGCTTACAAACCCTGTAAACCTGCGGCGTATGCAGTATGTGCGAGAGTTCGATCCTGATCTTCTGCATATCCACACCGAGTTTTCCATTGGACTGTTTGGGCTTTTGTGTGCACGCCACTTAAAAAAGCCAGTTGTTTACACCTTGCATACAATGTATGACGACTATTTGTTTTACGTTGCGCCCAACGCCCACATGGAAAAAGTTGTCAAGCCGGGCGCCCACGCTTATTTTAGAAACGTAGCCCGCAAAGCAACCGAGATTATCGGCCCTTCACCTAAAGTAGTAGAGTTTCTGCGTCGCTGCGGCGTAGAGCGGCACATTAATATTGTCCCAAACACTGTTGACCTCAGTGATTTTCTGATTGAAAATATCCCTGCCGAAAAAATAACTGAAGCGAAAAAAGATTTAGGTATCCAGCCGGGTGATATTTCGCTCTTGTTCGTTGGTCGGCTGGGACATGAAAAAAGCCTGGATGTGCTGATTAACGATTTTGCAGACCACTGTGCCGGGAAATCGCAATATAAACTGTTTATCGTAGGTGATGGTCCCGAAGCAGAAAATCTGCAGCGGCTTATTCTCACCCGCGGCGTTGCAAGCCAGGTACGCCTGCTTGGCCGCATGGACCACAGCAAATTACCTCCGTATTTTCAAGCCTGCAATTTGTTTGCAACGGCCTCTCTCTCTGAAATCAACTCGATTTCTATGCTGGAAGCCATGGCAAGCGGTCTGTATGTGCTGCAGCGCCTTGACCTATACAATAAAGAGCAAATTACCCCGGGCGAAAACGGTGACTTTTTTATTGAAAGTCAGGATTTCGGTCGCCTGCTCACCGAATATACTGCCCGTAGCGAAGAGGACCGCCTGGCACTGCGCTCGACGGTTACCAGCACTACTCAGCGCTATGGTGCTGAGGAGTTTACCAAGGCCATTCTTAACGTTTACGAGCGCGCTATTTACGAGTACCGCATTAAACGCTAAGATTACTTGCATAAAATCAAAACAAACCACCCTGCAAAAGCCGGGTGGTTTGTTTTTTGCCCGAATCAAACTGTAAAGCTAATAGGCATTACATGCTATTCCATATGGAGTTTTATCTGCAGTGTCATGGTGTCTGGCAGATAGAACCGTTCTGCCTGCCGAGCAGCTTGAAACACACGTTGATTATAACACGAAAACCACCAATCAAATGCAAAAAGGTCTGTGTCATTGGCCAGGTAGCACGCTGCGTACAGCTCATTAAATTGTTTTTGCAAGTCTTCTGCAACTGCGGCTTTTAGCTCTTCTTCCGATAGTTTGCCTTCTACCTCGCAGATAGCTCCTGTTAGAATGAGTTTCTGTTGCATTTGGTCCTCGTAAGTGACGTCATGCGAGATGGCAAGCTCATTTACTGTACAGCCACCATTTTGGAAGTGGAACTTCATTTTTTTATTTTCCCCCATTAAAACTGCTGCAAACTCGGCTTGTTCAGAAATAACAAAGCTTTCGCCTTTTACGGGCAACACCAAAAATCCGTCACTCTGTACTGTTTCGGTATCTGTACGTAAAAGCGGCAATAAAGCCGTTTCATCGGGGCCGTAATCGTAAACGCGGCGCACAACCACGTTGGGCTGGCCGGTATAGATGGCAAGATCTTTGGCATAGTCGGACATCTCGGAGGACTCAGGCAGTTTATCACAGCAAAAAATAGCCATATTGGTGCGCGAAAAATGCTCTTCTGAAAAATATTCAATCACTTTGTCAAAGCTTGCGCGAGGCGGCGTACCTTCTACCATAAGCAATTCGTTTTGGGCGTAAAACGGAGTTTCTCCGGACGCTTTCTCTGCATTTACCAGTGCTTCAGAAACCGTTTCTCCGGTACCGTATGCGTAGTGGGGAATACTGCCGGCCTGATCTGCATCAGCTTCGCGATTCACCGTAAGATAAAGCAGCCCGACGCGATATTGCTGCGGCTCACAGTGCACCGTAACCATTTTCACCATTGCCCGTTGGCTAAGCGGGGTGGTCGCCCCACACCCACATAGACAAAACAGAGCAAGAATTGGTAGAATCAATCTCAGCTTTCTGATGGTGGATTCTCCCCTTTCCGTAGCGATGCAAGCAAAAATACCAATATGGTAGCCACCGTCAAAATCAACGGCAGCATTTGCATCTTGATCCGGCCAAGTAAAATTGCAGCTACGGCGCAGGCCGCCGCAGTAATTGCCATCGCTGCGTTCGCTGTTAGTTTTTTTACCGCGCCATTGAGTAAAAGGCTGGCGGTATAAAACAGCACCGCTAATTTTTGCACCAGCACCAGTGCCCAAACAAAGGAATGCAGACTATCCAAACGCCGAAAGACGGACAGATTGCCTATGCGCGCCAATGTGTAAAAGGGCTGACTTTGCCCCAGCGCAAATCCGCCGAGCACCAATTCTCCCACCAGCGTAAATACAACATAGGAGCAAAACACCGCAAGCAACACCCGAAAAAACAGCCCTTGCTTTTGCGGCCCGGATTGGGAAACCAGCACAAACCACGCAAACAGCGACGGGGAAACTGAAAAGCCTCGCAATGCAGCATGGAGCACTTCACCAGCAGGGTCTACACTGACTTTCAGGTTCTGCAAATCCGCTCTGCCGAGCGTTGAAAGGATAATCAGCACCACCGAGAAAATCAAGAGTACCAGCACTACTTCTGCCGTGCGCGCAATAGAAAAAACACCTAGCTTAGAAGCGTACACAGCGATCGCGAGGGTAAGCAATAAAAATACCAAAAAAGACAGCTGCCAGTCAGAAGCACTGCGTAAAAATCGAAAAGTTGTGGCTATCGTGTCCCCTGCTGCCACAGCAAGCAATAAAAAACCACAAAAAAATGCAGGTTTAACAGCAACTGAGGTGTCTGTAAGGTCGAATAACTTTGCACCGTTTTTCCATTCTGTAATGCCGGCCACCAGAAAATAGACAACTGCAATATCTAGCGCACTGGCAAGTATAGTAATCGCTGCGCAATATTTAATTGGTACAGAACCGGGTTTTGCAATTAAGTCAATTACCAAGCACAAATACCCAGTCACAAATAGCTCCATCGAGCTAAGCTTAGATTGTTGTTTCAGCAAATTCTTCACAACCTCATTTTCAAAATGCAATAGGAATTTATAAAAGCAAGTTAAAACTAACTGTCGTCCCGCTCTCCCTCTTCAGGCAAATCGGAAATCGTAAAGGTTTCCTTTTGCCTTGCTTTCCAGCCAGTGCGCAGCAAGCCGTCACGCAAAATACCAGGTGCATAGGGTGTTAGCGGTGCTGTATACGGCATACCAAAGGTGTCAATCCCGCAGATGCCGAACAGCGTACCCATCAATAAAAGCAAAATTCCAGCAGGTCCCAAAATGCCTCCTGCCAGAATAAAAAGCACACGCAATATCGTGATCGGCTGGTATAGGGTCGGCACCAAAAAGCCACAGATAGCAGAAATAGCGGCAATAATCACAATTGGAGAGCCGATTAACCCAAATTGCACCGCCGCATCGCCTACAATAAGCGCGGCCACAAGGCTAACGCTGTGCCCAATTGACTTTGGCATTCGCAGACCTGCTTCTTTGACAATCTCAAGTAGCAGATTAACAAAAATCGCTTCTAAAAATAGTGGCATTGGGGTTGCGCCTTCGCTTGCAGCAATTTTATATAGCATCTGCTCCGGGAAAATTTCCGGTGTGAAATTTGCAGCTGAAACAAAAAGGCCAGGCAGCATTACGGCTATAAAAAACGCGGTATACTTCAGTAGCCGAATAAAAGAGGCATAATAGGGACGCGAAGCATAATCGTCCATGCATTGAAAGTGTTCGGGGAAAAAATACGGAATCAGCAGTGCGTAAGGCGTGCCGTCTGCCAGCACAGCAACTTTGCCTTCGCAGATTTTAGCGCAAAGTGTATCCGGTCGGTCGGTAATTCCTACACCGCTGAACAATCCATAAGGCGCACTCTCTAAAAACGGAGCCAGATAAGAAGTGTCGAACACCATTTGCAAATCGATTTTCTGAAGCTTTTCTCTTACGGCTTCCAAAAGGCCGGGCTTAACAAGATCGCGATGGTAGATGAGCGCCACCTCAGTGCGGGTATAGCGTCCTTCCTCCAGACTTTCAATAATCAATCCATCTGTGCGCACGCGGCGCCGAATCAGCCCCATATTCTTGCGCAGGACGTCAGAGAAGGCTTCTTTCGATCCATAGACGTTTACCTCGCTGTCAGACGGCGAAACCGACCGCTGGATAAAGTCCTGTGTAGAGAACATCAAAGCCGAAGTAGCGCCCTGGCATAGCAGCACCGTATGACCGGTAGTAAGGGCGTAGCGCGCAGCTTCCAAATCCGTAAGGGCTTTAGGCGAAAAAGCCAAAGCAGAGTTTTCAGTTAGGTAATCCATCAACGCTTTGCCGTTATCGAAATCTCTGGGTTCTTCGCGCAGCGGCCGCAGCAGCATTTCCCATGCGTTGTCCACGCCTGCCACTACGTCGCAGAGGACAATCGCACATTCCACGTCGCAGATTTTTGTAGTTTTCAAATAGAAATCGGCAGATTTGCCGAAGCAGTCTTTAAAATAGACAATGTCTTGTTCTAAGTTTCCGGTGATCTTATGTTCCATTCCTTCACGCTCCTCTTCCTTTTGAGTATGGCGGGACCGTATGAATTTAATCATCTTCGACCACAATACATCGGAAAAGGAGGCAAAAAAACTATGCTAATTTTGCTCACCCGTACTTTGGTTGTTTACATTATGATTATCTTCGCTGTGCGTATGATGGGAAAAAGGCAGCTGGGAGAGCTGCAGCCCTCAGAGCTGGTTTGCACCATACTCATTTCAAACCTGGCATCCATTCCCATCGAGTCGCCGGATCTCCCTTTTTTGAACAGCGTAATTCCGGTTTTAGTTATCGTTTGCTTAGAGGTGTTGCTGTCTGCGCTTACTACCAAATCCAGAAAGCTTGAGACATTGATTTCGGGACACCCTAAAGTGATTATTCGCAATGGCGTCATCGACCAAAAAATGCTCAAGGAACTGCGCTTTACTGCGGATGACTTGCTTTCCGCTTTGCGTGTCAAAGACATATTTGACCCAACCGAGGTCGCGTTGGCGATAGTAGAAACCAATGGAAGCATCAGCATTTTCAAAACCGAGGTTTCCTCGCCTTTGAGTCCGGCATATCTCGGCGCAAAGCCGGACCCGCAGGAATGCCCAATGCTTCCGGTCATTGTAGATGGGCAGATTGATTCTGGTGTAATGAGCTGCTGCAACGTAACTGCCGGTTGGGTAGAATATGTGCTAAAGCAGCAAGGTGTAAGCCCGGAACAGGTGCTTGTGATGCTTTGCAACAAACAGAAAAAGCATCAAGTTGTTTTAAAAAAGGAGTCTTGAGCAAACAATGAAACGCATCATTGCCAGCGCTGTGATTCTTGCAGCCATCATCAGTTTTTCTATTTGGGGGACATTTCGGGTCAATAGCGTAACAGAGGAGATGATTACGCTGCTGGAACAGGCACAGGTACAAAACGACGCAAGGCAGCGCCAGGCGCTGGAGAATACTATTACGGACATTGAAGAGTACTTTGATGACCATGAACGGATTTTTTATCTGCTTTTGCGCCGGGACTTAATTTATGCTCCCCATCAATCGATTCATATGTTGTCTTCCTACAACACGCTCGAGGGAGAGGAGGATTTGTCGGCAGAAATACAACGCACCATCACACATCTCAAAGAGGTGCGAGGCCTTTTCTTTAGTGTCATTTGAAGCTAAAAAAAGGAAAATAAAAAAGCAGGGGCAGCGCTGAGAAGAATCTCAATGCTGCCCCTACTTTTGGGGGCCAAAATTTATGTGTAACATTCAGTGTTTAAACTGCCAGGTAATTACTTCTGAAAATTTTTCCTGCTTAGTAAATCTTTCAGTTCGTCCATAAAAGTATTAATATCGCTAAACTGGCGATAGACAGAGGCAAAACGAACATAGGCAACCTCGTCAATTGCCTTTAGCTCTTTCATCGCAAGCTCACCAATTTCGAGCGTGGTTACCTCGCGGTTAAGGGTATTAAGCAGCGATTGCTCGATATCATCCACCGCTGTTTCGAGCCGTTGCAGCGGCACAGGGCGCTTTTGACAAGCGCGCATCAATCCGGTCAACAGCTTTTGTCGGTCAAATGCTTCTCGGGATTTATCCTTTTTTACGACCATCAGCGGTACGGTTTCAATCACTTCATAAGTCGTAAAGCGCTTTTCGCAGGCAAGGCACTCTCTGCGGCGGCGAATGCGCTCCCCATCATCTGCGGGGCGGGAATCAATTACCTTCGATTCGATTTCTCCGCAATACGGGCATCTCATAAGGGTACTTCCTTTCTAGGCGGCTGAAAGCGTTTATTGCGCAATCAGCTCATATAACATTTCGTGCAGCGTTTCTGGCCGCACCGCCGCGGAAACCAAACTGTCGAAATAAGCATACGCCTTTTCGCTACAGCAGGTCACCTGCTCTATAATAGCAAATTGGCGGTGGCCGTCTTTTTCTGAAACAACTTCTACTGAATAGGATTGTTTATCCAAATATGGGCAGGACAGCAGCAGGTATTCGAGCTGCTTTTGATTGGACAGGATTTTTTGTTGTTTCACCACAGTTCCTTGCATCAATGGCATCTCGCCCCTTTCTCTCTTTCATTATATACGATATTTTAGAGAAAAAGAGGAAAATTTGTCGGAAACTGCAAGATTTTTATAGTTTTACTCAATATATTGTTTAAGATAGTCCAGCGAGTCTGCCAAATCCTGATCAGTGGCAAAGTTTTCGCGGTATAACTCTACGATAATGTTGCGATCAAAGCCGGTGGCCCGCAGTCTACGGAAGAATGCAGCGCAATCCAAATCCCCTTTTCCGGGTGGAAGGCAGTCGTGCTGCACGGTATGATCGCTTAAATGCACATGGCAAATTTTGCCCGCCATAGCGTCCAGCATATCAAATGGGTCTTCCCCGCTTCGCACTGCTTGCTTAACATCCAGCGTAAAGTGTACTTTATCACCTAGCAGCTCACGCATACGGCGAATATTATCAATGCTGCCAGATTTGCAGCGCACTACATTCTCTTGGCTTAGGGTAAGTCCGTATTCGGTTGCAATTTCAGCAAGAGTTGCAAAATTTTCGCAGTAATAACTAAAATCCACAGGGTTTGTTTTTACATCGCCATGCATTGTGAAAATTTGCGCGCCCAGCGATTCCGCACACGCAAACAATTTGCGGTACAGCTTAATGCCATCTGCAATGCGGCGCGGATAAGCTGAGGCAAAATAAAGCGGTTCCATGCCCGAAGTAAAGGGATGAAACGCCACTATGTCCAGGCCTGTTTCTTTGCACTGTGCACGTAACTGCTGAATAAAAGCCGGCTCTGTTTCGCAGAGAGTGTTCAAAAACAACTCGGCGTGCCGCACTCCTGCTGCCCCCAAATGAGCCAGAGAAACCTCTGTCTCTAACGGGAAATAGCATGAAGTAGACACACCGAGTTGCATGATTGTTCTCCTTTGAACCAGGTATTTATTGCGCCAGTAATTTTTCTACGGTAGAGAGTCTTGCAGCGACACAAAGCAGCTCTGCTGCAATTTTCAGCTCATCCACCGGCGGGAAGGTAGGCGCGATACGGATGTTGGAATCTTCCGGATCCACACCGTACGGATATGCCGCGCCTGCACCCGTGAGAACCACGCCTGCATCTTTGCAGAGGTCTACTGTGCGTTTTGCACAGCCGGGCATAACATAAAGGCTGATGAAGTAGCCGCCACGAGGACGCGTCCAGTGCGCAATATCGCCGCAGGGAAGCAGCTGATCGTCCAGCTCATGCAGTACCACCGAGAATTTCGGTTTAATGACGCGCTTATGCTTCTCCATATGGGCAAGCACACCGTCAAGGTTCTTCAGATATCTCACATGACGCATCTGATTCATTTTATCAAAGCTGATGGTCATCGGGAACATATTGTGCAGAATGTACTCCAGCATCTCGCTGCTTGCTGCCAGCGAAGAAACGCCAGCGCCCGGGAAAGTGATTTTGCTGGTGGAGCAGAACATGACAGGGCGGTTTTCGTTGCCACAGCGGCGGCACTCGTTGAGAATATTGAGCACACGATCCGGCTCGTCACCAAAGAAGTGCACAACATAAGCATCGTCCCAGAAAATTTTGAAATCTTTCGCGGCAGGCTCCATTGCGGCCAGGCGACGCACGGTTTCGTCAGAGTAGCAGTATCCATCCGGGTTGGAATAGGTAGGGACACACCAGATGCCTTTGACTGCGGGGTCTTTTACCAGCTCTTCCACGGCATCCATATCCGGGCCGGTTTCCAGCATTTTAACAGTCAGCAACTCAAAACCAAAATATTCCGTAACGCGGAAGTGGCGGTCATAGCCGGGGGCCGGGCAGATGAATTTACAGCCTCTGCCCCAGGGCTGTGAGCTCTCGGGGAAGCCATTGCGGCAGCCCATCGAGATGACATCGAACATCAGGTTAAGGCTGGAGTTGCCGCCTACCATAACCTCTTCTGGGCGGACGCCCATAATTTCTGCAAACAGACGGCGTGCTTCCGGCATGCCTTCCAGGCAGCCATAGTTACGGCTATCCAGACCGGTTTCGCTAATGTAATCTGCGGGGTCCATGGTCAGCATATCGATCGAAAGATCAAGCTGCTCTTTGCATGGTTTACCACGAGACATATCCAGCTTTAAGTTTCTGGCTAAATATCCAGCATAAATCTCTTCCAGCTTCTTCTTTTCTTCCAGCAGTTCCTCTTTTCCCATTGCCAAGTAATTTGCCACTTATACTCCCCCTGTAAATCTTTGTTTATGTTCTCTGTTTCCCGTTTAAAAACATTTAAATTAAGCAAAACAATAAATATATTATAAACTACTTTGCAAAAATAAACAAGAATATTCTCTGCCGCCGACCACGAAATAAGGATAAAAAACCGAAAAACAATCAAAAAAAGGATGTGGCTTTGTATTTCAAAAGCAACACATCCTTTTTATTGTTATTCCATAGCAGAATTCAAAAAATCCATCGCAAACTGTGCATGCATTGCGGCCCCACGTTTCATTACACTTTCGTCCACATCGTACTTGTCGTTGTGGTTAGAGTAGCAGTGCACTGCGTCGCGGCTGCCCAAGAAACCAAACACTGCGGGAATACGCTCCATATAATAGGCATAATCTTCACTGCCCATCATTTTGGGGAGCTCTCCCAAGCCTTCTTCTCCGTAAAGCTTTACTGCTGCGTCGTGCGCAATGTGGTTCAACTTTTCGTTGTCGTTGATCACCGGGCCGGGAAATGCTTCGTAGGTAAGCATAGCTTTCGCGCCAAAAGTAGCAGCAGTGTCCTCACAAACGCGGCGCAGCAGCGGCTCAATCTTTCCACGCATCTCGCGGGAATGGGTACGGCAGGTGCCCTCCATCACCACTTCGTTTGCAATGATGTTAAAACGCTGCCCACCGGAAATTTTGCCAACGGTGACCACCAGCGGATTAAGCGGATCGTTGTTGCGGGACACGATGGTTTGCAGATTCATCACGATAGCACTCGCGGCCACAATAGCGTCTACGCCAAGGTTGGGTGAAGAACCATGCGTAGAAACACCTTCTACACGGATAGTGAAATTATCGCAGCTTGCCATACGCACACCCGGCTCGACATTAAGCAGCGGAGCATCCATATTCGCCCAGATATGCTGGCCATACATAGCGTCCACGCCATCCAAAACACCTTGTGCAACATAATACTCTGCTCCGTGGCAGGTTTCTTCTGCCGCCTGAAAGAAGAGCTTTACATTACCGGTCAGCTCATCGCTGATTTCGGTTAAGATTTTCGCAGCACCAAGCAGCATTGCGATGTGAATGTCATGCCCACAGGCATGCATCACACCCTTGTTTTTGCTGGCAAACGGCAATTCTGTTTTTTCTTCTACCGGCAATGCATCAATGTCTGCACGCAGCGCCACAGTTTTACAATTCGGCTGCGCTTTGCCGCCGTAAATCATAGCGGTACAGCCAGGGTGGCCTTCAAAGCGTTCTACTTTAAGCCCCATTTTTTCCAGCTCTGCAGCAATAGTTTCGGTGGTTTCGTTTTCCTCCCAGGAAAGCTCAGGATGCGCATGGAACCAGCGTCGCTGTTCAATAATATAGCGCTCATACTTTTCTGACAAAGCTTTGATATCCATTCTTTTTTCCTCCCTGTATCGGCGGTAATAATCTTATTATAGCATCGCATCAAAAAAATGTCTCTGTTTTGAGTGCCTTTCTATAAGAGAATTTTGAATTTCATAAAAAAGTAGTCGAAAAAACGAAAAAATTCTATATTGCGTCGTTTTTTGTCTTTTCGTCTTAAAAACAAAAGGCAGCATGAGAACCCGAGTGCTCGCACCTCCCCAGCTGCTTATCTAAATAAAGCCAAACATTGTGCTGCTCTTTCGTTCTACCATTCAGAGGCAACAATCGTCTATTGTATCGAGTAGCATTATGAAAGTGTTTTTTGCTTTATACTTTGATGCTTCTCGCGTTTGCACCACGGCTGTATTTTGAGCAAGAGAAACAAAAAAACAGAGCTTGCCGAAGCAAAGCTCTGGTCATTATAAAAGTACGTTTTATGCATCAAAAGTAAGCAGTTCTGAAACCGGCTTGCGTGCAGGCGCAGCTTTTGCAGATTCTTCGGGATAGCCTACGGCAATCAGTGCCATAACCTTTTCGCCTGCCGGTAATCCGCACACTTCGCTTACTTTATCCTCATCAAAGATGCCGAGGATTACACTGCCTACGCCTTGCTCGTAAGCGGCAAGGCAAAAAGTCTGAGCGGCAATGCCTGCGTCAAAAACTTCCCATCTATCTTCTTTCGGGGTCGAATAAGCACCGTCTTTTTCGTATCCGCTCACCTTTTCTACGGCAGTCAAAACCACAAGTGCCGCTGCACGGTTGATTGTTTTGGCGTTAAACTCAAAACCCATAACACAGTCGGACGCTACTTGTGCTCTCAGTGCAGCGCTTTCTATCACATGATAACGCGCGACCTGTGTGTTTTTCCAAGACGGAGCATAACGTGCTAACTCAACGATTCTCTCAAATATCTCTTTAGAAACAGGTTTTTCTAAAAATTTACGCACGCTTCTTCTTTCTTTAACACAGCTTTCAAAATCCATAATACAGCTCCTTTTGTTCTGTCTTCGCTCTGTTGCTCCATAGGGCAACGCAGCAATATTTTCTCAAATCGGCTCTAGTGCAACTTGTGTAGTTATTCGCCTAAGCCGTTGTTTAATATGTATAGTGGTCAGTATAAAACTTCTCACCCGATTTGTAAAGGCTTCGCGGTCATAAATCAAGTTTTCGCAGGCAGACACCGCCCACGCAAAAGCACTTTTTTGCCAGTCCATTTGGCGCTATCTGCCGACAGCACCAAAGAAAAAACCACTGTTTTGGGATTGCGGTTCATCTGCAAGTAAAATAAAAAGTCATGCATGAGTTAAGTTCTCATACATGACTTTTTGTTGGCGGAGAGAAAGGGATTCGAACCCTTGTCACTGTTTCCAGTGAACACGATTTCCAATCGTGCGCCTTCGACCAGCTCAGCCATCTCTCCATATTCACCTTAATTAAGGCACTTTTCGCTGTGTCACTTCAAGCAGTTTTGCCCTTTTGGACAACCCGTGTGTTTCGCAGCTCATTTATTATATCAAACACCCCTCCCCGTTGTCAATACATTATTTGAAAAATTTTACTAATTTTTTTGAAAGATATCAGACTTTTCTTTCAACTTCGTTGCCGCAGTTATGCTTTCGCTATGTGTTATTCTTTTGCAAAATATATGCCCCCGACCGAAAGCTTTAATAAAACATTCAGCCGGGAGATACATTTCTTTGCGCCAATCAGAAGTGCTGCTCTGAATAGTAAATGGTGCTGTTGTCTGGCACCGAATGGGTCAGCCATACGTTGCCGCCAATGGTGGAGTGAGAGCCCACAAAGGTCTCTCCACCCAGAATGGTGGCATTTGCATAAATTACGACATGGTCACCAATGTTGGGATGGCGTTTGATATCCTTTACAGGGTTGCCGCTTTCGTCCAACTCAAAGCTCTTGGCACCTAACGTAACGCCCTGATAAAGCTTTACGTGACGCCCAATTACAGTGGTTTCTCCAATCACGATACCTGTACCGTGGTCGATAAAGAAATATTCGCCAATCGATGCCCCAGCGTGAATATCAATGCCTGTTTTCTCGTGGGCATATTCTGTCATAATGCGAGGCAGCAGCGGCACTTTTAAGCCGTAGAGCACATGTGCCATGCGATAAATGGAAATTGCATAAAAACCGGGATAGCAAACCAGAATCTCTTCTCGGCTTTTGGCTGCCGGGTCACCTTCGTACAGCGCGTCAATATCTTTGAGCAGCTGGCTTTTGATGTCCGGCAGTTGACGCAAAAACGACAGCGTAATTGTTTCGCTGTCCAGCGCACTGTTTTGGCTCTCTAACGCTAGGGCAATCTGCTCTTGCAGCGCCTCGGCCGCACGCTCTAAAAATTGCTGAGGCGACAAAGGCTCTTCTCCGTTTTGGTAAATACCAAAAAACAGTACCGATTGCAAATCTTTTATCATTCCTACGATTTTCTTTCGGTCGGGTACGTTGGGAGCAAGCTCTGCCGCGCTGGAAAGCTGCTCTAATTCGTTTAATATACTTTTGATCTGGGTTTTATCCATGGGTTGGGTTCTCCTTTGGTTACTCTGCAAACATTTCGGTGGTCAGGTAGCGGTCGCCTGTATCCGGCAACAGCACAACAATTGTTTTTTCTGCATTTTCGGGACGTTTGGCTACTTCCAAAGCTGCCCAAAGCGCTGCGCCAGAAGAAATACCGACCAGCAACCCTTCGGTGCGTGCAATCTCTCGGCCAATAGCAAAAGCGTCTTCGTCTTTTACGGCAATAATTTCATCATAGCTTTCGGTGTTCATCGTTTTCGGGATAAAGCCCGCCCCAATACCCTGCAGCTTATGCGGTCCGGCGCTGCCGCCTGCCAATACAGGAGAACCTGCCGGTTCCACCGCTATAATTTGGATGGCTGGGTTTTTATCTTTGAGGTAAGCAGACACACCGGATACCGTGCCGCCGGTGCCGACGCCTGCGATAAAAATATCGACAGTGCCGTCAGTGTCCTCCCAAATTTCCGGGCCGGTGGTCTTTACGTGTGCCGCGGGGTTTGCCGGGTTATTGAACTGACCTGCTACGATAGACCCCGGAATCTGCTTTGCCAGCTCTTCTGCTTTTTCGATTGCGCCCTGCATTCCCTTCGAGCCTTCGGTCAATACAAGCTCCGCACCATAGGCTTTCATCAGGTTGCAACGCTCTACAGACATAGTATCCGGCATCGTAATTACAACTTTATAACCACGAACTGCTGCAATTGCGGCAAGCCCAATGCCAGTGTTGCCAGAAGTAGGCTCAATAATAGTTGCACCTGGCTGAAGTTTGCCGGAAGCTTCAGCGTCTGCGATCATCTCTCTTGCCACCCGGTCTTTTACCGAGCCCGCCGGGTTTAGATATTCTATTTTAGCAAGGACAGTTGCGTTACTGTTGTGATTCGCCTGTAAACGATGAAGCGCCACCAGTGGCGTATGTCCGATTAAATCCTGCATGGAGTTATAAATTTTCATAATTGCCTCCTATTTTTAATAAAGCAAAAAACAAAAAAGCCTGCATGCTTTTGCATGCAGGCTCCTAAAACGACGTTTTATCAAACAACTGAAAAAACAAAAGGAACGCAACACAAGAAAGCATGGCTACATTTCGTCATGCTAAAACAACAGGTATTCTTTTTGTTTGCAGCAAACAGCATCTTGCGTTCCCCTTTCAGCTAATTTTCTTTTGAAATCCACTATGATTATGCCACTGATTCCCTATCATGTCAATAGGTGTTTTGTGACTTTGCACATTTTCGCCTCAAGGTTTTTTATTTTTTTGCCCAGTTGCAGGCATTGCGGCACGAGGCCGCCACTCCATATCCATTCATCAGCAGTGAGCTTCTCTTGCGTGTCAATGCTTGCTGCGTAAGCTGCACGATAAATTTAAGGCCATGTCCGCGGCTGCGGTGTTCCTGCGACACTATGAGGGTCCCCAGAACCGCACGCATCTGGGAGCGGGGCTTCACAAGCTTTTAAAAAAGCGCTAAATTATCTTCTGCAAGCGGCTCAACCATTGGCGTCCACCTGCTTTTTCTCGCGGTTTAGCTTGCCGAGGTAACGATAAATGCTGGCCTGAGAGCAGGCAAGCTTTTCGGCTACGGTTACCACAGCCCCTTTCATCATAAAAACGCCTTTTTGCTCAAGCAGGCCAACAATTTTCATTTTTTCTCCTTGCGTAAGCCTTTCTGGCGGCAAGGCAACTGTGTGCATTACCGAAAGCAATGCATCTTCTGTAGCGGCCGCAATGCTGCTGTAAAAGCTTTCCTGTTCTGTTTTCTCACTGCTTTCGTAGTTAGCCTTTACGTCTTCCACCATAATATTTTTTTCGGCATAGTGGTCGGGATGACACAACGCGAACACTTTTTGAGAAAGCTCTTTATAACGACTGTCATCAAAGTTAATGCATAGCAAGCCTACCAGTGCACCTTTCTCGTCTTTGATAAAAAAGGTAGAACAGCGCAACACTTTGCCCGATGCCGAGATGCCTCGATAATTCAGTTTATAGGGCTGTTTTAAATAGGTGCGATCTGCAATAATTTGCAGCGCAATATTGGTAAGAGGCGCGCCTACTTCTCGGCCGCTGATATGACCATTTACAAGCGCAACCAGTGACGGTTGTTTTTTGTTTAGGTCGTGCACAGCAATTTCATAGTCTGGCCCCAATGCTCGCCCTAAGAATTCTGCCAATGTTGCGTATTGGCGTATTAGATCTGATGCCACGAAATCAGCTCCCTTGTGTTATTCCGTTCTTATTATAGCATATTTTTTATCGAGATAATAAAATATTATATTTTTTATTGTAACTTATCATATAATTATAGCGAAACAAGCTTTATTTGTAAGCAATATATACAAATTCTTTTTTAATTATTTATATATTTGAAATCGCAAAAGATATTGATAAAACTTCATTACGATGATAAAATATTATCGTAAAGTGAAATTCTTTTTCGCTTACTACACTATATACCTATTGGAGGCAAACAATGAAAGAGATTCTTACCACCACAAAAGCACCGGGTGCTATCGGCCCTTACTCGCAGGGCATTAAAGCCGGTTCGCTGGTTATTACCTCGGGTCAGCTTCCCCTTGACCCCGAAACCGATACTTTCCCAAAGGGCATTGAAGCACAGACACGCCAATCGCTTGAAAATTGCAAGCAGGTGCTAAAGGCGGCAGGCGCTACGCTGGAAAACGTAATAAAAACTACTGTCTTTTTAAAAGACATGAACGATTTTGGTGCGATGAATCAAGTGTACGCAACCTTCTTCACCGCTGACTGCCCTGCCCGTAGCGCGGTAGAAGTGGCTCGTCTGCCCAAAGACGCTCTAGTCGAAATTGAATGCTTGGCAATGATTTGATCTGTTTTGACTGCCGACCGCTAACCGAGCCGGGCACATGAACCGGGCGGCAACCGGGGTATCAATATATTGCAAAAATATGGAGGTATTAACATGGCAAAGTTTATTCCAGAACCTTATCGAATCAAGATGGTCGAGCCGATTAAAATGACAACCCGCGAGCACCGCGAAGCTGCCATTAAAGAGGCGGACTACAACCTTTTCCGTTTAAAGGGCGAAGATGTATACGTCGATACGCTCACCGATTCTGGCACTAACGCCATGAGCGATGCACAGTGGTCTGCATTAATGATGGGCGATGAAGCATACGCTGGCGCCAAAAGCTACTTTAAGCTAGTTGAGGCTGCACAAGACATCTTTGGTTACGGTTATATTCAGCCGGTTCATCAGGGCCGCGCTGCCGAAAAGGTTTTGTTCCCCAGCTTTTTGGAAAAAGGGAAATATGCCATTGCAAACCTGTTTTTTGATACCACCCGCGCCCACGTAGAGCTTGCTGGGGCCCGCTGCCTCGAAGCCTGCAACCCGGAAGCTTCTGATTCTTCGCTGCGCGCTCCCTTCAAAGGCAATATGGACGTTGCCCGTATGGAAGAAATTATCCGCGAAAAAGGCCCTGAAAATATCGGCCTTGTGGTAATGACAATTACCAACAACTCGGCTGGCGGCCAGCCTGTATCTTTGCAGAATATGCGAGAGGTTGCAGCCCTTTGCCAAAAGTATCATATTCATCTGAATATTGATGCTGCCCGCTACGCAGAAAATGCAATGTTTGTAAAAATGCGCGAGCCCGAATGCAAAGATATGTCGATTAAAGAAATCATTCGTGCATTTTTCGACCTTGCTGATACATTTACGATGTCTGCAAAAAAAGATACCATCGTTAATATGGGCGGTTTGATTGGCGTAAAAGATGAAAATGCACCTTATATTTTGAAAATCAAAGCAAACTGCATCAGCTTTGAGGGCTTTTATACTTACGGCGGCCTTAACGGGCGCGATCTGGAAGCACTGGCCGTTGGTCTTTACGAGGGCCTTGACGAGAACTGGCTGCGTTATCGCATCGGCACCATGGAATACTTTGGCGAACGGCTCGATGAATACGGCATTCCCTACCAAAGCCCCGCTGGTGGCCATGGCATTTTTCTCGACGCAGCGAAATTCTATCCCCAACTTCCGTATTACGAGTTCCCGGGCCAAGTACTGGCAATCGAGCTTTATAAAGAATGCGGCCTACGTGCCTGCGATATTGGCTCGTACATGATCGGCAACGACCCCGATACAGGCAAACAATTAAAATCCATCAATGAGTTTACTCGTCTTGCAATTCCGCGCCGGGTTTACACTCAGAGCCACTACGATATGGTCATCGAGGCCATCAACGAAGTATGGAAACGGCGTGAGAGTATTCGGCGCGGCTACAAGATTACCTGGGAGCCCCCTATCCTTCGTCACTTCCAGGCCTCTCTTACCCCAATAGAAGAGTAAACAAAAAAGCATAAAAAGGCGCGGCTTCCTCAGTTTTTGAATTTGCAGCAGGCCTTTTCGGCAAAGGCCGGAAAGGCCTGTTGCATTTTTATTTAAAGTAAAAAAGCAATCCCAAACTTTGTGTGATTGAATGGAGGAAAGAAAATGGCAACTGATAAAACTACTGTTCCAGAAACCCGCGATAGCTTCAAATCCAGATGGGGATTTATTCTTGCTTGTATTGGCTCTGCAGTTGGTATGGGCAATATCTGGCTTTTCCCTGCTCGTGTCTCTCAATATGGCGGCGCAACTTTCCTTATTCCGTACCTTATTTTTGTTCTTTTAATCGGCTCCACCGGTGTAATCGGTGAAATGTCTTTTGGCCGGGCTACCGGTATGGGACCTATCGGCGCATTTGGCCAGGCCACTGAAATGCGCAATGGCAATAAAAAGCTGGGCGAAGCACTGGGCCTGCTTCCTGTCATCGGCTCGCTTGCACTGGCAATCGGCTACTCAGTAGTAGTTGGCTGGATTTTCAAATATATGGCAGGCTCTTTTACCGGCTCAGTACTTGCAAATGACGGCGTGGATCAATTTGGTGCACTATTTGGCGGCACTGCGAGTGCATGGGGCAACAACCTTTGGCAAGTTGTCGGTATGGTCGTCACTCTTATCATTATGATTTTTGGTATTGGAGATGGCATTGAAAAAGCCAACAAAATCATGATGCCTCTCTTTTTTGTTATGTTTATCGGACTTGGTATTTACGTGGCTACCTTACCGGGTGCTGCTGATGGCTATAAATACATTTTTGTACTTGACCCCAAAGGTCTTGCGGATCCCCTGGTATGGATTTATGCCCTCGGTCAGGCATTCTTCTCACTTTCTGTCGCTGGTAACGGCACCCTAATCTATGGCTCTTACTTAAGCAAAAAAGAGAACATCCCCAGCAGCGCAAAAATGGTCGCTATTTTCGATACACTGGCGGCTATGTTGGCAGCGCTTGTCATTATTCCTGCCATGGCTTCTGCGGGTCAGCAACTTTCCAGCGGCGGCCCCGGCTTAATGTTCATCTTCCTGCCGAATATCTTTAAAAACATGCCGGGCGGCAGCTTTATCATGATCATCTTTTTTATTGCCGTGCTGTTTGCCGGCCTCACGTCCCTCATCAACCTGTTCGAAGCGCCGACTGCAACGTTGCAGGAAATGTTCCATCTAAAACGTACCACCGCTGTTGCTATTATTGGTGTTATCGGACTCGTCGTTGGGTTGAGCATTCAGGGCATCGTTTCCAATTGGATGGACGTGTGTTCCATTTATATCTGCCCGCTGGGTGCGTTGCTCGCCGCTATTCTTTTCTTCTGGGTTTGCAAAAAAGACTTTGTACTTAGCCAAGCGAACCTTGGGCGCAATAAGCCTTTGGGCAACTGGTTTTATCCACTTGCAAAATATGTATTCTGTGGTGTTACTGTGGTTGTTTTACTCGCCGGCGCATTTTTAGGTGGCATTGGCTAATCTACTCCTTTCAAATTTTTCGCAAGGTTTCAGAAAGCTGTCTGCGGTAACACAGACAGCTTTCTTTTTGTAGCGGACCGCATATTTGTAATCGTTAGGCTACGCATAACAAAAAGCCATAGATCTGCTCGGTATTTTGGCAACTATGTTTTTGCGATTTTTCCTTTTGGCCATGGCTTTCAAATTAAGTATGAGGCTTCCCTCAATCGATTATCGGATTTAACCTTATTTTCTGCTGGCGAATAAAGAAATCAAGCGCCTTTACGTAAAATCTCGTAAAGGCGCCTAATTTGATTATAATTTTAACGATTAATATTTGCTGGAGAAGCCAAAGCTGCGAGGCACGCCATCGTCTTCTTCCCGCTCATAGGGTTCCGCTACCGCATTAACGCTAGGCATCCCCTGCTGCTTTTTCAGCGTAAATCTGCCGATTAAATCCTTGAACATCTGTGCCTGGCTGCTCAGCTCCTCACTAGCTGCCGCGCTTTCTTCTGCAGTGGCACTATTCGTCTGTACCACTGCAGAGATTTGCTCGACACCCTGATTAATCTGGGTAATCGAATCCGCCTGCTTATCCGCAGAATCTGCAATTTCTTCAATCGCCTGCACCGAGCGCTTCGAGTCGGCGACAACCTCTTCCAAAGATTTTGCAGCTTCAGAAACAATCGCTGTGCCGTTGCTGATAGCACGCAGCGCGTTATCAATAAGCAGCGCAGTGCTTTTGGCGCTTTCTGCGGATTTACCTGCAAGGTTGCGCACTTCGTCGGCTACAACGGCAAAGCCTTTGCCTGCTGCACCGGCACGTGCAGCCTCTACAGCTGCATTCAACGCCAAAATATTGGTTTGGAATGCAATATCATCAATGTTTTTGATAATTTTTCCGATTTCGGTAGAGGTCTTGCTGATTTCATTCATGGCATCGACCATCTTCTCCATCTGCTGCTGGCTATACTCGGTTGCAGTGTTGGCTTCGATAGAAATCGCACGTGCTTTACGGGCATTTTCAGCTGTTTCTTGAATCTGAACCGAAACTTCGCCAATGGTTGCAGAAAGTTCTTCAATGGAGCTTGCCTGCTCGGTGGTGCCTTGCGAAAGGGCCTGTGCACCAACAGCAACCTGTTCTGAACCACTCGACACTTGTTCGGCCGCCGTGTTGCACTCCGCCAAAGTATCGCTGAGCATATCAGAAGCCTGCACCAAGGCGTCTTTAATTCTGCGGAAATCACCATCATACGACTGAATAAAGGTTAGATTCAAATCTCCTCTGCCCATCTGTGTCAGCAGGTCAGAAACCTCCTCAATATACGCAATATAGGTTCGCAGCCTTTCTACAAGTACATTCATAGACTGGCCCAAACGTCCAACCTCGTCTTTAGAGCGTACGTCCAATGAGACATCCAAATCGCCTGCTGCAAGCTTGTCCGTTGCTTGGGTCAGTTTTTTCAGCGGGCTCGAAATGCTTTTAGCAAGCAAAGACATGATAATGAGAATTGCGAGCATTGCAACGCCATTTATCAGCAAGATGGTGCGTACAATATTGCTCGTTGCCTCTTTGTACTCTGCTTTTGGTACGATATTGACGACTTTCCAGCCGCTTTCCTGCTCTTGAGCAACCACAGCATAGGCATCCGTTTCGCCATCATTAAAGGCAGTGATGTCGCTGTTCACATTATCAATTGCGCTCAAAAGCGCATCACTTACACCAATTTCATTGTACTTTTTTAGCACGCTGTCCGCGTTTTTATGTGCTAAAACCGTATTTTCTTCCGAGACTAAGATACGGTAGCCGGTGTCGTAAGTAGATGCCGTATTGGTTACCATGTCGCAAATTGTGGTAACCTTAATGTCCACTGCTACAATGCCGACAATCTCGGTATGTGCCTCGTTATAAACCGGAGCCGACACGGTTGTTACTATATTGCCAGTGCTTACATCTACGTACGGTTCGCAGATGATAAAGCCTTTATCGGCCTGCGCTTGTTCCTTAAACCAATAGCCCTTTTGGTCCAAATTAAAACTGGCATCGCTAAGCCATTCTCCGTTATCAAACGCAAAGTCCGGCGTGCCGGAAACATTGTTTTTCACTACATAAGCAGTGAGAATGTTCTCGGCATCTTCTGCGCCTGTTGCCTGCAGTGTGCTGTATACAGCTGCATAATTAGGCGCCTGCTGGTATGTTTCTGCAGTCATTTCGCCCGAAAGTAGCTGTACTACATTTTTATCACGTGCCATCTGCTGCATCATGTTGATGTAGCGCGTAAAATAGTTGCTGATTTGGTAAACGGTTTTTTGGCTGTCGTCCTGCATAATAACATTTTCATCGTCAATAACCGTTTTCGACACGAAAGAAGTCGTTACCACTCCAATGGTAAGCACCGCCAACAAAACCGCTCCGCCTAAGTAAACCAATATTTTCCCTAATATACTTCTCACAAAACTCTCCCTTTCAGCTTTTGTTTAATCATCAGATCACCCAAAAGACCGATATACTAGATTCCTCTCTGTTTTACTATTCGACACTTTTCGACAATTCTTTAGAGAAACAAAGAGAATTTTTTGCCTAAAAAAGTTAAAAAGCAACATAATTAAAAAATACATGTTACTCGCTAAAATTATCAAAAATTTTAACTATTTTAAGTTTTTCTGGCGATTTTTGGTAGACTTTCAAAATGAATTTCTTTATAATTGAGAAAGCGCTCAAATTCAAAACAAGTAAGAGGACGTCAACTATGGGTTCTGCATCCCAGCAATCGTTAGAACACACTCGTATTATAAGTGTGGTTAATACCGCGTTAAAGCATATTGACCCAAGGCTGATTAACCATGGCGAGCGTGTGGCATATATTGCTACTATGCTTTGTTTATATGGTAAGTTAGAGGGCCGAATTGACTTAAAAAAATTATTATTC
Source organism: Pygmaiobacter massiliensis (assembly GCF_900199435.1). Taxonomy (GTDB): domain Bacteria; phylum Bacillota; class Clostridia; order Oscillospirales; family Ruminococcaceae; genus Pygmaiobacter; species Pygmaiobacter massiliensis. Next base: position 236,120 of record NZ_OAML01000002.1, read on the forward strand.
TTAAGCCTTTTTCACGATATTGGTGCTTTTAAAACCGAAGAAATAGAAAAGATGATGGAGTTCGAGAACGATAATGTTTGGAACCATGCTATTTACAGTTATTTGTTTTTAAAAAACATTACCTCTTTAGGTGAAAGTGCCCAGGCGGTTTTACATCACCATACTCCTTACTCTGCGTTGGATCACCATTCGCCTTGGACTCCTTACGCCGCACTTCTTTTTTTCGCAGATCGTGTAGACCTTAGTGTACAAAACAACACTTTGGAGCAATTATTTACCCTGCGTGCGGATACCCTTTCCCCAGAGCTTTGCACGATTTTTGAGCAAGCCAATCACAACAACGCTCTGGTTGCTCCTCTGCAAAATGGAACATATCAAGCAAAGCTTTATAGCGTCTTGCACCGTTTGGAATACTCTCAAGAGCAAGTGCTGGAATATTTAAAGCTACTCGTCTTTTCTATCGATTTTCGCAGCCCTTACACTGTAACCCATACCATCAACACAACTGCTATCAGTCAGCAGATCGGGCGGTTAATGGGATTCTCGCAGCTACATCTAGCCGAACTATCCTTTGGTGCCTTTTTACACGATATCGGAAAAATTGGTATCCCGTTTGAAATTCTCGAACATCCCGGGCGGCTTTCCGCAGCGCAGATGGAAGTGATGAAAACGCATGCCGTAATTACTGAAGAGATTTTGCAAGTAACCGTGCCCGCACGCATTTGCCGTATTGCTGCCCGGCACCATGAAAAATTAGATGGCAGTGGTTATCCGCATGGGCTAACAGAAAAAGAGCTCACTGTCTCCGAACGGATTGTCGCTATTGCTGACATTATTAGTGCCCTAACCTGCCAGCGCAGCTATAAGCAAAGCTTTTCTAAAGAGAAAACGCTTGAAATTTTGCTTTCAATGCGAGATGACGGAAAAATTTGCCCTGCTGTGTGTGAAGTGGTTTTGCAGCATTATGATGAAATTATGCGCATTACCGATGCCAGCCAAGACCCGGTAATTCAGATGTATAACAGCATCTCTGAAGAATATCAGAAACTTTGCGTTACCTTTTCTGCAGAATCCTCATACAGCGCTTGCTAAAATAAAAAAGCGTCTTACTTTAAGAAACCTTTATCATTGGCAAAAGATATTACCTTTGCCAGCCTTCAATACAATTAGAGTGTTTTTGTTTCTTTTTTATGCCGCCATAGAATATAACTAAAACGGAATGTATCTTGTTTTTCCAGTTCTTCCCCCTTCGTTATCAGAGATGTAATTCTATAGTTGAGGGAGTTGTCTGCTCTTTCAATCGTGAAACATGAAGGTTGTTATAAATAAAAAAGCATCTTCTCGATTTAGAGAAGATGCTTTTTCTTTTTATCTAGCCAAACAGGCTAATTTGGCTACTCTTTGGCAAATCACCAAAGACACCCGCTTTTTCAAGCGAATCAATGACAGCAGAAGAAACGCCGCTTTCGCTTTGAAACTCGTCGATTGAGATGAAATCCGTCGTCTTTTTGCAGGCTTCTTCCATCGCAATTGCCGCCGCTTCACCGATACCTTTCATCGCAAGGAACGGCAGTCTTATTTTTCCGTTTTCCACCGTGTAGCGCCGCGCTTCAGATTTGCCGAGCTCGATTGGCAAAAACTCGTAGCCACGCGCGAGCATCTCGCCTACCAGTTGCAAGCTGGCCAAGATGTCCTCGTCTTTGGCATTCTTATTTTCTTTCAACCGTGCAGTTACCTCTTTTAGCTTTTGCGCCGCTACAAGCTTGCCGCCAACCGCAGCTTCGTAGTCGATGTCCTCGCCGCGTACAGTAAAGTTTGTAGCATAAAACTCGAGCGGATGATACAGCTTAAACCACATCAGCCGAATCGCCGCAATCAAATAAGCAACTGCGTGCGCCTTTGGGAACATGTACTTGATTTTTTTACAGCTGTCGAGATACCATTCCGGCACATCATGCTCTCGCAGCATTTGCTCTACTCCTTCGGGAAAGCCCTTGGCCGCAACCTTACCTTTACGGGTTAGCTCCATGATGTTAAACGCCTGTTTTGGTTCTACCCCTTTGTGCAGTAGATAAGTCATAATGCTGTCACGGGTACCGATAACGTCAGAAATGGTGCAGGTGCCGTTTTTAATCAAGTCCTGCGCGTTGCCATTCCAAACGTCAGTGCCGTGCGAAAGGCCCGAAATCTGAATCAAATCAGAAAAGCTCTTTGGCTGTGCTTCAATTAACATGTTGCGGACGAATACGGTGCCAAGCTCCGGAATACCGAAAGTGCCGGTTTCGCTAGCAATGTCCTGGGGCTTTACACCCAACGCTTCCGGCGAAACCAGAAGGGAAATGACCTTTTCATCATTCATCGGCACATCGTCCATTTTAATGCCTGTCATATCCTCCAGGTGCTTATAAATTGTCGGGACGTCGTGCCCAAGCTCGTCCAGCTTAAGCAGCGTATCATGGAGGTATTTAAACTCGAAGTGGGTGGTATAAACGCCCTTTTCCTTATCATCAGCGGGGTGCTGAATTGGCGTAAAGTCATATACCTCGTGGTTGCTTGGAACAACAACCATGCCGCCCGGATGCTGGCCTGTGGTGCGCTTTACACCGGTGCAGCCAATGGTAAGACGGTTTTCTTCTGCTTTATTGAGCACCATGCCGCGCTCATCCAGATATTTTTTTACATAGCCGTAAGCGGTTTTGTCTTTCAGTGCCGAAACTGTGCCGGCTTTAAAGACGAACTCCTTACCAAACAGCTCCTCCGTATAACGATGCACCTGCGACTGATATTCGCCCGAAAAGTTAAGGTCGATATCAGGCTCTTTATCGCCGTCAAAGCCAAGAAACGTTTCAAACGGAATGTCATGGCCGTCCATCATAAGCTGCTCGCCGCAAACGGGGCATTTTTTATTCGGCAAGTCAAAGCCGTCGGCAACCGAGCCATCATCAAAAAATTCGCTGTACCGGCATTTGGGGCACAGATAATGCGGAGGCAACGGGTTAACCTCTGAAATGCCAGAGAAATTTGCCACAGCAGAAGAACCAACGCTGCCACGGCTGCCTACTTGATAGCCGTGCTCGTTAGAATAAGCCACCAGCTTAACCGCAATCACGTACAGCACCGCAAAGCCGTGTTTGATAATAGAATCGAGCTCTCGGGTCAGGCGCTTTTCCAAAATCTCAGGCAAAGGATCGCCATAGCGAGCGCGGGCGTTGTTCATTGTTGATTCACGCAGCATCTCATCGGCGCCTTCGATAGTAGGCGTATAGGTACCTTTAGGGATAGCTCGCAGATTGCCATCGACCATTTCAGCAATTTTGGCCGGATTAGTGATGACAAGCTCTTTCGCTTTATCCTTGCCGAAATACGCAAATTCTTTGAGCATATCATCGGTGGTGCGGAAATAGAGGGGGGCTTGTTGGTCCGCATCTTTAAAGCCTTTACCTGCCATTAAAACAGCGCGAAACGCTGCGTCTTCCGGCTCAAGAAAATGCACATCACCCGTAGCTACACACAGTTTTCCAAGATCTTCTGCCAATTTTACAATCGTACGATTAAAGTTTTTGATGTCTTCATCGCTGGAAACCATACCGTCGCGTACCATATATTCGTTGTTGCCGATGGGCTGCACTTCTAAATAATCGTAAAAACTTGCTATTTTGCGCAACTCATCATAGGTGCGACCTTCGGTTACAGCTCTGTAAAGTTCACCTGCTTCACATGCACTACCCACCAGAATCCCCTCACGGTGCTGCACCAAAACGCTGCGCGGAATACGCGGCACCTTGTGGAAGTGATCGATGTGAGCAAAAGAAACCAGCTTGTAGAGATTTTTAAGGCCAACTTGATCTTTGACCAGTAAAATCATATGAAAATTCTTTTTAGACACAGCGCGCGTACTGCCAATTCCCGTATTTACTGCCCCAAGGCTAGTAATTTCACGGAATTCCAACGTGTCAATCATTTTCACAAAAATTTGCGCCAGTACCCGGGCATCGTCAGCCGCGCGGTGATGCTGGAACGGCGGCAGTTCTAAGTGATTTGCGACAGTATCCAGCTTATAGTTTTTGAGTCCTGCATAAAGTGACTGCGCCAGTGGCAGCGTATCCAGATAGGTATTCTCGAATGGCAGATTATTTTCCTGGGCAATTCTGCGAATAAACCGAATATCAAACCCGTGCGCGTTATGCGCCAGCAAAGGACGATTCCCTGCAAAATCCAAAAAGGCTTTTACTGCATCACACTGAGAGGGAGCGTTTTTTACCATGGCATCTGTAATGCCGGTAAGTTCAACGATTTTAGGAGGAATTGAGCGCTCGGGATTTGCAAAGGTGTCAAATTCTTCAATGATTTCGCCGTTGCGAATCAGTACCGCGCCTATCTCAGTAATATTATCATTTTTAGCACTAAGGCCCGTGGTTTCGATGTCAAAAGCTATAAATTCGCCGCGCAGTGGGGTATCAGCTTCGCCGTGTACCACATCCACCATGTCATCTACAAAATAAGCCTCACAGCCGTAAATCAGCTTGAAGTCGGGGTTCGATTTGCGGATGTCATCGGTGGCAAGCATCGCTTCGGGGAATCCCTGCACCACACCATGGTCGGTGATGGCCACTGCGGGATGTCCAAACTTCGCTGCCAGGCGCACTGCTTTCGCAGGGTCGCACAAACCGTCCATCGAGCTAAGCGTGGTATGCAAATGCAGTTCGATGCGCTTTTCTGCTGCGTTATCTTCTCTGCGTTTACGTTCAACCTTCAGCACATCATAAGGCCGAATGACATAATCTCCCTCATATTTATCATAGTCGCAAGAGCCCTTAATAATAAGCGTGTCACCGGTAGAAAGGTTGTCCCAACGCTCGGTATTTTCATTCATGTCTGCGACAATTTTCAAATTGATGGAGCCTGTCTTGTCGGTAACCGAGATAGTGTATATTTTGCGAAAATTACCTTTAAGTTCCGTAAAGAATACATCGCCCCAGATGGTTACCCTACCGCTGTCCGCGCCAAGGTCTTTGATACGGGTAATTTTGCCGACTTTAAAGTCCTTGCCGCTCACCAGACGCGCAGGCGTATCGGTCAGCTCAATGCCGGGCACCTCTAACTTACCTTTGATTGCTTTGCCTTCACCTCGTTTGGCGGGGGCTGCTACAGCCATAGTCGGAGAGGGCTTTTTCGCCAGTACAGCTGCTTCCAGCTTGTCTGGGTCTGGGCGTTCGTTACAAATCAGCTGCACCGTAACTGCCGAGCCTAATTCCCGGGCAATCTCCTGCGCGAGCTTTTGCTCAAAGTTAATGGCCCGCAAAATAGAATCGCCGTGTTTTACTTCAACGGTAACGGCGCAGTTATCAACCTTGATTTCGCATCCATCTAAAAAGCCGTTAATCGGCAGCCCCTGGCGCTTTAACTCCTCCGCAAAACGCAGCACGGCCTGCTCATCCAAGTGCTGACACCTCTGCTCGGAGCTAACACAAACCCCAAAACCGGGAAAAGCTGCCCGTGCAGAAGAAGCGAGTGCATTGCATTCTTCCGGCGCAATACACTCGCTTGATTTAATATTGAGATGAACGGTGTTGGTAGCACGGTCTACAACCGCCGCTGTGAGCTCTGCATCCTGCAGCTTCACATCCAGCTCGCCAGAAAGATCCGGCCATAGTTTTTCGATCAGTGCCCTCATGCTATCCCCCTACAGTTTTTCAATTTCTTCCATCAGTTGTCCAACAATATCGCCGTACAGCGTGCGCACCTGCTGGCCTTTTACAAAAAGCACCGCGCAATCCTTGCCGCCGGCAATGCCAATATCGGCTTCTTTCGCTTCGCCCGGGCCGTTTACAATGCAGCCCATCACGGCAACTTTAATAGATTTGGTGCAGCCCTCTAACCGCTTTTCAACTTCTGCTGCAATTTCAGCCAGGTTGATATTGGTTCTGCCACAGGTAGGGCAAGAAACAATCTCCGGTCCGGGCACGTCAAAGCCCGCAGCGCGCAAAATATCAAATCCGGCCTGCACTTCTTTCTCCGGTGCGTCGGTCAATGAAACACGCAGCGTGTCACCAATACCATCTAACAACAGGCTGCCAATGCCCATTGCAGATTTAATCAAGCCCATGCGATAAGTACCAGCTTCTGTAACGCCAACGTGGAGCGGATAATTGCACTGTGTAGCCAGCAGACGATATGCTGCAACCACTGTGGGCACATTACTGGACTTGATGCTGATAACGATATCGTCAAAATCGTGCTTTTCCAGCAAAGCCACGTGCCGCATTGCGCTCTCACACAACGCTTCTGGTGTAGGCGTGCCGTATTTTGCAAGCAGTTCTTTTTCCAAACTGCCTGCATTTACCCCTATTCTAATGGGAAGGCTTTTAGCTTTACACGCCTTCACCACAGCTGCTACCCTATCATCATCACCGATATTGCCGGGATTAATGCGAATTTTATCTGCGCCAGCATCAATTGCTGCCAGCGCTGCACGGTAATCAAAATGGATATCGGCAACTACGGGCATCGTAACCTGCTCTTTAATCGCGGCAACTACTTTCGCATCCTCAGCAGTCGGTACCGTCACCCGTACAATTTGGCAACCGGCCTGTTGCAAACGCACGGCCTGTGCAACGTTGCCCTCCATGTCATGGATTGGTACATTTAGCATGCTCTGTACCGCTACCGGCTGATTACCGCCTATGGCAAGGTTTCCTATTTTGATTTCTTTTCTCATTTTGCACTCCTCTTTCGGCCTCGCTGTGACAGCAGTAACCTGTGGTCTATCGATGCTCTGAGCTACTTCAAAAGCTTTGCAATATCATTGAAGGTGGCAAAAGCCATAAGCCCCATCAGCAGCACAAAGCCTGCACTGTTGATGAAGATTTCATATTTTTCGGGGATTGGCTTGCGGCGGATTGCTTCCACCAGAAGCAGGAACAGTTTACCGCCATCCAGTGCCGGTACCGGCAGCAGGTTGAACACGCCAAGGTTAATCGTGATAAGAGCCATAACCATAGCCAGCGAATCCCAGCCATAGCTGACAGCATCACTGATGACACTAACAACGCCTACCGGCCCTGCCAGCGTATTAACGGCAACCCGGCCCGTGATGAGATCCATCACCGACAAGAATACCATGCGTGCCAGAGAGCAGGTCCAAAGCCCTGCCTCTTTCACAACCGTAATCGGCGTTTTTTCGATGGGCAGAACTCTAAAGTCGATTACGATGGTTTTTAAGTTTTCGTCTTCGGTCGGCTGGGTATCAAATTTTACGTTATCCAATGTAATGCGCTGGCCACTGCGAATAACCTCAAGGTCTGCAATGCCATTTTGGGTACGCAGAAATTCATAAATAAGGTCATTCGCAATAAAGCAGCGTCGGCCATTGACACCGACAATTTCGTCGCCTACCTGCAGGCCACTTGCCTGGGTAGAAGCATTCGGCAAAAACTCTGCCACGGTACGGCTGGTGATGGCGTGCTCATTAGAAACAAGAACCGTCAAAATCACAAAGCCTAAAATCAGGTTCATCACACCGCCAGCAATAATGACGAGAATACGATTTTTAAGCGGAGCTCGCGTATAAGACCGTTCGTCATTCGACTCCTCGTCCTCGCCTTCCATGCTGACAAATCCGCCGATTGGGAAAAGACGAAGCGCATATTTCGTTTCGCCTTTTCCGAAATGGAACAGTGTCGGCCCCATGCCAATGGCAAACTCGTTTACCTTTATGCCTGACATTTTTGCCGTGACAAAATGCCCCAGCTCATGTACAAACACCACAAGCCCAAACACAAAAAGTGCAGCAAGAATCTTCACTATCAAATCCAACATAGAGTCTCCCGTCACAGGGGCCGCAACGCCTCTGCTATTTTATTTAAGCGTTTGCAAGGCGGCGCACCATGGCTCGGGCCGCCGCGTCGCAAGCATACAGCTCTTCTAATGTATATGCACCATTTCCCGCGCTAAACTCTTCTGCGGCACGCGCAACAAATTCTCCAATCTCCAAAAAGCGAATTTTATCCTGCAAAAACAGTTCTACTGCCTGTTCGTTGGCGCCGTTGACCGCGGTAGGGCAAAGGCCGCCTTTGGTAATGGCACGTTTTGCTGCTGCCAAACACAGAAAAGTATCTTCGTCTGCAACGTCAAAAGTCAGTGTACCCAATGTGGTAAAATCTAATTCGGGTGCGGGGCCGGGTACGCGCTCGGGCCATGTAAGTGCATATTGAATTGGAATACGCATATCCGGCACACCAAGCTGCGCAATAACAGAATTATCGCTGTATTGTACCATCGAGTGAATTACACTCTGCCGCTGTACTACCACCTGAACCTTGTCTGCTGGCAGACCAAACAGCCAAACGGCTTCAATCAGTTCCAAGCCTTTGTTCATCAGCGTTGCGCTGTCGATAGTGATTTTACCGCCCATATTCCAGGTTGGGTGGCGCAGTGCATCTACTGCTGTAATCTGCTGCAGCTCTTCTTTTTTCTTGCCAAAGAAAGGCCCCCCGGAGGCAGTAAGCAGAATTTTGGTAAGGCTTTTTGCGCTTGCCGCATCTTGCAGACACTGAAAAATTGCAGAATGTTCACTGTCCACAGGCAGCAAATGCACACCTTTTTTCTTTACCGCATCTATTACCAGCTGGCCGCCGGTAACCAGGCTTTCTTTATTCGCAAGCGCAAGGTCTTTGCCGCTTTCAATCGCAGCAAGCGTCGGTGCAAGGCCGGCGATGCCGACAACCGCATTCAGCACAATGTCTGCACCGGGCATTGCAGCAAGCTCCACCAGGCCTTCTTTGCCGGTAAGCAGCACCGGTGGGTTTGGCATTGTAGAAAGCTGTGCTTTCAGCTGCTCTGCTGCATGAGGATCCACCACGGCCACAGCTTTGGGGGTAAATTCTATAATCTGCCGCAGCAGCAGTGTTACATTGCTATGCGCCGCAAGGCCAAATACCTGGTACCCCTGGGCCCGGATTACATCAAGACTTTGGGTACCGATAGAGCCGGTAGACCCAAGCAGTGTAATAACTTTAGACATGGTAAACTCCTTTATGCATTTCAGCGTGCAATAATCTGCACCGAGCGAGATACGATGGCAACAAAAGGCATGACAAACAATACGCTGTCAAACCGGTCCAGAATGCCGCCGTGCCCTGGGAAAATAGTGCCGTAATCTTTAATTCCGCATTGCCGTTTGATAGCGGAAGTAAACAAATCGCCCATGATACCCATAACGCTGGCCACTGCGCCCATCAGACAAACTACCAGATAGCTGCTGCCATCAATGGCTGAATAAGCCGACGTCTCCAGATGCGGGAGCAGCAGCGAATAAAGGTAGGTAAACAATGCACCGAGCAGCATGCTGCCAAAAATACCGCCAATTGCACCTTCAATGGTTTTATTGGGGCTTACACTCGGGGCCAGTTTGTGCTTGCCAAAAGAGCAGCCGGTAAAATAAGCCGCCGAATCTCCGCCCCACGCAAACCCAAAGCCCAGCAAAATTAAATACAGGGCATCGTAGTGGTACTGCGAAACAGGATAAATGAGCTTAAACGAAAGAATCGAGTAAAAGCCGAACAGCACAACGCCGCAAAACAGCACAACGCCACTAATTTGTGTAAAAGACAAATCTTTAATCTCAAAAATAACGCAAACCGCAATATACACAATGAAGAGGAAAACCAAAAGCGGTATCGCCTGCCGAATAAACTCTTGATCTGACAGCAGTACGATAAGTGCCATTGGCACCACCGCGAGATAAATCCAAAGAGGATTTTTGATTTTAAATGCGCCGACAATCTCATAGAAAGCAAGCACACAAACGGTTGCTATGATGATATTAAAAACAAACGTATCGTAAAAATACAGCGCAAGGAATAGAATGGGGATTCCTATCAGCGATGTGATAATCCTAGTTTTCATAAATTTTTATATCCTTTCCCGGCTTATTGTGCAAGCCCGCACCGCTCGCCTCTAGATTCCACCAAAGCGGCGGGTGCGATGGTTGTACTCGTCAATGGCAAGGTCAAGGTCATGCCTTGTAAAATCAGGCCAGAGCACATCCATATAAACAAACTCTGCATAAGCGCTTTGCCAAAGCAAAAAGTTAGAAAGACGTTTTTCTCCCGAGGGACGCAAAATGAAGTCCGGATCTTTTTGCCCACCGGTATAAAGCCGGTCAGAAATCATTTGCTCGGTAATGTTCTCAGGGGCGAGCTTGCCCTGCTGCACCTCTTGGGCCAAGGCGCGCACCGCATGCGTAATTTCGTCTCTGCCACCATAGTTAATAGCGATGTTCAGCGTCATGCCGGTATTGTTTTTTGTGCCTTCTTCTATTTCTTCCATCATCTGCACAAGGTCACGCGAAAGTGGTGTGCGGTCACCCAAAAAGCAGACGCGGTTGTTTTCTTTTTTATAATCAAACGCTTTAATGAGATACTCTTTGAAGAGCCGCATAATGCTCTCCACCTCATTTTCGGGGCGTTTCCAGTTCTCGGTAGAAAACGCATAAAAACTCGCGCTTTCTACGCCAATTTGATTACAGTAGCGCACAATGTCCTGAAAAACCTGTGCACCTTTTTTATGACCTGCAGTGCGCGGCAAGCCGCGTTTCTTTGCCCAGCGTCCATTACCGTCCATAATAAAGCCGATGTGGAGACCCTCGGCGCGGGTGTCAAGCTGCTGCATAAATAAACTCCTTTGCTCGTCGCCTAAAAAGGCTGTATCCTAAAAGCGCAGACCGCACGCGAAGGCGTGCGGTCTGCATCTTAGAGGCAGTTTAGCATTATGGAATTGAGAATCCAATACCCTTTTGCAAGCTGTAATGCTTAGATTTCCATAATCTCTTTGATTTTTTCTTCACAGACCTTGTCGACTTCTTTGACGAATTTATCAGTGACCTTTTGCATTTCATCTTCGAGGTTTTTCTGGTCGTCTTCGGTAATTTCGTTTGCTTTTTTCTGAGCCTTAAACTTATCCATTGCATCGCGGCGTACATTGCGCACAGCCACTTTGGCTTCTTCGCCCATCTTCTGCACATCTTTGGTCAGCGCTTTGCGACGCTCCTCGGTCGGTGCGGGGAAAACCAGACGAATCATGCGGCCGTCATCAATCGGGTTAATACCGACATCGCTGCACTGGATTGCTTTTTCAATCGCATGCAGCAAAGATGCATCCCAAGGCTGAATGGTGAGGACGCGCGCCTCAGCCACGGCCACAGCTGCCACCTGCTGGATGGGGGTAGGGCTGCCATAATAGTCAACCGTCACTTTATCGAGAACTGCGGGGTTAGCACGACCTGCGCGAACAGCCTTCAGCTCTTTGACGAGGTGGTCGACTGCGCCGCTCATTTTATCACTGTACTTTTTAGTTGCTTCACTCATTTTAATTTTCCTCCTTCACAAGGGTGCCGATATCTTCACCGGAAATGGCTCGAACGATGTTATCAGGGTCGGAAATATCAAATACCAGCAAAGGCAATTTATTGTCTCTGCACATGGTTGCGGCGGTAGAATCCATTACCTGCAGCTGGTCTGCCAGCACCTGAGAGAATGTCAGGGTTTTATAGCGTACTGCATCGCTGTATTTGTGGGGGTCTTTGTCGTAAACGCCGTCTACCATCGTGGCTTTAAAAACGATTTCGGCATTGATTTCTGCTGCGCGAAGGGCAGAGGCGGTATCCGTAGAGAAGAACGGATTGCCCGTACCGCAGGCAAGAATCACAACGCGGCCTTTTTCGAGGTGACGAGTTGCGCGGTTGCGGATATAAGGCTCTGCAACCTGCTGCATCGTAAGTGCAGTCTGAACGCGCACTTCAAGGTCCAAATGCTCAAGCGCATCTGCAACAGCCAAGGCGTTCATTACAGTTGCCATCATGCCAATCTGGTCCGCACGGGTGCGCTCCATCTCTCCACTGCTGCGGCCACGCCAAAAGTTGCCGCCGCCTACGACGATGGCGATTTCTGCGCCCATGTCTACAGCTTTTTTGATGCTGCTGCAAATGCGCACGACAACGTCGTAATCTATTCCCATTTTCTGGTCGCCGGCAAGCGCCTCACCAGAAAGTTTGAGCAATATACGCTTATATTTTAGTTCCAAATTTCCAACACCGCCTAATTCTTCATTATCAGTATTATTTTACAATAACCCACTCTTAATGTAAAGAGATAACAAAATAAAAGGACACTGAATTGTGTCCTTTTACGTTATCTTCACACATTCGCGCGATATTTTAGTGCCTTAAAAAGTGTGGTGAGCAAATCAAGTACTAAAGCGAACAAGAAAACCGCAAGAAAGATTTTCCCAAAGCTTTCAAACACCCAAGAGATTTCGCTAAGTTCCGGTGCAACTGCCTGCACAGCGGGGAAAAAGTTTGCACTGTAAAGCTGCGGATTGCCAAACACGACCACAGCCAGCCCCATCGAGATTAAATCGCTGATGCTTGTTACAATTGCAAGGCGCATGGTATAGCGGCCTTCCATAAAAGCCACAAATTCACGAAATATGCCCAGCGCAAACATTAGAAGCAGCATCGGCAACATCTGGCGCATTATCTCGAGATTGAAAAACGGAACGAGCACATAGCGACCATCTGTTTTAAAAAAGCCACCAATCAGTTGCGGAAAGAGTACAAAAAGAAGCATTGCGAGCACACCGAAAACGATGCCAAAAATCGATTCCCAGCGAGGGATGCGCTCCCCGTTTTGCGGAAGCGGTGGCAAGTTTGCCGGTGACCAGGGTGTATGAAGGATACCATCTCGCAAGGCACCACCACGCCACTGCGCAAGTGCAAAAATGAAAGTAACAATCGCTGCGCCTGTTACAATGGCAGACACTAAGCTGCTAAGCCATGAAAACAAAAAGTCGAATATGCCGCTAAAGCTGCCCAAGGTCATTAAAATCACCATTGCCACAGTAATACCAAATGCCACTGCCATCATTACGATGCTAATGACTGTTTTGTATTTTGGGAAAAGGTCTGGCCCAATCAGATATTGTTCCTGCCCATTTGCTTTTGCAGAAAACGCTGAAGGGTTGCCAAGTTCTGTAAGCACCATTTCAATGTCTTTTGCCACAGCCACCCGGCCACCCGTTCGTTCTTCCATCATGTCGCCGATTAGACTTTCCAGCTCTCGCGCTGCGTCTTTGCGTTGCTTTGCCGGCATCCACCGCGTGGCTGCGTAAACATAGCGCGTGGTCATGCTGTCGATATAATTTTTGTCGTTGTTCATGATTTCTCCTCCAGTAAAGCCGATATGCTTGTCGCTATGTTCTGCCAGTGTTCTTTCAATTCTTGGTAAACCTGTCTGCCCTGCTCTGTAAGCTGATAATATTTGCGCGGCTTTGCGCCGCTGGTTTCCCACTCTGCTGCGCAAATGCCCTGCCGCTCTAAGCGGCGCAGCAATGGATAAAGCGTGCTGATGTCTATTGCTATCCCCTTTTCGCTTAGTTCTTGTACTAAGCTGTATCCGTATTGCGGGGTGGTGAGTCTGGAAAGCACGCATAGCACCAAAGTGCCGCGACGCAGCTCCAAATCCAGCCCGGCAACCAATTCTTCTAATTCTGCCACGTTCTTCACCTCACAATTATTATACTGTACGTCATACAGTATTGTCAATATGATATTATAATAATATATTATTTATTTGATTTTATAAACCAAATAAGTTTTCACACATCCTCTACTATTAGAAAAAAGCACCCGCCACAACCAACGCTGAGCAAAACCGTTTAATCGTAGAAGCTCTAGCTCAATACACAGCCTAGTAAACCTTTGTTTTAACGCAAAAATTTTTTGCTTACCTGCAAATATCGTAAAGGCCTAATATTTTAGAAAAAATATAAAAAAACAGGGGCAATGCAGTAAACGCATTGCCCCTGTTTATTATAAACTAAGCTGGATGAAACTTATTTCACCATGCTTGCAATTTCGGAAGCGAAATCGCAAGCTTCTTTTTTCTCGATGCCTTCGCCTTTTTCAAAGCGCTCGAATTTGACTACAGCGAGTTTGCCGCCAAGCTCTTTAGCAGTGGATTCCACATACTGGCCAACGGTAACTTTGTCGTCTTTAACGAACGGCTGGTCAAGCAGGCAGTTCTCTTTATAGAACTTGCCAATTTTGCCTTCGACCATTTTAACTTTAACCTGCTCGGGTTTGCTTGCCATTTTAGCGTCGCCTTCGATCTGAGCGAGGAGAATCTTCTTCTCTTCCTCAATAACCTCAGCGGGAACGTCGCTCTCGCGAACATAGGTGGGGTTAACAGCAGCAATCTGCATTGCTACGTCTTTACCGCAAACCTCAAAGCCCTCTTTGTCTGCAACGTCGGTGTCGAAGCAAACCAGAACAGCATGGGTGCCGCCGCCGTGAATATAAGAAACGCAGTCGCCTTCGTAGCGAACAAAACGGCGAACCTGGATGTTCTCGCCGATGACGAGAACTTTATCCTGACGAGCAGCCTCAACGGTCATGCCGTCAGCCATTTTGCACTCAAGCAGTGCAGCAACGTCTGCGGGGTTCTGCTCGAGAACAACTTTAGCCAGATCTTTAACGAAGTTCTGGAACAGCTCGTTCTTTGCAACGAAGTCGGTCTCAGCGTTAACTTCAACAACAACGCCAAGTCTGTTTGCGCGGTCAGCAACAGCGTAAACCATACCTTCAGCAGCAACGCGGCCTGCTTTTTTGTTTGCCTGTGCAAGGCCCTTCTCACGAAGAATCTCGATTGCTTTTTCGAAGTTGCCATCAGCATCGGTGAGTGCTTTTTTGCAGTCCATCATGCCGCAGCCAGTCTGCTCACGCAGATTTTTTACGTCCTGTGCAGTAAATGCCATAGTAGTTTACCTCCTGTATTTTCCTTTTGATCGTGGTTCGATTAAGCCTCTGCAGCTTCCTCAGCGGGAGCAGCTGCTTCCTGCTGGCCCTGGCGGCCCTCGAGGACAGCGTTAGCCATAGCGCCGGAGATCAGCTTAACAGCGCGGATTGCGTCGTCGTTGCCGGGGATGACGTAGTCAATCTCATCCGGGTTGCAGTTGGTGTCGACGATTGCCACGATGGGGATGTGGAGCTTCAGCGCCTCAGAAACAGCGATGCGCTCTTTATGGGGGTCAACGATGAACATTGCTTTCGGCAGTTTGTTCATGTCTTTGATGCCGCCGAGGAATTTCTCAAGTTTCTCAATCTCGAGCTCGTGTTTGACGACTTCTTTCTTCGGGAGAAGATCGAAGGTGCCGTCCTCACGCATTTTCTTGAGCTGCTCCATGCGGTCGATACGTTTACGGATGGTGCGGAAGTTGGTCAGGGTGCCGCCGAGCCAGCGAGCATTGATGTAGTACATGCCGCAACGGGTAGCTTCCTCACGGATGGAATCCTGAGCCTGTTTTTTGGTGCCGACGAACAGAACGGTGCCGCCCTGTGCAGCGGTGTCACGCACAAAGTTGTAAGCCTCATCGAGAAGTTTAACGGTTTTCTGCAAATCAATGATGTAGATGCCGTTACGCTCGGTGAAGATATATTTCTTCATTTTGGGGTTCCAGCGACGGGTCTGATGACCAAAGTGTACGCCCGCCTCAAGAAGCTGTTTCATAGATACGACTGCCATAGTAAAATCCTCCTAAAAATAATGTTTTTCCTCCGCATTTCAAGGCTAAAAACCCACCGGAAGCGGATGATTCCGGCACACGGTTTTAAAGAAATGCGTGCGTATTGCTGTGATAGTATATCACAAACGACCATTCGGTACAAGCTTTATTTCAAAATTTTATTGGATTTCTTGACTTTTTCGGCCGTTGGGGTAGGTCGGTGCGCACTAAAATGACATCCTCCCCTACCCGCACGATATCCCGCCATGGAATATGCGTGTCATCTTCGCGCCCCAGCAAGCCAAACCAGCGCAGGCGACCATACACTACAAGCTCCTGCACGGTGGCGGTTTCCTCATCAATTACCAGGTCGTCTACACGCCCCAGGTTTGCGCCCGTTGTCACGTTAATCACGTCTCGTTCGCACAATTCATACATTGTAACCATGCCACCACGCCTTTCTGTCTTCGCTGTGCGGTTTATCCTACCTATATATGTATGCAAACAGGCAGCTGTTCGACCATTTATCTGCCGTCTGTGGAAAAATCATCCATCGACAATTTTGCTTTACGTTGAATTTTATCGAAAAAAGCAGTAAAATAAGAAAGTAAGTAATAATGCGGTACGATGTGGGGCTCTGCCCATCTGCCGGAAGGAATGAGAATCTTTATGCTAAAAAACGTTGTTTTTGACCTTGGCGGGGTTGTTGTGGATTATGACCCGCGCGCTTATCTTTCTGAGCGCTTTTTAAATCAGCCCCTCGAGGACTTTCTATATGAACATATTTTTGCCAGCGACACCTGGCGCGCTTTAGATGCCGGCACAATCACCATGTCAAAAGGCGTTCAGTTAATGCTGGATGCCTGCGGCCCTCGCCGCTATGAGGCCCAGATGGTGCTGGACGACTGGCGCGATATGCTGGTTACCAAAAATGATACTGTGCGCTTAATGGAGCAGCTGCGCACACTGGGCTACCCGCTTTACTATCTTTCGGACATCGCGGAAGATGTGCTGGAAATGTTCCAACAGAAAAAACGCTTTATGCAATATTTCACGGGCGGTATTGCTTCCTGCGAAGTAAAAATCACCAAGCCTGATCCGCGCATCTTCGCCAAACTGGTAGAGGTTTGTAAGCTAGATCCTGCGGAAACAATTTTCATCGACGACCGGCAGGAGAACGTAGACGCTGCGGCCGCACTTGGCTTTACTGCCATTCTGTTTACCAGCGCATTAGAGCTGCGCCGTACCCTGCTGAGCCTCGACCTGCCCTTACCTGCACCGCGTCGTCCCAAAAGCGACCCTGTTTCCAAATCCCAAAAAGCAGGCAGTTTCTTTAAGTTGGGCAAAACCTCTGCCGCAAACAAACCCCAGCGCTGATTTTATAGAAAAGCAAAGCACCCTTTTCTGCAGCTTGTGCAGAGAGGGTGCTTTTTTCTTCTTACATTTCACTTTTAATGCGTTCAAGCGCATTTTTTTCGAGCCGAGAAACCTGGGCCTGCGAAATTCCAATCTCTTTGGCTACTTCCACCTGGGTGCGCCCTTGCATGAAGCGCAGTGCCATAATGCGTTTTTCACGCTCAGAAAGCTGCCCTACTGTGTCGCGGAAGGTCATGCTACTAATCCAGCTTTCTTCCCCTCCGTTATCTCCGATTTGATCCATTACATACACGGGATCTCCGCCATCGCTATAAACCGGTTCATACAGCGAAATGGGATCTACTACCGACTCCAACGCCAAGGTAACTGCCTCTTGAGGTTGGCCCGTTTCTTGTGCGATTTCTCGAATGGTCGGCTCTCGGCCCAGCTGTTTTTGCAGCTGTTCCTTTGCTTGCATCGCTTTACATGCAAGATCTCGGACCGAACGGCTGACCCGCACCGGATTGTTATCTCTCAAAAAGCGGCGTATCTCGCCGACAATCATCGGCACGCCGTAGGTAGAAAAACGAACCCCCAGCGTGGTGTCAAATCCATCAACTGCTTTAATCAATCCAATGCAGCCCACTTGGAACAGGTCATCCATATTTTCTTTGCGGCCTGCAAATTTTTGCACGACGCTTAGCACCAAACGAAGGTTGCCGGCGATCATCTGTTTTCTCGCCTCTTCGTCCCCCGCTTGCGCTCGTTTAATCAAGACCTGTTTTTCACTTTCTTTCAATACCGGCAGCTTGGAAGTATCCACGCCGCATATTTCAACTTTGCTATAATACATGCGCCCACCTCATCCGTCTTGATACGGATAGTATGGGGAAGCGCATATTTTTTAGACGGATTTTGGGGACTGGTAAATCTTTCTCGGTAAATGGGTCAGATTATGCTGTAAAGCCAAACCACATTACATAGCGTGTTCCAAGTCTGTACGCAGCCTGCGAATGATACGTTTTTCTAAACGTGATATGTAACTTTGCGAAATACCAATCATATCAGCAACTTCTTTTTGGGTGTGTTCTTTTCCATCACAAAGGCCAAAACGCATCTGCATAATCAGCCTTTCGCGGTCAGACAGCCGGTCTACCGCGCGATACAATAAACTACGCTCATCGTCCTGCTCCACACCGACAGAAACGGTATCACCTTCCGTACCCAATACGTCGCCAAGCAGCAGCTCGTTGCCATCGCCATCCACATTCAGCGGCTCATCGATGCTGGCCTCATTCCGGCGGTTGCTGCTTTTGCGCAAATACATCAAAATCTCGTTCTCAATACAGCGCGAGGCGTAGGTAGCGAGCTTGATGTTTTTTTCCGGCACAAAGGTATTCACCGCTTTCACCAGCCCAATTGTACCGATAGAAATGATGTCTTCGATATTGATCCCGGTGTTCTCAAACTTTTTTGCGATATAAACAACCAGGCGCAGATTGTGCGTGATAAGCACTTCGCGGCACTCTGATTTGCCCTCTGCAAGGCCCGCAAAGACCAGGGCTTCCTCTTCAGCGGAAAGCGGGGCGGGCAGCGTTTCGGGGCCGTTAATATAGTAGATATAGTCCGGCAGGCAAATCAGTTCCAGCGTCTGCTTCCATAAAGCGCAGCACTTCCCTTTTAAACTCAAAAACAGCTTCCACATGATGTCTTCCCCTTTTCTTTATACCAAGGCCCCAGCCACAGCAGGACCTGCCAATGCCTCGTAAGTGCCCTCAGCAAGTGGTTTATCGGTAAACAATACGGTGACAGCGCCTAGGCGTTGTTCCTTTTTGCCCTTGTAAAGCAAAACGTCTTGACACACATTAGCAGGGAGCAAACCTCTGCCCTGTGCCGTGGTGCAAGGTACCAAATGCAAGCCCTCCCCCAAGGTCCCGCTTTTAAAGTACGCTTCCAGCGTCGTTGCTAACTTTTCCGGCAGCTGTTTTTTCATTGCCGGCAGACTGATGAGCACACATGGATAACCTGTCAGCGCATCTTTCACCGAAAATCCGGTATCGTAAAGCGCGTGGGCGCGTATCAATATATCACCCAGCCGGAAGCCAAAATCCAGTGCGGTCTCTGTGTGCGGCGGTCGAAAAAGCAATGAGAATACCTCCAGCACCAAATAAACAGATAGCACCGAAAAAAGCAGCATCCACGGAGAAACGTTAAAGTAAACCGCAAAATTATTTTGATGAATACCACTTGCCGAAAATGTGTACATTGCGAAAAAGACAACGCCAGCAAGCAAAAAATTCAGCAAAAAAAACCAGCAGGTGGCTTTTGCCAAAGTGCGCCAGCCCGTATACCGAAACGCCGCCCGCACACAGCACACACAAATAAGCAGCTTTATCAGTACGCTGATGGCCGGGTGCATCGGTGGCGCAAGCAACATCAAAGATGAGAGCGCCGCAAGCGCACTACCCAACAAAAGGCGAATATTGCCCCCACTTGCCCCCGAAAGGTGCTTTGCTGCAAGCAGCAAATAGTAATCAATGATGAAATTAATGCCGAGCAGTACGTCGACATAGATAACCGTTTTCATCGGCATACCTCCCTTGCAATACCAGTCTAGCGGGCTTGCCTCAAAAAGCATGACGAATTCCGTCACCGCAAATGAAAAGTGCGTAATTTTTCTGTATCTTAACAAGTTTTTTAAAAAGCAAAAGAGAGCTAAGACCTACAAAATGCAGGTATTTAGCTCTCTTTTTTCGGTCCGCCCCAACAGGACAGGCAATTTTTCTAGGAACTATTGCGACCGGACAGGCGCTTTCTCCATGGTGCCTATTTCGTCATTTTTCCGCTTTTTTCGCAAAGCGCAATTGATATACCAACGCGCCAAGGCTATTTCAGCTCTACCACGGTTACACCGTCTTCGCCCTCGCCATACATGCCGGAGCGGAAGCTTTTTACCGACTTATGGCGTTTGAGGTGGTCGCGAATCGCCTTGCGTAAAATGCCAGCGCCGCGGCCATGAATTAAATAGATAGGCGAAATACCGCTCATCATAGCACCGTCAATAAAGCGGTCTGCTTCCATCACGGCCTCTTCCGAGGTCATACCGATTAGATTGATTTCCATTGCCGCACTGCGGGTAGGCCGCCCACTACTGCTGCCACTGCTGCGCGGCACAATGGTCTGTTTTTTCTTTTTGGGGGCTTGTTGCTGCACTGCCTCATAAAGACCAGAAAGCGGCACGCGGGTTTTAATTGCACCGCACAGCACCTCAACCATACCATTTTTATCGGGTGCGGATTTCACCGTGCCGTTACAGCCCATTTCTGCCACCACAACAATCTGGCCGGGTTTGGCCGAGGTAAGCGGCACATAGCTTTGCTTTTCTTCACCGCTTCCGCCAATGCCTTCTGTAATGCCCATCGCCTCTTTACGGGCAATGGCACGCGCACGCTGCGCTTTTTGAGATGCAGAAAGATTCTCCTGTTTTTGCAGCTCTTTCATCTCATCCAACAGCGCATATGCCGCATCCTGCACGTTCTGTTCCATTTGTTTTGCCTTACGGCGCATCGCATCGAGTTCGTTTTGGCCTTGCTGAATCAGTTTGTCTCGTTCTGCTTTTGCAGAATCCAGCTGGTTTTCAGCAACGTATTTCAGTCGTTCGATTTCTTCTTTGTCTTCACGAATTTCAGCTTTCAAATCCTCCAGCTGGCCCAGTACGGTTTCAAAGCGCTTGTCGCCGGCAGAAAGATGCCCGCTCGCCTTTTGAATCACTTTGGCAGGCAGCCCCAGCTTTTCGCCGATTAAGAACGCATTGGAACGGCCAGGCACACCCACCAGCAGCCGATAGGTCGGACGCAGCGACTCAACATCAAATTCGCAGGAGGCATTTTGAACGCGCGGTGTTTCCAGCGCAAAAACTTTCAGCTCACCGTAATGGGTGGTCGCCATAATTTTCGCACCGGTTTCGCGAATGGTTTCGATGATAGAAACTGCCAAGGACGCGCCCTCGGCCGGGTCTGTACCTGCACCAAGCTCGTCAAGTAGCACCAATGTATCAGGGGCAGCCTGCGCAAGAATGCCAACGATATTTTTGATGTGCCCGGAAAAAGTGGAAAGGCTCTGTTCAATGCTCTGTTCGTCGCCAATGTCCACCAAAATATCCCGAAACAGACAAACTTCGCTGCCTTCAGAGGCTGGAATCAAGAATCCGCAGGCTGCCATGGCAAGCAGCAAACCGGCAGTCTTCAGGCTTACTGTTTTACCGCCGGTGTTGGGGCCGGTAATAATCAGCGCATCGTAGTCCTTGCCGATGCTGATATCCACCGGCACAACTTTCTTTTTATCAATCAGCGGGTGCCGTGCTTTTTTAAGCGAAAACCGCATTTCGTCCGAAACCTGTGGCATAGCGGCATTCTGGCTAACGGCAAGGCGCCCTTTGGCAATTAGGGCGTCCAGCTCCAGCATGGCGGCATAGCTGTAGCCAAACTGAGGCTGCAGCGCTGCAACTGCGTTCGAAAATTTCGAGAGAATTGCTTCAATTTCCTCTTTTTCCTGGCTGCGCAGCTGCATGATTTTGGCGTTGGTCTCCACCACCGCCGAAGGTTCCACAAAAAGTGTTGCGCCAGAGGACGAAACGTCGTGAATGACACCGCTGATTTCACTGCGGAATTCTGCCTTAACCGGCACAACAAAGCGGCCGCTGCGCTGGCTGACAATGGCATCCTGCAAGTACTTTTGCGTGCTCGGCGACCGGATAATAGAATCCAGTTTATCACGGATAGCGCTTTCTGCCGCACGGATTTTACGACGAAGGTCATAAAGCGTATCACTAGCGGTGTCTGCCATTTCATTTTCGGAAAGGATACACTCGAAAATAGTTTTAGAAAGCTGGTTGTTTTCGGTTATACCATAGAAAACGCGATCCAGCGCTTCCGCGTTGGGGATCTCGGTCTCCTGGCCTTCGCCATACCAGTCGTTCAAGTGCTTAAAATTGCGCAGGGTGGCAGCAACAATAAGCAGCTCGCTCATCGAAAGCATACCGCCTTTTTCGGCGCGGCGAATGATATTCATTACATCCTGCACGCCTTGAATACGCGGGTTGCCATGTTTAATAAGCAGGCTGGTCACCGCATCGGTGCGGCGCAGCGCTTCGCGCATTTCTTCTGTGGTTGTGCTGGCATTTAAATTGCGCAGCATCTCTGCTGCTTCGGGGCAAGCGCAGTTCTCTGCCGCCATCGCAATTATTTTGTCAAATTCCAGCAAATGCAGATATTTTGTTGTCATAGAAGCTCCTTCCATAAAAGCCGCCCCGCATAATTTTAGGCACGGCCGAAAAGGTTAGGGATTGCATCGGCACAAAAACACTTTTTCTGTACCTTGCTTTTTTGTATTTCATATGCAAAAACAGTGCCACATTATATCGTCATGTAAGTCCCTTAATCAAGCACTGTTTCCAAAAAATCCAGAGTTTTAAAACGATGATCGAGCTGGCTGCACACATAGTGGGTGGCCAGGCGCGAAAGCCCCGCCATTGCTTCTGGCAAAAGCGTAAAGCTGTATGCTTTTTCAGGTTCGCTGTAAAGCATATGCTGCATTGCCGCAAGCTGGCTGCGAGAAATGTTCGGCGCTGCACCTATTTTTTCGGCACAGTTTTGGCAAAAAAGTGCACCTTCCGAAAGGTCAAACCGAAACGTTTCGGTTTCTGCACTGCCGCACTCACAGCAGCCCACAATATCTGGCATGAAACCTGCATCAAAAAGTGTGCGAAGCTCAAATACCGCTTTAATCTGATGCAATGGCTTTTTTTGCGTGCCAATCAGAAAAAAACTGTTAAGCAGCAACCGTAAAAGCGACTCTGCTTCTTCGCCTTCTTGGGCAACGGTAGCCGCAAGCTCTGCAAAATACATGGCGAGCGCCATGCCCTCTACACTTTGCCGAAGCTCAAAGAAAACTTCTATTGGTGTTGCTTCGTCTACAATATACATGTTTTTGCCGGGGAACAGTACAAACTCTGAATAGCAAAAAAGCCCTGTTGCGGCAAACAGTTTGTTTTTGAGCCGCAAAGAGCTTTTGGCAGAGGCCGAGAGGATACCATGTTCCGGAGTGAGAATCGTTAAGATGCGGTCCGCCTCTCCGGTTTTGACCTCGCGCAGCACAAGCCCTTTGGTTTTGAGCTGCATTCATCACGCCTCCCTATTTACCAAATCCAAAATTGTTCAGATAAAAATCGTTGTCGCGCCAATCGTCTTTGACTTTAACCCAGCATTGCAGATTAACCCGTGCGCCGAGAAAATCTTCACAGTCTTGTCGAGCGGCAGTAGCAATTTTCTTCAGCATCGCACCGCCTTTGCCGATGACCATACCTTTGTGACTTTTCTTTTCGCAGAAAATGGTCACATCAATGTCAATCAAATCCTTGTCTTCGCGCTCTTTAAACCGTTCTACCAGTACAGCAGTGCCGTGGGGTAGCTCGTCCCGCAGGTTCAGCAGCAGCTTTTCACGCACCAACTCGGCAACAATTGCTTTTTCAGGTAGGTCGGTATAAGCGTCTTCGGGGAAAAAGTGGGGCCCTGGTGCCGCGCATTGCTCCAGAAGGGCAAGCAAGTCTTCTACGCCCTCTTTTTTGGCGGCACAAATGCCGACCACCTTATCAAAAACGCCTAAAGATTCAATCATCGCTTTGCGCTCTTCAAAGTCTTCCGGCTTTTTCAGACAATCCAGCTTGTTCACAGCTGCAAACACCGGCATTTTGCTGGCGCGCAGCTCACCAATTAAAGTTTGCTCCGCCTCATTCAGCTCGCCGTAAGGCTCAAACAGCATCAAGGTAGCGTCGCCATCCCCCACTGTTTCGCTTACCGTTTTTACCATACGCTGCCCCAATTTGGTTTTGGGCGCATGAATGCCCGGCGTATCCAAAAACACATACTGGCAGGTACCTTCGGTTAAAATGCCAGTAACGCGGGTACGTGTTGTCTGCGGCTTGGATGTTACGATAGCCAGCTTTTCGCCAATTAAGGCATTCAGCAGGCTCGATTTACCCACATTGGGCCGTCCGACAATGGCGGCGAATACAGATTTGGTTTCAGCGGTCTTCAAAAGGCGGTTCCTCTTTTCTAAAAATAAAGCTGCACCCTGCAATTACCAGTGTGAAAAGCAGCACAATGCGCAGCGGAGATGAAATGTAGTAATTTAAAATCGTGTACAAAACGTCTGGCTGCCAAAACAGAATGATTCCGGCAACTGCGGCGCCAATGCTGTAAAGCAATACTGCGGCCGCTGCCATATCTTTAACAACACCGGTGATGAAAAAACGTTCTGGCCCAGGGCGTGCCACCGCGCGCTCGATGGAAGAATTGACCAGTTCAAGTGCAATCACCCCACCAATGGCAAGGGCGAGGATCGCATAAATCCCGCGGGAAAAGTGATAGAAGCGGGAAAACCATAGCACAAAAAAGCCTGCCACCAAGTGAAAGCGCAGGTTGCGTTCTTCTTTGACCGCAACGGTAAAGCCATTCCACGCATACTGAAAGCTTTTCAAAAAACTGTGCGGATACATGACTTCCTCCTCAAAGTTTTTTCGCCGTTATCAAGGCTATGCCAGCGCGGGCGGGCAATTAGATCTCTGCATCAGGTGTATATGCGATGGTGCGGGTCAGACCCAGTTTGGTCAAAACCTGCTCTTCTTTCTCTCGCATATGTACCTCTTCCAGTCCTCCATTTACATGGTCGTAGCCGAGCAGGTGCAACATGGAGTGAACGGTAAGGAAAGCAACCTCGCGCTGAAGCGTATGCCCATAGATATTCGCCTGCTCCTGTGCTTTTTCCATCGAAATCACAATGTCGCCCAGCATTTTTGCGCCGGTCTCATTGTTGGTGTCATACTCGCCGTCAGAACCCAACGGGAAGCTGAGTACGTCAGTTTCTACCGGCTTGTCCCGATATTGGCCATTCAACTCGGCAATTTCTTTGTTATCTACAAAGGTCACGCTGATTTCAGCAGGATCGTGGAATCCCTCCTGCTCGAGCACTGCGTTGCAGCTACGGCGAATCAAAATACGGATTCCGGTGGGGATCTTGACGGTATTTTGCTTGTTGGTGATATAAACTTTATTGTACATAGTAGTTCCCCCTGTGTAATTTTTATTTTACGGCTAAAAAGCCTGCGTTTTACTTCTTTGCGGCAGGTTTTGTACGGTTGTCCTGCGCTTTTTCATAAGCGCGCACAATTTCCTGCACTAGGCGATGACGCACAACGTCCTTGTCTGAAAAGCGCACCATTGCAATGCCTTCGATATCCTGCAAAATGCGGGTTGCATCCAGCAAACCGCTGCGGGTTTTATCGGGCAGGTCAATTTGGGTCACATCGCCGGTAACCACCACTTTGCTGCCCATACCCATACGGGTCAAAAACATCTTCATTTGCTCCGGCGTGGTGTTTTGCGCTTCGTCCAAAATAATAAAGGAATCATCTAGGGTGCGCCCCCGCATATAAGCAAGTGGCGCCACTTCAATAATGCCCTTTTCCATCAGCTTTTGAAACGTTTCGGCCCCGAGCAGCTCAAAAAGCCCGTCATACAGCGGGCGTAGATATGGATCTACTTTGTTTTGCAAATCGCCCGGCAAAAAGCCCAGCTTCTCCCCCGCCTCGACGGCAGGTCTTGTTAAAATAATGCGCGACACTTCATGCGCCTTAAAGCTGCGCACAGCCATTGCCACGGCAAGATAGGTTTTGCCGGTACCGGCAGGGCCAATGCCGAAGGTGATGCTGTTTTTTCGGATAGCATCAATATACGCTTTTTGCCCCAGTGTTTTCGGGCGCACCGGACGGCCCTTCGTTGTCAGCGCGATAAAATCGCCGGTGAGCTCTTCCACCCGGGTTTCATCCCCGGAAGAAGCCAGCGAAATGCAATAGCGCAAGGTCTGCTCCTCAATCGGTGTCCCATTGCGAATCAAACGAAGCATCGCCTCTACTGCACGTGCAGCCTGGTCCACCCGCTGCGGTGTACCGGAAAGTTTCAGCTCGGTACCACGGCTGACAGCCGCAATCTCGAACTCCTTTTCCAATATCCTTACATTTTCATCAAAGGTGCCAAACAGCGCCAGTGCTGCATCGATGGATTCCAATTCGATCAGCTTTTCAGCCATAAACAGTGACCATTCCTTTCGAGGATTGCAATTTATCTGCCGGCAGCAATACCGACTTTAGGTTGCGCAGCGCGAAGTTTTCGCAAAATCTGCGCAACCTTTTATTATTCTTGCCGTTTCTGTTGCAGCTAACCCCAAATATGAAAGAATGCCTGTATTAAAACGGCCGCTTGGGTCATTTTTGTGGTTCTTTCATTTTTCGTTAGAATTCGAAGGGTGTCGTTAATTATATCACATACTTTTGGAATCTGCACCCCTGTTTCGAAAATCTAAACAAAAATAGGGTAATTTTTACACGTTTTACAGTTTGGCAAGTATAGTATAGCACATTTTGGAAATCTAGCCTATGGAATTTCTCGCAATTTCATCAAATCAATACATCTTTACCAGGTTTCTGGCGTAGGTGTCGGAGTCGGCACCGATACGCTTGGGTCTGGCACCACAGTTTTACCAATTTCCTCCCGTGCTTCCACCGTAATGGAATAAACGACGCCTGTATCAGAGTGCTCCACTTTCTCATCTGCTTTAATAATATCGCCGTTTGCGAGAGTCGCAGCTATTTGGGCTTGGCAGAGATATTTTGCTCTTGCCTCTGCTTGCTCTGGGGTGAGCTGAATTTGTTTGGTGGTCACCCCTGTCACATCCTGCCACTCGAGTGCAGCAGGAAAAGACCAGCCCATAGGTGCAGCAGCCGCAACACGGCGACTGGTTTGGTAGTTGGCTGGAAGTTCTTGCTCACGATAAAGTGGCACAGTTTTTTCTCCCATGTGTAAAGTTAAATAACTTTCCTCTTCTCCTGTGGGATACTTTGCTTCAAAAATGTAGGGTTGCTCGCAGCGGTAGGTGGTTAATGTGCGGGCAACAATGCGTGCACGCGCATACCCGGTAACCGTGGCACCGCTAAGCTGATCTGTGTAAGTGTGCGAAACAATCACATCGCCCGGCATGACAGACTGCCCTACCGAACGCACCGCATAACCGCTGTAGACTTCCACTACCTCCAGCACACCTTCGCGAGAGGCAACGATATCCATAGGAGTGTGGTTGTCAACAATATCGGGTTTCGCGTCCCGCATAATCGCTTCCACCATCAGCCTTCCTTTAATAAAGTGAAACGACAGGCTCGAAAATTCTGGATTTTCAAGCAAAAGTTTCTGGCGTATTAAATTTAGAGAATCACTATCTGGACGCACACCAGGCGCAATGCCGACATCAAATAATTTCTCCTCCAGTCGCGCAGCAGTTTGGGCCGGAAGATTGTAATAGTTCACGGTCCAGATATATCCCTGCATCCACCAGCATATCAACATAAAAAAGATAAGGCCACAGGCAATACCCAACCTGTTACGGTACCGGTGAAAGCGAAAACGCAGCCCTATTTTGCGATCCACATGTACACGACAGCGGCATTTGTAGGCAAACTTATGGACGCAGTGATATTGCCTCGCGGGTATCCATGCCGTGAAGCCCAGCGTATTTGCTTTGATGCGGCTGACCGAAAGCCCCGCCGCCATACATTCATTTAAAAAACGTTCGGTTGCCCCGCCTTCTACGGAAAAGCGTACTACCCCGAGCAACCAGCTCCACACCGACGTCTTAGCCAAAAAAGCTCCTCCTGTTATGCAAAATCTTCGACCCTTGCTTTTTAATAGGAAAACTCGATCGAAAACAATCTTCCCTCCACCGAGATGGTGTGTTTACTTAAGGTAACCAGCACAAGCCCATCACCGGAAATACGCGCATGGCAGCTGCCAAGGTCCAGCTCTACAAAGTTTTCGTTGTAAAGCGAAACACCCTTGCAGCCTTCCACCTGCACGGCCCCCATACTGCTGATGTGTAATGAGGCTCCCATATATAGCTCCGGCGGCGGCAGCTTCATTCCGCTTGTAATCGCCTTGATTAAACTCTCTTTTGGTTTTTTTCTTTTTTCCACTAGATAAGCCTCCCCCTACTCTTTGTGGCAATGCCCTTGAGGGGGCATCGGACAGCATGCCATCACCTCTTTGCCAGCCCCTCACAAGACTTCGCTGGCGGCAGGTTCGATTTTCGCTCTCCAGCACATATATATCACTTTGTGGTGATTCTTATGATATGTAAAAATTCAGTTGGTCGGCTTTGGTCCATTGGTATAGCGGCGCTCTGCTGTGCACTTTTTTTAATGCGTCCCGGCAGTGCCGCAGCCGGAATAGCCGCTGGGCTTGAGCGCTGCGCGAAAAGCATGATTCCTGCGCTTTTTCCGTTTTTGGTAATTTCAGAGTTCATTTGCCAAACCGGGTGTGCACCGCTGGCCGCGCTTCCTTTTCGTCCGCTATGTCGATTGTTGCGGGTTTCTCCCGCCGGAGGCAGCGCTATTTCCATGGGAATGCTGGGGGGCTTTGCTTCCGGCTGCAGCAGCATTTCTTCCCTTGTGAAAACCAACGCAATTACGCCGGACGAAGCTCGGCGTCTGCTTTGCTGCTGTGCAGGTATCAGCCCCGCCTTCGCTATTTCTGCGGTCGGTTACGGTATGCTAGGGAACAGTTTTGTTGGCTGGGCACTTTTTCTGGGCAACTGGGCCGCTTGTTTTTTCTGCGGCTGGCTGGTGTCTTTTCGTAGCGACTCTCCTAAACTGCGAGATACCAACACGCAAACTGCTTTGCATACCTCTATTGGAAATGCGTTTGTCGCATCGGTCAATGGCGCCGTCGCCAAAATGCTCACGATTTGCGGTTTCGTTGTGATTTTTGCACTTTTTGCTGCTGTACTTGCACCTGAAAATGCGCCTTATAAGGCAGCGTTATTGCTCGATCTGTTGCTAGAGATTTCTGCCGGTTGCCGCAGTGCCGCTGCCGAGCCAGCAGGGCAGCTTTTCTTTTGCACTATTTCGATGAGTCTTCTTGGGCTTTGCGGTTGGGCACAGATGCGCGCGATATTGCCGGATAGTGTTTCTCTACGCACCTTTTTATTCACCCGCCCCCTGCACATCGCGCTGGCGTATGGGGTTGCACGGCTTCTGCTAAAGCTTCTTCCCGGGGATGCCGTGGCACTCACAGGTCTTGCTGCAGGCGAGCGACTTGTTTTGGCCAGCAGCCTGCCGTGGGAGTCCGCGCTTTGCCTCTTCGCCTTCCTGGCCGTCACCTGCCAGGCAATCACCTCTTTACGCCGCAATGCAAATCCCTTATAATAAGGAAGGACTTTAGCGAAAAGAGGAATTTGAATGCGAAACCGATTGTTCAGCAATGATATACCGCCAGCATGCGAATACTGCGAGCATGGTCGCCGTGCCGCGGATCATATTATGATTCTTTGTAAAAAGCGCGGACCTGTTTCGCCGCATTACTCTTGTCGACGTTTTTTGTATTCACCTTTGCGTCGGGTGCCAAAACGCCGCCCTAAGCTGCCTACTTTCAGCGCAGAAGATTTTGAGCTTTAATTTTTTGTATAAAAAATGCGAGGTGCCAGAATAGGCCCTCGCATTTTATTTTGATTTAGTTTGCCACAGCCGGAAGCAAATTGTAGACATAAACACAAGTAAGTGCCATGCAGTAAAGGCTGCAAAGTGAAATATACACTTTTTTATTTTTTGCGCTCTTGATTTTCACCGAGAAAATCACAATCAGCAAACAGGCAATTGCTAGTCCGATAATGTCGATAAAACAGCGTGCCACATAAAGCTGAGAAACCAAAACTGTCTTTTGTAGTAATTGCGCCAGCGGCAGCCCCGCAATATGTGTTGCGGGCACTATGAGGATTGGGATAATGCTAATCGCATAATCCGCATGACCGCTGCGCACAAAAACCACAATAATGCAAAGCAAAATGGCAATAATCGCTACGCTTTCTCCCATCATGTTTTTCATCCTCCATCTAATTTTTCCTTTATCATACACTAAAACAATTTGAACGTAAAGCGTTTTTTGTAAGATAACCCTTGACTTAAGCGATATTTTAGATATAATAATAAATGCACTATGCAAACCGACCAATGCTACTGTGGCTCAGCTGGTAGAGCAGCTCACTCGTAATGAGCAGGTCGCCTGTTCGAATCAGGTCAGTAGCTCCAAGAAAAGCCCTTATATTTCGCTTATTTAAGCCAAATATAAGGGCTTTTCTGTTGTTTATATTTCGGGCTTAAAATTGCCAAAATGGTGCAAAATGGCGGCATATCCTTACTGAAAGTGGCACAATAATGGCACAAAAAATTAGATTTTTCCAAGCTCTCCAACCAGGTATTTTGTATTCTCAACTTCATCGTATTTGTCGATGGTAGTTGAGATTTTTGTATGCCCCATAATCTTCTTTAACGCATCCGGTTTCACGCCGTTTTCGACTGATAATTGGGTAAATGTATGCCTGGTTCGATGCGGAGTTAGCGTCCTATTCCCTGCCTCGTCCAAATAGTTAATGCCAAGCTTATCCAGTGCCGGGTAAAACAGCACGTCCACAAAGTGGTCATAAGTGATTGTTCGGTTATCCTCCAAGACCAGCAGCGTCTGCTTTGTTTTCTGTCGCATCATTTCTTCTATAAAAGGATAGATTCGTTCATGGATTGGTATCGGGCGATTTTTGCCGGCCTTAGTTTTGCTACCGCCGCGCATCAGATGGTTTTCGAGATCTACGTTAGCTCTCGGCAGCCTGAGCAGCTCATTTGCACGGAAGCCCGTATATACATAAATTAAGATAAGCCGAGCACCTAGCCGCAGCTTTGGATCTTCGTCCTGGTGCGCTGCGACAAATAGCTTTTCTATTTCTTCTTCAGTAAAGTTGCGGCGCTGCACCTTCTCTTCGTCCGTTTTGAGACTCAGCAGCTCACCATAGTTGGTGTCAATAATATCATCGCCCATGGCCTCTTGGCAAAGTATGCTGATAAGAATTTGTATTTTATGCTTACCGGCATAACCCAAAGGCTCCGGCGGTTGCGAAATTAGCTTTTTATATCGCTCAACATCTGCCGGTTGCATCTTGGCCAGTTGTTCTTTGGTGCGTATAACATAGCGAGGCTTTTTCATCGCTGTATCGATGATTTTCTGATAGTCACTCCGCTTCAAATCCCGCATCTTGCACGAGGATAGCACCTGTAATCGGCTCCATGCGGTGTCCATACCCTCCTGCCCTTTGTCGGTTAGTTTTCGGTAAGCCGAGCTTTCGGTGTACGAGCGCCAGATGTCACCCAAGGTCGCATTAAACCGCTCAGACACCATAGCCGGGTCAAACCGGTTTAGAATAGCCTGGGCTGCTGACAGCGTTTCAAAAGTACCAAGGGACATCGACACGCCGTTTTTTACAATG
Source organism: Pygmaiobacter massiliensis (assembly GCF_900199435.1). Classification (GTDB taxonomy): domain Bacteria; phylum Bacillota; class Clostridia; order Oscillospirales; family Ruminococcaceae; genus Pygmaiobacter; species Pygmaiobacter massiliensis. The sequence continues at coordinate 267,446 of NZ_OAML01000002.1, forward strand.
CGCGCTTGATAAGGCCGTGACCGATTATCTCCAAGATATCGAATCGAGCCTGTCCCCTTTGTTCGGCGTGGCAGCGGGTAATCTCTGCCCGGTATCAATACCGTCTGATGCGTTTGCTTTTTACCACAGAATGGGCAGTAAAGAAACTTGTCGTTGATGAAATTGTCGCATTTAATACAGCGCAAAATAAAACACCTCCAAGGTATGACTTGCTAAGCCTACCCCAAAGGTGATACAATACAGTTGCGAGACTGCGTATCTTTCGAGGTAAGCTGTTCTTTCATCCTCTTGCCGGTTGCCGCCGGCAGGGGGATTTTTTTATTATTTTTTAAGCATCTACAGAAGGCGCTGTATTTGCCACACTTGATGCGGCGCTGTTGTCCGCAATGATATTTTTAAGTTTTGCGAAACCAATGAAGGAAAGGATCATTTGCACCAAAACAAACATTGCATAAATAGGAAACAAAACTGCAGCCACTGCATATAAAATGCCCCCTGTTAAGGCAAATCCGCGTTTGTTCATTGCCCAACCTAGTACATTAAAAATTGCTGCAAGAACCGCCACAATCATGTGAGGCATTACTAGCATCGTTGCAATGCCAGCACCCACCGCTGCCGCCGCGTCTGTTTGAGAGCTTGCAGCCCCTGCAAAATACGTTACAAGGTAAAGTGCATACAGTACGCCTAAAATCCAAGAGACCAATAGACACTTGCTTTTCTTTTGCTTAACTTTCATGATAATACCTCCAATATTTTAACTACCGACCTGGCAGCCATTACAAATTGAATTTTATTCTCACGTGGGTTTTGCTTAGCATGGAATTTTGCTTGTAGCCATTGCATTTAATCTCCGGTGATCGTCAATGGAAACAACTGCTTGTGATACTAAAATTGGATTCCTATAGGCGCAGTATCAAAAACCGTATTCCAAGTATCAGTATTAAAGACGTGGAAACTCAACTCCACATTTTCCAATTCCGTTATTTTATTTTCCTGAAGTTTGGTCTCCATTATTGTAATGCCCGTCATAGCCTTTGTACCCGCAACTACTTCGGCCGACATAATTCCATCAACCATAAAACCGTTGACAGACATATTGGCTTGCTGAACGGTAATGGATTGTTCGGAATTGTTTTCGATATACAAAAGGATTTCGGGGCCCATAAAAGAGTCTTTAGAAAGTCCTTTGTATACTATTTTAACTCCATTCTCTTCATAGAGGAGTTGTCCTTCATCGTTGTACGTCTGAGTATATTCTCCATAGGATGACGTTTCAAGTGTCACACGTTCAGAATCTGCAATTGTGTCCCATGTATCTGTATTAAAAACATGAAATTTAAAGGAGACATCTGTTATAGTTTCGATGTCACAAACGTCCAGCATAGAATTCATAATTTTAATACTATCTCTCGTTTTTTTCCCAGCTGCCACATCGGAAGAAAACACGGTTTCGCTACTGCCCGCAGTATAGCCGTTAACCACTACTGCTGCGGCTTGAACAGTCACATTGACATCACTGGTGTTTTCAATCAGCAATGTGACTTCCGGTCCCATCATCCCGCCAAATTCCAAACCTTCTGCTGTTACTTTCAGACCATTTTCTTCGTAAAGAAGCTGTTCTGTAATTGTTTCTTTTTGGCTTCCTTGTCCCGTAGATGAAATATTACTTGTTGCGGACGATTGAGTCGTAGAAGGTTGAGCTGCTGAAGATACCGCCGATCCCCCACATCCCACCAATGTTGCGGCCATGAATGTCGCCAGAATTGCTGCACCGAATCTTTTCATAAACATCCTCCTAAAAATTATCCGCCAAAGCGGAATGATTAAGATCCAATGCCCTGCATTCTCCCCAGCAATGCAGGGCTTTTTTCTAATTCTTTCCTAAGCAACGACAACCATTTTGTTGATTTTTAGAGTACACACAAGAGCCAACGTTTTTATTTTAAGATAAATCCACTGATAACGCGGCAGAGCGCCGGCACATCAGCACGAGAAACGAACTCAAACTTAACTTTACCTAAACCGCTAAACCACAGTTCCAGCTCGCTATCCAGGTCAAGCATGCCGGCAGTTTCTACGGAAAAAGCCTGAATCTTACTGTAAGGCAGCGAGGTGAAATCTTTCTTTTTTCCTGTGATGCCTTGAACATTGATTGCGAAAATACGCTTGTTTGTAAACACTACACCGTCGCGCATGCCTTGGAACGACCCAACAATTTGCTCGTCTTCAATAAACATCGGTTGGATCATGCCTGCAAAAGAGTCATTACCTACCGGTCTTAGCTTTAAAAAATCTGCATTTTGAAAATCAATCATTTGCGCTAAACCTCCTAATATTTCTCCAGCGTTAGCTGGTTGTTGCATATCAAATTAGCACTAAAATCGCTTTTATTAAATTGTATAGAGAAAAAGCAACTGTAATAGCTAAAAACCATCTTACTGACTTCAATGCAAAAAATTCTTTGTATAGCTCTTTGTTGCACTTAATAGAAGCAATCACATTTCGGGGATTACAATCGTTCAATAGCTTCACAAAAAATGGCCTTTTCCATAAAATTATAAGTGCCAGTGCAATTAACACTACATTTATAGCTAGCGTAACAGGAAGATTACTCCATGGAGTAATTGGTGATTCCTTGGAAAGCAGTTGAACAAGAATATTAGAACTCGACCACTCAAGAACCCATCCATTCACCATAATATGAAGTAAAATAGGAAAGAAGATATTCTTTGTTAGCACCATAAGAATGCCTAGCATCAAGCCTGATGGTAGCACTATCACTACCCTGACACCTACGTGCATGAGGATGAAAAGCAACCATGTTGTAAGGATCGAAAATCCATTACCGTATTTTCTTAAAACACCGATGCCTACTCCTCGAAATAGCAACTCTTCCATGATGGGAGCCGAAATTACGGCTGCAAACACACTAACGTTTGTCCATGCTTCAGCGCCATAATATAATTTCATGATTCCCGCGCTGGCGAGCAGCTCGGCATAAATGATATAAGTTGACGCAAAAAGGATAACTAAAGTTAAACTTTCAAACCAACAAATCTGCTTTTCTTCATCATAAAAAAAGCATTTTAGCGAAACTTGTAAAGGCTTGCTTATCCACCATAGCAAAGCTGGCAACAAAATCAAGAAAGCAAATTCTGGAGCAAAAAAAGTATATGCTAGGATAAAAGCAACCCCATATCCAATAAACCTATTTACTGTTTGTTGAAAGCTCATCTCCTGCTTTTGCAAAGAATCATTCATTTCCTGGCTCCTTCCCTGGCTGTGGCTAAGGCGGATACACAATTGCTTTTTTAGATATTCAGATGCATTCCTTTGCACACTGTCCAATAGTGGTATGCTCTCAAAATATCTTCCTGCGGTAAATCAAACCACTCTTCCAGCTCCCACAATTCGGTATAGCCAGCATCAAAAGCCTTTTGAAAGTCCGCAGGCGTAAGATAACGTTCAATCACAGCGCGGTGCGCTCTATGCTCCATTCGTTCGACCAGCTCAAACGGACTGTCTACTTTGTGAAGTGCGCCGGTCATGCAATGTCCTTGCTCATGCATGCACATAGATCGCAGCTGTCTTGTAGTGTCAATTTTAGAAAAATCGATTGCAACCGCATAATGGTCTCCGGCTCTAAGTGTGGCAGCGGGATGCGGCATACCTATATACGGAATTACGTCTACATCGTTTTCTTCAGCATAATCGTAAAAATCAGCAAGCTGAAACAACTTTATCTCCCCTGTTTCTTTGCGCGGCGCTCACGCATCACGCGGACCATATCCCGCACAACGTCTTTTTCATCATCGTTTAATTCTTTGTACTCGCCATAAAAAGCGATGTCTACTTCATCTAAAATATCTGGCTCGCCGCTTTTTGCGGCGGGCTTTTCTTTTTGTTCACCCGTAAGCAAATAGTCAACCGTGACACCAAAGTAATCGGCTACTTTTTGCAACTGAGCCGCTTGTGGTGTAGTGCCTTTATTTTTCCAGGTGGTGGGTGTAGCCTTGCTCATTCCCATCTCTAACGCTGCCCGTGTTGGTGCAATTCCTTTTTTCTTGCAGAGACTGCAAAAAAGCTCATAAAACACAATAAAGCCCTCCAGACTTTGTGCAACATGGAGAAGCTAAAAAAGTTCAACTTTTCCTATTGCAAGGTTTAACAAAATAAGCTATACTGTGTTCACAGGAGTTGAACAAGTTAAGCTTTCGTTGATTTTATTTGACTCCAATAAAATAATATCACGTATGTTTAACAAATTCAACATCATAAGCAAAGGAGGTTTATTTTTGTATGCCTGCACAATGGACTGGTGATATTTTCGGCAAATTAAAAGCAAACCGTATTACTCAAATTGAATTTGCCGGAAAACTTGGCTACACGCCGCAATATGTCTGCTCTGTATTAAACGGAAAGCGTCAGCCGAAAAATGCAGAGCGTCTTTTCAAAACGGTCTTGGAAGAGCTAATCGCAGAAAAGAACATGTAGAAAGGAGAACTTATGAAACTCACAGTAAATAAACATGGAGTTTTTTTAGACGATCTAAAAATCCCTCTTTGCTTTGCAATAGAAATCAAAAATATTTGTTCTTTGGAATTGTCTGAGGTTGTTCTTCACTTGCAAGTCAGCGAAGTAGCTGTCGAGCACGTCGCGCATCTATCTTAAGAATAATCTCCATTTTTCCATCTCCTTTGGCCATATTTTATCATTCTCAAAAAAGAGATACAAACAGAAAGGATAGCTATGAACGAACTTATCAAAATCAACTACGATTCTGAACAGCCTACCGTTAGCGGCAGAGAACTGCACCAGTTTTTGCAGGTTGGTACCGAATACAAAAAGTGGTTTGAGAGAATGAGCGAATACGGCTTCGCCGAAAACACCGATTTTGTAAAGGTGACCCAAAAATGTCTTACCTCTGCAACTGGTCAAAACATGACCGACCACCAACTCACTGTCCCGATGGCAAAAGAAATCTGCATGTTGCAGCGCAACGAAAAAGGTAAGCAAGCGCGGCAATATTTCATCCAATTAGAGAATGCCTGGAACACGCCGGAGCAGGTTATGGCACGAGCGCTTAAACTGGCGGACAAGCAAATTCTTTCCCTGCGCACAGAAAACAGCCGTCTTGCAGTGCAAGCACAAATCATGCAACCGAAAGCAGATTATTTTGACGAGCTGGTCGACCGCAATCTTTTGACAAATTTCAGGGAAACCGCAAAGCAACTCGGTATTAAAGAAAAATCTTTTATCTGTTTTCTTTTGGAGAAAAAGTACATTTACCGCGATAAGCGCGGAAAGCTGATGCCGTATGCGCAGTACGTGGAAAGCGGTTTGTTCGAAATAAAGGAACAAATCAACGAAAAAACACAGTGGGCTGGCACGCAGACACTAATCACTCCCAAAGGGCGCGAAACGTTCCGATTGCTTTGCTTGAAAACGGCTTAATCTTTAGCCTACGTCCGGATTTTACCACAGCAATTGTCCAATAAAACGGATTTTAGAAAGGAGTTATACATGTCTTTCGCAGAAATTGAACGCAGCACAAAGATTTACCTTATCCCTGATGAGATTGCTGATGTGCTGGAATCCGATCCGCAAACTATCCGAAACCAAGCCAAAGAAGACCCTTCTAAACTAGGCTTTCCGGTCATCGTCTGTGGTCGGTATGTCAAAATCCCCCGCGCGGGCTTTGTCTACTTCTTCAAATATGGCCGCCCGGCACCTTAACCTCACAGAAAGCGAGCCTTTACGATGAAACGAAACCATTTGTCCCTCACGGCTGCTGTGGCGCTGCTCGCCTTAGGCTTTGCGCTAATCGCCGGAGATTATGAACACGATGCTATTGCCGCTCAAACCGAAGTCCGCAGGCTGGAAAATGAAAACGCTGTGCTTGCATTAAAGGTGGACAAGCTAGAGCATCTTGACCTATTGCCCGAAGGAATGAGAGCAACCTATGCTGGCGAATTTACCGTCACCAGTTATTGTGGCGAACGATATCCTCATATTTGCGGCACCGGGGACGGTATTACCGCAAGCGGCGCGCCTTTTACCCCCGGCTTAACCGTAGCAGCAGATCTGTCTGTCTTCCCCCTTGGCACCGTTCTTTATATTCAAAATATCGGCGTGCGAGTCGTGCAAGATACTGGCAGCGGACTGCAAGGGCAGCACCTTGACATTGCCGTGCCGGGCACACACGAGGAAGCGCTGCGTTGGCCACTTGGAATGACCATGCAAAAAGTATGGATCTTGAAAGGAGCTGACACTAATTGAAAAGTATTTGGCCTCTTGCCTTGCTCGTTTTAATGGCAATACAACCTACTAACCATGTGCTTTGGATGCTTCTGCTATTTGCCTCAGGAATTTGTACATACGTTTTTTGGATTTCAGAACCCACTACAAAAAAGAAAGCGCCTGCCCGGGCTGGAACCCCGAACAAGCGCAATGGTAAGACTCGCCGTCTTGCCTCAATTATAACGAATTGGAGGTAAATGTCAAATGTCATATTATGCACAACCCTATGACCCCACGCAGCTTGAGCCTCAAGAAGAGTCTGTTACATACCCTGTTTGCCCTTTGTGCTGGGCTGTACTGGACAGCGATGAAGATGAAATTTACACAGATAGTGACGATCCCTCTGTCGTCACCGGCTGCTCGCATTGCATGAAAACCTACGATGCACAGAAATGGTGGGAGCAATATCATGAGGCGGCCGGCTTATGACACAGCGCCTTAAATTCTACGACGAGGGCCATATCTACGAATACCGAAATCAGGTTATCCCCAGCGTGTCAGAAATATTGCGATTTATGAGTCGAGAAGTGTATGGCGAAATCGACAAATATATTCTCGACCATGCCGCAGAGCGTGGCACAGCGGTTCATAAAGCAGCTGTGGAATTGGATCTGCATGGAACGGTGGAATGCGACGAAGAAATTTTCGGATATCTTGAAGCCTATGCTAAATTTTTGCGCGAGCACGAGGTTCACTGGGACATTATTGAGCGCGCTTTCGCACATCCGAAACTGCTGTATGCCGGCACAATTGACCGCGCGGGCTTGGTAGATGGGTTCTACACTATTGTAGACATTAAAACCAACTGCGCAATTAAAAAGCCTTTGGTAAAGGCGCAATTAAACGGCTATCGAAAGCTGTTGCAGGCGCGCCGCAAGCGAGTTGAACGGCTTGTCTGTCTACAACTGCGGCCCGATGGAAAATATCGCTTTTACCCCACTGCAATTGACGATACAGAATTTATGGCGTGCTACAAAATCCACGCCGCAATGTCGAAACGACAGAAACGAGGAAAAATAGAATGAACGATAAAATGATGGAGCCTTTAGAGCAGGGTTTACAAGATCCGGCAGCAGCCGCTCTTACCATGCAGGACACGCTTGCACAGGCCAAAAGCCTCGCTGAAAATATTACCCTGCTCAATACAATTTCCAAGCTAGCTAATAAATACGCCAACAGCACCATGATTCCGCGAGACTACCAACGCAACCCGGACAACTGCTTTGTTGCCATTGAGCTTGCTGGGCGCATGGGCGTATCGCCTACCCTAGTCATGCAAAACCTTGTGGTAGTGCAAGGGCGGCCGGCATGGAGCGGGCAAAGCTGTATTGCGCTGGTTAATGGCTGCGGTAAGTTTACCCACGATTTAGATTTTGTGTTTGAAGGCACACCCGGCAACGACGATTGGAGCTGCCATTGCGAAACAATTCGCAAATCTGATGGCAAGCACTTAATTGGCACTTCAATTTCAATTCAGCTGGCTAAGACCGAGGGCTGGTTTGGGAAATCCGGCAGCAAGTGGCAAACTATTCCGCAGCAAATGCTGATGTACCGTGCGGCGAGCTGGTTTGCTCGTACTTATTGCCCCGAGGTACTTATGGGCTTCTCTACCGCTGATGAAGCCGAAGACATAGCTTCAGCTCCTGATGCTGCACCTAAGAAAAGGATTGTGGTGTAATTGCGACCTCTTCCTTGCGAAATTATAAAGTGCCAGGACGGCGTGGGCTTTTGGACGTTCACGCCGTTCAAGCATACCTATTTGCTGAACAAACAACAAATGCACTGCGAAACAAGGCTTATCGACGGCCGGCAAATCAGCCCACAACAGCGAAGATACATTTACGCTACGTTACGTGATATTGGCTTATTTACTGGTTTTGTGGGCGAAGAAATAAAAGCCGTAATGAAATACGAATTTATTGCACGCACCGGCGCTGAGTATTTCAGCTTAGCTGATTGCACTATGAGCCAAGCCAGAGAGTTCTTGACATTCTTAATTGAGTTTTGCATCGAGAATGACATTGGAACTTCTGAATCACTTTTGATGCGCAGCCCGGATATCAGTCAGTATATCTACGCATGCATTGCAAACCGAAAATGCTGTCTTTCCGGTAAGCCGGCAGAAATTCATCATGTGGATGCGATAGGCGCAGGGCGCGATAGAAATGAGATAGTTCATCTAGGCATGCGAGTGCTGCCGCTCGCCCGAGAATACCATACCGAAGCCCATACAATCGGCCGAGACAGCTTTTGCAAGAAATATCATGTTTTTGGCATCGCCTTAGATGAATACCTTTGCGAAAAGCTGGGACTGAAAGCCAAATGAAAGGATGTATCGTTTTGAGTTTGAATACTGTTGTGCTTATGGGCCGCCTTACAGCGGACCCAGAGCTTCGGCGCACCCCTAACGGTGTGTCGGTAACCACATTTACCATCGCGGTAGAACGTACTTATACCCCACATGGTCAGGAAAGGCAAACTGACTTCATTGAAATTGTGGCATGGAGAAATACTGCGGAATTTGTTTGCAAACATTTCAGCAAGGGCAAGATGATCGCTTTGTCCGGTAGCATCCAGACTAGGCCCTATGAGGACAAAGAAGGCCGTAAACGCAAGGCTTTTGAGATCTTGGCAGATAACGTGTCCTTTTGCGGCGACAGGGCATCTGCGCCCGCTCAGCCTTCCCCTACGGTGTTATATGAACCCCCAGTTAGTTTTTCACAGGGGGCCAGTGATGATTTCAGAGTGGTAGACGACAACGAAGATTTACCCTTTTAAGGTGGTGATTTTATGGCTGATGTGAAATGGATAAAAATTGTCACAGATATTTTTGACGATGAAAAGATGCTTCTTATTGAGTCGCTTCCGGATGCCGACGGTATTATCGTCGTTTGGTTTAAACTACTTTGCTTAGCAGGCAAACAGAACAACAGCGGGGTGTTTGTTCTCAATGATAAAATCCCTTACACAGACAAAATGCTTGCTACTATATTCCGCAAAAAAGAATCTACCGTCCGTATGGCCTTAGAAACGTTCGAGCGATTCGGCATGGTCGAAATAGTTGATGGAGTTATTACCATCCCAAACTGGGAAAAACACCAAAGTTTGGATCGCCTGGACAAAATCCGAGAGCAAACTCGAGCCCGAGTAGCTAATCACCGTGAAAAACAAAAGCTTCTCGCAGACTGTAACGTTACATGTAACGCTGATGTAACGGAGTGTAACGCAACAGATAAGATAAGAGAAGATAAGAATAGATTAGATAATAATATAGAGGGTAAACGCAAGCGTTTTACCCCTCCCACTGTTTCTGATGTACGAGCTTATTGTGCTGAAAGAGGAAATAATGTGGACGCGCAACGCTTTGTTGACTTCTACACCTCAAATGGATGGCTTGTTGGCAAAAACCATATGAAAGATTGGAAAGCTGCTGTAAGAACATGGGAGCAAAGGAACGGCAAAAAAGATGATGAAAAACCAAGAAGTACATATCAATGCCCTACTCGACTATGAACGTCGCCGCGTAGAGCGCGAAAATCAGAAGCCGGGGCACCTTACTGGAATCGACTGCCCCATTTGCCGAAATCGCGGCATCGTATGGGTGCTAGATGAAAAGCATATCACACCGGTTATGAAGCGTTGCGAATGCATGGACCGACGCGCTGCAGCGTCCCGCATAAAAAAGAGTGGCCTTACAGACGCTCTGCAAGGCCTTACATTTCAAACTTATACCGCATGCGAAAAATGGCAGCTGGACATCAAGAAAGCCGCTATTGAGTACACCAGAGCGCCGGAGGGATGGTTTTTTATCGGCGGTCAGGTTGGCTGCGGAAAAACACATATCTGCACCGCCATCCTTAACGAGCTGCTGAAAAATAAAGCCTGTGTTTACATGAAATGGCGCGACGATGTACGAGATATCAAAGCCAAAGCAAACGACGAGGCTGGTAGCCGGCTGTTGGAACGATTCAAAACCGCGTCTGTTTTATACATAGACGACCTGTTCAAAGGCGGCATCACCGAGGCTGATCTCAATATCGCCTTTGAAATTATCAATGCGCGGTATAACAGCCGCAGCTTACTGACGATTATCTCGACCGAAAAATACATCAATGAGCTAATTGACCTAGATGAAGGCATTGGCTCACGCATAGCGCAAAGATCCCATGGCCACCAACTAGAAATTGGCCGCGATGATCGAAAGAATGTGAGGCTGCGGATCTAAGCATCATTAGTTCTCAAGCTTATATTGAAAGGAGTTTTCAGTGAACTTGACTTACGAAGATAAAATCAAGTATTTACGAAGATATCGAAACGCCATCTGTGAAATTAATCGGCTTGAAGATGAAATTGCAAAATGGCGTAGCTTAGCAGAAAAGGTTACGGCGTCTTTAGCATTGGCTCCCGGCGGGAGCACCGGCGACCGAATTCCTTCTGCTGTAGAACATATTGAAGAATGCATTGCAAAGCGCGAACGAGAATTATCTGCTTTGTGTGTCCTGAGAGACGAAATTGGCAAAGCAATTGAAACGGTGGCTGATGAACGACTTGCGCGGCTATTACGGTTAAGGTACATAGACCACCTACGAGTAGAAGAAATCGCTGAGCAGGAGCACATCGACTTTAGGTGGACACAGAAACTCTTGCGTCGCGGGATCGAGAAAATGGCCGTATAAAGCCGCTCTCTCAATATGGTATAGTTAAAATGAAAAAGCACCGATAAACGGTGCTTTTTATATTTTACTTGTTGTTTTGGGAATTTATTGATGTCCTAAAAAGCTTTTAAAACTATACATCTTGCGGAATAATCTGGTCGCAAATTTCCCTCAATAATAAATATTCGCTTTTAGCTACGCTGAAATTTGCTTTACCTGCTTTTTTTTGAAGTTTATCAATTAAATTCATCCATTCCGTTTTAGAAGTTTTACCTCCAGCTTTTTTCTTTTCAGATCCTAGTGTAAAAAGTTCTGAAAAATGATCCGACCAATTTTTTCCGTAAAGAACAATATCTCTACAATTGAGCATTGTTACGAAGTCCCAAAATTCGCAAGGCTCCCCCGTTTCATACTGCTGTGCTAAGGCATCTTTAGAAGCTTTGGTAAAAATGCTTTTTGGGATCTCGTTAATCCATTTATTTGGATAAGCATCCTCTAGTTTCTCGCGAATTATTGCTTTTACAGCTTTCTCAATATCAGCCAGCATGGTAACGGTTTCTTGATTAAATTCCTTACCATGGTCTTCCCAGTATTTTTCTAGACCATCCGGCAAAAATTCAGGTCGCTCTTGATGAATCGCTTTTTGAAAATAGCGGGCACAATGCATAGGACCATTTCCACCATATGTAGTTCGTATATCGCTCCGCTGTTCTTCAGTTATATTATCAATAAATCTACAGATAGGATCAAGATAGTATTTTGTAGCCTCAGCCATAGCTTCCGGCTTATCATTTAACGGATGAATGGAACCACGGTCGACTAAGAAGTTAGCAATATCATTTATTACTCTAATTAATCCACCAATTCCATTGTTAATTGTGAGGATACCCCCATCAGCACTTCCCTTATCCCATTCTTCTGCGGCATTGTTTTTAATGTGCAACAAGCAGAGCTCTAGATATGAATACAATTGGGCTAACGTAGCATCATTGTTTCCTAAATCAAAAATTCCATTTTGCGTAAGTGAATTCTTCTTATCAAACTTAGATAGAAAGTTACCAACATTTATAGCAATGCGAATGCATTCAATGGTAATACATTTTTCTAAAGATCCGGGCTCTTCCCCAATAATAATCTTGCCATAAAGGGGCGAGGACGTTTTTTCTCCTAATTCTTGTGCAATTCTTAATCTCAAGGCATCTCGTCGCTCAGCTTCCTTTGGAGAAACCCAAAGCATATCGGCATTAAGAGTATTTCTAAGATTTTTAGAAACAGATTTCTGATTTTCATTAATTTCCATAAATAGCTTCACCTGCTCATCTTGGGCAAGATTTTCGAATGCTACCACTGGAATTGAATTAGATTGAGCATATGGCGAGTCAGAATAGCCGTAGAGTCTATGTTGGCCATCAATGATATAAGCAGATTTATACTTTTGGGGCAAATAGAGAACGCCTAAATCCGCAACTGCTCCCTCAACTTGCTTGTCCGAACGATCAAATTTCAAGGGGCGTTTAGAGTCGATACTGATAATTATCGAGTTTGCAAAATAGCCATGTTCTTCATTTATGAATTTACGTACAGAATTAAGACGATTCTTTTTTATGATGCGTTGATAGGTCGGCATCATACTGCTGTTGGCTTCATTTCTATGGAGTACATATCCTATTTTTAATAGTTTTTCTGGTTCAATAGAAAATGAATAATAATTGTGTCCTCCCATTTTCCCTTTGATGGCAGGAATTCGCGTATCCATTCCTTTTATCTTTTGATTCGCAAATAAGTTTCCAAGCAACTGATAACGTGCGCTTGAACCCAAATGCTTAACCAACTCGGAATAATAATTAATTTCTGTGTCATCAAAATGAGCAATTTCTAATTGGCTCATTCGGCTACTATCTTCTTGGCTTATACGATAATTATGAGTAGCGAAAATAAATTTCACTTTGCGATCAGGGTATTGTTTCGTAGCTTCGTTTCTCAGCCCTGACATCTTTGCGCCTAAAGCTTCTATCTCTTTTTTAAATACCCCATCTTTAACTGTAAGAGCACTTTTACATTCCACAAAAATAATAGTTTCATCATCTACAGCAAAAACATCTATTTGTTGTGTCTGCCCTGTTGCCTCACCATAGCTCATAACAAAGTGTTGATCTTTATTTAATACAGTAAAACCCAAGTTATAAAATAAAAGCCAAACAGTGTCTTCAAACACTTCATCCTGCGGCTTATCTTTTTTCACTTTAGCCTTCTTAGCATTCTTCATGCTGGAAAGAAATTCCCATCCATCTTCCTTTTCATCCTCCAACGAAGAGACATATACCGTTTTTGAAAGGAAAGGAAGGGATCTGGATCGTTTAATGAGTTTCAATTCGTCTCCTTGAGCAATCCGATCCCAAGTTGTTTTGCCCATACTTTATACTCCTTCCGGGATATTAGTAAACACAAATTCTTGAATTTTAGCCCGTCTAGCATTTTTTCCGCCAATAAGGCTATTTCGCTCCACAATTACTTTTCGATCGTCTTCTTTTCTAAAAATAGCATCAATAGTTTCATGTGCAGCATTTGTTAAAATATAAAAAGCTCCCCGATTTTTAATTTCATTAATATACTCGTTTAGCCGATGTTGGTCGTTTAGTGAAAACAAGTCGCGATTGTACTCAATAAAGCCATTTTGATTATGCGAAACGGTATAAGGGGGATCTAAAAAAATCAAATCGTTTTTATGAATATTATCAAGACTGAGCACAAAATCACCTTGAGAAATATGGACTCCTTGAAGAGCTCTGCTGGCATCCAGAAAACGTTCTTCATTAAATGTTAAATTCTTTCGATGCCCATAAGGAACATTATATTGTCCAGCCTTATTGACTCGATACAAGCCATTATAAGAAGTATGATTCAAATAGATAAATCGCGCTGATTGTGTAATGGCTCCTCGACTTTTCAATTTGCGAATTTCGTAATATTGCTCTTCTGAATTTTCAAATTTTTGAAGCTTATGTATAACTCTCAATGGGGTATCTTGTAATGTACGATAAGTGGTAATCAAATCTTTATTCATGTCTGAAAGAAAAGTTTGATGCCCTTGAGCATTTGGTTCTAAAGAAAAGAATATTGCTCCTCCGCCTAAAAAAGGCTCATGATAATTATTATATTGTAAGTTTCCAATGATGTCCTGTAATGGTGCTACCAACCAGCTCTTTCCTCCAGCCCATCTTAAAAAGGGAATCGCCATATAGTCCTCCGCAAAACTTGGATTATGTTTTTAACCCCCAATATATATTTTTGTAAGTCAAATAAATATTTTGGGCACTCATTTGTCTATTTTTAATAATAAAAACTTAAACACTCATATATTAGATTGTTTTTTTCGACAATTTATTTATATAATATCGTACATTTCATAAAATATCAAATTTTTTATGGAAAAAATTACCTTTAAATATTTGTTAAAGAGGTGGTGATGTGCCGAATGAAAAAAACCTTATCCCAAACTCCGAACGAACTCCGGAAGAACGCAAAGAAATTGCAACTGCTGGCGGCATTGCCTCCGGAGCCGCTCGGCGAAGAAAACGCAGCTTAAAAGAAGCAGCTGATCTGTACTTATCACTCCCCGTTTCGGATCGTCGCGCTTTCAATAAAATCACCCGCCGGTATGTCGATGTAGAAGATATTGATAACCAGATGGCCATGATTATCGGTCTGACCGATGCCGCAACACGAGGTGATGCAAAAGCAGCTACTGTAATTGCAAAACTGATTGGTGAAGAAACGCCCAGAGAAGATCAGGCAGCCGAACATCTGGCAAAAGCGGCAAAGATGCTGGAGGGCATTCATGGCGTTATCGAATAAACAAATTGAATATCTGCAAAGCTGTAATCACCGTTGGAATATCAAAGTCGGCGCAACCGGTAGCGGCAAAAGCTGGCTCGACTATGCTGTGGTAATTCCTAAGCGCTTATTGGCCTTACGTGGGCAGGGCGCAGCCGTACTGCTTGGCAATACACAAGGTACCCTTTCCCGCAATATATTAGATCCAATGCGCGAAATTTGGGGGCCGCAGCTTGTCGGCACTATCAGCAGCGACAATACTGCCCAGCTCTTCGGTAAAAAGGTGCATGTGCTGGGTGCCGATAATAAAAAGCACGTCGCTCGCTTACAGGGTATGACCATCGAATACGGCTACGGCGATGAGATGACCACCTGGAATGAAGAAGTATTTCAGATGCTGAAAAGTCGCTTGCGCTGTGAACACAGCTTTTTTGATGGAACCGCAAACCCGGACAACCCTCAGCACTTTCTTAAAGTCTTTATGGACAGTGACGCGGATGTCTTTTGTCAGACTTCTACGATTGATGACAATCCTTTTCTCCCCCGCGAATTCGTGGAGAACTTGAAAAAGGAATACGCTGGCACTGTTTACTATAATCGCTTCATTCTGGGGCAATGGGCGGCCGCTGAAGGCATTATTTATCGTGCATTCGCAGATAGCCTTGCCGCTAATGATAACCGCTTTCTATGGCCTGCTGGCAAGCCGTTGCATCCTTGGCACGTTCATATTGGCGTAGACTTCGGCGGCAATGGTTCGCAGCACGCTTTTGTGGCAATCGGAATATTGCCGCAGTATGCGGGTGTCATTATACTGCAAAGCCAGCGGACCAATGCTGCTCAGACAGATCCTGAAAAGCTCAATACCGTATTCTTAAACTTTTGCCTTGCTGTGTTCGCTCGTTGGGGCGAGATTCATGCAGTCTTCGCAGATAGCGCCGAACAAGTTTTAATTCGGGGTTTGCGTGTAGCTGCGCAGCACTCTTCCCTCCCCTGGCTTGCCGGCCGCATTTATAACGCTGCTAAGATAGAAATTACAGATCGCATACGCCTGACGTCCACTTTGATGGGCGGTGGGCGTTTTTGGTATCTGCCGGAAGCTGGTAGCGCGCGCGATGCACTGGGTACTGCACTCTGGTCTGGCAAGCACCCAGGCAAAGATGAGCGCTTAGACGATGGCACGACTGATATTGATACGCTTGACGCTTTGGAATACACCATGGAGCGTGACTACAAACATTATTTGAGGCTGGTGTGACATGAACATTACGAATTTCATTAAATACCTGAATGAAACCAAGAAGTGGAACATCCAGGGCAAATATTATACTTATATCGACCAGTGGCGTGCGTGGTGGCAGGGTTTCACTCCTGAGTTCCATACAATCCGGGAGATTGGGCTGGACGGGGAAACTCGTACGCGCGAAATGTACCGGATGCGCATGCCAAAGCGCGCTTGTGAAGACTGGGCAAGCCTACTGTTAAATGATAAGACATTCGCCTGCATAAGCGACAAGAACTCATCTGATTGGCTAATTGGCCCAGAAGGACAGCAAACCGGCGGCATACTTCGACAAATTGATTTTTGGACCCGAGCAAACGAGCTTGTTGAACTTACAATGCGAAGCGGCACCGGGGCTTTTGTGATGAGCCTGGATAATCTCAAGGTCGAAAAAGGCGCTGTTGTGAAATCTCCGGATGCGGTCATCTGCATGGACTATGATCCAGCTGAATGTATTTTGCCCCTCACAATTCGTCACGGGCGTGTGGTTGATGTTGCTTTTGCCTCAGAGGTGACGATCGGCGGCAATAGCTGCATTTATTTACAGACACACCAGCTTATAACAGTAAAAGGTGTTCGCCAGTACCGCATCACTAACGAATACTTCACCAGCAAAGACGAGGAAAAGGAAACCGCAAGTTATGCTCCTACGGCTTTGCCTGATGGAGTGATTGGTACCTTTACCACCGGCAGCGATGTGCCCTGGTTTGCGATTATTACACCCAACGTCGTTAAGAACATTTCCGGCGGCCCTGGGCTTGGCATGGCAGTTTTCGCCGAAGCCTTAGACCAGGCAAAGCAGTGCGATGCTGCTTTTGATAATTACCACCGTGATATTTTCCTCGGCGGTAAGAAAGTGTTTTATAATAAGCGTCTGCTGAACAGCTATATCGACAAAGACGGAAAGGAGCATTTTGCTACTCCTGATGATGTTCGGCAGTCGCTGTTCGTTCATGCTCCTGGCAACGACCCTGACGATGAACCAGATTGGCATGAATATAATCCAGATCTGCGAGTGGATGATAACAGCAAAGCCGTACAGGATGCCTTGGACTATTTCTCATTTAAAGTGGGTCTTGGCACCCATCACTATCAATTTAGCGCAGGTAACATTGCAACTGCAACTCAGTACAATGGTGATCGGCAAGACATGGTACAGCATGCAAATAAGCATCAAATTAAAATAGAGGCTGCACTATTACAGATTTTTAAAGCAATGCTCTGGGCTGGTAAAGTCATCATGGGGCAACCAGTCAATCCAGATGCGCAAATTACCATTAACTTTGATGACCGCTACATCGCTGATGCTGATACACGCCGCAAATGGGACCAGGAGGACGCGCTTAATGGTTTCCTGCCCAAATACCGGTATAACATGGAATGGCGCGGTATGAGCGAGCAAGACGCAAAGAAAGCGGTCACCGAAGCAAGCAACGAATCTGGCATCAATGAGCGGTTGCAGTTTGAAAGTGGTGACGCCTAATGCTGACGCCGGAATATCTGGAACAGCTGCCTGACGCCTTTGTTTCTCTGTGGCAGCAAGTCGAAGACGATATTCTCCGCGACATCGGACGCCGCATTTCCAAGATGGACGGAATTACCGACACCGCTGAATGGCAAGCCTGGCGCTTTGAGCAAACGCGTGCACTGCGCACCGACGTAATAAAGCTGCTAGCCAAATACAGCGGTAAAAGTGCGACAACTATTCGGCAGCTCATGCAAAGCGCCGGTATCGAAACGCTTGCAAGCGATGACGCGCGGTATCGAGCGGCCGGGCTTTCCCCTTCCGATTTAAACCAGAGTACAGCTCTTTTAAATTTATTGAATGCTGGATATCGGCAAACGCTTGGCACCTGGCAAAACCTTACCGGTACAACCGCCAACACTGTGGCACGGCAGTTTGAAAACGAACTATCGCGCGCATGGCTCCAGGTCTCTAGCGGGGCATTTGATTATAAGTCCGCTATTAAGCGTGCAGTTGATACCCTTTCTCAGACGATGCAGGGCGTCACTTATCCCAGCGGCCACCATGACACCTTAGAGGTCGCATGCCGGCGCGCAATACTCACTGGCGTTAACCAGACCGCAGCTAAGTTGCAAGTAGCACGTATGGAAGAGATGGGCTGCGAATTTGTTGAGGTTACCGCGCACGCTGGTGCGCGCCCAGAGCATGCAACGTGGCAAGGCCAGATATATCACCACGGTGGTTCTATCACTTATGAAGGACAGCATTATCGTGATTTCGAAGCCGCTACCGGCTATGGCACAGGCGCCGGCCTTTGCGGTTGGAACTGCCGGCACAACTTCTACCCTTTCTTTCCTGGACTCTCTCAACCAGGCTACACCGATGCGGAGCTTGACGCATTGAATGCCAAAGAGATTCAATATGCCGGGCAGCAATATTCCCGATATGAAATTTCTCAAATGCAACGCAGCTTAGAACGCAAAGTGAGAGCAGCTAAAAAGCTATTTATCGCTGAAGATGCTGCCGGGCTAGACACTGTTAACGCAGCCGCCAAGCTGTCAAACGCTCGGCAAAAACTGAAACAGTTTACTCACGCTACTCAAAGGCGGGTAGATTCTGCAAGGTTAAGCGTCTACGGGTTTGGGCATAGCCAAGCAAGCAAAGCTGTCTGGGCTGTAAGGCATAACACCTTGACAAACACCATTGGGCATACCATAATAAAAATAAAGAGAAGCGCCCCCACCGGTCCTGCAAACGGCATTACTCAAAAAGCAAATGCAAAAGGCGGTATAGATCGCAACTACTATGGAGCTGATGGAAAACAGGTAAAGCAAATCAGCAATAATGGGCATGGTCATAAAGTGGAGGAGGCTCTAGGCCGCCACGGCGAACATGCGCATGATTACTGGTGGGATGAGAACGGCAAGCCGCATCATCTTGCTGCCAGAGAATTAACCGATAAAGAGCGAAAGGAGAATGACGATATTTTATGAATATGATGGATGTGATTAAAAGCACTATTGTAGACAATGCAACTTTATTCGGTTTCGACTATAATGGAAAATCAGGAAACATTGATCCCAGCTATACGCCGGAAACCGGGGATTCTTTTCTGTTATTCTTCAACGGAAATGAGCAATCGGTGTCCTCTATTGATGAGGTGTTCAGCACGCCATTTATAGATGGAAAGACCTTATCTGAGGTTGCAAACCAGATTACAATTACAGAATGGTGAAACCACCCTGCTTTTGCGAGGTGGTTTTTTCATGCCTTAATTCAATAAATTCGGCGTCCTGCCTTGCTGCGGGGCGCTGTTTTTATACAAAAAATGCCCTGGACATGGAGTTAAACTGCCCAGCCATGCGGAAGCAACCCGCGACAACAAAGCGTAGGCAGAAAGGAACCAACATGAAACGCGAAGATGTAAAATCCAAAATTGAAGGCATTACCGACGCACAACTTGATTGGCTGATGGACGAGCACGGCAAAGACATCAACGCCGAAAAAAACAAGTCTACAGATTTGCAGGGCAAGCTGGAGGCGGTAAGTGCGCAGCTGAAAACCGCACAAGACGGTTTGAAAGCCTTTGAGGGCGTGGACGTCAGCGCTCTGAATGGCAAAATCACCGAGCTTCAAAACAAGCTTACTGCACAAGAAGAAGCTTTTCGCTTTGACAGTCTGCTCGATGGCGCCATCCGCGACGGCAAGGGCCGTAACGTGAAGGCAATTCGCAGCCTGCTCGATCTGGACGCGCTCAAAGCCTCAAAAGACCAGACTGCTGACATTAAAGCAGCTTTGGAAAAATGCAAGACCGAAAATGCCTGGGCTTTTGAAGGCACTGAAGCAGATCCAGCCAATAAAACAGGCATGCAGACTGGCGGCGAACATGGTACTGGCGGTGGTGCATCTTCCGAAACCCTTGCAGGCGAAATCAGCTCTATTCTTTACGGAACCAAAAGCGAATGAAAGGATGAACTATAATGGCATTTACTCTTGAGGATGCAAAAAAACTCAGTCAGTCTAAACTGACCAACTTTGTCATTGACGAATTCCGCAAATCCCCTATTCTCGATGCGATGGTGTTCGATGACACCGTTAAACCCGGCGGCGGCAACTCTCTTGCCTATGTTTATAACCGCGTAACTACCCTGCCCACTGCTGCCGGCCGTGCGATCAACTCCGAATATACCGCGCAGGAAGCAAAAACCACTCAGTATACCAGCAACCTTGCTGTGTTTGGCGGCAAATTCGCCCTTGACCGTGTGCTGATCAACAACGAAAAACAGGTAACCGATTTGGTGCAGTTTCAGCTTGCACAGAAAATCGCTGCAACCCGCGCCAAGTTCTGCGATCAGTTCATCAATGGTGACTCGTCTACCGACGCCACCGCGTTTGATGGCTTGGATAAAGCTATTACCGGCAGCTCCACCGAGCGCACTATCTCGGCTGGCCTCGACCTTTCCTCTGCAACCAAAATCGAGACGAACTGGAAAGCTTTTCTCTATGAGCTGCGCCAGACTCTCAAGCTGATGGACGGTGCGCCCAGCATTGCACTGATGAACGGTGACATGTTTGCTGTAATTCAGACGGTCGCAGATTACGCCGCCGGTTTTACTGCCACAAAAAACGACCTCGGTCAGGAGCTCGTCAAATATGGCAACACCATCCTGATGGATGCCGGTGACAAGCCTGGCTCTTCCAGCCCCATCATCTCCACTTCCGCAATTTATATGACTCGCATCGGTTTGGACGGCGTACATGCGGTTACTCCGGACGGTTCTCGCGGTCCCAAGACCTACCTGCCGAACATGTCGGAGCCTGGTGCTGTGAAATTCGGCGAGGTTGAGATGGTTGCTGGTATGGCACTGAAGGCCACCCGTGCCGCCGCTGTGCTGCGGGGCATTACTCTGTAAGGAGGCAGTTATGAGTAAATACAAAATTATCGCACCGGTTAAAAAGACTTGCGACGGCTATGGTCTGCATTTTGTGGATGGCATTGCCGGCACGGATGACGATACCCGCGCTGAATATCTGAAAACCCGGGGCTACGAGGTGGAGCTTTCAGAGGCCGCCGTTGAAGATGCAAAGAAAGCCGAAAAAGAAGCGACTAAAGCCGCTAAAGCTGCCAAAAAAGCGGCAGAAGCAAGCTCCGAGCCTACAACTTCGCCGGACATTTAAGGAGAGATATTTTGCTTTACTGTGATTATCGTAGCTATGTACGTATGGGTGGGCTGATGACCGAAGAACAGTATCAAATCTGGGGTAGCCGGGCGACTCGAAAAATCGACCAACTAACCTTGGGAAGAGCGCAAGCTCATAGGTTATACCTTGCAGCTGAGCTTGCTGACGCATGTGGCCAAATGGCCGACGCTATGCAACGCCAAGCAGCTGCGCGAGCATCTTCTGCCAGTGGTCTCCTTGCCGGTGCAAGTACCGATGGTTACAGCGAAAGATACTCCGCTGGGAACAGCCGTGCCGCAGAAAGAGAGCTCTACCGTCTACTTGCCGACGCACTCGGCAACGATCCTTATGGATTGCTATACGCGGGGGTATAAGCATGCTAGGCTGTAATAAAACAATCACCATCGTCAACAGCTACCACAATTCTGATACCGATGAGGACGTTTATCTCTGCCATACGTTCTATGGTTGCAGCTGGCATGCGCAGCGTATGAGCCGGCCCGAAACAAACGGTTTAAGTTCTGCTGAAATTCATAAGCTGCGCATCCCGGTTGCTTCGGCCGCCGGGATGCCTTTTTATCATTCGCAGGCATGGGATGCACTCCCGCCAGCTGTAAAGGCAAAAAGCTGGACACTTGCACCAGGCAGTAAAATCATCGCCGGCCAGGTTGACAGCATCACACCGAGACAATATGCGGTGTTAGCCAGCGGTTCTTGTGTCACTATTCTCGGCTATCATGACAATCGCGGCACCGCAATGCCGCACTGGTATGTGGAGGGCGAGTAAATGGGAACAAATCCAAAATGTCGTGTACCGCAGCCTAATGATTTTGTCATGGGGCGCAACGGCGGCTGTTCGGTTCGTTTACACTGGTCTCCAGCCATGGGGCCTCGTTTCTCTGGCGCAATGCAACAAGCACAAACAATGTTTGATCACGAGTGCGCTCGCTTAACCGATAAATATGTCCCCAAGGATTCCGGCACGCTGAAAAACAGTGTGATCACTGCTTCTGATTTCGGATCTGGCATGCTCGTTTACAACACGCCCTATGCTCGCGCGCAGTATTATCGGCATGTGCTGGGTACCGGCTTACACAGCGGGTTGCGCGGCGCACACTGGGGCGAAAGAATGGTAAGCGACAACAAAGCACATCTTCATTCGTTTGTCGCTGGAGCAATTAAGAAAGGGATAGGCTGATGGGTGGAACCATTAAGAGCATGCAAGCATGGCTGAAAAGCTGCCCGCTTGTCACAGATATTGGCGGCAGCCATGTCGCCTTTCGCATCAACTATTTGGGCAGCAAGCCGGTAGAATTTGCTATCGAAGACACTCCCGGTGATCCGATTCTGCAAAAGTATATTTCCGGTTCGCTAAGGGTCAAAAACTTCGTACTGGCCTCTCGTATGGAGTACAGCGAGCAGATTGCACAACAAGCCGGAAATAGCGAATTCTGGGAAGCGTTTTCGGACTGGATTGAAGCCAAATCTGACGCCAAAGAACTGCCGACCCTTGCAGACGGCAAAACCCCGCGCTCCGTCGCGGTTACCAGTACCGGCTACATTATCACCAGTGCCGCCGGCACCTGCAAATTCCAAATCCAAATTCAACTGCAATATTATCAGAAAGGAGCTCGCGAGCAATGAAAATCAGTGAGCTGATGGCAAATCACACTCCGCGGCCGGAATATGCCGGTTTCGCAGACGCTGACACCTGGGTGCTTGGCATTAAAACTTCAGACTCCGAAAAGGCACCCAAAGACTTTGATATTTTTCAGGTCGGTGCGAAAGACCAGTCTGTTTCGTTTAACCCCAAAACAGCCAGTACCACCTATGTACGTGCCGGCGAGGTAACTGTCAAAACAGGCAACGCAGGCAAAATCAAGTTGGAGTTCGATCGCTGCTATGGGGATGCGGCACAGGACTTTCTCGCCAGCCATAAAATCATCTGGGGCACTGGCGAGCAAGTTAAAACACAATTCGTGTATTTCAATTATCTTACCGGAAAAGGTATTTCGGGCGAAGGCAACGTCATTATGGACGATGGCCCGAATCAGTCTGCCGGCAACAACGGCACCTTTAGCGGAAATTTGTTCATCATTGGTACCCCTGAAGAGTATACCTATTCCGCCTTAGCTTAACCTACCCCGGCCCCGCCCGTTTTACCTCCCCGGGTGGGGCCACTTTTATGGGCTTTTGAGCCACGCCGGTGCAACTCCGGCAAAGCCCACACAGTTATAAAGGAGGCTTTACTATGAAAATCAATGGAATTGAGTTCAGCTTTTCTGCTGCCAATGCAAAAGATCTTGAACGGATGGAAGCCGCGCATCTGCTGTCAGAGAAAGAGTCGGCAGCCGAGAAGCTGCGCATTGAAAAAGAACACATCACAAGTTTGCCGGAGATTATCCGCGGCCAGTGCAAGATAGTGATGAACTTTATCGACCGCACGTTGGGCGACGGTGCGAGTCAAAAGCTCGGTCTTGATGGTAATGATCTGAACGACTGCAAGCGTGTGTGCAGCGCGATTCTCTGTGCAACGCAAAACGAGTATAAAGCACTTGGACTTTACACTGCCGCGCGGGTACAGCGCAATGCGTTATAACCTACTTATTGACGAGTTGCCGCAAGATGCCGGCGGGTTGCAGATTAATACCAGCTTTCGAGTGGGCATTTTGCTTGAGCAGTTGTTGCAGGACGAGAGCGTTTCAGATGAACAGACAGTGGATCTTGCCCTCGGACTGCTCTTTCCTCAGGGATATTCCAACAGAGAACAAGCTTGGCATGTTTTGCTTTGGTTTTTTCGCTGCGGAAAACCAGTATCGCATAGCGGCGGCACCCAGACGGCACACAGTAGCAAAGCTTACGATTTTGATGAGGACGCATCGCTTATCGTTGCAGCTTTTCAGCAGGCTTACGGCATCGACCTGACTACAGAAGACCTGCACTGGTGGCGATTTCGAGCGCTGTTCGACGGCCTGCCGGAAAACTGCCGTATCTGCAAAATCATGGGCTACCGTACGGCTGACACCACAGACATGCCAGAAAGTGCAAAATCCTTTTACAGCAAAATGAAAGCCCGCTACGCGCTGCAAAGCCCTAAAGCAAGGCCGCATACCGCCGCAGAGCGGGATGCAGCTTTGAAAGCGAAAATAGACGAACAATTTAGAAAGGCAGAGGCATGGATAAAGAAAGAACCCCTGTAAAGTGCCCCTACTGCGGCAAGAACGCCCCGGTTTGGCGTACCCAAAACGCCAAAGCCACCGGTATATGGGTGAAGTGCAAAAACCCTGCATGTCGGAAAGAGTTTGAAGTGAAAATATAAGCCTGTGCCATTGTGCCCGCGCTCCTTAGGAGGTGGGTATCATTTGGCAGACTTTACAGTAAAGGGCGACACTAGCCTAGACGCCAGCGGGTTTAATGGCGGTATTTCTGCCATGACCGTTGCTGGCGGCAACCTAATTAGCTCTTTTGTGCAAAAGGTAGCCTCAGCAGGCGTAGAGATTGCCAAATCATTCATGAGCATCGGTGTAGGCTTTAATGCACAGCTGGAAACCTACACTACCAACTTTACAACGATGCTGAATGGCAACGCTGAGGCCGCGAGTACATTACTGGGTGAGCTGCGAGAACTGGGTGCATCGACTCCCCTTGCTATTAATGATTTGACCAATGCCGCCCAAACTTTGCTGTCTTTTGGCGCAGCCGACGCCAGCAGCATGACGGATACTCTGCGCATGATTGGCGACGTATCGCTGGGTAACGCTGAAAAACTAAAATCGCTTTCTCTTGCCTATGGCCAGATGGTCAGCACCGGCAAGCTGCAGGGCCAAGACCTGTTGCAGATGATAAATGCTGGCTTTAACCCGTTGCAGGAACTTTCTGAAATGGGTTATGGCACAATGGCATCACTCAAGGAGAAGATGTCGGACGGCGCTATTTCGGTTGAAATGGTGCAAGCTGCTTTCGAGCATGCAACCAGCGAAGGTGGCAAGTTCTACAATGCGATGGAAAATGCCAGTCACACCTTTGCAGGCCAACTCTCTACGCTGAAAGACAATGCAACCTCCCTGGCGGGAGATATCACCAAAGGGCTAACTGATAACCTGTCTAAGAATGTATTGCCAATGGCTATCGGCTGGGTTGATAAGCTGCAAACAGCTTTTACCCAAAATGGTACCGCCGGTATGGCCTCTGCGGCTCTGGATATTGCACAAGGGCTAATCGTCAATCTCATGGACGCCGGGCAGTCGCTCTTTGATTCTGGACTTGAGATGATTGACCAGGTTGCTGCTGGGCTCGTCGAGGGTGTACCACAGTTTCTGTCTCATGCATTGCCGATGATTGAGCAGTTCACTGCAAATCTGCGGCAAAATGCAGGGCGACTGGTGGATAGCGGACTAAATCTTATAAAAAATCTAGTGCAAGGCCTTATCGCAGCTCTGCCGGATTTGATTGCTTACGTTCCGCAAATCATCATTAATATCTGCGGAGTCATCAACGACAATCTGCCCAAAATCCTTCTAACCGGCGCCAGTTTAATTTTCGAGCTTATAAAAGGTATCATTGGCGCAGTGCCTGATCTGATTGCAAACTTTCCTAAAATCGTCCAAGCCATTGTTTCGGTGTTCACGGCGTTCAACTGGATAAACCTTGGTAAAAACCTAATCAAGTTTATCGCAGACGGTATTAAGGCGCTCTTTCATGCGCCTGTTGAAATTGCCAAGAACATCGTAAACAGCATCGTCAAAACGTTTAAGGATGGTTTCCACTGGTCCGATCTCGGCCGCAATATCATTCACGGTATCAAAGAAGGCATTACAGCAACAGCAACGCTCATCAAGGATGCCGCGCTAAACGCTGCAAAAGCTGCCTTCGACGCAGTAAAAAACTTTTTCGGCATTAAATCACCCTCACGATTAATGCGTGATCAAATCGGTAAAATGCTGCCGGCCGGCATGGCTGTTGGCGTCGAGGAATCCACTCCGCAGGCAGTGAGCGCGGCCCGAGCATCTGCGACGGACATGGTAGAAGCTGCCCGCGCTGCTGTAGATGACGCGCAGTATGGAATTGCTGTTTCCGCCTCGGATGCCATGCAGCAAGTAGCTGCGTTTTCTGTCCCGCCGGCTCCAGCCGCAGCCCCTAGTGCAACCACTAATTTTTATCAGACCATTCATACACACGATAGCCTTTCCCCCGCTGAATTAACGCGGGAGGCTGAAGATTTTATGGAAAGGAACCGCTGGAAAAACCCATGACTGAAAATGCTGTTTTCATCTATGAATCTGCTGGCAAATCGGTGGTATTCTCAAAAGATTCTTCGTTTTGGATTTCTTCTGTTACTGGCGTTTCAGGTAATTCCGTCGCAATCAGCGAGTCCCAAGGTGCCGGGCAAATTGGTAGCACCATTAACAACCAATCGGTGCAGCCTCGTGACATCACAATGAATGGTGTGCTGCTTTATGATGCAGAACCCAATCGCCGCGCGGTACTTTCTTGCATTTTGCCGGGGATAGTAGGCCGTCTTACCATTATTGACCGCGGCGAAAGTTGGTACATAGAAGGTGCACCGAAAAAGACACCGGAATTTTCTGATGGCGCTGGCATGCAGAACTTCCAATTCTCGTTGCGATGTCCATATCCGTATTGGCGTACCGTTGCATCTGTCCCCTCACAGATTGCAGGACTGACAAAGCTGTTTCGGTTTCCCTTAAATACCGGCGGTCGGTGGTATCTCTCGCAATATTCAAACAGCCTATTTACCACCGTCCACAACAGCGGCGGCGCGGCCACTGAGTTTGACATTACCTTTACTGCAGCAACACAGGTCACGAATCCTGAACTGTACCATGTGGAGCGGCAGAGCTATATCAAGATTAATAAAGTAATGGCGGCTGGCGAGCAGATTACCGTTTCCACGGTGTATGGCCGCAAAGGCGTAACGCTGCGGCTCGCTGGGGGCACCGAAGCCAACGGCTTCAAATATCTGGACATTGGCAGCGATCTCAACATGCAGCTAGATCCCGGCAACAACACGCTGCGCTGCGCCGCCGAAAACAACCGCGAGGGCCTGCGTGTGCAGATTCTCGCGCCGAAAGGAGTGCTGCCGGGTATATGACACTCTACGTTTACAATGCCTCGCTTGAGCGCATTGGTCTAATTGAAGATATTCGCAGCCTGCAATGGCTGAGTGAATACCAGGATGCCGGAGAAGTAAAGCTCGTGTGCTCGGCTACGAAAAAGAACACTGCTTTGCTTGTGGATGGCAACCGACTTTACTGCACCGAGCACCCGGAAAGCGCAGTCATCCGCGAAGTTACACTCGAGGACAAAGGCAAAGATGCCACGCTGACTGTGCGTGCACCGCTCTCTGTCTCACGCTGGGCAGATCGCATCGTGATGGCAACCGAGAATATTTCCGGTGTGGAAAGCGGCATGCTGGGCCTTACCACAAAGCACCGCAGAGGGCTGCCCGGCGCCTCGGCCGCAGCCAAAGGATTTGTAGCAAAGACCGATACCCAAATTACTTGGGGCAGCGTCTTAGCTGCTGAAATCAGCCTTGCGACCGCTTCCGGCCTGGGCTTTCGCGAAACATTCGCGCCGGAAACAGGCGTGGAAACCTTTGAGGTGTATCAGGGCACTGACCGCACGACCAGCAACGGATACAACGGCTATTTCGGCGATGACATCGACAACCTCTCGAACCTCAAAATCGTGCAAGGCTCTGCCGATTGGAAAAACGTCGCCGTCGTAGGCGGCCAGGGCGAAGGCGCAGCGCGCAAAATCATTACCGTTACGCTCGGCAGCTATGCCGGAGATGACCGCCGCGAGCTTTGGGTGGATGCCAAAGACATTGCCCAAACCTACCAGGTGGCAACACCAGATGGACAAGGTGGTTACACCTATTCCGAAGCTACTTACACCGACAGTCAGTACACTGCTCTACTTGAGGCGCGCGGACTGGAAAAGCTGGCAGCGCAGCTCAAAACGCTGGAAGTATCGGCTGCGCTGGGGCAAGGCTTAATGCTTTACGGCCAGGATTACTTCCTGGGCGACAT
This sequence comes from Pygmaiobacter massiliensis, assembly GCF_900199435.1. Classification (GTDB taxonomy): domain Bacteria; phylum Bacillota; class Clostridia; order Oscillospirales; family Ruminococcaceae; genus Pygmaiobacter; species Pygmaiobacter massiliensis. Next base: position 295,712 of record NZ_OAML01000002.1, read on the forward strand.
TGTGCCGCTGAAAATCACCCGGTATGGTCTGCGGCTATCTGCACGGGTTTCTGCTGTGCGTACCGTATATGAAAAAACGGGCAAATCGGTCAATGCGATTCTTTCTGATTTTGCTCTTGAAAAGGAGGCTACGAGCCTATGATTTGTTTTCCTCTCGACAATACCGAATATGGCGCTGAAGCGCTTGGTGCATATCTTTGCACCAGAACTCGTGGTGTCTTTTCGGCTGAAACTAATCTCGCTGTCACTGCTACAAGCGGTATGTCGGTCACTGTCTCCCCTGGTCTTGCATGGCTAAAGTATGCAGAATACTGGGGCACCTGTGCCTTGCAGCCCCAGCCTTTAACACTTTCGATTGAGGTAGCCGATGGCGCTCTTGCCCGCATTGACGCCGTGGTCTGTCGGCTCGACAAAATCAAAAACTGCGCAGAAATCACCGTAAAGAAAGGAGCATATGCTTCTGCGCCTACCGTGGTGGCGCCAGTGCGCAACGACAACTACGACGAGATCTATCTTGCGACAATTAATGTCACTCCCGGCCTCATTGCTATTTCTCAGGAGCAAATTACAGACCGGCGACTTGACCCGAGCGTATGTGGTCTAATGGCCGACAGCATCACAGAAATTGACACTGCTGCCATTCATGCGCAGGTTGCCGGGCTGATTGCTTCGCTCCAAAAAGCCCTGGCAGATGTGTTTGGCGGTGCCTTGCCGGACAAGTCCGTCACTGAGCCCAAGATTGCGGATGGTGCCATTACTACGCCTAAATTCGCAGCAGATGCAAAAGTGCCAAACGCTGGTTACGCTAGTGAGTCTGGAATGGCTACCACAAAACTCCTCGTCAACAATGACTTTCTATCCATCAACACTGCCGGCGACTTTTCAAGTGAAGATATGAAGCCTAGTGTGTTTGGTAGCGAGACCGCTGATACTTCCTACACTAACTGCCCTCCCGGCATTAAAGGTGCTTTCTATGGCTACCGTGAAGTGTGGAAATCCTCTCAAGTTATTACTGTCCACTTAGTTGAGTCTTTCCCTGTTCCGGGAAGAGTCTGGTCTAATGGATATGACACAAACACAAAAGTGTGGTTTGGCTGGCAAGAAAATGGCGGTACTAACAAGTATGTGCGTGATTACGCATGGCCCATTTCTCGTATGGGTGGCTTTGACTCATTTAAGAACGAAGCTGCTACTGCTGCACAAGCCTATTACTTAGGCTTTAATGGCGGTGCTAACACTGTACTGGCTGTCCCTGCTGCTAAGATGGCAGCCAGGGCAAGTAATATCTCGATGGGTTCGGACGGCCGGCTCTGGATTAGCTATTCGTAAGGAGGCGGCGCAATGGCAGGAGGCATCTTTTTTAATAACGTTGCGCAAAGCGGCCTTTTTTACAATGGCGCAGAGCAACGCGAATGTTATTTCAACAATGTCCTTAACTGGAAAAAGGAACTCACGCTATTTTACAATGGCGCCTTCGGTGGGCTCGGCACACCTGTAAAAAAGTATGTGGAAGGGTCAGCATGGCAAGCTAGCCAGATATCTGGTGCCAATTGGCTGATTAACTGCGATGGTCGAGCTGACTGGTGGTTTCCCATCGCTACTTCCGGATACAGCACATTAAATATTCAGGTCGTAGGTCGCGAAGGCGCTGGTCAATGCTTTATGTTTGCCACGACTGGAAGTACCGACAAGTGGGGCGTAAATGCTGAACATGTCCGAGAAATCACTACTCCCGGTACATACACTCTTCCAGTTTCAGCAGGTGCTATCTCTATCGGTGTTGAGGCACTTCGTGGCGGCGTGTATATCTCAAATATGTGGCTTAGTTAAAGATTATTAGGAGGTTCTAACAATGCTAAAACTCACACTCGCAGACAAATCCGAATACGAGGTACTACCGCAAAGCACTGCGGTCTATCCTTCTTTTTCTACCAATGCCCGAAACCGCATGGAGATTCACATGCGGGAAGATCTCATGACACTGGAACAGCTGGATTCGCTTTTTTCGGACAAAAAGAAAACGGACACCATCACTCTCACTGAGATTGATGAGTCCGTGGAGCCTAACAAGGTCAAGCACTCTCTGATTTACAGCAAATACAACTATGTCACCTCGGTCGGCAAAGAAATCGTGACCATTCCGAATTTTACTGACGCAAGCACTCCGCCGGTTACGGAAACGCATCTTGTCGTCAAGCTGGAACAGCTCACCTACACCGAGCAGCAACTGGAGGCACTGGGAATTAAAGTGTAACACCCTATCTCAAAGGGCTACAAACTTTTATTTTTAGGACGGTGAAAGCGGAACGCCGCTGACGTGCAAGTATAAATTTGCGCACTCCTGTTCAAATACAGGCTCATTCGTCGGCTGTGTAGTTTCTTTACTGCACGACACCAACAACAATGCCATCATAATAGCAAAAAGTATTTTCTTCCGCACGACGATACACCTCTTTGGACATAGTGTGGTGTGGATTGAGCCCATTATTCTTTAGCAAGCCGATAAAACGAACAATAGAAAGGACGTAACATGATCACAATCAACGAAAGCATTCTTCCGATCAGCGCAGCACGCTGCGGCAAAAAGCTGCGTGCCTTTAGCGGTATCACCATCCACGAAACCGCAAACAAGGCAGCCACGGCGACTGCGAAAAACCATATGGTATATATGACACGCAACGGTGGCAGTGCAAAGGAATGCAGCTACCACTACGTTGTGGACGAAGCCGAAGTGTATCATCTTGTGCCAGACGGTGAAGTGGCATGGCATGCCGCAGACGGTGCAAACGGCAAGGGCAACAATGAAACGATTGCGATTGAAATTTGTGTGAACGTCGGCGCAGACTTTGCACAGGCATGTAAGAATGCAGCGTATCTTGCTGCTGCTCTGCTGCATGAGCGTAAAATCAAAACTGTGTCCGGCTACATTTTCGAGCACCACGATTTTTCTCGAGATAAAAAGAACTGCCCGGCGCAGTTACGTGCAGGCCAGTGCGGCGGCATGACATGGCTACGTCAGAAAGCACAGCAGTACTTAGATGAAATGTGGAATGTCGGTACCGCACCTGCTCAGCCTGTGCCGACACCTAACAATAAGCTGTACCGCGTACAGGCTGGTGCTTTCTCTTCGGAGCAGTCTGCTAAGGCGTACGCGGCAAAGCTTAGCGCACAGGGTATTCAGTGTTTTGTGACCGATGTGGAGGTGTAACATGGAAGAAAAGCGCAATATCTTTGCAGTGATCAAAGGCGGCATCGTGGGTACAGCAACAGCCTTTACCGCTGCCTTTGGCTGGATTGGTTGGCTTGTCGTAGGCTGGATTTGTTGCATGGCATTGGACTGGATTTCGGGCTCTGCTGCCGCAAAGAAAAACAAGGAGTGGAAGTCTAGCACTGCGAGAGACGGCATCTGGCACAAAGCTGGGATGATTCTTGTGGTCATTATTGCAGCAATCGTAGACGGAATACTCGGTCAAATCGTCAACAACATTCCCGGATTTACACTTCCCTTTACCTATGGCATGATGGTTTTTCCAGTGGTAATCTGCTGGTATATTTTCACGGAACTCGGCAGCATCTGCGAGAATGCAAACAAAATGGGCACTCGCATTCCTGACTTTTTAATCAGTCTTCTTTCCGCTGGAAAGCTCGGCACCGAAAACGTCTGGGACAATATTCTCAAGAAGCCTAGCAAAAAAGAATAGAGACAGGCAAAGCCCCCGGCTAATGAAGGCCGGGGGCTTTGCCTGTTATAGACATATTGGTGTCCCATCATTCTCACTACCAACTAGTTCAAAACTAGTACGAATAGCTTCTACGGTGTGCTCTCACATGCTCCCACTTTCCTAAGCGAAAACAAGAATATGCTCTTATTTTTGATAAACTAGATATCATATTCACCCTTTCTACATGTAATTATGTAAAAGAATGATAAAACAATTAAATCTTAACAAGAATTAACCTTGTGTCAATCATTTTACTTACATAGAACGCTATAGAAAAAGGCCATGATTTACTTGAAAATATCGCAAGCCTATGAGTAAACGTAAAGTTCATTCTGACACTAGTTAAATGGATAGAGCAAAAAGCGGAAGGTACAGCAAAATTAGCGAAATAATGTATATAAAATAAGGTCTCTAGTATATTCGTTCTGTAGGCCCTATTTCTTGCACTATTGAAATCAAAGAAAACAATATTGCATATTAAAGATCATATCAAATAATTATAGAAATTCAGTTTTTATACTTGCTTGCGGCTGGGTGATGGTTTGTATCCAATTATTTTGATTTCCCTGAGGCGGTTTGCAGAGTACAATACCGACTTCCTTACTACACTCCATGTAATGTTGATTTTTATATTTAATGTTAATATTAAGATGTATTTCATCGGGAATTGTTTCGGAGTTTTGAGTGTTACCATTAACTTTAGGAAGAGAGAATATAATAGAAAAAATTTCATCAACAAACACTACTTGTTTCATCTGGTCTATATCTATATGGGGTGCTTCTTTTTCTTCTTTAAGGTACCGTCTGGAGTTTTTATAGTAACTATAGGTAAAGTGATTAATACGTAAATCAATTATAGGATTATTAAGAGTTATAAATCTCAGTTTAAATATTTGTCTTTCCACATTATAATCAATTTGATCCTGGCTTTGGACAGAATAATAAAAAAATGGAAAATCTTCTTGAGACGGTAGCGCTGTAGAACTGTTAATGTGAATAAGAAAGATTTCGGGTAACAAAGTCAATTTCGTAACACTATCTGATAATTTTTTATATTTTGCACTTTGCCGGATAGTTACAATGCCCAAAAACACAGCAGTTAAGGCCCCTATATATGAAATCATAAAAGAAAACCATACTTCCTCGCTGAAGGCTGTAATAAATGGCCGCCAACCAAAAAAACCATTAAACAAAAATTTTTCTAAAATCAAGGGGAGAAATAAAATAAAGAAAATAATTCCTATACTTAATAAGCTTTTTAAAAATCGCTTTTTTTTAAGGTTCTCAAAAAAATTTAGGAATTCAATAATTTTTTTCACAAAAATAAGTCTCCTTAAAATACCAAATTTCGTATTAACATTAGGGCGTTTTCTTAAACATATTTTACTGTTTTTAAATAGCTGTCACACTTGTAGTCAATTTGCTTGCCTACTCATTATACTTAATAGTTTCTTATGAACATCTCTATTTTAAGATTAAAAATGGGGCTATTAAGTGAAGCTCAACCATCGAAGCAAAGGGTACGAAAAAGAAGCTTCCAACCTTCGGTAATCGAGCTTTTATTGATTTGTGTTCTATTTGGTGATCTCTAGAGTTTTAATGCTTTATATCGCATATTTTTAAATAATACTTTTCTATATTTATGAATCTTATCTTTCAACACGAAGCAACTTGCATATCTCTTATATCAATTACTGATATAAGAGTTGGCAAACCGGCAATACCTTTATAATCCATGTTGCGGCACTGATATCTGTTATTACAACGAACCGAATTTTTTGGTATTATTGCGGCATAAAAATTAAAACATTTACAATTTTTTGCAATTTATTTGTAATTCAGATCATATAGAAATAAATCCTCTAACCTGGGTTGAGCGGAAAAGCTTTAATATGGGTAATATTAAGTTCACAAGCCTCAAATAGGAGTCCGCTGCTAAGCGTGTAAAATCTTTAGATTTTCTGTTCCTAGGAATTTTAATCTTCACATTGCACATTCATTCTTGCCTTTTCAATTTCACCTCTCTTTTTTCAAGAAATTCTATAACATAATCTAGATGTTCCGGAATTATTGTTTTTTCCACAAAACTAAAAATTTTTTCTCCCACTTCTGTGAGAATCACACAGCCCACCGGTAAAGATTCTTGGGAAGTTATTGCTGTAAAAGAGGTTTGTCCGTAAAGAAAATTTATAAACGGAGACTCCTTTGGATCAATCCGAAGACGATAGCCTACAAAAGAATCATAGACTATCAATCCTAAGCATTGCAATTCACTTAAAACACTAAAATTTATATTGTATTTTTCTAAATATTCGTAGTTTGGAGGCACTATAACCGTTGGCATCGTCTTACCCCGCTGTGCTTCAGGGCCGAACGGGGTCAGATATATCGCTAAACTACAAAGTGCTTGAAACGCGTTGCAATAAAAAGGAGTAATTTCTGATAAAATACGAATAATGCGCGGAGGTGTGCTATTAGGCTTTTGAATCTCGCCAGCCAAAATTTTTCCCCACATAAACTGCAGTTTTTCATCTGAAACAAATTTTGACGCCTCGAAAAAGCGCTCAAACCATTCTACATTAATAGTTGATTCGAATTCAGAAGATGGACCTAGCTTAACTTGTTTTTCAGCAATCTGAGCAATTGCTATCTGATTTTTCAGATGCTTATAGGTTGATTTTGTTCTAGCAAGTGCCACCATCTTTGCTTCTGGGGATAAATCACTGGACTTAATCTCCTCTATATAAGTTAATACAGCCTCTTTCTTTACTCCCCAAAAAGGAAAGCATCTTCCCAACATATCCGAAAGTTTGTTTACACTTTCCTTAGCCACGGTTTCTCCTGCAGCCTTGAAAAATGTCTCGTAAGTTTCATCCATACACATTTTTTTCCTCCAGTTTTACTCGAAGTCAAATTTACCCTACTTTTGTTTTTATGAACCGCTGATTTATAACTGTTGTATTTTCCTTAGAAATCTGTGTTTGAATATGTTTTTTTATTTTAATTCCTTCTTGTTCTTGCTCGTATGGACAAACTAAAAAGATATCATTGTTTTCAAAAACAACAACTCCTCCGCTAGCCTTTTTCCACTCTTCTTCTTTGGCCTCTATCATATTTAATTTTTCAAGTGATATTGTTTTAAATGTACTTTTACCCATAGCTTCTATTCGTCCCATATTCAAGCTCACTGCTACCATCATAAGAAAACTAATTCCTATCATAATTGCTAGGAAACGGAGATTATCTTGTTTTGTGCTCCCCCTTATAGCTTTGTTCTGATTTCTCATTGCGACTTCTCCTTTGCATTCTGTCCTAAAAAACTTTCTTGAAAGGCGAGAAAGTTTTTCATTTGCCCACGAACACAAAGTCGGCATATGTGCTACTAATGTTAATGAGAACGCAACCCTTACAGATATATTTATATTATCTACTAAGTTGCTCATAAAAGCGGAGTTGTCTCCTATCGCTATAAAAATCATAAAAGCAAAAAATATTATACAAAAAAAAGAAAGCATGTACCGAATTAATTTTCTTTTCTTAAAAAAATAAAAAGAAAGTGCATTAAGTAAAAGCATAATAATAGCTCCACATGTATAAAGAAGAAAGCCATAACTATTTTTTTCTGTAATAGTAATATATGTATTTGAAACACCGAAGTAATTATTGTAGCTCAAGTTATGAACATAAAGCAGAAACTTAATCATAGTGGAAACAACGGTAACAATAATTGTTCCTGCAAAAACAAAGAGAGCAGGGTTAGTTTCGGCATAGTGTTTAATCTTTTCTATAATTGTCCAAAAATCGCTCTCTTTTTCTTCATTTTCCAACAATATTATTTCTTGTTTCATAACTTCTCCTTAATCGATTTCACAACTCGCTTTTTTCTTATCAAGTCATCCAGTAAAGCCATCCTCTGCGGCGTATAGCCTAATGTAAGTTTATCACTTAACTAACATATTGGAAAGGCTATTATTTAAACCCATTGACCAGGTCTCTTCATATTATATTCTAGGTTCTATTGGGAACCTTTGGGCGCAAATGATTATTTTCTTTTTAAATTAAGCTATTTTTTTATTTCCTCGTAATGAGCAGGTCGCCTGTTCGAATCAGGTCAGTAGCTCCAAGAAAAGACTACTAAAAATGGCTTATATTAGCTATTTTAGTAGTCTTTTTGTTTGTTTCAAGGAGATTTTGCAACTTTCCATAGTGCCGTTGAGTTCCTCCAAATATCAGTAAATATCGTATACATTGTAATATACATTGTAATATTATTATTGGAATAGATAATATCGTGTGCTATAATAAGCACAAATCACTAGGCTAATCCCCCTATACATTTTTTTATAAGAAGGGTGGCAGTTTTCAAATGGCCGACGAGAAAAAGATAACAAGGTACAAACGCAACCATGGCGAATGGTGCTTCTATGAATACAAACCCAAGAAATGGGTTGCTCGCAAACAGTTTGGCAGAAAAGAAAATGGTAAGCCAAACATAAAGGCGTTGTATAGTAACTCTGCATCCGAAGTAAAGAAAAAAGCAAAGATTATGATTTTATGCTTCGCTCTAATGGTAACGTAGACTCTACAAAGATGGTTTTTGATAAATATTACAAAAATTGGATGACTACGTACAAATTGCATCAGCTGAAGCCCACAAGCTATGATGCATTAGAAGAGTGTTTAGAATGTCGTATTAGGCCTTACCCTATCTTAGCTAAGGCACAGATGTTTAATGTGACAACTCTTCTTTTGCAAAAATATATTAATGAACTCGTGTCGTCTCAGAAGTATTCATATGGCACCATCAAACGTACAAAGGTCTGTATTAACAATTGCCTGAAGAAGGCAGTACAACTCAAAGACTTACCGTATAACCCCATGGATGGCGTAGAATTGCCATCAGAGGACGTATTGTCTGTCAAAACTAAAGAGATTGAATTTCTTGATGACGACGACATGGAAAAAATATATCTTGAAGCTGGTCGTGTAACCGAACCAAAAGGCGGATATACCACTGCAAAATACTATAAGGCACATAGCACTCGCATATATAGATATGGATACCATGTCGTGTTTCTAATGTATACAGGGCTTCGTATCGGAGAAGCCCTTGGCCTAAAATGGGGAGACATCAACTTTACAAAAAAAGAGATGTTAATTAGAGATAATATGACCACTTCTTTTGATCGCGACAAAGACGGCGCTCGCATAACAAACACCAAATCAAAAAAGCTAGGTTCTACAAAAACAAAAAAGGGTACTCGTACCGTAAGCCTATCGAAGCGTGCTTTAATCGCTTTATGCGAAATAAAGAAGCTCAACGGAGACCATGTTACAAGTACGGACTTTGTTTTTCTAACATCAAAGTTTACTCCGGTCTCAGACAGAAACATTAGAAGAACTTTTAATGCAATGCAAGAACGCTCAAAAACTCGCATACAAAACTCCGGTTTGCATTGTTTAAGGCATACATTTGCCTCTGCACTTTTAAGGCATGGCGTAGATGTTAAGATAGTGTCTGAATTGTTAGGACACGCCAAGGTTAGTACGACTTACGATATATATGCGCATTTTATCCCGTCTCAAAAGATTAATGCGGTCAGCGTATTAGATAAGGACGACGAATGAAGATTAAACCAGTTGTAAAACGTCACAATAAAAAACAGGGTTGAGATTGCTCTCTTCCCTGTTTTTTATTTTAATTCAGTATTACAGAACCGTACAAATTACGCTCTACCCACTTGTCAAACTGTGCTTTAGGAACATAGAATTGTCTCCCAATTTTAATCGTGGGGAACGTTTCATTTGTTAAAAGCTCATATAGTTTAGTTCTGCCACATCCCATAATAGATTGGATGTCTTTCGATGTGTAGAATTTCTTATCATCTTCCGATTTCTGAGTTAGCAGCATTTTATATCTCCTTTTCTTAATTCATGTAGCCAGTTTCGTCCAGACTGGAAACTGCTTGTATTGAAGGCAATCGCTTTAATAAATTCAGTAGAATTATTAGAGTTAGAGCATCTTTCGACGAAGTATATTTTTATAGACTCATCCACATTTTGATAATACACAATATAATTTTCATATATATCCTTATCTGCATTACTAGCTCCCGTGCATACGTTTAAGCAAAATATAATAGTAGTTAAGCATACTGATAAAGCCTTTGTATGTCAGTCGTTTTATATTGATTGCATTCTTTATGTGTTGAAAATTTATATGGGAATCTCACCCATATAAATTTTATACTAGATGTTGGGATGTGCTTTTTTATAGTCCATCCACTCGCAAAAGTTTACGCATTCTGGATCTAATATCGGTTTCCCAAGACAATTTTCATATGCCCTTTTACGCCCTACAAAACTATTTACTTTATGGTCATCTGTATCTTTGATGAATTCATAAACTTTAAGGAAATCTCTTGAATTGAGCAACCTTGTCATACTAACATTCTTTTCACTAAACGGAGAACTTTTTGGGAACCTTTGCATCGCGTCTTTTCTTTTTTTCGTCATATACCCAACTTGAAAGTTAACTTTAATATTAGGAGTTCCATCGCCTTTTACTGTGCTAAAAAGCAACACGTCATTTTTCAACTGATATTGTTTGACAACACCATTTGCACACTCTCGTGCTTCGTATTGCCTATCTCTAAATCGATACAATATCTCAAATAGTATTGGATCTGCAATAACATGCCCACAAGCTGTGTGATTATTTTGGTCTATATCAGTTCTCTTCATTGCGACCATATCATCATAATTTAATCCGTACCAAGCCAGTATCATCAGAGTTTGAAGTCCAAGGAACGAGTCTCCAAACTTTCCAATTTCGCTTACATATTGAGCAAACTCTTTAGTAGAGAAAAAGTATGACGAATATATCGCATTTGCAGAACGATTTAGCTCAGAACGAGTAATCATCATTACTGCATGTGTAGCCGCGTCCGCAAGTGTAATTTCCCCCCGTGCCGCGCACCAATAAACGTATTCTCTCAATACTGTAATTTTTTTGTAGAACAGCGAAGCCGTTCCCGTCATCTTTGCGCTAAGCAGACACTCAAACGTCTGTTCATAATTAAACTTGCAAAAATCTTTATCCCACTTTACCTCAAAAGGATAAAACGCAACTTTAAAGAGCGTTGCTGCAATATTTTTCTTATATACACCTGGTGTATCATCATCACCTAGAGATTTTAAAAAACCATTTTTCATCAGTGGATTATATATAGAAATAGATTGGTCTTCTTGCATACTATCACCTCTATCAAAGATCATCATACCTTAAGCAGATATTTCATGCAATACGCAGCTAGGCGAACACTGCAAACATAAACTTCGATAAAGTCCAGTGTGTTTTATGCCTTGTTCAAACGCTTTCAAAATACACTAGCTTAAAAGCGCCATACCAATAGCTTCCTTATTCCAATCCTTATCCGAAAACTGACCAAGTTTAAATTTCAAATTAGTCTGATCTACCATAGTTCTTACCCATCAAGGTGCTGTCTTTATCCATATACTTAATTTCTCTACTTGCGCATTTGCCGTGTACCGGAGAATTACTCTTCCAACACTGTCTACCAAATGGGATACCCTTAACCATTCCCGAATACATATTAAATTTAGCTTTGAGGCAATTGCAGCAAGTTGTTATCTATTTCTTCCATAGGCTATACTCCCTTATAAGTTTTGTTGCGGGCTTAGTTCTTCTATGTTTATTATCTTACGGCAAATAAAGAAGTTTGTCAAGAGTTAATTTTCATTGGATAAAACAAGTTTTTTACAGAGAGCCCTATTCCACACAGTAATATATTACTTTACGACTTAAGCCTGCCGACCACGTGGAGCTGTCTATCAACATTTTTGATAATTAGTATAGCAGTTGTCTTATAACTTTCACATAATAAAATTGTGAAATGTCCTGGTCAAGCATATTTGTAACACCACTGTCTAATTTAGCCCGAATTGCGTGCCTCTAGTGGTGTCATATAGTTGTTATAGGAATGCGGACGAATCTGGTTGTACCAGAGATAAGCGTACTCGGAAACGGCATAATTGAGCTCCTCGTCCGTGTTAAAAGTGAATTGCTCAATCAGCTCTGCTTTCAGGCTGTTGTAGTAGCGTTCCATTGGGGCGTTGTCATATGGGCAGCCGGCTCGGCTCATGCTCTGTCTAATCCCGTGTTCTTCACAAAAAAGGGTAAAGTTCAGAGATGTAAATTGGCTGCCTTGGTCAGAGTGTAAAATAAGCCCGTACGGACGTTTCCGCTGGGCATCCAACGCTTTGTTCAATGTCTTAATAGCAAGCTCGCTTGTAATCCATCTTCCCGTCTCACTTGCTACCACACGGCGATCGTAGAGGTCGATAATCGTGCAATTATATCGTACCATCCCGTTTGAAATGAAAAGATACGTAAAATCTGTGCATCAGACTTGGTTTTTGGCAGAAACCTCGAATCTCTGATTCAGAAGATTCGGAAATACCTTGTGAGGCTCCCCCTTTTTATAACCAGGCCGCTTTCTGCGGCAGATGCACAGCAACCGCAATTCTTTATTCATATACCGATGTACCGTGGCCTTGCTTAATGAAATCCTTTTTCGGAGCAGAAAGATTCTCATGCTTCTGTGCCCTAAAATACCACCAGTTTCATGGTAAATAGTCTCTATCTCTCGGCGAATATCTGCTTTTTTGGCAAGATACTCTGCCGTTTTTCCTTTTAAGTAGTTATAATAAGCATTTGGACAAATGCCCGCGCTCCGTAACATCCAGCGGATGCCAAACAATAATACACGACTTTTATGCTCCGGCACCAATAGCAACTGGGGTAAATCTGACAAGCTTTTATCATTGCCGAAAAACTTTCTCAGAAATCTAGGAATATTTCATTGCCGGAGCGTATGTAACTTTGATTAATTTTAGAAGGAGAAAACAAACACATGCAGAAAGATAGCCAAGAGCCATATTTGAAAATTTACACACCCCTTTTTAGGGTTTCCCAAGACATGGTGAAACCTTATCTACGTCCAGAGCAGCTGTTGATTTTCACCTCTCTCAAATATGGGGAAAGCAGACATGGAGAATCACGCGCATCCATTCAGGCCCTATATGAAGATTGTGGGCACGACATATCTTGCCCTTCACGCGCTACATATTACAGGTTCAAAAACTATATTCGCGACACCATCCAATTTGCGTATGAAAATCTTGGTTGGACTACGAATGCTGAATTGGATGAAAAGTATAGCAGCATACGAATGTTTAAAGTAAACATCTCGGACAGCCCCAAAAATCTATTAGATGGATGCGATAATAGCTTCGCCATGTTGTATGAAGATGAGTGGGAGGTGCTGCGAGACTATGTTAATGCAAAAAACAAAGGAGTCTTGTTGCAGGTATTCCTCACGATTGTTTCATACATTTATCCGCGCAAACCAGGTCAGACAATTGAATTCTCACCAATGGCCACTTATATGTCTTTTGAAAGATTAGCAAAAGAAACTAAGCTATCTGCTCCTACTGTTTTGAATGCGGTACACGCACTCGTGGATGCTGGCATGCTTGCTTGCAATAACTATGGTAAGTTTGTAAATGACAATGGCGTGATTGTAAATACTCCCAACGTATACGCACGACCCCAAATTGATGGATCCGAAAAAGAGGAAATGTTTGCAAAGGCTCATTTAATGCTAAAAGCATACAACGTTTCTGACCGTCAACTTCGTTATGAATACTAACTAAATATATCTACACCACGCTTGAGGAAGGAGGTGCACATATGGCAGTAAAAGAAAACGCAATTAATTGGGACTCCGAAAAGCCTTACGCTACAGTTTACTTTGAGATCCAGAGTTGGATTAATAAGATTACTAGGATGGCCGAGGCCAATGAAGAATTTAAAATTATAGCTACCAATACTGATGGTTCTATTTTGGCTCGTATTCCTAAGAAGTGTGTCAAAATTCATTTGCCCAGGCAGATGTCAGAAGAGGCACGTAAAGCAGCCGGAGAGCGTATGCGGAAAATGCAAACAAAAAATTAAACAAACTAATAACCATTCAAACTAACAACGCCAGTAGGAACTCGCAAAATAATATCGTCGATGATTCGCTACGTGACTATGGAAGGGAGGATACAATTTATCTCTCATTACATTTTAGTCTCTTCTGAACAGATCTCGCGTATAAACTCTTTCTTGTACATCATCTAGGCAACTGTCATAGCGGTTTGTGATAATGGCGTTACATTGGCGCTTAAAATTTTTCAAATTATTCTCCACTCGGCTGCCAAAAAAGGTCGTTCCCTCCTCTAATGTCGGTTCATATACAACGACGGTTGCGCCCTTGGCTTTGATGCGCTTCATAACGCCTTGGATGCTGGACTGACGGAAGTTGTCGGAATTAGACTTCATTGTCAAGCGGTATACGCCCACGACAACAGGCTTCTCTTTTTCTGCACTCCATACATCATTAGCTTCGTAGCTTCCAGCAATTTCCAACACACGGTCAGCAATAAAATCTTTGCGTGTGCGGTTGCTTTCAACAATTGCCTCAATCAGATTCTCTGGTACCTCAGCATAGTTTGCCAGCAGTTGCTTTGTATCCTTGGGTAGGCAGTAGCCACCATAGCCAAAGCTAGGATTATTGTATTGATCACCAATGCGCGGATCAAGGCAGACACCATTGATGATTTGCTGGGTGTTCAAGCCCTTCATTTCCGCATAGGTACAGATTCTCCGAGTGGTTGTTGCCAATATTGTAAAGCGCATAGGGTGGAATGGGCAGACCGTCCTCGCCATTTTTCTTTTCGGGTGGCTTTTTCATCACGCGAGCGATACCTTCCACAATATCGTCTATGTACGTGAAGTCGCGTTTACAGTTGCCATAGTTGAAGATTTGTATTGTCTCCCCTTTTAGCAGCTTGTTGGTAAAGCCGAAGTAGGCCATATCGGGGCGGCCTGCCGGGCCGTACACCGTAAAGAAACGCAGCCCTGTACAGGGGATGTTGTAGAGCTTGGCGTAGGCATGAGCCATAAGCTCATTGGATTTCTTGGTGGCGGCATAAAGGCTGACCGGGTTGTCCACCTTGTCATCCGTGGAATAGGGCACTTTTTTGTTGGTGCCGTATACGCTGGAGCTAGAGGCATAGACAAGATGCTGCACACCGGGCGCACCGTTATCATAGCTGTGTCGGCAGGCTTCGAGGATGTTATAGAAGCCCAGCATATTCGACTCTATGTAGGCATCCGGATTGGTAATGCTGTAACGCACACCAGCCTGTGCGCCGAGATTAACTACAATTTGCGGCTTGTATTCTTCAAAAATTTGGGAAATCAAGGTTTTATCGGCAAGGTTGCCTTTAATAAAGGTGAAATTCGGATATTTCTCAAGCTCAGCAAGGCGCGCTTCTTTGATGCGCACATTATAGTAAGCGTTCATATTGTCGAGGCCAACAACGATCATCCTCGGCTCCGTTTTTAAGAGCTGCTTTGCAAGATTGGAACCAATGAATCCGGCCACGCCTGTAATAAAAACAATTTTTTTCATCATTTATCCTCGACAGTCTGTAGTCTAGTATCTATCAATTTTTTGACTTTTCTTCTTCAAACTCTTTTAGTGCGTTCTGCACATACTCCGTAGTCAATATTTTTTTACCGTGCCATCAACATCCAAACGGTTGGTGTTGTGGCTGGTGTAGCTTTCATCCGCCATGGTCTGCACTTCACCCTTGACCACAAACTTATCGTAGTTCAAATCGCGGCTGTCGGCAGCAACGCGGTAATATTTGCCCATGTCTTCGCTACGCAGGCGCTCCTCGCGGGCCATGAGGGTTTCATACAGCTTTTCTCCGTGGCGAGTGCCAATGATGCGGGTGCCGTGGTCGCCAAACAGTTGTTGCACTGCTTTCGCCAAATCGCCAATCGTAGAGGCATCTGCTTTCTGGATAAACAAATCGCCCGGGTTGGCGTGCTGGAATGCGAACATAACCAGATCGACAGCCTCATCCAAATTCATCAGGAAACGAGTCATATTGGGGTCGGTGATCGTGATTTCATGGCCGGCACGAATCTGGTCAACAAACAGCGGGATAACGCTGCCACGGCTGCACATAACGTTGCCATAGCGTGTGCAGCACAAGGTAGTGCCGCGCTCGGCGGCGACACGAGCGTTGGCATATACAATATGTTCCATCATAGCCTTGGAAATTCCCATGGCATTGATGGGATAGGCTGCCTTATCCGTAGACAGAAACACGATATTTTTGACATGGTTTTCGGTCGCAGCATGGATAACATTGTCTGTGCCGATAATGTTAGAACGAACAGCTTCCATCGGGAAAAACTCGCAGTTCGGAACTTCCTTGAGAGCAGCCGCGTGGAATATGTAATCAACGCCCGACATGGCATCGCGCAGGCCTTGAATATTGCGGACATCGCCAATGTAGAATTTCACCTTGCTGAAATATTTAGGGTAATCCGCCTGTAGTTCATGGCGCATATCATCCTGCTTTTTCTCGTCGCGGGAGAAGATGCGGATTTCACCGATGTCGCTGGTGAGAAAGTGTTTTAGGACGGTGTGGCCGAAAGAGCCGGTACCTCCGGTAATCATGAGGGTTGCATTACAAAAAGCACTCATATTTATTATCTCCTTAGCTTTTTGAAGAAAAGCAGTAAAAATTTTTTTGAATTATTGCAAAAAAATTCGTCTCTCAATATAACTATTAGTGTAATATAGCTTATCACTCCAACCGCAATCATCTGTAACAGCCCCCAAATATTACAATGTGCAAATAAGGCCACAACACGAATATTCAAGGCCATCACAATGGCGCTAAACAAGTATTTCCATACCCCTCTAAAAATACATCTCGCATTTAGTTGTTTCGTTGCCAAACAAAAAATAATCTGTATAAGAATTCCCGTTATTTCCGCCGTTACAGATCCAACTGCTGCACCGATAGCACCAAATGTCGGAATTGATATTATGTTAATGACTAAATTAGCACAAGCTGCAATCGTCACAGAAATTGTATAGACATTTTGCTGACCTGTTGGTATTAAATAAGAGTAACCTGTAATATGTGCCAAACTAATTGGAATCATAATCATTCCAAATATTCTTAATAGCGGAATAGCCATTTCGTAGCCTTCCCCAAAAAACACCGGAACAAAAATATCCGCAATAGTTATAAGGCCGAGGGTCATCGGTATAGACAACAAAAAGACAAAACGATATCCTTGATACAAAATAGATTTTGCTTCTTCAATTTTGTCTTTTTTATATAAATTAGCAATTCGAGGAAGAACTACTGTAGAGATTGAAGTTACTACCGTTAGCGATATTCGTGCAATTTTTTCAGCCTGTTCATAGCATCCATTTTGATATGTTGATTGCGTTATCCACCCAATCATAGATTTGTCAAGAATAACATAAATTTGAGTGGAAATTGTTGGCAGGAAAAGCAAAAAAATTCCTTTTGCATTTTCAAAGGGCTTTAACTCTGTAGGTTTTCCCACATATCTTGGGACATAAATCCACATTATTAAGTATCCAACGGCATTAAATCCACATGTCATTAAGAGATATAACCAAAGATCTGATTCTGTACGAATAAATAGAAAAATGCATACACAATGGACAAGTCGTACAGCAACACTTCTGGTTACTATTTTTGTAAATTCTTCTATTCCTTGAAATAGCCATGTTACGTCTAAACCCACATTAATAATATTAATACTCAGGATCAAAAAATATATTTTATACTGTTTTGCCGTATCTATGAATAGCCAATACCCAACCAATGTAGCAATCGTTGTAATACCGCGAAAAGCCATTATATTCCAAAACGACTTTGTCATCTTATATTTGTCATCTCGACTGTAAGCAATTTCTCGTTGTCCAAACGAGCTCGACCCCATAACCGCAAACAGCGTAAAATATGTCACAATTGAATTGGTATAGCTCTGAATCCCGATGCCGTTTGCTGTCAGAACACGGGCAAGATACGGTGCCGTTATAAGCGGAACAATAATTGACATCAATTGATTTGCTGTGTTTAATATATAATTTTTCTTTATGCTAGCAGTTTGTTCCATTTCTTATAACTTGTCCTCCATATTAAAAAGTTTCCGAAAATTCTTTAATTACTTCAAGAAAAGCATACTTGTTTGCAATATCTGGTTCCAAGTAGCATCCTTCTCCCCATTCATTCCACGCATTTATAAACACATATGAATTATTTCGACTATCTATCTCTTGTATTCGATTCAGTTGCTTTCGAAAAAAATCAGGCGTTGTATGCGTGTACGTCAACCCCTTATAACTACGCCTTGGGGTGTTATCCCATTGCGGAAAAGCACCTAGGAAAGTATTTCTTTTTAGGTCTTCTTTAGCTTTCGCTCCATTTATATATGGAAGCAACATATTTGAATCAATAATGGATTCTATAATTTCTTTATGAAAAACTTTATTAATTTTTCTAACAGCGTGATTGCGCAGCTTAAAGAATCTTTTTGAAAGGCCTTTCCAACGATTGGAAAGTGTTAATCCCGGTTCAAAATTATAATACGCTTCATACAATTCCGTTCTTTGATCAACGCCTTTTGCTGTTTGACCTGCCACCAGATAAACTCCGTCAAACCCATAATTCATTGCCAATTTGTTCCATACCGCTAACATTTGTGGCATGCATTCAATATCTTGCGCTCTATATATACAAAGCATCGGTCGATTATCTATTTTGATATATCTGCTATCCTTGAAGTATGGGAGCATGTACTCAAAATGCTTTACCCAGTCATCATGTTCACCATAAGTTTGTTCCATAAGGACTTCATTTTGAAGTCCATACCATGTTTTTGTCCATGTTTCATTTGCCCAACAAAAGCAATATTGTATATTGATGTCTTTGTTATTCAGTAATATTTCAGCAGGCTTTTCCATCAATTGTTTGCCGCAAAACCAATATTGATAAATGCAAAATCCATCTACCCCATATTGATTTGCCAACTCCGCTTGCCATTTCCAAGTTTTGTAGCCCTCGCACCTTAAATCATAATAATTATTGTTCAATGGAATTTTGGGTTCTATATGATTTTTAAACAAAGGTTTAGCAGCTTTAACCGCACTCCACTCTGTATAGCCCTTTCCCCACCATCTGTCGTTTTCAGGAAACGTATGGTATTGGGGCAAATATAGTGCTAGAAATTTCATTCCATCCTCCTCATTTTTAGATACCTGCTTGCTCCATTTGACTTGATTTAATTTGATAGCTTTCTTTCATCATTAAGCCTGCAATCAACCAGAAAAACACATCGCAGCTATACGAAAAATAATTCACTTCAAACATCATGTTTCCGATCAAGAGTAAGGTCATAACAGCAAAGCTTTTCAGTCCTTTTTTCATATTCTTCAAAGCCGCCCTAATTAGCGTGAGCAGAACTATAAGGTAATTGAGTCCTCCAACAAAACCACCTTTATAAAACATATCAATCAAAACATTATGCGCTCCTGCACTGTGGCCAGATAACGACTTCATTCCCACACCAAATAATAAATTTGTATCAAACATAGCAGAAAGCATTTCTGCCCAAAGAGTACTGCGGCCACTGGTCCATCCTGCCAATGTAATATTATTACTTCCTTTTGCGAATCCTTGCATAAGAGTCAAAAAGCCCTCATCAGAAATTAGTGCGCCACTGAGGCACAGAACTGCAAAAATCAACCACAAATTATTTATGCGCGTCTTTCCATTTTGTTTATTATGAACAAACAAGCAAACAAACAGTGCAAAACAGACATACAGTATTGCGCCTCTTGATTTTGTTAGTACTATGCCACTTAAGATCACGATTATTGAGCACCATTTCACTCGTTTACTATTTATAAAATAAAAGCTCAAAAGCACTCCTGGAACCAACGCTGTAGCAATGATATTCGAACCTCCGTACGGAATAACCATGGCAATCTTGTACTGTATATCTAAATACTGGTAACCACAAAACAAAGCAGTGTAAACGACCTGTCCGCAAAGCACATATGCAAACAGCAGCAACATCTTTTTGAATACATTTCTATTTTTGTAATCTATATTGCAGTTTATCATTATGATATATGTAATCAAAGATGCTGCTGTACAGGACCAGTGCCAAAAATAATCCATTGTGTCAATTTGAGTTTTTAAAAAGGGGATGGCATCAACTATACATTTAATCATCAATCCAACCGAAACGCTATCAACAATAAACTTTCTACCTTTTAGACAGCTCAAAAAAAGCACAATTGCAAATACAGCCGCCAAAATAAAATGAATAACTATTACATGCCCTTCAATATACGGAACCACCATCGCATAGAAAGCTGTAGCCCCATCATAATTCACAAAAGCTAGTAGTAATAATGTTAGTGCACAATATAAAATTCCGATACACTTTTTAGGATTGAATGTCATTTTATACTCCGTGTTCTCTCAGTAATTCTATATACTTGGCCACATAATTTTCAACCATGGTAGCTTGTGCATACCTCTCGTGGGCTAATGTCTCGATTTTTTTTGCATCCAAATGCCGATGCAGCAGTTCCATCAACTGGTACTGTAATTGAGTGACATTTCCATATTCCACAAAAGTGCTGAATTCTTCAATGGAAATTTGCTCTGGTGCCCCGGCTTTAAACCCCACCACCGGCGTACCGCAACAAAGGCTTTCGGCACAAACCATTGAAAATGTTTCTCGCTTGCTTGTCAGCAATGTAACATCGGCCATCGAATAAAGCTGTGCAAGTTTCTTTTGATCTGTTACTTTTCCGAGCAAAGTCACATTGTCCGGTACGCTTACATCGCCCACACAATCGCCTGCAACAATAAACATAGCCTCCGGCATCTTTTTTGCCAGCTCTATGACATAATAGCCACCTTTAATATGGTTTGGGTCAGCGCTAAATCCAGGCGTTACATGAAGCACCACTTTATTGTTTTCGCAGCTATATTTTTTTCGAAGCTCTTGTGTACCATACGGTTTGAATACAGCTGTATCTACGCCATTCAGAACAACACAGTGCTGTTTTTCCGCCAAAATCGGAGATTTCTTCGCGCGCTCCATCAGCCATGGTGACACGGACACAACCATTAAGTTGTCATCAAACCCGTCAAATGCATCTTTCATTTTTCGCCACATATATCCTGATTTATCGCCCATCATTGACTTAAGCTCCGAGCGATAGCGAGGACAAATAGAGTGACCGCATCCTGTGCGGTTACTCCATTGATTACAATCAATGGAGTAACCGCATCCTCCGGTATACATAAACTCTGCATGCAGCGTCAAAACAGTAGGGATTTTATTGATTTTAAGCCAATTTACTAGTTTATAGATGTTAACGAAATAATTGTTCAAACACTGCAAGTGAACAACATCCGGTTTTTCCGATTTGATAATTTCAAGCAAACGATATGTTGATAACGCACACCCACCATACATTACGCCAGTTACATTGGCCCTGAAATGCTGGATGTGTGAATAGAAATCGTCGCAAAGCTGATAAACATTTTGCTCCGTGGATTTCTGTCTGCGGCCATAGCACACCACGCTTTGCACCCCGAATTGAGGCAACATTTTATGAATATCAGCAACTATTTTTCCCGTACTTCCATAGTCATAAACGCTATTTATCTGTAGTACCTTCATTCAATCTTCCTTTTCAGCGCTGACTCGATTTTCTATCGGGCCTGCATCAATTGCATCTTGCAGCCATTGCCGAACCTTTTTCGGATTGACATCTGCGCTGTGGTTTCTTTTTGCAAGCGCCCTTGCACGCTTCACAATTTGCTGCCGCAACTCTGCATTGCTCAAAATTTCTTCTAAACTGCTTTTTAAATCTTCCGGTCGCGTAATCACATAAGCCGCGCCATTTTCCTTTAAGTAGTCGATGGAAGCAATTCCTTCCGGGCCATAGGCAATCAAGCAAGGTCCATACATCAGCGATTCTGCAATTTTAGTGGATACGGAAAAGCGAACTAAATCCTGGGTTTCCTCTTCAAATGTCTCTGTATGTATAACAGCAACACTATTTTCCATAATCTTGGGAACATCTGATGCTGATACAGAGCCATGAAAAACAATACCAGCACCATTCTTAAGTGGGGTAATATACTCTTCATTAATCGATCCAGAATAAACATCAATACAATGCGGCGTGCTTTCAAACGGTATTGTTGATATTGCTTTTCCCAAATCAATCAATTGCCGATATCTGTTGTAGCCAACATTTCCAATGTAACTCACTTGAGCCGCGTCTGATTTTAATTTCAGTTCTTTGAATTCCGCTGACGTATGTAAAGTGAAGCATTTATTTCTAAACAGCTTTGTATAAGCCTCGTTCATTGTATCACAAATGGTAAAAATTCCGTCAACATCCGCAACGGTTTTTTTCACACTTTTCAAAAAGAGCTTTTGGCGAAATCTTCCCAGGAACTCGGATTTGTTTCGATTATTAATATAATAGTCATCAACGCAGACCATAACCATAGGAACATTAAGCCGTTCTTTAAGCCATTTCGCTATTCTATACGAGAAGGCTCCATCTCCAGATGCAAAAAAAATCACATCTGGCTTTACATCGTCAACCCATTGAAGCAGTTGTGTATTATTCCATTTGCTCAATCCCCATATAATGTCGCGGAGCAGCAATATCCACGCTTTATGCCTTGATCCAACCTTGTACGCATTTCGACTAATTCCTGTGTCAATTCGAGCAGACTCATCACAGTCGCGAACATCAGAGGCCTCTATTTTTGTTCCCGTTCTTTTTGATGAGAATATCGATTTTAAAGCGTCCACATCAGAGAAACGATAATAATCTTGGCATATTTCTGGATTTGTAGGCTTCTCCGAATGAAAATACAGCTGAGCAAGTTCATTCGGCTGAAATCCGGTAAAATAGCTCGTTAGTGTTTTCCCCATATTACTTGTTTTACTAAATACCGTTTGACTGATGACAAGTACCTTCATAACCTTCTTGTTATAACCTCTCATTTCCAATCATAACTTAGCCAAATCCGAATCCGAATCGAAATCAACCTTTCTCGCTAACAGCAATCTCTCTTTTTCTTTTTCAAGAATCCCCAAATCATCGCATGTAAGCACTTCCGGACTATTGCGATTTTCTTTCCAATTCACATAGCACACCGCTGGTCTTGCCTTTTTCACTCCAATCACTCTTCCATAGAGGGTTTGAAAGAAGCTCTCATCTGGCACCAAAGAATGCTTGAAATAGTCCGTATACCATTCATTGCTTTTCAAAAAAAACATCATAGCATCTATGCTATGTTTTGACAGAAGCCACCATTGACTTCCGTAGTAAAATTTTTCCACCCTGGTCCTTCTTTTACAGACATTTGTGGATTTTCTTCCGCCAGTCATAAACCAAAAGAGATGCTTTACCACCTTAATATAGGTATCATTAGATACCATCCAGTTTGGATAATACAGCTCATTTCTCTTCCAATAGCCGCGCTCAAACGACTCCTTGTCTGGAAGGATTTCTATAAAGTCCTCTCCATTGTGTTGCTCCACATATTTTATAATTTCATCCGAAGGGTGCAACGGCCAATCCTGCCCTGACATAAGCCAGATATAATCATATTTTTGATTGGATTGTCTGATTGTCTCGATAAGCCGGAGCGTCGCCTCGACCATTCCAAATCCGCCCCATTGAATATCTACACTGCACACCTTCGGGATAACTGTGATGTTTTTTCCCGAAATGTCATCACGGCTAATCGTACTTTTTCTATCCACGTGAATAAAAAAGGAGATATTCTCATTTTCCATTGCTCGGAGAAGCAAATTGATTTGTTGCACATTTTTATGGCATAACATTGCAACTGCAATTTTCATTAAGCCTCATCCTCCGTTTGAGATTGCAACGCCTTTTTCAGGTTGCTGAAATCAAGATCCAATGACTTTACATTCTGTGGCTTTACAATACTGTCATCGGGATCTCGCAGAAACGTGATTCCTTTACTACCATTCAGCCAATCATTGTAAGCATACAACGATTTCCCTGTACTATTGGAAACGGCAACGCATGGTGTAGATGTAATATAGGAAAATATCATTCCGTGAAGTCTATCCGTAATTACAATTTCACATTCAGCAAACTCTTTTAACTTGCTTATTACAAGGCTCTCTCTGTACTCTCCTGCCACTGGCCGTTCCGTACCGACCGTTGTGTCAAATTTTCTTGTTTTCACCTTGTTTTCTGAAAGGTGTTCAATGATTTTCTTTGTCTGTTCAGGCGTTATCGTCTTTTCCTTATCATCACGCATACACACCCCGATTCCACTTCGGTTTTCAGCAGAAACAGTTCCATTCAAAGAAAAGACAATATCCGGGCACAACTCAATGCACGTTTCAGGAAACAACATTTCCATTTCTTGAAAGGACTTAGAGTCTCGTGCAAATATAATCAGATTTTCATTCGCAGCATAGCTTTTTCGTGCTGCAACTATCTCATGCTTTCCATCCCTATCATTGCTAAAGTAGATTGACTGTGGAAAAACAACAATTCTATTCTGTGGAAAAGCTTTAATAATCGTTCTTCGAATATACTCGTATCTCGGATATAGATTTCCCAGATTTCCGCCACCTTGAAGGACAATTAGATCGCCCGGCTTTATTGTTCTTTTTAGCCACGAAAGATATTGAATAACACTACCTTCTTGGAATTCGTAGATTTCTGCATTGGGGAAGGTATTACTACAGAATTTGCAGATTGCGTATGCGATCGCTTGGTCTCCCAGATTTCCATAGGCTGGCGCATCCAAAAACCATATCTTCATTTTTCCGTCTGATGCGTTAATGTCAGCATTTTTTTGCAAAATGAATTCTTTTGCAAATCTGAGTTTTCCATATTGATCAATCGATAAGCCATCCAAAACTCTGCTCATAATATCTCCCTTCAATTTAGTACTTCTTCAACTTGTTAGTGATCTTTACCCTTAGCTTTTTGGGTGTATGCTGTCTAATCCAGCGGAAAGATCCTAACGCAACCGTATTGACAGCACCTTCGACTGCCATTTTCCGATTAACAGCCTTTTCCTCTTTTTCAGTAAATACCGTATTGTTATCTTGTAATTTCCCGCTCAGGAACTTTTTCATGTCCGGTTGGAGCCATTCACTTCCATCATCACACACGCGGTTTCGCATGCAACTGTATGTTGGAGTGTCCAACGCAGGGATATCACCCAATGTAAGCCATACATGAGAGTTATGACAGTGTGGCTCTGTGCAGTGTGTCCCAATCGCTTCCCACTTAATGGGTTTATCTAAGTCCTTAAAAATATTCTGAATATACTTTCCACAATAGCACTGTCTGAGAATTCCCGTACCAAGATTCAGTGTTGCTGTCCAATACCCTGCATAGCAGAATTCTTTCCGCTTGACATTAAATGTGGACATTTTAAACCTGAACAATTCAGAATCAAAGCTTCCCCATGTTTTGATATAATCTTCTCGGCTCAAACTTGTAAGAATCGGAAGATCCGGATCTGTTTCCTTGCGTGCCACAGTAATGTGGCACAACGCTCCCACTTGTTCTATGCACATTTTTTTAATATCATCAATATAGGGAATGGTTTCATCATTTGGTGTCAACTCTACCGAGAATGAACATCCTGCATTCTTCATTCGATGGACATTATCCCAAAAGGCATCAAATTTATTTAAGCGGCGCAATTCCGTATAGGGGAACGAAAATTTAAAGAGCAAACGTTTTCTAAATTCTTTTGGAAAGTCACAGATTTCCTCGAAGCGTTTAGTCACAGTACCATTTGTGACGACTGCCAGATAGTGTCCTTGAGCCAACAATTCATACAGGACATCTGTCATCTGCGGAGGCAATAGCGTTTCACCGCCGCCACAAAGGTTGAAGTGGCACACACCTCCAAGCCGTTCTTTCGAGAGCGCTTTCCCCATAGTTTTTGCATCGTACATAAAATATGGCAATGCCGCGAGGAACTTATCCTCTTGCGCAATGTAGCAATACGGACACCGAAGATTGCATGTCTGCACCGGTACAGCGATATCAATAAAACGTTTGATCTTATCCATTTTCTTTCCTCTTTCAGTAGTCAAATTCAATATCTTTTGGCAGTCGTCTCAAAACAGCCTCAAGTTTTTGTATCTCACGATACCTTTGGAACGGTTTTTCATGGGCAAAGATTATCAGTCTTTCTTTATATCTTAAACTGCATAATCTCCTAAAGCAGAACCTTTCAAGCCGCATATCCGTTAGCGTGTAGTTCATGCCATTCTGATTGTGCCCCCCGCATATAATTCGAAGGGTATGCCATAACTCAATCGTCCGTCATCAGCACACAGCAGCTCTCTGACTCCCGATTCGTTCATCGCACAAATCAATGAATTTTCAGCGGCAAACTCATGAAGCCGACAAGTTTTCGATATTAAGCCACTTTCGCATAAACATTTCTGAAATCTGCGATATGAATTAACCTCGATTTTTCCATCCACGCGAGCATGATAGCCCACGGACAGCCAGCTTTTACAGCTTTTTATCTCTCGAATGACGGATGGTGTCATCGTTAGATTCTCGTCTTCAAACAAGTACAATGAAAATTTGGCATTATAATCGGTATTTAATTTTTTGAGACTACTGAAAAAAGAGTTTTCAAAAATGGAATTATAATTGTTTTTAATTATTTCAACGAAAGATTCAGGCACATCATCAAAACTAATATGCACTTTCTTTACAGTCATTGGGACGAACAAGTTTTGAATAAGAACAGTATCTACAGCATTTAAGACAAGATGCCCCGCTGTGACTAACCGATTCTTTATTCCCATTATTCTTTCCTTTCCTCAAATCATCTCCTTCTAAATCCTTTTACCGTTCGAACTCCAAATCTTAGGAGGTCGTCATAAACTCCAACAATGTTACTTTCCAGTTTCTTCGTCAGGGCATACTTCTCGTTGGAGTCGTATAACCGCCCTGATAGGAATTCCTTCATATCCTCTGTGTGCCATCCCGCTTCCTCACGGTTTCGCAATTCCGCATACGATGGAGTCTCAATTTCTGGAATAACACCGAGCGACATAAAGTGACTGGAATTCATGCAAAATGGTGAACCGCAATGAGTTACCATCGCTAAAAAGCGAATAGGCTCATCCGGGTTCTTGAATATATCCTGAAACACGTATGAACTATAGCAACGTCTTAATCGCCCATTAGATAGATCAAGATTTCCAGCCCAATCTCCCGCATAGCAGAACTCTTTTCGCTTCACATTAAAGTTCTTCATTGTAAAGCGAAATTGTGGAGAATCAAATTCTTCCCCATACTTTTGATATTCAGCTTCAGTATGTTCTGTTAGCAACTCGATTTTCTGTAAGACTTTTTCTTCCTTGCGAGTCGCTGCCACCTGAGGTTTTTCTCCTACTCGTTCAATACATATATCTTCAATTTCTTGGAGATACGGAATATATTCATCGCACAGGTTGATCTGCACCATAATAGATGCACCCGCTGCACGAACCATATTGACATTGTCGAAAAAAGTATTTAGAAGGCCAAGTCGTTTTAATTCCAAATAGTGAAGTGAAAAGGCAAAATGAAGATGCGAAACATACTCCCCTGCTTTTTCAACTATTTCCTTCAGTCTTTTTTCAATTGTCCCATTCGTGATAATATTCACATAATGGCCATTTTTCAAAATGCTATATGTGATATCTGCAATTTCATTCTGTAAAGTTGTTTCACCTGCACCGCAGATTGAAAAGTACGTTACCACCCCCAGCGATTTTTAGAGATGGCACGGTCAATTTGCTCAGGAGTGTACTTCAACTCCGCTTGCTTCATTTTTCGATTATTTCTTTGGATCACATAGCAATAACTACATTTTAAATTACATGCAGTTACTGGCAATAAGCACTCAACAAATCGCTTAATGGGCATTATTTATTCTCCTCATTTCCTCAGCACTTTCTCAAACACAAACTTCCGCATCCAGTTTGGAGCCAACGCCGACCCATTGCGAATCATGCAACTTTTAATGTACTGGCTGTTTCCAATAAAGCCCTTGTCCTTCATGTACTTGAACAGTCTCGCCTGTGTTTTAGCATACTTCCAACCTGCTCGTCTCAAATACATCTCAGAACCAGCCCTCATATGCAGCAGTGGCTCTTGAATGTTGTAGCCTTGATATCCGGCCAGCAGCATCCGCAGCCAAAGGTAATAGTCCTCCAATAGATAGAAATCCTGATAGGAACCAGCCGCCTCGACCGCCAATTTCTTGTACATCACACAAGGGTGATTGAACGGATTGCGCTTCTTCGCAAACTCCACAATCGCCGCATTGGTTTCAGGCGGAACACGCATCGCATCCACAACCTCTGGATTAGTTGTAAATTCCTCTACGACACCGGAGCAGATGCTCACTTCCGGATGTAAGTTAAAAACAGTAATCTGCTTTTCGCAGCGATTGGGATAAGCAATATCATCACTATCCATCCGGGCGACCAACTCATTCTTGCAATGATTGATACCCTCATTCAGAGCATTGCCAAGGCCTCCGTTCTTCGCCAGCCGGACGACATTCAAGGTATCGCCCATCTCCTGCTGCTTTACTGCAATCACGGCATCCAGCTCTGGATTCAGCGGGCCATCGCACACCAACACAAAATCACCTGTGGGCAGAGTTTGCTCTTGAATGCTCTCGATTGCCTGCCTCAAATACTCTGGTTTCTCTTTTTGGTAGACGGACATGAGAATCGAGTATCCTTCGTATTCACTCATACTCATCAGCGCTAACATTTCCCTCCCACAAAAAACGGTACTCCTCAATCTGAAGAAGTTTGAGCCGTTTGTACCCCATTTCAATTTTTATTCACTCATAGCCGTGGTCTTTCCCTCTGCTACCCCTTCTGTGCTATCCGGCACAAACAGAATCTTCACTGTCGCCAGCATAATTTTCAAATCCTCAATAATGCTGGGGTGGGCTATGTACATCAAATCCATTTGGAGTTTGTCATACGGTGTCGTATTATATTTTCCATACACCTGCGCGTAGCCGGTCAAGCCTGCTTTCGCCTGCAAGCGGAGAGAAAACTCAGGCATTTCCTCACAGTATTGGGCTGCGATTTCAGGGCGCTCAGGTCTGGGGCCGACGATTGACAATGAACCGACAAGAATATTAAACAGCTGAGGTAACTCATCAATGCGGCACTTACGGATAAACTTTCCTACCGGGGTAATGCGGTCGTCCTTATCGCCAGTACTAAGACGTGCTACGCCGTCTTTTTCTGCATCAATTTGCATGCTACGGAACTTCAGAATTTTAAAAGGCCTTCCGTCCTTTCCAAGACGGATTTGTTTGTATAGCACGGGTTTTCTGTCGTATCCATAAATCGCTAAAGCCGTAACCAGCATAATAGGACTGGTAATGACAATTGCAACCAGAGAGAGGATAATATCCATTGTACGTTTGGTAAACAGATATTCCGGCTGTGCCATATAGCGCCCCACCTGCAAAATGGGCAGATGGAACATGTGCATGGGACGCGCGCCAGACATGATCGCATCGCCCACGCGCGGAATGACGAACACATTGATATCGTTTGCGATGCAGTATTTTAAGATTACATTGCGGTCATGACTATGTATGCCGCTTAGGAAAACGACCTTCATTTGCGCAAGCATATCCAAATTTTGCAGGCATTCTGACACATTGGCCGTAAGCTGAACATTATACTTTTTGTCCATGCCATATTCATCGATGAGCTTTAGCAAGCCGCGTCGCTCGTCATAAATGATGGCCGTTGGTTGCGGTGGGGAGGTTCGGAAATACCAATGGTTTGCCAAGAGCGCCCATGCAGTCGCCAACAAAATCTGCCCCACAAATGCAGCAAGACCCGGCAGAATATTCGGAAGATGCTTTGACAACAGCCAAATCACAATGTACATAATTCCATCGCAGACTGCCGCTGCCAAAGTCTGCGCATAAATGATCTCCGAAATGCGCTGAGTCGACATCCAGAAGGCATCATACACGCGGCCAATCATGATATACAAAATGAAATACAACGCCACAATCAGCATGTTACCCTTTGCGTAGTAAGGCGATGACACTCTGTTTGCATAGTAGCAGTACCAGCACAAAAAGAACGGCAATGTAATCATGCACACATTGATTATCTTGACAATCCGCAAAGCCAAGTTGTGCTTAAACTCTGTCATTTGATTTTCTCCTTCTCCCCCACGACAAATAGCTTGTATCGAACAGCATCCGACACAGGCTCAAGTCTTACCTCCCTATTCAATTTCTCAGCTCAATTTGATTGGGTCAAAATGGAGCAAGCAGGAACTACGCACTATCATGCAGATTCGCTCGCTTGACCATCCTAGACATTCAAATTGAAGAAATCAAAAGAAAAGCAGGACTCAAGCCATCGAAAATACGCATAACTGCGATGATTTCTTGGTTGTCCCTATTATATCCCCAGCACCGCCGTCCTCCAGCTTAATTGCAAGTGCGGCTATCAGCATGATGGGTGAGGTCAAAATCAGCATGAGCAAGCTGATAACAATATCGAGGGCGCGTTTCCCGAAATAGGTTTGTGCGTTTTTGAATGAACCGTTATATTCCATTAGCGGCGTATCAATGAAGTGCTTTACATTGTAACCGCGAGCAACAATATCTTCGACGGTCAGTGTGACATAAAAGCGCTTACCTGTATTCACACAGTAATTCACAATCTTGCTGCGTTTTTCAAGTCGCATATCATAAATGAAGATTACAGGATAGTTTGCAATCTCAACTAACGTCTCGTTAATATCGTTTGATACTGGTATGCGCTCTTCAATTTCAAATAAGTGACCATAGGTTGCTTCCAGTTTTTTCGCAAATTCCTGTCCCTTGATTTGTTCGTGTCTGGTAATATCCGCATCGTAAATCAGCAGACAACGGCGCGGTTCTACATGAGCCAAAAAGTATTGCTTTGAACGCGTTGCCCAGAAAAATCCGATAACACTCTGAAGAATAACAATACCTGCACCAGGCAGCACGTTGATATATTGCCTTGCCACAAGACAGCCTGCTACATACAAAATCAAATCCGCAAAACCGATGGAGAGAAATTGTGAAAAAGCAGTTTCGCCAATCGCGTTGGAAGCAATCTTAAAAGCGCGATAAACCTGTCCAAACTTGATGTACAGAATCAACCAAATCACAATGACAAAAATGCTCTCAACTCGCGGTGCGTACGAAACACAATGTTGTTATAATAAAGTAGCCATATCACTTCAAACGCCGCCGTCATTAAGGCAGTGATTATCACGCTTGCTGTTCGCGTAATCGTTCTGTTTTCTTCAACCTTGTTCGACATCTCTCAGAATCCCCCACGCAAATCCTAATCTGCATAAACTCTAATCATTCACAAACACAAAAAATAGCCCATGCCGAAATATTATTAGGCATGGGCTTAAGTCGTACTTTCTCGTTTGCGTTTCTCGCCATTGGATTGGTCACGATAAATAGTCGAAATCCATTTTGTGCTTTGCGACACAGTCGCTCGCATTTGCCGAAATATTAAAGCAGAGAAACTCGAGAGTTAGTATGACTTAAGCCGACGAAACACCACATTATCATGTGGATTGCGGTTTCTTTATTTTATCTTTATCGCCTTTTAGCACATTTTAAAGTTTTAAAGTTCATTCGTGTGAATTTTATACAACGCTACATTACTGATTGATTCATTATCTGCGTGAGGCTTTCAGAAGTTTCTCTGTGAGTAATACTTCTGAAATCTTTTGGTCTTGGTCGTAATGATGAACGCCGCTGCCAAAATTGTATTTATGATTCCAAAATACAACACAGCTTGAAACACACTTGCAACATATTGAACTAAAAACACATAGGCTGACTTCGGCGACACATTGATTCGCTCAATTGGAAAAAACATCTTTCCTGCCAATACAAGCAAAAAACAAAATGCGGCTGTTGCTATAAGCGCATAAACAATATCAGAAATTCTTTTTTCCCAATCACGCTCGGTTTTAAATAAAAGCAAAACTGTAAATATCGATGCCACGCTAAAAAATGCAAGAGAAGCGATTGCTAAGCGGTTAACCTTGGGAACCAGGGGTGCGATATAGCCTGACATCATGACGCTGACATAGCTTTCATAATCCAGCCGGCAACCATCTGCCAGTTGATTCAGTCCTTCTTTTATATTTTCAGTTACGGTGATATTTCGCTTTTTCAGGTCAGTTTCAAAAGTTTTCAAAGCAGCATCTTTTATCTCGGGGTGTTGCAGCAACTCTCGCTCTCCCCGATAAAGGGAATCTACCGCTGCAAACATATCGGTTTGAATTTGCCCCTCAGAGATGAAACTGGTCATTACCTGCTTATCAAATCCACCGGCCGCACCATAGCTTTCATAGTTTTCTTTCAGCTCGGTGCATACCACTTGAGAAAATCCGCTTTTTAAAATTTGCGTTTTGCAAAAACTAGAATTGCATAATGTCATACCTACCACTGCACTACACATTAAAAGTGTCAGCATCAGTGATAAAAAATAAGAAAGAAAAAGAGAAAGCCTATTTTTTGCTTTTGTTTTATTCATGAATTTTCTTCCTAACTCTCGTAATCAATCATTGGTCCACTTGCGTATTCGCCGTAAATAAAATATCTCTCTTTTACAAAACCCAGAGCTGTAAAGGGGTAGCAAGTATATAAAATTAAGTTTTCTTCCGTCTTTGAAAAATCATACGCTGTGGGGTCTCGATAATCTTTAATCCCCATATCTTGGACACGATAAGTGTATTCTCCATAATGAGTACGCACGCTTACAATGTCCCCAATCTGTACATCCTGCAACCCATTAAAAAAGGTGCTGCAATGGCCTGCAAGAAGCACTGTTTTATGATCTCCCGGGATACCCACACCTGCGTCGTCTGCGTAGGTGCCTACGCCGCGGTTGAGCTCTCGATTGCTGTCGCCGTAATACAAAGGAGCGTCTACTGAGGTACCCTCAATTGTAATTTGTCCATAAAGGTCACCTTTGTCGGGATATTCAAAGGCGCTGCGAGAGACTTTTCCGTTTTTCGCAATATTCTGAGAGAGGTCTGAAAACAAATCTGCTGGCTGGGCATGTGGTAAATCCACAAACAAATAATTCGCTAAACTCAAATATGGTTCTACCACTGGCTTTGCCGTGAAAAATAAAAGAGTCAATGTAATTGCGAGAAATAGGATGGGGATAAAAACATACTGCGCTACTGTTGTTTTTTGTGTTTTATCCAACATGCACTCAATCCCTTCTTTTCGCTTTATTTAAACGTCACGATTTTTGTGACGGTTTCTATTCGTAAGGAGAGAGACCCCGAGGCCTCTCTCTGCTTCTTTTAGAAGCAACTTAAGTGGAGCTTTTACGCACCCATCTCAAGTTTACGGGCTTTTACAGTAGCCACGCCCAGAACGCCCACAACAGCAAGTGCAACTACAGTTGCAGCTGTCTGAAGGTTGGAACCAGTGGATTTAATAACTCCAGTGGTAACCGGGGTAGTGGTGGTGGAACCGCTGTTGACCTTCCAATCGCCTGCAACGCTTGCATTTGTAACAACAGCTTTGCCACCAACGGTAGCAGTAGCTTTTGCGGTTACAGTGCCTTTTGCAGTATCAATAGCCAGGTCAGACAAAGCAACTTTGACATCCGAACCCAAGGCAGCATTGATGGCATTGATAGCAGCATCAACATCTGCAGCGCTCAAGGTGCCAGCATTTACTTTAGTCCGTACGCCTTCTGCCTGTGCTTTGATGATATCAGCATCTACAGCAGCAATCTGCGCATCGGTCATTTCGTTAACAACCTGCAGTGCCAAAGCTTTCTGAGAAGCAGTAGCAATGTTATTGCCATTGATCATCCCAGTCAGCTGGTCACGGCTATAGTTGGTTGCTGCAAATGCGGATACACTTAATGCGAGTGCCAAAACCAAAACCAGTGCAACGGAAATTAATTTTTTCATCTTAAATATCCTCCTTTCCACCAAATTTTATATAAACGGTTCATACAAACCGGTTATATCAATTTGAGGCTATGCGCTCAAATACTCTTCCAGGCAGAGGCCGCTCTCGTAAATAAGCTTTGCCTGCTCTCCGCCCACATAGCGATAATGCCAGGGCTCATAAATTACGCCGGTCACATCCTGCTTATCTTTGGGATAGCGCAAGATAAAACCATATTTCCAAGCCTCTCTGGCAAGCCACTGGCATTCTGGCGTTTGTTCGTAATCTTCTTCCATGCGTTGGTTGTAGGTTGCTACGATATCTAATGCCAAGCCCAAATTGTGTTCACTTTCACCGGGCTTTGCTACCAGAGTTTGTGCTTCCTCTGCCGCTTGTTCTGCTGACATTTCTGAAGACAATTCTCGGACTTTTGCATTATAAAGTTGTTGTTGCTTTTCATAAGAACGGTATGCTGAAGCAATTTTCAGCTTCATACCAT
Organism: Pygmaiobacter massiliensis; assembly: GCF_900199435.1. GTDB lineage: Bacteria > Bacillota > Clostridia > Oscillospirales > Ruminococcaceae > Pygmaiobacter > Pygmaiobacter massiliensis. Next base: position 329,948 of record NZ_OAML01000002.1, read on the forward strand.
CCGCAGTTGCCGCATCAAGCAGTGCCGCAAAATCGTCAGCTGCCCGGGCATCTAAGTAATATCCTGCTGTATCGATTGCAACCGTTTGCACATCAAAGCCTTCTGGCAAAGGATTGGCACGATTCACCAGTTTTAAATACCATTCTTCTCTTGGGATAGGATCTGGAGTGGGAGCGGGTGTAGGTGCAGGAGTTGACGGAGCAACCTCTTGCGCCATTGCTGTGCTCACAATGCTGGGCGCAGCAACTTCCTTAGCAGGTTCACGTTGCGTAAAATAAAAAATCACCAACAGCAGTATCGTTATTGCTATTAAGGTGATAAAAACGACCGCCAGTGTTCGGATAAGCTTATCCATCTTTCTTGAAAGATGCGCTGTGTTTGAAGTTGGCAGCTCAGTTTCCACTTTAGGTTCTGGCTTTTCTGCGCCATCCTCAAAATATTTCATCTCAATAGACATGCTCTAGCTCCTTAGCAGGTTTAATAATTAAACCCAATAGTTAAGCAGACGTTTTGGTTCGTGTGGTTCTTCCGGAGTAAAATCTTCTTTTGAAAAGATTTTAACCGCATTGCATAGCAACGTAGATACCCGTTCGGCTCGTACCATACCAGACAGCTCCTCTATTCCTTTTTTCATCTGGGGTGGCCTTCTCTCTAGCGAGTGGGCATCACTAGCAATCACGTGCACTAAATTCCAATTGATCATTTTTCTGATGATCTTTTTTCTTTTTTTATTGTGAAGTAAACTGCTTGCATTGATTTGTGCAAGGGCCCCAGCGGAAACCAGTTCGTAAAGCAAATGAGGATTTTTCATGATGTAAGGATATCGTTCTACATGTGCCAGAATTGGCACAATACCTTTGAGCTGCAATTGATAAAAAACATCCTTTACCCATGCCGGGAAATGCGTAACCGGAAGCTCTACTAAAAGGTAAGGCGTATCCTGAAGGCACAGCTTTCCAAAATCCAGCGTAGCAACGGCAGGAGAAAAATAGACTTCTGCTCCCATTCTATATTCGAGCGCCACCATTTCTGTTGTCTTTTCCTGCATGAGAAGCTCAAATGCTTCCTCGCGCTTTTGCAAAAATTCTTCCAGCGTCTGGTCTTCACATCGAAAATGTGGTGTGAAAGCGACGCGGCTGACGCCGTCATTATACTGGCGTGCCAGCAGTGCTCTGGCCATCGTGACATCTTTTGCTCCGTCATCTATGCCCGGCAAAATATGAGAGTGTAAGTCTGCGATAAGCAAGCTCGTTCTCCTTTCCTGATTGCAGGTTAAACGTGTTGATAGTTATATTCGTACGAATAGTAGTAGCCGTTATCTTTGGCAACGCCCTTAAAATCAAACCGATTGAGAACGCTGCCGATGATATTCACGCCCACGCTTTCCAGGTTTTGTTTCGCAAGCTTGACGGATTCAATGGTAACGTACTTATGGCGAATCACCAATACCGCACCATCAGTCAGACGTCCGAGCACCGCTGCGTCGGTAACCACCGATACCGGCGGTGCATCGAAGATGATATAATCGTAGGTTTTCTCCATTTCGCTGATTAGCGCTTCCATCTTCTTGCTGCCAAGAATTTCTGCGGGGTTCGGGGGCACGGCGCCAGCTACAAGCACCTCTATTTTTAAATCGCTAAAGGAAACAACGCTTTCTTCCAAAGTTGCCTCTCCGCTGAGCACAGAGGTCAACCCTTGAGAGCGCCGGTTGATTTTGAGGTAGCGGTGCAAAATAGGTTTTCTCAAATCGCAGTCTACCAGCAATACTCGTTTGTCCGTTTCGCCAAGGGTAACGGCAAGGTTAATCGCTACATTGCTCTTTCCTTCTTCCGGGATAGAGCTAGTGACGACGATTTTTTTGTAGTCCCCGTTAACCGTCATAAAATTCAAATTAGTGCGTAGGGATTTATAAGCTTCTACATACTGAAATGGTGCAGCAGCAGAAATAATGTGCAAGGAACGATTTTCTTTTTTCGCTTTTTGCTTTTTCTTTCCTAATTTCATGGCTTCTCCTTAGTCAATTTCAGGGATGACACCCAAGACTGTAAGGCCCAATCGGCTTTGAATATCTTCACTGGTTTTAAATGTGTTGTTAAACAGCTCTTTTATCAACACAACAGCAACAATTAAAGCCATGCCTAATATTCCGGCAATGGCCGTGTTCTTTTTGATGCTCGGAGAAACCGGCTCTGTGCCTACCCGCGCTTCAGAGATCACCTTTACGGAACCGGCCTCCACCATATCCTGAATAACTCCGGGCGCCACTTTCGTAATCTCCTGCACAACCGTTTTGGCATATTGCGGATCCGGATTCTGGTAAGAAATTCTCATGACCTGTGTAGCATCTACGGCTGAAACCACTACTTTTTTAGAAAGTTCTTCATATGTTTCTGAAAGTTTGAGATTGTTGATGACTGGCATTAAAACAGTATCGCTGCGGACGATAATGCTGTATGTAGAAACCAAATTTTTAGCTGATGTAATCTGATCATTTGTTACAGTGGCGGATTGATCTTGCCGAGTATTTACAATCATTGTGGCACTCGCCTCATATTGAGGCGTGATCAGAAACATTGTAATCATTAGCCCTACAATGGCAGACACTAACGTGGTGGCAACGATCGCAATCAGGTTATGCTTGAGTAAAAGAAACACTTCTCTCAAATCAATTTCTTGTTCATATTCACGCTCTTGCAAACAAAACTCTCCTCTTTTTTCAATATCCTCTAAAAGTGCTTTTTATTCCAAAATTTAGCATAAAAATAGTAAATGCCATATATTTCTATAATATTTCTTTTTTCGTGATTAGGTCAAAGAAAATGTTCCCAATGGCCTAATTTTTGTTCCCAATGGATTTAGTATCATTTTAATCGATATGTTATAGTAAGTTGAAGAAATGCAAAATCGGCTAAAAAACAACAAATTTACTTTGAGAGAGTAGTCTGTTCGTTATATATCACGTATTTTAAAGTAGCCATAAATACAAATAGGGCAGCGTTGAGATTAAGCTCTCGTCTCTGCCCTATTTTTACTAATTGAAATATGTTATAATATTGTTAAATGATAGTCTAAAAAATCATACAATAAACTTGCATTGTAATAACATTGTAATACGAAATGATTATTGGCACCCACAAATCCTCAATACAGCTCATTCTTCCTATGATAGACTATCTTTCTCGTAATGGGCAGGTCGCCTGTTCGAATCAGGTCAGTAGCTCCAAGAAAAGCCCTTATATTTCTCTTGTTTAAGCCAAATATAAGGGCTTTTCTGTTTTGGCAATTTACTTGATTGTATACACAATTTGAATTTTAAATTAAAGCTTATTCGTCTAACATCAGCATTTTTCACCCAACTTTTGCGTACTAAATACAGTTATTTTCTTTTAGGCATATTTGCATAGCTTAGGGGAAAACTTATGGCAGAGGTGATAAATATGGCGAAACAAGGCATGGCACGTCCGGACTGGACGCACACCCATCCTCGCAACGATGTAGCTCCCGTTCCAGAAATTCAAGGTAAAGCAAAGCATGGCAAGGCTCATGTGCGTCCTATCATCCCTGGCACAGAAGCCCCTAGCCAAAAAGTGTATCACGAACTAAAAGGTGATGGCACCGTGGGCGATATAGATCCTTAGGTCAAACAATAATTTTATATTAATTGAGCAAATAAGAACCCCGGGTGCCACAAACAGTTGGCGCCCGGGGTTCTTTTGTTTTCTAAATTGCATTTGCTCCTTATTAACCTCTAACAAGCGCCATGCCTATGTTACTTTTAATATTTTGCCATTGCATATTCTGCGTTACAGCGGTCGAGCTTGTCTTCTTCGTCGGCTTCCTCTAGGTATTCCTGTTCATTAGAAAGACGGAACTTTTTAACCAGCTCTTTGAGTATATTGGCCTGTCCTGAAAGTTCTTCGCTTGATGCTGCACTTTCCTCTGCGGTTGCAGAATTGGTTTGTACCACAGCAGAGATTTGTTCTGCTCCCTGTAGCACTTGATCTACAGCATCTGCCTGTTCTGTGGATGCCATTGAAATTTGCTCCATTAATGTCAGGCTGTTTTTGGCTTCCGCGGCCATATTATCTATGGTCTGAGCAATCTCGCCTGTAATTGTTTGGCCCTTTTGCACGGCCTGAATTGACTGCTCTATCAGCTGGGCAGTAGTTTTTGCGCTTTCGGCGGATTTCTGCGCCAGATTCCTCACTTCATCGGCGACAACAGCAAATCCTTTGCCTGCTGTTCCTGCGCGAGCTGCTTCTACTGCGGCATTCAGTGCCAGAATGTTGGTCTGAAACGCGATGTCGTCGATATCTTTGATGATTTTTTGTATATTATTTGATGAAGCATTGATTTCAGTCATGGCTTTTTGCATTACCTGCATTTGCTCGTGTCCGGTGTCTACTTGCTGATTGGTACGTCGCAGATTTTCCTGACCTTCTGTTACATGCGCTACAACTTCGTGAATACTGTTGTTCATCCCCTGTAAAGAGGCAACCAGTTCTTCTACGCTATTTGCCTGTTCGGTAGAACTTTGGGACAAGACCTGGGCACCGCTTGCTATTTGTTCTGCACCGCCTGAAACCTGGTCAGCACTTTCGTTAATCTGCTGCAAGGTTTCACTAAGGTTATCCCGCAATATATCTAGAGACTTTAAAATAGGCGCAAAATCACCTTTATATGCTGTCTCATCCTGTGTGTTAACACAAAAGTCACCTTTAGACATCGCCTCTACCATATAGCTGATATCATTAATCAGCGAGTGGTATCCTCGCGTCATTTCGCGCATATTTTCTGCAAGGCTGCCAATCTCATCGCGTGATTGATAGGTAATTTCGACATTCAAATCGCCTTCTGCCATACTATGCGCGGCCTTTTCAATTTCGTGTAGTGGCTTAGTAATCATCCGAATAATCGCTAGACCCATTACGATTGCTACCCCAAAAGAAGCAGCTGTAACCAGTAAAATAATCGTTTGCGTGTATTTTGTGCGTGTAACACTGTTTTGCAGCAACGCCGTCTTTTGCTGCTGTACTGCTTCGTCAATCGTCCCCAGTGCTTCGGAGGCTTTTTGCGCAGCTGGCAACAGCTCGTTTTTGTAAAGGCGCTGCGCGGTCTCTTTATCCGTTAGCGACAAGGAGTAAATGCGCCGACTGAGCTCATCAGAAGAGCTAGTTAAGCCTCGGAAGATTTTAACTTGATTTTGATACTCGGGGTAATTTTCCAAGAGATAGGTCAGGTCATTGGCAAGGTTTTGGGTGTGCGCTTGATATTCGGCATACAACGCATCCACATCCTTCTGTGTTACAGCTAACACCATTTGTGCTGTAATTGCAGAAGATGCCTCTACATTGTATTTAACCTCGTCTACACGCTCCATTACTTGATAAGCATCCTCATCAAATTGCCCTATCATTTTGTTCATGGTGCTCATTGCACCAGAAGACATCCAAGTTGCCAAAGAGAATAAAATTAAAATTAAACCAAAACCAAGAACCAGTTTACTGCGCACTTTCATATGTTTCACAATTTGTCACCTGTATTCTATATTTTTAATTATTATACACTTTTCGACATTAAGATGAAATATTTTTGTATATATTTCAAATATTTTTTATTTTTATCTATAAATTTATATATAAAATCAATTTGTTCGTTTCTCTTTTCGAGTTTTGCTTTTCCTTTTTCAGTATTTTGATATAATAAGAAAAAAGAGATGGGGTGACGCCATTGTCGCAAACCACCAAACGCGCCTTAGAAGCTTCTTTAAAAACGCTTCTTTTACAAAAGCCCTTAGATAAAATCACCATTGCTGATATTACAGAGGACTGCGGTATCAGCCGTATGACCTTTTACTATCACTTTAAAGATATTTATGATTTAGTGGAATGGTCCTGTGCAGAGGATGCCGCCAAAGCCCTTGCCGGCAAAAAAACTTATGCCACCTGGCAACAGGGCTTTCTGCAAATCTTTGAAGCCGTGGTTGAGAATAAGCCTTTTATCATGAACGTTTACCATTCTGTCAGCCGCGAGCAGGTGGAGCTTTACCTGCATAAAGTAACCTATGACTTGCTGATTGGCGTGGTAGAAGAAAAAGCTGCGGGCATGACGGTGCGGGAAGAGGATAAAAAGTTTATTGCTGATTTTTACAAATGGGCCTTTGTCGGCATTATGCTGGACTGGATTAAAGGCGGCATGCGTGAAGACCCGCAAAAGATTATCGACCGCCTGGCAATGCTCATTCACGGGGATGTAACGCGTGCTCTGGGCAACTACCGTACCGATAAAAATTAGACAAATTTGCCCGAATGATAAAATTTTTTACATATCGGCCGCTGTGATAGATTTTTCTACACAGCGGCTTTTCTGTTTATTGTTTTTGTTGTGTGAAAAGCTAGAATAAAGGCATACACCAAACCAAATAAACGGAGGTATTAACTATGTACTATTCCAGTGGTAACTATGAAGCATTTGCACGCCCGGTGAAACCCGAAGGCGTAGATCACAAATCTGCATACATTGTCGGCTCTGGCCTTGCAGCTCTTGCTGCCGCCTGCTTTCTCGTCCGTGACGGCCAGATGAAGGGCGAACGCGTACACATCTTAGAAAAAGGCCCCATCCCCGGCGGTGCTTGCGATGGTTTTTTATACGAAAACCTCGGCTATGTCATGCGCGGCGGCCGTGAAATGGATAACCACTTTGAGTGCATGTGGGATTTGTTCCGCTCTGTCCCCTCTATTGAAACCGAGGGTGTTAGTGTGCTGGATGAATACTATTGGCTGAATAAAAAAGACCCGAACTCCTCTTTGATGCGCGCTACCATCAACCGCGGCCAAGATGCCCACACAGATAAAAAATTCGGTCTTTCGGACAAAGGTGCAATGGAAATTATGCAGCTTTTCTTTACGCCGGATGAAGACCTGTACGACAAACGCATCGACGAGCTTTTTGATGCTGAAGTTCTGGATTCCAACTTCTGGCTGTATTGGCGCACCATGTTTGCGTTTGAAAACTGGCACAGCGCTCTTGAGATGAAGCTATATATCAAACGCTTTATCCACCATGTTGGCGGTTTGCCGGACTTTACCGCACTCCGTTTCACCAAATACAATCAGTACGAATCCATGATTCTGCCGATGATTAAGTATCTTGAGTCTTATGGCGTGCAGTTCCACTACAATACCAAAGTTGTCAATGTGGAATTCGACATTCAGCCGGAAAAGAAAGTTGCGAAACGAGTCATCGTGCTCCATGAGGGTAAAGAAGAATCCATTGATTTAACCGAAGATGACCTTATCTTTATCACCAACGGCGGCTGTGTAGAAAACTCCAGCCTCGGCAGCCAGAACGCCCCTGCCCCCTTCCATTCGGAAATCAAAGAGGGTGGTGGCTGGGATATGTGGCGCAAAATCGCGGCACAGGATCCCGCATTTGGCCATCCCGATAAATTCTGCCACGACCCCGAAAAGAGCAACTGGATGAGCGCCACCGTCACTACCCTCGACAACCGCATTCCTCCTTATGTGCAGAAGATTTGTCAGCGCGACCCGTTCTCCGGTAAGGTCGTCACTGGCGGCATTGTTACTGCTAAAGACTCGAACTGGCTGCTTAGCTGGACATTTAACCGCCAGCCTCAGTTCCGCAGCCAGCCCAAAGGGCAGCTTGTCGGTTGGATTTACGGTCTATTTAGCGATAAACCGGGCAACTTTGTAAAAAAGACGATGCGCGAGTGCACTGGTAAAGAAATCTGCATGGAGTGGCTTTATCATATGGGCGTGCCCGAGGACCAGATTGAGGACCTTGCAGAGCACAGCGCAAATACGATTCCCTGCATGATGCCGTATATCACTGCTTTCTTTATGCCGCGCGCTGCCGGCGACCGGCCTGCCGTGGTGCCCGAGGGCAGTGTAAACTTTGCTTTTGTTGGCCAGTTTGCAGAAACTGTGCGAGACACCATCTTCACCACAGAATACTCCATCCGCACCGGTATGGAGGCAGTTTACACCCTGCTGGACATTGACCGGGGTGTGCCCGAAGTTTGGGGCAGCGTTTATGATGTGCGCGACCTGCTGAACTCTACCGTACAGCTGCGCGATGGCAAAAAAATAACTGATATGGAACTTGGTTTTAAAGAAAAAATTGCACTGAAAGAAATTCTTAAAAAAATCCAAGGAACAGATATTGAAAAGTTGCTGAAAGAGCACAACCTGATTTAACCTAATCGTTTCCCTTTTTCAACTCTGCGTTTCTCAAAAATAAAAAAGCATGGCTTCTTTATCGAGGCCATGCTTTTCGTTTTTTCTTGAAATATTTTCCATTTAGAATCGTTTTAATAGTGGAGCATTGAGAAAAGTGTAGCGCGGAGGGTAACGCAAGTGCAGCTTGCTTTTTCGCTTATTGCGCGAGATAATACCAAAAAGGGGCGTTTTGATATGTATAAAATTTTGATTGTGGAAGACGACGCAGCAATTACCGCAGTGCTGACCCGACGACTTACCAGCTGGGGTTATGCGGTAGAAACGGTGCAGGATTTTTCCGCTGTATTAGAGCAGTTCGAGACTTTCGAGCCTCATTTGGTATTGATGGATCTTTCACTACCCTTATATAATGGCTACCACTGGTGTACCGAAATCCGTAAAACCAGTAAAACGCCAGTGCTTTTTATTTCTTCTGCTGGGGACGATATGAACCTGGTGATGGCCCTGAATTTGGGTGCAGACGATTTCATCGCAAAGCCCTTCCATTTAGATGTAGTAACGGCAAAGATACAGGCCATTTTACGCCGCACCTATGCCTTTGGCGCTGACACCTCTTTGCTGACCTTGGGGGACGTTTCTCTCAACCTTGGAGACTGCACCCTTTGCCGCAACAGCGAAAAACTAGAGCTGACCAAAAATGAATTTCGCATTTTGCAGCGGCTGATGGAAGCACAAGGCAACATTGTTTCGCGAGAGGCGATTATTCGCAGCCTTTGGGAAAGCGAAAGCTTTGTGGATGACAATACGCTTACCGTAAATGTTACCCGGCTGCGGCGCAAGCTCGAAGAACTGAACCTTGGCGATTTTATCCGCACCAAAAAAGGGATCGGCTATTGGGTGGAGGTTCCCACATGAAGATGATTTTCAATTATTTTAGGCTGCGGGCAAAATTCTTTTTGCTCTATTTGCTGCTGCTTTTTTTACTATTTGCAGTTTACGGGTTGTATGGCCTGCCGTTTGGCCCGGCACAGTATACCGCGCTGCTGCTTAGCCTTGTCTGCGTGCTTTTTTGCATTGCAGACTTTTTCTCTTTCGCAAAGAAACTTCGTTATTATGCCGTCATGCAAAATCAGCTTGTAGCACTGCCCAATGTGGTGCCTTCCTCCCCTTCCCCCACCGAAGAGGCTTTGCTGGCCGTGATTCGCCAGCTTTCTCAGCGTGCACAGGCTGCCGAAACCGCCCATACAGCACAGCTTTCTGCCACCAACGAATACTACACACTCTGGTCGCACCAAATCAAAACCCCTCTGGCCGCCATGCGGCTTTTGCTGCAAGAGCCGGAGCCCGACACCGACGCCCTTCTCCAGGAACTGTTTAAGACCGAACAGTACGTCGAGATGGTGCTGGGCTATCAGCGATTAAAAATGTCGACCAAGGACTTGGTTTTGCAAGAGTATCCACTAAATACGCTTGTGCACAAAGCAGTTATGGGGGTTTCAACCCTCATAATCCATAAAAAGCTTTCGCTTGATTTGGCTGAGCTGCATGGCACAGTGCTGACCGATGAAAAATGGCTGATTTTTGTGCTGGAGCAGCTTTTGACCAATGCCGCAAAATATACTGCTCGCGGCACCATTTCGATTTATCAATCCGCAGATGCCCCACATCTTTTAGTTGTAGAAGATACCGGCATCGGCATCCGGCCAGAAGATTTACCACGTGTATGCGAGCAGGGCTACACCGGCTGCAACGGCAGGCTGGAGGAGCATTCTACCGGCATCGGGCTCGCACTTTGTAAACAGGTAATGGCGATGCTTGGGCACTCTTTTACCATTACTTCTGTTTTGGGCAAGGGCACCCGTGTGACGCTGGACCTGGGACGCAAAAAACTGGAAACAGAATAGTCTCCTTACAAAACTGTAAGGTTTGCCACACAAATTGTAAGGCGGTTCGATGGCTTCGCTGTTAACCGCCTTTTATAATAGAGTCAGAAACAAAACAAAGGAGATTTCTGTTATGCCTTTATTAGAAGTCAAGCATCTCAAAAAAATTTACACCACCCGGTTTGGCAACAACCCTGTGGAAGCGTTAAAAGATGTGAATTTTACCGTAGAACCCGGCGAATATGTCGCTGTGATGGGCGAATCCGGCTCTGGCAAAACCACACTGCTGAATATTCTGGCAGCACTGGATCGGCCTACCGGGGGCGAAGTTTTGCTGGCTGGCACCCCGACAAGTGCCATTCCTGAAGCAAAGATGGCCGCTTACCGGCGCGACAACCTCGGCTTTGTATTTCAGGATTTTAACCTGCTGGATACGTTCTCGTTGCGGGATAATATTTATCTGCCCCTTGTGCTGGCACAAAAGAATCATACTGAAATGGCGGCGCGGCTGGAGCCGATTGCAAAACAGCTTGGCATTGCGGACCTGTTGGACAAATACCCGTATGAAATATCCGGCGGGCAAAAGCAGCGCGTGGCGGTGGCCCGTGCACTGATTACTCACCCGCAACTGGTACTGGCAGATGAACCCACCGGCGCGCTCGATTCGAAAGCCACCGAAAGCCTGTTGCACGTTTTTGAAGAAATCAACAAAGCTGGTCAGACAATTGTAATGGTAACCCACTCCACGCGGGCAGCCAGCCATGCAGGGCGCGTGCTCTTTATCAAGGACGGCGTGGTTTTCCATCAGCTATACCGCGGCGAGCACACCAGTGCCGAAATGTTCCAAAAAATTTCGGAAACGCTGACTGTTTTGACGACAGGGGGGAACAGCGTTGAATAGCCGTTTTTATCTGCGCCTTGCGAAAACCAACATTAGCAAAAACCGAAACATCTATACCCCCTACCACATCGCGGCTACCTTGATTGTTATGCTGTTTTACTGTCTCATTTCCGTCACCACCATGGTGGCCAAAAGCGACAGCTCTACCATGGCTTTTATGTTGGGGCTTTGTACAGTAATTTGCGGCATTATGTCGCTGGTCATTTTGTTTTATATCAACTGTTTTGTAATGCGCCGTCGCAAACACGAATTTGGTCTTTACAGCATTTTAGGCATGGAAAAGCGCCACATCGCACGGGTAATGATGTGGGAAGTGATGCTTACCGGGCTCTTTTGCATCGTCGCCGGCATTGTTTGCGGTGCGGTGTTCAGCCAGTTTTTCTTTCTATTATTAATGTATATTGTCAAACTGCCTACCCGGCTTTCCTTTACGATTCCCCTGGGCGGTGTTGGCGTCACCTTTTTGCTTTTTGCCGCTGGGTTTGCCCTCGTGCTTTTATACGATGTTCTCTCGCTGCGCCGCACCGACCCAATTGCGCTGATGCGCAGCGGCAAAGAGGGCGAGCGCGAGCCCAAGGCGCGCTGGCTGGTTGCGCTGATTGGCCTTGTTACACTGGGCGCCGGTTATACACTTGCATTGACAGTAAAAACCGGCTCTGAGGCCCTTATGGCATTTTTCCCGGCGGTGCTGCTTGTCATCGCCGGCACCTACTCGCTTTTTATTGCCGGCAGCATCGCACTGCTGAAGCTGCTGCGCAAAAATAAAAATTTCTATTACCGGCCCAAAAACTTTATCTCTGTTTCGGGTATGATTTACCGGATGAAACAAAACGCTGTGGGGCTTGCAAATATCTGTATCCTCTCCACCTGCGTACTGGTTACACTCTCTTCTACGGTTTGCCTTTTTATTGGCGAAGAAGATATTCTGCGCAGCATGTACCCACGCGATGTTGCGGCAAGCTGCGTTGCCAACACCCCCGCAGATGGCGATAAGCTGCGCGAAGCCGCCGAAGACCACGCCAAGGCGTATGGGCTTTCTCTTGAAAACCCCACTGGCTTTTACCGCATTTTCTGCCCTGGTGTGCGCAGCGGCGATTCGTTTAAAGTACAGACCTATTTTGACAATTCTACCTATCAGGTGTATCTGACGACCCTCGAAGATTACAATAGAAACACCGGTTCTACTCAAACACTGGGCAAAGATGAAGTTCTGGCCGCTGTATATGGTGAACCGTTACAGGGCACTACCCTTTCGATCGCTGGCCATGACTACCGCATCGCGCAAGAGGTGGATTTGCCCGCTTTCATTGGCGCTGCTGATAAAATGAAGGCACTCGTTGTCGTGCTGCCCTCTTTTGAAGCACTGCAAACACAGCTTGGAGAGATTAACGCCAACCTGTCCGATGACGATGCCCGTGTATTGTTCTACCACTATCAATACGACACCGCAGGCGGCAAAGCAGTTTCAGCTGATTATTACGACACAATGTACAGCGACTTCGCTGCAAAGGTACCCACCCTTAGCCGGGTGCAGGATGTTAACGGAGCACGCAACGAGTTCTACCAGCTTTACGGCACACTGCTTTTTGTAGGCATCTTTTTTGTCGCACTATTCCTCATCTGCGCAGTGCTTATCATTTACTATAAGCAAATCACAGAAGGTTTTGACGACCATGACCGTTTCCGCATTATGAAAAACGTTGGCCTTTCTGATGCCGAGGTGCGTTCTACCATCAGCAAGCAGGTGCTTCTGGTATTCTTTTTGCCGCTGCTTACGGCAGTGCTGCACATTTCGGTTGCTTTCCCGGTTTTGCTTAAACTGTTAATGGCTTTTAATATGGCCAATACTCCACTATTTTTAGGCTGCACGGCAGGCTCTGTGCTTTGTTTCTCGGCACTCTACCTCGTTGTATACCGCCTTACCTCTCGCACTTATTACCGCATTGTGCAAGCTTAGCTGCTATCTTTCACCAAAGGGTCTGTGCCTGTATCGGCGCAGACCCTTTCCTTTTTTCTTGAAAAAGCTTACAAAATAAGCTAAAATATAAGCACAACACTTGCGGGAGGGAGCAATTATGGCAGATTCGGCCCTGACAAAGCGCGTGCTTGGCGACAGCTTAAAAGAGCTGATGCAAAAAAAGCCTCTTGCCAAAATCTCGGTGGGTGACATTACCAGCCACTGCGATATCAACCGGCAAACCTTTTATTATCACTTTAAAGATAAATACGACCTGGTCAACTGGATTTACTCTTCTGAAACGATTCCCTATATGACCAGTTTTTCAGACAAGGCACATTGGGCAGATGGAATGTGTGACCTTTGTCTTTACATGCAGGAAAATAAAAAGTTTTACATAAATGCATTGTCTACCCCAGGCCAAAACAGCTTTCAGGAATATCTGACTGACTTTTTATATGATCTTATTCTTTCTTTGCTGGACGAGCTTTGCGGCGAACGCAAGGTAGATCAGCGAGACCTTGATTTTATCGCAAACTTCTACTCGCTTGCCTTTGTGGCACTTGTGATGCAGTGGGCCCAACACGGCATGAAAGAAGACCCAGTAGAGTACGTTGGCCGCATTACTGCACTGGTAGACGGCAACATGCTGCACGAGCTCGACAAATACAGCACAAAAGAATAGCACGATTCCTTTTCTGCTATCCATTTTCGGAACTCGCGTTTTTGTATGCTACGAAATTTATTTGCTTTCATATGAAAACAAGGCGTCAACGCTGTAAAAAGCGTTGACGCCTTGTTTTTTGCAAGTCTTTGCTAAATCTTATTTCCTTATACTGCGGGCATAATGGTCAAAATAGCCTGTCGCAGTGTAGCGGGGGCTGGCACGCTCATTTCAAGATGGCCGAGTGAGATGGTCCCGCCCCGCCGCCAAATGAGAAAGTCGCTGCCGGGCGAAAATGCATCTGCAAGGTATGCGGTATCTATTTGCCAGTTAACCGGGAACGTATTGAGCTGCGCATCTTCACGAGCAGCATCTACAAACTGTGCCATCGCCGACAACTGCGACGGTGTGAGATTTTGCGGAATCAGCAGCGTATACATACAACCCGCTTGGCCTAGCTGGTGCAGCATTGCATTGGTTTGCACTACCGTTGCTGTTTCTGCCGACACCCGCAGGCTTGCGCCATAAACGCAGGCATTTTTCCGCAGTAACGCAGCAGCGGATTCCATATCATCAGAATCGGCTTTGAGTGCCAGCATGCAGTTTCGCATTTGCCCCAATGCCTGCGCTGTGCCCTCAGTGATTAACGATGCGGGCATATTCAGCAAAAAAGTGGACTCGGTATATTTGCGGGCAAACTGTAAAATCTGGTTCAGCTCGCCAAAGTCGTGCCGCAAATCCAGCGCGAAAGAAAACACACCAAGCTCTCTCGCTTCATCTATCAAGCCCGGCATCTTCGCCAGTATATTATCTTCTGCATTTTTCTGCAAATCGAACAAAATAAACGGCGGAAGATGTCGGCGAAGCACCTCTTGCTGTGCGCGAACCTGCCGCACACCATAGGTGAACGAGGTGTACCCCAGGTTCATGCTAAGCATACGCAGCGTTTCCGGGTTGGCATCTTGGGCAACCCGCAGCAACAATTCATAATAAGGGCTATTGGGTGCCTCGATGGCTTTTTGCACGCAATCTACAAATAGCTGCTGGTTTTCGCCTTGAAAAGTCATCTGCCCCAGGTCCGCCAGACGGCGCAACGCCCGCTTGGGATCGGTTTTTAAATCAGCGATGCTGCGCTGCACAATTGTGCCTACCGCAGTGCGCTTCATTCTGTGTTGAAAATCCATTTCGTTCCTCCAAATTCTCGCCGACAGCAGAGCTTTTCAGCTGAATGGTGCAGCTCACCCTACTATTCCTTATTCAGTATAACGGCAGCCAATGCCCTCTCATATAGACAAAAAGTATATTTGTCTAAAAAACAGATAGATTCCTTTTTTGCACAAACAAAAACAGGCCCGCCACCAAGTGAAACGGCCTGTTTTTGATCATCTTTTCTTCTATTATATGCAGCAGGTTACAGAGTTTCTTCTACCTTTACTGCACCGTAATTGCGTACCGAAAGCACATAGCAGCTGTCTGCACCAAAGGTCTGCTCCATAGTGCTAATATACTGCGACAGTTTTTCCTGTGGCACAAATGCTTGAATTGTGCCTGCAAAGCCGCCTCCCTGCAACCGCCATGCGCCGGTATCGCCCAGTACATGCTGGCTTAGCGCTACGCCCAGCGCCACCCCCTGCTCTGTTGGGTGCTTAATACTGTAGGCATTTTGGTTATACTCAAACGAGGAATGACCACCATCGATAATCAATTTTTCGAAACGGGCAATATCCCCTGCGCGCACTGCGTCACGCAGCGCTTCAGCGCGGTGGCAATCTGCAAAAAAGTGGATAGCACGCAGCACAGCACGGTCACCGGTTTTTGCGCGTACTGTTGCAATGTTTGCAAAGAACTCTGCTTCCTCTACTTCTCGCAGCACCTTTTTGCCAAAGAAAGCAGCAACCGACTCCATCTCGCTGCGAATCGCAGCGTAGTCATCGGTAAGGTCTGCATGGCTGCCTTTGGTGTCGGTAATGCACAGCGACAGCCCATAGGTGGAAAGATCAAAGGCAACCTCTTCCACTACCGGGTGCTGCGGGTCTTTAAAATCAATCGTAATTGCACTGCCAACACTGCTTGCAGTCTGATCCATCAGGCCACTGGGCTTGCCGAAATAAACATTTTCAGCATATTGGCTGATTTGTGCAATCTCAACCGGCGTAAAGCGAAAGTTGTTGTACTCGCCATTGAGCACTGCCCCGATGCCAACTTCAAACGCTGCCGAGCTGGACAGCCCACTGCCACGCAGCACATCGCTGGTGGTATAAGCATCAAACCCGCCAATCTGGCCGCCAAGTTCTTTTATGCGCGCAGCAACGCCGCGGATGAGACTAGAGCTTCTGCCCTGCTCGTTGCCGTGCACTGCAAGATCTGCCAAATCCACCGTGTCGGCGGCAGAAAAGCCTTTCGACTTTACACGAATAACATTCTCCTCATTTTGAGAAACGACAGCGATAATATCCAGATTAACCGCAGCTGCCATAACAATGCCGTTGTTGTGGTCGGTGTGGTTACCGCCAATTTCGGTACGGCCCGGTGCAGAATAAACAGCAACCTCGCGGGCACTGCCGTACAGCTCTGCAAACGCCTCTACGGCGGCAATATAACGCGCACGCTGCTTTGCAACGCCCTGGGCGTCGGCACAATACAGTGACGCAAAGGCCGCGTCAAAATGACCGCCTCTAATTCTTTCAATCAGCTCCCCGGTAGTAAACATGGAACTAAGACCTGCCTTTCCAAAGATATGCCGGTTTTGACCGACGTTGTTATCGAACCGAAAACGGGCAAACTGCCTGTTTTTTGCTTGCTTTGATTGCTTTGTCTTCTTGTTTCGATTATAGCAAAAGGTTTTACAACCGTAAACAACTTTTTTCGTTTTAAAACATGGACATTTGTTGAATTATCTGTTAAACTAATAACAAATGTGCATCTGTCTGCCATTTCCAGTCTGAACGATGAAACAGGAGTGAATGAACCGTGCCGAACGTATATAAACAAAGTTTCAAGCAATCTCAAGTAGATAACATTGAGCTTTCAATTTACAACTGCGGTCTGCAGAGCTGTGAAAAGGGCTATTCGTGGGGTCCCGGTGTTCGGGATCATTATCTCATTCATTATGTGGCAAGCGGCCGCGGCACTTATGTTGTCAGCGGTGTGACCTACCATGTAAAAAGCGGCGATGTTTTTTTGGCAAAACCCTCGCAGCTGATTACCTATACCGCTGATAATGAAGACCCGTGGGAATACTACTGGGTGGGCTTCAACGGTTCTGCCGCCAACAAGCTTGTGCTGCAGCTTCCGTTTAAAAACGATGCGCCTGTCCACACTTGTAAAAATCCCGAAACCATTAAAAAATCCATCTTTAATATCTTTTTGTCACGCGGCCCCGAAAACTTCAGCGAGGCGCTGATGGTCGGTTATCTCTATATTTTCATTGCAGAGCTGATGAAAGAAAACGACGCTGTCAGCGGTCGCCCTCAGCAAACCAGCAGCAGCATTTATGTGGTAAACGCCATCAAATTTATTCAGTTCAACTATTCTCACGAAATCACAATAGACGATATCGCAAAAGCAGTCGGCGTTTCCCGCAGCCATCTATACCGCGTTTTCATGAGCAATATTGGTGAATCCCCCATTGATTACCTCACCAACTATCGTGTCAACGAGGCCTGCCATCTTTTGCAGTGCGGCCAATTCTCGATTGCAGAAATTGCTACTTCGGTTGGCTTTTTTGATCAGTTCTACTTTTCTCGCGTATTTAAGAAAAGTAAGGGGGTTCCCCCCAGCCGTTATCTTGCCAGCAAGGAGGCTACTGCCACACCCGGCAGCACCGAAACAAAGTAACATGAAGAAACTTTTTGTTTTATTTTTACTTGCTTGCCTTGTGCTTAGCGGTTGCGGCATGCGCACCGATGCCCGGCAGGTTGCCCTTATCCCTGCGCCCCCTCTCTCGGAGTATCCTCTTCCCCCGGCAGAAAAACTAACCCAGGCACTTTCAGACCGCCAATTGGCAGTGAGCACCTACGAGCGCGCTAATTCTTTAGAAACGGCGGTAGAACAAGCACTTTCCGAAGGCTGTGGGCTCTTTGTTGTGGGTCTCGCTTCGCCAAACGAAGCGACTTCCGTGATTAATTTGCTGCAACCCAAAGGTATTCCCGTTGTCTTTTATGGCACAGCGCCCTCCGCCTCTTTATCGGCGCTGTATGATAAGGCATGGTACATAGGCGCGAATATTGAAAAGCAGGGTGAGCTTTTAGGCGAAGCTCTGGTAGAGGATTATAGGGCAGGCCGTATTCCTGACAAAAACGCAGACCGTTTGCTGCAATTTGCAGCGTTGGATCTTGATTCCGAACTGGACAAGCGAGGCCTTGCTACCCTGCGAATTTTCGAAAACCACGGCATTTTCAGCAACGAGCTGGCGTTTTTACAGTCTGCACGCGATGAAGAAACTGCCTATATCCAAGTACAGCAAATGCTCGCGCAGCAAGGCAATTCTGTAGAGCTGCTGCTTGCTGCAACGCCGGAATTAGCCGCGGGTGCGGCAAGGGCTATTACAGAATCCGGCATCAGTGTGCCCCTTGCGACGTTTGGCGAAAATGGAAAAACACAAGAGCTTTTAAGCTCCGGTGCACTGCTCAATTCCGCCGCCTATCATACAGATACCGCTGTGCAGATGATTGCCGCATTTGCATCCAATGCGTCTGAAAAGAAGCCGATTACGGACGGACTTTCAGTTTATCTTTCCGGCAACAGCATTATTACAGACTGCATTCTGCTGGCACCCGCACCCGATGCGGTAGACACCAGCACTGCGGCTGTATCAGAGGAGTAACATGACAAAAAACGATTCTATTCAGCTAGAAATCACCGGGCTGTCGAGTGACGGCAGCGGGATCGGCCGCCACCAAGGCATGGCTGTGTTCGTCCCCTTTACTGCACCCGGTGACGTTGCTGAAGTGCGCATTGTAAAGGTGATGAAGAGCTACGCCTTCGGTATTCTTACCCGCCTTATCGCCTCTGCTCCTGCCCGCCAAGAGGCAGACTGCGAGGCGTTCGGCAAATGCGGCGGCTGCGCATTGCGGCACATTGATTACGCCGCTGAGCTCAAAGCAAAACGAGGGTTTGTGCAGGATGCTTTCACCAAACTGGGTGGCTTTGATCTGGAAGCCGTGGCTTGCTTGCCTTCGCCCGAAGAGGACCGCTATCGCAACAAGGTACAGTACCCGCTGGTAGCAGATGATGACGGCACTGTGCATTATGGATTTTTTGCCTCACGCAGCCATCGTGTTATCCCTTGTACGGACTGCAAATTACAGCCGTCTGAGCTGAACCAGATTGCAGATGCTCTTTGTGCCATGTTCACCGAATATGGTGTTAATGTGTACGACGAAACCAGCTGCAAAGGTGTTTTGCGCCATCTTTATCTTCGCCGCGGCGCCCACTCTGGCGAAGTTATGGTCTGCATTGTTATCAATGCCAACGGGTTGCGGCAAGAAACCGAGCTTGTGTCCCGGCTCACTGCCCAGTTCCCTGCAATTAAAACGATTCTTATTAATTCCAATCGTGATAACACCAACGTCATTTTAGGCCGTCGTTCCCGTACTATTTTCGGGGACGGTTTTATTTCCGACACCCTGTGTGATGTGCCTGTGACACTGGGACCTGCATCTTTTTACCAAGTGAATACGCTGGCGGCAGAGCAGCTTTACCGCACAGCAAAATCGCTTGCTGCATTGCGCCCCGGTGAAGTATTGTTGGACCTTTACTGCGGCACCGGAACCATTGGACTTTCGATGGTCGACGGCATTGGCAAACTTGTCGGTGTTGAAATCGTGCCCGAAGCTGTAGAAAGTGCGCGCCAAAACGCGGCACAGATGGGCTTTGAAAATGCACATTTTTTCTGCGAAGATGCTGGTGCCGCTGCGGCCCACCTCGCTGCAGATGGCCTACGCCCAGATGTAATTGTTTTAGATCCTCCACGCAAAGGCTGCGATGACGCTACCTTGGATGCAGTGCTCCGCATGGCTCCGCAGCGTATCGTTATGGTCAGTTGCAACGCCGCTACCGCCGCCCGCGACTGTAAAAAGCTCTGCGCCGAAGGCTACACCTTGGGAGAAGTTTGCCCCGTCGATCTCTTCCCCCGTACTCGGCATGTGGAGACGTGCGTACTTTTGTCCCACAAAAATTTGTAAACATCTCCACCGTCCTTATACACAGGAAAATTGAATAAAATTGACTTCAGAGGTAGCTCTGAGTCACCACATGGGAAAATCTCTATTTCTTTGATTAACTAAGAAATTAGGGATTTTCTTTCTTCATCGCTGATTTTGTCATACACCTTTTCAAAGTTTGAAAGCAGTGTGTGGATGTTCTCTAAGGTAATGGCATCTTGTTCCACAGCCTTACGGCGGAGCTTTACATCTTCAATTTTTTCTTCAAGCTCAACAATAACATCGTACAGTCCATCGAGGCGGAGGGTCATATCATGGAGCTTGCGTTCTCTGAAACGGGTATCCTCCGGCAAGCTGTCAATTTCATTTTCAAGGCGAGTTTTATTCAAATCTTCTTCTCTAAGTTTACCTTCGTAATTTTTCAGCTCTCTGTCAAGAGTAGAGGTGTCAATCTGTTTTCCTGTTTTTGATTTTATTTCAGTTGCAAAATCCTCATTTTTAATCAGTTCTCTGATTGCTTCAATGACAAACGGCTCAATGTCGGTTTTTTTAAGCATTGCTTTGTAGTCGCAGCTTTTTCCTCGGGCTGTCCGAGCTTTGCTGCACAAATAATAAATTTCTTTGTAAGTACCGTCTTTGTTTGTCCATGCGTGTTTATTGGTGTACATCGGTCCGCCACATTTAGGGCATTTTAAGATGCCGCTTAACAAATGTGCTCTGTCCCGACCTATTTTGGATGGAGATTTTACACCTGTTACTTCTCGTTTTTCATGTGCTTTATCCCAGAGTTCCTCATCTATGATAGCATCGTGCTGACCGTCTGCAAGAATATAGTCATCTTGCTGTACTTGGCGGTATTCATTTTTAGTGCCTTTGACCTTTTCTCTTGTGCGTCTACCGAAAGCAATTTTTCCATAGTATACAGGATTGTCAATTATCATTCTGACGAAATGTGTACTCCATTGCGTTAGCGTACCGTTATCACGTTTTACCTTTTGGATACCCTGCAAATTCAAATAGTTGGCGATTTTATTAAATCCCATATTACTATTTACATATTTGTCAAAGATAATGCGTATTGCCTCAGCCTCTTCCTCTTGGATAAATAGTTGTTTGTCTTTGAGGTAGTAGCCATAGGGGGCAAATCCGCCGTTCCAACCACCTTGACGAGCTTTTTCTTTTCGTCCGTTCATAGTCTGCTCAATGATATTTTCACGCTCTATTTCAGCAACAGCAGACAGCACAGAGATTAAAAGTTTACCGCTTGTCTGTGATGAGTCAATTCCTTGCTTTGTAGTAGCGTGTGTGAATAGCTTTAGCTATAACAACAAGACTTCTAAGTCAAAATGGTGGTGTAGGGCTTATCACCTGCTCTCTGCGCTTTAAGTGGATTGCAAAAAGCACACATTTGCTTATAATAAGTAATATGGTATGATCCGCATCACTTAAATGCTGACGGCGGTGAACAATAACAGGAGGAAAAAATAATGGTTGATTTCTATGAAGAATTCAAAAAAAGCTTTGGATTTACCGCTGTGGTATCGATACTTGCCGGAATGTTGCTGCTGATATATCCTCAAACCACCAGTAAGCTCGCATGCTATTTGTTAGGCGCTATTATTATCGTACAAGGCGTACTGAGTCTGGTGCATGCGCTCCAGGCGAGAAAAGCGCAAATGGGCGGAACACTGCTTCTAGTGTGGGGCTTAATTCTGATTGGGCTGGGGGGATTTATTGTCACGCGCACTGAGGTAATTATCTCAATTATTCCTTTAATATTTGGGCTATTTATTCTTGCAAGCGGTATTGGTGACATGCTTAAATCCAAACAGCTAAAAGATTTGGGTTATGAAAATTGGTGGGTTACTCTATTGATAACAGCCATCAAATGTGTGCTGGGCGCGGTTATGATATTGAATCCGTTTAGTGCGGCAGTAACCATGCTGATGTTTATGGGGGGTTGCCTTATTTATGGCGGTATATCGACTTTATGGACGATTTACTGCCTAACAAAAAACGCAATGTAGTAAATTTTCATGCTTGCTCTTTTCCGATTACCAATTTATTTAGTTTCATATAATTGGCACTTTGGATGAGATGCGGCGTTCACCGCTCAACCAAGAGGCTGCACGCCCCCGCTCTGACTCACGTGTAGTTTTTTATTATTCACCTTTAACTATTGTGCAAGCGCAATGTTGGACACACTAATATTCACGCATAATAACTCTCATATTTTAAAAGCTGTTTTTCGAAAGGAGCACTAATAAATGAACCCCTTTCGCAACCGTATAGAGCAATACCGTAAAATAAAATACGATAAATCTGCCCATATTCAGCAGCAATATCTTAATAATGCTGGCAAGGCGGTCGTCCGGGTTCATCTCGTTAGTATTTCGAGCGCTTTTTCGGACTATTCCGTGCCCCACTTTGAAGAACTGGACACGGCACTGGCAGACTATATAGACGCTGTGGTCTATCACATCCCTCTCAAATACCCGCTTACCATTTTGTTCTATGTGCCCCAAAGCACGACGGAAGAACAAAAATTATTGCTCGGCAAAACCGTAAAAGACCTGTATGGGTTACGCCTTGCGGATAAAAACCTAGATCTTACCATTAACCTTTCGAAAATGGCGGGACTCTTTGTCATTGGTACGTGGTTGCTTATCTTTTCTTACCTACTTGCAGGCAGCAATAGCAACCAATTTTTTACGGATTTCATGAATATCGCTGGCACCTTCGCCCTGTGGGAAATGGTGGATCTGTTTTTACTGGAACGGCGCGCCATTAAAGTGGATAAGCTCAACGCAGCACAAATTGCCGCTGCAGAGATTCGCTTTTGCACTGACCCCGGGGCCGATGATGCCATCATCTAATTGTCAGTGCCACTACCAGCCTTATCAGCGTACTAATTGAAAGTAAAGCAGACGATTAAGCATAAATAGTTGCCAAGTCTAAAAGCAATTTCTTCCCTTTGCTAACAGCACAAGCGTTTTGATGATTAAATCAAAAGCCTCTCTTTCAGCATATAGCTAAAGAAAGGCTTTCTTGTTAGCGTTCTTCTCGACGGATATTTAAATCACCATATATAGCAACGTACCAATAACACCGCTTCCAAAAATGACACTGATAGCATTCATTTTAAAGCGACGCAGGCAAATCAGCCCGGCGCAGAACAATCCAAATTCAATAATGCGGAAATTCGCTGGGGTAGCTTGAGCAAAACCGCCATTAAACAGGGCAAGCAGTAAAATAGAGGTGCCGGCAGAAGCAATCAACGCGACTACCGCGGGGCGCAATGCAGAGAGTACCGTCTGTACCCCGGTGAACTTACGATATTTATAATAAAGGTATGCAAGGCCCAGGCAGATGCAGAATGCAGGCAATACACAGCCAAGTGTACAGATAATTGCTCCCGGAACACCCGCAAGGCGTGTGCCAACAAAGGTTGCCGAGTTGATAGAAATAGGGCCGGGGGTCATCTCAGCAATGGTGATTAAGTCGGTAAATTCAGCAAGCGTCATCACCTGGAGGTTATTCACAATCTGGTCTTGAATCAGCGGAATCGCCGCGTAACCACCGCCTACGCTGAACAGCCCTACCTGTATAAAGCTAAAAAACAGTTTTAGTAACATGGCTTATACCTCACCTTCTACTTTTTGTGCACGCAAACCAATCAGCATCTCCGCTACACCAATGGCAAGGCAGCTAAGAACAATGACCATAGCGCTAACATTCATAAATACGGTAAGCACAAAAGCAATGGCCATAACACTAATATATAATACACGGCGGGTCGCTATCACATTTTTGGCAAGGCGCAGCACAACATCAAAGATGACCGCCGCAACGCCTGCACGCATAACCTGCAGTGCCGTTGCAATGATTTCGTTTTCGCGGAACTGGCGGTAAAACACAGAAATGACCGAAATAATAACCATCGGGGGCAGCGCTGTGCCAAACACTGCAACCAATGCGCCCAGCACACCGTGCATACGGTACCCGATGATGACCGATGCGTTAATGGGAATTGGGCCTGGCGACGACTGCGCAATAGCTGTAATGTCAAGCATCTCTTCTTCATCGAACCACTGCAGCTCTTCTACAAATTTTTTCTTCATAAGCGACACAATGACGAACCCACCGCCAAAAGTAAATGCACTTAACATGAAGGTGGCTTTAAATAGCTTCCATAGAATTCCTTTATCTTTGTTATGCATTTTGATTCCTCCAAAAAACGTTCTGGTGTTATCATACTCCCCTTTCATGGATAAGTAAAATATTGTTTATTTAGCATTTTGATAGCATATAACCTATTAATTTATTTTTGTTTACACTTCAGTTAACAATAATTTATATAAACGCTGTCACTTTTTTATAAAGTTGTTGCTATTAAATAGTTAATTATAGTTTTTGCACAACGTAATTCGCTAAAATTTACGGTTTTAAGTTAAAAATAACAAGTTTTTTATATTTGGATATAGTCTTTTTGATTCTGACCATCTATAATAGTAGTACAAACTTGCGCTGCCAAGTTTATAAGTTCGCTTAAAGAATTATAAGGAGGCATCGGCGTATGAAGATTTATCTCGCGCGCCAACCGGTTTACACCAAAAGCAGATCACTTTATGGATATGAACTTTTGTATCGCAACAGCGAGCAAAACTTTTTCCCTAATGTGAATGCAGATCTCGCTACACGCGAGCTTTCTTATAATGTTTTATCGGAATTCGACTTTTCGGCCCTTACCGGCGGGCATATGGGGCTGATTAATTTCACCAAAGAGGCTTTGTCTTCCGACCTCCCGATGCTGTTTCATCCGAGCAACCTGGTAATAGAAATTTTAGAGAATGTCATGCTGGACGATACTTTGGAAGAACGGTTGCGTTACTTGAAAAGTGAAAATTACATCTTGGCTTTGGATGATTTTGTAGATGACGGAACCTATGACAGCATTATTCCTTTGGTGGATATTATTAAGGTGGAATACGGACTGCTGACTGATGCAAAGCGCCGGGAGATTGGACAAAAATACAAAGCAAGCAAACAGTTAATTGCCGAACGTATTGAAACTGAAGAAGATTTTAAAAGTGCGCTGCATGATGGCTACTCGCTTTTTCAAGGCTACTATTTTAGCCGCCCAACCGTTTTATCAAAATCGACTGTGAACATTGCTTCCTCCAGCTATGCACAGTTGTGGAGAGAAGCTTCTAAAGAGTCTCCGGATTTTGATGTTTTGGCTGATATTATAAAAGCAGACGTTGCCCTTACATATAAACTATTTCGCTTAATCAATACCCCGCTGTTTTATCGCGGTAATCGCATTGCATCTATTAAACAGGCCCTTATTTTGCTTGGTATTAAAGAAACTAAGCGCTGGATTATGCTTTTACTGCTGCGCGATTTTTCTAAGCAAGAAAACGACCAAATTACGAAACAGGCGCTGACGCGGGCAGTTTTTATGGAAAAACTATTTGACTGCATGGGCCAAAGTTCGTTAGCCCAAACGGCCTACATGGTCGGCCTTTTTTCTTGCCTGGAAGTACTGATGGGAGAAGAAAATGCACTTTCTGCCCTTGCTTCGCTCGAAGTGGGGCCGGAAATTTCCGAGGCTTTGTTTAAAAAAGAAGGGATTCTGCACCAGGCCTTGGATTGCATCCAATGTTACGAAAAACAGCAATGGTCAACCGTAGAGGCTTTCGCTTCGGCACAGCATCTAGAAGAGCAACTTATTCCGTCACTTTATGTACAAGCACTCTCTTATGCGGATGAAATATTTGCCGCGCAGCAAGCTATCCCCGAGGATAAGACGAATTAACTCTACATTATTCTTAAATCCAAACAGACCGGCAGTATATTGCCGGTCTGTTTTTATAGCACCTTGCTGTGGTCTTTGGTAAATAGGCTCCAACGCTTTCTCTGCCAGCTTTCGACTGCATTCTGGTAACAAAAAAGAATAAAAATTTTATATAATTTGTATCATAACATTATATCTTGTAGATTTTTTTCTTTATGGATTATAGGATTTTTGCATCTTTAAAATTAATTTAATTTTTGAGCATTTCTTTATATTTGTATGATTTTATTGTCGAAAATTTGCTTTTTTGTTTGCATATTGGTATAATTTGTCAATAAGAATCAGATTGGAGAAAAGTATGAAATCACTACAAAAAAAGTTAATTCTACGTATTGTTTTAGTTATTCTCATCGTTTCTGTTGTAAGCCTGGGCGTAAGCACTGTTACCACTTACCAAGGCATGATTAGCAACGCAACCAACGACCTCGTTACCATGCGTGATTTGGGCGACATCGCGTTTTCGTCCAAAATTTCCAGCTTGAAAACACAGCTGTTCGAGCTGGCCGGCGTTGTACATGACGCTGCGGATGCATTGCCAGCCGCTACAGAAGATACCGCTGTAGACGCGAACACTGTTCGTACGACTATGTTTGAAATGGCCAATATTGCCTCTAAAGATTACGGCTACCGCGCTATTGGTCTTGTATCTAGCGACGGCAGCGTATACAGTGCTGATGCCACTTTAAACGGTACTAACGTCGCCGGAAAAGACTATTTCACTCAAGCACAGAGTGGGCAGGTTTCTATTTCCACTACTGAAATCCCAGAAGGCAGCAATACTGCCGTTGTATATCTGTGCTCCTCGGTTGGTGATAGTGGCTATTACCTGCTGGCACAGCTCGAAGGCACCGTGCTGAGTGACGTGATTAAAACTGTAACAGTTGGCAAAAGCGGCAACCTTTTTGCAATTGATAAAACCGGTGCAATGATTGCCAGCAAAAATGACGATTTGATCAATCAGCGTCAAAACTTTATTGAAAACTCTAAAACCGATAAAGCATGGGCTTCAGCTGCTACTGTATACCAGAAAATGGTAGAAGGTGGTACCGGTGTAGAGAACTATGTCTATAACGGAACCGAGCGTATTTGTGCATACGCACCGATTTCTGGCACCGACGGCTGGTCTTTCGGCGTAGTCGCTCCTCTGGGAGAAATGATTTCTGCAATGCGCACCTCCATTATCTTAATGGCAATCTCCTCAATCATTCTGCTGATTGGCGGTGTCTTCTTTGCAATCGCCATCGCAAAACAGATTGCAACCCCTATCGTTCATATTACAGAACGCGTGCGTCTGCTTGCACAGGGTGACCTTACCACCGAGGTACCGGAATGCAAGTCCAAAGATGAGGTTGGGGTTCTCACCGACAGCGTACAGGAAATGGTGGAAACGCTCAGTGGTTATATTACTGACATTTCCAGCACTCTGGAGAGCATCGCAGAAGGCAACTTGAACCTTGATGTTAAAACGGCATTCAAGGGCGATTTCGTACAATTCGGTAGCTCTCTGAACGCCATTATCTCCTCTTTGAACCACTCTTTTAGCACCATTGGCGAATCTGCCGAGCAGGTTTCTGGCGGCGCTGAACAGGTTGCAACCGGTGCCCAAGCGCTTTCTCAAGGCGCAACCGAGCAGGCAAGCTCGATTGAAGAGCTGGCTGCTGCGATTGATGACATTTCCAGCCATGTACAGGAAACTGCAAAAAATGCGCAGGATGCTGAAGCACGCACCCAAGAAGCAGAAGTCATCATTCGCGAGTGCAACCAACAGATGGATTCTCTAGTCAATGCAATCACTAATATTAATAACAGCTCTAGCGAAATCGGCAAAATCATCAAAACCATTGAAGATATCGCTTTCCAGACCAATATTCTTGCTCTGAACGCCGCAGTAGAGGCAGCACGAGCCGGCGAGGCTGGTAAAGGTTTTGCTGTTGTTGCAGACGAAGTTCGCAATCTGGCTTCTAAGAGTGCCGAAGCAGCTAAGAACACTACCTTGCTGATTCAGAATTCGATTGAGGCAGTGCACGAGGGTACCTCTATTGCAGACACCACCTCTCAGACACTTGCAACCGTGGTGGAAAAATCTCTCGAAGCTGGCACGGCAGTTGCCCGCATTACCAAAGCAACTGAAGAGCAGGCTACCTCTCTTGCACAGTGCACCTTGGGAGTTGACCAGATCTCCGCAGTTGTACAGACCAACTCTGCTACCGCTGAAGAAAGCGCAGCTGCCAGCGAGGAGCTTTCTGCACAGGCCGAGGCTCTTAAAGAAATGCTGACCAGCTTCCAGCTCAAAGAGAAATCTTCGGACTTTGCTGACAATGCAAGAAAAGACCTCTTTGCTGAGGATGCAGTGGCAGCTATGTCCCGCAATGGAGCATCCAAATACTAAAAAACTACTTCTCTCCCCTTCTAATAATAGTAAAATCGGCATCTCTTTTTGAGGTGCCGATTTTCTTGTTTAATTTATCCACATCCACTGTAGCAACAACGTAAGCCTTTTTTGATTCAATCTCTGGTATTTGAGCATAGCAGCGGTGCCCCGATTGGACATCAAAGCACTTTCTTTTTACGCCTCACCTCTCTAAAGCATTATGTTCTTAGTGAGGTTTCGTCTTTATCTTCGCTGTTATGGTGCGTTTACGCCTACACACCAATTCCTAATTCTCTACACGTACGTAGTTGAAGCTTAAACTAGCGCCGGAAACACGTTTCTGCACGCTGGCAAGTTAGCGATTAGCTGCACTTGCTCTGATTTTCCATTGCATCAAGCGGCTCTGCTTAGGCCTGTTTGCTGCTCTTTTCTTCTCGTTTCAATACTAAATAAAAACCAAGCAGCCCGGTAAGCAAGCTTACCGGGCTGTTGGCCAACAACAAAAGGACTGGGATAGCGCTTTTAATCAGGTAAATACGTTCACGAAGAAAGTAATGATACCCGAGTTCACAAAGTCGATAAACAAGCTACCGACCAGGGGAACCACAAAGAAGGAACGGGGCGAAGGGCCATATTTGTTGGTAACGGTTTTCATGTTTGCCATCGCGTTTGCGGTAGCGCCCATGCCGAAGCCAACGCAGCCACTTGCCATAACTGCTGCATCGTAAGATTTGCCCATGAAGCGGAATACGATGAAGTAGCAGAACACTGCAATGAGGATAACCTGTGCGAAGAGCATAACGAGCATCGGGACTGCAAGGTCGACGAGCTCCCACAGTTTGAGGGTCATCATTGCCATGGTGAGGTAGAGGTACAGTGCCACGTTACCGCTGATGTCAATTTCATTGGTGGGCAGCGGCTTTTTGATACCGTCGAAGAAGTTGCGGATGAGGCACGCTGCGAGCATGGAGCCTATGTAAGCAGGCAGAGTGACACCGAAAGAAGTGAAGATACCAGAAATGATGGAGCCAAGGCCCATTGCAACAAACAGTGCAGAGATTGCTGCTACAAAGTGCGGGACTTCAGCAATACGGTCTTCGTTGTCGAGGGAGCCATAAGCATTGGCATCCTCGTTAGAAGGCTCAAGATGATGACGTTCGATAAGGCTACGGGCAAGAGGTCCACCAATGGCGCTGCCTGCCACGAGGCCGAAAGTTGCAGAAGCAATTGCAACGGTGGTTGCGCCGGTAACACCAATGCCTTCAAGCATGGGGCCGAATGCGCCAGAAGTGCCGTGACCGCCAACCAGAGGAATGGAGCCGGTGCACAGGCCAAGCAGCGGGTTCAGGCCAAAGCCAGAAGCGATGCCAACGCTGACGACGTCCTGCAAAGCGCAGAGTACAGAGCAGATGATGAGGAACAGTACAACCTGCACGCCGCCTTTTTTGAGCAGCTTAAAGCTGGCAGTAAAGCCGACGCTGGTGAAGAACAGCATCATCATAACGGTTTGGAGTGTAGTATCGAACGTAAGGAAAACAAGGCCGGTGGAGCGAAGAATCAATGCGAGTACCGCAAAGATAACACCACCGATGACCGGGGAGGGAATGCAGTATTTCTGCATAACGGGCATTTTTCTGCGGATAATCTCACCGAGATAATACACAAAAACAGCGATCGCAACCGATAAGTACATGTTCAATGATATTTCCATATGTATCCTCCTGACATACTTAAGGTAAGATGGTCTTTCACGTAGGTGCTACCAGCGAAGCGGAAAGACCCGTTCAAGTTCGCTGGAGCTGCGGCGGGCGCCGCCTTACATAATTTCTCCGGGTAACCGTCTGTTTTCGTCTGCTCTGCTTATGCGGTAGCAAAGCAGACTGAACAGAGCGGCCGCACATTCGCCGGGTTGACAACCCGGAGTGGCGAATGCTTTTTCCGGTCGGTTCGACAAAGAATATCTTTTATCTCTGCTTCCGGAAGGTTGCCTTTTCACACAACACCCTAAATCCTCCCAGAGCTCTTGGTTGCATCAGAGCTCTGTTCGTTACCCAAATTATCTTTTCTAGCATCATGAAAAAACAAATATCTTCATAAACCACGCTTGTCTTTTTTCGATTTTCCGCTTTGCATAATGTATAAATTTGGTTTTTGTGCTAAATCACCATAAATATTTTTGTTTTTCAAGATTTTATTAGGGACTTCATCTTGTCCTATTTTGTTTTATGAAGTAAACTTATAGATGTAGTAGCTTATCAAAAGCAATTTACAGGTAGGGAGCCCCGTATGAACAGTATGCTAAAATTGAATTGGGTCAAAGATGCGCGTATGCGCACATTGCTCTGTGCCGCAGTGGTTGGCATGTCTGCCCCCTTCTATTTCACACCCCTTGATGGTGAATTTCGTCTATCGCTGGGCGTGCTTGTCATGGGCACCCTCGTACTGGCCTGGAATAAAGAACACGCTTTTGAGGTCTGTGCACTCTCCGGTTGTTTCACCATAGGAGTGCGTATCTTTTTGGACTTGATGTTCGGCCATTCCCTGCTCTCGTCCTTGCAGGACCATACAGCAACACTCGCCTTTTATCTGGTGTATGGCGGAATGTGTTCGGTTCTGCTTGTAAAAAACGACAGCACCGTAAAGCTGTTTTTAAAACTGGCTTTTGCCGATATGATAGGCAACATAACCGAATCTCTATTTCGTGTAGAGCTCTCCCCGAACATCTTGATTGCAATTGGAACAGCTGGCATCTTCCGTGCGCTGCTGTCTGTCGCTTTTTCTGAAGTATTTGCAGCTCACCGGCTTTATGTTTTGCAAAGCGAGCGGCAGCTGCGCTACGACCGTATTTGTCTGTTGCTTTCACAGGTGCGGGTAGAAAATTTTTATCTGCAAAAAACGACCACCGAAATTGACCGCATTATGCGCCTTAGTTTTGCACTGTACGATGCAAACCGAGACAAACCCGAAGTGCGGGAGCAGGCGCTTGAAATATCGCGTTCTATCCATGAGGTAGGCAAAGATACCCGCCGGGTAAGGCAAGGCTTAGAGGCGATGATAAGCGGTGTTGAGCAGCAGCGCATGACACTGAGCGAAATCATACGCATCCTTTCAGAAAACACACAGCATATGCTGGAGCCGTTTCAAGGAAAGCTTACCGTAACCTTTGATGTAACAACTGACTTTTATGTAGGCCAGTGCTATGGCTTGCTTGCAGTGCTCAATAACCTTATTACAAACGCGTTGGATGCCTGCAACGGCTCCGGGCATGTAGAGATAACGGCAAGGTCCGAAAATGAACTGGCCACCTTTACTGTGCGGGATAACGGCAGCGGTATTGACCCGGAACTGCTTCCCTACATATTTAACCCCGGTTTTACAACCAAGTTTGACAGCGAAACCGGCCATGCCTCTACCGGCATCGGCCTTAACCATGTACAAAATCTGGTGCAGCATTTGGGCGGCACTATCAATATTGAGTCTGAATGTGGCTCATATACACTTTTTACAATCACAATCCCCATCTCTTCGCTTTCTCAACAAACCTACAAAATTTAAAGGAGACCGCTATGCAAACCACAATAATGATTATTGACGATGACATCGCCATCCACAAAACGCTGGAGGTGTTGATTCGCAACAATAACCTTGGGACGGTAGTAAGTGCGCTGGATACCGGCGAAGATGCCGTTGATGAAATTTTATTTTACCGCCCCAATTTGGTGCTGATCGATCTACTGCTGCCAAAGATGGACGGCATTACCATTATGGAGCAGGCTCGTCAACGCGGATACTCCGGTAAATTCATTATGATTTCTCAGGTAGAAGACGACTCGATGGTGGGAAGAGCTTACGAGTGTGGCGTAGAGTTTTACATTGGCAAACCGATTAATGCAATTGAGGCAGTTACGGTCATTCGCAACGTCACCTCACAAATCCGCCTAGAGCAGTCTCTGGCGCAAATTCAGTCTGCTGTTTCGATTCTGGATCCGCACTTCATTTCTGCACATAGCGAACCGCAACCCAGCCCTAACGAAAAAATCACTGCCATTTTTTCAGACATCGGCATTCTCGGCGCGGTCGGCAGCGAAGAGCTGCGTCGGTTGCTGTTAAAATTGTGCGCTCGTGGAAGCACAAATTTTGATCTTTCTGCGCTGTATGACGAATTGCTTGAGGAAGACAATAAGAGCGGTGTAGCTCCCCGCAAAGCCTTGGAACAGCGTGTGCGCCGTACGATTCAAAAAGCACTTAGCACCCTGGCTGAACTTGGTTGCGATGATTACAGCAACAGCATTTTTAACGATTACAGTACCTTACTATTTGAGTTTTCTCAAGTACGGCAAGAAATGCGGCACATTCGTGACCCCAGAGCAGAACCCGGTAAAATTAATACCAAAAAGTTTTTTGCCGGTATGCTCGCGCGTCTGTAAACCGTGTCACTCACGCTTCAAATTCTGCTGCATACATAAACAAAGGCGTACCGCAAGCTTATGCGGTACGCCTTTTTCTATTCATTTTTGGCTTTCGAGGTACCTCGCATTGGGCATATCCGGCTTCTCTTCCTCTTTCCATTCCCGTTTTTAGACTCTCAGTGTTATAACCTTGATTGTTTTT
This sequence comes from Pygmaiobacter massiliensis, assembly GCF_900199435.1. Classification (GTDB taxonomy): domain Bacteria; phylum Bacillota; class Clostridia; order Oscillospirales; family Ruminococcaceae; genus Pygmaiobacter; species Pygmaiobacter massiliensis. The sequence continues at coordinate 362,554 of NZ_OAML01000002.1, forward strand.
TACGTAAAAAGTAATTTTAAAAACCAATCAGCAAAGCTCTGCGCGTCCGACCACCTATTTTGCAGACCTGTCCCCCGTTAGGATTTATTGGTGCCCGCTGAAAAAAGAAAAATGCAGCAAAAAAGGTTTGCATAAAAGCGAACCCTTATTGCCGCATAAAATAAAAACACCGCCGCAAGCCCGCGGCGGTGTTTTTTTCAAAAGCTGGATTACTTGTTTTTAAACATTGAATTCAGGCCGGAAATTGCGAGGCAAATCGCACCCATAACGATAAAAATGCCACACATACCCAATACCATTGCCTGCAAGGACTGACCAACTGCGAGCATATCCATGATGATTCCTCCTTATCGTGCAATCAGGTTGAGGATCAAACCACCTGCAATAACAGAAGCGATCTGTCCGCCTACGTTGACGCCGGCTGCGTGCATGAGCAGGAAATTCTGCGGGTCTTCTTTCAGGCCCATCTTATGCACAACGCGGCTGCTCATCGGGAAAGCCGAAATGCCGCAAGCGCCGATCATCGGGTTGATTTTGTGTTTAGTGAACAGGTTGATGAATTTTGCGAACAGCACGCCACCGATGGTGTCGAAGATAAATGCAACGAGGCCGAGTGCAAGAATCATGCCGGTCTCCCAGGTGAGGAACTGATCTGCCTGCATTTTGGTAGAAACAGTGAGGCCGAGCAACAGTGTAATCAGGTTAGCAAGGCCGTTCTGTGCTGCCTCGGAAAGGCTGTTCAGAACACCGCACTCACGCAGCAGGTTGCCGAACATCAGGAAGCCGACCAGCGCAACGCTGCGCGGTGCAACGAGGCCTGCGATGACAGTAACCACGATCGGGAAAAGAATACGAACGGTTTTGCTGGTGCTTTTAGAAGCATACGGCATACGAATCATACGCTCTTTTTTGGTGGTAACCAAGCGGATGACCGGCGGCTGGATGATGGGCACAAGAGCCATATAGCTGTATGCCGCAACAATGATAGCGCCGAGGTACTTCGTGCCGTAGTAGTTTGCAACAAAGATAGAGGTCGGGCCGTCTGCTGCACCGATGATTGCAACCGAGGCTGCGTCGGTGATGTTAAACCCAAGCATAGTTGCCATGGTCAGCGTAAAGAAGATGCCGAACTGAGCAGCAGCGCCAAACAGCAACAGCTTCGGGTTCTGAAGCAGGGGTCCAAAGTCGATCATCGCACCGATGCCGATGAAGAGCAGCAGGGGGAACAGCTCGTTCGCAATGCCTGCATCGAACAGGGCGTCGATGGGGCCAATTTCGGTGCCGGACTCAAAAATCTGAGTAACAGCGCCAGAAAACGGCAGGTTAACCAGAATTGCGCCAAATCCCATGGGCAGCAACAGACTGGGTTCCATCTCTTTTTTAATAGCGAGGAAAATCAGCGTGCCGCCGATTACCCACATAGCTATCATTTTAATAATGCTCACTGTTCCCATGGCCATTAGATGGCCGAACATTGAGTCAACTAACAGATTGATTCCTTCCATTATGTAGATTCTCCTTCAATTCAATATTCCATTGATCAGACCGGGCAGACCGCATATTCCTGCTTACGGACGTCTCATTGAAAACTTTAGATGTACCATGCGTCGGGCCGAATAGCACCTGGCTGGGCGCACCCGACACAAAGGCATTGGGTGGACTCTGTCAAAAGCCGGGTCAAGGGTACTGGATGAAAAGTGGGAGAGGTTATCCCCCGCGTTAGAACCTGCAAAAGTGAAAACCTTTTTGGCTCATAAACATAAATTTTGCTCTATGCATTTGGGAACCACCGTGTCTTTCCGGCAAGATATTTTCTGCATCTCGGTTCTTCTGTTTTTTCAGCAAAAGTAGAGAAAACACCGCGCAAAAAAATCTCTTTTGTACCATAACGCAGGATAATACACAATTCGTCTTTTATACATACGAGCTAATAGAGTATACTACATACCGTCTTAAATTGTCAAAACAATAGCCGCAAAAAAGTGCAAATATTTTGCTAAGTTTTCACATTTAGTCAGCAGTAGCGTTATTCTCTGGTTTCTACGTTAAACAAGTGCTGCATTAGCAAACTTTTTCAAGTTTTCGCTTTTGCCTACCACTACAATGATGTCCTGTTTTTGAAAGATATAATCAGGTAAAATTTCAATTGTGGTGCTTTCTTCGTTTTCAATCGCGATGATGTTAATGCCATAAGTACGCCGAAGATCTGCATCTTTTACCGAAGTGCCTACCAACATATGGTTCAGCGGCACTTCAGAAATTTCGATATCGTTGCTAAGCGAAATGTAATCCATCAGGCTGTGTGCCAGCAATCTTTTTGCCAGCCGCAACGCCATATCATGCTCGGGGTAAATCACTTCTGCGCCGATTTTCTGCAATATTTGTCCCTGTTCGGCACTGATGGCCTTAGAGATAACTGTCGGCACACCAAGGCTGACCACGTTTAAGGTGGTGAGAATACTGGTGTCTATTTTTTCGCCGATGCAGACGATAACAGTATCGCAATTTTGCACGCCGGCATCTTCGAGCGCCTGCTTGGATAGCTCGCGCACCACGTAAGCATGTTCTGTGTACTGGCGCATTTCGCGCACTTTGCTTTCATTACAATCGAGCACTAGCACTTCCTTTTCGGCCTGCGCAAGGCTTTTTGCCAAAGCCATGCCAAACCGGCCCAGACCAATAACGCCAAAAGAGGGTGCTGCTTTTTTTCTGTTCATATGCTTTCCTTCCTTAACCAATCGTGATGGGCTCTTCTGAATACCATACAGCAGAGTCAGAACCAAACGCCCAAAGGGATGCAACGGTCAGCGGGCCGATGCGTCCGATGAACATGATGAGAATCACCACTGCTTTGCTTGCCACACTCAGGTCTGGAGTAATACCGGTAGAGAGGCCTACGGTGCCAAAGGCCGAGGTGGTTTCAAAGAGCAGTTGAATAAAGCTGTATTGTGGCTGCAACACGCAAAGAGCAAATGTGCCAGCCCCTACTACCAAAGCAGAAAGCAGGGTGATGGTGAATGCCTTGGATATCACGTCACTGGGCAGTGTGCGCCGAAACGCTGTGGGGCGATGACCGCTTGCCGCGCTTTTCACGGCTTGCACCAACGCAAAAAGCGTGCTGGTTTTAATACCGCCACCGGTGGATCCCGGCGAAGCACCCACAAACATCAGCAAGATAAGTGCAAAAAGCCCCGCATTGCTAAATGTGCCGATAGCATAAGTAGAGAACCCTGCGGTACGGGCAGAAACACTGTGAAAAAACGCCCCTAGCCAGCTGATATTCTCGGTTGCTTTTAAAATCAAAGTGCCGAAAACAATCAGTGCAATCGTAGTGGTAATCACTACTTTGGAATGCAGGCTTAGCTTGCGGAAAGAGCGGTGTTTGATTACATCTAAAATCACCAGAAAACCAAGACCGCCAAAGATGATAAGCCCGCAGGTGGTAAGATTAAGTAACACGTTGTTTTGATATGGGATAAGATTGCGCAGGCCGCCTAAGATATCAAAGCCCGCATTGTTGAATGCGGCAATCGAGTGAAACACACTGATGCCAAGCGCTTCAAGTGGCGGATAATCCTGCGCAAATACCACAAAACTAAGTAATGCACCCACTGTTTCAAAGCAAAGTGTCATCAGCAAAACTGCTTTTACCAGCTTTACGATGCCTTTTGCGTTGCTTAGGTTCAGTGCTTCCATAACCAGCAGCCTGCTTTTAAAGCCAACCCGGCGGCGTGCCATCAAAATAAACCCTACGCCTACCGAGGTTACACCCAACCCGCCAATTTGAATCAACAGTGCCACCACCGTGCGGCCAAACACGGTAAAGTGGTCTGCGGTGTCTATGGCAATCAAGCCGGTAACGCACACCGCACTGGTGGAGGTGAAGAGTGCATCAATGGGGGTAACCACAGCCCCCTCACGTACAGAAATTGGCAGCATCAGCAGCAATGCACCAAACAAGATAACTCCAGCAAAACCCATCGCGATTAATCGGCCAGAAGGCTGCTCCTTCAAAACGTCTATCTCGCGAGAAAGATGACTCATGGTTCATTCTCCCTTTTTATTAAGCCGTCTGCCGCCTTTGATTGGCGGGCACGGGCAATCAATTTTAAATGACAGTATTAATCTTCAAAGCGGGATAAAAACTGAACACCCGCAAAGCCTGCTGCACAGCAAACACCGCAGATAATCCACTCCCACCCATGGGGCAGACCCGGAAAAATTTCGCCCAGCGAACCCACTAAGAAGCCGAGAATCAGCAGGTAGGTCGGCTGAGGGTAACGCTGCATCGCACGTTCTAATAGCCGTGTAACAAGCAAGATGCCCAACGCCAGCCCTGCACCCAGCGGCAGCAGCAATGGCAAATTGAAATTGCGTATTCCGTCTATTACTGGGTTGTACAGGCCAAACAGCAGCAGCACGTAAGAAACGCTGATGCCCGGCAGCACCAGGGCCACAGCAGCTACTGCCCCTAAACCGAGCAATACAAGCGGGCTTGCCTTTGCTGCACCGCCTGATACCACCGGTGTGCCCGAAAGAAGCAACACACATAGAACACCGGCTGCTGCCCAAATGGAAAGATACCAGCTTTTACGGCTCATCTTCGCTTTGCGGCAAATCATCGGCACACTGCCGGCAACTGCACCCATAAAGAAATACAGCGTAGGCAGTGGAAACCTCGTGAGCAGATGTTGTACCGGTGTAGCAAAGAGCAACACCCCCAACAACCCGCCAGCACAAAAGATAGATAAAAAGATAAAGCTTGCCTTTTTATGCTGCAAAAACGAACTAACACTCGAGATCAGCTCATCATAAACTCCTAAGATCATCGCCATTGACCCCCCGCTGACTCCGGGAATCAACATCGTTGCACCAACGCAAAATCCTTTTAACGCAAGAAGTATACTAGACCGTTTCATGAACTCCCCTTGCCGCCCGCTGTTTTATATGGACTTTTCGCTCTTGTCTTGCAGGCTGCATTTTTCTTTCTTTTGGTCGCTTGCCCTTTAATTTGCTGCCAGTATAGCGATTGCGCGGGTAAGTGTCAATGCTATTTTTACGATTTTACACCCGCTTTACAATTGCTTTTCTGTGCTAGTACCAGTGTCGACAATTCGCTGCATTTTTAAATATTTTTTGCTTTAAAAAGGCCACTGGCAAATTCCCCCTAGCTGCTCTTTTCCACATTTAATTCTTTTTTATTCTGTATTAACTTATTCTTTTGAATCATAATTTCTTCTCTAAATCCTTTTTCCTGGCAGCTCTTTTGTATCGGCAAAAGGTCGCTTGGGCCTTGTAGCGACTGGGTTTGCTGTTATGCTTGTACGATGTACGGGTTCCCAGTACTTACAGCGCCAATATTTTGCTTTATAGCGTGAAAGCTATCGTAAAAGCGAAAAATTCATGCTATACTGTTGGAAGAAAAAATAACGCTGGCAGTGTTTTCTATTCATCAACTTTGCTGCACAGAACAGTTTATTACACCCTCAGCCAACCAAAAGTTTTCACATGGCGTTTTGGGCGCATTTAATCTTTTCTGTTTCTTAGCAGCCGCAAGGGCAAAAGCCAATCCTTTTTGATACCTTTTTCTCTTTTGAGGATTTACATATTGAATAGACAAAAGTTACTTTTGCTTCATATAACAGTGCACCTGCCGGATTAAAAATTTAAAGTGAGCGTGAATTTATGGAATGCAAATTTAAAAAACAAGGCTGCGGCGGTTGTCAGATGTCGGATACCGCGTATTCTGACCAACTGGCCCTTAAGCAAAAAAATACAGAAAAATTACTGCGACGGTTTGGCAAAGTGCGCCCCATTATTGGCATGCAAGACCCGATGCATTACCGCTGCAAGGTAATCTCTTCATTTGGCACCGCCAAAGACGGCAGTTTAATGTGTGGGTTATACGCGGGTTATTCGCATAAGGTACTGCCCATTGCTGACTGCCTGCTGGAAGACCGCCGTTGTGCCGAAGTTGTACAAGCTGTACGTCAGGCTGCTGCTCGCTGCCGCTATACGGCTTTTGACGAGGACCGTGGAACTGGCTTGTTGCGCCACGTTTTGGTGCGCCGCGGTTTTTCTACAGGCCAAATCATGGTGGTGCTTGTCACGGTTGCAGCTTTTCTACCCTCCTCGCGCCAGTTTGTGAACGAGCTACGCCGCCTTTGCCCCGACATTACAACCATCGTACAAAATATCAACTCCCGCAAAACCAGCGTGGTATTAGGCGACACCAATAAAGTGCTGCACGGCCAAGGCTACATTGACGACCGTCTTTGCGGATGTAGCTTTATGATTTCCCCTGCCTCTTTTTATCAGGTCAATCCTGCACAAACCGAGGTGCTCTATCGCTGCGCAATTGATATGGCTGAGCTGACCGGCAAGGAAACCGTGCTTGATGCTTATTGCGGCACCGGCACCATCGGTATTGCAGCTGCAAAGCGCGGCGCCGCTGCCGTTGCAGGCGTAGAAAGCAACGGGGATGCGGTGCACGACGCCATACGCAATGCAAAGCGCAACCGGGTAGAGAACATTCGCTTTTACAAAGCCGACGCTGGCCGCTTTTTGCAACAACTCACTGAAGAGGACGAAGCGCCCGACGTGGTGTTTATGGATCCGCCCCGCACTGGCAGCGACGAGAAATTTCTTTCTGCTCTATGCACAATGGGCCCAAAACGCATCGTCTATATTTCGTGCAACCCGGAAACGCAAGCACGTGATTTGCTTTACCTCGCCAAAAACGGGTATCATATCAATGTCATTCAGCCTGTAGATATGTTCCCCTTTACCGAGCACGTTGAATGCATTACCTTGCTTACCAAAACACGCGAGTAATTTCAAAATTTTATTACAATTGAAAAGGCGGAAGATTCAGATAGAATCTTCCGCCTTTTTGTTTTTATGCTGCTATATTAAAAAGATACTTTCATAAACAGTGCAACACAGCACAGCAATAATGCAAACGGCACATAAACATAGCGTCCCGTTATGTACCACAGGTTGCCATGCTTTTTTTCGGCGCCCTTATTGATTTCGAGCATCAGGTCATCTTTTTTCATGACCCAGAACCAGGAGATTGCGCCTAGCGTTGCTCCAATTGGAATAACGTAAATCGATACGAGGTCCATCCACGGGCCCCACTGGAAAATCGCCTCCATATTAATGCCAAACCCAAGGCAGATAATGCACAAAATGCAGAGTGCCGTTTTGCGGTTCAGCTTCGGGAATTTGTGCAGCAGAGATTCTCCCACCGCCTCAAACATATTTTGCAGGGAGCTGATACCGGCAAAAATCATAGCAATATATAGAATAATCGCAAAGAAATTGCCCAGAGGGATGTCCTGCAAAATGGTCGGCAGTGTCACAAAAAGCAGGCCTGGCCCTGCCCCGACATCCAGCCCATACGAGAAGCAGGCCGGGATAATTACGAGAGCGGCCACAAGGGCGGCAATGGTATCAAACAGTGCGGTTTTGGCAGATACGGAAACAACGCTTTCGTTTTCGTCCAGGTAAGCGCCGTATACCAGCATGCCGCTGCCGGTAATTGAAAGCGAAAAGAATGCCTGCCCCATTGCCCAGATCCAAACCATAGGATTTTTCAAGGCCTCCCAGCGCGGGATAAGCATAAATAAGTAGCCTTCTGCCACGCCTGGCAGCATTGCCACACGCACTGCCAATATGATGAAGATAATAAAGAAAAGCGGCATCATCACCTTATTTGTTTTTTCAATGCTTTTTGCCCCCAGCAGCAAAGTGAGCAGTGTGCCGATTACCACAACAACATGGTAAGGCACCACCGAGTGGGGCGCAAGCGAAAAAGATTCAAACCAGACTGTAACGTCTGTTGCCATCAGTGTTCCGGTAACGGAATCCACAAGGGCTTTGAGCACATACGCAACGATTACCGCGTAGCCGATGGCGATACAAAGCGAACCGGCAAGTGGAAGCCATGCCAAAAGCCCACCCGCTTTGCCTGCTTTTTCGCCGCGGGTACGCCACGCATTTTCGTACGAGCCAAGTGTGCCCGTTTTAGCGCGCCGGCCGATTGCAAATTCTGCCGGCAAACCCACATAACTGAAAATGAAAATAAAAAACAGGTAGATGAGCAAAAAGGCACCGCCGCCATTGCTGCCCATTTTGTTGGGGAAGCCCCATACGTTTGCCATGCCGACTGCGGAGCCGACAGAGGCCAAAATAAAGCCCCACCGGCTGGCAAATCTGCCTGCTTTTTGTTTACTGTTCGTTTTCATCAAGATTCTCCTCATCCATTTTCTTTTTGCCGTTGGCGCAAAAGCTGTGCAAAATAAAAAGTCCTCTGTCCCTCGCAAAAGGGACAGAGGACGAAAATTTCGCGGTACCACCTCTGGTTTGAGCATTCTTCACAAAATACTCCTTATTGTGTGCCAACACACACGCAACGCGTTATCGGGCGTACCCGTCTTACCCTACTCATCTTCGGGCAGCTGCTCCGGAACGTATTCAAGACAGACAGTCTGCTTCCTTTCACCAGCCGGAAGCTCTCTGCAAGACTTTTTCTGCTCTACTATTTTCCTTCTTCGCATTCTACTATTTTTATCTACCGTACCATACTGCTCGTGGAATGTCAAGCCTGCGAAAATCAAATCTTTTTGTTTTTTCTCTGCAAACGCCTTTCATTCGTCCGTTTACACAGTTTATCCTTTTTTATTCTATTTCAGCCTTTTTTGCGACATATCAGCATTTGGCATCTTTTTATTATAGATCTTATCTATTTTTCTGCGCAAAAAATAAAACAGCCCGCAAATAAAAAGCGTTGCGGCTTTTTTGCGGGCTGTTTTTTATTTTTTTAGCGGGGCGCGGGGCCAAAAACTTGCTCTTTCAGCTTCATGCCGGTTGGAGTAGAAGCAAGCCCACCCAGTGCCGTTTCGCGCAGAGAGGCAGGCAGCGCGCTGCCCACTTCCCCCATCGAATCGATACACTCATCTACCGGAATTTCTGAACGAATGCCGGCCAGTGCCATATCAGCAGAGGAAAATGCAATCATCACGCCGGAAACATTCCGTTTAATGCAGGGGATTTCTACGAGCCCGGCCACCGGGTCGCAAACAAGACCAAGCTGGTTTGCAATGGCAATGGCACAGGCATCCGCTGCCTGTTGCGGTGTACCCCCCTGTAACTCTACGAGAGCAGCAGCAGCCATGCCAGCCGCGCTGCCGCACTCTGCCTGACAGCCGCCCTGTGCACCCGCGAGGCAAGCCCGCTGGGCAATCACAATGCCAAATGCCGCTGCGGTGAAGATAGACATTACAATATCTTTCTTCTCCATTTTTTTGTCCTCGTAAAGCGACACCAGACAGCCCGGTAAAATGCCGCAACTGCCTGCAGTGGGGGTTGCAACAATTTTGCCCATGGCTGCGTTGCAGCCGGATACCGCCAGTGCGCGACTCATGGCGCGGGTCATAAATACACCGCTAAGGCCGCCTTGGGTACGCTCGGAGTAAGATTTCATCTTAAACCCTTCGCCGCCGGTTAAGCCGGAGGTGGAGCGCTGGTTGGGGTCCTGCCCTTGCAGTACAGAGTCACACATCACGTCGAAGCTTTGTTCCATTTGGGCATAGACTTCTTGTTCCGTCTTTTCCATCTGCGCTGCCTGGTCTGCCAGGACAATTTCGCTGATTTTTTTATTTTGTGCCGCCGCTGCGGCGAGCAATTCTTCTATGGTTTGATACAGCAACATGAAAATTTCTCCTTAGCTCTGCCGCAAAGACGTTACACAGCGCGAATCAACAGCACGTTCATCACGTTTTCGATGCCGCGCATGTCGTCGATCATACCTTGAGGTGGTAAGCCGTCGATTTCAATCGTCATCATTGCTTCGCCGCCTTTGACAGGACGTGACAATCTGAAATTGCCGATATTCACTTCTTTATACTTTTCTTTCATCAGATTGGTCACAGCGGCAATTAACCCCGGTTTATCGCGGTGCAGCACCAAAATGGTGTTATGTTCGCCGGTAAAATCGACCCGCATGCCGTTGATGTAATCCACCCGAATATTGCCGCCGCCAATGCTGGCGCCCTCTACTGTGCACTCTTCGCCGTTTTCGCCTTTGATGTGGATGCGTGCCGTGTTAGGGTGCGCGCCGGGGATATCGGTAGGCACAAATTCATAGTTGATGCCGCGCTGTTTTGCAATTGTCAATGCATCACGAATCTCTTCTGAATAGCTTTTGTAACCCATAATGCCTGCCATCAGTGCGCGATCGGTGCCATGGCCTTTGTAGGTGTGGGCAAACGAGCCCGAAAGCTCAATGCGCACCTGCACCGGTGCAACCTGGTTCATCACCTTGTTGGCCACCCTGCCCAGCGCCACCGCACCTGCGGTGTGCGAGCTGGACGGGCCAATCATAATAGGGCCGATAATGTCAAATACATTCATTTTGGTACCTCCAAAGCAGGTTTACGACAAACGTCGTTTTATGCTTTGATCCATTTCTCGTAAATGCTGTTGACAATTACGCCGATTGCATTATCGCCCGAAACGTTGCAGGCGGTGCCAAAGGAATCCTGTGTGATATACAGTGCCACCATGATAGCGCAGATGGGGCCATTGGGGTCGCCAGCTTCTGCACCGAAAATCATATACAGGAACGGGAGTGCCGTCATGATAGAGCCGCCCGGTGCGCCCGGAGAAGCAACCATTGCAACACCCAAAGTCATGATAAACGGAATTACTGTGCCAAGGCTGATGGGCAGCTGGTTCATCAGGCAAACTGCGGTTGCGCAGGCAGTAATTGTAATCATCGAGCCGCACATGTGAATGTTTGCGCAAAGGGGCACTACAAAGTTACGAATCTGCTCGCAAACACCGTCTGCTTCTGCACACTGCAGGTTAACAGGAATGGTTGCCGCAGAGGACTGGGTGCCAAGTGCAGTGGTATAACCGGGAATCTGGTTTTTGATCAGCGTGATAGGATTCTTTTTGCTGATGGTGCCTGCCAGCAGGAACTGCAGTGCAAGATAAATAAGGTGCATGCAGATAACCACCAGAAAGACTTTCCAAAGAACGCTGAGGATTGCAAACGTTTTGCCGGATTTGGTCATATCCACAAAGGTGCCGCAGATGTAAAGCGGCAGCAGCGGGATAATGGCAGTGTGCAGCACCTTGTCGATGATGCCGGAAAAGTCTTTCATGGTGTTATAAAGTGCATCGCCAATCTCTTTGCCGCGCATGTTGGAAAGGCAAAGGCCGATTACGAATGCCAGTACAACTGCCGAAAGGGTGTCCAGCAGCGGCGGAATAGAAAGGCTGAAATAAGAAGACAATGAATTATCGGATGTAGCTGCAATCTGCTCCAATACGCCCTCATTGATAAAGTGTGGGAAAAGGTTGCTGGAAACAATGTAAGATGCTGCGCCGCCGATCAGCGTAGATGCGTACGCAATAGCAACTGTGATGATAAGCAACTTACCGGCGCCTTGGGACAAATCCGCAATGCCCATGGTGACGTAAGCAACAATCATCAGCGGAATGATAAATTTCAGGAATGTGCTGAATATCCCCGATGCCGTTACCACAACGCGGCAGATCGCTTCAGGCAAAAACTGCCCAATCAAGATACCCAGGATAATCGCAATGATTAATTTTGGTACTAAGCCTATTTTCTTTTTCATTATGTATCCCTCCGTTTTCAAAACTCACCTTGCCAACTGCAGAACCTTAATTTTTGAAAGTATTTCCCACAATTGACTTCTTCGAGTATATAGTGTAACATGACTATACATATAAATCCAATTCATACTTTTTATAGATATATTAAATAAATTTCATAATAACTGAGGATGTTGCACAGATGGAAATAAGACAGCTGAATACTTTTCTCAAAGTAGTGCAATTGCAAAGCTTCTCTAAAGCCGCATTAGAGCTTGGTTATTCTCAATCCGCCGTTACCATTCAGATTCAGCTTTTAGAACAAGAGCTCGAAACCCGTCTGTTTGACAGAATGGGAAAAAAAGTAACTCTTACACCGCCCGGCAAGCAATTTTTGGTTTATGCTACCAATATTTTAAAGCAAGTAAACGAAGCTCATGCAGCACTGGGTAAATCTGAAGCACTCGAACATACACTGCACATCGGCACCATTGAGTCGTTGTGCTTTTTTAAGTTTCCCACTATTTTACAATACTTTTATAAAAACCATCCGCACATTTCCATCAAAATCACCACCGCTTCTCCCACCGAACTGATCGAAATGATGGAGCACAATCTTGTGGATATCATCTATATTCTGGACAGGCCGCTTTACAATAATAACTGGATTAAAGTGCTGGAGCGGCAGGAATATATTGTTTTTGTGTCGTCCCCGAAGTCCCCTTTGGCAAAACAGCCCACATTAAAATTAGAGGACTTGCTTGCGGAACGCTTTTTTCTTACCGAAAAAGAAGACAATTATCGATACGGCTTAGAGCAGCACCTAGCCTCCCGCAATCTCTCGCTTACGCCTTTTTTAGAAGTTGGGCATACCGAATTTATTATGAATATGGTAAAGCACAACCTCGGTCTTTCGTTCTTGCCGCATTTTGCCGTAAGCGAAAGTGTGTTACGGCACGAGCTTTCTATCCTGAATGTTACAGATTTTCAAATGTCGATGTCGCGCCAGATTTTTTACCACAAAGACAAATGGCTGACAGAAGAAATGAAAGAGTTTATCCGGCTTGCAAACCTAGGCATGGTGTAGTATTTGTTATTCTGCTTACATTTAAAAAGGATTTTATCCGCACGGCTTTTTGCGCTGTGCGGATTTTTGTTTGTTTCACTGTTCTGGGCAATATTTTCCTTTGGGTTCGTCGTTTCTCTGTTTTCTCCGGCCCTTGGGCGGTACGCCTGTCCTTTTCAGGCTTCTTTGCGCTTTATTTCTCATCGCCGGAGATTTTGCCCTCACTATGCTGTAAACAGTTGCGGTTAGATTTGACAAACCGTGTCTTTTGTGGTAAATTTGATAACGGTTTTCAATTTGATAAAAATGAGGAGGTTCAAAATGCGAAAAGGTAATTATATGACCAAACAGAAATCTGCAATTTTGAATTATCTCATTTCCACACGCGGGCAGCACATCACTGTGCAACAAATCGCCGAGCACTTTGCGGCGCAAGGCACCCCCATCGGCGTGGCTACCATCTACCGCCATCTGGATGCCTTTGTGCAGGAAAGACGCGTAAAAAAATACGTGCTGGACGGTAACGCCAGTGCTTGTTTTCAGTACGACCCCACCGATGCCCCGCCTGAGCGTTGCTTCCATTTCCGCTGCCAAGCCTGCGGAAAGCTGCTTCATTTTCAAAACCCGGTACTTACCCGCTTTAGCGAGGCGGTAAAGGCTACTGACGATTTAGAAATCGATTTGGAACAAACCGTGTTTTACGGCACCTGTAAAAATTGTTCTCATCAGGGCTAACGCCCAATTATCGGCCAAGGAGATGCTTCTATGCAAAATTTGCGACAAAACAAAAAAATAAAAATCGCAATTTTGCTGCTCTGCATCTGTGTGCTGGCTTTTTTTGCTTTTTCTTTTGCTTACGAACTGCGCGAGGCTGACCACATCTGCCTTGGCCCGGATTGCGCCATCTGTGTTCAGCTGCATCAGCTGGCCACTTTGCGCAGCCAGCTTTTAAGCGTTTTTTCGTTTGGCAGCGTTTTTGCGTGTGCACTATTGCTTTGTTGTGGGCTTGCTGCACTTTACGCTTTGTTTGTCCGCACTGCCACCCCCGTTGCGCTGAAAGTAAAGCTAAATAATTAAAAACAAACCTTTGCAAGGGCCGCATTTGATTTTAAGTGCGTACCCTTGCCTTTTTGTGCCCAAAATTACAAAATGGAGGTTTCGATATGAAACGAATACTTGCTTTTTCTCTTGCAGCGCTGCTTGCTCTTTCTCTTTCTGCCTGCGGCAGCAATGCCCCTGTAGAAACAAAAAAAGAGAAACTCACGATTGTGACTACCAACTTTCCGCCCTATGACTTTGTCCGCCAAATCGGCGGCGAAGCTGTCGAGGTAACAATGCTACTAAAACCCGGCGCCGAAAGCCACTCCTATGAACCTACCCCAAAAGACATCAAGGCCGTGCAAAACGCGGATCTGTTTATTTACACGGGCAGCGAAAATGACGTTTGGGTAGAAGATATTCTCTCTTCTCTTGGTGGTGAAAAGCCGGACACGCTTAAACTGCTGGATTGCGTACCCACGGTGGAAGAAGAGCTGGTGGAGGGCATGGAAGCGGAGCACGACCACGATGAAGGCGAAAGCGACACCCACACTAAAAGTGATGCGCACGACGAAGAAGAACACAACGAACATGAAATTGATGAGCATGTTTGGACTTCGCCCAAAAACGCAATACTCATCACAGAAAAAATTTCGCAGGAAATGCAGCAGCGTGACCCGAACCACGCCGAAACCTATGCCAAAAACGCCGCTGCCTATCTGGAAAAGCTAAACGCGCTGGATAGCGAGCTGACCGAAGTAACAACGCAGGCAAAGCGTAAAACCATATTGTTTGGCGATCGTTTCCCCTTCCGCTATCTTGCGGATGCCTATGGCCTGAACTATTTCGCAGCTTTTTCCGGCTGCTCGTCCGAAACAGAACCCGATGCTTCCACCGTTGCCTTTTTGGTGGATAAAGTAAAAACCGAACAGCTGCCGGTCGTCTTTACCATCGAGCTTTCTAACGGCAAAATTGCAGATTCTATCTGTGATGCTACCGGAGCACGCAAACTTACACTACACTCGTGCCACAACCTGACCAAAGATGAATGGGAACGTGGCGAAACCTATCTTTCCATTATGGAACAGAACGTCAAACAACTTAAGGAGGCCTTAAACTAATGGCATTGCTCACCTGTGAAAACGCGTCCTTTGCTTACGAAGGCAAAGCTGCCGCAAAAAACATCAATTTTTCCGTAGAAAGCGGCGACTATCTTTGCATTGTAGGCGAAAACGGCGCTGGCAAAAGCACGCTGATGAAAGGCCTGCTGCGGCTGAAATCCCCCACCAGCGGCAGCATTTATCTGGGTGAAGGCTTGCAGACAAATGAAATTGGCTATCTGCCTCAGCAAACTGAGGTGCAGAAAGACTTTCCCGCAAGTGTATACGAAGTCGTGCTTTCCGGCTGCCTTAACCGTTTGAAAGGGCGTCCTTTTTACGGGCGGGCAGAAAAAGAACTGGCTGCCGAAAAACTGGAGCAGCTTGGCATTACCGCATTAAAACATCGCGCTTATCGCGAGCTTTCCGGTGGCCAGCAGCAGCGTGTGCTTTTGGCTCGTGCACTCTGTGCCACTCAAAAGATTTTGTTGCTCGACGAGCCCGCCGCTGGCCTTGACCCTTTGGTAACCAACGAGCTGTATGAGCTGATTGCAAAAGTAAACCGCGAGCTGGGGCTGACGATTATTATGGTTTCACACGATATTAACAGTGTGATGCAGTATGCCAGCAAAGTTCTGCATCTGGATACCGAGCAGCTATTTTTCGGCACGGTAGAAGAATACCGCACCAGCTCCATCGGGGCGCGTTTCTTGGGAGGGCCTTTCCATGGTGGTAATTGATTTATTTAACGAGATGATGACCTATCCCTTTATGGTGCGGGCATTTATTGCGGGCACACTGGTTGCCCTTTGCGCTTCTTTGCTGGGCGTCAGCATGGTGTTAAAACGCTATTCTATGATTGGCGACGGCTTATCCCACGTGGGGTTTGGCGCACTTGCAATTGCAACTTCGCTGCACCTTGCACCGCTTGCGGTTTCTCTGCCGGTGGTGGTTGCCGCTGCATTTTTGCTGCTGCGCATCAAAGAAAGCAGCAAAATCAAAGGCGACGCAGCGATTGCAATTATCTCTACCGGCTCGCTTGCCGTCGGCGTTATGGTCATCTCAATGACCACCGGCATGAACACAGACACCTGCAATTACCTCTTTGGTTCCATTTTAGGTGTTAACCAAAGCGAAGTGGCTCTTACTGTTGGGCTTTCTATTGCTGTGCTTTTACTCTTTGTGCTTTTTTATAACCGTATTTTCTCGGTTACATTTGACGAAACCTTTGCAAAAGCAACCGGCACTAAAGCAGACCTTTATAATATGCTGATTGCGATACTCACCGCTTTTACCATCGTGCTGGGTATGCGCACCATGGGTGCTTTGCTAATTTCAAGCCTTATCATCTTCCCTGCGCTGTCCTCTATGCGCATTTTCAAGCAGTTTAAGGCTGTAGTAATCAGCTCTGCTATCATTTCTATCGTCTGCTTTGTCTCCGGGCTCACGATGTCTTATGTCTACGCCACCCCCACCGGTGCAAGCGTTGCTATTTTAAATATTGCTGTGTTTCTCATTTTCTCAGCCATTGGCTGGATAAGTGGAAAGGGGCTTGTAAAATAATGAAACATCGTTTTGCCGGGGTCGTTTCCCTGGCTCTTTGCGGGGCGATTATGCTGACCGGTTGCACTGCCGAGGATTCCAGCTCTGCCCCGTCTTCGACTTCTGCGCCCGCCGCCAGTGCTACTCCTGGCCCGGCTTTCACTGTTCCCTCAGGTGGTACTTCGGCCTCTACGCAGGCTCCTGCCTCCGATGAAAATACGCTTGTAATTGGCGAAAAGCTTTTTATTACGCAGATTAATGAGATGTACTACAATATCGAGAACTACGAAGACAAAACCATAGTGGTAGAGGGCATGTATGGCATTTTCAAGGACGAAGCAACTTATCCTTCCGGCGTGCCTATCGTTTTTCGGTACGGACCGGGATGCTGTGCAAACGATGGCTGGGGCGGATTCTTCTTGCATTATGATGGCGAGCCGCCGAAAGAAAACGATTGGATTCGCGTAACCGGCAAACCGGAAATCGTGATTAACGGTTACTATCATGACCTTTATCTCAACGTAACCAGTTTGGAAGTGCTGACAGAGCGCGGTGCAGAAACGGTTACACAATAAACCGGCGCACTTTCAGCACTATAAAACAAAAAGCAGCTATCAAAAAAGATAGCTGCTTTTTGTTTTATCCTCTCTTTTTGCGAGAGATATTTAAGATAGAAAGTCCATAAAAAGCAATTGCGGTAACCACCAAAATCGCGATGCTCATGGCAGGGGTCACTTCGGTATCTCCAAATTGGTACACAACTCCCATCAACTGCTTAAATTCGGCTACTACTTCCGGCGGCGCGCCCCGAAACGTAACCGCCAGCGGTTCTTCCATCATCACCTGGCGAAACATTGCCCCGGCATGAGAAACCGGGAAGCATTTGATGACCGTCTGCACCGAATTCGGCAACTGTCCAATCGGCAGATAGATGCCTGTAATAAAACCGATGAGCGTACCAATGATGGTGCTTGCCGTTGCAAAGGCGTTTGCACTTTGAAAAAACGAAACCACAAAAAATACGATAGAAACATTGGTAACCGTGCCGAGTACAATCAAGCCCAGCACTTGCAACATTTTGAGCGGGCTAAGCAGCTCACCGCCCTTTGCCACCAGATAGATTTCAGAGAGAATCAAGGCAACGATGCTCATGATAACACCAATGATAACCGCCGCGAGCAGGTATCCGCCCATCAGGCTACTACTTTTAATGGGTGAGGAAATGAAATCTTTGTTGATTTTTTTCGTTCTATCCTCTACCATAATGCCGAACGCGCCCATAGCGGTTGTCACGGATGTCACCGTGAGCAGACCTGCAATAATCCACGAGTCCATTAAGTACCTTACGCCCTCAAGGCCATCAAACGAGCTAACCCAAACATCCCCTAAAAACAGCATATAAAGCCCAATGATAATAAAGACAGACAGCAGAGAGAAGAAAACCGAGGTTTTATCTTTAAAAAATACTTTTAAGTTCCGCTTTGTAAACCCAATCATTCCCGTATCTCCTTTCCGGTAATTGCAATAAACGCATCGTCCATCGTGCCTTTTACCACCTCAAATCCGGTAAGGAAAGGCTTTGTTGCTTCAATAATCGGCAATGCCTCCATGGTAGATGCAAGCGAAATGCGCAGCATATCAACCTGCTCTTTCCACGCGAGCCCTTGTTGCTGCAATATTTCTTTTACCGCCTGTTCCTCTTTACAAAAAAGGATAAGCCGATCACTGGAGTATTGGCTGCGCAGCTCAGAGGGGGTACCTTTTGCTGCAATCTCGCCATTGTCCAGCACAATTACATAATCAGAGGCCGCGGCTTCTTCCATGTAATGGGTGGTTAAAAAAATCGTCATATTGGTTTTTTTCTGAATGTTTCGAATCGTTGCCCATACATGCTGGCGCGTTTGCGGGTCAAGGCCTGTGGTAGGCTCATCTAAAAACAAAATTTTAGGGGTATGAATCAACGCGCGGGCGATATCACAGCGACGACGCTGCCCGCCGGAAAGTTTGCCGTAAGGGCGCTTGAGATAATCTGTCACACCCGTGATTTCAGCGGCTTGCTCTACCGCTTGTTTGAGTTGCTGGCCCTTTAGCCCGTAAAACCCGCCTCGCACTTTTAGGTTTTCTTCTACGGTCAGCAAGCTATCCAGCAATCCGTCTTGAAAAACCACACCAAGGTCTTGGCGAATCTTTTCGTCCTCTTTGCCAATTTCGTATCCATTAACCAAAATGCTGCCTGCATCCGGTTTTAAAAAAGTGCAGATCATATCTATTGTCGTCGACTTACCTGCACCATTAGGACCCAGAAAAGAAAACAGCTTTCCCTTTTCTACATAAAAGTTGACGCCTTTTACGGCTTCTACTTTTCCGTAAGATTTGCGCAGATTCTGAATTTCTATGATATGGCTCACTTCTGTTCCCTCCGTTTTTCCTGTAAAATGCGGTTAATCTGGTCGGATGCAATTTTGTTTTGCAGCAGAATAATGCCGTAAGTAATAAAATAAACGATTACAAATACGCCCGAAACCATCCAGATGTACTTTGCCTGCCACGGAAACCATCGGAAAATGCCCCCGCCTACCCCCAGCACCACAACGCCTACATCTGCCAGTGAAACGAGCATTTCGGCCCAGGGCGACTCAATCGGCAAAAACGAAGTAAGATACATTAAAAAGCAAATCAGTGTGGTAACCGCAAAAAGCTGAAACAACACCCGCGGGTTAAGCCCCATCACCAAATCAAAAAAAGAAAGAAACGCTAAAATTAAGCTGACAACGGTATAAGAAACGCAATCTACAAGAATCAGCTCATCGAGTTTCTTACTGCTGCTGTTTTTTCTGCTGTTCTCACTCATTTTATCCCTCCTAAAGCTCAAATTTTTCTCGAAAAGCTTTTACATAGTGGCGGTTGACCACCAGCTTTTCGGTGTTTTGCATCTTTACCTCCAGCTTACCATTCAGCAACGGCCGCACCGATTCTACCCAGCTGATATTAGCAATCACAGATTTACCAATTCGCACAAAGGGCATCCTTTGCAGCAGCTCTTCTATCTGGTACAGTTTAAGCGGACTTTCATAAACCCGTTGTTCTAAGTAAAGAAAGGTGCGGTCATCCACACTTTCAATGTAGCAAACATCCGCAGGGCTTATTGGGTAAG
Source organism: Pygmaiobacter massiliensis (assembly GCF_900199435.1). Classification (GTDB taxonomy): domain Bacteria; phylum Bacillota; class Clostridia; order Oscillospirales; family Ruminococcaceae; genus Pygmaiobacter; species Pygmaiobacter massiliensis. The sequence goes on from NZ_OAML01000002.1 coordinate 382,079, forward strand.
TTGCCCCGGCTTTGCTGCCAATAAGGTTTAAAGAATATTGCTCTAAATAAGCAATCAAGTTCTCTGTTTCTTTTTCCGGCGTTTCTTTGCAACGAACCAGCACCTCCACCTCTGGAAGGTTTTTTATCCGCTCGACAATCAGCTTCAACGTATCGGCTCCCTTCGTTTGCTTCTGCTTTTAGTTTATGGGCAATTGCGCTAAAACACAAGAATTTTCGCGTAAGCTGCATTTTTAGATAGGTATGTTGCAGATAGGTGCTCGGCCTCGTTGGCAAACCTTCTCTGCCACGGTGGCGCAAAATGAAAACAGCGGCCACAAAATGTGGCCGCTGTTTTCTGCTGGTTTATCTATTGAAGGAAAAATTGGAAGGAGCCTTATTCGTCGGCAAAGGAGATCTGGACGTTGCGTGCAAGCTGTACCAGTTCGCCTTCCGGGTCTACCCGGCGCTGGTTGCCAATCATTGTAGAGCTGGCGATGACTTCTTCGAGAGAAACCGAGGTGAGACGGTTTTCCTGAACTGAAACCATACGTCCAAAATTGCCTTTTTCATCGGGCACAAGGTTTTCAAGCAGCTCTTTTACTGCAAATGCGCCAAAGCGTGTGCTCAGCAAACGGTCGTTTGCGGTAGGCACGCCGCCACGCTGAGCGTAGCCAACGTTGGTGGCACGGCATTCTACGTCCATCAGCACTTCGGAGATGGCATAGCCGTTCTCGTCGCGGTCTGCGTTCAGCGCACGCTCAACATAGTCGGCGATAACGCCAGATACGCCGCCAAAGCGAACAGCATCGGGCGAGCCTTCGACGATTTTTGTCGAATAGGCGCCTTTTTCAGGCGGGGTGACACCCTCAGAAACGATGACAATGGCAGTACCATTGCGCTCCAAACGGCGGCGCAGCTCAGCAACCAGCTTGTCAAAGTGGTACGGGATTTCGGGAATCAGCACAACGTCAGCACCGCTGGAAATTGCGGTGTGCAGTGCAATATGGCCCGCATTGCGTCCCATAACCTCGATAAACATGACGCGGCTGTGTGCTTCACCGGTGGTGCGCACCGATTCTACTGCCTGCACGCAGCGAGAAACTGCCGTGTCAAAGCCAAAAGTAATTTCAGTAGAACGCAGGTCGTTATCGATGGTTTTGGGAACACCGACCACCGGCACGCCCATACGGGAATAATCGCGCCCAGAGGTAAGGGTACCGTCGCCGCCAACGATAATCATTGCGTCAATGCCGGCATCGCGCAGGTTCTGCACGGCGGTTTCAGAAAAGTTATCGTAGATAAGTTTTCCGTTTTCGTCGTGCTCAAAGCCTTCTTTGTTACGACGCGGGTATTTAAACAGGTTATCTTTGTTAGAGCTGTGCAGAATTGTGCCGCCTTTTTCGATAATGCCCTGCACGTCTTCACAGGTCAGCTTGTGGAAGTAGTCGCCGCCCAGCAGCATACCACGGTAGCCATAAGGGATACCGATGACCTCCACACCATATTTATCTGCCATCATAACAACAGCACGAATCACAGCATTCAGGCCCGGGCAGTCGCCGCCACCTGTCATAATACCGATTCTCTTTACACCATTTTTCAAGGTATTTTCAATAATTCTATAGGAATCGCTCATATTGATTATCCGCTCCCTTCTTATCTATTATATTTTTCTCTAAGACGTTTTACTAGGTAAAAACATTGACATATTATGAACAATTCAATCACAGATACAGCACATTGACCATAAACTTCCAGTTCAATGTGGTCAACATGATAGAATGGTTGCTATTCGACCCTAATCGCGTTAGAATAAAAGAAAGCTTTTTTCGAAAAAAGTCTAAAAAGCACTCATCATTTATCCATTAGCTGACATTTATTTATCAAAGGAGAAATACTGTGAAGCCTGTTTCTTTAGTCGTCTGGGATTGGAACGGTACCCTTTTTGATGACGTGCCGGTTTCCATCGACACCATCAATGAGCTTTTGCTGCGCCATGCGTATCCGCCTTTGCAAGATACCGCGGATTACCACAGTAAATTCTGCTTTCCCATCATCCAATATTATCGCAACCTGGGCATTGATTTTGACCGTACCCCATTTGATGCAATGGCCCATGAGTTTATGGATATCTACCATAAAAAAAACATTAGCTGCGGCCTGGTGAAAGGTGCGCATGAAACGCTGGCACAGCTGAAAAGCGACGGCATTTCCCAGGTGTTAATTTCTGCTTCAATGCAGCAGCACTTGGAAAACCAGGTGGACCGCTTTCCCATTCGGCCTTATTTTGAACATTTGCTCGGCATTAGCGACATTTATGCGCAAAGCAAAGCTCATATCGCATTGCGCTTTTTCGAGCGCACCGACATTGACCCGCAGACTGTAGTGTTCATTGGTGACAGTGTGCACGATTATGAAGTAGCTTCTGGCTGCGGCGCACAATGTGTGCTTTATACCGGCGGTCATCAGCCAGCCGAAAAGCTCGCTGCCACCGGTGCCCCACTTATTGATAGTTTGCCCCGTTTGGCAGAGTATTGCCGCCAGCGCGGGGTACAATAGCCACATCTCTTTTAAGGAGGTTTTCCCATGCAGAAAACGATTTATACAGGTGGGAACATTTTGACAATGGACCCGCGTGCCAAGGGCAGCAACTGCCCTGAGGCGGTTTTGGTGCAGGACGGCCGCATTGCAGGTCTTGGGCGTCTGTTTGACCTGCGCGAAGTCGCGCCCGACGCACGGGTGCGCGATCTCGGCGGACATACATTAATGCCGGGCTTTATTGACCCGCACAGCCACATCACCAGCTTTGCTTCTACTTTAGGGCTGGTGCAGTTAAGCGGCGCAAAAAGTTTTGATGATATTGCCGAGAAAATTACGGCTTTTATGAATGCCAATGCCCCGGCACCGGATGCTTTTTTAAGCGGCTTTGGCTACGATAATAACTTTTTAGCAGAAAAAACTCACCCCACCAAAGAACTGCTTGACCGCGTTTGCCCCGACCGGCCTTTGCTGATTGCACATGCCAGCGGCCATATGGGTGTAGCAAATTCCAAAGCCCTCCAGATGCTGGGCATCTCGGCCGATACACCGGACCCGGAGGGCGGTCGCATTGGGCGCATGGCCGGTAGCCGTGAACCCAGTGGGTATCTTGAAGAAACCGCTTTCACCCAAAATAGCAGCAAAATTCCACTCCCCAGTGTTAACCAGCGTTTGGCAGAGCTGGACCGCGCACAGGATATTTACCTTGCACATGGCATCACCACAGCACAGGATGGCCTGACCCGCACTGCAGAGTGGCAGCTGCTTAGCCAGGCCGCAGAGGCTGACCGCCTTAAAATTGACGTGGTAAGCTACCTTGATCTAAACCTTAACCCGGAGTTACGTGAGAATTCGCGCTACTGGCAACGTTATTATAATCGGCTTAAACTGGGCGGATATAAGATTTTTCTGGATGGCTCTCCGCAAGGGCGCACTGCATGGATGACCAAGCCCTATCTCGGAGAAGACCCGACCTACTGCGGGTACCCCATCTATTCGGATGAAAAAGTAAAATCCTTTATGATCCAGGCGTTAAACGACAATGCACAGATTCTTTGCCATTGTAACGGCGATGCCGCAGCACAGCAGATGATTGATGCTTACGCCGCAGCAGTAAAAGAGACCGACAAATCCGGAATTCGACCTGTTATGATTCACGCGCAGATGCTGCGCAAAGACCAGCTGCCGATGCTGGCGAAGCTTGGCATCATCGCCTCTTTTTTTGTGGCGCACACTTACTACTGGGGCGATATTCATCTGCAAAACTTCGGCAAAGAGCGCGCCGATTACATCAGCCTGGCCCACTCTGCCCTTGAAAAAGGCGTGCTTTATACGTTCCACCAGGATACCCCTGTGCTTTTGCCGGATATGCTGGACACAGTGCAGCGCGCGGTAGAGCGCCGTACCAAAAACGGCGTACAGTTGGCACAAAGCGAATGTGTCAGCGTATATGACGCGCTGAAAGCCGTTACTATAAATGCCGCTGAGCAGTATTTTGAAGAAAGCCAAAAAGGCAGTATTGCCGTGGGCAAGCTGGCGGACTTTGTGATTTTGGAAGAAGACCCGCTTACGGTGGAAAAAGACCATATTAAAGATATTAAAATTCTCGAAACCATTAAGCAAGGCAAAACACTTTACACTCACAGTAAATCATAAGGAGCACCATGGACGTTACTGATTTTTCTGAGCTGCCCCGCATTGTCACCCCATTGTTGGCCTGGTACCGCGGCACGGCCCGCGTTTTGCCGTGGCGCAGCGACCCTAAACCCTATCATGTCTGGCTTTCGGAGATTATGCTGCAGCAAACACGTGTAGAAGCTGTAAAAGGCTATTATCACCGTTTTTTGCAAAAGCTGCCTACGATAGCTGCGCTTGCAGAAGCGGACGAAGAGGTACTTCTGAAGCTTTGGGAAGGGCTAGGTTATTATAACCGGGTACGCAACCTGCAAAAGGCGGCACAGGTAGTGGTAAAGGAGTACGGCGGAGAATTACCTGCTGACTATGAGGCTTTGCTGAAACTGCCGGGCATAGGCCGCTATACGGCAGGGGCTATCAGCAGTATTGCCTTTGGCCTACCCTGCCCCGCGGTAGACGGCAATGTACTGCGTGTTATTGCCCGGGTAACCGCAAGCGAAGAAAACACCAGCAAAGAGCCGGTGAAGCGCAATTTCGAATCTGCACTTGCAGCCTCGATGCCCCAAAATGATGCCAGCGCCTTTAATCAGGCGTTGATGGAACTTGGCGCAACTGTCTGCTTGCCCAATGGAGCACCGCGCTGTGAAGCTTGCCCTCTTTCACACGTCTGTAAAGCGCATCAGCTTGGCAACGAGCTTGCCTTTCCGCTCAAAGATCAGAAACCTGCGCGCCGCATAGAACAGCGCACTGTATTCGTCGTGCTTTCTGAAAATCGGGTTGGCATACAAAAACGTCCACCCAAGGGCTTGCTGCGTGGCTTGTGGGAGTTCCCTTCTGCTGAGGGTACGCTTGACCGCGACGCAGCAATATGCTATCTTAAAACAATCGGCCTAACGGCACATAATCTGGTGCCCTTAGGCGATGCCAAACATATTTTCACGCATTTGGAATGGAAGATGACCGGATTTGCCGTAGAGTGTACCCCTTGCAGCGACTGTTCTTTAACCTGGGTTACCCTACAGCAACTGCGGGAAGAATATTCCCTGCCGGGCGCATTAAAGGCTTATACCGCCACACTCGGCTCACTGCTTTCAGAAAAATGACTTTCCCCTTTTGAAAGGACGATAACATATGGAACTGCGCAACTATGAGGCCTCTGACCTTGAAGTGGTAGGAGCTGTCTGGCTCACTTCTGTGATTGCCTCGCATCCGTTTATAGAAGAAGATTACTGGATTAACGAATATCGCACCATGTACCACGAATTCCTCCCCGCTGCTACCACTTTGGTAGCCACTGTGGACGGCGCAGTAGAAGGCTTTTTGAGCTTTGGCAAAGAGGGCGAGATTGCTGCTTTGTATGTCGCCGTCTGCTTTCAAAAAAAAGGGCATGGCACTGCACTCTTGAACCGAGCAAAAGAGCTTGCCCAGAGTGGCCTGCAGGTTTCGGTCTATCGCGAAAATGAGCGCGCAGTCGCTTTCTTTACTAAAAACGGCTTTGCCATCTCGCAAACCAGCACTGGCGCAGAAGGCCACGAAACTTTGCAGATGGAATGGAAACCCGTTTAAAGCTAATTATTTAGAACCTTAAAAAGTGATTTTCACTAAAATTGTGAAGGTCACTTTTTTTATTTTTGGAAGCCTTTTCCCATAGCGAAAACCAGGCGAATTCTTTACATTCGGGGGTAATTGTGCTATTCTTTAACGGTATTATTATATAGGCAATACTGCGCGTTTCCAGACGTTGGACAGGGCCAGCCCATTTTGTTACATAAAACAACGACGGCCACCGACCCTTTGCGCATGGATAAATTTTTAGTTTCGTCGGCCATTTGCTGGCAGGCACCTTTTCAGAAATCCACCGTCAACTTTGCACTGTTGCCTATCTACTAAATTCGCCGCTGTGCGGCAAAATTTGAACGGAGCGATTTTTGTTTTGAAGTTTTCGAATACCACATCCAGGAAGGTGTCTGCACTGCTCACGGCAGTCGGCTCCTTTGTTTTTTTGTTTGCCATGTACGGCAGATTCAGCGCGGAAGATGGCTTTCGCACAGGGTTTTACCTGATGGCTTTTGCCTTTGCGGCTGTTGCTGCCGGGTTAAAACTGCTCAAGCTGCCCGCAGAAAACAAGTTTTCTCCACCCGTTAGCATCTTGCTTTTTCTTGGGTCTGCACCCGCCATCTTTTGGATGGTCGAGATTCTCAACGCACACGTGCTTGAAGGCATTGAATCCTGGGCCATAGTCTTTAACTGGCTGCTCATCTGGCTGTTTGCCTGGGTACTTACCGGCCTAACAGGCCGCATTTGTCTCTCATTGCGCATCACAACTGTAGTTGCCTATAGCATGGGCCTTGCCAATGCGGCAATCGTAGAGTTTCGCGGCCAGCCAATTTCTGCGCTGGATTTATATAGCCTACGCACCGCAGCCAGCGTTGCGGGCGGGTATCGTTATTCTTTCCGCGCGGAATTTTGGGTAGGCACCGCATTGCTTTTACTCATCTGGACGTTGGCAGGCTTTGCCCGCTGGAAACCGGTACATAAAAGCCTGCGCTGGGCGAGCCTCGGCTGCTCTGTGGCAGTTGCCTTTGCTTTTTTCTACGGCTTTTACAACACCGATATGCTCAAATCTTTTGGCATCAGCGACTATTTGTGGAACCAGAAAATCGCTTTTCGCGAAAACGGCACTCTGCTGAGCATGGTTTACAGTACACGTTACCTGATTGTTGAGGTTGCGGACGACTACAGCACCGACAAAGTGCAGCAAATCATTGATGATGCTGACAGTTATGAGCCACAGGAAGAATCCGTAAAGCCGAATATCATCGGCATCATGAACGAAAGCTTTGCTGATTTTTCTCTTGTTAACACAATTGAAACCAGCCAAGACCCGCTGCCCTTCTATCACAGCCTGATCGGTGCCCCCAATGCCATCACTGGCAACCTGGTCGTCAGCACCTACGGCGGCGGCACCTGCAATACAGAGTTTGAGTTCCTTTCGGGCTGCACGCTTGGCTTTTTCCCTGCCGGCAGTGTGGTATACCAGCAGTATCTGCGCCGCCCTACCCCGAACCTTGTTACTACACTGGAATCACAGGGATACAGCTCTTCCGCAATTCACCCGTTTTACGGCTATTGCTGGAACCGCAACAAAGTTTATCCGATGCTCGGCTTTGACGAGTTTTTAGATGTCACGGCTTTCCCCGATGCAAAGACCATTGGTGGCTATATGGGCACCAGCGTCAGCGATGAATCCGATTACGACAAGCTCATCGAAATGTTCGAGAAGAAAGCCGAGGATGAAAAGCTGTTCCTCTTTAACGTAACCATGCAAAACCATGGCGGTTACAGTAAGGTGGTTGGCGTAGAAGATACCGTAGAGCTGACCAGCCTTGCCAAACCGAACGCCAGCGTCGACAACTATCTCTCGCTGGTGCGAGAAAGCGATAAGCAGCTCGAGCGACTGGTTTCTTACTTCTCGAAAATCAAAGAACCCACCATCATCGTGTTTTTCGGTGACCATCAGCCAAGCCTACCCGACAGCTTCTACCGGGAACTGTACGGCAAGGACCTCGACACCTTGACCTTGACCGAGCTGCAGAAAAAATTTAAAACCCCGTTTGTTATTTGGGCAAACTACGATATTGAGGAAGCTGAGCTTGGCGATGTAAGCGCAAACTATCTCTCTACCCTGCTGCTGAAAGCAGCAAACTTGGAGATGCCTCCTTTCCAGCAGTATCTCTACCAGCTTTATCAGACTCTTCCCGTGATTAATCTCAACGGCTATCAAGATAAAAACGGTAAGGACTACAGTTATACGGAAACCAGTGATTACCAGCAACAGTTGGAAGATTATCGCATTTTGCAATATAATTTGATGTTTGACAAAAAGAACCGACAGGACGCGCTGTTTCGCGTGGACTGACGCTTGCTAAAAAGGTGTGATTTGCTTGGAACAAAGTGAGCTCCTTTGTACGGCGACCGATGTTGCCTATGCTCTGCTGTGCAGCGGTGCCGAGATTTACCGCGTAGAAGAGGCCGTTTTGCGTATTTTTGATGCTTACGGCGTTTCGGGCGGGTCGGTGTTCGCGATTCCCTCTTTGCTCATCGTTTCGATTCGGCACGAAGATTCTTTGCCGCTGACCAATATTCGGCGCATCCGCGAAAATGGCACCGATGTAGAAAAAATTCGCGCTTGCAACGACCTTTGTCGACGCATTTGCGCCCAGCGGCTTTCGGCGCAGCAGATACGGCAGGAGCTTGCTATCATCGCTAAAAAGCCGACCTACACCTTCGGCCAGATTCTTGTCGCTTATGCGGTGGTCGCCTTTGGATTTACTCTGGTATTCGGCGGAGGTTTATTGGATGCAGTTGCCGCACTGATTGCCGGCGCTGCCGTAAAGCTGACGCTCCACCAGCTTGAAAAGTACGATACCAACTTTTTCTTTACCACCATCTTGGCCAGCTTTGTCGCTGCGGCGGTCGCTTCGCTTTGCGTTGTTTTCGGGCTCGGCGCTATGCCGGATAAAATTATCATCGGCACTTTAATGCTGCTTGTGCCCGGCACCGCACTCACCAGTTCGATGCGCGACATCATGGCAGGAGATCTCATTGCAGGGTTAACACGGCTTGCCACTGCACTGATTATTGCAACCGGCATTGCCTTGGGTGCCGGCTTTGCTTTAACGTTGCTGCGAACACTGGGGGTGGCCTGATGTTAGAAATGCTGTACGCTTTTGGCACCTCGTTCATTGCCTGCTTTGCTTTTTGCTTTATTCTCAACGTGCGCGACCGCATTTTGTTTTTCGCCCCGCTGGGCGGTGCCCTTTGCTGGGTCGTTTACGAGTTTTTATTGCCCTTTGCCCCAATGATGGTCTGCTATTTTTCTGCGACAGTGGCACTTTCTATCTATGCCGAGCTTCTGGCACGGCTGCTTAAAACACCTGTTACTTCTTTTCTTCTCATTGGGCTTTTGCCGCTAGTGCCCGGCGGTGGTATTTATTATACTATGGAGTACGCCCTTGCGGGTGAATTCACTGCATTCCTTTCCAAACTGCTGGAAACCATCAGTATTGCCGGCTGCCTTGCGCTCGGCGTACTGGTTGTTTCTACTGTGGTGCGGTTTGGGCGCCTTGTAAAAAAACATGCAAAAAAAGACTGTTCCCATCTTCCCCCCGCTTGAGGCAATCCTTAAGCGACAAAGAGGCGGAACAGCTTCTTTTTTGTCCGCCCTACCAAAATTGACACCCTCGTGATGCCAATCTATTATTTCCGAAAGGGACTGGAGATTACTATTATGTGGAGCCGTTTTTTAAATTGGTACATCAAGCCCCAGCGAATGTTAAAGCATGTTCCTGCAAGTGGAGAAATCCCCCCCACCAACGAGCTTTTGAACCGAACCATGCGCATTGTTTGGCCGGCAATTATGGAATCTGTGCTGATTGGCCTTGTCGGCATCGTCGACACCATGATGGTAAGCACGTTGGGCACTGTCGCCATCTCTGCGGTTGGGTTAACTACCCAGCCAAAATACATTGGTTTATGTGTCTTTTTCGGGCTTAACGTTGCCGTGTCCGCACTGGTTGCGCGGCGTAGAGGTGAGGATGACAGAGACAGCGCCAACCGCATATTAAAGCAGAGTCTGCTAATCACTATCGTTTGCACGGTGCTCATCAGCGTCGCTTTCGTGTTATTCGCCTCCCCTATCATTTCTATTTGCGGGTCCGCGGCCGACACACATGAATACGCCGTGGAATATCTGCAAATCATTATGGGCGGTCTGGTGTTCAACAGCCTTTCGATGGTAATCAACGCTGCACAGCGCGGCATTGGCAACACCAAAATTGCAATGCGCACCAACATGGTCAGCAACCTAATCAATATTGTGCTCAACTACCTGCTTATTGGCGGCAAATTTGGTTTCCCCGCTCTGGGTATTCGGGGCGCTGCAATTGCGACCGTTATTGGCAGCATCGCCGGCTGCGTTATGTCCTTTGCCAGTGTGCTGCATATGGAGGGCTACTTATACCTCGGTGGCCGCGAAGGCTACCATTTTGACCGCCGCACCTTGAGCTCGGTTGCCAAAATGAGCAGCGGCGCCCTTGCGGAACAGCTTTTTCTGCGATTCGGCTTTTTCGTTTTTTCGCTTATTGTCGCAAGGCTCGGCACTCGAGATTTTGCCGTCCATCAAATCTGCATGAACGTACTTAACTTTACCTTCTTCTTCGGCGATGGCCTTTCCACGGCTGCCGTTACGCTGGTCGGGCAAAGCCTGGGGCAAAAACGTGCAGACCTCGCGCGCATTTTCGGCGGCATCTGCCAACGCCTTGGTTTTTTAATTTCGCTGGCACTCTTTACTATATTAATTGTGTTCGCGCCCCAAATTGTAGGCTGCTTTTCTTCGGACCCCGAAATCATCCGGGATGGCTCGCAGATTCTTTACCTTATCACCTATATCGTACTGCTGCAAATTGCTATGGTTGTGTATTGTGGCTGCTTGCGCGGCGCAGGCGATATTCGTTTTGTGGCGCTCATCGGCCTCATCAGTGTCTCAATTGTGCGCCCGGCGATTAGCTGGCTGCTTTGCTGGCCTTTGGGCGGCGGCCTTTTCGGCGCTTGGATTGGACTTTCTTGCGAACAAACGGTACGCTATCTGCTCTCTTTTCTGCGATTTCGCAGCGGCAAATGGACCCAAATCGATATTTGAGTGCTACGGCTCTTTGACAAAAGCGGCAAGCCCCCTCGTTGGGTGGCTCGCCGCTTTTTTGTATAGAGTTTTGGGCTATTGTGGGCAAGAAACACAGTTTTAAATAGACTTAGCCCTTATCTGCCATAAATAATACCTCGCTTGCCGCCTGGGCTACACGTTGCAACCTCTAGCATCACAAATAAAAACCGCAGGCTAAGCATAACGCTTGCCTGCGGTTTTGCATTGTAAACTACTGTAATTTCAGCAATTTTATTCGTGACGAATTGCTTCCAGGGCCGAAATTTGCATGGCACGGTTTGCCGGAGCAATACCAGAAAGCACGCCGATAACGGTAGAAAATACGATGCCGAGCAATGCCAACCAAGGCGGAATTACCGATACACGGCTTCCGAACATCGGCAGCATACTGCCAAGCCCCATAGACATAAGGGCGGGGCCAAAATGGTTGAGCACAAAGGAAAGCGTATAGCTTACCGCAATGCCGATGATGCCGCCTAAGAAGCCAATCATACCGGCTTCAATGAGAAACATGCTGCGAATTTTAGAAAGTCCGCAGCCAAGCACTTTCATAACACCGATTTCACGAGTACGCTCGTAAATCGCCATGGTCATCGTGTTGACGATGGAAAGTGCCGCGACAAATAGAGAAACTGCGCCAAGGCTGCCCAAAACCACCTGGATGGTCTGCGATTGCTTTTGCATGTTTTCACGCCAGGAGTTCATAGAGTCGGTAGAAAAACCAAGCTCCTGGATTTTCTTTTCTACTTCGGTTACGTTGTCGATATTGTCGACCTTTACTGTGACGTTATCATATCCGGTTTTGCCATAGTTCGGGTCTTTGATTTTGTTGGCTTTCATGTATTCTGCTTCGAGCCGTTTGAGCAGGTTCAGATCCATGACGATGCCTGCGCTGGTAACATAACCTTTTTGGTAGTCCTCTACCATCACGCCTTTAACTTCGAGCTCATACTCCAGGCTTTTCAGCGAAGTATCGGTGGTGTCGTTGACGTTCGTTTTAAGAATCAGTTTATCTTTTGTAACGTCAACAAACGGAGGTAGCGGGTTTCCCTTTGCATCGGTCATACCGGGGTAACGGTAGTTGTCTCTCCGCTTCTTGGTATCCATAAAATTGTAGCCCGCATTTTGCCCTACCAGCACCGGTACCTTTTTAATTTCGCCAGAGCCGGGCGCATCTTTTAAATATTCACCCTGCTGCAGCTCATATTGCAAAGCCTGTATGGCCTCTGGATACATACCCACAATGTTGTAGGCATCCATTTGGTACCGGTTGTTTTTGCCGCTGAATATGCTGGCAGACAGATATCTGGCATTATAGATGGGGGTAGCGATGTTGACGTGGTCGAGCGCGGAGATTTCTGCAATGGCCTTATCGTCCAGCTTAACCTCTTTGCCCTGGTTGCCCCAATTGTAAACGTCTATCTTGGTCAAATCGCCCATTTCGGCAATCATCTCGTCAAAACCAACGTTCATAGCAATACCAAGCGACACCATAACCACGATGGAACAAGTACCCACCACGACACCAATGACAGTAAGCGCTGTGCGGCCTTTACGGCGACGGAGGTTTTCGAAGCAGAGGCTGATTAAATCAGTTATCCTCATCTTCTTCCTCCAGTTCCCTCAGTTCTTTTTGTGCTTTACGTTTTTTTACGATTTTAATCGCAACAACAGCTCCCACTACCACAACTACAATGATGATAGCCCAGCCCCAAACCGGCATACCGGCAGGCTTCGGTTCGACAGGGTCTATGCCCGGCATCACTTCGCCGCCGGGGAAAGATTCATCCATACCGGTCATTTCGGTAACGGTAACAGAATATTCCTTAGTCTGAGTGGTCTGGTTGCCTGCAATGTCTTCGTAGGTCAGCGTAATGGTGCCCGAAACGGTGCCTGCGCTTTCGCCGGCAATCACGAAATCAACACTGCCTTCTGCGCCGGGCTGCAGGTTGCCAAGATACTGGGTCTGGCCCGGGTTTTTGAGGTTGCCGGAAATTTCTGCAGAAACGTTGTAAAGGATGCCCTTGCCTTTATTTACAAAACCAAGCGAAATGGTGTTCTCTTCACCGGTGAAAATTTCATCAGGTACTTCCATCGAAGAGAAGGAGAAGCGGTCCGGCTGCACAATCGAAACCGTAATCATCTGGCTTGCCGTAAGCTGCTCTTCACCGGTGGCAGAGTAGAAAGTATACTGTACGGTGATGTTGGCAATGCCGGTAGCTGCGCTGGGCTGTGCCATCAGCTGGAATGCATTGGTGAAACTACCGCCCGCCGCAACGTTGGCAGTCATAACGCTGTTGCTGCCACCTGCAAGGGTAAGCGTTTCCGGCAGGGTCAGCGTTGTGGTGACATTGCTGATGCCGGTGGATTTGCTCGTATTATAAGAAGTCAGATTCAGCGTAAAGGTTTCGCCTGCTGCAATCTGCGGTTTGCCATAGTTAGAATCCTGCACCATAACACTGGGTTTGATGGAGGAATTGCCGGAGCTGCCACTGGCAGAGCACTGGCTGATTGCCTGCGAAAGATTGACCAGCGGTACACTCTGGTCCGCATAACTTAAATCGAACGAGAGTGTGTTGCTGCCGCCGAGATACGTAATGTCGTTAAAGATGATACCGTATTTCAGGCCATCGCTCATATCCTTGCCCGCAATTGTGGTAAGGCGGATATCTCCGAGGCTCGGCGGAGTAAACGAAGTCGTCGATGTAATCTTGACGTTTGCATAAGTACCAGTGTCCGTACCGGCCGGCATTCTTTTGCCGGTGCCGGTGCCATATCGCTCATCTAAAAGCGAAATGACAATTTGGCATTTCTGGCCGGGCTGCACCTTTTGAATTTCGTTGCCGGCTGCATCCAAAACGGTATAACCGGTTACTTTAACGTCGCCGCTTGTAACTGGCGCAAGTGTCGGGGTAGGGGTAGGCGTCGGGGTTGCAACGGTGGCCATTGCCATAGGTGCAAAGAGGCTCAGCACCAGGGTTGCCACCAGCAAAGCCGCAAATAATTTACTGGTCTGTTTCTGTTTGGTCTTCATGAGTCATATTCTCCTTTTCTGGCTCAGATATTAATTCTTCCGCAACGACAGGATGCTCCTGCCTTTCATCACTAAGTACCACACCGTCTTTCAGCGTGATGATCCTATCCGCATAGCCGGAAAGGTCTCGTTCGTGGGTGACCATAACAAAAGTGATATTATGTTCTCGCACAAGTTTGAGGATTGCGCTCATCACCTCAACCGTAGTTTTAGAATCCAGGTTGCCGGTAGGTTCGTCTGCAAAAATAACTTTTGGCTTGCTTACGAACGCGCGCGCAATGCCTACGCGCTGCTGCTGGCCGCCGGACATCTCGGTGGGCTTATGGTACATGCGCTTGCCCAGCCCCATCTGTTTGAGCTGCGTTTTCGCCATTTCTTCTCGCTTTACCTTGCCAATGCCTTTAAACATCAGCGGTAATGCCACATTCTCAACGGCCGTAAGCGTTGGCAGCAGATTATAGGACTGAAACACAAAACCCAGATGGTTTTGGCGAAACACAGCAAGCTGCTTTTCAGACATTGCCGAAATATTTTGGCCACCAATTACAACGCTGCCCTTGGTTGGCTTTTCCAGACCCGCAAGCTGGTTTAACAATGTAGATTTACCACTGCCTGAGGCACCAACAATACAGCAAAACTCCCCTTGCGGAATGTCGAGATCGATTCCGCCGAGAGCGGCAACTTTTTCTTTACCGATGCGATAGACTTTACGCAGCCCGCGCACCTCGATCATGGGGGTCAATCAGTTCACCTGCCTCTTTTAAATTTATGGAAAAAATAGACGAATATTATTTTTCCGATATTTGGTTTTAGTATAACATTTTACAAGATAAGATGCAAACCAACAAAAAACACCGAAAGTGGCTGCTTTGCTGCGCTTAAGGGCTATATTATTGATAATATTTGCAAAAAATGGTACACTGAATTTTATGACTATGAAAGATTTAATTTTATTGATTTTGGTGCTGTTTGCCGTAGCAGACAGCCTTGTGCTGACCTTTCGCTCCAACTTCACGTTGGGGCTTATCCTAGTTTATGTTGGCACAGCTTTGCTTATTTGTTATCTTTTGTTTCACCGGCAAATCGACGCGTTTTGTGCTGTGGGCGTGGGACGCGTATTCAAAATCATCTTTTTTATTGGCCTTGCCTTTTTTGTTTTTCTTTGCGCCGTTATGGCGTACAGCAGCCGAAACACCACTATCGGCAAGGAAAAAGTGGTTATCGTGCTGGGGGCAGGCCTGCATGGTGATGTGGTTTCGGATACGCTGCGCCGCCGACTGGATGCCGCTATTGAATACCATTTTGAGCAAAACCCAAACGCGCTGATTGTTGTTTCTGGTGGTCAAGGGCCGCAAGAAACAACCACAGAAGCCAAGGCCATGGCTGCCTACCTGCAAGCGCACGGCGTGCCAAAAGCGCAAATTTTGCTAGAGGAAGCTTCGACCTCTACACAGGAAAACTTCCGCTTCTCTCTGCGTCTTTTACAACAGCTTGGCTTTACAGGGCAAGAGCCTATGGTGTTTATTACCAACGATTTTCACAGCTATCGCTCCGCTGCCTATGCAAAAAAGGTAGGTTTTTCTGCTGTTCATTGTAAAAGCACCGGCACCAGCCTTTGGGTTTTGCCCGGTGCCGCCATGCGCGAAGCACTGGCCATCTGTGCTCTTTGGGTGCGCGGCTGGTAGGCTTCGCCTCGGGGTTTCGCTGGCAAGGTGCTCTGTGCTCATTTTAATAATAGAAAATCCACAAGCCAAAAGGAGATTTTGTGAAAACGTTAAAACGATTTGTTGCTTATTATAAGCCTCACAGGCTGCTTTTTTCGCTCGACCTTGCCGCTGCGTTTTTAATGGCTGGCTGCGACCTTTTTTATCCGATGATTACCCGCAGCATCATTAACGACCTTGTGCCCAACCACAGCGTTGCGCTTTTTATCAAAGGCTGCGTTTTGCTGGGCGGCATTTACCTGTTCAAGGCGGTGCTTACCTGGTTCACCGCCTACTGGGGACATACCGTTGGTGTACGCATGCAGGCAGATATGCGACGGGATATTTTCCGACATATCCAAAAACTGCCGTTTTCGTTTTTCGACGAAAATAAAACAGGTGCACTGCTTAGCCGCGTGGTGAACGACCTGTTTGAAATCACCGAGCTTGCGCACCACGGGCCAGAGGACCTTTTTGTTTCTGCCGTCATGCTGATTGGCTCGTTTTGCCTTTTGGCAACCATTAATCTTCCGCTGACCCTCATTATCTTTGCGTTTGTGCCTTTTCTGGTTTGGTTCGTGATGCACATTCGCGCAGGCATGCTGTCCGCCTTTTCAAAAAGCCGTGAACAGACCGGCCGTATCAATGCCGAAACGGAAAGCAGCCTTTCGGGCATCCGGGTTGCCAAAGCATTTGCCAATGCAGATTATGAATGCGAAAAGTTCGACCGTGCTACCGACGACTTTGTTGGAGCTCGCCAAGGGGTCTACCTTGTACTTGCAAAGTTTATGACAGGGATGCAGCTTTCTATTGACCTGCTTACCCTGGTAGCCCTTGTGGCAGCTGGCTCTTTCGTCTTTTGGGGCAAAATCGGCATTGGCGACTTTGCGGCCTATCTACTCTATATCAGCATGTTCACCAACCCTATTCGCAAACTGAACCAGTTTGTTGAGATGTATCAGGACGGCATGTCCGGTTTCCGCCGGTTCTGCGAGGTTATGGACACTGAGCCAGAACAAGACCCCACGCAGCCTGTGCTGCCTGCCGATTTTGAGGGCACTATTGATTTTGAGGATGTCAGCTTCAGCTACGGTGAAGACGCGGCCGTGCTGAAAGACTTAAATATTCATCTGCCAGCCGGGCACACAGTAGCACTGGTCGGCCCGTCGGGCAGCGGCAAAACCACCTTCTGTCATCTCATTCCCCGTTTTTACAACGCCACAGAAGGCACCGTGCGGGTAGATGGCGTAGACGTACAGGATATTCCATATCAGTTGCTTCGCAAAAATATCGGCATTGTTCAGCAGGATGTTTTCCTTTTTGCCGGCACCATTCGCGAAAACATCGCTTACGGCAACCTTTCTGCAACAGAGGAAGAAATTATCGAGGCTGCAAAGCAGGCCGAGCTGCACGAAACCATTATGGCAATGCCGGATGGATATGACACCTATATCGGAGAGCGCGGCATCAAGCTTTCCGGCGGCCAAAAGCAGCGTCTCTCTATTGCGCGTGTCTTTTTGAAAAATCCGCCTATTCTGATTCTCGATGAGGCGACGAGCGCACTGGACACCGTAACCGAGCGTGCCATCCAAAAAGGCTTTGACAAACTTGCCCACGGACGCACGACACTAGTGGTAGCACACCGGCTTTCTACCGTAAAAAATGCGGATGAAATTTTAGTACTGACTCCAAACGGCATTGAAGAACGCGGTACCCATGAGACGCTGCTTGTCCAAAACGGGATTTATGCGAAACTCTACGTTACTCAATTTCAGCAACAATAAAAAATCGGCCGGGAGCATTGCTCTCGGTCGATTTAATTTTCGCCTTTTATTGAGCGCTGGGTTCGGGCTTTGCTATAATACTCTGTGCACCCGGTTAGCACTGCATAAAGGTGTACTGTTCTCCGTTTCAAACGTCCATCGCCCCTTGCCTTGCCCGGCGGCGTGTGCGACGCGGCTCTGCAGCATTCGCATCTGCCAGAAGTGAAACGCTGATGACCACGCAGAATACTGCAAATACCGCCATCAAAAATGCGCCTGTCAAAAAATCAAAATTAGCCATAAAAAAACGCTCCTTTGTTTTGTTGTTCATCAACCAAAACGAAAGAGCGTTTTTCTTTTCTTCAGTTTTTCAAAAAAATTATTTGAGAACTTCTGGCAACAGGCTCTTACCTGCAATTTCAGCAGAAATACCAAACCAATCTGCCAGGGTGGCAGCGATGCTGGCATAAGACTGGCGTACACCAAGGTTAACGCCTGCACGAATCTTATCACCGTAAATCAGCAAAGGCACGCACTCACGGGAATGGTCAGTGGACGGCGTAGAGGGGTCGCAGCCGTGGTCAGCCGTAATCATCAGCAGGTCATCTTCGCGCATCAGCGGCAACAGCTCTGCAAGCTGACCGTCAAACTCGGTTGCAGCCGCAGCATAGCCATCTACATCGTTGCGGTGGCCATAAACCATATCAAAGTCTACCAGGTTTACGAAGCACAGGCCTTCAAAATCACGTTTTGCAATGTCCAGCGTAACCTCCATGCCATTGTGGTTCGAGGTCGTACGAGTAGTTTTGGCAACGCCCTGTCCAGCAAAAATATCGTAGATTTTGCCCACGCCGATGGTGGCAAGGCCTGCATCCTGCAAAAAGTCCAGCACAGTCTTTTTCGGGGGCACAAGGCTGTAATCGTGGCGCCGCGAGGTGCGTTTGAAATCTGCCGCGCCGGTGCCTACAAAAGGCCGGGCGATAATGCGACCAACACCATGTTCGCCTTGCAGCATCTCACGTGCAATCTCGCAGTATTCATAAAGCTTTTCCACCGGCACAATTTCTTCGTGCGCAGCAATCTGGAAGACACTGTCCGCAGAAGTGTAGACAATAAGGTCGCCGGTTTTCATGTGCTGCTCGCCGTAGTCGCGCAGTACATCGGTGCCGGAGTAAGGTTTGTTGCACAGTACTCCGCGTCCGGTGCGGCGAGAGAATTCGGCAATCACCTCTTCGGGGAAGCCGTTGGGGTATGTGGGCAGTGCACGCGGGCTTTCGACACCCGCAATCTCCCAATGGCCGATGGTAGTATCTTTGCCGGCGCTCTGCTCAACCAAACGGGCAAAGCTACCGGTCGGAGCCCCAGCCGGGGTACCGCAGGTCACCCCTTCAATATTAAACATGCCAAGCTTTGCAAGCTCTGGTGTAGAAAATTTTTCACTTTTTGCAATTGCGGCTAGCGTATCGCTGCCTTCATCGCCAAATGCAGCAGCATCTGGTGCCCCACCAATGCCAAAACTATCCAGTACAATCAAAAATGCACGTTTTGCCATAAATAAAACCCCTTTACTATTTTCTTTTTGTATTGCAATATCATTTGTTTGAGAAATTGTATTATTTACGCATTTCTACTCTGATTTGCTTTTATTTCTAAAAGCTTGGTCAGCTTTTGCATTAGTATAACATATTTTTTTAATTTCGTTAAGTGATTGGGATACACTTTTCCAAGATATGGAGTATAATAAAAACAGCTTAGGCTACAAATACATCACACATATATCCATACCATTTTTTCTGCTTTTCGTGGTAAACTAAAGGCAGAGGTTCAAAATAACCTTTTGAGCCAAAAAGCCTTTTACCCGCGCTTTGCGTGGATGGGCTTACTTTAAAATGGATACCAAAAAGAAAGAGGGATCGCTTTGCGCAAAACAAAAATTATCTGCACGCTCGGACCGGCCACAGACCATGGGGACACCCTGCGCGAAATGGCACTTGCCGGCATGAACGTTGCCCGGTTTAACTTTTCTCATGGCACGCATGAAGATCATGCGCGCCGCCTTGCTGCGCTGCGTACAGTGCGGGACGAGCTGAAGCGGCCCATCGCTGCACTGCTGGACACCAAAGGTCCCGAGATTCGTTTAAAGGATTTTGTCGGCGGTCGCGTATTGCTGCGTGACGGCGAGAACTTTGTACTCACCACCCGCGAGGTGGAGGGCACCGATAAATCTGCCACCATTACCTACACCAACCTTGCAGCAGATGTGCGCGTAGGCACACGCCTGATGCTGGACGACGGCCTGATTGAGATGAAGGTCACTGCCATTAAAGGCACTGATATCGTCTGCCACATTGTGCACGGTGGTTATATCTCCAACCACAAAAGCGTCAACGTGCCCGGGGTGCATTTGTCTATGCCCTACCTCAGCAAACAGGACGAAGAGGACATTGTGTTTGGCATTGAGAACGGATTTGATTTTATCGCTGCTTCTTTTGTGCGCTGTGCCCGCGATATTCTGGATATCCGCGAAGTGCTGGATGCACATAAATGCGACCATATCAAAATCATTGCCAAAATCGAAAATGCCGAGGGTGTTGCAAACATTGAAGAAATTCTCTCGGTTTCGGACGGTATTATGATTGCCCGCGGTGACATGGGCGTCGAAATTGATTTTGCCGAAATTCCCATCATCCAGAAAGACCTCATCTGGCATTGCTTTAATTCCGGCAAGCCGGTCATCACTGCTACCCAGATGCTCGAATCGATGATTGAGCATCCGCGCCCGACCCGTGCTGAAATTACCGACGTTGCCAACGCTATTTATGACGGCACCTCGGTTGTTATGCTCTCCGGCGAAACCGCTGCGGGCAAATTCCCGGTAGAAGCTGTGCGTACCATGGCAACGATTGCCGAGCGCACCGAACGTGACATCAACTATGACAAGCGCCTGCGCGCACGTGGGCTGGAAGGCCACATGGGCGTAGCGGATGCTGTTGCTCATGCTGCCTGCACCACCGCTATGGATGTTCAGGCACAAGCGATTATCACGATGACCCACAGCGGCGAGACTGCTCGGCTGGTGAGTAAATATCGCCCCGGCTCCCCGATTATCGCCTGCGTCATCAGCGAGCAGGTCTATCGTCACCTGTCCCTTTCTTGGGGCATTTCGCCGATTGTCATGCCGCTGGCAGCTACCACTGACGACGCTATCGAAAATGCCTGTGCCCTTGCCAAAGAGAACGGTTATGTGCAGGACGGTGAGCTGGTTGTACTGACCGCCGGTGTTCCCATCGGCCTTTCCGGCACTACAAATATGATTAAAGTTCACCTGATTGGATCTTCGCTGCAAAGCGGTGTTGGCGTTGGCAAACTGGTGGGCATTGGTAAACTGTGCATCTGCAAAAGCGAGGCTGAGGTTGCTTCTAAGTATACGCCGGGCGACGTATTGGTACTGCCCTCCACAAGCAACGCCATCTTAAGCACGATGAAAACCGCAACCGCTATTATCACAGAAGAGCCGGGCCTTAACAGCCATGCTGCTATTGTAGGCTTAACGCTGGAAAAACCGGTCATTGTCGGCGCGGTTGGCGCTACCCATAATTTGACAGATGGGGCCAAGGTAGCGGTGGATGCCGAGCGTGGCATTGTGCGTGCTATCCCCGACTAACCACCAAGAAAGGACCCTTTATAGATTATGGAATTGCAACGTATCGCAAGTTTTTCAGTAGACCATACCAAGCTTGACCGAGGCATGTACACCTCTCGTGTAGATGGAGATGTGGTAACCTATGACATCCGCATGAAGCGCCCCAACGCAGGCAAGTATCTCGAAAATGCTGCTATGCATACTTTCGAACATTTGTTTGCTACCTACGCGCGCAGCTCTGCTCTTTCGGATAAAGTTGTCTACGTCGGCCCAATGGGGTGCCGTACCGGCTTTTACCTGTTGGTGCGCGGCATGAGCGAGCAGGAGGCAATTTTACTGGTACAGCAGAGCATGGCATTCATCGCGGCATACGAGGGAGAAATCCCGGGCGCAACAGAGCCGGAATGCGGCAATTACCGTGAACAGGATTTGCTTGGTGCAAAGCGCGAAGCTGCTGCCATGGTCCAAGTTCTGCAAAACTGGACGGCTGAAAAGCTTGCCTATCCCGCTTATCTTGCCTAACCGTAGCGATAGGCTAAAATTACAACCAATAAAAGCCGGAACCACTCCAAAAGTGATTCCGGCTTTTTGTTGGTAAAACTCAAAGCAATTTTGCCAGGGGCGTTCAACGCGGCCAGAATTTATCCAGCCGTACATCACGCATCTGGTCTTCTAAAAGCTGCAAAAAGTCCTGCATATAGGCAGGCACTACTGCATTTTTACGCCACACGGCATTCCAGCCCGTGCGCAGAGCCGGGTCCCCTATCGCAAAGCATTTGGTAGGCCTTAAGTAATTGAAATACCGGTGGTAGCTTTCCATCGTAAACGCGATGCCGAGTTCCTCCGCCGCCATCTGACAGCCCAGGTCAATATTGGTGATTTGCTGAATGTGGCGGGGCTCCACATTAGAATACCGAAACGCTGCCTCTGCAAGAATGCGGATAGAGCGCGGGCGGGGCAGCAAATAAAACACTTCGTTGGCAACGCTTTTCAAGTCTAAGTAAGGCAGTCCGTCTTTCCACTGCCAGTTATGGTTAAGCTGTGCCGCAGTTGCCGCACCCATAACGGCGAGCAGGCGATCTTGGTAAATCGGTTGCACCGTAAGTGCCGGATTTTCTAACGGCTGGTTGGTCACCAGCAAATCCAGCTCTCCTCCATAAAGCATTTTTTCCAAAATTACAGTCGAGTCTTCATGCAAAATGACCTCTACCCCGGGATGCAAATCTTGAAACTGCCGAATTAAACGGGGCATTAAATAAAGGCTGCGGTGGCGCAGGCTGCCCACGTGCAGTACACCTTTTGTGCCGCGCACATATTCTGCCAGCTCGGTTTCAAAATCGATTTTCAGCAGTTCCATACGCTGCGCACAGGACAAATATGCTCTGCCCGCCGCTGTGGGAACCAATTTTTTACCAGCGCGCACAAAAAGCTGGGTGCCCAGGCGCTCTTCTAGATTATTTAAAAAAACGCTAAGGGTAGGCTGTGTAATGCATAATTGCTGTGCCGCGCCGGTCAAACTTCCGGTACGTCCCAACGCCAACATATATTCCTGCTCCTTCAAATTCATCTGTCATTCCTCAAAATCATAGTTTTTATCAATGATATTTATAAAAATAATTGTTTTGTTTTTTTATTTTTTCTTCATTATAATCGAAGCAATGGGTCTGTGCAAGGCCTAACTATGTGAAGGAGAGAATCATTATGCTGAAAAAAGCGGAGAATGCAAAATCCAAAAAAGCATTCAAAATGCCTCACACCTTTGTCATCCTACTTATCATTATTTTGGTGGCGGTCGCGCTTACCTGGGTAATCCCCAGCGGTGAATATGCCCGTTACGAAAACGCAAGCGGCACAAAGGTAGTGGATGCCAGCCAGTTCACTTATGTGGATGACGTTTCCGTCAGTCTCCCATCGGTACCGTTGATGATTGTCAATGCATTTATCAAAAATGCGGATTTGATTATGCTTGTACTTTTTAGCGGCGGTGCAATTTACATGCTTACCAGTGCAGGTGCCCTGCAGGCGTTGGTCGCCAAGGTGGCGCGGCGGTACAGCCACCGGGTAGAAATTTTCATTCCGATGCTGATGCTTGTTTTCGCCCTGATTTGCACAACCCAGGGTGTTAACACCTTTATCGGCTTTGCGCCTATTATGGTTATGCTATCTCTCAGCCTTGGGCTGGATAGTATCATCGGTGTAGGTATCATCTTGCTGGGCGGCGCAGTGGGCTTTTCCACCGGCACGCTGAATATCAGCACCACCCTGGTGGCACAGAAAATAGCAGAGCTGCCGCCTTACAGCGGTATTGCTTATCGCTGGGTTTGCTTTGCTGTATTTTATGTAATTACCTGCGCATGGCTGGTGCGTTATGCAAAGAAGATTCAGAAAGACCCTACCCTTAGCCCAATGTATGACCTTGACCAGCAGAGCGAGTTCAAAAAAGCTGAGCTGGACGATTTTGGCGAGATGGACACGCGCAAAGTGCTTTCTATCCTTTCGCTTGTCGTTGCGCTGGTTGTTATTGTTTACGGCTGCATCGAGCTTGATTGGGATTTTCCCGAGCAAACGGCGGTGTTCCTGGTACTGGCTGTGGTCATTGGTCTGTTTGCTGGTTTCGACGCAAACAAAATCTGCACCGAGTTCTTGTCAGGCTGCAAAAAAATGCTGGGCGCTGCTTTTATCATCGGTTTTGCCCGCGCCATTGGCAGCGTGCTGAGCGCCGGCGTTATCACCGATACCATCGTTCATGGCCTTTCCACAATGCTCAACGGCCTGCCCGCCGCACTTTTGGGCGTAGGCATGCTGTTTGCAAACACCATTATTAACGTATTCCTTACCAGCGGCAGCGGCCAGGCAGCAGCTGTAATGCCCATTATGGTTCCGCTAGCAGACCTTCTGCATGTCACGCGCCAGACCTGCATCCTGTCTTTCAACTTTGGCGATGGCTTTTGCAACTACGTACTCCCCACTTCCACCGCGTTGATGGGCATTTTAAGCGCAGGCAATGTGCCCTATGACCGCTGGATGAAATTCATGTGGAAATTGTTCCTGGTGTGGTTTGCAGCCGGCAGCATTATGGTAGTAATCGCACAGATTATGCAGTACGGCCCCATGTAACCCGCAAACACTTTTACGAAGGAAAGAGAACAAAATGAAAGAAAATATTTACCATCTGATAGACGAGCAGCGTGATACCTTGCTAGAAATGGCAGACTTCATTCACGATAACCCCGAATATGACGGAGAAGAAGTACAGGCCAGTGCTTTGCTGACCGATTACCTGAAAAAAAACGGTTTCGAAGTGCAGCTTGGGCTGGGCAGTTGGCCCACCGCCTTCCGTGCTGTTTGGCATCATGGGCAAGGTGGTCCTAGCATTGGGTTATTGTGTGAGTATGATGCACTGCCCGGCATGGGGCATGCCTGTGCACATCATTTGCAGGGCCCGTCTATCTGTGGTGCCGCTGTTGCGCTAAAAAATGCAGGCATCGGCGAAAACTTTTCTATTGTAGTCTATGGCACCCCGGCAGAAGAAACCCGCAGCGCAAAAGTCAGCCTGCAAAGCGAAGGGTTCTTTTCCGACATCGATGTGGCACTGATGATGCATGGCGGGCCTGACACCTGCGTAGATATCAAGAGCATGGCTCTGACCAACTACACCGTCGTTTTCAAAGGCATCAGCGCTCATGCAGCCCTTGCTCCTGAAAAAGGCCGCAGTGCATTAGATGCCCTGCTGCTTAGCTTCCAGGGGGTAGAGTTCATGCGTGAGCATGTGCGTGACGACGTGCGGATGCACTATACCGTAAGCCAGCTCCCCGGCCCTGTCAACGTGGTCCCGGACCATGCCGTAGGCAGCTTTAGTCTGCGTAGCTACAGCACCGAGGTTCTGGCAGAGGTATGCAAACGCTTTGAGCAACTGATTCACGGTGCCGCCATGATGGCTGATGTAACCTGCGAAATCACTCAAACCAAAGCTTTAATGGGCAAAATTCCCGCTTTGCGCCTTAACGAGTTGGTGATGGAAAATGCCAAAGCCTGCAATGCTCCGGGCCTTGCCCCTGCGCGTGAAAAAACCGGCAGCACCGATTTTGGCAACATTATGCATCAGTTGCCCGGTTGCTGCATTCGGGTAAAGTTCGTCCCCGCTGGGACCAGCAGCCACTCGCAAGCCTTCGTAGAGTGCGGCAAAAACGAAGACGCACATCTGGCGATTCTCGCCGGTGCAAAAACACTCGCTGGCACTGCAATGGATATTATTACTGTCCCTGACCTGTTGCAGGAAATTCGAGCAGATTTCAAAGCAGGTCGCGCCCGCGTCTAGTTTTATTTCTAAACCCTCCCGACCATTTCGGTCAAACAAAAACAGCAAAAAAGGAAACGGCCCTGTGTGGGTTGTTTCCTTTTTTGCTGTTCTGTTTTTATTAAGACTTTTGTTTACGGTAACGTAGATACAGTCAGCCTTTGGGATTTTAAGCCTTATTTTAAAGAGCTAGCCCAGCCAATCGCCGTGTTCTTCCAGCAGTTTTTCCCATTCATCATATCGTTCTTGCTGCGCAAAACGTGCATCTTCCAGTGCGTCACAAAGTTCGCCCAGTTTTACATGGTCGGTTGTGTACTCGGGCAGTGAAAGATTGTTTTCCATCTCAGTGATGTCTGCCGCCAGCTTTTCGATTTCGGTTTCCAGTGTTTTTGCACGGGCACGCACCTCTGCTTTGAGGCGGCGCTCTTCTTTTGCGTTGACAGAAGGCTTATCCTGCGATTTTTCGTTTTCTGCCTTTTTTGTTGGCATTGCACTGGCGCTATGCGCAGCCAGCGCAGCAAAATTCTCGTAAAAATCTGCTTTGCCGTCTTCTAAATATAAAATAGGACAGCCGAGGCTTTTCATCAGGTAACGGTCGTGCGTAATCATCAGCAAGGTTCCTGTGTAAGCCATAAGGGCCTTGCCTAAACTCTCGCGGGTGTAAATGTCCAGATGGTTGGTCGGCTCGTCGAGAAGCAGCATATTGGGGCGCTCCAGCAACAGCTCTGCAAAACGCAGGCGCGAAAGCTCTCCGCCGGAAAGGCTAGATACTTCCTTAAAAACCTCTTCGCCTTTAAAGTTAAACCGTGCCAGTAGGCTGCGAATCTCCAGCTCGCTCATTTTGGGCCATTTATCCCAAATGGCATCCATCACCCTGCCGCCGCGGCGGCGCTGCTGCTGTTCAAAATAACCCATCTGCACACCGCTGCCCAGTTTGATACTACCGCTTTTCGCGCGCAGCTGCCCAGACAGCACCTTCAACAGCGTGGATTTGCCCGTGCCGTTAGGTCCTGCGATAATCAGCTTATCGCCACGCAGCACAGCAAGGTCTAGACTGTTGACGAGCGGCTTTGTGCCTGCAACCACTTCCAGTTTTTTTGTGGTAAGCACGTCCTCATAGGGCTCTAAGTCATACTCAAACTGAAACTTCAGCTCGTACCCCTGCTGATGCGGACGATCGGTAATCTCTAATTTTTCAAGCTGTTTTCTGCGGCTCTGCGCCATTTTTGTTGTAGACGCACGCACCAGATTACGGGCAACGTAGTCCTCTAACTTTTTCGCTTTAGCTACGTCTGCATCGTGCTGTTTTTGTTGCAACGCACGCTCCGCCTCTTTTTGGGGCAGATAGGCAGAATAATTGCCTTTATAAATATGAAGTTCGTTTTCTTCCATTTCCCAAATGCGATTGGTGACTGCATCCAGAAAATAACGGTCATGCGAAACCGTAAGAATTGCACCTGCATAGGTGTTCAGATAAGCCTCGAGCCACTCCAGAGTGGCAAAGTCCAAATGGTTGGTCGGCTCATCCAAAATCAGCACATCGGGGTTTTGCAGCAAAAGCTTGGCCAACTGCAACCGCGTGCACTCGCCGCCAGACAGTACCGGTATCGGCTTGTCATAGGTTTCTGGGCCAAATTCAAGTCCCGAAAGCACCTTTTTAATCTGCACATCCATATTGTAGGCGTCCTGCGCATCAATGACGGCCGTTGCTTCGGCATGAGCATTTAAAAGTGATTCATCGTGCGGGGACTGTTCGAGTGCAGCCTCCAGCTCGCGTAGCTTTGCCATGGCAGCAAGTGCAGGTGCATAGGCGGTGCGCATTTCTTCATAAATACAAAGTTCTGTGTCCAGGGCTGCATTCTGCGCAAGGTAGCCAACTGTTACGCCTCGCCCCAGCGTTACCTCGCCAGAATCCACATAAAGCTCACCCAGAATTACCCGAATCAGCGTTGTTTTGCCTGCACCGTTTTCGCCAATGATGCCAATGCGGTCCTGTCGGTCAAGCGTTGCATTGACATCGCACAGCACAGGCTCTGCGCCAAAGCTTTTATTCACTTTTTGTAGTGTAATATACATACTGAAAACCATTCCTTATTCTTCGCGGCCATCCGTAGCGGCCCTAAAAGCTTAAATTAAATTATATTATCGCCGATAAAAGCCTGTTTAAAATTTCTATTGCTTGACCCTCATGTGGTATTGCAACAACAGACCATCGGTTCTACCCTGATTTGCAGCAAAAAAAGATACCGCTGCAATGCACAACGGTATCAGTATATCATAATTTAGATGTTTTTTGAATAGGCAAGGGGCAATCAAACCTTGCTGCACCAGTGTTTTTCCAACCACGCCAGCACATCGGCATAAACTTCTGCGCGGTTGGTTTCATTCAAAACTTCGTGGCGTGCACCGGGGTAAAGGTGCAGCGTCAAATCCTGAATACCAGCCTGCTGCAGCCAGCCATGTACTTTTTTGACACCGTCGCCATAGTCGCCCACAGGGTCCATATCGCCCGAAATCATTAATACGGGTGTCTTTTTATCGAGCTTTTCTGCCCATTGCGGACTGCTGACTTTCTTAAGAATCGTCATCAGCTCGTGGAAGCCACCTACCGTAAAGACAAAGGTGCATTTGGGGTCTGCCGCATAAGCGGACACAATGTCTTTGTCACGGGTAATCCAGTCATAACCGGTAGCTGGGACTTCGATTTTTTTGAGATAAGTGCCAAAAGCCATTTTGTTTACAAAGGCAGAGCGATATTGCTTACCTTTAATGGCGCCAATGATATTGGTGAGCAGCAAGCCTACACCGCCAAGAGGATTAGGACCGCCAGTACCACTGATAATCAGACCGTCAATGGTGCCCGGCCAGCGTGCCGCATAAGCGCGAGCGTAAAAGCTGCCCATGCTATGCCCCAGCAAAATAACCGGCAGATGCGGGAAGCGTTTGTGTGCCTTTTCATTCATGGTGCGCAGGTCACGCAAAATATGCTCATGCCCATCTTTTTCACCAAAGTAACCATCTACCCCGGACGAGCCATCGCTGGTTGCACCGTGGCCAAGGTGGTCATTGCCGCACACGGCGTAGCCATTGTGACAAAGGTATTCTGCAAAGTCATCGTAACGGCCAATATACTCGCACATGCCATGTGAAAGCTGGATAACAGCTTTCGGTTCTACCGTGGTGTCTTCGTAAAAATACCCAATTACAGTATCTTTACCATTCGCTGATGCGAAATCACACTGCTGCTTCGTGATCTTTTCCGGCATTCTCAATCTCCTCCTCAGTTAGGATGATACGCTTGAGTTCTTCAAATCCACGTGCTACATAAGTAGGTTGCAAACCGGTGTTGTTTTCCCGGTCATTAAAATTGCACCAGCAGGTATCAAGACCCGCATCAATGCCACATTTAATGTCGGCCGAAAGGCTATCGCCGATGACAAGCACCTTTTTGCGGTTAGAAACACCGAGCCGCTCCAGTGCAATGTTAACAAAACGTTTATCGGGCTTGGTAATGCCCATTTTTTCCGAGATGAAAATCCCGTCTGCATAGTCCATAACATGAGAATTGACGAGCCGGCTTTTCTGCGCTTTTTCCACGCCGTTCGTAATAATGGCAATGGTCGCAAAGTCTTCGACATCTGCCAAAAACTCAAGTGCGCCCGGCAGTGGAAAAGCCCCCTGCCCCAGCATGTTCAAATAAAAATCGCTGATTTTATTTGCATTGCCAAGGCGCCCAAGATGGGCGAGGAATTTCTTCCATCGTCCCACGAGCACGGCATCTTTTTTCAGTTTACCCTGCTCCATCGCCATCCAAAGCTCATTGTTAATTTCTTTATATGCTGCGAGATTTTCTTCCGTATAAGGAAATTCAAATTCTGCAAATGTTTTTTCCAGCGCCTGTGCCTCTGTTGCCCCAAAATCCAGCAATGTGTCGTCGAGGTCAATCATCAAGCAATTATAATTTGCCATAAAACCCTTCTTCCTTTTCCGGTAAATTGATGTTTACAGATAAAATTCTTCTTTGGTACTGCGCGAAAATAATTTGCCGAAAGCTTCGTCAGCCGAAGCATTTTCGTAAAGAATGCTGTTAACAGTTTCGCAGATTGGCAGCTCTACCCCATGCTCGTGGCCAAGCCGCAACAGTGCTTTTACCGTCGGGGCACCTTCTGCGAGCTTGGTATACGGCTCACCTTTTACCACTGCTTCGCCGAATTTACGGTTGTGGCTGTGGGGAGAAAACAAGGTTGCCTCATAGTCACCCAAGTGGCAAAGCCCATAAGCAGAAAGCTCGTTGCCGCCCATTGCTGCAATCAGCCGCGCAATCTCGCGTGCCCCACGCGCCATCAGCGCGCCTTTCATGCTCGAAAGCCCTTTGCCATCCAGCATGCCAGCGGCAATTCCCATTACGTTTTTTGCGGCAGCTCCAATCTCGGTACCAATCAGGTCAGTACCAATATAAAGACGCAGCAGCTCGTTTTGGAAACCGCTTACAATCTCTTCTGTCAGCCCGCGCTCCTCAGAGTCCACTACCATGCAGTTCGGAATACCGGCAAGAAAATCCTGCACGTGGCCCGGGCCAACCCAAACTGCAACTTTAATAGCCTGTGTAATGCTTTCTTTCATCACACAGGAAAGGCGTTGGCCGGTTGCTTCTTCAAGGCCTTTCATGCAAAGAATAAAGGTCTTGCCCGCAACCGGGTAGCCATTGATTCGCTCAGCAAATTCCCGCAGGTGCTGTGCAGAGATAGAAATAATAATCGTATCGCTTGCAGCGAGTGCCTTGCCCAAATCGTCACACAGGGTCACGGTGTCGGGCAGAGTCAAATAGTCGTTTTTGCGGGTGTTGCGCAAAGTTTCAAAACTTTCTGAGCCTTTGCGGCCCCAAAGCGTAACATGATTTTTGCGGCTGTGAAAGCTTGCCAGAAACGAGCCCCAGCGGCCGCAGCCAAGTACGGTACAATTCATCGGGTCTACTCCTTCAATTCATCAGTGCAAACACTCAACCGGCCGGCTGTGTTACAGGGCCATCAACCGGGGCCGTGGGTGGTGGAGTTGTAGGCTCTACCGGGGGGACCGGGGTTGGGACAACGGTTGGGTGTGGCGTAGGCACCGGGGTAGGTGCTACTGTGGGCACCGGGGTAGGGCTGGGGGTCGGCGAAACGGTCGGTGTCGCCGTGGGCACAGGAGGCGCCGTGGGCACAGGGGTTGCAACCGTTTCAGAATCCGATGAGGACTCCGGCGTGCTCGAGACCACTTCAGAACCGGGCTCTACAAGGTCCGCCACTTCCGATTCACTCGGCATATAGGGCGCCTTCATGCGGGTGGGAACATTCTTCACTGCCGGGCGATCGTCTTTGGTATCCCAGCTGTGCGTTCTAAAATAATAGATAAATGCCGAGGCACCCCGTGCAGAGAGATGAATTCCATCACTCTCGGCGTACTCGGATTTCAAGAACCCATCTGAACCAGCCAAAATTTCAGCCGTATTCAAAAATGCTGTTCCCTTTTTACGCGCCAACTCTACAAGGCCTTTGTTAAAGCTGTCTATTTTTTTCTGTACTGCTGCGGCATTGCTTTTGTTCTTGCTCACCGGGGGCATTGCCGCAATGATGATATCCGTATACGGATAAGCACTTTGCACCGCAGTATAAGCCGCGTCATACTCTTCGAGGAATGCTTTGGTATCCATAGAAGTATTGTTAGTACCAAGCATCATCACAACGCGGCGAGGCTGCATCAGAGAAACTGCTTTTACCATTGTTACAGGGTCTTTAAATTCTTCAAACCAGATACATTCGGTATCAGTCACACCCTGAATGCCAAGGCCCACATAGCCTAGCATCTGGTCCAGCGTAATTTCGCCGAAATTAGCCAGACGAACCGTATTGGAATCTCCTAAAAACACGGTTTCTTCCAAATAGTTTTCGCCTGCATCCTCTGTTTTTGGCAGCACAACATCGTTATATCCCTCAATGGGCTTTTCAGTGTAAGACTCACTTTCGGGAGTTTTTGGCTGCTGCTTTTGTACGGCACAGCTAACCAGCACCGCAACCAGTGCAATCACAACTGCAGCCGGTGCAACAATGCCAAAAATCAGCTTTCGCCGCTGACGCGAGCTCAGTCTGTCATAATTTTTCACCCTGACGACAAGGCTTTGCCACCAGCGGGAAATCGGATTTTGCTTTTTTTGTTTCAATCAAAACACCTTATATCTCTTAAATTACCGCAAAAAAGATAGCAACTCACCGGCATCTTTTGCAAGAAGCACAGGCGAAAACGCTTCCAATTCGCCCGGCTTTGCATACCCGTAAGCCACACCAATGGCATCAATACCGCAGTTTGCTGCACCGCGCATATCGTCTTGCCGGTCACCGACCAAAACCACTTGTTCCGGCGCCGCGCCGGTGCAGTGCAAAAGGTCTCGCAGCACATCTGTTTTGTTAAAGATGCCCCGTTCTTCCTGTGCACCGCCCATCACATCAAAATAGCGTGCAATGTTAAAGTGGCCCAGCACCAGCACCGCCGCCTCTTTCGGCTTTGCAGTGGCAAGGCAAATGGTAGCCCCTGCTTCTTTCAAGCCTTTCAGCAGCTCCGGAATACCCGGGTACAGCGCAGCATTAAAGATGCCATCTTCATGATAAAACTTCCGGTACAGTGCGACGGCTTCCTCCACTTGCTCTGCCGGCAGATAATCGCCGAACATCTCTCGCAGCGGAGGTCCAAGGTAACGACGAAGCGCCGTTTGATTTTCTTCAATGCCAAACTGACGCAGCGTCTTCTGCATCGTCCCGGTAATGCCGGGCGCGGAATCTGCGAGGGTCCCATCTAAATCAAACAGCACGGTATCGTATCGCATAGTACACCTTCCAAAACGCATTTCGGTTTAGTATACCACTTTATCGCTCATTCGTCAAAAACGCACCACACCGTCGCGAGTAACCTTTGCCATAATAAGAGGGATAGGGTCGGGCTTGGTTTCGCTGAAGGTCATAGCAGAAAGATAAAGCTCTTCTGCACGTTTTGCCTTCTCTTCATCAGAAGTATAGAACACTGCAAGGGTCTCCCCTTTTTCTACCGCATCGCCTGCTTTTTTGCAAAGTGTAATACCGGCAGAAAAATCAATGCTGTCCTCTTTCTTTTCGCGGCCAGCGCCTAGCAGCACGGCCGAAATGCCGACCTGCTCGGTGTTCATACGGGCAAGGTAACCACTCTTTGGCGATTTTACCTCATACCGCAGCGCAGCCTGCTCAAACAAAGCAGGGTCATCAATCACAGCCGGGTCACCGCCCTGTGCCACGACCATTTCACGCAGCTTTGCAAGACCTTTGCCGTTTTTCATCATTTCTTCTGCAAGTGCACGGCAGGCATCAAAACCACCGAGGCCAGCAAGCTCCAGCAATCCGCCCGCAAGGTCAAGGCAAACGGTGGTGAAATCTTCGGGCCCGTGGCCGCGCAGGGTTTCCACTGCCTCGGTCACTTCCATACTGTTGCCGACTGCATAGCCAAGCGGTGTATCCATGTCTGTTACCAGTGCTGCCGTGCGGCGGCCATTGTGCTCGCCAATGGCGACCATTGCCTCTGCAAGGGCGATGGATTCATCGAGAGTTTTCATAAAAGCGCCGTTACCGGTTTTCACGTCCAGCAATATTGCATCAGAACCCGCAGCGAGCTTTTTGCTCATGATGCTGCTGGCAATCAAGGGAATGCAGCCGATGGTTGCAGTTACATCACGCAGTGCATACATTTTTTTATCTGCCGGTGCGAGGTTACCGCTTTGCCCAATCACCGCGAGGCCAATTTTGTTGACCTGCGCAAAAAACTCTTTCTGGTCCAATACGGTTTTCATGCCGGGGATGGCTTCCATCTTATCGACAGTGCCGCCGGTATGGCCCAGACCACGACCGCTCATTTTTGCCATTTTAACGCCGCAGGCCGCCACAATAGGTGCCACTACCAAGGTGGTTTTATCACCCACGCCACCGGTAGAGTGCTTATCCACCTTGACGCCCTTGATACCCGAAAGGTCGACCATATCGCCAGAGCGAGCCATGCAATCAGTCAACACCGCCGTTTCTTCGCTGGTCATGCCTTTGAGGTAAATTGCCATCAGCAGCGCAGACATCTGATAATCCGGGATGCTGCCGTCAGTATAGCCCTGCACAGCAAAAGCTAGCTCTTCGCGGCTGAGCACCTCGCCGTCACGTTTTCTTGCAATAATGTCATACATTCTCATAATGTTTCTCCTTTAACGCAAAACATTCACAAAAGCCAGTGTTTTTGTTTATTTTACAAACGCACCGCTTCGCAAAGTAAAGGGCAGAATATCCCCCGCCTTTGCCGAGACGAGGGATATTGATAGGACTTTTCAATTGTAAAGGGCTTTTATTAACGCGAGCCCTTATCGTAGGGAATACCCTCTGCCTTCGGGGCGCAGCTCGTTTTGCCGGTAAAGGCCAGCAGAATCAGCGTTGCCACATAAGGAATCATTTTATAGATGTTGCTCGGGATACCCAAGCCCACGAGGAACGGAATGCCGGAGTAAACTGCCGAAAGCGTTTTCATGAATCCGAAGAAAAGCGCTGCACCGGCAATGCGCCAAGGTTTCCACTGGCCAAAGATAAGCACCGCCAGCGCGAGGAAGCCGTAGCCCGAAACAGTGGCATTAAAGTTGGTGGAGGTCGGGATAACGAACACCAAGCCGCCGATGCCTGCAAGTGCGCCGGAAATCAGCACGCCTGCATAACGCATTTTGTATACGTTAATACCGACGGAATCAGCCGCCTGCGGATGTTCGCCGCAAGCGCGCAGGCGCAGGCCAAAACGGGTTTTGTACAGCACCAGCCAGCTGATGACCAGAATGCCAACGCCGATATAGGTGGTGATATAAGTGTTCTGGAACAGCAGCGGCCCGATGACCGGAATGTCGCCCAGCACCGGCACCGAGTTAATGCGGAACTGATTGACAAAAGGAATCTGCTGCACGCCCTGAAGCATACGCGCCACAAAGATGACGAAAGCCGGGGCAAAAATGTTGATTGCCGTGCCGCTGATAACCTGATCTGCCTTCATGTTGATGGCAGCGTAGGCATGCAGCAGGCTAATGAGCATGCCGGCAGCAGCTGCCACCAAAATGGCAAGTAGAAGAACCGGCTGGCCGGGCAGCGCGCCCTGCGTTTGATTGATGAAGTAGATGCCGGAGAATGCGCCGATAACCATGATGCCCTCAAGCGCGATGTTAACAACACCGGAACGCTCGCTGAAAAGGCCACCCAATGCAACAATCAAAAGCGGAATTGAGAAGTACATCATCTGCTGGATGATGAAATAGAGCATATGCATTACTCCTCACCACCTTTCGCTTTGATGACACCGTTCTCTTCTTTTCTGCGGCGCATACGGCCGATGACAAGTTTAAAGAACAGCGCAAATGCCGCAAAGTAGATGATAACCGAGGTGATGATATCAATGATTTGCGGGGCAAAGCCGAAGGCCTGCATGCTCTGGCCGCCAACTTTGAGGTACGAAATGAAAATACCGGAGAACACGATACCGATGGGATGAGACATACCCAGCAGCGCGACAGGGATGCCGTTGAAGCCCTCTGCCGCGAGTTCATCAGTGAGAGGAATACCGGTACCCGCGCCGGAAAGGTAATACAGTGCGCCGCCAATGCCGGCAAGTGCACCCGCGATAACCATTGAAAGCACGATACTGCGTTTTTCGTCGACGCCTGCATATTTTGCTGCGTCGCGGTTGTAACCGCAGGCCTTTAATTCATAGCCAAATTTGGTTTTATTGACAACGATATACATCACGACGCCCATTAGCATCGCAAGTAGAATGCCAATATTGACACTGGAAGGGGTTGCACCTGCCACAAAGAACTTATCAAAGCCCATTTTAGGAAGCACCGCAGTTGCTGCTGGCTGGCGGCTCTGATTTCTTGCCTGGTCAAACAACAGCTGGCGCACCAACAGGTTGACCATGTTAAGGCCGATATAGTTCATCATAATACAGGTGATAACTTCGTTGACATTGCTGTACGCCTTCATTAGGCCGGGTACAAGGCCCCACAGCGCGCCCGCAAGCGCTGCTGCAAGCAGCGCAACAATCCAGTGCAGGCCGGCCGGTAAAAAGGTCCATTTTACACCGACGTAAACGGCGGCAAATGCACCGGCGAGGTACTGGCCCGGGCCGCCGATATTGAACAGCCCTGTTTTATTGGCAAAGCCGACCGAAAGGCCGGTCATGATAATCGGAGTAGCATAGTACAGCACCTGTCCGAAATTCTTTCGGTTGACGATACCGCCGGTTACAATTGCACCAAAGCCTTGCATGGCTTTGCCTGAATCTGCAATAAACAAAACGATAAGACCAACCAAAAGGCCGCAAACGATAGCTGCAAGCGAGGAGGCAAGCGCCGAGAAATCTCTGTTTTTCTGTTTTTTCACGACTTAGGCCTCCTTTTTGCCAGAGCCAGCCATATAAAGGCCCAGCTCTTGTACCGTAACAGTTTTGGGGTCCAGCTCGGCGACAATCTCGCCCTCATACATCACAAGAATACGGTCCGAAAGATTCATGACTTCGTCAAGCTCAAGGCTAACCAGCAAAATGCCACGGCCTTCGTCACGTTCTTTGACCAGTTGTTTGTGGATATATTCGATTGCGCCTACGTCCAAACCACGGGTCGGCTGCACCGCAATGAGCAAATCCGGATTTCGATCGATTTCACGCGCGACGATTGCTTTCTGCTGGTTGCCGCCGGACATGCTGCGCACAATGGTGTCGCTGCCCTGTCCGCTGCGCACGTCGAACTTCTCAATCAGCGCATCGGAATAGCGATAAATCTCGTCAAATTTCAAAAAGCCATGGTTGCAGAACTGCGGCTCAAAATAGCGCTGCAGCACCATGTTATAAGCAAGTGGGTAATCCAGAACAAGACCATGCTTGTGCCGGTCCTCGGGGATATGCCCAAGGCCGCTGGTGTTGCGCTTACGAATGTGTGCATTGGTAATGTCCTCGCCTTTTAATACGACCTTGCCGGCGTCAATTTTCATCAAACCGGTAATCGCCTGCACCAGCTCGGTCTGGCCGTTGCCATCGATGCCAGCAACGCAAACAATCTCGCCGCGGCGCACGTTAAAGGTAACGTCTTTGACAAGGTGCTTTCCGCCCACTTTGCTGTGTACCGAAAGGCCTTCTACTTCGAGCACTTTTTCGCCGCAGGCAGCGTCGGATTTTTCTACCTGCAAGCTAACTTTGCGGCCTACCATCATTTCGCTCATCTCTTCTTTCGAAGCCGGAGCTACATCGATAGTACCGATGTATTTGCCTTTGCGCAGCACAGTGCAGCGGTCTGCTGCCGCTTTAATCTCGTTAAGTTTATGAGTAATGAAAAGGATGCTCTTGCCCTCTTTGGCAAGGTTTTTCATAATTTTCATCAGCTCTTCAATTTCCTGCGGGGTAAGCACTGCCGTCGGCTCGTCAAAAATCAAGATTTCGTTTTCGCGGTAAAGCATTTTCAAAATCTCAACGCGCTGCTGCATACCAACTGTGATATCTTCGATGATAGCATCAGGGTCAACCGAAAGGCCATACTGTTCTGACAGCTCAACCACGCGTTTGCGTGCGTCGTCCATTTTCAGCAGGCCACCTTTGACAGTTTCTACACCAAGGATGATATTTTCAAGCACAGTGAAGTTGTGCACCAACTTAAAATGCTGATGCACCATACCGATGCCTAACCGGTTTGCGTCGTTCGGGTCTTTGATTTTGACCTCTTGGCCATCTTTTTTAATAACGCCGTGCTCCGGCTGATACATGCCGAACAGAACGCTCATAAGGGTGGATTTGCCTGCACCGTTTTCGCCGAGCAAGGCATGAATCTCACCTTTTTTGAGTTGCAGGGTGATATGGTCATTTGCGATAATGCCGGGGAATTCCTTGACAATATCGCACATTTCAATGACATACTCGCTCACTCTGTACCCACTTCCTTCCTTTTTGATTTGGACTTAATACGAGTCGCAAGATAGATTAATTATACTATCTTTTCTAGTAAGTGACAAGAAAATTCCTCCGAAAATGAGTGTCTGAAAATCGTCAGTATGCCTAGAAAATTTTGTAAACTGTTTTTGGCAGAATATTGGCGAGGTTTTGGCTTTAATGCTAAACATAAAAAACGGCGAGAGCTTTCTGCTCTCGCCGTTTATCCTTCACTTTATGGCAAAAGATATTCTGAACGCGGTAGAATTACAGAGCTACAACGGTAACTTTGCATTTCTCGGTCTTCAGTTTATCAGCAGACTCTGCATCGGTGTCCTTCTGCAGGGTTACTTTGCCGGAAGCCAGGCTCTCGAACAGAGCTTTGTAGTCTTCCTCGGTGAATTTCTCAAACTTAGAGGTCTCCATGGGCAGGCCCAGTGCATTCTCAGCAGCGCCGAGGTTCAGGTTCTGGCCGCCGGGGAACTCGTTTGCATAGTATTTCTCGAGCATCTGCTGTACAGCCTCTGCCAGGCCTTTCATAGCGCTGGAAATAACGGTTGCGGACTCAGAGCTCTGGTCAACGTCAACGCCGATGACTTTGCCGCCCTCAGCCTCTGCTGCTGCCATAACGCTGTTGCCAACGCTGCCGCCGCAAGCAAAGATAACGGTGGTGCCGTTCTTGTACCAAGAAGCAGCCATAGCCTGGGCTTCCGGAGTAGCTGCGAAGCCGTCGGTGTTGGTGTACATCATTTCGATGTCAACGCCCATCTCTTTAGCTGCTGCGTCAGCGCCCTGTACGAAGCCGTAGCCGTAGCGTACAACTGCCGGTACCGGCTGGCCGCCGAGGAAGCCGAGTTTGGTGTTGCCGTCTTTTACTGCTGCATAGCCAGCGAGGTAGCCAACCTGCTCCTCAGAGAAGGTGATACCAACGGTGTTGTCAGCAGTTTTAAAATCAGAGTAATCATCGTTGTGGGGATTGCCGTCGATCAGGATGAAAGAAACATCGGGATATTTCTCCTGAACGGTGTAGATAGGTACCTCAAACAGGAAGCCCGGGGTAACAACTACTTTTGCACCATTCTGGATGGCCTGCTCGATCGAGTTGACATACTCGTCGTTGGTTGCATCAGCGGGTTTGTAGTACTGGCAGGTTTTGCCGTTTGCATCTGCATAGGCTTTTACGCCCTCCCAGGTGCCCTGGTTGAAGGACTTGTCGTTGATGTCGCCTTTATCGGTGATCATCGCGATCTCAGCGCCTTCGGTAGCGGTGCTGCCAGCTTCGCTGGAAGCCGGTTTGCTGGAAGCAGCCGGTGCGCTGGAGGCACTGCCGCCGCAAGCGACGAAGGTCAGGGTCATAGCAAGTGCCAGAACGAGGCACAGCATCTTTTTCGCCATAACTTTACACTCTCCATTCAATTTTCTTGTTGCCCAATGGGCAAGTTTCAGACAGGCTTTACAGCCCGTACTAAAGTATATCGCATTTCCAACACAATTTCAACGACAAACACGCAAAAAGACAATGACAAATTGATAACATCCACAAAATCCATGCCCCGACGAGTGACTTTTTTGCCCAAGTTTTTGGTAAATTGCGGAAATTCGCTAAGCCAGGTTTGCCGGGCCAAATCCGTAAGGCAAAAGCGCCCCCAATGTAGTTTCCTCATAATCCTCTTCAGATTTTGCCATAATCACAGCCAAGTCTGGCCCGCCAAACTCGTAAAGGGCTTGACGGCAGACACCGCAAGGTGCCGTAATCAAGCTATTAACTTCGCCTTCTTTGCTGCCTACAATGGCAATTGCCGCAAACTCACGCTCTCCTTCACTGACAGCCTTAAACAATGCAGTGCGCTCGGCGCAATTCGTCGGGGTATAGCTTGCGCTTTCGATGTTGCAGCCGGTATAGACTTTCCCGCTTTTGGCCAGCAGGGCTGCACCTACCTGAAAATGAGAATAGGGTGTATAGGCATATTTGCGCGCCTCGAATGCGCGACGGATTAATTCTTTGGTATCCATAAAAAGACCTTCTTTCCTTCAGCATTTCAAAAGGGGACAAAACAGCCCTGACTTTTCAAAGGATAAAAGGTCAGGGCCGCTGAGCTCTACTATTTTATTGTAGCCCGGCTGAAAAAATCCATCAAGCCGTACTTTGGTGCAGTTTTGAGTTTACAGCGCCGCCACTGCCCCGAGGGCGATTTTCATCATATTGGTGAAGCTGGTCTGGCGCTCTTCTGCCGTGGTAATCTCGGGCGAAACAAAGCTGTCAGAGATGGTCAGCAGGCAGGCTGCATTTTTGCCGAGTACTCGTGCATTGTTGAATAGCGCAAAGCTTTCCATTTCTACAGCCAGGCAGCCGCGCTCATCGCGCAGTTTCTGCCAGTACGGCTCTTTATTTTCGCGGTAGAACACGTCGCTGGAGTGAATTGTGCCTTCGATAACCGGGATAGACAGTTTCTCGGCAGCGTCGCGCAATGCACCGTTGAGCTTCTCGCTCGGGTAGGTAACATCTTCATCCCAACCGCTTTGGGTTTTGGCATAGCTGCTCTCAGAGTAAGCGCCGGTTGCCAGCACTACATCAAACACTTTTGCTTTTTCGGTGTAAGAACCAGCCGAGCCAATGCGGATGATGTTTTCTACGCCATACTGGCTATAAAGCTCGTAAGAATAGATGCCGATGCTGGGCATGCCCATGCCAGACCCCATAACCGAGACAGGGTGTCCCTCATAGGTGCCGGTGTAGCCCAGCATGCCGCGTACATCGTTGAAAAGCACAGGATCTTTCAAAAAAGTTTCTGCGATGAATTTTGCGCGCAGCGGGTCACCCGGCATCAGCACGGTTTTTGCGATTGCGCCTTTTTCTGCTTTATTATGCGGTGTTGCCATAGTTATTGCCTCCTGATGATACTTTGTAATATTGTATTATAATATAAAAAACGGTTTTGAGTAAGCACCAGCTTTCTCAGCTTTAGTGTTCCCCTTTTATTCTGTCCCAATAAGCTTTGGCAGCCTGTTCGGTTTTATTGGGACCATAGTGATAATAGGTTGTGCCCGCCAGCTTGTCCGGCAAATACTGTTGCTTCACCCAATGGTTTTCATAATCGTGCGGGTAAAGGTAGTTCTGCCCTTTCACTTTTGCATCCTCGCCGTCGAAATGCTTGTTTTGCAGGTTGCGGGGTGCTGGGCCGGTACGGCCTTTTTGAATATCGGCCATTGCCGCATTAATTGCATCATGACCGGAATTACTCTTTGGTGCCGTGGCTAGCAGTATTGCAGCATCCGCAAGCGGCAGGCGTGCTTCCGGCAGGCCCAGCTGCAACGCACTGTCCACGCAGGCTTTTACAATAGGAATCGCCTGCGGGTACGCAAGCCCTACATCTTCGGCTGCAATTACCAGCAGCCGGCGGCAGGCCGAAATCAAATCGCCTGCTACCATCAGCTTTGCCAGATAATGCACCGCAGCATCCGGGTCTGAACCGCGAATGCTTTTCTGCAAGCCCGAAAGGGTGTCGTAGTGCTGGTCGGCATCGCGGTCGTAGCTCATGCTGCTGCGCTGGGCTACCTGCTGCACCATCTCTTCGCTGATGATTTTGGTGCCATCTTCACAGCGAGCTGCGCCGACCACCAGCTCCAGGCTGTTAAGACCTTTGCGCATATCTCCGCCACAAGCCCCGGCAAGCAGCCGCAAAGCATCGTTTTCAAACACGATTTTGCAGTCTTCCTGCGTTTCCATCAGTCTGAGCGCTCGTGCAAAACCTTCTGCTACATCTTCGGTAGAGAGCGGCTTAAACTCAAACACTGTGCAGCGGGAAAGCAGCGCACTGTAAACATAAAAATAGGGGTTTTCGGTAGTCGAAGCAATCAGCGTAATGCTGCCATCTTCAATACACTCCAGCAAGCTTTGCTGCTGTTTTTTGTTTAGGTACTGAATCTCGTCAAGGTAGAGCAGAATGCCCTGCTGGCTCATCAACGTACCAATTTCTGCAATGACCGATTTGATGTCAGCTGTCGAAGCAGACGTGCCATTTAGCTTGTGCAGCCGCATGCCGCTGTTTTCTGCGATAATGCGGGCTACCGTAGTTTTACCTACGCCGGACGGGCCGTAAAATATCATATTGGGGATACGACCGGCATCCATATTCTTGCGAAACACTGTCCCCGGCGCCAAAATTTGTTTTTGTCCTGCTAC
This sequence comes from Pygmaiobacter massiliensis, assembly GCF_900199435.1. Taxonomy (GTDB): domain Bacteria; phylum Bacillota; class Clostridia; order Oscillospirales; family Ruminococcaceae; genus Pygmaiobacter; species Pygmaiobacter massiliensis. Next base: position 423,562 of record NZ_OAML01000002.1, read on the forward strand.
ATCGTCCAGCGTTTTGGGGCGCAGACGATCTGCAAGCGGGCTGTTCATCTGCCGTCCCTCCTGTTGTGAATCATGTTTATTTTACCTCGGGTGTGCATTGCCAGTCGCCGTGCTTCGCCTGTGCATACTGGTTGCCCAGGAACATATCCAGCGCGTAAACCAGACTGCGGTCCCAGAATTTCCACTCATGGTTGCCGTCCCATTCCATATGGCGATACTGTGCCAGCGGCAGTTTTTCCAGCGCAGCGCGCAGTGCGTCGTTTTGCGGGTGGATGCCATAGACATCGTAATCCTGCTTGCCGACGGTAACCAAAATCTTGGGCTGCTGCTCTGGGGGCAATGCGGCCGTTTTGGCTGCAAGTTTGTAGAGGTTACGATTTTCAGGAATTTGGAGCGAATCTCCAAATACCGGCACAAATGCGTGTGCCAGTGTCGGCTCTTTTTTGCCATATTCAATCATCATGCCCGGGTCAACGGCGCCGGAAAAGCAGCCGATGCCAGCGTAGCGCTCTGGGTGGTTCATACCTACCATCATCGCGCCGTAGCCGCCCATCGAAAGCCCTGCGATGAAATTCTTTTCCCGCTCTGTCGGCAGCTGGAACATTTTGCCCAGCAGCTGCGGCAGCTCTTCGGTGAGATAGGTGTAAAACGCCCCGCCATAGGCCATATCCTGATAAAAACTATTGTCACAGTTGGGTGCAACCAAAATCAGACCATTGTCCGCTGCATAGCGACAGGCGGAGGAAAAATGGAACCAGTCTGCACTGCATCCGTTATAGCCGTGCAGCAGCGTAACAACGCCCCGAATTTCCGGCACTATTTCGGTCGGCAGGTCGTTGGGGAAATATAAATCGACGTCTACGGTGCGCTGCAGCAGAATGCTGCGAATGCGCGCATTGATGTATGCCATCGGTCGTTCAGCTCCTTTACGCGGGCAGATATTTGCCCTGTTTATTTTCTCTCATCTAAGGAGAATTATAGCACGGCTGCCAAGAAATGTACAAGACAAAGTACAAGACAAACTGTGCAGATTGTGATATACTTTTCAAAAACTGAACCGGGAGGTTTATATGCGTAAAAAAGAACGCGCCCTGGGCGTGATTGAAGGTTTGAAAAAAGAATATCCACTTGCAGAATGCACGCTGGATTATGCAAACGCATGGCAGCTTCTGGTGGGGGTACGGCTTGCCGCACAGTGCACCGATGCCCGCGTAAATATCGTCACCTCAGAACTGTTTGAAAAATATCCGTCCCCTGCTGCCCTTGCCGCCGCAACGCCGGAAGAAATCGAAGCAATTGTTAAGCCGTGCGGCCTTGGTCGCACCAAAGCACGAGATATTCACCTTTGCATGAACGAGCTGATAGAAAAATACGACGGTAATGTGCCCGACGACTTCGATAAGGTGCTTGCCCTGCCTGGTGTTGGCAGAAAAAGCGCTAACCTGATTATGGGCGATGTGTTTGGCAAACCTGCCATTGTCACCGACACGCACTGCATCCGCCTGTGCGGGCGCATGGGGCTGACCAAAAACAAAGAACCAAAAAAAGTAGAGATGGACTTGTGGAAGATTATCCCCCCGGAAGAGAGCAACGACTTTTGCCACCGGCTTGTATTACACGGGCGTGCTGTTTGCGATGCCCGTAAGCCGCAATGTGACCGCTGCGCCGTAAAAGAATATTGCGAAACCTTTGCAAAGCAGCAAAAATAAGTAGTTTCGGCTACATAAATTGCAGTGTCACCTTATATACAATAAGCAAACGGAAAGGACAGAGGAAGCATGATGAAAAGAATTTTGACCATATGCCTTGCGCTGACGATGGCAGCAGGGCTGCTGACCGGCTGCGGAGCAAAACCGCTGCCCGACGGCTTTGATAAAGAAACCGTACTTAGCGCAGCACGCGAAATTGTTACGGAACTGGAAAACGAAAAGTACGATGAAATTGCCGCCAAAATGGACGCTACTCTTACCCAGGCAGGCGGTGCCGAAAAAATTGAAGAGGTGTGGGAAAGCTATTCTGAGCAGCTTGGTGATTTTAAAGAGTACACAGAGGAATCCACCTTTGGGCAGGATGGCTACGGCGTTGCAGTTCTCGTTGCAAAGTACGAAGACGGCACTGCGCAGTTTACCATTTCTTTTGATTCTGAAATGAAACTGGCCGGCTTTTACGTAAAATAAGCATATAGCTAAAATAAATGCGGCAGAGAGCATTGTGCTTTCTGCCGCCGTTTATTTCACGCGGTTTCTGCCGCGTGGTTATCTTTCCTCGCCGTATTTGCGCTCAAGGCGCTCCAAATCAGCCTTGTCAATCCATTCTTCACAAAAGCCGCAGTCACAACAAACATAGCGACCTACCTTTACCGCGCCTAAATTAGTAAGGCCGCAAGAAATGTGATTGCCTGCACCATAGGGACCGACGGTACCTGGTGCACATATAATATTATTGCCGCCACATTTCGGGCAGTGCTTGCTGTTTTTCATTTTGCACCTCTTTTTCATCTTATTTGGTTCAGCACATCATATCAACCAGTCACTGTCGAGATACAATACCTCGTTTTTTGACAGGTGCTGTATACAGGCCGCGATTTGCTTTTATCAGCCTCCCTATGATGTTTTTTGAGCCCACACTTGAAAAATCGCAAAAAGGTATTGACATTCCGGCACGCTGCGATAGAATAAACAAGGACATAAAAACAGGGGTGCCGAAAGGCTGAGAGCTGTTATTGCAGTAACCCTTTAACCTGATCCGGATAATGCCGGCGTAGGAAGTTTAATATAGCAGAGGCGTGTTTCTCACCTCTGTCCCCTAAACTTTTGGGTAACACCTGTTTTGCATCACTGCAAGGCGGGTGTTATTTGTTTTTATGTACTTTTATTTTACGGAGGTACTCAAACTATGACCCAAACTTTTTCTAAAACTCGCACGCTGGTAGAATGTGCACTGATGATTGCCATTGGCACGATTCTTTCCATGATTAAGCTCATCGAGCTGCCCAACGGCGGCAGTGTTACACTGCTTTCGATGCTGCCTTTTATTCTGGTATCTTTTCGGCACGGCGTTAAATGGGGCCTTTTGACCGGCCTTGCCAACAGCCTTTTGCAGATGCTGCTTGGGTTTTACGCACCGCCCGCCGGCACTGCACTTGCCTTTTTTGGCATGATTATGCTGGATTACGTGCTTGCATTCTCTCTGCTTGGCACTGCGGCCGCTTTCGCAAAGCCCTTTAAAAACAAACTTACCGGTGTTGCAGTAGGTACTGCTGCGGTTTGTGTCATCCGTTTTCTGTGCAGCTTTTTCTCCGGTATTTTAATTTGGGCAGCCTATGCGCCCTCTGATATGCCACTGTGGCTTTACAGCCTTACTTACAACGGCAGCTACATGGGTGTTGAGCTGATTTTGACCACAATTGGCGCCGCTGTGCTCTATCAGGCAAAACCGACTATTTTTAGCGCTGTACAGGACAACTAATTAAAATTGTCTGCTTGACATTGCCCCTTTTTTGCCGTATATTGGAAAAAGCAAAAGGGAGTAGTTGTATTCTTCGTATCAACAGCCGTCGAGCTTGCTCGGCTGGTACGAGGACCTTTTTAGGAAACGAGACTTTTGATGCAGAGATCTGTATCAAAAGTCTTTTTTTATACCATAATTGTAAAATAAACCGTTGGAGGTAATCGCACATGTTCGAACAAAAGCACAGCGAGGACGTCTTTCTCGAGCTGGGAAGCAACCCTTCTGGTCTTTCCGCCGCAGAAGCCGCCGACCGACTCGCCAGAGATGGTGAAAACGCCCTCAAAGAAAAGGATCCCCCTACCCGTTTGCAGACATTCCTAGCACAGCTCAAAGATCCCATGATTTACATTTTGCTAGGCGCTGCCGCCATCTCTGTTTTTCTAAAAGAGTATTCTGACGCCGTTATCATCCTTTGCGTAGTGCTGCTAAATGCTGTTGTTGGCATGGTGCAAGAAGGCAAGGCGCAGCGCGCACTGGAAGCGCTGAAACAAATGAGCAGCCCGACCGCTACCGTGCGGCGTAACGGCATTGTATCCGAAATCCCGGCCGCTCAGCTGGTAAAAGGCGATGTTGTATTGCTGGATGCCGGGCGCGTAGTGCCCGCCGACCTGCGTTTGACAACAACCGCCAGCCTGAAAGTGGACGAAAGCGCCCTCACCGGCGAAAGTGTTCCTGTAGAAAAGGATGCAAAATTCCTGGCAGAAGGCGAAATTCCGCTGGGCGATCGCATCAACATGGCTTACAGCAGCACCAGTGTTACCTATGGCCGTGGCGAAGGCGTTGTTATCGCAACCGCTGCCGATACTGAAATCGGTCGTATTGCTGCCATGCTGGAATCCAGCACGGATGAGCTGACTCCGCTGCAAAAGAGCCTGGCTGTTCTTGGCAAAATGCTCGGCATCATCGCTATTGTGCTCTGCGTTGCACTGTTTGGCATCGCAATTCTGCAAAAGCGTGACATTATTGAAATGCTGCTTACTGCTATCAGCCTTGCTGTTGCTGCCGTGCCGGAAGGCTTGCCCGCAGTTGTCACTATCGTGCTGGCCATTGGTGTGCAGCGCATGGTTAAAGTCAACAGCATCGTGCGCCGTCTGCCCGCCGTAGAAACGCTTGGCGCAGTCAGCGTGGTTTGCAGCGACAAAACCGGTACCCTCACCCAGAACAAGATGACCGTTATCCAGGTAATGTCCAATGGTAACGTTAAGCCGGTTGCCGAGCTGAATGCAGAATCGGATCGACTTTTCTTGGACGGCTTTGTGCTTTGCAACGATGCTTCTACCGCAAATGGCAGCCGCATTGGCGACCCCACCGAGCTCGCCTTGCTGGATATGGGCGCACCGCTCTCTCTTACCCGCGAAGGCATCGAAGAAACCGCTCCCCGCATCAACGAGCAGGCGTTCGATTCTGACCGCAAACTGATGACCACCGTGCACCGCCGCGGCGAGGAAATTGCCGCTTATACCAAAGGCGCCGTTGATCAGCTGCTGCCCCACTGTGTTTCTATCTGCGAAAACGGCGTTACCCGTGCTATTACCGCAGAAGACAAAAAACGTATTCTCGGTGCCGCAAGCGATATGTCCAAACAGGCACTGCGCGTGCTTGCCCTCGCTGTTAAATATGGCGACAGCACCGCTACCGAAGAAGAGCTCACTTTTGTCGGCCTTGTCGGTATGATTGACCCGGCTCGCCCCGAAGCCAAAGCCTCGGTTGCAAACTTCCGCAAAGCCGGCATTACCACTATCATGATTACTGGCGACCACCGCGACACCGCTTTTGCCATTGCAAAAGAGCTCGGCATCGCTGAGCAGGAAAGCCAGTGCATCACCGGTGAAGAGCTGGATTCTATGACACAAGAGCAACTGAATGCTCGTGTACTCGACCTGCGTGTGTTCGCCCGTGTTTCCCCCACTCACAAAGTGCGCATCGTTCAGGCATTCAAGTCTCATAACAAAGTAGTTTCGATGACCGGCGACGGCGTAAACGACGCCCCCAGCCTGAAAGCTGCTGATATCGGCGTTGCAATGGGCATCACCGGCACCGACGTTGCAAAAGGTGCTGCCGACATGGTGCTTACCGATGACAACTTCTCTACGATCGAAAAAGCCATCGAAGAGGGCCGCGGCATCTATGCCAACATCAAAAAGACGGTCATCTTCCTGCTCGGTTCTAACCTGGGCGAAGTTACCGCTATGTTCGGTGCTATCGTCGTCGGCCTCGCCAGCCCGCTCAAAGCGGTTCATATCCTGTGGGTTAACCTTATCACCGACAGCTTGCCCGCACTTGCACTGGGCGCCGATGAAAAACCCCGTGGCATTATGGAGCGCCAGCCGCGTTCTGAAAAAGACGGCCTTTTCTCCGGCGGCGGTCTTTTCCTTACCATCTTCTACGGCATCCTCATCGCACTGATGACAGTCAGCGCTTTCCTTTATATCCCCGTCTCTCAACTGCTTGCTTCCGGCACGCCAATCAACGTCGCATCTCTGGACGCGCTGCTCGTAGGCGATTTGCTGACCAAAGCTCAGACGTTCGCATTTACTACCCTCGCTGTCAGCCAGCTGTGGCACAGCCTTGGCATGCGCGACGTTGACACCAGCATCTTCATCACCCTTCGCCACCAGAACAAGCTGATGTTCCTCTCGTTCGGCGTAGGGTTGCTGCTTCAGGTTTGCGCTACCGAGATTCCGCTGTTTGCAGGCGTTTTCGGCACCGCTACCCTTGCTTTCAGTGAGTGGCTGAGCCTTATTGTATTCGCGATGCTGCCTTTGCTCTTCCACGAAATCTTCGTGCCTATCCGCAAAGCACTCGGCGTAAGCCACCACGCTTAAACTTTTCTTATCAGCATAATAAAAGCACCGATGCCTTTTATGGCACCGGTGCTTTTTCTTTATCAATATTTAAGCGGCAGGCAGCTTCATAACAAGGCCAACAGCTAACCGTGCTGCTCCGCAAAGGCTCATCACTAAAATCGGGTTCCATTTTTTAATGCGTAGAATAACAAAAGCAGCGAGGAATAGCACTGCGCCGATCCAATCCACAGCCGAAAGCTGAATGGCGCTGCCGGCAAAAATCACTGTTTGCAGGATGGAAAGCCCTGCCGCAGCAATGAGGGACACAACCGCAGGCCGCAGGCAACCCAATACGCTTTGCAGTGCCGGTAGTTTTTGATAGCGGCGGTAGACATACGCCAGCAGCGAAACGATGATACAGGCCGGGAAAATGCTGCCGAAAGTGGCAACTACCGCCCCCAGCGGGCCCGCAACGCGTGTCCCCACAAAGGTTGCCGCATTGATAGCGATAGGGCCGGGGGTCATCTCCGCAATCGTGACAAGATCGGTAAATTCCGCCATTGTAAGCCAGCTATGCAGCTCTACTACCTGGTTTTGTATCAGTGGCATTGCGGCATAGCCGCCGCCGATGCTGAACATGCCTACCTGCAAAAAGCTAAGAAACAATTGCAACAAAATCATTTTTTGCGTCCTCCCTTCAGCGGAAGATAAACGCGCAAAAGGCCAATCAGCCCTGCTGCCAGGATAATGTAAACGACATTGACGTCAAACACAAAGGTAGCAATAAATGCTGCTGCCATAATGCAAAGCGAAAGCAGTTTTTTTTCTTTTACTACGTTTTGCCCCAGCCCGCATACCACGTCCAGAATTACCGCCGCAACACCCGCCTGCATGCCCTTTAGCACCAGCGCGACATAAGGGTTCGACGCAAAAGCGGCATAAAAAAGTGAAATCACAGACAAAATCAGCATCGGCGGCAAAATAGTGCCCAGCACAGCCACCGCCGCACCAAGTGCACCTGCCATATGCCAGCCAACCAGTATCGAAGCGTTTACGGCAATCGCGCCCGGTGAAGACTGAGCCAGCGCTGTCATGTCCAGCATCTCCTGCTCGGTTAGCCAGTGCAATTCATCTACGAATTTACGTTTCATGAAGGTGACAATCACAAAGCCGCCGCCAAAGGTAAAGCTACTGATGTACAGTGTTGAAAAAAACAGCTTTCGCAATAGAAATTTATGATTATTTTGTTCCATATTCTTCCTCCTAATCGTTATTATACGGCGCCTGCCTTAAGAAGTAAAATATCAGTTTCTAATCAAAACCATCGGTGTTTTCCGTTAGTGTGACCGGCTGCAAATAAAAAACTCCCCTGCTGAGTTAAAGCACAGCAAGGGAGCAACTATTTATATTAAATTAGGCGAGGAACATTGCAGACAGCACCATCGGATCCATAACTTCGCCATCTTTGTAAACGCGCATATTGCCCGAAGCAATCTCATCAATCAGCAGCACTTCATCTTGGTTAAAGCCAAACTCAAATTTAATATCGTAAAGCTCTACGCCTTTTTCTGCTAAAGCTTCTGCAACAATGCGGGTGATTTTCTGCGTCAGCACTTTAGTGGCTTCATACTGCTCGTCGGTCATTACGCCAAGCATTACAAGTCCGTCTTTGGTTACCAGCGGGTCGCCTTTTGCGTCGTTCTTAAAAGTCATCTCTACATAGGTATCCAGCGGAGTGCCCTCTTCCACATAATCGCTGTAACGTTTGTAGAAGCTGCCCACTGCGCGCAGGCGGCAGATGACTTCAAGCCCTTTGCCAAAGGTTTTTGCGGGCAGAACTTCCATGGTGCCGTTTTCCAAATCGGCCGAAACGAAATGAGTTTTGACGCCTTTTTCGTTCAAAATTTTAAAGAAAATTTCAGACATCGCAAGGTTCTGCTTACCAATGCCTTCAATCGAGAGCCCTACGGTGTTTGCCCCGGGGTCGAACACGCCGTTTTCGCCGGTTACGTCATCTTTGAACTGCAGCAAATAATTGCCGTTTTCGAGAGCATAGACATCTTTGGTTTTGCCGGTGTAGACCTTTTTCATAAGTAGCCTCCATTAAATAGTGGTTTTTTTACAAAACAGACATTTAACCCGAGCGCCATTACAAAATGACCCCCATAGTACAGAGGTTACGGCCTCTGCGTAGATACACCTTCACCAATTTGAAGGTTTATATGGGCAAACAATCTTCTTTGCAATAACATGATAACATGTCCGCGGTGCGCTGTCACCACATAATATTAGCAGAAAATCGTTTTGGCTTTATTTTGATTCTTGTGTATTTTGTTGCAGTTGCTTTTTTGCGGCTCTTCCGGTATAATTTGGCTATAAACAGGGAATGCGGTGAAAATCCGCAACAGCTCACACTACTGTGAGGAAGAACTTGCAGCGCAATGCCACTGTCTTTCGGCGGGAAGGGCGCTTGCCGGGCTATTACTTCCAAGTCAGGATACCTTATAGTTACATGACTCTTTCGGTGAAGGAAAGTGGAGTGCAGAGCGCAAAAGGCTCGGCTGCCGGTATGGTGGGCGTGGCTTTGTTTTTTGTTTTCCGCAGGCCTCAGGGCCTGCTTTTTTGTTGCCCTGTTTTGCATTTTCTTCGCGAAAGGGCGGAAAAGAGGAAAATGTGAAACGTATACTTTCTTTACTGCTGGCAGTCTGCCTGTTGTTTGGCACACTGCCGGCAACTGCTCTCGCCAGTAGCACAGCCGGGCTGGCGGCAAATTCGTCAGTCACCTCTGGCGCGCTGCCAGGCGAACCGGATGCAGAAGCTGCTGCGCCGCCTGAGGCTACAGCTTCGCCCGAAAAGTCTTCTGCTGACCCAACAACACCGCCAGCAGCAGAAACCCCTGTGGCACCGGCCTTACTGGAAGGCTCTGATTCTTCTGCCGCAGAGCCTTCACCGATGCCAACAACCTCAGCTGCGCCTGCGCCCGAAGCCCCGGCATCTTTTGCAGCAGCTGGTCCCATCACTGCCACACTGCGCATCGAGCTGTACGACTCTACACTCCAGGCTCCCACGAAAATTACGATGCCTGAGGTGTATAAGCCGCTGGCCGATTACGGGCTAACCGTAAAGCAGGATCCCGGTTATTTCACCCCGCTGCACCTGCTTGCAGAATACTGCATCAACGTGTACGGAATGGAACCTAAAGATGTAATCGAAGTAACCAGTACCGGGTTTGTTACCAATTTCATGGGGCTGAAAGGCTCCAACAACATCCCCGAAAGCGGCGGAAACCTTTTGACCGACACTTCTTTCATGTTCGCCATTAATGACCGTTACCCGGTACGTGACAACGGGATTGGATATACCCTTGCGGATTATCCGCTCACTTCCGGCGATACCTTTGTGCTCTACGATATGTGGTTCTCGGGCAGCACACTTAGCGGAAATTATGCTTACTTTACACAAAAATCAATAAGCGGCTATACCGGCGACCCCATTGCCCTGCAGCTTCTCGGTTTTTCCGGCATGACGGGAAATCCTGCTTCTATAGAAGGTGCAGAGCTTCTGTTCTATGATACCAGCATGACGGTGCCCAACACGACCGACGCCGTAGGTGAAGCGGTGAAAGCAGACGGCACCACGCAAGCTGTTTTTAGCAAGCCTGGCACCTATGTGGTTTCCGCAAAGCGGCTGAGCGGTTATTATCACAACACACCTTTTGTGTGCGCACAGGATATCAGTCGCCCTTACGCGCTGGTTACCATTACCGATCCGCCCCCGATGACCGATGCGCAGGCGGTTGCCTACGACAAGAGTATTTTGGACATTGGTGACCTCAGCGCTGTCACTGCAAACCTCTCGCTGCCCACCGCAGGGCGACGCGGCACTACCATCACCTGGCAAAGTGATAATGCGGCCATCAATGCGGACGGGCTTGTCGTGCGCCCTGCTTATCCACAGGCAGATCAGACGGTCCATCTTACCGCAACCATTCGCTGCGGCGCAGAAGCTGCGATAAAAGAGTTTACCGCCACCGTTAAAGCTATGACAAAAGCAGAAGTAGAACAGCAAATAAAAGATGCTGTTTCCTCTGTTTATGTTTCTTCGTCGCTCTCCGCTTCCGGCCCCAGTAATTTGATTATGGTATGGGAAGACAAGCTGGCTACGGCGGGCCATTCTGAAATTAAAGTTTCCATCGTGGCTTCTGAAAACACCAACATCGCGCCGGATGGCACCATCACGTTTAACCAGTATTATTGCAAGGCACCGGTCACACTACGCTTTGCACGTTTGGGTGTCTTTTACGAGCAGACCATCACTTACACAGTCAACACTAAAACACTTACCGCGCAAGAGCGGGTAGATACCGTTGCTGAGGTTCTGTCCTTTCATGATATCAAAAGCACCAATGAAGATGCCTCTTTTGTTACCAAAAGCCTGACAAACGTCAAAAGCATGACCGGGTACAGCGGAGTGAAAATCACTTGGAAAAGCTCGTCTTCTGCTGTTTCGATTGGCTCTTACTCTACACACAGTGTCAAGCGGCCCGCTGCTGGGCAACCGGATGCGCCGGTAGTGCTTACCGCGACCATCACCGCAACCGGTGCTACCACAAAAACCAAAGACATTACACTAACGGTTGGTGCTTACACGACCGCGCTGGAAGCACTCGGTCTTTCCGCCGGCACCCTCGATTTTTCGCCTGCTGTGCAACGCTACACCGTTCACCTGCCGCAGAATGCCGAAACCCTGGTCGTAACTGCAAAGCCGAAAGACCCTTCGGCTACCAATTTTGTGATTGGCAGCTCCTCTTTTTCGTCTAACGGTAATAAAGAAAGATCAGTTACTGTTACGCTGACCGGGCTCGTAACGGAGTTGCCCATCAGCGTTACCTGCTCCGGCCAAACCGAAACCACCCTATTGACTTTGGTACGCGACCTGCCGGAAAACGCTGCGCTCTCTGCTTTTTGGGGCAGTTTTCGCAAAAACAGCACCGCCAACGCGGTGGTGCAAAATGCAAAACTTTCTTTTGCAGAGGAATCTGCCACGCTGCGCTGGGAAAGCAGTAACTCCGCGAGCGGTGGATTGACCAGCTACCCTGGCAGCCCTATCTGCGTAGATAGCAAGCTATACCTTGCACGGGATAATAAATTGCTCAGACTGAACCTGGAAACCGGCGAGGTGGAAAAAGAAACTGCACTTGCCGGCGAAACCGGATATGCTGCGATGCTGGCCTATGCAGAAGGCCAGATTTTCGTGCCATTGAACGGTGGTGTAGTGGAATGCCTAGATGCCACCACGATGCGCTCTTTATGGCGCACTTCAGCGCTCGGCGGCAGCTCTTTGCAGGCGCTCGCCCCGGTGTCTTACATCTATGGCAAAGTGTTCTGCGGCTTTTATGACTACACCAGTCAATCCGGCACGATTGCCATGCTAGACCCCGCCGCCGCTCCGGATGCAAGCGGACAGAAGGTGTGGACGAACACCTATGGTGCAGCCAGTTGCTATGGCAGCGGTGCTACCATGGCTGGCGAAAACATTGTTTTGGCAGACGAAAGCGGAATGCTGACACTGTTAAGTAAGGATGGCAGCCAGCTTGACACCGCCCCCGTTGAGGGTGCTGTACGCAGCCTCCCGGTCTACGAGCAAAATGCCGTTTATGTAACCAGCGCAAAAGGCCTGCTGTACCGTTTCGAAATTGTGTCAAATAAGCTGCAACAAACGGCAAAAGCAGAGCTCCCCGCATCCAGCGTCTGTTCACCTGTCATCGCAAATGGCCTCGTTTTTGCTGTCGGCGGCGCTTTTGGCGGCAACGGCTTTTGTGCCGTATACGATGCAGCCACGCTTAATTTGCAGGCACAACTGCAAACCGCAGGGCCGATACAGTCTTCCCCGCTTGCCATTGCTAACAGCGAGGGGGTTGCGCTTTATGCCGTACAAAACACAGCAGATGCACCGCTGCTTCGCTTTACCTACCATACCCAGCAAAAAGCGCTAACGCAGCAAACGCTTTACACGCCTACGGTGCAAAACTATGCTACTTTCAGCCCCGTGCTGACCGAAAGCGGCTTACTGCTTTATGGCAACGACAGCGGCACCCTGCAAGCATTGGCGCTGCAGCCTGTGCCTGTGCGTCCAGACCCCACACCTACCCCCAGCACCACCCCTGCGCCCGATACCATCTCCCCCGCACCGGAAAGCAGCGCAAAGCCTAATGCTAGTGCTTCCCCTGCAAAGAAAAAGCCTGCTGCGGTTTTGGTGAAGCCTGAGGCAGCTCCTGAAGAGACGTTAGAAGCTTCTAGTGCCCAGCAACTTGCCGCACTTGAAAAAAGCCTTGCTGAAAACGCAGAATATTGCCGCCTTTCCCTTACGCCTGAAACGAAAGTTTCCAAAGAGCTGATTGCGCAACTCAATACTACAAAAAATTGCAGGCTTGTGCTTGATTATGGCACCTACACCGTTAGCTTTGGACCGGGAGACCTCGCTGTACCGGCAAAGGATTTTTGCATTTTATTTGACCCCACTATCCTTTCTGCCGAGCAGCAAGAAAAGTTTGGCCCAGAGGCCACCGGCTTTCGTATTTCTGCTGAGGGGCTCGACATTTCTGGCAGTTTCACGCTGGTATTGCCTTATAGCGGAAACGCTACGCACTGCTACGCTGTGCAGGCAGACGGCAGCCTTGGCTCCAGCGTGCCTCTTACCCTACAAGACGGCTATGCAATGTGCAGCCTGCAAACCGAGGGCAATTATCTGCTTGCAAGCCTGCCAGAAGAGCCGGTACCTACTGCGGCTCTCCCCTCCACTGCTTATCTTCCCGCTTTGGCAGCCTTTGCCGGTATCGCAGCGGTCTTGCTGGTAGCATTTATCTTGCTCAAAAAGAAAAGCCGATAGGCACCTTTGCGGTTTTGTATCTACTTTAAAACAAAGGATTGGTTTGAATGAAAAAACTATTTTCGCTGCTGGTTGCCGTAGCGCTGCTTTGCAGTTGCACAAGCGCACCACCTGCGCCAGCATCTTCTTCTATGCCGCAAATTGCAACCAGCATTCCCCATGCGCTGCTGCCGGTTGCAGAACCAACACCTGTGCCAGACGCTTCCTCGTCGTCTGATACAGGGCGTCCAGCATCTTCCGCGGTTGCTACTCCAGCGCCAACCGCCACACCCCCTTCCACGGCTCCGGCTGCACCTGCGCCAGCTCCTGTACCCCCCGCGCAAATTACCGTCACGATTTCTGCGGATTGCTCTGCGGCAATTCAGGCGGGGCACAGCGTAAATGGCGGCTCTGCTACCGTACTTGGCGGCACTACTGTTTCTTTAGCACCCGGCAGCACCGTTTTAGATGCACTTGCAGCCAGCGGTGTCGCTTACAGCGCCAACGGAGGATACGTTTCTTCCGTTGGCGGCTTGTCTGAGCGCGATTGCGGCGGCGCAAGTGGATGGCTTTATCAGGTAAATGGCGCCTTTGCCTCCACGGGCGCTAACAACTACGTTCTCTCCGGCGGTGAAACCATTTCGTGGGTTTATACCGTCAATGGTGGCAGCGACGTAGGCGCACCTTTTTAACTTATCTCAATAAACGCAAAGGCACCCGGCCAGAATTTTCTGCCCGGGTGCCTTTTTTATATCTATCGGATAATGAATTGCGTTTCTTTTTCCAACGGCAGCTTCCTTTGCTGCATTTGCTCCACACTAATGAAAGCCCGCCCCGCTTGCAAAATTTCGCAAAATAAATCAATCTGCCCACACGGACCCTGCACTTCTATTACCACAGTGCCATTTTCCTGGTTTTGCACCCATCCTGCTAGGTAAAGCCTTTCTGCGGTCATTTTTGCAAACCAGCGTAAGCCTACGCCCTGCACACTACCTTCTAATATCAATTCACGTCGCTCGATTTTTCTCACCTCGGCATTATTCTATCCTTTTTCCTGCATCCGCGCAAGCAGCTCTCCGCAAAGGCGCCCCCGGCAGATCCACTGTGCTGGCCCTGTAAGCCACAAAACACCCTCTGCGTCTCTTTTCACCTGCACGCGCCCACCTTCGGTGGTTACGGTCACTTGGGGACGCAGCAATCCCATTTGCTGCCCTACGGCAACAGCCGCACAGCAACCGCTACCGCACGCCAAGGTAAGGCCCGCACCTCTCTCGCAGGTGCGTACCGCCAGTGCATCGGGTGCCAGGATAGTTGCAGCACTAAAATTCGTGCTGTCGGGGAAATCCGGATTATGCTCAAATAGTTTTGCTTCTTTTACCAGGTCGGGCTCCTCGCAATCTTTTACGAACCAGATGGTATGCGGTACACCTATTTTAACACAGCTTATTTTTTTATTATGGTAATCTCTATTTAGTACCTGCTTGCCCGGCAGAAGCACTGGAATCTCAGCAGGCTCAAACTGCGGCTTACCCATCTCTACACTGACGCTGCCCCCGCTGATTAACCGCACTTTATGGATACCTGCATCACTTTCAATGGTGAATTGGTCGCTGTCAGCGAAGCCCTGATCGCGCACATAACGCGCAAAGCAGCGAATCCCGTTGCCGCAAAAAGATGCGGGGCTGCCATCCGAGTTGTAGTAAACCATTCGCACAGTCGCTTTTTGGCTGGGTGCCACCATCAACAGACCATCTGCACCAACGCCAAATTTGCGGTCACACACCATTTTCGCAAATGGCGAAACAGGCCACCGTAAGTCTTCCCTATGCATTAAGATAAAATCATTCCCACAGCCTTGCATCTTCGCAAACTCTACCATATCCTCACCTCTGTTGCATTTTATGCTTAACGTCCGTGAAGTGGCACTTTTTAGGCCTTATGCCCTATGAAACATCGATTTTTTTGCAAATCCAAGAAATCTGTATTCTTTCAGACTAACAGAATTGGTAAATTCTTATTAACACATTTATTGGATATTAAATCACATTTTGTGATTTAATATTTTGTGTTTCAGCAAGAACAATGAGTGTTTTATATAAAACTATTTAAATTCTGTTAAGATATGCCATAATGTTATATGACATACTCAATAATTATGATTATAGAGGAGAAGCCTGTGTTTCAAATTAATCTAAAACGGCTACGGGAGCGAAACAAATGGTCTCAGGTAGATTTGGCAAAACGCCTTGGCGTATCACAATCTACCGTTGGTATGTGGGAAGCGGGAAGAAATAAGCCAACTTATACTACTTTAATTCGTATTGCGAACGAATTTGGAGTGTCTGTGGATGCACTTACGGGAGGGCACAATAATTATGCGCCTTGTGCACCTACATTTCCAGAAGCAATTCTTTTAGCTTCTGAATCGGCTGCTTATGGCATCAGAACCACATTACCTGAAACGCAACGTATCACCATGCCTGATGACTCCATGACACCGGAAATTCATCCAGGAGATCTGTTGGTCATCCGTGCTATTCCCAGCATCGAACCTGAAAGTTTAATTGCTTTTCTCTACAAAAAGTCTTTGTATGTTCGTAAAGTCTTTTTTGCAGAAGAAACTGTGATTGCCACCGCTTTAAGCGCCTCCGCGCCTCCTATCTGCTTTTCGGCAACGGAGTATGAAAATGAGGGTGTGCTGCTGCTCGGCGAAGTATGTGAACTGGTTCGAAAATATTTCTAGCCATAAAAAAACCGCTTTAGCATTTTGTTGCTAAAGCGGTTTTTTTAGTTTTTAAATGCTAAAACATTAGGGTCCGCCTCGCAGAAAGCCAGCATCTGGTCTCCAGACGGTTGCGGCTTGCCAAACACTTCTACGCGTAGCACCTGCGAGTTTGCCTTCTTTTCAAAGCTTTGCACTGTTACGTCGAACCCTTTGCTCCGCAACAGCTCTACAAAGGCGCTGGCCGCATTAGCCTGTGGCCGAAGCTCTACGGTGAATGTTTCGGAAAGATTGCCCTCCAGCCGCTGCAATGGGCCGTGGAAGACCAGTTGCACCAGCAACATTAAAATCGTCGCCAGCGCACCCAATAAGTACATGCCTGCACCAATTGCCATACCAATACCGGCTGTTGTCCAGATACCGGCTGCCGTCGTAAGGCCTTTGGTAGACCCTCGGCGCACAAAGATAACCCCTGCCCCCAAAAAGCTGATGCCAGTCACCACATTAGAAGCAATACGAGAAGGGTCCAAACCAATTGATGGATTCGCCAGTACGTCAAAAAAGCCGTATTTGGAAACAATCATCACCAAGGATGCACCCATCGCCACTATAATGTGCGTGCGGATACCGGCATTTTTTTGCCTGTGGCTGCGTTCCAGCCCAACCAAGCCACCCATAACAGCCGCAGCAAAAATCCGTACCAGATAAATCAGCTGCACCTGAGGTGTAAAATGTGCAATCATCGCATTCAAATTCATGTCGTTCACCGCTTTCTGAAATGATACCAAGAATATTTCTTAGTTCCATTAAACCTAAAAAGCACTTAAAAATCAAGCTTTTTCAGATATAAAGCAAATATATGGTTTTTTCTTGCGGTTTGACACTAATAAAGGGCAACCATATTATTTTTTTACGGATTCTCTTCTTCTGTTTTAAAACCGGGCTATGCTCATTGCATATAAGATAAAATTCTAGAATAAATAAAAAAAAGACAGTCTTACGACTGTCTTTTTTTCACCGTGGAGGTGCTGGACGGATTTGAACCGTCGCATGAGGGTTTTGCAGACCCTTGCCTTACCACTTGGCTACAGCACCAACTTGGAGCGGTCTACGAGGCTCGAACTCGCTACCTCCACCTTGGCAAGGTGGCGCTCTACCAGATGAGCTAAGACCGCATATTGGTGCCTCCGGACGGAATCGAACCATCGACACGGGGATTTTCAGTCCCCTGCTCTACCGACTGAGCTACAGAGGCAAATTGGCGACCCGGATCAGGCTCGAACTGACGACCTCTAGCGTGACAGGCTAGCGTTCTAACCAACTGAACTACCGGGCCAAATGGTGGGAACAACAGGGCTCGAACCTGTGACCCTCTGCTTGTAAGGCAGATGCTCTCCCAGCTGAGCTATGCTCCCATTTGTTAAGGCCAACACTTAACATAATACCACATTGATGGTGCTGTGTCAATATGATATTGTCATTTTTATGCCACTTTTTAGTGACATTGGAGCGGTCTACGAGGCTCGAACTCGCTACCTCCACCTTGGCAAGGTGGCGCTCTACCAGATGAGCTAAGACCGCATGTCCCTCGTCGCTGAGGTTTGTACCGCTCAGGCGACGAGATTTATTTTACCGCATAAAAACGTTTTTGTCAACACGTTTTTTGAATTTTTTTAAATTAATTTTCTTTCGGCTTTTCCGCCAGTCGGCCAAGCATGGTTTCATACCCGCCTGCCCCATACTGGATACACCGATTCACCCTGCTAATGGTTGCAGTGCTAATTTCGACCTGCTGCTGAATTTGTTCATAGGTAGCACCCGCGAGCAGCATCTTCGCTGCATGCAAACGCTGCGCCATATCCCGCAATTCTTTCACAGTACAAAGGTCTTCAAAAAAGTTACGGCATTCTTCTGCATTGTCCAGCATGCGAATCGTTTGAAAAAGCTCATCCACTTCTGGACTATCCATAATATTTCTGACCGGCATCCAGGCTTCCTCCATTTCATTTTTCACTTTAAAGTGATACAGCATCATTATACCTGCCAAGTCAAAAAAAAGCAAGCGGATTCTCAGACAACCAGGCCGCCATTGCAGCCCAATACCTGCCCCGTGATAAACGAAGCTTCCTCTCCTGCCATAAATAAAACCGCACGCGCCACCTCGGCTGGAGTACCTATTCTGCCCAGCGGGGTTTCATCGGCAATTTCAGCAACTTCTGCTGCGGCAAGGTGTGCGTTCATTTCAGTATCTATCATTCCCGGGGAAACGCAGTTCACTCGGACCCCAGAGGGCCCCAGCTCCTTTGCAAGCGCCTTGGTAAGCCCTATGAGGCCCGCTTTGGTCACAGAGTAGGCAACTTCACAAGAGGCCCCTACTTCGCCCCACATCGACGCTATGTTGATGATATTACCGCTTTTGCGGGAAATCATGTATTTTGACGCAGCTTGGCTGCAATAAATCGCAGAGTCGAGATTTGCGCCGCAAATTCTGCGCCACTCTTCTTCCGTCATGCAGTCAAACAGCCCTACTTGAGAAATGCCGGCGTTGTTTACCAACACATCCAAACTTCCAAAGGTTTCTTGAATCGTCTGTGCTGCCGCAAACGCAGTTTGGCGGTTCGCGAGGTCGCCACCAACCGCCAGCGCCTCAAAGCCGGCGGCGCAAAGTTCTTGCGCCAAGGCCTCAGCCTTTTGCTTACCGTGTTGATACCCCAGCGCCACACGGTATCCGTTTTGCGCAAACAGCACTGCAATTGCACTGCCAATGCCGCCGGAAGCGCCTGTAATCCAAGCTGTTTTCTTCATTGAGTATCTGCCCCTTTTTCCCATTCATTTTGTTTCTTCGGCTAAGGTTTCGCCCGGAAACGTTTCTTCAAAAGCAGTTTTCGCGGCTTTATATAATATTGTATATTCTTTGCTCAGTCCTGCCTGTTTTGGCAGTTCTCTTGTCACACGGGTAATTTCGTCTGCAATTTTTCCCATTACCTTTTCTTCTCCAAGCGGCATCGTGCCAAATAGCTGCGAGCCGTATTTCCCATCTTTGGTGCAAGTGTAGATATAAAATCGCATCATGGCACAGAGCTCTTCATAAAGCATTTCTTCCGCACGTGCGCTTTCTTCTGCAATTTCGACACCTAAAACAGTTAGGTTGCGGGTTAAATCTCGCGTCAACCGCTTTTTACCGAACCAGCCGCTGCCATTTGTTGCCGAGTAAAGCATATCCATCCAGACGCCTACATACCTGTCTGGCAGCTTCGCCTGAGCAGGCTGGTCTCCATATCGTTGCTGCCAAAAGCGCAGCCTCAACAAGTGCTCTTGCTGATGTTCTTTATCTTCTTGCAGCGCTTCTTCCAGCATCGCATACCGCGCTTTTAGGCGATATTCTTTCCCATATGCGTTTTTCCACTGTGCATATTCTTGTTCTGTCATTTTAGCGCTCCTTTCCTTCTTTAAGCTTCATTGTTTTCAAGTGGCGCATATGCCTTTAATTACCAATTTCAACCAAGCGGTTCCGTTCGTCACCAGGTCAAAACGGTTATCGCTAGCACACCAAGTATAGAGTATCCCGTTGACTGCGCATAAAGTATATTCTGCTATCTGGCGGGCACTACGCTCAGACGGAAACACGCCTTGGGCCTGAGCCTCTTCTACTAGGGTTACTATTTCATGAAAAATCCGATTCCCATCAAAAGACATACCTTGAAGTGAAGTTCTATCGCTTAACCCACTTTGGTAAAATTCACGAATTAGACGTACCCCGATTTTCTCTTGGATAAATACAAAGCCTTTTTCCAGCAGGTTACACAGCTGCGTTTCGACCGAACGACTTTCAAAGGAAACCGAGGAATTCCCATAAAATTCATCATCATATCGATGTATCATCTCATTAAGCAATTCGTATTTAGAGGAATAATGATAATAAAAGGTTGGCTTGCTTATTTGTGCCTTCTCTGTAATTTCTTTTACGGAAATATCCATGATGCCGCTTTGGGCAAATAAATCCAACGCGCACTGAGAGATTCGGCACTTTGTTTCTAAGCTTTTTTTATGTCGCACTCTATTTTCACGCTCCTAAAAGAAAACAGTGTTTCTTATTATATTGAGTGTGCTTGCATCAGCCTGCAGCACCGAGCAATTATTTTACCATTAACAAAGCTCTTCAGATCAAGTAAAATTTTCGACTCATTTATCTCTTTTATTATATAGTATTATAAAAGGTTTTGGAAAGAAAATAATTATATTCTTTTCTTTCACTTCTAATTGAGCACTTCAAACTGGCGGTACGCAGGATGGTTACGCCAGGAGTTTTAATGCTATGTTTTTGTTGAAGACCACTTAACGGCACATCTCCTTTTGATAGGCTTCTGGACTTGTATTTTTTTAAATAAGCGCGGCAAACGCGCAATTTAGTGGTAGCCAAGAAAACAAAAAGAGACATAAACATAGCCAAAACAGCTTGCTTATGCCTCTTTTACTTGGTGGAGACGATGAGGATCGAACTCACGACCTTACGGATGCGAACCGTACGCTCTCCCAGCTGAGCTACGCCCCCAAGTGTAAAATTTAAGATTGCTCATCTATTATAATACTTCAAATTCGCAAATGCAAGCCTGTATTTACAAATTTATCCTGCCCCTCGTTGAATTTGAACTGGCGCGGGGGTATAATAAAATTGAACTCGAAAAATGTACATGGGACCCGAATGGAGGATAAAGTGTGAGAGATGGTTTTATTAAAGTAGCGGTCGCCTCACCCACAATGAAATTGGCAGACCCCGTACGCAATGCGGACGAAATGATAGCGCTTGCGCGGCAAGCAAACAGCGAAGGCGTACGGCTTGTTGCTTTTCCTGAATTAAGCCTGACCGGCTATACCTGTGGTGATTTGTTTTTACAAAGCTGCCTACTGCAATCCGCATCTACCCAACTTTTGCGCATTGCCGAGGAAACCAGCAATTTGAATGTGGTTTTAGTCGTAGGCGTGCCGTTTCAGGTCGCCGATAAGCTCTATAACTGCGCTGCCGTGCTCTGTGCAGGGCAAGTTTTGGGCATCGTCCCAAAAACCAATATCCCTAATTACAGCGAATTTTACGAGCGCCGTCAGTTCGCCCCTGCACCGAGTGGCAACTGTATGGTTTCACTGGGCGACCAGCAGGTATTGTTTGGCACCAAACAGATTTTCTGCTGCCGAGAGATGCCGGGCTTCCGGATTGGCGTTGAAATCTGTGAAGACCTTTGGGTTCCCATCCCGCCCTCTGGCGCTCTTGCACTGGCCGGTGCCAACGTAATCGTCAACGCTTCTGCCAGCAACGAAACCGTCGGCAAGGCTTCTTATCGCCGCTCTCTCGTCACTGGGCAATCCGCGCGGCTTTACTGCGGGTATCTATATGCCAGCGCTAGCCTTGGCGAATCTTCCAGCGACCTCGTTTTCGCCGGGCACAATATGATTGCCGAAAACGGAACCCTGCTTGCCGAAAGCGCCCTCTACAAAGACGGCCTTACCATCACGGAGCTGGACTTGCAGCGCATTAGCCATGAGCGTATGCGCGTTTCCTCCTTCGTTTCTGATGCTGCCTCTGACTTTGCACAGACCTTTTTCAGCCTGCCGATGGAAGAAACCAAACTGACCCGTACCATCGACCAGCACCCCTTTATCCCGTCCGACGCACAGGACCGCAACGGGCGCTGTCAGGACATCTTGTCCATTCAGGCACACGGGCTTGCACGGCGTGCAGAGCACACCCACTGCTCTTCCCTCGTCATCGGCATCTCCGGCGGCCTAGACAGCTGCCTGGCCCTGCTGGTAGCCGTACGCGCCATGGACTTGCTGCATCGTCCCCGCACCGATGTCATCGCGGTGACAATGCCCTGCTTTGGCACCACCAGCCGCACCAAATCCAATGCAGAAGAGATGTGCCGAGAGCTCGGTGTGACTTTCCGCGAAGTTCCGATTACAGAAGCGGTTCGCTGCCATTTCCGCGACATCGGGCATGACGAGGCGAATCACAATGTGGTTTACGAAAACACCCAGGCGCGTGAACGCACACAGGTACTCATGGACATTGCAAATGCACAGAACGGCCTGGTAGTTGGCACAGGCGATCTTTCGGAGCTTGCGCTTGGCTGGGCAACTTATAACGGCGACCATATGTCAATGTACGGCGTAAATGCTTCCATTCCCAAAACGCTGGTTCGGCATATCGTGCAGTATGTCGCTGATACGAGCGAACCGACCCTGGCTGCGGTGCTTAACGATATTCTCGACACCCCGGTAAGCCCCGAGCTTTTGCCCGCGCAGGAAGATGACATTGCACAGCGCACTGAGGACATTGTAGGCCCCTATGACTTGCACGATTTCTATCTTTATTATCTGGTGCGCTTTGGCTTTTCTCCACGCAAAGTGTATCGTTTAGCGGTTTATGCCTTTGACGGTGTTTTTGCGCCGGAAGTCATTTTGAAATGGCTCAAAATTTTCTGCCGCCGCTTTTTCAATCAGCAGTTCAAACGTAACTGCCTGCCGGATGGTCCCAAAGTTGGCAGCGTTTCCCTTTCGCCCCGTGGCGACTGGCGCATGCCCAGCGATGCTTTCAGTACCATTTGGCTGCAAGAGCTCGAAGAAATCACAGAATAAATTAAAAAGGACAGGCTTCGGCCTGTCCTTTTTCTTTAATCGATATAAACTTTTTCTACGTATTCAGAGGTGAACGCACGCAACGTGGCAAAGTAACCAAGCTTTAATTCTACGATATCTCCTACCTGGTAGCTGCGTTTACTATCGGTAATGTCCAGCATCAAATGGTCAGAGCTCGCTCCCAGCATCGTAATGCCTTCATCCAACGGCACCGCGGTCTCTGCATCAAAATCCTGTTTGCCGAGGGCACAGACCGCTCTAAGCCGCTTGCCGCGGTCTTCAAAGCTCGGGCGGTTTCCGTAAGAATCCACCCCAATCTGGCCCCATGGCAAGGAGGGCTTTTCTTTTAGTTCCACAATTTCGCATTCCAGAATAAATGCATCATTGCGGGTGCCAGGCAAAAAGCGATATTGTGCTCGCTCTTTACCAAACAGCAGAGATTCGCCCAGACGCAGGTTGTTGACACCTTCGCAGATACCTCCACGCAGCATCAAATCCAACGTTGCGGAGTTGCCACCACTGACGACGCTGACTTCACGGCCTACCCGTTCGCTCACGCGTTGAGCAAGGCTGGCAAGCTGTTGCATTTTTCTTTCATCCGGCTGGATGAAAGAAAAACAAGTGAGGTTGGTGCCGATGCCATACAGTTCTACATTGGTCATCCGCTCCACCTGCTCTGCGGCTTTCAGCAGTTCATCGTAATCCACATAGCCTTCGCGAATGTCGCCAAGGTCTGCCATCAAAATCACTTTATGCTTTTTGCCGCATGCGCCAGCCGCTTCATTAATGGCATCAATCGTCGCAAGCTCAGAGTTCAGCGACACATCTGCATGCTCTACCAGTGCCGCTACTTCGCTGCGCATCGGCGGACGAATCAGCCATTTTTCTGCATCAAGCCCTTTGAGACGAGCAAGATTCTCTACGCGAGAATCACCGATTTTGTTCACTCCGGCATCCAAAAAGGCCTGTGCAATTTTTGGGTCACCCCGCACCACCTTGGTGACGCCGGTGACAGAAAGCGCGTGGCCGGCACAAAGGCCGGCCACGATGCTTGCATTGTTCCGAATACGCTCTAGATAAATGCGTACACGCGGATACATTGTAATACTCCTATCGAATTATTTCCAATATTCCAGTTCGTCAGGATTCAAGCCAATGTCAGCCGCTTTGAAGACCGGGTTTTTGCCTTCTTTTTTCTGCTTCTCGTAGTCTTTGGTTGCTTTCAAAGCAATGTTGCCCAAAATGACGCAAGCCGGCAGGTTGATCAGGCACATCAGAGCCATCATGAGGTCTGCAATATCCCATGCAGCGCCCATGCTCAGGCCCGCACCAACAAAGATGACTGCAACAGCAAGCACACGGAAGCCGATCATGAATTTTTTGCCCGGCATTTTTTTATTGATGAATGCAAGGCAGTTATCTACATAGAAGAAGTTGCCCAGCAGGGTGGTGAATGCAAACAGAACCATTGCGATGGTGATGAATACGGGGCCAAGTTTGCCAAACACAGTAGAGATAGACTGCTGTACATAGGCAGCACCTGCGAGTTCTGCGCTCGGTGCAATGCCGGAGCAAAGGCACATCAGCGCGGTTGCAGTGCAAAGCAGCAGGGTGTCAATAAAGACGGAGAGCATCTGTACCAGGCCCTGTTTTACAGGGTGGCTAACGTCCGCAGCAGCTGCCGCGTTAGGAGCAGAACCAACACCAGCCTCGTTGGAATAGAGACCACGTTTGATGCCGTACATCATGCAGGAACCAGCAATGCCGCCGAAAATTGCCTGGAAGTCAAATGCCTCAGCAAAAATCTGAGCAAACACAGCGGGGATAAGACGGAAATGGAAAATAAGCACGATGAGAGAAACAGCAACATACATGATGCCCATAACGGGGACGATGGCACTTGTTGCTTTTACAATGCGCTTGCCGCCGCCCATAATGCAGTAGCCAACCAGCACAGCAAGGATTGCACCAATGATCCAGGGAGTAACAGCGGGATCGTAGAAGCTGTAAACCGCAAAGGTGGACTGCAGGTTATAGGAAGCCAGCATATTAAAGCCGCCTGCGTATGTAAGAATGAGGAAAACCGAGAAAACTACTGCGATCCCGCGGTTTTTCAGCGCAGTCTCAATGTAGTAAGCCGGGCCGCCGTAGCTGTCGCCATTGGCATCTTTCCGCTTGTAAATCTGGGCCAGGGTGCTCTCGATAAATGCAGAAGCACCGCCAATGATAGCGATAATCCACATCCAGAAAACAGAGCCGTAGCCACCAAGGCAAATAGCGGTGGAAACACCAACGATGTTGCCGGTGCCCACACGGGATGCCGTAGAAACCATCAAAGCCTGGAAAGAAGAGATAGAACCTTCTTTTGTCGGCTTTTCAGCAACAACTTTAATGGATTCTTTGAACATACGCAGCTGGATAAATTTCGTACGGAAAGTAAAGTAAATACCAGCCGCAAGCAAAACGATGATCAGAATAGGATAATAAAGAACACCGTTGAGAGCGCTAACAATAGACATCATAAAACAACACACTCTTTCTTTGAATTTTGTGTAAGTACACTTTGCAGTGTACCCGCCGCAAATTGTTTTGTGCGCCTGTGCAAACCAGGCCAACCAAACCGGTAAAACTGCACGGGCAAACGTCTGTTTTCCTGCTCCCATTCCACAGCATGCTTAAAATCACTGCAGAATATGAACCATTCCTGCCCTCCTTTTTTAAAATAATAAACAGAAAACGCCTCGGCCGAAGCCGTTACACAACTTTTTTATCAGTACCTGCAAAATAATGCAGGTTCAGATGACGAGATAAATATTCTAAAATACGGTAGGCGCCAATGCTATTTCCTTTCGCATCCAGACCAGGGCAAAAAGCCGCAATGCCCATCTGGCCTTCTACGGAAGCGACAATACCGCCGCCTACACCGCTTTTCGCGGGAATTCCCACTTTGATTGCAAATTCGCCAGAGCCATCGTACATACCGCAGGTCACCATCAGTGTTTTCACGATACGTACAATCCAGCTTTCTACAATGCGCTCTCCGGTAACGGGATGGCAGCCATCGTTTGCCAGAATTACAGCGTAATTTGCAAGGTCTTGTGTATGAATGCTGACAGAGCACATTTTAAAATACAAATCAAGTGCTTCTTCTGCATCACACTCTAAAATGTTTTCGCTCTGCATCAGATAAGCCATTGCACGGTTGCGCATACCTGCCTTTTTCTCAGAAAGGTAAACCGCTTCATTGAGCGTAATGGTATCACGTCCACACAGTGTGCGTACCAAATCAAGAAATCTTCCAAACGGATCTTCGCCGCCTACGCAGCAGCTTGCAGTGGCAATCGCACCAGCATTAATCATCGGGTTAAGCGGATGAAGCGTCTTGGTCTCCAGCTTTACGATCGAGTTGAACGCGTCACCGGTAGGCTCTACGCCTACTTTGCTGAACACCTTATCATAGCCAACCAGCTCAAGTGCCAAAATCAGAGACATCGTTTTTGAAATGCTCTGCATCGTAAATTCCTGTTGCCAATCCCCTGCGTGGTAGGTTTCGCCTTTTTTGGTAACCAGGCACACGCCCACATGGTCCGGGTTTCCTTTTGCAAGTTCAGGAATGTACGTAGCTACTTTTCCCTCTTTGATAAAGCCTCTTGCGTAGGCCAGTGCGTCATCAATTGTTTGCTGAATCATGGTTATGCTTACTCCTTGCTATTACAAGTTGCGATACACGGTTAGGCACTATGTATTCTTTTCTATCACATTCTACCATGATATTGTGCATTGCGCTAATACCGTTTAGATATAACCGCTATCGCCTACCCGTATAGCAGTAATGCCATAACCTTCGGTTTTCTTTTTGTCAGTTTTTACAACAGAAAACTTCAACATACTTCAACAAAAGATCCTGAAATAGTATATAATAAATATAAAAGAAAGAAAAGTCGTCACGCTTAAAACGTTTAAAATATGGAGGTCAAACAAACGATGAATATTAAGCATCTTGAGTTTTTTGTTGCGGTTGCCCAATACGGCTCTATCAACAAAGCGGCTCAATCGCTCTATATTTCGCAACCACACCTAAGCCACATTATTAAAGAAATCGAAACCGACGTAGGCTTCGATCTCTTTCAGCGTACCAAACAGGGTGTCGTGTTGACCCCGGAAGGCGAACAGTTTTTAGAGCACTCAAACGCAATTTTACGGGAAATGGAAAACCTCAAGCGTTTCTCGCGCAAAGTAAAGCCGGATAAAGACCGGCTAAGCCTTTCTATGACCAAGTTTTCACATACAATGGAAAGCTTTAACGAAGTGTGTTGCCACAACGAAAACCTTGAAAGTTTTTCTTATCGCCTAAACGAAGGCTCCACAGTAGACGTTATCGACGACGTGCTTACTGGCACCGCAGACGTCGGCGTTATTCATTTTGCCAGTCATGAGAGCGCACATATGCGGTCTTCTCTTGAGCAAAAAGGTATCACTGTTACCCCCATCGCCTCACTTTCGCTGCATATCGTAATTTCGAAAAATCACGAGCTGATCCAGCGTGGGCAGCCGGTAACTCTTGCAGCTTTGCAAGAGTACGGCTTTGTGCGCTATTACGGCCAATACGAGGATTTCATTTACAATATCGCCACTGAAAATGTACATCTGGATCTCAACAACTCTCCCAAAATCACCTATGTCTACGGGCGCGCAGCACTGCTACACCTAATTGCTTCCAGTAATTTTTACACCATTGGAATTCAAGGATTCACCACACAGGACTCTATGTATCAGGTGCTTTCAATGCCCATTCCCAACTGCAAAGAGCGCGTAGAATTTGGCATTATCACCTTGAAAGATTGCCAGCTTTCTGATTCCGAGAAAGAATTCGTGGACAATGTGACGGACCGCTACCGCCGGTTGCAGTTAGAAGACGAAGAATAGAATATTGCTAAAAACCGCTGCCGCATCCTTTCCGGCAGCGGTTTTTTCATGTGTGCGAGAAGATTTTTAGCGATTTCTTTGCTCGAAAAAATTCAAGTTTCCAGCGGTTTTCTACTTCAAACTTCAGAAAAAATCGAAAAAATTTCGCTTTTTTTACGCTTTTTGTTTTTCTTGAAATCTCTTGTTTGTTTTCACCAAATCCATCTTGAATAAATAGTTGTTTTACCGATTGCTATTTTTTCGGTTAGTGATAAGATGTAGCTTGCACCTTTCATGGTGTTTCTGATTTTTGCAAGAAGATCAGAAGTCGGCGTGTTGGTCGTGCAGTGGCCAGCACATCGGCGGTTTTAGAAAGGAATGAAGGCTCATGGATAGTTTGCAATTTTTATTAGGCCTCGCGCTTATTCTTTTTTCCACCAAAGCGCTGGGGCTTTTGACGCGCAAATTTAAAATGCCGCAGGTAGTTGGCGCGCTGCTGGCCGGGCTGTTGCTTGGCCCTGCGGTTTTCAATGTAATGGGTTCTACTGATTTTATCGAGCAGGTGGCGGAAATCGGCGTTATCGTGCTGATGTTCGGTGCCGGTGTAGAAACTGACCTGCAAGATTTGAAAAAGTCGGGCGGGCCCGCTTTTATCATCGCCATGATGGGTGTGATTGTGCCGGTGGTCGGCGGTTTTGCAGTCGCTTCCATCTTTTATCCGGCGGCTGGACCTGACCAGCACTTGATTTTGCTGCAAAATATTTTTATCGGCGTTATTCTTTCTGCTACCAGTGTTTCGATTACGGTAGAAACACTTAAAGAATTGGGCAAGCTTACAACCAAATCCGGCAATGCTATTTTAGGCGCAGCGATTATCGACGACATTATCGGCATTGTGGCTCTCACACTGATTACCAGCATGGCCGATACCTCAATTCGCATCAGCACTATCGTGTTTCAGCTTGTCGGCTTCTTCGCCTTTTCGGGCATTGCCGGTTACCTATTCTTCCGATTTTATAAAAAATGGACCGACTCCTACGGCTCTGACCTGCGCAGATTCATCATTATCGCATTTACTTTTTGCCTTGTAATGAGCTATTGCGCGGACCGCTTTTTCGGTGTCGCTGATATTACCGGTGCCTATATCGCCGGGCTTATCATCTCTTGCACCAACGTAAAAGAATACGTGGCCAAGCGTTTTGACACTTTGTCTTATATGATGTTTTCCCCTGTATTCTTCGCTTCGATTGGGTTAAAGGTGACCGTGCCCAACTTCTCCACCTCGATGCTAATGTTCACGATTGCGCTTGTTCTGGTTGCGGTTCTTTCCAAGGTAGTCGGCTGCGGTATTGGTGCCAAGCTTTGCCGCTACGATAACCACGATGCACTTTGCATTGGCTGCGGCATGATTTCGCGCGGTGAGGTGGCTTTAATTGTCGCCAACAAAGGCGCTTCTGTTGGCTTAATGAGTCCAGAGCTGTTTGCCCCGGTCGTGCTCATCGTGATGTTCACATCGATTATCTCACCGATTTTGCTCAAAATTGCCTATGCACACCACACCCCCTCGCCGGGCGATGCCTTCCAAGAGGATGCTATCACCCGCAGTGTAAATCATCAACTAGAGCTAAACCAGGGAATGTAGCCTATTTTACAGGCAATAAAAAAGAACGCAGCCAGCTGGCTGCGTTCTTTTTTATTTTCTTAATACTGCCGGATTACATAATCAGCATGCCCTGTGCATCGAATTCAAAATTCGGTCCCCACACTACCTCCCAATAATAGCCGTCGAGGTCAGCAAAATAGCCGTGATAGCCACCCCAAAACGCATCCTGAGGTTCTTTGACAATCCGCGCACCGGCTTTACGGGCAAGTTCTATTACCTGCCGCACTTCTTCTTTGGTTTGGGCATTGTAGGCAAGTGTAATGCCAGCGAACCCCTCTGCCAACGGCGGCGGAGCCTCTTGGCTAATATCGAGTGCGAGCAGATCGCGCGGATATAGTTCCAGTTTTGTACCCGGTGTGCTGAAAAAGATTACTTCTGGTGCGTCTGCTGTTTCTTCGGTCAAAAAGTCCAAGCCGTCACGGTAAAATCGCACAGCGCGCGCCATATCCCGCACGCCCAGGCAAATAACGTTCATTCTGTTCACTTGCTGTTCCCTCTTTTCTTTTTCTAGCGACTCTGCTTGCTTACTGTGCGCCTGCACAGCGGCGTGCGGCTTTGCAGTTCCTGCCGCATATATCCGGGGTATCACAAAACAGCTCGGGCAACCAGAATAGTAAATACCCTATCACAACCTATATCGCCCTGTTTTAAATGCGTTTATGCCAGCTTGTCGGTGCATTTCGCATGCACCACAAAACGCTCTCTGGTTTGCGAAGTGCCAGAAACACAGGTGGATAGTGTAATCACATAATCGTCCTCATCTACAGATACACCTGTATCATATAAAGACCGCTCTTTCATTTCCGTAAGAAACTTTTCATACTCCGGCCCTTTGCGAAATCCGATGCTGTAAACAGCCGGATCTTCCACTTCGACAGCCTCTATCGAGAAAATCTCGTACTTCCAGCTGCCATTTGGGGTGTAGAGCATAAAACTGCCGCCGTTTTCCTCGTAAAACGTTTTGTCTTTAAATTTTGTCAGCCCACCAAACATCGAGCCATCTTTGACATTGTGACCGTAAACAATAGTGTGTAAATCTCCAAATGTTTCGCTGTTTTGTGCTTCCATAAAAATAGCGCCCGCTGGCCGGTAAGCGCCTGTATATGAGTGATTTAAATAAAAGCTGTCATCCGCTCCCCGAACAACCGGATAATTCAGCACCGGAAGGGCTGGCATCTCTATCCAGCCAACAACATCTTTATTTTCTGCGCGCAGCTGTTCCCAGTCTACCGAACGCAGGGGCGTTTGCCCCGCTTGCAGCTCCTGTTTGGTATAAGCAGCGGCCAAACCCGCGTATTCTTGGCGTGCTTGCTGGTACTGCAAAAAAATACGTCCCAAAAGCACTGCCGGCACCGCAATCAGCAGAACAGCAAGCACCCAAATAAGCAAGTTTTTATTTTTTCGTTTCTTTCGTTCGGTCACCAGCAAATCCCCCATCTTTTGTTTCTTCGTCCGTTATAACAGCAAAGCCGGCTGCTATTATAACAGTCGGCTTTATGCTGATTAAAATAAGACCTTACTGGTTTTGAGCATTCTGTTTTTTCCGTCGCAGCAGCAAAACCACGAGCAGAATCACACCTGCCAGCATCACCGCAGAAAGCAGCAGAATCGGCGCATTGTCACCGGTCTGTACATTTCTCACGACGGTGCGAATCACCGTTTCAATCTTTGTTTCTGTTTTTTCTACGGTTACTACTACATTTTCTACATCCGCAACCCGAAACGCAAACTGAATCTGGCCCAGCTGGCTCTGGTAGTCGTTGCTGGTTGCGGTGCCATCAATGGCGATGGAAAAATTGACTGTCGCTTTTTTGCCCGGCTCTAAGCGTGCAACGTTCATCCAGTTGCCTGCCGAAGAAGCGGTGAGCGTATCAAGGTCGCTGTTCAGCTCATACATGCCCTTGCTGCCGGTGCCGCCAACCTTGTTGCCTGCGGCATCTTTGCCATAAATGTAAGAGGTGCCGGCGTCGGTGGCCACTTTAAGCCCAATGGTATAAACCGTACCGGAAGCAGCGTTGTCTTCCAGTGCTTTCAGTACCCGCATATCCATGTAGAAATCAGCAGGCTTATCCGAATCATTGGTCAACACGATATCCTGACTGCGGCTGGTGCCGGGGAGCAAATCAGAAAAGCTGATATCCCCGTTTTTCACCTGCAGCTCTTTACCGGTGTACGAAACGTTAGAAGTCGCATCAGCAGCAAAAGCGCTGATGGCAAAGCACACGGTCAGCAGCAGCGTAACAGCCAGAGAAGAAATTCGCTTGTTTAACATTTTGTGCCTTCCTTTCTCTTACTGTGCCACAGCAGTAATGCTGCCGTTTGCATCCAGCGTTGCTTCAGTACCCCAAGCGCCGAGAATTGCTTTCGCATTCAGCTCGTTATTGTCTTTCTGGTACTGCACGGCCTCTGCGGTAACGTCAAGACCCACACGGCATTTTTCGTATCCGCTCAGCTTGGTATCCAGTGTCAGGCTTTTCAAAAAGACATCGGTGCTTTCTCCCGCGGCGAGAGGATGTTTGTACACCAGCACTGTCTGTTCTGAGGTCTGGCGAAGAACCAGCCAATCTTCCTGATTAGCAAAGTTCATGGCGATTTTACCGACGTCTTTATCAAAGACTTTTTCGCCATTCATATCTTTCCAATACTTGGTGACAGTAACCCGAACATACTCAGTGATATTGGTATTGGTCGCCGGGTTTTTCACTGCATAGTTGCTGGCAATCACATCGCCTGGCTTTACTTGGGTATCATCTGCTTTCGCCTGCGAGGTAAGCTCTACTTGCAGCGTGGGGGTTTGCAGGTTTGCGTAAATATTACGGTTGGTCGCAGCGGTTTTTGCCGCCAGGGTTCCACCCACAAGAGCAACCGCGAGAATCGAGAGTATCATACCGGTCAACAACAGTTTCTTTTTCACTTTGCGGTCTCCTTCTTTCTATAAAATCAAGAAATTGGTTCAAAGCTTACTCGTGCTTTTTGCCGGATTTTTTATCGCAAGCAGCGATTTCCGGCAAGAAGATGGAGAGGATCAAAACAATCAGCACGCCAACTGCAGCTAAAATACCCGGGCGGGTTTTCAGCGCTTCACACACAGTTCCCAGTGCAGGCAGATGAAATTCCACTCTGCCGATTACTTGAGACGGGGTTACCGGCGCCATGTCCGTCACATTATTTGCATCGCCCTTGGTAGTAAAGTTGCCGCCATCATCAATGGCAGCGATGCGGTGAGTTACCACCGCGCCGCTTTCCATTTGAAAAGTGATGATATCGCCGACGGCCAGCTGCTGGCCCTGCACCTTTTCGGTGTAGACCAAGCTGCCGGCGCCAATGGCGGGTTGCATACTGCCAGTAAGCACTGCATAGGTTTCAAGCCCCGCAACACGCGGCAGCAGCAGTGCCCCTGCAAACAGCAGTAAGGTTGCCACTGCCATCCATGTTACGATGTTTAGAATTTTACGGCCCAAAGTTTTGCTCCTTTTTTCTGCCTCAATCCAAGGTTTTTATTGGTCATCATGAGGCAGTTAACTGTTGCTGTTACTGCTGCTTGCACTCAAAAAGCCTGCTTCATACAAATCCCATATCTCAGCGGGGTCTGTGTAGACTTTGCCCTGATAGGTAAGCTCTGACTGGACAGCCTCTTGATAAAGACTGATTTGCAGGTGTGCAAGATCTGCCGCAGTGTAACCATCACCAAGCGCCACGGTGTCAAACAAAGGCTTGGTGCTCTCGCCCGGTGCGACGGGGGTATTATAATAATACCATTCCTGGCCGTCGTAAGTCCAACCATTTGCCGGTGCGTTTACAGTAACCAGGCCATCCTGCAATACGCTGTAACGCATACGCACATAGCAGGCACTTTTGCCGGTGTTCTGTACCGAAGGCTTTTTCACGGCATAGCCGTCTTTTTCTTCAGTGATGGTAGTGGTGATGCCGCCCACAGGGTAGTTGCCCCCCTGTGCGGCCGCATCTGTGAAGTAAGAAAATGTGGTGCCCACGAGGCTGACACTCAACAGTGCAACAAGGAGAGCGCCAACAAAGGTTACTTTGAGATTCTTTTTCATAATTGACTGCCTCCTTCTTTATTCTGCTATGCCCGCGGGGGAACCGTTCGGCCCTGTACCTGCCGGGGGTTCTCCGCCGTCGTCATCGTCGTCGTCACCTGCCACCTTGCCGGTACGGTTATCGTTTACAAGTACAACGTCGCGGCTTGCAAACGGGTCGGTGACCACTTGATCTGTGATGATTTCTTCGGTGCCGCCGTGGATTACGATAACACCGTCGGTGCCGCCCAGCTCGCTGACTTTGGTGGGTACATATTCTCCTGTGGTCGGGTCGTAGACGTTGACCACTGCCGAAGCGTAGGAGAAGTACTCCTCATTGGTAAGCCGGTTTGTAAAGCTTGCAAGCACGGTTGCTCCGCTTTCCTGTGCAGCGCTCTGCACAAGCACGGTAACAGCGTCGCCATTGATGCTTTCATAGCGCAAATCTTTGCGTTCGGTTACGGTGTATTCGCCTACCGGCACACCGCGCAGTGTAATGCGTGCAACATAGGTGTCGCCTTCCACGCTGCTGTTTTCATCAATCTGGAGCATAATGCCCTTGTAGGCAAGATTTTCCTGGCTGGTGCTTGCTACGTCAAAGGTAAAGATGGCCTCGCCCAGTGCCGGGTTATACTCTGCAACGGGCAGACGCTTTTCAAGTGTGAGATTGCCAAGTTGGATGGTATTGCGCACGGTGATAGGCAGCTGGGTCAGCGTCCCCTCTGTTGTGCTTGCCACGGCGTGAACCTCGGTCTCGTAATATTCAACCGCATCTTCCACCACGGTGTAGGTGATGGGGGTATGTGCAGTATCATACTTCGGATAGCCTTTAAAGAGTGCCTGCCAATGGCTGGTTGCTGTAACCTTCGCTGTTGCGACCGGGTTTTGGGTGTCGCCGTTGGCCACAAGGTTGTAGGTAATGCTCTGGGGACGGAGCCGGTCGGCATTGTTGTTGTCGACCCACTCTTTGGTGACGCCGATGTCAACGGTTTCATAGCGGTTGGTGAACACAATCTTCGCATCTGCATCCGCAGCGTTTTTCACGCTCCAGTTCGTCTGCAATTTGCCGTTTCCAGCCTCATCCGAAATAGTCACCACTACGGTGAATTCCGTATTGTCGTAAGTCAGTGTACCGTCAGCACCACGCACCTCGGTCACTTTGTACTCGTAAGAGGCGGTACGTCCGTCTGCATCTCCGATATCGCTTTCGGTGAAGCAAATCGGTGCAAAAGCAAATTTGCCATCAGCACCGTTCTGCGCCACAATCTCGGTCAGTGCGTTGCCGTTTTTATCTTTCAGCGGTGCACCATTCAGCGGCTGCAGTTTAAAGCTGAACTCGTTTGCTTCCATCTTGCGGTTTGCAACGTTTTCCAGCAACTTGCTGCCGTTGACGGTTACTGTGCCGGTTGCGGCATAGGTGTTTGCAATCGGTGCCGCTTCTCCGTTTTCGATGAGCTGATTGTTTGCATCGTAGTAGGCCGCAGTAATATTCAGGCCGCCGTTGCCGACATCCTCTACTTTAACCTCTACTTTGTAGGCATGCGCATCGTAGGTGTAACCGGCTGCGTTTTTCGCAGTCTCTTGAATGGTGTAGGTAAAGGTTTTGCCTATATCTGCTGTAGTGTAATTCAGCGCCTCAAAGACTACGTTGCCGGAAGCATCATTCTTCACAGTCTGCAATTTTGCTCCGCTTTCGTCAGAAAGGGTAAACTCAAACTGTTCTGCCGCCAAAGGACGACCAGACAAGGATTTGTGAGCTTTCAGCACTTTGGTGCCGGCCGCTTCGTACACGTTAGCAAAGACGATAGCGCTTGCCGGGCTGTTTTCGTTGCCGGTTATCGCTGTGTCTACCGCGAGAGAATTGTTCTGGGCATTGTAACGCACTGTGTGTGTTACGGTGAAAACGGTTTTGTCGTAGGTAATGCCGTTCAGCGCAGTTGTTTCTGCCCCCGAGGGAATCACCTCAGACACGTTATAAGTGAATGTTTTGCCTAGGTCTGCCTGCGTGTAGTTGATTACACCGAAATCGAAGGCTGCCGGCTGCTCTTTTGCTGCTGCCGGGTTGCCAACCGTCAGGCTTTTCAATGTTGCGGCTTTCGTCTGGCTTTGTGCATCTGCACCAGCCAGAATAAACTGGAACTGGTTTGCCGTCATCGCTGCATTTGCAAGCGTTTTAACACCAGTGATGCTCTGCCCTACTTCTGCTGCATAAACGTTTTCAAATGCCGCAGTTTTGTCTGCTTTCGGAGTGAGCGCGTAGATGTTTTCGCTGCCTGCTTGGGTTGCGCCGTTCACGGTGAGTGCAAGGCGGTCATTTGCAGCGTCGTAGCCCACGGCCACAGTCACGTCATAGCTCGTCGGGTCAATCGCTACACCTGCTACATTATTATCTTTCTCGGTAATGCGATAGATGTAAGTGTGGCCGATGTCTGCCTGCGTGAAATTAAGACCGGTGAAGGTAAAGTTGCTGCCGCTGTTGTTTACAACCAGTTTGCCGGCAGTTGCACCATTCAGCGGAGCGTTGTCGAGTGCTTCTATCTGGAAGCTAAACTCGCCATCGCGCAGCGTACGGTCATTGATGGCCTTGGTGCCGGTAAGCTGCATCGAAATGTTTGCCGCATATTTGTTGTCAAAAGTTGCGGTGTGACCAGTTGCCGGTGCAACAGTGTAGGCACCGTTATTGCTTACCGAAGCCGCAGCGCCGCTGCCGGTTTGTACGCTAAACGCCAAGGTTCCGTTGCTGCTTGCGCTGTCTGCCACGGTTACGTTAACCATGTATTGGGTGCTGTCTGTGGTTACGCCAGCTGCGTTGGTAGCAGCCTCTGTGAGCAGATAGGTATAGGTTTTGCCCATATCATCCTGCGTGTAGCGCAGCCCGTCAAACACAAACTCGCCGCCCTGGTTAGAAACCAGTTTTTCTGCGACTTTACTGCTGCCATTATACAGCGGTGCGCCGTTCTGTGCAGAAAGTTTAAAGCTAAACTCGCCATCACGAAGGTCGCGGGAGTTAATCGATTTGGTGCCTTTAATGGAGAGCGCACCGTTTGCGACATAGCTATTGACAAAGCTGGGTACATTTCCTGCAGTTAAGGCGTAAGCAATTTGTGCATTCAGCCCTTCCTGATTATTAATGGTAAAGCTCAATGCACCGTTGCCCGCATCTTTCACAGCAACCGTGAGGTGATAAGAGTTTGGAGCATAAATGATATTGCTGTCAGCGCCCTGCTGCTCTGTCACCAGATAAGTGTAACTTTTGCCGATGTCTGCCGCGGTAAAGCTACCGCTGTTCAAGGTGAAGGTTCCGTCAGTGTCAATCACCGCAGTTACAGGTGCAACATCTACCATCGGTACACCGGCTGCGTCAAGCTGCTGCATCTGCACCGTAAACTCGCCTGCCTTAATAGGCCGGTTAAAGCTCTTGGTGCCGGTGACTTTAAAGCTGCCGGTTGCTTTGTAGGTGTTGGTAAAGGTAGCAGTGCCAGCGGGGGTCAGCGCATAGTCGCCACCCTTAGCGGTCAGCGGCGCCTGCACATCTGCAATTTTCTCTACTGCAAAAGCGAGTTTGCCGTTGTTGCTGTCTGTTACTGTAACTGCAATTTTGTAAGCTGCGGTGTCATAGATAATCGTGCTGTCTGTGCCCGTTTTTTCTGTAACTACATAATAATGCGTGCCCAGATTTTGCTCGGTATAGCTCAGCGGAATGCTGAAGCTGCCGTTTGCTGCTACATCTACGAGCTGGGCTTCACCAATCTTATTGGCAAAGGTGGCATCCATCTCTTGCAGCTGCACTTTAAACTCGCCGTTTGCCATGCCGTTGCGATATTCCAGTGCTTTGGTGCCGGTCAACGCAATGCTGCCGGTTGCCGCGTATTTGTTTGCGAGAGTCGGTGCCGTGGTGCCATTGTCTGCTGTCAGTTTGCCTGCTGCATCGTAGTAGGTATTGGCCGTACTCAGCACACCATTGCCTTTATCCGTTACTTTGACAACTACTTTATACCAGCCATCATCATAGGTGTAGCCAGCATTTTGAGCACCCACCTGCTCGTGAATGTAATAAGTGTGTTCGCCGGCCTCGGTGTATTTGAGTGCTGCAAGGCCGGTAAAAGTGATATTGCCGGAATTATTGCTCACCTGACCCAGAACGTTGGTTTTGGATGCATCATACAGCGCAAAGGTAAACTGGCCGTCTTTCAGCGTTCTGCCGGAAAGCGTCTTTTGTGCCTGAATGGTAGCACTGCCAGCTGCGGCATAGCTGTTGGCAAACACAATTGCATCTACCGGGTTCTCTGCTTTATCCAAAATCGTCTGGTCTACCACCATTGCCTTGGTGGTAAGGTCGTACCGAATGCTGTGCAACACGGTATAAGCCGCGTCGCTGTAAGTGTAGCCGTTGCTGGTTGTGCCAGCTTTGTCTTCGGTAACGGTGTACACATAGGTGCGCCCGATGTCATCCTGATTATAAGTGATTGCATCAAAAGAGATCGCACCGTCTTTGGTGTTCTTTGCGGTACCCATTGCAACTGCACTGTCCAGTTTATTTGTTTTGTCTGCATCCGCAGTGTTATACCATGCAGTCTTAGTCAACATAAAGGTAAACTGGTTCGCAGCAAGCTCGCGGCCTGCCAGCGTTTTGGTGCCAGTGATAGGCTGGCTTTGCACAGTGCCTGCATAGCTGTTATTAAATGCATCGCCTGTTGCCAGTGTATAGCCTTGCTGGCCTACCGGATTTCCGTTTACTTTAAAAGAAAGGGTGCCATCTTTGTTATCTGCAACCACGACGGTGAGATTATAAGTTTTGGCATCGTAAGTAATCGAGCTGTCACCGAGGTTCACCTCAGAGACCACAAAATAGTGGGTGCCTACGTTGGTTTCATCAAAAGAGATATTCTCCAGCGTAAACTTGCCGTCTGCACCAACATTTGCAGAAATGGTTTTGCCGCCTGTAATGGGGGCAAATGCCTCAGTTGCTTCGGTCATCACTACCTGGAACTCGCCGCCACTGATGGGGCGATTGAGTTTTTTGGTGCCGGTGACCTTAAAGCTGCCAGCTGCTTTGTAAATGTTCGTAAAAGTTGCAGCATCTGCCGCATTCAGTGCATACACACCATTTGCAGCATTCAAAACAGTTTCGCCATTTTTGACGGTTAACGTCAAGGGGCCGTCGGTACTGTCTTGGCTTACCACAACGCTCACTGTATGCGCAGTGGTATCATAAACAATACCGTTGGCGCTATTCTGCGGCACTTTTTCAGTGATGGTGTAAGTATAAGTTTTTCCGATGTCTGCTTCGGTATAGCGCAGGCCGGTAAAGGTAAAGTTACCCTTCGCATCATTTTGAACCGTAATCTCGTTCACCTTATTGCCGTTCTGATAAAGGGGAGCATCATTGTTCGCTTTGATAGTGAAATAGAACTCGTCACCAGCCAAGGTACGTCCCTCGAGCACTTTGTTGCCAAGCAAACTGATGTTCGCCTGGGGCATTACACGGTTATACAGCGTTTGGCTTGCGGTTTTGCTGTAAGTCATATAGAACACTTGCTGCCAAATACTGGTGTCCGAGAAGGTCAGCGTTTTGGTCTGTGTGTTATACTTGACAGTTTTTCCGGTATCGATTGCGATGCCGTTTGCCGGAATCTCTCCAGTGCGCAGCGAAATCGTGTTGTTTTCGTCCATCTTGTTAAAAATGCCACCCGCAGATTTCACTTGGGCTTTGATCGCCGTTAAGGTAGCGTCGTCTGTAGATTGCGGAACAATGAGGACGAACTTATTTTTGTAAGTCGAACTTACACTGCCGGTAGCCGAAAACACAAAAGCGCTATTGTCCGGCAGGGGGAATTCTTTGATATTGCAGTTGGGGATACGAATCGAGCTGGCAGTTTCAATACCAACCTGCACTTTACCAGAAGGCAGCGCAGTCCAGTTTTCGCCCGAACTCGGTGTTTCCTCTGCGTGGTACGAATATGCAGGGTTCAAGCTTTCCCAAGTGTGTGTAGTCTTGCTTGCATTCAGCGTAACTGTACCTGCAGTATGCCGGTTGCCGCTTGCGTCCACACCAACCAAAGTCACCTGAACAGACCAGTTGTCTGGTGCTACATTGTTGCGCCACTCTTTGTTTACCGTAAACGAGAAAGCAGCTGTTGCGCTTTTTTTGTAAGCGTTGGTAAAGCTGACATTCACGTTTTCGCCTGGCTTAACTGTTACTGTGCCGTTATTTTCGCCCAGTGTAGTTTCCAGCGAGTAGCCCTCCAAAATCTCGCCGCTTTCTTCCACGGTATAGGTACCAGCGACAATATTTTTGAGCTGCTTTGTAAACGTGTAAACGTTATTTGCATTTTCCTGCATGGAATTAAAGTTGTCAAACTCGCTTAAAAGAACGTTCGGCAAGCCCTGTCCCAAGGTGAAGTTGAGATTTTTCAGATTGCTGCGAATCTCGGATAAAGGCAGGCCGGTCACGGTTTTACTGATGGTGAGGGTGCCGGGAGCCTCCTTATTTACGACAACAACCTTGCCGCCGGAAGATGTGATTGAACCGACTGCTTCGACAGCTGAGGTGATTGCTGTGCCGTTTACAAGGTACCTGTCTAATGCATAGGCCGTGCCAGTGGCAATTTCTTTTACGGTGTAGTTTGTGCCAACAGTTAGCCCTTCAATGCGGATTGTTTGGCCCGCTTTGAGCTGAATCTGTCCGTTGTTGGTACGGCCATCCGAAATTTTCGCATTGTTAGAATCCAACAACTGATATGCGCCACTGTAATTGCTGCCCCCTAAGGTCACTAAAACAGTGAAATTCTGGTTGCCGGCATCTACGCCATCTGCCATTTGCTTTGTGATGTCGAGGTTTTTGCCTTGGAGATAATGATTTGTTACCTCGATACTCGGGGTTTCACCGGCAATATACGAACCACTGGTAGCGTTACTCTTTTTTGTTCCGTTAAACAAAACTTCGTAACCGTCTGTGCCGATTTCCTGGACATAGTAAGTCTGGTTTTCTTTGATGTTGTTAAAAGTCGCGGTTTGGGTGTTTTTCAAAGTAAAGGTGCCGTCTGCCGCAGTTTTATAACTGCTGCCGGTGTTGGGTCCGCTGGTAATGGTGTAATCAGTATTGCCCATTACTTTGCCGTCCACAAACAGTTTCATTTTATACTCTTGCTGGTTTGCCAGCATAGCATTCAGCCCCGTTACCTGTTTGTTGATGTTTACTGTGGACGGAATAATCGGTGGAATATTGAAGCTCATCTGCAGGTTAGAGGCACCTGCGCCACGCTCCA
Source organism: Pygmaiobacter massiliensis (assembly GCF_900199435.1). Taxonomy (GTDB): domain Bacteria; phylum Bacillota; class Clostridia; order Oscillospirales; family Ruminococcaceae; genus Pygmaiobacter; species Pygmaiobacter massiliensis. Next base: position 463,950 of record NZ_OAML01000002.1, read on the forward strand.
TGTAATACATTTTAATGCTGTGATTGGTGTAAGGCTTAAAGGTGTTACCGTTAAAATCAGCAGTAGAGCGCCCAGCCTTGTTAAACATTGCTTTAATCGTTGTAGACTTCCACTGTACTGCTTCATTGGTTTTGGTATCGGTGTAGCGAACCTCGCCCGTTGCGAAATTGACAGAACCGCTCTGTGCATCATGGATGCCACCGAGGTCAAGAACAAGGGTGTCATCGATATAAACCCACATATCGTCATCACCGGTAAATTCAAAGATCATATCTCTGTCATTCACCTGGCCACCACGCGGCTGGGTAAAGTTTGCCTTCATCGACATACCAAAGTAGAAATCTGTAGCTTGATCCGGCAAATAAAGCTGCTGGTCGTAATGGGCCTGGCCAGCGCTCAACGCATTGCCCATGTAATCGTATTTTACTTTATTGGTCGATTTATTGAGTTCTGCGATGGTATTGAACGGCAAAAAGTTGCCGCGCTGGTAGAAATAGTTGTTTTCATTGGTGGGCGTTGTCAGCTGTTCATAAACACTGAAGTTGCCGCTTGCCTGATTGAAAAATGCGCCATATTCGGAACTATTAAAAGAGAAATAGCCCGGGTTTTCAGCGTTGTCGTATACACTTTTAATGAAAAGGTTATTCGCCTCCGTTCCGCCGGTGAACCATTGAGACAAACTTCCACTCTTTTTCGTCAGGGTGGGAAACTCCTGCCCCGGTGCAATTGTGGAACTTAAAAGACCTTGGGTGATAGAACCGCCATTGCTGCCATAGGACCCGCCACCGATGCTTGCCGGACTGCTGTAGTTAAACATCTTCATCGTGATGCCAGCGGCTTTGCTGTCAATGGTTTGGACAGGGGTCAGCTCCTCGGCTTCTTCAAACACCAGATAGACGTGAGCTCTGTCAGACGAATCGTCCAGAGTTTCTACTTCGTTCCTGCCATTTTTCAGTATTAATTCGTTGTAAAAACTTCTTTTTACACTGGAAACAATTTTTCCATCTTTGCCGTCGAGCCGTGCCTCTTTGTAAGTATATCCCAATACAGTAAGTGGACGATCTGCAGCATACTGGTTGAAAGAAATCTCCTGATTCCAGTCGATTTTTACGTTTGTAGTCTGTGCACCGGTAAGCGAATTCCCTTGCTCATCAATATAGTGCACGATAACCTGTGCGTTATTGCTGCCCCAGGTAATAACAAAAGTAGAAAAGCTCGGGGTTTCAAAAGACGCAACTGCAGAAGCCCCTGCTTCTTCCGTTTTAACGGCCGTAGCAGCAGTCATTACTTCAGTTTTCAGCGCATCATCAATATGTACTACGTTAAGATTTTCTGCATCGGCAGGGACAACGTCCTTATTCAGCACTACGCTGACCGAAACGGTTTTGCCTTCCCGTGGCTCAACCACCTCGCCTTTTTCATTAAAAAACGTAATGTCGAAAGCCGCAAAATCCTCGAACTCCACTGCTTTATCGTTTTCCAACGCTGCAAGCGTTGCGTCGTAAGAGGACTTATCACTCTGCTCTGTGATGCGGGTTGCCACTGCGGAAACCTTTTCAGCAAAGGCATCCTGCAAATAGCTCACCGTAATGGTTGCCCCGTCGGCTGTCAGTTGCTGGGTGATCTGCTCTACTGTGGCAGGCTCTTCGGGGGCACTGCTTGCCGAGTTGCTGTCTGTTGGCACGCTATCTGCCGGCACACTGCTTGACGCACTGCTATCCGGCGGGGTGCTGCTTGCGGGAGGGGTTGCCTCGGAACTGGACGCAGGCGGCACTGCCTCAGAATTCGCACCAGGCGTTGTCGGCTGCGGCTGCTCTGCGGTCGGGGTACTCTCCGGCGAGGTAGGCTCGCTCGTGGCTTGCTCCGGCTGATACTCAACCACCACATTTTCAGGATCACTGATGCTTTCTGCAAGTACGGAAACGGGCATAACACCGCACAAAATACCTGCAGCCAGAACCAAGCTTAATACCCTTTGCCAAAGTCTAAACTTGTTTGTCTCCATTCTCTTGTTCCTCCTAAGCTAACTTCACTTTATCTCTGGTCATACACACCTATCACGGATGGCAAAATTTCTTCGCCTTTGCTTGGGTTAATTAGATTCCATTTCTTTCTCGTGGGGCAGGTCCTCGGTCACTTCTTCTGTCGGTTCTTCGGTTTGGTCTAAAGCACTGTCCATTAGCTTTAACAATTCCAGCGCACTTCTAAAATTACAACTCTGCCCTTTTTCGGCCCATAGAACATTACCTTGCCAAGTTGCATTTTGCCGGTACATTACGTGCACCACAAAGGTGGCACGTTCTCCTGTTTGTTCTGCCAAATCATTTACCTTTTTTCTTGCCATAACCGACTCCCTTCTCGCACTTCTGGGCTCTGGGCCAAAACTTCTCAACTGTACGGTTCGCTGCGGGTAGTTTATCTCATCGTACAGCGCGTCTATTTTATTCATCATCTCTCCCGGTGAGGAAAAGGGCACACCCTCATGGCCGAAGCGGTGATAAAATACTCCCTCAAAATCCAATCCGTTACTGCTGTTTACACAAATACGAACCAGGTTTGGGGCCGCGCGGCTAATCGCCGAAATATTCATACAATCGCCCCCATTTTGCTTCCTATGTTACACTATACCAGTATCCGGTAAAGGTTTGGTTAATTTCCTGTCTTTCAATCGTAATATTTACCTTGTTTTCTAACCGCATTGCGTAAAAAGCTTTCTTGTTTAAACCCTAGTTGGTGCAAAAAAACGTTAAAAACCCGCCGGCTCTCACCGGCGGGTTGCAGATGTTTCGCTTAGGTCCAACAGGGTTTTTCCTGGAACATTTCCTCACTTGCCATATCGCTTACCGGTGCCAGTTTATAGCGCAGTGTAATACCACGCGCGGGGTCTTTCCGGTAATTAGCATCAATACGCCCGCTTACGACACTGCAATTTTCAAGGTTAGTCCCCATCAATAAAATCAAAAAGCGGTCCAGTGCTGGCTGAGTATAAGTATCTCCACGGCGCAGGGTGCTGCAAATCGCCTTACTGACTTTCTCCCCTGCTTTTGAAGCCTTTTCTTTATCGGTTATCGGGTGCCCTTTTCCATCCACCATCCAGCAAAGCATCAGATAAGCAGATTGCCCGTTGCGCTCTAAAATACGGCTGACCACGCGGTAAGCATCAATAAAACTGGGCAGTGCACAGTAATAAGCGCCCGCCATAGCTTCGCTCTCTTTTAATAAGCCCTGCAACTCATTAATCGTCACATTTTTGCTTTCCGTCGAGCGGTCGATACGTCTCAAACACTCCAACAATCTTGGTGAAGGTTTAATGTCATATTCTTTTTGCAGGGTAGCCACTGCATCTTCGTAAACTGATTTTGCCTCTTGGTAGCGCTCCATGGCAATCAGACTTTCGATGTGTAGAATCTTCCACTCTTCCAGGGGATAAAGCGCTGCGGCTTGCGCAGCAATTTCCAGCAGCCGATTATAATCGCCTTTTTCTTGAAAGTAAGCCGCAAGTGTTCGCACGCATTTGAAGTACATTTCGCGAAAATGCACGGCCGCTGCTATCACCCAATCTTCTGCCTGTAAATGAGGCAAAAAATCGCCTGTATAAAGCGCGCAGGCTTTTTCCAGCTCAGCTGCTAAAGCATCCCCTTGCAAACCGCGGCAACGCTTTACCTGGGCTTGAAACGCCTCGACATCTATTTCTGTCGGCTGCTCGCACTGCCAATAGTAGCTGCCGCCTTGAAAGCGAATTGCAACATCCGGTAAACCAGCCCGCTGCAAAAGTCTGCGCAGGTTACTTACGGTTACTTTTAAATTATTTGCAGGGTCTGTAATGTTATCGTCGCGGCTGTACAGCGCATCCATAAAAACATTGCGCGGCAACCCCGTGTCCTTATAATAAATCAGCATTTGCAATGCTTGCATGGCTTTTGTTGTATTGGTTCTTTCCAGCTTAAGAGGAACGCCATTGCACGCGATAATGAAATCGCCTAGCATGATGATACGTATCCCTTTTTCTTGAGCCATTTTTGTCACTCCTTTACCGCACAATCCCAAAACATTTACAAGCTTAGACTTTTTTCAGTATGATTCTATTTCTATTATATCATTATTTTGCTAAACGGCGCTATAATTTTTCTTTTATGCTTTTCTGGTCTGATTTTTTTACAAAAAGCATTGCCTCAGTATTCTACAAAACCTGTGTTAAATCAAATTTTTGTTTCTTACTTTAAAGACAAATGCTCATGCGCACAATCAAAAATATTCAAGTTTTTTGTGATTTTGCTTTTGTTACAGCGTTCCGCTCTCGTTATACCCACTGCTTTTTTAATTTAAAAATGTCTAACAGGAAAAACAGAGCCCGGAGTTAAGCGCAGCGGCGAGAAATGCCGTTGCCCTCATCCGGGCACTGTATATCAAACTCAATCGCGTGTTATCGCTTACAAAGGGAGGTGCAATAATTTAAGATTTACGCTTGTTTATTTGCTTTGTTTTTCTTAATCAGTAGAACCAAAATCACGATTAGAGCTACTGCCCCAAGACCGATACCAACCATACCACCAATGCCGATGCTATTTACAGGGGTCGCGCCCTCTGGCACTGCCTCGTCATCGATGTTAACATTTCCGCTATTCGCATCGCTGGAAGGGGTGCTGTTTGCGGCATTATCGCCGGTGTTATTGTCCGCCTCTGGACCCAGAGGCACTTCCTCATCGGGAACAACTACACCGCCGGGGGCTACCGGTACCGGGTTGTCGGCATAAACGAGGTTTTCTACATATTGTGTATTCGTGTTAATCACCTCGTTGGTGGTGACGTTGGTGGTGTATTTGAAGGTTGCATTCGCACCACCGGCGGTTACGGTTACGGTTTTGCTGGCTGCATCCGCCAAGGTATGACCGCTTACTGTCGGGGCGGTAAAAGTAAGACTCGTACCAGCTGCCGCATAACCCATTACAGAAGGAGCAATCTCGAGGCCGTTCTCGTCCAGATACTGTACGGTGTACAGGTTGGTGTTAACGTTTGCGCTGTACTGCATGACATATGTAATATCGCGGTCAACTTTTACAGAAGCACCAGGGTAAACTGTACCAGCTGCTGCACCGCGCTCGGCGAGGTCTGCACTGGTAAAATAGGTTGCATTGTGAATTTCGCTTGTGCTGTCTACCTGGGGGGCAACGCAGGTTTCATTTGCCTGCACTTTATAAGTAACCGAACGGCCACCTTTTTGTAACGCACCTTCGCCGCCAGCACTAAAAGTAACTTCGTAAGTAGGCACCGCTGCAAATGCCATGGTAGGAAGGTAAGCACAAAGCAAACCCGCGCTTAAAGCAAACGCAGCGAACTTTTTCAGCATCCTTTTCATAAGATTGCACCTCTTTCGGTCGGTATAGATTCTCTTTGTAGTTATGACTATACCAGAGCCTGGTAAATGTTCGGTTAATTTTTTTGCTGGCAATTAATCTTTTTTATTTTGTTTCCTGCCTTTCAGTTCTTTTTTAACCCACAAGTTTTTTCTCCAAGCGCTGAGCATTGTTTTTATCTATTATTGACTCTTGTTTATATAGCAATTGCTTAACACAAGCATTTTGTGCAAGTCTGCAGTTATTGAGCAGAGGCTTTTGTGAAGATAAAATACCAAAAACTTGATTTACCAAGGATTGCATTTTACTTTTTCAAGATGTTTTTGCTTACCCTTTCGTTCGTTTTGCAGATATTTGTTTCTGCTCTAAATTTACAAAAATTGGTGCAGCAGGAAAATTTTCGTGGTACAATAACAAAAAATGACATCTGCGCTTATGCCAGACATTTTATTGAGCAGTTAGCTTTTATATTTAGATAACTTTCCCTTTAAATTCATTCAAGTAAGAAAGGAGCGTCCAGATTGCCACGACCCAACTTAAAGACTGTACAAAGTGCACTGTTGTGGCTGCTGATTTTGGCATGGGCGCTTTTGCTTGCCGGATGCAGCAAGTCTGCCTCTTCTCAAAATAACAGCTCTCATAACGCCGGTGTTTCCGCGTCAACACCCGCCGTCGTACGCCCTAATGACCCTGTTGTGTTGACGCCTTCTGCGGATGGCGTAGAAGTGTACCGTGCTGCTGCCGTATCCATTGACGCTTCCAATAAGTCTCAGGGCTACATTATGGTGAATTACTTTGGCAGCAACCCGAAAGTAAAGTTGCAAATTACGACTCCGGATAACATGAAATATACTTATACCCTGCATGGCGATTGGGAGGTTTTCCCCCTTACCGGCGGCAGCGGCACCTATCAGTGTAATGTGTTTGAAAATATAAGCGGCACTGATTATGCTTATGCTTTAAGCCAAACCATTACCGCAGAAATCACCGATGAGTTTCTCCCCTTTCTTTATCCTAACCAATATGTGAACTTCAGCGCTTCCAGCCGCACCGTAGCAAAAGGCGCAGAGCTCGCAAAAGGCGCAGCAAATGACCTGGAAGTGGTAGATTCCGTATATGAATATGTCGTTCGCCACACCACTTATGATTATGAAAAAGCCGACACTGTGCAAAGCGGCTATCTGCCAAATGTGGATGAAATTCTTGCAAGCGGTACCGGCATTTGCTTTGATTACTCTGCTGTAATGACCACAATGCTGCGCACACAGGGTATTCCCACCCGCCTTGATGTCGGCTGGGCAGGCGACATTTACCACGCCTGGATCAGCGTTTACATCACGGACATCGGCTGGATTGATGGCATCATCGAATTTGACGGCAGCGGCTGGCACCGTATGGATCCTACTTTTGCTTCGAACGAAAAGCAGAGCAAAAGCATTATGAAATTCATTGCAGATGACAGCAATTACAATATAAAGTACGTTTATTGACCATTTGGATAGATTGGAGCGTGGTTCACATGGCAACCAAAACCGAACAAAAAATGCTCACCAACCGGGAACTCTCGGTTTTCTGCGCGCAGATCAGCATGCTCTTGCGTTCTGGCATTGCAGTGCCGGAGGGCATCCGCATTATGCTGGAAGATATTGAGGACGCGGAGGGCGAGCGCATCCTTACATCGCTTTTGAATTGCTGTGAGCTTGGCACACCGCTGAGCGAAGCCCTTGCCCAGAGCAAAGTTTTCCCGAAATATCTCATGGATATGGTTCGCATCGGCGAAGCCACCGGCAAGTTGGAAGAAGTGATGGCAGCACTGGAGCGTTATTATGACCGTGAAGAAACCGTAAGCAAAAATATTCGCAGCGCTGTACGCTACCCAGTTGTTATGATTGTGATGATGGTTTTGGTCGTCGGTGTGCTGGTCATTAAAGTGCTTCCTATTTTTAATCAGGTATTTATACAGCTTGGTACCGAAATGACAGGGCTTGGTGGCAGTATTCTGCAGATTGGTATGACCCTTTCGCAGTATTCCTTATGGTTCGTTGGGCTATTGGCCGCGGCCGCCCTCTTTTTGCTTTATCTCAGTGCTACCCCACAAGGCCGCGCCCTGCGCAGCCGATTGGGAATGCGCTTTTTTGCAACCAAAAAGATTTATGAGCGCCGTGCAAATGCGAGTTTTACCAGCGCACTGGCACTGATGCTTGCGAGCGGCCTCGACACGGATAAAAGCCTTGAAATGGCAGCACAGTTGGTTGACCATCCGGTGGTGAAAGCCCGCATCGAAGACTGTCAAAAGAGCATTGCACAGGGAACTAATTTTGCATCTGCACTGGTAGAGGCAAAGCTTTTTTCTGGTGTGTACGGCAGAATGATTTCGATTGCTTTTAAAACCGGCACCGCTGACAGCGCCATTCAGCAACTGGCAGACCAGTACAGCATGGAGCTGGAGAACGAAATCAATGATCGCATCTTCATGGTAGAACCGACCTTAGTCGCTGTATTTTCGGTCATTGTCGGCATTATTTTACTGTCCGTGATGCTCCCTTTAATGGGCATCATGTCCACGATTGGCTAGCAGGAGGCGTATTATGGCAAAAAACCGTTTCAAAAAAGAAAAACGGAGCGTCACCGGACTGCGCGGCGTGGTATTGCCTATTGTCAGCTTTTCGGCATTGTTTTTGCTGTTTTTGTCTGGCCTTTCTTCTATCAGCAAAACCACACAGGCTCAGCAGCAAGCAAGCCTTGCTGCCGCCATCCGGCGCAGTGCTGTGCACTGCTATGCCACTGAGGGTGCTTACCCTGCCAGCCTCTCCTATTTAAAAGAGCACTATGGTATTCGCTATGATGAAAAGAAGTATCTCGTAGACTATGAGGTATTCGCGAGCAATTTAATGCCTGAGATTACTGTAATTGCTCGCACTTAGCATTAAAAAAATCGCGGCTTAAATGCCGCCCGGCAAGGAGGTGTTCGCTTGCAGCGCAAACACTCAATGATTGATTTGTTTTTTACTTTAACTTTATTTTGCGTTTTCGCCGTTTCTGCCCTTATTGTTGTGGTCATCGGTGCAAACGTTTATCGCTCCACTGTCGCTGGCATGAGCGAAAATTATTCTACCCGCACCGCCGTTGCCTATGTAACCGAAAAAGTGCGTGAAAACGACCGTGCCGGCAGCGTTCAGCTGGGCATCTTACCGTGTGACAGCTCAGTGCCTGCACTTTCTTTGACACGCTACGGCGAACCGCAGTCCATCCGCACTTACATTTACTTTTATGATAGCGCACTGCGCGAGCTTGCCACGACCGAAGCTTATGCAGTCAATCTTGATCCTTCGACCGGGCAGGTGGTGGCCGAGCTGGAGAACGCTTCTTTTGAGCAGCTGGAGAACGAGCTTTTCCGCTTTACCGCAGTGGGCGAAAACGGCCCAGAAGAGTTAATTTTCGCCCTGCACAGCAGCGTTTGAGGAGGCGGTTGCAATGAAAAATGAATCTTCTAAATCCGCATTGTTCTTGATGGAGCTCATTCTTGCCGTGCTGTTTTTTGCCCTTTCCAGCGCAGTCTGTGCACGTCTTTTTGTGTCCTCTCATGTGATTAGCCGTGAAACGCAGGAAGCAAACCGGGCGGCGGCCCTGGCCCAAAGCGCAGCCGCCTGTGTGCAATCTGCCGAGGGCGACTTTGAAGCTGCAGCAAAACTGCTTTCAGGCACAGTCACGGCAGACGGTAAACTCACAGTCTGGTATACTGCCGACTGGCAGCCGTTAGACAATGCCGCCAACGCTGTTTATTGCATGAGCGTTTTGCCCGCGGCCTCTGCCGAGCAAGCCCAGGTAACCGTAACGCAGGGTGATCGCATTCTGCTGGCACTCCCCTTCGGTTGGCATCAGCCGCTGCATCTTTGAAAGGAGGCCCATCTATGCCCCAATTTTCCAAACGGCGTTCTCGCACCGGGCTTTTTATTGGTGCCTCTTCGATTTTAGTGATTTTTGTATTGCTTTGTCTGGTCACATTTGCAGTGCTTAGCCTTGTAAGCGCACGGGCAGACAAAGCGTTGAGCGATAAAAACACAGCGCATATCCAAGCTTACTACACTGCTGAAACCACCGCTTATGAAAAGCTGGCGAAAATTGATACCTTGCTTGCTGAAAACTTGCAGGCTGGTACAGAGGACAAAGCATATTTTGACCAATGTGAATCCGCTCTGCAAGACGCCGGGTACGCTACCCACCGCGACGCGGATGCGCTTTATATTGACTACGCGGTTCCTATCAGCGATACCCAGCAGTTAACCGTAAAAATACGCGTTCACAGCGCAGCCGAGCGCACCGCAGCTGCAATGGCCCCGCGCTCTTCTAAACAGTCTTTCTTTTACGCTATTGAAAGCTGGGCTATCGAGGGCGATAACGCCTGGCAACCCTCTGACGGGCTGCCTGTCTATGGCACCACGGCAATTCCCGATTAGGATAAAGGAGCTTTACACCATGAATTTTGTCACCGAGCTGCAAACTGCAGTTACCAAAGGCGCCTCCGACATTTTTATTGTGGCCGGGCGTCCGCTTGTTTGTAAAATTAACGGGCAGATGACCAATGTGGACAATACGCCTTTAAAGCCGAACGATACCGCCGATTTTGTACGCCAAATCTATGAGCTTGCCGGACAGCGAGACATGGAGCACCTTGAAAAATCCGGCGACGATGACTTTTCTTTTGCATTGCCGGGGGTTTCTCGATTTCGCGTTTCTGCCTATCGCCAGCGCAACTCGCTCGCCGCAGTGGTACGCGTCATCGCATTCGAACTTCCGGACCCCACTGCGCTGCATTTGCCAGCCACGGTACTGTCACTTGCAGAGCGCACCAAAGGGCTGATACTCGTCACCGGTGCCGCCGGCTCCGGCAAATCCACGACGCTTTCTTGCATCATAGACCGCATCAACTCCAGCAAAGCCGATCATATTATTACACTTGAAGACCCGCTGGAATATCTGCACCGCCATAAAACGAGCATTGTAAGCCAGCGCGAAATAAATACCGATACCGAAAGCTATGTCACGGCACTTCGGGCAGCTCTACGCCAAAGCCCGGACGTAATTTTGCTCGGCGAAATGCGAGATTATGAAACCATTACCACTGCGATGACGGCTGCCGAAACAGGACATCTGATTTTTTCCAGCCTGCATACCATCGGTGCGGCAAATACCATCGACCGTATTCTTGACGTATTTGAGCCAAGCCAGCAACACCAAATTGCCGTGCAGCTGGCCATGGTATTGCAAGCGGTGGTGTCACAACAGCTTTTGCCGTCGGTAGACGGCGAGCTTGTACCCGCCTTCGAGATTATGATTGTCAACCCTGCCATTCGAAACATGATTCGCGAAAATAAAATTCATCAGATTGACACCGTGATTTATTCTTCTGCCGAAGAGGAGATGATCTCAATGGATACCAGCATCCTGAACCTGTATAAATCCGGCCTTATTTCTGAGCGAACCGCGCTTACCTTTGCCTCAAATCCTGAGCTACTGGCAAAAAAATTGAAACTTTAAATTTATCGCAACAATAAAAGACCCGATTTTCGGTCCTGACAGGCAGAAAATCGGGTCTTTTTATATTATCAAACATTTTTAAGGCTTTAAAAAATCAGGTTCAAATCTACATCCGGGCCAATGCCTGCAACGCGGCCTCTATCGGTATACTGCCAGGCCACAAACTCATACGGAAACTGCGTGGTTTCGTTATATTCTGCAACCCAAAGCGGATAATCCAAAAGGCGGGTAAGGTCAAAGTGATTGAGCAGCATGCTGCGCGTAGAATACAGCATTACCGGATGCCCCGCGGCCCGGATACGCTCGCAGAAAGCGATTGCGTTGTCGGTGCGCGCCTGTGTGGTTAGGTTAGCGGTGCGCGCAGTTGGCTTCAGCACCTCTTCGTAATCCATCACAATCGGCAGCTCCAGCGAATATTCGCGCACAGCCTCCAGCACAAAGTCTGCTTCTTGCTGGGCTTCTTCTGCGGTAACGGCCTGCGAGTAAAAGTAAACTCCGCAAGGCAGCCCCGCCGCCTGTGCCCCCTGCACGTTTTGATGGAAACGGTCATCTTGATAAATTTCGCCGCTTTCATAGCCTCTGCTTCCAACGCGCACAAAAACACTGCTAATGCCGTCTGCGGCAACCGCTGGCCAGTCTATATCTCCCTGATGAGAAGAAACATCAATGCCGACCTTTGCGACACTGCCGTCCGCTGCGGTATATTGGCGCCTGCCTTTTTCGTCTAATGTCAGCTTGTCCCATTCGTAAGTATGCTCTGCCGGTCCCACCGTTTCAAACGGGGGCGCGGCAGGTTCTTTTTTTGCAAAGCTTTGCCGGGTGTTAATCCAAACGACACCGACAAAAACCAAAAGCAACGGATAAATCAGCCACTTGCTTTTGCGTTTGCGCACTTTTCGTTTTGCCATAAAAACTCCCTTGTTTTTTCTTTCACTGATAGTACGATTTTCGCGGCGTTTTTTCTACAAGATTTTATATCAATAAACCGGATTCTATTTTTCTTAGCTCTGCTGCACCTGCCAAAAGCGTACGTTAATCAAAAAGGAGGCTCTCGCCTCCTTTTTTGCAGCCTTTGGCAACAGCACAAAAGGCCCTAGATATTCGCACTATCTTGTTTGCAAAAATTCCGCTGGTTCCAAGTCCGGCGCGCAATGCGGCGGCTTGCGAAAACGAGAGTGCTGCTCAAAAGAAAAAGCGATTTCAATCAGTCGGCCTTCGCTCCAGGGGCGCCCCATAATTTCCATGCCCACCGGCACCCCAAGCGGTGCATTTTCGTCAGGCGCAAACCCGGCAGGCACAACGATGGAAGGAAACCCGGTTGCCGAACAGAGAGCGCCATTGCGCTGCTGCTGGCTGCCACCCAGTTTGCATACCAGTTGCTGTTGGTGAGGGTAAATAATCGCATCCAAATTGTAATCCGCCATCAGCTTTAATACACGAGTGCGAACGCCAATTTTATTGTACATCTTTTTGTAATAACGTAATGTATTAACATCCAGCGTCATTGCCTCACGCAGATTGCTTTCTGAAAATGGATGGAATTTTCCGCTTTCCAGAATATCAGCCATCGAGTGCACCGGCCAATCTGCTGGTAGTTCACGAAGATACTGGTCGAGGTCATGCGCAAAATCATCCAGATGCACAGATGCTTCTTTGGTCAGCCAGGCCTGGTCGATATTTTCATCGATTGGTACCAGTGTCGCTTCGTTTTCCTCAAATACCTTCATCGCATTTTGCAAAACTATATTTGTGGATTGATTGATTTTTTCTCGGCCAAATAGGCTTTTCAGCACGCCGATGCGAGCGTTTTTCATTCCGTCCAGCTTTAAATGGCCTAAGTAACTTTCTTCTTTTTGGCCCACACAAAACGCTGTTTCGCTGTCTTTCGGGTCATAACCTGCAATGACATCCAGGCAGCGCACTGCATCCTCTACCGTACGGCAGATAGGGCCCGCAATGTCCTGCGTCAGCGAATACGGCACAATGCCTGTGCGGGAGACCATGCCCATCGTAGGACGAATGCCAACCAGACTGTTTGCCGAAGCCGGAGAACGAATTGAATTGATGGTGTCAGTGCCTAAGCCAATGATACCAAAATTGCATGCGATAGAAGCGCCTGTGCCGCCGGATGAGCCGCCCGGCGTGCGTGTGAAATCGTACGGATTCACCGAAGCACCAAGAACCGAGCTTACTGTTTCGCCCCAGATGGCGAATTCGTGCAGGTTTGTTTTTGCAAGAATCAACGCGCCCGCCTTACGCAAACGCTCAACGACAAAGGCATCCGTCGGCGGTACCCAGTCCAGCAAAGCAATAGAACCGGCTGTGGTAGGCAAATCAGACGTATTGAAATTATCTTTGAGCATGATAGGAATGCCATGCAGTGGGCCACAAAGGGCGCCATGCTCTTTTATGTAGGCGTCCATCCTGTCTGCCTCTTCCAGCGCTTTTGGGTTGATGCAAATAATCGAATTTACGGCTGGCCCGCTTTTGTCGTAAGCGTGAATTCGCGCAAGGTAAGCTTCGCACAGCGCATGGCAGCTCAGCTCGCCAGAAAGATAAGCTTTATGAACTTGAGTGACCGTCGTTTCCATTAGAGCGAACCCATTCATGGCAAATCCTTTCTTTGCTCAGACACTATTGTTATTTCCAGGCTGATGTTCATTCGTTTCTTCTATTATAAACAGCAAAAAACGACAAGTCAACGAAACACAAACCCTCGAAAAAAAACGATACTTTGTTTTTCTCACCATACTGTTTCATAAAAACCAGGCAATCTAAAGTTTTTAGATTTTTTGAGGAAATTTCATTGCTAAAACAAAACACGGGCCAAGCATTTGCCAGCCCGTGTTTTGCACCTGTTTATCTTATTTTGGCGCTACGTGGCCAATGTTTTTTGTAAGGTCACATGTAACCCCGTCAATGCCTAAGCTGATTTCACAACCTTGCCTTTCACCTTGTTTACAGTGATGCAAATTAAAATGGTAATTATCATATCCGGCAACGTATTGCCGAAAGCCATGTCGACCCGCATCAATAAGCGGTAAAGCAAAAAGCCGATTACCCAAATAACCAAGTTTTGCAAGCCGAAAGGCTGGTTGCTGCAATCTTTTTTCAGGATATAAAAGTCTGCTATTTGAATGGCAATCATCGGTGCAAATACCGAGCCTATCAGATACAAAAAGCCTGTAATATCTTCCATCGGAAAGCAGATTGCGCCCACAGTGCCAAGAACTGCCGCGCCCACGGCAAACCATTTGCCGCTGCATTTTACGGATATCGACTCACTGGAAATACCGGCAGACCATGCATCCAGGAAGGTTGTAGTAACCGTAGAAAACACGATGATGAGCAGGCCTGCAAATCCCAGCCCTGCTTTGACCATAATCTGTGCAATGTCGGATTCTTCTGTAAAAATAGCTGCACCCATTCCGATTACATACATCCAGCAGCTGACGATGCCATATGTAATCGCACTGACGGCTGTGGCTTTCACCGGATGCTTTGCTTCTCTGGTGTAGTCACTGATGAGCGGAAGCCAGGAAAGCGGCATTGCCACAGACAGCTCAACTGCCGCACCAAATGTCATGCCTTCACCGGAGATGCCGTGGAGCGTTCCTTCGCCAAAAATAACATAACTGAGGACGATCGTCAGCACAAACAAAGCTGCCATCGCCACAGTATTGATTTTGCCCAGATTCTCAATCCCTACGAAAATCCACAGCACAATAAGCCCACCAATCACGAGGCACCAAATCCATTTACCAAGTGCCCACGCGCCATTGGCAGCGAGCGCGCCATCGTATATCATAATTGCAGTCCAGCCAACAAGCTGCATAATGTTTAGAAATGCAAACAGCAGGCATCCTTTTTGACCAAAGCTCATTTTAGCCGTCTCCATTGCACTTTTGCGGGTTTTGCCGCCAATCACTCCGGCAAAAAACAACATCGTACAGCCGATAACATGTCCGATTAAGATAGCCAAAAGGCCTTTGCCAAAGCCGAGCGGGGCAAAATAGGTACCAGTCAGAATTTCAGCAATCGAAACACCGGCACCAAACCAAATCAAGCCGTTTTCAAATAAGGAAGTACGCTTTTGGGTCATTTACTCCACCTCCCTTGCAAATCGGCTTTGCAGGTCAAACGCATGGTCCATCGGGCCGCTGCCTTGACCGAGATTCAACATAGCCGCCAGCGCCCCAGAGATATACTCTTTCGCCCGCTGCACCGACGTTCCCAAATCATAACCTTTTGCAAGGTTTGCGGCAATTGCACTGGATAACGTACAGCCTGTGCCGTGTGTGTTGGAATTATCGATTCGCTTACCCATAAACCACTGCGCCTTTCCGTTGGCGTAGAGCAAATCGTTGGCATCGTTAACACTGTGGCCGCCTTTGCACAGCACCACACAGCCATAATTGTCGCTGATTGTTTTTGCCGCCGCAACCATATCCTCTTGGTTGCGGATAGTAAGCCCGGACAGCACCTCTGCTTCCGGAAGATTCGGTGTCACAACGGTTGCAAGCGGCAGCAGCTCTTTTTTCAAAACTGCCACGGCATCAGACTCAATGAGCTTAGAGCCAGCCGTTGCTACCATGACAGGGTCTACTACAATATTTGTCGCGCCATAGTAGGTAAGCCTTTCCGCAATCGTCCTAATTAAATTTGCAGACGATACCATCCCAATTTTCACGGCATCGGGACGTATGTCTTCAAAAATTGCATCGATTTGTTGTTTTAGGAATTCTGGAGAAGCCTCCATTATTCCGGTGACACCGGTTGTGTTTTGTGCAGTGAGCGCTGTAATCGCGCTCATGGCATAAACACCATTCATAGTCATCGTTTTCAGATCGGCCTGAATACCGGCGCCTCCGCTGCAGTCACTGCCAGCGATTGATAATGCTGTTTTCATTGTTTTGTCTCCTTTTGTTTATTCGCATTATTTTTATAAAGCGACAGAGAGTGGTGCCCCCGGTCTGCCGCTGAAAAATCAGCACTGCTGATATTTCCCGATTTTCTGGTCGATGGATAAAACTTTACCCTCCGGCTGGTAAACCAGCTTAACATAAGCGGATACCTTAGGCGCTCCGGCGCGAATCGCAACCCTTGGACATTCCTGAACAATTTCCATAAGCTGTTCGTAGCTTTCTCCCTCGATGGTGGTTTCAAAGGGCCCTACCTGATAGCGCAGCCCCGTACTGTCGATGTAAGCAATCACTTCGTCTACAATGCGGCAAACCTCTGCATCGCCGTCTACTTGGGGCAGCACCTGAATTGCAATACTTGCACTCATATAAATCCTCCTTCTTCCCAGCTGCAAATTACTTCATCTGCGAGCTGTCTCATTTCGTTCCAGCAGTCACCCGCGCAGCCATCATACACTGCAACCAGATGGTAACCTGCATTTTTTGCAGTTTTCCCTGCATAATACGCATCCTCATAAACCGCAATTTCTTCCGGTACTGCTCCCAGCTTTTTTGCTGCGGCATGGTAAACGTCCGGTTGGGTTTTGCCTGCACCGACCTCTTCACACGAGAGCAGAAAATCAAAACATTCCAAAACATCAAGCCGTGCCAAACACGCCTGCATTAGCGGCTCAGCAGTTGCAGAAGCAACGCACATTCGCACACCATTTTTGCGCAGCTTTTGCAGGTATTGCTGTGCGCCGGGTTTTAGCGGAACATCTTGCTTGTAATGCTCCTCCATATTGCGATTCATCTCCGCAGCAATTGTTTCCGGTGTGCCGGAAAGCTCGTATTCTCGCACAAACAGCGCCGCCGATTGGGTCATGGTCATCGGCTTAATCTGCTCTAAGATAGCCGGTGCAACCTTTGCGATACCTTTGCTGTGCAGGTATTCCTCCGCTAGATTTTGCCAAAAAGGCATCGAATCCACCAGGGTGCCGTCCATGTCAAATATGGCAAAGCGCTTATCCATGCTGCACCATACTCTTAGCCAGCATCAAAAGCTGTGCCGTTGCCTTTTCCGGGTCTTTGGCAGCAAAAACAGCCGAGATTACGGCAACGCCGTCCACACCACTTCCTGAAAGCTGTACCACATTCTCTGCATTGATTCCACCGATCGCAACTACGGGAATGGTAACCGCCGAGCAGATTTCACGAAGTTTTTCCACCGTCAGGTTTCTGGCGTCTTTTTTTGTGCTTGTTCCAAAAACGGCTCCCACCCCAATATAATCTGCGCCTGCTTTTTCGGCGGCAATTGCCTCCTCAACAGTACCTGCGGAAATACCCAGAATCTTATCCGACCCAATCATAGAGCGAATATTCCGGCCTTTGATATCAGATTGCCCCACATGGACGCCGTCCGCATTGCATTGCAGCGCAATTTCTACGCTGTCGTTGATGACAAAAGGAACGCGGTGCTTTGCGCATAAGCTGCCAAGCTGTTCAGCCTCTTTTTCAAAATCCGCCTGGTTAAAATCTTTTTCTCGCAGCTGCAAAAAGGTCGCCCCGCTGGCAAGTACTTTTTCGCATACATCCAAAAGCGACTCACCAGTCTTTAGCCAAGTTCTGTCTGTAACCGCATAAAGCAGCATTGCCTCGCGGATTTCCTGTTTAGAGAATTTCATATTCTACTCCTTTTACCAATTCTTCTTCAGTTAAGTTAAAAACAGCATCAATCAAATCTGTGCGAAAAGTGGCATTGCCGGTTTTATTTTGCAAACGGCGCTGGTCTGCCAGTTCTCCACAAACGCCCATTGCAGCCATGGCAGCGCAAGCAGCCGTGAAAGGGTCTTGCGGCATAGCACCGCAAAAAGCTCCGATGAGTGCTGTCAGCATACAGCCGCTGCCCGTAATACGGGCCATAGTTGAGCAGCCATTTTTCAGCACCATCGTCCACGCTCCATTTGATATAACATCAAGTTTGCCAGATACGGCAATCACACTTTTGGTGCGCTGTGCGAGTGCTCTCACAATTTGTATGGCTTCCTGTAAGTTTTCTTCTGTAACCACGTCAAACGCGCTTGCGTCTACACCGCTCCCCGTGGTATTGGCCCCCGCAAGGGCGCGAATCTCTGATGCATTTCCACGAATCACAGCAAATTGCACCTCTTCTACAAGGCGCTTCGCCGCCTCTTTGCGAAGGGTAGTGCCACCCGCCGCCACAGGGTCGAGCACCACGGGTTTGCCAAGTTGGTTGGCTTGCTTTCCTGCTAGCAACATCGCTTCAACATCTTCAATGGCACCTAAATTGCACACCAGGGCATTGGCTGCGCAAACAGCTTCCGCTGCTTCGCGAATGTCGTGTGCCATCGAGGGAGAACCGCCCGCTGCGAGTATCATATTGGCGCAGTCATTGACTGTCACAAAATTTGTGATGCACTGAACCAGCGGAGCCTTTGTGCGTACAAGGCAGAGTGCTTTTGCAAAATCGAACATCGCCATTCCTCCTTTATCGATTTAATTCGTTCTGCATGCGGTCAACAAGGCCAGTGCGCTGGAAAACCAGCAGTGTCGCAACACCCATTGCTGCACCCACCACCGCGGAGGGCAGATAAAACGGGATATAGTAAAAGGGTGACTGTGCATCCAGTCCATAAAACCATTTCATCAGCGGGTAAGAGGCCATTGCGCCGAAAAAGCCGGTACCTACAATTTCTCCCGCAAAAACAAGCCATATATTTTTCGTTTTACGGTAAAGCAAACCACCCAGAATCGGCCCAAAAACAGCACCCGTAACAGCTTGAATGGTGCGCCCGGACATCATGCGCAAAATACCGCACAACAATGCCGAAGCACAGCCGTACCATGGGCCAAGAAAAACCGCTGCCAGTACATCTACAAAGTGCTGAAACGGTGCCATAGAGGGAAAATACACACAGATGTTCAACACAAACGCAAGGCAGGCGAACATGGCAGCGGCTACCATTTTCCGTGTAGCTACTTTGGTTTTTAGTTTTACTTGTTTCATCGCAAATCCTCCTGAAAATAAAAAAAGCGGGAAGTTACCGGTTTGGTAACTTCCCGCAAATAAATACGAGTACACTTAGGCTTCCCTACGTTGGCATTATCCAAATCAGGTTAATGGGTCGAAGGTCATACCTTCCTCTCAGCCTGTCATACAAGCTCCCCGATATTCAGTTTGTTTCCAGGTTATATTATACATCCGCACTTAGAAGAATACAAGCTGTTTCGCTTTTTCTTCTCTTTTGTTCGCGAGCCGTAGGAGCGCCGCGCCCATCCATGCAAAACGACGGCACTCTTTATTGGCAAAAACAAAACCACGCTTTTGTCCTATTGGCTTAGCCCACAGCCGCGTTACCTGCGTCCTTTATCGTGAAAAGACCCAGGCATAAAAGACTATCTTTTCCCCCGCAGGAACTTCACCATACAAACCACACCTAACACGTAAAAACATGTTTGAGCCAAACTGGCAAGGACGCTGTAAATCTGCAATGTTACAATCATTCCACACACCTCTTTCTATTACACTTGCGGGGCCTTGGTTTGATTATACTACGCATCGATAGGCTGTAACATCTTTTGGATAAAAAACGAGGCCGCCTTTTTACGGGCAGCCTCGTTTACAGCAAATAAGGACGGCAGATTGCAACCGTATTTATCGACAGTTTGCTGTGTGCTTACACTTTAGCAATGGCTTCAATTTCGCAAAGAACGCCTTTGGGGAGTTCTTTTACGGCAACACAGCTGCGCGCGGGATTTGAGATAAAGTATTGCGCGTACACTTCATTAAAGGTGGCAAAGTCTTTCATATCCGCCAAAAAGCAGGTTGTTTTGAATACATTCTCAAACCCGGTCTGGGCGGCAAGCAAAATGGCACCTACGTTTTTGCAGCTTTGCTCTGCCTGTGCACGGATTCCTTCCGGCACTTCCCCTGTTGCAGGGTCAACCGGAATCTGTCCGCTGGTATATACCACTCCGTTGACTTCATAGCCCTGCGAGTAAGGCCCAATTGCCCCCGGCGCATTAGTAGTAGAAATCTTCTGCATCATTTGTTTCTCCTTTTGTTTGGGATGTTTGGCCAAGTATGTTTTTATTTTACCACATCCAGCCCTTTTTTGCGAAGCACTACGCCGTTGCGGTTGCCAGTGTGTTTGCCCTGTTTTACCGTAAGCCCACCGTTGATAAGTACATATTCTATGCCTTCTGGGAACTGCGCCGGATCTGTAAAGGTGCCCTTATCGATAACCGTATCCGGATTGAAAATCGTCAGGTCTGCATAATTTCCAACCTTCACTTCTCCACGCCCTACCATGCGGAAGGTGTCGGCCGGTTTTTTCGTCATCTTATATACGGCTTCTTCAAGCGTCAAGGCTTTATCCTCACGTACATATTTGCCCAAAATCCGCGGAAAAGCGCCATACACACGCGGGTGCGGTTTGCCGCCAAGCAGGCCGTCAGTGCAGGCATTCATTTCCGGGCGTTTCATAAACCGCTGCACATGCTCTTCTGTGCCGTAAAAATCGACCATGCCCACTGCGTTTTCTTCTTCCAGCAATAGGTCAAAAGTTGCTTGGTAGGGGTCTTTGCCGCGCAGTTTGCCAAGCTCGGTTAAGCTTAAGCCAACAGCGTCTTCGTTTTTCTTATGTTTTACGCTCGTTACAAAAATCTGGTCCAGGCCTGCAAACTCTACAAAGTTATCCCAACCCGGAATACCGTGCTCAATATCATATACCATTTTTTTGCGCAGCTCGTGGTCTGCCAGGCGTTCCAATACTTTATCGGTGCCGCCGTCATGCACCCATGGGGGCAAAATAACACCAAGCATTGTGCTGCCTGCTACATACGGATACTGATCAAAACTGACGCGTATGCCCTCTTTTTCCGCCTGTTCGAGCAACTCGATTACCTGTTCGATTTTATCCCAGTTCTTCTTGCCGCACACTTTAAAATGCGAATAGTGGATTTTAACGCCAGATTCCCGACCAATTTTGATTACCTCGCGCATCGAATCAAGAATCGTATCTGCTTCACTGCGCTGATGAATCACGAAGCTGCCATCATACTCTGCAACCACTTTGCACATTTCGATGATTTCTTTTGATTCCGAATAAGCACAAGGCATATAGATGAGTCCTGTTGAAAGACCAATGGCACCAGCCTCCATCTCGCGGCGGGTGATGGCACACATTTTTTCCAGTTCTTCTTCGTTCGGCTGGCGGTTTTCAAGGCCCATTGCTTCCATGCGGATGTTCCCGTGCGGAACTAGATAGCATTCATTCAGCCCCGGGCGCACGTCGCTGATCATTTTTAGATAGCCTTCTGTGTTTTTATAGTTCCAGTCGATATCATCCGAATCGCCGTCGAGCCCGGCCAGATTTTTGCGCCATGGGCTGATATATTCCTGCGGCAACGGCGCAAGAGAGATACCGTCCTGTCCGAGGATTTCGGTGGTAATACCCTGCATCAACTTCGGTGCGACCGATGGCTCCAGTAGTACCTGCAGGTCGCTGTGGCTGTGGGTGTCAATAAAGCCGGGGGCCACCACTAAGCCGGCCGCATCGATGATTTCCATATCTGGTTGGGGTGCAATTTCCCCGATCTCGGCAATGCGGTCATCTTCCACCAGAACGTTAGCTTTGTATCCAGGCCTGCCGGTTCCATCCACCACAGTCCCGCCAACAATTAGTTTTTTCATACTTTTCACCTCAGCAATAATTCAATCTAAATTCGTGCAAACAGCTTAAACATTTTCGAACTGAATTTCCGGAGCTGGTTCGACGCCCAAACGACGGTCGATAGCAGAGCAGAGGAAAATGGTCACAAACGCTACAATGCCACCGGGCACCATTGCACTCAACCCCCACGGGCTGTGCATTACATAAATCCAAATTGCTGCGACGACGGTGCCGAGAACGATAGAGATAAACCCAGCCCGCTTCGTGACATTTTTATAGAACAGACCACAGATAAAGGCGGCGAAGGGTCCTGCACTGCGCAGTGCAAATGCGCCCATCATAACACTGATGATGTTGGAAGCGGTCAGCGCAATACCAAGGCCAACCACACCTACTACCACCATGGTCAAACGCGAAATCCAAACTTCTTTCTGGTCATTTTTGACGCCGTGGTTGAGATAGGGACGGAACACGTCGTTGGTGAACATGGTAGCAGTACCAATCATATTGCCGGAAGCGCTGCTCATCGTTGCCGCAACAATGGCTGCCAGCACAAGACCAGCCACCACAGCAGGCGCAAATCGGATGGTAGCATCTGCCAAGGCATTCTTTTGTGCGCCGCTTGCTGCGTATCCATCAATGCAGACGTAAGCAACCAGACCGATGATGGCCGGAACAATCGCATAAGCTGCGCTGAGCAAACCAGCGATTACGGAGCCTACTTTTGCAGACTTGCCATCTTTCGCAGAACAGTAAGTCTGTACAATTTCCTGCCCGGTCGGGAAGGTCATGCAGTACATCGCTATGTAACCGATAATGGTGGGCAGACCGATTTTTGTCATGCTCAGCAGGTTCAGTTCGCCGCTCATTGCCTGTGCTTTGGTAAACAGTGCAGTAAAGCCGCCAACATCTTTGCTGTTAACCATAATCAGCATTGCAATCGTCATGCCAACGGTAATAAAAACAACGTGCATCATATTTGCTGCAGTTACAGAGGAGAACCCGCCAATCATGGTATAAAGAATGACCACGATGGTAGTAACGATGGCCGCTGTGCGGAAGCTAACGCCTGTAACTACGTTGATAATGGAAGCCGTCGCAATAATCTGCGCACCGGTTGCCATGAACAGCGCTAAAATAGAGGTAAAAGCAGTAAAAATGTGGGATGGTTTGCCGTATCTTTTGCTGATAATTTCCGGCACAGTGCTTGCCGAAGAACGCCGAAAATAGGGCGCAATAAAAGAAACCACAACAAAACCAATACCTGCCGCAATTACATACCAGCAAGCAGATAAACCAAACGATAATACGTTGGTTGCAATGCCGGTGGTACTGGCACCGCCTGTGTTGGCTGCAAACAAGGTGCCTGCCAACACCACCGGACCCAAAGATTTGCCCGCCATCAGAAAATCATCATTGCTTTGCGAAGCCGCCTTCGCTTTTTTGCGATTAGAGATAACCAAGCCAAGTGCCACAGTTGCCGCCATATAAAGCAAAATAATAACGAGTGCCGTGATTTGTGTGCTGTTCATAACAAATTCCTCCTGTTTTTTTATTTTAACAACGCCTGCATGACGCCGTAATAACAATCGGTAACCTTTGCCAGCTGATCGATTTCAATGTACTCATTGAGCGTGTGTGCCAAATTTTCCTGCGAGGGTCCAAGGCCAAACGTGCGAATTCCCGCCTCGCCTGCATAGTGGCTGCCGTTGGTGCAGAAATTGTATTGTGTGATGGAAGGCATGTAACCCATCTCTTTTAAGCGGCTCGCTACGTCTTGTACAAAGGTTTCTTTTTCGTCATACAGCCAGCCGGGGAAGAAGCGTTCTCCAGTAATCTCATGGCCGGTATGACATTTTTCTTGCCCTACCGCATAGCTCACCTTCACTTTCAGCTCCGGGTCTTCTTCCATCATGCGCGCAAGCAGCGCCTTTAGTGGGGCAAGCACCGTCTCTTTGGTTTCACCTACCAGCAGGCGGCGGTCATAAGTAGCGCGGCAATATTCCGGCACAACGGATGCGCCGGGGTAAGGCGCACTTTTAATATCAGTAAGCTCCAAAATGCCGTTGCCCAGCACAGGATGATGGGTCGGGGCAAGCGTACGGATTGCTTCAATCACCTTTGCCATTTTGTAAACGGCATTAATGCCTTTTTCCGGGTTAGCACTGTGGCAGGGCTTACCGAAAGTTTCTACCACAATTTCAGCACGGCCGCGTTGGCCAATCTTCAAGTTCAGCTGGCTCGCTTCACCAATTACTACATAGTCCGGGTTTACGGCTTTACTGATTGCCCTTGCAGCAACCCCTTCAAAGCACTCCTCATGTACTACACCCGCTACATAAACTTCACCTGCAAACTGCTTTTCGGTGTCCCGTGCAAAATTAGCCGCAGCACAGACCATGGCAGACAACGCACCTTTCATATCGCTGGTGCCGCGCCCGTAGATGCGCCCCTCGTGAATCTCTGCAGCGAAGGGCGGATATTTCCACTCTGCCGGATCGCTGACAGGCACGGTATCCATATGGCCATCAAACAACAGCTTTTTGCCGGGGCGATTGCCTTTGATGCAACCGACAAGGTTTCCATAGTCGTCCACAGCAACCTCGTCAAATCCATTTTCCCGCATATAGTCTTTCAGCACCGATACCACACCCTGCTCTTCGCCGGAATAGCTTTTCTGCTGTATCAATGCCTGACAGAGTTCTATGACTGCGTTCTCACGTTCTTTGCTCAGCATACTAAATTCCTCCTATTGGTCAAAAAATCATTATTTTCTTTTCAGTACATCAGTAAAGCTATTTTTCGGGGACGCTTTGATATTTGCCGTCCCACACAATAGAGCGATAATTCTCTTTGTCTGTGTCCCCTTCGGTGCTGAAAAATAAAACTTTCGAGGTTTCGCTTAGTCCCAGCTTTTCTTTCAGCTCATGCAGCGCTGGGTCCGTGAGAATTTGCGCTACACAGCCAAATGCCGCGGCGCCACTTTCACCGGATACAATCGGCTGGTCTCCCTTTGTGGGGTTGCCCAGCACGCGCATTCCCTTTGCGGCAGCGTAGTCCGGGCAGGAGATAAAGTGGTCTGCACAGCTTTTCAGCACTTCCCAGCCAATGCTGCACGGCTCACCGCAGGCAAGGCCTGCCATAATGGTGCTTATGTCGCCGCCCACAAAATGCAGTGCCCCATCATTCGCCTGCGCAGTGCGGAACAGGCAATCTGCTTTATTGGGTTCTACAATGGTGATTATAGGCCGCTGCTCACCGTACACCGAAGCAAAAAAGCCAGCCACGGCACCGGCCATAGACCCTACCCCAGCCTGCAAAAAGATGTGAGTTGGTTTTTCTTCCAGCTGCTGGTAAGCCTCCAGCCCCATAGTGCCATATCCTTGCATAATCCAGCGGGGGATATCCTCGTAGCCCTCCCAGGCGGTATCCTGTACCATAACCCAGCCTTTTTCATTTGCCTGCTGGTTGGCAAGCCGTACGGCATCATCATAGTTCAGCTCGGTAATAGAGGCCTCTGCCCCCTCTGCCTGAATATTTGCAAGCCGCTCTGCTGCACTGCCCTTTGGCATATACACTACCGAATGCTGCTGCAGCTGGTTTGCTGTCCATGCAACACCGCGCCCGTGGTTGCCGTCTGTTGCGGTCACAAAAGTAATATCCCCTAGCTTTTTGTGCGTCTCCGGCGCAATCAGCTTTTCGTAAGGCAGCTCACTAAGGTCTGTTTGCAACCGGTGTGCGAGGTGCTGACCAATGGCATAACTGCCGCCCAGCACTTTAAATGCATTCAGCCCAAATCGATAGGATTCATCTTTTACGTAGATTGCTGCCAGCCCTAATTTGTGTGCCGTGTGCGGCAGCGATACCAGCGGTGTTTTTTGGTACATTGGAAAGCTGGCATGGAACTGCTGCACTTTTTCGGCCTGGTTTAAACTTAAAAAGCTGAGGTCGGTCTGCTTCTGGTCACTGCGTGCAAAAGACACCAGCTTAAATTCTTCTCTCATCGTATCTCGTCCTTTCTTCCCTCTAAGCGTGCGCATTAGGCACAAACTTTTGGCGGTCACACATAAAACAGCAAAGGATGTGCCAAGTTTTGTTTTTTTGCTTTTTGGAATTGAAAAAAGCGGCATGCACAAAAACTGCATGCCGCTTTGGTGTAAGATAACGAATCAACTACCGAAAAGCGTTGTTCTTATTTTTCTTCGGGTCTATTTTCTTTTTGCAAGGTGCAAATAGAAAAGCACAGTAATTCTCAAAATAAGAATTTTTCTCAAAATGAGAACCATTGTTTTCTCAAATTGAGAATTCTTCTATTTTGCGATAAAGGGTAGCAAGCCCAATACCCAAACTTTTTGCTGCCTGCTTTTTCCCTTGTGTATTATCTCCAAACGCGTCGATTGCCTTTTTGATCTCTCGTCGCTCTAAATCACGCAATGGCATCACAGCTTCTTTTGCGGGCGGTGTCGGCGTAGGCAAATGTATGGGGGCAAAGTCCGCAGCTTTAAAAAAGTCTCTCGGCAGAGTGTCGAGTCCTAATACACCCTGCTCATCACTCATATTCACCATAAATTCCAGTGTGTTTTCCAGCTCCCGCACGTTGCCATACCATGGGTACCGCACCAGCGCATCCATCGTTTCAGCAGGGATGCGACACTGGCCTTTTCCGAAGCGGGAAGCATATCGCATTGCAAACAGTTCTGCCAAATCCGGAATATCCTCTCGCCTTTCCCGCAGCGGAAGAATGCTCAGCGGTATTACGTTGAGCCGATAGTATAAATCCTCACGGAACTTGCCATCGGCAATCATTTCTTTTAAGTTTTTGTTGGTGGCAGCAATCACTCGCACATCGATTGGAATCAATTGGTTGGAGCCAATGCGGACAATTTTTCTTTCCTGCAACACACGCAGCAGTTTCGCCTGCAAATAAAGCGGCATGTCCCCTATCTCATCCAAAAAAATCACACCGTGGTTAGCCAGTTCAAATTTGCCTACTCTGCCACTGGGGTCAGCGCCGGTAAACGCGCCTTGCACATAGCCAAACAGCTCGCTTTCCAAGAGGCTTTCAGGGATGGCCGCGCAGTTCAGCGCTACAAATTGCTGATCTTTGCGGTTGCCAGCCCGCCAGATTTCGGTGGCAGCAATCTCTTTACCAGTGCCGCTTTCTCCTGTAATCAGCACCGTAGAGGTGCTGGCAGCAATCTTCTCAATTTCAGCGCGCAGCTGCCTGGTTGCCTCACTACCGCCTACAATGCTGCCGGTGGTCACCGCTGCTGTTAGGGCATACATTTTTTTGCGCAAATCACAGCTTCGGGTAAACACCAGTACCTGTGCATAATTTTCATCTGCCTGTGCGGGCTGATAAGTCTCCCCTAAAATATGTACTGTTTTTTCCCCCACGGTAAGCAGGTATTCTGTTTGGCCGCTTAGATTATCGCCTGTTGGAATCAGGACGGTCTGCAAGCCTTTACATTGCTCCAGCTTTAACTGTTCCACTGCTATGCGGTTTGCCATCGTCACGGTCCCGCTTTGGCCCAGGATTAAAATGCCTTGCTCCATATGGTTCACGGTGCATTCCAGTGCCGAGCGCATCGACTCCTTTTGCTTTTGGTCGATTCGCTCTATGGCTTTGGACCCAATAAAGCTGGCAATTTGTTCGATGAGTCCAAGGTAGGTTGCTTCGTCTGCAAGAATCGTACTGCGCTGTGCGTCGCTTGAGCCTACAAGCCCAATTACGCCTATGGTTTTTTTACCGGCACGTATCGGCATGGCAATTTCAATTTTTTCTGTACAATGGCTGCACCTGGGGCACTTTGCGCAAATCGGCGCATTGCCGGGGTTATAGATGACCTGTAATTTTCCTGTTTTTAATACTTCGCGATAGGCATACCCTTCGGTAGACATGTCCTGATTGACCAGCTTTTCAAAAATTCCTGTTCCCGCAACGCGAAAGAGCTGTTCATTTACAATTTCTACATCTACACCGGATATCTTAGACATAATTGCCGCGTATTTATCGACCGTTTCACGAATTTCGAGCAGAATTCCTGACATCATATCCCTCCAATGGCAGCCTACTATTTGGTTTCATTGTACCACATTGTACCTCTAAAACAACCCCGCAAGTATAGCTAAAAAAACAAGGAGAAACCATACTTAGATGGTCTCTCCTTATTTTAAAACTGGGGGAATTATTTTGGCAAAGTGCATTCCGACAACATTTACCGCTATTGCGGGAGCCTGTGAGAAACGCAAACAGGCCAATGGAGCAAACCGGTTTGTCGCCGAGATTTTTGCTTTGAAGTCAAGTTGCTTTCGCCTTGCTATACGGTAAAGCTATATTTGATAAATCATGCAACAGCTTCATGCTCTCGTAGTGCAAAGAGAGCTAAAGTACAGCGTCACAATTCAGCAAAGCAGCTTATAAAAATTTCATCATGGATAAACATAGACGGATAAAGCGATTAAAACAGTTTGAAGCACGCACATAATGCCAAACAACGGTGCCATAAATTTGTACCATTTGTTAATCGGGATATTCATAAGTCCGCACTGCAGTGCACAGGCAGTGGGCCAGAACATGTCCGAAAAACCATCCCCAAACTGATAGGCAAGAACTGCTGTTTGACGGCTCACCCCTACAATGTCAGCGACTGGTGCCATAATCGGCATCGTAATGGTCGCCTGGCTGGAAGAGCCCGTGATAAAGAAGTTAATCACATTCTGCAAAATCAGCATGCCGATTGCCGAAAAGACCTTATTGGCATTGACCAGCAGATGCGATAGATAGTAAACAATTGTGTCAGAAATTAATGCTTCCTGCATTACAATCAAAATACCCCGGGTGAACCCGATGATGAGAATAGAGGATACAATACCTTTGGTAGAAGCAATAAAAGTCTCGCAAATTTGCGTGGCAGAATAGCCGCTTACAATTCCTGTAATCACCATCATCATTAAAAACATTGCTGCAATTTCGTCAATATACCAGCCAAGCCGGGTTGTACCGTAAAGTAGCAGGCCCACCGTTACAAAAAAGAGCAGCAAGCACAATTTTTGACGCAGGGTAAACGGCATATCAGCGTCAGATTCTTTTCGCTCCATAAAAGAATCCAGCTGCTCGCCATATAAAATAGATTTTTCCGGATGAGCTTTGACACGTCGGGCATACCTCATCACGTACCAAATCGCCGCGGTTTGAAACACAATGAAAATAACAACGCGGTAGCCGAGGCCCGAGTTAATGGGCACTTCTGCAATGGTCTGCGCAATACCAATCGAAAATGGATTGGTAGTCGCTGCGGCAAATCCGGTAGCAACGCCTACAAAAACAATGGCGCCGCCTACTACAGAGTCGTAGCCCAGAGAGATGGCAATTCCCATAAAAACCGGAATTAATCCATATACTTCTTCAAAAATGCCCAGCGTAGACCCAAGTAAGCCAAACAGCATCATACACACCGGAATGAGCAGATAAGTTTTCTCGCCCATTTTACGAATCAGCGCATTGATGGCGTTGTTCAGGGTACCGTTTTCAGTCAGCACATAGACATAACCGTAAGCAAAAACAATCAAAAAGAGGATGTTAGCTGCACCTACAT
Organism: Pygmaiobacter massiliensis; assembly: GCF_900199435.1. GTDB lineage: Bacteria > Bacillota > Clostridia > Oscillospirales > Ruminococcaceae > Pygmaiobacter > Pygmaiobacter massiliensis. The sequence continues at coordinate 493,037 of NZ_OAML01000002.1, forward strand.
ACCCTCGTTGCAAGGATAGGAACACATCGAAGATGCCGGGCCTTTTCCCCTGCGCATAATGAAACGAGTCTGCCACAACAATCATTTTGCCGCTTGCCTCATCCAGCACTCGGTCATACTGCCCACCTGGAACAATATAGGTAAGCAGTACGACAACCAGCAAAATAAGGGTAAGAATTACGTATGTATGCGGCATTTTAATCTGCGGCAGTTTGCGCTTCAGTTTAACCACGATGCAGCTCCTTCCCCACGGTTTTATTTTTTATTACTCTTTGGAGACTGCTTTTCCTTCCTGAAAAACCTGCTCCACCTGTGTATCATAAGCAAACGGATGTTTATTCCAAATGACGATATCGGCATCCAAGCCAGTCTTGAGTTCGCCTTTGCAATCCGCAATACCGAGAACCTCCGCCGGGTTTTTGGTAATCGCCTTCAGGCCTTCCAGTTCTTCCATACCATGGCGCACCGCCAGCCCCGCATAGACCGAGAGGAAATACAGCGGAGTTACATCGTGGTCTGCCGTGATACACACCTTAAGCCCAGCTTTGCTGAGGACACCCGCGGTTGCGTAGGTTTTGCTCCATGTTTCATGCTTGGAGCGGGGGGTCATTCCGGGTCCTACAATCACAGGGTAATCAAAACGTGCGAGGTAATCCACAACGGAAATTCCATCCGTGCAGTGCACCAATACGAGATCCAGATTATACTCCTGCGCCAATCGCACAGCGGTACAAATATCATCAGAGCGATGCACATGCATATGAACCGGCATTTTGCGATCCAGCACCAACAGCAAATGCTCCATACCGATATCTTTTTTGAAATATTCTTGTTTTTTCTCGGCTTCTTGCTTTTGGTGTTTATAGTTAAGTGCATCTTCCAGGCATTTACGGAACTGGTACGCGGTACCCATGCGGGACTGAAACCCGTGTTTTGCCGTCTTAGGATTCTCGCCCAGGCTGCATTTAAGCGCAGCATACCGGCGCACAAGCATATCGTCCGCCACAGTACCAGCAAGGCGAATGGCTGACGAAACACCGCCAATGACTGCATCGCTGCCGGGGCATACACAAGCCGCCGTTACACCGGCGCGTACCGATTCCGCTACTGCTTTGTCAAACGGATACAGCCCGTCCAGTACCTCTAATTCAGGGGTAAGCGCGCCCGAATAATCATTGCAGTCATCACCGATGGCACCCATGCCCTCTTCGCTAATGCAAATATGGCTGTGAGCATCTATCAGCCCTGGGGTAATATATTTTCCAGCAGCATCGTAGCATTCTGCTCCCTCAATTTCAGGTGCAATCCGCTTAATTTTACCATTTTCAATTTCGATATCGCGGACAACAAATCCGCCCTCTTCAAATAACAATACATTTCCGTTTTTAATAATCATTTTTTCACCTATCAAATAATGCGGCAAACAGGATATAGGCGAAAACACTTTCCGCCCATATCCTGATTCGCCTGTGTAACTATTTTATCAATAACCTATAAATACCGCAACCGTCATAAAGGCGATTTCCAGGAGGACAAAAATACCAAAGAGCGGAGCAACAAACTTGTACCACTTATTGATAGGCACACCCATCAAACCGCAGCAAAGTGCGCAAGAGGTGGGCCAGAAAATATCAGCAAAGCCGTTGCCGAACTGGTAAGCAAGCACCGCAATCTGTTTGCTGAGGCCGACCAGCTCTGCGGTAGGTGCCATAATGGGCATTGTAATTGTTGCCTGGCTGGTAGAACCGTTGATGAAGAACTTGATAATATTCTGCAAGAACAACATACCGTAAGCAGCAATATAAGTGCTGCACCCATTGAGCAGGTTAACCAGATAGTAAACGATGGTATCGGTAATGCAGCCCTGCTTCATCAAAATTAAAATGCCGCGGGTAAAGCCGATTACCAACATCGAAGAGACCATGGTTTTGGTGGATTCGATGAAAGTCTTGCAAATTTCGGTAGCTGAATAACCACTGATAATGCCAGCCGCCACCATGCCCATCAGGAACAGTGCTGCAATCTCGTCGATATACCAGCCGAGCTTCAATGTTGCATACATCAAGAACCCAATAACGCCGAAGAAAAGCAGCAGGCAAAGTTTCTGGCGGCCCGTCATTTTTACTTCGCTCATTTCATCCAGGCTCTTGCGCTGCACGCCCTCTACATCTACACCATACATTACGGACTTCAGCGGATTTGCTTTTACTTTACGTGCATAGTTCATTAAGTAAAGAATGGCCACTGTTTCAAACACCACAAAAATGATGATGCGCAGGCCCATGCCGGAAAACGGCGTAACGCCCGCAACGTCCTGTGCGATAACAACGTTGTAGGGGTTCAGCGTACCGGCTGCATAGCCAATTGAAACACCCAGAAAAATGGTAGCGCCGCCCACCAAGGTATCGTACCCCAACGCGAGGAAGATACCTACAAATACAGGAAAGAGCCCGTATACCTCTTCGTAGATACCCATGGTGGAGCTAAGCACACCAAGAATGATCATTGTGAGCGGAATTAAAAGCTGTACCTTATTGCCCACCTTGCGCACCATAGTACCTAAGGCTGCATCCATTGTTCCATTTTTGGTAAGCATATACACAAAGCCGTAAGCAAAAATAATCAGGAACATAATGTCCGCTGCTTCTACATAGCCATGCTGCAACGCCAAAAACAAATCAAAAATTCCCGGCGCTTTTACGTCATCCAGGCGCTGGTAAGAGTCTGCAACAACTACCATCTTACCAGAGACAGGGTCTTCAATGCGCTGATACTCACCAGCCGGGATAAGATGCGTCAAAATCAGCATTAGCATCATAATGGCAATTAAGATGACATAAGTGTGGGGCATCTTAAATTGCCGTTTTTTCTTTACCGCAGTTTCCATACAATTCGCTCCGTTTCAAGATTTCTTTATCTCGAATTATACACATTAAAGTTACTTGAATGTCAATGAATTATATGATAAAATGACTATAAATGTTAATTTTAGGTGAATTTTATGAATAATTTGTTGACGATTGGTGAAATTGCACAATTGCTGGAAATATCTGCTCCTACCTTGCGTTTTTGGGAAGAAAAAGGCTTATTTACAGTCTCTAAATCCCAAAATAAATATCGAAAATACACACTGCAAGATGTAATTCAAATCGCAGACATCATTTCTTGCCGTAATTTAGGCATCCCTATTCGCGATGTTGCTCTAATACAAAATTGTTCTATTGCAGAGTACGATGCACAGCTTTCTGACAGAAAGCAGGAGCTGCAAAGAAAAATTGCATCTTATCAAGAAATGCTTAGCCGTGTTTTTGAGCAAGAAAAACAGCTCGCTGAGGTAAAGCGGCTAAGCGAGCACGAATTTGAGTACGAACCGCTTCCCTTTGCTGCGGTTGCGGCCTTCGACTACAGCGAAAAAGACAAATTGCTGCAATATATCAAAAACTCCTCTATGTATGTGCGCTATTTTGATACGCGCGATCTTTCTACCGAAACGCGGGCCATCATCGTAAACCCGCAAGAAAGCACCCAACCGCTTTTATGGAAAAAGCAAGATGACCGTCCATATCTTACTTTTTTGATTAAGGAAAAAGTAGATCAAGACTATTTGAGCAATTTGTCTGAGAAATTGGAGTTTGTGCGTGAAAGGTACCAAACTGGAATTTTGTTGGCACAATACCTGCTTACAGCGAATGAAGACGGTGAACGAATCGATTTTTTAAAGGCCTACCTCGAGGTCAATCCTATTTGATTGTTTCTCCGTTCCCTTTATAAAACCCGCCAGTATGAATTTGCAATACCGCTTTGCTAGCAATTGTGCGCCTATATTTGTCAGGTTGCTTTGGAGCCCCTTCTTGAGAGGACGGTCTTCAACCCGCCTCTTTTCGCTTCTAAAAAGTGCTTGAATTGTCCTTCATTCGCTTTTGCTTACGCATTGAAAAACAAAAGAAAAACCTTGTAAAGTAGCTAAACAAGCCATTCTACAAGATTTTTTGTTTGGTGGAGATAAGCGGGATTGAACCGCTGACCTCTTAAATGCCATATAGCTTAAGAAGATAAAACAAATAGCTAACTCCTTCCAAATACGGCTTAAAGATGCCATTTATTCTATTCAACAGGATGCTTACTTCACTAGGCAAAAGTATCTTTCCGAATTATGGCGTAGTCAAATTCGTGGTCAACCATTCATAAATTTCTATTGACCAAATAGAGATAATCGGAGCAAAATTCACTTATTATATTAATTCCTCGCAAATAAAATGCGGGGAATTTTTTTGTTTATTTCGCATCGCCTATCTCTCAGTGTCGTGATTTACTGAGCTTGGGGAAAATAATGAGTATTTGATAGCTTCTTTTCCGCCTAATGCTAGATACTATTTGGTATTTAAGGACAACAATCTTTATAATACCAACCAATACCAAGGAGCGATAAAAATCTATGACGATTTTGAAGATTACCCTGCTGTGCTATGCTTTGCAGAGGTATGCGATATTCTATGCGTCAGTCGAAACACCCTTTATTCCATTTGTCGGTCTCACGCAATTCCTTGTCAACGAGTCAGCCATCAGTGGAGGTTTCGCAAAACTCAAATTCTACAATTTTTAAATAATGAAAGCGAATAATTAGGCATATCAAAAGTACACAGAACAGAACGGAACGGAACGGAACGGAACGCGGGTACTCCTTCCCGTTTTAACGATATATCATAAGAATAACGCATACCAGCCAAGAGCAAATGCTTCTTTGCGACTTGCATGATATAGGATTGATAGTACGATTCTCGCAGTGCTTTTTCTACAAGATTTTTTTATCAATAAACCGGATTCTTTCTTCTTCTCTCTGATGTACCTGCCCAAAGCGTATATTAATAAAAAGAAGGCACGCGCCTTCTTTTGAGCAGCTTTTTACAACAGCACAAAAGACCATCTTTCTACGTTTGTTATACATGAAAGTTCCAGCAAATATTTTAAAGGTCTCTTCACCTTTATCAAAAGCGACTTAGCCTATAAAAAGGCTAAGCCGCTTAACTCTTTTAATATTTTTGTTTCGTATAACCAATGTGCCTATTCCGATATTGCTCTTGCTAGCTTAGGCCATTGCATCTTGGTTCTGAAGAAAAGGGCTTCTCTGTGTTTATCCGGTTATTTCTTCAGCTGCCAAAAGTTTACCGGTGGTCTCTATTTCAGAAATCATATCAATTCGGATTTGGTGACGACCACCTTCATATTTCGCATTCAGCCATTCGTCTAAAATCATTTTGGCCGTTTCCGGGCCGATGACACGTGCACCAAAAGCAATAATATTTGTGTTATTGTGCTGTTTGGAAAGCCGTGCCGAATAGGGTTCGCTGCAAACACATGCACGAATCCCGTTAACTTTGTTTGCTGCAAGAGAAATCCCCACGCCGGTTCCGCAAATCAGCACACCGCCATCTACTTCGCCAGCTGCGACCATCTGTGCCACCTTATAACCACTTACAGGGTAATGAAATCTTTCTGTGCTGTTCGTTCCTACATCAATCACTTCTATCCCTTTTGACTCGAGGTGCGCCTGCATCTCTTTTTTCATTTCTACCGCAACGTGGTCGTTGCCAATTGCAAGTTTCATTTTTATCTCCCTTTTGCTGCACTGTGCAGGCCTTTTATTTATAGGTAAGATGCGTCTGCAAGCCGCTTGTGTGCATAAATTCCCGCTCCGATTACTCCGTTTTTTTGGTTTGGGCGAGAATAGCTTATTTTAAGATTTTTCTCTGGGTAGGGCTTGCGGGTATGCTCGTGAATAGCTAGTTCCAGCGCATCATATGGAAAACCTTCCATCTGGAGTAAACCGCCGCCCAGCACTACACAGTCCGGATCAAACAAATTAATTTCGGTGGCCACAGCCTCGGCCATTCCTTCTACAAACTGGCGCATTGGTAAGGAATTGCGGTGAAGGGCGAACAATTGGCTGATATGCGTATCCGCAAAATTTTGCTCCTGCAATTTTTCCATGGCAATGCCGGAAACCAGCGTTTCTATGCAACCTTTGTTGCCGCAACCACATAGTCGGTCGTTGCCGTATATGGGCACATGCCCTAACTCGGCAGCTACCCCGTTTCGGCCCAACAATAGCTTGCCATTAAGCAAAACCGCATTGCCAATGCCAGTACCAAAATAGACTGCCACAACACAATCTCTGTCTTGCAATGCCAAGTCCTGCTGGTCAAATAACAAAAGGTAATTTACATCTCGGTTAATAAATACAGGGATATGTAAACGTGCTTGTAACTCTTCTACAATCGGAAAATCGTCCGGAATGCATGGAATATTTGGAGTTTGCATGACCACCATTCGGTCTTTACTAATCGTCGAAGGAAAACCAATTGATACCGCGGCCGGCAAAGCTCCCTGCATGTTTTTATCACAGTAGTTTTGTATGCACTCGGTTAAGCGTACAATTGGGGCATACCCAGGCTGAAACACTTCGCGCGTGCTAATGCTCTCAAAGCATCGCAGGTTACATCCATTGTTCACCAGCCCAAAGCGCATATGGGTGCCGCCAATGTCAATCCCGAGTACCTCCTCGTTTTTTTGCTTCATGTGGTTACTGCCTCCTGGTCAACTGCAACACCCGTTGCTCTATAAAATTCGTCTTTCATTTTCCCGCAGGCAGTGAGTAAGTCCTCATCAAGGTTAAACAGACCAGAAGAGCCCAAAATAAATATATCTGCCCCGGCCTCGTAAAGCATTTGATAGGTTTTTGCATTGCAAGAGCCGTCAATCATTATTTTATAATGATATCCACACTCTGCGCGCAAGCGTCTGGCCTCCTCTATCTTATTTAGCACCTCGGTAATAAACGCTTGGCCTGCAAACCCCACATCTACCGTCATTAATGTTAAAACATCAATACGGTTAAGGTAGTGCTTGCAATAAGAAAGCGGTGTTGCCGGATTCAGCGTCACACCTACTTTGCAGCCTACACTATGGATGTGGTTTAAGGTGCGAAAGCAATCTGTATTAATTGTTTCTGCATGGGGGCTTATCAGTGACGCTCCTGCATCGGCGCAAAGGTCGATCCAGTCATTCGGACAGGTTGTCATTAAGTGAACATCCATTGGCTTTTTTGCAACGGATGCACAGGCACGGATAAAATCCGGGCTAAGCGTGATATTTTTACAATAATGTCCATCCATGATATCCACATGGTAACCATCTACTTGATTGTTTAAAATTTCAATCTGGTTTTTCATGTCTAAAAAATCCATGCACATCAGACTGACTGAAAATTCAGGTTTCATAATTTCTCCCCACAATGTCTTTAGGAATTTTTTCTGCTTGCACCAAAGAAACGGTCCAGCGTAACCGCCAGAATTAGCAAGCAGCCCATTGCCAGCTGCTGGTAGTAGCTAGAAACGCCCACCATGTTCAAACCATTATTGATTACGCCAATGATAAGACCACCGATGATAACTTTGGGCACTTTGCCCACACCGCCGAAGAAAGAGGCGCCGCCAATAATAACTGCTTCAATTGCATAAGTTTCGTAGCCAGTACCCGCGTTCGGCTCTGCTGCTGCAAGTCGTGCCACGTTTACCATGCCGGCAAGGGCAGCGCAAACACCGGAAATTGCAAAAGCGAGAATAATATGCTTTTTCACAGGAATGCCCGCATACCAAGCAGACTGAGAGTTGCCGCCCAGTGCATACAAGTTGCGACCACTTTGGCATTTTACTGTAAGAAATGTCAGCAAAGCCGCCGTGACAAGTGCTACAATAATTGGCACCGGAATCACGCCGAACAGCTTCCCGCCGATTGTTTTGGAAAAAGAAGCTGGCAGGCCGGATACTGCGCGTGCATCGGTGACAATATAGACCAGACTACGCAAGATGGCCTGTGTGCCAAGGGTGATAATAAAAGGAGGCAAGCCGGTAGCGGTGACCAGCACGCCATTGATTACGCCAATAAAGGCGCCAAATACAATAACGCCAAGCAGCACAGCCAAGAATGGGTGCATTCCCTGATTTACCATCAGTTGGGCCGTCATTGCGCCGGAAAGTGCCATAATCGAGCTTACACTTAAGTCAATACCGCCAAGCAAAATTGCAAAGAATTCCCCCAAGCCAAGTAAAATCGTAATTGAGCTTTGCTCCATAATCTTTACAAGGTTGGCCGGGGTAAGAAAACTGGTAGGGCGCAGCACACCAAATACGATAATCATCAATGCCAAAATCGTAATCGTACTGTATCTATCCCAATAATCACTAAAAGTAAATTTCTTTTTTTCTATGGTCTTCATCGTGTTCGTCCTCTCATCTCAGGCTATTGCCCCGGTGGCTGCTTTGGCAAGTTTTTCTTCGGTTGCCTCCGCCACCTCGTAGGTTTCTATAATTCGCCCATCTGCCATAACGGCAATGCGGTCGCACAGCCCCAGTAATTCGGGCATCTCACTCGATACCACTATCACTCCAATACCTGCGTCCGCGAGGCTCCTCATCAGCTTGTAAATCTCACTTTTGGTGCCTACATCGATCCCTTTGGTGGGCTCGTCAAAAATCAACAGTTTTACACCCGCCGCCATCCATTTGCCTAAGATGACTTTTTGCTGGTTTCCACCAGATAGCTGGGCTGTCATTTGGTTGAGAGAGGTACATTTGATTTGAATTTTTTGTCGTTGCTCCTCGGCGATTTTCACCTCTTCTCTCCGGTTGGTAAGTCCCCACATGCCGTTGAAAGAGGATGCCTTGAGCTGGCGAGCCAAGGCAATATTGCGGCCATTGCTAAAATTTTTAAAAAATCCAGTTTCGCGCCGATTTTCTGTTACAAGACCGATGCCCTGACGCAATGCCTGGTAGGGATTTTGGATAGAAAGTTTTTCACCTTCAAGCCAAATCTCTCCACTGCTTTTTGGTGCGGCACCATAAATAGCACACATCGTTTCGCTGCGTCCTGCCCCCACCAAGCCCGAAAAGCCTAAAATTTCGCCTTTGCGCAAATCAAAAGAAACATCTTTTACTTTTCCGTCTTTTCGCGTCAAGTTTCTGCAATAAAACATGACCTCACCAAATTGGTAATTTTCTTCGGGCAAGTGCTGGTAATTGCTTTTAATCTCGCGGCCAACCATCATCCGCACCATATCGTCCGTCGTCAGGTCTTTTACTGGAAATGTACCTACATAGCCACCATCTTTCATAATGGTAATGCGGTCGCCGATTTCCTGAATTTCTGAAAGCTTATGTGAAATAAAGACAATACCTTTCCCTTCAGCTTTCAGTTGCCGAATGATTGCAAAAAGCTTTTGGACTTCTTCTTCAGTTAAAGAAGAAGTTGGCTCATCCATTACGATTACTTTCGCGTTAAATGCAACCGCTTTCGCAATCTCGACCATCTGTTTTTCACTGATGCTCAAATCTCCTACACTGGTAGTAGGCTTGCGTGTGATAAGGTTCACTTGTGCCAATAATTTCTCGGTTGATTCCGACATGGATTTATAATCTACCACAGCAATTGGCCCTATTTTTTTACTTGGCAACCGCCCCATGAAAATGTTTTCTTGAATTGTAAGCCAGTTTACTACGCTGAGCTCTTGATAAATAATACTAATACCACCCTCTGCCGAAAGGTGCGGGGTAAGTTGCTTGTGTTCTTTGCCATTCAACAAAATTGTGCCGTCATCCGGTGTATATGCGCCGCTAAGTACCTTCATCAATGTTGATTTCCCAGCGCCGTTCTCGCCCAGCAAAACGTGGACCTCTCCTGGCTGCACGTCAAAATTGATGCGATCAAGCGCCACGACTCCGGGAAAGCGTTTGGTGATATTTTTCATTTGCACAAGTGGTTCCATCGTGCGCCTCTTTTCTTTGTTGCTCAGTTTTCAGACCCTGTCAGCTATGCAGGCACCCCACCCAAAAGGGTGCAGTGCCTGCCGCTCGCAGTGCCTGATGGCTTTTAGTATAGAGAAACAGTATAGCTAAAACTCCAATCAGTTGCGATACCGCGTATGCCTTTTAAGAAATGTAATCGGCTGCGTTTTCTGCTGTAATCAGCACTGCTTCAATGCCGTAAACGGGGACTTCTGCCCCTACTTTAATTTCTGCATTTTTGGTGACGGCTTCAACCATAAGGTTCAGGCCTTTTGCGCCTACAGCGGCCGGGTCCTGTGCCACGGTTGCACAAAGCTTGCCATCTGCAACGGATTTAATTGCATCGTCGTTGCCGTCAGTGCCACAAACTTTGATGTCTTTACCAGATGCTTCGACAGCTTCTTGAACGCCCATTGCCATGGTGTCATTGCAGCAATAGATGGCTTTCAAATCGGGATGAGCGGTAATGTAATTGGTGGCAAGGTCGTAAGCTTTTGTGCGATCCCAATCGGCCGGCTGGCTTTCTACAATTTTCAGGCCTGCTGCTTCAAAAGCAGCTTTTGCACCATCGCGACGGCTTTCGCCAGAAACAGCACCTGCTTTGCCTTCGACAATTGCAACTTCGCCTTTGCCGCCAATCTGCTCGATAAGATATTCGGCGCCCAGCTTGCCGACTGCTACGTTATCGGTAGCAACATAGCCATAACAAGCACCGCCCAGCTGTGCCAACGCGTCCATATCAATTTTTTCATCGATATCTACGATTTTGATGCCTTTTGAAGTGGCATCAGCAATGGCATTGTTGAGGTTAACGTTGGAAATAGGGGCTACGCCGATAGCTTTATACCCTTTCGAGATTGCATTTTCCAGCAGGGTAACCTGACCTTCCACGTCATCTTCTGTGTTGGCTGCGTAGATATCCACCTTAACACCAAGCTTGTCGGCTTCCGCTGTGATGCCTTCGCTCATGGTCTGCCAGAACTGGCTGGACAGTACTTTCAGCACTACTGCATACTCAGCTTCGCCGCTTGCACTGCCCACGCTTGCCACGGGTGCAGACGAGGCTGCCGACGCTACCGGAGCAGAAGAGGCGGAAGAACCGCAGGCCACCAAAGAAAGGCCCAAAACTAATGTCAATGCAAGGGACACAAAACGCTTGAGATTTTTCATTGTTTTCCTCCTAAAATTTTATATTTTTCTCTGTGTGAAATCGAATTACTGAATTTGAGTAATCGTTTTCTCTTCTTGATCACTATAATATCTCACCATAAATATGTCAATAAGCAAAAGATTTTTTCATCATAATGGTGAGTAATCGTTTGCGCAACTTGTGCATTCCTCCATGTAAAAGTAACAAAATTATAAAAGCAGCCCCTTGCTTTATATAAAAGCAAGGGGCTGTTCAATATAATCAACGAGTTGTGGATGCTCTTTTGGTTAATGTCACAGGCAAACGATAATGGTAATTGTCAATGGATTCCCCCTTTACCAAGCGTAAAAAAACAGTAGTTGCAATGTAGGCCATCTCATCTACATTTTGCCGCACACTGGTTAGTCCCGGGCCACAAACTTCCGCCAGTTGGCAGTCGTCGTAGCCTGTAACAAGAATATCTTTCGGCACCTGTAACCCATGTGCCCGTAAGGCAAGTATTGTGCCCGCAGCAAGTGTATCGGTAGTGCACATTACTCCGTCAAACAAAACTTTTTTGTCCAGCATATCGGTAATCATTTGGCAAGCTGCTGTAATTGAGACTTCATTCAGATTGATGCGCAGCTCTTCTTCCTCTGCAATGCCGGCTTCCGCCAGCGCACGTTTGTACCCATTATAGCGATTCAACTGGTTACAGTCGTTACCTAAGCACTTAAGCATTAAGATGCGTCGGCATCCTGCGCTTAGTAACTCCTTCGTAGCAAGGTATCCCCCTGCTTCGTTATCCGATTCAATCATCACGCCTGTTTCACGCATATTCATAGAGGGGCGGTCTACGTAGATTACCGGCAAATCGTCCAACTCGCCGTAATCCCGCGTACCAGAGATTAAAATAATTCCGCTGACATTTTGCGCAGTAAGCGATTGTACATGCTTTTTTTCCAGCTCTGCCGATTCGTTGGTATTACAGATGAGACAAGAATACCCGTGTCGAAACAGGCGCATTTCAAGTTTGAGCACAAGGTTTGCAAAATGCGCGTTGGTGATGTCCGGCACTACAATGCCTACTACTCTTGTGCGGCTTGTTCGCAAACCTTTGGCATTCATATTCGGCATATAATTATTTTGCGCGATAATCTCCCGAACACGTCGTTCCGTTTCTTTTGAGAATCGTCCATTGTGGTTGATTACTCGAGAGACCGTTGCCGTCGAAACACCTGCCAGCTCTGCAATTTCTTTGATGCTTTTTGCTTTTTCCATATTATCTTCTCTACCTTTTGTTGAAATGCTGCATGTTTTTAGTATCTTGTCATTTTAGTATACGTGCCATTTCCTTATTTTTCAAGGTTTCTGAAAAGCAAACAGATCTAAAGTGCACAGAACAGAACGGAACAGCGGGTATTCCTTCCCGTTTTTAACGATATATCATAAGAATAACGCATACCAGCTAGAGCAGATGCTTGTTTGCAGCTCGCATGGTATAGGAAGGATCGTGATTTTTATGAATAATCGAAAATGACCTTTCGACTTTCTAAGCAAGTAACCGATGCACTACTGACTTTAATCGTCAGCCTCTCAGCACTGTTGCTACAAAAAATAACGGAAGACGAAAAATAAGAAGAATACGAAATATGGAAACCTTTGTTTGCACCCATTGCTGAGCCGTGGGCCGCCAGGAAGAAGCCTATTGGGCGGAAGAGGAACCACCTTGCCAAGGCTGTGCGGCGCACTTTTGGGTGTAGTAGGCATGCGAGTCATTCCGGACTATCCCGCAACCGACATTATCACCGCAATTGCGGTGGGCATCGTCAGCGGGTTGGCTGCAACCGGTATTAATCAAATCATAAAACAGGCAAGCAAAACCGAATAAAGTTTAAAAAAGCCCCCGGCCTTAATTGGCCGGGGGCTTTTCTTGTTATAAACATAATATGTAGTTCGTACAGCCACAGATAATGCTCATAACCTACGCGACAAATTGGGATTATTCTTTTAGATTACTGATTTCTTTTTCCTAATGTAAATACACAAGATACCAGAGTTATGGCTAATCCAACCCCAAATACCCAGGCTATAATATCTGGTATTGCCATATTTGCTATCACCATAATTGCCATGATAACGCCCGCAATCATTTCTATCATCAACCCGGCTATTATTCCTTTACTAATGTTTTTCATTTTGCCGCCCTTTCAAATTCTAGTTTATTGAATCGTCTACTCTACAAGCAATCTTCTGTTGCTGTCCTCGTATAAACAAATATGGTTGTCCATTATAAACATAATGAACAGCTCTTATAGCCACAGATAATGCTCATAGTCTCATATACAAAATTGGGTAAGGCATACCTTGTTCATCTGTTTCCGTCCTTTTGTAAACCTTAAAGCCCATATGCTCGTAAAAGTCTTGTGCTTGTGGATTTTGCTCGTTTACTCCTAATTCATTAACTTGGTATTCTCTAATTCCATATTCAAGTAAACGTCTTCCTAAACCAAGACCACGCTCGTTAGGAGCGACAAATAACATTTCAAGCTTTTTTTCATCTATACCCATAAACGCAACAGGTGTGTCTTTTTCATTTTGGGCGATAATCAAATGCGGAATCTCCGCTAATGCCTGCGGAATATACTTTTGAATATCTTCTATTTCCTCGTCTGACAAAAACAAATGAGTCTCTTTTACAGAACCTTTCCACACTTTTTCAAGCTGCGCTATGAGCACTTGACTTCTATTTTCAACCTTTACTATTTTCATAAATATTTACCCCTCATTATATGAATAACATTCTGCTGGTAATTCGTTTCACAAACAAACTTTAGCGATTTTTGAATTGCGTAGTATTGATACAATCCATATTATAGCATGCATCTGCACTCCTGAAAAACCATTTAGACAGAATATGCTAGAAACAATTAATAGAGGAAATACCACCATAAAACAGGGCTTGTTCTATGTGAAAACCCGTTGTATAGCCTGCTTCCCCTGTTCCTAATAACGTCGATAAATATTTGTCCAAAAGTGAAGTAACTCATGAAAAATGGGCGCAGGTGCTATCACGACTCCATGCTTCTGTAAAAGCTATGCAAAGAAATAATTCCTATTTTAATTTAATTTTGTGATTCCACCATTACCCTCTAAGATCCCTCGAACTTAATCGGCCGGGGCTTTTTTGCACTCCACAAAGCGTTATCAAATTTTTCCGTACAGTCGCATATTCTTAATCAGGTGCCTAGCCCACTAACCTCTGGATTTAATTAACGTTAGTCACTTCACTTTTCTCCACTCAATTATCACGGAAAAGTAATGCTCTTTGTTTCGCTAGGCACAAAAGGCCCCGCTCAATCGTAGCGAGGCCTTTTCTATTGTCACCCTCAAAACTCATTAAAAGCAGCTTCAATGACAAAATTCGAACTTTTTCGCGTTTAGCGCCATATCGTAAAGTAAAGGAGGAATGTCTTATGGCATCCATAACTATAATGCCTCCGTATTACGGGGCAATCTTGCAAAACGGAAGTAGTGGGCCTGATGTCGCTCTCGTTCAAACTTGGCTGAACGGTGTACGCAGCAGATATCCCCAAATTCCGTCTTTAGGAATTGACGGTCAATATGGCAGCAATACTGTATCCGCCGTTAGAACCTATCAGATTCTAAATTTCCTCGCCGTCGATGGAAGAACTGGAGCAGATACTTGGAATGCTCTTTACACTGATTTCGCCGCTCTTCAAGGTGAAGGCGAAGTTTATTGTGGCATCGTAGCAGGTTCCGGCGATCGAGGGGCAGTCGTCAAAAGTATGCAACAGCAACTCGGGGCAATGCAAAGCCTTTATACCGCTATTCAAAGTATTGCGTTCGATGGCATATTTGGTCCCGATTCCGCTGCTGCACTTCGACAGTTTCAAGCACAGTTTAATCTAACTGCTGATGGATCCTATGGAAGTTTAAGTTTTAGTTTGCTAAAATCGGCATTGGAAGATATGGAAGTTGGTAATCCGCTTCGGGTAACCACTCGTTATCCGGGCTACTCGATAATGCTTGGCTCTAGTGGAGATACTGTCCGGTTCATACAAAGTTATCTTTCGCGGCTGGGAGGCAGTATCCCTCAACTAACTATTGACGGTCAATACGGTAGCCTAACCCAAAATGCAGTTATGCAATTTCAAGCCTCTAAAGGATTACAAATTGATGGGGTTGTAGGATCTGCGACCTGGCGAGCATTGATTGTCGCTTTTAACGCAACATTGTAGATCTCTCAATTGATTTTCGCGCTGCAAAGTTCACACCATTAGGTTTCTCTCCAAATTCAAAAGTAAGGATTAAACCCTCTCGGAATTAACTCCGAGAGGGTTTTTCAATATTCCTTTCATCATAGTTTCACGTTCTTTATTTATACCTAATTTGAATTTTAACATTAAATCTCAATATTAGAAAATTATATCTTCCTAAGACGTTTCTCGAGTGTCTTTTTAAGGATTATTGCGGGGCTTTTTTACATTCCAATGCTCAACTCACTTTTTTGTGCAAAACATAGAAAATACAACTTTTTATGGTTTAGACTCGATAATTCTGCTTGTAAAATAAAGCTGACCCTTTTCTGACCCTTTTCTGACCCTTTTTTGACCCTCAAAATCATGTTTAATTGTGTTTTATTATGCTTATTTTTGCACAGTCAAAAGCAAAACAAAAAACCTTGTAAAGTGGCTAAATAAGCCATCCTACAAGGTTTTTTGTTTGGTGGAGATAAGCGGGATCGAACCGCTGACCTCTTGAATGCCATTCAAGCGCTCTCCCAGCTGAGCTATACCCCCATTTATATACATCAGCGTATTGCTGACTGCTTTAAAAGTATAACAAATGATTATTATGTTGTCAATACTTTTTCCGATAAAATATGTCCTAAAAAACGCGTTTTGCAAAAAGCAAAACGCGTTTTTATAAGCACATAATTAAACCAGTTCGGTATCAATGCCACGGAAGAATTTAGAGATAGACTCTCTGCGGATATGGAGTCCATCGTAAAAGTCCTCGCGGTCGCAATTCGCGCGTTCGGGGTTGTAAGAACCATAGATAGGAATGTTTTTTTCTTGCGCGAGTGCGTAAAAGAAAGACTCGCTATACACCACTCCGCCCTCGGTGTCCATATGGCTCTCTACTCGGGCGTAGAGGTCTGGATGAAAGGGCGTCAGCAAAAAGGTGATCTCCACGCCGTTTTCCTGCAAAAAGTCCACCATAGCAGTAAACTGCTTGCACAGTTTAGTGTCTGGCTGCGGGTAGAATCCACACATCATAAACGGCATGGTTGCACGCAGCTGCGCGTCATGGTCCACCTCTTGCTGTACCTGGTTGCGGTACTCTTCCGTGTAAAGCAAGGTGCCGTCTGTCATTTTTATCTCAGTTTCCTGAGCATAAATATCCCCTGTCACTTCCGAGGGGCGCTCTTCTTCAGAGTGATCTGAGAAAAAGTACGCCATATTGGTTTGGAAGTAATCAGGCGCAACCAGTGCCTCGGTATTCCACTGAAAGCTTTCCTCTGTATACGGCTCGTCAAATCCCAACGTTTCTGTTAAAAAACGGTTTGCAAGATTTTTGTCGCTTCGCTTATTTTTTGCATCCGGCTGCGCAGAAAGAATCCACGGATCAAGCACCATTACCATGTTTTTAGGAAGCCGTCCGTAGCTATGCAGCAAACCAACTGTGCCGACTACGTCGTAATAATCTTCGCCTGTCATGCCGGCATTATAAAATGTACCATCAGCGCCTGCAATGGCTGCTGTAATCTGCAGCCCACGGCTAGAACCGATTACCAGAGTATCATAAGGTGTTTTCATCTCTTTGATGTAAAGCCGAAGAATTTGGCGCTCGTCCAGCTTTTGAAAGTTGGAAATTGCTTTACCCTCGTGCAGTTTGGCGGCGAGTTCCCGTTCGAATTGTCCGCCCTGAAAGAGCCCTCGGGTATCGACATAAAAGTTAACACAAACCAGCAGCAAAAGGATAGGTGTTACCAGTAAAAGTTTGAATAGATTTTTGACCATTCCCTTTACCAATTCCCCTTGCCTCCTCTCTTTGCGCTGTTATATGCTATTATATGAATTTCGACTTTTCGTTCATTATACTATATTCCTTATTCAAAAGCCAACAATCCGCTTAAAATTTCTCATATTTTCCATGAAAAAACAAAAGCCGGAAAACTCCGGCTTTTGCGAAAAACTTAATATTCGTCAGTGAGGAAAGCGAAGAACGCTTGATAACACATGTAGACGTCCAGTTTGGACGCTACTTCAAATGGAGAGTGCATCGAAAGCAAGGGCACACCGATATCTACAACATCGATGTTCTGATTTGCGACATACTTTGCAACAGTTCCGCCGCCACCTGCATCTACCTTGCCCAGCTCACCGGTCTGCCAGCACACGTTATGGCGGTCCAGCATGCCGGTAAAGTAAGCCATGGTTTCTGCGGAAGCATCCGATGTGCCGTACTTTCCGCCGCTGCCGGTGTATTTTGTTACAACAACGCCGCGCCCAAGGTGTGCCACGTTGTTCTTTTCATTTACGCTCGGGAAGGTCGGGTCAAGTGCCGCATTTACATCTGCCGAAAGGCATCTTGCGAGGGCAATCAACTTTTTGTAGTCGGCGCCTGCCCCCTCTGCCAAGAACTGCAGATAGTGGAACAGGAAAGCCGAATTCAGCCCGGTGTTGCCATCAGAGCCAATCTCTTCTTTATCGGCAAAGCAGGTCACTGTGGTATATTTCGGCTGTTTGGTATCAAGCTCTGCGCGCATTGCTGTATAGGCACACACTTTGTCGTCGTGGCCGTAAGCGCCAATCATGCTGCGGTCAAAGCCCAAATCGCGTGCACGGTTTGCCGGAACAACCTCGATTTCTGCGCAGACAAAATCTTTTTCGGTGATGCCGTATTTTTCATTGAGCAGCTTTAAGGTGAAGAGCTTTACGCGATCTTTGAGCTCTTTGTCCTCATACGGCAAAGAGCCTACGAGCACATTGAGCTCTTCGCCCTTAATTCCGCCGCCGAGGGTGCGTTTATCCTGCTCATGTCCAAGATGGGGCAGCAGGTCTGTGACGCAGAATACGGGGTCCGTTTCGTCCTCACCAATTACAAAAGGCTGCACCGTGCCGTCAGCCTTTGCAAATACGCCGTGAATCGCCAAAGGAATTGCCGTCCACTGGTATTTGCGAATGCCGCCGTAATAATGTGTTTTAAAGAGTGCCAGCTCGCTGTCTTCATAAAGCGGACGAGCTTTTAAATCGAGCCGCGGAGAGTCAATATGTGCGATGTTGATATGTACGCCTTCTTCGAGCGGAGCGGTGCCAAACGTGGTCATCATAAGAGCTTTGCCGCGATTGTTAAAATAGACCTTATCGCCGGGCTTGTAAGCCTTTGCGGGTTCGTATTCAGTGTAGCCTGCCGCTTTCAGCAGGGTAACCGCCTCGCAAACAAATTCGCGCTCGGTTTTCGCTGCGTTCATAAAAGCCTTGTAGTCCTCGCAAAATGCGGTACATTCCTGCACAGCGTCGGGTTTGGTATCGGCAACGTGCTGATAGTCAAAAAGAAGGGTTTCTGCCAGCTGCTGGCCGGCGGTTTTCTGTTTTTCCATAGGTTCGCCTTTCCGGGGCCGCGCTTTGGCAGCTGAATAGCTGCGCTAAAAACACCGGCCTTCTGATTTTTTATTTCGCTTTTCATTTTGCCACAGGGGGCGTAGATGAAAAAGTGATAAGACTGTTGGCTTCTGCGCCGTAAAGCTCGGTGTATTTTTCATAAGCACGACCGACCTTATAGACGTAGAGATTCATTTGCGTGTAAGGGAATTCTTTCAGCGTGTGCTCATCCTGGGCGTAGCGTTCATCCGCAAGCAGTTTATCCACGGTTCCCCAGCCACTATGATAAGCGGCCGCAGCGGTGGATATATCCCCATATCGTGCAATACATCGGGAAAGGAAGTAGGCACCAAATCGCACATTGATTTCCGGATCGTACAGCTGGTCGAAGGTAATATCTTCTCCGCTTGCGATTTTCAGCTTAATCCATGCAAATGTTTCTTCGGTAATCTGCATCAGCCCGCGCGCGTCTACGTTAGACTGCGCATTGGGATCAAATCCGCTTTCGGTGCGAATAATGGAGTAGATAATCAACGGATCAATTTCATATTCTGCCGCGTATTTTTCAACGAGCTCACTGTACTTGCGCGGGTGGGTTTGAGAATCTATCTTTCGCAAGCCTTGCGGCAGAGCAAACAGCACCGCCGAAGCAAGCAGCAACAGTAAAAAAAAGATGGTGCTGCCTCTCAGTCGATGCTGGTTAGATTGTTTATTGGTCTTTCCAGTAGTTTTTCTGCTTTGCAAATCAGGTCCTCTTTGTTCGTCAGGTTCCACAGGCAGTGGGTTGCCCCCTGCTGTAACACCTGGTTGTTGGGTTGCCGGGCGAGGCGGTTTGCAGCAGCCTCTTTGCTTACTTTATCGCGAGCCATAATCCGAGCTATCTGTGTTTCCGGCTCGGCTAATACCGCGATAATTTCATCGCAAAAGGCAGCAAACGGGGTGCCGATAATAAGCGCACCGTCGAGAAATACAAGTGTTTCCCCATCGGCACGATACCGTTCAATCCGGCGCTGAATTTCAGCGTAGATGAGCGGCGTTGTCACTTTTGTAAGCCGCCGCTGGCCTTCTTGTGTTGCAAAGGCGCGCTCGCCCATTACGCGCCGCTCCAGTGCCCCGCAAGCGTCACAGATGTCCTCACCGAACTCTTGCTGTAATGCCTTCACATAAGGGCTGCCAGGCACCGCCAGCTCCCGGCTGATGCCGTCGCCGTCGATAACCGGATACCCAAGAGCAGCGTAGTGCGCAGCAACTGTGCTTTTACCACTGCCTGAAGAGCCGGTGATTCCTATGACTTTCATGATCCTCAATCCTTTGGCGCGACCGTTTTAGTATAGCCCGGCACGCAGTTTCTATGATATAAGATAGTCAGTTGTTTACAATTTAATGACTTGGAATGCGGCAGCACGGATTAAACGATTGTACACCGCCATCGAAACGCCGGTCGTAGACGGGCAGTGCGCGTACACTATTTTGGCGCCTTTTTCATCGCATTCGCGCAGGGCAGAAAACAGCCGTTGTGCCTGCCCTGCTGCATCTTCTCGCGCACCGCAGACAACACACGGTACGGCAAGGCTGCTGACCTCTTCTTCGTAGCACATTGCAAACACACCCGCTCCGGCATGCTGCGCTATAAAAGCCTGATAGGCTTCTGCGCTGCCGTCAAGCAAAACCACATTTGCTTTGGGGGAATAGTGCTTATACTTCATGCCCGGAGAAGCCGCAACCGCACCCTCTTGCAGCTTGTTCAAAATCGCGTCGGAAAGCAAAACTTCTTTGCCCAGCACAGTTTCAAGCTGCTCTTTGGTAATGTAACCGGGGCGCAGCAGCATCGGCTGCTCGCCCGCGATGGTAATCACGGTAGATTCTACCCCTACGGAACATTCGCCGCCGTCAATCACGAGGGGGATGCGGCCCTGCAAATCGCGAAAAGTATGCCGCGCGTTGGTGGGGCTGGGCAGACCTGAAAGGTTTGCCGAAGGGGCCGCAAGCGGCAAGCCGGAAAGCCGGATTAGTTCTGCTGCGACGAGGTGCGAAGGCATACGCACCGCAACGGTGGGCAGCCCTGCGCAGACACTGTCTGCTATTTTGTCGCCGCGCTGCATGATAATCGTAAGCGGGCCGGGCCAAAATGCTGCTGCCAGCTTTTTGCAGTCCTCCGGCACTTCTTTTACGACACCTTCCAGACCCGTCATATCTGCAATGTGCACAATCAGTGGGTTGTCTTGCGGACGACCTTTGGCGGCAAAAATTTTCGCCACTGCATTATTGTTGGTTGCGTCAGCAGCAAGCCCATACACCGTTTCGGTGGGGATGCCAACTGTTTCGCCCTCGCGAAGTAATTTTGCTGCATATGCCAGAGATTCCGGAGCCGCAGCTTTCAGCTCGGTATACATTGGAACATCAGTCCTTTCAGGGAATTGCCGGGGTTTGCAGCAGAACAAATTGCCGCAGTTCCCTTTGCGGCAAAGGCGTGTTTACGCCTCCTCTGAATTTTTCAGTTTTTCTGCCTGGTCAGCGGTGACCAGCGCATCAATCATTTCGTCCAGGTTACCGTCCAGGAACGAATCCAACTTGTACAATGTCAGGCCGATGCGGTGATCGGTCACGCGGCCCTGCGGGTAGTTGTAGGTACGGATGCGCCCGCTTCGGTCGCCGGTACCGACCTGGCTTTTTCGCTCTGCTGAAATTTCAGCATGCTGTTCTTCCTGCTTTTGCTGCAACAAGCGGCTGCGCAAAACACGCAATGCTTTGTCTTTGTTCTTATACTGGCTACGTTCGTCCTGGCATTCTACTACCATGCCGGTCGGCAAATGGGTCACGCGGATTGCTGACGAGGTTTTATTGATATGCTGACCGCCTGCACCGGAGGAACGAAAGGTATCAATTTTCAAATCATTCATGTTCAAATCGAACTCTACTTCCTCAGCTTCCGGCATAACCGCAACGGTGGCTGCTGAAGTGTGCACACGACCCTGTGTTTCTGTTTCGGGCACGCGCTGTACGCGGTGGGTACCGCCTTCAAATTTAAGCCGGCTGTAAGCGCCTTCACCGTCAATGGTAAAGCTGACCTCTTTTACGCCGCCGAGCTCGGTTTCGTTGATGTTATTGATTTCAATCTGCCAGCCTCTTGCTTCGGCATACATCGAATACATACGGAACAGGCTATGTGCAAACAGCGCAGCCTCCTCGCCGCCGGTGCCACCTCGAATTTCCATGATGATATTTTTATCATCGTTCTCATCCTTGGGCAACATCAAAATTTTCAGCTCTTCGCTGTACTTAGCGCAAAGCTCTTTGTTGTCGTCATATTCCTGCTGCACCATTTCTTTAAAGTCAGCGTCAAGGCCGCCTTCTTCCAGCAGGCTCTTTGCTTCTTCAAAAGCATCTTTTGCAACGGTGTACTCGTCCAGCTTTTCAATGATGGGGGTCAGGTTTTTATGCTCTTTCATCAGGTTGCGGTAAAGCTCGTTATTTGAGATAACCGTCGGGTCGGTAAGCTGGTTATTAATCTCTTCGTAGTGGCGTTTAACTTCAAATAATTTATCAATCATCGTGAAACTTATCCTTTCTATTGGGCAGCTTTGCGCATTTTAGCAAAGCTGTTTTGCTGTGAGCAGCTGCATCGAAAAAAGCGCAGCAAATTCACGGCGCCGTTGCGTCGTCTGCCTCATTTTCACAGTCGCTATCGCTCTGCCTCACGAATGACCTTTTTGATGTTTTTTTCAATTTTGGCTCGGGGCACCATGATTTCATGTCCGCATTTGGTACAGCGAATCCTAAAATCCATGCCCACACGTAACACGTCAAACTCATTATTCTGGCAAGGGTGTGGTTTTTTTACAAGAATTTTATCTCCTACCTGTACATCCATCTGCGGCACCTTCCTTTCGTTATCCTTATCGGACAGATAGGTTATATTATAATACATTGCAGTGATTTGTGCAATTCCCCCGGCATATATTCTAAGTGTATCCGCTCTTGTTTGAGAGCGGTGTGAATTGATGCGCGGCATGGCCAGCTGCCGCCGGAGGAGGAAACACAGATGAAGTTTTATGCCGAGGAGCCCGCTGCCGTCCCTGACCTGTTTACGCTGCCCGCCCTAAGGGAAGCCCAGAGGACCGGCGCGATTTTACAAAGCACCGCGCTCTTTTTTGATACCGACAAAAGCCTGCACTTTCGGCTGGCGGGGCTAAACGCCATTATGCCCTATGAAGAGTGCGCAGACGGCATCACCGAGGGCAGTGTGCGTGATATCGCGATTATCACCCGGGTTGGCCGGGGCGCTTGTTTTGTTGTCAAAGAAATTGACGAAAGTGGCAGCGAGCCGAAATTAATTCTCTCGCGCGCTGAGGCGCAGCGCCGCTGCAAGGCAGAGTACATAGACACGCTCGAGCCGGGCACTATTATCTCGTGCGTTGCCACTCATATTGAATCGTTTGGCGTCTTTTGCGATGTCGGTTGCGGCATCAGCGCATTGCTGCCGATTGATTGCCTTTCAGTTTCGCGTATTTCGTCCCCTGCTGACCGGGTGCGCACCGGCGAAAAACTGCTTTGCATTGTGCGCTCGCGCGATGCACAAGGGCGCTTGGTGCTGACCATGAAAGAGCTGCTTGGCACCTGGCAGCAAAACGCCGACCTGTTTCATGTAGGCATGAGCGTGACGGGAATTGTACGCAGTATTGAAGAGTATGGCGTATTTGTAGAGCTTGCCCCTAACCTCGCAGGCCTTGCAGAATATGATAACCGACTGGTCCCCGGTGATGCGGTGAGCGTTTACATTAAAAGCATTCTGCCCGACAAGATGAAAGTAAAGCTGGTACTGCTCTCGCGCTTGGCGCGCCCGGATGTGCCGCCACCGCTGCACCACTTTATTACGGAAGGAAAAGTGGAGCACTGGGTCTATTCCACCCCCAATGCCAAAAAGCAGATTGAAACGACATTCTAACCGTTCCTTCCTTTACATTTTATCCGGTTTGCGGTATAGTTATTTCATAGGCAGCAGATAAAAAGCGTCGGTTTTTTGCCGCCGCTTGCCAGATAACCCGGCAAAGGTGCCAAAAAGGAAGCCGTGCAGCCCCAGGGCCGTACGGAAAGGAAGGAAGTTCCTCATCGTGACAAAAAAAGCGTTTACCGCGGGAGTGCGGCCCGGTGGGTTAACCACCTCCACCGAAATACGAATTCTTTTATGCTACCTGCTGCAAAGCGTTGGTATGCCCCTTAGTCGGGCTGAAATTGAAAATGCACTGCTCAGCGAAGAGCTGGTGAATTATTTTGAGATGGCGGAAGCGCTTGGTGACCTTTGTGAAAAAGGGCACCTCGCCCTCAACGCTGACAATAAATACACCATTACTGAGAGCGGCAGTGCCCTTGCGGCCGCGCTTAAAAGTGATGTGCCGCGCAGTGTGCGCGAAGCTGCCGTCAACGCAGTTATCAGCGCACAGGTGTATAAGCGCAAAAAAGCACAGCACCACGCAACCCACGAAAAAAACAAAAACGGGTATATGGTGCACTGCTACATTGAGGATTTGGGAGAGCGGGTTTTTTCGCTGGACCTTTACATGCCCGATGAGCTTTCTGCAAAAGCGGTAGAAGAAAAATTCGTGAGCCGTGGAGATGACTTATTCAGCAACATTCTCTCTATGATGATTGAACCCGGCAGCGACAAATAAAAAGAACATCGGCAGCAGAATTTTTCTGCTGCCGATGCTTTTTGTCTTGGCTTATTGTGGCTGTGGGGTTGCCTGCTGCTCAAAAAACACTGTTTCTACAATTTGAACAAAGCTGTCTGATCTGTTTTTTAACTTATACGTTTTTTCTTTATAGCTTACGGTGTTCTGGCTTACCGCAACCGTTTGGGTCGTGCCGTCTCTTAAAAAGTACCGAATGGTGATAATCGGTGTTTCTTCGGGCGCTTTACCGAAATTATAAACCAGCAGCCCCGCAGCATTCACGGACTGGCGGATTTTGTCCTGCTCAGTCAGCTTCACCACTTCGTCCGCTTTGTTAGCCGAAGTAATTTCAACCTGTAACACTTCTGCATATTCCGGCAGTCCGCTCAGATTCATTCCCTTTACGCTAAAATAAACCGCCAGCAACACCAGTAATACCGCTGCCGGTGCCAGCCATTTTTTCATCTTTTCAGTCATATGTTTTCTCCCTGCTTTGTTCTGTTTTTCATCGCGTATTTTCACGCCTGTAAAAAACAAAAGCCACTCGAACTGCTTTTTTGCCGCCCGGGTGGCTTTTTTCTATTTCTTTTGTTCCTGCGCGCCTTCTACAACACCTTTGGCAAACAACACGTTGGTGATTGTTTTAAAGAAAATCTTTATATCCAGCCCAAGGCTGATGTTTTTGGCATAATAGCCATCCAGTTCTGCTTTTACAGGGATTGGCAGCTCATCGCGGCCGTTAATTTGTGCCCAGCCGGTAAGCCCTGGCACCAAATCGTTCGCGCCGTATTTGTCGCGCTCTTCAATCAGGTCATATTGGTTCCACAGTGCTGGCCGCGGCCCCACAATGCTCATTTCGCCTTTTAGGATATTGAGTATCTGCGGAAGCTCATCCAAGCTGGTTTTGCGCAAAAAATGGCCAACCGGAGTAATCATAGCATCTGCATTGCCTAAAAGGTGGGTCGGCACATCTTTGGGTGTATCGCTGTACATACTGCGAAACTTGAGGATTTCAAAATGCGTTTTCCCCTTACCTACACGTTTTTGGCGAAACAGTACCGGCCCCCTGCTTGTCGCTTTGATCCACACTGCGAGAATCAAAAACAGTGGAGACAGCACGATTAACCCTGCAAGAGAAAGCACAAAATCTATAATTCGTTTGATTGCCTTGTACATCGCAAACTTCCCTCTGGTATCAGGCCCCCAGCAATACCTGCGTAAAGCACCGCAAAGCCGGGTTGCCTTCATTAAATTTTGTGGTCAAAGGTGGGTACCATTTCTGCAATAAACTGCAAAAGACGCTCGCTGTCGTTTTCGTAAGCAATTTCTTTGAGCGTTTTTAAATGGTCGAAGAAATTTTCGCGGTTCATACGCAGCGGTGCACCGATAAAGATTTTTTTGCTCTCGGTTTTCTGTACGCTTTCCTCGTCCATCATCAGCTCTTCGTACAGCTTTTCGCCGGGGCGAAGACCGGTAAAGACAATGTCGATGTCCCGGTACGGAATAAAGCCTGCCAGTTTAATAAGGTTTTCCGCAAGGTCGAGAATACGAACCGGCGCACCCATATCCAAAACGTAAATGTTGCCTGCCCCGCCCATGGACGCGGCTTGCAGCACCAGACTTACCGCCTCTGGGATGGTCATGAAATAGCGGATAATGTTAGGGTCGGTGACCGTCAACGGACCACCGCTAGCAATCTGCTCTTTAAAAAGCGGTAGCACCGAGCCGTTGGAGCCCAGCACGTTGCCAAATCGCACTGCACAAAAACTGGTTTTGCTGTTTTTGGCAATGCTTTGAATAATCATCTCACAAATGCGCTTGGTAGCCCCCATCACATTAGTAGGATTGACCGCTTTATCGGTGGAAATCAGCACAAAGCGGTCTGCGCCATATTTTTCTGCGGAAAGTGCTACATTATATGTGCCAAAGACGTTGTTTTTGACTGCTTCTTCCGGGCTTGTCTCCATCAGCGGCACGTGCTTATGCGCAGCCGCATGAAAGACGATATTGGGGCGATAATGTGCAAACAAAAGGTCTACCTTTTTGCTGTCACGTACTGAGGCAATCTGCACCTCCAGGTCCAGCTTATCGCCATATTTGCGAATCAGCTCCTGCTGGATGGCATACGCATTGTTTTCGTAAATATCTACGATGACAAGTTTTTTCGGGTTTGAGGCTGCAATCTGTCGGCAAAGCTCGCTGCCAATAGAACCGCCGCCACCGGTAACCATGATGGTTTTACCTTTAACCAGCTGGCTGGCCGTGGAGGAAATTTCAATGACTTCGCGCCCAAGCAGGTCTTCTACCTGCACATCGCGAATGCGGGAAGAGAGATCTTTGCCGTCTGCAATCAGTTTCACAATGTCCGGCAAAATGCGCAGGTTACAGTTTGTTTTTGCACAAATAGAAAGAATTCGGTGCTTATTCTCATCCTCAAGGGTCGGGATGCAAAGCAGAATCGTTTCTATTTCACATTGGCGCACTAACTCAGGGATATCTTCAGTGGTACCCATAATCTCGATGCCGAGAATCGAACGACCAACCTTTTGGGGGGAATCGTCTACCGCGCAGATGATGTTCATTTCATCGGACGGGTTTTTGTAAAGCTCGTGCAGTAAGGTGCTCGCCGCGTCACCTGCACCAATCAGCATCACACGCCGTCTGCGGCTGACACCGGATTTAATTTTTGTGTTGCGATACATGCGGTAAGTCAAACGCGCTACCAGGGTGAGTGCCGTGGCAAACATCGCGCTCATCAAATAAACAGCGATAGGAATACGCCGCTCGGTAAAAATAAAGCGCGAAACCACGATAAATGCGCCTACCGCCAAAATAGAGGACATACAGAAACGGAAAAATTCGACAATTTCTGCATAGCGCCATAGACTGTCGTACATACCCATAAAGGCATAAACGATGATATAGCAGCTGACAAAAAAGATGCAGCTGGATACCATAAGGCTGAAATATTCTCGGAACGGGTTGCTGCTTTGCACTTCGGCAGAGTTGACCAGCGATTTAAAAAGGTCGCTGCCCTGCAAAACAAGCACCCACGTTGCCATATAAGACGCTGCCACCACAACAATATCGAACAATACCAATATTGCACGGCGATAACGCTTGAGCAAATCGGCAAATGCTTTTGCCATTTTATCACCAAACTTCTTGTGTTCTCCCAGAAAAAACCGGGCGCAGGGCATACCCCGCTATCTTATTTATTTTACAACATATCCCGTGAAGAATCAATTTTTTCCTTGCGTTTCCTTTAAAAATGCTTATAATTAATGAAAAAGCGCATTTTTAAATAAATTTTTTCACTTTTCGATTTCTGTAAAAGGAAAAATCTATCAGTGCAGGTCTAACAAAACCATAAAAAAGGGAGGGTTCTTCACGAAAAGACGTTGGCTTCTTTTAATAGTATTTCCCCTTTTTCTGCTGGCTGCATGGTTTTTATATCGTGAGGGGCATCTTTTCCCGTGTTATTTCTACCAAACAACCGGGTTTTACTGCCTTGGGTGTGGGGGTAGCCGGGCTGTTCTTGCTCTCATGCACGGAAATTTTACCGATGCATTGCGGTACAATGCCTTTGTTATCCTGCTTTTGCCTTTTCTGGCTTATTTCCTTCTCTCTATGTTAATAGAAACGATTTGCGGGCGCAGAATACTTCGGCGGCCTAAATTGCCCGGGTGGGCATGGATTTGTTTTGCGCTCGCCGCTGCTGCTTTTACGATTCTCCGCAATCTTCCTTTTATGCCCCGTTTATAATATTGGCTTATCCTGCAAGTTTACTACGGCCAAAAATATTCTAAAATCAAAAACGCGTGGACCGCTTTAACGGTCCACGCGTTTTATTGTGTTGATGTAAGAGTTACAGGATAATGCAAATCAGTCCCTGGCAGCCCTCGTTGATGACGCGCTCAAGGGTTTCTTGCAATTTGAGGCGCGCCTCGGTAGGCATATGCAGCAGCTTGCCTTGCAGGCCTTCGTTGACCAGCTCATGCAGGCTCTTGCCGAAAATATTGGACTCCCAGATGCGAATGGGGTCTTCTTCGAAATCTTTCAGCAGGCTCATTACCAGCTCTTCCGACTGTTTCTCGCTGCCCACAATAGGGCTGATTTCGGTCGTAATGTTGGTTTTGAGCATCTGAATCGAAGGTGCGCTGGCTTTCAGCCGCACGCCATACCGGCCAGACTGTTTGACAATCTCCGGCTCTTCCAGGTGCAGTTCATCGATGGTCGGCATCACGATGCCGTATCCGGTTGCTTCAACCTGCTGCATCGCGTCGCGAATCTTCTCATACTCTTTTTTCACCCGTGCAAGCTGAATGACGCAAGGCATCAAACTGGCTTCATCACAGATTTCAAGCCCAGCCTGCTCGCCCAGTACCTTGTAGAAGATATCCGAGGCAAGGTGTACTTCCACCTTGGCGGTGCCGGTGTCCAGGTTGATGGCGGTAACCGCTGCACTGGAAATGTACTCACTGGCCAGAGTGGGCGCATTGTCGCGTAGGTCACGAATCCGCACAACACTGTCAGCGAAGTTACGCACCGCACCGTAAACGCTCTCCTGCAGCCAATGGTCAGGCTCCAGCATGGTAATCCATTTAGGCATCGTAAAGCCGATTTCCTGCACTGCAAACTCATACAGCACGGTTTTCAGCACGTTGCGAATATCAGCTTCGGTCATCTCTACACAGCTGATAGGAATAACTGCGACACCGTATTTTGCAGTAAGCTCGTTTGCCAGCTCTTTGCTCTGGCGAGCATCCGGCGAAACACAGTTGAGCAGCACGGCAAACGGCTTGCCGGTGCCTTTCATTTCGCCGATGACTCTCGCCTCTGCCCCTTCGTATGCACTGCGGGGCAAATCGCTGATGCTGCCGTCGGTGGTCAGCACAAGGCCAATCGTAGAGTGCTCGGTGATAACCTTGCGGGTGCCGGTTTCCGCAGCTACCTCAAAAGGCACCGCATGGTCGTACCACGGGCTTTTCACCATGCGGGGGCGTTCATCTTCCACGGTGCCCATTGCGCCCTGTACAAGGTAGCCGACGCAATCAATCAGCCGAGTGCGGAACGAAACGCCATTCTCCAATTCCAAAGTAATGGCCTGCTCCGGCACAAATTTCGGCTCGGTGGTCATTACGGTGCGGCCAGCGGCACTTTGCGGCAGCTCATCGGTAGCGCGCTGGCGCACAGCGGTGTTTTTAATGGCAGGCAGCACGAGGGCTTCCATAAAACGTTTGATAAATGTACTTTTGCCAGTGCGTACAGGACCGACGACGCCGATGTAGATCTCGCCGCCGGTACGCCGGGCAAGGTCCTGATAGATTGTATTCGCTTCCATCTGCTCTCCTCCCTTATTCCGCGGTGGGAATCAGCAGCCGGGTATCCTGCTGCAGTGTCTCGGTATCGATCCCGCTGCCCGCCGCGATTTTTGCGGGGTCGGCATGGTAACGCTTAGCGATTGAGAACAGCTCTTCGCCGGCTTTGCCATAATAGATGCGCAGTGCTACGCCGTCATCTTGTGCCTGCAGCAATTCGTCGCAGACAATGGTGTCAATGACTTCCGTGCGGGCGCGCTCAGTTACTACGCCACTCACCGAGATGTTGACTTCACAGGAGGCGTCTTCGCCGCTCTTTTTCGCACTTGCACTTTCAAACAGTGCCGTTGCTTCTACGCTTACAGCATCTGCGCTGCCTGCATAGCGTTTGGGCAGCATGTAGTCGCAGGGTTTGTCATAGCATTCCAGCTCGCCCAGGCTGTTGCAGCAGATGAGGTGTGCCACAACGCGTCCCTTGATGCAAAGCTCACCGTTTTCGGTGACCGTCTCGGGCGGCAAAACAGTTGCCACGCACTCCACCACTGTGCTGCCTGCATCCGGCAGTGCGCCTGATGTAGAAGCTGTGATAGTATTATGGAACCGGTCGATGATTTGCCCGGTTAAAATGGTCTTGGTGGTCGTTTCTGCTTCATATGCAGTAGAGAAAGCATCCGACACTGCGTACACAGAAGCTTTTTTATAAGCCAGCAGTGCAATTACAGCGTTGACACTGGCGACGGTGCCGCCGTCAGAGCCTGCGGTGATGGTGCAGCCCATCGGCTTAACCTGCGCGCTGCATTCGCAGTCTTCTGTCAGATTCTCGACGTCGATAATCTGGTTGAACGCCATCTCTTTTTGCGCGTGCAGCACATGGCAGCCCGGCTCGGCGCGGTAAGCAACGGTGAGCATCAGCGCACCTTTTACAACTGCCTTACCCGAAACCAGTTTGATCTCGGAAACTGCACCGCTGCACTGGGTAGAAAGAATGGCCTCAGGTGCCTGCTCAAACTCTACCGTATCCTCGGCAGTGAACTGTTTTTCCACATCGCCAACCGTGCGGGTCAAAGAAAGCTCTGTTTGCTTGCTCTGTACCCCTGCACCGGAAAGCGCAGTGATAATCTCCTGCTCTACCTCGCCGCTGACGACCGTCTTAAATGCATAAGCACCTTTCACATCAATGCGCCGCTGGTTGATGGCACGTACGTTCAAATATTCGCACTCGCCCGCGACGGAAATGTGGTAACGGCTGCAGCCGGTTGGTTTGAGCTCTACCGTTTTAGAGAACGGCAGCTTTTGTTCGACGGGGCAGAGGCTCTGCCCTTCTTCGCCCTGATAGTACACCAGCAGGCGCAGGTAGCCTTCTAGTGTGAGTTTGCCACCCATCACCTGTTTTTGAAGTATGACCGGCGTGACAAAGCTCTTTACGATTTTAAAAATTTCCGGCAGATAGTCGGGAATCATGATCTCTGTTTCCACCGGGTGCTCCAGCGTGAGATCACAAAGCTGTTGCTCCACGCTCACGGTGTCTCTGAACACCTTTAATTCCATAGTCCTCGCCCCTTTCAACAAATAAGTATTCACTCCTTGTCTTTGTTATTCCGGGACAAACGAAAACTGCTGCAAAACACTTAAAAAAGTGTCTTGCAGCAGTTTTTCTTGGTAGGTCCTAGCTGTTGCTCTTAATCCCAAAGATGGCTTTGAGAATTCCACGGAGCAGCTTCGGACTCTTGACTACGACGATCTGCATCAAATCCCCTCTTTCCTGACTGGTAACCCAGTATATACAGAAAGATGAGTTTTTGCTACTTTCGGGCGTACATCACAAGCAAATTCCCGTTTTTTACGGAAACCAGGGCCGTTTGCTCTAAAATCTCGTTGCTCACCCCAATAGGATAAGCCCCTGTGAGCACCGCCTCACAAAGCGGATACTTCACGCCGGAAAGGGTAACCCCATGTGCAGTTCCATCCATCGCAAACACGGAAAAATAAAAGCCCTCTCGTTTTTCAAAGCATCGGCTTTCACTCGTCAGCACCGTAACGGCGGTGTTTTGATCTACCGCCCAGCTCTGCACCCCACATCTGCGCAAAAAAAGCAGTGTGGCCAGGTTTGCAAAGGTGTGGTCCAGCCGCCCCCCCAGGCCTCCCAGCAGCAGCACTTCGGTAAAGCCACGCTCTACCACAAGGCGTGCCGCATGGTGTGTGTCTGTATCATCCTTTTCCGGCACCAGCGAAATTAATTCCTCTGCGTGTTCCGGGCAGGGGGCAGAATCCCAATCGCCCAAGCACAGCGACGGCGTTACGCCGAGCAGCTTTGCCCGCTCAACGCCGGCATCCAGTGCCCAGACAGTATCAGTAGGGCGAATCAATTCCGCCAGTGTGGGGTCCACTTCGCCGCCTGCAATCAGCACACAGCGGTTTGTCTGTTTTTCCAAGGGTCACAGCTCCCATTCTTTAATGTCTTTGGCGTCTTCATACATTGCAAGGTAGCTTTCGTACCGGCGCTGTCCAATCTCGCCTGCTTCTAGCGCTGCACGCACAGCACAGCCTTTTTCGGTTCTGTGGGAACAGCCGGTAAATTTGCAGGCCGTCAGATAAGGCTCAAACTCCGGAAAAGCAAATTGCAGATTTTCTTTTAAAATCAGATTGGCGCGCTCCATATCAAGCGAAGAAAAGCCCGGTGTATCTGCGATCAGCCCTCCAAAGGCAGAGAACAATTCCACCTGGCGGGTGGTGTGCTTGCCGCGGCCCAGCTTTTTGCTGATTTCAGCCGTGTCGAAATGCAGCTTTGGCAGCAGGCGGCCCAGCAGTGTGGATTTACCCACACCCGAATTGCCTGTAAACGCACAAAATCGCCCTGCGATGATTTCACGAATCCGCTCAAGGGCCTTTTCTTCTTCTCGCCCTGCTACAATAACTTCAATGCCGGATTTTGCGTAAGCTTCCACCAGCTCTCGCTGGCTGCAAAGGTCGGTTTTTGTAGCAACAATCACCGGAGTGATGCCCTTATCCACCGCTATGGCACACATTTTATCCAGCACTAAATAATTGGGTGCCGGCTCGGTAGTGGCTGCCACGATAAACAGCACATCGAGGTTTGCCATGGGTGGGCGAACCAGCACATTTTTCCGGGGCAGTATTTCTGCAATTATTGCGCTGTCGCCTTCCTGTTCCAACTGTACAAGGTCGCCGGGCAAAGGGGATATTCCCTTTTTGCGGAATATCCCCTTTGCCTTGCATTCCACGAGTCCTTCTGCCGTTGCGACATAATAGAACCCGCCAATGCCTTTCATAATTCTATTTTCTAATTTGATTTCTGCCATATATTACTCATTTCAATGCAAATTGTGCAGCACCCCAAGCAGGTCAGGTACCTCCGGTGATACAGGCGGTGCAGTGACAGGCGGTGGTGTGATTATCGGTGAGGGCGTCGGTACCGGAGGCGCCGGTGTCGGGGTCGGCGCTGGCGTCGGTGTGGGTTTCGGTCCATTGACCTGGAAGTTATAATTACCCGGATTCTGGAAGTCTACGGTAGCTACAATCGGGGTCGAGCCGTTCGTGATAATCATTTCCTGTGCGTTAATGCCGGTCAGGGTAAAGCTCCATACACCGCCGGGCACAGCATCAAATGCGCTAACCTGGGTGCCGCCTACAGTAGCCGTCCAGTGAGAAGCCGTCGCGTTGGCATCAAAGGTAACTGTAACAGTGACGCTCTTTTCTTTGGGCGCAACAACACCGGTGCTGATGGTGACGGTAACTTTTGTACCAACGGCTACCTCAGTGCCCGCGGGCGGGTCTTGAGAAAGAATGGTGCCCTGCGGCAGCTCGCTTTCTACTTCAATCGGGGTGCCCAGAGAAAGTCTGCTGCTCTCCAGAATTTTACGCGCTTCTGCGGTGGAGGCAACATTGATGAGTTGCGGCACAGCCACTTTATCTTCGCCTGCCGCTTTGCTGATGTAAACTGTGATTTCACTGCCGGTATCCAGCTTAGTGCCCGGCTCGGGGTTTGTGCGGATAACTTTGCCCGCTTCTACGCTTTCGCTTTTTTCGGGTACAACCAGCACCGAAAGCCCCAGCTTAGAGAGTGCTTTCTCTGCTTCGCCGCGGGTTTTACCGGCGGTATCCGGCACAGTGACAACCTCGGTGCCCATGCTGACCCAGATTTTCACCTTAGCGCCCTGCTTTACCTTTTTAGGCGGCTTGGGGCTTTGTTTGATAATCTGGCCTTCGGGATGGCTTGCGCTGTACACCTTTTCTACGTCCAGCTTAAAATTCTCGGTGTATTCGGTGTTGCTCTTCACATCGTTGTAATTGAGGTCAACAAAGTTTTGAAGATCCACGTCGGGTTTGCTGCTAAAAAAGCCGGACGTACTAAAGATAAGGAAACAAAGAATTGCAGAGCCGACGGCAAACGCCAGCGCCATACCCGCCAAAATAGGCAGAGTGAGGTTGCGTTTTTTCTTTGGCTGTTTTTGAGCGCCCTGGGGCGGTGTTTTTTTTGCTTTGCTTATCACTTTATCTATATACCTCGTTGGTGAATTGTCATCCAGATAGTCGTATGCAAACTTAATACTGGGGTTCTTTTTAAATTCTTCAATTGCACCCAGCATCTCATCCGCAGATTGGTATCGCCGGCGTGCGTCCTTTGCCATTGCCTTCATGGTAATAGCTTCCAGCGGCTCCGGAATATCCGGGTTGATGCTGCGGGGCGGTGCGGCCGTATCAGAAATCTGTTTAATCGCCACCTGCACTGCACTTTCGCTGTCAAACGGCAGCTTGCCGGTCAGCATTTCGTACATCATAACACCGGTAGAATAGATATCTGCCTTTGCATCAATCACATCGCCCTTGGCCTGCTCGGGGCTGATATAATGCACCGAGCCAATGGCTTTGTCGGTAACGGTGTGCGATTCGCTGCGGGCAAAACGTGCAATGCCGAAATCCATCACCTTGATGTTGCCGTCTGCAAGCACCATAATATTTTGCGGCTTAATATCGCGGTGGATAATGCCTTTTGCGTGCGCATGCTGCAATGCACCGAGCACCTGTTCAATAAAGAACAGCGTTTCTTTCCAGCTCAGCACACCGCGCTGCTCAATATATTCTTTGAGCGTCGCGCCGTCAAGGTATTCCATCGCAATGTACTGCACCTTGTCCGATACGCTTACATCGAATACCCGGACAATATGGGGGTGGTGGAGCAGAGCAATTGCTTTCGATTCATTTTTGAATCTTCTTACAAGATCCTCGTTCTCCAAAAACTCCTGGCGCAGGATCTTCACCGCTACGGGGCGGTGCTCAAGCAAATCAGTGGCTTTGTAGACATTTGCCATGCCGCCAACACCAATCAGCTTTTCGATCTCATAACGCCCGTCCAGGCGTTTGCCGATATACATATCCATGTGTTATGACCATTCCTTTCCCGGAATTGTACAGAAAAAGCCACACAGTGCTTTCCCGGATAGAATCAAAAATATTTCACCCGGTCAGTGGGCATTTTCCACTTTCACCAGAACGGCAGTAATGTTATCCTGCCCCTCTGCATCAAGCGCAAGTGAAATCAGTTTATCCGCCGTTTCAAAAAAAGGCGTTTCGCTCAGCGCGGCTGCAATCGCCTGTTCTGGCGCTGCGTTGGTGAGCCCGTCGCTGCAAAGCAAAATAAGGTCGCCGCTGCGCACCTGTCTCTCACCATAATCCAGCTGCAATGTATCATTGACACCCAGCGCGCGCGTAATCAAATTTTTTTGGGGGTGGGTAACCGCTTCTTCTTCCGTCAGCGTTCCGTTCTCTATCATTTCCTGCACAATAGAGTGGTCTTTGGTCAACCTGTCCAACACGCCGGCACGGTGCAGGTACGCGCGCGAGTCACCGGCATGCACATAATATACAGTATTGTTCTTTAATATCACGGCAACCAGCGTTGTGCCCATGCCGCGTTTGGTCTCGTCGTGGCGGGCAAGGTCGTACACACGGGTGTTCGCCCGCTGTGCAGCATTGTCCAGCAGCTCGTGGATACCCGCCGCCGAGATAGGCTCTGCCAGCCCTCGCAGCAGCTCGTTTTCCATCGTTTCTACAGCCACGCTACTGGCAATGGCGCCGCCGCGCGTGCCGCCCATGCCGTCGCAAACTACCGCCCAGACAGTGTCATCCTGCATTCTGCCTGCGCGGTAATTGTCTTGATTCTCTTTGCGGCCCATGCCGATATCGGTTTTGCCGACGATTCTCACTGGTCGGATTCTCCCTTCGCTTCCTGCCGCAGCTGGCCGCACGCCGCGCTGATGTCGGTACCAAGCCGGCGCCGTACTGTGGCATTCATGCCGAGCGCGATTAAGCGCTCTTTAAAGTCATTTACATTCTTCGCGTCGCTGGCAGAATATTGCGAGCCATCGACGGGATTAATCGGAATTAAATTGATATGTGCGCTCATGCCGCGCAAAAGGTGCGCCAACTCTTCCGCACAGGCGGGTGTGTCGTTGACGCCTTTAACCATTGCATACTCAAAGCTGATGCGCCGGCCTGTTTTTTGCTGATAGGCACGGCAGGCTGCAATCAGCTCTTCCACCGGGTAAGCATCGTTGACCGGCATCATCGAAGAGCGCAGCGTATTGTTGGGCGCGTGCAGCGATACCGAAAGTGTCAGGCCAAGGCCTTCCTGCGCCAGCTCGGCAATTTTGGGTACCAGACCGCAGGTAGAAAGGCTGATGTTGCGCATACCGATGTTGATGCCGTGGTCGCTGGAGATAATGCGTAGAAAATCCAGCACGTTATTATAGTTATCAAGCGGTTCGCCAATGCCCATGAGCACGATGTTGGAAATGCGCTCCCCTACATCTTTCTGGGCAGCGTAAACCTCCGCGCAGATTTCACCGGCAGTAAGCCGGCGTACAAGCCCACCCTGGGTGGAGGCGCAAAAACGGCACCCCATTGCACAGCCTACTTCCGTAGAAACACAGATGGTGTTGCCATAGCTGTAACGCATAACAACACTTTCGATGCAATTGCCGTCCGGCAAACGGAACAAATATTTCACGGTGCCGTCTTTAGACACCTGCTTGCGCGCAATCGTTAAGGTTTCGATGACAGCAGCCTCGGAGAGCTTTTCCAGAAATGCTTTGGGCTGGTCGGTCATCTGTGAAAAATCAGTTACCTGTTTTTCATGCAGCCATTTATAGATTTGCCGACCTCGAAAGGCCGGTTGGCCGAGGCTCTGTATGTAAGCCACCAGTTGTGGCTCTGTCAGTGAGGTCAGTTGAACGTATTCCATTTTATCACAATCTTTCCAAACTTGCTACCTATTTAAACGAGGCTGGAGCGCTCTTTTCTGCACGGGTAAGCCTCGCGATAAAAAATCCGTCCTGTCCCCCCTGGGGGAAGAAAAGGCAAAACGCACCAAGCTTTTGCTCTCCAAATCCGGCAATGCCGGTATCTATCGCGGTAAATTCCGGATGCGTGCGCAAGAATTCCTGCACAACCAGTTCATTTTCCTTCGGGTTAATGGTGCAGGTAGAATAAACGAGGCTGCCACCCGGCACCAGGTACTGTGCCGCCGTGTCAAGGATTGCTCCCTGAATCTTTATCAGTTTTGGCAAATCCTGCAAGTCTTTATACCGAATATCAGGTTTTTTTGCAAGTGTTCCAAGCCCGGAGCACGGCACGTCGCAAAGAACCTTGTCCATTTCGCCGATAGCAGGATCAAAAACAGCAGCATCTTGTGCCCGGGCAGTCACATTTTGTGCTCCGATGCGCGCAATCAGCGTTTCAATCAACTTTACACGCGCCGGGTGCAGCTCGCAGGCGGTCAGGCTTCCCTGCCCACACAGTGTTTGAGCTATCGTCGCGGTTTTGCCGCCGGGTGCCGCGCAGGCATCCAATACCCGGTCGCCCAGTTTTACGCCGAGCGCTGCAACACAAAGCTGCGATGCAAGCCCCTGCACATGAAAAAGCCCTTGCGTAAACTGTGGCAGACGGGTTATATCCCCCGCATCTTCTAAAACAAGAGCATTGAGCAGACCAGTTTCACTCACTTTAACGCCGTCTGCGGAAAGCGACACCGCAAGTTCTTTTGCTGTCGTTTTCAGTGTATTGACGCGAATTGTCAGTTTAGGCTGGGTAAAGCTTTCTTGCAAAAGAGCTTCAATTTTATCCGGATAAGCCGCTTTCAGCAGTTTCACCACCGGCAAGCCGACCGAATAAAGCTGTGAAAGTCGCTCTTCCTCTGTTTTGGCTTCGGGCTGCCATTGTGCTTGGCTCGCCTTGCGCAAAACCGCGTTGACAAAACCGGACGCAGACCCTTTGCTGAGTGCACGGGTCAGCTGAACCGCTTCGTTCACCGCTGCAGAGGTGGGGACGGAATCCATATATAAAATCTGGTATAAACCACTGCGCAGCACAGCGCGCAGCTCGGGCATCATGGTGTTCAGTGGCTGTTTTAAAAAGGGGGCCAACTGGGCGTCCAGCGTCAGCTGGCGCTCTACCGTACCGTAAACAATACGGGAGGCAAAAGCCCTATCCCGCGCCGAAAGGCCACTTTTTTGCAGCATCGAAGCAAGCACCAGGTTAGAATAGCCGCTTTTTTCGCAGCGCATCAGCGCTTTTGCGGCCAGCAAACGTGCGGAGTCCTGCTTCATCGATCGTTCCTTCTGCCTGCAATCAGCACAAGGCGCAGCAGCTGCATTGCCGAAACAAGCAGAGCTGCCACATAGGTCAGCGCCGCTGCGGAGAGTACCTTTTTCACGCCGCGCTCTTCTTCTGCATTTACCATGCCGTGGCCGGAAAGCGTTGCAACTGCGCGCGCACTTGCGTTAAACTCAACCGGCAGTGTAACCAGCTGAAACACCGTCATCAGGCTAAACAGCAAAATGCCGATGTTCACCAGCGGGTCGCTGGACATCAGAATGCCAAGAAAAATCATCGGCACAGCCAGGGTGGAACCAATTTGGGTGGCGGGAATAATGGCGGTGCGCAGCTTAAGCGGCGCGTACCCGGTTGCGTGCTGCACGGCGTGGCCACATTCGTGCGCAGCAACGCCAACAGCGGCAATCGTCGCGCTGCCATAAACAGAATCCGAAAGCCGCACAACACGGTCGGTCGGATTGTAGTTATCCGTCAGTTTACCGGCAATGCGCTCTACACGCACATTCGTCAGTCCGTTCATATCAAGAATAAAACGCGCTGCGTCTGCACCGGTCATGCGGTTGCCTACCGGCATGCGGGAGTACGTGCTGAAGGTGGTGGAAACTTTCATCTGTGCCCAGCCTGCGATAATCAGTGCGGGCACGACCAATATAAAATAGTAACGATCAAAACCGTAGAACATAACATTCTCCTTTACTGGGGACGCTGCCCCGCAGATGCCGATTGCCGCCCGGCATCTTTCTGCAACTTGGCTGGGAAACTCCTCTTCTCACACGCAGTTACAGCAGGTCGCCTTTTTTCAGGCGGCGACCTGCTGCCCATTCAAAGCCCTGCATGGGGCGTTTGCCCTCTGGCACAACCTCCAGCAGCTCCAGCGCACCTTCGCCGCAAGCAACGGTGAGCGGCTTTGTTGCGAGCACTTCTCCCGGCTTACCGGTAAGCTCGCTTTTATGCGAGCGCGTTACCTTTACCTTTTTGCCATCCTGCATAAAATAAGCAATCGGCCACGGTGAAAGGCCGCGGATTAGATTGTGCAGCGCGGGGGCTTTGCCGGTAAATTCAAATAGGCCCATGGCTTTATCCAGCGGCGGTGCAAAGGTTGCTTTCTCGTGGCATTGCGAGGTACGGCTTGCTTTGCCTTCGCCGATGAGTACAATCGTGTCAACAAGCGTTTTTGCGCCCAGCGCCGAAACTTTGTCAAACACTTCGCCCGCTGTTTCGTCTTCCCCAATAGCGACCGGAGCCACCGTAATGATGTCACCGGTGTCCAGCCCCTCGTCCATGTACATAATGGTTACACCGGTTTCGGGGTCTCCATTAAGGACAGCGTGCTGGATGGGTGCAGCGCCGCGGTATTGCGGCAGCAGCGAAACGTGCAGGTTAATGCAGCCAAACTTGGGCAGCGCAAGCACCTCTGCGGGCAAAATGCGCCCGTACGCCACAACGACGATGAGATCCGGCGCAAGAGTGCGAATTGTTTCTTCGGCTTTGCCGTCGCGCAGTGTTTTAGGCTGATAAACTTCGAGCCCATGCTCCAGCGCAAGCTGTTTTACCGGCGGCGGGGTAAGCACCTGTTTTCTGCCGACCGGTTTATCTTCACGGGTGAACACCCCGCAGACGGTATGCCCTGCTGCCAGAATAGCCGCAAGGGATTCCGCTGCAATGTCCGGGGTACCCATAAAAAGAATTCTCATATAAGCGTGGTTCCTTTCGGTAAAACGGAGATTTATTCTTCCTCCATGCCCTCTTCGGTATCTTCATAGAAATGGTCCGCAAGGTCAAGGATAGTGATGCCGTCGAGGTGGTTGCACTCGTGGCAGATAGCACGTGCTACAATGCCGCGGCGGGTAGCGGTAAACTCTTTGCCGTTGCGGTCCAGTGCTTTTACCGTCACCTGCTCGGGGCGCTCAATGGCACCATTGCGGCCGGGGAAGGAAAGGCAGCCTTCATAGATGGTAACTGCGCCCTGGCGGTCGATAATCTCCGGGTTAATCAGCTCGATGAACGGATACTCCGGCACTTCTTCGCCCTCTTCGGGAGCGCAGCCATCATGCTCTTCACCAACGTCCAGCACAATGCAGATGCGGCGCATTACGCCAACCTGCGGGCCTGCAAGGCCAAGGCCGTTTGCATCGAGAAGGGTTTCTTCCATATCCTCGAGCAGCTGTGCGGTTTTCTCGCTGAAATCCGTAACAGGGCGGCAGACTTTTTTCAAGATCGGGTCGCCATCTAAAACAATTTTTCTAAGTGCCATAGGTAAGAATCTCCTTTGTAATAAGGTTGAGCTCTCTGCGTAGCGCAGAGTTCGTGTATAAAATAATGCAACAAGCGCAGCTTAAGCTTCGTTGTCGTTGTTGAAATCCACCGCAAGGCTGACCTTGCCACCAAACGGGCCTTTATGATACTCTGCCAGCACCTCGGACAAAAGCCGCCGAAAGCTGACATCGTTGCGGCATTTGACGGTAAGCTTATACCGGTACCGCCCGCCCAGCATGGCAAGTGCCGCCGGCGCGGGGCCAAGCACCCGCAAGGGGATGGTTTTATGCGCTGCCGCGCAGCTGCGCAGGCTGTTTGCAAATGCCTGGGCTGCCTGGGCGGTTTCTTTTTCGCTTTCCGCTGAAAAAGTTGCCACACAGATGGCGCAAAACGGCGGGTAAAGATGCAGTTTGCGGGCCGCAATTTCTTCAATATAAAACTCTGTATAATTCTGCCCCGCTGCAAGCTGTAAAATGCGGTTTTGCGGGTCCACCGTTTGAATCAGTGCGCGGCCTTCGGCATCGGCTCTGCCGCTGCGCCCCACCACCTGTGTCACCAGTGAAAATACCCGCTCAAACGCTCGGTAGCTTTGCGCAAACAGCATCTGGTCGATGCCCAGCACCCCTACCAGTGAAACGTTCGGAAAATCGAGCCCTTTCGCTACCATCTGAGTGCCTATCATAATATCATACCGCCCTGCCGCAAAATCTGCAAGCATGCGCTCGTGGCTGTTTTTGGTCTGGGTCGTGTCGGTATCCAGTCGCAGCACCCGCGCTGTGGGGAAGATATTCGCCAGCTCTTCTTCTACCCGCTGCGTACCAAACCCGGTATAGCGCAGTTTCCCACTGCAATCGGGGCATTGCTCCGGCTTTGGGGCAATGGTACTGCCGCAATAGTGACAGAGCAGTTTGTTTTCTTTTTTGTGGTAAACCAACGGCACGCTGCACAGCTTGCATTTTACCACTTCGCCACAGCTTTCGCACATGGCTACCGTCTGGTAACCGCGGCGGTTCAGCAACAGAATCGTCTGTTTATCTTCGCGCAGGTTGCGTGCAATCTCCTGTGCCAGTCTTCCGCTGATGCTACCGGTATTGCCGTGCGCGAGCTCTTGCCGCAAATCAACCAACTCCACTGAGGGCAGTGGTTGCTGATTATAACGTGCAGAAAGCGTAGAAAGCGTATAACGCCCCTGCTCGGCGGCGTAGTAGTCGTCACAAAGCGGGGTGGCAGATGCAAGCAAAAGCAAGCCTTTATGGTAGGCTGCGCGGTATTTTGCAACCTCGATAGCAGAATATCGCGGGCTTGTTTCGGACGCGTAGGTATGCTCCTGCTCTTCGTCGATGATGATAAGCCCCAGCCGCTCGAGGGGGGCAAACACGGCACTTCGGGTACCAACCACAATGTCGGCTTTCTCCTGCTGAATCTGCTGCCACTGGTCGAGCCGCTCGCTGTTGGAAAGTGCCGAATGCTGCACCGCTACCCGCTCGCCAAAAGCAGATTTAAGCCTGTACACCATCTGTGGCGTCAGTCCAATTTCCGGCACCAGCACAAGGCATTGTTTGCCATCCTCTACCGCTTTGCGAATCAGCTCTACAAAAATCAGCGTTTTGCCGCTGCCGGTAACGCCGTGCAGCAGTGCCGTTTGGGCCTGCGGGGCATCCAACTTTTCTGCAAGCTGGGTGTAGCTGCGCCACTGGTCGGCAGAAAGCTGCACTTTTTCGGCTATGGGGCGATAATTCTCATATACGGGTACGTCGCGCTCCCGCACTTCCGCCTCCAGCACGCCATTGCGC
The DNA here is from genome assembly GCF_900199435.1 of Pygmaiobacter massiliensis. GTDB lineage: Bacteria > Bacillota > Clostridia > Oscillospirales > Ruminococcaceae > Pygmaiobacter > Pygmaiobacter massiliensis. The sequence goes on from NZ_OAML01000002.1 coordinate 535,306, forward strand.
ACCATCGTTTCCACCACGCCGCGGGTCACCCCCGCAAGCTCGCAAAGCTCGGCTGCGGTGCGCATTTCTCCGCTTTGCAGCAGGTCAGCCACCTTTTGCTGCTTTGCCGTCAGTTTTGCAGCACTGCAGATCAGCCGATACCAGCTTACCGTTTGGCGGTTCAGTCGCTTCGATAAAATCGGCCCTGCCGGGCTCATTTCGGCGCGGTACTGTGCGCCATAAGGAATAATGGCGCGCACTGCCTCGTAATAGGTGCAAAACGTGTGCTCTTTCAGCCAGCCCACAAGCCCCAGCAGTTCCGGCGTCAGGGTCGCTTCTTCCGGCACTGCATCGTAAAGGTTTTTCAGGCCCTTGCTCAGGTATTCCGGCTCGCCTACATCGAGCACAACGCCCATGCGAGGTTTCGCCTTGCCCATGCCAAACGGCACTAGTACCATGCTTCCGGGTTTTACCCGTTCAGCAAGATGCGGCGGAATCCCATAGTCGTAGCATCTATCGAAAGAATAGGCAGCAGCTTCGACCGCCACTTTTGCTGTCACAGCCATGGTGCTGCCTCCTCTTATCTTATTCTGTAATGATCTGATACAATTCCTCGACACACTCATCAAGCGAATCATTTACCAGTCGGTAGTTATAATCTTTTGCAAAGCTCAGCTCTTCGCGGGCGCGTGCCATACGTTTTTGAATTGCCTCTTCAGACTCGGTGCCGCGGCAGCGCAGTCGATGCTCCAGCTCATCAAAAGAAGGCGGCTGCACGAAAATCAGCTTTGCCTCGGGGTAAAGGCGGCGGATATTGGTTGCGCCCTCCACCTCGATAACCAGCACTACATTGATGCCAGCCATAATGCGGGCATCCACCTCAGATTTCGGGGTACCGTAATAATTGCCGCAGTAGCAGGTGTGCTCCAGAATCTCACCGTCTGCCAGCTTTTGTTCAAATTCCGGCACGGTCATGTAATAGTAATTTACGCCCTCTTTTTCGCCCGGGCGAATAGCGCGTGTGGTTGCAGAAATCGAAACCTTGATTTCCGGGTGTCGTTCGATCAAATGTTGTACCAGAGTATCCTTACCGCTGCCGGAAGGGCCGGAAAGTACGATAAGGTGTTTGCCGCTATTCGTCATCAAGTTCAGTCTCCTCAATCTCGTCGGTATCGTTCAGTCGGTTTGCCACAGTCTCCGGCTGTACCGCGGAGAGGATTACATGGTCAGAATCCGTAATAATGACCGCGCGGGTGCGCCGTCCATAGGTTGCATCAATCAGGGTTCCACGGTCGCGTGCCTCTTGGATGATTCGTTTAATCGGCGCGGACTCCGGGCTGACAATTGCAATCAGCCGACTGGCGGAAACCATATTGCCAAACCCGATATTGATCAGTTTCATACGTTTCACTTTTCCTTTCTTGCAAATGCGGCATTGCCGCAAGAGGAAGTGCCGTTCTCAAACGGGCTACTCCAGGTTCTGAATCTGTTCTCTGATTTTTTCGATTTCGGCTTTCATGTCCACCACCATGCGGGTAATGGTCAGCTCCTGGCATTTGCTGCCAATGGTATTGGTTTCTCGGTTCAGCTCCTGCGTCAAAAAGTCGAGCTTGCGCCCTACTGGGCCGCCTGCGGCAAGAATTTCGCGGTATTGCTGAATGTGGCTGCGCAGACGCACCGTTTCTTCGTCCACCGCAGTTTTGTCTGCAAAAATAGCAGCTTCTGTTAAAATGCGGCTCTCGTCTACGGCGCGGTCTTCCAGCAGAGTTTTAAGTTTTTCATACAGGCGGTCGGTGTATTTCTGCACGCGCTCACCGGAGGTTGCTTCAATTTTCCCAACCGATTCTTCCAAAAAGCTAAGGCGGCTGGTAATATCTGCGGTCATACGCTCGCCTTCGCCGGCACGCATGGCAATAAAGCGGTCGGTTGCTTCGGCAAGCACCGAAAGCACAGAATTCCACAATGCATCCTCGTCCTCTTCCGCCTTGGCAAGGGTAAGCACGTCCGGAAATTTAGCGATAGAAACCGCGGATACATCTTCGCGTACGCCCAGCTTTTCGGCAATGCTGTGCAGCGCAGTAAGGTAGCTTTCTGCCAGTGCTTCATTCACGGTGACAACGCTATCCGCCACGCCGGTGTTTATCACCGAAAGCGCAACTTCAACCTTGCCGCGGGCCAAGCGGCCCGCAAGGTACTGCTTCATCTTGTCGTCTAAAAATGCGTAAGCGCGCGGCATTCTCGAAGAATACTCAAAATAGCGCGAATTGACGCTTTTGATCTCTACCGTGATCTCACGCCCATCGGCTGCGCTGCGGGCACGCCCGTAGCCTGTCATGCTGGTAATCATCGTTCGACACATCCTTTATTTTCATACAGAAATCTGCATTTTTGATATAACTATACATTGTATTATTGTACACGCTGCAGCGTTAGCTGTCAAATGAAAAGACGAGAAAATGCCACGAAAACAGAAGAGAATGAAAGAAAAACAAAGTTGATGCAAAACTGCTGTTTTTCTTTTGCCGGTACAGCGTTTGTTTTGCAAGAAATGCTTTGGTTAAAAAAGCTCTCTTTGCAATGAGTGTAGCCAGCCTGAGCACTGGTTAAGCTGTATTCCCTTTTGTGCTGCTTTTCAGCAAACCATCCCTCTGTGCGGGTGGTAATGAGATATAGAAAACCCCGCCGCAGACTTTTGATCTGCAGCGGGGTTTTTAGAAACTTAAAGCTAGTTTGCGCTTTGCAAACCGGATTAAACGGGGTGAGATTTGTTGGCCATATCTACATGGTCGCCATCTACACCGGCAAGCTTCTGTGCGCGTTTTTCAAAGAATTTCGGAGCAACCTGCGGGAACATTGCATAGGTCAGTGCGTCTTCTTCCTGAATCGCGTACTTTTCAGCTTCTTTTTTCAGCTTATCCATCTCAGGCTCCAGCAGGTCTGCCGGACGGCAGGTAATGCGCTCTTCGCCTTTGAGGATTTTCTCTGCAAACTCATCGCTGATGGGTGCAGGAGTTTTGCCATAATCGCCGCGTACCAGGCCCTTAAACTCTTTCGAGACCATCTTGTAGGGGCTGTTCATCAGCACGTTAAGTACTGCCTGAGTGCCAACAATCTGGCTGGTCGGGGTAACAAGCGGCGGGTAGCCACTGTCTTTGCGGACATTGGGAATCTCTTTGAGAACGTCTTCCAGCTTATCCTCTTTGCCAGCTTCTTTCAGCTGACCAAGCAGGTTAGAAAGCATGCCGCCGGGTACCTGATACAGCAGGGTATTGGCGTCAACGCCCAGCATTTTGGGCGAAATCTGGCCGCTGGCGAGATATTTCTCACGCAGGCCATTGAAGTATTCGCGCACAACGTTCAGCTTCTTCAGGTCAAGGCCGGTGTCGTAATCGGTACCCTGAAGTGCCGCTACGAGACTTTCGGTTGCCATGTGAGAAGTGCCAAGCGCAAGCGGAGAAATTGCAGTATCCACAATATCTGCGCCAGCTTCGATGCCTTTGAGGATGGACATGGAAGCAAGGCCGGAAGTATAGTGGCTGTGAATATCAATGGGGATAGAAACGGTTTCTTTCAGGCTGTGTACCAGCTCTTCGGTGCTGTACGGGGTGAGCAGACCAGCCATATCCTTAATGCAGATGCTGTTTGCGCCCATTTCTTCGAGGGTTTTTGCATAGTTTGCAAAGTACTCGTTGTTATGGACGGGGCTCAGCGTATAGCTGATGCAGCCCTGCACATGTGCGCCCTCTTTGATAGATGCCTTGATGGCGGTTTCGAGGTTGCGCGGATCATTCAGCGCATCGAAAATGCGCAGGATGTCGATGCCGTTTGCAACGGATTTCTGAACGAAATACTCAACAGCATCATCTGCATAGTGACGGTAGCCCAGCATATTCTGGCCACGGAACAGCATCTGCAGCTTGGTGTTGGGCATCTCTTTGCGCAGAATACGCAGGCGCTCCCACGGGTCTTCATCAAGGAAACGGATGCAGGCGTCAAAAGTTGCGCCGCCCCAGCACTCAGCAGAATAGTAGCCGACTTCATCGATAGCGGGCAGGATGGGACGCATTTCGTCCATCGTCATACGGGTTGCCAGCAGCGACTGATGTGCGTCGCGCAGCACGACCTCAGTAATCTTAATCGGTTTTTTAGCCAAAGGGTTCACCTCTCCTTAATCAGTTGGTAAGTTAGCCCAGGGTAACGAGAACGTCACCTGCGTTTACGACATCGCCTTTTGCAACAGCAATAGAAAGCACGGTGCCATCGTTGGGTGCAACAATGTCATTTTCCATCTTCATTGCTTCGAGAACCAGCAGAACTTCGCCTGCTTTGACTGCTTTGCCCACAGTGGCTTTTACATCAAGGATGTTGCCGGGCATCGGGGATTCAACGGGCTTGCCGCCTGCAACGGGAGCTGCTGCTTTTGCAGGGGCTGCGGGAGCCGGAGCTGCTGCCGGAGCGGGTGCTGCGACAGGTGCCGGAGCTGCGACGGGAGCCGGGGCTGCAACAGGTGCCGGAGCCGGGGCTGCTGCATAAACGGGAGCAGGAGCTGCGCCTGCTTCTTCTACAGTGACGTTATAGGCGATGCCATTGACAGTAATTGTATAGTTTTTCATCGTTATTTCCTCCGTGTTCTTTATGCGTTATGAATCAAGTAATATCGGTTACAGGCTCATGTTGCCGTGTTTTTTCGGCAGGCGCTGTACGCGCTTGGTTGCCAGAATATCCACAGCCCCTACAACTGCACTGCGCACTGCGTCAGCGGTTGCGGTCATATCGGCAGCGCCGCAGCTTACTGCTGCGTCTGCACAGGCAAATTCTTTTTCATATTTTGCGGCGAGTGCTGCAGTCTCAGCAGGAATGCTGGCTGCTGCGGCAATCTCGCTCTGCCACAGGATGGTCGCTGCCGCGGTCGGCTCTACCGGTGCAATCACAGCGGTGTCGAGCGCGATAGTGAGGTCTGCATTGCAAAGGGCGGTGTAGGCTGCGCCCACAGCTCTGCCGGTAACAACGCAGATTTTAGCAGTGGTGGCATCTGCATAGGTGGCCGCCAGGCGTGCAGCAGCGCGGATGCCACCTGCAATATCGTCTGCGGTGCTCTTTACAAAGCCATCGGTGTTTACTACCGTAATAACCGGAACGCTGAATGCATCACACAGACGCACAAAGCGTGCTGCTTTACCAGCGCAAACACTGCAAATGGATGTTTTTTCGCCTTCGGTAGCTACTACGCCAACAACGCTGCCTGCCACGGTGGCAAACAGGGTGCGGATGTTTTTGCCGAACTCTGCATACAGCTCAACTGCGCTGCCTGCATCGACAATTGCTTCCACTGCGGCCAAGGCATTATATTTTGCCATAGAAAGGGCAGCACCGGGTTCTGCAAAGCTAAACACTGCAGGGCCAGCAAGGTTGTTGCCCGGCAGCAACCCAACCAGCTGCTTTGCTTTTGCAACAGCTTCTGCACCGTCTTTTGCAACCAGGGCAACAACACCGTCTTTTGCAGCAAGCTCCGCAGAGCCAGCTTTTTCAGTTTTGTCGCCTGCTGCCGCTGCGGTGAACGGAGCTGTCAAGAACAGTTCAGCGTCGGCTGCCATTACGGCAAGGTCTGCGCCTGCTGCGGCGAGTGCCTGCGTTGCCCCGCAGGTGCCCAAAACGACAGCAATCTGGGGTACCACGCCCGAGATCTTAGCGCCTGCTTCCACCAGGCGTGCCGCATCCGTCAGCGCGGTCAGTTCTTCCGTAAGTACTGAACCGGTCGCATCATAAAAGGTAACAACAGGGTTACCGGTTTTTGCAGCAAGTTCCATAACGCGAATCATCTTCGCGATATCGCCGCTTTTCAGTGCCTCACCTTTTTGTGCCAGCGCATAAACAGGGTTGCCCTCCGCGCTGCCAAAGCCCGCGGTTACGTTGCCCGATTTGTCCGCATACAGCTCGCAGAATGTGCCTTCGTCGAAAAAGGCTTTAAGTGCATCTAGCTTTACATTTTTTTTAGAAGCCATGTACAGTCCTCCTGAGCTTTCTATCAATCAAATTTAACGGTTGGTCAAACCTGAAAAAACCAACAAATTCAGGATAGACCAGCACAACGGCCTGTACATTGATTACAGGCCGCTTGAAGCTATTATACTATTCCACAATTTGGAACACAACGGTATTTTAAACAAATTTCCATATAATTTATGTGTTTTTGAAAGCCAACATGTTCAGTCGTATTTCTAACGAGAACGGATGGGTCCTTTTCGCTTATATTTTTCGGCACGCTCCTGCGCTGCTTCGGTGTTTTCTTTGCGTACTGCTTTAGATGCCGAAGCCTTAAGACCGGCGATTTCAGCCTTGGTCAGCGGGCGGTGTTTGCCCGGCTGCAGCATACCCAGTTTCACCGGGCCTTCTGCGTTGCGTTTTAGGCGGATAACTTTAAGGTCAACCGCTTCGCACATGCGGCGAATCTCTCGGTTTTTGCCTTCTTTAATAGTCATTTCGAGCACAGTGCGCTCGGGGGAATCGGCAGCGACACGTACAATTGCCGGCAGCGTGGTAGTGCCATCGTCCAGCGTAACGCCCTCAGAAAGCTGGATGATCTGCTCTTCGGTAGCATGCGGGCGCACCGTGACGCGGTACAGCTTGCTGATGCCGTTAGAGGGATGCATCAGCAGGTTGGCGAACTCACCGTCATTCGTAAACAGCAGCAGTCCCTCCGAGTCTTTGTCTAGTCGCCCAATCGGGAATACGCGGGCCGGAATATCCGAAACCAGCTCCATTACCGTTTTGCGGCCACGCTCGTCAGACATGGTAGTAATGTAGCCACGCGGCTTATAGACCATCTCATAGTACAGTTCGGGGGTTTTGGGAATCCGGATATTCTTGCCATCGACCGACAGCAAATCTTTACGGGTATCCATTTTATCGCCTACTTTTACCGGGCGACCGTTAATTTTAACACGTCCGTCGGCAATCATCTGCTCTGCCGCGCGGCGCGAGCAGACGCCCAGCTCAGAGAGCACTTTTTGTATTCTGGTATCTTTCATTTCTTTTTCCTTTCCAAAAGGCGCGCCGCCTTGGTTTTGCCAACGCTGCGCTGCCGGTATCCCCGTTTGATATATGTGTCAAACGTTATTTTTTCCGAATCCACCCCAAATACCCATGAAGGGACGTTTGCCCTTTGCCGGGTTGGTGAGGCACTGGATATTTTGCCCATAGGTACAAGCCGCCGCCTGTCTTAGCGGCAGGCGGCGAGCGGCTGGGCTGCGGCCTTATTCTGCCGAAGCACCTTTTTCTTCTTTTTTGCTAAACATCGACTGCAGCTTGTCCAGCACCTCAGGCATGGCATTAATGATGCGGTCTGCCGGGTTTGCAGGGTCCGCCAATTGCAGCAGTTTTACGTCGCCATTTTTGACAACGAGAAAAGCCTGCGGTGTGATAGATACACCTGCACCGCTGCCGCCGCCAAAGAGTTCTTTCGGAGTTTTGGACGGGAAATCAGACCCGCCCGAAGCAAACCCAAAGCTGACTTTGGAAACCGGGAGAATCAATGTGCCATCCCCCATTGTAATCGGCTCGCCAATGATGGTATTGCTGTCCACCATATCCTTAATTCTTGCAAGGGCGGTATCCATAAGTCCTTGAATGGGATGTTCGCTCATAAACATAACCTCCGGTTTCTCTGCCTGTCCTTTTTGGGGCTGCGGCAGTATCATAAAATCCGCTCTTCTTTGAGCTGTTTGAACGCATAGAGTGCTACACCTAACATTATAAACGGCGTAGCCTCTATTTTACAATAGAAACTTCTGCGATATTTGTTGTCTCCGCCAAAATCCGGGATAATATTGATGTCTTCTGCCTGAATATCGATGATATTTTGCAGTGTTGCCAACCCGCCGTAAAAAAACGCACAAAAGCGTCCATAAAATAACGCGGTGGAAGCAGCATCACCAGACGACACCGGCAGTACCAGCTTTACCCCGCGGATATGCAGCGCAGCAAGAAAGCGTCGCATAATACGTCCCGCCATGCTTGCAATGCTGACCACTTTAGAAAAGGTAAGCTCAAACTTTTTAGACGGAGTTTGCTTTTCTTTTTTCGGTTTTGGCTCCGGTTTTTCTTTGGGTTCTTTTTTCTCTTTTTGGGGCTTCTTTTCTTTTTGCGGCCAAACTGTAAACGGAATACCCAAAATCCTCGCACGTACCGTCAGCTTATCGTAGTTCAGCCGAACCTCGGCCACTGCGGGGCAAAAAAGCAAAAGCAGCAACAGCGCAAGCAGAATGCCGAGTACCCAAAGCAGTATGGTCAAAAACATCTGCATCGCCACAGCCTTCTTTCGATTTGTAATAAAACTTTTTAAAGTGCACTTATTCTGCCGCTTCTGCCATCTCTTCCGGCTCGTCGTGCAGCGGTGGCAGTTCTTCCAGAGAAGACAGCCCGAAGCTGCGCAAAAACACGTCAGTGGTGCGGAAAGCAATCGGTCGGCCGGGCAGTTCCAAACGCCCGGCTTCTTCAATGAGCCCTTTCTGGGTAAGCGACTGCACTACGCCGGAAGAATCGACGCCACGAACCTGCTCGACAAAGCTGCGGGTAACCGGTTGGTTGTACGCAATGACAGCCAGAACTTCGAGTGCAGCGGGCGACAAGGGCACATTGCGGCGGTTATCCAGCGCTGTTTTTACATAGCTGCCCAGTGCGGGCTTTGTGGAAAACTGCCACCGCCCCTCTAGGCAAAGCAGACCGATACCATGCTCTTCTTTATCATATTCATCTTTCAGCGCGCAGCAAAGGCGCTCGACCGTTTGGGGTTCCAACTCCAAAGCCGTCGCCAGCTTTTCTACGCTGATGGGCTCTGCCACCGCAAACAGAATCGCCTCCAGCGCAGCGCGGTAGATTTTCAGCTCCATGTAAATTCCTCACTTTTCGCAATCAAGCTCGCTTCGTATTGCTTTTACGCAGCGTGATTTTTTCATTCTCGTCCAACGTAATGCGGCCAGATTTCAGCAGCTCAAGCACTGCCAAAAAGGTTGCAACGTTTTCGCTGCGCCCACGTTTTTTATCAAAAAAGCCGCAAAGCTGATGAATCTTGCCTGTCACAAGACCGCGCAGTACATGCACAACGCGGCTTGCCACCGATACAAACGGTGCGGTGACAATCGGGTCAAATTCCTGCCGGGTGGGGGGCGCCTTGCGCACTTGTTTGCCCTGTATCGCTTTGCAGGCTCGCCGCAGCTCCTCTGGGCTATGCTGTAAGCGATAGGTCATATCCTGCTCCAGATCCAGCGGTTGGCGTACTGCAATAAAAATACCGTCTGCCAGCGTGCCAAGGCGTACCGCAACCTCTTTGCAGGCAGAATACTCTACCAGCATACCGGTCAGCTCTTCCCGCAGCTCGTCCTGCTCATCATTCCGCGGCAACAGAAAGACTGATTTCATGTAAATCAGCCGCGCGGCCATCTCGATGAACTCGCTCGCTTCGTCCATGCCGGCATCCGGCGCATGGTTTACCAGCTGCAAGTATTGGTCAATCAAGCCGACGATTTCAATGTCTGCAATTTTCATTTTATTTTTGCCGATAAGGTAGAGCAGCAAATCCAGCGGCCCTTCAAAATCTGCAAGGGTAAAAGTCAAATTTTCCATACGTCCTCGCTTTGGTTAGGTTAGTCAAAAAACCAGCCGCGCAATCACGTCCACCCACCGGGTCATCAAATCCAGAAAAGTGAACAGCAGATTGTTCAAATAGTGCAGCGGTGTTTGCAGGGCGCCTGCCCAAAGCAGCGCCAGCACAACCACCAGAATATATTTTTCGTACCGCATGATTTGAAAGTAGAATCGCTGCGGCAAAAACGCGCTGAAAATGCGCCCGCCATCAAACGGCGGAAACGGCATCAAATTAAAAATACCCAGGGAAATATTTAAAAGACAGATATTGATAAAAATTATGTATAGTGTTTCAGAAACCGTGGAGTATGGGGCATAATAACAAAGCTTTGCAGGAATGAGTGCAAGCCATGCCATTGCAAGGTTGGAAAGCGGACCGGCCGCCGCAGAAAGTGCCATGCCCCGCTTAGGGTTTTTGAAACGTGACGGATTAATCGGCACTGGTTTTGCCCAGCCAATACCGAGAAATAATAAGGAAAAAGTACCCAGCAAATCAAAATGTGCCAGCGGGTTGAGGGTTAAGCGCCCGGCGCGGCGCGGGGTATCGTCGCCCATTTTTTCAGCCGCCAGTGCATGGGCAGCCTCGTGGACTGGGATTGTTGTCAGCAGTACAATCGCTCGCACTACAATGTCAAACAGACTGCTCATAAAAATCCCTACTCTCTTTTAGCACTGCTTTTGCCGTGCGAAATAATTTTAATTATACAATTGTTTATTATATCGGTTTATGGTAAACTGTGCAAGTAACATTGGTAGTTTGTCGTCGTTGCAGAGGAGTTTTTTCGGTTGTTGGCGTATTTTTTTCAAAAAACTATTGCTTTTCAGCCTGTCCTTTGCTATTATATTATAGCGACTTGAAATGAGGAGGTGCAGTAAATGGCAAAGTGTGATTGTTGTGGTAAGGGCGTTACCTTCGGTATCCAGGTTTCTCACTCCCACAGACGTTCTAACCGTACTTGGAAACCGAACGTCAAAAGAGTTAAGGCAATCGTGGATGGTTCCCCGAAATATATCCACGCCTGCACCCGTTGCCTGCGCTCGGGCAAAGTTACCCGCGCAGTCTAATTTTTAAAATTCACAACATCCGTAAAGGCCGCCTGTAAAGGCGGCTTTTATATTTTTGTGCAATTTGAGTTTAAAGCATCTTGGGGTAAGTACGGCACCGCCCACCTTTACCCTTTTACTTTATCCTTTTAAAACAATAAAAGCTCCGAAGAATTTTCTTCGGAGCTTTTTCTTTGTTTATTTTTTGCTGTTATGAACCGGCAGCTTGCCGTATTCCTTATAAGTTTCTGCAACAACGCCGGAAAGTGCCAGCATGGCAATCAGGTTTGGAATAACCATTAAAGCGTTGAACATGTCAGACATATCCCACACCAGGGTTACTTTCATCAGACTGCCCAGCATAACACAGAGCACTACCAGTACCGAATATACTTTTACTGCTTTTTTACCAAACAGGTATCTCACGTTCGTCTCACCAAAGAAGTACCAGCCAATGATGGTGGAAAACGCAAAGAACAGCATGCACACTGCAATAAATACTTTACCTGCATTACCAAAAACAGAGGTAAACGCTGTTTGTGCGAGCACTGCGCCAGTAGTGCCGGTAGAAAGCGCGCCGGTCGTCAGAATAACAAGTGCAGTCATGGTCAGCACAACAAAAGTGTCGATGAATACACCAATCATTGCCACGATGCCCTGATCGCAAGGATGCGCCACTTTTGCCAGCGCGTGTGCGTGGGGTGTAGAGCCCATGCCTGCCTCATTGGAGAAAAGACCACGCGCAACGCCATAACGCACTGCCTGACGTACTGTAACGCCTGCCACGCCGCCTGCTACTGCTTGCGGATTAAACGCGCCTACAAATATAGAAGCCAGTGCCGCGGGGACAGCTTTGAAATTGATTAAAACCACAACTAATCCGCCAAGCACATATAATGCAGCCATAATCGGTACGATTTTTTCAGTGAAAGAAGCAATTCTTCCTTTGCCACCCATAAAGATAAATGCGGCAATGGCTGCTACACAAACGCCTGTAACCAGCGGAGGAAGTCCAAATGCAGCGCGAAACGCATCGCTGATGGAGTTTGCCTGCACCATGTTGCCCATAAAGCCAAGGGCAAGGATAATGGCTACCGAGAAAAAGCCAGCCAAAAACTTACCGAACTTGCCCCGGAACACAGCTTTTATGTAGTAAACCGGGCCGCCTGTAACCTCACCGTCAATTGTTGTACGGTATTTCTGAGCCATTGTCGCCTCAGAGAAGATAGTGGCCATACCGAAAAATGCAGAAACCCACATCCAAAAAATAGCGCCCGGACCGCCAGATGCCAATGCGGTTGCTGCGCCCGCAATATTGCCTGTGCCTACCTGTGCCGCAATTGCCGTCGCCAGCGATTGAAAACTGCTCATGCCATCTGCGCCTGCTTTATCGCCATGCAGCTTGATGTTGCCGAAAACCGCTTTCATACCGGCTTTAAACTTTGTTACCTGCACAAAACGCAGCCGCAGCGTAAAATAAACGCCGGTACCGCATAGCAAAAACAAAAGCGCAAAGTTCCAAAAAAAGTCGTTGACCGCACCAACGATATTGCTTATCATCTCCACCAATTAACACCTCATCTAAATCTTATCTTTTGCAGTTTGCCTAATAGAACAACTGCCTCTTTGTATTATTATACGAGTCTTTCTCCAATATAGCAACACTTGTCTTTTTCTGGAATACATTTTTGCAAAATTTCAGAGGGTTAGATAAAGTTTTCCTGCTTTTGGTATTTTCTCTGCACAGTTCTACTAAATAAAACCGAGGAATAACGCACTTTTGTTTTCTTTGTGCCGCAAGTGCAGGAAGAAAATTAACAACCAAAAAAAGAAAACGCCTTTCTATTACAAAAGAAAAGCATTTTACAAAAACAATATTACAATGATTTAAGTGTAATTGGGGCTTTTAAAAGCCAATTTCATTTTACAAAAAAACTCTCTGCCAATTCATATCAGAATTAGCAGAGAGTTTCACAGCACCTCGCAACTGCTTACAAGTGCAGCATTGAATTGTGCATTTATATAAATTTAAGCCTTTTTCTCGCCAAAGCGATATTCTGTACCGGCACGCAGACGCGCAATATTGCTGCGGTGCATCCAAATAACAAGGCCACCCATAAAAGCAGCGAATAGCGTATTCACGAGGGGATTGCTTGCGCCATCGCCCCAAACAGTATAATAAATCAGGGTAACAACCGGGTAGAGCGCCGCTACAATAATCGAAGAAAGAGAAACAATGCGGGTGAAAAAGACCACAGCGAGAAAGACAAGAATCAGCGGCAGCACCAGCAGCGGCTGAATGCCAATGATAGTGCCAGCCGCAACGGAAACGCCTTTGCCGCCTTTGAAGCCAAAGTAAAGCGGAAACAGATGCCCCAGCAACGCGCCGATGGCCGCAACATATGCGCAATACATCGGGCTAACGCCGGAAAGGCCACTGAACAGGTATTTTGCCAGCAGTACAGCGCCTACACCTTTCAGCATGTCGCCCGCCAGCGTAACCGCTGCCGCACCTTTGCCGAAAGTGCGCAGAATATTGGTCATACCGGCATTGCCGGAACCAACTGTGCGGATATCTTTACGGTAAAACACGGTCGATACAATGATGCCAAAATCGAGCGAACCCAGCAGATATGCTGCGACTGCGGAACAAAGAATCGAGACGACACTCATGTTTCTGCCTCCTTATTTGCCCTCGCCCCGTTCGCGCGGAATAATGCGAATGGGGGTTCCTTCCAGGCCAAAAGTTTCACGAATCTGGTTTTCAATATAGCGCTGATACGAGAAGTGGAACAGCTGCCTTGAGTTAACGAAAGTGACAAAGGTCGGCGGGCGGGTAGAAATCTGCGTCATATAGTAAATCTTGAGGCGCTTACCTTTGTCAGACGGCGGCTGTACACGTGCGGTAGCGCGCGCCAGCAGGTCGTTCAGCATGCCTGTGGTAACGCGCAGGGCGTTCTGTCCGTCCACGTATTTAATCAAATCAAATAGGCGATCCACACGCTGTCCCGTTTTTGCACTGATAAAAATAATCGGTGCATAAGACATAAAGCTGAAATCATCCATCAGCTTTTTGCGCTGCATATCCATGGTCTTGCCATCTTTTTCAATGGCGTCCCATTTATTAACAGCGATAATGCAGGCTTTCCCCTGCTCGTGTGCAAACCCGGCAATTTTAGAATCCTGCTCGGTAAAGCCCACTGTGGCATCTATCATAATGACACAAACAGTTGCTCGCTCTACTGCCGCAAGGCTTCGAACCACCGAGAAACGCTCAACACCATCTTCTACTTTGCCTCGCTTGCGCAGGCCAGCCGTATCAATAAAAGTGAACTTGCCAAATTTATTGTCCACGTCAGCATCAATGGCATCGCGGGTGGTACCCGCTTCATTTGCTACAATTGTACGCTCTTCGCCGAGAATATAGTTCAGCAAACTGCTTTTACCTACGTTGGGGCGGCCGATAAGTGCAACCGAGGTACGTTCTTCATCCTCATTGGCAGCGCTATCGAAATCCAGCTTTTCGCATATGGCATCAAGCACATCACCGGTGCCATGGCCGTGCACGGAGGAAATCGGATACGGCTCACCGAGGCCGAGCGAGTAGAAATCGTAAAGCTCCAGCGGAGGCTCGCCCAGCGCATCGCACTTGTTTACTACAAGCACTACCGGTTTGCGGCTGCGCATCAGCATATTTGCAATGTCCATGTCGTTGGCGGTAACGCCACTGCGAATATCGGTAAGAAAAATAATGCAGTCTGCCATTTCGATGGCGAGTTGCGCCTGCTGGCGGATATACAGCAGCATGCCGGAATCGCTTTCCGGGTCAATACCACCAGTATCAATCAGCATAAATTCGTGGTTTTGCCACTCGCAATTTCCGTGGATACGGTCTCGGGTAACACCCGGGGTATCCTCAACAATGGCAAGTCGCTGACCAATCATTTTATTGAAAAAAGTGGATTTACCCACGTTCGGGCGCCCCACCACGGCAACAATCGGTTTTGACATCCGGTCCAGCCTCCTTTACGGTTCGAGTCCCAGCATCAGCCGCGCCAAAGCGCCGCCATCTTGTGGAACTACTTTTACTGTAACACCTAACGCACGCGAAAATTCGTCAAGCGTGGTGTCGTCTAAGAACATGTCCTGTTCGCTTCGCAGAGTGGTACCAGGCAAAAGCAGCCTTTTGGAGAGCAGTTTGCCCTCGCACTGGCTGATGATGTCCCCGCCCGTAAGCAACCCGGTCACGCTAACGTTTCCGCCAAAAAACCGGTTTTCGATGCGATGCACCTTTATTTTAACAAAGCGATACTTTTTTTGCAGTGCCTGCGCCAAAGACGAAATCAGCGGGTAAGCCGAAACGCCTGTCACGGCATCGGCACGGCAGGGCAAGTGTATTCTGTGGTGCTTGCCCAGTTCTTCCATAAACTCGTCATAGAATTTGCGCCACATCCCTACCCCGTTATCCAGCTGCAGGTAACCGCAGTAAAATTCTTCTTGCGGCATTTCACGCTCAGCAATCAAATACCATTCGTCTGCCGGGTAAACCACCCGCTCGCCGTGCTGCTCCATCATGCGGTCGCCGTAGGCTTCCATCATGTCTATCACCTCGGCTGCCGAGGTTTTATCGTAAATCGTCAGCGGGGCAAGCCCTTCGCGAAAGCTGGTGATACCAATCGGCACCGCCGCAATGCTTTGCACTGCCGGGTAAAGCGCAGTCAAAGCCTGCAAGCTCTGTTCCAAGGCAGCACCGTCGTTGATGTCGCGGCAAAGCACCAGCTGACAGTTCATCTCGATGCCTGCCTCTGCAAGCTCGGTAATCAACTCGAGAACTTTCCCAGCAAACCGGTTACCCATCATCGCCACCCGCAACGCGGGGTCAACAGTGTGCACCGAGATATTAATCGGAGAAATGTGCATTTTTTTAATGCGCTCTATCTCATGGCGAGAAAGGTTGGTCAGCGTGATATAATTGCCAAACAAAAAGGACAACCGTTCATCGTCGTCCTTGAAGTACAGGCTTTGCCGCAACCCTTTCGGAAGCTGGTCGACAAAACAAAAGATGCATTTGTTTTTGCAGGAATGGTGTCGATCGATCAGGTAGGTCTCAAACTCGCAGCCAAGCGGCTGATATTCATCTTTTTCCAGCGTTGCCTCTTGCTCTGCGCCATCTTTTAAAAAGCGCAGCGTAATTTGCGGCTTTGCCGAATAAAACTCGTAGTCGAGCATATCGTTGATCTGCTGCCCGTCAATAGAAACCAGCACGCAGCCTGCCGAAAGACCTGCTTGCTGGGCCAGTGAGCCCTCATCCACAGATTTTACGGTGACCGACATTCTCCACTCCTCCTTTCCGACATAGCTTTGCTGATTTGAGCAATTTTATGCCACAAATAAACAAAAAGGGGAAGGACACGTCCTCCCCCTTGCCGTTTGCAAGAAAGCTTATGCTTCCTTTTTGATGATTTCCCTGCCTTTGTAGTAGCCGCAGCTGCCGCAAACCTTATGGGGAAGTTTCAGCTCACCGCACTGATCACATTTGACTAAAGCGGGGGTCTCAAGCTTCCACACAGAGGAGCGCCTCTTGTCGCGTCTCGCCTTGGAAACCTTTCTCTTGGGTACTGCCATTTTAAAGCACCTCCTCTGATTATCTAAAATCTTAAGATAATAATTGATGAAATACTGATTGCCTGCCACCATCGGCATCAGGGTCGCAGCTACAACCCTCACTACGAGGTTTGCCGCATACTGGGCACAAGCCCTGACATTGACTGCTGCACAAGATCACACTCGGCAGACCGAGCAGAATTTCGGTGTAGCTTAATTCTTCCAGATCCAGTTTGCCATCCGATGAGAACGGCAGCTCTGGTTCTTCGCATTCATAGTCTTCTTTATACAAGGTATAAGAAGGTTCAAAACGATAGCTGCGCTTAAATTCTGCAAGGCAGCGTGCGCATTGCACATCTGCTGTAAATGCGATCTCCAGCTTTAAATCCAATCCGTTGTTTCCATGAGATTTGCAGCTGTACAAGACGTCCACAGTTTCAGGCAGTGTGAGTTCAGCCAGAAACGACTTGTCCTTCAGCGTAAGCGAAAAAGAATCGCTTAGGTCTACATTTTCACGGGAAAGATATTTACGAATATCAAGTAACATACGGCACCTCACTAAAGGTCGCTAGATTATTATAAGTGTTATTTGGCGGTTTGTCAACAACAAATATTGAAATGTCGGTAAATTTCCACAGTTTTTTGCACACTGTTGCCGCGCCCCGCAAACAGCACATAAAAAAGGGAATGATGCTGCCATCATTCCCTTTTTTCTAGGTTTGATTACAGATATTTTTTGACCGACTCAGGAAGATTTTCCATGTCATCAGAGACAGTGACCACCAGTTTAACGTTGTCGCCAATTACAGCATCAAGCTGGGCCAAAACTTTGCCCAGGCCTTCAAGGTCCCGGTTGCCAATTTTGAGGATACCGTCTACATAAACTTCGACAATGTCATAGTTGCCTGCAAGAATGCCTGCAACAAAGCCGTAAAGCGCGTCATAACCCGTGATTTTGTACTCATCGACATCAATCAGACGGACAGCATGGGAGACATCGTAAGTCAGCTTCATGGATTTTTCAATACACACGATGTTGCCCGGGGTCGTCTTTGCGCTTTCGTTGATCATTTCGATCATTGCTTTGGTTTTGCCGGAGCCTTTGCCACCAACAATCAGTTTAATCATTGGAAATTCCTCCTTTTTTTGAACGCCCCGGTCGAGTCCGAGGCGCAACATACAAGTTAGTTGAGTTTCGCCTCGAGCTCGGCCTTTGCGCCCTCATAACCAGGCTTGCCAAGCAATGCAAACATATTCTTTTTGTAGTTTTCTACACCCGGCTGATCAAACGGATTAATCCCAAGCAGGTAACCGCTGATTGCACAGGTTTTCTCAAAGAAGTAAATCAAGTAGCCAAGGTCAAACTCTGACAGGCTGTTTACCTCCAGCACCAGGTTCGGCACGCCGCCATCGGTGTGTGCCAGAATTGTACCTTCCATCGCCTTGCGGTTGACGTAGGACATATTCTGCTCTGCAAGGAAGTTCAGTCCGTCAAAATTATCGGCTGCTTTTTCAATAAACAGCTCCTCTTTGGGGTGTTTAATATCCACCACGGTCTCAAACAGAATGCGCTGACCGTCCTGAATATACTGCCCCATCGAGTGCAGGTCGGTAGAGAAGATGACCGAGGTCGGCAGCAGGCCGCGCTGGTCTTTGCCCTCCGATTCGCCGAACAGCTGTTTGTACCACTCATTCATCATGGCAAAAGCAGGCTCGTAGCAGGCGAGCATCTCTACCTTTTTCCCTTTGCGGTAAAGGATATTGCGCGCTGCGGCGTACCGGTAGCAATCGTTCTCTTTGCCGGTAGCTGCAAGTTTGGTTCTTGCCTCAGCGGCGCCTGCCATCAGCTGGGCAATGTCCAGCCCAGCAACAGCAATGGGCAGCAGACCAACCGCAGTAAGCACCGAGAATCGCCCGCCGACGTCGTCCGGCACAACAAAGGTTTCGTATCCTTCGGTGTCGGCAAGTTCTTTCAGCGTGCCTTTCTTAGCATCGGTCGTCGCATAAATGCGTTTCTTTGCTTCTTCCTTGCCCACGGTTTTTTCCAGATAATCTTTGAACACGCGGAAAGCCACTGCCGGCTCGGTCGTTGTGCCGGATTTCGAGATTATGTTGACCGACACGCGCTTGCCTTCGCACAGGCGAAGCAGTGTTTGCAGGTAGCTGGAAGAAATGTTATTACCACAGAAATAAATCTTCGGTGTTTCTTTTGCAGTATCGTTGTAGAAGGGGCTGGTCATTGCTTCGATCGCCGCGCGGGCGCCGAGGTAACTGCCGCCGATGCCAATGACAATCAGCACATCGCTGTCAGACTGAATCTTTGCCGCAGCCGCTTGGATGCGTGCAAACTCCGCCTTGTCGTAATTAGCAGGCAGGTCGACCCAGCCGAGAAAATCATTGCCCGCGCCGCTATGCTCATGCAGGGTGCGGTGGGCAAGTTCCACTTGGGACCAGATATTGTCAAACTCTTCCTCACGGACGAATCCGGCAAGGTGTTTCGTGTTAAGTTTTACAGACATATAGGAGCCTCCAAACCATCGAATACCGGCAAGACCGGACACTGGATATGCGAGGCGCGAACTGAGTTTTCAGCCGCGTGCTTACACCCACGGTGTGGGGTCTCTTCCTTGTCTTTAATGATATAGTAACAGCTCCGCAGTGTCAAGCAAAAACCCGCAGATTCACAAAAATTTAAAGAGTTGTTAACGCGTGGAACAAAAGGCCTAAAGCGAAGCTGAAATTCATTTCCGGCACGCTTGCGGCGGCGGTTACGGGGTACTCGCCAAGCTTTTCTCCGCCCACTGCAAGTGTAACCGTACCAAGCTGTGCCCCGGGCTGCACCGGCGCCTCTACCGCTTCCGGCAAAGTAACGGTGGCAGCCAGTGCTGCACCTTCCCCTTTTTTCAGCAGCAGCTTTTCCGGTACGGCGTAGGTCAGCGGCACTTCCAGCTCGCAGCCACCCTTGACAGGGACAGAGGTAAGCTGCCCGTTAATCTGCGGGAAAGATGCCGCCTCGAAATTCGCAAAGCCATAGTCCAGCAGCGTGGTAGCTGCTTCAAATCGTTCCGCGCTGGAAGCGCACCCGAGCACGACCGAGATCAGACCCAGGTTATCCCGCACAGCAGACGCGCTGATGCAAACACCCGCACCGCCGGTGGTACCGGTTTTTAGGCCGTCAATGCCTGCATACCGTTTCAGCAGCTTGTTGGTGTTGGTCAACTGGGTCTGGCCGCCTCTCAAAGAATCCGTCCAGATTGTGGTATATTTTGTTATTTCGGGGTGCTTTGTCAACATCTCGCGCGACATGATGGCAACATCGTGAGCGCTGGAATAGTGGTTCTCTGTATCCAAACCGCACGCATTTACAAAATGCGTGTTCACCATCCCAAGTTCTTCCGCTTTTTTATTCATCATCTCGGCAAAAACAGGTTCTGAGCCCCCTACATATTCTGCCACAGCAACAGCTGCGTCATTCGCAGAAGAAACACAAATTGCGCGAATCATTTCGTCCAGTGTGAACTGCTCGCCCGGCTCCAGCCAAATTTGGCTGCCGCCCATAGAATAGGAATGCTCGGATACCGGTACGATATCTGTCATGCTGATTTTCCCCGCATCAAGTGCGTCAAAGGTCAGCAGCAATGTCATTACCTTGGTGATACTTGCCATCGGCATTCTTTCATCTGCATTTTTGGCATACAAAACTTCGCCGGTGTCTCGCGACATCAGCACGGCGCCTTTTGCGGGCACGTCAAACGTGGGCATGGTGAAGCGGGAGGTCCCCGCCGCTGCCGCAGTAGGCACAGACTCTTCCGAGACAGGGTCTGCCCCCGATGCGCTTGCCGGCAGCACCGCCGCCAGGGCCAGCACCGCCACCAGCGCAGCTGCTATAAAGCGTTTACATTTCATCTATTGCACAGCCTCCTCCTAAAAGAGACGAGATAAACCCCGCCTCGGTCTTTCGTCCTTATTTATATGCGGGCAAAAATCCGTTTATGGAGACTTTTGCTTTTTTTCGCAGAATTCGATATAATAAGCGTTACTATATTATTAAAAACGAGGTCACGACAGTGAAAGTCAGCTTTTATACCCTAGGCTGTAAAGTCAACCAAAACGAAACCGGTGCTCTTCAGCAGCTTTTTTACGAAAACGGATTTGAGATCGTAGAAGGCGCTGAAGTCGCGGATGTGTATATTGTCAACAGCTGCACCGTTACCGCGGGCGGCGACAAAAAAAGCCGCCAGTGGCTGCGCCGCTGCAAACGGCAAAATCCCGGCGCCGTAACGGTGCTCACCGGCTGCTATCCGCAGGCGTTCCCCGAAGAAGCGGATGAAATTACCGAAGCAGATATCATTACCGGCAGCAGCGCGCGCAGCCGTCTGGTTGCTCATGTGCAAAAATTCTTGCAGACGCAGCAACGCATTATTGACATTGTGCCCCATACCAAAGGCGAAGCGTTTGAAGAGCTGCCTGCCGAAAATTTTGTGGGCCATACCCGCGCATTTATGAAAATTGAAGACGGCTGTAACCGCCACTGCGCTTATTGCATTATCCCCAAAGCGCGCGGCGAAGTACGTAGCCGCGCCCCCGAAAGCGTTCTCAGTGAGCTGCGCCGCCTGGTGGAGACCGGATATAAAGAGGTTGTGCTCAGCGGTATCAATCTTACCTGCTACGGTAACGACAACGGTTCGTCGCTTGCCGATATTGTGGAAGCCGCTGCCGAAGTAGAAGGACTCGAGCGGATTCGCCTCGGCTCTATCGAACCGGATCTGCTAAGCGATGAAACGCTGGTACGGCTTTCTAGAATCCGCAAGCTTTGCTGCCAGTTTCATCTTTCGCTGCAAAGCGGCTGTGCAAAAACACTCTCTGCGATGAATCGCCTTTACACCCCGTCAGAGTACCGCAGTGTTGTAGCGCATATGCGCGAGCTTTTCGACCATGCCGTATTTACGACCGACGTGATTGTGGGCTTCCCCGGTGAGACGGATGCCGATTTTGAGGAGAGTATGAGTTTTGTGCAGAGCCTGCGCTTTTTGAAAGTGCATGTTTTCAGCTATTCCCGCCGTCCCGGTACAGTTGCAGCGGAGATGCCCGAGCAGATAGACGAGCAGGTAAAAGCGCAGCGCAGCAAGGCAATGATTGCCGCTGCAGATGCCGTGCGTGCAGAAGTGATTCATGAATTCGAAGGCCACCACGAAGAAGTTTTATTGGAGCGTCCCATCAGCAAAAGCAGCTTTACCGGTTATACCAAAAGCTATATCCCGGTAGTGGTCGCCGCCCCGGGTTATCGCTCCGGCGATATCATTCCGGTAACTGTCGGCGAATTTGACGGGCAGCGCTGCGTTGCGACCCTCACGAAATAGCTTTTCATAAACCTAAAAAATGACAAAAGCCCCCGGCTACTTGCCGGAGGCTTTTTTGTTTATTGCAGAAATCACAGTTTACCCTAAGGCCGGAAGGCTCACTTCCTTTTCTTCGCGTTCTTCCTCTGCCGTTTCCGGCTGATAGAGGGCACAACAGTTTTTGCCTGTTTTTTTCGCCGAATACAACGCCTGATCGGCATGGATATACAGCTCTGCAAAGCTTGTGCCATGTACCGGAGCAAACGCAATACCTATGGAACAGGTCAGTTTTTTCTGGTCTGCGCCGGAAATGCTAAAGGCGTAGGTAATGCTTTCCCCACGCTGGCGCGCAATTTCAGGCGCGTCCACATCCGGCAAGAAAGCTGCAAACTCGTCCCCACCAAGCCGGGCGATAATATCCCGATCGCGCAGGTTGTTTTGCAACAAAGTTGCCGCTTTAATCAGCAGCACATCACCGTACAAGTGGCCATTTTTATCGTTGGCTTGCTTAAAGTTATCAATATCCAGCATCATAAATGTGCCGGTGCCGGTTTTAGAGGTGCGCAGGCGGTCTGCAACCAGTTGTTCAAATGCCTTGCGATTATAAAGGCCGGTCAGTGCATCCCGCATCATGGCATCTCTCAGTTGTTCTTCTACATCTTTTTGGCGGGTTAAATCGGTCAAAACAGACTGATAGATGTCCTGGCCTTTTTCATTTTTCAGCCGCTTGACTGAGTCGTGAATCCAAAGAAGCTCGCCGCGCCGATTTTGCAGCGGATATTCGATGATTTCCACATGGTTTTCCGAGATTCTTGCGAGCTGCTGTTTCACCTGTTCTTTTTGCTCTCCATAGAGGTAATCCTCAAAATAACGAGGCACCAACCAGAACTCTTTTTCGCCGTAGCCCAGCATCTCAATCGCCGCATGGTTTGCCTGGTAAATGCGCATCTTACCACTTGCATCAAATTCCGCAATCCCACAGGGCACAGCCTTATAAATACGCTCCTCTACCCAGTTTTGCTCTTCAATACGCGCTTCGGCCTGTTTCAAATCCGTCACGTCGGTCAGCGCGCCATACAGAAGTTGCCGGTCTTCATTATGCGCCACATAGTTCAAACGAATTTGAATCCAGCGTTTTTCGCCATTTGCCATCTGGCGCAGATAAACACATTCTGCGGTGCTTTTTTCTTCCACTGCTTTGTGAAAAGCTTCCCGCACGGACTGGTGAAACACCGGCTCTACGACGGAAAGTACAGACGGGCGGTGTAAAACAATATCGGATTCCCCCATCAGATGAATAAAGGCCTGGTTAACCCGCAGCATTTCAATGCTGTCACCAAAAAGCTCATAGATAGCAACTGCATTGGGGAGAGTGTCAAATAAAAGGTCAAGTTGCGGGTCGCGCAAGCTGAGCGGATCCAGCTTTTCTATCTGTCGGCTCATCAATGCAACTTCCATGCCCTGGTGGTTTTGCAGATATTCTTCATACTCCGCCACTGGCATTGGCTTTGCAAAGTAATACCCTTGCGCGTAATCTCCGCCTAGGCTACGCAGCAGCCGAAGTTGACGCTCGTTTTCAACCCCTTCTACTACAATCGGCATGCAAAGCCACTTTGCCATGCGGATAATCGAGCCCAGAATATTTTCTCCCCTGCCGGGCACCTCACTTTCTGCAAGAAAGCGAATATCGGTTTTCAGCACATCCACCGAAATATCTTTAAGCATATTGAGTGAAGAATAGCCGCTGCCAAAGTCATCCATCAGCACCTTAAAGCCTGCCCGCTGCAGCCGCGCCACGATTTTCTTCATCGCTATCGGATCATCTGTGTAAGACGTCTCGGTTAATTCCAGCTCCAGCAGCTCGTGCGGGAGGTTGTAGCTATCCACCAAATCAATGATGATGTCATCAATTTTGGGATTGTAAAGATCCACGCGAGAAATGTTCACTGAGATGGGGTTAGGCTTTTGCCCTTCGTCTATCCATTTTTTTAGCAGTGCACAGGTTTTGTTCCACACATAAAGGTCAAGCTGCAAAATAAAGCCGTTGCGCTCAAATGCCGGGATAAACTGATTTGGTGTCAGTAGCCCTCGCCTTGGGTGCCGCCAGCGCACCAGTGCTTCTGCACCGGCATTGCGGTTTTCGCGAATATTACATTTGGGCTGCAAAAAAATCTCAAACTGTTCCTGCTGCAAGGCGGCGTGCAAGTCTTGCACACACTGCTGCTCGCTCAGCAGCTCGCGCCCCATTTCCTTGGTATAGTAGAGGTAATTCACACCGTAGCGGTTGGCTTTCACCTGGTTTGCAGCAAGTTCTGCGCAAACCAGAATATGTTCCATCGGCAGTGCATTGGTTTCAATAATATAAAGCCCAAAGCAAGGCCGGATATTATAATCTCGATTATAATTCTTGATATTTCGGCAAAGGATATCGAGCGTTTGTGCCAGTGTATCGGCCTGGTATGGCACACACATTCCAAACACGTCAGAGCGAATGCGCCCATAACTGCAAACGGCATATCGCATCCCTGCACGGCGAAGCTCTGCTCCCACATATTGCAAAAGCTCATCACCCTGCTGCATACCAAAAAAAGAATTTACCAGCCCAAAGCGGTGAATGTCCAGCTGAATAAAGACAAATTTTGTATCCGGGGCCTCAGTCAAAATTTCTTCGGTCCGTTTTAAAAATTTGCTCTTGCGGTAAACACCCGTCAGCTCATCATGTTGGGCACGGTAAAGCTGTTCTTCCAAAAGCTCTATCTGCTCCTGCTCCATGCGGTCATTTTCACGCTGCAACTGGCGCAGTTCGGTAATGTCCTGCGCCACGCACACACAGTACCGCAACCGAGGCTGATAGCAGCAAAACGAAATCGCCTTTTCGCTGCCAATCTCGTCCATCAGGCAACGGTTGCCTCCAGTCAGCGCCACTTCCCTGCAAATATCCAAAAGGTCAGGATCGAGGCTTGCAAACACCTGCTGCAAATTCCCGTTATGTAATTTCGCCGCAGAAATATTACAGAGTTCAGCAAAAGCCTCATTGATATAATCAATTGTGAGCGGTGCGTCCAAGGCATCTGATTCTGTTCGAAACACAACAAGCCCAAAAGGCACACCGGTCAGGTAGCCGTGCAGTTCCTGCTGCGTTCCCGTCAGCATACCCTGACGCATTAGCGGAGGCAATTTCTGTTCCCACAAAACCTTCTTCAGCCGCGCCTGGAAGGCAGCTTTCCCCTCTGATGCCAAGACGAAATCTGCGGCGCCTTTTTCAAGCACGCTGCCGCGCTCACCAATATGCTCGCTCAGTACCAGTACTGGGGTATTGCGAAACTCCACCCCCTGCTTTAACTTTTGCAGCAGTACCAGTGCTGTGGTTTCATGTTCCCGTTCATGATAAACCACAATGGCGTCGATGCCCCCTAGGATGGATTGCAGCACCATGAGCGCTTGCTGTACCGAATTTGTGCGATGCAGCGTTGCTTCCTGTTCTAAGCCTGCACAAAAAGCGTGGCATACGGTGTTTGTTTGTTCCGCAACCAATAAAATATGGTTGTTCTTTCCCGGCATAGGTCCCTCCTTAAAAATGCTTGCACAGCCCGGTCAACCATAAAGCTTGCTTACCTACCCGCTTTTTTCCCGGC
This sequence comes from Pygmaiobacter massiliensis, assembly GCF_900199435.1. Lineage (GTDB taxonomy): Bacteria > Bacillota > Clostridia > Oscillospirales > Ruminococcaceae > Pygmaiobacter > Pygmaiobacter massiliensis. The sequence goes on from NZ_OAML01000002.1 coordinate 560,549, forward strand.
AATGTTTTGCTTGATTTTTCATTTCGCATTTTGCATTTTTATAAATATTTGCGCAGCGCAGAGAGGATTTTTACAACTTGTTATTTTGTGCAAAGCACTTCCCACTATATAGCATTCTTATCATAGCACGAAGAACCTTTGCCTTACAACAAATTATGCCAATATTTTCAAAGAAAAAAGAGCTGTTCCCTTATCAGAACAGCTCTTTTGATTTTATTATTGAGGAGCAGCTTAGCAAGTAGCGCCGCCTACAAGGTGCAGCTCTGCGCCAAGTATCTCTGCTTTTCGCTCCAGCAGCTCGTTGCCCAAAAGCTGACGTTCCACTTCGTCAAAGCCAATACGCGCAATGGTATCCGCAAAGCGTTCGCCTGTTTTACCCTGCTCACGGAAAAGCAATATTGCTTTTTCAACGACATCATACACTTCCTGCTCACTGGTAAAACGGCGGGAAAGTGCATGCCCTTCGGCTGTCTTTTTGCCCCAGCGGCCACCAATATAAATTTTGTATCCGGCTGCCCCGTTTTCCAGTGCATGGAACGGGCATTTGCCGATACAGCGTCCGCAACTGTTGCAGTCGTCACCAAAGGAGAGCTTGCCCTCTGAAAGCGCAGAGGCGCTGATGGGGCAGGCAGACGCCGTCACGCATTTTGTGCAGCCGCGGCAAAGGTCCTCATCCAACTGCGGGGCGCGCTGGCCGATGATACCGAGGTCGTTCAAATCCGGCTTGACGCAGTTGTTTGGGCAGCCACCAACCGCAATTTTAAATTTATGCGGCAATTTCACCTGGCTATATCCTTCAAAAAAGCGGCGGTGCAGCTCTTCCGAAAGTGCAAAGGTGTCAATCAAGCCATATTGGCAGGTGGTGCCTTTGCAGGACACGACCGGGCGCACCTTGCTGCCGGTACCGCCGGTATAAAGGCCCTCTTGTGCAACATAGGCTCGGAACGGCTCAATCTGGTTATACGGAATTCCCTGTACTTCAATGGTTAGGCGGGTGGTCATCGCGAGTTCACCGTTGCCAAATTTCTGAGCAGCCTCACTGATACATTTGCTCTCGGCTGCAGTAATTTTGCCGTTGCGGGTGATGATACGGCCGTTGAAACGGTCGGTGCCCTTACAGTGCAAAAAGCCGAATGCTTTTACGCGTTTAATATCTTCCGGCGAAACTGTAACACATTCTTCGGTGCTTTCGCCTGCCAGTTTTGCCATGCAACGCTCCAGCACATCTGCTGCGCGCTCTACGGTTTCTGCACAGCGCTGGTCTTCTGTTTTATATTTCGCTTTCAACTCGGTGCAAAGCGTCGAGCCAAGCTCTTTTTCAAAATCTTCCACGAGTGCGGCGCAGGTTTCGCTCAGACCCTCAGTATCGTGCGCCTTGGTTTCGATAACACGCTTACCAACCGCTGCCACTGCGCCACTTAGTGCGCCGCAGACGCCGCCGCAACCCATGCCGCCGCCAAAACCGCCGATCATTGCAATGCTTTCGGGCGGGATATCCAGCCCATATACCTCATTGGCTGCCATAAGCACGGCTTCTGCACAATTTCGGTTTTCCTGCAAATAATATTTTTTTGCACGTTCTTTTAACATATTGCGTTCCATCCCTTCTCCAAACGACCACCTTGCCGTTGGTGTCGTTATCATACTACACAATAGGGTAATAAATGTAAAGAACAGAAAAACAATCGCTTTGATTGGCTTTTTGCTATCAGTTTTAATACACTGAAAAGAAAATCCGCCACTTGCCGAAGCAAGCAGCGGATGAGAAACGCTATTTTAAGCAGCCTCTTTGTTTTTCCAGCCAGCGGTGATTTTATTCACCAGCACGGCAATAGCACCGTCGCCGGTTACGTTGCAGGCAGTGCCGAAGCTATCTTGCGCAAGGTAAAGTGCAATCATCAGCGAGCACATGGTTTCGTTAAAGCCGAGCATCGACTGAATCAGACCGATTGCTGCCATAACCGCGCCGCCCGGTACACCGGGTGCCGCTACCATTGTTACGCCCAGCATTAAGATGAACGGGAAGATGTTCGCAAAAGTAATCGGCATGCCCGAAATATACATAATGGCAATGGCACAGCTGGTCAGTGTAATGGTGCTGCCCGCCAAATGGATCGTAGCACAAAGGGGCACTACGAAGTCTGCTACGTCAGCACGTACGTTGTTGGCTTTGGTCTGTTCCAAAGTCACGGGAATCGTCGCCGCAGACGACTGGGTGCCAATGGCAGTGGTGTAAGCCGGAAGCATGTTTTTGAGCAGTTTCAGCGGGTTCTGTTTAGACAGGGTGCCTGCAAGGGTATATTGCAGCAAAAGCATCACGCAGTGCAGCGCAATAATCACTACAAATACCTTTGCAAATACGCTCATAATTTTATAAACTTCACCTGCAAAAGTCATGTTGGCAAAGATGCCGAACACATGAAATGGCAGAAGCGGAATAATAATACCACTGATGAGTTTCGAGATAATGTCCTGAAAATCTTTAAAACCTTTTTTCAAAGTGTCGCCTTTGATGGCTGCAATGCCAAGGCCCACAACGAAAGAAAGGATAAGGGCAGACATAACGCCCATAATCGGAGGCATCTCTACATTAAAGAGAGAACCTACCAATGCCTCTTCCGGATTGCTTGCGCTAAAGTCAACAATCGAGGCGCTGCCTTTGAGCAAACTGGGGAAAAGGGCACTATCCACAAAATAAGCAAGACTGCCCGCACACACGGTAGACATATAAGCGATGCCGGCGGTAAGTGCAAGCGTTTTACCCGCGCCGCGGCCCAAATCGCCAATGCCGGGCACAACAAAGCCAATAATAATAAGGGGAATAGAGAAGTTAAGGAAATTGCCAAACAAACCGTTAAAGGTGGCAAATACGCCAATGGCCTCTCGCGGTAATATGCTGCCCAACAACACACCGGCGGCAATCGCCACAATCAGCCGGGGTAGTAAGCCGAATTTTTTCATGATGTCCTCCTAAATTGTACGCAATATGAAATTTTGTCCGTTCTCGTATCACAAACAAACAGCTTTACCATTTTAACGGATACTTAGCGAAAAAGCAAGTCCAAAGCAACTTTAACTTCATTTTTCCTGTAAAGTATAATTAATATGTTTGCTGTTTTGGTGCTTAACGATGCTTTCAGATTTAAATCACCAACAAAAATGTGCGTATTGGGAGAACATTTTTTGTTTTTCACCCGCGTACAGCTCTTTGATGTGCCTACGATTTGGCTGCTTTTTCGAGAAGGATATCACAAATTAATTGTTAACCGCTCGTGAAGTAAAACAGCATTTCCGGGAAAAGAAATAATATAACGAAAATAGAAGATTTTTTTGATTAATTCACCAGAATATCAAGAAAATCTTAGTTTTAATATTTTTTTGTACATTGCACCGGCCCTTTTTTCGCAGTATCATAAAAACAGGTAGAATTACTGCTTTATTTTTATTCTCGATGAGCTTTACGGAAGGGGGCGTCTTTTATGGATTCTCACAAAAAGTGTATTTTAATTATAGATGACGCCTTAGTAAATCGCCTGCTTTTAAGGCGTATACTTTCGAGCACTTACGAGGTGATGGAGGCTTGTGACGGCGAAGAGGCCTTGCTGTTGCTGCGCCGCGCCCCGGCCAATGTTTCGGCTATCTTGCTAGATCTCGTTATGCCAAAAATGGACGGATTTACTTTTTTAAACTACTTGCGAAACGCACCGGAGCTGGCTGAGTTACCCGTTATTGCATTGACCGGAGCAGATTCTGAAAACTTGGAAGTGCGCGCACTGGAAGCCGGAGCCAACGACTTTTTAGAAAAGCCATTTCGCCCTGACGTTATTTTAAAGAGGCTTGCAAACACCCTTTTGCTGCAAGAAGCACTGATAGAAGCACGCACCGACGCTTTAACGGGTCTGTTTAACCGTACAGCCTTTGCAAAATACACCGAACATTATATAGTACAACATGAAAATGCCGGCAATCTTGCCGCGTTAATGCTGATTGACATAGACAATTTTAAGCAGGCCAACGATACGATGGGCCACGCTTACGGCGACCATATTCTTATGGTGTTCAGCGAGATTCTTACCGAGGCCGCGGGCCGTCACGCTTTGGTGGGCCGCCTGGGCGGTGACGAATTTATTGTACTGCTAAAAGATATTGATAGCCTAGCCTTTGCCGAAGAGGTGGCCGCAGATATTTTGTATCGTCTGGAAACGAGCTCCAAATCCAAGCATCCGCTTACCTGTTCCATCGGCATTTCCGTGTTTCCGCAGGATGGCACAACACGCAGACAGCTTTATTTTTGTGCCGACGAAGCAATGTACCGCGCAAAGCAGCTTGGCAAAAACCAGTTTGCGCTGTATGGCGGGCATTCTACACTTTCACAGCGTTATTCTTGGATGCGCAAAGACTGGATTTTGGATGAGCTGGACTCGATGATTTACATCTGCGATTTGCAGACCCATGAACTTTGCTATATGAACCGCAAAGCATCGGAGAAAATAAAGCAAGCTTCGTGTGGTGCAAAATGTTTGTGTTTTATGGCGGGGCTATCCGCCACGCCTTTCACTTTCTGCACCTCTTTTTCAGGATCATGTAACGGCACCTTTAACGGTGTACGGCAAACCATTGATGGCAAACAGCTCTATTGCCAAAGCCATTTGGTAGACTGGAACGGTCGCCGTGCACATATGACGGTAATTACCGAGCTAAAGGATAACCAACTTTAAAAATCAAAGAATAACAGGCAAGTAAGTTTGCCTGTTATTTTTTATCCTCTTGACACAGTGACAGGTTGTCATTATAATTTTAATCATGTTGCACTGACACCCTGTCAGTATTTTAACCTTAAGGGAGCTGACGGCCATGCCAAAAGAGCTTTTCTATGCCTTACCGGAAGAAAAGCGCCAGCGCATTTTGGATGCCGCCGTGCAAGAATTTTCTTGCGCCGAGTATCACAGCGCTTCTATCAATCAAATTATTAAAACGGCTGATATTGCGCGCGGCAGCTTTTATTTGTATTTTGAAGACAAGCGAGATTTGTATATCTTTTTGGTAGAGCAGGTTTTCCGCACCCGGCTGAAAGCATTTACCCAGCAGGTTGCAGGGCAAAAGTTCACCACGCTGCGCGCTTTTCACGACGCACTATTCTCATTTAATCTTAATATGCTTCACGACGAAAGGTACAATGCGCTTTTTTGCAATCTCTACATTTCTATGGAATACAGCTTTTCGCGCGAAATGCGCATGGTAACGGCGCAGATTCGGCAGGACATGCTCTCCGCATTGCCTTTTCTAACCGAAACGCCAGAGCAAGCCGAGCGCACCGACGCACAGCTTGAGCTGCTGCAGCTGCTCACCCACGCGCTTTTGGTATCAAAAGTGCTGGAAAAGCGCGACGATGCGGATGTCATACAAGAATATCGGCGCAAAGCCAGCATTATCTGTTAACCTCGTAATTTTAAATAAGGAGCAACCAATCCATGAATGAATCCACTCCGCAAAACAATAAACTTGGCACTCAGCCCATCGGCAAACTGCTTTTTTCGATGGCTATCCCCACCGTTTTGGCACAGCTGGTCAACCTGCTGTACAACATTGTTGACCGCATTTACGTCGGGCGCATCCCGGGCAGTGGCTCGCTTGCACTCGCCGGCCTCGGTGTTACCTTCCCGATTATTCTGCTCGTGTCCGCCTTTGCCGCACTGATTGGTATGGGCGGTGCTACTCGTATGTCGATTGCAATGGGCCGCAAAGAGCACGACACTGCCGAAAAGCTGCTGGGCAACAGCATTACCATGCTGGTCATCGCATCGCTGATCCTTTCTGGCGTGTTTATGCTTGCCAAAGAGCCCGTTTTGATGGCTTTCGGCGCCAGCGAAGCAACACTTCCCTATGCTTCTGACTACCTTTCCATTTATCTGTTTGGCACCTTGTTTGTGCAGGTAGCCATGGGTCTTAATGCCTTTATTACCAATCAGGGTTTTGCCCGCACCGGCATGATTACGGTATTGATTGGCTGCGTGCTCAACATTATTCTTGACCCGATTTTCATTTTTGGATTCGGCATGGGCGTGCGTGGCGCAGCACTTGCTACCATCATCAGCCAGGGCGTTTCTGCCGTATGGGTTATGTGGTTCTTGTGCAGCAAAAAATCGCTGCTTCGCATCCGCCAAAAGAATCTGATTCTTTCCGGCAAAATCGTTGGCTCTATCCTGACTCTCGGCATCTCGCCGTTTATCATGCAGGCCACCGAGTGCCTGATTCAGCTTACCTTTAACAAGGGCATGCAGACTTATGGCAACGACATGTATGTTGCCTTGATGTCGATTATGTTTAGCTTGATGCAGCTTGTTTTTATGCCGATGATGGGCCTTGCACAGGGCGCACAGCCGATTATCAGCTACAACTATGGCGCAAAGAATATGGAGCGTACCCAAAAGGCCTTCCATTATCTGCTGACCACCGCTTTGATTTTTACGGTTTCTGTCGTCGGTATTGTACTGATGGTGCCGCAGTTCTTCTTAGGCCTCTTTACTCCGGACACTGCGCTCATCGAACTTGGAACGGCGCCGCTGCGTGTGTTTCTCTTTGGCATGATGGCAATGGGTGCGCAAAGCGCCTGTCAACAAACCTTTATGGCACTGGGCGAAGCAAAAATATCTGTTTTTCTCGCCTTGCTGCGTAAGGTCATCCTGCTGTTGCCACTTGCTTTAATTCTGCCTCACGTTGCCGGGCTTGGTGTTTGGGGACTTTTCCTGGCAGAACCAATCAGCGATCTGCTGGCTGCCACCACCACGCTTTGCATGTTCCGTTACCGCAGCAAAAAACTGTTTGCCACACCAGCCAAATAAATAAAAAAGTCCCATGCAGCCGCAAAAAGCACTGCATGGGACTTTTTTTATAAAAGATTTGATTTTTCGCCCACCAAAGGCCCACGATATTTCATTTCACTGCCGTCAACTCATCAATAACCGTAACGCAAAAAGCCAATCGCGTGGTACTGCATCGGTGGCAATAAAAATAGTGGTTAGGTAGAAAGTTCTGCAATCTCTGCCTCGCTATATCCCAGCTCGGCAAGTATCTCTTTGGTGTGGTAACCGTCCGGGTAGCCTGCATGTCGATATTCCGGCGGGCAGGCAGACAGGTTTATCGGACAGCCGAGTTGCTGCACTGTTTTATTCTCGCAAAGCGGCAGTGTTACCTGCGGCACCATGCCGCGCTGGTTCACCTGCTCATCTTCGCGCATCTCTTCCATCGAAAGCACCGGTTCTACGCAGGCATCCAGCGATTTGAAAATCTCAGTCCACTCATCCCTTGTTTTGGTAAGCAGCCGTTCGCGCAAGGCGTTTTTCACTTTGTCGGGGTTTGTTTTAAGTATTCTGCCATCTGCCCATTCGGGGAATCCGGCGCCTTGCATCAGCGCAGCGAAAAACTTGGGCTCCAGCGACCCAACGCTGAGGTAGCCACCGTCTTTGGTTTCGTAAAAATCGTAAATGCCGCCGCCATTCAGCAGCTCACCTTCGCGCTGTGGCGCGTTGGCACCGGCGAGAAAACAGGCACCGTCCATTGTAGAAAAAGGCACCATGCCATCGAGCATCGCAATATCGATGTACTGGCCCTCTCCGGTTGTATGCCGATGCTGCACTGCGGCAAGAATACCCACCACGCTGTTCATCGCACCAACTGCAACGTCGGCGATTTGCATATCTGTAAGTACCGGTCCAGTGGCAGCGCGCCCGGCCTGCGCCATATTGCCAGAACGGGATAAGTAGTTGATATCGTGACCGGCACGCTGAGCCAGCGGGCCGGTTTGTCCGTAGCCGGTAAGCGAACAGTAGATAAGCCGCGGGTTGATCTGCCGCAGGGTTTCATAATCCAGACCCAGCTTTTTCATAACACCGGGGCGGAACTGCTCAATCACAATATCATAATCGGCAATCAATCGATGAACAGCTTCTACCCCTGCGGGCTTTTTCAGGTTTAAGTAGATTGTTTTTTTATTGCGACCCAGCCATGCCGCGGCTGCCGTTGTTCCGCTGCCCTCAATTTCGGGCGGCCAGTGGGTCACCAGGTCATATTGGCTTGGCCCTGTCACCCGCAGCACTTCTGCACCAAGGTCGGCCAGCATCAGCGTGGCATATGGCCCTGGCAGCAGGGTGGAAAAATCCAAAATCTTCAGCCCGTTCAACGCGCCCATTGTTCTTTTCCTCACTTTTTTCTTGCGGCTTTTGCCGTTTTATTTTGCAAGCAACAGCGCGCAGCCCTCGCGCCCTAAAATAAACGCAAATATTTACAGATAGAGTAAAGCCCCGCGCGATATTCTCTATCTTCGCAGGGTCTTTTAACTTATTGGTTTGCAAATAGTTTAGGCGCGGAGAATTCTGTCGTGCATGATGCAGCTTTGCCTTTAATCTTTGTGTTCTTTGTGCTCTGCACGCATTTCGATATGAATCATAAAGCTAAGCAGCGCACGCAGCAGAATGATAGCGCCCAGAATCATCAGCTCGTCCACCGTGTGGACCAATACCGTTTTTAAAATCTCTGCCGCCATTTTAAATTCAAGACCGGTTGCAAGCCCGGAGGCCAGCTCATATTTAATATTGTATTTGGCATTGTGACCAAACTGCAGTGCGAGGTAGTGAATAAACGACCGCACAGAAGTAAATGTAACAACAAAAATACCAAAAAGTTCCAGCGTAGATACGATGACCGGAAGGCCATGTTCGATCATTTGTTCCAACATTGTTATTTCTTTTCCTTTCGGGTTGCTGGCTTTGCCTGCACCTCGGTGTGTTTTTTGTCCAAATGAGCAAGCAGCGTCGCGGTGCGGTAGCCATAACTATCCTGGTATACCGGGTTTTCTTTCCACCGCTGTTGGGTCTTTTCAGCGGTTTCCGTTTGCTTTAGTATCGACAATATCGTTTTCTCCATACGCCCTCCCCTAACCAGTTCGCTTCGCCTTACACCTTAGCGGGATTTACCAGTTATAAACTGTCTGCTTTTTGGCACCCATATATTATACTGAAAATCCGCCCTTGATGCAATACGACCAAAGTGGTATACTTATCTCGTTCTTTTATTTTAGCTTGTTTCTTGCCTTATTGGCAAGCGACCTATAGAATTCAACAAAAGTGAGGTTTTATTCGTATCATGAGCGAATGCACACACAACTGTGAAAGTTGCGGAGAAAACTGCTCTTCTCGCAACAACGGCACTCCGGTGGATTTGCACGCTGCACTGCATGAGGGCAGCCGTGTAAAAAAGGTCATCGGCATTGTTTCAGGCAAAGGCGGCGTAGGTAAAAGCCTAGTTTGCAGCATGATGGCGGTTGCCATGCAGCGGCGCGGGCACCAGGCCGCTATTCTGGATGCAGACGTTACTGGCCCTTCCATCCCCAAAGTGTTCGGCAAAGACGAGCGTGCTTTGAGCAATGGCGAGGTGATTTTCCCCGTAAAAAGCAGCACCGGCATCGAGCTGATGTCGATTAACCTGCTGCTGGAAGACAACACCGACCCCGTCGTGTGGCGCGGCCCTGTAATTGCAGGCACCGTAAAACAGTTTTGGAGCGATGTCGCCTGGAACGATGTTGACTATATGTTCGTGGACATGCCCCCGGGCACTGGCGACGTACCGCTGACCGTGTTCCAGTCGCTGCCGGTAGACGGCATCATTATTGTCACAAGCCCGCAAGAGCTGGTTTCAATGATTGTTTCGAAGGCAGTAAAGATGGCACAGATGATGAACATCCCCATCTTGGGCCTAGTGGAAAACATGAGTTACTACACCTGCCCGGACTGCGGCAAAAAAATCGAAGTGTTTGGCAAATCTCATATCGAAGAAATTGCCGACAACTATCAGATTTCGGTGCTCGCACATCTGCCGATTAACCCAAACCTTGCCGCCCTTTGCGACAAAGGCCGCATTGAGGATTATGAGGATGACCCGCTTGCCGCGGCCGCCGATGCAGTAGCCGCACTGGGGTAACTGGCGCTGCGCTGTTTGCCCAGTGCGGAGGTTATTCCCCAAGTTATATCTTTCTATATAAGCCGGGCAGCTTTTGCTGCCCGGCTTTTTCTTTATCATGATATAGCCGCTCTGGAGAGCAACTTTTCCGGCCCTTTATCTGCTTTATTTTATCGTTGCACATTTGGATAGGTCGGTAGGTCTGAAAATCCGTCTTTAGGAAGAACGATACTTGCCCCGCTTACCTTAAAATGCTACACTAAAGAATATTACTTATCCTTTTCTGACCACAAAGGAGGACTTGCACGATGCAGGAATTAAAATCCACACTGGCCCGCCGCCCTCATTTGACACAGACTATTTTATTGGGATATCTCGTCTTCTGTGGATGCTTTTTATTTCCGCTTCGCAGCACACGGTTTCCTCTGGAACTTTCTAAAGTGTGGCTTCTGGTGCTTTCTTATGGTATGATTGCCGTCGGCTTGGCGCTTTTATGGGGGAGCGGGCAAAAGCTGCGAGTTTATTTATGCAGTTTCGGCCTTACGGTTCTCGGCATGCTTTGCCGCTTTCTTCTCGAGTTCGGCGAAGCATCCAACACTTATAACTTTACTGTAACCAACATTGTGTGCTATCTCGTACTCATCCCACTTTACTTGTTGCTGTGCTACCATTTAACACTGCGCTATGCAAAAAGCGAACCTTCTGAATGAGCTGTATTGCCGAATTCTTCTGGCCGCTTACAACCAGCCTTTATAGCATTCTATAATAAATACAAAAACGCCGCAAAGCACAAAGCTTCGCGGCGTTTTCTTTATGTTGTTTTTTGCAAAAATCAACCCGGATGCAGGGTGCAGGGGCCGGGTTTGCTGCTGCCGCCGGCATCTTTTTTGTAGTAGCCGGTTGCAGTGTTCGGGCAAGCGCCAGTGGCAAGCCCGCCAGAATCCTTACAATAAGTGAGCGCCTCTACATTGTCGCTGGTCGGGAAGGCTTTAAATTCTTTGCCTTCCTGCGCAAGCTCCATGACCTGTTTCCAAGCCAGCGTGGGCGGGTGTTTACCGTAGTTCTTCCATGCCAGCTCGTCGCTGTGGTCGTAGCCCATCCAGGTAGCGGTGCAGTAATAGGGGGTAAGGCCGATAAACCAGTGGTCTTTATCGTCACTGGTGGTACCGGTTTTACCAACAGACTCCATGCCGCCAGCTTTGGGGCCGCCAATGGCTGCCGCAGTACCTTCGCCACGCATAACTTCGCTCAGCAGCTTGTTCATAATCATAGCGCTGTCTTTCGAAATTGCCCGTGTGGTGGTGAGAGTGGTATTGTCGAGCACGATGTCGCCGCTCTGCACCTCTTCTACCGTGGTATAGCTGTGCACCGGGGTAATCTCGCCGCCGTTGCCAAACATCGAGTACGCATTTGCCATCTCCATGGGATACACGCCATGTGTCATAGAACCGAGCACCAACGGGCCGAGGTCTACGTCATTGGGAGAAACCAGAGTGGAAATGCCGAGCGTATTGCTCATGAAATCAAACATGGTAGGCTCACCGACCAAGAAGCCTGCGCGAACCGCCACGGTATTGATGGATTTTGCAAGCGCACGGCTGACCGTCATTTCCTGGTCACTATAAGTCGAGCTGTAATTGCGCGGCCAGTCGCGCATCTGTCCCGGGTTTTTGTCGTCGGGAATCTGCTTAAACATACCGTCCATCAAAGGATAGGAATAGTTGATATAGTTGTAATCAATGCCAAGGCAATAAGCGCCGATGGGTTTCATGGTAGAACCCGTCTGCCGGTATGCCTGAGAAGCACGGTTAAGGCCACGGTCAGTGGTTTTGGGGCCAAGGCCGCCTACAATACCCAATAGGCTTCCGTCGTAACCTACCGTTACCATACAGCCCTGTACATTTTCGGTCGCGGTTTCGCCGGTTTCTTTATTGACCACATAAGTGTGCTCGCGGTCCGGGAAAAGGTTACCCGGCTCGTTGAGCATTACCTGTTCCATTGCAGACTGCAAGGTGGTATCAACAGTTGCGTAAATACGCAGACCACCGTTGTACAGGTAGGTGCTGGCCTCGTTGCGGGTCATACCTTTCTGCTCTACCAGGTCGGCAATAACCTCTTCAATTACCTGATCGGTAAAGTAGCTGTTCTGGCTGCGCACTTCATCCGAAGCGCCAGCTGTGCGGTCTACAAAGGTCAGCTGCTCTGCCACTGCTGCGTCATGCTCTTCCTGGCTAATCATCTTTTGGTCGAGCATATTAGCCAGAATCAGCTCCTGGCGCTTTTTGTTGTTTTCGGGGTTTGTGCGGGGATTGTATTTGGTGGGGTTATTCGTGATTGCTGCAATGCAGGCAGACTCTGCAAGGGTCAGGTCTTTTACCTCTTTATTGAAAAGGTTAGAGGCGCAACCCGCAACGCCGCCGGTGTTGCCGACGAACGCGACCGTATTAAGGTATGCTTCAAGAATAATCTCTTTGGAGTATTTGTTCTCAAGAGCAATGGCGCGGAAAATCTCGCGCACCTTACGCATGGCATCGTGCTCGTTATCACCAGTGATGTTTTTAATCAGCTGCTGGTCAATGGTTGAAGCACCCTGCTCGGTGTCAAACAGTCTGATTGCACCGCCCGTCAGCTTACTGAGCACAATGTTCATCGTGGCCGCAACGGTTCGTTTTAAGTTAACGCCGTTGTGGTCCCAAAATGTCTTGTCCTCAATGGCAATAAACGCATTGGGCAGGTACGCAGGCATATCACCAAGGTCTACCCAGACACGGTGCTCGGTGCCCACAAGGCGCGCATACTCCACGGGCGCGCCGGTAGCAGGGTCATTTGCATAGATGATGGTGGAATAGCTCATCTTGATATTATCAAGGTTAAGCAGCTGGTCGTCGTTTGCAGTGGCGCGCACTACATACATACTCAGCATTACCGCAACTACAGAGCCGAAAATAACACAGACACACAAGATGCCGGCGATTACTTTCAGCACGCTTTGCCAAACAGAGCCGCTTTTTTTCTTTTTGCGGCCCGGCTGTTTTTGCGGTGTCCCCTCGGGCTGGGCTGGGCGCCGCTTCTGCGGGGGCCTGCCGGCTCGGTTGGGGCGGTTGTTCGATTCGTTCAAAGAATTTTGCCTCCTTCCAGACTTCCGGAACATTATTTGTTGCTGCGCATAAGCGCAAGGATCTTACCGATTTTTACCTATTTATTCAGTATAGCACATTTTGACCATTTTGAATAAGATTTTGAAGATTTTACCATAATGTAATTATGTTTTTAAACTGGCCTAAACTATAGGCTGCGGTGCCGGGCAATGTACCAAAGCGAGCTTTTTTGTGTGGTTGCTTTGATAACAGCTTTGTATTGTTTTCGCAAGTCTATACCATATACAGGAGGTATTTTTCTATGAGACCAAGACGTCTGGCGGGGCAGCTGCGCCGCTGGTTTATCATTCTTTGCCTTTTAACCGTGTTACTAAGCTTTTTGGCGGTAAAGCTAAATACGCAACGCAATACGGCCCCTTCTCCGCAGTACCTACTGCGGGATGACGGCGGTCGCATCTGTCTGTTCTCTGCGGATGGCAGTGAAGAGCTGCGAAAATATGATATCCTGACCCGGCTTTTACCCGAAGGCGATGTGGAAGCGCTGCGCACCGGTGTGCCTGTTTACACAGAGGACGAGCTGCTGCGCCTGGTAGAAGACTACGGTGGCTAACATGCCGAGAAAAGCCCATAGATAATGATCGTGATATCATTGTTTTGTGACAAGGCCATATGTAAAGCGAAATATAAAGTTTCACCGCAAAGCGAGGCATACCCACCCGTTTTGTGTAAAATTTCGCTTGCCTGTGTCAAATCCTTTTCGATTATATCGGTTTTCACATTTTTGCGCAAGTCTGTGCGGTTTTGCTTTTGTGAAAGCGGGTCCTACACTTCTTTACAACACATTTTCACCTATGTTATACTATAAAAGTATTTTATTTGCTATGACATAAAAAAAGGAGGCCGCTATTTTGGATATTCTGGAGTATCCTTTCGACCCGGCACAGGTTTTGCAAAAAAAACGCTCACTGAAGCGTGAATTGCTGAAAAAAGAGGGTTTGATTCCAAAAAAAATCGCCATCATGAGCGGTAGCACCATTGGCGAGATTAAAAATATTTTAGAAGTCTTTTTGCTGCACTATGGCATTAAGCCGGAGTTTTATGAAGGCGAATATGCCTTATTCTATGAAAACCTGGTCTTCGATGACGGCTCTCTTGCCGCCTTTGCGCCGGATTTCATTTATATCCACACCAGCCGTAAAAACCTTAAATTCTTCCCCACCACTGGCGATGCTGACCAGGCGGTTGCTGATGGTATGGAAGCAGACTGGAAACGCTTTGAAACCGCATTTGGTGCTGCGGCACGTTTTGGGTGTCCTGTCATCGTCAATAACTTCGACCTGCCGACTCATCGTGTGATGGGTAACCGCGACGCAGTGGACAAGCGTGGCGGTGTGCATTACATCAACGAGATGAACGCCCGCGTAGCAGACTATGTGGCTGCGCACCCCGGCTTTTACCTCAACGATATCGCTTATCTTTCTGCCCGTTACGGGTTGGATAACTGGTTCTCCGAATCGCAGTGGTACCTTTATAAGTACGCATTGTCGATGGACCAGATTCCGAACCTTTGCTTTAGCATTGCAAACATCGTAAAAAGTCTGCTGGGCAAAAACAAAAAAAGCTTGATTCTCGATCTCGACAACACCCTTTGGGGTGGCGTAATCGGCGACGACGGTGCCGAGGGCATTGCGCTCGGTCTTGAATCTCCCGGCGGCATGGCTTACAGCGAGTTTCAGGCATACCTCAAAGAGCTATCGAGCCTTGGCATTATGCTGAACGTCGCGAGCAAAAACGAAGAATCAATTGCACTTACCGGCTTTGAGCGCAGCGACAGCGTGCTCAAGCGGGACGACTTCCTTTGCTTTAAAGCAAACTGGGGCCCCAAAAGCCAAAGCATTGCTGCAATTGCAAACGAAATCAACATCCTGCCCGAAAGTTTTGTCTTTGTAGACGACAACCCGGCAGAGCGCGAAATCGTGCGGCAGGAACTGCCCGCCGTAACCATTGCCGAGTTCGATGGACCGGAAGGCATGATTGCCGCCATTGACCGTGCAGGCTATTTCGAGGTCACCACGCTTTCTGCCGACGACGTAAAGCGCAACGAGATGTACAAAGAAAACTTAAAGCGTGCAGAACTGGAGCAGAGCTTTGGCAATTATGAGGATTACCTTAAAAGCCTTGATATGCGCTGTGAAACCGGTGCTTTTGTGCCCGAGCATGCAGAGCGTTTGACCCAGCTCATCAATAAGACCAACCAGTTCAACCTCACCACCCGGCGCTATACTGCCGCAGAGGTTGACCACTTGATGCAGGATCCCGTAAGCGTAACCGTATTTGGGCGGCTGATTGATAAATTTGGCGATAACGGCATTGTTTCGGCAATGATTGGCCATATTGAGGATGATACCTGCTATGTGGATTTGTGGATTATGAGCTGCCGCGTGTTTAAGCGTGGGCTTGAGGATACCATGATGGACGAGTTTGTCCGCCGCAGTGTAGAAAAGGGCGCAAAACGTATTGTGGGCCGCTATTTTGCCACCGCAAAAAACTTGTTGACCCGCGAGATTTATGCTACAATGGGATTCAGCAAAATGAAGGATAGCGAGACCGAGGCAGAGTTTGTGCTGGAAGATGCCGAAAGCTATGTTCCGCGCAACCACGTGATGGAGCTGGAGCGGCTGAATTAAACCAACTTCTCATGCGCCCGGTACTAAATAATGTAAAAAAGATGGTCTGCCTGCGATAAGCGCAGACTCGAAAGGATGTATCACCATGGAGAAACAGCAGATTTTTGAAGAGGTACAGGAGATTTTCCGCACTATTTTTGACGACGAGGAGCTGGAAATCACCCGCGAGATGACCGCTGATGATATTGAAGACTGGGACAGCCTTGAGCAGATCAACCTGCTGGTTGCAATGGAAAAGCACTTCAACATCAAATTCAAGCTGGAAGATGTGCATGACCTTGCAAACGTTGGCGAGATGATGGATCTCATCGAGCGTCTGGTCGGCTAAACTATATAAGGTTATAACAAAAAGGTGTTTCTTTTGAAACACCTTTTTTGGCAGTCGGCTACCGATATGCTTTTTACAGAAAGGACCACTACCATGAGCGAATTAAAAAGCTACACCCTCGCAGAGCTTTCCAAAGGCGTTACCGAATCTTTTACCGTTCGTATTACAGAAGAAAAAATGGCGCAGTTCTGTGCGCTTTCCGGCGATATTTCCCCGATTCATATGGACGCTGCTTACGCGGCAGAGCGCGGCTTTCCCGGTAGAGTGTGCTACGGCATGCTGGTAGCAAGCTTCTTTTCCACCCTTGCCGGTGTTTATCTGCCGGGTGAGCACTGCCTGCTGCACAGTGTGGAAACCAAATTTGCAAAGCCCGTATTCATTGGCGACGAGCTTACCGTTACTGGTGTCGTGGATGAAGTGAATGAGGTATTCCGCGAAATCACAGTAAAAGCCACAGTAACAAACGGCACCGGCAAAAAAGTCTGCCGCGCTGTTATCAAAGCCGGTGTTGCAAAATAACCTCTCCCTTAATAATATTCGCTGCAAAGCCGCACTTACCGTAGCCGCGCAGCCAAACCATACCGGAAAGGAAAATTAATATGGCTACTTATTTGATTACCGGTGCATCCAGCGACGTTGGCACTGCACTCATCCGCCGCGTTTATAAGTCCGGCGACACTATTATTGCACAAGGCTCCGGCGATATTGAAAAGCTGCGTGCACTTGCCGAAGAAACCAACGGTGCGGTGCACCCGTATGATGTTGACCTCACCAGCACCGATGCAATGGATGCCTTTGTTGCCGAGATTCGCGAAAAGTTCGACACCCCGACTCACTTTGTGCACCTGCCTGCACTGCGCATGGTCAATACCAAGTTCAAGAATTTTGATGAAGAGCGCTTTCTTTTGGATATGAACGTTCAGGTGCTCAGCGCGCTGCATATTTGCAAAGCAATTTTGCCCGCGATGGCAAAAGCCAAAACCGGCCGAGTGCTGTTTATGCTTACCAGTTATATCATTGGTCTGCCGCCGAAAAACGCGACTGCTTATATTGTGGCAAAAAATGCGCTGCGCGGTCTGGCCCAAAGCCTTGCAACCGAATATGCGGCCAGCGGCATCACGGTTAACTGCGTCGCACCTTATATGATGGAAACCAAGTTCCTCTCTGATACGCCCGACCTTATCGTCGAAGCTTCGGCTGCCGCAAACCCGATGAAGCGCAATGCGCAGGTAACCGATGTTGTGCCCGCGATGGCATTTCTGCTTTCTGAAGAAGCGGGCTTTATTACCGGCGCAGTGCTGCCCATTACAGGGGGCGCAGCATATTGAGCAGCTATCATTTTCGGCTGGCAACCTTGCAGGATAAGCCGGCTATCATAGCGTTTATGAATACGCATTGGGGCAGTCGCCACCCGCTGATTAATCTGCCGGATTTCTTCAGCTACTATTATCAAGATGGCGATGCCACTCGAAATGAACTAAATTTCGCGCTCTGTTTGCAAGAATCTGGAGAAATCGCTGCGCTTTGCGGTTTTCTCCCCTCTTCGCAAGAGCGCGATCATATCTGGGTTTCGATTTGGTGTGCAGATAAAAAGGCTAAGGGCAGCGGACTCGAATTAATGAACAAGATGCCTGATCTGACCGGCGCAAAGCTGCTCTCCTGCAATAACATTCGCCCTAACACCATTCCTTTTTACGAGTTTTTGGGCTATACCGGTGCTGCGATGCAGCATTGGTACCGTCTAGGCACCGTGCCTTGCCGCCTGGCAAAACCCGCTTCCCTCACTCGCCTGCCGGTTTCCGGCGATGGACTTTTGCGCCGCTTTGAAACAGCGGCGGAGATGGAAGCTGCTTTCTGCCCGCCGGAATACGCAAAGCCCTACAAGGACCATTGGTACCTCGCCAGACGGTTTTTCCACTATCCCCGTCAGGAGTACCTCGTATACGGTGGTATGCTGGACGGTGTTTGCCGCGTGCTGTTTTGCCTGCGTAAAGTGGAGGTGGAAGGTACTGTGGTCTTGCGCCTTTGCGATGTAATCGGTCGTCCGGCTCTGCTGCCTCATTTTGGGCAGGCGCTTGACCGCTTGATCGAAGAAGCTGATGCGGAATATATGGATTGCTACTGCTATGGCCTGAAAGAAGAAATTATGGAAAGCACCGGATTTACACTTCGCGAGCCACAAAGTGAAACCATTATCCCGCACTATCTTACCCCACCGCTGATTGAAAATCTAGATTTTTACCTATTTACCAGCAACCCGGAGGGGTTTGTAATGTTTCGGGCGGATGGAGACCAGGACCGACCCAATACCCCTTGCTGATTTTCAGCAAGCTGCCGTTTTTAATTCCCAAAAAAATATTTTTTTATGCTGATTGACGATTTGAGAATTATATGCTATACTAAGAACACGTCAACGAAGACGGAACTATTATAAAAGAGGTATACAATGTACAACGACAAAACTATCGTCTGCAAGGATTGCGGCCAGGAATTCATCTTTACTGCTGGTGAGCAGGAATTTTTCGCGGAGAAGGGTTTCTCCAATGAGCCGCAGCGCTGCAAAAGCTGCCGCGATTCTCGCAAGCAGAACTCCAGAGGAAACACTGGCGCTCGTGAAATGTTCAGCGCAGTTTGTGCTTCTTGCGGTAAAACCTGCAAGGTTCCTTTCGAGCCGCGCAATGACCGTCCGGTCTACTGCAGCGACTGCTTCAGCAAACGATAATTGAAATAATTATTATAAAAAGACGCATCAGCAATGATGCGTCTTTTTATTTTCTCTATTTTTTTCCTGGACGCCTAACCTAGGATAAGGCGAGGCGCAGAAGCCAAGAGTCCGCGATGATTCATTCTGGACTTCCGAATTCTTTTATTTTTCTACTATATCAAACCAGCCCGAGCTTTTCTTCTCGGGCCTTTTCATTTGGTTAAAGTGTCGTGTTTTTTATACATTTTCGTGCCATAATTTTACTTTTCTCGTTTTTTCTTCTAAACTTTTTAAATCTAATATATTTTCCATCGTTTCTCGACATTTTGTGTCACAATTTTCTGGTGTTTTTGAAATTTATTGGCTATAATGTTGTTGTATTACCATTTTATGTCTTTTAATGTAAAACCTTCGGAGGAAACCATGGACCAAAACGAAACTGCAAACTTAGTGGCAGAGCAGCCTTTCTCAGACCATCAGGCAGCTGCTATTCCTGCTGTCCCTGCTAAAAAAGTTGCCATCTTCACAAATTCAGTTTCCGACATTTCCCCGGCACTCGCGGAGGAATTCGGAATACATATCGTGCCGGACATTATCTTGTTTGACACGGAGGAGTATCGCAATAATATCGACATTGACCCGCCTGCGCTATATCAAAAGCTAACCGTATGCGAAAAGCTGCCCACCACTTCGCACCCCAACCCTTCTATTTACACCGAATGTTTCCGGCAGGCCGCAGATGCTTCTGATATCATCTGTATCAACCTGACAAGCAAAATGTCCGGTTCTATCAATTCTGCAAGCGATGCCAAGATGGATTTAGATGCCGAGGGATTTGCTCCGCGCATTCATATCTATGACTCTTTGCAAGTTTCGTTTGGGCTTGCAACTATGGTCATATCTGCAGCTAAAATGGCAAACAAAGGCATGCCCGCAGAAGCGATTTTGGCTCGTCTTGATTTTTTGCGCGAGCATATGGGCGTTTATTTTGTAATGGAGTCTTTGCAGTACGCCAAAAAAGGCGGACGTGTTGGCGCTATCCGTGTGCTTGCAGCAGATTTGCTGGGTGTAAAGCCGGTTTTGATGTTCCGCGACGGACTCGTGCGGGATGTAGGCGTTGTGCGCGGTTTCGAGGCCGGTGTTGCGCGCGTGTTGCAATATTACGAGCAACAGGCACAGTTTGGCGGCGAAGTGTTCTTGTTCCACTCGGACCGCGAAGCATATGCACAAAAAGTAGCAGAGCGCATCTATGCCATTGACCCCAAAGCGAAGGTGCGGATTGAATGGGTGGGTGCTGTCATTGGCATTTACACCGGGCCAGGCTGCATTGGCATTGCTTTTACTGAGCGATGATAGGTGTTTTAGTGGGTGCCGGTGGAATTGTGCTTTGTGCTTTCTCGGATGCAGCACAGCTTGCAGGTTACGCCAAGCTGCGGACTGGTTTATTTCTTGCAGGATGCCTTGCACAGTGTACCGCGGCTTTATGGCTCCTTTGGCAAAGCAAATTCTGGGTTAGCTTTTCCTTTATTCAGGTAGCTGGTCTGCTGCTCGCCGCCGCAGGTCTTGTGCTTTTGGTCTACACGCTTTTTTTCTCGCTGCCAAAAGACACTTACGAAAAGAA
Organism: Pygmaiobacter massiliensis; assembly: GCF_900199435.1. GTDB lineage: Bacteria > Bacillota > Clostridia > Oscillospirales > Ruminococcaceae > Pygmaiobacter > Pygmaiobacter massiliensis. The sequence continues at coordinate 580,941 of NZ_OAML01000002.1, forward strand.
CAAAGGAAAGGCTGTAACTTCCGGCGTTTGGAGCATCTGCCGTCACCCAGGCATTTACTGGTATTTTGTTTGCATGCTGGGCCTTGGGCTCTGCGGTCGCAGCCGGGCATTGTGGTTTGCCTGCGTGGGGTGGCCTTTGCTTGACCTTGCTTATGCCTACTGGCAGGACAAGGTGGTTTTTCCCCGTACGCTGGAAGGATATGCAGCGTACCAGCGCACCACCCCTTTTCTGATCCCCCGCCTTTTTAAATAACGTATCGGACAGGAGAGATTTGCCGTGACTTTTGAAGAAAAACTAAAAAAATGTTCTGCCAGCGAGGTTTGGCAGGAGTACTGCGGCTTTCTTGATTTTTCGATGGGAGAATATATGCAGGTGCAGAATCGACTTTTGATGGAGCAGATTCTGCTTTTGTCGCGCTGCCCCTTAGGCAAACGGCTTTTCGGCGATAAACCGCCGCGCAGTATAGAAGAATTTCGCAGTAAAGTACCGTTGACGAGCTATGCCGATTATGCGGATATCTTACTGCTCAAAAAAGAAGACCAGCTGCCAGCGCCCGCTGTCACCTGGCTGAAAACCACCTGGGAAGGCGGCAGCATGCCCGCAAAATGGGCGCCGTACTCTCAAGCGATGTTAGATACATATAAAACAAATATTCTCGCCGCCATGCTCCTTTCCACAAGCAACGGCCGGGGCGATTTTCATGTGCGTTCGGCAGCACGGGTGCTTTACAGCCTTGCGCCTATGCCTTATGCTACCGGCATGTTCCCGGATTTGATTGCTTCTGAAATGAATCTGCATTTTCTGCCCCCCGTGCGGGAAGCAAGAAAGGTCAGTTTTTCGCAGCAAACCAAAAAAGGCTATGAACTGGGCATGAAAGGCGGCATGGACCTGTTTTTTGGCATGTCGAGTATCCTGTACGGTGCCTCTCGCAACCTTGCTTCGGGCGCTGGCGGCTCTATAAAAGACCTTGCACGCCGACTTATCGGTATGACACCCCAAATGCTCTGGCGCTTGCTTTCTGCCCTTTATCGCTGCCGCCGCGACGGCACCGCGCTGCTGCCCAAGGATTTGTTCCGTCTGGACGGCTTTGTTTGCGTGGGCACCGACAGCGCCATGTATAAGGACGAGCTGGAAGCAATGTGGGGGCGTCGTCCTCTGGAGCTTGCTGGTGGCACAGAACCCTCTTGCATGGGCACCGAAACCTGGAGCAAAAACGGCCTGTGCTTTTTCCCCGATGCTTGCTTTTACGAATTTATCCCTGAGGATGAAATGCGGCGCAACCTAAAAGACCCTACTTACGTGCCGCGCACCTATTTAATGAACGAACTGGTAGCAAACCAAAACTACGAGCTTGTCATCACCGTGCTCAAAGGCGGTGCTTTTGCCCGTTACCGTGTGGGTGATGTTTACCGTTGTCTGAGGCTAAAAAACCAGAGCGACGGCATTGATTTTCCGCAGTTTGAGTATGTTGACCGCATCCCCACCGTAATTGATATTTCAGGCTTTACCCGAATTACCGAGCGCGAGATTGCAAAGGTGCTGGATCTTTCGTATTTGCCAATTCAAAACTGGTTTGCGCTCAAGGAATATGATGCGAACAACCACTCTTTTTTACATCTGTATGCTGAAATGAAACCGCAGGCAACCGCGGCCGCTGCGTCCGGCAAAGAGATTATTCAAGAACATCTGGGTGTATATTTCCGATACTACGACGGCGACTATAAAGACCTCAAAAAACTGCTTGGGGTAGACCCCTTGCAGGTAACCATATTGCCTTCTGGCACCCTTGAAAAATATAGACAGACCTTTGGCGAGGAGATCGACCGCATCAACCCGCCCAAAGAACGGGTTTTATGCCTGCTGCACATATCAGAAGAGGGGGCGATGACTTGTCTTTAAATGAGAAGCTTTTTATTATTGTTCCCCTCGTTTCTGTGCTGTGCAACGCCTTTTTGTTTTTGACCTGCCTTTCTGCCAAAAAAGATCGTGTCATCTACGCATTTTTAGAGCTGCTGGCAGTTTTTATGGCATGGTGCGGCGGCTCGCTATTTATGCGGTTAGAGCTTTACCCCGGCTCATTGTTCTGGTATGAAGTATCGATTATGGGTATCTTTTTGGTGCCGGTTTTCGTTTATAACTTCATCTATCGTTTCTGCGATGCCAAGGGCAGTTTTATTCGCACTCTCTTATTTGCAAGCTGGATTGTAATTACCGCGATGAACCTTTCACACGTCTTTATCCATGATCCGCGTGTGTTCGAAGTCGACGGCGAGCGGATGTTTGCCTTCTCGGTCTCTCCGGCTATCGTGTTCCCCCTTGTACTCGCGATTTTCACGTTGGGCATGGCATGGCACACCGCTGTGCGCGGCGTAAAAGAAGGCCGCGTTTCAATGGTAGATTTGCGTCCGCTCATTATCGGTGTTCTTGTTATGTTTGTCGGTACTTTTTTGGACGTTTTTCCAATCTTTGTTTCCCTGCCCAATGATACGCTGGTTTGCGGTATCAATGCACTATTTCTTTACTATGCGCTTTATCGCCGCCGACTGATTACACTGACCCACATGGCCTCGAACAGCTCGAGCTATCTGCTCTCAGCCATCTTCACTACGCTGATTCTGATTGCCTCTTTTTCCGGCGTAGACCAATTTTACAATCAGTACCTCGGTGCATTTGCAGAGTACAAAACTATCGTGGTTGCAGTGGGCTTTTCGTTACTCACCATGGCTGTTTATCATGTAACGCGCCGAATGATGAACAATCTGTTCACAAAGCGGCAAGAAGCTCGTGACAGCACACTCAAACAATTCAGCATTTCGGTCAGCAAAGAGCTGGAGCTGGAACCGCTACTGGACCTTTATAAGAATTTTTTGCAGGAGAACTTCCCTACGCGCACTGCCTACCTCTGTGTTCACGAAGCGCAGATGCACCGGTACCGCATTGTTTCCTGCACGCAAGAAATGACTGAACTCTCCTTTGAACTTTCCGACTCTCATCCGCTCATTAAATGGCTAATTGAGCAAAAACATAGCGCCTATTACAACGACTTTGCCCGTACCCAGTCTTTTAAATCGATGTGGCAAGCCGAAAAGCGATTGCTCGCTGACCTGAATGTAGGCTACGTGCTGCCGCTTATCTACGATGACGAGCTGGCTGGCATCACCTTTTTCACCCATACCGAAGGCAAAAATCGATTTTCGCCCGGCGAACTGAACTATCTGGATTCCGCAGGCGCGATTTTGTCGATTGCTTTGCGAAATGCTTATATGTACACTGCAATGCAGCAAGAGGCACGCGAAGATGCCATGACCGGGCTTTATAACCGCGGCTATTTTAACGAATGTATCAAAAAAGAATTTGCGCTTGCCCGACACGATACGGCGACCTTGATGATGCTGAATATGGACGATTTTCGGCTTTATAATGAACTGTACGGCATCCGCGAAGGTGATGCCGCTCTGGTTCAGCTTGCGCAAAATCTAAAGGCGATTATTGGCAACCGTGGTGTAATTGCGCGGTACAGCGGCAAAGAATTCGCTGTATTTCTCCCCTTCTGCGATGCCCGCGTAGCGCAAGAGCTTGCACTACATCTGAAAAAGCTGCCGGTAACCCCGCCAGACAGCAATCGTTACCTTACTTACAGCATCGGCATCTGTACTTATCCTGTGTGTGCTGCAAATATCGACGAGCTATTTACCTATGCCAGCATGGCAGTCTACAGCGGCAAAACAGACGGTAAGAACCGGGTTGTGATTTACAGTCCCCGCACCGCCTTGGCCAGCGATTCCACCTGTACTTCCAAAAAAGCATTGGCAGAAAGCTGTGCCTCTACAATTTACGCGCTGACGGCGGCTATCGATGCGAAGGACCACTACACCTTTAACCACTCGCAAAATGTTTCGGAGTACGCCTCTAAGCTGGCCCAGGCCATACCACTGGATGCAGAACATGTGGAAATCATACGGCAAGCTGGTCTGTTGCATGATATCGGCAAAATTGGCATTCCGGAGTCAATTCTTTCTAAAACCTCTACCCTCTCTAACGAAGAGTATCAGATTATGAAGACCCATGCCGAGGGCGCCATGGCTATGATACGGCACCTGCCCTCGCTTGATTACGTTATTCCTACTGCGATTGCACACCATGAACGCTGGGACGGCAAAGGCTATCCGCGCGGGCTTTCCGGAGAGGTTATCCCAATTGGCGGACGCTGCCTGTGCCTTGCAGATTCTTTCGACGCAATGACTTCGAAACGGTCTTATAAAGACGCGCTTACGGTAGAAGCCGCGCTTGAAGAAATCCGCCGCAATCTAGGTACCCAATTTGACCCCCAACTGGGCCTCTTGTTTATTCGCTTGGTAGAAGACGGTACCATTACTGTGTATGGCAACGCCGGTGTATAGTTGCAGACTGTTTTAGGCGCTTTCCGGCGCTAAAGCCCCAAATAGGCTTGCAAAATAAAAAGAGGGCATCATCGCTTACAAAACGATGATGCCCTCTTTAATTATAAATGCCCTAACAACTCATTATTTAGATGTCAGCGCTTACAAGTTTTTGGTATTTAAAGCGCGGGTTGCGTTGATAATGGCAATCACTGAAACGCCAACGTCTGCGAACACGGCCTCCCACATATTTGCCATACCGAGAGCACCCAAGATTAAAACCAGGAACTTTACGCCAAGTGCAAAAATGATATTCTGCTTTACAATCTTGAGCGTTTTCTGAGCAATGGCAATCGCTGTTACAATGCCAGAAGGTTTATCGTCCATTAGAACGATATCGGCTGCTTCGATTGCGGCATCGGAACCAAGGCCGCCCATCGCAATGCCAATGTCGGCACGAGAGAGCACCGGCGCATCGTTGATGCCATCGCCCACGAATACGAGCTTGCCCTGCTCGCTGGTCTGCGCAAGCAATTTCTCTACCCAGTCCACCTTATCTCCGGGGAGCAGCTCTGCATGGACTTCGTCCAGCCCAAGCGTTTTGCCTACCGTTTCGCCCACTGCTTTTGCATCACCAGTAAGCATTACGGTTTTGCGAATGCCTGCTTTACGCAGCCCTTCAATCGCAACGGAAGCATCTGCTTTCGGCTCATCTGCAATGAGTACTGCACCAAGGAAGCGCCCTGCCTCGGCAAGGTATACTACGGTACCCGGCTGAGACGGAGTTTCAAACTCGATTTGCTCGCGCCGCATCAGCTTCTCGTTGCCGCAGAAATAAACTTTGCCGTTAATTTCTGCCTGCACACCATGGCCGGCAATTTCTTCTATCTTGCCGATATCTGCTGTCTTGGGCAGCTCTCCAGCTGCTTTTTTCAGCGATTTGGAAATCGGGTGATCCGAATAGCTTTCACAAAGTGCGGCAAGCGTCAAAAGCTGCGTCTGCGTGCCCTCTTTTGGATAAACACCAACCACATCAAAGCTCCCTTTGGTAAGGGTGCCTGTTTTATCGAAGACGACAAACTCTGCTTTGCTTAGCGCCTCTAAATAGTTGCTGCCCTTTACAAGAATGCCACGGCGCGAAGCACCGCCAATGCCGCCAAAAAAGCTGAGCGGCACCGAAATGACAAGCGCACACGGGCAGGAGATTACCAAAAAGATGAGGGCACGATGAATCCATTCGCTCCAGTTACCCACGAAAATCGGGGGCACAAAAGCGAGCAGCGCAGCGCATGCCACCACAACCGGGGTGTAATAGCGCGCGAATTTGGTAATAAAGTTTTCGCTAGCCGCCTTTTTGCTGCTTGCATTTTCCACAAGGTCCAAAATTTTTGCAACGGTTGATTCGCCAAACTCTTTGGCAACCTGTATTTCCAGCAAGCCGGTCAGGTTGATGCAGCCCGAAACAGCGTTATCCCCTTCTGCAAGCTCACGCGGCACACTTTCGCCTGTCAATGCGGCAGTGTCTGCCATACTGCTGCCGCTGATTATGGTGCCATCAAGCGGGATTTTTTCGCCGGGCTTAACCACGATGATATCGCCTACCTTGATGGTTTCGGGGTCGACCTGCACCAGCTCTTCCCCGCGGCGGATATTGGCGTAGTCGGGTCGAATGTCCATAAGGCTTGCGATAGAGGCGCGCGATTTCCCTACGGCATAGTGCTCGAACAATTCGCCTACCTGATAAAACACCATAACGGCTACGCCTTCGGGGTATTCGCCTACGGCAAACGCCCCCACAGTAGCAAGGCTCATCAAAAAGTTTTCATCGAGCATCTGTCCACGCAGCAGGTTGCCCGCAGCTTCTTTTAATACGCCGCCCCCTACTACAAAGTATGGAACTAAAAACGCGATCAGCCGCGCCACGCCGGTCAGCGGCAGCAAAAGAGCAGCCGCAAACAATACAAGACCCGCTAAAATGCGCCACAGCGCCTTTTTCTCTTTCTTTGTCATAACGGTACCCTCTCTTCTTTCATCTGCCCTAGCTGCGCCGCCATCGAGGCCCGGCAGCGCAAGGCAATCTTATTTCAGCAAGATGGTGCAGTCTGGTTCTACTTTTTTGCAGGCTTTTGCTGCTGCCTGTAAAATTTCTTCAAAGCGGCTGTCCTCGGCCTCCAGCACCAGTTTCTGTGTCATAAAGCTGATGCTCGCATCGGTAACACCGTCAATTTTTTTGATTGCCTGCTCCATTTTAGCTGCGCAGTTTGCGCAATCAAGGTCCTGCAATTTAAATGTTTTTTTCATCGTTTGCTCCCCTCTGTGTGCGTTGCACACGCTGTTTATTCTTCAGTAATATGGTTCATACCCTGGTTCAAAATGGTGCGTACGTGGTCATCTGCCAGCGAATAAATAATCGACTTGCCATCGCGGCGGTTTGCAACCAGCTTAGAATTTTTGAGTACCCGCAGCTGATGGCTGATGGCAGATTGCGTCATGCCCAAAAGCTGTGCAATGTCACAAACACACATGGGTGCTTCAAAAAGAACATACAAAATCTTAATTCTGGTAGAGTCTCCAAACACTTTATACAGCTCTGCCAAATCGTACAGCAGCTCTTCGTCTGGCATTTCGGACTTAACCTGTTCTACCAAGCCCGGATGAGTTTGGATAAACTCGCAGCTCTCGGGAATCGCATCACAGCACTCTATGCCGTTTTTATCAACCATACTGTCGCCTCCATTCATATGAACGATTGTTCATATGTTCATTATATCAATCATTCATATTTTGTCAAGGGCTTCGAAAATTTATTTTTCTGTTAGCGCGGTAAAAGAAAAATCCACACACTTGGTAGTGTGTGGATTTTCAAATCTTCTACTCTGCATCATCGCCAAGCAACGCTGGGTGGTAGCCAAGCTCTGCAAGCATTGTAAGGTCCTGCTCAATGGTTATGCCCGCAGTGGTCAGCATATCTCCTGAAATCGCTGCGTTGGCACCAGACTGGAAGCATGCACGCCCCTTATCCGGCATCAAACCTCTGCCGCCTGCCAGCCGAATTGCCCCATCCGGAATCAAAAAGCGGAAGATTGCAACAATCTGGCGCATTTCATCTACCGTCAGCTTTTTGTTATGCTCGTAAGGCGTGCCGGGGATCGGGTTCAGCATATTGACCGGGATAGACTTCACTCCCAGCTCACGGGCCGTCAGCACCATATCAATGCGGTCTTCCATCGTTTCGCCAAGGCCCATAATGCCGCCGCTGCACACCTGCATACCCGCTGCCTGCGCAGCTTGGATGGCAGCTACTTTATCCTCAAACGAATGGGTTGTGCAGATGTTTGGAAAGTTGCGGCGGGAAGTTTCAAGGTTGTTGTGTGCGCGCACCGCACCTGCCTGCACCAGTTTTGCAAACTGTTCTTCTTTAAGCAGACCGAAAGAAACGCAAACCGCGATGCCTGTTTCTTTGCGCAAAGCACGCACGCTCTCACACATGCGGTCTACCTCGGCATCGCTCAGCGCGCGGCCGGAGGTAACAATTGAATAACGCAGCACGCCGCGGTCATCATTGTATTTGCCGTGTGCCACAATTTCTTCGGTGGGCAGCAACGGATAAGTTTCCACCTCTGTTTTATAAAAAGCAGACTGCGCACAATACTTGCAATTTTCAGAGCAATGTCCGCTTTTGCCATTTACAATGGTGCAAATATCGAATGCATTGCCGCAAAAGTGCTGCCTCAGCTCATTGGCCGCACTGCACAGCTGTTCCAGCGGCTGGTTACAAAGTGCAAGCGCCTCTTCGGCATTGATGCGATAACCATCTTTGATTTTTTCTACTAAGCTTTTCAGTTCCATGGAAACCTTCCTCTTTTTTCAGCGTTCTGTGGTTTAGATTAGCATGCCGCGCCGGTTTTGTCAACCATATATTTATTTTTAGTTGACATTGATTTTTTAATGCTATACTTTTATACTGCAGCCCAGAAAGCTTGGCTTAAGTCAGCAAAAAAAACAGCTGAGCCCTCTAGATGCAAGGGCTCAGCTTTATTTAATGTCGCGGTGCGTGATCCAGTTCGCTTTTCAATTTTTCAAGAGCTTTCTTCTCTAGCCGAGATACATAGCTGCGCGAAATGCCAAGCAGCCCCGCAATCTCCTGCTGGGTCAGCGGGTCGTTGCCGCCAAATCCATAGCGCAGCCTTACAATTTGCCGCTCTCTGCCGTCCAAATGGGTGTCTACCAGCTGTCGAATTTTTTCCGCCTCTGCTTTTTGCTCACAGGCCTCATCTACAAAAACGCTGTCTGCCAGCACATCGCTCAAGGTCAAGTCGCCATCGCCACGCTCAGAGTCAATCGGCTCATTGATGGAAAGCGTTCCTCCGCTTTTTTTGCCGGAGCGGAAAAACATCAGCACTTCGTTTTCGATGCATTTTGCTGCAAAGGTAGAAAAACGAGTGTGCTTATCCGGGTCGAAACTTGCCACTGCTTTAATAAGTCCAATGGTACCGATGCTGATCAGATCATCATTATCTGCCGTACCGGGGTAATATTTTTTAACAACGTGGGCTACAAGCCGCAGGTTATGGCTGATTAGTTTATCTCTTGCTGCCATGTCGCCTTGCCGCAGCGCCTCAAAGCACTCAGCCTCCTCCGCCTTCGTCAACGGGCGCGGAAAACTGCTGCTTTCGAGGTGCAGCATAAAATACAGCATATTTCCGGCAACGAAGGCCAAAAACGTCGTGAACAAATATCGTCACTCCTTCCTTTGTTTTACTTTATGAAGAGGACAAGAAAGCTATGTGCGGACAAAACTTGTACGGCTTGACCGTTATATAAAAAAACAGAGCCTGCCTTTCTGGGCAAGCTCTGTTTGTTTTTTTAGCGTCGCAGCAGAGCATCCAGTCTGCTTTGCATTTTGGCACGGCGCGCATTCGTAATTGCAAGGTCGGGCACAAAATTTCCGCTTTGCTCAAGCCGGCCCCATGTGCCCTCTTTTGCTTTTCCAATCTGCGCCGCTGGTAAAACCAGCTCTTTTTCTTCCATATCTACCAAAACGGCTTTGCCGTCTTCAATACGGTCAATACAGTAAAGCATATGGTTCCCTTCCTTTTATCGCTCGGTGCGCACCGTAATGCCACCCTCTTCTACAGAATACACAATACTACCCTGCTGGTCAGTACGCGTGATTTGTGCCCCGAGGGCCTCAAATCGCTCTACAATCTCAGCATGGGGATGACCATAGTCGTTGTTCAGCCCGCAGGAAATGGCGATATAACGCGGGGAAGCCGCCGTCAGCAGTTCCTGTGTATTGCTGGTGGTAGAGCCATGGTGGCCTGCTTTAAACACGTCTGCCGAAAGCTCTACGCCAGAAGCCACAAGGGCTTGTTCGGCCTTAATCTCCGCATCACCGGTGTTTAGCAGGCGAAGGCCAGGCGCGACAAACCGCGTGCAGACTGAGCTATTGTTCTGTCCATCGCTTTTTACCCCGGCAGCTACAATTGTGATAGTGCCCTCGCCGAGCAGAATTTCGGTGCCGACCTTTGCGGTTTCCACCTGGCAATTCGGCTGAGCTTCCAGTGCATCCATCGTCTTTTCAAAAATACGGGTCGTCGGCACTTCACTGACGGTGAAATCCGGCAGGATAAACCGATCGGTGGGGAAAGCCTCCAACACCTGCGGCATGCCACCGATGTGGTCGGCATGGGCATGGGTCATAATCACGCAGCTCAGCTTTTGCACGCCTGCTGCTTTCAGATAATTTACCAGCTTTTCCGCAGATTGCGGCACGCCTGCGTCGATGAGCGCAAACTGGTCGCCCTGACGAATCAACATGGCATCGCCTTGCCCTACATCGATTACATGCACCTCGGTGTCCGAGGTACCGCTGCTTACGGTGGGGCTAGGCTTTGCCGGGGTCAGCCCTGCAAGCGAAGCAAGCTGGTTAAAGTCGGGTAACCCCAGATTCACGCGCTCCTCCCCGAAGATGAGCCCGGTTGCCACAACGGCTAAAAATAGCAGAATGAGCGGAATGGTTACTTTTTGTTTGCGTTTGCTCGGCTTTTTACGTTGTGCCATTTATTTTGTTTCTCCCTTGGGTTGTTTTGTTTTACAGGTTTTGCAGTGTTTTTGCGCCCCGGCTGCTGCCTTTCGGCAGGCTGACGCTTTTCGTAAGGCAGCAGTACAGGCAGCAAATCCGTACGACCCGTCATCGCAAGCGCTTTGCGCACTTTCTCTTTATTACGCGGGTCAAAGTATTGCAGCAACGCGCGCTGCAACGCTTTTTCTTCCGATGTTTTTGCCACATAAAGCGGTTTCATCGTGTATGGGTCCAGCCCGGTGTAAAACATGCAGGTCGACACCGTACCGGGCGTCGGATAAAAGTCCTGTACCTGCTCCGGGCGCATTTTATTTTTTTGCAGCCATTCTGCAAGCTCCACAGCATCTTTTAAAGTGCTGCCGGGATGGCTGCTCATCAGATACGGCACCAAATACTGCTTTTTGCCTGCCGATTTTGTAAGCTGGTAGAACCGTTTTACAAAGCGGTTGAACACCTCTACATTCGGCTTGCCCATATATTTCAAAGTCGTTGGTGCACAGTGCTCCGGTGCCACTTTCAGTTGACCCGAAACATGGTGCTCAATCAGCTCTTTAAAGAACGTTTCGTCTTTATCGAGCATCAGATAGTCGTACCGGATGCCGCTGCGAATAAAGACCTTCTTAACACCCGGCAGCTCGCGAAGACGGCGCAGAATACTGACATACTCTTTATGGTCTACCAGCAGTTTGGGGCAAGGGGTCGGTGCCAGACACTTGCGGTCAGCGCACATGCCGTTTTTCATCTGTTCTTTGCAGCTTGGCAGACGAAAATCTGCCGTTGGGCCGCCGACGTCATGAATATATCCTTTAAAGTTAGGACTTTCGGTAATGCGTTTTCCTTCCTCAAGGATGGAATCCGCACTGCGGCTGGTCACTCTTCTGCCCTGATGCAGCGTAATAGCGCAGAAATTGCAGCCGCCAAAGCAGCCGCGGTTCTGTGCGATGGAAAAACCAACCTCTTCAATAGCCGGAATGCCGCCCATTGCTTCGTACATCGGGTGATAGGTGCGGGTGAACGGCAGCGCATACACCGAGTCAAGCTCGGGGCGATAAAGCGGCATGCTGGGTTTATTCTGCACAAGGTATTTTCCGCTCTTTTGCTTTTGCACCACCGGCTTTCCGGTCAAGGGGTCCTGGTTGTCCATCTGGATGCGGCAAGCTTTGGCATAGGCAACTTTATCCGCAGACACTTTATTAAAGCCAGCACATTCGATATACCCTTCCGGCAGTCCAAAACTATCGGTGAGGTAGCAGGTGCCGGGAATATCGTGCATTGCTGCGGGTGCCTCGCCTTTTGCAAGCCGTTCGGCGATTAGGCGCGTCTGATGTTCACCCATACCAAAAGTCAGCAGGTCGGCACCACAGTCATCCAAAATAGAGGGCATAACGGTATCATCCCAATAGTCATAGTGGGCAAAGCGGCGCAGTGAAGCTTCCAGCCCTCCTACCACAACGGGCACTTCTGGGTAAGCCTGTTTTGCAAGGTTGCAGTAAACTGTCGCAGCGCGGTCCGGGCGCTTGCCGGGGCGCCCGCCAGGCGAGTATTCATCTACATTACGGCGCACCTTGGAAACAGAGTAGTGTGCCACCATGCTATCCACGTTGCCCGAGCCGACGAGGAACGCATAGCGCGGCCGTCCAAACTCTTTAAAGCTGTCAGCAGTGCGAAAATCCGGCTGGGAGAGGATGCCTACGCGGAACCCCATACTTTCGAGCAAACGGGAGATAATAGCGCATCCAAAGCTTGGGTGGTCCACATATGCATCGCCGCTGACAACGACGAAATCACAATATTGCCAATCCCTTGCGCGCATCTCTTCGCCGCTAACGGGTAAAAATTCAGCCATAAAGGCTCCTTTCTTTCAAAACGCGGCAGGCTTTGTACACCTGCCGCGCCAAATCCTTATTCTGTAACTTCAGAGGGCTCGTCCGCATTCGCGAACATCTCTAAAAACTGCTGGCGGCCGATGAGAACAGCGCGGGGTTTTGCGCCCTCGTAAGCACCGATGATGTGCAGCTCTTCCATCGTGTCCATAATACGTGCCGCGCGGGCATACCCTAGTTTCAGCTTGCGCTGTAACAGTGAAGTAGATGCCATATTGGCATCAATTACGGTTTCAATGGCAGATTTGAGCATCGGGTCGTGCGCGTCGGAGTCGTCTCCATCACCGGCGGCGGTGCCTTTGCCGCGCTCTGCGGTTGCCAGTTTCTCCATGTCTGCAATCATGCCCTCGTTGTACTGGGCAGCAGTGTCCTGTTTTACATAGTCGATGACGGCGGTGATTTCATCATCTTTTACATAGGTTCCCTGAATACGGATCGGCTTATTCGCGCCGACCGGCATAAACAGCATATCACCCATGCCAAGCAGCTTTTCTGCACCGGCTCCGTCCAAAATAGTACGGCTGTCAATCTGGCTGGAAACCGCAAACGCAATACGGCTGGGGATGTTCGCTTTAATCAGGCCGGTGATAACGTCCACGCTCGGGCGCTGGGTTGCAACAATCAGGTGCATACCCGCAGCACGCGCTTTTTGTGCAATACGGCAGATGTAATCCTCCACCTCTTTGCCGCACACCATCATCAAGTCAGCAAGCTCGTCGATAACTATCGCAATGTAGGGCAGCTTTTCAAGCCCTTCTTCACTTTCCGCAAGGCGGTTAAAGGTTTTGATGTCACGCACATTGTGCTGTGCAAATAACTGGTAGCGGCGTTCCATCTCTGCCACCTGTACGCCGAGCGCACCGCTGGCTTTGCGAGGCTCGGTGACCACCGGCATCAGCAGATGCGGGATGCCGTTATAGTCTGATAATTCAACCACTTTCGGGTCAATCAAAACAAGCCTTACGTCTTCGGGCGAAGAGCGGTAAATAATGCTGGTAATAATAGCATTGATACAGACCGACTTACCGCTGCCCGTAGAGCCTGCAATCAGCAGATGCGGCATCTTTGAAAGGTCTGCCACCTGCACGTTGCCCGCAATATCTTTGCCCAGGGGAATCAAAATGGGGCTTTTATTCGATTTAAATGCGTTGGAATTGAGGATGCTGTACATATCCACCGCGCTGGCATGCTTGTTCGGCACCTCGATGCCAACCGCTGCTTTACCTGGAATCGGTGCCTCGATACGCACACCTGCGGCGGCAAGGTTCAGCGCAATGTCATCAGCAAGGCCGGTGATGCGGCTGATTTTAACGCCCGCGGCAGGCTGCAGCTCATAGCGTGTAACAGAGGGGCCGCAGCTGATATCCAAAAGTCGTGTTTCCACACCAAAGCTTGCCAGCGTACTTACCAGCAAATCCGCATTATGTTTCAGCTCGGCGCTGTCGCCACCTGCTCGTCCGCCCTTGCTTTTCTCAAACAGCGAAAGCGGTGGGTAATTGTAAGCGTTCTGGCCCGGCGCGCCCGGTGTTAACATCGTTTGGCCCGTCAGCGGGTCAATGACGGGTTTTATCGGCTCTGCCGGTTTTGCGGCAGGCTCTGGCACAGCCTCGGTATGCGCAGGAGCAACCGCCTTCTTAATCATCGTTTCAACGTCAGGCGAAAGGCCAGCCTCGGCAGGCTCGTCCGCAGCACTGTGCGGCACGCCGCCTTCCAGTGCGACATCAAAGGCAAACCCGCTGCTGCCCGCAAGCGGGGCACTCATATCTGTAGCGGCCGGCATTTCCACACTACCGTAGTCAGCAGGCCCGTCCACTTCTGCCTCAAAATCAATCCCGTTGCTTGCAAGCGGAATATCAATGGCAGCGGTACGTTTTTTCTTTGCCTTGTTAAATGCTCCGGAATCGAAGCTGGTTTCTTCCCGCTGATCCAGCCGCTGCTGGCGTGCTTCGGCGGCCGAATCTTCATAAGCACTCACCCGCTCACGCGCGGCACCGAACTTCGCCTGGAAGAACAGATAAATATCTACCGGGGTAATATTGGTAAACAGCATCACAAATACTGCAATGAGGACGATAATGATAATGTTGGCAGCCGGGCGGCCACACAAGGCCAGCAGCGGCCAGCCGATGACAGCCGCAATCAAGCCGCCGCCATGGTGCTGTACCCCGGCAGTGCCAAGGCTTGCAATGAATTGCCACCACTTCATCCCTTCGCCAGGGGTAGCGGCAGAAAAAATAAGCGCACAACCGGAAATAAACAGCAGCACCAGCGCGCCTTCCCACAGTTTCGCAAGGAAAGGCCGCCCAGCTGCAATGAGCACCGCCAAATAGAATACATATGGTGCAATAAAATATGTAGCAACGCCGCAAAGGCCAAACAAACCGTCCGACAGCACATTCCACGCCGTAGCACCGCGTATCCAGGTAAGCGCAAGCAGCACCGCGCCTACGCCAAACAGCACGATGCTCCAAGACTTATTAATTTCTGGCTGGGGCTGTTTTTTCGGCGGTCTGCCCCGCTTTTTTCCCGTTGTCGTTGTTTTGGTCTGTTTTGTTGCCATGTCTTTTAACTCCTAAATCTTGAAAACAAGTCCCCATGCCCTGTTCTTAGCAGGGCACTTTTTTAACATTCCGCTACGGCTTATAGCGCAAAGCCGAGCAATTCCACAATATTGGCACCGGCCAGATGTTCGATGATACCGAGCACCAGCACAACAGCGCCCAGCGCCAGTGTGTAGTAAGAAAAGATAATAAAGCGATTGGTCACCACGAGGTAGCGAATCAGCCGGATGCAAAAATACCCGACCACTGCAGCTGCTACAATACCCACCAGCACCGGCGCCCATTCAATTTCCACACCGGTTTCCAGTGCGTCTTTCAGCTCCATGACGCTGGCCCCAAGCACAGCAGGAATACCCAAGATAAAGCTGAACTTCACGCAATAATCTTTGGAATAACCAAGCAGCAAACCACTGCTGATGGTCGAGCCTGAACGGCTGATGCCCGGCATAATGGCCGTGCCCTGAAAGATACCGATAATCAGCGCATCCCGCACCGACATTTCTCCAGCTGTTTTTTTGCCTTTTACGCATTTAGCGGCAAGATACAACAGTGCACCGGTATACAAAAAGCAAAGCCCTTCCACCACAATGTCGCTGTCTTCTGTTATAGCCGTTACCCAGTCTTTAATAAGTAGGAATCCCAGCAGCGGAACACACGCCCAAAAGAACATGAAAATCATGCGGCGGTATTCATCACGGGTTTTAAAACTGAAGCGCCCCTGGAAGATATCTGCAACCATACTGCAAAAGGCACAAATCAGCTCCCATATTTCTTTGCGGTAAGCAACAAATACGGCAAGCAGCGTGCCAAGATGCATCATCAACGAAAAGAAAAGCGCCCCTTCGCCCGAGTTACCGGTAAAATGCTGGTACAGTGTAAGATGACCGTCGCTGGAAACCGGCAGAAATTCAGTCGCTCCTTGTATTATTCCTTGAAACAGCCCATCCAGTATCGACAAAAGCAGCCTCCTCCATTATGTAGCCCGCAGCGCGGGCGTGTGGTTTGCAGCCGGAAAAGCACCAGTGAAATTCCGTTTGATACTTCGGTTTATTTGTGCCTGCAATTTTTATTCTGCGCTGCAAACGTCCGGTAACGAACCGTTCGTCTGTCGAGGATTTTATGTTTTATTTCGCAAAAAAATGCGGGCACAATTTTAATTTCAATTTGCTGGGTGCTTTTCAAAACGGCGGTTTGGCAGATACTTCCCCAATTTTACTTTACATTATATTGTAGCATTAAACAGAAAATTTGTAAAATAAAACATCTTTTGGAAAAATATCCCTTAACGTGCTGATTCAATCTCTTTGTAGAGATAATTCAGCGCATCGGAAAGGCCGCCAAGTTCGTCGATCAAACCTTCTTTTACTGCCTGGCGTCCATCGAGCACAGTACCCACATCGAGTACCATTTCTCCGGTTTTCATCATCAGTTCGGTAAAGCGTTTCGAGGTAATGTCAGAATGGTCGGTAACAAAGCCCGTAATGCGCTGCTGCATTTTCTCAAAGTAGCTCATCGTCTGGGGCACCCCAAGCATCATGCCGGAATGGCGTACCGGGTGTACTGTCATGGTTGCAGTGGGCACAATAAAACTGCGGTCGGCGGAAACCGCAAGCGGAATGCCAATGGAGTGGCCCCCACCCAGCACCAGTGAAGCAGAAGGTTTATTAATGCCGGAAATCAGTTCTGCAATCGCAAGACCGGCCTCGACATCGCCCCCTACCGTATTTAGGACTACCAGAAGACCCTCAATCTCAGGGTCCTCCTGAATTGAAATAATCTGGGGAATGATGTGCTCATATTTTGTCGTCTTTTGAGATTGAGGTGCCAGCGTATGCCCCTCCACCTGACCAATGATTGTAAGGCAGTGGATGCCGTGCTTGCCGCGCGTTTTCATCACAGAGCCTGTTTCCAGCAAAACATCTTTTTCGAGCTGACGTTCATCAACTTCAGCATCCGTCATCTCGTTTTGCGCCTCGGTTTTTGTTTGTTTTTTTGCCATGTTGCGCCTTTCCTTTCCCGATATTAGGCAAAATTTAGCAGTTTTCAGTGCTTAATCATGCCTATTAATCAGTTTTCCCGCTTTTTATTTTTGTTATGCGGCATAGAAAAACTATCGCAAAAATATTGACACTTTGCTAAGAAATCACTAAGATGGATATTATATAGTAAAAATGTAAAGAGCGCATTTTTTGGCGTTCCATGCAAGAAATGAAGGAATACTGGTTATGGCTTCACAAAACAAACCCTCTTTGCCGGTCATCAAACGGCTGCCGCGCTATTATCGTTACTTAGGTGAAATGGCGGCAAATGGCGTGGTAAAGATCTCTTCTTCAGAGCTGGCCCGCATGATGGGAACAACCGCGTCTCAGGTGCGCCAGGATTTTAACTGCTTTGGCGGCTTTGGCCAGCAGGGCATCGGTTACAATGTGCAAATGCTGCATGAAGAACTGGGCAAGCTGTTGTTCAGCCCCCGTGCTGTGCCCACAATTCTCATCGGCGCAGGTAACCTTGGCCACACGATGGCAAACTATTTTAAGCTTGATACCAAAGGGTTCGAGCTGTTGGCTGCTTTCGATATCAAACCGGAACTCGTGGGCACTACCCTTTGCGGGGTCACCGTGCGCCCATTTTCTGAAATCGAAAGCTTCTGCCGCGAAATGAACCCAAAGGTTGCTGTTGTCTGCATCCCGCGTGAGGCAGCAAAACACGCAGCACCTCAGCTGATTGAGCTTGGCATTAAAGCTTTTTGGAACTTCAGCCACTACGATTTCCGCATCGATTACCCGGAAGCAATCGTAGAAAATGTCCATTTAGGCGACAGCCTTGCTACCTTGAGCTATGAAGTAAATAATATGGAGAATACCAATGGCTAAACTGTTTTTTCGATACGGTGCAATGAACAGTGGCAAATCCACCGCTTTGATGCAGGTTGCCTACAACTACGAAGAGCGCGGAATGCGTGTCCTCATCATCAAACCCGCCGTTGACACCAAAGGGGACGACTACGTGGTGAGTCGCCTTGGTGTTTCGCGCAAGGTTGACATCTGTGTGACCCCCGGGCTGGATGTATTTGAGGCAATTCAGAAAAACATCGCTGTCAGTGGCTCACTTGCCTGCGTGCTGGTGGATGAAAGCCAGTTTTTAGAGCGCGAGCAAGTAGACCAGCTGATGCGTGTAACCGTTTATCTCGATGTACCGGTTATCACCTATGGCCTACGCACTGACTTTAACATGAACGGCTTTGAGGGCAGCATTCGCCTTTTGGAAATTGCTCATAATGTGGAAGAAATGAAGACCATCTGTTCCTGCGGTCGCAAAGCACTTTTCAACGGACGCAAGGTTGGGGGCCGATTTGTATTTGAAGGCGAACAGGTAGCGATTGACATGCAGAATGATGTCGAATACCAGTCTCTCTGTGCAAGCTGTTATTTCAAAGAACGTGAAAAATATTTTGAAGAAAAAGCAAAAAACTAGTTGACAATGCGGCGAATCCTTGCTATAATAATCAACGTCGCCACGAGAGTGAGCGGCGCGGTGATCCGCCGATAATATGCGGGTGTGGCGGAATTGGCAGACGCGTTAGATTCAGGTTCTAATGGTCGCAAGGCTGTGCAGGTTCAAGTCCTGTCACCCGCACCAAAGTAATACCATGTATGAAAATTCATACATGGTATTTTTCTTTTTCTTGGCAATGCAAAAACAAATAAAAATTTTCCGTGTCACACAAAAGGAGCAACAAAATGATTGATATTCAAAGCTGGATGCAAGCATATCAGAAAAAGGTTCGCTCCCATTTTGGTGCCAGAGTAATCTTTATTGGACTGCAAGGCAGCTATGCACGCAAAGAGGCTAACGACAACAGTGACATTGATGTGGTACTTATTTTAGACAAAGTAGATATGGACGACCTTATTATATATCGCAAGCTGGTAGAGCAACTTCCACACCGGGAACTGCTTTGCGGTTTCGTTTCCGGTAAAGATGAACTTGCCTCCTGGAGCAAACAGGATTTATTCCAATTTTATTTTGACACAATCGCCCTACAAGGCAGTCTTGACTCTTTTTTATCCACACCTACAGCGGAAGACGCCAAGCAAGCTGCTTTGGTTGGCGCTTGCAATTTATACCATGCTTGCAGCCACAATTTTCTGCACGCGCAGGACATCGATACGCTAAAAATGCTATACAAATCTGCTTTTTTTGTTATGCAGGCAAACCATTACTACAAAACAGCAACCTATCTGCCTAGCCGCACTAAACTTCTGGAAAGTACAGCGCCGCAAGAGCGCACCATTTTACAGGTCAGCTTAGACCCTTCTCTTATCTGCCCAGACAGCCTACCGGATCATTCGCGGCTGTTGCTGGAATGGGCGAGCGCTCTTATCTGCCAATATGGCACAAAGCAACACTTATCTTAAAGCAAAAGTTTTATCTTTAAAGTCTAGTTTAAGAAAAGCACATAATAAAAAGGGCGATAGATTGTACGGCACAATCTATCGCCCTTTATTCGCAGCTAAGAATATATTAAAAGCTCCCGCTTTGCCTCTGTTGTGTTGCCCACCTGGCAATCACAAATGCTAAGCAAAATATGGCTCTGCAAAAGCTAAAAAGCGTCGCGCTGCGGGCGCCATCTTTTCTTCTTCGGGGGCTGCGATGCCAATAGAAACTACTTGGGGCGGATCAATGGGTAAGATTTTCACATTTCCTCCCCAGCCGTGGGCGTGCAGCTCATTGGTAAGCGTTACACCAAGCCCGGCTTCGACCATGGCATAGGCTGCGTACACATCGTAGGTATTGAACCGCGTATTGGGCTGAATTCCATTTTCAGAAAAGAAAAGAGAGTTATCCGTTTCTCGGCGCGGATATAGCTGAATAAACGGGTCGGTTTTAAGCTGCTGCAACGGGTATTTATCAAGCGTAACACATGGGTGGTTTTGATGTACCCAGACCACCAGTTGATCCTCGCACAAGGGAATCCACCGGAAATTGCCAGACCGGCGACTGATAATGCAAAAATCCGCTTCTCGCCTCTCCAGTCGTCCGCTCAGTTCACTGCTGGTACCCTCGGCAATGTCGACGATAATTCCCGGATAAGATGCAGTAAAATCCGCAATTGCGTGAGCCAGACGTCGATAATAGGTATGGTAGGCCGTGCCAACCGTGATATGGCCCTTTTCCAGTCCGCAAATCTCATCTGCCACTTGTTTATACCGCTCCGCTTCATGCACCAGATTGTTCATTATGGGCAGTAGAGTTTGACATTCCTTTGTAGGAAAAACGCCGCTGTGGTTGCGCACCAACAACGGAAAGCCTGTTTCGGCCTCTAACGCAGCAATTGCTCGGCTGACACCTGAAGGGGTATATCCCAATCCCTCTGCGGCGCCGGAGATACCACCGCGCGCTATGGATTCTAATAAAATTTTTATTTTTTCTGTTTCCATTCGCACTCCTTGACATTTTGTCAACGACATATTGATTTTATTTCGCTTTACGCAAAGCATAACAAAGAGGTATAATCTTGTCAAGCAAAAGAGCTGCCCAAAACACGCAAAGCGTGCGACGCATGCAGCAGTCATCTATTACCTGCACGGTTACCGCCAAGCAAGCAAAACTTTGTTTGCTGCCGTTATTATCGTATGCGGCACACCTTCCCTTTTTTTCAAGCTCTGTTTGCAAACGATGAGAGCATTTATTATGCTCATCATTCGTTCGTTGCTTGCGTTTACCTTTTTGGTGCCTGGTCCCCAAAAAAGGCTGCGTCAAGTGTCCAAAACCACTGATACGCCGATTCAATTTACACCGGCATCTTGGTGCCCTTATTTATCCCACACCTGTGTTAGAAATGCAGGCAACTCTTTAAGGGCATCCTTTAAATTGCTTATTAGTTATTTGCTTGAGCATACACACTCTTCTTGGGAGGGCACCGCAAAACCTCCCAAAAACAAAACACCCGCTTGGAGACAAGCGGGTGTTTTGTTTATTCAGCAATGTAAACGTGGCGGCGTAAAACTTCATTCCGGTTTTCGAGCTTCTTGCTGCCAACGGTCTAAAATGGGCAGATATTCCACATAACGATGCGGCCGGATGGGGCGAGTAAAGGGCGGTGTCGCGAAGTGGAGCAAAATGCACTCCCCAATGTGGGGATAGTCCTCTACCTTCTCCCAACCTGTCAACTCGCCTTTTGCAATGCGCTGTTTGATACGATTGTGATACGGATACATTGCCCTTTTCTCCTTCAAGTTATAATATTTTTTTTGCCGCCATTATTTTTCCTCTAAATTTCCGACATGTGTGCTTCCCTGCAAATCACTTTGCGTCACGTTTTGCTTTTTTGGGCTTTGGGAATGGAAGCTCTGTCCACATATCGCCAATCAACTGCGTTAAAAAATCGGTATCTTCCAGCTCCTCCAACACCACCTGCGGCCTTGCGCCTTGGTAGGGCGGCAACCGCGGAGCATCCGGCAACCGCTGCTGTACTGTAGGAGTGGGCTTTAAGTAGACTACATCGTCGCACACCAGCCCCAACACTTTGCCGTTGCAGTAAAGGCAATAGTCGCCGAACATTTTACGACAGGTCACTTCCCCGGCGCCACGCATTTGCTCACAAACAAACTGTACATATTCTGCGCTTGATGCCATGTATTCACTCACTCTTTTCTTCAAATATTTTTTCCAATTTCTTTTCGCTTAAAATTTCATGGGTCACAAGCTTACCGTTATAGAACAGGCTGTACGTGGTAAACGGGGTGGGCGCGTTTTGTGCCTCTTGCGTGGTAGTCAGATGTACCACTTGCAACGGCACTTGATGCTTTGCTGCCACCTGCATGGCCAGCGGCACATATTTCGCTGTAAATGGACATTGGGCCGTATAATACAGCACAAACCCCTGCTGGGGAACCGTTTGCGTTTTTGCCCCTGCCCGAAACCGGGGCTGGGCTGCATCAGCCGTAAATGGCAGATACAGAAGCACAAAATCCTGTGGTGCCGTATCGGCTGTTTGAAAGTCTTGTCGGGCTAAAAAAGCTGGGTCAGAAAGATAGGGCTTTTTCTTTTTAGAAGAAAGCACAACCAATCCCTTTTTGCCTTTGGCTCGGCTATCTTCGATGCAGTGCTGTAACAGCAGTTTTGCGTATCCTTTCCCTTTCAAGCTGCCCGATACCCAAAAGCAGTCAATGTACATATAGCCCTCTGCCTCTATCGGTGCCCAGGCATTCTCTGCCGGCAGGTATTCAATAAAGCATTTACCGCGCACCGCACATTTGCAAAAAACAAGGCCTGCATCCATCTGCTGCGCAAGCCACTGCTTTTTGCAACACACCTGCGGATCATCATTTTTTGCGATGGCACAGCAAATATGCTCTTGGGCTAAGTTTTCTTGGGTGAGAGTAATCAGCTCCATCAAACACTCCTTACCGGACAGCGCAGTACGGTAAGCAATTTGTCCGGTTTTGTTTTTCTTGGGTCAGAAAGATAGATTTCATGGTGGCGGCGCATCTCAGAAATGTCTGATTGCAAGCCATGCTCGTCCATAAACATCTGCATTTTGCGCAGTGTGGCAGGCTCCTCGTCATATGGGCCAAGGTGCATGCATTGGACGCACAGCCCTTCTTGCAATTGTCGCAGCTTCGCGGTTTGTACCGCAAGATGCGGCTTTTTCTTTTGTACGGTTTTTACTGTCCTTGCAAGCACTTCTTCCGTCACAAAGTCCGGCTGGCGTATCATCGAAATCCAGCAAAACTTTTCTTTTTGCCGAAAGCCTCGCTCGGCATCCGCCTGTTGCCACCACAAGCCTTCCAGCGCGGGCACTACATAGTCGAAATAGCCCTCTGTTACTTCGCCACTGCGTGGCGCCATTTTAATGGCATAAGATAAGGCATAGAGCAATTCTACTGCCTTGCCGTAGGCGCCATCTACCTCGTTGGGGTTGCCGTGGCCTTCTACAGCAAGAAAAGTCATTTTCGGCACCTCAATCAGCATCGGCTCTGTTTTCGGCATATAGAGGTCTCGAAATGCTTTTTTATAATCCAGCTTTTCCATATTTTCACCCTTTCTGTCTGCGTGGCTCTATTTTACCACCCTTAATTAGACATCTAGGTGTCATATTACTAGCAGCAAGCAAGGATTTTTTGCAGATAGCTGCGCAGCTCCTGCCGCACCTGCACGGGGGCCAACACCCGGCAATGCGGCCCGTAAGAAAAAAGGTATTGATACAACCATTCTCCGTCCGGCATGGCGATAGTTGCGATAAAACTGCCGTCCGGCTGCTGGGTATATATTTTCAGTTCATCGTAAACGCGGAATGCCATCTCTGGATCGATGTGCAGCGTAAGGGTAACAAACCGATCCGGAAAATGGCGCCGCCCCTGCAGCACATGGTGTGGTGCTGTATGCTGCACTTTTTCAGTCAATAGCTCCAGCTTACGCATACGGGTAAGCTTAAAAAAGCGCTCGGCCTGGCGGGTGTGGCAATAGCCGTACAAATACCATCCCTGCCCTTTAAAACAAAGTTTCAGCGGTTCCACCTTCCGCTTTGCAGTTTCGCCTTTTCCATTAGAGTAATGAAAACACACCTGGTTTTTATTGAGGATTGCCGTTTTCAACGTTTCCCACTGTACGGTCTGTGTTTCCAGCCCACCCCAAGATGAAAAGTCAACTTCAATCCAGTCTGCCTCTGGCTTGCCCAGTAAAGCAGAAAGTTTACCCAGCACTGCCACTGTTTGTGCCGGTGCGACTGCTTCCACCGCAGAAAGCGATGCCAGCAGCTCGCGCTTTTCTTGCGCAGTCAGTACCGCTTTGTTCAGAACATACTCAGGCAACAAGGCAATGCCGCCGCCTTTGCCCTTGCTCATATATACAGGAATGCCCGCCTCTGCCAACAACTCAATGTCACGATATATGGTGCGGGGTGACACCTCAAAGTGCACCGCCAGTTCCGCTGCTGTCATCTTGTGTTTATCCAGCAGCAGATACACAATCTCGAATAGTCTGCCAACCTGCAATCTCATCACGCCCCTTCGGGTTCTATTATACGACAAATTTCGCGCTCTGCAAGAACGCTTTTACTGTATAGTCACCTGTCCGCTTTTATGTAAACCTTTACATTTCCGGAAATCAACTTTTGCAGCGCAACAAAGCGAACGGCAGATGCTGTTTTTCAGCTCTGCCGTTCTGTTGCTTCATCCTCTAGTACAGGTGTGTTTTTTATAAATGCGCGGATACGACGTATTTTTCTTCATCAGATATCATCGTGTCTACCGTTAGTACTGGGCGCATAAGGGCTGCAAGCTCTTCCGGTTGCAGCATCGGGCGACTTACCTGCTGTGCCGCACCTGCATGGTGCCTGCGGAGTGCCTCAAGGCTCATACCGTGGGCTATCGTCAGCCTACCGCCGGGAGCCAGCAGTTCTGCCAACCGCATTATCAGCCGCTGTGGATCGGGAAAGTGAGGGAACGCATTGTACACCACACAGCAATCATAGCGGCGCGGTATTTCGATTGTTTCGATGTCGCCGCAAAGCACTTCGATACGGGGGTCGTGCAACTTGGTAGCGGCGATATGCGCCATAGCGGGGGAAATATCTACCCCGGTAACTCTCGCTGCGCTGCGTGCGAGATAATCTTCAAACAGCACACCTGTGCCGCAGGCAACATCCAGCACTGTTACACCCGGTCGAATACCTGCTGTATCCAAAATAAAGGCAATCTTCCCATCATCCCGTACCATGTGGCGATCCCACTCCGGTGCGCGACGGTCAAAAAAAGCAATTACTTCACTTTTGTTCATGCGTTTCTCCCACCATTTTATTTTACTTATCTTGCCGCAGTGCCCGTTTCCCAACGCAGCAAAATAGTACGGGGCAGGTTTGTTTTAAGGCAATCCCGCCCCGCACCGGGTTTCACTTATGCTTTTGCGTTTTGCTCTGCTCGCGCCATTGCCAGCTTGTAATCATGCTGGTCGGTAAAAATCTCGTTTTTATACGGATTTTTCTTTTGCTCGATTGAGCGTTTTGCGATAACCGCCAGCACACAGACGTTGACGACCAGCGCCAAAATCGCTACAACACCCTGCATCGTCGGGTCCGCTGCTGCCGGACGTACTGCCGGGTTCATGACGCCGTCGGCATAGAGTACCGGGATTACAGCAAACTTACCGGTATCCTGGAACAGCGGGAACACCTGTGCAAACATGCACCAGAGTGCCAGCGTGTTTGCACGGTTCTGAATCCATCCGCCCTTGTTCCAAAGTGCGTTGGCAAAGGTAGGTGCAAGCAGCAGCGCCACACCGCAATACCAGGAATGGGTGGGCAGGTTGTTATAGGTGTACTCAAAGTTCCACACATCGTAGGCCAGGATATAGCACCAAGTCATATCCGGCCAAAGCATATCGTCGTGCTTTTTAGAGGAGTAAATGCCCCACCAGCCGGTCATGCACAGGATGTTGAGAATGCCCGCAATGCCGTTGACCCAGTTCCACCAGCCGCCGTACAGCCATACGTTCTCAGAAGAGAGCCACCAGCGTGTACCGGTTTCTGCCATCGCCATGGCGCCGCGCACACCGGATTCAAAATCGCTGCCAACCGCAATGAGGATATTGATTGCAACGATAAGAAACGGAAACACTTTAAACCAATCTGTTTTGCCGACGCTCCATTTGTACTTCAGCATCATAAAGCCGATGCAGCCCGCTGTCGCGGCGTACAGCTTAGCGTAATGAAACCAGCTGTTCATATGGGTGTAGGTGGGGTTAGTCAGCGCCCACTGGGCCCCCGCTGCTGCACCGACATAGATGGCGATAAAATAAATCGTCAGTACTGCCGGCAGTGCCACAAACATTAAAATGCCGCCTTTTTTGCTTCGGCGTGCAAATTCGTTTGCTAGCACCAGGCAGGTAAACACCATCAGCCAACCCAGCAGCTGATAACCTGCATTTTCTCCGTAAATTTGAAATAACATGATTTTCTTCTCCTTTCAGACCTAAACAGGCCCGCAGAAAGGAAGAAGCCTTTCTTGCACACACAGCGTTTTCAAGGCGTTTTCCGTCTTGCTGCCACGTTGTCTGTTTTTCAAAAGTGCACTCTTCGCTTTCTAAAGGCCCTTTTCCAAACACAACAAAACGCCACAATTTTTACTTTTCTTAATACGCCTCGATTTCTTTGATATTCATCTCGCTGCCGGTAACGAGATGTGTATGCTCGCTTTGGCACTCTGGGCAGACCCTGCCATATTGCACCGTGCCATAGGTCTTGCCGCAGTCCTCGCACAGTGTAATGGCCGGTATTGTCTCTACCTTCAGCTCAGCGCCCCGCATCAGCGCCGATTTATCAGTTGCCCATTTCCAGCAATCGCGCAGGTAGCTTTCCACCACGGTAGATACTTCGCCAATTTCCAGCGTTACGGCAGAAACAGCTTTCAACTGATTCTTTTCGCCGACCTGTTCGATGTTTTTGATGATGTGAAAAACAATTCCAAGTTCATGCATAAGCCTTATTTATCCTTTTTGCCAAAGCGGATTTTCATTTCGCGTTTGAGCATATACGGTAAAATGCCTTTCATCTTATCTTCCGCTTTCATCATCTTGCTGCACTCCGGGTGCTCGCGATAAAGGTGAATCGCATCAAACTCGCATTTGGTGGTGCATACGCCGCAGCCAATGCACTTGTTTTCATCCACTACCGAGGCACCGCAGCCCAGGCAGCGCGCAGTTTCGGTTTTCACCTGCTCTTCGGTGAAGATTTGGTGCGCATCTCGGAACGAGTGCTTGTAATCAATGCTTTCGTCCATGCCAGGCACCTGTCGGGAGGAATTGTCATAGGCCTCAAGCACAATATCCTCCTTATCCAGCTCTATAAACTGGCGGCGGTTGCGGCCAATCACAAGGCTGCTGTTCGGCTGCACATGGCGGTGAATCGAGATGGCACCTTCTTTGCCTGCTGCAATTGCGTCAATCGCAAATTTGGGGCCGGTGTAAACGTCGCCGCCCACAAAAACATCAGGTTCTGCAGTCTGATAAGTTACATTGTCTGCCACCGCGCCATTGCCGCGGCCAAGCTGCACTTTGCTGCCTGCCAGCAAATCGCCCCATTGGATGGTTTGCCCGATGCTGAGGAACAGCTGCTCGCACGGTACGGTGACAGTTACAGCTTCGTCGTAAGAGGGGCTAAAACGTCCGCTTTCATCAAACAGCGAAATACATTTTTTAAACACTACACCGGCAACCTTGCCGTTTTCGGTCAAAATCTCTTTCGGGCCCCACCCGCACTGGATCGAGACATTTTCATCTTCTGCTTCGGCAATCTCTTCTCGGGAGGCCGGCATCTTCTCGCGTGGTTCCAGGCAGTACATCGAAACTTCTTTCGCGCCACAGCGCATGCTGGAGCGCGCCACGTCAATGGCAACGTTGCCGCCGCCGATTACAACGGCTCTGCCCTCCACTTTATAGGCTTCGTTGCCGCCCACGGCGCGTAAGAAGTCAACTGCAGTCATCACGCCTTCGGCATCTTCGCCGGGCACGCCTGCCATTCTGCCGCCCTGGCAGCCAATCGCAATATAGAATGCCTGGTAACCGGCACGGCGCAGTTCTTCCAGCGTAACATCCTTGCCTACTTCTACCCCGCAGTGAATCGTCACGCCCATCTCGCGCAGAACATCCACTTCGGCCGCAACAACCTTTTTCTCGAGTTTATAGGACGGAATACCATAAACCAACATGCCACCGGGCTGCTCGTTCTTTTCAAACACAGTGGGCTGGTAGCCTTTTTCTGCAAGATAGTAAGCGCAGCTAAGGCCAGCCGGGCCGCCGCCAATGATGGCGATTTTCTGGCTGAATCCGCCGCGGTTAGAGGGTGTCACCACCGGCGGGATGTAACGAGTTTCGGCGTTCAAATCCTGCACGGCGATGAATTTCTTCACCTCGTCAATCGCAACAGC
This sequence comes from Pygmaiobacter massiliensis, assembly GCF_900199435.1. GTDB lineage: Bacteria > Bacillota > Clostridia > Oscillospirales > Ruminococcaceae > Pygmaiobacter > Pygmaiobacter massiliensis. The sequence continues at coordinate 608,776 of NZ_OAML01000002.1, forward strand.
CTGGTCTATCGTGCCGCGAGTGCAGGCATCTTCACAGCGGCGGTTGCAAACGTGCCCGCAAACAGCAGGGAACGGGTTTTCTTTTTTAATCAGCGCAAGTGCATCGCGATAGCGCCCCTGCGCCGCCATCTTTAAATAGCCCTGCACGGCAATGTGTGCCGGGCAGGCCGTTTTACAGGGAGCCGTACCGGTATCGTAGCAATTGATACGGTTGTTGTCACGGTAGTTTTCGTCCCATTTTTCAGGGCCCCACTTCACTGCATCAGGCAACTCATGTTTCGGGTAGCTAACAGGCCCTTCTTTGGTGCAAAGTTTCTGGCCCAGCTTTACTGCGCCAGCCGGGCAATATTCCACACAGCGGCCGCATGCAACACAGTTTTCTGTTTTTACTTTTGCCACATAGGCAGAACGCGACATGTTTGGGGTGTTGAACAGCTGCGAGGTGCGCAGTGCATAGCAAACATTGACGTTGCAGTTACAGATAGCGAAAATCTTATCCTCGCCGTCAATATTGGTAATCTGGTGCACAAAGCCGTTGTCCTCAGCACGTTTTAAAATTTCGATAACCTCGTCGTATGTAACATAGTGGCCTTTATGCGTCTCCACCAGGTAATCCGCCATATCGCCCACACCGATGCACCAATCTTCCGGGTCATCGGCACAGCCTTCGCCAAGCACCTCGCGGGACATACGGCAGGAGCAGGGACTCGCCGCATACTTGCCGTCATACTTTTTGAGCCAATGCGAGATATGCTCCACATCCACCGACTGGTTTTCGGTTTCGATAGCCTGCTCTACAGGAATAACATGCATACCAATACCCGCGCCACCGGGGGGCACCATCGGGGTCACTTTTTCAAGCGGCAGCCGGGACATGTTTTCAAAAAAGCGTGCCAGCTCAGGGTGCTCCTCGAGCTGCTGTTTGTTCATGTTGGTAAACTCTGCGCTGCCCGGTACAAACATCGGCAGAATATACTGCTTTTCATGTTTCGGGTTTTCCCAGTTGTATTCAAGCAGGCCAATAACGCTCATTTCGTAAAGCAGTTTTTCCAGCGATACCGCATCTCTGCCAGTCGCTTTCACCAGCTGCTGCAATGTCATGGGGCGGCGCACCTTCATCTTAAGTGCCACCTCTGCCATTTCATCGGTCACAATGCCAGAAAGGCCCCAATACTCCGGATCATCTACTGTAACCTTGTGCCCAATGCGGTCAGTAATCATCTGGCCCAGCTGCAAAATCAACGCGCGGGGCTCTTGGGTGGTTTTGTTTTCCGCCATTGTCCTACTCCTTTCTGGGTGAACGCCATGCATTCACTTCACGGCGCAGCCAGTTTGCCCAAGCATCAATGCCCTCGCCCGTTTTGGCGCAGATTGGCAGAATCTCAGCATTCGGGTTGCGCATATGGATATACTCTTTGCACTTTTCAAGGTCGAAGTCAAAATAGGGCATCACGTCAATTTTATTGATGAGAACTACATCACAAATAGAGAACATGAGCGGGTATTTCAGCGGCTTATCATGCCCTTCCGGCACCGAAAGGATCATGGCATTTTTTACAGCTCCGGTGTCAAACTCTGCCGGGCAAACGAGGTTGCCGACATTTTCAAGAATGGCAAGTTCTACGTCCCCTGTTTCCAGTCCGTCAAGGCCCTGGCGGGTCATATCAGCATCCAGGTGGCACATCCCGCCCGTATGCAGCTGGATTGCCTTTACCCCTGTTGCCGCGATGGCTTTGGCGTCCACATCCGAGTCAATATCTGCCTCCATTACGCCGATTTTCAACTCGTCTTTCAGTGCTTCGATGGTGCGGGTAAGCGTGGTGGTTTTGCCAGAACCGGGCGAAGACATCAGGTTCAGCAAAAAGATGCCTTTCTCCTTTAGTTCACGGCGCAGCCCCTCGGCTTGGCGGTCATTGTCAGCAAATACGCTTTCTTTGATTTCCAGAATTTTTACCTCGTCCATGGGCGACACTCCTTTAGTTTTGTGGTTGTACCAATATTTGTTAATAGTTTAACTCTCTTATATCGTACCGTCAATGCAACTAAGTTTTTTCGTGGTATATCATAAAAAGACAAGCTTGCCAACAAGCAAAGTGCATGATAAAATCGTGGTGTGGTATTTGGTATGGCCACAGTCATAAAAGAGGTGCTGATATGGAATTCAAAAAGCTTTCTGCCCCCAGCTTAAAAGATTTGTTTATACAACAGCTGCAAGGTCTTATTCTTTCTGGCGAGCTGCCAATGGGGGCCCCGCTACCGCCGGAACGTGAGCTTGCGCAGCAGATGCAGGTAAGCCGTGCGGTGGTAAACGGGGGCCTTGCCGAGCTGGCCGGGCAGGGATTTATCGAGGTGCGTCCACGGCAGGGCACCTATGTGGCTGATTACCGTAAAAAAGGCAATTTAAGTACCCTGATTGCCATTATGGAATACCAGGGTGGCGCGCTGGGTAAAGACGAAATTCGGTCTATTTTAGAGGTGCGGCGTGCCCTAGAGCACCTTGCCGTTACCAGTGCCATTGCACATGCCTCTGATGAGTCGCTTGCACATTTGGGAGATATTATTGCGCAGCTTGCCGCAGCCAAAACGCCGCATGAAGCAGCAGAAGCTGCTTTCACTTTCCAGCACGAGCTGGCACTTGTAGGCGGCAACAGCATTCTTCCCCTTATCTACTATTCATTTAAAGCACCCGTCATCACACTATGGGTGCGTTTTTGTCGGCTGTACGGCATTGAATCGCTTTGCCGCAACACCGAAAAACTATATACTTACCTGTGCAGCCGCGATGAAGAGGCCGTCACGCATTGGGTAGATACTTACCTTGAAAATGCCATCAACGGCACCCAGCAGATTTACGAAGAGCGCTAGCGCCTCAACATCCAAATAAAAAGCTCCACGGCTAAAATAGCCGCGGAGCTTTTCTTCTTCTCGCTAACACATCCTCTTGGCAGACACCTCAGACGTATAACCGATATGTTGCTTTATTTACTTTTAGGTAAATAACTGTAAAAATGCGTGATTTCCATATCACTGGGCGCATCTATTCCGTGTGTGCCCAGCAGTCCAAACATTTTATGGCAGCCATGGTCCGGCGCAAAAGCAAGCACCGTGTCGTGGCTGGCCCACTTTTCTGCAATCTGTGCTTTTAGCGCACCAAAGGTGGCAAGGTTTTCTTTTAATGCTCTTTTCGCAAGTGGCCCTTCCGGGCCACAACGATGCATCCAGTGGTCATAATTACCGTTGTAAAGCACAATAACAGAGTACGCATCTTTTTCAATCAGCTCAAATGCCTTCGCATTGCATTCTTTGACGGTGTCATAAATAAAATAATCCGCCGAGCGTCCAAGAAAGATTTTCGAAATACTATCCCCTGCTGTTGAAACAATTGCAATTTTTTTGCCGGCAACAGGCAGGGTATCAAATATCGTTGGTACCCGCAGTACCGGTTTTTCGTAGCGTTGTATCCCGTGTTCCTCTGGTTGCAGTCCACTGTACATTGATGCAAAGCATACCGGAGTAACCGGCGGTACCACACTGCAAAGAGGCAGCTGTAAATCTGTAGCTGCCTGCAAGGGTGCAAAATCGATTTTTCTTTTTTGCACCAGCCAACTTGCGATGGCATCCGGGTTGTAATAAAAGATGCGGTCTGCTGTTGCCTTACCAAACGCTTTCTCGGCGCTTTTCAGCACCTCGATAAGAGGTTCTGCCGCATTTTGCGGGGCAGATGCTTGTAGCAAAGCCGCAATGGTAGCGGCCGTACCGGTAATGCAGGCTCTATTTTGCTGCATAATGAATATGCTCCTTTTAATTGATTTTCAATAATGCGCCGACGGTGGAGGCAACGGAAGCCACCAGCACCAGCAACTGGAACGGCAGTGTACCTACGCGTCCGCAAATGGGGCTTGTCCCCATACGGCGGCGCGAGCGGTTGTATGCAACGATAACGCCTACACCGGTAAGCACCTGCACAATGCTGGCAAGTCGTGTAAAACCGACAAAGCTTGTTACACCCAGCAGGGCAATAGCGAGGCTGGGCAAGGTTGCAGCAGCCCAGCTTGAGCGTACGCCCCAGCGCGTTTGTTCGTTCACGATATCGCGCAGGTCCAATGTGTTCGCCCAAAACGAAGTAGCGAGGGCCAGCAACGTAAAGATGTATCCGATAATCCCAACCCAGCCACCAAGATGTTCTGACAGGTCGACCAGCGCGCCATTTTGCGAAATGTCTCGCCCCACACCGGCTAGCGTCGTCAAAGTAATTACGAGAATTAAAAAGAGGTTAATGCCGGTGCCAAGTGCAATTGAGGCGCGAATCTTTTTCACATCGCCATCCAGGCCTTTGACCACCTGCGGTACAGACATGACCGCAGACAAGGCAAATGCTATCATACTGTAAAGAGCAAGCACATTTGTAAGCGAAACAAAGTCGCCGCTAAAGCTCTGGGTTTCTCCCCTCAATGTGCCTACGACTAGCACGCCAATAACGGCAAGCATAGAGACCACGGCAACCTTTTCGCAAAGGCCGACCAGTTTCATACCAAAAAAGACTACACTGCCGCCGATTAAGTAAAACAACAGCACGCCGCCAATGCGCGGCATGCCAAACCAGGAACCAAAAACCGCTGCGGCCCCGGTTAAAAAGCCGCTGACGTTGACGATGACCGAGAAGCCCAACAGCGCAAATGCAAGCCAAGTGAATATCTTTTTTAAGCGTCCGGTAAATAGCTCGGTTTCAAAACATTTGATGAACTGTGCGCCATTGTTGTTGTAAGAAAGCTCAGCAATGATATAATGCAAAAGCAAATTGGTCCCATACGCCAAAGCCAAAACCCAAACAAGGTCGAAAATGCTATTGCGGGAAGCGAGGAATGGGATAGACAGAATGCCTGCACCTACCCCGTGACCAACGATAATACTTGTGGCCTCGCCAAAGGTAAGGCGCGCTTCACTTTGGATGTTTTTCATAAATTGGCTGCTCCTTTTCTTTTTGCCAAGGGGCTTTGATTTGTTATGCCTCGAACAAGGGCGATAAACTGTCGCAAAACAGGCATGTTTCTGCTGTATGTTTTACGGCAGAAAGTTCTCTTATTCTACCATGAGCGTAATTGTTTTACAATCACTTAAAATGCTATAAAATCAAACTTTTATTTATAATATTTGAAATACCAGTTGTCTGGCACTTGTGCCGTTATAGCGCGCGGTAACACAGCAAAATAAAAAGAACCCCAGCAGAACGTTAATTCTACTGGGATTCTTTCTGGTTGGGCTGGCTGGATTCGAACCAGCGGAATGCAGGAGTCAAAGTCCTGTGCCTTACCGCTTGGCGACAGCCCATTGTGAAAATTTATATAAAAAAAGCGAACTCAACCGAATTCGCTCTTTTTGTTAAATGGGGTGGGAGATGGGACTCGAACCCACGACAACCAGAACCACAATCTGGCGCTCTACCAACTGAACTACACCCACCATATATGGTGCGCCCGAAGGGACTCGAACCCCTGGCCCACTGCTTAGAAGGCAGTTGCTCTATCCACCTGAGCTACGGGCGCATACCTGAATACCCTTTGCGGCTGCGAGTTATATGATACTATAAATCGGCAGTAAAAGTCAAGCGTTTTTTTATATTTTTTCTGTTGTTTATCGTAAAAATTCATTTTCCGTCACAAACGAGAAAAATTACCACACGCAAAACCAATTCTTTGTAGCGTTTTTAGTTGAAGATTCGACGCTAATTCTGTTATACTCTGCCTAGTATAAGCCAAAGGGGGACAATTTTTGCATTTTTATATCTATTTGTTACTGGGCGCGATAAATGCCTGGGCTTTTTTGCTGTGCGGGTGGGATAAATTTCTCGCTGTGCATCACAAACGCCGCATTCGAGAGCGTACCCTGCTTCTTTTGGCTTTTCTCTTCGGCGCGGCGGGGCTATTTGCGGGCATGGTACTCTTTCATCATAAAACGAAAGATCCAAAGTTCATGCCTTGGGTACCGCTGCTTTTTCTTGGCCAGTTGGCATTGGTCGCCTGGGCATGGCCCAAGTTTTTTTGAGGAGGAAAAAGTCACTTGAAACATTTTTGCACATTTTGGGGCGGCGTCATCGCAGGTATGATGATTGGCATCGGCGGCGTTGTCTTTCTATCCTGCGACAACAGACTTACCGGCGCCGTATTCTTCTCCCTCGGTCTGATGACCATTATTGCCCGCGGCATGCTGCTTTTCACCGGTAAAGCAGGCTATGCCGCAGAGCAGCCCGTTTCTTACCTCGGTTATCTCGGCCTTATCTGGCTGGGCAACCTGGTGGGAACAGGCATTGTTGGGCTTGGCATGCGTGCCACCCGCTTTGGCGCGGCGCTGGCAGAGCGCGCAACAGAACTGTGGGCCATTAAAGCCGCAGACGGCCCGGTCAGCATTCTTATCCTTGCATTTCTGTGCGGGCTATTGATGTACATTGCAGTAGATACTTACAAAATTTTCCCGAACGATTTCGGCAAAGTATTTATTGTTGTGGTTTGTGTGGTCGTGTTCATCCTATCCGGCTTTGAGCACTGTATCGCCAATATGTTCTACGGCTGGCTTGCCGGTGCGTGGAACGCGCACAATCTTCTCTGGCTTTTGCTGATGTCGGTTGGCAACCTGCTGGGCGGCATGTTTTTGCCTTTCACCAAGCGGCTGATGGAAAAAGCCGGCTGCACCAATTAACTCGGCTTTCGCACAAAACAAAACCGGAGCTCTGCTGTTTGCAGGCTCCGGTTTTGTTTTGTTTATTTACTTTGCAAGTTTTGCAAGAAAACGCTCTGCATTGACTGCCACGCGGGTATGTTCGCCCACGCCAATCTGCACGCCATCTTCAAAGGCTTCTACCATAAATACATAGCTGCGGCCTTCCTGACTGTTCAGGGTGGCACGTGCCATCACCGTTTTGCCCACTGCTGTTGCTTTGTTGTGCTCGGCGTTCATGTGCACGCCAACGGTTGTCATGCCGTCCTCCAGCTCTGCAGCCACACACTGCATTGCTGCATTTTCCATCAGTGCGATCATCGCAGGGGTCGCCAACACCGGAAGATCTCCGCTGCCCATTGCCTTTGCAGTTTTCTCTTCAGTAACTGCCATGCTTACTTCAAAAACCTTTTCTGCCATAGGTTAACCCGCCTCATCTTTTTGATTTTCGGTGGTCGCCACAGGCGGAACCTCTACGGCTGGCGTTTTAGGCTCCAGCGTAAGAACAATGCCACGTTCCCCCAGTTTGACCACGACTTTTTCGGATGGTTTCATTGTACCACCGAGTATCAAGATGGACAAGGGGTCCTGGATATCTTTGTTAATTATGCTGCGCATCATGCGGGCACCATACCGGGTATTCTGGCTCTTATGCGCTAGTTCAGCAAGTGCATCCTCGTCTGCTTCCAACTGCACCCCAATGGCCAACGCACGTGCCGCTACCTGCGCAAACTCATGGGCTGCAATTTCGCGCATTGCAGCAGCATTCAGCGGATGGAACACCACGGTTTCATCGAGACGGCCAAGCAGCTCACGTTTAAAGTATTTGCGGCTCACTTCCATGGCCGCTGCGGCGCGGTGCGCTTCGGTATCTGCCTCGCTTGCAAACCCAAGCCCACGACCACCCCAGAGCTCGTCCGCTCCAAGGTTACCCGTCAGCACCACAACCGTATTACGGAAGCTTACCTTGCAGCCGCAGCCATCGGTCAGCTCGCCCTCTTCAAGAATTTGCAACAGCAAATCCGCCACATCCGGGTGGGCCTTCTCTATCTCATCAAACAGCACCAGTGCATAGGGGCGGCGTTTGACCGCACGGGTCAGCTGTCCGCCTTCTTCGTAGCCCACATAGCCCGGCGCCGAGCCAATCAACCTTGCAGCGGCCTGCTTTTCCATATATTCGCTCATATCAAACCGCAGCAGTGCCTCTTTGCCGCCAAAAATCTCATCGGCAAGTGCACGGCAAAGCTCTGTTTTGCCGACACCGGAAGGCCCAAGGAAGAGAAACGACGCCATCGGGCGCTGGTCGCTGAGCAGACCGGTGCCCGCACGTGCCAACGCCATGCTGATGGTTTCTACCGCTGCATCTTGGCCGATAATACGGTGACCCAGCCGCTCGCGCAGGCCAAGCAGCTTTGCCTTTTCGCTGCGTGCCAGCTCGCCAGCCGGTATGCCGCTGGCGCGGGAGGCAACTACCTGCACATCTTTGCGGGTCAGCGTTTTTTGAGACGGGCTACGCACCCGCGCACAGGCAGCTGCTTCGTCCAGCAGGTCCACTGCTTTGTCCGGCAGCCGCCGCTCTGGGCTGCATCGAATAGAAAATTCGACCGCCGCGCGCAGGGCATCTGCGTCAATTCGGATATTGTGGAAAGCCTCGTACCGATTTTTGAGCCCTGCTAAAATCTTCACACAGGCCTCTGCGGAGGGTTCCGGCACCTCGATTTGTGCAAACCTGCGGCTTAACGCCGGGTCTTTTTCAATGCTCTTACGGTATTCTTCGGGTGTGGTTGCGCCAATCAGCCGCAGCTGCCCGCGGGCGAGAGAAGGCTTTAAGATGCTGGCGGCATCAATCGCGCCTTCGGCGGCACCTGCCCCCACAATGTCGTGCACCTCATCAATAAAAAGCACACATCCACCGTCGGCAGCAGCATCTTCTAGCACTGCTTTAAAGCGCTCTTCAAAGTCGCCGCGGTATTTTGTGCCAGCTACCAGTGCGGGCAGATCTAAGCTGATGAGCCGACGGTTGGCAAGCTGCGCCGGCACTTTGCCTTCTGCCATACGCTGAGCAAGCCCTTCTACTACTGCTGTTTTACCTACACCCGCGTCGCCCACCAGGCACGGGTTGTTCTTTTGTCTGCGGCACAAAATCTCAATTAGTCTCGCCAGTTCCTCTTCCCTTCCCAAGCAAGGGTCCAGCGTGCCGCTGGTGGCAAGCAAAGTCAAATCTTTGCCGTATTTTTCAAGGCTTTTGCCCATTGATTTCATCTGTGGCGAAGGTTGGGTGCGGGCATATCCGCCCAGACCTGTCATCGGCAGAATGCCACATTCACAGGCACTCAGCAAAGCTTCTTTATCCAGCCCAAAGTGGGTCATAAATTTAGAAGCCGTACTGCCTTCTGCACGTAGCAATGCTGCTAAAATATGCTCTGGCCGGGTTTTCGGCTCGCCCTGCGCCTCACTTTTGGCCGCCGCACTCTCTAAAATGCGCAGCGCAGCCGGCGTTAAATCTGCCGGGGAAAGCCGTACGGTAATTCCCCGCCCGATTTGCAGCTGCATATAATCCAGATATCTGCGGTGGGTCATTCCCCGCTCCGAAAGCAGCACAGCCGCACGGCTGGTTCCTTCGGTAAGAATACCCGCCAGCAAATGTTCGGTACCTACATATAAATGTCCCATCTGCCCCGCAGTTTCAATAGCCGAAACGCAGCAGCGATTGGCTTTATCACTAAAATTTCTAAAATACAGCAAGAAAAACACCACCTCAGGCAAAGTATGGACCGCTTTGTCGGGTGATAAGCAAAACCGCTGCCTGAAAAAATCAAGCAGCGGTCTTTTTTAAGCTTGAAGCCGGATATCATCACCGAGCAGCCGGTACATTTCGCAGCTACCAAGCAGGCGGCTGGATATTTTTTCGGTATACCGTGCCGTAAGCAGCGCTTCGTCGATGATATTGGTCGTATAAATAGTGGGGCGCTTGCGTCCCATCCGGGTATCTACAATGTTGTAAAGCGTAGAGATGACGTATGCGTTTACAAGCTCAGTTCCCAGGTCATCCAGAATCAGCAAATCAGCAGCCAGCAGCGTTTCAATAATGTTGGCTGCCTCTGCACGGTCCTGCTGCATCGCAAAAAAGATGTTCTGGCTACTTACGTACACCACATTAAACTGCTTTTTCAGTACCTCGCTTGCAATAGAAAGCGCCAAATGAGTTTTGCCAATGCCTGTTTCACCAAACAGATAAAGGTTCGGCGAGCTTTTGCGAAATTCTGCGGCATAGCGCTTGCAGCGCTCCAGTACTTCAGTCATCTGCTCCCGCGCAGAAATACCAAACGCCGGATCGATTTCTTCTTTATAATGTAAAAGGCTGAAATTTTCAAAACTGCACATGCTTAAAGGAAAGCGCGCGTTAATTTCATCACGGCGCAGCTTTTGGGTCAGTAGCGTAACGCAGCTGCAAATGCCTTGTGGCGTACGTCCAAAGTCTTTGCAGTTTGGGCAGGTGTAGCGGGGCTCTAAAAAATCCGGAGCGAAATTTGCCTCTACCAACAAAGCGCGGCGTTCTTTCGCCACTTCGTCCAATAGGCGCTTCTGCTCTTCCCGCTCCTCCAGGTGGCCACCGGCAGCGCCCAGCCGTGCAAGCTGAATACCGATGTCAATTGAGAGGTTGTCCAGCACAAGCAGCCGGGGAATTTTATGATAGGCGATTGCTTTATTATCTTCTGCAAGGGTGATGGCACGCTGACGACGACGGGAAAGTTCCAGTTGAACCTTGCGGCGCAGTTCTTCTTTTGTCATCTGTCACCACTCCCTCTTTTTGAAACCAAAATGCCTTTTCCTTTTGCCACAGGCGTGCGGGCCGGTGTACGGCGGCCTGTCGGCTGCAGGTTTTCACCCTCTGCCGGAATGTCACGCGGCGTTTTGTAGCCGCTGGCATGCCACTTTTTTAAGATGCCGGAAAGGTAGCGCACGTTGTTTTTTTCGCCTGCACGCAGCAAGGCCGCTTCAATCATATCGGCATCAAATGCAAAATCTTCATACCAGCGCGCAATCAGCGTGCGCTCGCCTGCGGTAAAACCATCGGGCTTTACGCCAAGCAGCTTTGCAACTTCCGCTTCGTAATCTTCACGTTTTTCCAGCGTGCCAAGATGTCGCTCGGCCGCAATGCCGTCGCAAATCCCCTCTTCGCGCCAGGAAATCAACACTTTTTCAATATAGCTGACATTCCGCTGACCTTTTGCAATAAAATGCGCCATAACAGTCAAAATCATATCGATGGGCAGCTTGTCCTGCACATACAGCGTTACAATGCGCGAGCTTTCTGCCGGGCTGAGCATATGCCCAAGCAGGTTCTGGCTTTCGCTAATCAGTAGCGCGATCTCGGGATCGGTACGGGAAGCCTCCACGATATCTCTGCTTGTCATGCGCGGGCCGCGTTTGGGCAGGGCCGGGGTTTTAGCGGTCACCTCGCCATCGGGCAAAAAAAGCCCCGCGCCGACCCAATAGGCGAACGCGAGTTCCACCGATGTTTTAGAAAGCCCCAGCTCTTGGGCAACTGCCAGCGGGTCCGCCATGCCTTGTGCTACCGCACAAAGCGCAACGCGAAGCTGGTCTTCTGTTGCCGTTGACAGCTTTTTAAATATGATATGAGGCACGGTGATTGCATCGCCTTTTTGTTTTGCCAATCGATAGCCCATCTTCCGGCCTCGCTTTCGTAATTTGATGTAACCTAATTCTAGCCGTTTTCAGGTTTTGTGTCAAACAAAAATTCCGGCAAAACAATTGACAAAGGCAAAAAAACGGGCTACAATAATTTAGCACTCATTTATAGTGCGGGTTTAGCTCATCTGGTAGAGCGTCTGCTTCCCAAGCAGAAGGCGACGGGTTCGAGTCCCGTAACCCGCTCCATAAAAAGCGGCAGAAGCAAGCGATTTTTCGCAGTTTCTGCCGTTTTTGCTTTTGGTACTATTTTCATCTTTCGCATTTGCTATGTTTGAAAAAATTTAAACACTTCGGGTGTGGGCCGCATCATTTTTTGCAAGCAGTTGATGCCGCCATGCAACTGTATGCGTAGACCGGATATAATAAATTTAAAGTGGAGGTAAAATTATGTGTACTGCTTTGAGTATAAAAACAAATAATCATAAATGCTTCTTTGGCCGCAATATGGATTTGGCCTATTTTTTCAATCAATCCCCTATTTGTATCTCCCGCGGGTACGAATATCAGGATAAGGTAACCGGTAAAACCGTACAAACGCAAAAAGCGCTTCTTGGAATGGGCACAATCATCGACCATCATCCGGCAATGGCGGAGGCAATGAATGAAAACGGACTGGCTTGTGCTGGCCTGAACTTTGCACGTTATGCCCATTATGAGCCTCAGCCTGTGGATGGAAAAACGAATATTGCCCCTTACGATTTTATTCTTTGGGTGCTTTTAAACCACGACACGGTAGATGAGGTAATTCAAGGTATTGCGAATATCGAACTTGTCGACGTGCCGATTAACAGCAAAACCTCAGTACCCACATTGCACTGGATGATTAGTGATAAATATGGAAAATCAATTGTTATAGAAAAAACGAAAGAAAAACTCGCTGTTTATCCCAACCCTGTTGGAGTCATGACGAATGACCCTACTTTTGATTGGCACTTGATTAATTTAAATGAATATATGAATTTAACGCCGCACCATCCTGATTCGGTCTCTTGGGGAGAAAAAGAGCTCAAAGGTTTAGGCATTGGTGCTGGTACTTTGGGTATGCCCGGAGATTTCGCCTCAGTGTCGCGCTTTGTTCGAATCGCTTATGTCCGCACCCATCTGCCTGAAATGAAAGACGATGCCACTGCTGTAGCCCAGTTTTTCCACATGCTCGATTATGTGGCTATGGTAAAAGGCAGTGTAATGACAGAAGATGGCATGGAGGACATGACCCTATATGCGTCCTGCATGGATCAGGAAAAAGGCATTTACTACTACAAAACTTATGGAAATAATCGCATCAATGCCGTAAAACTGTCCAGCGAAAATCTCGACAACGGCAATATTAAGGTTTTTGATTATTTAGCCACGCAGGATATTAACTATCAGAATTAAAAGATTGGTTTATTAAAGCTAGTATTGAATTCATATTTTTCTTTGCAATCCGGCACCGTCGTTCTATTCCGAATGTGGCAAAATCTTTTGCTATGTTTTTCTTGCCATTTTACGGGTACAATAAAGGCAAATTAAGAAACAAAGGGTGATTAACTTGAAAAAATATGTTTGCACTATTTGCGGTTACGTTTATGACGAAGCAGTCGGCGACCCCGACAGCGGTATCGCCCCCGGCACCCTGTGGGCAGACGTTCCTGCTGACTGGGTTTGCCCTGTGTGCGGTGTCAGCAAAGCTGAATTTAGCGAGATGTAACCAAAAGCCCAGAGCTTTTCCGCTCTGGGCTTTTCTTTATTTTATTCGAGAGGTCACTGGTGTTCAGCTTTAAAAGCTCTGTGTCCCTTTAAGCGCTTCGTTCATACTCCCATGCCTCAGTATCGTCTGCAAAGCACTGCACTTCGCCTCCCGGGATAAAATAAAACGCGTCGGTATATCCTTCTTCGTACATGGTCATACTCCTTTTTTGTGTTCTGTTTTTATGGTGTAGTTTTGCAGCTTTTAAAACTCGTCTTACCGACACAGGAAAACTGCCGCACTTACCTTTGCTGGCTTGCTTGATTAAAGTTCTGAGTGTGTGCCTGCATATACTGGATTTGGTAGGCGAAGCCGTACTCCGTTTTCGCTGCGTGTAGTTGTTTTACGCTGTTTTTTCTGTTTGGCTACATTATAACAGGTCACCTGTCCAATAAACCGGACTTCACCTGTTGTGTTTTAAGAAAAATAATAGTTTTCCTATTTTAGTAAGGTGGCTTGCCATTGTTTTTTTGTTAACAATTCGGTACAATGAAAAACAGATTTGTTGTTAAAGGAGGGCGCAATTTGAAGAAAAGGCTTTGTGCAGCACTTCTCTGCTGTCTGCTGCTCTGCTCATGCTCTGGCATCAGCAATACGCTGCAAGTTATGCGCAACGAACTGCGCCCAGATGCACCGCTTGCAGCGATTCCTTACATTGACCCGGGCATTACCACTACGTTTACGCCGCAGCAAAGCACCTTTTATTACGACCAGCTCACAACAGAGGCCGCACGCCAGGTGTATGCCGGTATGCTGTATCACCTTGCAGAAAATACCGAAGGCAGCCTTTACTTAAAGGGCGATTTTTCCCGTACAGATGTAACCAGTGCCTTACGCGCGTTGCAATACGATTACCCACAGCTGCTTTGCGCCTCCTGGGGGCAAAGCTGCAGCTATTATTCCACCGCAGGCGGCACGCCGCTGGGCATCGAGATTTCCATCGGCGAATCTGGTGGAGAGCGCGCAACCCGCTCCCAGTCATTAAAAGATAAAGTTTCGCAAACACTGGCAACCGCCGCAGGGTATGCAGACCTTTACGAGCGCGAACAGTTTCTTTACGATACACTGATAACGCAGGTCGCTTACGATTACAGGGCGGCAAAATCCAGCAGCGATGTAGTCAACGAAACGCAAACCAATCTTTCGTTAGAAGATAGGCTGGCTCACACCGCGTACGGTGCAATCGTTTCCGGCATGGCCGTTTGTGACGGTTATGCTTCCGCTTTTCAGCTTTTGTGCAATTACGCCGGCATCGAAGCCGCCACTGTGCTTGGCCGGGTAGACCCGCGCGATGGTGTGGGCGGTGCTGTGGACATGGGCGACCAGGATAACCACGCCTGGAACTTTGTGCGCATGGAGGACGGCGCAGCTTATTACTGCGACCCTACCTGGGACGACAACGGCGATGTTTATCTCAACGACAAAGGACAAATGGTAGAAGCCCCCTTTTCTGCACAAGGAATGCGTGACCTTGGTGCCCCGGTGCTTCACCGCTACTTTAACTTGAACTATGAGGAAATCAGCCGCAACCATATTGCTAACAGCACTTTTGTTTACCCGCAAGATACTGCGGTCACCTATGGCTATTATCTGCAAAGCGGCAAAATCGTCGAAAATGAAGCCCAGCTCTTAACGCTCGCACAGCAAGCCCGGCAGACATCGGCTGATGGCACACTGGCACTTGAGTTTCGCTCTTCCCGCACTGGCAAAGATGCTTCGGCCACTTTTGCGCGCTGGTTTGAAACAATGGGCGGCTATAGTAATATGTTTTTAAGTACACCAGAAAACGGTCTAGGTTGCTATTTTATCTTTTTGTATTAATTCGGCCTCAGCGGAAAGACGAATTCTGGGTTGATTTTAGCCAAAATCGTGGTACAATTCTAAAATGAGTATTTTCATAAGGCTGGCTTTTGCAGGTGCTAGCGGCAAAGTATTTGCCCCGCGGCCGCGTAGCCTGCCCGGAAAGGAATGTGTAGAAACATGAATTACACCCACAAAAATACCGGTGTTTGCTCCACCAGCACCGAACTGGTCCTTGCGGACGACGGCACCATTGAAGACGTTCGCGTTATTGGCGGCTGCAACGGCAATTTAAAAGGTATTTCCTCTTTGCTGCGCGGCATGAAAGCCGAAGACGCGATTGCCCGCATGAAAGGCATTAAATGTGGCTTCAAGGCAACCTCCTGCCCCGACCAAGTTGCAATTGCGCTGGAAGAAGCCCTTGCAAGCAAGAGCAAATAATGAATTTTAAAAAGAGCAGCTTTTCTTTATAAAAGCTGCTCTTTTCTTTTTGAATACATGTTTATCAGCGCATCCAACTCTAACGCTTTCTGCATGATTGTGCAACATTACTTTATGTTTTCGTTTCCGGGAAAAGGCTATAATGAAATCAATCCCCTGCCGATGTTTCACGAGCTACTTTCGTGCCCATTCATCGGCCCGAGCCGTATGCTCGCTGTTTTCACGCTTTCTGTTGCGGGGGCGCCCATGCAGAAACACCTGTCATATCGAAGGAAATGAGGCAAATATCATGAACACCGCTGCTTACCTGATTGAGCGACTTTTGCAGTTTGGCCGCGCACACGGCTTAATTGAAGAACTGGATACTTATGTTGCCCGCAACACTCTGCTGGACCTTTTCCATTTGGAAGAGCCATACGAAGGCATTCCTACCGAGCCGGTACCGCAACTGCCGACCGAGCTGCTGAATGCACTACTCGACTGCGCTGGCGAGGCGGGGTTATATGATGCAGAGATTTACGCACTGCGTGTGAACTTCGAAGCCCGTTTGATGGGCGCACTGATGCCGCGTGAAAGTGAAGTTGCTGCCAAGTTTACCGAGCTGTACGAAGCCAAGGGGCCGCGTGCTGCCACAGAGTATTTTTACCGGCTCTGCATTGCAAGCAACTATATCCGCACCGCAGAAATCGCAAAAAATATTAAGTGGGATTACCCCTGCAAATACGGCAACTTGGAAATTACGATTAATCTGACCAAGCCCGAAAAGGACCCTAAGACAATCGCTATGGAGCGTTTGCTGCCTGCGGCAAGCTATCCCAAATGTATGCTTTGCCCCGAAAATATCGGCTATGCAGGGCGTGTCAATTTTCCCGCCCGTCAGTATCACCGCATTGTCCCCGTCACCCTTGCCGGTGAGCGCTGGTTTTTGCAGTATTCCCCTTATGTTTACTATAACGAGCACTGCATTGTTTTTGGCGAAAAGCACGAACCGATGCAGATTGATCACCTCACTTTCCAGCGACTGTTGGATTTTGTGGAGCTGTTTCCGCATTACACCTGCGGCAGCAATGCCGACCTGCCTATTGTTGGCGGCAGCATTCTCAGCCACAATCACTTTCAGGGAGGCAATTACCGTTTTCCGATGCAAAACGCCAAGACGGTCAGTCGCTATGCCTCGGCAGAATTCCCCACGCTTACCATTGAAAGCATCGCCTGGCCCATTGCCGCATTGCGCGTAACCGGCAAAGAAAAAAACGAATTGATTCGCTTTGCTGACAAGGTGCTGGCAGATTGGAAAACTTATTCTGACCCTGCTGCGGATATTCTTGCTTTCACCGAAGAAGACGGCAACAAAGTACCGCACAATACGATTACGCCTATTGTACACTTTGAGGCGGATAAAGGTTATATTATGGATCTTGTGCCGCGCAACAACCGCACCAGCGCAGAGTTCCCCGAGGGTATTTTCCACCCGCACCGTGAAATCCATCACATTAAAAAAGAGAACATCGGACTAATTGAAGTGATGGGCCTTGCCATTTTGCCCAGCCGCCTCAAGCAGCAATGCGAAGAAATTGCGAAAGTGCTTATCGGCATCGCATCTGCCGAAGCTGTGACCGTCGCCGCGCCCGAACATGTGGACTGGATTGCTTATCTTGTAAAACGTTACGGAACTGCACTTACCGCACATGAGGCCGAAGCCGCACTGCACCGTGAAATTGGCGCAAAGTTTGAAGTGTGCCTGGAGCATGCTGGTGTATTTAAGCAAACACTGGAAGGCATGCAGGCATACGACCGCTTTTTGGCTGCACTTGGCTGCACCAAACTTTAATCTGTTCTGCACTTTTGGCAGCGGAAAATCACACCCGTGGTTTTTCGCTGCTTTTTTTGCTTTCCGCTTTTTGTTGCCCCTGTTTTGCCGCCGTGCTATGATAATCACACAGGTGTTTTGCAGCAGACAAAACTGAACACAAAAAATCGGGCAGCGCTTTTGCTGCCATGGTACGATAGAGGCAAGCAAAGGAGATGACGGCATGGAATGGATCGAAGGCATCAGCAGCACCATTGATTACATCGAATCGCACATTACAGAAAAACTCACCATCGAGGAAATTGCAAGGCAGGCATATATCTCTCCTTTTTATTTTCAAAAGGGGTTTGCGATGCTTTGCGGGTTTACCGTCGGGGATTATATCCGCCAGCGCAGGCTGACGCTAGCCGGCAGCGAGCTGCTTGCCACCGAGGATAAAATTATCGACATCGCCCTCAAGTACCAGTACGATTCGCCAGATAGTTTCACCAAAGCCTTCACTCGTTTTCATGGGGTCACCCCAACCGCTGCCCGTAAAGAGGGCAGTGTGCTGAAATCTTTTGCCAGTCTCAAAATTAAATTTTCATTGGAAGGCGGCTATTTAATGGATTACAAAATCAGCGAAAAAGAAGCATTCACTGTGGTGGGCGTATCAAAAGTTTTCCCTTACGAAAACGCAAAAACCGAAATTCCCGCATTTTGGACAGAGCAACACCCCGCGGGCAAAAAACCTCTGGTGTGCGGCATGTACGGTATTTGCATTGACGAAACACTGGGCAATGATACGTTTGAGTACTTGATAGCAGATGACTATGTGCCTGCCCAAGAGATTCCCGATGGGCTGATTACCCGCATTATTCCCAAACACACCTGGGCGGTCTTTTCCTGCAAAGGTGGCATGCCAGATTCTTTACAGGAGATGAATCAGCGGATTTTTTCCGAATGGCTCCCCAACTGCAAAGAGTATGAAATTGCTGCCGGCTATAATGTAGAGCTGTACGAAGACCCTGCCAATTACCCAAACGGCGTGCAGGACGAAAACTATTACAGCGAGATTTGGATTCCCGTAAAGAAAAAACAGCATTAAAACAAAACCGACAATGCACCAAAGCAGGGCGCATTGCCGGTTTTATTTACAGTTATTTTGTAGTTTGCAAGAAGAGCGGCCTGTGCCGCAATCTTATATCCATGCTTTATAAAAAGAGCGCCATCGCAAAGCTGCGGTGGCGCTCTCGTTTTTTATCTTTTTTTGCAAAATGTTATTGTGCTCCGGCCGTCTTAGCGGTCTTGAATCTCACCGCGAGAAAGGCCTTTGAGGTAAGCATTGATAAAGCCATCCAAATCGCCATCCATTACGGCGTTTACGTTACCGTTTTCAAACGAGGTGCGGTGGTCTTTGACCAGAGTATAGGGCATAAAAACGTAGCTGCGAATCTGGCTGCCCCATGCAATTTGCAGCTGCTCGCCTTTGATGTCCTCAATATGATCAAGGTGCTCACGCTGCGCAACCTGGAACAGCTTGCTCTTGAGCATTTTCATCGCCATGTCGCGATTCTGGAACTGGCTGCGCTCGTTCTGGCAGGCAACCACGATACCAGTGGGAATATGAATCAAACGAACCGCAGAACTGGTTTTATTGATATGCTGACCGCCCGCACCCGAGGAGCGGAACACTTCCATGCGCACATCTTCGGGGCGAATCTCGATTTCAATGTTATCATCAATTTCCGGCATAACCTCCAGCGAAGCAAAGCTGGTGTGTCGGCGGCCGGAAGAATCGAACGGAGAAACACGAACCAAACGATGAACGCCGTTTTCGCCTTTCAAAAAGCCGTATGCGTTAACGCCCTTAATCATAATAGAAGCACTTTTGATACCTGCCTCGTCACCGTCAAGGTAATCGAGCACATCTATAGTAAAGCCATGGCGCACTGCAAAGCGGTTGTACATACGGTACAGCATTGCCACCCAGTCCTGCGCCTCGGTGCCGCCTGCACCTGCATGGAAGGTGAGAATCGCATTTTTAGAATCGTACTCGCCCGAAAGCAGCGCAATCAAACGCAGGTCTTCCAGTGCAGATTTCACGTGAGCGACATGCTCTTCTGCCTCCGGCAGCAATGCTTCATCGCCGTCTTCCTCTGCCAGCTCCACAAAAGTCTGTGCGTCCTCCAGCATCACTTTCAGCGCATCAAACTTATCCAGTTTTTCTTTGATGCCGCTCATCTCGGCAAAAATGGCACGGCTTTTTTCGGGATCATCGAAAAAGCCCGGCTCGCTGCTCTTTTGGGTAAGTTCTTCATATCTTTGGCTAATCGCGGCAATTCCCAGTGCATCGCCGATATCCTTAACATCCGGTGCAAGCTGAGAGAGGTCGCGTTTTACGTCATCAAGTATAATCATTGGTTTGGATATCCCTTTCTCGGAATTAATCCCCTGCCGCCACGAAAAATACGGCTTTATTTTCTGTGGGAAATTGCATTCCTGTCATCTGTTCTTCATGGTTTCTTCTCATTTATGTATTATAATTGGTATATGATTTCTTGTAAAGTGTTAGGTTTTGCTTTTTTTCTCATAATGATGTAAGATAGAATAGTTATAATTTGTATTTTGGCATCGTTTACGTTTTGCCTGGCAAACCCGCATGGGCAGGCAGTTTATTATGCCCGCATTTTCTTTTACTTTACAGCAATCAACACAAATTTCTTCATGGAGGAAGAGTTATTTATGCATAATTATGTGGGATGCGAATGCCCCATCTGCAAACAAGAATTAACCGAGCGTGACGACATTGTCGTCTGCCCCGAGTGCGGCGCACCCTACCACCGCGAATGCTATGAAAAGCAAGGCGAGTGCGTGTACCGCCCCATGCATGGCGGCGGTTTTGAATGGCACCGTCCCGCGGCTGCAAAGGCACCGGCCATCTGCCCTGCCTGCGGCACCCATTGTGACTCAGACAACATCTTCTGCACCCAGTGCGGCCAGCCGCTGCACGGCGAAGCGCCCCAGCCTGCCCCAGGGCAGAACAGCGCAATGCCCGGCGCAGACTTTTTGAATACGGCACAGCCTTTTGAGTTCACAGGCTCGTTTGACGGTATCCCCGCAAGTGAGTGGGCTACCTACATCGGCACCAGTGCCCCGTATTATCTCTACCACTTCCGCCGTCAGGACCAGAATGGCAACAAAATCGGCTTTACACTTTCTGCCGCGTTTTTTGCGCCCTACTACTTCTTTTATCGCAAAGTTTGGCTGGTCGGCATTCTCGCGGTACTGCTCAATGTTGGGCTTAGCATCCCCGGTATGTTGGCCATGATGGTGGAAGCTGGCATTGCTCTGCCGTTTGCAGTGAACACTCTCACACTTTCTCGCATTGTGTCGGTCACCTCAGTACTGGTTACCGTGATCAACGCGCTATGGGGCGTTTTCGCGGTTGCTATTTACCGCTGGCATTCTGCCAAGGTATTGCGCCGCTGGAAACAGGAAGCCTCATCTGAAGAAGCCTACCAAATGCGTTTGCGCGCCAAAGCCGGTCCTTGCCGTGCCGTGCTTTACGTTATCATTGGTATGTCCTTTTTCACCATGCTCTCTACAATGTTCGGTGTCTTTTTGCTTTAACCCCGGTTGGGTCTACAACAGGATAAAACAAAACAAGGAGTATTCGAGACCATGAAAATCAAAAAAGCTGTTATCCCGGCTGCCGGTCTTGGCACCCGGGTGCTGCCCGCCACCAAGGCAATGCCGAAAGAAATGCTTCCCATCGTTGACAAGCCTGCCATTCAGTATATCGTAGAAGAAGCGGTTGCTGCCGGCATCGAAGATATTCTCATCATCACCGGCCGCAATAAAGAGATTATTGAAGATCACTTTGACCGCGCCCCGGAGCTGGAAGCAAACCTGGCCAAAAACCACAAGGATAAAATGCTCGGCCAGTGCATCGACATTGCAAATCTTGCCAATATCAGCTATATTCGCCAGCGTGAGACCAAAGGTCTGGGCCATGCCATCAGCAAAGCACGCAGCTTTACAGGTGACGACCCGTTTATTGTGCTCTATGGCGATGATGTGATTATGGGACAAGACCCCGTTGCAGCACAGCTGATTCGCGCTTATGAAAAATACGGAAAACCTTGTGTCGGCATTAAAGAAGTATCGCCGGAGGCGATTGTCAAATACTCCTCAATGAAGGTCGAACATCTTGAAAACAATACCTATAACATTACAGACATGATTGAAAAGCCCGCACGCGGGCAGGAATTCAGCCTGTTTTCGATCTTGGGGCGCTGCCTGCTTACCCCTGACATTTATACGATTCTTGACCGCACCGAGCCTGGTGCGGGCGGAGAAATTCAGCTAACCGATGCCATGGCAACGCTTGCGCGACGCAGCGGCATGACCGGTGTTGACTTTACCGGCAAGCGTTATGATATGGGCTCTAAGATGGGTGTAATGCAGGCACAGATAGAAACTGCGCTTAACCACCCCGATATTGGTGTGGAATTCCGCCGATATTTGAAAGAACTGAGCAAAACGCTGTAATCTGCAGGCAAAACTTGTTGACTTTGTTCCCCCAAATGGGGTATAATAAAGTGCTGCGTGAAAACGTGGCTATCCTTGCCTTTGCGAAGGCAAAGGCCATAAGTCCAAAAGGAGGTGTACAGAATGAAAAAGTACGAAACTGTTGTGGTGCTCAGCTGCGCCAACGATGAGGAAACTACTGCGGCTCTGCTCGCAAAGTTCAAAGACCTGATCGCGAAAAACGGTACTGTCGAATCTGTTGAAGAGTGGGGCAAACGCAAGCTTGCTTATCCCATCAACGACGAGACCGAGGGTTACTACACGCTGATCAACTTCAGCTGTGAGAATGATTTCCCCGCCGAGCTCGACCGTGTCTACAAGATCACTGACGGTGTTCTCCGCACTCTGATCATCGCTAAAGGCGAATAAGGAGGTAACACAATGTTGAACGTTGTCGCACTTCTTGGACGTCTGGTAGCAGACCCCGAACTTCGGCGCACACCCAATGGTGTGTCCGTCACCACCTTCACCATTGCGGTTGACCGCAGTTTTGTGAAGTCCGGTGCCGAACGTCAGACAGATTTTATTGACATCGTAGCCTGGAGAAATACCGCAGAGTTCGTCTGCAAGTATTTCCAGAAAGGCTCTATGATGGCTGTACAGGGCAGCATCCAAACCCGCACCTACGAGGATAAGGAAGGCAAAAAACGCAAGGCTTTTGAAATCATGGCCGACAATGTGTTTTTCAGCGGCTCCAAAAACTCTTCTGGTGGACAGGGCGGCGGCTATATGGCCGGTAACCAGGCAGCGCCTGAGTTTACTGCTGCTCCCGCAATGCCCAGCTTCTCGCAGGGTTCTGCGGATGATTTTGCAGTTGTCGATGACAATGAAGACCTGCCGTTTTAATCACGATTTTATAAGGAGGTAAGAACTTTGGCTTTTGAAAGAACTGAAAGAAGCGACCGTCCGGGCCGTCCCCAGCGCCGTAGCCGCAAAAAGGTTTGCAGCTTCTGCGTAGACCGCGTCGAGACTATTGACTATAAAGATATCGTCAAGCTTCGCAAATATATCTCTGAGCGTTCCAAAATCATCCCCCGCCGTGTGACTGGCACTTGTGCACAGCACCAGCGTGAGCTGACCACTGCGATCAAGAGAGCTCGCCACCTGGCACTTCTGCCCTACGTGAGCGACTAATTTGCTTAAAAAACCGGGACAAGATTTCTTCTTGTCCCGGTTTTCTTTTATTCATTATTCTAATTATTTTACATTTGTCATCTGCTACCTGCAATTATAATGTTGCTCACCGGCTTTTATAAGCTCACCGGAGCTTTTCTTCTTGCTATCAGATAGGACTTACGAGTATCCAATAACTATATCTTGCAGATTGAAAGGCTTATGATGAAGAGTTTGCTAAATGCATATCAATTTTTTTAAATAAAAAACTGCGCAGCCCTTTTATCAGGGCTACGCAGTTTTATTTTATAGTGCTAAATATATCCTTGCATGAAGCTATGCCGCAGGGGGTGGAGACGGCGGTGTCGGCGTCGGCGTTGCTTCAGTAACCGGGGGCGGCGGGGTCGGCGTCGGCGTCGGTTCAGGTGTCGGTGTCGGCGCTACCGCGTCCTCTGCAAAGTACACCGTCAGCGTTTCGGTTTCTACATTAATCTTGGTACCCGCTTCGCGGTCCATACGTACCGAAAGGCCGTTTTTCGCCGGGTCGGTGTTGGTAATACCTACAAAGTTGTACTTTGTAACACCAGCAGCCTCAAGTTTTGCTTTTACATCGCCTCGTGTAAGGTTCAGCACGTTTGGAATCTCCACCTGCTTGCTACCCTTACTTACGGTCAGCTGCACGGTGCGATTTTCCGGCACTGCTGCACCAGCATCCGGGGTCTGCTTCATAATAGCGCCCGCAGTATAGGTATCCGAAAACTCTTCACTGATGGTGAAGACGTACTTCTGATTGTAGTCGCTGTTGTCCTGCACATCTTTCAGCTTAAGGCCGACAAAGTTAGGCAGAGTGCCACGGTCCGGTGTTGCAGTGGGGGTGGCGCTGCTTGCCTGAGAGCTGGTTGTGCTCTGCGGCAAAGACGAAGTATCGTCCGGCTTTTTGGGCAGAACCGAGCGAATAATCAGCCAAAGCACTAACACCGCAACCAAAACGCCGGCTGCAATCAGCAGAATCGTCTTAGTGCGATCATCCATGCCTGTACGCACGGCACCATTGCCTGCGGCCGGGCGGCGCACAGCCGCAGCTACTTTAGGTTTTGCACTGTTTTCCAGCTGCATTCTTAGCTCGCTGATGCTCTGCGTACGAGAAAGCGGAGCTGCCTGCATGGCAGCGTCAAGCGCTTTTGACACGTAGCCCGGCACATCTGCCCCCATCTGTTTTAAGGTGGGGCAAACGCCGCCTGCTCCTGCAATCGGTGCAGTGCCAGCGGCCATTTTGTACATTACAGCCGCAATCGAATAGACGTCGGTGTAAGCACCCTGAAACTCGGTGGTGGAGTACTGCTCGGGTGCTGAGTAGCCATCATAAAGCGAAGGCTTCAAATCAGATGCGAGAGAGCGCAGCGACAGCGTTGCATAACCGGTAAGGTATGATTTGCCATCTGCGGTAATGCTGATATTATCCGGGCAGATACCACGGTGAACAAGGCCAAGCTCATGCATTGCAGAAAGCCCCAGCAGTACAGGGGTCAGCAGCTGGTAGCTCTGCTCAAAAGTCAAAAGTTCGGTCTGTTTATTAAGCCACTCGGTCAAAGTGACACTTTTTTTCGCCTCAAACACCACATAAGCAGTGTTGTTTGCCTTAAACAGGCTTAATACCCGGGCAATGCCAGGGCGCCCGGCAAGGCGCATCAGCTCTTTGTAGAAATCCACAAAGTCGACCAAAGTAGTCTTGTACGGCACTTCGCTGCCTTCACGCACCACGATGTTTCCGTTTTCGTCGCGTTTGGAACAAAGAGTTACCGGCAAATACTCACGGATAATAACCGGCTCTTTCCCCTCATTGTCAAATGCATCATAATAAATGCCTTCGCCATCCAGGTCACGCACCCGCCCAATGGTGTACTTGTCAGCAAGTACAGAGCTTGAGGGCAGTGTGCCGCCGGGGTTTTCGTTTTTGCAGCTGGTACCACAGAACGGGCATTTGTCCTGCCCGGCGGGAAATGCCGAATGGCAGCTGATGCAAAATCTTTCTTCGCTCATGCTGGATCCTGCCTTTCAGTTTGGTAAATTATCGGTCGAGGTCTTCCTCGTTTTCCATGTTGTGCCAGAAATTCTGCACATCTTCGTCCTCATCGAGCGCATCAAGCAGCAGACCCATTTTTTTCAGGTCATCTGCTTCAGACAGCGCTGCGGTGGTAGACGGAATATACTGCGCTTCTGCAGATGCAAAGGTGTAACCTTTTGCTTCGAGTGCTTCACGCACGTCGTGCAGCTTATCCGGGTCGGTGGTGATTTGCATATAGTCTTCGCCCATATCAAAATCATCAGCGCCGACTTCAAAGCAATCTTCCATCACCTTTTCTTCGTCCAGACCTTCTGCATCCAAAATCAGAATGCCCTGTTTGGTAAACAGGTAGGCAACGCATCCGCTTGCACCAAGGCTTGCACCGTATTTATCAAAATAGTGGCGCAGGTTAGCTGCAGTACGGTTGCGGCTGTCAGTCAGGGTTTCTACCATAACTGCAACTCCGGAGGGACCGTAGCCTTCGTATACGATAGCTTCGTAGTTGTTTTTGTCGTCAGCGCTTGCTTTTTTAATGGCGCGCTGAATATTATCGTTAGGGACGTTATTTGCTTTTGCTTTTGCAATGCAATCGCGCAATTTGCCGTTGGTTGTGGGGTCGGCACCGCCGCCCTCTTTTACTGCAACCGCAATTTCGCGTGCAAATTTAGTAAACACGGCAGCTTTTGCGCCGTCGGTTTTTTCTTTTTTGCGTTTAATGTTATTCCACTTCGAATGACCTGACATACTCTGGTTCCTCCGTATCGTCTACCTGCAATTTCAGATAGTAGTTTAACTAATTCAGTATAACATATATTTTTTTGCAAGGCAATAACACTGCTTTACGGCCTGTTTTCAAGGCATATTATTTTAAATTTCTCAAACCTTTGGGATAACGATTTTTCAGTCTTCCCCCGCTTACCTTGCCAAATCCAAGCGGAAAGCCATCTACCAAAACAGCAGCAAAGCCGTCCTGTGCTGTCAGCGCGTCTATTTCTTCGCCGCGCAAAAAAGCGGCACAGCGGGCTTCTTTTGCAGTAAGAAGTTCTTGGTTGACAGCCTGTGCACCATAGGCCATATAAAGCTGATGTGCGGGCTCAAAACGCTTTTTTACCACCTGCCCTGCTTGTACACCGGCGCGCAGCACTTTGATGCCTTTGGGCAGATAAACAGCCACGTCTGGCAAAAGCCAAACTTCGTCCTGTACCAGGTGCGCCCGATGCGTTTCCAGCCCTGGAAAGTTGCTCCGCAAAAATGCAGCAGCTTCTTCCGGCAAGGCGGTGCCAAGCTGCGCTTTTTGTGACGGCAGCGCACGGGATGCCTCCCCTGCCTTCACCAGCTTTGCCATAAAGTGCCCTTCCCCGCCATGCACGGGATAAATACGGCGCACCTTTTCCACATCAATGGGCCCTTCACAGCAACAGCTTGCGTGGCCGGCGCAGCCAAAGCTTACGCCGGTATCCACGAGTGAAAACTCTGGGTGGGCGCGTAAAAACGCACCAATCGCTCCCTCATCTTCTTCCGGTGCAAAGGTGCAGGTGGAATACACAAGCGTGCCTCCCGGGCGGAGTGCGGCAGCAATGGTATCCAGCAGGCTGCGTCCCAGCGCAGCACAGCTTTCTACTAGCCGCTGGCTATGCTGTGCAAGTGCCATCGGCTCCTTGCGGAACATTCCCTCACCGCTGCAAGGCGCATCCACGAGAATGCGGTCAAAATAGCCGGGCAGTGCTGCGGCAATCTGCTCTGCACTGCTATTGAGCACTACCGCATTGGGCAGGCCCATCCGCTCCACGTTCGAAAGCAGAATGCGGGCGCGGTCCGGCATAAACTCGTTTGAGTAAAGCAGCCCCTGCCCTTGCAGCGCCGCGCCAAGCTGCGCGGTTTTGCCACCCGGTGCCGCGCAAAGGTCCAGCACAACATCGCCCGGCTGTACACCGAGCAGCGCAGCTGGTGCGCTCGCAGAGGGCTCTTGTCCGTAAAAAACACCCGCGTGGTGATAGGGCTCTATGCCCACTTTCACGGTAGGGTCTGCCAGGCGAAAACTCGCAGCAGAAAAACCACTCGGCTCTAATATAAACGGAGCACGCTGCAAAAAATCTTCAGGATTGCAGCGCAGCGTATTGACTGTGATACCGCGCGCAAGCGGTACATCTTTTGGGAAGAAGGCATCGTATCCGCCCGGCAGCAATGCATTGCATCGTTCTTTAAAAAAGTCGCTAATCATAGCTGTTTCTCCGTCCACATGCTTCAATGGCGGGGCAAGAGGCACACTTTTCTTTTTTTTACTTTTGGGCAAACAAAATCCTCCTTTTCTCGAATAAACAAAACGAAGTCAGCAGATACTACCATCAGTAACACAGGGAACAGCAGCATCGGCAATAGCGGGTGCGGCATTACGTTCCGCCACCCGCTTGGGAGGCAGTTTGTTACACATCATATTCACCGAAAGGAGTGACAACTAGATGGATAACAAAAGCTCGAATAAAACCACTTCCAAAGCCAGCAGCTGCAACAGCAAGAACAGCAAGAGCACTAACAGCAAATCTTCCAACACTACCAATTCTACTAACTCTCGCTCTTCTAACGCTCGTTCTACCAACGCACGCAGCACCAACTCTACCAACAGCCGTAACGCTAAATAAGTGTTAGCAGGTTACTAAAAGCGAGCAAAAGCAACCATCCTCGCCCGGCAATGCCAGGCAGGCGATGGTTGCTTTTGTTTTTCTATTTTGCGTTTTCTTCGCTTTGGGCGTTCCAGATAAAATCAAACAGCTCTAAAATGCGGTCGTTACGCCCCTCCAGGTAGAGGTAACCGAACAATGCTTCCAGCGCAGTAGAGCCCCGATATTCTTCTGGGCTTGCATTCTTTGCCACCGTCGCCTTGCTGGCATTGTGCCCGCGACGCACGATGTTCTGCTCTTCTTCTGTCAGCATGGGCTCGATCAGTTT
Source organism: Pygmaiobacter massiliensis (assembly GCF_900199435.1). Taxonomy (GTDB): domain Bacteria; phylum Bacillota; class Clostridia; order Oscillospirales; family Ruminococcaceae; genus Pygmaiobacter; species Pygmaiobacter massiliensis. The sequence goes on from NZ_OAML01000002.1 coordinate 636,679, forward strand.
AAGTGCAGTAAACTGCCCTTTCGCCGAAACAAACCGTACGGCCATAGAGTGCAGCTTGTTCGGGGTAAGGCGGGTATGCTCCACCTCACGTGCCCGTACCAGCAGCTCGTACACGCCGTCCCCTACAAATGCAAGTGCAAGGGGGCTGCGTTCTCGGATATCTATTTCGTTCTGAGTTTCAAACAGCAAATAAAAAACCTCGTTTCTCGCGGCTTGTTTCAGCCGCAACCTTTCGCCGCGTAAATGCGACAAAAATCAGGGCGCTACCGCACCAGTTTGAGTACCAGCGCCAACCAAGCCTGGAACACTAAAACGCAAAATTCGCAATACTTATAGTACTAATTTGAATTTTTGCAACTTTCAGTAATTAACTGCTTGTAAAATGGACGCTCGTCATCCGTAAAAATGGCGCGATACTGCCTTAGAACAGATAATCGAATTCGTAATCGCCGATACGCACAGTGTCGTTTTCCTGCACGCCCAGTTTTACAAGCTCTTCCAATATGCCAGAATCAGCAAGCTGTGTCTGGAAATACTGCAAGCTTTCGTAGTCGTCCATGTCGCTGCCCTGCAAAATACGTTCCAGCCAATCCGCGGTGACAGTAAAGCTGCCATCCTCTTCTTTGACGACCTCGTAACGGCGGCCAAGTTCCGGCTCCGGACGAACGTAGTTCGGTGTGTAAATCACGACTGGGGGCAGCTCTTTGAGATGTTCCCATACGATGCCGGGCAGCTTGTCCAAGCCGCGGCCGGTCGCAGCAGAAACCTCGAGCAGCTCAAGGCCCTGCTCTTTGATAAATGCGGCGAACTGCTCACGTTGTTCTTCAGTTGCAATGTCGCATTTGTTTGCCAGCACAATCTGCGGGCGTGTTGCAAGCTCCGGGCTGAAATTTTCCAGCTCGTTATTGATCTTTTTAAAGTCCTCAATGGGGTCGCGGCCTTCGCAGCCAGAAACGTCGACCACATGCAACAGCAGGCGGCAGCGCTCTACATGGCGCAAAAAGTCGTGTCCAAGGCCAATGCCTTCTGCCGCACCTTCGATCAGGCCAGGGATATCTGCTGCAACAAAGCTTGCCTCTTCTGCCACACGCACCACGCCAAGCACCGGCGAAAGAGTGGTAAAATGGTAGTTAGCAATTTTCGGTTTTGCGGCAGAAATGCAGGAAATCGTTGTGCTTTTGCCTACATTCGGGAAGCCGATAAGACCGACATCTGCAATTAGCTTAAGCTCCAGCTTAAGGAAAAACGCCTCGCCCGGAAAGCCCGGTTTTGCAAAGCGCGGAATCTGCCGGGTAGAGGATTTAAAATGGCTGTTACCAAGGCCGCCTTTGCCGCCTTTTGCAATAACAACCGGCTCGGTGCTGGAGATATCCGCAATCAGCCCGTCCGAATCCGCGTCCTTCACCAGCGTGCCAATTGGCACCCGAATGATAAGGTCCTGGCCGGATTTACCAAAGCTGTTGCAGGCACGTCCATTTTCACCGTTCGGTGCCTCGTATTTGCGCTTATATTTAAAATCCATCAAGGTGGAAAGGTTGGGGTCACCTACAAAAACGATATTGCCGCCTTTGCCGCCGTCGCCGCCATCCGGGCCGCCTGCAGCTACGAATTTTTCGCGGTGAAAAGAAACCGCGCCGTCGCCGCCGTTGCCTGCCTTTACCTTAATTTTTGCAACGTCAATAAACATATTACTGGGTTCGCCTCCTTTATCAGATAATCATAGTATGCCCCGAAGAATACGGGGCAGGAAGTTGAAAAAGATACTCTTCAACTTAGGTTTCGTGGCTGTTTTATTTAGGCAATGCGGGCTCGGCAACGCCAAGCATGGCATAGCTCTTTTAAAAAGCACTTAAAATATGCAAAAAGAAACAAACAAAAACCCGAACCGGAGTGGTTCGGGCGTTTTGTATTACTGCTTGATGCTGACCTTTTTGCGGTCACGACCGACACGCTCAAAACGAACAATGCCGTCTGCAAGGGCAAACAGAGTATCGTCGCTGCCCTTACCAACATTCTCACCCGGGTGGATGTGAGTGCCGCGCTGACGAACGAGGATGTTGCCTGCGAGGACGTGCTGACCATCAGCGCGTTTTACGCCGAGACGCTTAGATTCAGAATCGCGGCCGTTCTTAGTAGAGCCTACGCCTTTCTTATGTGCCATACTGTTTACACCTCCGATTAACCGACAATGTCAGTGATAGTTACTTTTGTAAAGGGCTGACGGTGACCGACCTTGCGCATGCTGCCCTTTTTCGGACGATAGCGAAGAATCTGGATCTTTTTGCCTTTGCCCTGCTTATCAACGGTGCCTTTGACAACTGCACCTTCAACGGTGGGAGCGCCAAATTTAACGTTGCCGTCCTCGCCAACTGCGAGAACCTGTGCGAACTCTACGTTAGCGCCAGCTTCAGCTGCGAGCTTTTCAACGTAGATGACGTCGCCTTTTTCCACGCGGTACTGTTTACCGCCGGTTACGATGACTGCGTACATAAAATAACCTCTTTATATAAGTCTCGCTGCGCCGGGTACACCCTTGCAGATGTTTAGCTAAAAAACCCTATACATGCGGCTTTAATACTATATCATATTGTGAGACAAGGTGTCAAGCTTTTTCCATTTATCCCTCTTTTTGCCCCGCGTTTTAAGTTTTGTCAGCTGGTTTTGCTTTTTATTCAGCAAAATCAATGCTTTACCTTGCAGGCAAAAATCGTAATATCGCAAAAAATGCATCCAACTTGCCACGGTCTGTGCCTTGCATTTTGGCAACCTTATTGTTTTATACAAGCAAATTACATATGGTGCGGTAGACCGTTTTGCAGCTTGGCAGCCCGCAACGTATTCACCATCAGCATGGCGCGTGTCATCAAACCTACGCCGCCCGGCACCGGGCTGATGTACCCTTCCAGCTCTTCGAGCGAAGCTTCATCCACGTCACCGTGCAGTTTTCCGTCCTCGCCGCGATTGATGCCAACGTCAATGACCACTGCGCCGGGGCGCACCATCTCTTTGGTGAAGAACCGGTCCTGTCCAATCGCAGCGACCAAAATTTCTGCATCTTTGCACTTGGCGGCAAGGTCTTCGGTTTTGGTGTGGCAGATGGTGATGGTTGCATTTTCACGCAGCAGCAAAAGCGCCATCGGCTTGCCGACAATATTGCTACGCCCCACAATTACGGCGTGTTTGCCGGAGATCGGCTGCCCGGTTGCTTTAAGTAGCTCAATGCAGCCCGCAGGGGTGCAGGGCAAAAAGCAGTCTTCGCCGACCATCATCCGTCCAATGTTAATGGGACTGAAGCCGTCAACGTCTTTTTCCGGAGCAATGGTTTCCAGCACGGCCTGCTCACGGATTTGCGCGGGCAGCGGCAGCTGTACGAGAATACCGCTTACCGAGGGATCGTCGTTGCAGCGGCGAATCATCGCCAGCAGTTCTTCTTCGGTTGTGGTGTCAGGCAGGGGCACTACTTCGCTGGCAATGCCACACTGGGCGCAATCTTTTGCTTTGCCGCCCACATATACCATGCTTGCGGGGTCTTCACCCACCAAAAAAACGGTAAGTTTCGGGATAATGCCTTTGTTGCGCAGCTGCGCGACTTCTGTTGCTACCTGTTGTTTGGTTTCGGCGGCAAGGCGTTTTGCGTCGATTCGTTTCACTCTTGTTCCTCGCTTTCTTCGGGGGAAGCAGCCTCGTCTTGCTGTGGCTGCTGGGGTTCGGATGCTGCTGGCTGCTCAGCAGCGGTTGCCGCTTTTGCTTCTTTTGCGGCTTTTTCGGCAGCGACACGGTCTACTGCCAATACAGCCGGTTGTTTTGCGTATTTACGGCGCAGCAGCAGCCATACGATAAATGCGGCAGCGGCAGAAATAATGGCCAGCACCTGGCTCATGCGGAAGCCGCTTGCTGCGTAAAGGCTGTCGGTACGCAGACCTTCAATCCAGCCTCGGCCCAAGCCGTACCAGATAACGTAAAACAGCGTAATTTCGCCGTCAAATTTGCGGTGTTTGATATAAGCCCAAAGTGCAAAAAAGCCCACAATGCACCAGACGGATTCATACAAAAAGGTGGGGTGCACCGGCATCATCGGGTCTACCATAACGCCTTCGGCTGCAAGGCTTTGCTGCACCGAGGCAAGGTACACGGTCGTCTGCGGGCTGATCATGCCCCAAGGCGCAGTGGTGTTGGTGCCAAACGCCTCCTGGTTGACAAAATTGCCCCACCGGCCGATAGCCTGTCCAATCAAAAATCCCATTGCACCAAGGTCAAACATCGGCCACAGGGGCACTTTGCGCCACTTGCAGGCAAGCGCGCCAACGGCAAAAGCACCGATAACGGCACCGTAAATTGCGATGCCGCCGTCGCGGATATTAATCATATCCCAAAAGCTTTGATATTTAAACGGCGCAAACGCTACATAATAAGCGCGTGCACAAATGATAGAGCCCACCGTGCCAAGCATGATAACATCAATCATCCGGTCTTCATCAACGCCAAAGCGTTTGGCCTGGCGCATGGCAAATACCGCACCCAGCAGCAAGCCGGTAGCAATTAGCAGCCCATACCAGTAAAAGTTAAAGTTGCCAATCGAAAACGCGATGCGATTGATGGTAAAACCAAGCCCAACGCCGGGAAATTCTACATAGTTTGTCATTGCTGTTTCTTCCTTTCTAAGGAACCTGCATCGGCAGCCCGCCAAAAAGCGCAGTTACCGACCACATGGTCGAAAACTTTTTTCAGCGATTCACCCCGCGCGCCCGTCTGCACTTTGTGCCGGGCCACAGCGAGGCAATTTCGCATTAGCCTTTGCTTTTTTGTGCCGGACGAATAACCACAGTGGCACTGCGCTCTTCGCAGAGCATCTGCTCCAGCGTCTGCTGAACATCCTCCAGCGTGAGCGATGCCAGCACTTCCAGCTGCTCAAACAAGGTTTCGCCTCGCATTTCGCAGCCGGCCATGGTTGTAGCAACATTTTCGATGCTCTCTAAATCACCCACCGCTTCGCCGTACATTAGGTTGCGACAAAGCAGAAAGTCCTCTTTCGCAATGCCTTCTTTTTTCAGACGCGCAATCTCGCAAAGCAGTTCACTGCGTACTTTTTCTGGATCGCTGGTTTCACCAGAGAAAAAGAAACAGAGATAATCGTCACCACTGCCCACTTCACCGGCAAAATTGCTGTTGATAAGACCTTCGTCATAAAGACGGCGGAACAGCGGCGTAAAGTCGCCGCAAATCAGCTCGGTCAGCATATCACAGATCACATCGCACCGAAAACGCTCTGCCGGTGACACCGGTCTTTCCTTAAACGCAATACCAAAGGTGGGCTGTGCCACCGCCATGGTAAACTCATGGTACGGGCGCGGAATGCTCTCCGGCTCCGGTTCACGCAGCTTTTCGGCCGGTGCCGCTGCCGGGCGCAAGCCCTGCCTTTCCACTGCCGCAACAAGCTCTTCCATAGTAATATTGCCTGCCGCGCTCAACACCATGTTACCGGGGGTGTAAAATGCGTCGGTGCACTCATACAGCAGCTCCGGGGTAATTTCAGCAATGCTTTCTACCGTGCCGGCGATGTCATCACGTACCGGGTTGTTGTGGTAGATGCTTTGCAGCAAAGCAAACATCATTCGCCAGTCGGCAGAATCATCGTACATCTTAATCTCCTGCCCGATGATGCCCTGCTCTTTTTGCACGGTATCTTTCGTGAAATAAGGGCGGGAAACAAATGAGAGAAGAATATCCAATGCTTCGGGGATATGCTGTGTTGCCGTAAACACATAGCAAGTACGGTCAAACCCTGTAAAGGCATTGGCGCTGGCGCCGGTTGCCGCATACAGCGAAAACGCATCTCCCTCTTCATTTTCAAACATTTTGTGCTCTAAAAAGTGTGCAATGCCAGCCGGCAGCTTTACGGTTTTGCCGTTTTGGGTAAAAGCGCGGTCGACCGAACCGAAATTAGTGCCATATACCGCGTGCACGCCCGCATATCCGGGCATCGGGGCGCACAGCAAGGTGAGGCCATTTTCAAGCACCAGTTTTTCACAGGTAAAATCCACCCGCTCGTTATGAAGAATCTGTTTAGTTTGCGTCATGGGTGGGTTCCTCCTTGGTCAAAAAATAAGCAACAGAGAGCGAAAGGTGAGACAACATCTCTTGAATATCCGCTGCGCTAATCTGCTGAATTCGCGCCTTGGCTTCTTCCGGGGTGCGAATACGCCCTTTCAGAATACCGCCGAAATACCAGTTTTCAAGGCCGTTCAAGCTGTCGCCTACCCCGGTCATTGCGCTGCAAAGAGCAAGTTTGGCTTCTTCCAGCTCAGTTTCTGGCACGGGCACTTTGCAGAGGGTTTCCAGCTCTGCCAGAATCGCATCTTTTGCCTTTTCTGCATTCTGATGTTCGATGCCGCTGTCTACCATAAACATGCCGCTCATGGGGGCATATCCGGCAACACAGTAGTAGCAAAGACTCTGTTTTTCGCGCACATTCATAAACAATCGCGAGGTCGGCAGGCTGCCGTAAATAGCCGTTGCAAGGCGCAATTTTGCTTCATCTGCTTCGTTAAAAATAGCATCTGTCGTAAACAGCAGGCACAGTTTGCCCTGCACCGTGTCCATCGGTTCTTTTATCACAAGCGGTGCGGTGCGGGGCATCGCAGAGGGCGCCTCTGGCAGGCTGGGCGCACGCTCTACCTGGCTCAGCTGCACGGCAATGCTTTCGCCTACCTGTGCCGCATCGGCACCGATGACCATAATTTCAATCACAGCGCTGCGAATCATCTCATGGTAAAACGCGGTTAATTGCTGCGCGGTAATGCCGTCCACCTCGTCGAGGTAGCCGTTTTTCTCCACACCATTGGGGCTGTCGCTAAAAAAGCGACGTTTTGCCTGGCGGATGCAGTAGGTGCGCTTTTCGTTGATTTCATTTTCCAGCGCTTCGCGGAGTTTTTGCTTTTCAATTTCGAGAGCTTCTTCGTCAAACACCCCGTCCGTAAAATGCGGACGAAACGCCACTTCAAACAAAACGCGTGCATACTCCTGCGAAAGGGCTTCTCCATCCAGCGCATAGCAATCTTTAATACCGCTGATGCTTACCGAAATTACGCGGCGGTTGCCATACACAGCACTTTCTGCTGAAAGTGATGCGCCATAAAGCTTTGCCAGAACTTTAGAAAACTCTGTCATGTCCGGCCAAGCGGCACAGCTGCGCTCGAGCACCAGCGGCAGCAAAGCGGCTGCGGTGGCAGTGCTGCGCTGCGAAGGCAAAATAAAGTTGAGCGTAATACGACCAGTTTTAAAGCGTTCGGCGGGGATATCGGTCAACATGACCCCGTCTGCCAATTGTTTTCGCTGCATTCATATACCTCGTCATTTTTACAATAATTAAAGTATAGTATACCACATTTATATGAACAAAAAAAGTTCCGGCAGAGCTTTTATGCCCTGCCGGAAAACTTGTTTTTTGTATGATTTTCTTTAGCCGTTTTGCTCGAGATATTCTTCCAGGCAAAGGCCGCTGTCTTTAATCTTTTGTGCATTTTCTACGCCGACATAGCGGAAGTGCCACGGCTCGTAGATAATACCGGTTACGTCCTCTTTGCCCTTAGGGTAACGCAGAATAAAGCCGTATTCCGCAGCATGCGCATGCAGCCACTGAGCCTCCGGGGTGTTCTCGTATCCGTCATCTAATCTCTGATAATCCACCGCAACAATATCTGCTGCAAGGCCGCTGGAATGCTCGCTGCACCCGTGCGGTGTGCGGATAGTCGCAGTTTTGGCATAGGCTTCCGCTTCTGTCATCCCCTTCGCCATATAGTCCTGTTTCATCTGGTTAAACAGCTCATCCTGCCGCGCAATGCTGCGGTATGCAGAGCAAACCAGCGGAGAAAGTCCTGCCGCTTTGGCATCCGCAAGCATCGCATTTAGAGAATCGATAGCGCGCGCGTCAAACTGTTTGCCGTTGGCCAGCGTTGCAAGCTCCGGCTCAAAACCTTCCGGCAAGGGGTTATTGGCATTGACTAGCCGCATTTTCCAGTCCTGCTCCGTCGTGGCCGGTGCCTTTGTGGGCTCCGGGGTCGCAGACGGCGTAGCCTCTGGCGTTGGGGCAGGTGTTTCCTGCGGCGCAGAAGAAGCCGCCGAAGAGATTTGCGAAAAAGCTGTCGAGGATGGAGCCGTGCTATCTGCCGGCTTTTTATCTTTTGTCATCAGCTCTACAATTCCCCAGGCAGCAAAGCACAGGGCAATGAGAACCACCAACAGCAAAAGAGCCCGGCGGCGAGCAAGTTGCTGCTTTTTTGCGCGGCGATTGCTGCGCTGCACCGGGGGATGGCCAGTGGGGCGATGCTCGGCCGGGCGCTGGCCCCGCTGTGGAGCCGCCCGCCGGGGCGCTGAATGGGGTGGTTCCGGACGGTGGTTGTGCCCTTTTTTCGGTTCTTTATCCTGGTCATAAAACTGTCGATTGCTCAAAAAGTTGTCACTCCTTTTCCTCTGTGGCATCGGTTGCCGTAAGCGTAGCTCCCAGCAGAGGAATGCTTAGTTTGTTATTAAAGAAATTGATAAACGGCCCAAGGCAGCACGCGCACACAAAGGTGCCGATTCCTGCACTGCCGCCCAGCAGCAATGCAAGCACAAGCGAAGTGCTGTCTGTAATAATGCGGCACCAGACAAAAGGCAGGTGTACTGCACGTTGCAAAATAAACGCCATAGTGTCATATGGGGCAAGCCCAAGCGCCGCGGTAAAATAAAGAGAGGCGGATAGCGACAGCACCAGCACGCCCGCTGCCATAATAAGCAGCTGCTGCATGAAGTTTTGAGGCGCGCCAAAAAAGCGGTCACAAATCTTCATAAAATAGTCGGCAACATAGCCTACAAAAACCATATTCAGCACTGTACCAACGCCAAGTGTATGCCGGTGGAACAAGACCACCAGCACAATTAAAATCGCATTGTCGATGACCGACATCGTACCAAAATCGATGCCTGTTATTGCGGCAACTGCAAGGTTAAAAGCAGTATATGGGTCCGAGCCAAGCCCGGCGCGCAAAAAAAGGCCTACACCAATCCCCAAAAGAGGAACGGCAACCAAGAGCATTGCCAAGCGTTTTTGCTTTAAACTCATTCTTCTGTCTCCTGTATCAGAGCGTAAATAAAGGGTCTAATTGCTCAATTACTATACCATACCGCCCGCTGCAAAACAAGGTGGTTTGCTTACCTTTCACCTTTTATCATAGGGCTCTATATTTCAGGCCCAGCACCTCACTTTTTCGCCTCTTTGTGGTAAAGCCCCTTTCTATGCGGTTTGGTGCAGCTATACTGCCCGCGCATTTTCACCGTTTCGGCTTCTTTTCATCCTGTTGTATCCAAGATTTACCCCTTGGGAGCAAAGCGAAAAACAAAACAGGAGAGCCGCCAAAAGGCCACTCTCCTGTTCTATGTAATCTATTAACCTAAAAATGCCTCGTGGATGGCAAGTACCGCACGGTCAGCATCCGCTTTTTCAATCAGCACCGAAATTTTGATTTCGCTGGTGGAGATCATACGAATATTGATGTTGTTTTCGAACAGTGCCTCAAACATGGTGCTTGCCACATTGGCATTGCTCTGCATACCTGCACCAACTACCGAAACTTTTGCCACATCATCGTCATACTCTACCGAAGTGCCACCGAAAACTGCAAGATGCTCGTTCAGCAGGTCTACTGCCAATTTGCGGTCGGTAGAAGCTACCGTAAACGAAAGGTCGCGGGTGCCGTCGCGCCCGGAGGACTGCAAAATCAAATCCACATTAATTTTGCGCTGTGCCAGCAGGCTGAACACCTTAAACGCCATGCCCGGAGTATCCGATACACCCAGCACCGAAATTGAGGATACGTTGGTATCCTTTGCTACGCCCTTAATCATCATGCCTTCCATCTTGGCAACCTCCTTCACGATTGTACCCGGCGCCCGGTTGAGGCTGGAGAGTACTTCTAGCTGTACATTGTATTTTTTAGCAAGCTCTACCGAGCGGTTGTTCAAAACCTGTGCACCAAGGCTTGCCAGTTCAAGCATTTCATCAAAGGTAATCTCCGGCAGCTTGCGTGCCTTTTTCACCAGCCGCGGGTCTGCGGTATACACGCCTTCCACATCGGTGAAAATCTGGCAGACATCCGCCTTCATCGCTGCTGCAATCGCAACCGCAGAGGTATCGCTGCCGCCGCGCCCCAGTGTGGTCAAATCGTCTGAGCGGCAGATGCCCTGAAAGCCTGCAACAACCACGATTTGGTTTTTGCTGACCTCACATTCCAGGCGCTCGGTATCGATTTTGCGAATGCGTGCTTTTTGGTGGCTGCGGTCGGTGATGAAACCAGCCTGCCAGCCCAGCAGCGAAACTGCTTTGCAGCCCAGCTCGCCCAGCGCCATGCACAGCAGCGAAACCGAAATCTGTTCGCCCGCGCAAAGCAACATATCCATCTCACGTCCTGACGGGTCGTGGGTAATCTCTGCCGCTTTTGCAATCAAGTCATCGGTCGTATCGCCCTGTGCGGAAACAACGACAATTACATCATTGCCCTCGTTATGGGTATCTGCGACGATGCGCGCCACGTTGAAGATGCGGTCCCGGTTTGCAACGGAAGAACCGCCGAATTTTTGTACAATGAGTGCCATTTCGGGTCACCCTCCTTTTTTGGAAATGCGTAACTTTTGCTCTGCACCGGTTTTTGCTGGTTTTGCGCTGCCGGTGCGGCCCGGCGCTTTGTGTTGGGCGCTATCGCCTTAAATCATACTCTCGTTTCGGGCAGCAAGCTTTGTGAGCTTGAACCGACCCAAAACCTCATTTTCCTGCAGCAGCTGGGCTGCTTTTCCGGCAAACGCTTTGTCGCTTTTTTCAGTGATGGCCATAATGGTGGGGCCTGCGCCGCTGATAAACACCACTTTTGCGCCCAAGTCCGGCAGCCGTGCAAACAACTGCTCTGCTCCCGGAATCAAGCCCATGCGATAAGGCTGGTGCAAGCGGTCACCCGCTGCCACCGCAAAATACTCCGGGCGGTTTTCACAAAAAGCTGCCGCCATAAACGCCGCGCGAGAAAGGTTGTAAACTGCATCTTTATGGGGCACCGCTTGTGGCAGTGCTGCGCGTGCTTTTGAGGTCAGCAGCGGGAAATCCGGCACAAAGGCACAAAAACACAGCTCTTCGCTGACCGGTTTGCGAATGGTGTAAACATGGCCGTTTTCCATTACGCTGGTTACAAAGCCGCCCAGCATAGCGGGTGCCACATTATCCGGGTGTCCTTCCATCTTGCAACCCAAATCCAGCAGCTCCTGCTGAGAAAGCGGGGCTCCCAGCAACTGGTTTGCACCAGCAATACCGGCTGCAATGCAGGCGCTCGAACTGCCAAGCCCCCGTGCCTGTGGGATAGGGCTGCACTGAGTGATTTTAAGCCCCGGTAGTTTTTTGCCGCAAAGCTCGTAAACGTCTTTCACGGTTTGATAAATCAGGTTAGTTTCGTCCGCTGGGGTTTCGCTGCCATCAGCAGAGGCGATAACAAGCCGGTCGCACTCTTCCAGCTCTACCGTGTTGCACAGGTCAAGCGCAATGCCCATTGCATCAAAACCACTGCCGAGGTTGGCGGTGGAAGCAGGCGCTTTGATGACCACTTTTTCCATTTCGATCGTCCTTCCCCCGATTTATTGCTCCAGCATTTTCAGGCACAGCATTGCTTTCATGCCCTGCGCTGCAAGCTGCTGTGTTTTTCCTGCCAGCTCGGTTTCAGTCAATGGGCAGCTCAGCACCGCTGCTTCGTCGCCGTGCTGCATCATAAACTGGGTGCCGCCGAGCACTTTTTTCAGCATCTCCGCATCGGGGTCGGTTACTCTGATATAGTATGTATATCGGCTTTCATCGGTGATTTTACCCAAAGATTTAGCCGAATTCCACGTTAATGTGTCATGGAGCGACACGCCATACTTTTCTGCATCGATGATGTCCGCCACCACTGCCGAGGCCGTGGGTAGCTTACCAGCACCTTTGCCGTAAAACATCGTGTCGCCAAGCATATTGCCTCGCAGCATCACAGCGTTGAATACATCACACACCCCTGCAAACGGATGCTCGCGCGGGATAAACATCGGCTCTACCGCACAGGCAAAACGGCCTGCTTCATCTTTTTTCGCATAGGCAATTAAGCGAATAGTCGCTTTCATGCGCTGCGCAAAGTAAAAATCTGCCGGGGCCACCTCGCGGATGCCGGTAGTAGGAATATCTTCTGGATGTACTTCTGTGCCGTAAAGAAGCGAAGCCAGAATAGCAATTTTTCTGCCAGCATCAAATCCATCCACATCGGCGGAAGGGTCACGGGTTTCTGCATAGCCCAGGCGCTGCGCTTCTGCCAACGCGGCAGCAAAATCCATTCCCTCTTCTTCCATACGGGTTAGCATAAAGTTGGTGGTGCCGTTTACAATGCCATGCACACTTTCAATCACGTTAGCCGCAAGGCTTCCACGAATCGGCGCAATCAACGGCATGCCGCCGCCTACACTCGCTTCAAACAAAAAGGCCACTTTATGCTGTTTTGCCAGTGCAATCAGCTCTGCGCCATGGCGTGCAACCAACTCTTTGTTGGAGGTGCAGACATTTTTGCCTGCACAAAGCGCCGACTTCACATAATAGTAAGCGGGGTCGGTGCCGCCGATGGTCTCCACTACGGTCGAGACCTCTGCATCCTCTAAAATAACATCAACGTTATTCACAAACAGTTTTGCATCCGGGCTTTGGGAGAAATCCCGCACGTCCATGATGTATTTTACATTGAGAGGCTGACCTGCACGCTGGGTGAGCGCCGCGCCGTTTTGCCGCAGCACTTCCAACACACCGCTGCCAATATTGCCAAATCCTAAAATCGCTATTTTTGCCATGATGCTTAAACCAGTTCCTTTCACCGTGCGCTTTTTGATGCGCTATTCTCTATTCGCTCAGCCAATCTCTTTTACATTGCGGTGAACACTTACCACCGTGCGCTGTGTCTGAATGCGGCGCAGCACGTCGTCGAGCGGCATTGGCATCGAATCGGTGCGAATGGTTACCGACACCACTGCGGTACCGTTTTCGGGTGCCGACTGGTTGATGGTAACAATAGAAGCGCCGCTGGCCGAAAGCTCAGAAAGCAGGCTTTGCAGTGCGCCTGTTTCGTCCAGCAAAACCGCTTTAACCGTAACGATGGCTTTGGTATTTTCAAAATCAAAAATGCTGTCTTTGTACTTATAGAACGCGCTGCGCGAGAGGTCTACCATTTTTGTAGCGGCAGAAACATTTTTCGCACTACCGCTTGCAAGCAATTCTTTTGCTTTTAACACCTTGGAAAAAACCTCCGGCAAAATAGCCTGATCTACAATCAAAAACTTCTTTTCCATATCGTGCACCCTTTCTTTGCGATACTTGCCGAAGCCGAGACCGCGTTTCGCTTTTATTTTCAAATGGAGTGGTTTTTATTGTGCAAGACAGACTGTTCACGTGACAAGCACAAATGTTTTTTACATAGACACTATATCACTTTTGTATGCAAGAAACAAGAAAAATTCTTCAAATTGTTCGGTTGCACAAAACAGCAGCGGGAAAGTGACTTCTAGGGGTGATTTTGACAGTATACTTGTTTCTCATTCACAAACACCCAAAGAAAAATCCCCTACACACATTGCTTGACAAGCGCGCGTGCGTATTGTAAAATATACTAGCTTGCCGCTCTGGTGGAATTGGCAGACACAAGGGACTTAAAATCCCTCGGTAGCAATACCGTACCGGTTCAAGCCCGGTGAGCGGCACCAAGAAGTTGAGGAATCGTATCTGATGCGATTCCTCAACTTCTTTTTTGTTTTATGTTTGTGCTTAGTGCATGCTTTCAAATTGAAGACAAAACGCTGATATTCTTTTCATTGGGCAACCATCGCATTCAGTTGGCAGCCCTCCCGTTGGCCATAGCTTTCGGCTCGTATGATTGCTATTTTTGTTTTTAAGCTTTTAGCGCACTTTGTTGCTTGAAAAGAGGCAACTTGCTGCGTGTTTCGGTAAAAAGCTTTTGTTTTTCGTGTTTTTCACTACCGCCGTATCGCCAAATTTTGCGGAATGCAACGCACAAAACGCACCACTCCTTCATATGGTGACGTGACAAAGTTCTTTGTCATATTCATCTTTGTACAAGGAGGAAATTTTATGTGCGATTCTTCTTGCAGTTCCCGCAGTTGCCTGTGCTTGGAAGTGCTGATCGGCCTGATTGCCGGTGTAATCGCGGCACTGTTGTTCTGGTTCATGCCTTGCCTTTATTTTGGGGCCACTATCTTTTTCATGTTTGGTCTCGCTGTACTGGCAGCCATTGGCATGGCCTGCGTGCTTGGGCACCTCACCCGTGACCGCAACGCTCAGCATATGTGCCTGTGCGCCTGCGCCAAACCCACCGTCTTCGCCATTTTCGGTACCATCGTAGTCGGGCTGGTACTGATGCTTTTCCCGCTTTCCCCGACAATACTGACCGCGATTCTGATCGCGCTGTATTTCGCCTTCTTTGCCGCTATGATGGTTGGCATTCTTTGGACCTTCCTTTGCATCATCCAAAAGCTTTGCTGCCGTCCGCGTCCGTGCAGAGAGTGCGATGATGAGGACGACGAGGACTTCCGGCGCTAATCCGGAATAATCGCTTCCCCCCTGCCCTTAGCAGGGGGGACCTTTTATGCAATAAAACGGACAAACTTTGCGCAAAACCATTTGGAGAAGCACAGAAATTCAGCAGGTAACCATGAGCATCGAATCGAATACTTGAAAATCCGCTCTGGTTTCCATCAAAAAGACCTACTCCAGCGCTTTAAAACACAGGTAGTGTTTCTTCCTCGCCTCCCGCAAGCAGCAAGGACCACACGATGCATCTTCCCAATGGAGAAAGCATTCGTGTGGTCCTTTTATATTAAGCACATTTTATGGCGTTTTGGTTTCTATCGGATGTGCATTTTGCAAATAATGCACTTTTACCGGACGCCCTTGCAGCATTAACATCTTTGCTTTTAAGTGCACTGCGGTTTTGCCATCTGTCAGTACAACATCTTCGTGGTAAAACTCATTCACGCAATCAGAAATACAGGGGCATCGCCAGCAGGCTTCTCCGCGCTGCCACATAACATCGTGGCATTTTTTGCCCATGCAGTCTTCTTTTGTTTTGCCTACAAGTTCACAGGCAGTATCATTAATGTAAACAATTTCAAGCGTTTCCGCATCACAGGCAAATACCGCATCCGAAGTTTGATTCAGTAACCAGTCACTGCCGTTTTCCAAAATTTGCGGCGACGGAATACACATAGCTTCATCGAATAGTTTGCACTGCTTTTTGCCGCTGCGTTTCGCCATGAGCAGCGCCATATCTGCAAACTTATAAAGGGTTTGATAGTCTCGGTTGCCCTCTTTGGTGCCGCAAACACCTGCGGAACAAGAAACATCTATCTCCCCTACGCGCAACGACAACCGGCTGCAAAGATTTGATACTTTTTCTTCCAGCTCTTGCCAATTGTGCGCGTACGGAATAAAAATAACAAACTCATCGCCACCCAAACGGCTGAGCATATCTGCTTCAAAAAAGTTCTCACGCAGCGTATCTGCAGTTTGGCGCAGCACTTCATCGCCTTTGATATGTCCGTAATTGTCGTTGACCAGCTTAAAGTTATCCATATCCAGAATAATAAAATAACCATCGCTGTTTTTGTTGCGCGTCAAAAAGTGTTCCACCCGGTTCTCAAATTCCGAGCGATTTAGCAGCCCGGTCAGCGCATCTATCTCTGCGCGCTTTTTCATCTCTTCCAGCGCGTGTGCTACCTCCTGCTCCTGCTCCAGCATTTTCGCGCGAGAGGCCACAAGGGCATTTTGCACTCTTTTCTTAATTAACACCGGACGAAGCGGCGTTACCATATAATCGCTTACTTTTTCTTCATAAGAAGCCATGGTTTTGCTTACGGGTTCGGTGGTCACCACAATCACCGGAATATGCGACATTCTGCCTTGCTCCGCAAACTCATCCAAAAAGGCATCTGTGGTTTCATTCGGCTGGGTAACATCCAGTAACACCAAGCTTATTTCGGTATTTTTCAAGTAGGCTTTTGCTACAGCTTCTTTTGAGACGCGCAGCACATCGTAGTCTTGCTGCAAAACCGCTTCCAATTCAGAGCCTACCGCGGTGCCGTGGTCCACCATAAGTAGCAGTGTGGTATCCTGCTGAGTCACTTTTTTACCGGAGCCTACAGTGGTATAAAGGTTTAGGTTTGCTTTATCCTTTGACCGATGCCACACCGTTTCGAATGCTTCGGGCAACAGCGGTTTTGCAAAATAGAAGCCCTGAACATAATCGCAGCTCATCGAGCGCAGCAGTTCTACCTGCTCTTCGGTCTCCACACCTTCTGCCACAACCCGCAGGTCCAGCCATTTCGCAAGGCTGATAATAAAGCTGAGAATGCTGCGGCTATTGCGCTTTTCTTCATACTGCACAAAGCGCATATCCAGCTTTAATACATCTATTGGGAGCTCTGAAAGCATATTCAGCGAAGAGTATCCGGTGCCAAAGTCATCCATTTCCAGCACAAAGCCTTGATCTTTTAGCTTTTGCGCTGTTTCAATAATCTGCACAGGGTGCTCAGTATAGGCGGTTTCTGTAATCTCCAAATGCAGGTATTTGGGGTGCAGGCGGTAGTTCTCCACCAGCTTTGTCAAAATTGTACAGAGCTGTGGATGGTAGATATCTGCGCGAGAAACGTTGACCGAAATAGGCACAGGCCGTTCGCCGGCATCTAGCCATTGTCGCAGCAATCTGCAGGCTTCTTCCCAAACATACATATCAAGAGAGGTAATAAATCCATTCTTTTCAAAAAGTGGGATAAACTTATCCGGCGATATCAGCCCTTTTTCCGGGTGCTCCCATCGTACCAAAGCCTCTGCGCCAGAGATTTTGCCGCTTTGTAGATGATATTTGGGCTGTAAGTAAACTTTGAATTGCTTTTGTGCTAAGGCGGTATTCATATTCGCCGTAATTGATTGCTCGTCAAGCAGCCGTTCTCTCAGCTCTTCGTTGTAATAAGCATAGTAGGCATTGTATTTGCCTTTGATGGTCTGCTTTGCCAGGTTGGCACGGTCACAGAGGGTTGCTACCGGTACCTGCGGACTGACACGGCTGCAAATGCCATACCGCATTACAAGATTTAAGTCTACCGAAAAGCGATTTAGTTTCCATACGACCTCGGCAAACCATTGGTCGCGATAAACCTCCTGATGCGGCACCAGCAGCGCAAATACATCGCCACCCATTCGGCCGCAAATACTGCCTTCCGGCAAAGCTTCTACCACTGCCTGCGCTACATATTTCAGCAACTCATCTCCGGTTTGGGTACCAAATAAATCGTTGACGAGCTTAAAGTTTTCGATATCGCAGCAAACCATATCATAAGGGCGGTGGGGTTTGCGGTTTAATATCTCGCTCACCGTTTGATAAAAATGCTCTTTGCTGTAAACACCGGTCAGTGAATCGCGCTGGACAACGTTCAGCATTGCTGCGGTTTCGCACAGCTGAATGGTATTCGCAATTCTGTGCCGAATGATAATAGGGTCATAAGGCTTTAAAATAAAATCGTTTGCGCCGAGTGAAAGCACCTCTGCCTCTGCCTCGCGCTGGGCATCGTCGGTCGCCACAATCAGCGGCACGCCGGCAAAACGACTGTCACAGCGAACACGCTTAATCAGCTCATAGCCGTCCATAATAGGCATCAATAAGTCCAGCAGCACCACCGAAATCTCGGTGGCCCGCTGCTCTAGCACAGAAAGCGCATCCGAGCCGTTTTCTGCTTCACAGATATGATATTCTGCGGAGAGAATTTTTTTTAGAATTGTTCGGTTGACACGATCATCTTCTACAATCAATATCGTGTTTCTATCCATAAAACATGGTCCTGCTTTCTCGTGAATTAAAACGCTGTTGGGATATGTAATAAACCAAGCGTTACACCAGCGCTTTTCAGTTTGCGGGGGCAGTCGCGATAATAAAAGATGGAATGTTATCCATTATACACTTTTTTCTCACAAAAAGGCTTTTTTATGCTGTTTTTTTAAATTTAATTTTTTCTCTGTAGGTTAACGCATACGGCTAAAATGCTTTTCGTCTATTTCAAAAAGCAAAAAGCCGATACTTGTCGTATCGGCTCTTTGCACAGAAACTTCTTATTTCGTGCCAAAAATACGATCGCCCGCATCGCCAAGACCTGGCACAATATAGCCGTGGTCGTTCAGCTCGCGGTCAAGCGCAGCAGCATAAATATCTACATCGGGGTGTGCCTCGTGCAGGCGCTTAATGCCTTCCGGCGCAGCAATAATGCAGAGGAACTTAATGTTTTTTGCGCCACGCTTTTTGATCTGGGTGATCGCATCGGCAGCACTGCCGCCGGTGGCGCACATGGGGTCGACAACCATCACTTCACGCTCAGAAATATCAGCGGGAAGCTTGCAGTAGTACTCTACCGGCTCCAGGCTTTCCGGGTCGCGATAGAGGCCAATGTGGCCAACTTTAGCAGCGGGGATCAGCGTAAGCACGCCGTCTACCATGCCAAGGCCAGCACGAAGAATAGGCACAACTGCAAGTTTGCGGCCCGCAAGCACCTCAAATTTATCAGTGGTAATCGGGGTAGTAATTTCTACCTTCTCGGTGGGCAAATCGCGGGTTGCCTCGTAGCACATCAGCATTGCGATTTCGCTAACCAGCTCTTTGAACTCCTTGGTACCGGTGTTCACGTCGCGCAGATGGCTGACCTTATGTTTAATGAGGGGATGTTCTAAAACCATAGGTTCTTTCATGATATTCTCCAATCTCCGGCAGGCAAAATGATATTTGCACCCCGCCCACCGGTAAAGGCACAAACAACAAATTTCACACTCAGCCTTCGAGCGCTGCGATTTTTTCGATGCGCCGCGCATGGCGGCCGCCTTCAAACTCTGTGGTGAGGAACAGCTCTACCAGCTCGGTAGCAAGGCCAGCGCCGACAACTCGTCCACCCAGGCAAAGTGCATTGGCATCGTTGTGCAGACGAGTATATTTAGCGCTGAACGCGTCACTGCAGCAGCAAGCACGAATGCCCTTGATTTTGTTGGCAGCAATGCTGATGCCTACGCCGGTTCCGCAGAAAAGCAGTGCTTTTTCGCATTCGCCTGCGACGACCGCCTCACAGGGAGCTTTGGCCATGTCGGGGTAATCGACACTTTCGGTGTTGTAGCAGCCGAAATCCTTGTAGGGAATGCCCTTTGCGTCGAGATATTGTTTGATTTCTTCTTTCAGCGCGTAACCGCCGTGGTCTGCACCCAGTGCAATCATGTTGTTTCGCTTCCTTTCAGTTTTTCCTGCCTTTCACGCTGGGCCTGGCAAAGTTTGAGATATTCCGGCGCCAGTAATGCAGCGTCCGTATTTTCTCCTCTTGCACAGGCTACGCGGGCAGCAAAGGCAACGCCAGAGGCCCGCCCTTTGCGCAAATGCGCGGGCAATACCGTCAGCGTCAAATTTTTTTCTAAATTATTATAGCACACCTCGGCACCATCACCAACAATAAAAACCGATTTTTTTGCATTTTCCAACATTTCTTGCATCTCACAAGGTTTACCTGCAGTGTCGGAGCAAAGGCGGTGCAACCCTTCTGCGGTCTGCTCAAAGGCTGCATAGTACACTTCGCCGCGGCGAGCATCTTCTGCTGCTACAACAATACTGCCCTGCGGTACAAATACTGAAAGCGCCAGTGCTTCAAGAGTAGAAACGCCGATGCAAGGGGTGTGATTGGGCAGTGCCAGTCCCTTTGCCAGCGCCATGCCGATGCGCAGCCCGGTAAAACTGCCAGGCCCCGCCGACACTGCATAAAGGTTTATTTCTGCGGGGGCAATGCCGGCGGCAGCAAGCGCACTTTTCAGCATTGGCAACAAGGTTTCGCTATGGGTAAGGCCTGCATCAAGGTAAGATTCATAAATCAGCGCTTCATCGCGCAAAATGGCGATACCAGCTGCTTTTCCGGCAGAATCTACTGCCAGAGTCATTTCGCTCATGTTACAATTCCTTTCTAAGCCAGACCGTTTTGCGCTGCATCGGGCGTTTCCTCTAACGGTGCAGCGCCCTCTATCGTCAGTTTACGGTCGTTTTCTCCAAGCACTTCAATATTAATTTTAATATACGGCTCTTCGAGGAACTGTGCGATGTTTTCGCTCCACTCCGCCGCTACTACTGCACCGCTGTCAAGGTAATCATAAAAAGACGCGGCGTAGAGGTCTTCTTCGGTCGAAATGCGGTACATATCAAAGTGGGCAAAGGTTATTTTGCCCCGATAAACGTTGACAATGCTAAATGTCGGGCTCTGCACCTCATCGGTGCATCCAAGGCCCTCTGCAAGGCCGGTGCAAAAGGCGGTTTTGCCTGCACCCAGGCCACCGGTAAAGGCAATCAGGCCGCCATTTTGCAGCTGTTTGCTCAACTGCCGCGCCAGTGCCATTGTCTCTTCTTTACTGTGGGTGATATAAACAGCCATCGGCCGCATCCTTCCTTTTTTACCCAAGGGTTTTTCATTAATTCTGTAATAGTATAGCACAGCTTTTTAAAGATGAAAAGTTTTTGGAAACAAGATGAGTTTTCTTTCGTTTTATGCTATACTACTTATATTCTAAAACAATGTAGCAAACCGGGCGGCCGCCCGGGCGGAGGATTCCTTTTGAAAGCCATAAAACAATATATTAAAGACACCGACAAGCTCTGCATCTTGCTCTGTACGCTCTGCAGTACGCTCTCGGTGATTGCGCTGGTTTCGATCAGCTATTACGCTTCTTCGGCAGAGCGGAGCGTGTTTGCCAATTACAGAATGCCAATCGTGCAGGCGGGCGCCGCAGCTGCTGGATTGGTTTGCGCTATCATCATCTCAAAAATAGACTACCATTCGCTTGCAGGGGCCTGGCCGCTTCATATGATTGTCACCTGGGGCCTTGTGCTCGCCACCTTTATCATCGGCTATGCGCCAAGCAACACCACCAACAAATCTTGGATTCAACTGCCGCTCGGCCTTTCTTTACAGCCCACCGAGCTTGCAAAAATAAGCTTTATTTTAACCTTTGCACTCCACTTGGACAATTGCCGCGACAAGCTAAACGAGCCTTCTACGCTGGCGGCGATTCTTGCACATTTGGGTCTGCCGGTACTGCTCATACATTTTCAAGGTGACGATGGCACAGCACTCATCTTTTTGCTGATTGGCTTGTCGATGCTGTTTGCAGCAGGAATTGCCCGCAAGTATATTTTAGCCGGTGTTGGGCTTGGTGCTGTTGCACTGCCTGTACTTTGGTTTGGCATTATGGCAGATTATCAAAAAGAGCGTATTTTAGCACTTTTTCATCCAGACGATTACACCGATTTGCTCTGGCAGCAAAACCAGGGGCGCATCTCTATCGGTGCCGGACAAATTGTCGGACGCGGTTTTTTCCGTACCCAGCACCACCCGGTTCCCCTTGCAGAAAACGACTTTATCTTCTCTTATCTCTCTGAGGCACTCGGTTTCGTTGGCAGCTTATTGGTGCTTGCATTGCTTTTTGCACTGGCGGCCAAAATGATTTCTACCGCTTTCCGCAGCCAGGACCGGCTCGGCGCACTTATCTGCGTCGGTATTTTCGCCGTAATTACCTGGCAGGCCATCGTCAACATCGGCATGAATCTTTCTCTTTTACCGGTTATCGGCATTACACTGCCATTGTTTACGGCAGGCGGCACCTCGGTGCTAACGACCTATCTTATGATTGGGCTTTCACTGAGCGTTTATATGCATAATAAAAAGACTTTATTTGACTAATAAAATTTGCGGCGTTTCTTTAAGCTTTGCTTTTAGAAACGCCGTTTTCGCAACAAATTTTCAATGTCATCTGCCAGAAAGAGAGGAAAGCTATGTCAAAAAAGAAAATAGGGAAAATTCTCAACTGGATATTTTTTATTTTGATGATTCTTTTGCTCCTTTTGTACTTGAGGGATATATTCTCTTCCCAGTGGTTTATGCTACTACAAAGCATTTTAATCATTTGTAGTACTCTTACGCGCCGTTTTCTTGACCCACCTGAAAAAGAGGAGTTCCGTTACGCACGTATTTTAGACTGGATAGTGGTTTTTATGGCTCTAATTACGATTTTAATACTAATCTTCTACGTTCCGAAATAGCTGGCACTAAAGCACCAAGTAGCTCTGCTTGTATGTGGATTCGGCAGCCTGGCCTTCTACAGCATTTCCCCAATCCTGCTTAGTGTTATCGAGGTGTGAAATTCCTGCTAAACGTTTGATGCATCTGACAAAGCCCCGGCATGTGGCCTGCTGTTTATTTGCAAAATATTTGCCTTCATTTATCGGAAACAGAGCTGGCATAAAAAGGGCGGCTTGATTGAAAAATGACGGAAATGAAAGCAGATACAAGGCTGTCCATCATACCGGCTGAAGGTTTACAATCTATAAAACCCGATGATGCATAAAATCCCCAAGCACTTTTTATGGTGCTTGGGGATTTTGTCATTTATAAAGATTATCTTACCTGATTCGAAAATCGTAGATTTTACTGTTCTCAGCTCAGCTGGCAGGGTAAGCATTTTTTACACTCTTACAGCTATTCCAGTAATTTTGCAATATTTTCTTTTTATAAGCCAAAAACAATCCAGCAACTAATAAAACAAAAGCGACGGCAGAAATAATGAAAGGGTTTATTCCAGAGTAATTCAGAAAGTTGGTAACATCATCATGCTTCGGTGCTGATTCAAAAGAATAAAGTATCGGTATGATTATCCATGCGATAGTGGAAAAGAATGGCGTAACACAAAACGCGGTAAAAAACACCTGATAAAATATATTCTCCGTTTCTTTATTGTAAAAAAACATTACAATTATCGAAACCAGTACCGGTAAAAGCATGCCTGCGGCATTTAAAAGAGAACTGGTTAAAGCAGTAAAAGAACCACCTACATACGCCATAGATGCTTTTAAAATGCTGAATTTAGTAATTTGCGCTCCACAAGCAATAGCTACCAGACTATGTCCGGCCTCGTGCAAGAAAATATATAAAAAAATAGTTATAAGGAAGCTTGCTACGATTGAAAGCTTTAATTCCATTTTTTATCTGCCATATAAATCTCCTCACAAATCATAAAATTTGTTGATTGCACACGGATGCCACAAATGCAGAAAGCTATTTTTTATATTTAGTATACCATACCACTTTTTTCGCGTAAAGCAAATGATTACAGCATTTTCAGCTGCTTGCTAAACCCCTTAAAACTGATTTTCGGTTATTACAAAACGACTTGGTACTTTTTTATAAGCTAGCATAACCGACCAAAGCACCAATGCACCGCCACTACGGCAGGCGGGATAGGGTTTGGCTTAACATACAAATTACTAGCGCTAACGTTGTCTCCCCCTGTAAAACAAGAAAAGGTGAGCATCCAACATTCTCCACAAACAAAAACAGCACCCAAAACGGGTGCTGTTTTATTGTAATAACGGTCAGTTATCCGGTCGGCACAAAATGCTTTAGTACGCTTTGCCCCAGACCACCATTTTGTGGGCAGGTTTGCCGCAAACGGGGCAAACGTCCGAGAGATGCTCCTGTGCAAACGGCATGCATCGGCTGGAAAGCCCTGCCTGCTCTTTCATCTGCTCTTCACACTCTGCGCTTTCGCACCACATGGTTTTAATAAAGCCAGTGCTTTCGTTGGAGGCCTTGATTACCTCGTCCATCGTGGTGCATGCCACGGTGCGGCTCTCGCGGTTTTCCAGCGCACGGTTATAAATATTTTCTTCCAGCAAACCAAGAATGCGCGGAATTTCGATTTCAAGCTCATCAAGAGAAGCGAAATATTTCTCTCGGGTATCGCGGCGAACCAGTACGCACTGGTTTTTTTCGATATCCTTGGGGCCGATTTCAAGACGCAGGGGCACGCCCTTCATCTCGTACTGTGCAAACTTCCAACCCGGAGAGTTATCCGAATCGTCCAGCTTAACGCGGAATTTGCCTGCAAGGCGTGCTTTCAGCTCTGCTGCTTTTTCAAGTACGCCGGGCTTATGAGAAGCAATGGGGATAATTGCAAGCTGAATGGGTGCAACCTGCGGCGGAAGAATCAGGCCCTCGTCATCGCCGTGGGTCATGATAATAGCGCCGATGATGCGGGTAGACATGCCCCAACTGGTCTGGAACGGATATTCCAGCTTGTTGTTGCGGCCTGCAAAGGTTACATTAAATGCACGGGAGAAACCGTCGCCAAAATAATGGCTGGTGCCGCTTTGCAGCGCTTTGCCGTCGTGCATCATCGCTTCGATGGTGTAAGTAGCTTCCGCGCCTGCAAATTTCTCGCTCTCGGTCTTCTGGCCTTTGATGACGGGGATTTTCAGAACCTGCTCGCAGAAATCAGCATAGCAATTGAGCTGCTGCTCGGTTTCTGTCACAGCCTCCTGCTCGGTTTCGTGAATGGTGTGACCCTCCTGCCACCAGAACTCGCGACTGCGCAGGAACGGACGTGTGCTTTTTTCCCAGCGCACCACACTGCACCACTGGTTGTACAGCATCGGCAAATCTCGGTAAGAGTGCAGCACACGTGCAAAATGGTCGCAGAACAGGGTTTCGCTGGTGGGGCGAACGCAAAGGCGCTCTTCCAGCTCGTCCAATCCGCCATGGGTGACCCATGCTACCTCAGGAGCAAAGCCCTCCACGTGGTCTTTCTCTTTCTGCAGCAGGCTTTCGGGGATAAAGATAGGCATTGCAACATTTTCGTGGCCGGTTTCTTTAAAGCGGCCATCCAGCAGGCGCTGGATATTTTCCCAAATTGCAAAACCATACGGACGCAGAATAACGCATCCTTTGACTGCGGAGTAATCTACCAGTTCTGCTTTTACGCAGA
This sequence comes from Pygmaiobacter massiliensis, assembly GCF_900199435.1. GTDB lineage: Bacteria > Bacillota > Clostridia > Oscillospirales > Ruminococcaceae > Pygmaiobacter > Pygmaiobacter massiliensis. The sequence continues at coordinate 661,595 of NZ_OAML01000002.1, forward strand.
TATCAGTATACCACTGGGCGAAGTCCTCGTTAATCGGGGTAATCGCCTCTACCATTTTTTTATTCTCGCTCATTCACCAATACTCCCTTCGCGAAAAAACAAAGCCTCCGAGCGGGAGGCTTTGCTGTTCTCGAATTTGTTTACCGTTTTCAATTCAAGCCGTCTTGACTGATAAGATTATACGCGGTCTTCGATGTAGCGCACGATGTCGCCAACGGTATGCACGTTTTCGACCTCTTCATCCGGCATCTCAATGCCAAACTCATCTTCCAGGGACATAATGAGATCAACAACGTCGAGAGAATCCGCCTCGAAATCTTCAATGATGTCGGAATCCATAGTAACCTTTTCTTCTTCAAGATCCAACTGATCGCACAGGATCTCTCTCACTTTTTCGAATACCATTTAAATGACCATTCCTTTCTGGGAATTGTAATACATATTGAGGTCCTTCCATCCACAGAATGCACCGGAATGAAATTTCCTATACATCTTTATACCGTCTTTTGTCCCTATTGTCAAGCGATATACCAAAGATTTTTAACCCCTTAATACGATGTATTCGCACCCGTTGGCAGATACTATAAATTTTTGTCTTAGTTTAGCGCTATTTTATCCAAAACTATGCAGTTATTTCTCTTTTTTCACCAAATAAAAGCCCCGACTGCATCTTTTACGCAGCCAGGGCTTTTAAAATAAAAACTAAAAATTATTTTGCAAGGCGGGCTTTCTGCTCTGCCAGCTGTTTTGCCAGCTCTTCCGGCAGGCGGTCGCCAAACATGGCATACAGCTCTTCTACGCCAGCAGCGTCTTCAAGCCAAAGCTCTTTATCGATGGAAAGCAGGCCGCGCACTGTTTCGGTGGTGACGTCGTCCAGGCCCTCGAGGTTAATGTCCTCTGCGTTCGGCACATAGCCAATCGGGGTCTCAACTGCATCGACTTCGCCTTTGCAACGAGAGAGAATCCACATCAGCACGCGCATATTGTCGCCGAAGCCCGGCCAGATGAAGTGGCCTTCATCGTCGGTGCGGAACCAGTTGACGTTGAAGATTCTGGGTGCTTTATCGCCCAGCTTTTTGCCCATCTCGAGCCAGTGGCCGAAATAATCGCCCATGTTGTAGCCGCAGAAGGGGCGCATTGCCATCGGGTCGCGGCGGACAACGCCCACAGCGCCGGTAGCAGCCGCAGTGGTCTCAGAAGCCATTGCAGAGCCTACAAACACACCGTGTGCCCAATCGAAGCTCTGATAAACCAGCGGAGCGGTTTTTGCACGGCGGCCGCCGAACACCATTGCGGTGACGGGTACGCCATTGGGATTGTTGAACTCTTTAGAGAGGCACGGGCAGTTGATTGCCGGTGCAGTAAAGCGGCTGTTCGGGTGAGCGAGCTTGCCGCCTTCAGCGGTATATTCTTTGCCGTTAACCTTTTTGCCGGTCCATTCCACCACATTTTCGGGCGGGTTTTTGTCCAGGCCTTCCCACCATACGGTGTTCTGGTCAAGGTCGTGTGCAACGTTGGTAAAGATGGTGTTCTTTTTGGTGGACTCCAGCGCATTGAAGTTGCTCTTTGCGTTGGTGCCGGGGGCAACGCCGAAGAAACCTGCCTCTGGGTTGATTGCATACAGGCGGCCGTCGTCGCCAATGTGCATCCAGGCAATATCGTCGCCAACTGTCCATACTTTATAGCCCTGTTTTGCATACACTTCGGGCGGGATGAGCATCGCCAGGTTGGTTTTGCCGCAGGCAGAGGGGAACGCAGCAGTGATGTAGTTGACTTCGCCGTTCGGTGCCTCAATGCCGAGAATCAGCATGTGTTCTGCCATCCAGCCTTCTTTAAAGCCCTGGTATGATGCAATGCGCAGTGCAAAGCATTTTTTGCCCAGCAGCACGTTGCCGCCGTAAGCAGAGTTGATGGACCAGATGGTGTTTTCTTCCGGGAACTGAACAATGTAGCGGTTCTCTTCTTCTACGTTTGCCTTGCTGTGCAGGCCGCGCACGAAATCGTTGGAATCGCCCAGCTGAGTCAGTGCATCTTTGCCCATACGGGTCATGATGTCCATATTCAGCACGACGTAGATAGAATCGGTCAGCTCGATGCCGACTTTGGAGAACGGGCTGCCAATGGGGCCCATGCAGTAGGGAATCACATACATGGTGCGGCCCTGCATTACGCCGTCATACAGCGGCAGCAGCTTTGCCTTCATTGCGCTGGTCTCCATCCAGTTGTTGATGGGGCCTGCGTCCTCTTTATTTTTGGTGCAGATATATGTACGGCCTTCGACGCGTGCCACATCGTTTTCCGCCGTGCGGTGGAGCAAACAGCCAGGAAGTTTTTCCTCGTTCAGTGCTTCCATTTCCCCGGTAGCAAGTGCTTCATCCCGCAATGCTGCGAGCTGAGCTTCACTGCCGTCGATCCAGACTACTTTTGCCGGTTTGACGAGTTCTACCATCTCATCGAGCCACTGTTTTACATGTTTGTTCTCAGTCATAAGATACTCACCTTTCTAGTTCCCAAATATCGTTACCAATAAAAATTGGCTAAAAACTGGAAAACCTTTTGTCGCTATTGTACCATTTTGTTAAAAAATTCGCAACATCAGTTGTGACAGGAATCTTTGTGAAATTCCTGCATTTTACAGCATTCTGGGGAAAATAGAAACAAAAGATTAAAAATTTCCGGTTTTTCGTTTCTTTTACACATCTTTAAAAGCAATCTGCAAGTGAATATATTTATGCAGGCAGCAGGGCCCAATATGCTTTATCGATAATCAATTGGTAAAGTTGCCTCACCATTTAAATCGTCGTTGGCAATATTGCCGGAAAGGTACTCATAATAACCTGCGCTGGCAATCATGGCAGCATTATCTCCGCACAGCGAAATCTCGGGCAGATAAAGCTCTGCTCCTGTTTTTTTGCAGTCTGCCTCCAGCAACTGGCGCAGCGCTTTATTTGCTGCAACACCACCTGCAATACAGATTTTCTTTTCTCCGAGTTCGCTGGCGGCCAGCATCAGCTTTTCGGCTAAAATTTCAGTTGCACGGAACTGGAAGCTCGTCGCCATGTCACAAACATTGACTGGCTCGCCTTTCATCTCGCCTTGGTTCACCAGATTCAGTACTGCCGTTTTCAGTCCGGAAAAGCTGACATCGTATCGCCCAGCCACCTTAGGGGTAGGCAGCTTGTATGCTTTTTCGTTACCCTGCAGCGCTGCTTTGGCAACCGCCGGCCCACCTGGGTATCCAAGGCCCAGCGTACGGGCTACTTTGTCAAATGCTTCGCCGGCAGCGTCGTCGACCGTACGGCCCAAAATCGTGAACTTTGTATAGTCCTCTACCCGAATAATATGGCTGTGCCCACCGCTTGCCACGAGGCAGAGAAACGGCGGTTTCAGCTGCGGGTGGGTTAAGTAGAGTGCCGCAATATGACCGCGCAGATGATGCACTGGCACCAGCGGCTTTTGCGAGGCAAGCGCAAAGCCCTTTGCAAAGTTCACCCCTACCAGCACGCCGCCAATAAGGCCGGGCGCAAAGGTCACGGCTACCGCGTCCAAATCAGCCGCGGTGATGCTTGCTTCTTGCAAAGCTTGCTCTACCACCAGACTGATTGCTTCAATATGGCGACGGGAGGCAATCTCCGGCACAACGCCACCGTAAAGGCTCTGCTCTTCGACCGAGCTTGCAATTATGTTGCTATGCAGGCTGCGCCCATCCTCTACCACAGCAGCTGCGGTTTCATCACAGCTGGATTCGATTCCCAAAATAAGCATGGATTCGTTTTCTTCCTTTCCGGAATTACAAATTTTAACCCGTTTGCCGGGCTGCGGTTAAAGCAGCACCGCACAAACGGGTCTTATGATTCAGTTGATTTTTTGTGCACTGTTCAGGGTCAGCTGCATCAGCAGACCGTCTTCGCGCGGGTCGGTGTACAAATTTTTACGCGTGGCTAAGGTGCAAAAGCCAAGCCTTTCGTAAAGTGCGAGCGCCGGCGTGTTAGAGCAGCGCACTTCGAGCAATACCCGCTCTGTCCCTTCTGCGGCAAGCGCGGCAATACAGTGTTGCAACAGCGCTTTGCCAATACCCTGGCCGCGCACGGCAGCGTCTACGGTGACAGTTGCAAGGTCTGCAACCTCTTCTTCGCGCCAAAAGCAGGCAAAGGCTACCGGCACACCGTTTTGTATTGCTACGGTACAGCGTGTCTGCGGCTTTTGCAGCTCTGCGGTAATTTCCGCTTCGCTCCAGGGGTCGGGGGCGGTCTTGTCCAGCACTGCCAGTGCCGGTATATGTTCCGGCGCAAGCGGTGTAAAGGTCAGCTCTTCGGGCTGCTTATCCTTTTGCGGCATACCAGTTCTCCCCGCGCGCAACATCTGCCGGCAGCGCCACGGCAAGGTCTGCTGCATGGGTCATCTCTTCACCCAAAATCTTTGCTGCCTTGTCTGCCTCGGCAATGGGCGCTTCGACAATCAATTCATCGTGTACCTGCAAAATCAGTCGGGCAGAAAGTCCCTCTTCGCGCAGACGATTCGCGACACGAATCATCGCCAGCTTGATAATATCAGCGGCAGTGCCCTGAATCGGTGTGTTCATCGCGAGGCGCTCGCCCAAGGCGCGGATATTGCGATTAGAGGCAGCCAGCTCCGGCAACGCGCGGCGGCGGCCGTACAGGGTAGTAACATATCCCTGCTCTTTGCCCTCACGCACTGTGCGTTCCATATACTCATGAACGCCGGAATACTCCTCGAGATAATGCTTAATAAAAGCGTCGGCCTCTTTGACCGAAACGCCGGTATCTTTGGCAAGACTGAAAGCACCAATGCCGTAGACAATGCCAAAGTTAACCGCCTTCGCGCGGCTGCGCAGCTGCGCAGAAACTTTCTCCATCGGCACATCAAAAATGCGGCTTGCGGTGGCGCGGTGGATATCTTCACCGGCCTTAAACGCTTCAATCATATGCTTGTCGCCGCTGATGGACGCCAGAATACGAAGTTCAATCTGGCTGTAGTCGGCATCGAGCAGCACGCTGCCTTGCGGCGCAACAAAATATTTGCGCAGGCGGCTGCCCAGCTCAGTGCGCACCGGAATGTTCTGCAAGTTCGGCTCACCCGAAGAAATGCGCCCTGTGCGGGTTTCAGTCTGGTTGAAGGTGGAATGAATACGTCCATCCTCCGAAATGGCTTTCAGCAGCCCTTCCACATAGGTGGAGTTCAGTTTTTGGTAGGTGCGGTAAAGCAGGATATGCTCGATTACCTCATGGTGCGAACGCAGTGCTTCCAGTGTTTCCGCATCGGTCGAAAAACCGCTTTTGGTCTTTTTCTGGGTCGGCAGTCCGAGTTTTTCAAACAATGCTTCGCCCAGCTGTTTGGGCGAATTAACATTAAACTCATACCCGACCAGCGAATAGATTGCCGCAAGCTCGGTTTCGATAACACCGCGCAGCTCTACGCCAAAGTCAACAATGCCCTGGCGGTCTACAAGTACACCGGCGCGCTCCATTTCGCACAGCACGCGTGCCAACGGCTGCTCAATCTCTTCCAGTAGCTTTGTCATTCCCTGCGCTTCACAGTCTGCTGCAAGCGCGTCAAAAAGGCTCGTCAGCAGTGGTGCGATTTCAATCTCGCATGTGAAAGCAGCGGCCGCATTGTACTGCGAGGCAAGCTGCAACAAATCATATCCGCGAGAAGCGGGGTTCAGCAAATAGGCCGCAAGCAGGGCATCAAAAGCAAGGTTTTGGGCATCGGCACAAAGCAGATAAACCGCTTTGCTGTCGTAGCAGCGTTTTTTCACTTTCTCATCTTGCAGCAACGCGAGGAAGGCTTCGTCCTCAGCCACAGCGGTGTATACCTGGTTGCCCTGTACCAGCACAAAGCCCTCTTTTACCGGCGCAATATCTACGCTGCCAGTGAGTTTTGCAGGCAAAGGCTGCGGAGCAACTTGCGGCAGCTCTGCCGGAGCGGCATCGGGGGCAACTTCTTCAGCCACCGGCATGGATGAGAGGCCCAGCTTGTCCCGCAGGTTGTACATTTCAAGGTTGGCAAGCAGCCGGGATGCTGCTTCCGGGTCACCTTTGCTGCGGCAGTAGTCTGCCGGGTTTGTAGGCACCGGTGCATTGGTGACAATCTCAGCCAGCACATGGCTGAGATAAGCTTGCTCTTTATCGCGCAGCAACTTTTCACGCGCAGCGGGTTTGATGACGGGATCGTCGATATTCGCATAAACTCCGTCCAAACTGCCAAATTTGGAGATAAGGGTAAGCGCTGTTTTTTCGCCCACGCCTTTCACCCCGGGGATATTATCCGAAGCATCGCCCATCAATGCTTTGACTTCGATTAGCTGTTTCGGTGATACGCCGTATTTTTCCACTACGGCAGCCTCGTCCATATTTGTGGTAGTGCTGCGGCCCATTGCAGTGCCCGCGAGCAGGACACGAGTGGCGGAAGTCACCAGCTGCAGCGCGTCGCGGTCACCGGTGGCAATCACACAGGTATCGCCGTGCTGCTCTGCCGCAGCTGCAAGGGTACCAAGGATGTCATCTGCCTCAAATCCCTCTGCCGCTACCATATGGTAGCCAAGCGCAGTCAGCAGCTCTTTTAATACTGGCATCTGCGCGGCAAGCTCTTCCGGCATGCCGTGGCGAGTGCCTTTGTAGTCGTCAAACATTTTATGCCGAAAGGTTGGGGCACGCAGGTCCCATGCAATGGCAATGCTGTCCGGCTGCTCTTCGGCCTGTAATTTCTGTAAAATATTCATAAAGCCGACAATGGCGTTGGTATAGCGCCCGTCTTTGGTGGTAAGCAGCTTTATTCCGTAAAAAGCACGGTTGACGATGCTGTTACCGTCGATAGCCAGCAGTTTCAATAGCATTTCCTCCCGAAAGGTTGTCACAAAATCATCATAAAAACGATTGAGAATATTGTACCACAAAAGTGTAGATTATGATACAATAGCTTTGCGAATCCATCGCTTAAATATTACATTATTATAGAAAGAGGAACCCTTTTGATCGATTTCACCCAATTGTCTGGCGCTGCTTTTGCACCGATGGCCGGACTTTCTGACGCACCGGCTCGCCGCATTATGGCCGAATATGGCGCGGCATATACCGTCAGCGAAATGGTTAGTGCCAAAGCACTGACCTATGGCGACCGCAAAACGGGGGCGCTGCTTTCTGGCGGTGGCGGCTGTGCGCCTTATGGCATCCAGATTTTTGGCGCAGAGCCGCAAACTATGGCGGAAGGCGCAAAGCTGGTACTGAAATACAACCCTGATTTTATTGACATTAACATGGGCTGCCCCGCTCCTAAAATTACCGGCGGCGGTGCTGGCAGCGCGCTGATGCGAGACCCTGCTCTTTGCGGCGCGATTGCTGAGGCAGTGGTTAAAGCGGTACCGGTGCCGGTTACCGTAAAACTGCGCAAAGGCTGGGATGCAGACACCGTTACCTGCACCGAGGTTGCAAAACGCTGTGAAGCAGCCGGCGTCTCTCTGCTCGCTGTTCATGGCCGCACCCGCGAAGAGATGTATACTCCGCCCATCGACCCCGGCTGCATTGCCGCAGTAAAGCAGGCAGTGGGAATTCCGGTTTTGGGCAACGGCGACCTTTTGACCGCAGCCGATGCAAAACAGCTGATGGCGGAAACCGGTTGCGATGGCGTTATGATTGGACGCGGCGCACTGGGCAACCCCTGGCTGTTTGCCGAAATAAAAGCCATGCTGGCTGGACAGCCTACCCCAGCAGGACCCACGCTGAAAGACCGCATGGACCTGCTGCTGCGGCAGGTGTACGCGATGTGCGAAGAAAAAGGAGAAGGCCCGGCAATGCGCCAGGCCCGTACCCAAGTGATGTATTTTTTAAAGGGGCTGCATGGTGCGGCCGAACTGCGCCGCGCAGCCTGCGGGCTCACCTATTACCGCGATGCTGAAGAATTGGTTCGGCTGGTTTACCGGCACAACGTCGGCTAAATCTTCTATCCTAACTTTAAACACAACTGCAAACAAACGCTAAAAAACTTTGGCGCGGCAGAAAGCGCACCCAAGCCATGCACTTTATGGTCTAAAATATCGGCCTTACGCGCAAGCTTTCTCTTTTAATACTATTATAAAGAATAGCGAATACGTTCCCGACTGCGGCTTAAAAGACACCTGCAGTCAATTCGTCTAGTGTTTCGTAATAGCAAGGTAGCATGGTTTCTAAAAAGAAGGCTACTTCCGGCAAGGCAAGCGCTTCAAGCGCTTGCAGCTGGGCGGCACGGGCGCGCTCAAATTCCTGGTTTCCGCTCTGGTGCTCTTCCACACATTTCAACAAGGCCGAAAGTTTATCTGCTGCTTTCAAGATTTTTCGCTCACGCTCGTTTAGGTTGCTGCCGGTAACCGCCGGGGCCATTTCATCCAGCACCGCATCCGGCAAAAGAGCAAGCAGGCTTTCTTCTGCAGTTTTTTCCAGCGCCTTGTAGGCAGTTTGCAGCGTGTGGTTCTTGTATTTGACCGGGGTGGGCAAATCACCCGTTAAAATTTCGCCTGCATCGTGATAAAGCGCCGCGGCCGAAATTTTTGCAGGGTCGACATCTGCACCATATTGTGCCTTCGCCAGCGCACCCAGTAAAAAGGCAAGCTGAGCGGTATCGGCAGTATGCTCGGCCAGGGTTTCGGTGCGTGAAGAGCGCATCAACCCCCACCGCGTAATATATTTTTGGCGTGCCAGCAATGCGGCAAATGCAAAACGTTCCATCTCTTTTTTCCTTTCAGCGGCAGGCAGAAAAATGTCAAACCGGAAACAATCTGCTTTTTTCTTTTATTTTTCCAGACTTTTTCTTTCTGCTTTGCTATACTATACTTTGGTCTTAAAGGGCATAAAAGCTTTTAGGCCCGCTGCTTACGCGGTAGCTTTTGCCCTTTTAAAAGATATCATTTATTATAAGCGCGAACCGGCGAAACCGCAAGGTTCGCCGCGTCGGGGAGGTTAATTTGGCATGATTACTGCTGAGCAGCGAACAGCCGAGCGAAAACGACTTTGGCTTTCTTTTTTACTGCCGTTTCTCACGGCCTTTTTTCTGTTTTTACCCTTTATTGTCATCGGCAAAGGCTTTTTCACCTATTGCGGAGACTTTAACAGTCAGCAGATTCCGTTTTACACCTATTGCCAGAATTTTATAAAAACTGGCGGCGGGGCATTCTCTTGGGAGACTGACCTTGGCAGCGGATTTATGAACACTTATTCGTTCTATAATCTTGGCTCGCCGTTTTTCTGGCTGACGATGCTGCTGCCCAACAAATGGCTGGCTTATTCTATGGCTCCACTGCTGATGCTGAAATTCGGCGTTGGCGGCCTGGGTGCTTATTTGTTTTTGCGCCGGTACACCAAAAACCGGCAGTGGGCATTGCTGGGCGCGGTACTTTACTGTTTTTCCGGCTGGGGCATCTACGATATTTTCTTCAACCACTTTATTGACTGCTTGGCCCTTTTCCCGTACCTGCTGTGGAGCCTTGACGAATTTGTTTACGAAAAACGCCGCGGGCTGTTCCCGCTGTTTGTCGCAATCAACCTGCTGAACAACTACTTCTTCTTTATCGGTGAGGCACTTTTCCTTTGCATCTGGTTCTTTGTAAAGCTCGCCACAAAAGATTATCAAATTACGCTGCGTGAGTTTTTCCGCCTTGCGTTTGAAACCATTGCGGGCTGTTTGCTGGGCTGTTTGCTCGTGTTCCCTGCGGCTGCAAGTTTAATGCAAAACCCCCGCACCAGCAGCTTTTCCAACGGCTACAACCTATTGCTTTACGGCAAAGTGCAGCAGTATTTTGCAATTTTGACCAGCATGTTCTTGCCGCCCGACCCGCCCTATCTGCCGAACCTGTTTAAAGACAGCACCATTAAGTGGACCAGCATGTCGCTGTATCTGCCGATGATCGGTGCGGCGGGTGTTATTGCCTACCTTCGGGCACGGCGTCGTTCGCCCCACCGCAAGGTGCTGCTGATTTCTCTGTTTATGGCACTGGTGCCCATCTTAAACTCCAGCTTCTATGCATTCAACTCCAGCTATTATGCACGTTGGTACTATATGCCCCTGCTGATTATGGCGCTTTGCACCATCAACGCCTTAGAGTTCGCAGACATTGACCTGACCGCCGGGTTTAAGCCAGTGGTTACGGTGCTTGCCGCCATTGCGGTATTTGGGCTCGTCCCCACTTTGAAAGACGGCAACTGGCAAATCGGCGTGCTGGATGAACCGGCACAGTTCTGGCTTATCTTTCTGCTTGCGGTGCTCGGCATTACCGTCGCTTCGGTGCTCATCGCCGCACGCAAAACGCAGCGCCAGCTGCTTTCGCTGCTGCTCGCTACTACTATGGGCTTTTCGGTCATCTATGGCGTGGTGCACATCTCGCTGGGCAAATTTCCTCAGTGGGAGGGCGACTATAACTACAAGACCCAGTGCTACGATGCAATGGGAACTGTAAACCTGCCGGACGACCATTTCTATCGCACAGATACCTTTGAAAGCTACGATAATCTGGGACTTTTCTTCAACATGCCCTGCATCCGCAGCTTCAACAGTACCGTCACCCCGAGCATTTTAGAGTTCTACCCGTCGGTTGGCGTTAAACGTGACGTTTCCAGCAAGCCTGACCTTGATAAATACGCATTGCGCGGCCTGCTTTCGGTAGAATATCTGCTCACTCCACTCGACCACAAAGAGGAGCTGATTGATAAAGAACCCACCACCGGATTTGCCTTTGATCATGAGGACGGCGAATACGCCGTCTTCCGCAACCAATATGCGGTGCCGATGGGCTTCACTTACGATTACTACCTGTTGCCCGAAGATATTGAAGATGTTTCGGAAGAATCGCTTGGCCACCTACTGCTGCGCGCTATGCTGCTGACCGAAGAGCAGGCAGCACAGTATGGGCACACCATGACCCGCTTGCCGAAAAATGAGCTTTCCCGTACCAGTTTCAGCGCTTATATGCAAGACTGTGCAGACCGCACAGCCGCTGCGTGTGACGAATTCACTGCCACCCGAGACGGCTTCACCGCTTCGATTCGGCTGGATAGTGAAAAGCTGGTCTTCTTCTCCGTTCCGTATGACCCCGGCTTCCGCGCTACCGTCAACGGCCAAAAGGCAGAGGTGCTCAAAGTGGACAACGGACTAATTGCTATCCCGGCGGGCGCTGGCGAAAATGAGATTGAGCTTGTTTTAGTTCCCCAGTGGCTACGCCTTTCTCAGGCCCTTACTCTGTTGGGCATCGTGGTCTACCTTGGCTATTTGGTATGGCTGCGCCGCCATAAAGAACCGGTCACCTCTTTGCTGCCGCTCGAACTGCGCGGCTATTGTCCGACCGTCGAAGAGGTCGAAGTTTTCTGCGAGGCGCAAGGCGTTTGTGACGAAGAGGCCCTTTCAGAAGATGACACCACTGAAGACAAATAGTTTTATGTATCGCTCTGCCACGCGATAAAAACGCACGGCTTTGATTGCGTGGTGCTGTATTTATTCTCTTCCGCCGGTCGGCGCAGTACGCTGCGGTGTACCGGCGGTTTTATTCTTCTCATCCCTGCGCGAAAGGACGTAACACTATGGATTTCATTCAAACCCTTGCCGCCGAATTCAGCGTTTCGGCAGAACACGTTGGCAACATCATCAAACTGATCGACGAAGGCAATACCATCCCGTTTATTGCCCGTTACCGCAAAGAGCAAACAGGCAGTATGGACGACCAGGTGCTGCGCGAACTAGACGAACGACTTGGCTATCTGCGCGGGCTGGAAAAGCGCAAAGAAGAGGTCACCTCCTCTATCGAAAGCCAGGAAGCCATGACGCCGGAGATATCCGCCGCACTGGCAGCCGCTACTACGCTTGCCGCGGTGGAAGACATCTACCGCCCCTACAAACCCAAGCGCAAAACCCGCGCCAGCATCGCCAAAGAAAAAGGCCTCAGTCCCCTTGCCGAACTGCTGCTCGCACAGGAGGGCAAAACCCCGGCACGCGAAGCGGCTGCGGCGTACATCAACGAAGAAAAAGGCGTCGCCTCAGCAGAAGATGCTTTGGCTGGTGCGCTTGATATTATTGCAGAGCAGATCAGCGACGATGCCAAGCTGCGTGCCCTGCTGCGCGCTTTTTACCTGCGCACTGCCCAAATCAGCAGCAAGGCGGCCAAAGAGCAAGAAAGCGTTTACGAGCAGTATTACGATTTCTCCGAACCCGCCGCTAAAATTCCTCAGCATCGCATTTTGGCGCTGGACCGTGGCGAACGGGAAGGCTTCCTCAAAGTCAGCATCTCGGTAGACAGCGAAGAAGCGGTTCGTCTGCTTTGTTTCAACGTTGTCAAGTGCAACAACGAGTACGGAGAGCTGGTAGGGAATGCGATTGGCGATGCTTACAGCCGGTTGATTCACCCCTCTTTGGAGCGTGAACTGCGCAGCACACTGACCGAGAAAGCAGCGGAGGGAGCCATCAAGGTTTTCAGCGAAAATCTGCGCCATCTGCTGCTTCAGCCTCCCATCAAAGGCAAGGTTGCGCTAGGGCTTGACCCCGGCTACCGCATGGGCTGCAAGGTGGCGGTAGTAGACGCTACCGGCAAAGTGCTTACCACTGACGTAATTTATCCGGTGCCGCCCTTTAACCGCATCGACCAAGCGAAGGCAACCGTAAAAAAACTGATTAAAACGTATGGTGTTGAAATTATCGCCATCGGCAACGGTACCGCCAGCAAAGAAACAGAACTGTTCGCAGCAGATGTTCTGCGTGAGATTGGCGGCAGTGTGCAGTATATGGTTGTCAGCGAAAGCGGTGCTTCGGTTTATTCTGCCAGCAAGCTTGCGGCTGCCGAGTTCCCGGAGTATGATGTAAACGTGCGCAGTGCTATCAGCATTGCACGCCGTTTGCAGGACCCGCTTGCCGAGCTTGTAAAAATCGACCCGAAAGCTGTCGGCGTAGGGCAATACCAGCACGATATGCCCGCCGCAAAGCTCGACGAGGCACTCTCCGGCGTGGTGGAATACTGCGTTAATACGGTCGGTGTTGACCTGAACACCGCATCCGCCAGTTTGCTTTCTCATGTTGCGGGCGTAAATGCTACAATTGCAAAAAACATTGTGGCAAAACGCGAGGCGGACGGTGAATTTAAAAGCCGCACCGAACTGAAAAAGGTAGCAAAGCTTGGCCCCAAAGCATTTGAACAGTGCGCAGGCTTTTTGCGGGTGCCGGGAGCCAAGAACAAACTGGACACCACTGCCGTTCACCCCGAAAGCTATAATGCAGCAAAACAGGTACTGGAGCTGTGCGGCTACACCACCGCCGATATTGGCACCGACGCGCTGTTAAATCTTGAGAAAAAAGCAAAGTCCATTGGCCTTACCAGCCTTGCGGCGCAGGTCGGGGTTGGTGTACCCACCCTTATCGATATTCTCGCCGAGCTGCTGCGCCCGGGCCGCGATATGCGTGACGAACTGCCGCAGCCCCTGCTGCGCAGCGATATTATGGAGATGAAAGACCTGAAACCCGGTATGGAGCTGACGGGCACAGTGCGCAATGTCATCGACTTTGGCGCTTTTGTCGATATCGGTGTCCACCAGGATGGTCTTGTGCACATCAGTCAGATTACAAACCGCTATATCAAGCACCCCAGCGAGGTGCTCAAGGTTGGCGATATTGTAAAAGTGTGGGTGCTGAGCGTGGATGTGGCAAAGCACCGCATTGGTCTGACCATGAAACAGCCCAAAGAAGCTGCTGCAAATTAAATAGCAGCACCGTTTTTCGCTCAACTACGCCCTCTTATTTTTATAAAGAAAGCCGCAAATTCTTTTAAGATTTGCGGCTTTTTATTTTGAAATTTCCGGAAATGCTGTAAAAAACAAAGTTTTTGTTAAATTTCATACAGCTCGGTTACAGTATTTTGCACAACTGGGCGTTTTGCCAATGGCAGTTTTTGTATGATATGCGAAAAATGATAAAAAATTGTCAATCAACAGCACATTGCACAACACAAGTGCGTTTTCTTATGCTATAATGACGGTGTCGAAAGGAAATCCTCTCGACTATACCAAAACAGAAAGAAGGAAATGCATTATGGTCAAACAGGTAAACATCAAAAGTCTCTCTCAAGTCAAAGAGATCGTTAAAGTGGCAAGCCGTTGCAATAGCGATGTTGGCGTGCATGATGAGGCAGGTGCCATTGCCGATGCGAAGAGCATTCTCGGCCTGATGCGCCTTGATTACAGCCGCCCGGTCAAAGTTGTCAGCGAAGATGTTCGCGACCTCGACGCCGTGGTAAGAGCTGTTTCTTAAGCGCAGTAAAGCGCACTTGCAGCACCGGGCGGTTTGAACGTACAAATCGCCCGCGGCAAAACAAATTTTGTCGGCTGCCCTTTACGATAATAACGTGGTATGTATCCACACTGAGATACGCAATGTATGGGAAGCAGGAAGGCCCGGAGCGATATGCTCCGGGCCTTCCTGCTTCTTTATTTTCTATGATATCTGGCACACTTGCTTAAAACAACAGTTTTAGCGAGCGCACTCCAATCACAATGCCGTAAGTAGTAAGCGTAGTAATCAACCCCGAAACGATGATGGCAAGAGTGATCATCCAAAGGCTGCGCTTTTTTTCAAGCCCCAACAGGTTACACAAGGCGCAACCTGCCCAAATGCCAATGCCGGTAAAGGGGATAGAAATTACAACGAGAATGGAAAAATACGCGTGGCGTTTAAAAAAACGCGGATGCTTTGCAACAAACGCGTCTACGCTGTTTAATGCCTTGCCTGCGCCCGGGTAGCGGCGCAGCTTATCCAGCAGGTTTCCACCTTGTTTTAGCAAAAACGGGGTAGGCAAAAAAGAACCAACACAGGTGCAAAGGTATGCGATATACCATTTCATATTCAGCGCAGCCGCAAGCAATGTAGAGCCTTTGTTTTCTATCATTGGCATGGCTGAGAGCACTACGATGCCAAAGTCTTTGGTCAACCGGCTGCTGTTCAACAGAAAAGCAGGTGTCATGCCGGACCTCCTTTATTGAAATGTTTGCGTGGAACCGAAAGTTATGGTAACGCAGAATGAGTGTAGCATGGTCGCCTTTTTTTGTAAACAGTCAAAATACAGCTTTTGTCCTGCTTCGGCACAATCCAGCAAAACACGCAAAAAATAGCTTTTCTGCGACAACGGTGAATTTTTGTTCACAACTTTTCTATTGCATATCCTGTGTGATTTGTTACAATAGTACCTATATTATTCTGATAAACGAGGTTTTAAAATGACTTGGCTTGACAAACTGGAACGTAAATGGGGTCGTCACGCAATTCCCAACCTAATGATGACCGTTGTAATGGGCATGGCGTTGGTTTTCGCCTGCAACCTGCTCTTTCCCCGTGCCAACCTGATCTCTTACCTGTATTTCTCACCGGGGCTTATTATGCGCGGTCAGATCTGGCGGCTTTTCACCTTTATCTTCATCCCGCCCAACAGCAGCCTGCTGTGGATTGTCTTTTCGCTCTATCTGTATTATTTTATCGGCACCAGCTTAGAGCGAGAGTGGGGTAGCTTCCGCTTTAACGTATATTATCTTTTGGGTATGCTGGGCAGCATTATTGCAGGTTTTATTACCGGCGCTGCCACCAACAGCTTTTTAAACCTCTCGCTGTTTTTCGCTTTCGCGGCCGTTTATCCGGACATGCAGCTGCTTTTGTTCTTCATCATTCCCATTAAAATAAAGTACCTTGCCATCTTTGATGCAGTGCTTTATCTGTACAGCTTTATGATGGGTGGATGGACAGTTCGCGCAGCCATCATTGCTTCACTCATCAATTTCTTTATCTTTTTTGGTCCCAATGTCATCAATCGCTTCCGCTCCAACCTTCGCTATCGCCAGCAGCGCCAGGCATGGCAGCAGAACACCCGCAATAACCGTAACGGCTGATAACACATAAGCAAAGCCCATACTGCAAAAAATAACAGAGCAGACATACTTTACAGTACGTCTGCTCTGTGCTTTATTACCGGCAGTCCGGGTGGGCACTGCTTACGTTTTTTATCAAGAGCTAAAAGCTTTTTGCCTGTCTCATCTTTTTGGTTTTGACCAAACCTAATGTACTAAACACGATGCCAACCGTGCCGACCGTGACCGAAACGCAGCTAAGGATAAAACCTACCCATGCAAAGATTTTCGCTTTCATCAGACAAATTACCTCCCCTGTTTTGAATTATTTGATTCCTCGTTTTTACTGCGGTTGGCAAGGGCTCACCGCAGATTGACTGTAAAAAGCCCAGTGCCATTGGCGGCAGGGCATTGTTATGCCTTTATTATACCAAAAACGGTAGCGGGTTACAAGCTGCACCGTCGGCTTTTTGCCCAAAAAAAAGGCACAATCACGGTTTACTTTCTGTTTGACATTGGCGGACAAAACCAATATGATTAAAGGTAAACAAAAACGCAACGACAGAAAATGAAGGAGAGTTTGATATGGCTTTTATTTTTGAAGAACCCTCACATACTTTTGGTGAATACCTAATTGTTCCCGGTTACTCTTCCGCAGCCTGCGTCCCTGCAGATGTTGCTCTGAAAACCCCAATCGTCAAATACCGTAAAGGACAGGAAGACTGCCCTATTACGATGAACATTCCGCTGGTTTCCGCTATCATGCAGTCGGTTTCCAACGATTCGCTCGCCATTGCACTTGCCAAAGAAGGTGGTATCTCCTTCATCTTCGGCAGCCAGACCATTGAGAGTGAAGCTCGTATGGTTGCTAACGTCAAAAGCCACAAAGCAGGCTTTGTCATCAGCGACTCCAACATCCGCCCCGATGCTACCCTCGCGGATATTCTCGAGCTGAAAGAAAAAACCGGTCACTCCACCGTGGCAGTCACTGAAGACGGCACCGCTGCCGGCAAACTCGTCGGTATTGTTGCAAGCCGCGACTACCGCGTCAGCCGCATGGCAATGGATGAAAAGGTTTCCTCTTTTATGACCCCGCTGGACAAGCTGATTATCGCTGACGAAGACACCACGCTGAAAGAAGCAAACGACATTATTTGGGACAACAAGCTGAACAGCCTGCCCATCGTTGCAAAAAATGGCACCTTGAAATATATGGTCTTCCGCAAAGACTATTCTTCCCACAAAGAGAACCCGCTGGAGCTGCTCGACAGCCACAAACGCTATGTTGTAGGCGCCGGTATCAACACCCGCGACTTTGCCGAGCGTGTACCGGCTCTTGTTGAAGCAGGCGCTGATGTCCTCTGCATCGACTCTTCCGAGGGCTTCTCTGAATGGCAGAAACTGACCATCGAATGGATTCGCAAAAACTATGGCGATACCGTTAAGGTAGGCGCTGGCAACGTCGTTGACAAAGAAGGTTTCCGCTTCCTCGCTGAGGCTGGCGCTGATTTCGTCAAAGTCGGCATCGGCGGCGGTTCTATCTGCATCACCCGCGAACAGAAAGGCATTGGCCGCGGCCAGGCCACTGCGCTGATTGATGTTTGCGCAGCACGCGACGAATACTTTAAAGAAACCGGCGTCTACATCCCGGTTTGCAGCGACGGCGGCATCGTGCACGACTACCACATGACCCTTGCACTTGCTATGGGTGCAGACTTTATCATGTTGGGCCGTTACTTCGCTCGTTTTGACGAGAGCCCGACCAACAAGCTCAACATCAATGGCAACTACGTGAAAGAATATTGGGGCGAAGGCAGCAACCGCGCCCGCAACTGGCAGCGTTACGACATGGGCGGCGCTAAGAAGCTCTCGTTCGAAGAAGGTGTTGACAGCTATGTTCCTTACGCTGGCAGCCTGAAAGACAACGTAAACCAGACTCTTGCTAAGGTACGCAGCACCATGTGCAACTGCGGCGCAATGTCCATTCCCGAGCTGCAGGAGAAAGCACGCTTGACCCTGGTTTCCCCCACCAGTATTGTCGAAGGTGGCTACCATGACGTTATTCTCAAAGACAAAAACGTAGGCGTTGTAGAATAATTCTTTTCTGCATTGCTTAATTGTTTTTATATGCAGCACCCTGTTTTATTGCCTCATGCAGTAAAACAGGGTGCTTTTTTGTTGCGTTACATCTGGGAGGAACGTATAGCTTTTTCGGTTAAAGTTTTTGTTCTCAATATTTTATCTGAGTTGTGAAAATTTGAATTTTTTATTTAATTTGAACTTATTATGATACAAAATTATATTTATTTATGTGAAAAAGTATTAATTTTCATCTTGTCGAAAATTGTAATAAATGGTAAACTTTAACCATACTACTAGGATTTGGTAGATGGAGGATGGAACATGAAACACTTAAAAATCAGAACTAAAATGGCACTGTTGCTCTCAATCTTGCTGTTAGCGGTGGCAGTTATCGGCATCAGCTCGTTAAAAGAGTTGAACGATCAGGGGCAACAATCACTAATGACCATTGAACAACAGGCACGTGACAATTTTGACGATAATATTAAGCAGCAGGTGCAAAGTGCTTGCAGTATGCTCCAAGAAGTTTATAACCAGCACCTCGCCGGGGTTTATACGCTGGACCAGGCAAAAAAAGTCGGTGCTGATTTGCTGCGTGAAATGCGCTTTGGCGAAGACGGCTATTTTTGGGCAGATAATTATGCGGGCTTGAATATCGTTTTGCTTGGCAATGCAACAGAAGGCACAAACCGCATTACAACGCAAGATGCTTCTGGCTTTGAGATGGTAAAGGAAATCATCCGGGTCGGCAAAGAAGAGGGTGGCGGTTATACCGATTACGTTTTCCCACGGGCGGGCGAAACCGAGCCTTCCCCCAAGCGTAGTTATAGCCTTGCTTTCGCACCTTTCCAGTGGGTAGTCGGCACCGGTAACTACACCGACCACATTGACGATTATATTGCCCAGCAGAAAGCCGGGCTGGAATCTGAGATGGCACTCTCAAGAATTACCATTATCAGCATCTCCGTCGCCAGTTTTATTGCCGCGATTGGGCTTGGCGGCTGGGTCACAATTGGTGTTATCCGTCCCATAAAAAAGCTCAACGAAGTCACCCAGCAACTCGCAGAGGGCAACCTCGAAGCTGAGCTGGATATTAAAGGCAGAGATGAGGTCAGCCAACTGGCCCAGTCTATGAGTCGACTGACGGACCGCCTGAAAACTTATATTGATTATATTAATGAGATTACTCATTTGCTCGGCGAGCTGGGCCACGGTAATCTACGTTTGGAGTTTACCAACGATTTTGACGGAGATTTTGCCCGGGTTAAAGATGCACTGCTCGAAACAGCTGAAATGCTGCGCAATACTTTAAGCGAAATCAGCACTGCCGCCGACCAGGTGGCCTGTGGCTCTGACCAGGTGGCAAGCGGTGCCCAGACACTAAGCCAGGGCGCAACCGAGCAGGCATCTTCCATTGAAGAGCTGGCCGCTACCATCAACGATATTGCGGCACAAAGCAACGATAATGCGAAAACCGCAGTCGAAGCCGGCAGTCTTTCGCATGAGGCTGGCGCTGACGTGGTGCGCAGCAACGAATACATGGGCCAGATGGTCGGTGCAATGGAAAACATTCGTGTAAAATCCGGCGAGATAGGTAAAATCATCAAAACCATTGATGATATTGCTTTCCAGACCAATATCCTCGCGCTGAATGCGGCTGTGGAAGCGGCTCGCGCAGGTACTGCTGGCAAAGGATTTGCAGTGGTCGCGGATGAGGTGCGGAATTTGGCACAGAAATCCGCAGAAGCCGCCAAAAATACCACCGCACTGATTGAAGAAACGATTCGCGCCGTAGCCGATGGAGCCGCTATTGCAGGGCAAACAGCTGATTCACTGGCCTCTGTCGTAGAAAAAGCACAGATTACAAACCAAAAGATTAATGAAATCTGCCAGGCCAGCATCAAACAGGCCGAAAACGCACAGCAGGTTACCATTGGGGTAGACCAAATTTCAGCAGTGGTGCAAACCAACAGCGCTACCGCTGAAGAATCCGCCGCCGCAAGCGAGGAACTTTCTGCACAGGCTCAAATGCTAAAAAATCATGTAGCACGGTTTCAGTTTTAGCCTTTTCATCTAATAAAAAATCAGGCGTATAATGCGCCTGATTTTTTTATTTTTAATAGATTTTGATTTTTCGCATGTACAAGCCAAAAGCTCTGTGTGAAGGGCTGCTTCTCTGGATTTTTCACCAAATTTTCTAAACTTCACTCGACGTAAATCGCACAGGAAACGAGGGCTTCCTCGCTATAATAGGGAATGAAAATACTTATAAAGTGAGGTCCCAATATGTCCACCCAAATTTCCAGCGTAGCGCCCTGGCTCAATCCTATCGAAACAATTAATGAATCCGAAATTCACCTAGCTCCCCTACTACATACCTCCAAAGCAGCTAACGCCTCTTTTGCTGAGCTGCTTTCGCTGCGCCATCAGCTAGAGCTTCGCAGTGCTGCAAAGCGCGGCCAAGTTCATCTCGTTCGCCCCCCGGTCACATCCTGCTGTAACGATGCCCCCGACCCGCGCTATGCAGAAATCTCTTTGGCATCTCTTCGTAAGGATATTTCTCAGCGTCTTTTACTCAGCCAACTTTCTCTTAATTAAATATTTTACCCCCTCGGTTGCCGAGGGGGCTTTTTTGTTTTTACGGCTCTAAAATGCTGCGGAAATAAAACAAGTAAAACCAAACTTTGGCTTTCGTGCGAAAAACGAAGACTTTTGGCCATAAAATATGATACAATAGCTTAAAAATCACTTTACAGAAAAGAGGTCATCTGTTTGGGCCAGATTCAGGAAATTGTAAATGCAATTCAGCAAAAGGGCAGTTTTGCACCGGAATACGGTATCATTTTAGGTAGCGGATTGGGCGGCCTTGCCGACGAGTTGGAGTCCCCCATTTTTGTGAATTATAATGATTTGCCCGGTTTTCCCATTTCGACGGCACCGGGACATATGGGACGTTTTGTCTTTGGCACCCTTGCTGGCCATCGCGTCGTTTGCATGCAGGGCCGTCTGCATTATTACGAGGGGCACCCGATGTCCTCGCTTGCACTGCCTGTTCGCGTGATGCAGCAGCTGGGCATCCGGGCACTGATTGTCACCAATGCTTGCGGCGGTGTAAACCTCGATTTTGAAGTCGGCGATTTAATGCTGATTGAAGACCATATCAACTTTATGGGCACCAATCCGCTGATTGGCCCCAATGCCGATGAGTTTGGCCCGCGCTTTTTTGATATGAGCACCGCGTATAACAAGACGCTGCGTGAGGTAGCACGCAAGGCGGCTGCCAGCCTCTCTGTGCCGCTGCGCCAGGGTATTTACCTGGGTTACACCGGTCCAAACTATGAAACCCCTGCTGAGATTCGCGCATTCCGCATCCTGGGTGCAGACGCGGTGGGGATGAGCACCGTACCGGAGGTGCTGGCAGCGGCGCATTGTGGCCTGCCCGTGCTTGCGATTTCGCTGATTACCAATATGGCAGCAGGCATTACCGAAAAGCGGCTTGACGGTGACCATGTTATCGAAATTGCCAACAGCCGTGCACTTGTGCTGCGCAGCCTTGTAAAACAAATTGTAGCAGATATTCCCCCGCAACTGATATGAACCGGAAAGCACCTTTACTTGTTGCGCGGGCGGCGTTGGTGGTTTTAACTTTGCTTGTGCTTTGGTTTATTTTTTCCAACTCCGCACAGGTAGCCTCTGTTTCTGCCTCCCGCAGCAACACGGTTGCTCAGCAGATAAGCGAAATCCTCTCTCCTTCCGGCGAAGTGCAGCTCAGCGACAAACTGGTGCGCAAATCTGCTCATTTTACAGAATATGCCGCGCTTGGCATCTGCCTTGCCACTACTATGGGGGCCTTCTTTTTGACGTTTCGGCTTTGGCCCGCCACCCTGCTGATCGGGGCTTTTACCGCTTTCTGTGACGAAACCATCCAGCTTTTCACTTCAGGCCGTAGTTGCCAACTTAGCGATATGCTGCTAGATACCTGTGGTGTTGCATTTGGTATTTTCTGTGTTTTCGTCGGCTATAAAATTTTCTCTGCGCTACGGCGCGCATTTATGAATTAAAGGATGGTTAAACGTTTGAAAAAGACCAAAGAACAAGCTCGCGCTCCTTTTTTGATGCTGCTATGCGCCGCCCTTTGGAGCCTCGGCGGCATATTCATTAAGCTGATTCCATGGAACCCTCTTGTCATTGCGGGCTGGCGCAGCCTGTTGGCACTGCTTTGTGTTGCGGCTTATATGAAATTCCGCCATCTTAAATTTCGTATTAACAAACACTCGGTATGGGGCGGTATTTTTCAGGCCTTAGTGTTTTTGCTGTTTGTTTCCGCGAATAAACTAACCACAGCGGCAAATGCCATTGTGCTGCAATACACTGCGCCGGTGTTTATCCTTATTATTTCGGTTTTATTTTTACGCCAGCGTATCGAGCGGCGAGATATTATTGCGGTTATCTGCACGTTGGGCGGCATTTCCCTGTTCTTTTTCGACCAACTCTCTCCCGGCAATCTTCTCGGCAACTTTGTGGCTATTGCAGCAGGCCTGTTCTTTGGCTGTATGATGATTGTGAACAACCGCGCCGACGAATCTGGCAGAATGAGTAGCATCTTGCTGGGGCATCTTTTCACCGCTCTGGTAGGCTGCCCGGTGGGTCTTTTTGTGGAAACCCCGATTACCTCTACCGCTGTGCTTTCTTTACTGGTGCTTGGTATTGTTCAGCTGGGCATTCCGTATATACTGTATGGGCTTGCCATCAAGCACTGCGAACCGCTTGTCTGCTCGCTGTTAAGCACGGTAGAGCCGTTGCTAAATCCTGTATGGGTGTTCTTGTTCGACGGAGAGACTCCCGGCGTTTTCGCGCTGCTGGGAGGGCTGGTCGTCATCGTCACGATTACTGCATGGTGCATTATCCGTGACAAAGCACTTGCCCGCTCTATGACAGAAACTGCCGTGCAGTAAGCTTAAACAAAAAAACACAGCGCCCAGCTATGAGAAATCTCCTAGCTGGGCGCTTTTTATTTAGTTTTCGACAAGGCCGCCCTCTGGCTTTCTTTCAGCCTGCTCCAATGCAGAAAGATATGCGGTAGCCTCGCGGTAAAGCGCAAGCTTTTGCTCTGCGCCCGGCGGCAAAATGTCAAGGCGGGTGATATCGCTGTTGTGGGCAAGGTCGGCCAACTTCACTTTACGGGCAATCGGGTTGTATGCCAGCGCACGGACGTAATCCATATACGGCACTGCTTTATCGTGGGTCAAAAGGCGCAGTGCTTCCATCACCTCTTCCGAAAAACCTTCTCTTGCAAGGTCTGCCAGCGTAACATCGGTATCCTCTGCCACATCATGCAGCAGCGCAGCAATTGTGCTGGCTTCATCGGTCATTGATTCTGCCAGATGCCACGGGTGAAAGATATAGGGTAAGCCGCTTTTATCCTTCTGCCCATCATGGGCTGCGTATGCAATCATCGTGGCTTTTCGGGTAAGTGGGGTATAGATCATAAATGGTCATTCCTTTTCTTGGGCACATTGTTGCGTCAGTGATGTATCCAAAGCAATAAAGTAAGTTTTACAGTGTTGCGCCGCACCAAAATATTGCGTTGTAACAGTCTGTACCAGGCATTTATCTGTTAAATTTTCGCGCTTAGCGAAGCGCGGCGTTGCCTTCTTCTATTTTTTTTGCTGCAAGCAGAATGCCCGCGCGGGAGGCTGCAAAGTTTAATCCGCCCTGCATATAGGCGGTGTAGGGTGCACGCACCGGTCCGTCGCACGAAAGCTCGATGCTGCTGCCCATCGTAAACGCACCCGCTGCCATAATTACCTCGCTGTCATAACCCGGCATTGCATAGGGTTCGGGTGTCACAAAGCTATCCACCGGGCTGCCTGCCTGAATACCTGCGCAGACAGCGCAAAGCGCTTCGGCGCTGCCGGTTTCAATGCTGGTGATAATATCGTTTCGCTCGGCGGTATAATGCGGGGTGGTTGCAAAGCCATACAGCTCAAAAAAGCGGCTTGCATAAATGCTGGTTTTCAGCGCTTCCGCTGTTACGCCCGGCGCGTAGTAAAGGCCTAAGTATAAGTCGCGCAGCATGTCCATGCCACAGCCCAGTTCTCTGCCGGTGCCCGGTGCAGTCAACCGGTGGCCGCAAAGCTCTACCAAATCTGCGCGGCCCGCAATGTAACCACCCGTAGGAGCAATGCCGCCGCCTGCATTTTTGATGAGGCTGCCAATCATCAAATCAGCACCCACGGCAACCGGCTCGGCCTTTTGGGTGAATTCGCCATAGCAGTTATCCACCATTACGATAACGTTTGGATTTGCCTCTTTTGCAACGGCAGCAATTTTGCCGATGGTTTCGAGCGAAAGGGCCGGGCGATTTGCGTAACCGCGGCTACGCTGGATATAACACACCTTGGCTTTGCGCGAGCCCTCTGCAATGGCGGCATAATTCGGCTCGCCATCTACCAGCGGTGTTTCTTCGTATGCCACGCCAAACTCTTTCAGGCTGCCATAGTTGCCGCCGTCCAGCCCAATAACGCCTGCAAGGGTGTCATACGGACGCCCGGTTGCAGCAAACAGCAAATCCCCTGCTCGCAGCACACCAAACAGGGCTACTGTCAGCGCGTGGGTGCCGGAGAGGAAATTGTGGCGGCAGAGTGCATCCTCGCTGCCTGTTACCGCAGCAAATACACGATCTAAGGTATCACGTCCGGCATCGTCATAGCCGTAGCCGGTGGTGCCCATCATGTGCATGCCTGCCACACGGCAGTCGGTAAAGGCTTTGAGCATCTTTACCTGATTGTAATCACGAATCTCTTCTATTTTAGCAAACTCCGGTGCACAATCTGCCATTGCCTGGGCATCCAGTTTCAGCAGACGGTCGGGAATATCGAAAAATTCTTTCAGCATTATTTTAAATCCTTTTATCTTGGTTGACTTCTTTACGCAGCCGGTAGCCGGCGCGCTCGTAAAAAGGACGCAGCTCCGGCTCGCAGAGCAGCGTCAGGGTTCGGCCTGTGCTAAAGGTTGCCAGCTTGTCCAGCAGCGCGCGGGCAAAGCCGCGGCATCGGTAGGCTGGGTCAGTAGCAACCGCGGTAAGGTAAGCAGCATTCTCACGCAGTGCATAAATACCGGCGGTTGCCACATAGTGCCCCTGTGCCTGCGCTGCATAAATTTCTGCAAGGCCACGGTTTCGGCGCGCGCAGGCATCTGCATACCAGTCCTCAGTCGGCACCTGCAAAAGTCTGGCCGAGGCGAGCTGCCAAAGGTTCGGCACCTCGTCAATCTCAGCACCTGAAAGCTGTGGCTGTGAGGGTACGCTTTGTTCCGCATACTCCATCTGCAGCAGCTGTGTGCGTCTAAAGCCAGGCAGCAAGTCGGGGGCACCCTCCAGTTCGGATACCCCCGCAAATGCGCAAAATGTCTCTAACTCTTCGGTATTTGGTGCATCGCCGCAAAGCAGCAAGCTGCTACCCCGCAGCAAAAGTGCGCCGTTTTCAGAAAGGTAGCACCCCGCCGGAGAACAATTGTAAGCAGCTTCCATACGCAGCCCGGCGCAGTCATCCTGTGCCGTCAGCGCCAAAAAGCGTGCTTCGTTTGCCGCAGTGACTGCTTCAATCACAGTGCGTTGACGATGGCTTTAAAGTCTTCGCCGCGTTTTTCAAAGTTGGGATAGCTGTC
Source organism: Pygmaiobacter massiliensis (assembly GCF_900199435.1). Lineage (GTDB taxonomy): Bacteria > Bacillota > Clostridia > Oscillospirales > Ruminococcaceae > Pygmaiobacter > Pygmaiobacter massiliensis. Next base: position 687,199 of record NZ_OAML01000002.1, read on the forward strand.
AAAGCTGGCAGACGCCGGGGAAAGAATAATGATATCCCCTGCCGCCGCTGCGCCGCGCGCGGTGTCTACCGCATTCTTCATCGTGTCAGCATGCAAAATGGTAAGCTGCGACTCGTCAAAGCCCTCACAGTCACGCACGCAACGCTCGATGACAGGACCGGTAGCTCCCATCAGCACCAGCGTTTTCACATGAGCGATGATTTCAGGTGCAAGCGGCTCATACGGAATATGCTTATCGTAACCACCTGCAATGAGGATGAGCTTTTGGTCAAAGCTGCGCAGACCTGCAATGGTGCGGGTAGGGCTGGTGCCGATGGAATCGTTGTACCACTGCACGCCATCCAGGCAACGCACCGGCTCAATGCGATGCTCTACACCGCTAAAAGTTTTGGCAACCAGTGCCATTTTGTCAAAGCTGACATCGCCTGCAGTTGCAGCAATGGCATCCAGCAGGTTTTCTACGTTATGCAAACCACGCAGCTTTACTTCGTCTTTGTTTACTACCCGGGTCAGCACGCCGTCTTCAATGAAGCACAAATCGCCGTTGTCCTCAAGGTAGGCGCCGCAATCGACTTTTTCAAAACGGGTAAACCAGTAACGCTTGCCTTTTACGTCTTTTTCAAGGCCGCGGGTAATGTCGTTCTGGTAGCCGAGCACGGTTTTGCTATCTTCCGACTGATAAAGCAGGATATTGCGTTTTGCATCGATATACTCCTGCATATCTTTATGGTGGTCGAGATGGTTCGGGGTAATATTGGTGATGACTGCCACATCGGGCGAAGTGTGCATTGAGATGAGCTGGAAGCTGGAAAGCTCAACCACCGCAATGTCCTCCGGGCGAATCTCGTGCACCAGCGGCAGCAGTGCACGGCCGATATTGCCGCCCAGCCAAACTGTTTTGCCCATCGCTTTGTGCATTTCTGCAATCAGGCTGCTACTGGTAGTCTTACCGTCCGAACCAGTAATGCCATAAATTTTGCACGGGCAAAGCTCAAAAAAGAGCTCCATCTCGCTGGTAATCTCACTGCCGGCAGCTTTGGCCTGCTGCAATTCCGGCGTAAAATACTCAAAGCCGGGGGTACGCATAATCATGTCCTGGCCTTTCAGCCCGTCAAGGTATGCTTCGCCCAGCGAAAACTGAACACCCAACTGCTGCAGCTTTTCGCCCAGCTCGCCAAATGCTTCTACCGATTCTTTTTTATCGCAAAGGGTTACCTGTGCCCCCCGCTCTGCAAACTGCACGAGCAAATCTCGGTGCGAGACCCCCGCCCCGATAAATGCGACTTTTTTTCCTTTGATGCTGTTGTAAAATGCTTCTGCCTTTGTCACAAAGCTCCAGCTCCTTCTATATATTACTTTATTTATAAGCATTATTGGCGATATGTATTTAATTATAGTATGAAGCACCCCCTGGTGCAACCACCGATGCGTCAAAATTTTTCATCTAAAGTATCTGTCTTTTGACGGTTCTTTACAAGTTTCGCCAATTGCGATTTTTTTTCGATTTCTTGCTTGCGGCATATCCCGCGCCATGCTACAATACTTTCATGTTATAATTATAATATATAACGATTATCTATTACAGGAATAACACCACCATTTTTGCACGATAAGAGGGGGAACTTTTTTGGCTAATATTGATTTGACTCGGCATTTTGGATGTCGTTTGTTCGATGACCGTGTCATGCGCGCACGTCTGCCCGAAAATATTTATGAGAGTATGCGCCGCATTCGCGACGAAGGCAGCGAGTGGGACCCGGCTGTTGCTGATATTGTGGCAGATGCCATGAAAACCTGGGCAATGGAGCTGGGCGCCACCCATTACATTCACTGGTTCGCCCCCATCATTGGCGCTTCCAGCGGCAAGCACGAGTGCTTTATCGACGGCGTAAAAGCTGGCGAACCGCTGCTTAATTTTTCCGGCAAGCTGCTTTCTAAAGGCGAGTCTGACGCCTCCAGCTTTCCTTCCGGCGGCCTGCGCGCTACCTTTGAAGCACGCGGCTACACCACGTGGGACCCGACTTCCCCCGCTTTTGTATTGGGTACTACACTGTACATTCCCACTGCTTTCTGCGCTTACACCGGCGAATCACTGGACCAGAAAACCCCTGTGCTGCGCAGTATGCAAGCCATCAACAAACAATCGACGCGGGTACTGCGTGCTCTCGGCGATACCGAAACGTCTTCCGTGCATTCCACGGTTGGCGCAGAGCAGGAATATTTTCTTGTTGACAAAGCACTATTTGAGCAACGCCTTGACCTGAAAGTCTGCGGCCGTACTTTGCTTGGCGCTAAGCCCCCGAAAGGCCAGGAGCTGGAGGACCATTATTATGGCAGCATCGGCGAGCGCGTGCGTGCCTTTATGCGCGAGCTGGACGAAGAGCTGTGGGCGCTGGGCGTACCGGCTAAAACCGAGCACAATGAGGTTGCACCGGGCCAATATGAGCTGGCCAGTGTTTTCTCCGGCAGCAATGTTGCCTGCGACCATAACCAGATCATGATGGAGCTGATGCGTAAAGTTGCAGTGCGGCACGGGCTGGCTTGCATCCTGCACGAAAAACCGTTTGCGGGCATCAACGGCAGCGGTAAGCATAACAACTGGTCGCTTTCCACCGACGGCGGCAGAAATATCTTTAAACCCGGCAAAGATCCTGCCAACAACCTTGAGTTCCTCACCTTTTTGTGTGCGGTACTGCAAGCCGTTGATACCTATGCAGATATGCTTCGGCTTTCTGCTACCTGCCCGGGCAACGACGAGCGCCTCGGCGGCAACGAAGCACCGCCTGCGATTATCTCGGTATTCCTTGGCGAGCCGCTGACCCGTATGCTGGAAGCGATTGCAGAAAGCCACGAAACCAGCCCGGCCGAGCGCAAAAAATTGCTGACCGGCGTAAAAAGCCTTCCGCTGCTTACGCTGGACGATTCTGACCGCAACCGTACCTCTCCGTTTGCTTTTACCGGAAACAAGTTTGAGTTCCGTATGGTCGGCTCCAGCCAGGGTATCGGTCTTGTCAACGCTGTAATCAACGCCATTGTTGCCGATACACTGCGCAGCTATGCCGAAGAGCTGGAAACTGCACAGGATAAGCATGCTGCTGTTTACGACATTGTGCGCCGCGTTTTCCACGAGCATGGGCGGATTATTTTCAACGGCAACAACTATTCGCAAGAATGGGCTGCCGAAGCTGAGCGCCGTGGCTTGCCGAATATCTCTTGCATGGTGGATGCTGTGGATGCCTTTATCGCTCCCAAAAACGTAGAAATGTTTGCACGCACCAAAGTTTTCACCCCAGGCGAGTGCCATAGCCGCTACGAAATCTTGACCGAGCACTATTCCAAAACCATTCGTATTGATGCAGCTACTATGCTGGAAATGGTCGACCGCGGCATTTTGCCTTCGGCTGTCGAGTTTTTGGGCAAGGTGGCTCGCTCTAACTACTACAACATGGGCAGCGGTATGACAAGCAACGCAAGCGTGCGCCTGCAAAGCCGTCTGGTGGCTGCTACCGACGCTGTGGGCGAGCGAAGCGAACGACTGCGCACCAAGCTGAACACTATCTCTCATGAAGATGCGCGGGCTTATCACGCCCTTTGCACCGGCGAGATGGAGCGTCTGCGCGCGGCTGCCGATGAGCTAGAAACGCTGGTACCAGCGGACCGCTGGCCGTTCCCCGCTTATGCGGAGCTGCTGTTTGGCCTGTAATTTTTGTACGAAAAACCGGGGCACCGTCGCAAACGGCGACAGTGCCCCGGTTTAATTTTATTGCGTTTCCATCTCCGTTTACCAGTCTGCTCTTATAGATCAGCCAAAGTAACCGCTTTGACCAACAAAAGCACAAAATCGGACTAAAGCAGCATGATAAACAGCATCAGTGGTATGCTATAGACAAGAGCAGGAATGTCTTTTGTGCTAAGTAAAGGATTTTTATTAGGTTAGATGATGCACCGCCTTTGCAGGGTTGATAGTCGCAATCGGTCAAGAAACGCTTTCATCGCCAGGTGCAGCACCATGAACAAAGCGCGTGGCCAAAACGATGCAATCATTTTTCAGGGCTTCTTCGATGAGCTGCGGCATATTGTCTTGTTGGCAGTAGCCAAAATGTGCCCAATTAAATTGGCAGATGCGACAGATGCTGCTCAGCGCAATTGCTTATCGTATATCTAAAAAAGTTCTCAGTCCGCACAACACCGGATAAGCTCTCTCCCAATGGCTGCGTCAGTGGTTGCGTGGCGCCGTTCCCTTGGGTCCGCCTTATAAAACGCAGCATTTTATAAAGATAGATTCCCCCTATGCCATCTAATATTACAGGTAGCCGAGCACTTTAAAGGCAAAGATAAACAGCGTAAGGCTAACCGAAGCAAACAGCGTGGTAGAAGCAACAATGCTGGAGGCAAGCGCTCCGTCATTGTTCATATTCTTGGCCATGATGTAACTGCTGACGGCAGTCGGTGCGCCCGCCATAATCAACAACGTAGCAAGTTCTTGCCCGCGAAAGCCCATAGCAATGGCCACCGGCATCAGCAGAGCGGGAATCAGTACAAGGCGAATTACAGTAGCCACCATCGTGGGCCGCAGTTTTGCAAGCGCTTCTTTACCGCCAAAGCTTGCGCCGAGTACCAAAAGCGAGAGCGGAGTAGCCAGCGCAGCAACGTTAGAAACCGTTTTGTATACCATTGTGGGCAGCCGCAGACCTACGCCGGAAACCACAAGTGCCAAAAGTAACGCGAGAATCAATGGGTTTTTGCAAATGTTAAGGCAAGTGGTGCGCATCAGCTCTTTGCGGCTCTGTCCTTTCGCTTCGTTATCATAAACGCTTAAAATGATAACCGAAAGGATATTGGCCATTGGTACCACCAGCGCAACCATAATTGCTGCCGGTCCCGCATTGCCGTACATGTTTTGGATAAAAGCAACGCCGAGAATTGCGACATTGGAACGGCAGCTGCCCTGTATAAAACTGCCCCAGAGGGAGCGGTCCTGCATAAATATAACCGTTAGCAACCAAAAGAGGCCGTAGCTGATTAACGTACCAAAAACACAAAACAGCATAAACCGCGGGTCGACAATTTCTTTGAAATCGGCATCATATACATTTTTAAAAAACAGGGTTGGCAACACAACCTGAAAAACCAGTTTATCTGCCACGCGGGTAAATTCTTGGGTCAAAAAACCTTTTTGCATTAGCACATAGCCTAAAACCATTACAAAAAATACCGGCAGGGTGGCGTTTAGGCTGAAAATAAATTCACTCATTGCTCACATACTCCCATTCTTATTGTTTTTATTTTACCATCCGGGAGTGGTATCTTAAAGTAATTTTTACAAAATATGCCTTATTTCTATTTTAATCGTGTGCAAACTTTGGTGGTTGTTGTATTCCCACCTCGTTTTTGCTACAATAAACACGTATCTGCAATTGCAACCAAACTGCTCAGGAGGCGTTCATGAAACGGCGTTTCAAACTTTGCGCACTTTGCTGTGTGCTTTTATTCTCACTTGCCGGCTGCGGCAAAGAAGAAGTTAATTTTTTATATTATACCGAGACTGCGATTAAAACACTGGATCCGCAGCTTGCATCTACTTCGGCTGAACTTTCCGCAGTCAAACATCTGTTTTCCGGTCTTTATCGCGTCGATGCAGAGGGCCAGGCGATTCCCGATGCCGCCACCGATACTAAAATTTCATCGGATGGGCTGACCTACACATTTACACTGGACAGCACCGACGTTTTTACTGACGGCAAAGACCGCAGCTTTGCGGTAACAGCGCAAGACTATGTATTTGGCTTGCAGCGTACCGTTTCCCCTACAACAGGCTCTCCCTATGCGCGTAATTTTCTCGCCATCCGTGGCGCGCGCGAAATTCTAAACGGGCAGGCGGACCCCAAAACCTTAGGTGTGCGTGCCATCTCTGCCACCCAGCTGGAAATTCGTTTGATCGAGCCTGATGACGGTTTTTTGCTAAAACTCGCCAGCAATGGTGCCATGCCCTGCAACAAAGATTTCTTTGAAGACGCAGCCGGCACCTACGGGCTGACTTTAAAATCTATCATTGGTAACGGGCCATTTTACCTCTCCGGTTGGGGCGACACCAATGGCCTCACGCTAAGGCGCTCCGGCGAGGCCGAATCCGGCGAAGTCACTCGACTGCGTATCATTCCGGAAAACGGCGACAAAACCGGCTTTGAGCGCTTGATGGATGGCATGCAGGATGCTGCTGTTATTACCTCGCCAAGCGAAATTGATCAGCTTGCGAAAAAAGGATTTGTTCAGCAAAATTTTGAAAACGGCACCTGTGCTTTGTTCTTTAACTGTGCAGACCGCTATCTTTCCAGCGCTTCGATACGTCGTGCCCTCTCTGCCAGCGCCTCTGCTTCTGCGGCTCTCGTCCAGCAAACGGCTTTGGTAAATGCTACAGGGCTTATCCCCGGCAGTATCACCTTAGAGGGCGAGGGCTTCCGCGAAGCGGCAGGCAATGCCCTGCCAGACATTGCTGCAGCACAGCGCTATGCCACCTACCAGCTTGGCTTAGCAGAAGTAAATGCCAGCAAGCTATCCGGCGTTACGGTTCTCGTGCCGGAGGGCAGCAACTACGAAGAGCTGTTCCGGGCGGTAAACCAGGGCTGGCAAAAAGAGCTGGGCGCATTTTTCTCTATTGAAACCTTGTCTTTAGAAGAGATTGAAAAGCGGATGGCAACAGGTAAATATGACATTGCTCTTTACCCCTATACGGTGACCGAAAACGACCCTGCCGCTTTGCTTCAGCAATTTATGACCGGCAATGCAGCGAACGTTACCGGTTTTAATGATGCTGAATTCGATGCGCTGCTGTCGCAGGCTTTTCTTGCTACGGGCAATACCCAAAGCCGTGCTTATATTGCAGCAGAAAAAGAGCTGCTGTGGCAGGCCCCTGTGGCCCCTCTCAAGTTCCAAACCTCCAGCTTTTTCACCAGTGCTAAACTTTCTGGCCTTGTGGCAGACCCATTTGGCCCGGTACTCGATGTAAGCTCCGCTGTTTTTAAATCCTAAATTAAAAGAGGACGCCAAAAACTGGTGTCCTCTTTTTGCTGGGCTATTTTCTTTATCGCGCAGCGGTGGCCAGTACCCCCACAGGCGCGCAAACCAATAAAAAGGAGCGCACTGCAAAAAGCAGTCCGCTCCTTTTTTGATAGAACAAATTATGCTGCCGGGGTGGAGGATGCAGCCGAGTTAGCGCTGGCTGCCGCCTCTGCCTTTTGCATGATCTCGCCTGCAATATCACCTTGGTTGGGTGCAGAAGAAGAAACAGCAGTAGTCTGGCCTTCGGCTTTCTTTTCGCTTTCCTTCATCGCAGAAAGGTAATATCCATCGTCCTGACGAGTAAAGATGAAGTCATAGTATTTGACAGGTTTCGTGTTGTCGGTAGCACCGTCCATCGAGAAGCCCATCGGCGGGGCCAGATAACCCACGGTAACGCGTTTTTCTTTTACACTGCTGCGGATATGCTCTACCTGCGGCGTGTAGGAACCGGTGGTGCCGGTAACGGGAATCAAGTAGCTTTTGGTTTCTTCGTTATAAACGAAATCCATGCCGCTGGCGTTGAACGAAGCGTGCTGCAACTTATAGCCTTTGCCAAAGAGCAGTGCTGCGTTTTTGTCGATGTCTACGGTCGGCAAAATCAAGGTGCCCAGCTCGTCGCGGTCATACTTCGAAATATCTTCGTTATAAATGGTTTCCCAAATTGCGGTTTGCAGCAGCATATTCTGGTCTGCCGTTTCCAGCGAATCAAACGGGACGGGATCCAGCATGACGAGCGGGGCAAGCAGTTTTTGATAGCTCTCTTTTTCTTTGGTGTTGTCAAACAGCTTTGCCACGTTGCGCCCCAACGCACCAACGAGGGTAACTGCACCGACCACGATCAAAACGGAGAGAATTCCTCCAATCAATTGGCGGCGGCGTCTGCGACGCATGCGCATATGCTCTTCTTTGGTTTGACGTTTCCATGCCATGAGTATTGTCCATTCCTTTCTGTGGGGACGCTTTCCCCATTTCCTCTGCGGCAGGGTTCAGCGCACCTGTCCGTTGCCGTAGATGATGTATTTGTAGGTAGAGATTTCTTCCAAACCCATCGGGCCACGAGCGCCCATTTTTTGGGTGGAGATACCCATTTCGCAGCCCAGACCAAACTCTCCGCCATCGGTAAACCGGGTGGAGGCATTCACATAGACTGCCGCCGAATCGACCTCGGCCACAAACTGTGCCGCTGCCGCTTCGTTTTCTGTGATGATAACATCGCTGTGGTGGGTAGAGTGCTGTGCAATGTGTGCAATCGCTTTCTCTTCCGAATCCACAACGCGAACACTCATCTTATAATCCAAAAATTCTGTGTCAAAATCGTGTTCATTTGCAGGAATGCCCGAAATAATTTTTGCAGCTCTCGGGCAAAGGTGCAGTTCCACATTGTGTGCGCCAAGCACTTTTTCTGCCATCGGCAAAAATTGCTCTGCCACTGCACTGTGCACCAGGCAAACCTCTGCGGCGTTGCATACGCTCGGACGGCTGGTTTTGGCATTTTCCAAAATGCGTGCCGCTTTTTCAAGGTCGGCGGCAGCATCTACGTAAATATGGCAAATACCAGTACCTGTTTCAATGCAAGGCACCAGCGCATTTTCCACACAGGCGCGGATTAATCCGGCCCCGCCGCGCGGAATCAGCAGGTCAACATAACCCGCTGCACGCATCAGCTCATTGGCGCTGTCACGGGTGGTGTCGGTCACCAGGCAGATGATGTCCTCATCCAGCCCTACCGCTTTTGCACCGCTGCGCAGTGCTTTTACAATCGCCTTATTGCTGCAGATCGCCTCTTTGCCGCCGCGCAGCACACATACGCTGCCTGCCTTGAGGCAAAGCGCTGCGGCATCTGCCGTAACGTTGGGGCGGCTTTCATAAATAATGCCAATAACGCCGTAAGGCACAGCGGTTTTTTCAATGCGCAGCCCGTTTGGGCGTGTGACTGTTTTCAGCACGCGCCTGGTGGGGTCGGGCAATTCCGCGACGGCTTCTATACCGGCAGCCATGCCTTCGATGCGCTCGTCTGTCAAGCGCAGGCGGTCCAGCATGACTTCGCCAATCGTCTGCCGTGCGGCTTCCAAGTCTTCCGCGTTCGCGGCAAGAATATCTGCTTTTTGCGCGCGCAGCGCAGCGCTCATCGCTCGCAAAAGTTCATTTTTTTTCGTTGTGTCAGCGGAGGCAATTTGCTTTTTTACAGCAACTGCCCGCTCGAGCAGCGGTTTTATGCTCATAGTTCTGTTCCTTTCCTGGAGTTTCAAGAAAAAGTACGCTTTCGCTCAGTTTGGGCAAAAAATTCGCACTCTATTTACCAAAACGGGTTCCCACCTGTTTTCCTTCTACTGCATCATACAGCAGTTCCGGCTGGCGGCCGTCCATAATAATCATCGGGATTCCTGCGCCGTTGACAATTTTACCCGCGCGCAGCTTGGTTTCCATGCCACCTGTACCAAATGCCGAGCCGGCACCGCCTGCAAGCGCCACAATGTCGTCGGTAATTTCCGGCACATAGGGGATCAGATTTGCATCCGGGTGCGTTTTCGGGTTGGCATCATACAGGCCCTCAATATCGCTCAGCAAAATCAAAAGATCTGCTTTTGCGAGGGTGGCCACAATCGCAGAAAGTGTATCGTTATCGCCGATTTGAATTTCTTCGGTAGCAACGGTGTCGTTTTCGTTGATGATGGGCAGCACGCGGTAATCTAAAAGGCGCTGCAGCGTATTTTCAATGTTCACACGGTGATGTTCATTTTCAATGTCATACCCGGTGATGAGAAGCTGCGCTGTTGCATGGTTGTAGTGTGCAAATTGTCGGTCGTATACATACATCAGCTCGCACTGGCCTACTGCTGCTGCTGCCTGTTTGCCCGGAATATCGGCTGGTCGCTCGGTAAGACCCAGTTTGCCCGCACCTACGCCAATGGCACCCGAAGATACCAAAATAACCTCGATGCCGCTGTTTTTAATGTCCGACAAAATCTTGCAAAGCGATTCCACACGGCGGATATTCAGCCTTCCCGTGCTGTGCGCCAGGGTGGACGTACCGACTTTAACAACAATACGCATTGATACAACTCCTCTACAGTTTAATTGCCGCGATATGCAGCGCCCCTCTTTGCTTTAAAATAAGTATAGTATAGCATAAGCAAAGCAAAAACGCAAAAAGAAGATAGCGGTAAACCAGCGTCGCTTTGGGGGCTTGCGCACACTTTTTTTCGGGCAGACTATTGTTTACAGTCCATTCATTGAAATTTCTCCAAAAATCCTCTATAATTACTTACTACAACAATTCTGTCGCATTTTGCGGCGAGGGGCGCGGCTGAAAACAGCACTGCGTTTCCGGAAAGGACAGGTCATCGTAAATGAATTTTGGCAAAGACCAGGGCCCCATTGACGTTACTCCTCACAAGGGTGGTTTTCTTAAAATACTAATCAACCTTGGCGTAACGCTGGTATTTGGGCTGGTATACTTTTACTTTAAGTTGCCGGCACTCAACTTCCACAATGAGGATTTTTACGTCTTTCTGTTTATCTTGGCGGCAGTCTACTGCTTTACCGCCATTATCACCTCCGGCATTTGGAAGCTAAGGGGTGAAGCAGACTTCTTCAAATCCGTCAAAAACCATTGCCGCATCCCGCTTGGCATCTGCGTTTTGCTGGTTGTTTTGCTGTTGGTCGGCACCTTGCTTTCCAGCGTCATTCTGCGCGCCGGTGCGTACAGCGAGCTGCTGCCCATCGAAAATGGCGATTTTGCAGCCGATGTAAAAGAGGCTTCGTATGACCAGATTCCCATGCTGGACCGTGCAAGTGCTGAAAAACTGGGCGACCGTAAACTTGGCGAGCTTTCTGATATGGTAAGCCAGTTTGAGGTTTCCTCCGACAACACTCAAATCAACTACAATGGCCGCCCGGTGCGTGTTGCTCCGCTGGTATACGGTGACCTCATTAAATGGTTCAACAACCGTTCTGAGGGTCTGCCCGCCTATATCCTCATCGACATGGTGACCCAGAATGTAGAGGTTGTTCGTTTGGAAGAGGGCATGAAATACACCCCCAACGAGCATTTCTCCCGTAACCTTTACCGTCACCTGCGTTTTGCTTACCCCGGCTTTATGTTCGACGCACCGACTTTTGAAATTGATGAAGATGGCACCCCGTACTGGATTTGCCCGCGCGTAACCATGACGATTGGCCTGTTCGGCGGTCGTGATATCGACGGCGCAGTGCTGGTCAACGCCATCACCGGTGAATCCACTTATTACGATTCTGCCGATGTGCCGAACTGGGTAGACCGCGTTTATACCGCTGAGCTGATTGTGCAGCAGTATGATTACTACGGCCAGTACCACAACGGTTTCCTCAACTCCATCTTCGGCCAGAAAGATGTAACCGTAACCACCAAAGGTTATAACTACATTGTTATTGGCGATGACGTTTATATGTACACCGGCATCACCTCGGTTACCGGCGATCAGTCTAACGTTGGTTTCATCCTCTCTAACCAGCGAACCAAAGAAACCAAATACTACAAGATTGCTGGTGCGGAGGAGTATTCCGCAATGTCTTCCGCACAGGGTGTGGTGCAGCACCTTAACTACAGCGCAACTTTCCCGCTGCTGCTCAACATCAACAAAGAGCCCACCTACTTTATGGCACTGAAAGATGACGCCGGCCTTGTAAAAATGTACGCCATGGTCAACGTGCGCCAGTACCAAATTGTTGCCACCGGGCAAACTGTTGTAGAATGCCAGGAAAATTACCGAAAACTGCTTTTGCAGAACAACATCACCAGTGAAGAAATCATCTCCACCACCGATGCTGTCGGCAAAATCATCGAAAAACGTGAGGCTGTGCTTGAGGGCGACACCTACTACTATATCAAGCTTGACAGCTCTAACAGCTACTACGCAATCTCTGCCAAAGAGAATGAGCTTGCCGTTATCCTCAATGTGGGCGATGACGTAAAGCTGCACTTCATTGGCGATGCGGGCGGCGAGATTCTGGTCGGCACTTCCATCGAGCGCGCTGGTGCCTCTGCCCCTGCCGCAACTCCGGCACCGGAAGCCACCCCCGCGCCTGAGGCAAGCCCGGCACCTGAGGCAAGCCCGGCTCCGACCGCACAGCCCCAGCCGGAAGCAAGTGCTTCCCCCGCACCCGAAGCAACCAAACAGCCTGCATAAGCGGTTGTTTTTGCTCTGTAAACCACATATGTAAAAAGGTACCTGCAACCTAAAGTTGCAGGTACCTTTTGTTTTAGTTTTTCTTAATGTTTTTTCGCCAGTCCTCTTTGGTAATGCAGGTGATATGCTCCGTGTGTATTTCTCCTGTAAGCGGCCAAGGTTTCTCTTTTTCGGTACGTTGAAAACAAAACCCGCACTTTTCTTGCACCCGGCGGGATTTTTCATTACCCTCAAAGTAGCCGCACCAGATGCAATCAAGCGCAAGCTCCTCAAAACCATACCGAAGCAGCTCACGCACTGCTTCGGGAATAATACCCTGCTCCCAATATGGCACACCAACCCAGTAGCCAATTTCGGCTTCGTTCGCTCCAATCGAAAGGTTGCTTTGCTCCCTTCGCATCAGCCCTATACTGCCAACCACCCTGCCTTCTTTTTTCAGCTCTACTGCAAAAGTACCCTCTGCAGAGAGCACTTCGCGGATAATCTGGCGGCTATTTTCTACGCTGGTATGGACTGGCCAGCCTGCTGCGGGTCCAACGCGCGGGTCTTTTGCAAGTTCGTAAAGTTCATCGGCATCGTCCTGTCGCCAAGGGCGCAGGCAAAGCCGCTCCGTTTCAAGCCGCATCGTAATCCCTCCTATGCGCTTCGTTTTTGCAAGTATAGCAAAAAGTGGCGCAAGAAACAACTCGATACTCTTACAGCACAAAACAGCACCCACGGCGGTAGGTGCTGTTTTATTTTGGCCAAAAGGCCATGCATTATTTTAAAATATTATCCAGCGCACCGATAAGCGCCTCGCTTGAGATGGTGCCATTGGCATAGGCCACAAGGTTACCGTCAGCATCAATGACGTATGTGGCAGGGATTGCAGAAACACCGTAGGTTTTTGCCGCGTCCAGGTCAAGGTCAAAATAAACCGGGAAAGTAAAACCTTCTTTATCAATATGTGCCTGCGCTTTTTCCTGCGTTTCGCGCTGCCCATCCGTCATGTTAACCATGGCAAAATGAACTTTATCCTTATATTCTGCATATACTTTTTCAAAATCCGGCATTTCACTTTTGCACGGGCCGCACCAGCTGGCCCAGAAGTTCAGTACAATAGGCTTGCCTTTTAGCGAATCCAGCGTTACGGCATTACCTTTTGCATCATACACTGTAAAACTGGGAGCGGGCTGCAGCTGCTGGCTGCTGGCGTTTTCTGACGAGGCGGCTCCGGCACTTGGTTTTGTCAGTGTGTCATTGGCATAGCGCGGTTTTAAAATACTGTATCCAAGCCCTGCTATCAAAAGCAGTAAAACCAAAACCAATACAATCAGCAACGTTTTCTTCTTATCTTCCATAAAATTGCTCACTTTCTTTTACAAATACACAGCAGAGTTTTATCTGCCGAAGCGCTAGAAGCTCAGCACCGCAAGAAGTTTCCCCATGGTGCCCGTCATCATCAATACGCCAACCAACACGAGCAAGCCGCCACAGATCAGGTTGATAATGCGGTAGTTGTTTTTAATCCAGTCGAAGGTAGCTTTTAGCCGTTCAATCAGCAGAGCACTAAGCAAAAACGGTACCCCAAGCCCCAGCGAGTACGCCAACAGCATGAACACACCTTTTACTACCGAGCCCTGCTGAGAAGCCAGCATCAGCGCAGAGCCGAGGAACGCACCGACGCAAGGTGTCCAGCCGATAGAAAACACCATGCCAAACAGTGCCGAAGAGAAAAAGCCCACGGGGCGCATTGTGGTTTGCAGCTTGCGGTTTGCATTTAAAAAGCCTATTTTGAGCACGCCCATAAAGTTAAGCCCAAAGATAATGACAATAAGCCCTGTTACAATGTTTACCGCTGTTTGATGTCGGGAAAGCACTCCCCCCAGCGATGCAGCGGCTGCGCCAAGCAAAACAAACAGCGTGGTAAACCCGGCAATAAACCCAACCGCATTGGTCAGGGTTTTGTGGGTGCTGGTTTGTCCCCCGCCTGCAAAATAAACCAGATAAATTGGGAGCATCGGCAGTAAACAGGGTGAAATGAAAGTAATGATGCCCTCCAAAAATGAGATTAAATATTCCATATACAGCCTTAGGCCTGCGCAGGGCAGCCGCTCCTTTCTGTGCGTGGCACATATTTATTATTTTTATTATGCCGCATTTTTACTTTTATTTCTGTAACTTTGTCACTAACATTTAATTGTTGCCGAAATATGTGAAAGAGGTTATAATAAGGTAAATCACAGTAGTTTTATAGGAAATTGGCCCGCTGCGAGAAAATCAGCAGGGCGATAAAGGAGTGGGATTATGGTTTGCGAACGCTGCAAAGCGCTGTTTGCACAGCGTTTTTCTTTTTGGGAGCATCTGTCGGAAGAAGAGCGCAATCTGCTGTGTGAAAGCACAAATGAAGCCAGCTATAAAAAAGGGCAAACGGTACACAGCGGCGGCGATGACTGCCTTGGCATATTGCTCGTTCGTTCTGGCCAGCTGCGGGTATATATGCTTTCTGATGAAGGCCGGGAGATTACCCTGTATCGGCTTTTTGCCGGGGATACCTGTATTCTCGCAGCTTCTTGCGTGCTGAATGCAATCACCTTTGACGTTGCCATCGACGCAGAAGAAGATACCGAGCTATACCAAATCAATGCTGCTGCTTTTCGCACGCTTTCTGAGCATAATGTTTACGCTGAAAACTTCGGCTTGCAGATTGTCAGCGCACGTTTTTCGGACGTAATGTGGGCGATGCAGCAGATTTTGTTTATGAGTTTTGATCGCCGTCTTGCCATCTTTTTGATTGACGAAGTAGCAAAAACCGGCGAAGATACCATTCATCTCACCCATGAGCAGATTGCCAAATATATGGGCAGCGCACGAGAGGTTGTCACCCGTATGCTGAAATACTTCGCTGGCGAAGGATTGGTAGAGCTATCGCGTGGCGGGGTGAAAATCCTCGACAAAAAGCGCCTGCGCGAACTTATTTAATATGAACCAACAAAAAATAAAAGCACCCGGCTTTGCAAAAAGCCGGGTGCTTTTTCTTTATTTTAGATAAACAGGGACATATCGGATTCTTCGGCATTCGCAATCATTGCGGCCGCACCGCCCAGTTTCACGCCGTCGATAAGTTCCGCCGGGGTAATTCCCATGACGTCCATACTCATCGAGCAGGCCACCAGCTCAACACCGTTTTGTTGAGCTAAGTGAATCAGATCTTCAAGGCTGGAGATATTTTTGTTTTGCATTACGCCGCGAATCATCTTTGCGCCCATACCGCCCATGTTCATTTTAGAAAGCCCTAATTTTTTAGAGCCGCGCGGCATCATCTTTCCAAACATGGTAGACATAAAATCTTTTTTGACATGCACTTTTTCGGGTTTGCGCAGCACATTAAGGCCCCAAAAAGTGAAGAACATGCTCACCTTGCGCCCCATGGCAGCTGCGGCATTTGCGATAATGAAAGATGCAATTGCCTTATCCAGATCCCCTGAGAACACAATAATGTTCTTTTTGTCTTTTTCCATCTCGCCCGCCGGCTTAACTGGGCAGGCCGCAGCTTTACGCACCCGGGCAACACAGACACCTTTTTCGCTTTGCATGCCGCAAAATTCATTGCCGGTACGGCGGCAAAACCCTTCGAGATCACTTGCAAACGCAGGGTCTGTGGTGGAAATTTCAATCATCTGGCCGGGCGCCGCTTCTTCGAGTGCACCCGAAAGCCGCACGATAGGTCCGGGGCATTGCAGGCCGCAGGCATCCAGTTTTTTCACCTCTGCAGTAGCCCCAATGTGCTCAATTTTCGGCGTGGGCGCCTTAGGCAAAGAAGTCGGCGCTTTGCCAAAAATGGAATGATACAGCCGATAACCACCACTCAGGTTATAAACGTCAAACCCATTTTGAGAAAGAATTCTGGACCCGATATAGCCACGCAAACCAATCTGGCAAGTCAGATAAACTGGCTTTGTAGCATCCAGCTCCTGCAAGCGGTCGCGCAATTCATCAAGTGGAATATTGATGAACCCAGGCAATGAGCCGTTTGCGTATTCCAGCGGGGTGCGGGTATCCAGCAAAGTCACACTGCCATCCTGCGGCAACGCAGCAACATCATGCCAGTGGAACTGTTTGACCTTTCCGGTAAGGACGTTTTCTATCGCAAAGCCAGCCATATTTACCGGGTCTTTGGCAGAGCCATAAGGCGGCGCATAGCAAAGCTCCAGCTCGGTCAGGTCATATGCCGTCATTCCGGCACGAATGGCAGTTGCAAATACGTCACAGCGTTTGTCTACGCCGTCATAGCCAACGACTTGAGCGCCTAAAATTTTACCGGTTTCTTTTTCAAACAGGGTCTTGATGGACATATTAACCGCGCCCGGATAGTAGCCGGCATGATTGGCGGAGTAGGTGTACATTTTATCGTACGCAACGCCTGCACGCTTGGCGGCTTTTTCATTCAGTCCCGTCGCCGCAACGGTCAAGTCAAATACCTTCAGCACCGAAGAGCCCTGCGTACCACGGTAGCTTTTGTGCAGGCCGCAGATGTTATCCGCCGCAATACGCCCCTGCTTGTTGGCAGGGCCCGCGAGCGGTACATATCCCGGCTGCCCGGTAACGAAATCTTTGATGGCAATCGCATCGCCCACCGCAAAAATATCCGGATCAGAGGTGTGCATCTCATCATCTACAATAATGGCGCCTCGCTCATTGACGCTAAGTCCTGCATCACGTGCCAGCGCACTTTCAGGTCGCACGCCAATGGCCAGTATCACAAAGTCAGCTGTCATCTCTGTGCCCGAAACTTTAACAGCGAGGTCTTTTTCAGTTTCCCGCACGCCCTCCAGCGATGCACCCAGCCGCAGCGTTACCCCTTTGGCCGTCATATGTGCTTCCACTTCTCGTGCCATTTCGGGATCAAGCGGTGCAATTACTTGATCGCTCATCTCTACCAGCGTAACGGCCACCCCTGCGGCAGTCAAGTTTTCGGCCATCTCTACGCCAATAAAGCCGCCGCCGACCACCACGGCGCGTTTGGGGTGATGGGTATCGATAAATTCGCGAATGCGGTAGGTGTCCGGGATACTGCGTAGTGTGAAAACCCAATCTCCTGTAAGACCCGGCAGGTTGGGGCGCACCGGCTCTGCACCGGGCGAAAGAATCAATTTGTCATAGCTTTCGGTATAAATTTCTCCGGTGGAGTGGTTTTTCACCTTTACTTCTTTTTTGCTGCGGTCAATTGCCGTCACCTCTTGCCGGGTGCGCACATCTACTGCAAAACGGGCATAAAAGCTTTGCGGGGTTTGCAAGGTAAGTGCCGATTTTTGCGTAATTTCACCGCCGATGTAATACGGCAAACCACAGTTTGCAAACGAGATATACTCGCCTTTTTCAAATAAAACAATTTCAGCCTTTTCATCCAGTCTGCGTAAACGTGCAGCAGCAGAGGCGCCGCCTGCAACACCGCCGACAATCAAAACCTTTTTCGTATGTTCCATTGTTGTCCCTCCGGTTATTTGTTCAAAACAAGACGAAGCAGGCAAACGGCTACCGCTTACCTGCTTTGCTGCCAAGCAGCTTACTGGTTGATAAAACTTTGCAGAGCAGCCTTGGGCTTTACGCCAACCGAGGTGCCGGTCACTTTGCCATCTTTAAAAAGCAGCAACGTGGGGATGCTCATTACATTGAAAGCTGATGCCAGCATCGGCTGTTCATCTACATTAATTTTGCCTACTTTCACTGCGTTTTGCTCTTTGGCAAGTTCATCTACCACGGGTGAAAGCATTTTGCACGGGCCACACCAGCTCGCCCAAAAGTCTACCAAAACAGGCTGGGAAGCGTTCAAAACTTCGGTTTCGAAATTATCTTTTGTAAGCGTAATCACAGACATATTTATTTCTCCTTTATTCGGCAATGCCGTTATGTGTTGTTAAAGAGGTTTTTCTTGATGTTTTTAGTATATCCGTTTTGCAAGGCTGCATCTGTGATTACATCACATACCACAAAAAATAAAAAAACAAGGCACCCGCAGCAGATTCACCGCTTGCTGATACCTTGTTTTTCATTTAATCGATAGCTTTCGACTTTACTGGTGAAAGGCTGTTAAGCCATTTCCATAAAACTGAAACAAACTCTTCGGGCCGCTCTTTCGGGGCCCAGTGCTTGCACCCGGCCATAAGGTGCAGCGTAGCATTGCAGCTTGCAGCTGCTTGCTTTACCTCTGCTGTTGGCACCAATGGGTCTTTGTCGCCCTGCACAAATAACACCGGCATCTGCAACTGCGAAAGCTTTGCCCGATAATCCGGCACTGCGCTGGTTTTGGTTAGCGAGCTGCGCTGAAAATCCTGCATGGCGCTTTCTGCCCCTTCTGCGCCGCAAAGTTCTTTCAGCTGCTGCACAAGTGTTTCGCTTACCTTACTCTTATCTCCCAGTAAACTGGAGGTAATGCTCCAACGTACCAGAAAGTTTGATTGCGCCATCCACCGGTAAGATGTTTTCATCAAACCTGTGTTTACATACCAGTGGTAAAATCTGTGCATCGGCATCTTGCCTACGAGCCCCCAAGAATCTACCGGCACGAGTGCTGTTATCTCGTCCGGATATGCCAATGCATAGCCAATGGCAAGCGCACCGCCCATCGAAAGGCCCGCCAGTACAAATTGCTCAAGCTTTAGCTGCTGCACAACCTGGTGCAGTGCCGAAAGGTGCTTTCCGTAAAACTCCGGGCCTGCAAACCCGACTGCCCGGTCGCTCTTGCCGTAGCCCGGCAAATCTACCGCTATCACACGGCAATGCTGGGCAAGCAGCGGCATTACCTCTGCCCAGGAGAGCATTGCAGAGTCTAGCCCTGCGCCGTGCAGCAGCATTACCGTAGTGCTGCCTTCCCCCGCTTCATACAGGTGCACCTGCCCCAGTGTTGTATGTATCTGCTGTTCTCTCATGCATTTCCCCGCCCTTCACTTTTTATAAGGCCTTTGCGCTGTAGATAGCAACACAGCGCTTCTACACATTTATCGTCGAACTGCACACCGGCGCAGCGTCTGAGTTCTACTGCTGCTTCGGTGGGGGTTTTACCTTTGTTATAAGGCCGCACGGTGACCATGGCATCGTAAGAATCCGCCACCGCAATGATGGCCGCAGCAGGATGAATTTGTGTTGCGGTAAGCCCCTCCGGGTAACCTTTGCCATCCGGCCTTTCGTGGTGCTCTTTTACAATGCGTGCAATTTCATCCCCAAACACGGGGCGAACCATTTCTGCTGAAATTGCAGCATGTTCCTTCATCATTTCGTATTCTTTTTCATCCAGCCTGGCCGGTTTAATTAGTATCTCTTTCGGCACCTTGCATTTGCCCACATCGTGGAAACGAGCTGCAAAAAACAAATCATGCAAACCGCTGGCTGGGTAGTTCATCTCTCGTGCAATCCGCATGGCAAGTTTTCGCACCCTGTCGCAGTGCATGCGTGTGTCCCCGTCTATTTCTTGCAGCGCTTCCATTACATCCAAAAGCGCCCGGTTGGTTTCGGCATCCTGCTCAAATCGGCTTTCGTTGCTAAATAGAATCATCTGCAACGGATCCAGTACGTGAAACGGCAGCAATGTTTCGTTTTCGGTAAAATAAAAAATGTCTCCGGGGCCGAGCGTAATTTCCGGCTCTCCCTGCGGTAACAGTTTAATACGGCCAGATAAAATATAATACGCCTCAGTTTCACCCGGGCATTCCAACTCTTGAAAACCACCCTGAACCCCTTGCGGCATAGAATAAAACACCATTTCCATACCCTGCACACTAATCATTTGGCGTGCACAATTACCCTGTTCAATGCTATGGGTATGGGCTAGATAATCTCCATTGAGCCTTATGGTAAGTCCTTTCATGCTGCAACCTCTTCTTTGCTATTGGCGTTATTTTTATAGATGATGTGGTTTTAATTTCTAATAACGGAACCGCATTTCGTCTTTTTCGGGCGATACCCTGTTTTTCCTATAATTTTATATTACCATATTTTTCCTACTATTTTAATATAAATTGCAAGATAATAATACTGATCTATTTCATCTGCTTATTATTTAGGTGGATAAAAAAAGCCTTGGCAATTTTGATGCCAAGGCTTTTTATTAGAGCACTTTCGATAGAAAATCCTTCAAACGCGGATTTTCCGGATTTATAAAAAACTCTGAAGATGGCTTATCTTCACCAATTTTTCCGTCGCTGATGAAGATAACCCGGTCGGCAACTTCTCGGGCAAAACCCATCTCGTGGGTAACCACCACCATCGTCATGCCGCTTTCGGCAAGGCCGCGCATAACCTCAAGCACTTCGCCGACCATCTCGGGGTCCAGCGCACTTGTAGGCTCGTCAAACAGCATAACGTCCGGGTTCATTGCCAGTGCACGCACAATTGCAACGCGCTGTTTTTGCCCGCCGGAAAGCTGACTTGGATACGAAGTCGCCTTTTCTTCCAAGCCTACTTTGGCCAGCAGCTCATGGGCAAGCTGTTCCGCTTGTGCTTTCGACATTTTTTTAATTTTGATGGGCGCCGCTGTGATATTGTCCAGCACTGTCATGTTATTAAACAGGTTAAACTGCTGAAACACCATACCGATTTTTTGCCGGTGCTGGTTGATGTCTGTCTTTTTGTCACAGATATTCACGCCCTCAAAGACAATTTCGCCTTCGCTCGGGATTTCGAGCAGGTTCATGCAGCGCAAAAAGGTACTTTTGCCAGAGCCGGACGGGCCGATAACTGCTACAACTTCACCTTTGTGGATTTCGGTATCGATACCGTTTAACACGGTCAGCTTACCAAAGTTTTTTACGAGTCTGCGGACTTCAATCAGGCTATTTGTTTCCATTTGCCATTTTCCTTTCTGCGAACGCAATCAATCTCGAGGTAGAGAAGGTCAAAATGAAGTAGATGATAGCCGCAATGGCCAGCGATTCCAGCTGAATGTATGTGATAGCGATAACATCGTTGGTGCGGAACATCAGGTCTGCAATGCCGATAACCGAAACAATCGAGGATTCTTTGATAACCGTGACAAACTCGTTGCCAAGCGCAGGCAGAATGTTTTTGATTGCCTGTGGCAGAATCACCATCTTCATCGTCTGCGACTGCTTAAAGCCCAGCGAGCGCGCCGCTTCCATCTGGCCACGGTCTACTGATTGGATGCCGGAACGAATGATTTCAGCCACATATGCGCAGCTGTTGAGGCTCATTGCAAAGATGCCGGCTGCAAAGCGCGGAAAGTTTGGAATAAAGCCAATGTCAGGAATCTGGATACCTGTCATCGGCAGGCCGTAGAAGATAAACATAAGCTGAATCATCAATGGTGTGCCGCGGATAAACTCTATGTAGGCGGTTGCCACCCAGCGCAGCGGCTTTACGTTGCTCATGCGCATTACAGCGACCAACGTACCAAGCACAGTGCCGAACAACACTGCGAAAAACGCAATGATAAGTGTATTCTGCACACCTTCTAAAAAGAAGCTTTGGTACCGCGACAGCAGCTTCGCCATGCGGTCAAAAAATACAAAATCCATATTTTCCCTTTCTGCCGGTTTGGCGAAAACGCGCCTACCGCTTTAGACAAGCCAATCCTTGCACACTTTCGTGTGCAAGGATGAGCTTAGTGACTGTTTTATTTTAAGGTTAAATACCCAGGGTTTTGGAAAGAGCGACTGCATCGTTGTAAGCGGTTTCGAAAGAGCCGTCTGCGACCACTTTGTCAATAACTTTGTTTACAACTTCTGCGAGGTCATCGCTGCCTTTGGCCATAACGGCTGCTTTGCCAAAGTTGGCTTCTGCCGGGTCAAACTTAAAGTTTGCAACAGCGATTTTATCGTTGGTGGAGATGAGGCCTTCGCCCACTGCGCCGTCTACTACAAGGCCTGCAATGTTGCCGTTGGCAACTTCAAGGGCAAGTGCGGGATATTTTGCAAGCTCAAACAGCTCAGAATCGGGCAGAGCAGATTTGATGAGCAAAGACTGGACAGTGCCTTTCTGTGCGCCAATTTTCTGGCCTGCAAGAGACTCTTTGGTGGTGTAGGTATCTTCTTTGCCTTTCTGGACAATCAGCATCTGCTCGTCGCGCTGGTACACATTAGAGAAATCAATCTCTTCTGCACGCTCCGGGGTAACGGTGAAAGCTGCAATGCCGATATCCACTTGGCCGGATTTGACTGCCGGAATGATACCGTCGAAAGCCATGTCTGTAACTTCCAGTTTTACACCCAGTTCGTCAGCAATCTGCTGAGCGAGCCAGATGTCGCAGCCAGCGAACTGTGCTTTTTCATCTTTAAATTCAAACGGTGCATACTGGGCCTCGGTGCCGACAACCAGTTTGCCTTTTGCTTTAATTTTTTCTACCAGGCTTTCTTCTGCCGAAGCAGCAGCGCTGGAAGCGGGTGCAGAAGCTGCCGGAGCGCTGGATGCAGAACCGCCGCAAGCGACGAGGGAAAGCGCCATTGCCATTGCAAGGGCTACAGTAAGTAATTTTTTCATAACAGTTCCTCCTGTGATGCTTGTTTGTATCTTTATCTCTTGTGTATTATTATACACTTCTTTAAAAGTTTGTAAAGCATTTTATGAAAAAATATACATATTTGTGATTCTATACAAAACCTTGCGCTCTCGCCCTGGTCGACACCGTCAAAACGCAAGCTTTGCTAACCGATTAAACGCTTTTTCCAGCGTTGCAGTGCCGGTGGTACAAGCAATACGGACATAGCCTTCTCCCGCTTTACCAAAGGCATTTCCCGGAATCATCGCCACGTGCGCTTCTTCCATTGCGCGGGCACAAAACTCAGCGGAGGTCAGCCCTGTCTTTTTGATGTTCATAAACAGGTAAAAGGTACCGCGCGGGGCCAATACCGAAGCATATGGCAGTTGGTTAATACGTTTTGCTGCATAATATACACGGTTTTTATACTCTTCGGTGTATATTTTCTTTAATTCTTTATGCAGTCCCAATGCATGCAGTGCAGCACGCTGCGAAACAGAGGGTGCTGCGTAGACCATATTTTCGTTGATGCTCTTCATCGTTGCTGTGAGGTGCGGCTCGGCCACAATATAGCCGATGCGCCAACCCGTCATCATGTAATTTTTCGAAAAGCTATTGAGCGTGACGGTGCGCTCGGCCATGCCGGGCAATGAACGAAACGGCACAAAAGGCATTTCGTACATGTAATCAGTGTAAATTTCATCGCAGATTACTATCAGGTCAAACTCGTTTGCTATGCTTGCAATCATCTGGTAGCATTCCATATCGTAAGCGGCACCGGTGGGGTTGCAGGGGTTATTGAGGATGAGTGCCTTGGTTTTCGGCGTAATGGCCGCACGCAAGCGATCCTCGCGGATTTCAAATCCATCTTCTTCGCTGGTTTCCACCTCTACCGCACAGCCCAGTGCAAGCTCTACCTGCTGCTTGTAGGGTGTAAAGTAGGGAGAAAACAAAAGCACCTCGTCCTCCGGGTCAAGAATCGTCATCAACACCAGCTCCATGCCCATGCAGCTGGAAGTGGTGACAAAGATTTGATTTTTCGCGAGATTCATCTCATATTCAGCCCGGTAAAAATTCTGGATCGCTTCAATCAATTCCGGGTCGCCTTGCGGGTTGGTATATTTGGTGTGGCCTGCCAACGCATCTTCCATCGCGGCATGAATAATGCGCTCGTCTGTGATAAAATCCGTATCACCAATGGATAAGTTGATGAGATCATCATACCGCTCCGAGGCATCTGCCGCTGTCTGCATCGGGGTGGCGCCGCTCTGCCAAAAACGTTTTGCTATCTGTTTGTGCTTCATAAAAATCTCTTTTCTGCCCGGCATGGTGCTTATTTGCATGCCTTTGGCCAAATTCGTATTTTATAATCGATTAAACGCGAGAGGCCAGCTTTGGGATTACCGTAGAGCCGTTAGGAATCACGTAAATGCTCTTGCCGTCCAAATCCAGCGCTGCCATAAGGTCTTCGGTGTTGTCGTAAGCAGTCATGCCCATCGCCGCAACATCCTGCTTTGCAATATCTGAAAGCATGACAATACGATAACGCTGAGCCTGCTCGCAGTTTAGATAAAAGATATAACCGGGGATGGTAAAGCGCTCACGCAGCGTAGCATCCAGCGTGCCCTCTTTCAGCGGCTTCAGCCAGTCGAAATATTCGGCTGCACCACCGCCTTCACAGCACTGCATCAGCAGCACCAATGTTCCACCGGGTTTCAGTGCGGATTCCACATTGTCGATTACCTTGCTGCCCTGATAGAGAGACATATCTTTTGGGTAGCCGCCGCAGCTGGTGATAACCACATCTGCTTTTTCAGCAATCGGCACCTCGTAAATGCGCTCTGCGGCATCGCAGGCCCGTTGCCATGCGTGCAGCCAGTGGCCCGAAAAAAGATAAGCCAGCTTCATTTCTGCATTCATCACCAGGTTGATGATGAAAAGTTCCGGCACCATTGCCGCTGCTTCGCACATATCCTCATTAAGAGGGTTGCCCGGCAATACGCCTACGCCAATCAGCGGGTTAGAGCGCGGTGCAAGCGGGTCCAACGAATGGGCATGATTCTGGCGAATCGCTTCCATCGAAGCAACGCCCGGCAGGATACTTTTGCGTCCGCCACCAAAACCTGCCATGACATGCTGCGTTGCCGCCCCTACACAGATAACTTTGCGGGTGGCAACATACGGGTTGATGGAAACCCGGGTGCCGCGCGAAGTAGTACCGATATAAACAAGGTCTTCGGCAAGGCAATCATGGTTGACAACTTGTACCCTATCGTAGATTTCAGCGGTGACTAGCTGGCGAAGCTCCCCTTCGGGGCCACCGATGTGCGTACCATTCGCGATAACAATGACGATATCTTCATCAGGCACGCTGCATTCTTCATTTAAATAAGTAATGAGATGCGGTATCACAAGGTCTTGCCGCATCCAAAAACGAGACATATCGCTAACGACAAGCGCGAGCTTGTCTCCTTTTTTTGCATACTCCCGAAGCGGCGGTGCGTCGATGGCGTTGTTAAGAGAAGCATAAAGTGCCTTTTTAATATCTTCAATGGGAGGAATCTCATTCCCTTTTAGCTCCGCAAGGACGCCAGCTTCTTCCAGCGGAAGTTCTACTGCTCCGCGGCCATATTCAAAGTGATAGTTTTTCAATCTTTCCCATGCCTTTCTTTGCTACGCCTTTATTTTATCTAAGCGCATTATAGATGTTTGTTTTATACATTATATTAGCGCAATTATGTATATAATGCAAGTATATACAACAATTCTTAGATTTTCAATTACCCACAAGTTAATTTTCGCAAAAATAAAGCAAAAACAGGGCTTCGCCTTTTCGTCTTAAAGTACAAAAAGAGAAGTCCTGTTTTATAAAATCAAACCAAAGCTATTTTGTTCGGTCAGCGGTAAAGCCTTTCGCAACCACTTCTACCGTTGTGATGTGGTAACGCTCAAACAAAGCAGCATGCGTAAGGGTCAATATCTCGCCGCTGACCGCAATTGGCACCGCAGGCGGGCAAGAAACTGTGGGGCTACCGCAAATGCGGCCAACCGCCTGCTGTACCGGCAGCTGCTCATGAGGGGCAAAAACAGCCTCGCGCAGCGTCATGCAGCATTTGGCAGGCGCAAAATCAAATGCAATCGGCGCCCGCGCCGGTTTTACTTTGAGCATCGCAAGTGCCTTTTCTATACGGATAAAATCAAGCTCCGTATTGTATGGCGTTGCCATCAGCACCAGCTGGTCTGCATCGGCAAATTCGCATTCCACCGCTCCTGCGCGCAGCAAATCTGCAAGCTCATAGCCGGTATATCCCATCTGCGCTGCGTCCACAACCAGTTTCAGCGGCTCCGTTTGGCGCACGGCACAACCTGTCTTTTGCAGTTGTTCGCACAGCCCTACCAGACGGTCTGCGCAGCGTTGCAGACGCTCAGGGTAATCCTGTGCCAAGGCACGATTACAAAGGTCAAGCGACTGCAAAATGAGGTAAGAGGGGCTGGTAGAGCCGAACAGCGCCAACGCGCTGCGTGCCTCTGCCACCCATTCCGGGCAGGTGTGCCCAATCTGCAAATAGGCGCCTCCCGTCAGTACGGGCAGCGTTTTATGCCCCGAATCGCAGCACGCCGCTGCGCCGAGGTCGATAGGATGTGCAGACTGCGGCAAAAACTTGAGGTAAGCCCCATGTGCATTGTCTACCAAAAGTGGCACGTCGTACGCCGCACACACTTTGGCAAGGCCGGCAATGTCTTGCTGCTGGCCAAGGTAATCGGGCGAAGTCACATAGACAGCCGCCGGGCGCATCTGTTCTTCTGCCAGTGCTGCTTTTAGCTCGGCCGGGGTAATGGGGCAGCTGCAAAGGCCGCCCGGAGTTGACGGGTATAGCCAGCAGACCTCGGCATCCAGCAACGCACAGGCATAAATAAAGGTTTTGTGCACATTGCGTGCCGCTAAAATGCGCGGCGCATCTCCTCTGCGCGCCGCACGGCTAACAGCAAGCGAAAGCATTGCGCGAATGCACTGAGAAGAACCTTCTGTAGAATAAAAGGTGTGCGCCGTACCAAAAAGTGCCGTTGCATTGCGCTCGCTTTCGGCAATAATACCGTCAGCCTCGTAAAGTGCATCTGCACCCCTTATTTCAGTGATATCCCACGGCTCGCAGCCCAGCTGTACCGCGCCCTTATGGCCTGGCATATGCAGGCGAGAAGTTTCCGCTTTCTGATAGCGCTGCACAAAATCCCAGATTGGTGTCGTCATTGCCTAGACTTCACTTTCTGCCACTTTCATCATGATGGCACATTCCATGCGTTTTTTAAACAGCTCACAGCCGTACTCATAGATGCCCGTAATGCTGCCGGTTGCGTGATAAGCGTTTGCGGCACAGCCACCAGAGCAATACAGTTTTGCCCAGCAATCTTTGCACTCAGGGCGTGCATAGGCATTGCACTGTTTAAACTCATCGCGCACCGCGGTATTGGTGACGCCATCCCAAATGTTGCCCATGCTGTATTTTTCATCGCCAACAAACTGGTGGCAGGGGTAAAGCTCGCCCCAGGGGGTAACGGCCATATATTCGGTACCGGAGCCACAGCCAGAAATGCGTTTGTAAATGCAAGGGCCGTGGGTAAGGTCGATCATGTAATGATAAAAAGTAAAGCCGTGGCCCTCTTTTTTACGTTTTAGCATTTCAGTCGCAAGCAGCTCATACTGGCGGAACAGCTCCGGCAAATCTTGCTCTGTCAGTGCATACGGGTCTTCGGGAGCACAAACAACCGGCTCCATGCTCAGCTCGGTAAAGCCCATATCGGCCATGTGGAAAATGTCGTTCGTAAAATCCACATTGGCGTGGGTAAATGTGCCGCGCATATAGTAGCCTTTGCCGCCGCGGCTTTCCACCAGCTTTTTAAACTTGGGCACAATGGTGTCATAGCTGCCTTCGCCAGCGTAGTTCACACGCAGGCGGTCATGTACTTCTTTGCGTCCGTCAAGGCTCAACACTACGTTGTGCATCTCTTTGTTCGCAAATTCAATCACATCGTCATCAATCAGAACACCATTGGTGGTAAGGGTGAAACGAAATTTCTTGTGATGAATCGGTTCCTGCTCACGGGCATAAGCCACCAGCTGTTTTACTACATCCCAGTTCATCAGCGGTTCGCCGCCGAAGAAATCCACCTCAAGATTGGTACGTGTGCCGGAATGAGCGATAAGAAAATCAAGCGCCTGCTTGCCAACTTCAAAGCTCATCAGTGCACGGTCGCCCTGATATTTGCCCTGGCTGGCAAAGCAGTACGAGCAGTTGAGGTTGCAGGTGTGGGCCACGTGCAGGCAAAGGGCCTTCACGACCTCATTTTTATTTTTAAAGTCAAACGCGAGGTCGGCATAAGTATCCTCGGTGAACAGTTTTTTGTCATTTTTCAGTGTTTCAATGTCTTCATAGCAGGCGGCAAGCTCTTCGCGGGTAACATCGGCGCGGTCTGCGTATTTCTGAAGCATCGCTGCAACAATTTCCTCACGCGGGGTGGTGCTGTAAAGAGCAATCATGTCATAAGCCACTTCGTCCACCACGTGAACAGCGCCGCTGCAGGTATCGAGAACGATATTATATCCGTTGAGTTGATATTGATGAACCATCTTTGTTTCCTCGTTTCTTATAAAAAAGCGCAAAACTGCAGGGCTTGCAGCGCTGCGCCCATATAAACTGTAAGGGGACGAAAACCCCTGCACAGAAAAACTGCCGCCTCAGTGTAAGGCGGCAGTTCGTTCCAAAAATCTTACTTGTTGTTTTCGCACTCCTGGTTAGCCACGCCGCAGGAAGTTTTGCAAGCAGACTGGCAGGAAGTCTGGCACTCACCGCAGCCGCCGTTTTTTGCGCTCTCGCAGAGGTTGCGGGTTTCGATCGTTTTGATTCTTTCCATGATGATATCTCCCATCTTTTTTGCTCTTGCGCTGCGCTGTTGATAGGCCAAACTACTTTCATTTATAGTAAGCCTGTTTCACTTTGCACGCTAAAATTCATATTTTTAAATGTAACATATTCCCCCTTTTCTGTCAAGGTGTGCGGGGGCGAAAACGCAGCGCGCAGAGTCTTTTGGAAAAGTTTATGCAGGCAGTTGACAAATTATCGCTTGCCCGCTAAAATTAGTTAAGCTATTTTAATTAAATTTGGTTAACTAATTGGAAGGACTGTATATGGATTTACAAGAAACGCTAAACCGCTACTTTTACAACCAAACAATTAACGAGCTGCGGCTGATGAACGAATCTGCTTCTGATTTGACTATCTCTTATAACAGCCTGCTCTACCTTGATATTATCTCCTGCATGCCGCAATGCACCGTGAGCGCTCTCGCTTCGGCGCTGCACGTTTCAAAGTCTGCTGTTACAATGAAGATCGGTGAACTCGCAGCACAAGGATTAATTGTCAAAACACAAAGCAGCGAGGATAAGCGGATTTTTCATTTAACCTTAAGCCCTGAGGCTGGAGAGATTTATAAGTTTTACGATGCCGCTTTGTATCGCGCTGTGCAAAAGGCGCAAAGCACCTACACCCCGGCAGAACTGGATACGTTTTGCCGCATTTTAAACGACATTGGCGCAGCCTACATTGAAAAAACAGCTTCGTCACAGCCTCTTGCGCCCTAAGTTTCAAGCACTTTTCGAAAGGATTTTTTATTTTATGCAAAACAAACTTGGGCAGGATTTCACCCTGCCCCGATTGCTACGTTTTACCGCCCCTTCTGCATTAATGCTGATGTTTATGGCGCTTTACCAGATGGTGGACGGCATCTTCGTTTCCAACTTTGTCGGCGAAAACGCACTTTCGGCGTTGAACATCGCCTACCCAATCCCCAGTGTGTTGATTGCAGTTTCCGTCATGCTCTCCACCGGCGGCAGCGCACTGGTTGCCCGTACCATGGGCGAGAAAAAGCCCCAACAGGCAAAACAAGACTTTTCACTCATTGTTGTAACTGGTGTAATCATCGGCATTCTTTTTGCGGTTGTCGGGCTATGCTTTCTCCCCTCGCTGGTGCGCGCCCTCGGTGCAACCGACCTGCTGTATGAGGACTGCTATAATTACCTGTTTCCGCTTATCGTCTCTGCACCGGCGGCAATGCTGCAAATGCAGTTTCAGGGCTTTTTGGTCACCGCAGGCAAACCGCATCTCGGCTTGGCGCTCACGGTCATTGGCGGCGTAATCAACCTGCTGCTCGACTATCTGTTTATCGTAGAGCTGAAAATGGGCGTTACAGGTGCAGCGCTCGGTACCGCTGCCGGATACATTGTGCCGGCAATGATCGGCCTTTGCTACTTCGCCTTTGTTAGAAAAGGCTCACTTTGCCTTGTTCGCCCGAAATTTCGGCCTGCGGCCTTGGGCGAAGCCTGCTTTAACGGCTCTTCCGAAATGGTCACCAATCTTGCGGTTGCCATTACCACGCTGATGTTTAACAAAATCATGCTTGCCTACCAAGGTGAAAACGGTGTTGCAGCCATTACCATCGTGCTTTATGCGCAATTTCTGCTAACGGCAATTTTCATCGGTTTTTCCAGCGGGGTGGCCCCTCTTTTCAGCTATAATCACGGCAATAAAAACTATGTGCAGATTCAAAAATTGTTCCGCAGCAGTTTATGGCTTATCGGCACTTTTTCAGTGCTGATGTTTGCCGTCGCATTTTTGTTTGCGGTGCCGATTATTTCTGTTTTCACAAGGCCGGACAGCGCAGTTTTTGCGTTGACGGTGCGTGGCTTCCACCTGTTTGCTTTCAGCTATTTAATCACCGGCTTTAATATTTTCGCTTCCAGCCTTTTCACCGCTTTTTCCAACGGCAAAGCCTCGGCGTTTCTATCCTTTTTACGCACCTTTTTATTCCTGATTGCCAGCCTTCTTTTGCTGCCGCGTCTGCTTGGTGCTGACGGCATCTGGCTTTCGGTTCCGCTGGCAGAGCTGCTTTCTCTGGTGGTTGCCGTGTGGCTGGTTATAGCAAATCGCGATTATTATCAATACTATTAAAAAAGAGGGTTTAATATGGGCTTGCTGCTAAAACCTGTTACGCGAGCTAACCGTGCCGCCGTACTTGCTCTGCGGATTCAAAAGTCACAAGAGGGCTTTGTGGAAACACCCGCTCGCTGCCTCAAAGAAGCTTTTTGGTGCCGTTTGTGGCGCCCGGTAGGCATCTATGATGCAGAAACACTAATTGGATTTGCAATGTATGGGCGCTTTCCTTGGGAGGGCTCTGGCGGGCGTGTTTGGCTTGACCGTTTTCTCATTGACGAAAAACATCAGGGCTGCGGGTATGGCAAACAGTCCCTACACTTACTGGTAGCTACGCTTTTCCACACCTACCGCTGCGATGAGATTTTTCTGAGCATCTATGAAACCAACCAACTTGCCGCGCACCTTTATGCCGAATTTGGTTTTGCCTATAATGGCGAGCTGGATCTGCACAAAGAAAAAATTATGGTGCTGCAAAAAGAAACTTATCTTTCACGTTTTGGCCCGCTGTAATCTAAGCGGCTGATAACCGGCAGCTCTTATAATACAATATATAAACAAAAAAAGAGGCATCTGTTTACGATGCCTCTTTTTTATTTTAGCCATACAGCTCTCGCCCATAGTGCTGATTTATTTACCGCGCAAACTCTGCGTAAATAGCACGAATAGCTTCTTCCATGCGCGTGTCTTCTACCCCCACCCAGGTGCTCAACTCTCCGCTTCCCTGGTTTAGCATCACAACCGGAATATCCTGCTGGCGCAGTGCGGTGTAGATGCGGGTAAGTGTGGCGCGGTTGTGGATAATACCATAGCCAACCAGCACAATGCCTGCAAGCTGGCGCTCAATGGTAAGCGAATGTAAAATACCAAGCTGCTCAATTTCTTTTACCAGTTGGGTGCGCACTGCATCCAGCTGACGCGTTTCTGCCATTAAGCAGATGTTATTAATGCCGGAGGGCAGATATTGAAAGTTGAGCCCGCAGTTTTTGGCAGCCTGTAATACGCCTTGGGCAAAGGTTTCGCTACGGTCGGGCAGTTCTTTTTCTGCCACCAGCAAACTAAAGCCTTTTTTGCCTGCAATGCCTGCAAAAATCGCAAAATCTTCGCGTTGCACCGCGGTGCAGGTAATCATGGTGCCGGGGTGCTCGGGGCAATTGGTGTTGCGGATATTGGTCGGAATGCCTGCCCGGCTCACCGGATGTACGCTGTCTTCATGCAGCACCGTAGCGCCTGCACGGCTCAGCTCGTGCATTTCGTGATAAGTGATGTGGCTGATGGGACGCGGATTAGGAACAATGCGCGGGTCAGCCATCAAAAAGCCCGAAACATCGGTCCAGTTTTCGTACAGCTCTGCATGTGCAGCACGGGCGGCAATTGCGCCGGTAATGTCGCTGCCCCCGCGGGAGAATACGCAGACAGCCCCTTCCGGTGTGCTGCCGTAAAAGCCGGGCAACACCACATGCTCATGCGCAGCAAACTGTTTTGCCAGCATTGTGTTGGTTTTTTCGGCATCAAGGCTGCCGTTTGCATCAAAAAAGATAACGTCAGCAGCGTCCAGAAAGTCATAGCCGAGGTAATCGGCCAGCAGCAATCCGTTTAGGTATTCCCCGCGGCTGGCGCAGTAGTCCGCCGAGGCACCCGCCTTGATGTTGGCTACAATCTCATCTAAATAAGGAACAAGATCAATCGAAAGGCCCAAGGCTTTCGCAATTTCAGTGTACCGTTTGCCGATACGCGCAAAGGTTGCCTCAAACGATTCCCCTGCCGCCTGCTCGGCGTGGCAGCGATACAAAAGGTCGGTTACTTTATCGTCTTCATCGAAGCGGCGACCCGGCGCGCTTGGCACGATGACCGTACGGCGGCTATCCAGTCCGATGATATTTCGCACTTTTTCAAACTGTGCTGCGTCTGCCAGCGAGCTGCCGCCGAATTTTGCTACGATCATCTTAAAATCTCCCTTACCAGCAGCAGAGCGGCCAGTAACACCTGCCCGCTCTGCCCCGTTTTATTCAATCAAAACACACCGCAGCTTTGTTAAGAAAGCCGCCCTTTAAAATCCTGATACCCGAAGCGGCGCACAGTTTCGATGCTGCCGTCGCAGTGCCGCAATGCAATGGAGGGCAAACACATACCGTTAAAGGTATTGTTTTTCACCATCGAATAAATCGCCATGTCTTCGAAAATGAGTTTATCTCCCACCGCAAGCGGCGCATCAAACGAGTAGTCGCCAATTACGTCGCCCGCAAGGCAGGTAGCCCCCGCCAACCGGTAGGTATAGGCCTTTTCGTCCGGTTTTCCACTGTGATACAGCGGCGGGCGGTAAGGCATTTCAATTACATCCGGCATGTGGCAGGCCGCCGAAGCGTCCAGCAGCGCAATATCAATGCCATTGTGCACAATGTCCAGTACTGAAGCCACCAGATAACCCGCATTCAGCGCCACCGCCTCGCCAGGTTCAAAATAAACTTCTACGCCGTACTTTTCTTTAAAGCGACGCACACAGGCAATCAGCGCTTCACGGTCGTAATCGGCACGTGTAATGTGGTGTCCGCCGCCGAAATTAACCCACTTCATCTGGGGTAAAAATGCTCCAAACTTCTCTTCCACCGCAGCCAGTGTTTCAATCAATGCATCACTGTTCTGCTCGCAGAGGGTGTGAAAGTGCAGCCCTTCGATACCGGCTAAAAGTTCGGGACGAAAGTTTTCGCGGGTTACACCGAGCCGCGAGCCGTCGGCGCAGGGGTCATAGATGCCATGCTCCTGTGTCGAGTGCTGCGGGTTGATACGGATGCCGCAGCTTTTGCCGGCTGCGAGGGCTTTTTCGCGATATTTCTGCCACTGTGCAAATGAGTTAAAGCTAATATGGTCGCAAAATTGAAGCACTTCGTCAAACTCATGCTCGAGATAAGCAGCAGAGAAGATGTGCGTTTCGCCGCCCATCTCTTCAAAACCCAGCTTTGCTTCAAACAAACCGCTGGCGGTGGTACCCGCAAGATACTTGCCGATGAGCGGATAAATCGCAAACATCGAAAAGGCCTTTTGTGCAAGCAAAATTTTACAGCCTGCTTTTTCTGCTACATCGCGCAGCAGAGTCAGGTTTTCGGTAAGCCGCGCCTCATCCACTACATAGCAGGGCGTGGCAACCTCGTATAAGCTTTTTTCCATTAGTCCACCAGTGTCGGGTTAAAATCCTCTTCCCAAGGCAGGCCCCACTTGTTGAGTGCTGCCATAAACGGATCCGGATCGAACTCTTCGATGTTCCATACACCGGGTTTATTCCAGGTGCCGTTCATTACCAGCATTGCGCCAATCATAGCCGGCACACCTGTGGTGTAAGAAATTGCCTGGCTGCCCACTTCTTTATAGCATTCCTGATGGTCGCAGACGTTGTAGAGGTAATAGGTTTTCTCTTTGCCGTCCTTCACTCCCTGAAAGATGCAGCCAATGTTGGTTTTGCCCACAGTGCGGGGGCCAAGGCTTGCGGGGTCCGGCAGTACTGCTTTGAGGAATTGCAGCGGAACAATCTGTTTGCCTTCGTACTCAATCGGCTCAATCGAAGTCATGCCGACATTTTCGAGGCATTTGAGGTGGGTCAGGTAGCTCTGCCCGAAGGTCATGAAAAAGCGGATACGCTTGATGCCTTTGAGGTTTTGGCCAAGGCTTTCCAGCTCTTCGTGGTGCAGCAGGTACATATCTTTTTTGCCGACCTCTGCAAAGTCGTACTCGCGCTTAATCTCCATGGGTTTGGTTTCTACCCACTCGCCGTTCTCCCAATAGCTGCCGTTTGCAGAAACTTCGCGAATGTTAATCTCCGGGTTAAAGTTGGTCGCAAACGGGTAGCCGTGGTCGCCGCCATTGCAATCGAGGATATCAAGGTAGTGAATCTCATCGAACTGGTGCTTTTGTGCATACGCCGCAAAAACGCCGGTCACGCCCGGGTCAAAGCCGCTGCCAAGCAGTGCGCAGATGCCAGCTTCTTTAAATTTCTCGCGGTATGCCCACTGCCATTTGTACTCAAACTTAGCAGTGTCCAGCGGCTCGTAGTTGGCGGTATCGATATAGTGGGTTTTGGTAGCAAGGCAGGCGTCCATAATGGTGAGGTCCTGATACGGCAGCGCAAGATTCAGCACTACATCGGGATTGAATTCGTTGATCAGCGCAATCAGCTCTTCCACATTATCCGCATCCACTTTTGCTGTGTGGATTTTTGTTTTGGTGGTGCCCTGCAGCTTTTCTTTCAGCGCGTCGCATTTGGATTTGGTGCGGCTCGCAATCATAATCTCTTCAAATACGCTGCTGTTCTGGCAGCATTTGTGGATGGCAACACTGGCGACACCGCCGCAGCCGATAATCATACATTTTCCCATGGTTTATGCTCCTTTATTTGCAATTTGCAGTAAAATCTCTCGGGTGATTTTGCAAGCGACTGCCGTAGAGGCACCGCTTTGGTCATAATGGGGAGAAAGCTCGTTGATGTCGCAGCCGACAATGTTCAACCGGTGCAGCTGCAGCACAGCGTCGAGCAGTTCTTTAAAAGTGATGCCGCCAGCTTCCGGCGTGCCGGTACCGCAGAAAATCGAGGGGTCCAGCACATCAAGGTCCAGCGAAAAATAAACCGGTTTGCCCTTCAGCGCGGCTACCGTCTGCTCAAAACCGTTCAGGTCAAATTTGTGCAGGTCGGTATGCTGTTTTGCAAACTCAAACTCGTATTTTTCTCCGCTGCGAATACCAAACTGGTGCAGCCTGCCATCGCCTATCAGATTCCACACCTGTTTCATCACAGTGGAATGGGACAACTGCTCGCCGAGGTAATCTGTGCGCAGGTCGGTGTGTGCATCAAAGTGGATGACATGCAAATCCGGGTATTGCTCTGCCACTGCGCGCACCGTGCCGAGGGTGACCAGATGCTCACCGCCCAGCATCACCGGGCATTTGCCGTCACGCAAAAGCTGTGCTGTGTAATCCCGGGTAAGTTCCAGCACCTTTTCGGCATTGCCAAACGGCAGCTCTAAATCACCGCCGTCAAAAATGCTGCAATCCACAAGGTCGCGGTCGCTATACGGCGAATAGGTTTCGATGCCGAAGGATTCGCCGCGCATGGCTGCCGGGCCAAAGCGTGTGCCGGGCCGAAAAGAGGTTGTGCCATCAAACGGTACGCCAAACAGTACGGTATCCGCTTCGCTGTAATCTGCCTCGCAGGCAAGGAAGGTGTGGACATTCTTATTCATCTTGCAGCATCTCCTTTACATAGGTTGGCAGACAAAAAGCGCCGGAGTGTAAATCGGTATTATAATAACGGGTACGAATTTTTGCCTCGTTCCAGTGCTGTGCCTGCAAGTCGCGCATCGGGTGCAGCGTTTTGGTGGCAAAGCCAAACAACCAGTGCCCCGAAGGATAGGTCGGAATATGTGCCTGGTAAACAAAGCTGCCCGGGAACACCTGTGAAATGCGCCTGTGTGCGGCTTTCATCGCCTTCGCATCGTCCTCGTAAAAGGGACTCTCATGCTGGTTGATTAAAATGCCCTGCTCAGTAAGCGCAGAAAAGCAGCTGCCGTAAAATTCTTTTGTAAAAAGCACCTCTCCGGGGCCAAACGGATCGGTAGAATCGACAATGATAAGGTCATAGGCCGCATCGGTATGGCGGACAAATTTCAGCCCGTCCTGAAAATGTAGATGCACACGCGGGTCATCAAAGCCACAGGCGGTTTGCGGCAGGTACTGCTGGCAAACCCGTACCACACGCTCATCAATCTCTACAATATCGATGCACTCAATGCCGGGATATTTCGTCAGCTCGCGGGCAACGCCGCCGTCGCCTGCGCCAATCACCAGTACCCGTTTCATGTCGGGATTCACCGCCATAGCAGGGTGAGTAATCATCTCGTGGTAGATAAATTCGTCCCGCTCGGTCATCATCATAATGCCATCCAGTGTTAAAAAGCGGCCAAACTCCGGCGATTCAAAAATGGATATCTCCTGGTAATTGCTTTTCTCATTATGCAGCTGACGCGCTACCTTAATCGAAAACCGTACGTTGGGGGTATGGTATTCACTGTACCACAAATCGTCCATTTCATTCTCCTTTCAATACATTCAGCCGGCTTACGTCCATACTTTCCGGCCCGGTAATCACGCAGCCTTTTTCTTTGGCATAGCGGATATAGGCAATCACTTCAGGGGTGATACGCTCACCCGGGGCAAGGATGGGAATGCCCGGTGGATAGCACATGACGAACTCGGTGCAAACCTCGCCAGCACATTCGTTAAGTGGCAGGCTGCGCTTTTCTGCGTAAAATGCAGTTTGCGGAGACATCACGACCACTGGGCTGATATATTCGCTTTCGAGCATGTCCTTGTTGTCTTTTTTATAAATGCGGCGAATCTCTGCAAGTGCACTGATGAGCCGCTCGATATTTTTGTTTTTATCGCCAACCGAAATATAGGCAAGAATATTGCCCAGATCACCAAACTCGATTTGAATGCCATACTCGTCGCGCAGCAGGTCATATACTTCGATGCCTGCAAGACCAAGCGGCAAGGTATTGACCGAAAGCTTGGTGGTATCAAAATCGTACACGCTGTCGCCGTTGACCAGCTCTTTCGAATAAGCGTAGTAATCGCCTATATCGTTGATTTCTGCACGTGCGTATTCCGCAAAATTTTTCACCTTTTCAAAAATCTCTTCGCCCCGCAGTGCAAGGTTACGGCGAGAAATATCAAGGCTTGAAAGCAACAGATAGGAGCCGCTGGTAGTCTGCGTGAGATTGATGATTTTGCGCACATAGTCCGCATTCACCTGCGGCCCGCACAGCAACAATGAGCTTTGGGTCAACGACCCGCCGGATTTGTGCATGCTGACTGCTGCAAGGTCTGCCCCAGCTGCCATGGCAGAGATAGGCATCCCCTTGCCAAAATAAAAATGGGTGCCATGGGCCTCGTCCGCAAGTACCCGCAAGCCATTTTGGTGCGCAATTGTGGTAATCGTCGCAAGGTCTGAGCAGATGCCGTAATAGGTGGGGTTATTGACGAGGATTGCTTTCGCTGCTGGATGCGCAGCAATGGTGCGCTGCACGTCAGCAACCGACATGCCAAGCGAGATGCCAAGCTTTTTATCGGTTTGGGGATTGATATAAACCGGCACCGCACCGCAGAGCACCAGCGCATTAATCACGCTTTGGTGTACGTTGCGGGGCAGAATAATCTCCTCGCCGCTTTTAACGCTGGCCAGAATCATTGCCTGCACAGCAGAAGTGGTACCGCCTACCATAAAAAAAGCGTGTGCGGCACCAAATGCCTCAGCTGCAAGCTCTTCTGCTTCTTTAATTACGCTGACCGGGTGGCAGAGATTGTCCAGCGGCTTCATCGAGTTAACGTCTACCGAAAGGCACTGCTCGCCCAAAAATGCAGTCAGCTCCGGGTTTCCTTTGCCGTGTTTATGGCCCGGCACATCAAACGGAACTAGCCGGTCGTGCCGCATGCGCTCCAGCGCTTCCAACAGCGGCGCTCTGGTCTGGTCTTTCAACGCGCTACCTCCCCATAAATATTAGAACCGCTGAAAATCTCAATCATTTCGCGGCGCAAAGAGTTGGTAATATCCAGCCGGGTTTTGGGCGGAATTTCATAGACATCCGAGTTGAACAGGTAATTTTGCAGTACGATGTCTTTAATGAGCATTTTGGTGTGAAAAATATTCGACTGGTAAACGTTGACGTCGATGGCGTCGTACTTTTGCAAGGTGGTGTTGTCGATATAATCCTGAATGGAAGTGATGTTATGGTCGATGAACAGCTTTTGACCTTGCATATCCCGCGTAAAGCCGCGCACCCGGTAATCCATCGTGATAATATCAGAATCAAAACTGCCGATGAGGAAATCCAGCGTAGAAAGCGGGGTAATCTCACCGCAGGTGGCAACGTCGATATCAACGCGGAAGGTTGCAATAGAGGTTTCCGGATGATACTCCGGATAGGTATGCACGGTAACATGGCTCTTGTCCAGGTGCGCAACAACAGTTTCGCCACTGCGGGTTTTCACCATGCTTTCTTCGGCAATCAAAAAAGTGACGCTCGCGCCCTGCGGCTCATAGTCCTGTTTTGAAATATTCAGCACCGTTGCGCCAATCATTTCGGTAAGGCGGGTCAAAATTGCAGTTAAACGCTCAGAGTTGTACTGCTCGTTGATATATTTAATATAATCCTGCTGTTCGCGCGCTGTTTTGGCATAACAGATATCGTAGATGTTAAAACTCAACGATTTTGTGAGGTTATTAAAGCCATACAGTTTCATTTTTTCTACCAATTTCAAAACCTCCAAACAAAAAAAAGATGTGTCACAGCGTACTGTGGCACATCTTATAAAATCGTTCAATGATTGTATTCTGGTTTGGGTAAGCGCGCAAAGCCCCTGTGAAATAATATCACGTAAGACGATGCAGAATTCCAGAAATTTTCAGAGTCTATATAGCAAGAACTACTTTTACTACTCTTATTGACCGTTTCACAAGTGTGTACCCGAAGTACACTTGGTTATGAAGTAACCAACTGGCAATTTAGTTGCCAACTTATAAAAGTTGCGCTTTTAACGCAATCAATAATGCGGAGCAAGCTCCACGATCGGCAGTTGACCCGGCTGTCCGTATGGCCTCGAGCTTCTAAAAAAGAAACTGGTCAAAATGTCCTCGCTATATGCGATTGAAAACAAGCTAATTCTACGGGATACTAAATGCTTTGTCAAGTGTTTTTTTGTGATTTAAATGTTATCTTTACACCCAAACAGCTATGCGGCACCGGGGCAAACATATAATGTGTACCGATGCAATAAAGGGATTAAAAACTATTGACCGCAGTGAATTTACAGGGCTACTTTTAATATGGATTTTTATTTCTTCCCGCATTGATGGGTTGGTCATATTCCGGCTGTTTCACCTGCGCCGCCAGAAAATCAGTTCCCTGTTTTGGAGTTCATCTTTTTAATGGCCCAAATTGATGCGGCGAGCATAACAGCGTAAAAGGCCCCAAAAGGCAGAACAGTAAAAATATCTGTAGGATATGGAGAAATCACTCGTCCTGTCACAAGACTGCTCAGCATCGAAGCCGGCATAAACAGCCCGATCGCAAGATTTGTTATTTGCAGCCAAACAGCTGGTTCTGCACCAGCCAAAAGCCGCCCGATAAAATACCCGGCAAGGCCCACTACCTGCACAATCATACCGCCTACAATCGCAACACCGGTCTGCTGGTCGTACCAGCCGCCAAATGCCAGCAGCAGACCAATCAGCAAAAAGCCTGTGGCACCAAAAAAGAGAATTTGTGCAGTTAATGCGTGATCTTTTTGCACCGGCACGGGTTCGGGCAAGGGGCTTTTCACGTTTTCTTTTAAAAGAAAATCTGTGGTAACATTAAAAAACTCACTAAGCTGAATCAGATATTCAAGGTCCGGGTTTGATTCGCCCAGCTCCCACTTGGATACAGCTTGCCGGGATACGGAAAGCTCCGCTGCAAGCTGCTCTTGTGACAGCCCTTTTGTCTTTCTGAGGGTTTGCAATTTTTCGCCGAATGCCATAAAGCACCTCCTGTATTGTTTGCCCCAAGTTTAGCGTATTATGTGGTTGCGCGCCACCATTTTAAACTGGAACTTTCGCAACCAGCCGTTGCATCGCTTGATTTTAGCCACTTTTTTCAGCTTACTGCTGCACTTAGGCCACCCATACAATCAGCTCGGCAAAATGCACACCTCAACCCGTTTTTTTTAAAGCACCTCGTTAATCGAAGCAACACAGCGGCGCACCGCTTCATCAATTTCTTCTTTGCTGATGACAAGCGGCGGGTTAAAGTACAGCACGTTACCCAGCGGGCGCAAAATGAGACCGTTCGCCAGTGCTTTTTTATAAATTTGATAACCCATGCGCAAGGAGGAGTCAAATTCGGTTTTGGTTTTTTTATCGCTCACCAGCTCAATTGCGTTGATGAGACCAATGTGTCGAATTTCGCCAACATTTGGGTGGTCTAGCAATGCATTGCAAAGCTGCTCATGCAGGTATTCTGCCTGCACCGCTGCCTTTTCAAGAATCTGCTCTTCACGCAGAATTTTCTGCACTGCCAGTGCTGCGCGGCAGCCCAGCGGGTTACCGCTGTAGGTGTGGCTGTGCATAAAGGCTTTGCCTTCATTATAGTCTGCATAAAAGGCATTGTAAACCTCGTTGGTGGTAACGGTGATGGCCATTGGCATATAACCACCGGTAAGGCCTTTAGAGATACAGATAATATCCGGCGAAATGCCCGCATGGTCGCAGGCAAACATTTTACCGGTACGTCCAAAACCGGTTGCAATTTCGTCCGCAATCAGCAGCACATGATAACTGTCGCACAAGGCGCGCAGCTTTTTCAGGTAAACCGGTGGGTAAATACGCATACCGGCGCTGCCCTGCAACAGCGGCTCAATAATAATGCCACAGGTTTCGTGTGCGTGCTGTTCAAACATTTTTTCTGCGTGTTCAAAGCACTCGGCATCGCAATTATCACGGCACTTGCCGTAGGGGCAGCGGTAGCAATCGGGTGCTTCTACATGCAGTACATCCATTAGCATCGGTTTATAGATTTTTGCATACAGATCCATGCTGCCCACTGAAAGTGCGCCGATTGTTTCGCCGTGGTAGCCTTCGGAAAGGCACATAAATCGCTTTTTCTCTTGGTGTCCGGTTTGGTACTGGTACTGAAACGCCATTTTCAGAGCACACTCTACCGCCGCCGAGCCGTTGTCTGAAAAATTAAACTTTTCAAGGCCTGCGGGCAAAACCTTGCTCAGCTCTTCGCAAAGACGAATGGCAGGCTCGTGGGTGAGATTTGCAAAAATCACATGCTCCAGCTTGTCCAGTTGGTCTTTGATTTCGGCATTAATTTTCGGGTTGCAGTGCCCCAGCAGGTTGCACCACCACGAGCTCACCACGTCAATATAGTCTTTACCGTTTTCGTCATAAAGCATCACGCCTTTTGCATGGTCGATGACAATAGGAGCAAGCTCCTCGTAATCCTTCATCTGCGAACAGGGATGCCAAATGTACTTTAGGTCTTTTTCAACTAAATTCATGGTTTCCTCTCTTTCTAGCGGTGCGTTGCATCGCTGCATGGTCTAACGTATCAAAATAAATTAGGCAGTAATTGAACCAAAGCGTCCGCGCAGTATCGGAATCAAACGTTTTGCAAGCACCGCTGCTACCACGCAAAGCAGAATATCGCCAGGCACTGCCAGTACAAAGCAATATAAAAACAGTGTCCACAGCCCAATGCCGGTGCCAAGGTAGAAGGTGCTGATGGCCCAGTAATATACCATACCTGCTGCATAGACAATCAAAAGGCCGATGAAGTTTGCTGCAAGTAGCCGCTTGTAAGATGGATTTTCGGTTTTGTTGGCAATTTTACCGGTGACATAAGCAGCAATGCAAAAGCCGATGATGTAACCAAAAGTGGGCTGAAAAATATAGCCAATACCACCACCGCTGGTAAACACCGGCAACCCCAGCAAACCGAGAATGATATAAACCAGCACACTGGTTGCACCCAGCGTGCCACCCAAAAGCAACCCTGCAAGCATGGTAAACAAAAACTGCAAAGTAAAGGGCACTACCGGCACCGGAATACGAATAAAGGCCCCTACTGCGGTGAGCGCTGTAAACAAAGCTACTAAAATAAGATTTTTCGTTTTCATAAAAAGGCTCCTGTTTCTTTTTCTCAATTCGGCACGGTACGCTAAGGGCTGGTGCAGACGTCTTTACACCGGCCTTTGGATTTTTGATTGCCGCAACTATGCCGCGCTGTTTATTATATGAAAAAAAAATCCATATGTCAACCAATTTAACGATAATGGTTGACATATAGATTTTCAGGTTTTTATCTTACCCTCTTTACAAAATATTTTTGTCTGCTATTGACAAATCCTGCTTGCTGCTTTAGAATGAAACAAATCAAAACCGCAGCCTTACGGGCTGTGCATACTACAAAAGCTGTGAGGAAGAGGGCCGGGCAAAGGCGCT
Source organism: Pygmaiobacter massiliensis (assembly GCF_900199435.1). Classification (GTDB taxonomy): domain Bacteria; phylum Bacillota; class Clostridia; order Oscillospirales; family Ruminococcaceae; genus Pygmaiobacter; species Pygmaiobacter massiliensis. The sequence continues at coordinate 729,907 of NZ_OAML01000002.1, forward strand.
TTCAGAGAGTCGGCGGCAGGTGTGAGCCGACAGTAAATTTGTCCAATGGTCTATGGCTTCTGAGCTGAGGATTCGAGGGTGATGTTTCACCGTTAGGGTTTCTTCGTGATTGCTGCGTCAAGGCATAGGGCTTCAATAAGTGAGCCTGAAAGTGGTGGCTTTTCGGCCGCAATTTGAGTGGTACCGCGGGTGCTTTTTAAGCTCTCGTCTCAAAGGTTAATTCTTTTGAGGCGGGGGCTTTTTTGTATTTGTTTTGATTTTTTCGGGAAACGGCTGCGTTGCAGCCAAATGCAGCTGTTGTGCAAAGCAACAGCAATTTAGAGGGAGTGTTAAAAATGAAAAACTATCACATCGAAACCAAATGTGTACAGGGCGGTTATACCCCGGGCAACGGCGAGCCTCGCCAGATTCCTATTATCCAAAGCACCACGTTTAAATACAGCACCAGCGAAGATATGGGCAAGCTGTTCAATCTGGAAGCAAGCGGATATTTTTACTCTCGTCTGCAAAACCCCACCTGCGACACCGTAGCCGCTAAAATTTGCGAATTAGAGGGCGGCAGCGCCGCAATGCTGCTGGCTTCCGGCCAGGCAGCATCCTTTTACAGTGTTTTCAACATTGCCTCCTGCGGAGATCATGTGGTTTCCTCCTCTACTATTTACGGCGGCACCTATAACCTGTTCGCTGTCACGATGAAGCGCATGGGCGTAGAGTTTACCTTTGTTTCGCCAGATTGCACCGAGGAAGAGCTCGCCGCTGCATTTCGCCCCAACACCAAAGCTGTTTTCGGCGAAACCATCGCAAATCCTGCACTGACTGTGCTGGACATCGAAAAATTCGCCAATGCCGCGCATGCCCACGGTGTTCCCCTCATCATTGACAACACCTTTGCAACCCCCTACAACTGCCGCCCCATCGAGTGGGGTGCTGATATCGTCACCCATTCCACCACCAAATACATGGACGGTCATGCTTCTGCTGTGGGCGGTTGCATTGTGGATGCCGGCAAATTTGACTGGACAAAATATGCCGAAAAATACCCCGGCCTTTGCACCCCGGACGACAGCTACCACGGTGTGGTTTATACCGAGCGCTTTGGCCTTGCAGGCGCATATATTACCAAAGCGACTGTACAGCTGATGCGCGACCTCGGTTCTTCCCAGTCTCCGCAGAGCGCGTTTTTGCTGAATCTCGGTCTCGAAAGCCTACATGTAAGAATGCAGCGTCATTGCGAAAATGGCCAAAAAGTAGCAGAGTTTTTAGAGGCACACCCGCAAGTCAGCTGGGTCAACTACCCGGGCCTTGCTTCCAGCCCGTACCATGCGTTGGCGCAAAAATATCTGCCCCAGGGCAGCTGCGGCGTAGTAAGCTTTGGTGTAAAAGGTGGCCGCGCCGCTGCTGAAAAAATGATGCAGCATCTCGAAATTGCCGCGATTGAAACGCACGTGGCGGATGCACGCTCCTGCTGCCTGCACCCCGCCAGCTCTACCCACCGCCAGATGAATGATGCAGAACTTGCAGCCGCAGGCGTTTCCGGCGACCTCATCCGCCTTTCTTGCGGGCTGGAAAGCGCAGAGGATTTGATTGCAGACCTCGATAACGCGCTTAGCCAGATTTAAAGTATTATAAATAAAGGAGAACGCCCTCGTGCCTATCAAGATACCGAACGATTTGCCCGCCACCCGCGTGCTTTGCAACGAAAACATCTTTGTGATGACCGAGATGCGCGCCATGACGCAGGACATTCGTCCGTTGCAAATTTTGCTGCTGAACTTAATGCCCAAAAAGATAGAAACCGAAACACAGCTTTCGCGCCTGCTGGGGAATACGCCTCTGCAGGTCGAGCTGGAGCTGATTCACACCGAAACTTACGAGTCCAAAAACACCTCTGCCGAACATCTGCTTTCTTTTTATAAGTCTTTTGCAGAGGTACGCGACCGCAACTTCGACGGGTTGATTATTACTGGCGCACCGGTAGAACAGATGCCGTTTGAAGAGGTGGAATATTGGCCGGAGCTTTGCGAAATTATGGAGTGGAGCAAAACTCATGTGCACAGCACTTTCCATATTTGCTGGGGCGCACAGGCTGGCCTTTACTATCATTTCGGCATTCAAAAACAGCCGCTGCCCGAAAAGATGTTCGGCATTTTTCCGCACCGGGTAGATTACACTCGTTCAATTTTATTTCGCGGCTTTGATGAAACCTTTATGGTTCCCCACTCGCGCCACACTACTGTAAAACGTGAGGACCTGGAAGCCATAGACGGGCTAAAGATTCTTGCTTCTTCTGACGAGGCCGGTGTATATGCCGCTTCTACCGCAAATGGCAAGCAGATTTTTGTAATGGGGCATTCAGAATACGACCCGCTGACCCTGCAAAACGAATATCTACGCGATGTTGCTGCCGGCAAAAGCATCGCAATACCGAAGAACTATTACCCGCAGGACGACCCTTCGCGCGCCCCGGTGTTAAGCTGGCGCGCCCATGCAAATTTGCTGTATAGCAACTGGCTGAACTATTTTGTTTACCAAACTACGCCGTACGACATCGGGTCAATCCCCAAAATTCTTCCGTCAGATTCACAAGAATAAAAGCTGCATCAAAATCGGATTTTACATTTATTACAAAATTTGTCATTTTTGTTGACAATCAAAAACGAAATGTGTTATCGTGTAAAAAATCAAATTTTTCGGGAGCGTTCAATATGGGCCTTTCAACTTTTTACAACGTAGTAGTCGTAATTAGCGTTATTATTAGCCTGTTCGTAGTAGTCGTACTGATTATTGCGGCAGGTGAAAATAGCGCTGTTCGTCGTGCTTCGGGTAGAAAGTTGATAGTTCAGACCGGTAGCGTACCGGTCGCGGCTTAGCATACAGCCGTTAAAACGTCAAACCGTGAAACCAGAAAGCCTTTGGCAGCAGCCAAAGGCTTTTTTGTTTTTATAAAATTCGTCGATAAAAAAGGAGAGATTTGGGATGGAAAAACAAAACATCGATTGGAGTAACCTCGGATTTGGTTACATGGCAACTGACAAGCGCTTTTCTGCAATGTACCGCAATGGCGCATGGGAGGAAGGCCGTCTGGTAGATGACCCGATGCTGCACGTTTCTGAAAGCGCCGGTGTGTTGCAGTATGCACAGACCTGCTTTGAGGGACTGAAGGCCTACACTACCAAAGACGGACACATCGTCACCTTCCGCCCGGAGCTGAATGCTGCCCGTATGGACGACAGCTGCGAGCGTCTTGAAATTCCGAAATTGCCGGAGGGAATGTTCCTGCGCGCAGTAGAAGAAACCGTACGTGCAAACGCCGCTTTCGTGCCGCCTTATGGCTCTGGCGCCACTTTATACCTGCGCCCTTTCATTGCCGGTACCGGCCCTGTCATCGGCGTTGCCCCGGCACCCGAGTATGAGTTCCGGGTCTTTTGCACCCCGGTTGGCCCGTACTTCAAAGGCGGTGCAAAACCCATCAAACTGATGGTAAGCGATTTTGACCGCGCTGCCCCGAACGGCACCGGCCACATCAAAGCAGGCCTTAACTATGCAATGAGCCTGTACGCTTCTCATTACGCCAAAAGCCGCGGCTTTGCAGAAAATCTTTATCTCGATGCTGCAACCCGTACCAAAGTAGAAGAGACCGGCGGCGCAAACTTTATCTTTGTCACCCGTGACAATAAACTGGTCACCCCCAAATCTCCCTCCATCCTTCCTTCCATCACCCGTCGTTCTCTGCTAACCGTTGCAAAGGATTACCTTGGCATGGAAGTGGAAGAACGTGAAGTACCGTTTGAAGAAGTAAAAGATTTTGCCGAATGCGGCCTTTGCGGCACAGCGGCTGTCATCTCTCCTGTCGGGCTAATCGACGACCACGGCAGTGAGATTCGTTTCTCTTCCGGCATGGAAGAAATGGGCCCTGTTCTGCGCCGTCTGTATGATGCACTCACCGGCATTCAAATGGGCTCTCTGCCTGCGCCGGAAGGCTGGCTGCACACCATAATTTGACCCTATAAATTTTGACGGATATTTTCAATTAAAACAAAATTTAAGGAGTCAATTATGAAATACATCAACAAACTCAGTGACGTTCTCGGCAAAAAAATGGCATTTTTAAGCCTTGGCGCAGCACTTTTTGCGCTCGTTTTTCCGCAGCTTGTGCTGCCCCTTACCAAGGTACGCATTGCCAGCCTTTCGCTAACCAACGTCTTACTCGGCGTTATCATGTTCGGCATGGGTCTTACGCTGAAAGGTGAGGATTTTGCACTCATCCTAAAGCGCCCCAAAGACGTACTCATTGGCGTTTTGGCGCAATACACCGTCATGCCGCTGGGCGCGCTGCTGGTAGCAAAGCTGCTCAACCTGCCGCCGGACCTTGCTTTCGGTCTGATTCTGCTTGGCTGCGTACCCGGCGGTACCGCCAGCAACGTTATGACCTTTCTTGCAAAAGGCGACGTGGCACTTTCTGTCACTGTCACTACCTGCACCACGCTGCTTGCCCCTGTTCTGACCCCTGCACTTTCGCTCTACCTTGGTGGCGAATGGGTCAGTGTTAATTTCTTTGATATGCTCAAAAGCATCGTCATTGTGGTGCTTCTGCCGATCCTTATGGGTTTGTTGGTGCGTTTTTTAGTCGGCGAAAGCTGCAAAAAAATCCAAAAGCTCCTCGTTCTCATCTCGGTTCTTTCCATTGTCACCATTGTTGCTATGTGCGTTGCACCCAACGTGGATAAAGTCCTTTCCGCCAGCTCTATCGTGGTTGTTTTTGCGGTATTTTTGCATCATCTGCTCGGCCTTACGGCGGGGTACGGCATCTGCAAACTGGCAAAAATGGACACCAAAAAAGTCCACGCACTCTCCATCGAAGTCGGTCTGCAAAACTCCGGCCTGGCAGTAGGCCTTGCAGGTGGCTTTTCTTCCACCCTGCCGATGGCAGTGCTGCCCTCCGCAGTAGCGACTGTTGTTCATCAGATTTTCGGTTCTATCGTCGCAAACTTTTTTGCATCCCGCGATCAGGGTGACGATGCTGAAGTTGAAACCATCCCCACAGAAGAAGTAAAAGGAGCTTTATCATGAGCAAAGCAAACGTTTTTCTCCCCAGTTGCAGTGTTGGCACCGACTGCTATGAAGAGGTGCGTTATGTTACCCGCCGTTTTGGCAAAAAGGCTGTCGTCATTGGCGGCAAAACCGCAATGGAAAAAGGCCGCCCTGCACTGGAAGCATCTCTGGCTGGCACCGACCTTACCATCACTGATTTTGTTTGGTACGGCGATAATGCAACCTATGCAAATGCTGAGGCGTTGATGGCAACCCCGGCTGTGCAGGAAGCTGATATGATTTTCGGCATGGGCGGCGGTCGCGCCATCGACACCTGTAAGGTAGTCGCAACCCGTTTGGATAAACCGCTGTTCTCTTTCCCGACCATCGCTTCCAACTGCGCTCCCTGCACCGCCATTGCTGTTATCTACAAACAGGACGGCACGCTAGATGGCTACTTCTACCCGCAGGAGCCGGCTGTGCATACCTTCATCAACACCAAAATCATCGCCGAAGCACCGGAAAAGCTGCTCTGGGCTGGCATTGGCGATGCGCTTTCCAAAGAATACGAAGTGCTGCTTGCCACCCGTGACAAAACACTTTCTCACACTCCGCTGTTGGGCAAACAGCTTGCCGGTGCCTGTGCAGAACCGCTGCTGCGCTTTGGTGCCAAAGCGCTGGAGGACTGCCGCTCGAACACTCCGTCTTATGAGCTGGAGCAGGTTGCACTGGACATTGTTATGAGCACCGGTCTGGTTTCCAACTTCACTACCACGCCCGACGCTGACTATTACAACAGCAGTCTGGCACACGCTTTCTATAACGGCTCCACCGTTATTCCGGCAATCGAGCGTCATCTGCACGGCGAAGTGGTCTCCTTTGGCGTATTGTTCTTGATGACCTACGACAAGCAGTATGCGCTGCGCGATGAGCTGATGGCTTTCAACCAATCCATCGGACTGCCCATCTGCCTTGCAGATCTGGAGCTGACCCCTGCTGACCTCGCACCGCTTGCCGCCAAAGCAAAAACAGTTACAGAGTGGCACTGCGCCCCCTACGAATTAACAGAGGCAGCCTTTATTGCAGCGGCGCTGGAATGCGACGAGGCAGGCAAAGCCAGAAAATAATCTATTTCTCTTTTATAAGCCTTTTGTAAAAATCGGGCAGCACTTCTTTAGATGTGGCTGTCCGATTTTTTATGCTTTTTATGCTGTACTGGGACTTTTGTGGGTTGAAGCGCTATCAAAATGCTGCTATAGTAAAAGAAACTTAAACTACACTTTCGCCACCTGTTTTTAAAGGAGCGTTATATGGAACATTCGATTGCATCCCGCTGGCAGCAGGAATACCCTCGCCCTCAGCATAAGCGTAACAGCTTTTTCTGCTTAAACGGTGAATGGGAGCTGAACGGTGTACCCATTCAGGTTCCGTTTCCGCCCGAAGCACCTCTGGCACACTATCCGCTGCCACACGATGGTCAGCTTTGCTACCAAAAGCAATTTTCGCTGCCCACCGGCTTTGCACGTTCTACAGATCGCGTGCTACTGCATTTCGGCGCAGTCGACCAAATCGCGGAAGTTGTGCTAAACGGGCAGTCGCTTGCACGGCATGAGGGAGGCTATCTGCCTTTTAGCGTAGATATTACCGAGGCTTTGCTGGACGAAAACCAACTGACTGTGAATGCACTGGATACCCTCTCGACCGACTACCCTTATGGCAAGCAGTGTAAAAATCGGGGCGGCATGTGGTACACCCCGGTCTCCGGCATCTGGCAAACGGTATGGTTAGAAGCGGTACCGCCCCATGCAGTCAACGCTGTGCGCATTACGCCCTCCCTTACCGGTATTGCGCTTTCGGTTGAAACAGACGCGCCGGAATACACCATTGAGATTCCGTTGAAAGAGGGATTACTGCGACGCACCTTTGCGCAAAAGCAAATCGAGATTGACCTTTTAAAAGAGGACGAAATTCCTCATCTTTGGACACCACAAGACCCATTTTTATATCCCCTTTTCATCGAAACTGACACCGACCGTATAGAAAGTTATTTTGCTTTGCGCACCGTACAGCTTCGTAGCATTGGCGCACAGCAATGCATCTGCCTGAATGGCGAGCCGCTTTTCTTGCACGGGGTGCTTGACCAGGGCTATTTTGCTGATGGCATCTACCTGCCCGAGCAGCCGGTAGAATATGAACGCGATGTTGCACGTATGCAAGAGCTTGGTTTCAATCTGCTGCGCAAACACATTAAAGTAGAACCTGAAACCTTTTATTATGCGTGTGACCGCAGCGGAATGCTGGTACTGCAAGACATGGTGAACAGCGGCAGCTATCATTACTTAAAAGATACGGTATTGCCAACGCTGGGCTTTTTACGCCGCGCTGACCACACCGCCGGAGAAGAAAAGCGAAAAGCCTTTTTTGAGGGGCATGCACTTGCAACACAGCAGCATTTATATAATCATCCTTGTATCGTCGGCTATACCATTTTTAACGAGGGATGGGGGCAGTTTGATGCTGATCGTATCTACCGCACCTGCAAAGCCGCTGACCCTACCCGCTTTTACGATGCCACCTCCGGCTGGTTCGCCCAACAGGAAAGTGACCTCGACAGCCGCCACTTGTATTTCCGCACCAAAGTAATGCGTGCCAGTAAGCGACCACTGTTTCTTTCGGAATGCGGTGGATATGCCCGCCCTGTGCCTGGGCACCTGTTTCAGCCCAATGCAAAGTACGGTTACGGTACGGTAAAAACGCAAGAGCCTTTGACTGAAAAAATTACTGCACTCTACCGCAAAATGGTGCTGCCCTCTATTCCGTTAGGGCTTTGCGGTTGCATCTATACCCAGCTTTCTGATGTGGAAGACGAAATCAACGGCATGTATACTTACGACCGCAACGTTTGCAAGGTCGACACTGCCCAGATGCAGACAATTGCCAACGATATTTTTGCAGAGTTTTGCCACCATGTCAAACAACTAAAATAGCATTTACGCACGGGAACTCGCTTTAGTACTCTTTTTGAAATCTGTGTTTTATAGAAAGCCCATACGGCACAGCAATACTTCTTTTCTAACATTTTATATTTTTCGTAAAAAAGCGAGCCGGTCGATATAATTTCGACCGGCTCGCTTTACTGTTTGTTTAATATGTAATCTTTTCTACCATTTGTTTGAGAATTACCGCTTGTCCGTTCAATTCCTGGCAAGCAGCAGAGCTTTCTTCTGCGGTAGCACTGTTCTGCTGTACCACCTGAGAAATCTGCTCCAGCGCTAATGTCATCTGGTTCATTGCAGTTGCTTCCTGCTCAATCTGGTTGGTAATTTTGCCAATCAGTGAAGTGGTCTGGCAAGACTTATCAATCACCTCACCGAGCGAATCTGCCGCACCCTCGACAATGCCGGAGCCGTTTTGTACCGCTTCGATGGTGGATTTAATGAGTGTCGCAGTTTCTTTAGCAGCCTCGGCAGATTTGCCTGCCAGGTTGCGTACCTCGTCCGCAACTACTGCAAAGCCCTTGCCGGCATCGCCTGCACGTGCAGCTTCTACTGCGGCGTTCAATGCCAGAATATTGGTCTGGAACGCAATGTCATCAATTGTCTTGATAATCTTTTCGATTTCATTCGATTTTTCTTCAATATCATGCATGGCAGAAAGCATCTGTGCCATCTGCTCGCTCTGGTGGTCAATTTTTTCTGCCACCTGTAGCGAAAAGCCGTTTACATTTGCGGCATGCTCGCTGTTTTCTTCAATTTGCCCATTAATGGTCTGAATGGTTGCGGCAAGCTCTTCTACTGTAGAAGCCTGTTCGGTAGCGCCTTGGCTAAGCGCCATAGAGCCATCGGCGATTTGACTGGAACCTGCCTCTACCTGACCCGCAATAGCATTCATGTTAGAGAAGACTTCGCGCAGTTTAAAGTTGATTTGGCTAAGTGCGGAAAGAATATCACTATACTCGCCCACATACGATTCGCTGCAAGAAGAAGCGACCGAGAAATTGCCGTTGCTCATCTCAGTTAAAATACCGCAGAGATCTGCAATAATTTGCTGAGTGGTTTGCGCCATCTGCATAAACGAGCGAGTCATTTGGGCAAGCTCGTCGTTTCCATTTGGCTGCAAGTCAATGTCAAAAGAGCCGCTTTCCATTGACCGTACCGCGCTCTCCATCTGCACCACATTTTTTGTAATGCCACGTGAAAGCTTTTTAAACAGCACCGTGCAAAGTGCGACACACGCTACACCAGTTACCAAAAGCGCAATCGTTGCCTGGTGTTTGATGGCAATGCTCTCCTGATATTTTTGCTCGGCCTGCTCATCAGAAGCATCGCCTACCGCTGAGAGTGCCGCAACAAATCGCTCTGAAATCACATCGTTAAACGTGGTATTGTAAAAGGTCAACGCTTCTGCGCTTTGTCCTGCTTCTATCATGTCCATTAGGCGATAGGTTTCCGATTTTAAGTCGTCGAACGATGCCTGCATTTCCGCAATCATTTCAGGCTGGCCCAGTGTTTGGTTCATATCCTGAATCAATCCATCGATTTTGACAAACCGCTCGTCAAAATCTGCCACCTGCTCCTCAGTCACCTTATTGTCGTTGCTGATAAACGCCACCAAAATGCGTTTATTAATCGTCTGAATATCTTTTCGAATTTCCATCTGATTTTTGGTGTTTGCATATTGAATGCGATAGAAAGTATCCATGATATTGCTTGCATGGTTAAAAGAATTATAAGCCAGTGCTACCATCACCAATATCGAAACTAAAATGACTAGAAATACTGATTGAAACTTGTATTTAATCTTCATATTTTTCAACATTCTTTTTCCTCCACCATTCCTGTTAAATACGATGATAGCATTTTCGACATAATTTTGCCAATTCAAATAAGTTATGACATGTATACAAAAATAGAATCGCTTTCATTGCATAGTTCGAGTAAAAAATTGGTGCCTGTGTGGCGCGAAAACGCTTATCCACGCCTTCCTCATACTGCTTTTTATATTGCTGCATCAGTTAACGCTAGTTGCACTTTATAAAAAGGGAAAAAGAAAAACCGCAGAGGCTAGCTGTTTTGCTGAACTCTGCGGTTTTGTTTTGGAGCAGATAGCGGGAATCGAACCCGAAAACAAACGCTTAATAAAGCCGTTTTAACAGTGCTGACGAATCACTGACGAAATTAGAAATCAAATTGATTTAGCTTAGCTGCTGCATTATCCAAGCGCCCAGAACGCCAATCTGTATAAATGTCCATCGTTGTGCTGATGTTCGCATGACCTAAAATATGCTGTACGTCTTTTGGCTCTAGTCCGGCCTCAAAGCAGATTGTGGCAAAGGCGTGCCGAAGCTGATGAAACGTTGCATTCACTCCGGTCGCCCTACTATATCGCTTAATCTTCATCAACAAATGGCTTTCCGTTATAATGCTACCATCTGGCTCTGCGAATATTCTTCCGCTTTTTTTCCTGCGAAGCTTTAAATTTTTGGAAAGCTTGTCCAGCAATGGCACGGTACGTTCTCCGGCCTTTGTTTTTGGCGATTTCACAAAAGCTCCAAGCTGGGTATAGGTGACTGACTTGTTTACGTTTATTATTTTATTCTCCCAGTCTATATCGCTCCACTCTATTGCCAATGCTTCACCGCGGCGCATACCAGTATAAAGTAAAAAGAAAAAGAAGTCTCCGAATGGAACGTCCGTGTTTTCCTTTATAATATCTATTTGGGACTGATTGGGAGATACGCGCTTTTTTCTCGGCAGGCTACGCGGCACTTTTACCAGTGCCGCCGGGTTGTTGTAGCAGTTATAGTCTATACACGCCTTTTGAAAAATCATTTGTAAAACATTCAAGTTGTTGCAAACAGTTTTATATGATAAGCCTTTAGCAACAAACGTATTTACGTATGCCGCACAATCTTGTGTGGTAATATCTTTAAATGGTATCCCGCGAAAATAGTTAACTGCTTTATTGTATGCAGACACATAGCCGCCTTCCCATGTCTTGGCGGTGACACGCTCTTCGGTTTCCGTGTACCAGGCATCGGCTATAACGTCAAATAAAACTCCTGTTTCCTTTTTTTCTTGAAAGCTTTTAATTTTGCGTAACAGTTCTTTTTCCGTTCTACCGTAAAAATGGTGTCCGTCAACTACTTTCTCCATTCGTCCATCTTTACGCATTTTAATGTCTGTTTTTTTTGCCATTATTTTTTTCACCTCTTGCTAAGCCTACCACAGAGGTGATACAATACAGTTGTGGACTGCGTATCCTTCTGGGTAAGCTGTTCTTTATGTCCCCTGCCGGTTGCGCCCGGTGGGGGATTTTTTTGTTTAATAAATTGGTGCGCGCTCAAGAAATTCAATTAAATATAAAATAGATACCATGCTAAGAGGAACTAATACCAATGCCTTGCGAATTGGCGTGCGTAATTTGTCTGCAATGGATAGGTGCACAAACGGCAAACACAAAGCGTATCGGGGCGCGCTTAGCAGCCATGTGGCACCGTCCACTAGCGCAATATAAGCCAATGAGTAAAATCCTAAATGAGTAGGCACCTTTTTTGAACCCCACCAAGTCGATATCAATTGCGCCATGATTACTAAGACAGCCATCAACGAAACCAGAACCGCAAATTTTATATTGTCTTTTAGCCCACCCCAAAAATATTCTTGATGATATTTTATAGTGTTACAAAAAATCCCCAGTCCTTGCCCCCAATGGTCACGCTGAAATTCAGAATACGCCAACCAATTTCCATACACTTTAAAATTAATCAGTAAATACGTTGCAATGCCTAATACCGGCCCGCTTGCTGACACAAGATAAGTTCCCCACCGTGCAATTCCACTTTTATTTTTAAATCCTTGAGCGGCCATTATTATTGCAGGAACAGCCAGCAATACGCCTGGACTGCGCGTTAATGCCGCCGCATAGCTAGCAATTACAAAAACCCAAAGCTTTCTGCTTTGAAGCGCCCAAAGCGATACCATGCATAAAGCAAAAAACAAGCTTTCCGTCATTGGAGATAAAAAGAAAAATGCGCCCGGAGATACCAATAATAAAATCAATGCAAGTTTTGATGTGGGTTGATCATAATATTTTGATGCTACCACATAAAACATTGTCATTCCAACGATAAATATTGGAATTTGCAAAAGAGTGCCTAATACATACCATCCAATAGGGATGATAAAATGCACAAGCTTTAGTAGCAGCGGCCACAGTGGAAAGAACGCAATCATTAACTCTTGCTCGTGGAAAGCTTCGCCGGTACCATATCCAAACTGTGCGATATTAACGTAATGGTTCACATCAAGCTGGATAAAAACGTCTTTAAGCGATTCATCTAAAGTATAGCTTGGGTTTTTTAGCATTGCGTAAAGAAATATAAACGCTACCCATGCCACGCTTACAATCGCCATCAAAGCCGAAACCGTTTTCCAGTCTAATTTATCATCCGATGTATTCGGCGCATCTTCTGGCTTAAATAAACGGATAGTAAATCGATATATGCAAAGCAAAAATATAATACCAGATAGCACTGGCAAAATTAATTTCATATGTCCCTCCTCTCACTATTAAGCTTGCTTAAGATTATCTTCCATAACCCGCCTCAAGCTCATCGTGTATTACTGGCTCTTCATTAAAAAAATGGTCTTTTTTGATATGCATAAGCTCATGCTCTGCTGCACATCTTTGGCATTCTGGCGATAATACCGTATTTACAAATACAAAAAAATCATCTTCTATTTTCACCACATTGCCGCGCACCCGCGCCGGAAGCTCTATTCCTTTAATGTAAATATCATTCACCGACTATCACTTCCCCAAATAAGCCTCAATGATTTTCACTGCTTTTTCAACGTCCTCTTTGGTTGCGCCTTTAGCCAAACTAAAAAGCATTTTCATTTCCGGCCTTGTTTTTAATAATTCAAGATACTCTGTAAGCTCTTCGTCACCATTGACGAGGGGCTTTTCTTTTTCTTCGCTACCAAGCAAGTAATCGACGGTGACTTCAAAATAGTCTGCTATTTTAGACAACGTTTCGACTGACAAGGTTTGTTTCCTGCCCATTTTCAAATCTGTCATCATGCCTCTACTAAGTCCTATGTCGTTACACATTTTACCCGGCTTAATTCCCTTTTCCTCGCAAAGTGAAAACAATATGTCGTACAAGTTGTGCATATTACAGTACTCCTTTTGTGCAGTTAGCCAAAAGTACTTTGAAAAGTGAAAGTACCATTGACTTGTACTTGCAGAAGTACTATAATTCAATCACGGAAGTACTTTCGCAAGTATTAATTTCAGTTAGCACCTTTATATTAGTACTTATTGACGTACTTGTCAACCTTTATACAAAAGAAAGGAGGATTTTTTTGAGCAGACAAAAACGCACTGATTTTGGAAAGCAGGTAAAGCATAAGCTTGACGACAAAGAAATGCTGCAAAAAGATTTGATGGCTAAAATCCATGAAGAAACTGGGCGGTACATTGACAGCGGATACATGAACAAAATTTTGACTGGCAAACGTACTCCCCAAGTTATTATTGCGAGCATCTGTCACATTCTTGATATGCCTATTCCGCAGCCTCACGAGCTGCAGCTCGAAAACAATTTGTAAGAAAGGACAAACTATGAATGAACTTATCAAAATCAATTACGATTCTGAACAACCCACAGTGAGCGGTAGGGAGCTGCATGAGTTTTTGCAGGTCGGTACCGAATACAAAAAGTGGTTTGAGAGAATGAGTGAATACGGATTCTCCGAAAACACCGATTTTGCAAGGGTGACCCAAAAATGTCCTACCCTTGGCGGTATGCAAAATATGACCGACCACCAACTCACGGTCCCCATGGCAAAAGAAATCTGCATGTTGCAACGCAACGAGAAAGGCAAGCAGGCTCGTCAGTATTTCATTCAGCTTGAAAACGCCTGGAACACCCCAGAGCAGGTCATGGCGCGGGCACTCAAACTTGCGGACAAGCAGATGCACGCCCTGCAAATCGAAAACTCCGAGCTTACATATCAAAACCAGCTTATGCACCCTAAGGCCCTCTTTGCAGATGCGGTAGCCGCAAGCAAGACCAGCATCCTTGTTGGAGAACTCGCTAAGCTGCTGCGGCAGAACGGCGTAGACATCGGCGAAAAGCGTTTGTTCGATTACCTGCGCGACAATGGCTACCTTATCAAGCGCATTGGTACGGACCGCAACATGCCCACACAGCGCAGCGTTGATGCAGGCTGGTTCACAATTAAAGAAACTACCATTACTAGACCAGACGATGCGCCGTTAATCAACAAGACCCCAAAAGTCACCGGCAAAGGACAAGCATATTTTATCAACCTCTTTCTCTCTGGAAAGGCTAAATTTTAGCTGCTATCCAGATATTACCACAATCATTGTCCAATAAACAGGACTTTAGAAAGGACAAGCCAAATGCCAAGAGAAAAAGAATTATATCGTGATACGCTCGAAAGGTTGCGTTACATAGCTGAAAAGCAGTGCGGATTAAAATTGTTGTACAACTACGAAGAAGCTTCTAAAATGACAGGCTACAATATCGGCACATTGCGAAACAACCCACAACGTTTTGGATTTCAAGACGCACGCGTCACTTTGGAGCGTTTGGCGAGGGCACTTACATGAAATGTGATTTAAATTGCTTAATGTGCACACGCCCGGAAGATAAGTGTACCGGCGGCAGCTATCGCAAAGCTACCCCATGGAAAGGCGCAACCAAAGCTGCGGACAAGCCCGCAATATCCGGTCGTCAGATGCCCGCTAAAAACCGCTGTGGCCGGAGGATAGGCCGATGAAGCGAAACTACTTATCGCTTGCCGCGGTCGCCCTGTTAGCCATAGGATTCGCGCTTACTGCGCAAGGCTACGAGAGTGACACTCTACAAGCCCAATGACGCGCCGCAGTGCTTGAACGGCAATTAGACGAGGCAACAACTCAACACGCGCTTATGGCTGCCCAGCTTGCGGACAAGCTACCTCTCGACACTGAATACATAGGTGAGTTTCTTACCACCAGCTATTGCAAAAACTGCCCTAAATGCGGCACCACAGACATCTGTTATTCCGGCGAACCATTTGCAGCTGATGTGTCCTGTGCGCTGGCTAAATCAATGTTGGACAAGTACCCGCTCGGCACATGGCTTTATATTGATGGCATTGGCATACGGCGCGTAAGTGACATCGGCGGCGGGGTTGCTGAAAATCAAATTGATGTAGCCGTGTCCGGCACGCATGAAGATGCGCTGAACTGGGGCGGTTATGGTATGCACCGCGTATGGGTGCTGAAAGGATAGTGAAAATGGAAACCGTTAGCCCTCTAGCTTTTATTCTACTGCTTGCCATGCAGCCCACAAACCGCGTGCTGTGGTTGCTGCTGCTCTTTGCCGCTGGTATCTGCACCTACATATTCACAATCGCAGAAAAAGAAAAATCGCCTGCACGGGCTGGAACCCCGCACAAGCGAAATAGGTAAGACTGGGAGTCTTGCCTTCATATTAAAACGAAATGGAGGATTTGTCAAATGTCACAAACCGAATTTGTAGAATCCTTGGACACCAAAAACCTCACTCCCATCGAAATTGGTGGAGAGTACGACCCATTTAGAAAGGACGATACATATGAAACTATTTGAAATTGATGCAAAAATTGCCGCTCTTATTGACACCGAAACCGGTGAAATTGCGGACTTTGAAGCGTTTGAAGCGCTGAACATGGAAAAAGAGCAAAAGGTCGAAAACATCGCTTTGGCATATAAAAACGCTCTTTCCGACGCAGAAGCGCTTAAGGCTGAAAAAAACTCTTTCGCGGAGCGTGAGAAAAGCGCCAAGGCAAACGCCGACCGGCTTAAAGCATACCTTGATTTCGCTTTAGGCGGTGCTGGGTTCAAAACTCCAAAAGTCAACATCAGCTACCGCAAAAGCACTGCCTTGGTAGTTGATGATATTTCCAAAATCCCTGCAAATTATCTTGTCACTAAGCCGGCCGAGGCAGACAAAACAGCATTGAAAGCTGCAATTTCCGATGGCGCTGAAATTGGCGGTTGCCATATCGAAGAGCGCCAGAACATTCAAGTAAAGTGAGGTGTGCTCAATGGAAAAGATGGAGATTTATAACTCTTCCAGAAAAGTTCCCGAAGAAGCCATCAAGCCAATCGCCGGCGGAAAACTGAAAGGCAAAAGCGACATTAACCCCATGTGGAGAATCAAAAAGCTTACTGAACTGTTTGGACCGTGCGGAATTGGCTGGAAATACGATATTGTTCGTCAATGGGAAATTTCAGGTGCAGCCGGCGAAGTCATGGCATTTTGCAATATCCATCTTTACTACGCACAAGATGGAACATGGTCTGACCCAATCCCTGGCACTGGCGGTTCCACACTGGTTGCGCTTGAAAGAGGCGGTCTAGTGTCAAGCGATGAAGCTTATAAAATGGCTCTTACGGACGCGATTTCAGTTGCAGCAAAAGCGTTGGGGGTTGCAGCGGATGTGTATTTTGAAAAAGATCCTACCAAATACAGCGGCCGTCCTGATGCTCAACCGCCTGTTCCAAAAGAAACGATTAAATGCAAAACCTGTGGCGCTGTAATCAAAGACACAAAAAAGGGCGGCAAGATTGTTACGGCTGCGGATGTTGCAAAAAGTCTTAACGGCCAGTGCCCTGACTGCTGGCGGAAAGCACAAGGCGGCGCATGAAAATCTGTACATTCAAATTCAAGCCGAAAGACTTCAATCTAGCGATTGAACGTTTAAAGTGGGCCATCAAAGACTTAGACCAGGACAAGCCTTTGGACGTTCTACTGGAAACCCACAATGAAAAGCGCAGCTTAGATGCAAATGCTTACCTTTGGGTGCTGATTGGCGAAATCGCCCGCGAAACCCAAAAGAAGAAAGAAGAAGTGTACCGCGAAGAAATAAAAGAACTTGGCGGCAACTACGACACTGTGTGCGCCACGCAAAAGGCGGTGGGGCAGCTTTGCGGACACTGGGAGGCAAAGGGGCTGGGCTGGATTGCCGAGCGGTTTGAAAGCAAGATTGAGGGCTGCGAGAACGTCAACCTTTATTATGGCTCTTCGGTTTACGACACAGCGCAGATGGCGCGGCTGATTGACAACGTTGTACAGGATGCGCGTGCGCTTGGAATCGAAACCATGACACCCAAAGAGCTTTCTCTTTTAAAGGAGGATTGGCATGGATAGCATTGTGCAATTTGATACTTCCGTCTGCTGGCTTTGCGATAGATTCGCTACATACGGCCAACCGCTGGACAAGCACCACTGCTTCGGCGGTGCTTACCGCAAAAAAAGTGAAGCTTTAGGCTTGTTTGTCTACCTGCACCACGACGAGTGCCACATCTTTGGCAAAGACAGCGCGCACCAAAGTGCTGAAACCGCACTAAAAATCAAGCAAGCGGCACAGCTTGCAGCAATGCAACAGTATGGATGGAGCACCGATGATTTCATCCGTGAATTCGGAAAGAACTACCTTTAGGAGGATATAAATGCTTAATATCAGCGCTCTCATGGGCCGCCTTACGGCAGACCCCGAACTCCGGCGCACACCCAATGGTGTGTCCGTTACAACATTCACTATCGCGGTAGAGCGTACATATACCCCGCAAGGGCAAGAAAAACAAGCGGATTTCATCGACATTGTAGCATGGAGAAACACTGCCGAGTTTGTTTGCAAGTATTTCAGTAAAGGCAGAATGATTGCGCTGAACGGCAGCATTCAAACCCGCCTCTACGAGGACAAAGAGGGCCATAAACGCAAAGCCTTTGAGGTGATGGCCGATAACGTGTTTTTCTGCGGCGACAAAGCCCCTGCACAGGCATCCGCCGATATTTCACGAGAGGCTGCTCCTGCTTTTGCACAAGGCCAAAGCGATGATTTTGCGGTGTGCGACGACAACGCGGATCTCCCGTTTTAAGGCGGTGAAAACATGGATTACAGCTTTAACGGCGAAATAGCTGCCATGTACGGTGTGGATGAAGCCGTTTTCATCCACAACCTGTACTGGTGGATTAAAAAGAACAAAGCAAACGGAAAGAATTTTCATGACGATGCGTACTGGACGTATAACAGTGTGGCGGCATGGAGCGAACTGTTCCCGTTTTGGACAAAAGAAAAAATCAGAAGAATTTCAGAGCGGCTCGTAAAGGCCGGGGCAATCAAGGTTGGAAATTACAATGCGGCAAAATACGACCATACCAAGTGGTACGCACTCGCCAATTCGATTTGGCAAATATACCAATTCGATTTGGCAGAACCGCCAAAAGGAAATGGCAGAACTGCCGAACCTATACCAGATAGTAAACCAGATGGTAAACAAAATAGTAAACCAGATGTTAAAGGCACGACACCAGAAAACGATTTGGACGGATTCCCACCGGAAGTCAAAACAGCACTACTTGACTGGTTCACCTACAAAGCAGAGCGAAAAGAATCGTATAAACCAAAGGGCAGAGAGAGCTTCCTTTCCTCTGTCAGAAACAAACTAAAACAGTACAAGCCTGCCGCCGTAGTTGATGTGATTCAAAATTCAATGGCAAACAACTGGAAAGGCGTAATCTGGGACACAATCGACAAGACCGCGGTTGCAACGGCTGAACCTGTGCTGATACCAAAAACAGAAAAGGACTTCTTCGAGATGACCCCGGAAGAAATGTTCGGATAGGAGGGGCAATGAACGCAATAGACGCAGAAAGAGCTGTGCTCGGCTGTATGCTCCTGTTCCCAGCTGAAACCGAAAGCGTTTACCGCAGACTGTCCCCGAAGATGTTCAGCGCAGAGCCGCTCGGTGTGATGTTTAACTGCTGCATGAAGCTGCATAAGCAGAATATGCCGGTTGATGTGGTCACCGTGATTTCAAAACTTGGCGATGATTACAAGGTATTGATTGCAACGTGCGCGGAAACTGTACCAGCCGCCTCTAGGTTCGATTTTTATTGCGACCTAGTGTTAGACGCTTGGCGGGTCAGAGAAATGAAACAGGCGGCTATGGAGATTGCCACGGACGAGCTAGGCTCGGAAGAGATAATCCAGCGGCTGTCAGATGTGTTAGCCCGACAGAATGTAATCAACTCCACGCTCGAGGATTCCACGGCAAAAGACTTTACACAAGGCGCGATAGCTTTTCTGGAAAGTATGTATCAGCCAGATACTTCAATCAAGACTGGCTGGCAGCAGTTTGACCGCGTGGTTGGAGGGCTACAAAGAAAATCGGTTTATGTTATCTCTGCTCGACCAGGCAAAGGCAAAACGGACTTCGCGTTGCAGATAGCTACAAAGGTTTCAATGTCACACCGGACAGTGTATTGCAGCATGGAAATGCCTACCACGCAGCTGATGCAAAGAATTGCAGCAAGAGCGACACGGATCAACTCAACGAAAATTCGCGACAAGGCGTTATCGCAGGATGAACAAGTCAAGGTTACGCGAGCCATGGAGCTGATGGCAGAACACTGCAAAGTGGTTTTTGACGAAGCATCCATGATTACATCCGAGTTTGTTGAAGAACGCATTTTGAAATACAAGCCAGATGTTATCTTCATCGACCATTTGGGGCTGATGGACAAGGGCAATAAAAAAAACCAGTGGGAAGCCGTTGCAGAAGTCACGCATAGGCTCAAGGCGCTGGCCATGATGCACAACGTTGCAGTAGTCGAGCTGGTACAGCTAAACCGCGCCACGGACGGCAGAAAGGCCACACAGGGTGACTTATACGGTGGTGCTTCGGTGGAGCAGGACGCTGATGCAATATTCGCGCTGAACGTTGAACCGATTGAAAGATTTCTTGACGGTGACGAAAGCGTGGGTGTGACAGTGGACGTTATGAAAAACAGACATGGTGGCGTGGGCGAAATGCAGTTTGCATGGCAGCCGCAATACCACAACTACATACCAATGGAGGTTG
Organism: Pygmaiobacter massiliensis; assembly: GCF_900199435.1. Lineage (GTDB taxonomy): Bacteria > Bacillota > Clostridia > Oscillospirales > Ruminococcaceae > Pygmaiobacter > Pygmaiobacter massiliensis. The sequence goes on from NZ_OAML01000002.1 coordinate 749,866, forward strand.
ACCGATGAAAATCACGCTGAAAGGTGTACCGCCTAGCCTTAATCAAACGGCTGGGCGAAAAAACCGGTGGGATTACATAGAAACCAAAAAAGAGTGGACGCGGGCGGCTTATTATGCCTGCAAAGTCTCACCCGACCGGCCGCAAGAACCATTTTCCAAAGCTATGGTGCGTATCGATTATTTCTTTAAAGACGCTCGACGGCACGATGCAGATAACTACAGCGGAAAATATTTTATGGACGGGCTGACAACGGCAGGGGTAATCAAAGACGATGACTTAAGCCATATATCGGTTAGTATCCATGGGCATATTGACCGCAAGAACCCAAGAACAGAAATTACGGTCGTAAAAATGTGGGAGGAAACAGCATGAGGTGCTATGAGCTGAAAAAGTGCAGCGAGTGCGCAAAGAAATCCACCTGTAGGTTTCCCGAAGTACCGGAGGGTGTGTATCGCTTTAAACCTGCGGGGCCGGTCAATCTGGATAGCCTAAAGTATCGTTCAAAAGATTGGGGGTTCCGGGCGTGAAAATAAAAGCAGAGCTATACCACGACAATTTTCAGAACTATAAGCGATATGGAGTACCGAAAGCACAATTGGTTATCGCGGATATTCCTTACAATTTGGGAGCAAACGCTTATGCTTCCAGCACTGAATGGTACATAAACGGAGACAACAAACAGGGCGAGAGCAAAAAAGCTGGGAAAGCTTTTTTCAACACCGACAACAATTTTAAAATTGCAGAATATATGCACTTTTGCAGCCGGCTACTTATCAACGAACCAAAAGAAAAAGGGAAAGCCCCGGCCATGATTGTATTCTGCGCTTTCGACCAAATCCCTATGGTGATGGATTACGGGAAACGATACGGATTTAAAAACAGCTACCCCATATTTTTCATCAAGAACTACTCCGCCCAAGTGTTAAAGGCGAATATGAAAATTGTAGGAGCCACCGAACACGCAGTAGTGTTGTATCGCGACAAGCTGCCAAAATTCAACAACGGCGGCCATATGGTTTTCAATTGGTTTGATTGGAAACGGGATAGCACAAAAGATTATCCCAAAATTCACCCTACGCAGAAGCCGGTAAGTGTATTGAAACGATTGATTGAAATATTCACCGACGAAGGCGATGTTGTAATTGATCCGTGTGCGGGAAGCGGTTCAACCTTAAGAGCTGCATATGAACTCGGACGCCACAGCTATGGGTTTGAGGTGGACAAAGCATTTTATACTGCAGCTCAAGAAAAGATGCTCCAACCAATGAAACAAAAACCGATAGTTGAACAGCTCGGGTTAGACGGGAGGTGTGGCGCATGAAAGCCAGAACCGTACTTAGCAATAACATTAAGTAGCTTGCCATAGAAACCGCAAACCGTGAGGTGGACAAGCAAGCGCGAGATATCACCAGACGCAACATCTATATGTTTTGCCTTGCCCTGCACAACGTGGGAATCAGTAGCAAAACCCTTATGCGCGCAATTGATAACCTCAACGAGCAGGTTGTACCTGCATACGGCGAGTATAGACGCGATGGCGTGGCCGATGCTGCACTGGCGCAGGCTGTTGCTGCTATTGGGCTGCCGGTGGAACAGATGGAGAGCGAACTTTAACAACACCCGGAACGGTCTACAAGGCCAGCCGACCGCTTGCCTCCTAGCGCCGGTGCTGCCCTGCTTAAGGGTGGCTGATGTTCCGATTTTAGAAAGGATGGAGATTTAATGGAACGATTGACAAAACGAATTGGCGAACATGTGTATTACACGAAGCTTGATTACAGCAAAACTATTCCGTCAGAGTATAATCCGAATGATATTGGAAGAATTTTGCAAGCACTTGCTGCCTACGAAGATACCAACCACACCCCGGAAGAGTGCACTGCGGCGGTTGAAGAGCTGGCCGCATACCGCACCGCAGAACAAGACGGGACACTGCTGCGACTGCCGTGCAAGGTTGGAACGCCAGTGTTTTGTGTATATAGCCCAAAAAGACCAAACAATCCAGACGATAAAGGAAAATATTTTATCAACCATGATGGGTGGGTTGAAAAGTGGTTGCTTGGAACAAAAGGCTTAGTTGCTCATATCGAATGGCATGGCAATGAAAAGGCTGACAATTTTGGGAAAACCGTATTCCTCACCCCCGAGGCCGCCGAAGCCGCACTGAAAGAACAGGAGGGACAGAAGTGAGTGACCGACTTTATTTTAAAATGAAGATGCTGCAAGCAGAAATTGAAATGCAAGGTATGATTGCAGAAAATCAATATCGTATTTCAAACGGCGAAAGTCCTGTTTATGGTGAAGATGCGTTTAATTCTCTGATTGAAAAGCACGGCATACACCATAACAATTTTCCTTTTATGGGGGAGGCCAACCAATGAATAACACCCAGCGCAAAATCTGCGAGGACGCAATAGATATATTCGGAGCACATCACCAGATTATTAAAGCAGCCGAAGAACTAGCAGAACTGTCACAGCAAGTGCTTAAGGCAGCGAACGGCGATGTTAATAAAGGTCATATCGCAGAAGAGATTGCAGACGTGGAAATCATGCTTGAGCAGCTTAAGATTATTTTCGACCGGCGTGTGAGCGTAGAAGCACAGGTTGATTCAAAGCTGGACAGGCTGCAAAGAAAAATTAACAAAATTGTGAAAGGAGCGGTATAAATGGACGCGGTGAAAATGTTAAACGAAGTTGTCAGAATGTCGCAAAATTGCGCCATTAGATGCGAGGAATGCCCAATCAGTTCGAATTGCAATGGAATGGATGTAGAATGCAATAATTTGCGAATTTACCACCCAGAAAAATACGTTGAAATCGTTGAGAACTGGTCTAAAGCGCACCCACAGAAAACACAGGCTGATTTGTTATTAGAGCGGTATCCGAATGCGATAAAAGATTCAAAAAACATTCCGGTTGTGTGTCCAAAATGTTTAGGTGAAAAAGCTGGATGTAAAACAGATGAATCACTAATGGTTGATTGCGCTTTATGCCGCAAAAAATACTGGTCTGCACCGGTGGAGGGGTAAGATGTCCAAGTTAGTTGACAAGCCCTGCAAAATGTGCGGCAGAATCATGGAAAATGTGGATTCACGCAAAAAGTATTGCAACGACTGCTTTAAAGCAATTCACGTCATACGCACCCAAGAATACCGCGCAAGGGATAAATTCGGGCTAACTCGAAAGAAACCGCATAAACCCGCTATATCCATCACCGATGCAGTAAAGGCAACCACAGCGGCCGGCATGACCTATGGACAGTGGATGTTACATAACAGATTGGAGAGTGAGCAGAACGAAACTTGATATTATGCAAGTGCGCAGCCTGTGCAAATCAGGAGCATTAAAACTATTCGTGAAAGATGACGCGCTGTATTTGAAAGATACGGATACCGAAGAGGCTGTGATGATACACCAGAACATTAAAAACTTAATGCAGGAGGGCCAGCAATGAATGAATGGAGAGCAGTTTGCCCAATTATGACGATTGCTAATGCTATCACGTGCCAGGGCGTAAGTGTAGACCCACGGGCTGTGTGCGCTGATAATTGCGCATTTTACAACCGTAGCCAAAAAATCTGCGTAATAAGTGGACAACAGACCATATTGCCAGAGCCGCCAAAGGAGGACACCATATGAAACGTTTAATCGCAGCATTGCTGCTAATCGTGGTTCTTGCAATGCCAGCCTCGGCAGCGAGAACAAGCCTCAATGACGACTTTTGCAGCATTTACAGCGTACAGTCTGCAAACTATGTGGTTGACGAAGAAACTGGCGTAAACTACATAGTTATAGTAGGAGCGGAAAATAAATTCAGCAAACCGAGCGTATCCATCTGCCCGCGGTACAAAGCAGACGGCACACTGTATGTGACGGAGGCAAAATAGCAATGGGAGAACATAAAGCAAACCCAACAGCAGCTTTAGCCAAACAAGGAAAGCTAAAGCCAAAGAAGAAGCCAATGAGCAAAAAGAAGCGCATACAGATTCTCGAAAACGTAGCTATGGAACGGTTATTCCAAGACGTGCCGATTTTGAGAGTGTATATGCGGTAAGGAGGAAATGCAATGTTAAAAAAGACATTAATAAATATTTTCAAAGCATTATCAGTTTTATTGGCAATTATCGCATTGGAATGTGCTGGCTTCTATTTTGCTCCCAAGGCAACTCAAATAGTTTTAACTGTGGTTTGTGTTTTGTATTTTGTTGGACTTTTAGCGTTTGGCGCATATATGTCCGCATTGGCAAGTAAGGAGGACACATGACCAAGAAAGACCTTGAAAACCTGCGCGGGCTACCGGCAGACATTGCCCAGCGTAAAAGGCAGATAGAGCGGCTTGAAAAAGAGATTGCAGCCGCACCGAATGTTATAGACTGCGTGCAAGGCTCTTCCGCTGCCCCTGCATTTGCTCTACACGCTATTCAGATAAACGGGTATGATGTAGGGCGGGAACACCGCAAGGACAGGCTGCTGATGGTGCTACATAGCCGACAGGCGCAATGCGAGCTGCTGCAAGCCGAGGCGATACAGTTTATCGAATCAATTGACGATGCGATGCTTCGGGCGGCTGTACGCGGGTATTACGTGGAGGGCAAGACGTGGAATGAGGTAGCGGACGAGATTTCCGGAGCTACTGCGGACAGCATACGAATGGCGGTAACGCGGCTGCTGGTAAAATATTGAAATGTTGTTCTACATGTTCGTTTCCATAGTGGTATAATTATAATAGGCAAATTGCAAGGCACCCGGTATTAGGTTACTGGGTGCCTTGTTTTATGGTCAGATGGCCGAGCATGGTCTAAGGCGGCAGTCCTGAAAACTGTTGGGCAAAAAGCCACGTGGGTTCGAATCCTACTCTGACCGCCAATTCCAAAAGCTGACAGCGTACAGGGGCATGAGTAAGCGTCTGAAAATGTCCCGTCAGCATGGCGCACTGCGTGCGTATCGCAGGGACTTGCAGGAATAGACTGTATGGCAGCCGGAAAGACGGCAACACGCTATCTTGGCTCAACGGTAGAGCAGCTGGCCTGTAATCAGCCGGTTGTGTGTTCGATTCACACAGATAGCTCCAAGCGGTATGTCGTTGGTTCGAGTCCAACCACAATGTGTTATGTGTAGCTCAGTAAAGGTAGAGCACCGCAAACCCGCGATGTCGGTTCGAGTCCGGCTGCTTCGGCATAGCTCAATTGGGTAGAGCACGGGAATTTTAATAATCATGTCGCCACTAACCGCATGAGGTTGGTCGGGCGGCATTTTTATTTATTTGGCATACCTGCAAATGCGGGTGGGTGGGTTTGGGGATTTATGTGTAGGAGGTAAGCACGTGACACAGATTGTTGAATTTGAGTGTGAACCGTTTTGCCAAGGGTGCAAAAACATGGACATTGTAATGCTTGACAAAACTACTTATTACGCAAACAGTACGCCGTATATCACGGTGCCTGGAAAGATAACTTGCGCGCATATGAGCGTATTCAGGGCGCTTGCGGACAGATTAAAGGACAACTGCGTTAATACGCGGCAGGTTGGTGACGATGAAAAATGCTAATGAAATTCTGCCCACGCTGTCGAGCAATGATAAGCGCAGATAAACCATACTGCGATAAGTGCCAGCCAATAGTAGACGCTAAACGTAAGGAGGCAATTGAAGCCTACAAGAAGAAAGCAAATAAGAAGTACGACAAACAGCGTGACCCAAAGTATAGAACGTTCTACCGCTCAACAGAGTGGCGCAAGCTGTCGCAGTATATGATTGCTCATGCAGGTTATCAATGCGATGACTGCCGCAAAGATGGACGTGTAACGGTGGCTACAGAGGTACACCACATTAAGCCAATACAGACACCGGATGGTTGGGAACGCAGATTAGACCAGAGCAATCTTGCTGTCCTCTGCCCTATTTGTCATAACAAAAGGCATAAACGGTTCGGCAGCAGACCCCAGGGGGATACCAAAAAAGTATGAACCTATGCGGGGATACCGATGCAAGGGGAAGTCGGTGTAGCAAAAACTCGGAGTTGAAAGTTTCAGATAGGAGGTGCGAAACGTGGGTAACCCAAAAAAACCAATTGAACTGCATTTGGCTAAAGGCAATCAGAGCCATTTAACAAAAGCGGAAATCGAGCAGCGCAAAGAATCGGAAGTGATTGCCGGTCACGAAAACGTATTTGCGCCGGAATATCTGGACAAAAAGCAAACAGAAAAGTTTAACGCGATTGCCGCGCAGCTAATCGACATTGGAATTATGAGCGACCTTGATTGCGATTGCCTGGGCAGATATCTTGTTGCTGAAACCGCATACTTAAAAATAACCAAGCTGCTGAATAAGCTAGATCTTGAAGATATCGTAATATATGAGAAGGCAGCAAACCTGCAAGACAAATATTTCAAACAATGTCGCAGTATCGCGAATGATTTGGGGCTGTCCATTACAAGCCGGTGTAGATTAGTTGTTCCTCAAAAAAAAGACGATAAACCGGCAAATAAGTTTGACCAGTTTAGGAGTGGTACAGGATGAATGACCGTGCCACTGAATACGCTGAACGCGTTTGCTCCGGATCGTTGGTTGTATGCGATGAGCACAGGATGGCGTGTGAACGTCATTTAAACGACTTAAGGCGGCAAGGGACTAAAGATTTTCCATATTTGTGGGTTCCTGAAAAATCTCAACGTATTATCAATTTTGCAGAAACGCTGACAATTGCAGAAGGCACAGCTCCAAAGCCGGTCCACCTCTTTGAAAGCCAATGCTTTGATTTGGGCGTTCCGATGGGATGGGTTCTGCAAGATACCGGATACCGCAGATTCAGGCGCAGCTATGAAAGTATGGCAAGGCAGAACGGCAAAAGCTTTAAAAACGGTATTCGCGGAGCCTATATCAGTGGGTTTGGCGGATATCAGTACGGAAAGCTATTTACCGCTGCGACTAAAAAACGACAGGCTAAAATCGCATTTGATGAAATCGCAAAGTTCATTAAAATTGACCCGGACTTAAACGAGCTTTACAAAATCATGGACTATAAAGCTGTTATACTGTCCTTGACTACGAATTGCACGATTGAAGCGCTTTCTAAAGAGGGCGGACTTGACGATGGGTTCAGAAGCATTTTCAACAGCATCGATGAAATCCACCAACACCGCGACAATTCAGTTTATAAGGCACTTTACAACGGCACGCGTTCCCTACCAGAAACGTTAAACTCAATGATTACCACTCGCGGGAAAGAACTGAACAGTTTTTGCAAAGAGATGGACGATTACTGCATTAACATCCTCAATGGCACTGCCGTTGCGGATGATTTTTTTGTTGATATCTATACGCTAAATAAGGACGATAGCCCATTTGATGAAAATGTATGGATAAAAGCAAACCCAATACTCTGCCAATCGCGAAGCGGAATTGAAGTGCAACGCAGGGACGCGCAAACAGCACAGGATATGGGCGGCTCTGAACTAAGCGATTACCTTGTAAAATGCTGCAATATGTGGGTACAGGACGCCGACAACCAGTATATGCGTCCAGACGTGTGGACTGCTTGCGGAAGTAACATAAAGCTTGATAGCTTCAAAGGGATGCGGTGCTTTGCAGGGCTTGACCTGTCAAGCGGAGGCGACCTCACTTCCCTATCAATCGTAATTCCTCTAGATGATGGCAAGTTTTACGTGTATTCGCACAGTTTCATGCCACGGCAGCGACTGGACGAGCATATAAAGACAGACCTTGCACCGTATGACTTGTGGGAAAGAGCCGGCTTAATAACAGTCACAGACACGTTCGGAGGGTTTAAAAACGACTACGGCTTCATCATTCAGCATCTTAAAAAGCTGATTTCGGAGAACAGCCTTGAACTTTGTGGAATTGCTTACGACCCGCATAATGCCGATGGATTTTTAGACAAGCTGGAAGAATTCAGCGTGCCTGTGGTTTCGATTACACAAAGCGCCAGATTCTTAAATGACGCAACCGTTGATTTTGAACTGTCTGCACGCGCTGGAAACGTTGTTTACGATAGCGCAAATGAATTAATGACATGGTCTATCATCAATGCAAAGACGGTAAAAAACAGCTTTGAAGAAGTCAAGATAGATAAAAAAGACGGTGCCAGATGCAAGCGCATTGACGTTGCAGATGCCATTATAGATGCATGGTGCCTGGCGATGAAGCCAGCTGAAAAGCCAGTTGACCTTGACGAAATCATGGATAACTATTTTAAAACGATGGGATGGTGATACTTTGAACTTATTTAATCGCAAGAAATCAATGACGTTTGAGCAGCTGATTGATTTTTTACAAATTAGCGGCGTTGACAGCTCTCGTTTGAGCGAAGCTACATACTTCGCGTGCCTCAAAGTGCTTAGCGAAAGCATCGGAAAACTGCCGCTTAAATTGATGCAGTATACCGAAAAAGGAGGAGTAATAAAGGCATACAAGCATCCACTGTATAAACTGGCAGACAGCCAGCCGAACGACTATATGACAGCCACGCATTTTTGGTCTACGGTAGAGTTCAACCGCAACCATTATGGCAACGCATATGTGTGGATTGATGGCGCGGGCAGCAAAACACGGCTTTGGATTTTGGATCCTAGCAGCGTTACTCCGTACATCGATGACAAAGGCTTGTGGGGCACTAAAAATGCGCTTTGGTACGTCTACAACAGCGGGACTGCATCCCTCAAGATATCTAGCGACAGCATGCTGCACTTTAAGACATCCGCTAGTTCTGACGGAGTAACCGGTAAATCCGTACGCGACGTGCTGCGTTCTACAATTGAGGGCAACCAGAAAGCACAAGCAATGCTAAATCGCGCTTATGAGAACGGTTTTACAGGCAAGGCTGTGCTGCAATACACCGGTGAGTTATCGGATGCCAATGAGAAAAAGTTTGCAAAGAAAATTGAGGATTTTGTAAACGGAGAAGGTTCTGACAAACGCTCTATCATACCTATGGCATATGGTACAAAGCTAGAAACCGTCAACACAAAATTAGCTGATAATGAATTTCTTGGCCTGAAAAAATATTCGGCGCTGCAAATTGCTGCCGCATTCGGAATTAAGCCGAACCAAATCAACGACTACGAAAAAGCAAGCTACGCGAGTGCAGAAGCTCAACAGCTTGCTTTTTATGTTGATACCCTGCTCTACATCATCAAGCAATATGAGGAAGAGATGAATAACAAGCTCTTGTCTGATGAAGAGACACAGAAAGGGTATTATTTCAAATTCAATGTTTCTGTTATTCTGCGGGCTGACCTTAAAACGCAGATGGAAAGCCTTACAAGAGCAGTACAGGGTTCGCTTTATACGCCAAACGAGGCTAGAGCGTTTATTGACGCACCGGCGACGCTTGGAGGCGACAGGCTGTTATGCAATGGCACAATGATACCCGTAGAAATGGCAGGAACACAGTACCAGAGAGGAGGTGAATAGATGAAAAATGTAATTACAAAGGGCGCAAAATTGAGCGGTTTACCTGTTACTGAAGCAGAACTTGAGCTGATTAACAAGCAGACGCTTGAACCGCTCGCCGCAGAGCAGGTGTTTACTTTCAAAATTGCCGTATGCGACAACGAAGTAGACCGTGATTTTGAAGTTTTCCCGCGCGCTACGCTGGAAAAGATGGCCCCCATGTTTGTTGGCCGTACCATTATGAAGGACCATCAGGCAAAAGCAGACAACCAAGTCGCGAGAATTTACGCGACAGAGGCTGTAGATGGCACCGGCACGACAAAGAACGAAGAAACATACGCGCAGCTGGTTGCTCGTTGCTATATGGTGAAAACCGACAGCAACGCGGATCTCATCACAGAAATTCAAGCCGGTATCAAACGCGAGGTTTCTGTTGGCTGCGGCATCGGTAAAGCTGTTTGCTCCGTATGCGGAACAGACAACCGTGAGGGCTACTGCAAGCACTGGGGCGGGCGCGAGTACGACGGTAAGCAGTGCTACTTTAAGCTTGAAAATCCAATCGACGCTTATGAGGTGTCGTTTGTTGCTGTCCCCGCGCAGCCGGCAGCCGGAGTAACGAAAAACTACACCGGAGAAGAGCAAAAAATCGAAGAGACCGAAAACACCGAACAAAAAGATTTGATTGAAGCCGAACTCGGTATCATCAAGTCTTTTATTTTTTCTGAAAAAGAAGGAGAGTAAAACATGAAAAATAAACGCATGAGAGAAATTCTCGCTACCATCGAAAAGCTTCGCGGCGAAGCAAAGGGCCTCAAGGAAGAAAAAAAGTTTGATGATGCAACCGCAAAGCTGGCCGAAATCAGCGACCTCCAGAAAGAGTATGAGGTCGAAAAGGCTTTGTTTGAAGCAGAGCAGGCAGAAGTGCCCGATGAACCCGTTTCCAAGGGCGGCAAACTGACCGATGAAGAAAAATCATTTGTGGCTTTCTGCCGCAGCCAGCAGACCGAGAAAACCCTTAGCCTTGGCAGCAACGGCGCAATTGTGCCTGACAGCATTGCAAACAAAATCATCGAAGCGGTAAAAGAGCTGTCTCCGATCTATGCAAAGGCCACCATCTACAACGCAAAAGGTGTGCTTTCTATCCCCTGCTACGGCGCAGACAGCTCTGACGATGTGCAGGCAGCATACGCTACCGAGTTTACCGATCTGACCGCGCATCAGGGCAAATTCGCCAGTGTGGATTTGTCTGCGCTGACTATTGGCGCGCTTGCGAAAATCTCCAAATCGCTCATCAACAACACCGACGTTGACGTGCTGGAGTTCATTGTCAACAAAGTTGCGAAAGCCATCGCCGACTTTATCGAAAAAGAGCTGCTGGTTGGAGCGGGCACAAGTGGCAAGATGACCGGTGCAACCACTACTACCAACGTCAACACGCTGACCACTAAGACTGTCGCAGGCCACACCGCTGACGTGCTCATCGATACCCAGCTGATGGTTCCGGAAGTGTACCAGAAAGACGCTTGCTGGATTATGAACAAAGATGTGTTCAAAGCTGTTCGCAAGCTGAAAGACACAGAGGGCGATTATATCCTCACTAAAAACTTCGCGGACGGGTTCGGATGGATGCTGCTTGGTAAGCCGGTATACGTTTCCGAGAATATGCCCGCTGTTGCTGCAAGCTCTGTTTCCGTACTGTATGGTGATTTCTCTGGTATGGCCTGCAAACTTGCAAAAAATGTTGAGGTGCAGGTACTCAATGAGCTGTATGCTGCCCAGCACGCTGTTGGCGTTGTCGGATGGGTAGAAGTTGACAGCAAGATCGAGAACGCTCAGAAGTTTGTCGGCATCAAGAACGCTGCTGCATAAGGCGGTGGAAAATGATGATAGTTACGCTCGAAGAAGCGAAAAGCTATTTGCGAGTAGATTTCAGCGATGACGATAATTTAATCACATCGCTTATTAATACCGCAGACGAATATCTGAAAGCGGCTATCAATCCAACCTATGACGCTACATCAGGGCGGGCAAAGATGCTCGCCCTGATTGTTGTAGGCGATTTGTATGATAACCGCGAGTTGTCTGAAAAGGTAAGCGGGAATACTCGTCGGCTGGTGCAAAACTTTGCGCTTCAACTTCGGCTTGAAAGTGGTGATTATATTGCTTAATGAGTTTACCAAAAGAATCACCATTCAAACCGCAACCGCAGCGCAAGACGATATCGGGAACGAAAATCTCGTCTTTGCGGACCTGATACATTGCTCCGCAAAAGTCAATGGGACTGGCGGCAGAGAATACTATGCAGCTGCTCAAGTGAACGCCGAAAACAACTTCACATTTGAAACGCGATACTGTGCTTTGCTTAAAGGCATTGTTCCACAAACCGCTCGGATTGTGTACGACGGAAACGAATACGATGTGAAACATATCGATGATTTCATGCAACGCCACGAAACCGTGAAGTTTATAGCGCAGCGGAGGTTTTAAATGAAAACAACCATTAATGGCCTTGCTGATGCAATTGCAAAAGAACTTTCGGAGTATTCACAAGATGTCACAGACGGCCTAAAAAAGTCCGTCAAGCAGGTGGCAAAAGAATGCAAAGACGAAATCGTGCAAAACAGCCCGGTTTTAACTGGCAGCTACAAAAAAGGCTGGGGCACAAAAATCAACTACGAAGCGTCCGATGATATCCGCGTTACGGTGCGAAACAAAACGGACTACCAGCTCACGCACTTACTCGAATACGGTCACGCCGGCCCTGATGGCACAGGCCGTCCAACTCCTGCAAAACCGCACATTCGCCCGGCAGAACACAATGCCGCAGAAAAGCTGATGAAACAAGTTAAGGTGGTGGTAAAAGGTTGACGCTAAAAGAATTAAACACACTCTTGAAATCAACCGGCTACCCGGTCGCTTATAGGGCCTTTAAGACCGCACAGACTGCGCCTTTCATCTGCTACCAAACACCATACCGCCGTAACTTCTCGGCCGATGGTGTGGCATACAGCGGAGCAGACCATGTGCAAATCGAATTATACACAAAAGACAAAGACCAAATCGCAGAGGGCAAAGTTGAACAGGCTTTGTCCTCTTTCTTTTGGCAAAAAACAGAGGTTTATATTGAAAGCATAAGCCTGTACCAAATCATTTATGAAATTGAGGTGTAATAATGCCTAATACAGCAGATAAAGTAAAATTCAACATCAAAAAATTACATTACGCAGTGCTCACCAATGGAGCTACCCCGACATGGGCAACTCCGGTTGCAATCCCTGGCACTGTGTCATTCAGTCTTGACCCGCAGGGCGACACTACGCCGTTTTATGCAGATGGTGTGGTTTACTACCAGTCTGTGGCGAACAACGGCTATTCCGGCGATTTAGAAGTGGCAGACTTTCCAGCAAGCTTCTTGAAGGACGTTTTCGGAATTGCCGAGGGTACGACTTCCAAGGTGCTGACCGAGAACTCCAAAGTAGAACCGAAGCCGGTTGCCTTGCTGTTTGAAGAGGAGGGCGATTCTACCGGCACGAAGTACGTATTGTATAACTGCTCTTGCACTCGTCCGAAACGCTCATTTGCAACCCAGACAGACAGCAAAGAGCCGTCCACGCAGACTGTCACCGTTACATCTGTGCCCCTCTCTGACGGTAAAGTAATGGCAATGACTGGGGCTGATACCCCCACCGCAACGCTCACTGCATGGTACACCAAAGTATTTGAGGAAGGGGCAACTGTCTAATGGACAAAACCGTCAACGTTGGCGGTATTGATGTGGGGTTGAGGGCTAACGCTCTCACCCCGCGTCTTTATCGCTTTAAATTCCGCAGAGATTTAATCCAAGACATGAAGCTGCTACAAAAGACCATTGATGAAGCGGACACAGAGAGCGGAGAACTGGACACCACGGTTTTTGAGCACGTTGGCTATATCATGGCGAAGCAGTTTAACCCGGAAATTCCAAGTGAAGAAGAGGACTGGCTTGCAGGACTGCCTATGTTCGCGATCTACCAGCTGATGGAGCCGATTATTTCCCTCTGGCAGCTCAACAATGTCACTACCGCGAAGCCTAAAAAAAAATAGCTCCGCGCGACCGAGAGGAAACCGGGGCTATTTTTATGCTTCGGTGCGCCGAACTGGGATTGTCTGATGAAGCGCTAAGCGGCATGAGCTGTGGAATGGTCTACGATATGCTGATTGAACAAGGCAACGACCACGAAACCTATGCAATCAAAGGCAAGCCCGGCGGTTTAAGAGCGTTTTTTACAGGAGGTGGTAACTGATGGCAGACCAGATAAAGGGCATTACAGTTGAAATTGGCGGCGATGTAAAAGGCTTAAATAAGTCACTGTCAAGCGTAAACAAAGAAATTGGCGGCACGCAGAAAGAACTTAAGGAAGTTGAGCGGCTGCTTAAACTAGACCCCACCAACACCGACCTACTGCGACAAAAGCAAGAGCTTCTCGCGAAATCCATTGCAGACACAAGCGCAAAGGTTGATGCACTAAAAGCGGCTAAAGCAAAAGCTGACGAAAACATGGCAAACGGTACAGAAGTGAATCAAGAGATGTACCGCAAGCTAGACCGCGAAATCGCCGCCGGAGAAGCTAGCCTTAAAAAGTTAGAATCGCAAGCTAACAGCAGCGATGAAGCTGTGAAAAAAATCCCGCTGTCCGCAGATAAAATCGCAAGTAGCATGGAAAACGCAGCCAATAAAACAAAGGTAATGTCTGCTGCGGCCGGCGGTGTAATCGCTGCAATGGGTGGCGCTGCCTATAAGGCGATCACGCTTTCAGATGATTTGAACACACTTGCCAATCAAAGCGGATTCACCACAGCAGACCTACAAAAAATGCAATACGCTGCCGACCGCATTGACGTTTCGATGGAAACTATCACAGGCGCGTCCAAAAAAATGAAGAAGAACATGGTTTCTTCTAGCAAAGACACGGTCGCTGCGTGGGACGCTATTGGAGTTTCTGTGCGTGATAACGTGACCGGCGAACTTCGAGATAGCACAACGGTGTTTTACGAGGCTATTGATGGGTTGTCCAAAATCAGCAACGAAACCGAGCGCGATACTCTCGCCATGCAACTTTTTGGCAAGTCCGCTGATGAATTGGCGGGTGTCATTGATGATGGCGGCGCGGCATTAAAGCAATACGGAAAAGAAGCAGAAGATGCAGGCGTAATTCTCTCGCAGGACACGCTTGACAGCCTAAATAAGATGAATGATGCCGTGGACGAGTTAAAAGCCCAGACCACTGGCACGTTTGCAGAAGTGGGCGCGGAAGTGGCTACCATGCTCACACCGTTCTTGAAAGACCTTGCCGGGACGCTCAAGGCCGTCTTGCAATGGGTGCGCGATTTAGACCAGGGGCAGCTCAAGCTCATAGGCACTATTCTACTAGCGGTCGCTGCAATCTCTCCGATGCTTTCCATTGGCGCTAAGTTAATCACGATAATCAAAGGCACAACGGTTGCGCTAACTGCAATTAAGGGCGCTATTGCTATATTTACAGGAGCGGCCACAACAGGCAGCGCGGCAGCCATGGGACTTGCAAAAGTTATCGCTGCGCTTACCGCTCCAATCACATGGGCAGTTGCCGCAGTGGTGGCGGCGGTTGCCACTATCGCGGTCAAGGGCGATGAAATTCAATCCATTTTGCAAAAAGTAGACGCTTTCATGCAGAATATCTTTGCACGCGATTGGACAACTGTTTTCGGGCCTATTCTGGGCAATGTGATGAACGGCTTTCTCGCTGGGTTTAAATCCGTGTGGAACGCTGTGCAAAGCGTCTTGAACGGCATTATAGATATTATCCGAGGTGTGTTCACTGGTGACTGGTCGCGGGTCTGGAATGGTGTGGAAGAGGTATTTGCGGGAGTATTTAACGGTCTAGTGTCAATCGCAAAAGCACCACTAAATGGCATTATCGGGCTTTTAAACGGTGCCGTGGGTGCTATCAACAGCCTTATTGGCGGGTTTAACCGTATCGGCTTTACTATGCCGAAATGGCTCGGCGGCGGTTCGTGGCACCCCAACTTGCCGAATATCCCTAGTATTCCCTACCTTGCAAAGGGCGGCACTGTATTAAGTGGCTCTGCCGTGGTTGGCGAAGCAGGGCCGGAGCTATTAACCGTACTCGGCAACAAAACGATGGTGCAGCCGCTAACTAGCCAGCAGAAAAATGTAAGCTACGGCGGCAACGTCATCAACGTCTACGGTGCGCCGGGTCAAGATGTTTCGCAGCTTGCAGAAATCGTTGCCGACAAAATCAATGCTAACGTGCAGCAGAAAGGAGCGGCTTTCGCTTGAACGAATTAATCTATAACGGCAAACACAGCCGCGACTTCGGTATTTACATCTCTGGCTCTGGCACTTTCAATTCCCCGGAGCGTGACGCTGAAACCATTTCAATCCCCGGCAAAAACGGAGATTTGGAGGTCAGCCACAACCGCTTCAAAAACATTGCGGTGGAATATCCGGCTTTTATTGTCAGCAAATTCAAGGACAACGCAGCAGCCGCCAGAGTGTGGCTACTTGCCGCGTCCGGCTATCACAGGCTGGAAGATACTTACCACAGCGAATACTTCCGATTAGGCCGGTTTACCGGGCCGCTAGACTTTGATATGAAGTTTCTGAACCGTGCCGGAGAATTTAAGCTACAATTCGACTGCAAGCCGCAACGGTTTTTGAAGTCTGGCGAAGAGGTTTTAATGTTTACGGCGGCGGGCTCTATTTACAATTCCACCGAGTTCACCGCACTTCCGCTTATTCGCGTCTATGGCACTGCTGCCGGCACGCTGACGATCGGAAACACCATCGTACAGATTAATGCAATCAGCGAATATGTAGACCTTGACTGTGAGCTACAAGATGCCTTTAAAGGCTCTACGAATTGCAACGGAAATGTTTACGCGCCAAACTTCCCTGTCCTTTCACCCGGTGGCACTGGTATCAGCTTTTCTGGTGGAATTACCAAAATTGAAATCAAACCGAGGTGGTGGACCGTATGACACCTTTACTTTTTGCAGCAAACACAACTATTTTTAACACAAACGGCATTGGCTCTTTGGCTGATGCCGTTTCTTGTGCCGTAACCGAAGAACGCAACGGTATGTTTGAGCTGGAAATGCAATACCCAATTACCGGACTGCATTATTCAGAGATTGCGCTTTCAATCATTATTCTCGCGGTGCCGGGTGACGGACGCGATAAGCAGCCATTCCGCATCTACAAAATTACAAAGCCCATAAACGGCATTGTAACGGTCTACGCGCAGCACATCAGCTATCAGCTGTCACATATCCCCTGCATGCCTTTCTCGGCTAGTTCTGCGGGTCTGGCGCTGTCGGGATTTAAAACCTACGCAGCAGAAGCGTGTCCGTTTGAGTTTTGGACGGACGTGACCACGGCTGGCAATTATTCGCAGTTTACCCCTGCAAGCATTCGCTCTCGGCTTGGCGGTGTAGAGGGGTCTATCCTCGATACCTACGGCGGTGAATATGAGTGGGACGGATATACTGTTAAGCTTCATGCAGCGCGTGGGGCTGACAATGGTGTAACGCTCCGCTATGGCAAAAACATTACAGATTTAACGCAAGAAGAAAATATCTCAAGCACAATTACAGGCATTTGCCCTTATTGGGCGGGTACCGATGGCATTACCGTCACGCTGCCGGAGAAGGTGCTTTCTGCTGAAAGCGCTGCAAACTTTCCTTACCCGCGCACGATACCGCTTGACCTTTCCGGAGAGTTTGAGGAAAAGCCGACAGTCGAAGAGCTACGCGCAAAAGCGCAAGCCTACATTTCAAAAAGTGGGATTGGTATTCCAACGGTCAGTCTTGATGTTTCTTTTGTTGCCCTTTGGCAGACAGAGGACTATAAGGACATCGCGCCACTCGAACGCGTGCGCCTCTGCGATACCGTAACAGTTATATTCGAAAAGCTCGGCGTATCCGCAAAAGCAAAGGTAATTGCCACGGTTTACAATGTGCTGCTTGACCGATATGACCACATCGAGATTGGCGACGCAAAATCCACATTGGCCGGAACAATCGCTAGTACCAACCAAACGATAGCAGAAAAGACTAGCTCTAGCTTTTTACAGGCTGCCGTTGACCGCGCGACTGGGTGGATTACCGGGGCGAATGGCGGCTATGTCGTGATGCAAAAAGATGCTAACGGACAGCCTTTCGAAATTCTTATTATGGACACCCCGAATATCGAAACCGCTCAAAAAGTATGGCGTTGGAACTCCGGCGGCCTTGGATATTCCAAAACTGGATATGCTGGGCCTTATGGTTTAGCCATCACGCAGGACGGCGCTATTGTGGCCGACTTTATTACGGCGGGCACACTGGACTGCGCCACGCTGACCGTTTTAAATTTGATTGCAAATAACGTGCAACTGTCCGGCAACTTTAAATCTGTTAGTGGCACATTGACTGCATGGCTTTGGGCTGGTGTATTCCGCATGATGCGTGGGGATAAAGAATTTTTAGGTATTTCTACAACCGCAACGGATGACAACAACGGCAAAGGGATAATCAACGTAAATAAAGTCGTGGCTGGCGTTGTGACACCTGGAACTAAAATCTTAGGCGAACAAATCACAACGGATGAGATAATGTGTACAAAGATACGGCCGGGCGATGGACAAAACACCCTTTACACGAATTGGGTACGCGTAAATGCCGCAGATGGATCCAGTCAATGGGCATTGTGCGGCAAACTTACACCATGGTAGGAGGTATTAAATGCAAGCAATCAAACTTGATTTACAGCAGCAGTCAATTATGACACCGCTGAAAGCGAAACAAAACGACAGGTACAGCAGGTTTTTCAAGGCGGTGCTAGTGGACGGTAGCGCTGCCTTTTCTATTCCATCTGGTGCCGCGCTGACAGTGCGCTATATCGCTCCGAGTGGCTCCGGGTGGTATGACACCATCACAGAGATTAATGGCACGACCAAACACAGCGCGTTTTCCATCAGCGGCAACGAAGTCACTGTTGAACTTGCCGAAGCTATGCTGACAAAGCCCGGCAACGGTATGCTGTGCTTGCAAATCTATACTGCGACCGGATACCGCATTGGCACGTGGAATATCCCGCTTGAGATTGAAGCCGACCCACTCGCAGATAGCACTATTGCAGCAAGTGACTATTACAACGTGCTGACTGCACAGGTCGCCCAGGCATTGGGATACCGTGATGCAGCCGCAAACAGCGCTACCGCAGCCGCAGCAAGTGCAGCCTTAGCACAGCAAAGCAGCCAGCAAAGCAAAGGTTGGTATGCTACCGCGGCTGCGCTTCGCGCTGCACATCCGACCGGACAAAATGGTGACTGGGCAATTGTAGGTGGAGCAATTGACACAATCTGGGTGTGGGACACCGATACCACAGACTGGAAAAACACCCATCAGCAGACTGACATGACCAACTACTACACCAAATCGCAGGCCGATGCGGCGTTTGGACAAGCAAATCAAATGCCGCAAAACGCATTGACTAAAAAAGTTTCAAATGTATTAGATATTGATACGAGCGGCAATATGGCTGCCGGGAATATGGTTCCAGCATCAGTGGCCACAGAAAATGCTGCTACGCTTATAAACTCTCCGGTTTCAACCGGTGCGTTTTACGCATACCGCGAAGTTATTGTTATACGCTCCGAAAACAGTACACTGCATCAACAGATTGTCGTGAAACTAACAGAAGCCTACCCATCTCCAGGAAGAGTGTGGGTTAATAAATACAGCAATGACGCAGGCGCTTGGTCTGGTTGGACAACCGTTTCTGAAAATCAGTTCAAAGTTCAATCCGGTAATGTTTCCACACAAGGCACTGGTGGGTGGACTGATGTACAAGTAACTTTCCCAACGCCATATAAAAACATTCCTGCCGTAATCGTTACGCCATCTACTCAATACTCTAACGAAAACGTAATGGTTTCAAATATATCCACCACCGGGTGCAAGGTGTCTGTATTTGCACCATCAACCGGATTTTCTTACGGCATCTACTGGCAAGCAATTGGATTAACACAATAGAAAGGATTGATAAAAAATGGAAAATTGTATGTTCCCTATGGAGTTTCTCCGCGTAACCCAGCGCCCCGGTATCGGCTCACACCGCGGCAGCAAGGCAATTGACCTCGGCGGCAGAGATACCGGCAAAGATAAAGTATACGCGCCGTTTAGCGGCACTGTGGTTCGCACACGCAAAGGTGCGAATGGCGAGTTGTACTTAGTATCCGATGCGCCGGTGCGCTTCGCTGATGGCTCTACTGACTACTGTACCGTGACCTTTATCCATGATGAAGCATTTAACGTGCCAGAGGGCACTCACGTCGTGCAGGGCCAGTACATCTATGATGAGGGTGGCATGGGTAGCGGCAGGCCGCACAAGTTCGGCAATCATCTGCACATGGAAGTCAGCCGCGGCAAGGTGTCTGCACGGCAGGTCGCTAACAAATACGGCGTATACTGCACCGCTATCCAGATGGACATTAACAAAGCAATGATGCTCGGCAATGACGTTACTGTGATGGATGCAGGCGGCATGGAGTGGCACAGACGCACCGAGTGCGAAGCACCCGTGCAGGCTCAAAACGCATACACCGTGCGCGCTGGTGATAGCTGGTGGCGCATTGCAGAGCAGCAGCTCGGCTCTGGCACAAAATTGTACAAGCTTGCAGCTGCAAACGGAAAGACTGTCAACTCTCCCCTGCATCCTGGGGATAAGCTTACGCTGGAGGTGTAACATGGAAGAGAAACGCAATATATTTGCCGTAATCAAGGGCGGCATTGCGGGTGTAGCAACAGCATTTACTGCTGCTTTCGGTTGGATTGGTTGGCTTGTCGTAGGCTGGGTTTGTTGCATGGCATTGGACTGGATTTCGGGTTCTGCCGCAGCGAAGAAAAACGGAGAGTGGAAGTCCAGCACCGCGCGAGATGGTATCTGGCACAAAGCTGGTATGATTCTTGTCGTTATCATCGCCGCAATCGTAGATGGGGTATTAGGCCAAATCGTCAACAACATTCCCGGATTTACACTTCCCTTTACTTATAGCATGATGGTATTTCCCGTAGTAATCTGCTGGTATATTTTTACGGAACTCGGTAGCATCTGCGAGAATGCAAACAAGATGGGCGCGACGATTCCAGACTTTTTAATCAGTCTTCTCTCTGCGGGCAAACTTGGCACTGAAAATGTATGGGACAACATCCTCAAGAAACCGAATAAAAAAGAATAACGATATAAAAAGCCCCGGCCTTGATTGGTCGGGGCTTTTTCTTATTTATTGGATTAATTTTGAATATATGGCCTAAAATTGCCAATACTATAATTAATAAGTTAAATATCAAATAAACGCGGCTCGGCGCATGGCGGCGCGGGTCATAGGGCAGCGTCGGCGCGGCGCGCGGCAGGCTTGTACAATAAAAATAAAAAAGAAAAATAAGAAGCGGAATAGGATGCTTAGTGCGTCTTAAAAAGAATGATAGAAAGCCATTTTTAGAGGTGTGGACGTCCAGTCTGTACCGACACCCAGCCGACGCCTAACCGACACCCAATTGCAATAAAAAAAGAGTGGATTTTACTCCACTCTTATTTTTTTTAGGCTGGTGTCAATGTGAATAAAGCCGTCCGGAACGGGCTTGCTTGAAACAACAAATACTTTTGGCCTGGCGGTCATGTACTCTTTATAATCGCCGCTCTCAATAAATCTTTGATATTTCCCCGCGTCAAATCCCTTATTGGATATCTCAACCTCTAGCAAGCCGACACAAGGCCCGCTTCCGGCATCGTATACAAACGCTGCGTCCGGCCGTATATGCCCGCAGTCCGGCTCAATTGCGAATCTCGGCACATTTGCCGCCCCTGCTAAAGCCGCATAGAATCGGCTTACAAGCAGCGCGTGCCGCACCTGCTTCGGGCATTTTGCAAAGTAGATATATTGGCTCGACACGCTATCCCTTGCTCGGCTTAACTTGCCAGCGTCAGATATTGCCTTTAACCTACGCCAGCATACATCGTCAGACGAAAAGAAAAGCTTTCGTATCGTGGCAGTATCCGCTATCTTAAACTCTCTCACGAACTCGACAACCTCAAAATCCCTTGTGGTCAGCATAGCAGGTCAACCCCTCTGCTGGGCTTTGCCGTCACCTTTTCTACATACGTGGGCCGCAGTAGCTGCCGGGCGCGCTCTGTATCCAAATAAGGGCATTGCACCAGCACCTCGGAATTTTTCTTAAAGATGCCCTGGCCCTTGCCTTTGAGCAGCTCTAGGCCGCCCTTATCGAGTATAATGCGGCTGTTTGTTTCGTTCATCGTTTTCAAGCCCAAGACTGTGGTGACGTTGGCTTTTATGCGGCCGTTCAGTATCTTCGCATCTGGCCTTTGGGTGCTGATGATAATGTGAATACCGCAAGCCCTCGCCTTAGCGGAAATCTCTTCTAGACTTTGTATCGTGGCCTTTTCTAAGCACAGGTCGGCAAATTCGTCAACTATGAGAACTTCATAGCCTAAGCCTTTATATTTTCGGTTGTACTCTTTAATATCCACGCAATCATGGCTAAAAAACAAGTCATAGCGGCGGTCAACCTCCCGGCTGATGGCAGATAACACGCGCTCCGCTTCGCCCTTAGTCCGGGCAAAGTCAACTACATTCCTGCACTTCGCGAAAATCTGGAACTCTGCACCGCGCTTTAAATCTATAAGGTGTAGTTTTACGTCTTTGTCGAGAATTAGATTTGTAATGATGGAGCGCAGCACGGTGCTTTTGCCGCTTCCGGTTTCGCCCGCGATTAGCATATGCGGCTCACCGGACGATAAATCGCAGGTTACAGCCTTGCCCCGGCAATCATAGCCCACCGGGAACTCAACATCACCTTTGCAATGGATTGTTTCGTATTCGTAAACGCTTTTTTGGTTTTGCTCAAACACTTCGATTTGGATTTGCTTATAAGTATAACGGATATCAATGTCACGGCCCACATGCTGCTGAATGGCCAATCGGTTGCGCTCAAAGTCATCAATCGACAGCCCGGCCGGCAACGAGAAGCTGTAAACCGTACTCACTTCCGTGTGTTCCTTGCTCACCATGATGGGGTAAGCTGACCCTTTGCCCAAATTAAGATTTTTAAACAGCCGGTCAAACGGCGACCAGGTAGTAAAGTAGTAACCGATGCCTAGCGCCCCGCAGCTTGCCATGAGATAGCCGATGCCAGCGCAGGCAGGACAGATGCAGCCGACTACCGCACCGCTTACCGTGGCCAGAATAGAGGTATCTAAGAGGGTTGCCTCTTTGGTTGTTTTGGATTGCATAATTAATACCACCTTTCGACACGCACAAGTGGTATGATTAAAGCACGAATCGCCTTGTGCGGTTGGTTTGGCGCTCCTGTGCATCGCTTTGAAGTGTGGATGTGCAGGGGCGTTTTGTTTTTAAAGAAGTTCATCGTCTATCTCGCCAGGCTTTTCAAAGTTGCGCTTCGGTTGACGTTCTTTGCTTTTAAAGTACGCCGCCAAAACGTCTTTTACAAATACACCCGGAGAACTAGAAGCATTCTGTATTTTGAGATACAGTTCATGTTCCTCTTTCTTAAACGATAGATTCATGCGGTCCAAATTTTCTCACCTACCTTTGCAAACCCTATTGCATTCGCAAACTGCGACTGCTCCATTATTTTTGTGGCCGGATATCTCGCCTTTATGTATCGGCCAAGCGTGTAAGCTCCGCCTCCGCATAGATAAATCGGAGTTGTGCGGGATGGGTAATTCAGATCAAGTTCATAGAACAATTGTTCGAGGTGGTCACGGCAAATACCATGTACAAACTCTTTACTGCGGATTATTCCGTCCACTATAAGGTCGTCGCGCATAATCGACTCGCCGTAAGATGGAAGCAAGCTTAATTTATACTGCCGGTTGGCCGCCTGGGCTACATCGCCATAAAGCGACATGACGCCAGAAAAAAGCGTTGTGGACCGTGACAGGGTTCTTTTTCCGTTTTCCACTTCAAACAATGCAATGTCCGTGGTGCGAGAGCCAATGTCAATAATAATTGCGTTTCCAGGAATGTGCTGAGAAAGTAGCGCGCCGGCTCCTTGGGCATAAACCTTAACACGACTAATATTGATTTCTCGTCTGCTGCTATGATAAATGACGGTAGCGCGCGGCGCTGTTTCGATGGAAGATTTAAAACTATCCTTCAGCGCCTGAAATTGACCAATTGGCAGCCCTGTAACAACGCTGAATGTGTTTTCCTTGCTTGACATCGCAAGAGCCGTAAAAAGGCACACACGTGTGAGCTCTGAATTTATTTTGTCTACTTCTAGCGTTCCACTGCCTACCCCGATAGCGTACACCTTGCCATCCACCGTGATAGTATCGTTCCCGCTTATCTGGTCATCTGAACTTATCTTGCTAAGGAATGATATCCCTTCGCTGGTCTTAGTCGTGCTATATCCGATATCCACACCAACTATCATAAGTTTACACACCTTTCTGTATATCAATTTTGTCGTATGCTGGTGCCATGGTAAAATATATGCGTAAGGTTACACCAACATGCGCCAATTTGAATAAAATATTTTGCGTATTTAAATAAAAACTCCCTTGGCTGATTTTAGGCCAAGAGAGCAGTATTTCTGACGAAAATTTGACGATTTTATATGGTGATATTGAGTTTAAATAAATTAATTTAAATTAACAAAAAACCGCACAGTCAAGCCGTTTTTGGCCATTCTGTGCGGTTTCTATTTGGAGCAGATAGCGGGAATCGAACCCGCATAACCAGCTTGGAAGGCTGGAGTTTTACCACTAAACTATATCTGCACATTGTTGCCCCGCTTTGCGGAACAACAATTATTATACCTTATCTTCAGGGCGATTGTCAAGACACAGTAACGACTACTTTTTCTTCTTTTGCGTCTACAACAAATTCACATGCCGTGCTGCCGCTTACAATTTGGGCGGCAATTTCGTCCTCCACCTGTTTGCGAATTACCCGGCGCAGATCGCGCGCGCCAAACTTGCCGCCGCTGGCCGCTTTGCAAAGGGCAGCAAGACCGTCTTCGGTATAGCTGAGAGTTTTGCCTTTTGCTGCAAGTGGCTCTTTATATTCATCAAGCATCAATGCGGCAATGCGGCGCAGCTGCTCTTCGCCAAGCGGCTCAAAGCAGATAATTTCATCCACACGGCTCATAAACTCCGGGCGAAGGAAGTCGGAAAGTGCTTTCATTGTGCGGCTTTTGTTCATCTCCGACACAGTTTTAGCAAAGCCGGTCTCGCCTACTTTATCGCTGCTGCCAGCATTGCTGGTCATGCAGATAACCGTATTTTCAAAGTTGACGGTACGGCCCTGTGCATCGTTAATCCGACCCTCATCGAGAATCTGGAGCAAGATGTTCATTACGTCAGGATGTGCTTTTTCAATCTCGTCAAACAGCACTACACTGTATGGGCGGCGGCGCACCTTCTCGGTCAGCTGGCCTGCCTCATCGTAGCCCACATAACCCGGGGGCGAACCGATGAGCCGAGAAACCGCATGCTTCTCCATAAACTCACTCATATCAAGGCGAATCAGCGGGTCAACGGTATCAAACAGCTCGCTGGCAAGGCGCTTAACGAGCTCTGTTTTACCAACACCGGTGGGGCCGACAAAGATAAAGCTGGCAGGACGGCGGCGGCCCGCGATGCCTGCACGGCTGCGCTTAATCGCTTTCGCAACAAGCTCTACCGCTTCGTTCTGGCCGATGATTTTCTTCTTCAGATTATCTTCCAGCGAGTTGATTTTCTGGAAATCAGTCTGCTGAATTTTGATGGCCGGAATCCCCGTCCAAAGCTCTACTACTTTGGCCACATCCTCAGGCTGCACGGCAATTTCGTCTACGGCAGCTTTTTTCTGCTCGTATTCGTTTTCCATCCGCAGCAGCTCGCTTTTTAAAGTTGCCATACGCTCGTAGTCTGCGTTTTCTTTCTCTTCTTTCGCTTCAAGCTCTTCCTGCTCGGCTTTCAGCTCGGTGATTTTTTTGCCGAGGTTGACATACTCGGTAATCTCCGGGTGGCGCAGGCTGCAGCAAGCCGCAGATTCATCCAACAGGTCGATTGCTTTATCCGGCAAGAAGCGGTCAGTGATATAACGCTCCGACATTGTGACTGCTTGGTCTACAATGTCCGGGCTGATTTTTACGTAGTGATGCTTTTCGTAATACTGCTTGATGCCCATCAGCACCGCAATCGTATCCGAAATGGAAGGTTCTTCTACTTTAACAGGCTGGAAACGGCGCTCCAGTGCCTGATCTTTTTCAATGTATTTGCGATATTCGGCAAAAGTGGTTGCGCCGATGACCTGGATTTCACCGCGGGAAAGGGCAGGCTTTAAGATGTTAGCAGCATTCATTGCGCCTTCTGAATCGCCTGCACCTGTGATGTTATGAATCTCGTCGATGAACAAGATGACGTTTCCGGCAGCTTTTACCTCTGATACCAAGCCTTTTACACGGCTTTCAAACTGTCCGCGAAACTGGGTGCCTGCCACAAGTGCGGTCAGGTCAAGCAGGTAAATTTCTTTATCTGCAAGGCGGCTGGGCACATCGCCTGCCACAATACGCAATGCAATGCCTTCTGCAATCGCCGTTTTACCAACGCCCGCTTCACCAATGAGGCAGGGGTTGTTTTTCTGGCGGCGAGAAAGAATCTGGATGGTACGGTAAATCTCTTTATCGCGGCCAATAATGTTATCCAGTTTACCCGCCGACGCTTTGCTGGTCAGGTTTTCGCAATAGGTATCCAAAAACTTGCGTTTTTTGCCCTTTTCTTTGGCTTTCGGGTCTTTTTTTGCTGTGGTTTCACTTTTTTCTTCCAGCGGGGTGAACTCTGCATCTTGCGCACCCATTTTACCAAGGTTGCCAAAAATATTAAACGGGAAGGTAGCGTTGCCGCCCGGGGTAAAATCGCCCTCTGCATCGGTATCGTCCTCAGACTCCACCGGCTCGCCGTCGGTTTCCATCCCTTCCATCCCGTTTTGCATAAAGTTCATCATCTGGTTTTCCATATTTTCGAGGTCATCGCCCGAGATGCCAAACTGCTTCATCAGGTCATCGACTGGTTTGATGCCCAGCTCTTTGGCACAGGTGAGGCAGTAGCCCTCCGACTTTTGCTCGCCGCCGTCCATACGCTGTACGAATACAACTGCGGGGCGTTTTTTACATCTCACACATAACATGAGTCACTTCTCCTTTATGGGTTTATACAAACGGGTTATAACTTGCAAACAGCCGGTAAAAGAAACTATTCTCCAGCGTTGCACTGCTAAACCAGGAAAGATTGTCGCCGGTGATAACCACAACGGCCCAAGCCCCACAAAGCAGCAACATTACATAAATAATGCCCAGCACCAAACCCGCAACAGTGCCAAACAAACGATTCACATCTCCGACCAGCGGCACGCGGTTTAAATTGATAAAGGCCGCCGCCACAAAACGTACAACAAAAGAGCAAACAGCGAAGGTGACAAAAAACACCATTACGCTGATGATCGGCAAAAATAAAGGTGCAATCACATTATCCACAATCTGCGCTGCAATATCCGGGGTGGTGGTATCCAGCATCTGGGCCAACTTATCTGCCCCGCCCAAAAGCTGCGCTACCAGCTCTTGTGGAAGAATGGGTACGAGCTTATCCACAATGTTCTGAATGGTCATCTGCCCGCCTGAGGCAATCATTTCTGAAGTTTGGCGAATGAGACTGCCTTTGAAAAAGCGCTCAAACACTTCTGGCGAGAGGTGCCCCGAAACATAATAAGCAGCAAACATAGACACTGCCATGCCCCCAAGGCGAAGCAGCGTAGTTACCAGCCCGCGCCGTGCTGCGGTAATTACCGTGCCAACCAGCACAACGGCAAGTGCGATGTCTAATATAAGTGCGGCATTGAACGACATGTTAACACTCCTTTATGCACCTTTCGGCCAAAGCTGAAGGTACCAATAAAAATAGCTTTCTTGAGTGTAGACCATATCTGATGTAACGCGCAACAAAAAAACATAGAAATTTGCCGTTAGATTGATTTTAACACACAAATATGGCCTGTTATTCTATTAATTGTAAAATTTCTTTAGCAGTCACCACAAGCGGGTGCTTAGCATCTATCAAAACACTGCCTTTGGTTTCTAAGTCGTACTGTTTTTGCGGTACTCCCAATAAGTCGTATTCGCGCACGGTAGATTCGTTTAATACATAAACAGCTTCGTTTTTCAGCATAACGTCTTTGACGGAATACCCAAGTGCAATATTACAAACCGGTTGCATCTCACTGTCTATCACAGTGCAGCGGTTAATAGCGACTCGTTTTTCATCGCCAAATACCAGCGCAATGTTTTTGCGGGCAATATCCATAGCCAGCAGAGTTTGCCCGCCGTAGTCATATCTGGCCCGCTCTGCGCCGGTGGTACAATCATATGTTGCCACAAACCGGTCTGATACCACCAGGATTGTTTTCGTATCGAGGTAGCGTGCATCCAGCACCACTGCGCCCGGCAGCGAAACTTCTGCAACCTGGTTCTCTTCGCGTATGTCATAAAAACGCAGTTTTGTTCCAAAATCGCCGTTGCTGACCTGCATGCAGGCTGCGGCAAACCGTTTGCCGTCGCTTGCAAAATGAATGCTGACGGGATATTCTTCGGCGAGGTAGCAATAGTAACTCTCATTGAAGCTGGCATCATATACCGTAATTTCTGAGAGATACCGTTCTGATTTTGTCGCAACGGCCATTGCACCGCCGTCGGACATCCCCACCGTTATAATCGGATAATCGTAAGTCTTATCGAGCAGGTTGCGGCTGCGAGACTCGACTTTGAGCTCCTTGCCTCCGCGGTTATAAATACAAACGCGGGCATTGCCCATGGTAAATGCCGGGTCGGCATAGCCGTGCGGCACCCGGCGCAGTTCTTTGGCACTGGGCGAATACAGCACGAGGTCGCTTTGGTCCAGCAGTGCTGCGCCGCCCACCAAGCCTTCTGCGCGAACCAGATTCTGAGTATCATTGCGCATCGGCCAGCCCTCACCGGGGAACATTGCACTTTGGGCCGTATCTAATAACTCCGACAAAAAGTTGATAGAAGGCGCAAACAATCCGCCCAGATAAGCCAGCACCGCGGCAAGCACCAACACCAGCAATGCTGCGGTGCGCAGGCGCTTTTCGTGGCGGCGGCGGCGAATCTGTTCAATTTTACTCATATCACTGCCGCGGCGGTTTGCGGTGGCAGTATCTTGTTTTTTCTGTTCCATAAAGGAGCCCTTTCGGTATGGTGTGCGTTGCAAAATTCCCTGCCGTTCACTTTGCTGGAAGCGAAAGTGGCTGGCAGTGCAGCGCACCGGGCAAATAAAACCTGCCGCGAAAGCCGCAAAGATTTATTCGTCGCCCAGTGCTTTTGCGTCGTACTCTACGCGGTAGAGGAAAAGCCCCTTCGCAGGGGCTGTGGGGCCAGCAGTGCTGCGGTCGCAGGCTGCCACAATGCCGGGTAAGGCAGTTGCAGAAAGTCGGCCTGCACCCACCTCTGCCAGGGTGCCCGCAATAATTCTTACCATATTATAAAGGTAACCATCGGCGGTAATCAAAATACGGATTTCGTCCCCATGCCTGGTTACGGCACATTCGGTTACAGTGCGCACCGTAGAGCCGCCCTGTTGCTCGATGGTACTGCCAGCAGACATAAACGAGGCAAAATCGTGCTGCCCCACCAATGCCGCTGCCGCTTTTTGCATGGCATCTGCATCAAGCGGGGCATTAATGCGCCAACTGAGTCCCGCTTCAAATGGTGATTCAATGGGACTATTTAAAATACGATACAGGTACGTTTTTGACTTCGCGCTGTACCGTGCATGAAACTCCTCGGGTACCTCTCGCGCAGAGCAAACGCGGATATCTGCCGGTAAATGTGCATTGAGCGCAAGTGGCAGTTTGATGCAAGGGATATTAGCATCGGTAAAAAAGCTAACCGAATAGGCCACGGCATGAACGCCGGAATCTGTGCGGGAGCAGCCTTTGATTTCTTCTCTTACGCCCAGCAATTTTTCCAGTGCATCCTGCAACGTCTGTGCTACGGTTTTGGCATTGCTTTGTACCTGAAAGCCATGGTAGGCACTGCCGCGAAAAGCAATTGTCAATAAAATATGTCGTCTCATAACGGCAACATCGTCATAATGCGGCCAGAAAAGCCGATGAGCACAAAAATAGCCGTGCAGGAAAGGGTCAGCACCACATCCATGCCGCCAAGTTTCAGCTCTTTTAAGCGGGTACGGCCTTCGCCGCCATGGTAGCAGCGGCATTCCATGGCCATGGCCAGTTCATCCGCGCGGCGAAATGCCGAGATAAACAGCGGAATCAGCACCGGCACGAGCGCTTTTACACGATCTTTGAGGCTGCCGGTATCCAGCTCTGCACCGCGTGCTTTTTGAGCGGACATGATTTTATCCGTTTCTTCGATGAGGGTCGGGATGAAACGCAGCGCAATGGTCATCATCATCGCCAGCTCATGTACCGGCAGATGCAGCTTTGCGAGCGGCTTCATCAGTCGTTCCATGGCATCGGTCAGCACAATGGGGCTGGTGGTATAGGTCAGCAGGCTGGTGCCTGCAATCAGGCAGATGATACGCACCGTCATGATTGCGATATTGCGCAGACCCTCTTTGGTGATGGTGATAATCCACCACTGAAATACCGGTGTGCCCGGAACAAAAAACAGGTTCAGCAGTGCGGTAAAAATAACGATGGGCAAAATCGGTTTTAAGCTTTTACCGATGAGCCGCAGTGGAATTTGTGATATGCCGTAAGCAAGCACGAGGAACAGCACCGAAATGGTAAGGCCTAAAAAGTTGGAGCCGACAAACAGCATAACAATATAAGCAATCGTAAGAATCAGCTTGGCGCGAGGATCCATTTTATGGATGACCGATTCGCCGGGAAAATGCTGGCCGATGGTAATATCTTTAAGCATGCGGCGCGCCCCCTTTCTTTGCAAGCGCTTCGAGAATGCGGTCGCGCGCATATTTTACGGTGTAAACGTCGGTGGGCACCTCTGCGCCAAGTTCTTTCATCTTTAAGAAGATTTTGGTCACTTCCGGTACCGAAAGGCCCAGCTCTACCAGCTCGTCTGCACGCGCAAAAATATTCTCGGTTCGGTCAAACATCGCAACTTCGCCTGCCTGCAATACCAGCACGCGGTCTGCAAACTTTGCAATATCTTCCATCGAGTGAGAAACCAGTACCACGGTGGTGCCGGTTTCTTTATGGTAGCGCTTCACCTGGCTCAAAATCATCTCGCGGCCTTCGGGGTCAAGCCCGGCAGCAGGCTCATCGAGCACAAGCACTTCGGGCTCCATTGCCAGCACACCGGCAATGGCAACGCGGCGTTTTTGTCCGCCAGAAAGCTCAAACGGAGAGCGCTCCATCATCTCTTGTGAAAGGCCGACAAATTTGGCAGCGCGCATGACGCGAGCGTGAATTTCATCTTCCGGCAAGCCCATATTTTTGGGGCCGAAAGAGATATCTTTATAGATGGTTTCTTCAAACAGCTGGTATTCCGGGTACTGGAACACCAGACCAACCTTAAAACGGAACTGGCGAATTTTAGAAGGCTCTGCCCAAATATCTACACCGTCGATATACAGTTTACCTTCGGTGGGGCGCAGCAGCCCATTAAAATGAGTGATTAGGGTAGATTTTCCACAGCCCGTCGGCCCGATAACGCCAACGAACTCGCCCTTTTCAATTTCTATATTAATGCCGTTAACAGCGGTGGTTGCACCGGGCAGCCCTGCGCCGTACACGTACTTTAAGTTTTCTGTTTTTATGACTGACATTTGTTGTCCCCTTTTTGGCAGATCGGCGTCCCCTCGGCTCGCCGTAGGCCTTGTCCTATTTCAGCAATGCAGCCAGCGCCGCTGCACACTCTTCTGCACCAATAATCGTTTCCGGCAAATCCACACCGGCTGCCCGCAGCTCATCGCAAAGCTCTTTGGCCTGGGGCACATCCAGCTTATAAGCGCGAATTTTATCCGAGTCACGGAATACCTCCGGCGGAGTGCCCTCCAGCACCACATGTCCGTCGTTCATCACAATCACGCGGTCTGCCAGCACAGCTTCTTCCATGTAATGGGTAATCATCACCACCGTGATGCCAAACTCATGATTCAGCTTTTGTACTGTACGCATTACTTTATCGCGGCCAATCGGGTCCAGCATGGCAGTGGATTCATCCATAATCAGGCAATCCGGCCGCATGGCGATAACGCCGGCAATGGCTACGCGCTGCTTCTGTCCGCCCGAAAGCTTGTGCGGCGCTTTGTCTTTGTGTTTAAAGATGCCTGCCATCTGCATGGCCTCGTCTACGCGCGCACGCATCTCTGGCTGAGGCACACCCAGGTTTTCCAGTGCAAACGCCACATCCTCTTCTACGATAGTTGCGACAATCTGGTTATCCGGGTTTTGGAATACCATACCCACTTTTTGGCGAATGTCATAGATGCGCTCTTCATCCTGAGTATTGATTTCTTCTACCCATACTGTGCCCTTTTCGGGCAGCAAAATCGCATTAAAATGCTTTGCCAGGGTGCTTTTTCCACAGCCGTTGGCACCCAGTACAGCGATAAATTCGCCTTTTCGTATCTCTACAGACACATCATCCAGCACCGGTTTTGCGTTTTGCGCATACCGAAACAAAATATGGTCCGCTTCGAGCATTCGGTTCTCTATCATTGTAACCGTTCCTTTCTGGGGTAACTGCCGCGGGCCTGTCCTGTTTTTTTCACGCTGGCGCGGTGCGGCAGCGGCGACACAGTGCAAAGCTCTGTGCCGCCTTTGCATACTGCCCGCCAAGCGGTGCAGCTGCAACTTTCCCATCTTGTATCTTATTGATTCATTTTTATTTAAAGCAATATTGCTTTGTTGCGCCTGCTCTTTGTGTCGCTTTTCAGGCGTTTTCAATCCAAAGGCTGGTGGCGCCTGCCGGTACTGCACCGCCGGTCGCCGTTACCGGCAAGCCGATTTCATCGCTGCAAGTGGTGCCGCCGTAACGGCCGCAAAGCTCGGTTTTAAGCATATACTCCATTACCGCAGGTGAAAGCCCGGTGGTGTAGCTATTGACAGCCACAAACAGCGGCGTTTCACTCAAAATACCACAGCAGGCATTCATCAGCTCGTAAATGCTGTCCTCCAGCTTCCATATCTCGCCGGAAGGTCCGCGTCCATAACTGGGCGGGTCCATAATAATTGCATCGTAGGTGTTGCCGCGGCGTGCTTCCCGCGCGACAAACTTTCCGCAGTCATCTACAATCCAGCGAATTGGGTGGTCGGCAAGGCCGGAGAGGGCAGCGTTTTCGCGCGCCCAGGCAACCATGCCTTTGCTGGCATCCACATGGCAGACCGAAGCCCCCGCTGCGGCGCAGGCAAGGCTGGCACCGCCGGTGTACCCGAACAGGTTAAGCACTTTAATGGGGCGGCCCGCTTTTTGAATCAGCGAGCGGTAGAGGTCCCAGTTGACAGCCTGCTCCGGAAAAATGCCGGTGTGTTTAAAGCCGGTCGGCGAAACCTTTAACGTAAGGTCGCCATAGTGCAGCTGCCATTCATCCGCCATGCGGCGCTTTTTCTCCCACTGTCCGCCGCCTGCCGCGCTGCGGTGATATACTGCGTCGGCTTTGCTCCACATCGGGGTTTTTTGCGGAAAATGCCAGACCACCTGCGGATCCGGGCGCACCAGAATCGTATTGCCCCAACGCTCTAAGCGGTTGCCATCGGTGGCATCCAGCAGTTCATATTCTTTCCATTCGCTTGCTAAGCGCATATTTTTGGACATTCCTTTCATTGGGCCTGCCGGGCTGCGGCAGACGAATCGTCTGGGCGATTAAACGCGCTCGTGAATCATGGCGACAATACGGTTTGCTGCCACCTCGATAGCTTCGGGGTCTTTACCTTCCACCATGACTCGAATCTTCGGCTCGGTACCGGAAACGCGCACCAGCACACGGCCCATGCCCATCAGCTGCTGCTGCTCGCTCTCAACAAAACCAGCGATATATTCATCTTCTTTATATTTTGCCTTCTGCTCTGCAGTGGCGGGCACGTTGATGATAACCTGCGGATATTTGGTATATACGTTGTTGAGGTCGCTCATCTTGCCGTTGCTCTTTGCCAGAATATCCAGCAAAAATGCTGCGGTCAGCTCGCCGTCACCGGTGGTGGAGTGCTCCAGCAGAATGACGTGGCCGCTCTGCTCGCCGCCGATGGCGTAGCCTTTGGCACGCATCTCTTCCAGCACGTAGCGATCGCCTACCGCGGTGGTAGCAACCGAAAGCTTCAGTTCTTTGCGCATATATTCCATAAAGCCGAGGTTCGACATAACGGTAACAACGGCGGTATTGGCGGGCAGGTTGCCCTGCTCTTTCATATGTTTTGCGAGGATCGCGATAATCTTGTCGCCGTCAATCTCTTGGCCTTTTTCGTCCACAGCAAGGCAGCGGTCGGCATCGCCGTCAAAAGCAACGCCGCAATCCAGTCCATTTGCAACCACGAATTTTGCAAGGCTGTCGATGTGGGTAGAGCCGCAGTCTTCGTTGATGTTGGTGCCGTTCGGCTCAATGCCAACAAAGTGGCACTCTGCACCCAGGCGGGTAAAGAGTTTCTGTGCGGTTACGGCAGAAGCACCGTTGGCGCAATCCAGCGCAACCCGCAGGCCGGTGTAGTCAGCGTCTTTTAAGCAGGTGGCAAGATAATTTACATAATCGTCAATTGCATTGTCGCTGCGAATTACGCGGCCGACTGCGGCACCGGTAGCAAGTTCCACTTCGGTTTTGTTGTGCACCAGGTGCTCAATTTCATCCTCAATGGCATCGGGCAGTTTGTAACCATCGCCGTTGAAAATTTTAATGCCGTTAAACTCCATCGGGTTGTGAGAAGCAGAGATTACAATACCTGCATCCGCGCCGTATTTGCGCACAAGGTAAGCCACAGCAGGGGTCGGCACAACGCCCAGCAGCTCTACATCAGCACCAACGCTGCAAAGGCCCGCGCAAAGCGATGCTTCGAGCATATCGCCGGAGATGCGGGTGTCTTTGCCGATGAGGATGCGCGGTTTATGGTTGGTTTCACGGGTCAGCACAGTTGCTGCGCCGCGGCCGATCAGCATAGCCAGGCCGGTAGTTAAATCTTCGCCCGCAACACCGCGGACACCGTCAGTTCCAAATAATCTTGCCATAGATAACCTCCAGAATCATCTTGTATCAAAGCATTCGTTGATAATTTATGAAAATTGCGAAAAAATCCTGTTCTCTTCTTTTGTATGAAAGCAGCGTGCAAAAAAGCATCTTAACGCTTATAACTAAAATACAGCACTCGAGCTGTGCTGGCAAATTTTTCGGTAAACAACGCAAAAACGTTGTTGGCGATTTGTGCATCGACCAGAATTTTGCCTAATCGTCAGCTCAAATCCTCAAACCGTTGCTGCTGGACCTCTGCACCGCCGTTTCTCGCAGGCGGGGTCATACCCAGCTGGGTGTAAGCAGCATTGGTCACACAGCGACCGCGCGGGGTGCGGGTTAAAAAGCCCATCTGCATCAGGTAGGGCTCGCAAACATCTTCCAGTGTTACGGCCTCTTCGCCGAGCGCTGCCGCAAGGGTGTCAAGGCCCACCGGCCCGCCGCCGTACAGCTCAATAATGGCGCGCAGCACACTGCGGTCCAGCGTGTCCAGCCCCAGCTCGTCAATCTCCATGCGGCGCAGTGCAAGGTCTGCTGTTTCTTTGGTGATGATGCCATCGCCGCAAACTTCTGCAAAGTCGCGCACACGTTTGAGCAAACGGTTTGCCACACGCGGCGTACCGCGGCTGCATTTCGCCAGCTCCTGCGCGCCCTCTTCTTCGCAGCCAACACCCAGCAATCCGGCAGAGCGGCGCACAATGCGGCCCAGCTCTTCCGGGGAGTAAAGCTCCAGCTTGAGCAGCACGCCAAAACGATCGCGCAAGGGGCTTGTCATCTGCCCTGCGCGGGTGGTTGCACCAATGAGGGTAAAACGCGGCAGGTTGATGCGAATCGACTGTGCCGACGGGCCTTTACCGATCATAATATCCAGCGCGTAATCTTCCAGCGCGGGATAAAGCACCTCTTCTACCTGACGTGAAAGGCGGTGAATCTCATCGATAAAGAGGATATCGCCTTCCTGCAAATTGGTCAGCAATGCTGCAAGGTCGCCCGGCTTTTCAATCGCGGGGCCGCTGGTGATGCGAATCTGCACCCCCATCTCATGCGCGACGATGCAGGCTAGCGTCGTCTTACCAAGGCCCGGCGGGCCATACAGCAGCAGGTGATCCAGCGGCTCGCCGCGCTGTTTTGCTGCCTGCAAATAAACCCTCAGGTTTCCTTTTATTTTTTCCTGCCCCACATAGTCTTCCAATGTTTTGGGGCGCAGGGTGAATTCATTATCATAATCTTCTGCCTCAGCGACAGGAGAAATCAGCCGATCGTCCATAACTTCCATCTGAGAGGGTCTTCCTTTCTGTCAACCGCAAAGAAGCGCGCGGTAGGTCATTTCAATCTGCCGGCCATCGCTTGCAGGGCACCGCGCACCAGTTCTTCCACCGGCAGCGAAGCGTCCAGCTTTGCAATGGCAAGTGCGGCTTCGCTTTGGCTGTACCCCAGTGAGGTAAGCGCCGCAATGGCCGCTGCTGTTCCCTGCGGGCTTGCCGCAGCAGCACCCGCCACTTCTGAAAGTGTGATGCCACCCTCTGCAAGGCCTTTGCCCACCTTGTCTTTCAGCTCCAGCACAATACGCTGAGCAAGTTTCGGCCCAACGCCGGAAGCTGCGGTAAATGCTTTGTGGTCGCCTGCCGAAATCGCAAGTGCGATACGGTCCGGCGTAAGCACCGAGAGAATTGCCAGACCCGCTTTGGGACCTACGCCCGAAACACCGGTCAACATCAAAAAGGTGCGTCGGCTTTCGACGTCAGCAAAACCGAACAGCGAAATATCGTTTTCGGTAATATTCATATAAGTGTAGAGCTGTGCTTCTGCACCCACAGGCGGCAGTACCGCCGAAACAGAAGCGGGTACATGAACTTCATATCCTACGCCGCCGCAGACCACTACCACGCGGTCTAAGGTTTTTTCGGCGATTTTTCCTAAAAGGGAATAAATCATTTTTTACCTCCAAGCTGCGCGCCGCGCAGGTTGTACACATTTACGCTGCCGGTTTTGCCAAATAGCTGGCTGCGGCTGGAATGTGCATGGCAGATTGCCATTGCCAGTGCGTCGGCGGTATCGTCAGGTTTCGGCACACTTTCCAGGCGCAGCAGGCGGCGGGTCATTTCCTGCACCTGCTTTTTCACGGCTTTGCCGTACCCTGCTACCGATTGCTTCACCTGCATGGGTGAATATTCGTACACCGGGATGCCTTTTTGGGTGGCGGCCAGCAAAATAACGCCGCGTGCTTCTGCCACATAAATGACAGTTTTCTGGTTGGTGGTGTAAAACAGCGTTTCAATCGCCATTACATCCGGCTTAGTACGTTCAATCAGAGCAATCATGTCATCATACACCGATACCAGCCGGGTTTCAAACAGCGTGTGGGCGTCGGTGGTAATTGCGCCATAATCCACCACGCCGAAACGCGCTTTTTCGTAATCAAGTACGCCGTAACCAACGATGGCATAGCCGGGGTCGATGCCTAGAATTCGCATGTGCTTTGATTGCCCTCCGTTCGCTCTTTTAGAGTACGAGCGTATATAATGTATATAATATAACCTGTAACTGATTTAGTATAGCATAAAACCCAGCATGAAGCAATGATTGACGCCCGCTGTCTTGACACCTTAAGCCAATTTTTTTTAAAAAATTTAAAAAAAGGCTTGATTTTCGGAGAAAAGTGTTATATACTAATCTAGCCGTGAGACGCGACACGGCAATAACAGCGGACGGTTAGCTCAGCTGGTAGAGCACCTGCTTGACGTGCAGGGGGTCAGGAGTTCGAGTCTCTTACCGTCCACCATAGTTCAAAAGGGGCTGCAATATGTAGCCCCTTTTTTCACGTGGTATTGCAGCATTGCAAAAGATCCACAAAACAGAGGAGAGTATGTATGGAAAGAAAAGATTTGCGCAACGTAGCCATTATTGCTCACGTTGACCACGGCAAAACAACCTTGGTCGACGAGATGCTGAAACAGAGCGGCGTTTTCCGCGACAATCAGGCCGTTGCAGAGCGTGTCATGGATAGCGGTGACATTGAGAAAGAGCGTGGCATTACCATTCTCTCTAAAAACGCTTCCACCGTTTACGAAGGCGTAAAAATCAACATCGTTGACACCCCGGGCCACGCCGATTTCGGTGGTGAGGTCGAGCGTGTTCTTAAAATGGTTAACGGCGTTCTTCTTCTGGTTGACGCCGCTGAAGGCCCCATGCCTCAGACTCGTTTTGTGCTTCAGAAAGCACTGGACCAGAACCTTTCCATTATCATTGTTATCAACAAAATCGACCGTCCCGATGCCCGTATCAAAGAGGTTATCGACGAGATTTTGCTGCTTTTGATGGATATGGGTGCAACGGACGAGCAGCTCGATTCCCCGATGGTTTTCTGCTCTGGCCGTGCCGGTACCGCAAGCTATTCTCCGGATGCTCCCGGCACCGATTTCAAACCCTTGTTTGACACCATTCTCGAATACGTCAAACCGCCGGTGGTTGATCCCAACGCCCCGCTTCAGTGCCTCGTTTCCTGCATCGATTACAACGAGTTTGTAGGTCGTACCGCAATTGGCCGTATCGATTCTGGCGAAATGAGGGTCGGCCAGCAGATTACCGTCTGCGACTGGCATGACCATGACCTTTCCAAAAATGCTAAGATCACCGCCCTGTACACCTTTGACGGCGTAGGCAAAAAGACGGTAGAAACTGCTTCTGCCGGCGAAATCGTGGTCTTTTCCGGCATTGAGGACGTCACCATCGGCAACACAATTTGCGATGCTGGCGTACCGAATCCGGTAGCTTTTGTAAAAATCAGCGACCCGACCGTCGAAATGACCTTTGCTGTTAACGATTCTCCGTTTGCAGGCAAAGAAGGTAAATTCGTTACCAGCCGTCAGATTCGCGACCGCCTGCACAAAGAGCTGCTGCGCGACGTTGCATTGCATGTAGAAGATTCGCCCACCAGCGATAGCTTCCGCGTACTGGGCCGTGGCGAAATGCATCTGTCCATCCTCATCGAAACCATGCGCCGTGAAGGCTATGAGTTCCAGGTTTCTCCCCCGAAGGTTCTGATGAAAGAGGACGAGAACGGCAACACCATCGAGCCGTATGAGCTGGTTGTTGTGGACGTTCCCACCGAGTATCAGGGCGCTGTTATCGAAAAACTTTCATCCCGCAAGGGCGAGCTGGTTGAGATGCACCCGCAGGGCGATACTCGTATGCGCATCGAATTCCGCATCCCCTCCCGTGGTCTGTTTGGTTATCGCAGTGAGTTCCTTTCCGCTACCCGCGGCGAAGGCATCCTGAACACCATCTTTGATGGCTATGGCGAGTATAAAGGCGAGCTGCCGACCCGTGTTAACGGTTCTCTCATCAGCTTTGAGACCGGCACCGCTGTCACCTATGGCCTGTACAATGCACAGGAGCGCGGCGTTTTGTTCATCGGCGCTGGCGTTGACGTTTACGAGGGCATGGTCGTCGGTATGAACCCGAAGGGCGACGACATGGCAGTTAACGTTTGCAAAACCAAGCACCTTTCCAACACCCGCGCTTCCGGCAGCGACGACGCACTGCGTCTGATTCCGCCGCGCCTGTTCAGCTTGGAAGAAGCTTTGGACTTTTTGAACACCGACGAGCTGCTTGAGGTTACCCCGAAAAACTTCCGTATCCGTAAGCAGATCCTCAGCAATGCATTGCGCATGAAATCCACCAAAGGCAAAAAAGCTTAAATAAATTTTATCCCCGCTTGCTCTACTCGGTTTTCGAGTTGCAAGCGGGGATTTTTGTATTTCATTACAGCTTATTAGATATTGCTTTGCCCCAGTTATAAAATGAGTACAATTAACGCTATTTTTGTTTTTCTTGTTGCTTCTTGTCTTTGATTTTTCTATAATAAATATATATGAAAAATTTTCCGGCTTATTGGTCGGCATTGAATAACGAGGTCGTCATGAAAAAGAAATGCCTTGCTTTTTTTCTCTCAATTGCGCTGCTGCTGAGTGCTTTTAGCATCAGCGCGTTCGCGGCTAGCGCAAAGCATATTTTATTTCTCCCGCACCAAAGCAATTCCTTTAATATTCTAGGTCAGTATGACGGAGCCTCAATTGCTACCGATTTTGCCAATGCCTACAATATTGTAGTGGCTGACCAGAACACGGGACATCTGCTTTCAAATGCCATTGTTTCGATTGCGGCTGAATATCTGGATGATGTGAGTTTAAAAGCTACGATTACGCTGCAAAATTGCAGCGAGCAGGACGCCACCGCAAAAATTGCATTGCATGGCGATTCTAAAATTAACCACAGCGATACTCCTCCGCTTTTTATGATTCCCCAGAACGTTAAAAATGCATATGCGCTGCGCGCATCCGAAACCTACACCGGCGGATATCAGTGCACCTATCAATTTCGCAATGTCAAAGGCTCTCCGGATGCGTCTACTGTTTGGATTGGGCGCTATGACGAGCGATACGATAACCTTTGGAATGATGGCACCAAGACAACCGTTTCAGGTATCGACAGCGGCATGGCCATCAGCTGGCAAAATATAAACCTACCGGCTTCCGGTGCCGCTTCGGTATCGTTTATTGTCTCGGTAGAATCTGCAAACCTCAGTGAATTGCCGGTTATAGAAACAGAACCGAAGGCAACAGCCTCTCCCACTGCGGTATTTGGGCCGTTACCTTCTCTACCGCCTATCGAAAAGCTCAATCCTATCGGCAGTATTATTAACGGCAAGGATAAAGTGACTTCCGATTGGACCGGTGTGCTGGATAATATACAAAAAACAAAGCCTGGTTCTACTGTTGCAATTACAATGGATTCAGAGTCATTGATGCCAATTGAAGTATTAAAGCGGCTCGAAAAAATCAAGAATATTTCTTTGCAGATTTCAAACGAGAGTGGTGAATCTTTCACACTAACGGCGGAATCTGCCCACAAGACCCCGACAGACAAGCCTCTTAACTTCGAATCTCTCAACCAGCTAACCAGGGGTGAGAGCTCGCCTGCAGCTGACAGCGAAGTAACTGCGCCCGAAAAGGAAGAAACCGTGACACCGTCTACCACTAAGCCCTCTGGCAATTTTGCTTTGCAGAAGGCAAGCGAGCAAACCGGCTATCTGCCGGCTGTAACGACGATTCCGGAAATGCTTCACTACCTGCGCCGCGCTGACATTAGCCCTAGCTGGGCACCGGATATTCGCGCCAATACTGGCGCGATGGAGCGCTTGTATCGCGCCGCGCTGTCGGCTGATACAGCATCGCTTTCTGCAAAAGAGCGCACCGATTGTGTCGCTTACCTGACGCAATGGCAACAGGTGCTGGGCAAAAGCCCGGAAGAGGCAGAAGAGCTTGCCAAAGACCTGATTGGATAGTTTAATTGCTTATACAAACAAAACTCTCTCTTCGGCGCTTATATGCGGCTTAGAGAGAGTTTTTATTTTGTTTTATTAGTTTTGCATTTATTTTAAGCTAGCATCTTGCTCTGACTTTTTGGTAAAGGTGCGAACCGCAAACAAGAGCAGTGCTACACCCACCACCAAATTCAGTCCTTTAACAACCAGTACCGGTACTTTTGCTCCTGCAAACGCACCCAACCAGGCAACACCAGTCAAAAACGTTAGCGTAGCAAGTACACACCCGCCACCAAACCACCATAAATCACGGCCTTTCATCCCTTCAGTTTGGATTTTAGAAGCAAAAATGCCTGCCCAAAATACCACCGTGAGCGGGTTAGAAAGTGCAAGTAAAACCGCTTTTACAAATGCATTCGCTTCCAAAATGCCACCGCTCGTAAAGCTAGGCAAAAGGTTCATATCGAAGCTGCCCAAAATTGAGGAAATGCCGAAAAAAGCCAAAATCAAGGTCCCAAACCACCGAAAGAATTGTTCTTTTTTACACAGTCGGTCAAACACAGCCCGCATACCCAAAATGGCAAGCACAATTTCGCTGCCGTCGGTGAGCGCTGTCCCTAAAACAGCAGCAAACGCTGCCGCAAACCCTTGGTCCACCGCCGTGCCAAACACGAAAAGGCACACTGGGCCTATTGCAAGCTGCAATAGCATGCCAAAACAAAACCCGCGAAACAACATGTGCTTTCCCCCATCCTTTGGTAATAGTATAAACACCTGGCGTAAGTTTGTAAATACTCAGTTCACCAGTTATTCCGCTACGTTTTTTCTGATTTCTCTATCTTGTTTACTCCTTTTCTCTTACCTTGTCTTGCCCACTCTCTTTTCTACCATATTTTTTGGTATGATTCGCCTTTCAGCCACGCTTGCTGCTTAAATACCATATGCTAAGCCATTTTTGTGTCACTTCTGGCATTTGTCAATTTCTCCATGATTGTTTCTTTTCCTTTGTGCCATTTTATGATATGATGATAATAATGAGGTGATAAAAGTGAACGCAGCACAACGGCGCGATGCCCTGCAAAAAGCTTTATATGAAAGTGACCAACCTGTTTCAGCCAGCAGCTTGGCTGCCCAATTTGGGGTAAGCCGACAAATTATCGTTGGCGACGTCGCCCTTTTACGCGCAGAGGGGCTGCCTATCATTGCGACACCGCGCGGTTACCTTGTGCAGCGTCGCTCCACCCAAAACTGCAGCACCATCGCCTGCCGCCATTCTCGCGATGCTCTGCTGGACGAGTTGTACACGATTGTAGACACCGGGTGCAGCGTGATGGATGTGACGGTCGAGCACCCTGTCTATGGTCAGATGACGGGCAATCTCGCCATCGCCAGTCGGCTCGAAGCTGATGCATTTTGGCACTGCCTGCTGGAAAACAGCGCTGCTCCCCTATGTGAACTTACCGGCGATGTGCATTTGCACACCATTCGCTATCCCAGCGAAATGGCTCTTACGCATTGTTTAGAAGCCTTGCAAGCAAAAGGCTATTTGCTAAAAACAGACCCTGCTGTTTAGCCGCCAAGGCTTTGTGATAATTTAACATATTGTGCTTTTAAAGCGCTTTTTCGGAATCACCGAAGAGGCGCTTTTTTGTTTTTATTGTAATAAATTCTTTAAATGAGGGCTTGACTTTTCTAAAGCAAATGGTACAATATACAGGTGTCTTGACACCAATACATACATCATGGAGGAAGTCATGAGAAACGACCAGAAATTGCAAAAAATGTGCGCTGCTGCTTTGCTGTGCGCAGTAGGAATTTTAATTCCAACCATCAGCCCTTTCAAAATTACATTAGAGCCTATGAGCTTTACTCTGGGTAGTCACATTGCTCTTTTTGTTGCAATGTTTATCTCTCCCGGCGTTGCGCTTACGGTTACCATTGGCACCACGCTCGGCTTTTTTCTTGGCGGCTTTCCGCTGATTGTGGTATTGCGTGCGGCAAGCCAGGTGGTATTTGTTATGCTCGGGGCTTACATGCTGGCTCGCCGGCCGGAGCTTCTCACCAACACGAAAAAATGCATTCCGTTTGGGCTTATGCTCGGCGTAGTGCACGCTTTGGGCGAAATGCTCGTTTGCTGTTTCTTCTATTTTGGCGGCAACATGGCTGGCGCAGATTTCGTACACACAATTCTTCTGCTCGTTGGCGTCGGTACCTTAGTTCACAGCCTGGTGGATATGGTATTTGCAATGCTGATTTATAAGCCGGTTTGCCACGTGATTCGCATTCCGGTAAGTGCCAAACTTTAATTTACAAAAACGCAAAGCACACTTTCCAGCAGTAGCTTGGCAGTGTGCTTTTTTGTTTTACAATTAATAAATTATACTTTTAGTATTTTATATTTTCACTTTAATAGCTCTACATGAATATAGAATAAACAAAAAAGCGGAGCCGTTTAAAAGGCTCCGCTTTTATTTACTTTTTATTTCGCGTTCACAAAGAACTGGCGGTTATCCCATAAATAAATCACACCGGAAAGCAACGTAACAATGCCTACCAGCCACATT
Organism: Pygmaiobacter massiliensis; assembly: GCF_900199435.1. Classification (GTDB taxonomy): domain Bacteria; phylum Bacillota; class Clostridia; order Oscillospirales; family Ruminococcaceae; genus Pygmaiobacter; species Pygmaiobacter massiliensis. Next base: position 793,428 of record NZ_OAML01000002.1, read on the forward strand.
AGGCCAAAGCATATTTGTACGACAGAAAATCCGCCTACGGCGAGGCCTATGCCATACTGCTGCTCTAAGCCAAAGAAGATATAGCTGAGCATAATTACAACCATTTGCAGCACGGTTTTAATTTTGCCAAAAATGTTAGCGGCAATTACCTTGCCGGTCTCTGCGGCAATCATACGCACACCCGCAACAGCAAACTCACGTGCCATGATGATGATAAGTACGATTGGGTCGCAAAGGCCCTGAGCGACCATATAAATCATTGCTGTAGTCGTCAGCACCTTGTCGGCAAGGGGATCCATAAATTTGCCGAAATCAGTTACAAGGCCTCTTTTGCGGGCAATATTGCCATCAAGGTAGTCAGTAAAACTGGCAACCGCAAATACGGCAACCGCGGCAATGTAATTTTCGTAGCCGATCAGCAGCATAAATACCGGGATTAACAGTACCCGCAGCATCGTCAACTTATTGGGCAGATTCATTTCAGTTCTCCTCCACTCGCTCAGCATACAAATCGAATACATCACTGTCGATAATTTTGACAGTCAAAAACTCGCCTTCTGCGATGGGCACAGCATCACTGCGCACATAGGTAACCGCGTCAATTTCCGGCGCGTCTGCCGCAGAGCGGCAAAGGTAGAGTCCGGTTTCTTCATCCATACCATCGCAAATAACGCGCTGGGTCTGGCCCAGTTTTTCTGCTTGTTTTTTCGCCATCACTTTGGCCTGAATCTCCATTACCTGCTCTGCGCGGGATTCGCGCAGTTCGTTCGGCATCTGTTCCAGCTTGGCGGCCGGGGTACCCTCTTCTTCAGAATAAGCAAAGCAGCCCAAGCGATCGAACTCGGTCGCTTTCACAAATTCGCAAAGCTCGATAAACTGCTCTTCCGTTTCGCCGGGAAAGCCGGTAATCAGGGTCGTGCGCAGCGTCATGCCGGGCATTGCGGCACGCAGTCGGTTAATTGCAGAGATAACCGTTTCGCGAGTGCCTTTGCGGTTCATGCGGCGCAGCACTTCGTCGTTGATGTGCTGAATCGGCAAATCAAGGTAAGGCACAACTTTATTGTTTTGTACCATCGCGTCGATGAACTCATCACTCACGCGCTCGGGGTAAGCATACAGCAAACGAATCCACTCGATGCCCTCAATGGCATTAAGCCCGGCAAGTAGCTCATTGATGCCGTTTTTGCCAAGGTCGTCACCATAAGCAGTTACATCCTGTGCGACAAGAATCAGCTCTTTTACGCCTTCCGAAGCCAGCCAGCGTGCTTCAGTGAGCACCGAATCGATGCTGCGGCTACGCAACGGGCCGCGAATCAGCGGAATCGCGCAATAGGTGCAGCGGTTATCACAGCCTTCGGCAATCTTGAGGTAAGCATAGTGGCGCGGGGTAGAAATAATGCGTTTTTCTTCAATAGAAAGTGCATCTTTCGGGCCAAATGCTTCTACTTTTTCGTCCGCAAATACACGGTCTAAAATTTCCACAATATCTCCGTTGCAGCCGATACCAACGGTAGCGTCTACTTCCGGAATTTCTTTTTGAATTTCTTCGCGATAACGCTCGGCTAGGCAGCCAGTTACGACCACGCGGGGCTTTGCTTCGCCGCTTTTATAAGTTGTTGCCTCAAGAATATTCTCAATAGCTTCCTGCTTGGCGCTTTCAATAAAACCACAGGTATTGACAATGATTGCGTTCGCTTCTTCCAGCGCCGCAGTCGTTTCGTAACCTGCCGCCATCAGCCGATGACAAAGCATGTCTGCATCCACCTGATTTTTGGGGCAGCCCAGAGAAATAATTGCAATTTTTTTCATTTGGTCCCTCTTTTTGTTATTCCCATTCTTCTTGCTCGTCGGCACCAAGATAACGCGCTACGGCCTCACGCACGGCACGGCCTGCAAAGCCTCGCCGCAACAATGCTGCAATCACTTTATCTTTTTCGCCGCGCTGCAACTTGGCAAGGTAGCTTTTTTCTATCAGCGCACAGAGCGTTTCGTCCTCTTCTTCGGGCATCTCACTAATTACAGTATCCACGATTTCCCGGTCGATTCCGAGCGAAAACAGCTTTTGCGCTATTTCGCGGCGACTCTTTTTTTGATTGTGCAACCACACAGCACGATGGCGCGCAAACGCTTCATCGTTCAGCAGCTCCAACCGCTGCATTTCTGCAATGGCGGCAGCTGCGGTGTGCTCATCAAAATTACGGCATAGCTTGCGGTACAGTTCCTCACTGCCGTAATCGCGCAGCGAAATAAAGGTCAGCGCCTTGTCTTTGGCCCGGCGGGTATCGCTGGTCTCCTGCAAACGGCGCAGGTCCTGTTGCGAAAGTCGGTCGCCAACCCCTATATTATACTTCACCAGCGTTTCGCTGTCCACAGAAAACAGGAAGCCCTCTTCATCGAAGAGGGCAAAGCGTCCCTGTTTAGTTTTTTTGATATCAGAAATACGCAGCGTTTCCATCTATTAATCCACCGAGATGTCGATGTCTTCGTCGATGTTTGCTTTTGCAACCGCCGGTTTCTCTTGAGGCTCTTCTGTCTTTTCCGGCGCCTCATCTACCGATTTTGCCGCAGCAGCAGCGCGGCGCATTGCAACCGGAGAAAGCTTATATGCGTTTTCACGTACCTGCGCCTCAATATCTTTGGCAAAATCTACATTTGCTTTCAGGTACTCTTTGGCGTTGTCGCGGCCCTGGCCAAGGCGAATTTCATTGTAGTTAAACCATGCGCCACTCTTCTGGATAATGCCCAGTTTTACCGCGAGGTCAAGAATTTCGCCCTCTTTGGAAATGCCCTGTCCGAACATAATGTCAAACTCGCCCTCTTTAAACGGAGGTGCAACCTTGTTTTTCACAACCTTAGCACGGGTGCGGTTACCAATAAATTCGCTGCCGTTTTTTAAGGTTTCGGTACGGCGCACGTCAATGCGCACCGAAGAGTAGTATTTCAGTGCACGGCCGCCGGCAGTAACCTCAGGGTTACCGTAAACAATGCCGACTTTCTCGCGCAGCTGGTTAATGAAAATGGCAATGGTGTTTGTTTTGCCGATGATGCCGGTCAGCTTACGCAGTGCCTGGCTCATCAAACGCGCCTGCAGGCCAACGTGCGAATCACCCATTTCACCTTCGATTTCAGCACGCGGAACCATAGCCGCAACCGAGTCGACAACGATAATGTCAATCGCGCCGCTGCGCACCAGCGCCTCGCAAATCTCAAGTGCCTGCTCGCCGGTGTCCGGCTGAGACACCAGCAAGCTGTCAATATCAACGCCCAAAGCGCGTGCATAAATCGGGTCAAGCGCATGCTCAACGTCGATAAATGCGGCAGCGCCGCCGGATTTTTGCGCTTCTGCAATAGCATGCAGGGCAACGGTGGTTTTACCGCTCGATTCCGGTCCGTAAATCTCTACAACACGGCCGCGCGGCAAGCCGCCAATTCCAAGGGCCAGGTCCAGCGACAGACTGCCGGTAGAAATTGCATCCACCTGCATTGTCACGTTCTGCCCCAGTTTCATTACAGCGCCTTTGCCAAACTGTTTTTCAATCTGGGCAAGTGCTGTTTCAAGCGCTTTCTCTTTTTCGGAAGCGGCCTTTACTGCGGCTTTTTCCGCTGCTTTTTTTTCTGTCGCCAATGCTGTTCCCTCCAAATTAAACTTGTTTCTTTATGTTTTTATTATAGCAGGTTTCTTGTAAAATTACAACTAAAAGTTGTAATCAGAGTTTCATTTTTGCGCTTACATTCCTTTTTCTTCCAAAAACGCAACGGTCCAATGCTGCATAGTCTTGAATGCTTTGAATTTCAGTATAACCGTTTTTTTCAAAAAAACCGCATACATCTGTACGCTGCGAAGCACCAATCTCAAAACACAGCCAGCCGCCCTCGGCAAGTTTGGGAGCATAGGCTTTTGTAATGTATTCGTAAAAACGCAGCCCTTCTTGTGCAGCAACCAGTGCCATTTTAGGCTCATAGGCAAGCTCGGGCGCAAGCGCGGCATACTCCGCATCGGTTACATAGGGAGGGTTTGAGATAATAAGATCATAGCGGGTGTCCAAAAGCTGGTTTTCATAACCTAAAACGTCTGCTTCCACCACATCAACTTCTTCCGGTGCGGCATTTTGACGCAGATAATACAGTGCCTTGGGTGAAAGCTCCACGCAGGTAACCTGCGCATCCTTTCGTTCATGCTTTATAGCAATGCCGATGGCTCCGCTGCCGGCACAAAGATCCAGCACGCGAGGCGCCTTGCAGGGTGCAATCAGCTCCAGTGCTTTCTCCACCACCGTTTCGGTGTCTGCCCGGGGAATCAGTACGCCCTCCCCTACTTTGAGCACCACATTACAAAAGCCCCATTCGCCCAGCAGATATTGCAGCGGGCGCCGGGTACAGCGGTCATCGCAAAGCTGCTGCAAAGCCGCCTGCATCTTTGGTGCAAGCGGCTCTTCGGGTAAAAAAGCAAGGCGAGAACGCCCGGTTATGTGGCGAAACATCAAGTCCGCCTCATATTCGGCATCCTCTATGCCCGCTTTTGCAAGCGCCGCTGCCATGCGGCGGTATTGTTCCAGCGCTACCATCGGTCGTCCTCTCCCTCATGGGGCAATACTTCCTGCACTGCTGCAATTGCAACCTCAATCATATCGTCGGTCGGCTCGGCAGTGGTAAGTCGCTGTAGCCAAAGGCCGGGGGCGGAAACCGCACGGGTAAATGCATTATTGTGGCGGCCTGCAAATTTAATCAGCTCGTAGGAAAGCCCCATAACAAGGGGCAGACAGAGCAGTTTCAGCCCTACGCGGCCAAAGGTAGACGTCCAGGGTACAAACGAGAAAATGATAATACTGATGAGGAGCACAAAAATCAAGAAGCTGGTGCCGCAGCGCGGATGAAAACGGCTGTTGTGGCGTACATTCTCTACCGTCAGCTCTTCTTTTGCTTCATAGGTCGCAATGGTTTTATGCTCTGCACCGTGATATTGAAAAACGCGATGAATCGTCTCCATACGCGAAACAGCGTATAGGTAGAGCACAAAAAGAACAATCTTGCTCACGCCCTCTACCACTGCTTTGAAAACGCCAAGCTCTACAAAACGAGCAATAAAACCGGTGATAACCGTGGGCAGCACCATGAAAAGTGCAATGGCAAGCACGCCACCCAAAACCGCAGAAAGATACATCATAAAGTTGGTTGTTTTATCGCCCAGATGCTTTTCTGCCCAGCGCTCAAAGCGGGTTTTCTCTTCTTCTTTCTCCTCTTCGGTCATGCTAATCTCGGCAGAGCGCATGAGGCATTGATAGCCCGTAATTAAAGAGTCTATAAATGCAAAAATCCCGCGCAGCACTGGCAGTTTTGCCCATTTGTGCTGCTTTACGGGTTTGGTGTCAATGTCAATCTCACCGGTTGGGGTGCGCACCGCCACGCTAAGTGCAGAGGGGCCGCGCATCATAATGCCCTCGATGAGAGCCTGACCGCCTACTGAAGTTTGGAATTTTTCTTTACTCATTTATCTTCCTTTCCCGCGCCCCATAACGGGGGCAATACAGTTGCATAGATTCGTTGAGCGGTATGTGCCTTTTGGCGACTTTCGCCCTTTATGAAGCACGGACGGTTTCAGACCCTTTAATCGGCAAAATAATAATGCCTGTGGTACCCTGCCCGTAAACACTTTCAATATCAAAGGTACCGCCTTGCGCGGTTACCAGTTCCTCTACCACCGCAAGGCCGATGCCGCTGCCACGTACCGAGCCTTGCCCTTTGAAAAACTTTTGCTTTACATTTTCAAGATCTTCGGGCAAAATGCCAGGGCCCTGGTCACGAATTTCAACCCTCGCCTTTCCGGCCTGCACAATCAGCACAGTGCGAATTTCGCCACCATGCGGAGAGTATTTCAGCGCATTGTCCAGCACATTCAAAAACACCTGCCGCAAGCGGTTTTTGTCCGCATAAACGGGGCACGGCAATTCCGGCTCATCAAATGCCAAAGTTACCCCCTCGTTTGCCGCGCGCTGTCCCACCATCAGCAGTGCATCGCTCAACTCTGCAACAAGGTCGAGCAGTTCGCACTGCAGCGAAACCGCACCGTTTTGAATGCGCGAAAAGTCGAGCAAGTCTTCTACCATATTGTACAGGCGGTCGGTTTCACTCATGATAATGCCGATGCCTTTTTTGTAGTTTTCATTGGTAGGGTCGTTCATCACCGCAAGGGTTTCTGTCCAGCCTTTAATGGAAGTCAGCGGCGTGCGCAACTCGTGCGAAACCGATGAGATAAACTCATTTTTCAGCTGCTCTGTTTTGCCCAGCTCGTCCGCCATATAGTTAATTGTGTTGCAAAGCCGGCCTACCTCGTCGTCGTATTTGTTTTCAAGGCGGGCGTTAAAATCGCCTGCCGCAATACGGGTTGCTGTTTGCTCTACCCTACCCAGTGGAATCACAATTGACCGGATAAAGTAGGTACCCGAAAGTATGCTAAAAAAGAGTACCAACAGCACAACGCCAAACGAGAGCAGCACCATAATGCCCATCTGGTTATCTACATTAACAAGGCTGGTGACGAACCGCACCGCGGCAATACCGCCTGCGGGGCTGGGCACCAGATAGGTAATTGCCATCAACCGTTCGCCACCGGTACCGACAGCGCCGATAAACTCGCCAATGCCGTTTTGGTTGCGGGTGGCCTCGGCAAAATCGTTCAGCTCTGAGGCATACGACGGCACAAAACCCGTAGAGGTGGAAACCACACGCCCGTCGCTGCCAAGCAGCATAAATTCAAACTTGCTTTTTTCTCCAAACTCTTCTGCCAAGCGGCGCAGCATCAAACTGCGCTCGGTGTCTGAATCATCCGACATGGCCGAGAGTTGGCCGGAAAGGGTGTTTACCCGACTCATAATGGCAGAGCGCACCCCAGAGTAGTAGGAGCTGCGCAGGTAGAAGACAAACACGACCTCGCACAGCAGCAGTACCGCAATGGTAATCAGCAGGTTGCCGCGCACCCAGCGCTTGGTAATGGTATTGGTTTTACGATCCAACCTGCCCTGCTCCCTTCCGTTTGGTGTGATATGTATTTGCTAAGCTTTCCAGCGATAGCCATAGCCCCACACGGTGGAGATGTGCTGCGGATTGCTCGGCTCGTCTTCAATTTTCATACGCAGACGCCGAATATTTACGTCGACTATTTTAACATCGCCAAAATAGTTCTGGCCCCAAACGCCTTCCAGAATTTTGTCGCGCACCAGCGCTACGCCGGGATTTTGGAAAAACAGTTCCATAATCTGGAACTCGACCTGTGTGAGGTCGATAGGCTCGCCGTTTTTATAAAGCACGCGGCTTTTTTGGTCCAGCACAAAGGAGCCGGAAACCAGCCTGCCATCGCTCTGATGCTCCGGTGCCGAGCGTTGTACCCGGCGGCAGAGTGCTTCTACACGGGCCAGCAATTCGGAGACACTGAATGGTTTTGTGATGTAATCATCCGCGCCAATGGACAGACCGGTAATTTTGTCTTTTTCCTGCGTTTTTGCAGAGAGGATGATAATGCCAATCTCTGAGGAGTCGCGCCGAATTGTCTCGCATAGAGAAAATCCGTTCATGCCGGGAAGCATCAAGTCCAGCAAAGCGAGGTCAAACCCTTCTTTCAGCTGGCTCACCAGCTCCAGGGCACGCTCTGCACTGGCAGCCTCCGAAACTTCATATCCAGCCATGCGCAGGTTAAGCGCAATAACCTCTCTGATCGCGTCTTCATCCTCTACCACTAAGATTCTTCTCATGAAAAAATCCTCCTGTATTTTCCGGCCTTGCAGAGAGACCGATGATCCGTCACCCAAGGACGGTAATGTTATTTAAAACTGCGGTTGGATTGGCACCGCCGCCGCCCAGAATACGTGCATAAATACGGCTTCCAGCAGAAGCTCCCACCTGTTTATATTCTTCTCTCTTGCCATAAACCAAAATGTTATCGGCAAGGGTATCTTCTTTGGCAACCATCTGCATAATCAGCAGTTTGCTTTCTTCGTCGCCCTTTTTCACAATGCACCAGTCATCCCCTGCAAGGCTGCGCAGGGCTACATTGTTTTTCCAACCAACCGGCAGCGGCACAAAACAGTTGTAGGCAATGTCCACCACCCCAAATACTTTTTCGTTAGAAGGCTCGGGCGTTGCGGTTGGCTGCGGTGTTGCCGACGGCGTGGGTGTCGGGGTAGGTTTCGGCAGTGTGTTCGGCAGTGCAGAAACGATAGTCCGCGGGAACTTTGTTGTCTGCACAAAATTATTTTCAAAGGTTTCGATATTCGTAAAATCGTAATAGCTCACCCAAAGCCAGCGGGCATTGCCTGCCCCGTCTTTAACGGTACCTAAAACGACTGGAGATTCAACAATTCCGTCATTGTCCGCATCTCGGCTTTTTAAAAGCGGCGTGTCCCGTTTGGTCAGGTTTACAATGTCGCTGCCCAGCTCAAAGCTATAACTCACGAATTTTTTGTTTTCGCAGCGCAGCACTTCGCTGGCATAAGAGCCGCCTGCCAGCGTACCGTCAATCACAAGCGCATTGGTACCGTCGCCCGCTGGTGTGGCAGAAAGAGCAATACAGCTTTGCAGCCGCACATCCAGCGTGACCGAGTAGATAGTGGCAAGGGTGCCGTTTTGTACGGTAAGCAAGCTTGCTTCAATCGGCCCGGGCTGTGTTGCAGGCGAAAGCACGACCAAATCGTTGGTGGTGTTGCCGGTGAAATCCGCCAGCACATATTCCGAATAACTCTGGTCGTACAGCTTTTGCAGCGTTTGGTCTTTGTAGTTGTAAATAGCAAGGTATTTATCGCTGAGGTTGGTGCTGGTATAGCCCACAATCAAACTGGGGCTGCCATTTCCGTAAAGATCGCTGATTGAAATTGCCTCAATTTCGGTGCCGAGACCTTCACTTTCAGAAGTGAGTACATACTCATCCTTTTGCAAAGAAAAAACGGCCAAATGGACGTTGCGGCTGGTAGACTCGTCCGAATAAAAAACGACGATTTCATTGATGCCGTCCCCATCCATGTCGCTGGTGACAAACGGCGAAAGGAACTCGCCGCGCCGGGGATACTTTAGCCGCACCGCACTGCCTACATGTTCGTCGAGCAAGTCTGTAATACGGCTTTGCTGCAAGGTCAGCCGAGGAGGGCTAAGCAGCTCGTCCACATTGCCCGCAAGGCCGCTGCACCCTGAGAGCAGCAGCATGAGAATCAGGGCCAGACTGATTATTTTGGCTTTCATCTGCTCCTCCTTGGTCGGTCTTATTCGCGCAGCAGGCAAAGGCATTTTATTTTTAAAAGCTTATGCTTTACTTGGCATAATTATATGCACCGCGCACAAGCGCCGGCAATGCGCTGTTTAAAGGATATTATATCACCTTGCCTTTAAAATCGCAACAAATCAGCCTTTTCATAACATGTTTTGTCCATCGGCTATCGCCGCTTTACCGGCACTCTATTGAGCGCATCGTACAGCCATTTTTCAGCTTATAGCCTTTGCTTTTTTGTTGTCATAACGGCAAAAATCCATTTCCGGAATATGGAAATTTTTTGTAAACATTTAGCTTTCGCTGTTTTATTTTGAACCGCTGTCCTTTTCAATACGATAGTGCAGCAATCTTTTTTCATCCAGTAGTGCCAAACCCTCTATTCACTTCCAGCTTTTGAATAGAGCATTTGGTACGGTTTTGGTAATCTTCAGTTTAACACAGGAATTCACATATGGCTTACAGCAAAAAAATCCCCACTGCCATAATCACGGTACCTGCCACCATGCCCAGAATTGCGGCACCTTTTTCGTTCCATTCCAAGCTGCCGGGTATCAACTCGCTGTAAGAAACAAAGCTCATAATACCGGCAATCATCGCCACCAGTCCATCCAGAAAAGCCGGGCTGATATATTGCCGCAACAGAAAAAATGCAAGCACAGCGCCCACCGGCTCTGCCAAACCAGAGCCGAGCGAAGCCAGAAATCCGCGCATCTTAGAGCCGGTAGCATAATAAACCGGCACCGAAACCGCAATGCCTTCCGGAATATTGTGCAGTGCAATGGCAATCGTCAGCGTTAGCCCCAGCTTTGGGTTTCCATAGCCGGTAAAAAGGGTAAGTATGCCTTCGGGCAAATTGTGCAGCAACAAAACTGCAGTGGTGACGATTGCACTTTTTGCAGCCCGCACCCGCATCGTGACGTTTCCGTCTCCGCGCTTTGCCAGTTTTGCAGCATCCGGTTCCGGCAGGCAGTTTTGCAATAGCCAGGCGATGACACAGCCCGCTATAAAAAGGCTAAGGGCCGCAAAAACAGCTTTTCCGCCCGGCAAAAACGTGCGGTAAGCTTCCACCGTTTCCGGCAGCATATCGGCAAGTGAAACCGTCAGCATGACCCCGCCTGCAAACCCCAGTGAAAATGCCATCATACGGTCGGTCGGCTTGCGGCAGCCCACCACGATCAGCCCACCCAGCCCAGTAGAAAGTCCCGCAAGGCTCGTCATTAAAATTGCAGTCAGCATGGCCAATTCCTTCCCTTTCATCCTCTTCTTTTCGTAAAAGAATATGAACGGCAACGCTTTGGCAGACCCACTTGTACTTTATTTGTGCAAAACAGTGCTGTTGACGAGCAATAAAAAAGCAGCCTTTCTTAAAAACAAGAAAGGCTGCCATGTGGGCTTATATGAGGCAGGGCGTTGCGCCTGCTTTGGTTTAGTAGTTGTTGCCAGCGTCGACGTTATCCAGAATTTTGATAGCGCTTGAAGTACCAAGGCGATCCGCACCCAGCTCCAAAAAACGCTCCATATCAGAAACAGTACGAATACCGCCGGCTGCCTTAATTTTGCAGCGACCCCGGCAGCAGCGTGCAAATAGCGCGATATCGTCAAACGTAGCACCACCAGTAGAAAAGCCGGTGCTGGTTTTAATAAAGTCTGCGCCGGCATCGCAAACGATGTCGCACATTTTTTCTTTTTCTGCTTCTGTCAGCAGGCAGGTCTCGATAATTACTTTCAGCACCTTATCGCCAACAGCCTCTTTAATCGCACGAATCTCATCTTCCACTTTTTTATATTCACCGGATTTGAGATCGCCGATGTTGATAACCATGTCAAACTCGACAGCGCCATCACGCAGGGCCTGCTGTGCCTCAAAAGTTTTGGCCTCGGTGCTCATAGCGCCCAAAGGAAACCCGATGACAGTGCAAACCGGCACGCGGCCTGCCAGATATGCTACCGCCTGTTTTACGTAACCGGAGTTGATGCAGATGGAAGCAGTTTTGTTTGCCACAGCTTCATCACAAAGGGTGCGAATCTGCTCCCAAGTGGACTCCGGCTTCAGCAGAGTATGGTCTACTTTTGCTAAAATCTCTTCTCTTTTCATAGCTTTTCCCTTTCTTTTTTCGGCGCGGCTGTTCACCTGCCGGCATCTCATCGCCCAAGGACTGCCCGGGCGGTACTACAAAATTATGCTGCGTTAAAAGCCCAGTTCTACATAGGAACGAAAACGCTCTTTGCCGTCCAATGCGGCGTCAATTTTGGCAATCATCGCTTCTCGGTCGCGGTTAAGGGTCCCAGCCAGTACCAGGTAGTTGGAAGCATGGTTCGAACGGAACACGCTGCCCTCGCTGTCGATATGCTCCAGCAGCACGCGGGTTTCGTGAGCCAGCTGTTTGGGGCTGGGCGGAGTAACAATGCCTTCTTTGACCATTTTCTCCAGCGGGGTGCCGGAATAAACACGAAGCGTGAGCAGACCGATATAATCCGGCTTCATGGCAGAGAGCGCAGCAGCGGTATCGACCGCATGCTCCTGCCAGTGCTCGGTACCGCCAAGGCCAGAAATTGCAGTAACCGAAAGCGCCAGACCGGCAGCTTTCACTTTCTGCCCTGCACCTACGATTTCAGCGGCTGTTTCGCCTTTGTTCATGCGGGCGAGCACTTCTTCGTTGCCAGACTCAAGGCCGAGATAAACAATGCCAAGCCCTTCGCTGTGCAGTTTTGCAAGTTCTTCAGGGGTTTTGCGCAGAATGCTGCGGGGCGAGCCGTAAATGCCGACACGGCGGCATTCCGGAATCTTTTTACGAATGTGCTTTAAAATTGTGGTCAGGGTTTCCATCGGCAAAATCAAAGCGTCGCCGTCTGCCAAAAACACACGTTCAATCAACGGGTAGTTGGCGCGCGCATTGTCGATATCCTCAAGAATTTCTGCGAGCGGGCGCACACGGAATTTCTTTTCTTTATACATGCTGCAAAACGCACATTTGTTGTGAGAGCAGCCAATTGTGGCCTGCAAAATCAAACTATATGCCTCGCTGGGCGGACGGAACACTCTTCCGTAATATCTCATAAAGGGAACCTATTCCTTTCTGTGAAAAACTTCTTTTTGGCGCAGTTTACCATGGGTAAGTACGCCGTAATATCTTAGGCAATCATGCACAGTTTTAGGCAGCTCGCCCCAGTCTGCATCTTTTTGCAAAAACCACAAAGCCAAACGTTATGATTGAGCAAAAACCACAACGTAACCCAGGGCAAAACGCCGCTGTACATCATGCCGTATTTCTTATATTATACCATTTTTGTGTTAAAGATGGAAGCGTCTGCACAGCTCAGAGCGGAACGGTGCCCCCTGCAAAGTGAACAGTGCAGCCAGATAAATAATGCTGACCACTACACAGACAAGCGAGGGATAAATAATCCCACACAACCCGGTAAGTATCGAGATAACCGGCAGTAGCCCAAGCACGGCAATTGTGCAGACGTAAATAAAACTCTCCTCAATTGGGATGTGCAAGGCAAGCACCAACACAAGTGTGGTTGCCATAGCGGTGACGAGCAGCGAAGGCACCACAAAATCCACCGACCAGCCGCGCCACCCGGTGCCAAAATCCCAGGCCACGCAAAGCAGGCTGCCGAGCAATACCTGCCAGCTCAACGCTTTTAATGGGTTATGCCGCTTGCGGATAAACACCAGCAGGCAAAGCCACCCGCACCCAAGCCCCGCAAGGATAAAAAGGCTCCACCAGCCACTTTCGTGCAGGGCAAAATTGATAGCCACCGAAACGGCGGCTACGACTATCGTTAAAAATTGCAGCAAACGGTACAAAAAACTCTGTTTCGGATTTAAAAGCGGCAGGCGTGGAAACGCCAGCGGCTCTTGCCCACCCAAATCCCTTAGCCTATTATGGCAAAGCGGACAGCGCAGTCCACCGCTTTCTACCTGTACGCGGCAGCTATCGCAATATTTCATGGTCGTCGGTTCTCCTTTTCTCGCGGGGCACTTCAGTCCTCGGTTTCGGTGTTGCTGGCAACGATGGTCACCGGTATGCCCAGCTCGGTAAGGCGTTTAAAAAAGCTGCATTGCACATCTGTGGCAAGAAATGCACTGGTAAAACTCAAGGTAACGGTATCCAAAAAGGTGCTGCTAATCAGCAAAATGCGGCCCGTGCTGTTAAACACATCCATTGCAGCCACATAAGGGATAAGCTCTGGTGGCAGCACAATCGTGCCTACATTAGAATAGCTGGCCGTTGTGTTGCGGGCTGTGATTTTATAGGCAATGTTCATACCAAGGTTTTTCAGCGGCAACGGCAAAACGCGCGCAAACGGGTTGCGTTCCAGCGATGCAAGGCGCACCAGACGCGCCGTAAAATGCTCTAAATCCAGGCGGCGTTTGAAATCCGCTGCGACTTTTTCGATAATCTGCGACCGTTCGGGAAAGCCGGTTTTAAAATGATAGCCGGTTTCAAACACACTGAAGAAATTGCGGCAGGTAAGCGATGGGAAGAAATTGCGCAGATTAACGGGAATGGAAAGCTGGACAGGCAATCGCTTTAGCCGCCCTACCGGCAGATTTTCTGCCAGGCTTTCGAGCAAAAGTGCCGTAACAAACACCGTAATGGTGGCATTTTCTGCCTTGGCCGCTGCTTTCAGTGCAGCAAGCGGCACTCGCCCTTCGATGACGCCGATGCGGCGCTCGAAGTTTTTTTCTCCACGCAGCTGCGCCGCTTTCGCAGGCTTTGAGTGACGCTTGCGGCGCGCAGAGGGATCATAATAGCGTGCAAAGCTATCGTCCATACGCTGGCCGAGTGTAGCATCGTACTCGGGCAAAATCATACGCCCGCCCAGTTCCTCTGCATGAGCGAGCGAAAGGTAACGGCTGACGAGAACACGGAAAAACTGAATGGCACCCGTGCCGTCAGTCAGTGCGTGATACATCTCCAAACTGATGCGGCGATCAAAGTAAACCACCCTCATTAATGGCGAGTGCGAATCGTGGTACAAGGCCGTCATTGGGGGCAGCGTTTCAGGTTCTACGCGGATGCGCTTTTCGGATTCTTCAAGATAGTACCAAAAGGCTCCCTGCCGCAGTACGCTTGAAAAAGCCGGGAACTCCGGCAGCGTTTCGTCCAACGCACGCTGTAAAAGCTCTGGCTGTACAGGCTGCTTTAACTGACACGCAAACCGAAATACTTTGGTATCCGTACCATGGCTGTTAGATGGGAAGATTTTTGCGGCGTTGTCTAAGGTGCGCCACGCTTTGGGACGTCTCGCACTCATTAAACTCTCACCCCTTGTTCTAAAAATTCATTGATCTGCGCATAGGCGCGCTTTACGTGTACAAACCGCGGCGGCAGCGCAATAAAGCCATGAATGGCACTTGCCAGACGCACAATTTTCGTTTCTACCCCCGCGCCCGAAAGTGCGCGCCCGTAGGCCTCACCTTCGTCTCGCAGCGGGTCGTATTCCGCCGTAATAATGAGTGTTTTCGGCTGGCTGGAAAGGTCTTTTGCCAGCAGCGGAGCAAAATACGGCGAGGTAAGGTCAGCGTCTGAACTTTTGTATAAATCCATATATTCCTGCACCCTGCGCGAGGTCAGCAGGTAGTCGGTGCCATTGGTGCGCACCGAGGGGAACGGCGACGTTTCGCTGTGGTCGCTTGCCGTAGCGGGATACAGCAAAATCTGGCGGCGCGGCAGAAATTCGCCGCGGTCGCGAGCCATTAGACTAACCGCAGCAGCAAGGTTGCCGCCCGCAGAATCGCCAATTAAGGTAATTTGCTCCGGCTTAATTCCGGGCACGCCTCTGCCGCAAAACAGCTCTCGCGCAACGCAGTAGCAGTCTTCAAGCCCGGCGGGGAATTTATGCTCCGGCGCAAGCCGATAGTCCACCGAAAGCACCAGCTGCCCGGTGGCTTTCGCCATGCTGCTGCATACTTTATCGTAACTGTCGATGTTGCCGGTTACCCAGCCACCGCCATGAAAAAACAAAAGCAGCCCACGAGGCTTTTCTAAAAAGCTGTCGCCGGGCGCAAACAGCCGTACCGGTATGGTATGCCCGCAGCGTGCGATTTCGTGATCCAGCGTTTGGTATGGGCTTTTCAGCACCCGCCGCCCGGTAAGCGTCTTTACCTCTCGCATCAGCTTGTAATTTTTACTTACGTCGGGGTCTGCATAAGAGATCGCGCGCAGAGCCGCAAGCATCGCCTGGTTAATCGACATGTCAGGCCTCCTCCGTTGAATTGTATTGTGCTAGTGTCTCGGCTGCGTATGCGGCAAAACGGTCCACTACCGCCGCCGGTGCCACAATGCGGGCATCTTTGCCAAAGCCGAATATCCAGCCGAAAAACTGCGGGCTAACCGCCACCTTAACTGAGAATGTGAATGTGTCCTCCCCTTGTGGGGTCAACACCACATCGGTGCCGAAACGGTCCAGCACTACGCCAACCAACCCTGCTGCAAAGCGCAGTGTCACCTGGCTTTCTTCGCCGCCAAACATACCAAACATACCGCGGCTGTACAGCGCGGGGTCAAAGCGCTCATAGGCTTCTTGCCCGGTGCGTTTTTCTTCTTCTACGCGAATGCTCTGCATCTTATCCACACGATAATGCCGCAGCATCTGGTTTTGTTCCTCGTATGCCACAAGATAGTAATATTCGTCATCCCAGATAAGCGCATAAGGTGATACCCGGTACCGCGCGCCGTCCCGGCGCAGCTGTTTTTTCTTTTGTACCGTCCACGAAAAATAGCAAAAAGAAATCTGGCGATTGGCACCAATGGCTGCGTGCAGCTTATCAATATTGTAATAAATGCTTTCGTTCATCGTTTTGATGCGCCCGGTAACGTAGACCTGCCGCTGCAAAGCACCGGCTTCATATCGGCTTGCCAGCTGCTCGAGTTTATGAATCAGCTCGCCGCTTTTTTTACTGGTGATAAACCGGCTACTCTGCACCGCATCTACCAGCAGTTTTAATTCCGGCAGCTGAAATTCCCGGCTGGCAAGAAAATACTCCCACTCGTCTGCACGGCGCAGCACAATGTCCATTCCACAGCTGCGAAGCGTGTCTACATCGTCGTAAATACTCTTGCGCTCTGCGGCAATACCGCGTGCCGAAAGCTCTGACAAAATGCGCCCGGTGCTGAGCCCGTGCTCATCATCCGTATATTCCATAAAAAGCTTCGCTAAAACAAGCAGCTTTTTCTTTTGCCCCGCAGACTTCGCCATAGCGCACCTCTGTTGTCAGTTTGGATAGTTCCAGTATAACATATGTCCTTTTTTGTGTACAGATAGTGCGCAGCAAAAAACAGCCCTCCGCTGGATAAGCGAAGGACTGTTTTTGAGTTATATTCTGCCATAAAGCGCCGCCAGCGCGTGCAGCTCTTGTGCAAAACTGGTTGTAAACACATCTTTTTGCACGCGCCACTGCCAGTTACCGCCCAGGGTGCTGGGGGTGTTCATCCGCGCTTCTTTGCCAAGGCCCAGATAATCCTGTAAGGGAATGATGCAGGTATCGGAAACGCTTGCCAGCGCTGCCCGCACCAAAGCACGGGTTAGGTCCTGCTCCGGCTGCAGCCCAAGGTAGCGTCGTGCAAAAGCGGCATCCTCCGGCGGGGCACTATACTGCCAGTCTGCGGTGGGCGGATTATCGTGGGTGCCGGTATACACCACGCTGTTGCGGGTGTAATTGTGCGGCAGATAGTCACTCTCCTCGCGGGAATCAAAAGCAAACTGCAACACCTTCATACCAGGGAATCCACTCTCCGCCAGCATACGACGCAGCGCGTCTGTCTGGTAGCCTAGGTCCTCTGCAATAATCGGCAGCTCCGGCAACGCCGTTTTGATTTTTTCAATCAACTTCATGCCAGGGCCTTCACGCCAACTGCCACCTACGGCATTTTTTGCCCCGGCGGGGATGGCATAATAGCTTTCGAATCCACGGAAATGGTCAATGCGGACTACATCGTAGACTTCGCCTGCATGGCGCAACCGGCGAATCCACCATGCACAGCCGGTATCCAAATGCTGCTGCCAGTTGTAAAGGGGATTGCCCCAAAGTTGGCCCTCCTCTGAAAAAGCATCGGGCGGGCACCCGGCGACTTCGGTTAAATCTCCGTTTTCATTGGTCTGAAAAAGCTCTCTCGAAGCCCACAGGTCAGAAGAATCCGGTGAAACATAAATGGGCAAATCGCCGATAATTTTTACGCCATGCTCGTTTGCATAGCTTTTCAGCCGGTGCCACTGTGCGTAGAAAAGATACTGGCAGACCTGCCAATAGCGAATTTCATGCTCAAGCCGAACCCTTGCAGCAAGCAGCGCCTCTGCATCTCGGCGGCGCAGCGGCTCAGGCCACTCGGTAAACGACACCATACCGTGCTCTGCCTTTAGTGCCATGAACAGCGCATAGTCTGGCAGCCATGCCATATTTTGCGCTACAAAGTCTGCATAAGCGTCACAACCGGTATCAAACCGGTCGGCAGCAAGGCGCAGCAGTTCAAATCGTTCGGCGTAAAGTGCACCGTAATCCACCTTGGCGGGGTCGCTGCCGCAATAGGTCGCTTCCACTTCTGCCCGCTGCAAAAGCCCTTCACCAATCAGCGTTTCCAAATCAATATAATAGGGGTTTGCTGCAAAAGCGGAAAAGCTTTGATAGGGGCTGTCGCCATAGCCAATGGGACCGAGCGGCAGTATCTGCCAATAGTGCTGGCCCGCCGCAGCCAAAAAATCTACAAAGCGATAGGCTTCTTCGCCCAGTGTACCGATGCCCCAGGGTGAGGGGAGGCTGGACGCTGGTAATAAAATCCCGCAGGTTCGTTTCAAAATGTGACCACCCTTTCTTTCAAAACGCAGCGGCCGAGGTCAAGGCCGCTGCGTTTGCTGTATTATCCTTTTACTGCGCCTGCCACAACGCCTTTAATAATGTGCTTCTGGCAAGCCATATAGAACACGATGATGGGGATAATGGCGAGCACCAGCATTGCCATCATGGCGCCCCAGTCAATAGAACCATAGCCACCTTTGAGGTACTGAATGGCAATGGGGATGGTTTTGTATTTTTTCAGATCCAGTACGAGGTACGGCAGCAAATAGTCGTTCCAAATCCACATGGTTTCGAGAATGCCAACCGAGATATAGGTCGGTTTCATAACCGGGAAAACCACTTTAAAGAAAATCTGCAACGGGTTGCAGCCATCAATCATGGCGGCTTCTTCTATCTCCAGCGGAATGCTTTTCACAAAGCCGCAGAACATAAATACCGCGAGGCCCGCACCAAAACCAAGGTAGACAAAGATGATGCCCAGTGGGTTATCCAGACGGAGCATATCTGCAATTTTCGAGAGGGTAAACATTACCATCTGGAATGGTACTACCATCGAGAAAACGCACAGCATATAAACCGAACGGGTAAAACGGTTGCTGCGGCGGGTGATATACCAAGCGCACATCGAGGTGCAGACAAGAATCAACGCTACCGAACCAACCGTAATAAAAAGGCTGGTGCCAAAGGCGTTAAAAAAGTCGGTTTTGCGAATGCCCTCGATATAGTTTTCAAAGCCGACAAAGCTTTTACTGTCGGGCAGTGTAAACGGATAGCGGTTGATGAACGCCTTTTTCTTGAACGAGTTGGTAAACACGATAACGATAGGCAGAACATACAGCACCGAGAAGAGCGAGAGAAAAATGGTAAGTCCCCAGCCGCCCTTTTGCTTTTTTTCGCTTGTCATTATTGCTGCACCTCCTTGCTGCGGGTCAGCCTAAGCTGAATCAATGCAATGGCCACAACAATGATGAAGAAGATGACTGCCTTTGCCTGGCCAACGCCCTCCCAGCCGACGCGGCTATAGAAGGTGCTGAAGATGTTCAGCGCGAGCATCTCTGTCTTGTTGGACGGCTGCCCGGCGGTCAGCGCGAGGTTCTGGTCAAACAGCTTAAAGCCGTTGGTCAGGGTTAAAAAGGTGCAGATGGTGATGCTTGGCATGCTCATCGGAATGGTGATCTTAAAGAGCGTCTGCCGTTTGGTGCAGCCATCAATCTCTGCCGCTTCATACAAATCGCCGGGGATGCTCTGAAGCCCTGCGATATAGATAATCATCATATAACCAATCTGCTGCCAGCAAATCAAAATAACGAGGCCCCAGAAACCGTATTTCGAAGAATAGGTCAGCGTGCGGCTAAAGTATTGCAGAATACCGTTAAAAATAAGCTGCCAGATATAGCCCAGCACGATGCCGCCAATGAGGTTAGGCATAAAGAAGACGGTGCGGAACACATTGGTGCCGCGAATTCCTTTGGTCATCAACATAGCTACCGCAAAGGCCAGCACGTTGATGGCAATTACTGAAACAATGGTAAACAGTACTGTAAACCAAAGCGAGTGAAGGAATGTCGCATCCTGAAACACTTTAATGTAGTTTTTAAGCCCTACAAATTTGCCGTCAGTAACGGTTGTAAATTCACAAAAGCTTAAATAGATGCCCATGATAAACGGAAGAATGAAACCTACGAAAAAGGCCAACATCGTGGGCAGTATAAAAATAGGAGAATACTTTCTGAGTGATCGTTCCACAGGGCCTCACCTCATTTCTGCATTTTTTATCGGGGTCGCCTCTCGGCAATGGAACCGTATGGCAGGTAGAATTTCCGGGAATGGCCTCCAAAATTCAATCTTTACGCAAATAAGATGATATTTTGGTTTTCTGCCTGCCAAAAGTTCCTGCTTTTTCAGCTCGCCCGTTTGTAAGAAAGCACGTTGGGGCGACCAACGCTTCTTTCATGTAAAAGAGGGGTGAGCGGGTACGCTCACCCCTCTTTGCTCAGGGTATTTTAGTGTTGCATAGTGTTAGATTAGGCTTTTTTCTCGGTTGCCCAGCCATCTACAAATGCTTTGGTAACTGCACTCCAGTCGCCGGTGCCCTGTGCGTACTCAAGCAGTGCATTGCCAACGCCGTTCTTCCACTCTTCAGAGGGCATGGTGGTGAAGCACCACAGCACAGAGGTCTTACCGTCTGCGATATACTGGTCAGCAGCTGCAATCAGCGGGTTGGAGGGCAGGAACTCGCCAGTGAAGCCTTTGAACGGGCAAACAAAGCCCATCTCGCTGGAAAGTGCGGTTTTGCCTTCTTCGCTGGTGACACACCATTTCATAAAGTCGAGGGTTGCCTGAATGTCTTCGGGTTTTGCATTTTTGTTAACACACCAGTAGTTCTCAGAACCGGTGCAGAGGCCCTGGTTCTCTTCGCCTTCAGCGCCGATATAGATGGGCAGCATGCCGATCTCATCGTCTTTGAGGGTGTCAGCTTTCTGGATATCGCCATAAGCCCAGGTGCCGTTCTGGTAAAAGACTGCCTCGCCGAGTACGAACTCCGACAGAGCGTCGTCGCCAGTTTTGCTGGAGAGCAGAGAGGGCGCGCAGGTGGAATCGGTGATATACAAATCCCAGATGTTCTTGTAGTTGTCGAGGTAGGTGCCTTTGATGGCTTCGGTATCGCCAATGCCGTCTTTCTGATATTCATAGTAGATCGGCAGGTTGGCGAGGTGAGTTTTAAAGCGCCAGTCAGAGGAGCTATCCATACCGGCAGAAGCGAATGCGCCTTTGATACCCAGCTCAGCTTTGCGAGCCTGGATATCGTCAGCAACTTTCTTCAAAGAAGCGAAGTTGGTGATGTCTGCTGCGGTATAGCCTGCTTTTTCGAGCAGAGTTTTGTTGTAGATGATGCCGTAGGTTTCGATAACATAAGCAATGCCGTAAACAGCGTTGCCGTCTTTCAAGGCAAAGTCATCGCTCTTCAGCTCTTTATAAACATCGGTGCCGGAAAGGTCGTAGCAGTAATCTTTCCAAGCGGCGAGACCAACCGGGCCGTTGACCTGGAACAGGGTCGGTGCTTCGGTTTTAGCAATTTCGCTCTTCAGGGTCTGCTCATAAGTGCCGGAAGCGGCGGTTACAACGTTCACGGGAACGCCGGTCTGCTCGGTGTATTTTTTTGCGAGTGCGGTCCACTGGTCTGCCTGCTCGGGTTTAAAGTTCAGGTAATAGACCTGCCCTTTTGCACCGGTCGAGGTGGAACCAGAGGAAGCTGCGGGCGTACTGCTAGACGCGGCGCCGCCGCAGCCTGCAAGTGCGCTTGCAGTCATAACTGCTGCGAGTGCAAGTGCCAGAACTTTGTTCATTCTTTTCATAACTATCCTCCTAAAAATTGCGTATATGCTATCATCAACCGGTATGGGCCGGTCGATTACAACCAAACGAACCTTGCGCCCTTCGCCCGGCGCTGCTGTTTTTTGTCCGTCATTTTAATCAGTATGGGCAGCTATCGCGTCTACATTCATACCGAGCGGACAGAATCGCCCTCCTGCAGGCGAAAATCTACAACCACCGTTTCAGCCGGGGTCCTTTTTTCAATATGAGAAACCAGTAATGCAACGCTGCGCTCGGCGATTTCTTTAATTGGCTGGCTGATGGTCGCCAGTTTGGGATCATAGAACTGAGCCAGCTCAATACCGTCAAAGCCCAGCACCGAAATATCCTCCGGCACCCGCAGTCCGCGGTCGCGCACAGCGCGGATGGCTCCAATTGCCATTGTGTCTGACATGCAGAAAACCGCGGTGAGATTTTTCTTTTTATCCAGCAGGCGGTTCATGGCACGGTAGGCACTACCGTAATTAAAGTTTGCCTTTTCGTATTTGGCCTCATCAAAGGTCTGCCCCTGCGCTTTAAAGCTGGCTGCGCAGCCTTCATAGCGCTGACCGCTGATGTAAGAAAGCTGAGTATTGCCGCCAACGATGCCGATGTGCCGGTGCCCTTTGGAGAAAAGATAAGCAATGGCGTTATATGCGGCGTCCACGTCGTCGATGCCGACCATCGAGAGGTTGGGGTAAGAGATTTCTTTTGCCACTGTGGTTGCGAGCACACAGGGCACGGGGATGGTCTCAAAATCTTTTTTAAAGCTTTCCGTGCTGCCGCCCAAAAAGATAATGCCGAGCGGTTTGCGCTCGCGGCAGAGCTGCGCTGCCACCAGTACCTCGTTTGCATCTTCGTCGAGGTAATGGCACTGGGCGCTGTAACCCGCTTCGCTTGCGGTACTCTGCATCTGCTCAATAAGCGCAGAGAGAAATGCATTGGAGTTGCCCTTGACCACAAGCAGAATGGTTTGGCTTTGCTGCTGCTTGAGCTGGCGGGCATTATTATTAGGCACAAAGCCGTGGGCTTCAACCACTTCGCGAATGCGGGCTTTTGCCTCTGGGCTGACATCAGGGTGATTGTTCAGCGCGCGGGAAACGGTGCTGATTGCATATCCCGATTCTCTTGCGATGTCCTTGATCGTCATGGGATAACGCCCTTTCTTGCAATATTGTGTCGGATAGAAACGTTTTCGGTAACGTTGCCGGAAACGTTTCCTGTTATTGGCAACATCAATATAACTCTCTCGCAACAAAATTACAAGAGGTTTGGTGCATTTTTGGCAATTCGTTCTGTTTGTATTTCTATTTTTTGTGTAAAATACATAAGCGCCTCCGTTTTTGCCTGTTGCGGCAAGTTGTTGCCACAGGCACTGCGCCGCTGGTTTTTGGCTGGTTTTCCTCTTAAAAATGCCGTAAAAGGCTTGCAAAAGTGGCCTTAAAGGTCTACACTATTACTATGCGCACACCCCGCAAGTACGGTGTTGCGACTTTAATTGATGGAGGGAAAACAAGTGGAACCTGCTCGACAAAGTACCCAGAACGGTGATCCTCTTTTGTGCCGGTCCTGTGCCGACGGAAATGCTTGTTTTTCCGCCCGGCCTTGATTTTTGCGCGCATTTTGAAGATCGCCGCAGAGCTATTTTCTCTGGTTTGAGAAAAGGCTCTGCGGTTTTTATTTGTTCTGTGTACCTGTTCTGTCGCCACAGCAAAATTTTGAAAGAACAGGAGGAACACCTTTGGAACTAAACTACGATATTGATTCTTTGAATCTGCTGATTGACACGCGAGATTTTAAAGCACTGCGTGCTATTTTGGCAGAGATGAACGAAGTAGACGTTGCGCTTTTCATTGAAGAGCTCGCACCTGAAAAAAAGGCAATCTGTTTCCGCACACTGCCAAAGCAGATGGCTTCCGATGTCTTTTCGGAAATGGAAACCGAGACCCAACAGCTGATTATCTCTGCGATGACCGACCAGGAGCTTTCGGTCATGGTCGAAGATTTGTTTGTAGATGACGCGGTCGATATGCTCGAAGAGCTGCCTGCCAACGTGGTCAAACGCGTACTGAAAAGCGCCACTCCGGCAACCCGCAGCCTCATCAACCAATTCCTCAAATACCCCGAAAACTCTGCCGGCAGCATTATGACCGCCGAGTTTACCGACCTGCGCGGCACTATGACGGTGGCCGAGGCCATTGCGCACATCCGCCACACGGGTGAGGACCGCGAAACCATTTACACCTGTTACGTCATTGACCGCGCACGCCTGCTGGAAGGGGTTGTGACGGTAAAAGACCTGCTGCTTGCCCCGGATGGCATGCGGGTAGAAGATGTTATGGACACCGATGTAATGTCGGTAGATACGCTGGAAGACCAAGAAGAGGTCGGACATCTCTTCTCGAAGTACGGCCTGCTTTCACTGCCGGTCGTCGACCATGAAAACCGCCTCGTCGGCATTATCACCGTTGACGATGCGATTGACGTTATCGAGCAGGAAACCACCGAGGACTTTGAGGTTATGGGCGGTATGCACCCATCCGAAAAGCCTTATCTGAAATCCGGTATTCTTTACCTTGCCAAAAACCGTATCGTCTGGCTTTTGGTGCTGATGATTTCCGGCATGGTTACCGGCCATATTTTAGGGCGCTTTCAGGGTGCTATCAGCGCAATGCCGCTGCTGGTTACCTTTACAACGATGCTCACCGGTACCGGCGGCAACGCCGGCAGCCAATCCAGCACCTTGATTATCCGCGGACTTGCCACGAATGAAATAGAAATGAAAGATCTGCCCGCCGTGTTTTGGAAAGAGCTGCGCGTCAGCCTTTTGGTGGGCAGCGTGCTTGCGGCGGTCAACTACATCCGCCTTATTATCACCTACCCCGGCAATGAAATGATTGCCCTTACTGTTGCGCTGACTATGTTCTGCGTAATCGTCACAGCAAAAACCATCGGCGGTGTACTGCCGATGCTGACCAAAGCCGCCGGTGCGGACCCTGCATTGATGGCGGCCCCGCTGCTGACTACGATTGTAGATGCTGCGGCGCTTATCATTTACTTTAACATTGCATTGCAGCTGCTGAACATCAGCGCCTGAGCCGGAGCACCCATTTTAGGGGCATACCGTTTAGGCCCCTGATAAAACATGCAGCAGCCGGTATTGGGACCGGCCCGCAATGCCCCTTGCTGCATCCCTGTTCCGGCATCTTACATGAACAGGAGGGATTCTGTTGAATCTGAATTACGATTTTGACGCGCTGGGCGAACTGCTGGCCGAGCGTCGTTTTAAGGCGCTGCGCGCCGAACTTGCAGAGATGAATGAAGTTGATGTGGCGGATTTCATCAGCGAGGTGCCGCCCACTAAAAAAGCCATCTGCTTTCGCACCCTGCCCAAACAGATGGCGGCGGACGTTTTCCCCGAACTGGAAAGCGAAGACCAGCAGATTATCATTACCTCAATGACTGACCAGGAGCTTTCGGCAATTATTGAGGATTTGTACGTCGACGATGCGGTAGATATGCTTGAAGAGCTGCCCGCCAACGTCGTAAAGCGGGTACTGAAAAACGCAACGAGCGAAACCCGCAGCTTGATCAACCAATTTTTGAAATATCCTGAAAACTCTGCCGGCAGTATTATGACAGCCGAATTTACCGACCTGCGCGCTACCATGACGGTTGCAGATGCCATTGAGCATATCCGCCGCACGGGCGAAGACCGCGAAACAGTTTACACCTGTTATGTCATTGACCGTGCACGTGTGCTGGAAGGCGTCATCACTGTAAAAAGCCTTCTGCTCGCCCCGGACGATGCCGTGGTTGAAGATTTGATGGACACCGAGGTTATCTCGGTGGGCACCCTGGAGGACCAGGAAGAGGTAGCACACCTCTTTTCCAAATATGGCCTGCTCTCTCTGCCGGTGGTAGACCACGAAAAACGACTGGTCGGCATTGTTACGGTTGACGATGCGATTGACGTTATGGAGCAGGAGGCAACGGAAGACTTTGAGGGCATGAGCGGTATTCACCCGTCGGAAAAGCCTTACCTGAAAACCGGCATTTTTGAACTTGCCAAAAACCGTATTGTCTGGCTGTTGGTGCTCATGGTGTCCGGCATGATTACCGGCAGCATCATGGGCAAATTTGAGGCTGCCATCAGCGCACTGCCGCTACTGGTTACCTTTACCCCGATGCTTACCGATACCGGCGGCAATGCAGGCAGTCAGTCCAGCACCTTGATTATCCGCGGTATGGCCACCGGTGAAATTGATATGGGCGACTGGTTCCGCGTTTTGTGGAAAGAACTCCGAGTCAGCCTGCTCGTCGGTGTTATTTTGGGCAGCGTTAACTTTATCCGCCTGATTATCACCTACCCCGGCAACGAGATGATTGCCCTTACGGTTGCGCTGACAATGCTCTGCACTGTGGTGATGGCAAAGCTGATTGGCGGCTTGCTGCCGATGCTGGCGAAATTCTGCCACGTTGACCCGGCCATTATGGTGGCACCGCTGGTTACTACGATTGTAGATGCCGCTTCGCTGCTGATTTACTTTAACATCGCGGCTCATCTGCTTTCTTTGTAACCAGAAGCGCAGGTTTTTATATGGCAACTCTTCTTGCAAATTGACTTGTGTAAAGATTGAAACCTCACCCGCTGTTGCAAATCACTTTCACAAATAGCAGCACAAGAATAACACGCTATAAAACAACCAAATAAAAAAGGCACAGCCTGCAAGTTGCGGCTGTGCCTTTTTGTTTTATTTTCAGTGCAGATTTCTCTACCCTGTTTAAAACTTATTTAAAGCTGTGCAAGGTTCAAATCAATCTGCTTTGCCCCCCATGCCACTGTGGCAAGCACGGGCAAACCGGTCAACGCTTCAATCTCCTGCCGGTTGTCTTCATGCAAAAAGTTGCCTGCTTCGTAACCGTTGAGCACAATGCCGCGTACGGTTAAACCGCGCTGCTTGGCATACTCTGCTGTAAGCACCGCAGCGTTGATGCTCCCGAGACCAGCCGGAGCAACCAAAAGCAGCTCATCGCCAAAACGCTCTGCTACGTCTGCCAGCATCAGGCTCTGGTCATCGCGCCGCAGCGGGCAAATTAGCCCGCCGCAGCCTTCGACCAATAAAAACTCAGCCGCTGCACCGGCTTTTGTGCGGTCGTCTGCCAGCTTTTCCAGCTCAATGGCAGCGCCGCTGCGCTTTGCCGCTAAATGCGGCGATACTGCTTCTTCGAAAATATAAGATACCATCTGTTCCGGCTGCTGCTGCAAGCCTGCGCATTCGGCGACAAAGGCCGCATCGCCCGGAATCAGCCGCTCTCCTTCGCGCACTGCACCACTAAGAGCAGGCTTATAGTACCGTGCATCCACGCCCGCATCCCGCATCGCTTTTACCAGCAACGCACTGATATAGGTTTTACCAACATCGGTGCCCGTGGCTGTTACAAAAATGCTTTTCATGCCGCTTGCACCTCCGCAAGTTTTAATGCACGGCGCAGCCGCCCTGCCAGCGCAGCTGCGGCAACACAGAGCACCGCATCTCCGGGAATATCCAGCGGCAACGAGGCCAGTGCAATCGTGAGAATAGATGTCGGCTCGTTGGTGTAAAAGTTCAAAATCATATATTTATAAGCAAAGCCGATTAAATAAGTTACCGCCATAGCGCAAAAGGCTGCGGCAAGATAATGCCGAAAGCTCGGCTCAGCACATTTTTGTACCACAGTGCCTGCGGTAAATGCTGCTACCACAAATCCTAAAAGGTAGCCAAAGCTGGGACGAAAAATGTACTGAATACCACCGCCTGCCGCAAAAACCGGAAAGCCGACAAGTCCCAATGCAACATAGGTGCCCACCGAAACAGCCCCCAGGCGCGGCCCCAGCAGCAGCCCCGCCATAACCACAAATAAAAACTGCAGGGTAAAGTAATCCATAAACGGTACCGGCACCTGAATGAACGCGCCAATGGCCGTCAGGGCAGTAAAAAGTGCTGCCAGCACAAGCTCTTTTGTAGACAATTTTGTTTTCATAAATTTCGCTTCCTCTTTTCGCTCTGCTTTTTGCGCCTTGCGCAGAAAGCCACAGCCTTTCTTTTGCGAAACCTATGGTACACTATATTTTTCTCATTGTCAACCATATTTATATTTTAAGTTGACAAGCTGTTTTTATTTCTTTCTCCCAATATAGTGCCACAAAAAAGCGGCAGAAAGTAGTTACTTTCTGCCGCTTTTATTCTATTTGCGCCTATACGAAATATCTGCACTAAAGGCTCTTTTTGATATTCGCAGCGTTCTGCACCGGTCAGGCAAGTAGCTTTTTCCACTTTCCATGTTTCCAGCGCAGGTAAAGAATCACCGCTCGCACATTTTCATCAATGGCGAATGCAATCCAGATGCCCACAAGGCCAAGCCCTGCCGGTACGCTCAAAAGCCATGCCACACCAACCGCAATAATCCACTGGCTGGCAATGCCGACACTAACCGTGAGCTTTACATCGCCTACCGCCTGTAAGTTGCGCACCAGCACAATGTTAAAGCAGCGCCCAATTTCAAGAAATATCTCAACAAATAAAATTTGCTTGCCCAGCACAATAATGCGCGGATCTTGTGTAAAAACACCAAACAGCGACTCTGCAAATAAGAATAACACCACCGTAACGCCCACCGTAATCGGTGTAAAAAGGCGTAGAATCCGAGCGTTCTCACGCTCGGCACGGGCAAAGTCTTTTGCGCCCACGCAGTAGCTTACGATAATCTGCCCCGCCTGACTGACTGCCAGAATCAGCATATAGCAAACCTGTGCAAACATGACACAATACATACGGGTGGTAACCACATAGGTGCCAAAAGTATTGACGAACACCAGGCAAGCCATCTGCGAAAGATTATAAGACAGATTTTCGCCGCCGGTAGGTAAACCGATACCAAGCAGCTTTTTCAGTAAATCATGCGGGAAGGGGCGCAACAGCGATGCTTTTATTTTTTCACCCGGCACACTGCGGTAGAAAGCAATCCCCAGCAATACCATGCCCATGACGCGGCAGATGGAAGTAGAAAGCGCAGCACCGGCGGCACCCATGCGGGGCAACGGGCCAATGCCATTGATGAACGCCGCGTTGCCGACAATATTCACAATGTTGATAATGCCGGTTACCAGCATCGTGGTTTTCATTTTTGCATGGGCACGCAGAAAAGCACTAAAGGTGAGCATCAGTGCCTGAAACGGCATCGAAAGGCCGGTAATCAGCAAGTAAGCAGAAGCTTCGGGGCGAATCTCGCCCGGCACTTTCATGGCCAACAGTAAGGGGTTGCGCAGCCCAACCAAAACCACAGTGAGCAAAATCCCCAGCAACAGATTAACGCCTACCGAAAGCGTGTAAATCTGGCTGACGCTTTTGGTGTCCTGTGCGCCGAGGTAACGGCTAATCAAAATCGTCGCGGCGAGGTTAATCACGGTAAAAGTAAGTACCAGCACGTTGATAATTTGATTTGCGTTGCCAACCGCAGCAACGGCCGTACCGTTAAAATGGCTCAGCATAATCTGGTCCATATTGCCGACCAGCATCTGCAATAATAATTCAATAAAAATCGGCCATGTCATTTTCAGCAGTGAGTACTGCGGGGCCGGCTGCAAAGAAGCATCCATTCTCTTCCCTCCTCTTTCTCGAAATGCCAGTATAGCATATTAATAGCTCGTTTGGCCAGAGATAACATCTACGATGTTCACAATTTATTCTTCCATTATTTGTATATATCAACCAATATCAAATCATAGATTTCGTTCCGCTTTACAAATAACTGAGCATTTTGAGCATTGCGTAAAAACAATCAATCGGTCAAATGCGCTTTGTTCCTTGGCAATAAACAAAAACAGCGATAATGGTGGAAAAACGAGCAAAAAGTTTCCCCATGCCCAAAGGCACGGGGAAACACTTTTTGTTTTATTCTGCGTATTTTTTTACTAGGCCAAGCAAGGTTTCCACGCAGATATCCATATCCTCTGTCGTGATATGCTCATACGGCCCGTGGAAGGCACGTCCGCCGGTGGGCAGATTCGGGCAGGGCAAACCCATAAAGGAAAGCCGGCTGCCGTCGGTGCCTCCGCGCACCGGTTCACAGTGGGCGTCCAGCCCAAGCGCACGGCAGACTTCCAAGGCGTTTTCCACAAGGAAGAAGCAAGGCTCAATTTTTTCTGCCATGTTATAGTAGCTGTCGGTGACGGTCACTTTCACGGTGCCTACGCCATACTTTTGATTTAACGTTTCAGCAACTTCGACACAAAACGCTTTGCGTGCCTCAAATTTTTCGCGGTCGTGGTCGCGCACAATATACTCCAGCACAGCGCTTTCCACCTTGCCTTTCAAGCTGCACAGGTGGTAAAAGCCCTCGCGCTCTTTGGTGGTGGTGGGGGTTTCGTTTTGCGGCAGCATCATTGCCAGCTCGGCGGCAATCAGTCCTGCGTTTACCATAATGCCGGTTGCAGAACCCGGATGCACCGAAACACCTTGAATTTCAAATGTAGCATCCGCTGCATTAAAGGTTTCATACTCGATCAACCCGGGAGCGTCACCATCTACCGTATAAGCGTATTTTGCGCCAAAGCCCGACACGTCAAAGTGATCTGCCCCTGCGCCTACCTCTTCGTCCGGCGTAAAGGCGATGCAAAGCTTCGGGTGCGCGGTGCCTTCGCCCATCACCCGCTCGAGCATTGTCATAATTTCAGCAATACCCGCTTTGTCGTCAGCACCCAGCAAGGTGGTGCCGTCGGTGGTAATCAAGGTTTTGCCTTTCATCTGGGCAAGGTGCGGAAACATTGCGGGAGAAAGCGTGATGCTCCCAAGCGCAACATCTCCGCCATCATAATTTTCGTGCAGCACAGGGCGTACATTTTCGCCCGGCGCATCAGGGGCGGTATCTAAATGAGCAATGAACCCGATAGCATCCTTTTGCTCAAGCCCCGGCGTTGCCGGCAACGTTGCGTAAACATAGCTTTTTTCGTCTATGCGTGCATCGGCAATACCCATCGCTTTCAGCTCGTCTACCAGCAGCAGCGCAAGGTCACGCTCCCGTGCGGCAGTTGGGGTAGCGGTGCTCTCCGGGTCGCTTGTAGTATAAATCTTTACATAGTTTAAAAATCTTTCGTAGGCGCGCATATTGTACTTCCTTTCGGTGTTATGGTACAAGTCAGCCGCCCCGAGCAAATTGCCCAAGGCGGCCGATAAAAATCGTCTATTCTATTATACGCTTTTCAGCTGAATTTTTTCAATCCGCAGTTTTCTCAGGGGCCGGAACCACTTTTTCAATCCGCAGCTTTTCAATACACCGCGCGTTGGCCGAGACAATGGTACAAAGGTACGCATCGCTTTGCAGCGGAATCACCTCGCCTGCCGAAGGAATACGGCCCAGCATAGCAGTAATAAAGCCGTTGAGCGTATCAGAGTCATCGTTGGCAAACAGGTCTTTGCCCAGCAGATCCTCTACGTCCTCTATTTCAGCCTCACCCGAGAAGAGCCAGCTGGTTTCAGAAAGCGGTACAATGCTGTCGTCCTCTTCGTCATGTTCGTCGTCAAGGTCACCCACAATGGCCTCCAGCAGGTCCTCCATTGTTACCAGACCCTCGGTGCCACCGTATTCATCCACTACGATGGCCATACGCAAGCGGCGCTCGCGAAACTGCCGCAGCAAAAGGCTGCAGCGCATCGAAGACGGCACGTAGAGCACTTCTCGCATCAGGGTAGAAACCTTGCTGCCAAGGCTTGCTTTATCAGAAAGGTACGGCACCGCATCTTTCAAGTAGATGGTGCCGACAATATCGTCAAGGTCTGTGCGGTAAACCGGCAGGCGAGAAAAGCGCTCGGTTTCTGCAAGCCGTACCAGGGTACCGAGGTCATCGTCTTCGCTCACCGCAACAATATCGGTGCGGTGGGTCATTACGTCAGAAACACGGCGGTCATCAAATTCAAAAATATTCTCAATCATCACGCGCTCGTGCGGCTCTACGGCACCGGAATCCTCGCCGGCTTCCACCATCATAAGGATTTCTTCTTCGCCGACCTTATCTTCCCCATTTTCTGGCCCGATGCCGAACAAACGCAGCACCATATTGGTAGAAAAAGCAAGGAACTTAACAAACGGGCGGCAAATTTTATACATGCCCCATACGGTACCTACCGTTTTCAGCGCAACGGCGTCCGGGTCTTTCATTGCTATGCGCTTGGGCACCAGTTCACCCAAAATCAAGGTGAAATATGAGAGCACCAGCGTGATAACAACAAGCACAACGCTGCGCACCACGTCTGGCGAAACAGGCAAAAAGGAAAGCCACGTTACAAAAATGCCGGCAAAGTTATCTGCCGCAACGGCAGATGCCAAAAAGCCCGACAAGGTAACGCCCACCTGAATGGTGGCGAGAAAATCTGAGGGGGCCTCTGTGATAGAAAGGAGATGTGTCGCTGCCCGGCTCCCTTCCTCGGCGAGATGCTTCATCTTCTGGGTGTTGACCGAGATAATGGCAATTTCGCTCATCGCAAAAAAGGCGTTGACGCCGATGAGAACTACGAGCAGCAAAAGACTAGGAACTGTGTCCATGTAATAAATTAAACCTCTTTCTTATAGAAAAATTCGTGCCGCCAAAATCAAACTTTGGCGCAGCTATAATAACGTAATATAACAGAAACAGCACCCTGCGTCAATAAACAACTTGTAAACATTGAAGAAAGTTGAATTTTGCACCGGCTTTTCCGTTATTCTCCTTAGTCGTGATGAACAAATACTCTTTTAAAAGCTATGGCTTTATGGTATACTATTTATCGATTATTGGTATTTTTTGCGCGGCGCGCGGCAGAAATACAAATTCTTTTTTATTTTCCGCACCCGCAGAGAGGACAAAACGCAATGGGAACGATTTTTGAAGGCAAAACACTGCTTATTACCGGCGGCACCGGGTCGTTTGGCAACGCAGTGCTCAATCGCTTTTTGGCCACCGACATTGGCGAGATTCGCATTTTCTCGCGCGATGAGAAAAAGCAGGACGACATGCGCCATGAGTTTCAGGCAAAAGACCCGAAATCGGCAGCAAAACTGCGCTTTTATATTGGCGATGTACGCAACATCGACAGCCTGCGCGATGCAGTGCGCGGTGTAGATTATATCTTCCACGCTGCGGCATTAAAGCAGGTGCCGAGCTGTGAATTCTTCCCGATGGAGGCAGTGCGCACCAACGTAGAGGGCACTGATAACGTGCTGACCGCAGCAATTGATGCGGGCGTAAAACGCATCGTCTGCCTTTCCACCGATAAAGCCGCTTATCCCATCAATGCCATGGGTATCTCTAAGGCTATGATGGAAAAGGTAATCCACGCCAAAGCACGCAACGTAAAAGCAGAGGATACCACCATCTGCTGCACCCGCTATGGTAACGTTATGTGCAGCCGTGGCAGCGTTATTCCGCTGTTCATCGACCAGATTCGTGCCGGGCAGCCGCTGACCATCACTGACCCTAGCATGACCCGCTTTTTGATGAACCTCGAAGAAGCAGTCGACCTTGTATTGTTTGCGTTTGAGCACGCAAACCCGGGCGATTTATTTATTCAGAAAGCAGATGCTTCCACCATTGAAGACCTTGCCAAAGGTGTGCAGAAACTGTTTGGTGATACCGGCATCCGCATCATTGGCACCCGCCACGGCGAAAAACTGTACGAAACGCTGATGACCCGCGAAGAGCGGCTGAAAGCGACCGATATGGGGCATTACTATCGTGTTTCTGCGGATGGACGCGACCTCAACTACGATAAATATTTTGTGGACGGGCAGGTCGTGACTGAAAGTGAAGACTCTTACACCAGCCACAACACCCAGCGCCTTGATGTAGACGGTGTGGTAGCAAAACTGCTGACCAACGACTATGTGCAGGAAGAGCTGAAAAAGCTGGAAAAATAAATTTTGTTCAGGCAGCGGCAGCCCAGGGTTGCTGCTGCCTCTCTATGGTTTTTTGTTTGTTTATGTGATTTCACTCCCCATAATTAGAGCTGCGGCTGCAAAAGGCGGCGCGGCAAAGGGGGTCCAGAAAGGACTGTACGTTTTGATGTTGGAGAAAAACCGACCGATACTGGTCACCGGTGCAAAAGGCTTTGTCGGCAAAAATCTCTGCCTTGCATTGCGCGCGCGCGGTTATGAAACCGTATTGGAATACGATATGGGCAAAACCGAAGAGGACTTGAAAGCCTATGCACGCGACGCTCAGTTTGTGTTTCATTTGGCAGGGGTCAACCGTCCTAAAGACCCGAAGGAATTTTACGACGGCAACAGCGACCTTACCACCCATCTGACCGAGTTGCTGCTGGAGGCTGGCAACCGTGCTCCCATCCTTTTAACCAGCAGCGCCCAGGTAGGCAATGGCAGCGATTACGGCAAAAGCAAAGCACTTGCCGAAGATACCGTGTTCGGCTACGAGCGCCATGCACACACTAAGGTTTACGTTTACCGTATGCCCGGGTTGTTCGGCAAATGGTGCCGCCCCAACTATAACAGCGTTGTGGCAACTTTCTGCCACAATATTGCGCACGATTTGCCCATTGAGGTACGCGACCCCGGTTTTGAGCTGCCTCTGGTATATATCGATGATGTTATCGACTGCTTTATTGCGGCGATGGAGGGCACCCCCCTCACCGACCCGCTGCAACCGGCTTACTGTGCCATTGCGCCAATTTACCACACCACTCTCGGCGAGTTGTCAGAAAAGATTCGCGGTTTCCACGAAAGCCGCAGCACCCTAGCTGTACCGGATCTCACTGCCGGCGGATTCGAGAAAAAACTATATAGCACCTACCTTTCTTATCTCGAACCGAAAGAAGGCTTTCGCTATCCGCTCGTCATGCACGGTGATGACCGCGGCAGCTTTACCGAGTTTTTGCGCACCCCGGAGCGTGGCCAGGTCAGCGTGAACATTTCAAAGCCCGGTATCACCAAAGGCAACCACTGGCACAGCACCAAAAACGAAAAATATCTTGTTGTTTCGGGCAAAGCAAATATCCGCTTCCGCCTGCCGGACAGCGATGTTATTTATGACTATCACGTTTCGGGCGAAAAGCTCGAAGTGGTGGATATCCCGGTCGGCTATACCCACTGCATCACCAACGAGGGTGATTGCGACCTTGTGACGGTTATGTGGGTGAACGAATGTTTTGATGCTGAGCACCCCGACACCTTTGCGTTGCCGGTAGAAGAAAAATAACCTCCTTTCTCGTTTTGAATGCAGAAAGGGCACGAAAATAAAATTTCTGTGGTCTCTTCGCGCCGCCATGCAGGCCGTAAGCCCATCGGAAAGGAATGTTTAGATGAACAAAATGAAAGTTATGACCATCGTTGGCACTCGTCCGGAAATCATTCGGCTGTCCGAAGTCATCAAGTGCTGCGATAAATACTTTGACCATCTGCTGGTGCATACCGGCCAAAACTATGACTATAACCTCAACGGTATCTTTTTTAAAGATTTGTCGCTGCGTGAGCCGGATTATTATCTGGAATGTGTCGGCAAAGACCTTGGCGAAACCATGGGAGGCATTATTGCCAAAAGCTATGAGGTATTGGTAAAGGAAAAGCCAGACGCTATACTGCTGCTTGGCGACACCAACTCGGCTTTGGCCGCCATCAGCGCAAAACGTCTTAAAATCCCCATCTTCCACATGGAAGCTGGAAACCGCTGCTGGGACTGGAACGTATCCGAGATGATTAACCGCAAAATTGTGGACCATATCTCAGACATCAACATGCCCTACACCGAGCATTCCCGTCGGTATCTACTGTCTGAAGGCATCGATGGCAAAACCATCTTTGTCACCGGCAGCCCGATGCGCGAAGTGCTCGCAGCCCACGCTGACGAAATCGATGCAAGCAATGTGCTGGAGCGTCTAAACCTCACCGCTGGCCAGTATATCCTGCTCTCTGCGCACCGCGAAGAGAACATCGACAACGAAGAAAACTTTATGAGCTTGATGACCGCTGTCAACAACATTGCAGAAAAATATCAGATGCCGGTCATCTACTCCTGCCATCCCCGCAGCAAAAAGCATATTGAAGCTCGCAGTTTTCAGTTCCACCCGCTGGTACAGGCAATGCAGCCGTTTGGTTTTCAGGATTACAACAAGCTGCAGAAAAACGCTTACTGTGTGTTGTCCGATTCCGGCACCCTTTCGGAAGAAAGCGCCATGCTTGGCTTTGCCGGCGTGCTGATTCGCACTTCTACCGAGCGCCCCGAAGTTCTGGACAAGGGCAGTGTTGTAATTGGCGGCATTACCGGCCCCGAAGTGGAGCAGGCAATGCAGCTTGCAGTTGCAATGCGCGATGCAAAAGAACCGTATGTTATGGCAGAAGATTACGCCGACACCAATGTTTCGGTAAAAGTGGTCAAGCTCATTCAGAGCTATGCTAAAATTGTAAAAGAAACCGTATGGCTGCAAAAGCCTTAAAGCAGCACCTTGTGCCCGGGCTTTCCCCCGGCGTGCCGCAGATTAAATTTACAATCAAGGAGAGCTGATTTTGGGCAAAAAAAGAATTCTGGTAGTCAGCCAGCACTACTGGCCCGAAAACTTTCGAAGCACGGACGTTTGCCAAGGGTTTACCGAGCTGGGCTACGAAGTGGACGTGCTTTGCGGACTGCCCAACTACCCCAAAGGAGAATGGGCGGAAGGCTACCATTTTTTTGGCCCCCGCAAAGAAGTGCATAACGGCGTAACCCTTTACCGTGCCGGAGAGATTCCCCGCAAGGGCAATACCGGCCTGCGCATCTTTTTAAATTACATTTCTTTTCCGTTTTTTGCTACGTTTGATTTGCTGCGGCTTTGCGGCAAGCATTACGATGCCGTTTTCTGCTATGAAACCAGCCCCGTATTAATGGCTTTCCCGGCTATTGTTTACGCAAAGCTGCACAAAGTTCCGCTTACCACTTACGTGCTGGACCTTTGGCCGGAAAATTTGTATTCGGTGCTCAACGTGCAAAATAAATTGCTGCGCAAAATTGCAATGGGGGTTTCTACCTGGCATTACAAACGCTCAGACCGATTGATTGCCATGTCCCCCACCCTGCGCCAGCGGCTTTTGATGCGTACCGGCAAACCGGAACAGGACGTTGCCGTCGTTCCTCAATACTGCGAAGAGCTGTACACCAAAGACGTGGTCGACGAGGATCTCGCGCGCCGTTTTGGCGATAAATTTAATGTGGTGTTTGCGGGCAACTTCTCGCCCGCCCAAGGGCTTGAATACCTCGTCGAGGTTGCAAGCCGTTTGCGCGCACAGCTGGTTACCGGCATCCGCTTCATTCTTGTGGGCGACGGTATGAGCCGTGAATCGCTTGAAAAGCTGATTAAAAATAAAAACGTGGCAGACTATTTTGCCTTTGAAGGGCAGCATCCGCCTACAGATATTCCGAAATATCACACCTTTGCAGATGCCCTGGTTGCCTGCCTTGTGCACAGCGATTCCATCGGGCTGACAATTCCCGCCAAGATTACCAGCTATACCGCTGCCGGTAAGCCTGTGCTTTGCTGCATGGACGGCGAGGGTGCGCGCGTGATACGCGAAGCCGATTGTGGTTTTGCGTGCGATGCTGGCGATGTAAATGCGCTGACCGAAAACTTGCTGCGCCTTTATTACATGTCGCCGGACAAACGAGCAGAGATGGGCGCGCGCGGACGAGCCTACCATGCCGCACATTTTGACCGTAGCGAGCTGCTTGGTCAGCTGGCAGATTTTATTATGGAGGGCAAAATGCCCCCACAGGAGAGGTAAAGATTTTGAAAACACTCGTTATGATTCCCTGCTACAACGAAGAGGAAAATATCGAGCGGGTCGTGGGCCGGCTTGCCCGGGTCTGCCCGGACGTTGACTATCTTATCATCAACGACTGCTCTACCGACCGCAGCCGCGAGATTTGCGATAAGAATGGTTTTTCGTATATTTCGCTGCCTGTTAACCTGGGCATTGGCGGCGGTGTGCAAAGTGGCTACCTCTATGCAGTGGAAAATGGCTACGATATTACCGTGCAGATGGACGGCGACGGCCAGCATGACCCCGCTTACTTGAAAGCGCTGATTGCACCGGTGGAAGCCGGCGAGCTGGATATGTCGATTGGCAGCCGATTCATTACCAAAGACGGCTTTCAGAGCAGCGCATTGCGGCGCCTTGGCATTAATATCATCAGCGTGCTCATCCATATGCTGACCGGCAAAAAGGTGCGTGATACCACCAGCGGGTTCCGTGCCTGTGGACGCGCGCTGACGGAATTTTATGCTTATAACTATGCGCAGGATTTCCCCGAACCGGAAGCGATTGTCGCCGCTGTATGCGGTGGTTACCGTGTGGGCGAAGTGCCGGTGGTGATGGAAGAGCGCATGGGCGGTGTATCAAGTATTCGTTCTTTCAAATCTGCTTACTATATGATTAAAGTCTGCTTGTCTTTGGTAGTTTACCGAATGACCTGTGGCAAACGGATAAGGAGGAAAAGCTGATGCAGGGAATTATGGAAAACAACTTTCGGCTTGCACTCATTTTCGGTGTACTGGTTTACCTTAGCTTTATCTTTTTTCTGCTGAAAAAGAAAAAGCTGAGCGTGCAGTACTGCATCATTTGGCTTTTTTCAGGGCTTGCGCTGCTTTTGTTTGCATTGTTCCCTTACATTGTGCTCGTCATGGGCGATATTCTGCGCATCCTTAACCCTGTCAACTTCGTCTTTATGGCGATTATTGTTTTTATTCTGTTTATTTTGCTGTCACTTTCTTCTGCTGTCAGCATGCTGACAGAGAAAAACAAGCGGCTGAGCCAGAATGCCGCCCTGCTTGAGCGGCGTATTCGCGAGCTGGAAGAGCAGCAAAATAAAAAATAAGCACTGCCTTTTGGCAGCGCCTTTGCCCCACCTTGCATACCACATTTTTCTTCGCATCGGCTGGGGCTAAAAACACACGGCACGGCCGTGACTTGGGGTGAGTTATGTCTGCACTGGCAACACAAGTGAATCAATGGCTTTCAGGGCTTTGGCGGTATCTGGAACTGGTTTCGGCATCTACGCCCATCACAGGCCCGGTGCTGTGGAACTGGCTTACAGAAACTTTTCGCAAAGGCATTAGCTTTACCAGCCTTTCGTTCTATTTGTTTTTCCCTGTTTGCCTATTGCTGTTCTACCTGCTGCCTAAGGTGGCAAAAAACTTTTGGCTGCTGGTTTGCAGTTACCTGTTTTATTACCTTTGCACCTTTGACAACCAGCAAAAAGCGCACCCGGAATTTTTATTTTTACTTGCCGCCGTCACCTTAATCAGCTATTTTCTTTGCATCGCCATCGACCTGGCTGAAAAGCGAGGCTGGCGCAGGTTGCTGCTTATCTTTGTGGTCGGCATCGATCTTTCTTTGCTGGTTTACTACAAATATATGGGCTTTTTTGGCGAGGTACTCAGTGGCATTTTCCCTTCGATGATCCCACAGGACAGCGTCAGCACCAGCCTTTTCTTACCTGTTGGCATCAGCTTTTACATCTTTTTATCGATTGGCTATGCCATAGATGTTTACCGCAAAGACCGGCCAGCTGAACTAAATGTTATCAACTACGCATTGTTTGTCAGCTTTTTCCCGCAAATCGTATCCGGCCCTATTGCGCGCTCACGCGGGCTGCTGGACGAGCTGCGGCAAAACCGCCCCTATAACCACGCACTGGTGAATGAGGGCATGCGACAGATGCTTTGGGGCTTTTTCAAAAAGCTCGTGCTCTCTAATAACGCAGCTGCCATTGTACAGCTTGTTTTCGCCACACCAGAGCGCTTTAACGGCTTCGAGCTGTTCTGCGGCTCGCTCTTTTTCACACTTCAGATTTATGCTGATTTTTCCGGCTATTCAGATATGGCCATCGGCTCTGCCAAAATGCTTGGTCTTCATCTTGGCAACAACTTTAACCGGCCCTATTTTTCGCGCTCTATCGGCGAGTTCTGGGACCGCTGGCACATCAGCCTTTCTTCCTGGTTCCAAGATTATCTGTATATTCCGCTGGGCGGCAGCCGAAAAGGCGCCGCACGGGCTTGCATCAATGTAATGATTGTATTTTTGCTTTCTGGCTTATGGCACGGGGCAGCATACACTTTCATTGTTTGGGGCGGACTGCATGGGGCCTATACAGTGCTTTCCCGTCTTACCCGTGGAATTCGTAAGTGGCTGCGCAGTGTCACCCGCATTGAGCGCGTAAAGCCGCTACACGCATTATTGCAATGGGTTCCCACATTTCTGTTTGTGAATTTTGCATGGATTTTCTTCCGTGCCGATTCGCTCAAAAATGCTTTTACATTTTTCTACCGCTTTCCTATTGATTTCACCATCAATATCACGGACGCGGTATCGCGACAAAATTCGCTGCGCAATATTGGCTTTTATCAGAACAATGGCCCTGCACTGCTTTGGTGCACCTTGGCATTGTTTATTGTAGAAGCAATCTGCTATAAAACCCCGCCCGAAAAACTTTCTGGCCGCTTGCCCTTTATTTTGCGTCTGGTGCTGGTGTATGCTTTGTTGTTGGCGGTGCTGTTCTTTGGCGCTTTCGGCAATTCGGGCTTCATCTACGGTGCATTTTAGCTGCTGAGATGGGTCCCAGGACAAAAAGTTTTCCACATTAAAACGGCTTTTGTTGAAAGTTTTCCACACGTTTCGTGGAAAACTCTTCTCTTGAATAAGAAAAGCGCGTTTCGCAAAAGGCTGCGAAGCGCGCTTTTTATTTATTTATTTAATACGTGGGCCTCTTTTTTTATTGCCGCTTTTGTAGATTCTTCTTTTTCTTCTCAAATCATAGCTAACTCGGATATAGAACATTACCATAACAACAATAAATACTGCGATGCAGACACCGATGACCAGCGTGCGCCCAATGGCAAGCAAAATTCGCACCGGTGCAGACCGCTCCGATTTCTCTTTTACCGGCTGACTTTGTGAAGTAATCGGTACTCCGCTGGCATTTTTATCTGCTGCAAGCTGGTGCGGCTCAAGCACCAGTTGTGCGGTGCCAAGCTTTGCATATTGCAGCCCCTCTGCCCCCTGCACGCTAAGCGATACATCCACTTTGACTGCCTCTGCATCATCCTGCTGTACTGTAAACTGCTTTTGGATGGCCGATGCCTCTACGCCCGCAGCCAAGTACACGGTGATGGGTTCTGTCTGGGCTGCCAGCTTTTCGCCATACTCTTCTGCCAGGCTCTCGGCGGTTAAGCTTAAAGGCGTAAAAGCACCAAAGCCATAGCTGAACAGTGCGACGGTGTCTTCATACATAGCTGCATTCTTAGGGGCGTTCATTACCACTGCAATCAGCCTGCGGCCCTCATGCTCTACCGCAGTAACCAGCGTATGCCCCGCCTCTGGGGTATAGCCGCTTTTGCCGCCTAAAATGCCCGAATCATAGTATTTGGTAAAGTTGAACATCATTTTATGGCCAGCGCCAATGTTTCTGGCCTCTGTTTGCAGGTTGGTGGGCGGAATGACGTATTCTGCCGTGCCAAATACCCGCATGAATTCTTCGCTTTGCATGGCTCTGCGGGTAATCAGCGCCATATCGTGCGCCGTCGTCAAATGCTGTGGGTCATCAAGGCCATTTGCGTTGACGAAATGTGTATTGGTGGCTCCACACTCTGCAGCACGTTCATTCATCTTTTGCACAAACGCTTCCATGCTGCCGGCAGAAAACTCTGCCACACCATTGGCCGCATCATTCGCGGAGGGAAGCATAGTCGCCATCAGCGCCTGTTCCAGTGTAAGCTGTTCGCCTTCTTGGAGTGCAATATGGCTGCTATTGCGGGGAACACTGTATACAGCGTCATGGCTCATGGTAACAGTATCGGTCCAGCTTCCGCTTTCTACGCCGAGCATCACTGTCATAATCTTGGTGATCGAGGCGGGAGGAAGCTGAGTATCCATATTTTTTTCAAATAGCACTTGGCCTGTGGTGGCATCCATTAAGCAAGCAGCCTGTGCTTGCAGTGCCGGTGGCGCTATCGTTTCTGCTGCGGCAGAAATACTTGTTATCGCAGTTAATGCAACTGCGCAAAAAATCGAAATTAGTTTTTTATGCACTTATTCCATTCCTTTTTGGAAGAGTATTTTATTCTATTTTATCACATTTTTGGGTTTCCGAACACTGTTCAGCAAAAAACATCATATAAACTGTTTCTTATAAATAAAGTGGCAAATATTTTATGATATTGTATAATAATAATGTAATATTTGGAAATTTCGCAGAAGGGATTTTGTAACAATGGCAATACGTTCCGTAATCTTTGACATGGATGGACTTATGATTGATACCGAAAGGCTCTCGGCCAGCGGTTGGGAAAAAGTTTTTCGAGAAGCGGGCCTTCCTTTTGCACCTGAAATTCTTTCCTCTTGCCGGGGTGCAAGCGCCGCTACTGCTTACGAGCGATGGCGCGCGTTTCTCGCGCACGATTTTGATTTTGAAGAATTGAACCGCAAAAAAACAGCATTTTGTGAATCCGTGATGGAGCGCGAGGGTATCCCCGTAAAAGTGGGGCTGCGCAGTTTACTGGAATACCTTAAAAGCAATGGCTACACACTTTGCCTTGCCACCTCTACCAGCGAGCAAAAAGCAACCGCACAGCTAACTAAAATTGGCGTATTTGATTTGTTCGACGAGGTTGCCTTTGGCTCGATGATTACCAATTACAAACCCGCACCCGACATTTTTTTAAAGGCAATTGAGCTGCTGGGCCGAGCGCCCGAAGAATGCCTTGTGCTGGAAGATTCTCCAAACGGTATTC
This sequence comes from Pygmaiobacter massiliensis, assembly GCF_900199435.1. GTDB lineage: Bacteria > Bacillota > Clostridia > Oscillospirales > Ruminococcaceae > Pygmaiobacter > Pygmaiobacter massiliensis. The sequence continues at coordinate 835,624 of NZ_OAML01000002.1, forward strand.
GGGCTGCCGCCGCGGCGGGTGCCAAGCCGATGATGATTCCGGACCTGACCCCGGTGACAGACGATTTGCGCCCGTTGCTTTTTGCAGAAGGTGTTACGCTGCTTGACGTAATCCCACTGCTGGAAAAAGAACGTACAGGCGCCCTTTAAGCAATACCATTTGTATTATACCCCTATTTTTCTACAATTTACTCGCTTGTTTTTGCTTTTTTGCAAAAAAACTATGAAATACAGCACTCTTTTGACCGCTGTGAAAAGAAAAACAATAAAAGCTTCGGTGCCAAGATACTCGCTTGGCACCGAAGCTTTTGATTTATCGAAAAAAAGGTACACGTGCATTGCACAATATAATAATTCTACGCTCTACCCTGTTTTATACCATACCCGTGAATTTCGTAAGCCGTGTATTCCTGGTCAAAATGATAACCCAGCTTTTCCGCAAGCGCGACAGATGCTTTGTTCTGCGCATCCCAGCTGGGATATAAATTGCGCTTTATACACTCCAAAATCAGCTTTGCGCCGCATGCCAGCGCAAGGCCTTTTCTTCTGTGTTCTTTTTGGGTATCGATTTCTATTTCAATGCCGTCTCGATAAACAGTATAAGATGAAGCACCCGATACAATCTCGCCTTGGTGCAGAGCAACTACGCCCAAACCATTTTTGGCGAACTTCTCGAAGGTATCAAATTGTGAACATAAATCTTCAGACCAGCGCATCTGCCGTACCTTTTCATAGATCGGGCGGTCTATCAGCTTCAGCTTGTATTCCTTGCTTAAAGCCTCCGTAATTGCGGTCAGCTTACCGGTATCAAAAATGTCCGGCTCTTTTTTGATGGCATAGCGGGTTATCCGCTTTGCATCTGCCTGGTACACCTGCTCTATCAATTTTGCCCAAGCCTCCGTCTGCGGCACCATAATTACGAAGTCAGAGCGGTGCTCCGGCGGTTTATTTTTTACCAGTGCTTCACTGGGCTGACCTGCCAAAAAGCAGAAATCTGCGACTACAATTTGTGCAGATTTAGGCTGCTGATTACAATCTGCCCAGGCGAAACCCATATACCCTTGTAGGCAAGAGTATATCAGCGTCTCCGGCCAATGGGCAAAAAGTGGTTCTACCACTTTGGTTGCAGTTTTATCGATACGGTATACTTCCACAATGGCCGCCTCTCTTTATAAAAGCAATTTACAGTTAATTTGCACTTGCCAGCAGCATGGCCTGCACTGGTAAGGCGCCGCCTATTACTGCGGGTTTTGTTTTGACTCTGGCATGCAATAGCGCATACAGGGACGGCCGCCAGTGTCGTAATCTACCCGGCCACTCACCTCATGCAGCTCCAGCAAATAAGCCATATACCGCCGTACTGTAACGGCTGAGAGCCCTACGTGTGCTGCGATTTCTTCGCTGCTGGTTAACTCGGTGCCGCATTCTTGCAGAAAACTGCGTATCATTTGCAGCGTTTTTTCCTGCAAGCCTTTCGGGGCCGCGGGACTTTCGCCACTGTGGGTCAGCAAGCGGTCGATCTCAGCCTGGCTTACGTTATTGTGCCCTTCCAGCGCCTGCCGCTGCTGGCAAAACGCCTCCAACGCCTGCTGAAAGCGCGGGTAAGTAAACGGCTTTACCAGATAATCCGTAACGCCCAGCTTTAAAAGCGCGTCAAGGGTGGGGGCATCATGTGCCGCTGTCACCATAATAACGTCTACATTCATTTTTCGGCCCCGCAGTTGCCGCAACAGCTCAAGACCGGTTAAGACCGGCATATACAAATCCAGCACAATCAAATCCACCGGGTTGTTAACCAACCAGTGCAGGGCATCCTGCCCGTTGCCAAATTCGTGTACTATCTGAAACCGCTTATCTTTTTCGGTAAACTTGCGGTTCAGCATCAAAACCATCGGGTCATCTTCTACAAGCACCACGCGATACATGGTTTATTCCCCCTCTCGTGTCATGGGTCGGTTAAACGTTAAAAAGAACGTTGTGCCGATACCCAGCTCAGACTCCACCCGGATTGCACCGTGGCAGGCTTCCACTACCTCCTGTACCAGCTTTAAGCCGGTTCCTCTGCCGGGGCCTTTGGTTGAAAAGCCCCGCTGAAACATTAGCTTTTGCGCTTCCGGCGAAATACCAGGGCCGGTGTCGTCGACATACAGGCGAAGCTCTTCTGCCTCTTCGCGGATGCTGACGGTAATCTCTTTTAACCCACGCGGGGTTTGGTTCAGCCCGTCAATGGCATTTTCAATCAGGTTGCCCAAAATAGTGACATACGCATCTGCCGGCAAAAACGGGCATTCTTTGCTTAAATGGCTGCGGTTATCCAGAATCAGCCGAATGCCCAGTTCTGCACAGCGGCTTGTTTTGCCCACCAGCAGCGCTGCTGCCGAAGGCTCCTGAATTCGTTCCATAATCAGGCCAATTACTTCACGCTGAATCTGTGTAATGTTCATGATATATTCTTCGGCACGCTGCGGCTCGCCAATCTGCAAAAGGCCCAGGATAACATGCAGCTTGTTCATAAACTCATGGGTATACGCACGCATCGCTTCTACCATGTGCCGCACGCCGGTCAGATTTTCTGCCAGCTTGCGCACCTCGGTGCGGTTGCGGAAGATAGCCACCGCGCCAATAATTTTTTGTCCCTCGCGAATTGGCATACGGTCCGCCAGAATATACATCTTCGGTCGTGAGGAAAGCGAAACATTGTACTCCGGCACGCCCGAAGCGGCCACCCTGTCCAGCGTAGATGCCGGGTAAACAGCATGCAGCTGCTGCCCCATCGCCTGCTCGCGGTCTACCCCTATCATGCGGGCGGCAGCGCGGTTAATGTAAATAATATTATTCGCACTGTCGATAGCAAGGATGCCCTCTTCCAGCGCTTCGAGCACTTCTTCGCGCTGCTGAAAAAGCTGCACCAAACGGCTCGGTTCGTACCCCAGCAGCGAGGCTTTAATGCGGTTTGAAAGTTTAAAGGACAGCAAAACGCCGACTGCACCCGCAGCAAGGGTGATAAGCACAAAGCGCAAGACCGTATGCCAGGCCGAAGCCGCATAACTGCGCGCATAAATGCCCACCACAACAAAGCCGAGCAACGTTCCATCCTTAGCACGCACTGGCGCATAGGCACAATGGTCTGCACCGGCAGGGCCTGTGTCGTCAGAAACAAAGGCTTCTTCGCCGTCGAGGATACGCTTTTGGTCTTTGCCCACATAGGCAGTTCCCACCATTTCCTGATCCGGTGCGTAATACTGAATGCCATTGAGATCTGCCAGTACAATCAAATCAATGTCTTTGATGCGAACCGTTGCTGCATCCAGCAGCTCTTTAATCGCCGGGCTTTCCAGTTGGTTATCCAGTGTGCGCACCACTTCTGGTACCTGCGCAAGCAGCATGGCGGAATTGCGGATATTTTCGTCCAATGCGCGCCGGTCCTGCCGCAGCGTAAAACCGAGGGTAATCGCCAGCGCAAGCCCCAGCGTAAGCAAAATGCCCACGAGGTTAACAGACAAAATTTGTGCGCGAATGGATTTTGACGACCGGTCTTTCACACGCTTTCCTCTTTTCTGCCAAACTATTTTTTTGCAAAAGCAGTGCCGGGCAGCGTAACTCTTAAAAATATGCTGTACTGCTGCGGTTTTGCTGCGTTTTCTTGGTAAGTTTTATTATAGGCGTGGCAGAAATTCTTGTCAAACAAGATGGTTTCGCCCGGCATTTACAAATATTTCATTTTTTTTACTTGCGTAAGCGTTCCCAAATCGAACTGTTTTGATTAGAATGTAATTCGTCCAAGAACACGGGGAGGTGATGTGATTTGGATGCACTGAGGGACGAGATCCTTTTCCAGCTTAGCAACCCGGTAGCTTTTACAATTCCTGTGCTGGGAGGGGTTTCCGTATCTGCCTCTGTGGTGACAACCTGGATTTTGATGGCCGCGCTAATGGTGCTTACGCTGTTGCTTACTCGCAAACTAAGTGTAGAAAGTCCCGGTAAAGTCCAGCTAGGGCTGGAAACCGCCGTAAGCTTTCTTAACAACTTTGCAGAGGAAAACATCGGTGAGCACTGGCGCTCGTTTGCCCCCTATCTGGGCACGGTAGCCATCTATATCGCTTTGTCTAACATGAGCGGTATTTTCGGGCTGGCACCGCCTACCAAAGACGTAAATGTAACCGCTGCTCTGGCGCTGATGAGTGCCGTACTTATTTACGGTGCACAATTCCGGTTCAGAGGCCTTTGGGGCGGGCTGAAACAGTTTGCCGAGCCGCTGCCGCTTTTGCTGCCCATTAACTTAATGGAAGTAGCAATTCGTCCACTGGCACTGTGCATGCGACTTTTCGGTAATATCTTAGGTGCTCACCTCATTATGGAATTGGTCAAATTTCTGATTCCGGTGGGTTTCCCGGTCCCGTTCAGTCTTTACTTTGATCTGTTTGACGGCATCATCCAGACCATCGTCTTTGTTTTTCTTACCGCATTGTTTGCTGGCGAGGGAATTCGAGACGAATTTTAGAAATTGGCAAAAGAGTTATTTTTAGGAGGATATGAATATGAACATTGCACTTTTTGCCGCAGCCATTGCAGTTTTTACCGGCATTGGCGCAGGTATTGGCATTGGCCTTGCTACCGGTAAAGCCAGCGAGGCAATCGCCCGTCAGCCCGAGGCTGCAGGCTCTATCCGTAGCTCGCTGCTGCTTGGCTGCGCACTGGCTGAAGGTACCGCGATCTTCGGCTTCATCACCGCATTACTTATTATCTTTACGAAGTAAAGGGGGCGTCCCCAATGCTGGATATACAGCCCACTACCATCTTGTGGACGGTAATCAATCTATTAATTTTATACTTTTTCTTTAAAAAGTTTCTTTTTGGTCGGGTAAACAATGTTTTAGACCAGCGTGCCGCCATGGTAAAGCAGCAGCTCTCTGATTCTGAGCAAAAGCAAACCGAGGCAACCCAGCTGCGCGAGCAATACGAGCAGCAGCTGTCGCAGGCACAAACCCAGGCAGACCAAATCATCCAGCGTGCCAAAACCCAAGGCGACCGCGAATATCAGGCACTGCTGCAAAAAGCAAAGCAAGAAAGTTCGCAGCTAAAGGCAGATACGCTGGAGCAGCTGGATAGCGAACGCCAGACCATGCTGCGCCAGGCCAGAGGGCAGGTTGCCGCATTGGCGCTTTCTGCCGCTGCAAAAGTGTCTGGCAAATCGCTGGATGCTTCTGACGATCTCGCTTTGGTAGAATCGTTCCTGGCAGAGGCAGGTGCTGAAGAATGACCGATCTGGCCCAGCGCTATGCCGCTGCTTTATATGACCTAACGCCGGACGAGGACGCATTTGTACACACCGCGCACTTTTTGCTGCAAGAGCCAGAACTTTGGGATGCACTTACCAGCCCGGTTTTGCGCCCCGCAGAAAAAAAAGCAGTGCTCGAGCATTTGCCCCGCCTGCAAACCCAACCGCTGCTGCTCCACTTTTTTTCGCTTTTGTGTGACAAAGGCCGTATGGAGCTGCTGCCGGAAATTATTACAGCATACCAGCAAAAAGCGCTGGATGCTGCCGACGGCGCAGTCTGCGTCATGACCTGTGTTCACATCCCCGATGAAAAGACACAGCAACAAATCCAATCCCTGCTTTGCAAGCTTCACCACAAGCGTTTTGTCCGGCTCGAAATCCGGCAGGACCCAGCGCTTCTCGGCGGCTTTCTTCTGGAAATTGAGGGCGTGCGGTATGACCGCAGCGTCCGCGGCCGTCTGGAAAACCTTGCAAAGCAGCTGCAAGAGAGGCGAATCGTGTGAAAAATCAGCCAGAAGAAATTGTTTCTATCCTGCGTGATCAGATTGCGAACTATGACGTTCGCACCCGGCGCGACGAGGTAGGAAGTGTGCTTGAAATTGGCGACGGCATCGCCACCCTCTATGGCCTGGACAACGCCCTTTACGGTGAGCTTTTAGAGTTTGAAAACGGCGTGCAGGGCATGGTGCTGAACCTGGAAAAGGACAGTGTAGGCTGCGTGCTGCTTGGTTCTGACAGTGGCCTGCATGAGGGCTCTGTGGTGCGCCGCACCGGGCGCAGCGCCGACGTTGGCGTGGGCGACGCGCTGATTGGGCGCACTGTGGATGCACTGGGTGCGCCCATTGACGGCCTTGGCCCGATTGAAACCACCGAGCGCCGCCCCATTGAACGGGAGGCAAGCGGTGTACTTTCGCGTGAGCCAGTTACTGTGCCGCTGCAAACCGGCATTTTGGCCATCGATGCGATGGTTCCTATCGGCAGAGGCCAGCGCGAGCTTATTATCGGCGACCGCGAAACCGGCAAAACTTCCATCGCCGTAGATGCTATTTTGAACCAGAAAGGCCTGGATGTGATTTGCATCTACGTTGCCATCGGCCAAAAGGCTTCTACAGTGGCGCGTATTCGCAATACACTGGACCGATATGGGGCACTAAAATACAGCATTATTGTTTCTGCCACAGCCAGCGACCCTGCCTCGTTGCAGTACATCGCACCGTATGCGGGCACCGCAATGGGCGAATATTTCATGGCACAGGGCAAAGACGTACTTATCGTTTATGACGATTTGAGCAAACATGCAGTGGCTTACCGTGCACTCAGCCTGCTGCTGCATCGCTCACCCGGGCGTGAGGCTTATCCCGGTGACGTATTTTATCTGCATTCGCGCTTGCTCGAGCGTTCCTGCCGTCTGACCAAAGAGTACGGCGGCGGTTCGATGACGGCTTTGCCGATTATCGAAACACTCGCGGGTGACGTATCCGCTTACATTCCTACCAACGTAATTTCTATTACAGACGGCCAGATTTACCTTGAAAGCGATCTGTTCTTTGCTGGCCAGCGACCTGCTGTCAACGTTGGCCTCTCCGTTTCTCGTGTAGGCGGCGCTGCACAAACCCGTGCCATCAAAAAAACTGCCGGTACTCTTCGTATCGACCTCGCTCGTTTCCGCGAGCTTGAGGTTTTTACTCAGTTTTCCTCTGACCTTGATTCTGCGACTCAGGAAACCTTAAACCATGGACGTCGGCTGCTCGAGATTCTCAAACAGCCCCTTTACCATCCGCAATCGGTGGCACGGCAGGCAGTCACACTGTATATTTCTACCAATGGGCTGCTGGCAGATGTCCCCCTTGCTGCGGTAAGTGGTTTCGTAAACGACTTTTGCACCGAGATGGAAAACACCCAGCAGGAAACTATGGCCGAGATTCAGCAAACCGGCGCACTTTCCGGCACAGCGGTAGAAACTATTCGGTCCGCACTGGAAGAGTATAAGAAACGGGTGAGCAAACAATGGCAAGCATAAAGGAGATCCGCACCCACATTAAAAGTGTAGAGCAGACCCTGAAAATCACCAATGCGATGTATCTCATCTCCTCTTCTAACCTGCGCAAAGCGCGCAAACAGCTGAATGATGTGGAACCCTATTTTCAAAAAATAGACGCTACCATCTGTGATATTCTCCATCATTCGCCCGAGATTCGCCATTGCTATTTTGATAAGCGGGAGCACATCCCCGCTGCTCAGCGCAAAGCGGGGTACATCGTTATCACTGCCGACAAAGGGCTTGCCGGTGCTTACAATCACAATGTGCTCAAGCTGGCAGAAGCGGCCATGGCAAAATCCGCACAGCCTACCCTCTTTTTGGTGGGCCAGGTAGGGCGCGCTTACTTTACGCAAAAAGATGTGACGATTGACGGCGAGTTTTTGTACACAGCACAGGACCCCACCCTGTTCCGTGCACAGGAGATTTCGGACATTATGCTGCGCCTGTTTCAGCAAGGCATGCTAGATGACGTTTACATGATTTTCACCGAAATGGAATCGCCGTTGCACATGGTACCAAAAAAATACAAACTGCTGCCACTGGATGAACATAACTTTCCCCAGTGGAAAAATACTTCGGACAGCCGCTATCAGCAGACAGTGAGCTACGTCCCCTCCCCGGACGCAGTGCTTTCGCATATCGTCCCCGGCTACGTGAAAGGCATGATTTTCGGCGGGCTGGTGGAATCTTACTGCAGCGAGCAAAATGCGCGCATGCAGGCAATGGATTCTTCCACAAAAAACGCCAAAGAACTGCTCAAGCAGCTTTCGCTGGTTTACAACAGAGCCAGACAGTCTGCCATTACACAAGAAATTACTGAGGTTGTAGGCGGCGCGCAAGCAAGTTTGCAATCTTAAATGTTGGAGGCACTTTTCATGGAAAACAAGGGAAAAATTGCCCAGGTGCTAGGCCCCATTGTGGACGTTCAATTTGAGAACGGACATCTGCCCGCGCTAAAAGAAGCCCTTTGGGTGGAATGCGGCGGCGAGCGGCGGCTGATGGAGGTTGCCCGCCACATCGGCGGCGACATGGTGCGCTGCTTTATGCTGACCCCAAGCGAAGGCTTGGGCCGCGGCATGGAAGTTTTGGCTACTGGCGCTCCCATACAGGCCCCTGTGGGCAAAGAAACACTGGGCCGCATGTTCAACGTGCTGGGCCAGCCTATTGATGGCAAAGGTGAAGTCGAAACTGCTGAGTCGTGGTCGATTCATCGCGATCCGCCCGCTTTTGAAAACCAGCGCCCCGTCGTTGAACTGTTTGAAACCGGCATTAAGGTCATCGACCTGCTTGCCCCATATGCGCGAGGCGGCAAAATCGGCCTTTTCGGCGGTGCTGGCGTTGGCAAAACCGTGCTGATTCAAGAGCTCATTCACAACATCGCCACCGAGCACGGTGGCTACTCCATCTTCACTGGCGTAGGCGAGCGTACCCGCGAGGGCAACGACCTCTGGCGTGAGATGGGCGATTCCGGCGTACTGGCAAAAACCGCACTGGTCTTTGGCCAGATGAACGAACCCCCCGGAGCACGTATGCGCGTTGCACTTACCGGGCTGACCATGGCAGAGTATTTCCGCGACCGCGAAAAACAGAACGTGCTACTGTTTATTGATAATATCTTCCGTTATGTGCAGGCAGGCAGCGAGGTTTCGGCACTAATGGGCCGTATGCCCTCTGCCGTTGGCTACCAGCCGACCCTCGCAAACGAGATGGGTGCTTTGCAGGAACGTATCACTTCTACCAAAGACGGCGCCATCACCTCGGTGCAGGCTGTTTATGTGCCTGCGGACGATCTGACCGACCCCGCCCCTGCTACTACCTTTGCACATCTGGATGCAACGACCGTTCTTTCTCGTAAAATCGTCGAGCAGGGCATTTACCCCGCTGTAGACCCGCTTGAGTCCACCTCTCGTATTCTGGAGCCGGAAGTGGTGGGTCAGCGCCATTATGACATTGCCCGCGGTGTGCAGGAGCTGCTGCAGCGCTATCGCGAGCTGCAGGACATCATCGCTATTCTGGGTATGGAAGAGCTTTCTGAAACCGACAAACTGGTGGTACAGCGTGCCCGCCGTGCACAGCAGTTCTTCTCGCAGCCGTTCTCGGTGGCTGAAAACTTCACCGGGCTGCAGGGCCGCTATGTAAAGCTTGAGGATACACTGAACAGCTTTGAGGCGCTGCTTGCCGGTGAGCTGGACCAATACCCCGAAGCGGCGTTCTCTATGGTTGGCACTGCCGATGAAGTGGTGGAGAAAGCCAAAAAGATGGGGGCGGTTTAAGTGGCAAACACTTTTCAACTTGAAATCATCACCCCAACCCGCGTTTTTTACTCCGGCCCGGCAGAAGATTTAATTTTGCCCGTATTGGATGGTCTTTACGGCGTGCAAGCCGGCCACGAGCCGGTGGTTACCGCGCTGGAGCCGGGCGAGCTGCAATTTCGGGTAAACGGAGAATGGCAAAAAGCAGCCGTCACCACAGGCTTTGCTGAGATACTGCCAGACAAAACTGTTTTGCTTGCCGCGGCTGCTGAACACCCGGATGAGATTGATATCAACCGTGCTGAAGCTGCCAAGGCCCGCGCCGAAGAACGTATGCGCCAAAAGCAGAGCATGCAAGAGTATTATCAGTCGCAGGCCGCATTGAGCCGTGCTACCGCAAGACTTAGAACCCTGCACCGATAAAGAAAGCAGCGTGGTAAGCAGCCAACCGTGCTCCACACACCATGCTTTCGCCACAGGGCAAAAAGAAATCGCCGCAGTTTTCTTTTTGCTCTTTGATAAAAAGCCTTCTTGCCGGGTGCCGGTAAAGAGGGCTTTTTTATATTACCGACTCTGGTTTTGCCTGGCCGTAAAGCCTGGCATACTAGCTGGCAAAAAGCAGAAACCTCCCGATGCATAAGCAACGGGAGGTTTCTATTTGTTTTATTATATTACAAAATCTAAGCTTTGTATTGATTACAGCGATTCATCCGGGAAGCGGAATTTACCACGGAATTCGCGGAACATTTGGTCAAAGTTTTCGTTGCCGCCGCTTTTAACGCTAGTCAGGTACTCGTGGGTTTCAAAGCTGTCATCTGCAACCTGAATCATTGCCACTGCGATGTTGCTGCAATGGTCTGCAACACGCTCGTAGTTGGTCAGCAGGTCGTCGAGCACAAAGCCGTACTCTATGGTACAGCTGCCTGTTTGCAGGCGTGCAATGTGCCGCGATTTAATTTTGCGCACGAGGTCATCGATAACCTGCTCGAGCGGCTCGACACGGCTTGCAGCCACCAGGTCATTATTTTCAAAGCAATCGACAGTGCGGTTGATAATCTCCTGCACCGCATCTTCGAGCACAATCAGCTCGCTTTGTGCCTGTGCCGAGAATACAATGTTCTTTTCTTCAATCTCGCGCGCAGTGCCAAGCAGGTTGGTTGCGTGGTCGCTGATGCGTTCAAAATCGCTGATGGTGTGCAGCAGGGTGTTGACCAGATGGCTGTCTTTCAGCGTGAGGTTACAGGTAGAAAGTTTGACAAGATAGGTGCCAATCGCGTCTTCGTACTTGTCCGTTTCGTTCTCCTGCCGGCGTACTCTTTCTGCACCTTCTTCATTCCAGCGGTGGGTCAGTGCAATCGCGCCCAAAAAGCTGGCACGGGCAAGCTCGGCCATATCAGCAGTGGTGACAGATGCACGGTCTGCAGCGACAGCCGGGGTAGCCAGCAGGCGCGGGTCGAGCATCTGGAACTGTTCGGGGGCATCGTCCTGGGGAATGGTGAGGTAGGCCAGCTTTTCGAGCAGACGGCTGAACGGCAGCATTACGAGGGTAGCGAGCACGTTAAACAGCGTATGCACAATGGCAATACCAAAGGTGGAAACATTCTCTTCCAGCATCGGGAAATGGATAAACGTATTGGCCGTGTAGAAAATGCTGAGGAACACCAGCACGCCGATGATATTAAAGTACAGATGAATCATCGCAGCGCGGCGTGCGTTTTTGTTGGCGCCCACAGAAGAAATCAGCGCTGTAACGCAGGTGCCGATGTTCTGGCCCATGATAATGGGGATGGCGCTGCCATAGGTGATTACGCCTGTGGAACTGAGTGCCTGCAAAATACCAACGCTTGCGCTGGAGCTTTGAATAACCGCGGTGAGCACAGCACCGGCAAGAACACCAAGAATCGGGTTAGTGAACTGAACAAACAGGTCGCGGAACCAGGGTGCGTCCGAAAGCGGTGCAACCGCAGAAGACATTGCGGTCATACCGGTCATCAATACGGCAAAGCCCAGCAAAATGGTACCGCTGCCTTTTTTCTTTTCCGAGCGGCAGAACATATATAGCACAATGCCGATGAAAGCAAGAATGGGGCTAAAGCTGGTAGGCTTAAACAATTTGACCCAGAAGCTGTTGCCCTCAATGCCTGAAAGGCTGAGAATCCAGCTGGTTACCGTGGTACCAACGTTAGAGCCCATGATGATGCCCACTGCCTGATGCAGCTGCATGATGCCGCTGTTAACAAAGCCAACGACCATAACGGTAGTCGCGCTGGAGCTTTGAATGACAGCGGTGACAGCAAGGCCGAGCATGAAGCCTTTAAAGGGGTTGTCCGTCAGCTTACTGAGTATTTTTTGCAGCTTACCGCCGGCCTGCTTTTCGAGTGCTTTGCCCATAATGTCCATACCGAAAAGGAACAGAGCCAGGCCGCCAAACAGACTAAAAAGGTTAAAAAAATCCATCTAAAGATAGTCCTTTCCAAAAATTGGATGATCGCCTTGTTTAAAATAGTTTTTCCATATTTCAAGACGCAAAAGCAAAGCTTGGAATCTAAATTTCAAGCTTTACTTTACCTTATCAATTTCTACCCTTTTAAGTGTAAAGCATCTCGGGCAAATTGCAAGGCCGCAAATGTCAAATCTTTGTAAAGTTTGTAATTTTTTTGTTTTTTATATCTAAATACAGTTTGCGCAAATCGCAAGGATAGTATGCCTCTTAAAAGACAAAAAGGCAGCATTGCAACAAAGTGCAATGCTGCCAAGTAAAAGCGTTAAATTGCTAGAAAAGTAGGTGTGCCGCCAATGCAATGACCGGCAGTGTAACCACTGTGCGCTCTAAAAACAAAAGAAATAGATTTCCGAGTGATACCGGGATTTTGCTGCCCATAATGATGCTGCCAATCTCCGACATGTAGATAAGCTGGGTCACCGAGGTCGCAGCGACCACAAAGCGGGTCATCTCAGATTCGATGCCGCTGGCAATTACCGAGGGCAAAAACATATCGGCGAACCCTACAATAACAGTCTGAGATGCCGCGGCTGCTTCCGGAATGCCGAGCAGCTGGTACAGCGGAACAAACGGAATACCAAGCCAGCTAAAAATAGGGGTGTACTCAGCCAAAATCAGTGCAACTGTGCCAAGGCACAAAATAACAGGCAGCACGCCAAGCCACATATCCAGCACATTGCCAAGGCCTTCGCGCAAAAAGCCGCCGAGGCCGGGGGCTTCACTTGCCTTATCCAGTGCTTTTTTAACGCCCCAGCGTGCCGGTGTTGTGCCTGCCGGTACAGATTCACAGAATTCTGTTTCACGGGTATAGGTATCCGGTACGCGAGAAAGCGGCGGAATGCGCGGAATAATGATAGCCGCAACAATGCCCGCAACCGCAACCGTCAGGTAAAACGGCAAAAACATATGTGCAAGGCCAACCTCACTAATAACAACGAGGCTGAAAGTAATGCTGACAGCAGAGAAGGTGGTTGCGATAACGGTTGCTTCGCGCTTGCTGTAATAGCCTTCTTCATACTGTTTCGCTGTAAGCAGCACACCGATGGAGCCATCGCCAAGCCAGCTTGCCACACAGTCAATTGCACTGCGTCCAGGCAGGTTAAACACAGGGCGCATTACTTTTGTCAGCAGCGCACCGAAGAAATCCAGCAGGCCGAAATTCAGCAATAACGGTAACAGCAGGCCAGCCAGAAAAAACACGCAGACGAGAATCGGCATCAAGTCGTTGATGACCAGCCCGCCGGTTGCATCGCTGCGGATTGCCTCTGGACCTATGCCAAAATAAATTAAAGTACCAAACACAAAGCCCAGCACCCGTACCCCCAGCCAAAACGGAGTGGGCGTAAACAGCTTGTCCAGCGTGGGAATCTTTTTTAAAAAGCCCAGCGGGTGGATGCGGTGGATAACTGTAACGAATGTGCTTAATGCAATAAGTGCATAAATAATAGTAAGCGAATAAGGGGCAATCAAATCCAGCAGCGTGTGGGCCGCCACCGCTATGGGAATCGTCAATTCTCCATTTTGGCGAATTGGTGTAACAAATAGAAAGATGCCAAGCAAAGAAGGCAACAGGAATTTATAAAAATTCTTGTTTTTGAGCAGGTTCATGAAGCCGTGTTCTCCTTTAATCTTTAAAGATGCTCTTGCTGCGCCGCAATAAAAGCATCTCTTAATTGTTGCATATGGGTGTATATTTTTGCACAGTATTTATTACTATACCGAAAAACTGTCTTTCCGTCAAGAACTTTCGCCCCTTATTTTGTATGCTTATTTTTTCCTGCTCCTGCAAATACACGGTCTTTCATCCAACACCCCATTCATCTTCAAAGCTTGCATTTTTGCTAATGCCTTGCAGTAGTATGTGCCCATGATGAATAAAGCGGTAAAGTACCGTACAGCAAAGGCCTTCGCGCACCGTACGGTGCATTCCGCCGCAGACCGGTGCTTGTAAGCTGCGATGCTCCCCTTCCAGCAGTCGCACTTCCAAACTGTCACTTCCCTGTACAATTTTCGCATAGCCACTTTCTATTTGTTCTACTCGCGCGCCAAGGTAGGTGGCAAGCCGATATTCTCTGCCGCCGGTCCAAACCGAGGCTATGGTCCCAAGCATCTGTGCCCTTAAAAATGGCACCATTGCAACCGAAAGCATTACCGAATCTTGCAGCTCGGGGCCAAGCAAACTCTGCGTCCAAAGGTAGCGGGATGGGAACGACCTGCCGCGATCTCCTTCTGTGTAACCCGCAGCGTTGGCAAAGCAATATGGCTTACCGTTAAAAATCAGCTCTCCATCCACCCGGTGGCGCAAACTTCTTAAACTATGTCGACATTCCATGCCCGGTACAAGAGCAAAAGGCCCCATAATATCGTAATATGGGGGTGTCAGGTCAGAAAAAAGCAGAGTGCCAGCAATGCTGCCTTGCGGGCAGTCTACCGCAAGCCGCAGCCCGGCAGGGCCAAACACCCCTGCCTCACAAAAAACGCAGCCCGCTGCACCTACGCGCAGCGGCGGCAGCGGTAATACCAGTGAGTTGGTCTCTGTCAGCACCTGCAATGTCGCTTCTTCTGGCTTACCTTTTGCCGCATGGTGTGCCACAATAAGCGCCAAAGTCTGCTCGTTGGATTGCTGTTTAAAATAAAAGCCTTCAAAAAATGGTGCATCGCCTATTCTTTTCATTTCTTCTGCTCCTTGCATTGCATTTTCTTTTCTCGCAAAGCATGGGCGGCGCGCGTATCGAATATGCGCAAAAAGAAAAACACTTCGATCAAAAAGCGAAGTGTTTTGGGCAGTTACACGCTAATTTTTTATAAGCTGGCTCATTTCTTCAATTGCATTAAGAGATTGGGTAAGCAGTTGCTCCTGTACTTTCAAATCATCAAATTCATGCTCTGCATTCTCGATGATCGTAAGCCGTGCGTTGGGCGAAGCCTCTTCATAAAGCCGGCCGTTGCAAAGCGGAACATCTGTATCCGCACCGCCGTGCACAATCCGCACCGGCCCTGTGTAACGGTGCACTGCGGCGAGTGGATCCAGTTCCGGCGCGTCTAAATGACTGAAAAATTCTCTCGGCACGGTATCGCCGAAAAAGTCTACATCCTGCCCTTTTACCCCGGCCTCAAATCGCGCTTTGCCCAGTATTGCTTCAAAGTTTTCTTTTGGCTTTGCCACAGGGGACCAAAGCAAAATACCGTCAGGCTGGACCGTTTGTGCGGCCAGCGACACCACACAGCCACCCATACTATAGCCGTGTAAAAACAACTGGCTTGGGGCATAAATGCGCCGCAGCTCGGCAGCAACCGTAAGCGTATCTTCCAGCTCTCCCGGAATAGTAGTGAATCGGAAATCGCCTTCTGAATCCCCTGCCCCTGCACAGTCAAACCGCACCACGTTGTACCCTACCGCTACCAATCTGCGGGCAAGTTTTACAGCCATGCGGTGTGGCGCAATTTTATGCCCAAGAAAGCCGTGTTTAAACAGCACCATAGGCGCGCCCGGCATAATTTCGCCTGCGGATTCCACCATGCAGACTATTTGCTGGCCCCTGCTTTTCAAGGTAATTACTTTAAGCATTGTGTTCTCCTTTTCTGATGTCACCAAAGCGGCTCTGCTTACTTTTTTTACAAGGCCAACTTGTTTTCAGCTTTATACTCTGCTTTTCTTGACTTATTGCTAAGCTCCATGCTTTAATAATACTTGTGTTTATAAGAAAGACAGCTTGAGGTGTGCTATGGCTCCGACGTTTTTTTTGGAAGTAATCGGAACGATTGCGTTTGCATTTTCTGGCGCATTTGTCGCTATTGAATGTAAGCTGGATATTTTCGGCATTTTATGTGCAGCGGTGGTCACTGCTACCGGCGGCGGCATGACGCGCGATATCATTTTAGGCAATACCCCGCCACTGATGTTCCGCGATCCTACTTACGTCATCATCGCCATTCTTTTTGCGTTTGCCACAGTGCTCATCTATGTGCCTTTGGTCAAATCCCGCTTCAAAAAGAATATTCTCGGTATCATTAACGTGTTGGATGCTATCGGCCTTGCGGTGTTTACCATTGTTGGCATGAACAATGCCGTACAGTTTGGCTATGGCGATAACTGCTTTTTGGTATGTTTCGTCGGTGTGCTCAGTGCAGTAGGCGGCGGGCTGATTCGCGATATTTTCGTGGATCGCAAGCCGGTCATTTTGCAAAAAGAAATCTATGCCACAGCCTCTTTGGTGGGCAGCGTCTTTTATTATTACGGCAGTCGCGTCTTGCCCGGCTATCTTTCCTCTACAATTTCTATGGTACTTATCTTCTTAATTCGGGTTTGGTCACTGCATCGGGATATTAACCTGCCGCTGGCAGAAAAACCGCCTGCGGGCAAATAATCCGTATTCTTTTGCAAACAGCACCATTTAGGCCAGTGTAAAACTGTGCCGCAAAAAATACAATACTTACATATTAATAGAAACAAAGCCTGTTGCCCTGTGACCTTCCACAGTGAAAACAGGCTTTTTATTTTGTAAAGCAAGAGCAAATAGAGATTATTCTTGCACAACAACGGCGGCCTCTATTTTAACCAGTGGCTGCACACGGCAATTGGCTTTTACAATTGCACCAAGACCAATATGCGTCCCTTCGCCCACAATACAGTCATGGTCCAAAATTGCGCCGCAATTAATCAAACTGTTTGCCCCGGTAACTGCGTGGGTATTGATGATGGCTTTGGGCAGCACGGCGGTGCCCTGCCCTAGCCGTGCCGTTGGGCTGACATAAGCGGTAGGATGCACAAGGGTGGGTATTGTATAGCCAGCTGCAACAATTTGCTGCGCCCAGCGCATTCTAATTTCGTTATTTCCAAAGGCGGGATAGATGTGCTGGTATTCGTCTTTAAAGCGCTCAAACTCTGCGCAGCGGCCAAGCACCTGTGCGCCATTTACCTTGTCATCTAAAAAAGCGACTTTCTCATACGTTCCACATGCCTGCACCAATTCATAAATTGTTTGGCCGTAACCACCGGCACCTAAAATAAGTAAATTCATCACTGCTCTCCCGTCCTTTCAAAAAGCACTCTTTAGGGTAAATCGCCATTCTCCGGCAGTTTCAGTATAACGCAAAAAAAGGCCTTCGTAAAGCGGAATTCCGCACCCTTTCAAGAACAAAGAAAAGCCCTTTGCCATTGGCAGAGGGCTTTTCTTTATTAAGCGTATCCGACGGCAAGTGCCAATGCAATCAGCACCATTTGGGTGACCAAAAGCAAACCGAAAAGCGGCACAAACCATTTCCACCACTTTTCCATCTTAATACCGGCAATTCCGCACATAATTGGGGCCGAAGCGGTAGGCCAAAGGATATTGGAAAGACCGTCACCAAACTGATAGGCCAGCACCGCAACCTGGCGGGGAATGTCCAGAAGGTCAGCAAGTGGTGCCATAATCGGCATGCTGACGACTGCCTGCCCAGAGCCAGATGGAATCAGGAAATTCAGCAGCGTCTGCACCAGCAGCATCGCTTCGGCAGCGAGCCAACGCGGCAGCCCAGAAAGCAGCAGCGACAAACCATACACCACAGTGTCAATAATGTGCCCCTGCTGCAACACCACTAAAATGCCGCGTGCAAGGCCAATCATCAGGCAAGCCACCGCGATATCCGAAAAGCTGCCCGCGATTTTTTCCGCGATCAGGTTGGGACCCCAGCCCATAATGGCCGCACTGACAAGTCCCAGAATCAAGAATACAGCACACAGCTCTTCAAAATACCAGCCATACACTTTGGTGCCATATACAATAACGCCGATGCCAATTGTGAGCGTCACCAACACTAGCTTTTCTCTCAGTCCAAACGGGTGTTGCTCAATCGCATCCGGATCCATATCCTGTGGGCCGGTGGCTGTGCCATACATCAGGCTTTTGGTGGGGTCTGCCTGAATTTTCAGTGCATACCGAACAATATAGATGGACGCCACCACAATCATGACCAGGTGGCACAGAATGCGAAAGCCTGCGCCGGACATGGTCGGCAGCTCAGCGATGCTTTGTGCCATACCCACGGTAAACGGATTCATAAACGCGCCGGAATAGCCCAGCCCGGCACCCAGAGCCACAATTGCAAGGCCAACCAATGCATCATAACCCATGGCAATCGCAATACCCACAAAGATAGGGATAAACGGAAAAGTTTCTTCGAAAACGCCAATGGTGGAAGATGCCGCGCCAATCAGCAAAACGAAAACCGGAATAATCACGGCACGCGCTTTGCCTTTCAGTTTTCTCAATAGTCCGGCCACCAGCCCGTTGAAAGCACCGGTAGCAATGATAAGACCAATTGCCGCGTATGCAATAAAAACGAAAAACACGACACTGGCAGCGTCTATCATGCCTGCATAAATGGAACGAAGCATGCCAAACAGCCCAATGGGGGTGCGCTCAATTAACTCATAAGTACCTGGCACCACAATCATACGGCCTGCGGCGCTAGCGGCGCGCTCAAATTCGCCTGCGGGCAACAGCCAGGTGCCAATGGTGCAAAGGGCGATAATAGCGGTAAGCAACACATAAATGTGCGGCATCCGAATACCTTTTTTCTTTTTTTCTATCGTAACAGCAGGATTGCTCATCACACTCTTCCTTTCTTAAATGCAAAGCCCAAGGGCCGCACCTTGCGCGAGGATTGCTAAGCTTGCTGTTTTCGGCCGCAAGCCTCCCGGAAACTCTGTTCTACCTCACTGCAAAACGCTGCATCGTTATAAATCTTCAAAAACAAATTAGTAAGTACTTCGGCACCGCGTGCAAGGGCTTCTCGTGCCTGCGGGTCGCGGGTTGCCTCACACATCTCAGTGGTGTGCAGCGCAATTGGTTTGCGGTTGATGGAAATGAGCGGCTGAATCGTCGGACAACGATAGCTCACGTTGCCCACATCCGAGGAGCCGGTAGCCGGCAGCGGCGCGCCTACTGTTTCTCCTGCGGCCTGCAACAATTCGGCGGTGGCCTGCTCCAGCGGAGCCACCCGTACCATATCCCAAAAGTCCAGCAAGCCCGGTGTAAAGGTCACGTCGCAATCCAACGCCAGCGCCGCACCGTTTGCGCATTTGCGTACAATCGTGTCCAGCTCTTCGAGCTTGCCACGGGAATCAGTACGAAATTCCAGCCGAATGGTTGCGTGGTCTGGTATAATATTTGGCGCTTTTCCGCCGTCCAGTATCACGCCGTTCACATGGATATCCGGCGTAAAGCATTCGCGGCGGGCATCGATTAAATCCAAAAACTTACGGGCAGCCGCCAATGCGCTGCGCCCTTTCCATGGGGCGGCCACCGCATGCGCCTGTGCACCGAAGAATTCCACAACGTAGCACCTTAGGCTCAGCACATCCATATTGTCCTGTGAGGTGCCGCCGCTCCAGCTATGCATCATAGCCGCCAGCGCCATGCCGTCAAATACGCCACAGTCCGCCATGGTTACTTTGGCACCATTCTCCTCTTCTGCGGGGGTACCTATTACATATAAAGAGCCTTGGAACTGCTCTTTCATCTCTGCAAGCGAAAGCGCGGCCAAAACCGAAAGCGCGCCGTGCAGATTATGACCGCACCCGTGGCCAATTCCGGGCAGTGCATCGTATTCTACCATCAGTGCAGCGGCCGGGCCTTCGCCATTTTGCAGTACTGCGCGAAATGCGGTACCATAGCCGAGCTCTTTTTCTAAAAAGGGATATTCGACCTCAAACCCTGCGTTACGCAGCATCGCTGTAATGCGCTTGCTGGACGCTACCTCGTAATATGCAAGCTCCGGGGTTTGGTATAAAGCTTCACTAAGCTCTACCGCCGCAGGAAGATGTCGCCGGACCACGCTCTTCGCTGTGTCCATTAATTCAAGTTTCATAAAACTCCACCTTCCCGTTTTCAAAATTTCATCACTGCATTGCGCTGCTATGTTAAAGTGTCTTTATACAATACCATAGTTTTTGGGGCTTGAAAAGAGTTTATGAACATTCTGCTTGAGATTTGTATAATCTTCCAAACCTGGTTTTCTGCTGCTCTTTTTTATCATCTATTTGCCTACAAACCAGCGGGCTGCCTGCCCAGCTAATACGTTGCAGGCTTGTCCTTTTACCACTACGAAAAAAACCTCCCTGGTAAAAGGGAGGCTTTTGGCTATTGTTTTTAATAGTTTTCGGCTTTTATCTCGGTATAGGCTTGCTCGTGGCCGCATACAGGGCAAATTTCAGGCGAGCAATCGCCGTAAGTTACATGGCCGCACACCATGCAGACCCAAGCAACGCTTTGCGGTTTGCAAAACACCTCATCGTTTTCGATATTGCGCCCAAGGCGACGATAGCGAGCATCATGAGATCTTTCGATTGCGCCCACTTTTTCAAAAAGGCTGGCCAGCTCGCAATAGCCCTCCTGCCGCGCGGTCTCGGCAAAGTTTTTATACATCTGGGTCCATTCATACCGTTCACCGGCTGCCGCATCCGCAAGGTTCTCAAGCGTAGGAGGAACTTCTCCGCTCGAGAGCCATTTCAGCCAGATTTCCGCGTGCTCAAACTCGTTGCTTGCGGTATCGTCAAAAATGTTGCCGATTTGCTGATATCCGTCCTCACGCGCTTTTTTGGCGTAGATGACGTATTTGCCGCCCGCTTCGCGCTCGCCGGCATATGCTGTCATCAAGTTTTTATAGGTTTGGCTTTCACGCAATTCCATGAGATCATGCTCCTTTGTTTCAGATTGCCGTAACGGGCAGAGCCCGGTCCGGGTCAATCCATCTTATGAAACACAGGTCGAGTTGGTCCCTATTTGCACGACCAACGACGAAGAAAATCGAAATTGTTTCTACCACATTGTTATAAAAATTGTTTTCATTGGCTATATCTGCACAAAAAACAGGCGGCAGAGAAAACCTCTCTACCGCCTGTTGGCTTACTATATTTTTTACAGGGTCATCAAATTGCAAACAGCGCTGGTGTAGGCCACAGGGTCTTCCACCGGCATGCCTTCAATCAGCAATGCCTGGGTGTAAAGAATTTCTGCGTAGTCTTTCAGCTTTGCCTCGTTGGCGGGGTACAGTGCCTTCAAGGTTTCAAACACCGGGTGCGCAGCATTGATTTCGAGCACACGCTGTGCTTTTACTTTCTCTTCGGTACCGGGCATTGCACCAAGTACTTTCTCCATTTCAAGGCTGATGCCGCCCTTGGCAGTCAAGCAGACCGGGCAGTTTTTAAGACGGCTGGTAAGCACTACGTCGGTAACTTTTTCGCCCAACGATTCTTTCAGAAAACCGAGTAAGTCCTTACTCTCTTCTGCCTGCTTTTTAATCTCCTCTTTCTCTTCCTCGGTGTCGATGCCAAGGTCTTCGTCAGAGGTGGAGCGGAACTCTTTACCTTTATAATCCCGCATCGCTTTCAGCGTAAACTCATCGATGTCGTCAGTGAGATAGAGCACCTCATAGCCTTGCTCTTTCAGTCGCTCATTCTGCGGCAATACTGCCAGCTTTGCCACGCTTTCGCCGCAAGCATAGTAAATGTACTTCTGCTCTTCTTTCATGCGGTCTACATATTCGTCCAATGTAGAAAGTTTCTGCTCTGCACTGGTGATGTAAAGCAGCAGCTCAGACAGTACATCTTTGGCGGCACCATAGGTGGAATAAATGCCAAATTTCATTTGCAGGCCAAAGGCTTTGAACAGCTGCTCGTATTTTTCACGGTCATTTTTTAGCAGATTCAGCAGCTCTGATTTAATTTTCTTCTCAAGGCTGGTAGCGATTACTTTCAGCTGACGGTCATGCTGCAACAGTTCACGGCTGATGTTAAGCGAGAGGTCCGGGCTATCAACCAAGCCACGTACAAAGCTGAAATAATCCGGCAGCAGATCGGCGCATTTGTCCATAATCAGCACACCGGAGGAATACAGCTGCAGGCCCTTCTCGTAGTCGCGGCTGTAATAGTTAAACGGCGCGCGTGCCGGGAAGAAGAGCAGTGCATGATAGGTTGCAGCGCCCTCTACCGAAGAGCTGACAACCCGCAGCGGGTTCTCATAATCGCCGAATTTATTTTTGTAGAATTCGTTGTATTCTTCTTCAGTTACATCCTTTTTGTTCTTTTTCCAGATGGGCACCATGCTGTTAAGCGTTTCTACCTCGGTGTACTCTTCATATTCGGGTGCTTTTTCATTGCCATCAGCGTCTTTGTCAGAGTCCTCAACCATGCGGCTGTGGGAAACTTCCATCTTGATGGGATAGCGGATGTAATCGGAATATTTTTTGATGAGGCTGCGCAGGCGGTATTCCTGCAAGAATTCATCATAGTTTTCATTTTCGGTGTTGTCTTTGAGCTGCAGGGTGATGGTAGTACCGGCCTCTGCACGCTCTGCAGCGGTTACCGTATAGCCGTCTGCTCCGTCCGATGCCCAGCTCCAAGCCTCTTCGCTGCCGGCTGCACGGCTGACAACGGTAACGTGTTTAGCCACCATAAATGCGGCATAGAAACCAACGCCAAACTGGCCAATGATGTCAACATCGCCTTCTGCAAGTTCATTTTCTTTTTTAAAGGCAAGGCTGCCGCTTTTAGCAATGGTGCCAAGATTCTGCTCCAGCTCGTCCTTGCTCATGCCACAACCATGGTCAGAAATGGTCAGCGTGCGTGCCTCGCGGTCTGCCGTAATGTCGATGAAAAGCTCCTCACGAGAGAGGCCGCTCTGCCCTGCTTTGAGTGCATTGTAGTACAATTTATCCGTCGCATCGCTCGCGTTGGAGATCAGCTCGCGCAGAAAAATTTCTCGATTGGTATAAATAGAGTTGATCATCAGCTCGAGCAGACGCTTGGACTCTGCTTTAAACTGTTTTTTTGCCATAACGATAAACACCTCTTATTGCGTTGTTTTAGCACTCTGTTGTTTCGAGTGCTAGCATTATTTATTGTAGACTTGTTGCGCAATAAAATCAAGCCTTTTGTGTGAAGTTTACAAAAAATTAAAAATAAGTCAAATTCTTTCTTGGGGTACGATTTTCTGTCGTTCTGCATACCCTGTGGTATAGCAGCGCACTTGCTAAGAACAATTGCCGTAAATCTCACCACTATCTATGTCGTACTTTTAGCATGGATGGAACGGGAGATAAATTATCCGCGCCCTTTCGCCGCAGTGTGGACAGTAGTTGTGCTGGTGCCAGCATACAGCTCCGCCCAAACAAGCTCTTTTCACTCTGTAATTTTCAACGAGCCGCTAGGTACCGGCCGAATAATGCGCGATTTGATAAAACCTAAATTTTGCTGACCATAAAGCTGGAAAGCACGGCATAACTTTGTAACCTACGGGGGCCATGTTCGCCCCAAACAAGACACCAATTATAAGGGGGAAATGCACAATGATTGAGAATACCCGTACCCACAGCCTTTTTGAGGAACCGCAGGATGGCCCCTTCTGCGAAGAGCAGGAGGTAAAAGCAATCCGTCCTGAACTGGCAGATCCTGTTCTGACCTATGTCCCTGAAGCGATTCCTGCTCCTGTACCAGAGTTTGTTGCGCCGCCGGCAAAACGCGACTGTGGCTGCAACAAAGCCGGCATCATCCAGCCCATGCCGGAGCAAACAGCACCTGCCACCCTTGCCCCCGAAGCACCGCTTTGCTCGGATTCTCCTTATGTTTATGTAGAAAACGAGTTTGGCGAATTGGCGGCGATGTGGATGTCCAACGCACCGATACTGGAGGATAAGCCGGACGAAGCCGCTGCCTCTGCTCCCGCAAGTGATCTGGAAGAGCCGATAGAAGCAGTTGTCGAAGCCGAAGAAGCACCTCTGCCGGAAAAAGAAGTAATGGAAGTACCCCAGGCAGAAGATGCTGTACCGTTTGTCGCCGCGCCCATCGTACCGGAAGAGGCACCCGCGCCGGTTGTCGTAGAATCTGTATTGCCTGAGCCGCAGCCGGTACCAGAAACTTTTACTTCTCCGTTTAGAGCAGTGGAGTATCCCGAAATAAAGCCGCAGTTCCGTGCAGAGCCAAAACCAGAAGCAGCACCCGCAGCGAAGCCCGACCCTCAGTTTGGGACCGGTTTTGCTAAAACCCGTGAAGTATGGCGTATGAGCTAGCCCAACTTATTCACTTTATATTAGCACCTTTCAAAAAAAGCGATTATTGCAAACGCAATAATCGCTTTTCTTTTTTATGCACGCCAAACTAAAAAGCAAACATCATGCAAAAATCCTTGACATTTCATATCGGCTATGATATACTGTCAAGGCGGTCAAAAATCGCGTTTATTATGCACTTCTAGCTCAGTTGGTAGAGCAGCTGACTCTTAATCAGCGGGCCCAGGGTTCGAGTCCCTGGAAGTGCACCAAAAAGAAGCATAGCAGGTTGTCTTTTTACAAGGGCAACCTGCTATGCTTTTATTTGTTTGCAGAGGGCTAGAATGAATTATTCTAGCCCTCTGCAAGGAGAAAGCTTATGTTTTATATATAAGTTGGTTGAGAAGCTGGTGATTTTCAGGTTCTCTGCATTGTAAGGTATTGCGTACCCGCTAGTGTCTTCGCAAAAACGGTAAGCGATATGTATTCGAGAACTCTTCTCCATTAGATCTTGTCTATCTACGCCATAGCCCCTGACTACTTTCTTTCTAATACTCCTCCTTGGCTCAGCTTATCAAGAGCACGAAAGAGAAGGCGATGCTAATTCCAATAGACTTATACATGCCTGAAATCATTTATGTAAATATTCCGTTTTGTTCTGCTAAAAGAATATTAAATCACAGATATTCTTTTCCGGAATGCGTTTAAATGTTTTATATGGGTCTAGTTCCTCTGAAATATTATGATTTTTCCTTTTGCCTTTGTTTTAAACATTCCTAAAGATATGCTTTTATGAAACCGGTAAAACATCGATGGCTTTTTCTTACTCAAAACTGTATAATCATAGGTAAGATTATTTAAATAATAAAGTGGCCTTTGCATAATGCTGCTTGTGCTTGAAATAAATTCATATTAGGTAGGATAAGGTGAATGCCTATGAAAAGAAAAATCACTAAAAAAAATATTATAATCGGAACTGTAACAGCGTTGCTTGTAGTTTCTATTTCTCTTTTCATTTTCTTTTTAAATCCGCAAAGAACCTTTAATATAACTGAAACATACAGAATAACCACAGCAGATGGTGCTGACACATTTTTACGGGTGACCCTACCCGTTAGTGACGGATATCAAAAAGTAACGAGCGTGCAGATTGACGGAGCAACAGAGTATGCTGTAGAACGCTTTGATGGATGGCATGAATTGACAGCACAAGTGCCAGCAAACGGCAAAAAAGCTGTTGTAACAATTTCTTATACTGTCAGCCTGCTTAGAAATATAGCTGCATGGGAAGGGGATGTTAAATCCGAGTATACCTTACCACAACAGTTCGTGGATTCCGATAATGAAGCCATTGCCGAACTTGCCGCACAGCTCCGTGGAACCAACGATTTCCAAACTGCCCGCAATATATTTAATTATGCAAATAAAATCATCAAAACTCGCACGGGTACTTTTGCAACGCAGGGCAAGGAGCAAACTCAGTCCTGTGCTTCAGAATTACTGTTGAATCCTGTTGGCGTTTGCTATGATTACGCTATCCTCATGACCGCTTTACTTCGGGCAGAGGGGATTCCAGCTCGCATGATTTCAGGACTATCTTTGCAGGTGCCATTGAGCAGAGGCGGCGATTGGAGCCATCCCGGTGTCTCCCATTCTTGGGTTGAATTTTATGCGGATGGAAAATGGCATTTTGCAGACCCAACATGGGGCAAAGGCTATTTCAACCGAACCGACACGGCGCATCTGTCTTTCGGAACATTGGAAGCTAACATAAAATCGGATTTTCAACAAAACCGCCTTGCGGCGATAGAGGAGGATGGCTTTGTGCTCATCGGCGCTATGAGTGCGCCATTATCGTTTGTTGTATATTCTTCTGACGAAAATACAACCGTGATACCTCGTGCAGATGTCAGTTTTTCATGGTTTAAGTAAAACTTTTAAGGAGTAGGCCTCTTACATCAAGCTTAAACACCACAACTGAAAAAAATCGAATAACTGTCATCCAAGCACCTATCGACTTTAAGTTGATAGGTGCTTTTTGCATTAGTAGAGAAAGAATCAAAATCTGTGCATATGGTGTTGTCGCTATGCCGCTCGGCCATCTGCCGGACAACTAAAATCCAAACGGTACCACTTAATTTAACTAAACCGTGACCGTTTTCTTTCTCAATACCCCGCCGCCCTTATTCGTTAATTTTGCTCCATTTGATAATTGCTCTGAACATTCTCTAACTTTCGACATATAATGGAGTGCGTAATAACGCCAAAGCGTATTATTTGAGGAGAGTGTTTTATATGGGCATGCCGGTAATCGTTCCTAGCAATATTTGTCGCAACCAAGCAATCACAGATCTTATTCAGTCAGTAGCACTAGAGCAAGCAGCACTGGCCCACATTATCAACGCAGAAGGAGAGAAACTGCAGCGTTTTATTTCTTGCAAGAGCACCGATGAAGAAACTTTACTTAAAGTAAACAAGTCGGTACAAGATATGTTAGAATCCGTAGCTCGGGTTGAAACTATTTTGCAAGCTAAATTAAGCTTGTTTGACGGTTGCCTTTGCTCGGAGCATGACCATTGCAAAGATGGCTGCGATTCTCACAAATAAAAAGAACTTTTGTACAAAAGTAGGCACTTGATACTTTCATCGTTTTCTTCCACTTTAACGGAAAACACTTCACTAAGTTGTGGAGCAATCTTTTATTTATCTATTTATCTCTTTTCCCTTTAGTCAACAAAAACAGCCGCGACAAATTGTCTCGGCTGTTTTTAGTTTGTATCGATGTCAGAGCCAAAAATTTTTTTACGCCAATATTCAAATTTTTATTAGGTTCACAACAGAAGGTTTACTTCGCGGTTTTATAGAAAATCGCATGAAAGCATTTTTGGGGCATCCTATATATCACCTAGTTCGTTAATAAAGGGATTCGTTTAGGCTTTGCAACCGCAGCAAAGTGCTCTTTTGCAAAAAGCTGCTATTTAATCAAAACACCATTTTCATAAATCATTGGCTCATGCTCACTACCGTCGCCCCGGTAAGCGGGGCGCGATAACAACTCTTTTTTCAATTCTTCTTTAGAAGAAAAAGTTTTAGCTTGGTAGTCTTGGTCGGGCGCCAGTTTTTCAAAAAATATAAATTCGTTGCCTTGCGGAACCAAAACTCCTGCGTGGCCAACAAACAACCATTTTTCGTAAGGATCATGCATCACTACACTAATTAGAGAAGATTTATCGTTGTGGAACTCTACATTTCTCCCTTTTAGTGCATTGGGGTAAACTTGTTCAAACTGATCATTTGCTACACCATCAACACTTGCACCATCAAACAGCGCGATAAACTCCCCTTGATGATCCCGGATTTGCTGGAAGTTATCATCAGTTTCAATGAAGTTTATATCGAACATCAGATAATTATTATATTCTTTTTTCGGGGTTGCTGTAACGCTGTCCTCTAAAAGCGTAAAGGCTGCCGTGCGACAATTATAGTCCTGAGCAGGAACTTTTCCCTTTTTGTAATCATTCACATAGCTCAAGTAAGTATCCACATTGGAAAGCTTACTATCTTCCATCAATTTCTTTTGCGTAGCATCCTGACTTTTGCAAGCAGTTAGCAGCGCAATGCATAGGACAATGACAACAGTAATGCGTATTTTCTTCTTCATATTTTTCTCCATATCATAATGCCCATAAATTTCATAACGTTTTTCACTTATAAAGACGTTTTACTCCACTATAAATATTTTCCTAAATCGTGTTGCAAATGTAATTGCTGCAATCATTTGCTAAATTTATCCATTTAAAAACAATGTCAGTAGGTACCGTCAATTTCTATAAAAAACATCATATTTTCAGAAACTTTAATCAGCGCAAAAGTTTCTATTCCAAATTTTAGTGTGCTAATCTTAATTGCACCATAATGAAAACTAAAGATTTCTTAACAATTGAATGATGCTTGTCCTATCCTGTTAATCATTTCAACCGTTTTTAAAGCCGAAACGACAAATTTTGATTCTGCGTGTAAAGAATCCGGATTCTAAATCGTTTATTTTTTATAGCAATATAAAATCTTAAGATTTCGCAAATGATTTCTTAAGGTTCATGTTTTAATATAAAGTTGTTAAATTCACATAACGAATTTTTCAAAGTGTAAACGAAGGAGAACTAAAATGGTAAACGATGACAAGCGATTTATTTATATCGTCGTTTCAAAAACAGATACAGCGCTCGGAAAGCTGATTCAAAAAAAGCTGGGTGTTAGCTATAACCACTGCTCCGTTTCGTTGGACGAAAGCCTCGAAAATATTTTTTCGTTCGGCCGCAAGGAGCTTCATAATATGTTTCGTGCAGGTTTTGTGCGAGAGAGCAAAAACGAGGGTTTTTTTGCTGCACACAAATATTCTTACATTGCAGTACTGCGCATTCCGGTAACAGAAGAGCAGTGGTGGCAGGTAAAAAAATGTTTAGCTCAATTTAAACAGCAAAAAAACCAATATAAATACAGCGTCCTCGGGCTGGCTTATTGCTATTTGGGCATCCCCGTGAAACGAAAAAACAAGTATTTCTGCTCTCAGTTTGCAGCAGAACTTTTGCAGCGATCCGGCATTCAACTGTTTGACAAAGACGAAAGTCTTGTTCGCCCCCACGACTTTTTAGGACTGGAAAGTGGACAAGTTGTTTATAAAGGAGAAATCCGAAATTATTGCGTAGCGTAGGAGACCAATGTGAAAATATGGATTGTAACGGCCCGGTTTGGGCAAGGACACTGTTCAGCAGCGAAATCGCTGGAAGAAAAATATAAAGCCCGTGACTACGAAGTAGTGGTTAGCGACGTGATAGAACTGCTTTATCCTTTTGGAGCAAGCATGGTCTATGGCGCGTTTAACCATATCATTTGCAGAAATGCAGCAATCTACAATTTTTTAAACGAGTTTGGAAGAAACCCGGACAAAGAAGTCCTTCCGGCAAAGCAGCTGAAAGATGCTTTTGACGAGATTCAACCCGACGCGGTGATTACCACTTGGTCAGCCTGTGCCCGCATGCTGGGGCCTTTGCCGGTACCCACCTTTGTATGCGTTACCGATTTAGGCGTTCATGCCGGGTGGGTTGCACCGCATGTGCAGGGGTATCTGGTGGCGACACAAAGCGTTGCCGACCAGCTAGTGGAGATGAAAGTTCCGGAAGGAAAAATCCATATCTCAGGCATCCCTGTAAAAAAAGTTTTCGAAACGTTAGCGCCAGAGCCCAAAACCACAAAAGAAGTGCTGATTATGGGCGGTGGTCTTGGCATTTTGCCATGGGTGGATGGCTTATTAAACGAGTTCAAAGAGCACCCCGAAATAAAAATCACCGTAATTGCAGGCCGCAACCGAAAGCTATATCGAAAGCTTTATCAAAAATATCCTTCTGCCACCATAATTGGATTTACGAGCAAAGTCGCTGAATATCTAGAGCAGGCAGATTTACTTGTTTCTAAGCCAGGAGGCGTAACGCTTTTTGAATCCATTTATGCAGAAACGCCCTGTCTCGCGGTTTTCCCCTCGTACAAACACGAGATAGAAAACGCAAAGTTTATTCAAACGCAAGAAATTGGTGATGTGGTATGGCAGGGTGAATCTCTTTGCGACGGCATCTTAAAGGCGCTTGAAAACGAAGAGAAGCGCTGCCTGTGGCAGAAAAATATGCAGGAAATGAAAATGCAGCTTCAAACACAGCAGAGAAAGGAACCATATCTTGTTGAAGATTCTATTTGAAGTTTTTATCCTATTGCCCTTCTGTGCTGCCCTTCTTTATGTATTGGTTGGGCTGGTCACCACGAGCTGGTTTCGGGCAAAGAATCCATTTAAAAACCTGCCTTCCTCCCCAAAAACAATTTATCTTACTTTTGACGATGGTATGAACGCTGTTTATACGCCTCAGCTGCTGGACTTGTTGAAAGCGCACGACGTCAGCGCATCCTTTTTTGTATTAGCGTCAACCGCAACACAGCACCCCGAATTGCTGTTAAGAATGAAAAACGAAGGGCACCTGGTTGGGCTTCACTCATATGATCACCACAACCAGATTTTGCAGACTCCGTTTCAACTAAAAAAAGATTTCGACAAAAGTATGAGATGCTTTGAACAACTAGGCATTAGGCCAGACTATTACAGGCCCCCGTGGGGACATGTGCGTCCGACGGGCCTTTGGCTCTGCAAAGCTTATCAGCTTAAAATTGTGCTGTGGAATGCAATTGTACAGGACTGGCAAGCAGACACGACAGCAGAGATATTGTGTGATAAGCTGACCAGAAAGGTGCATGGCAACGCCGTGGTATGTCTGCACGATGGCAGGGGAAAAAACGAAGCGCCAGCAAAAACAATCAAAGCTCTGGCTACTATGATTCCCAAATGGAAAGAGGAGCGCTATACTTTTGAAACAGTGGATGGCTTATATTAAAAAGATTCTATATAATGGGGGCTTTTTTGCCCTTGTAATATATTTCACCTACCGCATGGTGTTTTCCAAGATAACATTTGAGCAAATAGAGCAAGCCCTTTTAGAAATTAAAATTCATTATTTGCTACTGGGTCTTTTAACTTCGTTTGCGATGGTTTGTGCGGAAGCCCTGAATACAAAACGAAACCTGAAGTTACTCGGTGTCGACAAAAGCTACTTTTTGTGTTTGTCATATGCCTTTGCGGGCAACTTTTTTAGCGGCATTACCCCAGCCGCAACAGGTGGTCAGCCGATGCAGCTGTATTTAATGCATCATGACCATATTCCGGCCTCTACTGGGGCCTTGGCACTTTTTATGGATTTGGGCGCTTATCAAGTTGTAATTACCAGCCTGGGGCTTTTCGGTTCTATCTTTTGCTTTCCAATTATTCAGCGCTCTCTCGGGAGTTTTCTTCCGGTTTTGTGGGTGGGATTGGTGCTCAACACCATTCTGCTGGCCTCCACCTTTATTGCAATGTTTTCGAAAAAGTTCAGCTATGGCGTTGTGAACTTTATTGCAAACATTGTGGGTGCTTTGCGAAAAGACAAAGGCGAAAGCTTTCAAAAAAAAGCGTTGCAGGGCGTGCACCAATACCAAGCAGGTGCGGCCATTTTAAAACAGCATAAAATGGCATACCTGGCGAATTCCTGTATTATGCTGTTTCGCGTTGTAGCAATGCATTCCGCCCCATTTTGGGTTTATAAGGCGTTCGGGTTATCTGGGGCAAGCTTTATTGAGATTATTGCCTTGCAGGCAGCTCTGTACGTTTCTTGTGCCGCGCTCCCTTTCCCCGGGGGGACAGGAATAGGCGAACAGGCCTTTTTGCTGTATTTTAAAGAGCTGTTTCCTGCTGGCATTCTTAGTTCTGCAATGATATTAAGCCGCGGAATCGGCTTTTATTCGGTTGTCACTTTCTGTGGAATTGCTCTGCTCGTTCTTTGGGTGGCGCGGCAAAAACAAAACAATGCTTTGGCAAAGGGTGTGAAATTGTATCGAAAAGAACCTTCAGAGCATTGATTGTGCAAAGTATATTGCGGCAGTTTGCGTCATTGCTGTCCACACATTAAGTGGTGCCGAAGCGAGTAGCTGGTGGCTGTTTTTTTTTATTCAGGGTTTGGCACGGTTAGCCGTTCCCTTTTTCTTTTGCTGTACGGGCTATTTTATTGCAGAAAAAGGAATAGAAAGCCGGGCAGTTGTCGGGGCATTTATCAAAAAGGCAACAAGCAGCTACCTTTTTTGTTCGCTTATCTATATCCCGGTAGAACTTATCAAAATGGCTGGACTGCATACCCTCAACAAAGCAACTCTGCTGCACTATTTTCACTACGCCATTGTGCAAGGCAGTTTTCTCCACTTATGGTACTACCCCGCTGTAATAATTTCATTGGCTTGCCTTTGCTATTTGCTGAAACATTTATCGCTTCGCACCGTAGGAATGATATGCGCAGGCTTGTACTTGTTCGGTTTGCTCGGCGACGGATACTATGGACTTTTACGATTTTTACCTAGCTGGTGTTCAAAGTTGATGGGAGTTTACCTGGCCGTTTTTTTGACAACTCGAAATGGTTTATTTTTCGGCATTCCTTTTGTCTTTGTCGGTATATGCTTGTCAAAAGCTATGGCGTTGAAATCCATCAAATCCCCTTTGCGCTGGTTTTTAGCCACCTTGGTATGTGGTGGAATTGAGATTTATTTTTTGCGCCGCTTTGGAATCGCTGCTGATTATAATATGACAGTTTTTATTGTTCCCGCAACCGCTTTTTTGTTTTCAACACTGTTAAACAGCCACTTCAAAACCCGTATTGACACTGTTTCTTTAAGGCTGTCAAGCATGAGGCTGTATCAGTCTCATCTATTTTTTTACGGAATAATTCTGGCGCTATTGACTCTTTTTAAGCTGCCCATCCTGGAAAATCGTGCAATTCAGTTTTTCATTATCTGGGCGGCCTCTCAAACATTTGCCACATTTTTGCTGAGAAAGCGCAACATAACAAAACTGGATTAAAATCATTTATCAATCTAGAGGATTCCTTTTCGCACAAAGCCAGGGAGATGGCCGCTTCTATGCTTCTCGCCTTTCCAAAACCTTTCTATTACAAAAACACAAAAAGAAATCCTGGCAAGATTCTGCGCCGTCCGCAGCTGTAATAGGGTGTTTATCGAGAGTCAGATTTTATATGTGAAAGCTTAGGCGACAGAGCGTCTAGGCTTTTTATTTATCGTTTAAAGATTTTGTGGCAGGATTATCAATTAATTCGCCACTCTCGGTAAATCGAGACCCATGGCAAGTGCAATCCCATGTATGCTCATAGGGGTTCCATTTCAATGCACACCCTAAATGTGGGCAACGCTTGCCAACCGGGGTAAGCAGCCCGACCGTGGCTTCAAAAGCGTTTACCGCAAGCTGTGGGCGGAGCAGGGTTCTTGAAGGCGAAAACGCACTTGCATACGGCGTTTCAATTCCCTTGACCATATTTGATAGTATGGTTGCCGCCACCATAGAGGAGCTCATGCCCCACTTATTGAATCCCGTAGCAACATATAGGTTTGGCGTGCCGCCAGAGTACTGGCCAATATAGGGCATGCCATCTAAAGTCATGCAGTCTTGGGTTGCCCAATGATATTTTTCTGTCGCATGCGGGTAATATTTCTTTGCAAAATCTCGCAGCTCCTGCCAGTTGCCACCCTTTTTGCCTGTACGGTGGTCTCCCCCGCCAATCAACAGCAAATTATTGTAGTTGCGAAAAGACATTCCGGTCTGTGCTTCGTCCACATACATCCCATGCACATCCGGCGCATTTTCCAACGCAATTACATAAGAACGGTGCTGATACATTTTCAAAAAATAAAATCCATGCTGATTAATAAAGGGAAAATGTGTTGCAATAATGATTTTATTCGCTTTAATTTTCCCGTAATCCGTAAACGCAACCGTTTCTTCCACTTTGCGTACCATTGTATGCTCGTAAATGTTTAGACCCTGCACAATTGAGGAAAGAAATTTCAGCGGATTAAACTGCGCTTGGTGAGGAAAATTCACCGCTCCCATCGTTTCAAACGGCAACACAGTCGGCTCGCAAAGCGCCGCATCAAAGCCCAGTGCTTTTAACAGCTGAACTTCTTTTTCCAAGGCCTGTCTATCGTTTAAAGAATAAACAAAAGCATCTTTTTCTTCAAAATCACAATCTATATTTTTGCAGAGGGTACGGTAGCTTTCAATTGCCGCCTGGTTGGCAGCCAAATATTGTTTCGCCGTCTCTTCGTCAAATTCCGAATTTAATTTGTCGTAAATTAAACCATGTTGGGAAGTGATTTTGGCGGTGGTGTTTTTTGTGACACCTCTGCCAACCCTGTCTGCTTCCACCAGCATATAATTCGCACCCTGTTGCTGCAACATATAGGCGCATAGTACGCCTGCCATTCCGCCACCAACAATCAGCACATCGGTTGTGGCGTCTTTTTTTAATTGAGGGAATACAACGGGGTGATCTGTTGCCTGCCACAATGACTCCATTTTATCTCCGCCTTTTTGTTTGAATTACGTATATTATTCCTGCAAATAAAAGCGCCATACCCAATACTTAGTCTGTGCAAAAACAAAACCGTCTTAAAAAGCAGCAATTTAGGTTTTCACCCTAGAATTTGCATCCAAAACAGCACGTCCACGAATACCTCTGTTTTACCAATCATAAAATGGGTGGATACCACTTGTTCAGGAGGTTTTTATGGAATATGACGTAATTGTAATCGGCGCAGGGCTTTCCGGACTTACGGCTGCAAGTTTATTAGCAAAACAAGGGTTGAATGTGTTGGTAGCAGAACACGCAGACCGCCCCGGTGGCTCTTGCGGCATCTTCAAACGAGAAAATGCAATTTTTGACCAAGGGGCTGCCATGTTATACGGCTTTGGTGAACACGGCTTTAATGCCCACCGTTTTTTGTTCAATTGTTTAGAAGAGCCCTTTGCAGTAGTTAAGCACGAACTTTTATATGTGGTACACTACAGTGGCAAGCAAATCCACTTTTGGCCAGATATTGACCGTTTTATCGATGAGCTTTCTGCTGCTTTCCCTGCTGAAAAAGCTAACATTCGTCGCTTTTATAAAGAGATGCAACGACTGTATACACATGTTTTAAGCGAAACGCCCAGTTACACCACGGCCGACGAAACCAACCCGCGTGAAGCACTGCGCAGCGTGCTGCGTCACCCACTTTCTTATCTGCGTTTTCTCTCCTATTTGAACGTCAGCGCCGAAACTTTACTCAAACGTTATTTCACCGATCCTGACCTGCTGCATTTTTTTGATAAGCTTACCTCTACCTATTGCTATGCCACTGTGGCAGAAGCCCCTGCCATCATGGCGTCGGTAATGTTTATCGATAACCATGAAGGGGGCAGCTATTACCCTGCCGGCTCCACTTTGTTTTTGCCAGGTACTCTGGAAAAAGTGATTGAAGAAAATGGCGGCATCATGCAATATAACAGCACCGTAACAAAGCTACTGTTCAAAGGCGGCAAACCCGATGGCATTTTGCTGGAAAACGGGCAAGAAATTTACGGCAAACAAATTATTTATACCGGCACTGTTTGGAATTTATATAACCACCTTTTACCTGCCGAGCAAGTGACGCCGAAAGAAAAGGCATGGGTTACTGCACAGGCTGCAACCTATCCCAGTGTCGTGCTGTATGCTTTGGTAGACAGTGCGGTAATCCCTCCTGATACCTGCCCAATTGAAATGCTTACGGCAACACCTGATGCTATTGATGAATCAGAGGTTACTGTGTATCTTTTGAGCCTGGATGACCATACATTGTGCCCTCCGGGCACCCATACTGTGGTAGCTATCGGCCCCAGCTTTCGTAATTGGAGCACCGAAAATCCCACACAGTACGAAACCCAAAAACAAGAAGAAACAGCGCGACTGATAACTCTGCTGGGTCAACGTTTCCCAAGCTTTGAGCATCATATACGCCACTGCGAACTGGCTACCCCGCACACGATTGAGCGTTATACGCTAAAAAACGATGGGGCCGTAGCCGGGCCAAAACAAATGCTGGGGCAACATTTGCTGTTGCGCCAATCCATTCGCACTCGATGGGATTCTTTGTTTTGCTGTGGCGAATCCACAACGATGGGAACCGGGACGCCCACAGTTACCACTTCCGGTATCGCGGCTGCCAATGCGGTACTCAAAAAGCACGACCTGCCCCCTTACGTTTGGGACCCTGCACGCAAAAATCAGATTCGCGTTTTAACGCCTCCGGTCGAGAAAGAATGGCTGTCACAATTCTACCCGCCGGAGCAAGCCCGGATAATGGCAGCCGCTCAAAAGTGCAGGTTTTGTAATGCTCCCTCTTGCTGCCAAAGCAACCAATTAGACCTATCCGGTATACTACGCCGCGCGGCCTGCGGCAATTTTACAGGCGCAAGGCGTGTCATCTACCAAGCGACGCAGCCTGTTACAGAAGCTTTTTTAAGGCAGTGCGAAGCAAACTGTGTTCAGGCACCGGCCGAAGTAGTACCTATTACAGAGATTTTTCAATATCTTACGACACTAGCTCAATAAACAGAAAAGCGAGCCTCTCACTTTCGAGGCTCGCTTTTCTATTCTCTTTTTTGCAGGGAGAACTTAACGATAGCCAAAGCCAAACAGCTGCCCGCCGCAGCAAGTAAAATCAACACACTTGATTGCGCAGAAAGCCATGCGCCATCCCACAGATATTGAATCCCCATATATTCTTGAAACGCCGCCGCTTGCGGGGCATTTGCCGCGCCAAAGCTTCCGCTTAGCAACGGCTCTATTAATATCTGCCGCAATAGTACCACCCCATGGGAGATTGGGCAGCACTTCACCAAGGTTTGGACGCTGTCTGGAATTGTGCCCATCGGCAGATAGATTCCCGTCAAAAAGCCTATCATGGCACCTAAAATTGTGCAGCAGGCCGCCAAAGCATTGCTGCTTTTTAAAAAAGATACCAACAGCAACACCTGCGCTGCGTTAGAAATCGTAACCAGCAGTAAAACACCATAAATTTCTGTCATCTGGCCAGCGCCCAGCCGCACTCCGTATTGGTATGATATATATCCTTCTGCAGCAAGCAGCGTAAGAAACGAGAGAACCAGCCCAATCACCACCGCAGCAATTAAGTAACCGCCCAGCAAGGTTGCGTTGCGGATTGGCGCCACCTCGAAATCCCGGTTTATCTTTTTCACCTTGTCATCCACCATTACGCCGTAGGCGCCCATGGTAGTGGTAAAAGAGGTAATTCCAAGAATTCCTGCAATCATCCATACATCCATCAAAAGCTCTGCATTGTTTAGCTGGATAAAACTGCTTACCAATTGATCTCGAATAAACAAAGCGTACAAAGCAACTATGATAAGCTCTGCCAACAGAGAAAGCAGCACAGCTGCCCGGTCTTTAAAAAAGAGCGCAAGGTTTCTTTGGCCTAAGTTAAACAGGCTGCTCTCCCCCTTTTATAATAGAAAGATAAGCATCGTCCATGCTTCCTCTTTGCACTTCAAACCCCGCAAATCTTCCCTGGCAAAGATCTAAAATCGGCAAGGCTCCGCGTGTATTAGTCAGAGGTACTTCCAGCCCTTCGGGCACACGGCGGTAGCGCACCCCTGTTTTGGCCAGGGTGCGGCAAAGTGGCTCACACTGGTCAGACAAAAGTATCAGATGGTCTTGCGCATAATGCGCTTTAAAAAATGCAGGTGAGCCCATAGCGGCAATTTTGCCGTCTTTGAGCACAACGATTTCATCCGCGATGACGGCCTCTTCCATATAGTGAGTGGTCAGCAGAATCGTCATGCCGGTTTGCTTTCTGATATTTGCAATGGTTTGCCAAACCACATATCGCATCTCAGGGTCAAGCCCGGTGGTTGGCTCATCCAAAATCAATAGTTTAGGCAGATGCAGCAAAGCTCTTGCAATATCACAGCGCCGCTGCTGCCCACCCGAAAGCTGTCCGTACCGCCTATTGAGCAAATTTTCGATTCCTGTCATGGACGCGGTTTGGTAAATACGTTCTTCCAGCTCGTGGCCGCGCAGCCCATAAAGGCGCCCGCGCGTAAACAGGTTTTGCTCCACTGTGAGTAAATCATCCAGTACGCCATGCTGAAATACGACCCCGATTTGTTTTCTTATCTTTTGATTTTGCGGCCCCAGTGTCAGTCCGTCTATTTTAACCGTTCCGCTGTCTGGGGCAAGGCTTGTGCAGAGGATACTGATGGTAGTCGATTTGCCAGCGCCGTTAGGCCCCAGCAGAGCCAGCATTTGCCCCTGCGCCACGTTTAAACTCACATCCCGCACAGCAGGTTGTCCCGCATAGGATTTCCGCAAATTCATAATCTGCACGATTTGATTCATGGTCAGGTGATTGCTCCTCTCTGCAAAAACGAAATATCGACCCCTGTGATTGGCAAGAGTATAGAAAGTGCAAATAGCAAGGCCTGCGCATACAAATGGAATGTGCGCGGATTGTTAAAATCAACTTTACTCTTGATGCCGTTTTCGTTTCTTTTCCCCGTGTGCGCTTCTCTACTCTGGTTTAATTCGAATCGTCTTTTATTTTATATGTGATACTTTTACTATCCATGCACCGCTCAACAATTTCTGCTTATTTTAAGCAGAAATTGTTTGCTATACTAGGATTTCTACACTGCCGCAAAAAAGCGGTGGCCTATACCATCACAGGTACGGGCCACCGATCTTTGCTATTTTTTGTTTGCTATGCCATCGTCCAGCTTTATTCTTATATAATAATTATGCTTCCTGTAATTTAATTCTTCTTAGAGCTTTGCAGCTTTTCAGGTGCCAGTAAAGGCCGCTTACCTCTGCGATGGAGCAAATTTTGTCTGCCACTGTAACGATGATTTCATCTTTGCGACGAGGGAATTTCGTAATTGTTACGGGCCACATATGCTTGCGGATAATATCTTTTTCACGCTGGGACAGATTAAAATCTGCTGCGTTATCGACCGCCATCTGGGGATGGATTGTTAAGCGTTTAAAGACGCCTACTTGCGTATTTTTCCAGTCGCACAGGTATAAATCATGTAGCATACCCGCTTTGATAACGACGGGTACATTTCCGTGGAATCGCTTTGCCAGCACAAAGCTGACATAAGAGACAAACATGCTATGGTCCAGGCAACTAATCTTTTTGGTATGATGGGTGAACTGATCCATCTGCTGGATTGTTGGATTGCGTATATAAGGAACAACGCTGTTGAGGAAAGTATCTATTTTTTTCGTCTTCACGTTCATGAAATCCTCCTGAAAAGCAGTGGTTAAAATAAGCTCTGCCACTAACCATAGTCTGCTTTAAACTATAAATCAAAATATTTTAGCAACTTAAAGCGGGCAAACAGTCAAAGAAGTGCCTGGCTTTGGTGCAAGTAATAAAACGAGAGATTTGCAAATTAGGCTTCAATCCATTCTTATCCAGCTCAGGCGAAATAAGCGCACCAAAATTATCTAAAGGTTCCCGGGGCTTGCGTTAAAAAATGTCTTTATCAAATAGCTGGACACCATATCATTATCACGGTTTAATATATAATATCTCGCTTGCGTCGGGTGATCTGTCACGACCCCATCTACATGGCAGCGCAGCGTTTTTTCAACCGTTTCTGCTGAATTTGCTGTCCAACCGTATACTTTTTTGTTTTGCTGCTGCATCCGCAATACCATCTCTTTCGTCATTGCGGTGGTCTCGATGCTGTACGAGTCTACGTAATCAATATTATATTGATCAGACAAAAGCATCGGGGTAATATACACCGTTTTTATTTTGGGATTTATTTGCTTTGTTTCTTTTAAAACCTCTAAGCTTAAAGAGGCAATGCTACATTCATCCATCATATCATATTCTTCAACTTGCTCGAGCACCTGTTTTACTAAGTTCTGCTCGTGTCCGGATAGCTTAATTTCAATCATTAAATGAATGTGTCCTTTTGCAGTACGTAAAGCCTCTGCCAGTGTTGGAACTGGCTCATTTGTAAAATCTTTTGAAAACAGACTTCCGGCATCATAATTTTTGACCTCTGCGCCATCTACTTCCCACACGTCTTTGTCCTGCCCGGTGGTACGCTTAAAGTTGCTGTCGTGTAACAAAACTATACTGCCATCTTTTAGCTGCTGTACGTCGATTTCAGCCGTTTCTACTCGCATCGTTATTGCAGCGTTCAGTGCTGCGATAGTATTTTCGGGGCCTACTGCAGCCCCGCCTCGGTGAGCAATAATCGAAATGTTGGTATCATTGGGGTAGATGGCGCTTTTACCAAACTCGCTTTCACTAAACAGCAGTACAACAATAATAACACATACCACGGTTGATAAACCTTTGACTGTATCTAACGTCCTATATTTTTCTTGCAGGCTACTGTTTGGCCTAACCTCTCTCTTATAGTTGTGGAAAAGGATGATAATCACCGAAAACAGCCACGTGGCTGCAAAAGAGCTAACCACAATACCTGCCGCCGGCGCCGCTTTGCTAAAATAAAATTTAAACTGTGATGCAGCCTCTGACGGAGTTGTGGAAAGTTTAGTATAGGCTACCAGGCTCAGCGATGCTAGGCACAGTGTGCCCGCTGTCAGAAGTGCTACTACCACAAAAGTCCCCAGAACCTGAAGCAGAATTTTGAATTTGCTTGTTTTCAAAAGCTGTATCGATTCTCTCAAAGCTTCCTTTGTTCGTTTTTCTTCTAATATGGCAAACATCAAGACGAAAAGAATCAACAAATAAGCTACGTTCAACACAAAAACCGCTGCGAAATAAACGACAGTTAAAGTGCGATTTTGATAGATAAATTCTTCAATAAATTCGGGAACGTGCAACCATTTCATCAAATAGGGTGAAAACGGAAATATTGCCAAAATAGTTGTCAAAATAAAGCAAAGAAGAAATAACAAATTTGGTACCGAAAAAAACTGCTTGCAACAATAAAACGTGTGTCGCAACAAATGGGTAACCGAAACTTTTTCTTTTCTCCACCCAAATTCACAATAAAGGTATAATGCTACAATTTCAAAAAAAACAAAAAAAGCTGCTAAAATAAGCACCAGCAACAAAAAGAGCATCGCGAGCGGATTTTTAAAAAGCAAAGAAAAATTTTCGGTGCCCAAATAAGAAACATCTAATAATTTTAAAATCACAGAAAGCGCATCTTTGATAACTGTGTAAAGAATAGAGTAGCTAATTATTTTATAAAGGACCTCAAAGAGGAGTAGCGTGGTCCAATTTTTCAGCACAATAGCGAGAGAAGTCCTGGTAAGTTGCTTCATGTTTGCCTCCGGCAGATGGATTCATTCATTTGTTTGTTAGCCTTTCCTGAAAAACTCTTCTTAACCATAGGGCATTATAAAGATTGGCCCTTAAAAGCAACTTTGTTCTAGGTGAAAAAAATTGCCACATGAAATCATGTGGCAATTTTTGTATAAAAGCAGTTAATCAATGACAGTGGGGGTGCGCCCAATGCCTACGGCAGCTTGTGCCAGCCGAGTCCAGGTTCTGCATCCGCAGATACCGTCGGCTGTCAGGCCATTGTTGCGCTGAAATGCTTTCAATGCATTTTCAGAGTTCACTCCAAAGATGCCATCCAGCGTTTTGGTGCTGTATCCCAGCGCATTCAGTGCATCCTGCATAATTAAAACATAGGTGTTTCTGCTTCCGTTTCTTACGGTCGGATAGCCGGAGGTTCCTCCGCAGGCGGGCGTGCCATAACGGCGGTCAAAATGCACCCAGGTCGGCGTCATCGAAAGGGGTTCCACGTAACCCCACACGCCAAGACTATAAGCCACATTCCAAATCTGGCGTCTTTGCGCCGCACTTAAGGTCTGGCCAACGTCAAAAGCCACGCCGGCATAATGCTGGCTTGTAGTGCCGTGACCACCCTCCCAAATGCGTTTAAAGGCATATCCTACTGGGATAGCCGAGCCGTAGGTCTCGCGGGTAATATTCCAGCTTTCCATGGCCGCGGTGGTGGTCCAGATGGTTGGGCTCTTGCTCGACCCACGGAACTCTCTTACCAGCAGCGTGCGCCCGGTGGAATACGGCATTGGCTCAGTTAGCTCACGGTAGAAGGTGTAGAACCGGTTGGTATAACCATCATAAACTAAAATTTTGATTTTTGAGGTAGTTCTGTTTATCGCATCATAGTAGAAGCCAACGATAACATCCCAAGTGGCTTCGTCCACCACACCGGTAACCGGCAGGCCAAATGCTTCCTGGAAGTCTTTGACGGCCTGCTCTGTCTGCGGACCAAACCAGCCGTCCTCATCGATGAAATCCACCGCGCAGAAGCGCTCGCCAATGGCAAGGATAAAGTATTGTAACGCGCTGACAGCAGGCCCGGCACTGCCAAGGCCCAGTACATAACCCGGATAATCGCCCGACGGCGGAACTTCCATCTGTCCGGCAGAGGCAGAGAGCAGTCTTTCCACTACGGTCTGCATCGTCGCCCAGGTTTCTGCGTCCACCACGCCGGTGACGGGTAGCGAGAACAAATCCTGAAACTCTTGCACTGCAATTTTCGTATTGGCATCAAAAGTACCAGTAATCTCAACACTGCGCACTGTGTCAAAATAAAAATCACAAATGGCGAGAACATATTGTACAAAAAGCACCGCGGTTCCGCTCATTCCCTCTTCCACCGCATGGCCAGGATAAGGTAGATTCTGATAGCGAACAATCGGCCCGTCTATTGTTCTCAGACGAATGACGGAGTTATAAATGGAGCGCCAGGTAGCAGGGCCGACAATGCCATCCACCGTTAACCCAGCCAGCCGCTGGTAGGCGATGACTGCATTCTCGGTTGCTACGCCAAAGATACCGTCGTATGCGATGCGAGGAATTGTGGAATAATACGCACTAAGTAAGAACAGATAGAACTGAACTTCTTTGACTGACTGTCCGGTGCTGCCTGCTTTGAGCGGCGTGCCCGGATATACGCCCGGTGTCTCATTAAAGTCTACGATTGCGTTGACAATCGCCGAATATACTTCGTACATTTTATCCCATGTTGCCTTGCCGATGATGCCATCTGCTGCGAGATTGAACCTATTCTGGAAAGCAATAACCGCATTGCGTGTAGCAGCTCCAAAAATGCCATCGGGATTAACAGCAGGGATCGTGGGATAGAAGTTGCTTGCAATTGTAATATAGAACTGTGCCAGCCGCACCTCATTACCACGATCACCAAGCTTTAGATTAAAGCCGGGGAACTGGCCAATCCAATCTACGCTTGGCCGTGCAATGTCGGTTTCAATGCTGTTAAAGGTGTTATAAAGTGCAGTCCAGGTTGCAGGGCCAACAATGCCGTCTTGCGACAGATTTACGGTGGCCTGGAATGCTTTGACGGCGTTGGTGGTCGCCGCACCGAAGATGCCGTCTACCGCCACATTGGGCACACGGCTGTCAAACTGAGAAGTTACAGATAAGTAGAACTGAATACGTTTCACGTTGGGGCCTGTGTCGCCACGCGCAATTGTGTAGCCGGGGTAATTACCCGTGGGTGGTATGCCGGTTGGCTTCTCTCCTTCGCTGGTTAGCTCTGCAAGCTTTTTCACGGCTACATAAATGTAGCTGATTTTGTACCAAGTCGCTTTGCCGACAACACCATCTTGCGTGAGTGAAAACTGTTTTTGGAACTTTTTGACCGTTTCTTCTGTGCTAGGTCCAAAAACGCCATCTACGGGTAAAGTGCCCAAAAATGGATAGTTTTTTGTAATGCGATTCAGCTGGCGCTGAATAATGCTTACGTTGGTGCCTGTGCTGCCTAGGGACAACGGAGAACCGGGGTAGCTGGATGGAATCGAAGCAATATTGTTTGTTGTCACAAGCTCGATGTTGCTGCCGTAATAATACTGCAAAATCTGGAATGCGTTTTTGCCTTGGTCGGCTAAAGTTTTTGTGCCCCATTGCTTCATGCCCGGGCAGTTGGGGACGATTTTGCCGTCGCAGTATTCTGCGTAAAACGGCTCTATGTTGCCAGTTTTTCTGATGTAGGTATTAAATATTTCATCTACGATTTTGCTAATCGATTCAAAAATATTTCTGCCATGCACATAGTACTGGTCAAAGCTGGTGGAGTTGGTAATGGTAAAAGTATATCCTTTGCTGGGATACCATTCAGTAAATACGCGGTTTAAAGCCAGGCTGATTTGCGCATAAATATTAGCTTTCAAGCTTTCCGCCGGCCAAGTGGGGTAAATCTCACTGCTGGCAACGTTCTTAATGTAATCTCTAAACGACACGGTAACATCTCTTGCTGAAGCAGTCGGGCGCCCTAAGTGAACAATGACATTAGTCGGAATAACGACCTCGCGCAGAACAAATGTGCTGGGATGGCAATAGGAAAGAGGCTCGGGGCCACTGCCGCCATCGCCAGAAAACAGCGAATGCATCGGGACATTATAAATTTGTGGTGTTGCTCTTACATTCGAATTTTCATTTTCGGGCTGCATTTCAAGCGTCATCAAAGAGTTTTGTCCAGCAAAAACCTGGATGTTTCTCACCGTTACAACCTGCCAGCCTTCCAGTTCGGCCGCAACAGTATACATCGAATAAGGAAACACTGTGGTGTTGTTTTCGTCCAACGAATATTCAACATCCGGAGCAGGCAGCTCTACAGGAATAGAATACCCATTTTCGTCGGTTGTCACTTTGTATAATTTGCCATCGTCAGAGGTAATAACTGCATTGACGAATTGTACCGGCAAGCCGTCTCGGGCAGAGCGGGAAAAAATCTGAAGGTAACCTGTGCTCATAAAAATCCTCCCTAAAGGTTTATAGTATCTTTTCAATGAGGTTCCGGATTATTGCTCCATCCCTCGCAAGAGGGCAGTTTAAAAATCCATAGCCCCCTTATGTTACTAATATGCTTTAGGCGCCATTTGCGTTACCGACACACTTTTTCTCTTATCGTCAGATTTTTTCAATAGTTCTGGTTCTATCGTAAAAAAATTGTACTTGCAAGTCATTATCCTGTACCCCAAATTACAGTATAAGGTTTTTATTTTATTTAGTGGTATAGCTGTACGCAGAATTTCCATATGAATTATCACGCTGGTTTTGCGCTTTTAAGCTATTGGCTGCTGCGCCTTTAGTACACACGCTGTAACGTAAATACAGCAGGCTATCTTTTAAAAATAGCCTGCTGTATTTTGTTTGCTGCCTTTTTAATGAGATAAACAAAAGGGGCGCGGAGGAAGATTCGCGCCCCTTTTGCCCGCCAGTACGTTCCCTGCAATTAGAACATAAACCCAGCGAAAATTGCCAAGAGAAAAATAGGAATATCCGAAGCAATGAAGGTCGGCACACAAGTATCCCAAATATGGTCGTGCTGACCGTCTGCATTCAGACCAGCCGTGGGTCCAAGGGTGGTATCGGATACAGGAGATCCGGTATCGCCA
Source organism: Pygmaiobacter massiliensis (assembly GCF_900199435.1). Taxonomy (GTDB): domain Bacteria; phylum Bacillota; class Clostridia; order Oscillospirales; family Ruminococcaceae; genus Pygmaiobacter; species Pygmaiobacter massiliensis. Next base: position 880,621 of record NZ_OAML01000002.1, read on the forward strand.
ATGGTTGCTGCTGCCGCAATCAGCAGCGTAGTTGCGCCAGCACTAAAGCCGAGCTGCGCGCAAAGCGGCACATACAGCACCGCCAAAACAGGCACGGTGCCAAACGAGGTGCCAGTGCCCATAACAATAAAGAGACCAACCAGCATCATAACAAAAGCGCCCAGCAGCTTGCTGCCGCCGATGAACGCCAGCGAACCCTGAATCAGCTGGTCAACGCCGCCGCTGTCACGCAGCACGGCACTGAAGCCATTAGATGCCAGCATAACAAAGGCGATAAAGCCCATCAGTCCAACGCCCTGATCCATGATTTTGTCCATGTCAGACCATTTGACCGCTTTGGTGAGGAACATAATTGCAAGGCCAACCAGTGCGCCAAGCGGCAAAGAGCCGGCAATCAGCTGAATGGCAAGTGTAGCGACCGCTGCAATAACTGCGGCATAATGTTTGCCGGTCATATGGGTATCAACCGTGTCCAGATCCACTGCAAAGCCTTCGATGTTTTTGTACTCTCTGGGTTTGCGATACAGGAACAGCACAACAAAGATAAAACCAATCAGCATAACAATGCCAAGCGGCCAGGTATAACGCCATACTTCCATCTTTTCAACAGGCATACCATTTTTGGTCATGTTGTTGGAGATGATGCCATGGTAGATAAGGCCGAAACCGGCGGGGATTGCAACATAAGGTGCGCGCAAGCCAAATGCTAAGGCGCAGGCAACCGCTCTTCTGTCAATTTTCATTTTGTTCATGACGATAAGAAGGGGCGGAATTAAGATGGGAATGAATGCGATATGTACGGGAATGAGGTTCTGAGACAGGCAGGCAACTGCACCGATCACGAAAACAAACACAAGTGATTTTCCGTTGACCATCTTTGCAATTTTCACTGCGAGAATATCCGAAACGCCAGTGTAACTGATGGTGGCGGCAAGTGCGCCAAGCATCACATAAGCCAGTGCGGTTTCAGGGTCTTCACCAATACCGGCAATAAAGGTGGTCATCGTTGTCTGGATGCCCATGCCCGAAACAAGACCTGCCGTAACAGCCGACGCAAAAAGCGCAAGCAGAACGTTTACCTTTAAAAAGCAGAGAACCAGCAGTACGATAACAGCAATAAGAACCGGGTTTGTTAAAATCATAAAACAACCTCCTGTTTTTATAATGCCAAAGCTGGTAAAATCAAAGCGGAAATCTTTTGCCTTTTCACTTCATGTGGAAAAGTGGCGAAACGAACTTTTGAGGTAGCTCGGCAGCCGGTTGGAAAAGCAAATTTCTGTTTTGAATTATCAGATCAGCACATGATACACTCCGCCAGCAAACACACCGTGTGCTCAATGCGGTTCCTCCCTTCCCCACGCAAACTGTGAATGCTCTTAAACAAGATCGGCAAGGCGAGCTTTTGCCAGCCCAAAACTTTTATGCCGCAAAAGGCCAGCTTGAATTTGCAATAAAAAAGAGAGCATCATAATGCGCAATCCGCCACCGTTTTTCTTTTCGTTTTGCACCTTTTGCCTGGCAGCCGAAATGCATGCCACGCATATGGATTTTCGTCTCTTCCACTTGCATATTCAATTTTTCAAAAGCAATCTTCCGAATTTGTGGTGATTATAGAGCTGCTTGCGTCAAAAAAATGTCTAATTACCCTTGCGTTTTGCTTCAAATTCTCGAATTTCAATAATTTTTTTAGGAGTAGGTTCCTGTACCACTCTAAAAATCGGCCGATATTTTCTCGCTTTGCATTTTCGCCTTGTTTTACCTATAAATTAATATTTTTGCTCTACTCTTTTGAACTTCAATTTCTAAAATAGACTTTTCAACTTTACCACTTGTGGGCATTGCATATATGCCTAGAATCCCGCTAACAACATGCAAAGAGCATCGTTTTTTGTGGCAGGATTCTGCTAAGAAACCAAGTCGAAATTCTATCAAAACTCAAAAAATAAGTAAAAATAAACCTTTTTGATCTATTTGCTTTGCACCTTTTCTCATATGTATTTTTATCTCACAAATTATCTATTCTAATACATATATATTTCGTCCCTTTCACCTCAAAGACTGATCCGAAACTAAGAACCCGCTAAGAAAGAAGCCCGCAGGGCTTTAGGGGGTGTTTTTTCAGCGCAGCACCTTCGAAAGCTACTAAAAAAGCTTTTTGCGATTCTCGTGCATCTCTTTCCAAGCAGCACAAAAGTGCATCAAAAGATAGCTAAATCGCTCTGCTGATGAGCAAAACCAACTGGCACTCTTCTCTGCTTGGAAGCCGTACAACACGAAGCTACGCTTTCTATCTTTCAACCTTTGGGTTCTAAAAATCATTCTAATTTTACTTTCAGGTGGACTTTTTCTGTTTTCAGGGTAAAATGAAAAGAAAAGGGCAACAGGAAGATTTCAAGATGAGTTGTTCCAAATGTGGTTTTGCCTGCCCGCCGCAGGCAGCCTACTGCCAAAAATGCGGGGGCAAATTAAAGCAATCCGGCCTCAGCTGGTCATCCACCAAAAGCTGGGCTGGTGTCGGCACGCGAGGCACTTCCATTGCACCCCTTGTTTCTCTTTCTGTCGAAAATCAGGCCAAAAACAGCGGTCGGCTGGCACTGCCAAAGCACTTGCCCCCGTGTTGCAGCCAACAGGAGCGCATTGGTATTGCCCCACTTGCGGAGAGCCAACCCAGCAGGGCGCATCCTTTTGCAAAGGATGCGGTCGTGATTTCGGCTAAAGGGCACGGAAAAGGAGAACCCAGCAATGAAAAAGCTTCTTGTCACCGGTGCCGGTGGCTTTCTCGGCCAGCGTACCGCTGCCTATTATGCAAGCAGCTACGAGGTCGTTCCCTGCACACATCAAACGCTTGATATTACAAACGAAATCGCTGTGCACCGCCTAATTGCTGCCGAACGGCCAGACTTTGTGCTGCACTGTGCCGCAATTGCAGACACCGGCTATGCACAGGCGCATCCGGAAGTATCTGAAGCGGTAAACCTACGCGGTACGGTCAACCTTGCTAAGGCATGCGCCACTTATGATGCTAAACTCGTATATATGAGCTCAGATCAGGTTTACAGCGGCAATACCGAAAGCTTTGCGCTGCCGGAGGAGATTTCACTTTCGCCTAATAATATTTACGGCCTGCATAAGCTGCAAGCAGAAAAAGAGGCTGCTGCCTGCTGCCCCGGTGCTGTTGCGCTGCGGCTTACCTGGATGTATGACCTGCCCTCCAGTCCCTACAAGTCAAGCCGCAACCTGCTATCCAATATTGCTGCTGCAAGCCACACCGGTACGCCTTTGCGTGGTGCCACACATGAGCTGCGCGGCATCACCAGTGTGTGGGAGGTTATTTCACGATTTGCTGCCTGCTTTGCTCTGCCGGGCGGTGTGTACAACTACGGCTGTGAAAATCACTTGAACACTTATGAAACATTATGCCAGGCGGTACAGCTTTTCGGGGCCGACCCCGCAACACTGGTAATTGCAGATAGCGAGTTTTGCCGTAATCTTTCAATAGATACCACCAAACTGCGTAGTTTCGGTATTTCCTTTCCGAATACCATCGAAGGACTGCGCATTGCGCTTGCAAATAAACGGTGAATGCTTTTTTGTTTTCCGCAATTGCTTTACCCAGCGTCTTTAAATCGTCGTTTACGAATCTTCTCAAATGTTTTATCCGTGGGACAAGCTGCCAAGTATAAAAGTCGCGTTTTGCTTTTATATTGCGCTGTTTTACAGTTTACGGCCCGCTACTCTTAAAATAAAAAACAGCAGCCTTGCTTTAACAAAAGCTGGCTGCTGTTTTATTATTTATACTTTTTTAATGCGGTTAAAGGTTGATACCGCGATAATTTTCATCCAAAGTTTCGCAGGAGTGGTGGAACGCCTGCAATTCCTCCGGCGTAAGGTTCAGCGCGAGCACCCGCTGCACACCGCTGCGGTTGACGATGCAAGGCGCACCTGCAAATACTTTCAGCTGTTCGTAAGCACCACTCATGCGGGCACTCACGGTCAGCACACTGTTTTCGTTGCCGAAAATGGCACGAGTAATGCGGGCAAGGGCCATACCGATGCCGTAATAGGTCGCCTTTTTTGCTTCGATAATTTTATATGCCGCAGTACGGACCTCCTGTTCGATGCGGTCGAGATCCTCGCGGCAATAAGTCTGCGGAGATTCTTTGCAGAGTTCGAGTACAGGTTTGGTGGCAAGCAAAGCTTGACTCCAAGGCACAAATTCGCTATCTCCATGCTCGCCCATAACATAAGCGTGGATATTGCGTGGGTCGACCTGGAAATACTCGCCGAGCAAATATCGCAAACGAGCCGTATCCAGCGCAGTGCCGGTGCCCAAAACGCGGTTCGGTGCAAATCCGGAAAGTGCACAGGTTACACGGGTCATGATATCCACCGGGTTTGTAGCAACCAAAAACAGGCCGTGGAAACCGCTGCCAACAATCGGATCCACGATGCTTTTAAATACTGCTGTATTGCGTTGCAGCAAAGCCAATCTGCTCTCGCCCGGCTTTTGCGCAACACCGGCACAGATTACTACAATGTCTGCATCGTTGCAATCGGTGTAGGCCCCGGCGTAAATCTTCATACTGGTTCCGCTAAAGGCAAGGCCGTGGTTTAGGTCCATCGCCTCGCCTTCTGCACGTTTTTTGTCAAGGTCAATCAGCACAAGCTCATCACACAGGTTTTGGTTTAGCAGCGCGTAGGCGTAGCTCATGCCTACCATGCCGCAACCTACCAAAACGACTTTTCTTTGATCGTTTTTCATCGTTTTTTCCTCCTGTAATCATCTGTAACTAGTATATCCTTAGGTTAGCCGGTTAGCAGCGTTTCGTGGATAAAATAGGCGTTCATTTTCTTTCTCGACAAAGTTTATCTTTTTATAATAGGAATTTGTATCTTCGTCGCATATTCGGCAGAAGTTTGGGTGGTTAGGCAATCAAAAATGCAGTATTCATACGAGGGTCCTGCTATTTCGTATCCGGCTGTGGTAAGGCTTGCAAGGAGCTTTTGATAGGTATTGCCCATGGTTTGGTAATTGCCGATATGGTAGGTCTGTGCATAAAGGCCTGCCGGTTTGCAAAGCATTTTTATTTGCGCGCCGGGGATTGGCTTTTCCAGCGGCAAAAAGACGTAAGAAAATTGAAGAAATTGTCCTGCTTTTAAATTCTGCTCTGCCACCATATTGCCGATTTGGTAAAAAAACGGCAAATTATGCTCAGAGGCATCACGCAGCAACCTTTTTAACGCAATATCCACTTCTAATAGCCCTGCCGGCTGGTCCGGCTTTTGTGCAAACAGATACTCTTTGCCACATTCTACAAACACTGTTTCGGTTTTACTGCTGCCGGCAAATTCTTCGATACTGGCAATTTTATGCTCCAGACGCTTTTCCACTGCCTGCCAGTGGGCTATTTTTTGCTGCACCTCTTCTTTTTGCGTCGTTAGCACCTCTACCGTACTGGCGCGGGAACGATGCTTCCGGTGTGCTTTGATCTCCTTCAGTGAAAGCCCTGTTTCTCGCAAAATCAGAATGCTGTCCAGCTCTTCCAACTGGTCGGGCGTGTAATAACGATACCCGTTTTCCGGATTTACAATTTTAGGCGTAAAAACGCCTTCGCGGTCATAGTAAATCAGTGTTTGCTTGGAAAGACCGCTTAGTTTTGCCATTTCTCCTACTGAAAAACAAAGGTTCATATTTCTCCTCCACAGCCTGTTGACATTATAGTAACTATATGCTTTATAATAAGCAGTGTCAAGGAGGCTCTTTTTATCATGCAAACCAAATCACAACAGTTGAAACAATCCTTTTTGCATTATGGCACTATGCTGTTGGGTGTCGCTATTTTAGCATTTGGGCTTTTTAATGTGCATAGCCAGAGTAAAATTACCGAAGGCGGCGTACTGGGAATGACCCTTTTGCTGCACCACTGGCTGGGCATCACGCCAGGTATTTCTGGCTTGGTGATGGATATTACCTGTTATTTTATCGGCTTTCGAATGCTGGGCAAAGCCTTTTTAAAGAATGCGATTTTCTCCAGTATCGGCTTTTCTGTCTGTTATAATCTTTACGAGGCCTACGGGTATGTTTTACCTAATCTCGGCGATCAACCACTGTTGGCCGCGGTGGTTGGTGGGTTGTTTGTCGGCATTGGCGTAGGGCTTGTAGTGCGCGAAGGCGGCGCTTCGGGCGGCGATGACGCGCTTGCGATGATTATTGCCAAAAACGCCCGCTGCCGCATCTCGAAAGCGTATTTTCTCACCGACTTTGTTGTGCTGATGTTTTCGCTTTCCTATATCCCCTTCAAAAACATCCTTTGCTCTCTTGTTACCGTTACCATCTCTTCTTTCTTGATTGATAAACTACAAAAGCCTGCCGCTTTTGCAGAAACCGCATCTTCTAATAAAGATGGTGCCGAGCAAGAGGAAGATTCCACTGATGTTTCTGCCTAACTTTTTTGGAAATTCCACTTGACAAAACCGAGTGGAATTTCTATAATGAACATTGTTCAGTATGGGGAGGGCAGCCGTGAATACAATTATCACATCTCGCCAGGCAATTTTAGATGCCTGTCGTACCCTTGCGCTTGAGCAGGGGCTACACGCAATTAATGTGCGTGCCGTTGCCGCTGCCTGCGGCATCGCAGTAGGTTCTGTGTATAACTACTTTCCTTCTAAAGCGGACTTAATTGCCGCTACCATACAGGACGTTTGGCAGCATATTTTCCAGTTCAGCAAAATTGCACCTCGCGCCTCATTTGCAGAGCTGATTGGTGAAATCTACCGTGAAGCGCTGCTGGGCACACAGCAATACCCCGGCTTTTTCAGCGCGCATTCGGTCAGCTTTGCCAGTGCCGAAAAAAGCAAAGGCCGGCAAGTGATGGAAGATTATTTTGCCCAAATGCGCGCCGGGCTGCTACAAGCGCTGAACAACGACCCCGCCGTTGCGGATGGGGTTTTTGACGAATCTTTTTCTCGCGAGGCTTTTGTAGATTTCGTCTTTTCGCATTTTGTTTCTCTGCTGATGAAGCAGGCAGGCTCTTGCGAAACCTTGCTGGAAGTAATTCGCCGTATTCTTTATACTGTTTAAACCCGCATTCAGCGGGTTTTTACTGCCCCATTAATGAACATTGTTCACTTACAAGAGGAGAGATTTTATGCAAGCAATTATGGAAACTCTGTTTGATGTCGTTTACCTTACCACGGTAACCCTGCTCGGCATTACGATGATTCGAAAAAACAAAGGCAATGTGCAGTACCTGCTGTTTGGCATTATGGCTGTTACGTTGGGTGCAGGCGATGCGTTCCACTTAGTACCGCGCGCTTACGCACTTTGCACCACCGGTCTGCAAGACTTTGTCGTTGCTCTTGGCATCGGCAAGCTGATCACCTCTATTACGATGACCCTTTTTTATGTGCTGCTTTACTACGTTTGGCGCATCCGCTACAAAATCAACGGCAAAAATGGTCTTACTGTGATAATGTATGTGCTGGCTGCGCTGCGCGTGGCACTCTGCCTGTTCCCCCAAAATGCCTGGACGAGTGCCGAAGCCCCTCTCTCTTGGGCGATTTACCGCAACCTGCCGTTTGCTGCAATGGGCCTTATCGTCATCGTTTTGTTCTTCACTGAGGCACGCAAACATAACGACCACGCTTACCGCTTTATGTGGCTGACCATTGTGCTTAGCTTTGGCTTCTACCTGCCGGTTGTACTGTGGGCAGACACTATTTCTTGGGTAGGCATGCTGATGATTCCTAAAACCTGTGCCTATGTTTGGACAATTCTCATCGGCTTTATGGCAATGAAAAAGGAGCAAAAACAATGAAAAAACTAATCAACCTTTCGCTTACCTATGCCATTGCAGGTATGGCCGGTGGGGTGTTTTATCGAGAGTTTACTAAATGGAACGGCTTTACCGGAGTTACGGCACTTGGCAAGGTACATGTGCACCTGCTGATGCTTGGCACCGTAATATTTTTGATTGCCGCGCTGTTTGCAAAGGTAACCCCCTTGCAGGAACAGCGGCTCTATCGTCCATTTCTTATCACCTATAATATCGGTGTTCCACTAACGGCAATTATGCTTATGGTGCGCGGCATTTTGGAAGTTCGTGCTGTACCGCTTTCTGCTGCGCTGAATGCTTCGATTTCCGGTATTTCGGGGATTGCACACATTATCACCGGCACCGGGCTGGTATTGCTGCTGCTTGCACTGCGCAAAGCCGCCGATGCCGCTACAAAATAGACTTCATTGATAAAAAAGGCTGGTCTTTAAAAGACCAGCCTTTTTTTTGTTTTGCTTGCTGCTGCGTTGCTTGCAGCACTCTTACAGCGTCTATGCGATAACAATTAAAGTGCCACTGTTTCCATATCAAGAACGACATCGCATGCCTCGCGCACTTGCATTGCATCAAAATAGCGTTCTTCCATCGGAATCCACCGGGTTTCAAAATCGCGGTACCACTCTGGGCCATTGCGCTCCAAAATACGCTGTTTTTGCATCGCCGGGCCAACGTCGCAAAAAATAGCAAGGTTATAGGCAACTCGAAACTCTGGACGCATTGCATAAGAGCCTTCGACGATTATATTCTGGCTGCCGTCAATGGTGCTGCTGCCGCTGTAATCCATCATCCGACAGCTAAACTGTCGATAGGTAAACGTTCTTGCCTGCTGCAAGCCCGGCAGAACTTCTTCAGCAAATCGCTCGTAATGCAGGTTGCCGCCGGGGGCCGCAAGCCGCGCTTCACTGCGCAGCGCAGGTGGCAAAAAGAAGTCATCCATATGCAGCTGCTGTGCGTCAAATACCGGCGCAAGCAGCGCGGCCAGCGTGGTTTTACCGGCACCGCAGCGCCCGTCAATTGCGACCACTGCCCTGCTTTTTGAGGCTATGTTATCAATTTGCACCAGCAATGGCAGCACCGCAGCATAAGCGGCTCTCACCACTCGATAAGCAGGATGGTAAGCCGCATGATATGCTGCCGAGTGGGAAAACGGTGCTCTACCCTGGTCGTTCCAAATTTTCAGCTCTGCGCGCAGCTGCTGCGCAGAAAGCGGCAGACTGCCAGCTTCGCAAAGCCGCACAGCCAGAGTCAGCTCGGCATCCATCGTCGTTGTATCCTCCGTCGGTGCCTGCGCAGAAAGGTAAAACAGCCGCGCAATCAGCTGTGGAGAAATACCTTGCGCTTTTGCCGCTGCGAGGTGCAGCCGAGCAAAACCCCGGCCAAGGGGCTCGGTTAGCGGCTGGGTGTCGTCCGGCGTTACCGCTGCCCATTCCTGCTTTAGGCGGGCTAACACGTCATTTTCGTTTGGCACCAGATGCCCGCAGCCGAAATTGCGCTGAAACAGCAATTTTAGTAGGTCTGTGGGCTGCAGTTCAGGGTAGGTGGAAAACTGTTGCTGCAAGAGTGGGGCAAGCTGTTCAATCAATCACAAAACCTGCTTTCTGTAAGGCAAGTGCGACAGGGGGAATTAAAACAAGGTGCAGCACAATACCGGGCAGCGCTGTCGCAAATGCGCCACTGAGGAAAATGGTAAGGTTAAACGGCACCGCAGAAACCGCAGCAATCACCGTCATTGCAATGCCCCAGACACAGCGGCCTGCAAGCATGGCGCCAATCAGGCTGATGTAAAGACTGCTGGCTTTCTTGGGCAGTGCACGGTAAAGCAGCCCTGCCACAAGGCCATAAGCCGCCAGCTCAAAGGTCATCGCCAGCCCCACGGGGAAGATGGGAGGCATCGAGAACATCAAAAAGCGCAGACCCGGCGCAATCAGTCCAACCGCAAGACCGTACGGCGCGCCACATACCAGGCCGCAAAGCAGCACGGGGATGTGCATTGGGGCAAGCATGCTGCCAACCTGCGGAATCTGGCCCGTCAAAAACGGCAACAGCAGCGCGGTGGCAAGCATCAGTGCAGAAAACACGAGTTTTTTTGTTTGGTTTTTCGTAGTGGTCATCACAAACTTCCTTTCCAGACAACACCATTCCTGCAACCGTGCAAAAAGCACTGCCTGGTGGTTGCTTTATAAAAAAGCACGCAGGCAAACACTGCCCTTTTTGAAAGGCAGTAAATACCTGCGTGGTATCATTTTGGTTGCATGGAAATTCAAAACACACGATACCGGCTTCTGCCGGCGATTATAATGTAAGTATAACAAATATGAGCTTTGCGTGTCAATTTGTTTGGCAGTATTGCAGGATGTAGGAAACCGCTGAAGCCAAAATTTCGCCTGTTCCGGCAGAGGTTGTGGTTACCACATGGTTGTTGCATTTATTAACCGGCAGCAGCACTTTTTCCGCTCTGCTCTGCCCTACTGCAACTGCCATTGCGGGGGTAATTTCTCCCCAAAGTGCATCAGCAATTACAATTCCGATGGGCCCTACAATAATGTCTGCCTGTTTTGCCGCTACCACTACGGGATTTTCGCCGGTAGAGCCGTAATCGGCCCCGGCTTTTACCATTGCCGCCGTAGCAATGCTGTTGGTACCAACTGCCCAAATCTCGGCCTCTACCTGTGCTGCGCGCAGCTGCTCAATCATCGTTTTCCCCATTCTGCCGCCTTGTCCGTCTATCACCACGATCTGCATCGATCGATTCCTCTTTTCTTTGTATTCTCAGTCGTCTTTTCTGCTTTTATTATAAGGTAATATAATAAAAACGGCAAGCAACTGCAAAAATAAACGCCGCAGTACGGTGGCGGAACCGACTGCGGCGAAAAGAAGGAAGACGATAATAAATTTTTATTTGCCAAGCTGTGTTTCGATTTCAGCAATCGTGTGCATCATGGTCAGCGCACCCAAACGGCAGGTAATGCCGGAGGGATCCGCTGCGGGCAGAACTTCAACCAAATCTGCCGCAACAATTTTACCCATTTTTGCAATGCCGCTGATGATATCACAGACCTGGTCGTACCAAAGGCCGCCGGGATACGGCGACGCTACCCCCGGTGCAATCGACATATCAAAGCCGTCGATATCTACCGTTATGTAATAATTCTTCGCCTGCGGAATTTTGGAGAGAATGCCTTCTACGCCAAGGGCATGTGCTTCCCGTGCTGAAATTAGCACGCTGCCATAATTGCGCGCAGTTTCAAAATCTGTTTTTTTGCTGCTGCCAATACCGCGCAGGCCAATCTGTGCCATCGGACCAATATGCGGCATTTCAGACATCCGGCGCATTGGACTGCCATTGCCGTATTTCAGCGGGCCTACATGGTCTGCCCAGTCAAGGTGCGCGTCAAACTGCACCACACAAACCTCTTCGCCCAGCTCTTCGAGCGCCTTGCCGACCGGGGCGCTGATAGAGTGGTCACCGCCCAGCACAATGGGCACTGCCCCGGCGCGAAGAATCGCCTTAACTCCAGCAACTACGGCGTCAAAGGTATATTGCGGGTCTGCATGCAGAATGTCCGCATCGCCACAGTCCACCACTTTCAAGGGCGCGGCCAGACACTGGCGGTCTTTTTCAAAATCATAAAAGCCTGCATCGCCCCGCGCATACTGGGTAGATGCTTCGCGGATGCGGCGAGGGCCGAGCCTTGCGCCGCTCATATATCCAACTGCAAAATCGCAGGGCACACCAAGCACCGCAACGTCTGCATCCAAGGTAGAAAGATCAGTGCAAATCGGGTATTTGCCGAACGAACAGATGCCGGTAATCGGAAGATTTAAAGATTCCATAATACTCATTGCCTCCTAGAAAAACCGAGTGCCGACACCCCGATTGGCTGCCGCATTTTTCCTGCATCTTCGGTTTGAGCATAGTATAGCACCCCTGCATTTGGCTGTACATGGCAATTGTTTTGTGTTATAATGCATCTGCTTAACAGCGTTCGGAAAAAGAGCATTTTTGCTTTACAAAATTCGCTCCTGCAGAAAGGGCCGTTTTTTATGGATCAAACCGACATCAAAATCATGAATATTTTGCAGGAAGATTGCAAAACCACGACCCGCGAAATCGGCAAATTAGTCGGGCTTACAGCACCGGCCGTATCAGAGCGGGTAACGCGCCTGCGGGAAGCCGGGGCCATTACCGGTTTTCATGCCAAGCTCGACCCTGCGCAGCTTGGCAACCGTCTTTGTGCTTACATTATGATTAATGTGCCGCCCGAGAGTTACACTGCTTTTTGCGAATTTGCAGAAAAAAGCCCAATGATTGTGGAGCACCACCACATCATTGGGCCGAATAACGCATTATTGAAGGTGTGTGTGGCGGATGCCGCCGCACTGGAACAGCAGCTTGTAAAAATCCGAACCTTTGGGCTTTCACAAACTTCTGTGGTGCTTAACACCTATTTTGACCAAAAGCCGTTTGTGCTGGGTTAACCCGCAGCAGCCGTACGGCGTGTGAGTTTCAGCACCGAATCTAATGCTTTGATGCCCACAAGCTTGATAGGAATCATTGCCGCGCATTTCATTGCGCGCACCGGGATAAGCGCCAAAAAGGCTTTATCGGTTATCATAACAAGCCAAAGGGTGCTGAGCCCAAGCTGAATGAAAATATCAATTACGAGAATTGCGCAGAGTGTCCGTCCAACGGTCACTCTGTTTTTTTGTAAAAAGAAACCATATACCGCACCGGTCAGCGCCGCGCTAAGGGTAAAGCCGGGAAAATACGGTCCAATCGGAAACAGCGTTGCACCCAAAAAGTCGGCAATTCCCGCCCCTGCTGCGGCGTAGGCCGGACCATACAAAATGGCCATTGCGGCAAGCGGTAAAAATGAAAAGCTGATTTTCACAATCGGTGTTGCAATAGAAACAAAACGCGAGAGAATAATCTCCAGTGCAATCAAAAGTGCCATCTGTGCCAGACGGCGTACGGAAAAGCTATTGTTATTGTTCACGGTAAATTACCTCCCCATCTCGTGGCGAATCTCGCCCAGCATATACAAAGAACCGAATGCGCAGATGACATCGTCTGCCCCAGCCGCAGCTTTCGCCGCCGCAATGCCCTGCGTTACCGAGCCGCAGCTTTCTGCGGGAATGCCCGGATAAGCTGCGGACAGCTTTGCCCGCAATTGTTCTGCGGTAAGCGCACGCGGGCTGCCCGGCTGCACGGTATAAAAACATTTGGCAAGCGGTGCCACTGCATCTACTACGCCGTTAAAATCTTTATCGGCCAGCAGACCCATGAGAAAAATAATCTTTTTCTCACCGTACAGCTCACGCAGGGTGGCCGCGACCGTCTCTGCACACTGCGGGTTATGCCCGCCGTCCACGATAAAGACCGGCTCGGTCGAGAGCAGTTCAAAGCGCCCCGGCCACACTGTTGCGGCAAGCCCTTGGCGAATCGATTCTTCTGTAATGTTCCAGCCTTTTACTTGCAGTGCTTTCACCGTAGCAAGCGCGGTTGCCGCGTTCAGCCGCTGATGCGCGCCGACGAGCGGTAAGCGCAGGTGTTTAAGCTGCCGGTAATCAAACTGCTGGCCCGTAATGTCACCCTGCAAATAATGCAGTTCTTCGGGGTCGGCAACCGTCATTTCGGCTGCTGCTTCACTTGCAACTTTTGCTACAACGTCCAGCACAGACTGCTGCTGACCGCTTACAACTACGGCGCAACCGGGTTTGATGATGCCAGCTTTTTCTTGCGCTATCTTTTCCACCGTATCGCCGAGCATTTCAGTATGGTCGAGCCCAATGGTGGTGATAACCGCCACTTCGGTCGTGCGAACCACGTTGGTCGAATCCAGACGGCCGCCCATGCCCACTTCCAGCACGACAATATCGCATTTGCGGTAGGCAAAATAAAGAAAAGAGAGTGCGGTAACCAGTTCAAATTCGGTGGGGGGGGCCTCCATACCCTCTGCGGCAGTGCGCAGCTGCAAGGTTAGCTGTGCGACTTCCTCGTCGGTAATGGGGGTGCCGTTCACCTGCATTCTTTCGTTGAACCGATAAAGGCTGGGGGAGGTATTTAGACCGGTGCAATAACCTGCACTGGTCAAAACAGAGGCCACCATAGCGGCAGTAGAACCTTTGCCGTTGGTGCCTGCAATGTGTACGAACCGCAACTTGTCCTGCGGATCGCCGAGCCGCTTTAGCAGCTCTCGCGTTCTTTCCAGCCCAAGCCGGCTGCCTTGCCAGCTGGTACTGGTAATGTATTGCAATGCTTCACTATAATTCATCTGTGATCCCCTTCTTCGCTGTAACAGCTTCGTAGGTACGTTACTGATTTATGAGTTTTTGAGTTACGTTTGTAAAAATTTCTTCTGCGAGCTTGGCACCGCGAGCAACCTTCTCTTGGGTTTCACGGTTTAGCCGGTCGGCAAACTCCCGGTCTTTCATCATTTTGGTATTGATGTAGACATTGAGAGAAGCGCCCTCCAGCCCTGCCCTGCATGCGGTGGCAGAAACGCCTGCGTCGCTTACGGTAAGGGCAGAACCCTTTTGTGCAAACTCTGCGGTCACTTCCAATGCTGCAATGCACTGGTCCATGATTTCGGCGGGCACCAGCGCAGCTTCGCGCAGTACCTTTTCCATCACCTGTTGCTTTTGCGTTTTTTCCGCGTCGGTTGCAGAGGGCATACCGTAGGCTTTTGCCACCGGCTCAAATACCTCTGCATCACGCATCACAAGCGCAAGCAGCTCTGTTTGGATTGTTTGGCTTCGTGCCAGCAGTCGCTGAATATCCTCTTCTACCGCGGCATATTTCTTTTTGCCGGTCGTCAGGCTGCCCACCATACTGCCCAGTGCCATACCAATGGCACCAACCAGTGCAGAAGCACCACCGCCGCCGGGTACCGGTGCAGCTGAGGATAGCACGCGCACAAATTCTTCGCAGGAAAGTGCAGTTAATTTTTCCACTTTGTCACCTCCTAATCAAATGATTCAAAACCTCCTTTTCTTTGCATCTGTGGCACTGCCACGCAATGCAGCTTACCTGCGCTGTTAATTGTAGCAGTTTGCTGCGGTATTGAAAAGGGGGAAAAAACGGCGAGACGATTTTTTCGTCCCGCCATTTTATTCCATTGTTTAGGTGCCGAATTAGAACAGACCGATAATCTTGCCGTTTTCGTCTACGTCAATTTTTTCCGCAGACGGCACTTTGGGCAGACCGGGCAATGTCATAATATTGCCGGTAAGCGCCACGATAAAGCCAGCACCGGCTGAAACTTTAAGGTTACGCACCGTTACTTTAAACCCGGTGGGTGCACCGACAAGCGCGGCATTATCCGAGAAGCTGAACTGTGTTTTTGCCATGCAGATAGGTGCTTTGGAGAATCCGAGGTCGGTCAGCTGCTGCATCTGTTTTTTCGCTTCCGGGGTGAGCACAACACCATCGCCGTGATAGACGCGTTTGACAATCTCATTGAGCTTTTCTTCAATCGAGAGGTCATCGCCATACACAAAGCTGAAATTGTTCGGCTGCTCGCAGAGGCGTACAACCTCTTTTGCAAGCTCTTCGCCGCCTGCACTGCCTTTGCCATGTACTTCAGAAAGGGCAACGTTAACGCCAAGTTTACGGCATTTTTCTTCTACCAGCGCAAGTTCGGCTTCGGTGTCGGTCGGGAAGCGGTTAATTGCTACTACGCAGGGCAGGCCGTACACTTTGGTGACGTTCTCCACATGGCGCAGCAGGTTGGGCATGCCTTTTTCGAGGGCTTCGAGGTTTTCGGTACCCAGTTCCGTTTTGGGCATGCCGCCGTGCATTTTAAGGGCACGAACGGTAGCAACCAGCACAACTGCCGAGGGTTTCAGCCCGCCCATACGGCACTTGATGTCGATGAATTTTTCTGCACCGAGGTCTGCGCCAAAGCCGCCCTCGGTGATGGCGTAATCGCCCAGTTTCAGTGCCATGCGGGTTGCAATCAGCGAGTTGCAACCGTGCGCAATGTTGGCGAACGGCCCGCCGTGGATAAAGGCCGGGGTGCCCTCCAGTGTCTGGACGAGGTTTGGTTTCAGTGCATCTTTCAAAAGAGCCGTCATTGCGCCCGCTGCTTTCAGGTCGCCTGCAGTGACAGGCTGCTGGTCATATGTATAGCCTATAATCATGCGGGAAAGGCGCTCTTTCATATCGGAGATGTCTTTCGAGAGGCAGAGCACTGCCATGATTTCAGACGCTACGGTGATATCATAGCCATCTTCGCGGGTTGCGCCGTCCGTGCGGGCACCAAGGCCGTCTACGATGTTGCGCAGCTGGCGGTCGTTCATATCCACAACGCGTTTCCAGGTGATGCGCTTGGGATCAATGCGCAGTGCGTTGCCCTGATAGATGTGGTTATCCAGCATTGCAGCAAGCAGGTTGTTGGCCGCGCCGATGGCGTGGAAGTCGCCCGTAAAATGCAGGTTGATGTCTTCCATCGGAATAACTTGTGCGTAGCCGCCGCCAGCTGCACCGCCTTTTACACCGAACACAGGTCCGAGAGAAGGCTCACGCAGTGCCACTGCGACTTTTTTGCCAATGGCTTTGAGCGAATCTGCAAGGCCGACGGTGGTAGTGGTTTTGCCCTCACCTGCCGGGGTCGGGGTGATGGCGGTAACCAGTACCAGCTTGCCGTTGGGCTGCTGGGCAAGGTCGTTCAGCAAACGGTAATCCACTTTGGCTTTGTAGTTGCCGTACTGCTCCAGGTATTCATCGCCAATGCCATAAGCATGGGCAATTTCGGTAATTTTTTTCGGGGTGACAGACTGGGCGATCTCGATATCAGATTTCATTGGTCTTTTCCTCCGTTTTCTTCAGTTACAGTACACCGGCGGCCACTTCGGTCGCGGCAAGAATTTTCTTTTCAAAATCAACCGTCTTTCGTTCCAGTACTTCTACTTCTTTTGAAGTTTCAGCGACGAAAGCTTCGTCTTTGATGGATTGCAGATTGATTTTGACATTGAACAGTGCGCCAAGTGCTGCGGTGCGCGCCAACATGGTCGCGACGAGTGCATCAGTTACTGCGGTCTGGTTGCCTTTGTTCACCATCAGCTCTGCCACCGGCAAAATTTCGTAAGCAGCGTTTGCCACCGAAAGCGGTACCTTTACGGCAGCCTTCAGACCTTCTTGCATTGCTGCGGTGCGGGCTGCTTTTTCTTCTTCGGTTTCTTTCGGCAGGGTCAGTGCCTGCATATAGAGGTCAAACGATTCGCTGTCCCGCTGAATATCGAGCAGCAGCTGCTCTTGCAGCTTGCGCATCGGTGCTACGACGGCTTTCATCTCATCTTCTACTTCGGCATATTTCTTTTTGCCAATGGTCAAGCCCGCCACCATTTCGGCAAGGGCTGCGGCAAGCGCACCGGCAAGGGCAGAAATACTTCCGCCGCCCGGCACCGGCTCGTTAGAAGCAGTCAGCTGTGCGAATGCTTCTATTGTCATGTTTTTCATGGGCGTTTACCATTCCTTTCGGGTCGTTCGGCTTACAGGCGGGTTTCCAGCACCTGGTCCATCTTAAAGTCTTCGATCTGCAGGTAGTATTCGGCACAATCCACAAGTGCTGCCATCGGGGTAAGGCCAATCACTTCGCTGCCGACCACGTTGACACCATAGCGGCGGGCTTCCATTTTAACCGTTTCAAACACACGGTAAACCGCAGTTTTAGTGTAGTCGGTCAGGTTCATCGAAACCTGTGCGAGATTGCGGTCTTCAAGCATAACGCCCATGGCTTTGACAAAGCGGAAGCCGCCATTCATAAACCGAACTTTGCGGGCAATCTGGTTGGCAATTTCAAGGTTCGGGGTGTCGAGATTGATGTTGAAAGCAACCAGCGGCATACGTGCGCCAATTGCGGTAACACCACCGGTGGGATGAATGGTTTCGGGGCCAAAGTCGGGTTTCCACATCGTCTGGTCCTGCATTTTTTCTGCCATACCCTCAAACTGGCCTTTGCGAATGGTCGCAAGGTTCTCACGGTGGGGCGCAGTGGCGGACTTTTCATACAGGAAGAACGGCTGGCCAAATTTTTCTGCTGCAATTTTTGCAGTTTCTTTTGCCACAGCATCTGCCTCGTCGATGGTGACATTGCGGATAGGTACAAAAGGAACGACATCTACGCAGCCCATGCGGGGATGCTGGCCTTCGTGTTTGGTCATGTCAATCAGCTCGATGGATTTGCCGATGGCCTCTACCATGGCATCGCGCAGGGGTTCGGGCTCGCCAATTACGGTGACAACGCTGCGGTTATGGTCTGCGTCAGAGGTATAGTCCAGCAGTTTAACGCCCTGTTTGCCGCGGAAGCAATCCACGATTTTTTCTACTTTGGCAAGGTCTCTGCCTTCGCTGAAATTCGGAATGCATTCAATAATCTTATCCATGGTAATTCTCCTTTATTTCTCTAAAACAATTTCGCCGTTTTTCATTACCTTTTCCACGAGGTTAATTGCCGTGTGGTAGGGCAAAAAGTGAATGGACGGATATTTCAGGAAGATAATGTCCGCCTGTTTGCCTGGCTCCAGACTGCCTACACGGTCTGCCCTATCTACCGCTGCCGCACCATTGATGGTGAGCGCCGTGATGACCTCTTCTACCGAGAGGCCCATATAGATGCAGGACAAAGCGATGAGTAGTGGAATCGAGTTGGTGAAGCAGCTGCCGGGGTTTAGGTCACTTGCCACTGCAACTGCTGCGCCTTCGTCAATCATTTTGCGGGCACGGGCGAACTCTTCCTTAAGGCAGAAAGCGGTGGCGGGCAGCACGGTGCAGATAGCACCTGCTTTTGCCATATCCGCAATGCCCTGATCCGATGCTTTGAGCAGGTGGTCGGCAGAGAAAGCACCTACCTCTGCGGCAAGCTCTGCGCCGCCCAGCTGCACCATTTCATCGGCATGAATTTTCAATTTAAAGCCCATCTTTTTGGCTTCGTTCAGGTAGTAGCGAGAATCTTCGACCGAAAAGACATTTTTCTCGGTAAAAATATCTGCAAACTCTGCAAGGTCTTCTGCGCGCACCTGCGGCATTACCTCGTGCAGCATCATATCGATAAATTCACGCTCGCGGCCTTTATACTCGGGCAGCACGCTGTGAGGGCCAAGGAAGGTGGAAACAATATCGACCGGCTGCAGCTTACCAAGTTCTTTCATGGCACGCAGTTGTTTCAGCTCGGTCTCCTTGTCCAGGCCATAGCCGCTTTTGCCTTCTACGGTGGTAACACCAAATTCCAGCATGCGGGCCAACCGGTCCTTGCCCTCAGCAACCAGCTCTTCCATTGTGGCATTGCGGGTTTTGGTTACGCTGGCATTGATGCCGCCGCCCCGCTCCATAATAGACATATAGCTGTCGCCGCGCAGCCGCCAGGAGAATTCATCTGCACGGTAACCGCCGAACACAAAATGGGTATGAGAATCCACGAATCCCGGCAGGACAGTTTTGCCTGTGGCATCGATGACCTCGCAGCCGGACAGGTTGAACCGGGAGGAAAGTTCTTCTGTGGTGCCAACTGCGACGATTTTGTCGTCTTCAATCAGCACCGCACCGTCCTCGATTAGCCCGATGTCGGACATCTCTTTGCCGTATTTCGGGGCTTTGCCCCGGCAGGTTACCAGCTCTGCAGCATGGCAGATGAATTTTTTGCTCATTGGTTTGCTTCCTTTCTTCGCATTGGGCCGGCCCCGCTTTACAGCGGGGCCATGCGCCATGCGCAACCATTGAAGAGAGGGTGTTGTATCTTCTGGTTTTGTTATTTCACAATTTTCTCGTAGGTCTTTTCAATCAGCTCATCCGAAGCGATATACGGCATCGTGATGTAGTCCTGACCATCGCGGCTCTTGTTGTACTCTGCCACGGTTTCGATAGAATGCTCGCAGCGTGCCCAGCTTCTTCTTGCAACACCAATCATGGTATCCCAGGGGATAGAAGCCATCAGAATTTCATCAACACGCTCGCTGCCGTCCAGCACCATGCCAAAGCCGCCGTTGATGGATTTGCTGATGCCAACGCCGCCGCCGTTGTGGAGCGCAACGAGGCTCATGCCGCGTGCAGCATTACCTGCATAGCACTGCACTGCCATATCTGCGGTAATGTTACTGCCGTCGTAGATGTTGGAAGTCTCACGGTACGGAGAATCGGTTCCGCCGGTGTCATGGTGGTCACGGCCAAGCATAACAGGGCCGATTTCGCCATTGCGAACCATCTCGTTGAAGCGCAGGGCAATGTCGCGGCGGCCGAGTGCATCCTGATAAAGGATACGGCACTGGGTGCCAACAACCAGTTTGTTCTTCTCTGCATCGCGAATCCAGATATAGTTATCGCGGTCCTGCCCACGGCGGTTCGGGTTGATAATTTCCATTGCCGCATGGTCGGTTTTGTGCAAATCTTCCGGTTTGCCAGAGAGGCAGCACCAGCGGAACGGGCCGTAGCCGTAGTCAAACAGCATCGGTCCCATAATGTCCTCAACGTAAGACGGGAAGATGAAACCTTCGCTGGTATCCACACCGTTTTTGGCAATGTCTTTTGCACCGGCATCAAAAACGGCTTTCATAAAGGCGTTGCCGTAGTCGAAGAAGTAGGTGCCGCGCTCTACAAGGGTTTTGATGAGGTGGAAGTGCTTAATGAGGGATTCATCAACCAGCTTGCAGAAACCGTGTTTGTCATTTTTCAGCATTTCAGTGCGCTGGTCAAAGGTAAGGCCCTGCGGGCAGTAGCCGCCGTCATAAGGTACATGGCAGGAGGTCTGATCAGAAAGCAGCTCTACATGCACGTTGTTATCTACTGCATATTGCAGCAGGTCAACGATATTGCCGTGGTAAGCAATGGAAAGTGCTTCTTTCTTTTCCATTGCTTCGTGAGCCCATGCAAAGGCCTGCTGAATGTCGTCGGTAACTTTGCCTACCCAGCCCTGTTCGTGACGGGTTTCGATGCGGGAAGCGTCTACCTCTGCCACGATGCCGACACCGTGTGCAATCTCGATGGCTTTGGGCTGTGCGCCGCTCATGCCACCGAGGCCGGAGGTGATGAAGAGGTGTCCGCGCAGGTCACCGTCTTCGGGGATGCCCAGCTCTTTGCGGCCGGCGTTGAGCAGGGTGTTGAAGGTGCCGTGCACGATGCCCTGCGGTCCGATGTACATCCACCCGCCCGCGGTCATCTGGCCGTAGCTCGAGCAGCCCATTGCGGTTGCTTTCGCCCAGTCTTCCGGGTCATCGAACATGCCAATCATCAAGCCGTTGGTGATTACCACCCGCGGGCTGGTTTTGTGAGATTTGAAAAGTCCCATCGGGTGACCGGACATCATAACGAGCGTCTGCTCTTCAGTCATCACTTCAAGGTATTTTTTAATGAGCTGGTACTGCATCCAGTTCTGGCAGACCTGACCGGTCTCACCGTAGGTAACCAGTTCATAAGGATACAGCGCAACTGCATGGTCGAGGTTGTTGTCGATCATCACCTGAAAGGCTTTTGCCGCAACACAGTTGCCCTTGTACTCATCAATGGGTTTGCCATAGATGCGGTCTTTCGGCATGAAGCGGTAGCCGTAAATGCGGCCACGGGTCATCAGCTCTTCCAAAAATTCGGGTGCAAGCTGCTCATGCAGCTCTTCCGGCACATAGCGAAGCGCATTTTTGAGCGCAAGTTTGCTCTCTCTCTCATTCAAGGTCAGCTCACGCTTGGGTGCGCGGCGTACCCCTTCTTTAAATTCGGGGTATTCCGGAAGCACCGGGTCCAGTTTTACAGTCATGGCGTTGGCAATATCAAAATTATTCATCATGGCGGTCGGCCTCCTTTTTTCTAAATTCTAACATGCGAATGTCTAAAGAACGTCTATAAACGTCTATTCAGATACAAATTTTTTTAACTTTTCGCAAATTTATAGATGATTTTTCCAAAATGTGTTGTATACTGAGAGCAAGAAACACTCGTAACCGTCTATTTCTTAGTCTACCCACGAAAAAGTCAAGGAGGAAAATCGATGCCCAAAATCACGTTTAAGTTATTGCAGACCCCGCTTATTTTATTAGACGATAAGGTTGTGCAGTTGCCTTTCAAAAAAGCCGAGGCGCTGCTTTACTGTCTTGCTATCAAAAAAAACATGACACGAGAACAGGCGGCTGCTTTGCTTTGGGATGCAGACGATGCACAGGTTTCAAAGAAAAACCTGCGGCACACCCTTTATACCATTAAAAAGGCTTTTGATTTAGAGGTCATCGTTTCTCCTAAAAAGCCCCTCCTTGCACTTAATCCAGAGTTTACTTATGACATTGATTATGACCGTTTTTTGGCAAGCGATGGCCTCGAGCTTTACGAGAACGAATTATTGCAGGGCTTTGATTTAAAAAATGCAGAAGCATTCGAGGAGTGGCTCGCTTTGGAGCGCACCTCTTTAAAAGACAGCTATCTGCGGCGCTTGTACGACCGAATGCTGCAAACCCCGCAAAGTAATGTTTCTGCGATGGAGTCACTCTTTTTCCGATATACTAAAGAAGATCCGCTGGAAGAGCGCATCTATCTGCTGATGATGGAATGCTATCAGAAGAATAATCTTTTCCACAAAGGCATCAAAGTTTACCAAAACATCAGCAAACTGCTGAATAACGAGCTGCGTATTGCCCCGTGTGCCGAGCTGACTACCCTGCACCGTGAACTGTTGAGCTCGTGGACAGAATCCAGCACTGCCGACCCAGAGCCGGAGGCCACCCCTATTATTGGGCGCACCCAAGAGATGCAGTATCTAATGAAAGCATATCACTCATTTTTGCTTGGCAACCCTACCGCCATCTGCCTTCTAGGCGATAATGGCGTAGGCAAAACCTATTTGATGAACCACTTTTTAGATAATGTGGACGGCGATGCCTGCATCGTGCTGCGCACCATCTGCTTTCAGGCAGAACGCGAATTTACGTTGCAGCCCTGGAACAGCATTATGCTTCAGCTTGACAGCTACATACGCAAAAACAATATCCATGTACCAGCCAGCTACATGAGCCATATCAGCAACCTGTTTCCGCTGTTTGGCGATAACGCACTTTCTTCCCAGGTGCCGGAAGACGTAATGACCTCGTACAACTACCGCACCACCCGCAACAGTATTTTAAAGTTATTTTCGCTGATTGGTGAAGAAACCCCAATTGTTTTGTTTTTTGACAACCTGCAATTTATGGATACGCTGAGCCTGGAACTGCTTTCGCTGATTATCCGCGAGCGCAACCCGAACCTTTTCTGCATCGGCACCTGCCTGGATGTGCAGCCGCCTTTGGTGCAAAAGCAGCTAAATGCGCTGATTCGAGAAAAGTTTTTGACGCAGCTTGTGCTGGAGCCTTTCACCGAGCAGGCAGTGGGCCAGATTATTGCCGACCGCTTAGGTGCCGGCGCGCTCAACGAGCAGATTATCCACCACATTTATCAGGATTCTGAGGGCAATGGCTTCTTTCTGGATATGCTGCTTAGCTACCTTTCAAGCGATGGAACCAACAAGCTTTCGCTGCCTGCAAATCCGCAGGAGATTTTGCTGGAACGGGTAGAGGAGCTTTCCACCGATTCTCGCCAGATGCTCGATACCATTTCCATCTGTCCAGGGTACATTACACTGGAAATCGTCGAGTTTATCTTTAACCGCGACACGCTCGAAATTATCGAATTGATTGACGACCTCAAGCAGCACGGACTGGTAAGAGAAAAGGTTGCAGAGGGACAGATTCGTTTCCAGTTCCGACACAACAAGATGCAGGATTTCGTACACTCTCTGCTCTCGCCTGCAAAGCGCCGACTGTTACACGCACGCGTTGCCACCTATTACGAGCAAGCAGCCATTCTGCACAATAACTCGTGGTATCAAAGCCTGCTTTACCATTACGCGCAGGCTGGCAACGATGCAAAAGTGCTGCAATACAAAATTTTGAGCCTTGCCGATTATTCTCGGTTTAATTACGAGCTTTACCCCATTTTGCAGCCACAGAAGGACTCGGATTTGGAAGCACCCAAACAGCTGACCACCTACTTTGACCAATTAACCGCCGAACTGATTCGCCTGTACAATTATCAGCCCAGTGCCATGGATTTCAGCGAACTGGAAAGCCGCCTTTATCTCGTCGTAGGCAAATACTATATCTCGCAGGGCGAATATAAAAAAGGCATCGAGGCAATTCACCGCGGGCTTGCACAAAATCGTTATCTCGAAGAGCATCCCGAAATTCACATTTCTTACCTGCGTCAACTTACTTTCTACGGCATACAGACCTGGAATACCGAGTTGATGCGCGAAAACATCGAAAAAAGTATGGGCATCGCTTCGGCACACCGGCTAAATACCGAGTGCGCGACCGAATGTCGCCTTTATGGACTCTATCTTTCGATGTGCGGACGTTATGAGGAAGCCCGCGAAAAATTGCATCAGGCAATTACCCTGTTCCAGACCTCGCCGTTGGAAGGCCAAAACTATGCACTGAACGTGGCGGCTTGCTACAACTATCTCGGCGAAGCAGAGCGCAAGCAGGGCCACTTTGCGGCTTCTTTGGACTTTTACGACCGTGCTATCGAAATTTGCAGTGACCGCCGCTATCCTCAAAACCCCACTTTCTTTTCAAACAAAGCCCGCAGCCTATGGGCACTTGGGCAAAAAGAAGAAGCCGCTTCCGTATTTTTGCGTGCCAGTGATCTGTATGACGCCTCTACCATTCTTGTTGGGCGTGCAATTGCCAAGTCATATTGTGCGCGGGTTTACGCTGTACGCGGCGATGCAAAAAGTGCGCTTAAACTTTTGGAGGAAGCAAAAAACAGTGCTCAGATGATTCGTTCGCCGTTCTCTCTTGGCATCGTTGCGCACACACAAGCTGTACTGTTAAAACTGTACCCCGAAATCTTCACTGCCGCTCTCCAGCATTCTGCGGCGGATTATGAAGCAGCTGCCAAAGAACTGCTTGGCCCGCTGCCCGGCGCCTACGAGCTAGAGGAACAACTGGACCCAGTACCCGCAGTATTATAAACGAAAAAAAGACGCTTTTATGGTATCGTCAAGGTAAGATGATTTGCTGTAAATGCGAAGAGCAAATTCTGACATTACAACAGGAAAGGACGTTCGTATGAAGCTCTCTTTTTACCTTGCCGACCCCGCAGGCAATTTGACGATTTTCGTGACCACGCCTGTCCCCCCGCAAGATATTGCACCAATTGCTGCGCGGCTGCTGGCCCTGCCCGAATACCATGCCGAGCAGGTGGCATTTCAGGTATCGCCGCAGCAAGGCGGCGCGGGCAGAATCCAAATGATGGGCGGTGAATTTTGTGGCAATGCCACCCGCAGCTTCGGCTATCTGCTTAGTATGCTTTCCCCTGCTCACCCGCAAACGGTGGCAGTAGAAATCAGTGGTGCAGAACTGCCGCTGACAGTGGAAATTGACCACAAAAAAGGCACCTGCAAAACGCAGATGCCTTTACTCGCCGAAACCAAAACGGTTACTTATCTTGGCGAAACGTTCGATGTCATGATTTTTGATGGCATTGTACATACTATTGTTCCGGGCCAGCCCCGCACAGAAGAGTTTGTGCGGGGGCTGATTGCCGCAGTGCAGCAAATGGCGCCGAGCGATGCGTACGGTGTAATGTTCCTCACCGCGCCAGACCAGCTAGTGCCTGCCGTTTATGTTTGCGACACCCACTCTCTTGTATGGGAGAGTAGCTGTGGCAGTGGCTCGATTGCCTGTGCCACACATTTGGCTTTGCCGCTGCCAGGCGGCACTTATGAGTATGAGTTCCATCAGCCCGGCGGTATTATCGAGGCAACTGTTGGCATTAAAAACGGCAAGGTTATCCTTTGCCAAATGGGCGGGCCGGTTGCAATATCTCCGCTGATGACAGCAGATGTGGCACTATAACGCCAGGTGGCTCACAGCCAGCTTCATCTGTTTACCGGTGGCTGGCCGCACTGCAATTGTCTCTCCGCTATAATCTTCTATGACCATGAGTTCGGTTTCGCCGAGTTCATGGTCATTTATTTTCCCGCTGCCTGCTATCACGTACAGTACAATCATCTCTTTGCCAAGCATTTCAGGCATCAACAGATCGGTGTCGCCTTCTGCTTCCACGCAGGAAAGGCGCCCTTTTGCGCCGTTGCAGGTCATCAGGTTAAAGTCCCGCACTTTGCCATAGCTTTCGGTTTCCCACTCACCGGGAAAAGCATCAACATCTGCAAACGGACGCATCACTCTTTCGCGATGGCCTTTATGAACCAGTTTCATTTCACCCTCAAGCAGCATCAGCTTGCGTTGTACCCCTGGCAGCGAAGTAAACATCGAGTGCTCTACCTCCACCGTCGCGCTGCTGATGCGCACATCAAAGCGCCGCGCGGAATAGTCGCCATCGGGCGGGTAAATAAACAGCTCTGTGGTCTTGCCGCCAGACCATTCGGTCGTTTTGTAGTCCATGCTGTTTTTGATTGTCATCTTCATCTCTCAAGCCATCTCTTTCTCTGAATTTGTCTCAGTTTGGAATTTATTGCAATCCGCTTTCTCTGTAATAAAAGCACAGAAACCTCGATTTAAAGCATTCATCACAATTTGTCTTTTAAGGCGAGAAAACCTGACACAGAAGTGTCAGGTTTTCTTCGCTTCACATTACAGGAACTGAGCACCAATGATCGCGGCAATCATCAGCGGAATGTTGTAGTGCAGGAATGTCGGTACGCAGGTATCCCAAATATGGTTGTGCTGACCGTCTGCATTCAAACCACTCGTTGGTCCAAGCGTGGTGTCAGAAGCGGGCGAACCTGCATCGCCGAGCGCTGCCGCAGCAGACATCAGAAGGATGGTTGCTGCCGGGCTGAAACCGATTTGCTGGCAAAGGGGTACGTACAGAACTGCAAGAACAGGCACAGTGCCAAAAGAAGTACCGATACCCATCGTAACCAGCAGGCCGATGAGGGTAATCATAGTAGCTGCAACCAGTTTGCTGCCACCCATCAGGCTAACAGAACCCTGAACCAGTGCGTCAACCGCGCCAGTGTCTTTTAACACCTGGCCGAAGCCGCCTGCTACCAGCATAACAAAGGCGATAAAGCCCATCAGTTTAATGCCGCCGGCAAACTGGTCGTCCAACTCGTTGAATTTGATAGCGCCGGTGAGAATCATAACGAGCAAGCCGCCCATCGCAGCAATCGGCAGAGAGCTGAATTTCAGCTGAAGACCGACCATGACCAGAATGGCAATAATCGTAAACCAATGGCGAGGCTGAAGTTTCATTTCTTCTTCGCTCATCACATGGTCAGAAACCAGAACATCCTGGTATTCGCGAGGTTTCCGATAGGAGATAAAAAGCGCAATGCACAGACCTACGATCATTGCAATGCCAAGAATCCAGTTAACTCTCCAGACATCACTCACTTTTACAGGCATGCCGTTTGCAGTCATGTTATCTGCAATGATGCCCTGGAAAATGAGGCCGAAGCCAATCGGTAAGGTGATGTACGGTGCTTTCAAACCGAAAGCCAGTGCGCAAGCGGCACCACGACGGTCGATTTTAAGCTTGTTCATCAAAATAAGCATCGGGGGAATCAAGATGGGAATGAAAGCAATATGTACCGGAATTGCGTTCTGCGAAAGGCAGGCGATGATGACAAGCGAGAACAGAAGCACCATTTTTTTGTCGCCAATGGCTTTGGTCAGCTTCTGTCCAAGAATGTCAACAATGCCGGTAGTGGCCATTGCAGTTGCAAAGGTACCCAGCAGAACATAGGCCAGCGCCGTTTCTGCGTTGCTGCCGAAGCCAGCAAGCAAAGAGCCCATTGTACCCATAAGGCCCAGGCCACCTACCAGACCACCGGCGAAAAGAGAGATGAGCATTGCAAACAGAATGTTCATCTTGAGAAGGCAAAGCACGCATAACAGAACCACAGCTACAATTACAGGGTTTAACATGTTTTCTTCCTCCATTTCATTTTTTATCAAATTTAGTCTGCTAAAAAGCAGCCACAAACCGCCGGTGCGTACACCATCTTGCAGGTGATGGTTTGGCACCGTGCGGTTGCCGCCCGGCTGCCTTTAGGGCGCAAGACTAAAATTCAATCGCAGAAGCGGACTTTTCCACACTTTCCACAAGGCTGCCATCAATGATGGTTTCCTCGCATTTGTTGATGTCCTCATAAAGCGGACGATCTTCTTCCAGTTTCGCAACCTGTGCACGGATGATATCGTATGCTGGTTTGGTGCCAACACCCATCCCTTTATCGCCACGCATATCAATGGCCTGGCAGGCGCACATCAGTTCCATTGCAAGTACACGGCGTGCATTGCCCAAAATCTCACGTGCTTTACGTGCGGCAATGGTGCCCATGCTTACATGGTCTTCCTGGTTTGCAGAAGACGGAATGCTATCGACACTGGCAGGGTGAGCCAGCACTTTATTTTCAGAAACAAGCGCAGCAGCCGAGTACTGCACAATCATAAATCCAGAGTTTACACCACCATCTTTGGTGAGGAAAGCAGGCAGACCACTGAGTGCCGGGTTAACGAGACGCTCGATGCGGCGCTCAGAAACGTTTGCAAGCTCTGCAACCGCAATACCCAGGAAGTCGAACGGCAGTGCCATCGGCTGGCCATGGAAGTTGCCGCCGGAGATGCCTTCCATGGTATCTTTAAGGATAATCGGGTTGTCAGTAACCGCATTGATTTCAATTTCAACTTTCTGTTTGACGAAGTTGATCGCATCCTTGCTTGCACCGTGAATCTGTGGTACGCAGCGCAGAGAGTAAGCGTCCTGCACACGAATCTGGCCCTGACGGGTGGTATTTTTACTGCCGTCAATCAGCTGTCTCAAGATGCGCGCAGTGTCCATCTGCCCTTTGTGCGGACGGATGACATGAATACGCGGATCCAGTGCATCTTCTACGCCGTTGTGTGCCTCAAAGCTGAGTGCTGCGGCGATGTCTGCAACTTTGATTAGCTCCAGTGCGTCATACACAGTCAGTGCGCCGGTTGCGGTCATAACCTGAGTGCCGTTAATCAGTGCAAGGCCTTCTTTAGCGCCCAGTTCAATCACGGGGATACCTGCGCGGCGCATGGCTTCTCCGCCATCGAGAACTTCGCCCTGATACTCTGCTTTGCCAAGGCCAATCATCGGCAGCACTACATGAGCAAGCGGGGCAAGGTCGCCGGAAGCGCCAAGCGAGCCTTTTTGCGGAACAACAGGAGTAACGCCTTTGTTCAGCATATCAATCATGGTCTGGACAGTTTCCATTCTCGCGCCGGAGAAACCTTTGGCCAGATTGTTGATGCGAAGAAGGATGATGCCGCGCGCTGCATCACGCGGGAAGGGATCGCCAGCGCCAACAGCATGGGTTATGATGAGGTTTTTCTGCAACAGCTTGCATTCATCGGCATTGATTACAACATCGCTGAATTTACCAAACCCAGTGGTAACGCCATAGACCACGCGATCTTCGTCTACAATCTGTTCTACCACTTTGCGAGATTCTTCAATATTGCGCTTCGCGGTGTCCGACAGGGCTACAGGGGCGTCGTGACGGCAAACCAGTGCAACCTCTTCCAGTGTCAAATCTTGACCGGTTAAAATTACTGTTTTCATATGTGCGATCTCCTTTATGTAATTTGTTTTAGTCAAAAATGTCATATTTTTTGTTCTTGGTTCAAATTATACAGGCAGCGTGTCTAAAAATCGTCAAAAGCCTCCGGCTCGGTGCTGTGCTTTTGTAACGTTTATTGACGTTTTTCTGAAATTTTCTAATTTACCTAATGATTTCTCTTCTTATTTTTACATATTTCACCGCAGAAAAAAAGAGAAATGGCTCATTTTTGCTTATTTTTGCATTTGACGCAGTTGGTCCCTTGTTCACGCACAATTACAGTTTTTTGTCTTTTATAAGTATATTAAGGTGCAAAATCAGGTTTTCGCAAGACTCGCTTTCTTTCGCCTTATTTTCTTTTCCGTGTTTCGCTGGATGGAATTCCATGTATTTTAGGATGTACAGACGAAAAAAAGATGAAACTTTATAACGGTAACGTACTAGTGTTTTATCGTTTTATTGTGGCTGCTGCTTTTCTTTTGTTTTGGTCACAATTGTAAACTTAAAGTTGCGGTTCAAAGTTCTACATTTTCGTTTCGATTTTACGTTTTTTTCTTTGCACCAGCAGCACAAAAAGCAGCTCTGCAAAAACAGCTTCGTAATTTTGCATAAAAGCATATTTTTTTCAAAAAAGGACTTGCAAATCAGCAATTTATGAGGTATACTATTGGGGCAGTAAAGAATATTCCTCCTTAGCTCAGTCGGTAGAGCATGCGGCTGTTAACCGCAGGGTCGTTGGTTCGAGTCCAACAGGGGGAGCCAAACGGAAGACACACTTTTTAGTGTGTCTTTTTTGTTTGCCCTTTGCAAGCTTACTGGGCAACTTTTAAATAGCGAGATTAGCTACTTTTTCAACAACCAAGCAACATGATTCTTGCTTGTTGAAAGCTTTAAGTTATACCGGTCTGCAAATTCCAATAATTCGCTCTCGCCTTCTAGTTAGCCCCTTTCCGCCGACCAAAAATCTTTAGCATCAACACCATGTGGTAACTCTCTAAAATATGAGATAAAAAAACCGGGCAGCCGCAATCTGTGGATGCCCGGTTTTTATCAATTGTTTTTATAACTTATTTGGTGAAGTTATCAAAATATCCTTTGACCAAGATAATCGGGGTGCCTTTGTCGCCGCTGCCCGAAGTCAGGTCGCAGAGCGAACCAATCAGGTCCGTTAAGCGGCGCGGGGTGGTGCCCTGAGAAACCATTTTGCCCACGAGGTCCTGATCTTTGTGGCGGATATAGTCGGAGATTGCTGCCTTCAGCTCTTCGCCGCGCAAATCCGCAAAATCATTATCTGCAAGGTACTTCAGCTTTACTTCGTTCGGCTGACCTTCCAGACCCTCGGTATAAGCAGGGCTAACCACGGGGTCAGCAAGCTCCCAGATTTTGCCGATGGGATCCTTGAATGCACCGTCGCCGTAAATCATGGCCTCAACTTTGACGCCGGTTTTTTCCTGCAGACCTTGCTGAATCGCGTCTACCACTGGCTGGCAATTGCGGGGGAACAGCTTAACCGAGTTTTCGGTCGCTTTGTTGCTGCCCAGCAAGCCATAGTTTTCGTTAAAGCCGCTGCCGTTTACCGAAGCAGTCATAATTTCATCCAAGCCATACACTTTAGCCGCACCAGCAGCCTTCAGCAAACGCTTGGTACGAGCACGGGTATGAATATCGCAGCAAAGCACGTTTTTGGTGTAGTCCAAAATAGCGCGGCAATCGTTTGCAAGGATAATCTCGACTTCGCAGCCTGCGTCTTGAATCAGCTCTTTATAAAATGCAAGATAGTCCACACCGGTGAACGGATGCACACGATAGCCAAACAATTCGCGGAATTTTTCTTCGGTCAGCACATCATTCCACGGATTGACGCCTTTCTCGTCCAGCAGGTCCAGATCGACCAAATGGTTGCCCACCTCATCGGAAGGATAGCTGAGCATCAGCACGATCTTTTTCGCGCCGCCAGCAATGCCTTTTAAGCATACCGAAAAACGGTTGCGGCTGAGAATCGGGAAAATCACGCCAACGGTTTCGTCGCCAAATTTATTGTGAACATCCTGTGCAATCTGCTCTGTAGTAGCATAGTTGCCCTGTGCGCGTGCAACAACAGCTTCGGTTACTGCAACTACGTCTTTTTCATTCAATGAAATACCGGCCTGTTCGGTCGCCTGAACAACGCTGTCCACGACGATCTTTGCAATGTCATCGCCCTGTCTGATGATAGGTGCGCGTACGCCCATTGATACCGTTCCGATAAGTCTTTCCATTGTTTGACCATCCTTTCTGGGATCGGTCACCTGCTGCCGCAGCAGCTTTTGCAAAAGCACCGATCCATCGCCTGCGCGGCTTGGCGCAGGGTTACCCTCTCTAGTTCGATGCACTCCTACCTCACACAAGGAGGAGTACACTATATTTTATCAATTTGCCCCTTAATTGTCCAGAAAAACTTATTGTTCGAATATTAAGGTGGCATTTTAAACGAATAGCTGACAACAAGGGGCAAACAGTATGGGCAAAAAAGGAATCTCGAGACCGGTAAACGCTCCTGGCAGTATAATGCTAAAATCTGATTTCACTTTGATATTCGTAGGTTCCCCCTAAATTGTCCTCAATCTGGGTCAAAAAGTAACCGCTGCTTTGGCCGTATTGCCAGGGCACAACTTCAGAAAACTGCGTATAAAATGTAGTTCCACTTAAAGCATCCGTCGCGGTCATTCCATTGTTTTCACCTAAGTCGAGTATATCATCGATTCCTACAATCGGTTCTGTTTTAATCGTTTTGCCATCTACGATTAGGCTTACCGTTCCTTTGATAGGATAAAGATTAATTTTTCTGCTGTCACTATAAATAAATTCCAGTGCTGTTTGTACTTCGCCAGAAATAGAAAGCCCCGAAGAGGTTCGCGACAGCTGCCCTATAAAATCGCTGTTCCCTGTCATCTGGTAACTGCTGAGCAAATAGCTGAGATCATCCAGAAGAATTGGCTGCGTCTGAGTGCCTTGTTGCATAAAAAAGTAGAGCTTCATGGACGGTTCCAGCGGTACTTCCAGTTCCGCTGTAAAGGCACCATCCAGTTGCTGCGCGTCAGCGGTAACGGTATTTGTACTGCCCTTCACACTAATCTGTGCTGTTGTATCGGCTGTAAAATTCAGCGGCACGACACTAACTTTAATGGTTAACGTTTTAGATTCCTGGTTGTAAGCAACCTCCTCTAATTGGTAATCCGTCACCTCTTTAGTCGTCTCTGCGGGAGATGGCATATAAATGGTTTGCGCTCCGCGGCTGCGCAGTTCTGTTACAGCTGCTTGCAGCTCTAATATCTGCACCTGCTGCCATATTAACATTGCTATTAAGCCAATCGGCAAAACCGCAGCACCGGCTGCAAGTATCCATTTTTTGTGCGCCTGTGTCGATTGTGCTTTAATGCCAGTATCGTTGGGAGGGATGTCAGATTCGTCCACCTCCGCTGATTCTTTATCTGGCTCGAGCAATACATCCACCGAAACGTCAAAAATACGAGAAAGCTCTTTCAAATTTTCAATGCTTGGGGCTGAGCTGTCGGCTTCCCATTTAGAAACTGCCTGGCGCGAAATCCCCATTTGCTCCGCAAGGTCTTCTTGGCTTAAATGTGCTTTGCGGCGTAATGCCGTAATCTTTTGGCCTCGTGTCATAATGTCTTCCTCCTGATAGTTTGGCTGCCTTTATTGTATCGGGCGAAGTATTTGCAAGACCACCAACTTCTCGTTTCCTTTTGTCAACTGCCAGTTGCATTTACCTTTTTCAACTACAATAAGTATTAATTCAATTATTTTCTACTATTTTTTCAGTTTTTCGCTGCGGGTATCTCTATTCTGTTATCTCGACCTGATTTCCTTCTGGATCTAAAAAGCAAGCTTCATAGTAGCCGTCCCCGGTCACGCGAGGCCCGCTAATCAATGGAATTCCATCTCGCTGCAGCCTGGCGGCTACCGCATCCACCGCCTCTTTGGTACCCAAGCTAAAAGCCAGATGTGCCCAGCCTGTTTGCAGCAATACTTTTTCATTCGCCACCAAATCCGGTCGGGTCATTAGTTCTAATCGGGTTTCCCCTGCAAATTCTAAAAAATAAGTTTGAAGGCCAGTGGCAGGGTTATGATAACGAGAAGAATCAATTCCGCCAAAATACTTTTTGTAGAATTCTTTCATTTGTTCCAAATTGGAAACATAGAGCGCAATATGTTGAATTTTCATATATTCTCTCCTTTTCTCTGCAACAAATCAGCTTACCTTTTATCATATCACAAACTTGAATGGGTGAAAACCACCGTCTTTATTCGCTTTTATTTTTCAGCTTATTATCTATAAAAGTAGAATTTCTGCTAATTTATGCAAAAGCAGCCACTAACCACTTGCTTGAGGTACGTACAACCTTTTATAATAAGAAGAAACACTACATTGGAGGAATTCTATGATAAAAGCAGTCTTTCATATCGATGATGCTGAGCGGTGGCAAATGGTCTTTAAAAATGTAGAAAACTTACTCGCCTATTATGCAGACAAATCCGAACTTGCTCAGATTGAAATCGTCAGTAACGGAAACGCTGTTGTTCCCTTGGCGCAAAAAGATGTCGCATTTTCGGCTGCGGTGGAGACACTTACACAAAAAGATGTGCTAGTTTGCGCCTGCGCTAATGCATTGCGCGGGTGGGAAATTTCTGCAAAAGATCTGCTTCCCAACGTTAATATCGTCCCCGCGGGCGTAGTGGAACTTGTAGAAAAGCAGAGAGACGGCTATGCATATATTAAACCGTAGCACTAGTAACATTTTTACTTCTGGTTTTCTAAAATTTTTACAGTAATCAACTGTCAGACGTTACTCTCGTATAAGTAGCACTCCATTTCTCGCGTGAGCGGTGCGTATATTGCGCAATGTCTTCGCCGTACAAAATCACAAAGCGTTTGGGGCGGCAAATGTACACCCAAACGCTTTCCACTTTTTCAGTCAACAACCATTTTGAAGTATTAGGCAAACTTTTTAGAATTCATCAAACAAAACACATACATATTAGCTCTATTAAAACTGAATTTTTAACTTTATTGTGCTTTAAGCACTTGTTTTTATGAATGCGAAGACAAATAAAAAGCCTCTGTACAATCGTACAGAGGCTTTTGGTGACCCGTGGGAGAATCGAACTCCCGTTTGCGGCGTGAGAGGCCGCCGTCTTGACCGCTTGACCAACGGGCCATAAAAAAGAAAAAGAGCCGGCACCTACCTATCCTCCCGGGTCGTCT
>NZ_OAML01000001.1 GCF_900199435.1 Pygmaiobacter massiliensis
GACCGGCATCATCCGGTACACGCTGTAAGCCGATGCGGTACATCCGGCTGACAAACTGCTCCACGGGGCTAAGTACCACCTGCTCCATCAAAGTTTCGTCGGGTTCCGGCGTAGCGGTTGGTTCTGGTGTCTCAGTAGCTTCTGGTGTCTCAGTAGCTTCTGGTGTCTCAGTAGCTTCCGGCGCCGCAGTAGCTTCTGGTGTTGCAGAAGCTTCTGGCGTTGCAGTAGCTTCTGGTGTTGCAGTAGCTTCCGGCGTCGCAGTAGCTTCTGGCGTCGCAGTAGCTTCTGGCGTCGCAGTAGCTTCTGGCATTGCAGTAGCTTCTGGCGTTGCGGTAGCTTCCGGCGTTGCGGTAGCTTCCGGCGTTGCAGTAGCTTCTGGTGTTACGGGAGGCTCCGATGATACCAAAGAATCTCCAGTAACAAAAGCCTCCGAGGAAGACATCAGAGGTGGCTGGCTGCTGGCTGCACTGACCGTAGGCAATAAAGTGGACAATAGCAGCACAAGACTTAGCGATAAAGCCAAAACGCGCTTGTATTTCATGAACATGATACCCCTTTTTTTACATAATATAATATTATTCTACAACATAAGTGTGTAAAAACAAAGGGATTGCCCAAGTAAAGGTAAAAAAAGCAGCGCTTTTTGCAATATCAACAAAAAACGCTGCTTTTTATTTTAATTTATACCGAAACGATAGAAACGTTAGAATAGTAGTGCAAGAGAATTTGGCGGTAGTTCCAGCCCTCTTGTGTGGCGTAACCATAAGCGCCCCACTGGGACATTCCAACACCATGCCCGAACCCGAAAGTGGTAAACGTCCAGGTTTGGTTGGGGTTATAGGCAAAAATATAATCAGCAGAACGCAGCCCCAGCTTAGAATTCTCTTTAAAATAATTTGCAGTGGGGTGGAAGACACCGCTAACCCCAGCACTAGTGCTCCGTTTGATTTGGATGTTGAGTGTGCCTGCATAGCCTTTGGCGTTTGGGTTATAACTGAGCCAGCCCGCGGGGTCGGTAGAGAAATCAATGGGTTCCCACTGCGGGATACCATTATCGTAAATGCGATTTAGGGCATTTTTCATGGTGCCCAAGTCAAAAATATAGTCTTGCTTGTAAGAGGAAGATAGATAATCGTATTTACTTTCTACGGGAACCAGGTAGGGGAGATCGCCCCAGCCCACAGAAGCAGCACTGTTTGTCCAGCCACCACCGGTCGAGGCCGTATACTGTGCCAAAACAGGCTGACCATTGTAGGTGAGCGTTAAGTCGGCCACCTCTGCAATGGATTCATAGATAAACTTCGTGGGAGTGCCATCGGTAACAGTCGGGGCGGGGTTGCCGTGTGCCTGTTGGTAAATAATCCAAGCGTGTGCTGCAATTGCTTGCGCCCGGTAGACTTCGGCATTTCGAAATCCGCCAACCTCACCAGCGACCACACGTGCCAGAATATTCACAGAGCTATCTGTCACAACGGTGTTGCCAAAGGTAACGGTTAGCTGACTGCCGGAATAAAAATCAGCACCACCTGTTAAACCGTATCTGGCCGAAAGAAAAGCCGAGGCTTCGGAAGAAGAAGCAATTTGGTTGATTAAGCTTTGGCGCCCTGTCCAACTGGACATGGTAGGTGTCCACGTTGCAATTTCCTCATCGGAAGGAGCTCTGCCGAGAAGGATATTGTAGATAAGGGCAATGTAATCACGTTCCGAAAGGGTGTTGTTTTTAGCCTCAGCAGAGAACACAATGGCACCGGTCAGCTGCTTTACAGACATGCTGTTGGTAAGTAGATTTGCGACCCAGTTGTTCATCTCGGCGTCAGAGGGCAAACGGTGGAGTGCCTGAGAAAAAAGACTCTGTACAAAGAGATTGTAGCTTAGGTTTTGGTCGCGAGCTTCGGTAGAAGCGGGCAAGCTGCCACGCGGAATGCCGAATTTCGCACAAATGTTGCCAAACTCGGTGCTGCCGGTAAAGGAGGCAAG